>NZ_QAJL01000003.1:427342-840320 GCF_003852525.1 Pedobacter sp. KBW06
GTAACCGTTACATTTCCAGTATTTTTAACTACCAAATTGTAGTTGATGATGTCTCCTATTTTATTGTGTACTCCAACAACTGCTGTTTTGGTTAAACTCAATGAAGGGGTTTGTTTTATCGGAGTAATGGTTGGATCGTCTCCAACAGTAGTAGTTCCCGATTTATCCTCTACGATATTACCTGCAGGACTACTGGCTTTTACCAATGCACTGTTAGTCACATTTCCTGCATCAGCATCCGCTTGGGTAATGATGTAATTAGCGACATGCTTAATCTCATTGTTAGGCAAAATACTACCTGGAATATTGATTACCGAATTACTGATTAGTGGATCAGTAATATTGATGTTGTTCAAGGTAACATCACCTGTATTTTTGATGGTGAATGTATATTCAATTTTATCGCCCACATTAAAGGCCCCAGGAACTGCCGTACCTGTATTCGTTACTGTTTTAACCAAATTTATTGCAGGGCTTTCATTTACGGATACCGCTATTTCAGGAACTATTGGTTCAGTAGGATCAATCGGATCAATGATCGAAGCTACGTTTTTGATCGAAGTCGTTCCTACAGGAAGATTACCAGAGACAGTCGCTTTAAAGCTCAATGCCAGGGTACCATTCGCTGGAACACTTAAACCTGCCCAGTCTATTTTATTACCGGTTAAAGTTCCACCATTGCTAATCGTATTGATACTTGTCAATGTGGCCGGCACACCATCACTGGCAGTAACACCAGTCTTAAGGGTACCATAGCTATTGGTTAAAGTAATATTGTAAGTCAAAACATCTCCGGGTTTCACCGTAGCAGGGTTACCTACGATCGTTTTAACTGCAGTGATCTTACCTTCGGTTGGTTTCTCAACTTCCGGGGTAACAGGTACTGCAGGATCAATAGGATCTACAATACTCGCTGTATTCTTGATACTTGTCGTTCCAACCGGAAGGTTAGCTATAACGGTCGCGTTAAAGCTTAAAGTTAAACTTCCGTTTGCAGGAACAGTTAAACCTGTCCAGTCGATTTTATTGCCAACCAGTGTTCCAGCATTGCTAATTGCAGTAATTCCTGTTAATGTATTTGGTACATCATCGCTGGCAGTCAATCCTGTCTTAGCCGTACCAAAACTGTTGGTCAGGGTAATGTTGTAAGTCAAAACATCACCAGGCTTCACCGTAGCAGGGTTACCTACGATCGTTTTAACTGCAGTGATCTTACCTTCGGTTGGTTTCTCTACTTCTGGTGTAACAGGTATTGCAGGATCAATAGGATCTACAATACTCGCTGTATTCTTGATACTTGTCGTTCCAACCGGAAGGTTGGCTATAACGGTCGCGTTAAAGCTTAAAGTTAAACTTCCGTTTGCAGGAACAGTTAAACCTGTCCAGTCGATTTTACTGCCAACCAGTGTTCCAGCATTGCTGATCGCAGAAATACTTGTCAATGTATTTGGTACATCATCGCTGGCTGTCAGTCCTGTCTTGGCCGTACCAAAACTGTTGGTCAATACGATGTTGTAGGTCAGCACATCGCCAGATTTTACCGTGGCGGGGTCACCGACAATAGATTTAACTGCTGTGATCTTCCCTTCAGTTGGTTTCTCAACTACTGGGGTAGCCGGTGTAGTCGGATCGATTGGATCAATCACCGATGCGGTGTTTTTGATCGAAATAGTACCTACTGGCAAGTTTGCAACTACCGTTGCTTTGAAACTTAATGTTAAAGTGCCATTCGCCGGAACGGTTAAGTTGGTCCAGTTGATCGTGTTGCCCGTGGCAACACCACCGTTATCAATCGCAGAAATAGCTGTCAACGTTGAAGGAACTGCGTCACTAGCAGTAACCCCTGTTTTTGGAAGAGCATCCGTATTTGTCAAGATAATATTATATATCAAAACGTCACCAGGTTTTACTGTAGCCGGATCACCTACAATAGATTTAACAGCGGTAATTTTATTAATGAGCGTAACAACGTTGTTGTATTTTATATTATTGCAGCTTTCAGTAGCCGTTCCATTTTTGCATTCCAAATGAGGGTCGGTAGGAAGCACATTTGGATCTGGATTGGTTGCATCTGGATCGTTAACGTCATTTGGCCTCATAATAGTGGCTTCAGCAATTATTTTTCCAGAAGGTACCCCAACGGCTTTGGTCACAATTGTATAGGTACCTTTACATCCGTTTGTCAGATTTAATTCAGCGTTATAATGTAATTTATCAGCAGAAATAGTTCCATTGATTTCTGTACCGCAAGCAGATACATAAACAGCAGAAACAATTTCCATTCCCGCGGGAACATTAAAAGAAAAAGGAGCATTGTCTACATCACTATAAGCGGCGGAACCATCACTATTTTGAACCTCTACAGTATAAATGATGTTTCCATTAGCCCCTACTGTCGACACATTTGGAGTGATACTATTTACCTTTAAATCTGCAATCTTAGTGGAGATCACAGTACTTAACGTTTCTTCTGCACCCAAAACAAATGTCCAAGTATCCATAGATCTGTTGTCACCAAATGTTCCCGAAGCCGGACTTGAGTTATTACCCCATTTGTGCCCATTGGCATTACTTGAAGTTCCGGCAGGGACAGCGGATTGGCTGGCATTGATTGGATTTGAAGGTGAATTATTAGCCCCGGAAGTAAGAGTGATATCAGTATCATCCCAATAGACGACATCTGATTCTACAGCATCAAGTCCTGCATTCAATAATTCTAATTTGATCCCATTCGGATTTATTTCCATATCAAAATATGGAAAATGAACTTCAGCCCCCTGCAGCCTGACTGTTAACTTAGCTGGTGAATTTCCAGATGGAAGCGGATTACCTAAGCCATCCTTTCCATCCCAATTGACTGAATTGGATCCAGCACTTGCAAACCCGGTAATGGTTCTGGTTGGGAAATTGGCAGGTGCAACAGCACTGATCTCAATGATATAACGACCTGAAACATTGGCACTAAATTTTATATTGCCACCTTTATTACTTACCTGCCCTTCGGTTCCCTCTACGCCAAATAATTTTAAATCAGAAACCTTGGGAACCAGCCGCGCATTTTTAAGCCAGGTTGTACCAGTACCTCCAGCAACTGCTCCAGATGCACTTTGCGGTAAATCACTGGCTGGAAGCGTATAAAACATTTTATGGGTTACGCTCGTGGTATTATCTGCTGTCCGGGGGTCCTTAATCTGCGATGAAATACCTGTTGATGTATTTAAACTTTTATATACCGGCTCTCCCGCCCCATTAACGAAGCCGTTACTATTTACAAAAAACTCAAAACTGATACCATTGTTTCCATTGTTATCTACCTTATAAATATATCCATCTTTGGTCAGCACATACATTTTCCCATAATAGGTTCTTGTTGCACTAAAATCATTATAGATATCAAGATTAAGTACGTTAGAATAAACACGACCGCTTATCAACGCATTGTTAGAACCATATATAGACACATCCCATGCTGCAATAACGACATCGCTGCTCGTAGGTGCTTTCCAATCGACGCTTGCTAAAACACCACTAGTTTCCCTTCCGTTAGTATTTGTACCAGCTTCTCCCGCTGGTGGAACAAAATCGACACTGTAAATCCCATCTCCTCCAACAGGAACAGCATATAAAATGGGATCATAATAATCTCCTCCGATTACCCCGGGTAATCTCGGACCTGCAACTTCATTAACCCGTTTACTGATCAGGCCCGTTGGTCCCGAATAACTGGTGGTTGTCCCGTCAGGTTTTGTTAGCTTGATCCTTGCACTGCCAAGTCCCATTACACTACTTGCTATAGTAATGGTCTCTCCTGCTTTTGCATAAACATGATGTGTATTTAAACTGGCAAACGGATAAGAAGCAGAAGCAGACGTACTTGATCTCAGTTTAGCTCTTCCGCCATTTCCTCCTGGGTACAAATCTTTCGACCCATCTGCATAACTATACTGCCCAAAGAACAAAAAGCAGATCAATAATGATGCGAAATAATAAAATTTAGTAAAATGTTTCATGCGATAATTTTTCTCCTTAAATGATGTTATGGTCTTAGCAGACCTTTCGGTTGATTATATCAATGTGTCTACGACTTTTTCATATAATAGTTTGTAGATGCCATCAGTGTCCACAGGCTACGATTTTTCAACAACCGGTAATCAGGCAGTTGATTTTTATGCTCCTAAATTTGTCTTAAATAAGATGTCATAGATTCGGATAGGAATTGATGGCACACGCGAGATCGAAATAAAAAATCTGTAGCACATCCAGACATTCCAGATGTGATTTTCAGATGTCCTTCTCCTATTGTGTTCGGTTCATCAAATCATAAAGTGTGACCTTACAGGATAATAGAGCGCAAACAGTAGCCCCTGAGTAATAGGCTTTGCTTCATAATCTAGTTCAATTGGTGTTTTTCATAAATCATGTCGGGCGTTAATACTTTTTAATTTCATAGATTGATTGATTCAATTTTAAGTAAAAAAAGTACTCCATTTTAACAACTGAAATGGATAATGGTCAATACAGCAACATCATGCTATAAGATTTAATCAAATAGCAATAATTTGTTATTTAAGCTGAGGGGGCAACTGGATGAACCAGCTCTATTTAAAATAAGATGAAGAGGTCTGAGTAATTCAAAAAATCTTGCGATTGAATACAGTGTTGATAGAAGGATCAGAATACATCTCTTTCATCAAACAGCTTCGTAACGTCCTTAAGTTCTACTTAAATTCATCATGCATTTGTTTGACAAAAAAATGTTATTATTTAGTTTACACATAGCATTAATTAGCTATAATTTATACCTATACCAGTAATTAAGAGATACCAGGAATAAATCTAATCGCATACTTTTGCTACATTAGTTTAATTTATGGAGAAAACCAATACCATTGCCATTGTCTTTGATGACCACCTTTTATTTGCCGATTCTTTTTCGGCATTCATAGAGCGGTTGGAACTTTTCAGCGCTGTTTACACACTCTCTGACAAAAGAGAATTAACACAATTTCTTATAAAGCATTCAAAGATACGTATCTATCTGTTTCTGGATTATTACTTGAAAAATGAAAATAGCCTTACGCTCATCAACGAAGTCAAACGCTTGAACCGACAGCATATTATCATTGTAATGAGCTCAACCAAGAGCCCTACTGTAGTAACAAATATTCTGGATTATAAGCCCCAGGGCTTTATCTCCAAATCGTCTGGTTTTGATACCGTACTCGAATGTCTGACTACAATAGCCCATGGCAATCAATATATCTGCCCGGTAATCAGTGAAATTGTTAAAAGTACACATAACATTAGTAAAATGGCATTTACGGCCAGGGAATTGGAAATCTTACAGTATTTTGCACAAGGATTATCCATTGCTCATACCGCAGAAAAAGCACATCTTAGCAAACACACGATCGTTGCGCATCGCCGGAAGATGATGTCAAAGGTAAACGTAAATTCCATTACGGAGTTATTGTTATATGCACGTGAACAGGAATTAATCTAAACATAGTCCGAAAAATTCATACAATAAACCCGATGAAAAACAAATTTTGCATGTTTTCAAGCAATCTATCTCTCCTTTTCTTATTTTTTCTGCTAATCAGCAAAACTACTGCCGGACAATCAACAGTCCAGGCAAAAAAGGAATTTGAAAAGCTAGCCAAAGCTTACAATGCAGACCGCATTTCTGCGGACAAATACCTGGACAGCGCCTATTCGTTAACACAAGAATTTGTGAATGAAGGAATCGAATTTAAAACGCAGGAATTGGCTGGTCTTCTTAGTTTGTATAAAGATATTGCCTGGGGGAAAAAGGAGTATGGACGTCCACGTGTAAAGTACTATATGGCATTGGCGGATAATGCAGAAATATTCGGACAAACTGGTGCGGCTATGTATTATAACGAGAAACTATCGGAGGAATTAGCAAAAAACGGCAAAATACGTCCCTTGCTAGGAGACGTTTTTAAAGTCAAGGCTTTCAATGAGCAAAGTTTATACAATAAAGTGATCTCCACTTATAGGGATAAAAAAGAATACATCCAGCGCTTGCCGGAACAGTTGCGGAATAAAAAAACCGAAAATGTTAATGGAATGTTTGCTATAGACATCTTAGCTGTAGCCATCGAAGCCTATATAAAGACCAAAGATACTGCGGCTGTTTATCGAACAGCCCTGCTGGCCGATCAAATTGGCAACATACTCAAAGGCAAATACCCAATAAACAGGCAACACATGCTTTACAATGACTTTTATGCCCTGATCAGACGCCACGACATTGCGCTGTTGGAGAATAACCAAGTCAAAGTGGGGATGCTACTGGATAGCATACAAACACTAAAAACCACGTATAAAGACCAGCCGATGTCTTATATAGAAGTCCCCCTTTTCCAAATGAAGGTGGATCACTTCCTCATTTTAAAAAATCTGGATAGCGCCCGCTTTTATATCAAACAATTGGAATCGCTTCCCAATTTTTTTAAAAGCCAGCAACCCATACTTGATGAATACAAAGCCCAACTACAGGCTGTACAGGGTGATTTTCAGGGAGGCTATACATCGCTAACCAGTGCGCTGGCACACGAGCGAAAAGCGAAAGCGGTACTGATGGCAGAGATGGATACTTTACTATACGCCTATACAGAAGCTGAAAACACGAAGATTGAACTCCGGAAGTCAGAAAAAGTCAAACAGCAACGAACCAATTGGCTGGTACTCATTTCAATTGCGTCATCTATTTTCATACTGGCCATCTACCTGATTATGGTATATCGAAGCAGAAAATCAAGAGCGCAGGTAGAAGCACTCAACAATGTGTCCAATATGCAGATCATTGCCATGGAGGAAGCAAAGCACCAGGCAGTAAGAGAAGAACAACAGCGGCTTGGACAAGACCTTCATGATGGTCTTTCATCATCCATTGCCGCCATTAAGTATCAATTGGAGGTACTATGGATGGATACCAATGATATCGCCCTAAAAAACAAACTGAATACGCTCCGAATGGAAACAGAGAGTGCCTACAAAGCGGCCCGAAACAAAAGCCATGAATGGTTCAGTACTGCTGATGAACAACAAGAACTGTCCTTTGAAAAGCAAATTAAACTACTTACTGACAGCTCCCTGCCTGATAACCGCTACAACAAAACTATTCACATCGACAATAGCTCATTGATAGGGGTTGGTATGGATATACGAATTGCATTGCTCCGGATCATCCAGGAGGCGATTACCAATATTATCAAACATGCCAGGGCCAAAAGTGTAGAAATTTTGATTTATGAAGAAGAAGACATCCTCCTGTTGACTGTTAACGATGATGGAATAGGCTTAAATGAAAAGAAATCCAGCGATGGGAAATCAACTATGGGCTTGCAATCCATTCACCGCCGGGTTCAATCCTTAAACGGTGAAACCAAAATACATTCAGACACTAAAGGAACCGAAATAACGATATCCATTCCATTGGTGTTATCTTAATGCCGGCTAAAGTCTGTTTAATTGGGGCCAACCATCCATTAAGCTAAACGATGATCATTTGTTTGAAATTTATATGATCAAGGATAGGTATCTATGAAATGGAAGAATGTATTGATGTTTTAAATCCATATTAATTCTTTTCGATTCCGTTTTCGATAAGTATACCACTCAAGAATCTGTTTGATTTTATTTACAATGAAAATGACGATGTACAGCACAAACGCACCTACACCTATAATGAGCGGTGCGCCAACAACAACAACAACAACAACAGACAGGAATGCATAAATTCTCCAATCGCTTTCCCCCTTTGTCAATAACCTTAAATTTGCTAACAACACCAATGCTAAATTCCAGCCCAGTAATACCAACAGGTTATGTCGACTCATCACTCAAATATTTATCTTCGGTTTTCACAATTAAACATATCCATAAATGTACAATCCATTGGATAAATTCCGGCAGTTTATTGAAGCGTGGTTTTATTGATAAATGCATGATCGGTTAAAGTCTTCAAAAACAGAATGATCTTTTTCTGCTCTGCAGCCGTTAAAGGAATCCCGGTCTGACCATGCTGCTGCATTAAAGGATCAAGTCCCGGGGCTTTCTTTACACCAGAAGCATAAAACGACAACACCTCTTCCAGCGTATTAAACCGGCCGTCATGAAGGTAAGGACCGCTCACTTCCACATTTCTTAATCCCGGCACTTTAAATTTCTTTACCGGATCATTGGCTGCTGCTGTTCCTATATTCCTAAGTGATTCGTCACTAAACAAATCTGTAGCGTGGCAGGAAGCACATTTTTCTTTAAATAAAAGAAGTCCTTCCTTTTCATCCTGACTAAAAGTATCCTTCTGCTTTACCACCAGCTGATCATAACGGGAGTTCGCAGAAACCAAAGAAAGCAGGTATTGCTCAATTGCTCCGGTCAGGTCTTTCGCCTTAATCGTATCTATGCCAAAAATCGTTTTAAAATGCTGCCTGTAGATCGGGTTCTGGTTTAACTTTTTAACGACGTTATCCATCGTCTCTCCCATCTCTGCAGGGCTCGTAAAGGCATTGATCGCAGTATTCTGCAGCTTTGTTTCCCTGCCATCCCTGAAATAGGAATGTTTCCATTGCAGGTTCATCAGTGCAGGGGTATTTCTCGTGCCTGATATTTTAGGATCTATCCCTTCATTGATCTTAATACCCGCACTGGAATAGGCGTCCGTCTGGTTATGACAGGAAGCACAAGCCAGCTTTCCATTCTTGGACAAGGACACATCATCGAATAGCTTTTGCCCGAGGGTGATCCCTTCCACTGTTAAGGCAGGGTCTTGCTGAAAAGGAACAGGAAAGTTAACAGGTCTCCTCACCGCAACCACCGTTTTTATCGTAGAAAGGCCAAAAGCAAGACCTAAAAGAACCGTAGAGAACGCAATAATCGCAACAACAAAAAGTTTATTTTTCTTCATTTAAAATTAATTATGCCTTGATAAAAATATCATAGGCAAACCTCAGGATGGTCCCGAAAACAACGATCAGGAAAAAGATCCTGATAAATTTATTGCCTTTCAGCAAGGCCAGTTTAGTACCGAGAAAAGATCCTCCGACATTACAGACGGCCATAGGAATCGCAAACTCATACAGGATATGTCCGGTACTTCCAAAATAACATATCGCTGCAATGTTCGTGGCCATATTGATCAGCTTTGCACTCGCACTGGCATGCAGAAAATCATAGCCCAGCAGGGCGATAAAAGCAAGGATAAAAAATGTGCCTGTTCCAGGGCCAATCAGCCCGTCGTAAAAACCGATCACAAAGCCAAAGAAAAGGCCGATGGCCATTTGCTGGAAAATACTGTGGTCTTTATCCTGATGAACGCCAAAACTCTTATTGAAATAAGTATAGACCGCCACAGCGATGAGGATGAAAAACACCACCGGCTTAACCAGCGTATTGTCGATCAGCGTAATGCTATGCGCACCAAGAATGGCCCCGACAAAAGCCAGCATGGCCACATAAATCAGCAATTTCCAGTTTAGCGTTACATTTTGAGCATATTTCCAGGCGGCAAATGCAGTTCCGGAAAGCGAAGGGATTTTGGTGGTTCCGAAAAGGGTAGCCACAGAATACTGTGGCAAAACGATCATGATGGCCGGAGTCTGAAGCAAGCCTCCCCCACCAACAATGGCATCAATAAATCCGGCAAAAAAAGAGACTATACAGAGTATAATCAGATCTGACATCATAGCATTTTTTAATTGCCGCAAAAATAGCGTTTTTTAAAGTGCAAGATGGGCGAAGCAGAGGTTATTTTTTGTGGGTAGGGTGTAAAATTAATGCCCCCAAAGTTCCTTCATCAGGTAATCAATCCGTTCCTGTGGTTCATACATTAATATCTGTTCCTTCATCAGTTCGATAAACGCTGTTTCCGCTTTCAGGTCAACGAGTTGGATAAACATAGGAATGGTATTTTCATCAAGGGTGCGGCTCAATGCCCTAAGAATTGTTTTCCTTGTTATGGTATCTATTTTACGGTGGTAGCAGTCCATCAGCAAAGACTGCGCCTTGATCTTGATTGCTGTTGCGTCTGTCTTTCCAAATTGATCAGACAACACCATCAGCATTTTTTTTGGCTGCTTCTTTTCCAACAGGGAGAAAATGTATTTAAACTTCTCTTCGTTTTCGAAAAACCGGGTCCAGATCAACGTGGCATACAAAATATCTTTATCAGCATGTTCAAATAATTCATACATAGCCTTCTGCACTCCGGAATCTTCGTGATAGCGATTGTAGGCACAGCCCAAAGTCTGAATCATAGAAATCACTACTTTAGGGTTTGGATCTTTTAATGCAGGAATCAAGATCTCAAAGGTTTTTGGATAGGAAAAGAAAAATCCACGAAATATATTGCCTGAGTTACGGGCAAATTTACTAAAGTAAGCAGCCGTCTTCTGCCTGAGTTCCAGATCGGGACTAAACAGATTTTCCAGGTGTTCTTTTTCCTTTTCAAAAGCCTGAAGCTCCTGCTCCATTATATGATCCGTTTTATTGATGCGCTGATCTTCTTCCATATGATGATATAAAAAAAGAGGACCCACACCACTGAGTCCTCTCTAACCTAAACCAAATTTACTAAAAACTATTTTGCTGCTGCTGTAAAGTTTAACACGATATAAGCAGTTGAATTACCATATTCTACCGGTGATTTGATCACCAATGATGTTTTTGTTGAAGAAGAAAGCACCAATCTGTAACCTTCAGTTACGTTTTTAGCTTTATCACCTTCATATAATTTCTTGAACTGGAAAGTTTGATCCGGAACGCTTGCCGACCAGTAAATAGTCTGTGTTTTTGCTGCACATGATGCTCCGCCTGGTAAACTGTAACTTCCGTTACCACTATTTGTTAATCTCCAGGTACTTCCCACAAAGCAGCTAGGTGAAGCTTCACCAAACAATGATTTTACAGATGCCTGAGGAATGCCTTCATAAGTAATGTCGTTTAGCACCCAGTTACCTGTTACATCGCCACGCTTAACAACAGTTTGGGCAGCGCCACCACCTTTTGGTGAACAACTTTGCAAAACCATTAATGAACTGCATAAAATGGCTGCTATCAGGAATATTCTTTTCATATCAATTTGTTTTTCTTCTCTAATACATAAATCTTGCCAAAACTTCCACAGAATAATTTTTACCTTGCGCTTTGTTGTACCACGCCAGTTAATTTACGATTTATCCTCCTGAAAATGAAACCAGAAACCTTAGCAATCCATTCCGGAAATTTGTACGAGAGCAGCACAAAAGACGTGACGCCGCCTATTAATTTGTCCACAACTTTTTTCAGAGATGAAGACGGTGGCTATTCCGGCGGACATATGTACAGCCGTGTAAGCAATCCTAACCGCTCTGCACTGGAGCAAGTGCTGACAGATCTGGAGAAAGGCGCGGATGCCTGTGCTTTTTCTTCGGGAAATACTGCCGGAATGTCTCTTTTTCAAGCCTTAAAACCGGGAAGCCATATCATTGCTCCTGACGACATGTACTGGGGCTTTAAAAAACAACTGCAATCTATTTTCGCGGATACCCTAACCATAGACTTTATTGACCTGACCGATATTGCAAACATCTCCGCTTATATCAGGGAAAACACGGTGATGATCTGGGTAGAGACCCCATCCAACCCTTTACTGAAAATCACAGACCTCCCCGCCATTGCTGCCATTACTAAAAAACACAACCTGATCCTGGCCTGCGACAGCACCTTTGCTTCACCTTGCCTGCAAAATCCGATTGCATTGGGTGCAGACATTGTAATGCACTCTTCTACCAAATACATTGGTGGCCATAGTGACGTACTGGGTGGCGCACTGATCACCGCAGAGAAAACACCTTTTTGGGAAAAGATCAGAAATATCCAGCAGATCGGCGGAGCAGTACCTTCTCCATTCGATTGCTTTTTACTCCTGAGGAGCATCAAAACCCTTCCCTACCGGATGCGTGGGCATTGCGAAAACGGAATGGCCCTGGCTTTGTATTTAGAACAGCACCCAAAAATTGAAGGGGTATTTTATCCCGGACTGCCAGGCCATCCTCAATATGAAATTGCCAGACAGCAAATGAGCGGTTTCGGCGGCATGTTGTCTATCCTGGTACGTGGTGGTGCCGATGAAGCCAGAAAGGTAGTCAACAAAGTAAAGCTCTTTGCACAGGCAACGAGCCTGGGCGGCGTAGAGAGTCTGATTGAACACCGTGCATCGGTGGAAGGTCCGGATACGAAAACGCCACAGAATTTAATTCGGGTCTCTGTCGGACTGGAACACATCGATGATCTTATTGCAGATTTCGATCAGGCTTTGGCTTAAAAAGCCAGGATATCAACAAAAATTAAATCTTAAAACAAGAATTTATATCACTTATTATCAGTTAATTACAAAATAACCAGAATATAATTTTGGTTATTTTGTCACTTAGCTTTACATTTGAATTATTCTTAGCGAAAGCTATTCAAGTCATTACCTCTTAAACTAGGTTTTGATTTATAAAGAAGTGGCGAGAGACAGGCTCTTTGACCCACTGGCAACCCTCCCAAAATGGAGAAGGTGCCAATTCCTGACCGGCTGGCATGGTGCCATCTGGAGAGATAAATTAAGACAATGAGAACAGTTAAAATTACATCAGATTCTTTTAATTATTGTTGCCCGCAGCATACCATTTGTATGTGCTGTTGCATACGATAATCAATAAAATCTTCCTTTTGTATTCTTGATCCATCCGGAAGGCCTCCATTGAGGTACGCTAAACAGCTATATCCCCTTATGCAGTAATACCGCATAGGCAGACACCCTAAATCCTTATTTACCAAACGCTTAAAAGAACAATATATGTCAGCCAATCATAAATTCGAAACCCTTCAAATCCACGCAGGTCAGGAAATTGACCCAACAACAGGTTCAAGAGCCGTTCCACTTTACCAGACCACTTCTTACGGATTCAAGAACTCAGAACATGGGGCCAACCTTTTTGCCTTAAAAGAATTCGGAAATATCTATACCAGGATCATGAATCCTACAACAGATGTTTTTGAGAAACGTGTAGCCGCTTTGGAAGGCGGTGTTGCTGCCCTGGCAGTGAGCTCCGGACAAGCAGCACAATTCATTGCATTAAATAACATTCTGGAAGCCGGAGATAATTTCGTGTCTTCTTCCCATTTATATGGTGGTTCTTACAACCAGTTCAAAGTAGCCTTCAAACGCTTAGGCATTGAAGTTAAATTTGCCAATGGCGATGATGCTTCAGATTTTGAGGCTAAGATCGATGCCAACACCAAAGCACTTTATTTAGAAAGCATAGGAAATCCTTCGTTCAGCATTGCTGATTTTGAAAAGATCTCTTCCATTGCAGGTAAACACAACCTTCCGCTTATCGTAGACAATACTTTCGGCGCTGCCGGATACCTGTTCCGTCCATTGGAACATGGTGCACATGTGGTGGTTCAATCGGCCACCAAGTGGATCGGCGGACATGGAACGAGCATCGGCGGGGTCATCGTTGATGGCGGAAATTACAACTGGGGCAATGGTAAGTTCAAACAATTTACCGAGCCTTCCGAAGGATACAACGGATTGGTATTTAATGATGTCTTTGGCATCGGCGGCCCGTTCGGAAACATCCAGTTCATCATCCGTGCCCGTGTGGAAGGCCTCAGGGATTTCGGCCCTGCCATCTCTCCTTTCAACTCCTTCCTGTTGATCCAGGGACTGGAAACCCTCTCCCTTCGTGTGCAACGCCATGTTGACAATGCACTTGCTTTAGCCAAATGGCTGGAAAACCATGAAGCGGTGAAGAGTGTAAACTACCCTGGCCTGGAAAGCAGTCCATACCATGCAAATGCGAAGAAATACCTGCAGAACGGATTTGGTGCAGTCCTTTCCTTTGAACTTCATGGGGAGAAAAGCCAGGCCACGGCATTGGTAGACAACCTAAAACTGGTGAGCCACCTGGCGAATGTTGGAGATGCAAAAACGCTGATCATTCAGCCGGCAGCTACCACACATCAGCAACTGAGCGAAAGCGAGCAGGCTGCTGCAGGAGTTACACCAAACCTGTTGCGTGTTTCCGTAGGAATCGAACATATTGACGACATCAAAGCTGATTTTGAACAGGCATTTGCTGCAATCAACCTAAACTAAACAATGAGTACAATATCCACATATACCCATAACAAGACTTTCAAGCTGGAAAATGGCAAGAAATTGCGCAAAATAGAGCTTGCTTATCAGACCTATGGAAAACTGAATGCAAAAAAAGACAATGTAATCTGGGCCTGTCATGCTTTGACAGCAAACTCAGATGTGCTGGACTGGTGGAAAGGCCTTTTCGGCAATAACGACCTGTTTAATCCGGAAGAGCATTTTATCATTTGCGCCAATGTATTGGGCTCCCATTATGGCAGTACCAATCCATTAAGCGAGAATCCGGTAACGGGATTACCTTATTACCTGTCTTTCCCGGAATTTACCATCCGTGACCTCGTTTCTGCACACCGTTTACTGGCAGAACACCTGGGCATTAAAGACATCAAAGTCTTAATCGGTGGTTCACTCGGCGGACAGCAGGCACTGGAATGGGCCATTACCGATGGTTCAGCCATAGAAAACCTGATCCTGGTGGCTACCAATGCCGTTCATTCCCCATGGGGAATTGCTTTCAATGAAAGTCAGCGTCTGGCCATCAGTACCGACAGAAGTTTCTATGCACAGAAGCCCGATGGCGGCCTGAAAGGCCTGAAAACAGCCAGAAGCATCGCTTTATTGTCTTATCGCAGCTACGATGCTTATACCGATACCCAGCTGGAAAGCGTAAACGACAAGACAGGTGCTTTCCGCGCTTCTTCTTACCAGAACTACCAGGGAGAAAAACTATGTAAGCGTTTCAATGCTTACAGTTATTGGTACCTGAGCAAAGCGATGGACAGCCATAATGTTGGAAGAGGCAGAAAAAGTGTAGCAGAAGCCTTGTCTGCGGTAAAACCAAATACTTTGGTGATTGGGGTGGAGAACGATGTATTGTTCCCGATCACGGAACAGGAATTCCTGGCCAAACACATTCCGGATGCCGTCTTTCATTCCATCAAATCGGCTTATGGCCATGATGGTTTCCTGATCGAGACAGATATCCTGACGAATGTCATCGGCAACTTCCTGAAAGAAAGTGTCAACAAGAAAATAATTAAATTACATAAAACAGCATAGTACTTAGATGAGCAAGAAACTTAAAATTGGTTTATTTGGATTTGGAGTTGTAGGTCAGGGATTACACGACATCATTCGTGGTCAGGACCTCAACCTGGAGATCATTAAAATCGCCATCAAAAACCCGGATAAGAAACGCAGCTTAGATGCCCACCTTTTCACCACCAATCACGACGAGATTTTAAATAACGAAGAGATCAATACGATTGTCGAGCTGATCGATGATGCAGATGCGGCCTTCAACATCACCAAACGTGCCCTGATCAGTGGCAAGAACGTGGTTTCAGCGAATAAAAAAATGATCGCCAACCACCTGGCAGAACTGGTAGAATTACAGGAAAAACATGGCGCTTCCTTATTGTATGAAGGTGCAGTATGCGGAAGTATTCCCATCATCAGAAACCTGGAAGAATATTACGACAATGAATTGCTGCATGGCATCAGTGGAATCTTTAACGGTTCCTCCAACTATATCCTTTCGAAAATCTTCAATGAAAACCTGGAATATGGTGTTGCTTTAAAGCAGGCACAGGACCTTGGTTTTGCAGAGACTGATCCGATCCTGGACGTGGGTGGTTATGACCCTAAATTCAAACTGGCGATTGCTACAGCACATGCTTATGGTTTGTTCATTAATCCGGATAAAATCCTGAATGTAGGCATTCAGAACCTGAGCGAAAACGACATCAGGTATGCGAGAGAGAAAAACTTCAAAATCAAACTTGTTCCTACAGCGCGTAAAATCAGTACGAAACAAGTGGTTACGTATGTATTGCCGAAATTTGTTAAATCAGACGATTTCCTTTACAACGTAGAGAATGAATACAATGGGGTAACTGTTCAGGCTGCCTTTGCCGATAAGCAATTCTTTTTTGGAAAAGGTGCAGGTGGTCACCCTACAGGTGCCGCAGTGCTTTCAGACATCGCAGCATTGAGATACGATTACCGTTATGAGTATAAAAAATACCACCAGCAGAATGGATTGATCCACACAGATAATGTAAATATCGAAGTTTACCTGCGTTATGTACATGAATATACCGTAGAAAAACTCCAGGTAGAAAATATTGTAGAGCGCTTTAGCCGTCAGGATTACAAATATGTAATCGGAAGTGTAAGCTTAAAAACTTTATTGGCCAACCGTAATTTACTGGAGCAAAAAGATGTGTTTATCGCCCATACCGGAAGATATACCTACACGGAACAACAGATCCAGACGGTGACAGAAGAAGAAGTACTTTTTAATTAATAATAATTCGTTTTGATCGTAAAAAGGCCCCGGATTCCGGGGCCTTTTGCGTATGCTGTATTTTCTTTTAAAAGATTAAATCTCTCTGTTGATGTCCCAGCTTTCCAGATAATCTGCCACCCTGCGGACAAATGATCCACCTAAGGCACCATCTACCACCCTGTGGTCATAAGAAAGGGAAAGGAACATCATGTGACGGATGGCAATGACATCCCCATATTCAGTCTCCAGTACTGCAGGTTTTTTCTTAATCGCACCTACGGCAAGAATTGCGACCTGAGGCTGGTTAATGATCGGCGTTCCCATTACATTTCCAAAAGAACCTACATTGGTCAGGGTAAATGTTCCGCCCTGAGTTTCGTCTGGTTTAAGCTTTGAATTACGGGCGCGGATGGCCAGGTCGTTCACCGATTTCGTTAAACCTACCAGGTTCAGCTGATCTGCATTTTTGATCACCGGAACAATCAGGTTTCCGCTTGGTAAAGCTGCTGCCATACCGATATTGATATCTCTTTTCTTGATGATCTGCGTTCCGTTCACAGAAACATTGATCATTGGGAAATCTTTAATTGCTTTAGTTACCGCTTCGATAAAGATCGGTGTGAAGGTGATCTTTTCATTTTCACGTTTCTCAAAGTTGCGTTTCACTTTTTCGCGCCACATCACCATATTGGTTACATCGGCTTCCACGAAAGAAGTTACGTGCGGAGAATTGTGCTTGCTCATCACCATATGATCGGCAATCAGCTTGCGCATCCTGTCCATCTCAATGATTTCATCCCCACCATTCACACTTACTACCGGTTGTACCGGTTTAGAAGGCGCGGGTTGATTGTTGACTACAGGAACGGCTGTTTGAGCTGCTACTGCTGCTTTGGGAGCAGCACCACCTGTTTTCTGTTGAATATAATTTAAGAGGTCATCTTTTGTTAAACGTCCTTCTGCTCCTGTACCTGTAATGCCATCCAATTCGCTCTGCTCAATATTTTCCTGAGCAGCGATATTTTTCACCAATGGTGAGTAAAAACGATCTGAATTACTTTGCTTAACCGGCTGTGCGGCTGCATCGTTCGAAGGCAATTGTTCTGTACCCGGAATCTCTTCGGTTACAGTCTCCGCTTCCGGCTGAGCTGCTGCTGTTTCAGCAGGTGCTGCAGCGGCATTGGCATCGGTTTCGATAATTGCAATTACTGCACCTACCTGAACCACTTCATCTTCCTTGAATAACTGTTTGATTAACTTACCGGCGATTGGTGATGGAACTTCAGAATCTACCTTATCAGTAGCGATTTCCAAAATTGTATCGTCCAATTCTATCATATCTCCTGGTTGTTTCGCCCATTTGATAATGGTTGCTTCCGCAACGCTCTCCCCCATTTTAGGTAACAATAATTCGTATTGAGCCATTTTTTATTTTATGATTGGTATCAGGTACAAAAGTAAAGTATTTCGGACACTTAATCCTCATGTTGCTGGAGTTCGTTCAAAATCATTGACAAGGCAGCACTGGCAGAACGTTCGATATTCTGTATTCTTTTGTTGCCAAAACTAAATACCTTCGACACCACTCCTTTGGCATGAGCTACTGCTATCCAGACAGTTCCGACAGGTTTATCGGGTAAACCCCCATCAGGTCCGGCAATGCCGCTAACGGCTACCGCATAGTCTGTTTTAAAATATTTTATTGCACCTAAAGCCATCTCTTTGACCGTTTCTTCACTCACAGCACCATATTTGGCCAGCGTTTCCTGCTGAACACCAAGAATGGACATTTTAAGTTCATAAGAATAGGTCACCGCTCCTCCTTCATAAACAGAAGAACATCCCGGATGCTGGGTAATCAGGTGTGCAATGTATCCTCCTGTACAACTCTCCGCAGTGGAAAGCGTCAGTTTTCGCGCTTCCATAAAGTTCAGAATGGCCTTTTCCAAAGCAATATCTTCTTCTGCAACCACGTATTTCTTTATTTTGGCTACGATTTGCTGTGCATAGATTTCTACTTCCTCTTTGAGGACTTCCTCGTCTGTTCCGGAAGTACTTAGCCTTAAGCGGACCTGCCCCAGCCTCGGCAGATAGGCCAGCTTAATGTGTGCAGGTAAGGCATCTTCGATTTCTTCTATTTCTACTGCCAGAAAGGATTCCCCGATATTTGAAGTGAGGATTGTTTTGTGGTAAATGACCGGAAGCTGAAAAGCTTTTTTTATTCTCGGAATGATCTCATCATCCATTAAATACATCATCTCAAAAGGGACACCCGGCATGGAGACAAAGATCTTTCCATGCTCCTCAAACCACATACATGGCGCGGTTCCGTTTTTATTTTTGATGACCGTACAGCCATCAGGAACATCGGCCTGCTTTCTGTTGAGCTCGATCATCGGCCGGTTAAAGCGTTCAAAGATTTCGGTCACATGCTGCAGGGTTTCTTCATCTCTTCTGAAACCCATATTGAAATATTTTGCCAGGGTTACTTTGGTAATGTCGTCCTTTGTAGGCCCTAATCCTCCTGTAATTAAAATGACGTCGGCCCTTTTTTCGGCCTGCTCCAAAGCTTCAATGATATGGCCCGCATCGTCGGAGACCGAGGTGATCTGTTTCACCTTCATTCCAATCAGGTTTAATTGTTTGGCCATCCATGCAGAATTGGTATCTACAATCTGACCAATCAGGATTTCGTCGCCTATGGTTATAATTTCCGCCAGCATATCATTGGGTTTAGTATCTCGTATAGTAGTTCTTTCTCTTGCTCAGTTTCAGGTCCTGCAGCACTGAAGCTTTCACCTTGATGTCTACAGAATAACTCTGATAGGTACCGAAGGGAACCCAGCTGAAACTCATGTCCCAGCAATGCAGGTCACGGTAAATTCCAAATGTGGTCATGGTAAAGTTTTGTGCCTTAAAGTCCCAGCCGGAATTAAAGGTGACTTTCCATTTAGGGGTAATGTTGGCATCCCCGTTAAAAGACAAACTATTGGTATAGCGGCCTTGCTGTCCGGCATCATTGGCATTATAGTTAAAGGAATACCTGAAGGCAAAGTTCCATGGAATTTTAAAATCGACAAAAGCATTTGGATCCCTGCTTACCAGCGCCATCGCCTCTGCCTGCTCCGGGGTCATTCCTTTCTGAATATTTTGTTCGCGCTGATCCTGTTGGTTGATGTTTTTTCTTTTCAGGGCCTCAGGGTTCAGACTATAATCAAATGATAGGTTAAAAGCTGTCATGCGGGGTAAGCGCCATTTTGCCCAGGTGTATCTGTCCTGCACAATTTTGATGGACTGACCGTTAACAGTAGTATCCGTAGTCTGGTACGGATTAAAGGTTGCGCCATAATTCACCTGGAATTTCGGGGTAAAAGGAGTACTTCCTGTAACACCAATCGGGCTTAGTTTAAACCTCGGCGCAAGAAAATTGTAACTCGTACTGATGCTTAAGTTATTAATAATCGGAACTTTCTTTTCTCCTTTTCCAGTGGTATCATTCGGCACCAAAACCTTCGCTTCTACCGTATTTTGCAGCGTAAAAGACAAACTTGCGGATCTGCCTTTAGAAGGCCCGCCATATAACATTCCCTCTTGCCTGGCGTAGGTAAGCGGGCGTACCGGATTTCCATTCGCGTCCTTATCGAAACTGCCATCCGCTCTTCTTGATTCCGGTACAATACTACCGTCTGCATATCTGGCTATTAAATAATTTCCCAGTTTTGGATCTGAAAAGTCAGGTGCATAGTTAAATCCAATATTTGGCGACATGACATGTCGAATCGCTTTCAGATTTCCCAATTTCGTAAACTGCGCGGTGGAGTAGATCTTGGTACCGATTGATCCACCAAGGTTATAGGTTCCATAACGGTTGAATCCTGGAACGGTATCAATCCTGCTCAGATCTGTGGTACCACCAGTAGGCCTCATGAACGTCTTTTTGATCGACTGGAAATGCCAGGTTTCCCTATAGGTTACACTTGTTCCAAAATTGAAATACTTTAATATATTAAAATTCATCTGAATCGGAATGTTGTGCTGTACCCCGTTTCTGAATTTATTCAGGGTCTGGCGCTTAAACAACAAACTATCAGCGGAAGTCACCGCATTGCTGCTGAGCATGCTATATCCAACGGAAATCTTTTCGTACCATCTTGGATCTCCAACCCTGCTTTGAGAGGCAAAAGGAAATATTTGCCTTGACATCGTTAAATTGATATCCGGCAAGGTCAGGTCGACCGTTTTTCTGGAGACATCCTGATTCACCCTTCCAGCAAGAGAGAGGTTAAACAAATCTCCAAAAAGTTGTTTAGAATAATTCACGGAGGAACCCAAAATGCTTTGAGAAAGTGCAATCGGATCGTAGGTATTTCCGGCCGCGGTCAAGCTGTTGTAACTACTGGTCCGGATATTTACCGAGGCACTTAGCGTACTCCCGGGATTCGCGTTTGCATTCTGACTGTGGGACCAGTTGATCGCAAATGGCTTTTGCCTTCCGAAATTCCTGGTACCTTCAGATCCCGTGACAATACTGGAATAACTTAAAGAGATATTTCCATTGTATTTATACCTTTTCGTATAGGTGGAAGTCAGGTTTAAATCATAAGAACCACCTGTATAAATTGATCCGATCAGTTTGGCATCAAAATAATCACTAAAGCCCATGTAATATCCACCGTCTCTTAAAAAGAAACCCCTGGTATAATCTTCACCGGGGCTGGGCAAAATGATCCCGGACGACTTCTTATTTGGCTTTGGAAAAAAGGCAAAGGGCAATCCGATGGGTAAAGGAATATCTTCTATTTTTAAGTAAACAGGTCCGGTAATGATTTGATTTTCGGTAACAATCCCTTTGGTAATGTGAATCCCGAAATGGGGATGCGGTAAATTACAGGTACTATAGGTCTGTCCTTTACTGTGAATTTCATCATCCGGTTGTTTCTTGGCAAGTCCGCCGGAGAAAAAACCGCCCTCCTGTTCGGTAAACACGCCGTAAATCTTTCCGGCAGCAGTCTCGGTATTGTAACGCAATGAATCCGCCAGGGAGCTCCCCTGTCCGGGCATTTTAAAAATCGGGCGGCCTACATATTTACCTTTGGCGTCATGTTTTCCGCTGGCAAAAATCTGATGGCTTTTGGTATTGTAAGTAATGTAATCGGCATCCAGCTCCAATCCCTGATATACCACCCTTGCGCGACCATATAAATAAATGATGCCTTCCTTCTTATCAACTTTTGTGGAATCTTTGGCAGAGTATTCAATCTTATCACTGGATTTTGAAGTATCTGCAGGATTACTTTTTATTCCAGGCTTAATTCCGGGTTTGACACCACTTCTTTTAGTGGTATCTACCTGAGGGATGACCTGTTGTGTCGAGGAAAAACCAGAAGATGCAAGTGCCGGAATACTAACAATTGTTAATAAAACAAGCCGTTTTAAAAAAATGATGTCGCTTAAAAGTTTCAAATTCGTGTGTGAATGTTATTTTTGCATTAATGTTTAATCCAAAACGTTCAAAATTAATGAAAAATATGCCATTGCTCAGACCAAATGCAATTTTGATCGTATTTATTTCTTTGATATTAGCTACGACCACTAGTTATCAAGCATTTACGCAGGAATATAAAATAAAAACCATCGTATTAGACGCTGGTCACGGCGGAAAAGACGGCTCTACCAGAGGGGCTTATTCCACGGAAAAAGATGTTGCCCTGAAAACGGCTTTACGGCTTGGAGCAGCGATTGAAGCCAATATGAAAGACGTTAAAGTGATCTATACCAGGTCTACTGATGTTTTTGTGCCGCTTTACGAACGCATTGCCATTGCAAACAACGCAAAAGCAGACCTTTTTATCTCCATCCACTGTAACGATATGCCGATGATCCGCTCTACGAGTGTGACGGGCTATAGAAAAGGACGTAATGGAAAAAGAATTCCCATTACCGAAAGTTCCTATCGGAAAAGCACTTCGACCCGTGGCGTGGAAACCTTTGTTTCCGGGATGGGAAGAATCAATGAACAGGACGAAGTAATCAAACGAGAGAATGCCGCCATTTTCCTGGAGGATAACTATAAAGAAAATTATGAAGGTTTTGACCCCAATAATGCGGAAAACTATATTATACTATCTTTGATGAAAAATACGTTCAGAACACAAAGTTTAAAATTAGCAAAACTTGTTCAGGACGAATATGTTAATGTAGGAAGGGTAAACCGTGGGGTGCAGGAGAAAAGTCTTGCCGTATTGGCCAGAGCAGGAATGCCGGCCATCTTAACAGAGATCGGATTTATCAGTAACCCTGATGAAGAAGATTATATGAACTCTGAAGCCGGACAAATAGAAATTACCAATTGCCTGTTGAAAGCGATACAAAGCTATCAGCATAAGATAGAAGGATAATAGTTAGATACCGATAAAATAAAAAAGAGTTAAGCCTGATGAGATTGAAAAGAAGTATATTCTTGTTTACCATTTTATTGTTTATAAGTTCAGAATTTGCTTTTTCGCAAGGATATAAGGTTAAAACGATCGTGATCGATGCCGGTCACGGAGGAGGTAAACCTGGTGCCGCAGGCAGTTACTCTGTAGAAAAGAATGTCGCCCTGCAGGTGGCCCTTCGCCTTGGAAAGAAGTTTGAAGAAGAAATGCCGGAAGTCCGCATACTGTATACCAGGAAAACCGATGTAGATGTAGACTTCTATAAAAGGGCTGAAATTGCCAATGATGCCAAAGCAGATATTTTCATTTCTATCCACTGCAACTCTATGCCCGACAGAAGAGTGGTAGACGGATATACCAAAGGAAAAGGTGGTAAAAAGATCCCCAGATATGCCTATGTAAAGAATTCTTCCACCAGTGGAACGGAGACTTTCGTTGCGGGTACACACCGTCTGAACGAGCAGGATGTAGCCATCAGGGAGAATGCCGATATTAAACTCGAAAAAAACTACAAACAAAACTACGACGGTTACGATCCTAACGATCCCGAAACATTTATTATACTATCTTTGTTTAAAAATACATTCAGGGATAAAAGCCTGAAATTGGCCAGATTGATTCAGGACAACTACACCAACGAGAACAAACGCGTAAACAGAGGAGTAAAAGAGCAGGGGATTTTAATTTTACAAAGGGTTGGAATGCCTGCTGTGTTAACGGAAATCGGATTTATATCGAATCCGGCAGAGGAGAATTACATGAATTCTGCAAGCGGACAATCGGAAATTGTACATGCTATTTTTGACGCCGTAAAGAAATATAAAAAACAAACAGAAGTAAATTAAGTAAACATACATACGTGAAAATAGCAAACGAAACCAAAGTAGGCATACTAGCAGCCTTTTCCATAGCCATGTTGATCATTGGCTACAACTTTTTAAAAGGCAATGCCATTTTTTCCAGCGAAACCGTATTGTATGCCAGGTATTCGCATGTAGACGGACTGGGTGTATCCAAACCCGTTTTGATCAATGGTTATCAGATTGGCCGGGTAGATAAACTGACGCTTCAGTCTGACGGAACGATCATCGCGACCTTAAAAATCAAAGGGAAGTATGAAATCCCTAAAAACAGTGTTGCAAAACTGGAAAGCGTTGACCTTTTAGGGGGTAAAGCCATTGTAATGGCGCTGGGAACCGGAAATGTATACGCAAAAGACGGAGATACTTTAAATGCCAATGTAGCTAAAGGCCTGCTGGAAACCGTTCAGCCGGTACAAAAGAAAGCAGAGCTGATCATTGCGAAAATGGACTCTATCTTAACGAGTGTAAACTCTATCCTGAACCCTAATTTCCAGAAGAATGTAGACAAAAGTTTCAACAGCATTGCTTCTACCCTTGCTTCACTGGAAGCCACTTCGAAAAAAGTGGATAACCTGGTAGGTTCTGAAGGAACCCGCATCTCTTCTATTCTTGCGAATGTGGAGGCCATCTCTGCGAACCTGAAGAACAACAACGAAAAGATCAATGGTATTCTGAACAACATCGGCAGCATTACCGATCAGGTGGCTGCAGCAAACTTCAAACAAACGATAGACAATGCCAATAAATCAATGGCAGATTTACAAGCCATTGTGGGTAAGATCAATGAAGGAAAAGGTACTTTAGGCCTGTTGATCAACGATACAAAAATGTATGACAACCTGAACAGTGCTTCTCAGAACCTGGACAAGCTGATCATCGACTTAAAAGAAAATCCTAAACGTTACGTTCACTTCTCTGTGTTCGGTGGCGGTTCGAAAAAAGACAAATAGACCCTTTCAAGGTCATAAAAAAAGCGATCCTGAAATCTCAGGGCCGCTTTTTTTATGGATTACATTAGCTTTTTTATCGGTTACATCAGTCTATTGATTTGCTTTCGCCCATTTTCTAAGGTCAGTAATTGCATCCAGCAATACTCCTGCCTCACCGCGAAAATCACCGGAACCTTTAGGCTCGCCGGTCCTGACTTCGTACCATTCATAGAAACCTTTATACTTAAGCACCCTTTCCAGCATAGGGTCTAATTCCGTATAAGCCTCCTGTATGAAATTATACTTGCAGAGCCCCTGAATAAAACGACCGCCAAACCAGGTCCAGTCTCCCCCATTCTGGTAGACATAAGGCGCCATGTTCGGAAATTCTTTCAATGGATATGGTGGGAAAACCGTCATCCCTATCGTTGCATGTTTCTCCTTTGAAGCTGCATTTACCAGTTGTTTATTGATGACCGCTATCTCCGCAGGGGTATTGAGCCCCGCTAAAATAGCACAGGCGCTCCCTCCTGAATACAGCAGTTCTTCCTCTTTAAAATCTTTACTGAAAGGGCTGCCGTTTAAATAAATATGCGGAAGGTATTTCCCTTTCGAGGGCATCCATAAATGCAGGCGGATATTCTTTTTCAGGGAAGCTGCGATTTTACGCCAGTCCTGTCCCGTTTTAAGTCCTTTGGGCTGAATGGCAAGAAAGTCATTGATCGCCATATAGAACATGGCATTGTCGTAGACATCAATTGCCCATTTCGTGTTCTTATTCAGCAAGACACCATTGCTGCCTGCTTCCGGCTGCACATCTCCCCAATCCATGGTGGTCGCCCCGGTGATCAATCCATATTTAGCCGACCAGCGTTCTTTCATCAGGAAGTTCATCGCCATTTCTATCCGCTCATTTACCGTCTTCCCGGCGATCTTTTCGGCAAGGATGCTGTGGTCGCCCGTGATGTCTACATATTTACGGATGGCCTGGATCAGGGAAGTTTCCTGATCGGTTTCTACCGTATTTTTATGTGCCGCAAAATCGGGCGCCAGATCAGAATAGATAAAGCGCTCCGGATCGTAACTTTTATCCGCCTTTTTCTGCGGGATATAACCATCTACAATGTTCCCGTCCTTGTCCTGGAACTTAAAAAAATACAACAGGATATCCCTGACTTTTTCTTTAGGGTGGATCCTCAGCGATCCGATGATAAAAGTATTGAGGTCACGGATCCAGATTTCACCATAAGAGGTTCCTGCAGCAAAACCGCTAAGCAAACGCAGGGAACGGTTCTCTATGGTATCCAATCTGCTGTCGGCCAGTATTTTCGCCGCCAGTGCTTTGTTTTTTACCGTCTGGGCAGACAAAGCCCCCGACAGGAGCAGTGCTAAAAGAAAGGAATAAAGTTTTATTGGTTTCATATTGTTGTGTGTTGGTTTAGATTTCTTTCCATAAATGCGGTTTCTTCTCATGGATCTGAAGAACCAGTTCCGCAAACAAAGTATTTGCCCATGCGAACCATTTTCTGGTATAATTTGAAGGATCATCTTTATGAAAACTTTCGTGGATAAAGCCGGTTCCTGCATGTGTATCGATCAGCATTTTTACCGCTGCTTTGATTTCCGAATCCTTGCTGCTTGTCAGCGCACGTGTAATGATGCTCAATGGCCAGATCATATCGATCCCTGAATGCGGGCTCCCAATACTTTCTGCACGTGTGGATTTAAAGAAAAAAGGATTGGCATCAGAAAGAATCAGCGCTCTTGTTCGCTGATATACCGGATCATTTGCCTGCACCGCATCCAGGTATGGAAGGGATAATAAACTTGGCGTTCCCGCATCATCCATGATGTTGAAACTTCCAAAGCCATTCACTTCATAAGCATAGACCTCCCCAAAATCAGGATGTTTTACAATTCCATATTTTTGCAGGGCCAGGGCTACTTCATCTGCCAGGGCCAGGCAGTCATTCCCCAATGTGCTATCGTTGTATACCTTAAAAAGGATTTCCGCAGCTTGCCTTAAGCTGACCACCGCAAAGAAGTTTGCCGGAATCAGAAAGGGAAATATCGTTGCATCATCGCTGGCCCGGAAACTGGAGCAGATCAGGCCTACCGGTTTCACCGGATATCCATATCCGCTTAGCGGCACCCCATCTGTGGCCCAGGAAGTTTTCCTTTGAAAAGAGTACGGACCTTTTCCGGTTTTCTTTTGCTGCTCCCTGAAAGTCCGGAGCGTGAGCCGAACCGATTCTTTCCAATCCTTGCCGAAACATTGCACATCAGCAGTAGTTTTCCAATATTTATAGGCCAGTCTGACTGGAAAACAAAGTGAATCAATTTCCCATTTCCGTTCGTGAATTCCGGGCTGCATGGCGGTAATGTCATCCTTCCATTCGCTGATCTTGGTTTCGTCCTTGTAAAAAGCATTGGCATAAGGATCTTTTAGAATACACCTCACCTGCCTGTTGATGACTCCTGCAAGAAGCTGCCTGAGTTTGGGGTCCTTTGCTGCCAGGGGGACATAGGGCCAGACCTGTTCGGTGCTGTCTCTCAGCCACATTGCATCAATATCACCCGTAATCACATAAGTATCCGGAACTCCGTCTTTCATTTCATGGTAGACCGTTGTGTCCAGGGTATTGGGAAAACAATTTTCAAACATCCAGGCCAGTTCCTTATTGGGCAGGGCCTTTTTCATGTTTTTAATCGTTGCTTCTACTGCTTCACTGGTAAAATGTCTGTCAGACAATGCCGGACGCCTGCTGATGAAGTCCGGTTTCCCGATGGTAAATGCATCCAAAGATGGCAACAGCATCCCTGCACCAAGGATACTGCCTGTTTTGATAAAATCTCTTCTTGTGTTCATACGGTTATAGAATGGCTGCTGGTTATCTACAAATATAACGCATATGTCCATATGTATATACATGAAGCCGAAGTATTTTTTATTGCATAGGAAAATCCCTCAATTTGTCAGGCAAAAAGGGCCGGGAATAAAAGAATATTCAGGTTTGGAGCACAGGGATTAACCTGAGCCGGCTCAGATCTGGAAGGTACTTCCTTCCTGAGCCAGCTGAGTATTTTCAAAAGCCGACATGGCTTCCTCCAATAGCTGCTGTAAGGTCTTGTATCTGGAAGAAAAGTGTCCGATGAGCAATTTCCTTGCTCCGGTCGTTATCGCCGTCTCAGCGGCCTGTAAAGCGGTCGTATGGTGTGTTTGATTGGCCCGTTCCAGCATTTCATGTAAGAAGGTTGCTTCATGGTACAGGGTGTTACAATCTTTGATCTCTTCGAAATAGCTGCCATCACAAAGGGTATCCGAACAATAAGCATACTTTCTGGGCTCATCTGAGTCGGTGGTATAGTCCTTGTTCAGGAGTATTGTTCCGTCTGGTAAGGTCAGGTCTACCCCTCTTTTCAGTAAAGGGTAATATTCCAGCGGGATGTTTTCTTCTTCGAGCTTTTCCACGATCACTTTGCGCAACCGTTTCTTTTCTGTGAAGACGAAGCCCGTACAGGGAATCCTGTGATTCAGCACAATCGTAGATACGCTCAGGTCTGAATTTTCAAAGATCAGCCGGGGTTCATCCGCAGTGATGGCTACAAATTCCAAAGGGTACCGGAGGATGGTTTCAGAATGTTTAAACTGAAGGTCCAGAATCTCCATCAAAGCTGCAGGACCAAAGATTTTAATCGGTTTTATTCTTCCATTCAAATGCATGGTAGAAAGCAAACCGATCAATCCGAAATAATGATCTCCGTGAAGGTGGCTGATGAATACAAAATCTATTTTACTTGCTTTAAAACCATACTTGATCAATTGCTGCTGGGTTCCTTCCCCGCAGTCGATCAGGTAAAATTTCTCATTACAGTTTAGAAGCTGGGCACTTGGATTTCTATTGTATACGGGTGTGGCAGAACTGCTGCCTAAAATGGTAACCTCAAACTTCATTAACCTTTATCTACGCTCCCCAACAATTCTTTCTCAATTTCTTCCATAAAAATCAGGTCTTCTGCTTCGTTCAGTTTCGACACGATGGTCAGCGACTGATCCAGGTTAGACATTTCCAGTATTTTAGCAACAACGCCATTTATTCCGGTAAGGATAAACAAGCCATTTGCTTTTTTACATAGACGGTCTCCTACCAGTAAACTGCTCAGGTCCTGAGAATCATTGCATTCTTTTACGGCTGATAAATCCAGAACGATGTTATGGTAACCTTCTGCGTTCAATAAAATGAACTCAGATTTTAACTTAGGGGTATTGTCATTGGTGAACTTAGATTCTCTAAGCTTAAGAACAACATACTTTTCGTGCTTGTCAACTGAAAATTTCATGATATTGATTTATTTATTTGTGTTGCTAAAGTAATTAATTTTATCTGTTTTAGTAAGGATTGACTGAATAATTCCTTCAGAAAGGATGCAATCCGGTTTGGCGGGTTGATATAACGGTCGTCATCCGATGGTTAGGAATGACGACCGCTGATTTTAAAAACAGGTTTTAGTTTGCTAAAAGCCCGTTTAAAGAATTGACTACATTTTCTTCAATTCGCTGCAGCACATCTGCGCTTTCGTTTTTAACGAAGGTATCGCCGGTGATCTGCTCATAAAGCTCAATATAACGCTCTGAGATAGAGTTTACAATTTCCGGAGTCATCACCGGGATGCTTTGTCCGTCTTTACCCTGGAAACCGTTTTCGATTAACCATTTACGGACAAACTCTTTTGACAATTGTTTCTGAGGCTCATCTGCTGCCTGTCTGTCTGCATATCCTTCCGCATAAAAATAACGGGAAGAGTCCGGGGTATGGATTTCATCGATCAGGAAGATCTCTGCACCTACTTTTCCGAATTCATATTTGGTATCTACCAGGATCAGTCCACGTTCTGCGGCCATTTGTGCACCACGCTCATAAAGGGCATAGGTATAGGCTTCCAGCTGTGTATAATCTTCAAGGGATACGATTCCCTGGGCTAAAATATCTGCTCTGGAGATGTCTTCATCATGACCTACCGCCGCTTTTGTAGTTGGGGTGATGATGGGCTGAGGCAGTTTATCATTTTCTTTCAATCCTTCCGGCAAAGCCACTCCGCAAACGCTGCGTCTGCCTGCACTGTATTCTCTCCAGGCATGTCCTGCAAGATAACCTCTCACCACCATTTCCACCTTAAAAGGCTCACAGATCCTTCCAACAGTCACCATTTCATCCGGAACAGCGATTACCCAGTTAGGGACAATATCTTTCGTTGCACTCAGGAATTTTGCGCCGATCTGGTTCAGCACCTGTCCTTTAAAAGGAATCGCTTCCGGCAACACCACATCAAATGCAGAGATCCTGTCGGTTACGACCATGGCCATAAACTCGTTATTGATCGTGTATACGTCACGCACTTTTCCCTTGTAAAAATTGGTTTGCTTTGGAAAGCTAAAATTTGTTTCTTTAATTGCTGTCATGGTATTTGCCAAAGAGCTGTTGTTATTTGTTCTTAAATTATTGGATATCGCCGTAGGCTTTTAAAATTCTTTTTACCAGTTTGTGCCGCACTACATCTTCCCCCGTCAGGTAAATAATTTCAATACCGGGAATATCATCTAAGATCCGCAGGGCATTGTGCAGTCCGGACATTTGTTTCTTAGGCAAATCGATCTGGGTAATGTCGCCCGTTACAATAAACTTGGCAGATGGTCCCATCCGGGTGAGGAACATTTTCAGCTGAAGGTCAGTTGAGTTCTGGGCCTCATCGAGGATCACAAAACAGTTATCCAGGGTTCTTCCACGCATGAAAGCCAGCGGGGCGATCTCTATGGTTCTGTTTTCCAGATAAAGTTTCAGTTTCTCTGCCGGGATCATATCATCCAGTGCATCGTATAACGGACGAAGGTATGGATCTACTTTTTCCTTCAGGTCGCCCGGCAAAAAGCCCAGGCTCTCCCCTGCTTCTACCGCAGGTCTGGTTAAAATGATCCTTTTAATTTCTTTATTTTTCAGTGCTCTTACGGCAAGTGCCACTGCAGTATAGGTTTTTCCTGTTCCGGCAGGGCCGATGGCAAAAAGTACATCATTTTTCACGATGCTGTCTACCATACGTCTCTGGTTGGCTGTTCTGGCTTTCACCATTAAACCATTTGTCCCGAATACGATCACCTCACCACCGCCACCCGCAGAAGCCACAGCAGGCTTTTCGGCCGTGCCATTTTCTGAGGCAGGTGTTGCTTTTTTTGAAACGAGGATAGATTCTACATCACTGGCCGTTAATGTGCTATACTGCTCCAGCTGATTCAGCAACAGCGTATATTTCTGCTCAAAAACTTTAAGCTCTTTCTCATCACCCAATACTTTCACTTCATTGCCCCTGGCCACAACTTTAAGCTTCGGAAAAGCATTCTTAATGATCTCGTAATGCTCATTGTTTGCTCCCCAAAACTGTACCGGATCTACCGATTCTAATGTTAATTTAAGTTCGTTCAAAATATTGTTTTTTAGATAGAGGTGTATATTTTGATATAAAAATTGAATATTTGTACGCGATTTGCCGCTTACGCAAGATTAAGAATAAATATTCAATTTTTAATGGCCATTATTACATTAACGACAGATTTAGGTTCAAAAGATTTTTACCAGGCTGCCCTCAAAGGCAGTATCCTGAGTATCTTACCTACGGCCAATATTGTTGATGTGACACATGAAGTTCCATCTTTCAATATTTCTTATGCGGCATTCGTTTTAAAGAACGTGTATCCTTATTTTCCTAAAGGTACTGTGCACCTGATCGGTATCGATTCTGTGTTCAGTGAAAACACGAGATATATTGCCCTGAAATACAAAGACCATTACTTCGTGGGTGCAGACAACGGCATCTTCTCTTTGCTATTTGAAGAGATGCCCGATGAGATCGTGGAGCTGAACATCATGCAGGACCTGAAGTACCTTCATTTTCCTTTGGTGGATATCTTTGTGAAAGCGGCCATCCACCTTGCCAAAGGCGGCAGGCTGAGGGACATCGGAATGCCGACCGACAGTGTAGAGGAGCGCATGCTGCTAAACCCTGTGATTGAGCGTGATATCATCCGTGGAAGTGTGATTTACATCGACACTTTTTCCAACGTCATCACCAATATCACCAAAGAATTGTTCACGAAGATTCAGCGGAACCGGGACTTCACTTTGTACTTCAGAAAGAGTGAAACGATTACCCAGCTGAGCTGGCATTACAATGAGGTTCCTGAAGGAGAGAAACTCTGTCTTTTTGGCATCAGTAACCACCTGGAAATTGCCATCAACAAGGGAAAAGCCAGCGGTTTACTCGGTTTACACCTGAGCGATATTGTCAGGGTTGAATTTCATCCTTAAAAAATAATTTCATGCTGATCCGTCTGGTAAAAATGCATTTCTCCCCTGCTTTTGTGGCAGAGTTTAAAGAAACCTTCAAAACTGTACAACCCAAAATCGCCGCATTTAAAGGCTGCAGCGCCGTTCAATTGTTGCAGGACACTCTAGACCCCAATGTGTTCTTTACCATCAGCCACTGGGCAGATGAACAGCATCTGGAGGATTACCGCCGGTCGCTCCTCTTCCGGGAAACCTGGGCCCTGGTCAAACCCAACTTCCAGTCTAAAGCTGAGGCATGGAGTTTGCTGAGTCCTTAGAAACACATAGAATGATCAAAAATTTATTGCTTCTCCTGCTACTTGGATTTGGTTTCCGGGCAGCTGCTTTTCAAAGTGACACCAGTGCCTATCAGATTCAGCGTTTAAAGATCAACGGATTGCTCGCAGAGCGCAGCCAGCGTTTTGGGTTATATGACCAGAGTTTAGATGCAAGGACCGGAATTTTCGGCTTTCAGACCAAAGGAGACATTAAGAACTCCAATGAAATCCTGCGTCAGATTGTGCTCAACGACAACAACATCTTCAAGGAGCTTAAAATACTGATGGATTATAAAGATCAGGAGGTGAAAGACGTGATTAGCACCGCCAATACCACCAACAGCAGAATTCAGGCTTACATGCTCTCCATCAAGAAATTACAGGACCAGAATCAGTTCCTTAAAAAGGAAGCACAGCGGGCAGAAAAAGGCAAAACCTTTTATGTTTATGCGATTATATTTTTGGCATTGGCACTTGGCGGAACGGTCTTTGTACTGCTTAAGAAAATGAAGAAGATTTAAGATGAGAACATGGCTTTTCAAAATGCTGGCGAAGGTCAATAAAATGGTCCTTCCCAGCCTGTATAAAAAGGACCCAATGAAGCTCAGTACGCTCCAGAAAGCGATACTCGGTTACCGGTATTGGGTCCTGACCAATTCGCTCCGCTAGTTAAAATAGCTCGTCAGCAGTCCGACCAGGAATTTCGGCTCTACCCAGGTCGATTTCGGAGGCATTACCCCATCTGCTTCTGCAACCGCGATCACCTGTGCGACAGAAGTAGGAAATAAGGTAAAAGCAATGGCGAACAGCCCGTTATCTACTTTATTTTGCAAGGCAAGGACATCTGTTCTTCCCCCCTCAAAAGTGATCCTGGCATCTGTTCTCGGATCTTTAATTCCCAACAGCGGCTCCAGAATAAAATTCTGTAAGATACTGACATCCAACACCGACACCGGATCATTGGCATCATAGATGGAAGGCTTAGGACTTAAAACATACCATTGGCCCTGAAAATACATTCCGATTTTATGCAACGCTCCGGGTTTCACCGGCAGTTCCGATGTTTCGACTTCAAAACAACCGTTCAGCGCCTCCATAAATTGCTCCGCAGTCCATGTTCCCAGATCCCGCACCAGTCTGTTAAATTCCAGTACCTTCACCTCAGTTGTATTCATATAGACTGTCGTGAAGTAGTTGTAGAGTTCTGAGCCATTGTGCTTATCTCCATTCAAAACCTGCTTCTGCAGGCCCATTTTAGCCATAGAGGCTGCTCTGTGGTGACCATCTGCGATGTATACCGAAGGTATGGCCTGAAATGCGGCCACCATTTTCTCCAGATCTTCACTTTCGCTGATTGCCCATATGCGATGCCGGCTCTGGTCTGCAAAAGTAAAATCAAGGTCAGGATTTAGCGCGGTATATTTTGCGGTCAGTTCGTCAATCAGCTGATTAGGATGATAGGTAATCAGGACAGGGTTGGCGTCCAGTCCGGTTTGCTGTAAATAATCAGCCAGCAGTTTTTCCCTGCGTTCAACAGTAGATTCGTGTTTTTTAATCCTTCCTTCCAGGTAATCATGAATGTGTGTCAATGTCCAGATTCCCGTCTGACATAAGCCATCGTGTTCCACCTGGTACACATAAATTGCCGGTTGAGTTTCTTTTACCAGGTATTGATGCTCCAGAAAGCCTTCGAAATTTTCCGCAATCTTCTTAAAGATCAGCTCCTGTCTGGTTCCCCTGAGGTATGGATTGTCCAGTTCCGGATTAATAAGGTGCAGGAAACTGCAGTTATTTTCGGACGCAATTAAGCGGGCTTCACCCGTTCCATAGTTTTCCAACGGACGGGTTACCACCTTTGACTGGAGGTGTACTGCAGGTTTTAATCCGCAGAAAGGCTTTATATTTGGCATAGGATGGATTGGGAAATGAGGCACCCTTTTCGTTCGGGTGCCTCATTAAAAGCTATTTATTAAAATGCTCAATAATTAATGTAGCAAGTTCAACACCGATACGCTCCTGCGCTTCGTTTGTTGCCGCACCGATATGCGGTGTTAAAGAGATCTTTGCATGTTGTAAGATCGCAGTGGAAGGTGTAGGTTCGTTATCGAACACATCTAAACCTGCAAAAGCAACTTTACCACTATCTAAAGCAGCGATCAATGCCGCTTCGTCTATCGTTCCACCTCTTGAACAGTTCACCACACCCACACCGGCTTTCATTTTTTCAAATTCTTCGGCACCTAAGATTGGCTTGTCTGCAAATGGGGTATGTAAGCTGATGAAATCGCTATTGCTGATCACCTCTTCCAGGGAAACTGTTTTCACCGGAATGTCTACTTTAATACCACCCTGAAGGTTTAGCGTCAGGTTTCCTTCAAAAGGGAAAAGATCATAAGCCAGGACATTCATTCCCAGGCCTAAAGCTACTGTAGCTGTTTCTCTTCCGATTCTGCCGAAACCGATGATACCGATCGTTTTACCTCTCAGTTCCACCCCTTTGGCATATGCTTTTTTCAACGCGTTGAATTTAGTATCTCCTTCAACAGGCATTTTTCTGTTGGCATCCTGTAAGAAACGAACACCGGTGAATAAATGTGCAAATACCAGTTCTGCTACAGAAAGTGAAGAAGCTGCCGGCGTATTGATTACTGCCAGGCCTTTGCCTCTTGCATAGTCTACATCAATATTGTCCATTCCTACCCCGCCTCTACCGATCAGTTTCAGGTTTGGACATTGATCGATCAGTTCCTGGCGTACTTTTGTTGCGCTACGTACCGTAATCGCATCGTAATTCTGTAAAGCATCAGCTAATTTATCCTGGGCAACAGTTTCTGTATCTACAACAAAACCTGCCTGCTCTAACATGGATTTACCGATGGGATCTATTCCATCGTTTGCAAGTATCTTAATCATCAATTTATATTTTATTGGTGTTTTTCAGCAAAAATCTGCATTAATTCAATTAAAGTATGTACGCTGGTAATAGGCAGCGCGTTGTACATCGAAGCTCTGAAACCGCCCACACTTCTGTGGCCTTTAATGCCTTCGATGCCATTTTCTTCGGCGAACTTCAGGAAAGGTTTTTCCAGTTCCGGGTTTTCCATCACGAAGCAGATGTTCATTCTTGAACGGTCTTCTACTGCACAGGTACCTTTGAACAATGGATTTCTATCAATCTCCGTATATAAAGCTTTCGCTTTGGCAATGTTTTCTTTTTCAATTTCCGCTACGCCACCTTTAGATTTCAACCATCTCAGGTTCAGCATCGCTACATAAATAGAGAATACCGGCGGGGTATTGTACATAGAACCACCTTCGATATGCACTTTATAATCCAGCATAGAAGGGATTTTTCTACCTGTTTTACCTAAGATCTCGTCTTTCACGATCACTACAGTTAAACCGGCAGGGCCGATATTTTTCTGTGCACCGGCATAGATCAGGTCGTACTGAGCTACATCAATTACACGGCTCATGATGTCTGAGGACATGTCACAAACTACAGGAACTTTTGTTTCAGGCAGGCTGAACATCTCTGTTCCATAAATGGTGTTGTTCGAGGTGCAGTGGAAATAAGCACTATCTTCAGGGATACTATAGTCTTTAGGAATAAAGGTATAGTTCGATGATTTTGAGGAACCTACAATGTTTGCAGTTCCAAAAGTAGCGACTTCTTTAATCGCTTTGTTTGCCCATACTCCTGTCTCCAGGTAACTGGCTGTTTGGCCTTCAGGCAACAGGTTCATAGGAACCATTGCAAATTGCAAACTCGCACCACCTTGTAAAAAGAGAACGGAATAACCGGCAGGAACATTTAACAATTCTTTAACCAACTTCCCGGCCTCTTCAACTACACCTTCAAATTCAGGTGTGCGGTGAGAGATCTCCAGAATAGACAAGCCGTCTTTAAAATCAAGTACTGCTTGTGATGCTTGCTTGAAAACTTCCTGTGGTAGGATACAGGGTCCAGCGCCGAAATTATGTCTCATTTTTATGTTATTTTTATTAGTTGTAAATGTAATATTTTCTATGGTTTATTATTTCGAATTTTTAAACTTAATGATCATTTTCAGGTTGATCCGTCTGCCCGTTAAATAATTAGGTATGGCATACTGAACGTTATTCAGGTCTTTCAGCCAGAGGTAGGAAACGGTATTGTCTATATTCAAAAGATTAAACACTTCTGCATAAACTGCGCATGAACTGAAATATTTATCCAGAAATCCGGCTTTCCTTAAAGCAGCATCATCCAGAAAATCTTTTGAGAAACCAATGTCAATTCTTTTATAAGCAGGGATATGAAAATTGTCCGTATAGCGGTCTGATGAAGGTGCGCCTATGGGCAATTTTGATCCGTAAAGCAGGTTGAGGTGAACTTTATAGGTCGGACTGTTGAGCAGGCGGTCCTGAAAATAGGCAGAGAAATTCACCAGCTGATCAGTTGGACGTTTCAGGAAGCCCCGGGAATCATTTTCGATCTGCTGTCTTGCCTGCATCAGGGACAGCCTGAAATGAGAAACCAGGTCTTTCACGAACTCTCCGCCGATGCTGAAATCTGCCCCATAGGTATACCCTTTTGCCATTTCTTCTGCCAGGTATTTGATCCGCACATTGTCCATCATATAAGGAATCAGCCTGTCCTGGTATTTAAAATAAGCTTCAGTACTAAATTTCAGTCTTGTTCCCAGTCCATCGAAAGCATAGTCCATTCCTGCAGAAGTATTGTAAGACCTCTGGGCTTTTTGATTCAGGTTCAGCTGTCCCTGAAAATCCCTGATGCTCCGGTAATCCGGTGCCTGCTGGTAAATGCCTGCACTCCACCTGAAAATCTTGTTGTTGCCCTTTGGGCGATAAGCCAGCAGTAAGCGCGGACTCAGCAGCAGCTGAGTACTCAGACTGTTGTAATTGGCCCTCAGCCCCAGCTGAAGGTCCGTATGTGGAGAAAGGCTGTAACTGTCCTGCACGTAAGCGCTGTAATACTGAATTTCCAGCTTATTTTTAACGTCAATTGCCGGTCCTCCGTAAAAACGGTTTACACCGGCAGAGTCGATCAGGCTGTACTCGTTGAGTTCATCCCGATAGCTTTTATATTCGAAGCGCAATCCCCAGGAAAAAGTATGGTTGTTAAAAGTTTGATCTCCTTTTAGTTCAGAGCTCAGGCTTTGGGAACGCAGTTTATTGTCGGCAAAGGTAAAGTAGCCTCCGCTGCCTTTATCGGTGGCAGATCCCTCCGTCCCTGGTTTCACAAGACCGGTGTTCAGTTCCCTCAAAAAATACGCGCCCTGGATGTTTATGTTTTCTCTTTCCAGGCTATTGAAATAGCTGTTGATCCATTTGATTACCAGGTTGGGCTTTGGTGTATAGAGGGCGGTCACTGCTCCTCCCAATGTCCGGTAGTCGTCTACCTCCTCACCATTATATCCCACATTCAGGCGGACCGTTCTGCTCAGGGTACCGAACTCCGTTTGGCGGCTTTCGGGAATGAGTTTAAAGGTTCCGCTGTTTAAATTTCCCAGAAAATTAAGGCTGAACTTTGGAGAGAGTTCCTGTTGAAAAATCAGTTGTGCATCGGTGAAATTCGGGCGGTAACTTCCTTTATTGTCCTGAGTTCCCAGGATTCCCGTATTGTTTTTATAGCGCAATCCAGCGAGCAGGAAGCTGCGTTGCCTCAGCAGTTTAGTACTCAGGGAAGCACCGTTCAGCCCTGCCGTTAATACCGTCTGACTGCTATCAGGCCTTCCGTACTTCACATCCAGCACAGAAGAAAGCTTATCCCCATACCTTGCTTCAAAGCCTCCTGCAGAAAAGCGCGCACTGCTCAGCAGATCAGCATTGATGAAGCTCAGTCCCTCCTGCTGTCCGTTTCTGATGAGGATGGGCCGGTTGATTTCTATATCGTTTATATAAACCAGGTTTTCGTCGAAATTCCCTCCTCTGACACTATACTGAGCACTCAGTTCATTGTTTGCAGAAACGCCCGGTAAAGTTTTAAGGATGGCTTCAAAATTCCCCGAGGGGGATGGCATGGCCGGGATTCCGGCAATATTTATGGTGGTACTATTGCTGAGTTGATTTTGTTTATTCGTAATCGTGACCTGTTCCAGTTCATTCCTACTTTCGCTCAGTGTGACCTGCTGAACCAGTCGCCCTGCCTTATCATGGGTGATGGGGATCAGCACGGGTTTATAACCCAACAGGAAATACTTCAGTACAAAGGAAGTACTCGCTGCATATATGGTATAATTTCCTTTTTCATCTGTTAAAGACGATTGATCCTGCCCCAGGATGCGAACCGTTACATCCGGCAAAGGTTGTCGCAGTTCATTCGTCACCGTTCCCGTCACCTTTATTAAAGGTTGCGCCTTCAGCCCTGTAAAACCCAGGAGAAGGATAGAGAGCAACAGGAGGCGTTTCAGCATTTAAACTTTCAGGATGCCTGCATTGAGATTTTTTAATTCTGAAATCATTTCTTTTGGAGATGCTGCTGCGAAAATGGCATTTCCGGCGACAAAAGCGCTGGCTCCTGCCTGGATTAAGTCAGCGATGTTATGGATGCCTACGCCCCCGTCTACTTCGATGATCAGGTCCGGATTTAAGGTAGCCGCCATTGCTTTCAGCTCTCTGAGTTTGTTCAGGGTATTGGGGATAAATTGTTGTCCGCCAAAGCCCGGATTTACAGACATCACCAGGACCAGGTCCAGGTCTGCTAGGATGTCTTTTAACAAGGCTACCGGCGTATGTGGGTTCAGGGCTACCCCAGCTTTGCAACCTGCCGCATGAATCGCCTGCACAGTTCGGTGAAGGTGTGTACAGGCTTCATAATGAACGGTAATTACCGTTGCCCCTGCTGCTGCAAAACGTTCGATGTACTGATCAGGATTTATGATCATCAGGTGTACATCAAGCGGTTTGGTGGCATGTTTCTTTACTGCTTCCATCACTGGAAAACCAAAAGAGATATTGGGCACAAAAACACCATCCATCACATCTACATGGAACCAGTCTGCTTCACTGGAATTGACCATTTCAATGTCACGTTGAAGGTTCGCAAAATCAGCGGCAAGTAAAGATGGAGCAATGAGGTGTTTCATGATAAACAGGTTTTAATGTTAACGAAGTAAATATAAAAAATAAAGCTGTTTATGGCATACAACAGCTCAAGCAATTTATCAGATCAAAGTATAAAAATAAGAATTCCCGGCATGGCCGATGGGAAGAACAAATAATAATTTTAGTTTTACCGGCAGCAAATACATTCATTATGATCTTAAGAAAGGCAAAACAAGCGGAGTTATCCATCATTTGGGAAATCATACAATACGCCATCGAGCAAAGAAGAAAGGATGGCAGTGATCAGTGGCAGGATGGCTATCCGAACGAGCACAGCATACAGGACGATTTAAACAATGGAAATGCTTACGTCCTGACTGAAGACGAGGTGGTACTCGCCTATGCGGCCATTATTTTTGATAAAGAACCTGCCTACGAAGGTATCGAGGGAGCCTGGCTCAGCAATACCGATTATGCGGTTGTACATCGTGTTGCGGCATCAGAACTTGCGAAAGGAAAAAGCATTGCCACAAAGCTCTTTCAAATGATTGAAGGGGTATGTCTTGAACGCGGTGTGCACAGCATCAAAGTAGATACGAATTTCGACAATATCCCCATGCTGAAAATCCTGGAGAAGCTGGGCTATAGTTATTGCGGGGAAGTCTATTTCAGAGGAGGGGCACGAAAAGCCTTTGAGAAGGTATTTTAACCATTATAGAAATTATTCTTATTCCTATAGAAAGCATTCCTGTTCCGGTATCCTGCTCCAGGGTAGGTTAAAAACCGGGTTCGGGTTAAACAAAAAACCCCGCGAATTGCGGGGTTTTAATGTTTGTATTATGCAGGTTTGTTTTCTGCGGCTGCTTCCGGTTTTGGCGGACGAGGCAATAAAGCTTTTCTTGAAAGTTTCATTTTTCCTTGTTTGTCAATATCCAAAAGTTTCACCTGAATCCTGTCACCTTCTTTGAACACACCGTCCATCGTTTCTAAACGGGTCCAGTCGATCTCAGAGATGTGTAATAATCCGTCTTTTCCTGGCATGATCTCTACGAATGCGCCAAATGGCATGATAGATTTCACTTTACCATCATAAGTAGCACCTATGTCTGGTTTAGCAGCAATCGCATTGATGCGACCAACAGCAGCATCAATAGCTGCTTTATTATCAGCAAAGATTTCAACGATACCTTTGTTACCTACTTCTTCGATAGAGATAGATGCGCCGGTTTCGCGTTGCATTTCCTGGATAATTTTACCGCCTGGGCCAATTACAGCACCAATAAATTCTTTGTCAATGCTTAGAGAAACGATACGTGGCGCGTGATCTTTGTAATCTTCACGTGGTGCAGAAATCGTTTTCTTCATTTCGTTTAAGATGTGTAAACGAGCTTCTTTAGCCTGATTTAGTGCGTTAGTTAACACTTCCCATTTCAAACCATTGATTTTTAAATCCATCTGACAAGCAACGATACCTTTTTCAGTACCGGTTACTTTAAAGTCCATATCACCTAAATGATCTTCATCACCTAAGATATCTGAAAGGATCGCATATTTACCGGTTTTCTCATCAGTGATTAATCCCATTGCAATTCCGGATACCGGTGCTTTGATTTTAATACCTGCATCCATTAATGCTAATGTACCAGCACAAACAGTTGCCATTGACGAAGAACCGTTAGATTCCAGGATATCAGAAACGATACGGATGGTATATGGATTTTCTTCCAGTCCAGGTAATACTTTCTTCAATGAACGCATGGCTAAGTTACCATGACCGATTTCACGACGACCAGCACCTCTGTTCGGACGAACCTCACCAGTAGAGAAACCAGGGAAGTTATAGTGTAATAAGAATTTGTTGTATCCATTGATGAAAGCACCATCAATCATTTGCTCATCGTCTTTAGAACCTAAAGTAACGGTAGTTAATGATTGGGTTTCACCACGTGTGAATACTGCTGATCCGTGAGCAGAAGGCAGGTAACCTACTTCACTCCAGATCGGACGTACTGTACGCACATCACGGCCATCTAAACGAATTCCTTCGTCTAATACCAGGTTACGGATGGCATCATATTGTACATCATGGAAATATTTTTTAGCTAAGAAACCGGTTACATCATCAATATCTTCGCCTAAAGTAGCGATGAAATCCATTAAGATGGCACCGAAAGCATCACCACGCTCACCTTTGCTCGTGTTGCTTTTAGCAATTGCATATACTTTATCATAAGTAGCTGCATACACTTGTTCTTTTAATTCAGGATTGCTGTCTTCATGAGAATAAGTACGCTTAACAGTCTTACCTACCAATTCAGCCAATTCTTTTTGCGCCTGAACCTGAACAACGATCGCTTTGTGTGCAAATTCAATTGCTTCCACCATATCCGCTTCAGAGATCTCATCAGCTTCACCTTCCACCATCACGATGTCGTTTTCAGTACCTGCAACCAGGAATTCCATTGTTGCACGCTCAAGATCACTTACATAAGGGTTGATCACGAAGTTACCATCGATTTTAGCTACACGTACTTCAGAGATTGGTCCGTTGAAAGGGATATCTGAAACTGCGATCGCAGCCGACGCCGCTAAACCTGCTAAACAGTCTGGCATTATATTTTTGTCAGAAGAGATCAAAGTGATCATCACCTGAGTGTCTGAGTGATAATCTTCAGGGAACATCGGGCGTAAAGCACGGTCAACCAGACGTGAAATTAAAACTTCATAATCTGATAATCTTGCCTCACGACGTAAGAATCCTCCGGGAATACGGCCTGCGGCAGCATATTTCTCCTGATAATCTACAGATAGTGGTAAAAAGTCAACTCCAGCTTTTGCACCTACAGTAGATACTACAGTAGCCAATAACATGGTATCGCCCATTCTAACAACTACAGAACCATCAGCTTGTTTCGCCAATTTCCCTGTTTCAATTTCGATTGTTCTTCCATCGCCCAAGTCGAACGATTTTTTTATTACATTCATTTAAAGAGTGTTGTGGTGTGTTTTCCTCTTTCTACACACCTGATTTATATATATTTATTTTATTTTTCAAAGTAAAAAAGCCATCCTTTAGAATGGCTTTTCTTGATATTTTAACGCTTATTTGCTATCTCTCGAACCTAAAGGTTTGATGATATCTCTTAGCCCTAAAGCTTTGATGATAGCACGGTAACGACCAATATCTTTTTTGTACAGATAGGCCAAAATACCGCGGCGTTTACCTACTAATTTCTGTAGAGACAACTGAGTAGAGAAATCTTTACGATTTTTCTTTAAATGCTCTGTTAAGTGCGCAATACGGTATGTAAATAACGCTACCTGACCTTCTGCAGAACCCGTGTTAGTTTCTACTTCGCCGTGTGTTTTAAAAATGTCGGCTTTCTTTTCTTTACTTAAATACATTTCTTGAATGATACTAAAGTGTGTATGGATTAATTAATTGGGTGCAAAGATAGTTTAAGTTTTAATGATTCGCAAGTTGTGAGCCCACAATTGTCATCTGCTTTTAATTTACGATGCGGGAGCAAATATAAGTAAAATCTAAACCCTATTTTTGCCCTCAGAACGAAGAAAACATGGAAAAGAACGAATACAGCATATTTGAAAGCGAATTAAAAGTACGTCCGGATGACATAGACATGTTTCAACACGTGCACAACAGCAAATATTTCGATTATGTACTTGCCGCCAGGTATGACCAGATGGAACAATTCTATAAAATGCCCATGGAATCTTTCCTTGAAAGTGGTTTTGGCTGGGTGGTCCGCACTGCCCATGTAGACTTTAAGCGCCCGCTCATCCTTGGAGATGTGATTGCCGTCCGCACCGGAATCCTGACCATTAATGAAAAAGGATGCCGGGTACAATTTGAAATTGAAAATAAGCGTACAAAAAAAATCGCATCCGATGGCTGGTTCGACTATGTGATGATCGATACCAATACCGGAAAAGGCTGCAAAGTGAATGAAGAAATGATTCAGGCTTACAGCATTTAACCCTTCCTCTTAACAGCAACAGATCAGCCTTATCCCTGAGATAGCTTTACACAAAAACGGGAACAAAAAATATTTTCTTTTTTTAAGATTTCATCATAAAAAAACTATATTTGGTACTTAACTAAACCGCAATACGATGATTGTATCTGCAGTCCGTTTAAGGTTCTAAGACCGAGGACTCCCCTCCTTCCACCAATTAAAAGGTTCAGCATTCATGCTGACAACGGTTTATTGTATCCATTTTCCCCTATTTATGTCAAATCAGCAAACGGCTTCAACAGGCAAGCTATCTCAAATTTTAAATCTTTTAAAACAGGCCCTTAAGGGTGAAGACCTTGACTTCACTCAAGGCAGTATCCGAAGGGCAGTGCTCCTTCTCGCCATTCCGATGATGCTGGAAATGGCAATGGAATCGGTATTCGCACTGGTGGACCTTTATTTCGTAGGCCACCTTCACAATAGCAGTCATGCGATACAAACAGTAGGATTAACGGAATCCGTACTAACCATCATTTACTCTCTGGCTATAGGAATGAGTATGGCCGCAACGGCAGTCGTAGCCCGCAGGATTGGGGAGAAAAACCCCGAAGCCGCAGCAAAAGCAGGTGTCCAGGCAATCATCGTCGCAGTAGCCGTTAATGTTGTCATCAGTATTCTAGGTGTCATCTATGCTTCAGACATCCTGCTGCTCATGGGAGCCTCGGCAGAAACAGCCGCACAGGGCACTCCATTCGCCAGAATTATGATGGGCGGAAGTGTGATCATCGTACTCCTTTTCCTGATCAACGGTATTTTTAGAGGTGCAGGAAATGCAGCCATCGCCATGAAGAGCTTATGGATTGCCAATATTGCCAATATCATCTTATGCCCGATCCTCATCAATGGCTTTGGCCCGGTTCCGGCATTTGGATTAACCGGTGCCGCAATCGCGACCACCATCGGCAGGGGCATCGGTGTTTGCTATCAGGTATATCACCTGGTAAGTGGAAAAAGTTTATTAAAGCTTCACCTGTCCTATTTCAAACCTCATTTTGAGCAAATAAAAGCCTTGTTAAAAATTGCCACCCCTGGAATCTTTCAATTTATCATCGCTTCCTGCAGCTGGATCTTTCTGGCGCAACTGGTAGCGACCACGGGAGGAGATCATGGTTCTGCAGGTTATCAGACGGCATTAAGGCTGATGATGTTCTTTATGCTCCCGGCATGGGGAATGAGTAATGCTGCCGCGACTTTGGTGGGACAAAATCTGGGCGCAAAAAGCCTGGATCGTGCAGAGCAGTCGGTCATGAAAACCGCTAAATATATTGTAATCTATATGATTGCAGTAATGGCGTTTACATTTATTGGCGGATATTATTTTATCTCCTTCTTTACCAACGATAAGCTGGTTCAGGAAGTGGCGCTTCATGCGTTGCAGATCATGAGTCTTGGTTATATCTTTTACGGAATAGGCATGGTATTGATCAGCACTTTTAATGGTGCCGGTGATACCTGGACACCAACATGGGTAAACTTCTTCGGATTCTGGCTGTTCCAGATCCCGTTGGCCTTCCTGCTGGCAAAACATTTTGAGATGGGACCAACAGGTGTATTCATCGCTATTCCTGTCGCAGAAACAGGGATCGCAATTGCGGGGTATGTGCTGTTTAAAAAAGGCAGGTGGAAGACGATTAAGGTGTAACCTATTTCTGGTCCTTAATTAAGGTCTGGAAAAAAGAAGCATTACCACTCAAAGGCTGGAATCTTTTGCGCTGAAAAAGCGCAAAATTTCCTAGGCCTTTTCCTGGAACGCATCTTTTTTTGAGAAATTAAGTTCCGGACAATAATGCGTAAACCGTTCCTGGGAGCGGAAAACCGGCGATAGTTTAAGGCGAAATACGAATCGGGAGCACATATTGGTGTGGTTCTGATCTGACTATAAATCTATTTGGTTGTTCTATAGGGTATAATACATACTTTTGGTTGAACAAATCAAAAACAACAATGAGTATGAAGAAAACCTTTACTAAAACTATTTTATCATTTGCCTTTCTGGCGCTCGTTCTTTCAGGGAATGTAAGTTATGGTCAGCAGAACAATGATTCAGAAACCGGGAAACACCTGGTGAAATGGAACGTTGCTGCCCTGGCACTTAAAAATTATTCTTTTCAATACGAGCAGGCAATCGGTAGAAAAACATCTTTAGCTCTTGGACTTAGGTTTATGCCTAAATCATCAATGCCATTCAGCAAGTTGCTTAAAAATGCAATTGATGACGACCAGACCTGGGAAAGTATTAAAGATTTTAAAACAGGAAACTTTTCCATCACTCCTGAGTTCAGGTATTATTTTGGAGAAAGTGTTTTTCAGGGATTTTATGTTGCTCCTTTTGTAAGGTATGCAAGGTATAATGCAGATCTTCCATTTAACTATGAGTACCAACAAAATGGAACCAATATTAAAGGTAAAATGGACTTTAGCGGAGGTGTAGACACTTTCACAGGAGGTGTGTTGATTGGAGCACAATGGAGCTTAAGCAAGTCCATCTCGCTTGACTTATGGCTAATCGGACCAAATTATGGCTTTGCTTCCGGAAATATCGCTGGTAAGAAAGCGTTAAACTCAATGGAACAAGACGAATTGAGAAAGGCACTTAACGACGACCTCGGTGACCTTCCTCTGGTAAAAACCAAGTATACGGTTGACGGTAATGGTGCCAAAGTGGATTTCGATGGCCCATGGGCAGGTTTAAGATCTGGTTTGAGTATCGGATACCGATTCTAATTTCAATAGCTGTTAAAAAAGAAAGCGTGTTGTTAGTTACAACACGCTTTCTTTTTTTTAAGCCCAGGTTAGGCCATAGCGATCATAAACCTGCTAAAACAGGTTTAATTCTTCTCGGAGATCCTGTTTCTCTTTATCGGAAATCCTGATCTTCTTTATCAGAAACGTTGCTCATCTTTCTCCAAAAACCTGTAACTCTTTATCATAAATCCTGCTTAAATAACTAAACATCATACAATTAAACGCGTTTTCAGGTGTCCTTTAATTATTGCAGGATGATTAAAAAACTGAAATCCTCTTTGAAGACATTCGAATATTTGCCCTTCAGCAAAGATTCGGGGATGAAAAGAGCGATTACAGTTTTTACACCACAGTACTTATCCTATGGTCTCTTTTACCAGTTTCGTATAAAAATCATTGAGTTTCATTCCCGCCGCAGCTACCTGCTGAGGAATAAAACTTGTGGCGGTTTGTCCAGGAATTGTATTGATTTCAATAAAGTAAAAATCACCCTCATCTTCCGTCAGGATAAAATCAATACGCACCACGCCACTACAGTTCAGTTTAAGGTAAACCTTTTCTGCGATCTGGGCTACTCTTGATTTTGTTTCGGCTTTTATTGGTGCTGGTGTCGTTTCCGTAGCTACCCCTGGTGTATATTTCGCTTCAAAGTCAAAAAACTCTTTTGCGGTTTCTACTTCAGTGACCGGCAATACCATTATTTTTCCATCCAGTCTGACTACCCCTACTGTAAACTCCCGGCCGGAAATAAACTCTTCGATCAGCAACTGATCATCTTCCTTGAAAGCTTTGTCTATTGCCTTTTGCAGATCGGCACCATGGGTAACTTTACTCATTCCAATGCTGCTTCCTCCATTATTGGGTTTCACAAAGTATGGGAGTTTGAGGTCTTTCTTAATCTGCTCTATGCTATAACCTGTATTTTTAAAAACCTGTACCGATTTGGCGACGTTCAGGTTTTCAATCCCTGTCACAATCGATTTTGTATAACCTTTATTCATAGTAACGGCCGAAGTGAGCGCATTACAAGTCGTATATGGAAGGCCGATCATGTCAAAATAGCCCTGCAATTTTCCATCTTCACCCGGGGAGCCATGGATTGCAATAAATACGCCGTCAAATGTAACTTTTCTACCTTTAATGTTCAGGGAGAAGTCGTTACGGTCAACTTCAATTTTCAGGGAGTCTGCAGGTTCATAAAACCAACCTTGCTGGGTTAGCATAATTTTATAAACATCAAACTTGTCGGCATCCAGATTTTGGGCGATAGTGGCTGCACTTTTAACCGATACGACCCACTCACCTGTGGTACCACCGGTTAGTAATGCTAATGTTTTCTTCATTTTTAAGCGTGTTAAAACCTATTAAAAGTAATAAGTTAAATGTATGCACAAATATAAATTAGTTGGTGCAGATGTTATTTTAATTCCAATAAAATATTTTTTTAGTCTAAATTTGGGCGAAATACAATAAGAACGAAAAAAACACCTATGAGCAAATTCATATCTTACCTAAAGACGAAATCCTTTAGAAACAACTTTATTGCCGCGATTGTAACTGTAGTGGTGATTGTACTGGCTGCTTTCTTTAGTTTAAGATATTACACCAAACATGGCGAGGGATTAAATGTGCCTACATTAAAGGGGCTTGCATTTACACAGGCGGTAAGTAAGCTGGAGTCTCTTGGGCTTCGTTATGAGGTAGACTCTGTTTTTGTGATGGATTCGCCTCCGGGAATTGTGATTGATCAGGATCCCGAGGCCAACACTTTTGTGAAAGGCAACAGAACGATTTACCTGACGGTAAATGTAGCCCTGGCACCTAATGTTAAATTTCCGGATATCGAGTTTAAACCTTTGAGAGAAGCACAGGCGCTGATTGAGAATTACGGGCTTAAACTTGGGGATACCACTTATAGATCTGATGTGAGCAGGGATGTAGTTCTTCAGGCATTATTTGGGGGACAGCCGCTTAAAGCTGGTGAATCTTTACCTAAAGGTTCCAGAATTGATTTTGTGCTGGGTGATGGAAAAGGAAACGAAGAAGTTGACATTCCTTCTTTAATCGGGCTGACTAAAGATGAGGCTGTTTTTGCTTTAAAAAATGGAGCAATGCTGACTTTAGGTACAATAACTTATGAGGGAGAGATCATAGACAGCGCAAATGCCGTTATTATCAGACAAGATCCTTTCCTGACAGACTCTGTTTCGAAAGTTAAAATAGGCACACCGGTAAATATTACCTTATCCAACAAAAAATAATTTACGATCATTTTATGACAAACGAGAAAAGCTTTAAAACAAAAACTAAGGTAATATTAGGGGCATTACTGGTCCTGGTGGTTATTGGAGGTTATTACGGATTACAGTTCTATAAGGTTTACTTTGCACCTAATACAACAGGAAAAGAGAAATTTCTTTATGTAAGAACAGGACATACACTGGATGATTTATTTGAAGAAATTCGCCGCAAAGACATCCTGACGGATATCGGAACGTTTAGTCAGGCTGCAGCAAAGATGGACCTGAAAGGCGCTTTGAAACCGGGACGTTATAAGATTGCCAAAGGAATGACGAACCGCGGTTTGATCAATATGCTGAAGGCAGGAAATCAGGAGCCGGTAAAGCTGAAGTTCCAGAACATCAGAAAGAAAGAGAATTTTGCCGGATACCTGGCTAAAAACCTGGAGTCTGACTCACTTACTTTTATCAATTTGCTGGATTCTGCAGCATTGATTGAAAAATATGGCTTCAATAAAGACAATAGCTATACGATGTTTATTCCGAACACTTACGAGTTGTACTGGAATACCTCCCCTTCTGAGTTCTTTGAGAAAATGCAAAAAGAATATGAGAAGTTCTGGAATGATTCGCGCAAGGCGAAAGCAGCGGCTTTAAATTTAAGCCCTATCCAGGTCTCTATCCTTGCTTCCATTGTAGATGCGGAGGCTTTGTATGATAAAGAAATGCCTATTATTGCAGGCTTATACCTGAACCGCTTAAAAAAGGGAATCCTGCTTCAGGCAGATCCGACAGTCATCTATGCAAATGATGATTTTACGGTAAAAAGAGTAACCAATGCCCTTTTACAGGTTCAGTCCAGATACAATACCTACAAATATGCAGGATTGCCTCCGGGACCAATCATGATGCCTAGTATCAACGCAATTGATGCGGTATTGAACAAAGACAATAACAACTACATTTATATGTGTGCGAAAGAGGATTTTTCTGGTTATCATAATTTTGCAGTTACCGTTCAGGAACATGAGATCAATGCGAAAAAATACAGAGAAGCTTTAAACAAACGCAACATTTACAAATAAGGATGTATACACATAGCACTAAGGTTAGGGTACGCTACGGAGAAACGGACCAGATGGGATACGTATATTATGGCAATTATGCAGAGTATTATGAGGTGGCGCGGGTAGAAATGCTGCGAAGCCTCGGAATGGATTATGCCAGTATGGAAAGCAGCGGAGTGATGATGCCTGTTTTAGAGCTGAATTGTAAATACATCAAACCGGCATTATATGATCAGGAGATTACCATCAAAACGACAATTCATGACCTTCCGGGTGTCCGCATACATTTTGTATATGAATTGTTCAATGAAGCGGAAGAACTGATCAACATCGGAAAAACAACGCTGGTATTCGTAGATATGGCGAAAAATAAACCTTGCTCTCCTCCTGAAAATTTCATGGAAAAGTTAAAGGGATTTTTTAATTAAATTTGATAGATGGAGTGGGTACATAGGCAATTATTAAAAGTCAGGATTTATGCTTTGTTTATCGCCTGGACCAAAGTATGTGTACTTCCTGGTTTCAGCCCGCTCCCGCTTTATACTGTTGCTTCGTTTTTTTTCAAAGAAATTGGGAAGGATTCTTTAGTCAATAAAGCTTCTTCCCTTGCTTATAACTTCATGCTGGCGTTATTTCCTGCCATCATCTTTCTCTTTACCTTAATTCCATTTATTCCAAGGCGTATAGGCTTCCAGAAGCAACTGATGGACTTCATCGTACTTATCCTGCCAGCTGATGCTTACAGGGCCTTTGAGACGACCTTAAATGAGATCGTGAACAAGCCTAACCGCGGATTGTTATCCTTTGGTTTCTTTCTGTCCTTATTCTTCGCTACAAATGGCGTACATAGCCTCATGATGGCTTTTAATAAGTCGTCCCTGATCATAGAGACCAGGACCTGGGTAAAACAACGCCTGATTGCGATATTGTTGACTATAGCCATTGCCCTATCCGTAATCATCTGTATCGTGGCCATGACGATTGGAGAGGTGGCACTAAATTATATCGACGGTGAGCTGAACATCAAAGGGAACTTTATTGCCTACGTGATCCAGCTGACCCGCTGGTCGCTCCTGGGCATCCTCTACTTTGTAACGATTTCCATTTTATACAAATACGGACCGGCACATGCGAAGAAATGGAAATTCTTTAGTGCAGGCTCCTGTCTGGCTACCATTCTCGCATTTTTGACGATCTGGGGTTTCTCTTTTTACATCAACAATTTCAGTTCCTACAATAAAGTATATGGTTCCATCAGCACTTTAATTGTCCTGATGATCTGGCTTTATCTGAATTCTTTGATCTTATTGGTCGGATTTGAGCTCAATGCGAGTGTAGATTTGTCGAAAAGAAGTGTAAAAATCATCAGGCCGAACTTCAATATGTTCAAAAAAACGCCTTCTGACACGGATAATTCAGAAAGATAAAAAATTTTTCTAACTCATCTTTAAGGGCTTATCAAGTTTTCGTTAATTTATCTGATTCATAATTTGCAGAATCAAGCGGTATTTGTACTTTTGTCGCGGAGAGTTGGCAGAGTGGTCGATTGCGGCAGTCTTGAAAACTGTTGACTTGTCAAAGGGTCCGCGGGTTCGAATCCCCCACTCTCCGCCAACATGGTATCAAAACCAACAAAAAGCCTGCAAATCATACGATAGCAGGCTTTTTCGTTTTTATCAGGTATCAAAATTCTCATTAATTCATATAAGATTGGTGAGTGATTCGGTGAGTAAATCTTGAAAAGGAAATGACTCACCAGAAATCAAATATCAAACTGATATTGAACAGGTTACAAGACTAAACATCTTGATTCTCAATTACTGCAAGGCTAAATTTGTTTACTTTTTAATGTTTAACATTATGAAAACCAATTTCAGCTTGCTCTTCTACATGAAGAAGCCAAAGAATTATCAAAAAGGCGTTGCCCCTATCTATTTACGCATTACTGTGAATGGTAACCGATCAGAAGTGACCACCGGACGTAGTTGTGACCCCTCCAGATGGAATGCTCGTGTAGGCAGGGCAAATGGTAACAAAGAAGAAATCAAGACGCTAAACACCTTCTTAGACCATTTACAGATCAAAGTTTATGAAGCCCACGGTCTTTTAATGGAAGCCGATGAAATGATTACTGCCGAAACGCTGCGTAATAAATTCCAGGGCAAAATGGAAAAGTGTATGACTTTGATTGAAGTCTTTAAAGATCATAACCTGAAAATGGAATCATTGATTGGAAGTGAATTTAAGAAAGGAACGGCGGAGCGTTACCGCACTTCATTAAAACACACAATAGATTTCTTAACCTGGAAATACGACCTCATAGATATTGAAATCAAAAAAGTAGACTATACTTTCATTTCTGAGTATGATTATTACCTCCGTTCTGTCCGTAAATGCGCAAACAACTCTGCTGTAAAGTACCTGAAGAACTTTGGCAAGATTATCCGAATTTGCCTTTCCAATGGCTGGTTAAAAATTGATCCGTTCTTAAACTACAAACCTAAAGTCAAAAAAGTAGATCGGGTTTACCTCAATACTGAAGAGATTTTGTTGATGACCAATAAAAAGATGGCAACTGAAAGGCTTACCCATGTAAGAGATATCTTTTTGTTTTGCTGTTATACTGGACTATCATATATAGATGTTAAAAATCTAAGGGGGATAGACATTGTAAATGGCATAGATGGCGAGAAGTGGATTTCCATAAAAAGAGAGAAAACCAACACCCCTGCACGCATCCCTTTACTGCCAATGGCCTCCACCCTATTGAATCGATATCAGGAAAACCGGATCTGCTTAAATACCGGAATGTTGTTTCCTGTTTTAAGCAATCAGAAGATGAACAGTTATCTAAAGGAAATAGCTGACTTCTGCGGTATAGACAAACCCATAACCTTTCATATTGCTCGGCATACATTTGCAACAACCGTTACTCTATTGAATGGGATTCCCATAGAAAGTGTTTCAAAAATGCTCGGACATACAAATATCCAGACTACTCAGCACTATTCAAAAATCCTGGATATTAAGGTTGGTGCTGATATGGCGCTGCTGAAAAAGAAATATGCAGCGATTTAATCTGTTAGGCTACACAATATTTAAGGCTTCTTAACGTCTTTATATATGAGAGCGTTAATTTATAAAGCGGGAATGGTCGGAGATCATTTCCGCTTTGTTATTTTACCTGCATAGATTGTAGGTTTCTATTTTAAGAATGGATGATATTTCAATTGTTCATCATAATCATTCTGGTTGAGAAATGGCCAAATATCAAAATTACCAAGGTTTTGAAATTCCAAGAATGCTTTTTCTTGTTGTTTCCTTATGTCTCGGTAGTACTGACCAAGAGAAAGAATAGTCAAGAGAACTTCCCCCAATGAAAATTTGAATAAGGGACTGTTAGTGTCAAAATATGGCCATTCATATTCTTTATCACCCCGAAGGAACAATATACAACGAGCGATTACTTTCAAGCTCTGTTCTGGTAATTTGTCCGCCCCTCTTAATCTATGATTTCTCGTATCATCGTATAATCCCCAGCAGAGTTCAAGCATAGGTTGAATTATTTTATCGTCAAATTTGGCGTCTTTCGATTTATAGTATTGCTCCGGCAGCCAGCCATTCGTAACGTCATCCATAAGATTATCTTCAAAATCATCATTTGAAATAAGCCCAACGGAGAGATGTCGTAAATGAAGGGCGAGCTTTCTTCTTCTTTCTATGTCAACCATAATAGATTAATTATACAAATGGCTAAGCTAAGGACTGATCAGTAAAAAATCTTTCATGGAGCACCTCAGAATCTCAGCGATCTTGTTTAAATGATTCAGATATAATTTATCAAGTGTTTTATTTAATGCCTTTAACACGTTTATAAAGCCATGAAGCCAAACGCTTGAATGGCTTCTCCATTGTTTCTTGATATTGAAATACAACTTTATTTCTAACAACCATTTTGTATTTGCCAATAGGTTTGTGATCACACTCATCTTCTAACCCCATTTCATAGAGCCGCTTCAAGATTACCTCATCTTTTCCCCCATATCTGATTCCTGAAATACAGGAAACTGACAGGGCATTTATGGCTCTGTCAAGTTCTTCCGGTGTTTGGGGTTGCTTCTTAAAATAGCAATGTCCATACTCAAGCTTTGAATGCTCAATTAAGTCAGGAGCTTCTGCCTCTGGAGCTCCGCATGCAGTACAAACTTGATTCTCAACGTAAAAGTCTCCATCGGAGTTCTCTGGATATTTGTTCAACTGCCCTAAACTACAATTATTCATTACCGAGATCTTCATAATCCTCATTAAAAAACTCACTTAAGGTCACACCGAAGCAATTTAAAATATTGATCAATGTGCCAATAGTTATATTGGCGCTTCCAGCCTCATACTTACCATACTGAGAACGATTCAGGTTATTTTCATAAGAAAACGTATCTGGACTTGTGTAACCTTTGGATTTCCGAAGGCTTTTAAGTCTTAAACCTATTTTCTTTAGCTCTTTTTCACTTGTTAAAAGATTCTTGTTTGCCATGAAATAAAGTAAAGAAAATACTCCATTTTAATACACTCCATAAAAAGAGTATTTTTATTTGGAGTATACAAGCTATATCCTTATCTTAGAGTATTAAATAATTATATATGCGATAATAAACAGTTATTAAGACATTAAGGGTCTTGCGGTTGCATTTCTGAAGCCGTAACGCAAGACAGCAGAATACCAAGCCTATTTACTAATATGCTATATTTGCATATTCCTAAAATAGGTGCGGGACTGCTGTACACTCGTGTTACGTAAGGCTTCAGAAACTTTTATGCAACCACGAGATGCAGTTCCGCACCTATTTCTGCATCTCCAGGGCTCAATTAATTTTAAAAATTATGAGCAACAAAAGAAACCTTCGGTACAATCAGCTTACGCATAAGCAGATCTTAAACCCTCACACCTTCATTGCGGACTTTTGCAGATATGAAATTGATATAGAAGCCTTCCGCACACAAATCCACGACCTGATTCGCTCAGCGTGCAGCACCCTACAACACGGTAAAAGCGAAGAGTATTTTTATAATTACAGATGTTTACTTAAACTTTTAGAAGCCGGACACATCTTCTTTTGTAAAGGTACAAAATTCTCGCTTCATTGTGCTTCTTCCAATGCCTCACCTTGTGCAAAAGACCTCACCCGCTATTACAACGTATTAATAAGTACCCATTTTAAAAGTCTTTCTCAGGAAGAGATTAAAAACACCCATTGCTTTTTTAAAGATTTTTTCAGTTTTCTAAGCCTGAACGAATGGCGGTTAATGTTGAGCCGGATTGTTGAATATGCCTATCGTCAGACGACCATTGATGAAGTTATTGAGGATGGAAGTGCGATGGTGCTTGTAAAAGAATATCTGGAAAAGCTGATAGAGGTTATCTACCTGATTGACATTACGCAAACTGTACTCTATGTAAGCAATACCACCACCGTAAACTAAAGTCATATACACCCTTAAAACTAACGTTATGAACGAACAGATTAGCAAATACAGGATCAATGAATATTTGTACAACCTAAACGTATGGCAATACCGCAAAGCAATACAACTTCTTCCAAAACTATTGGGTGTTTCCTTAAACACATTTCACAATTATAGGAAAATTCTGGTCGATGATGTTCAGGACATTCCCTACGAGAAAGTAGTCATCATGGAACAATTGTTTGACTTTGAGCCGGGAACACTGGCAAGCCAAAATCCGGAAGCCCGTAGTTTAAAAGAACTCCTCCATTGAGTGTTAAGCTTCTTACCGCCTGTTAGAGCAGAGGCTTTTTCCGTAAACACCAGAGCAAAATCCAATTGGGCAATGAGCGCAAGGGATTTTGCAGGCCGAAAATGCGCGTGGGGCAAAACTGCCCTTGTAAAATCCACCACCATTACCGACTAAGCCCTTAGCCTTGGCCCTGATTTCGACCTTTCCGTTTTTTTCTTCTTCTTTTTTCTGCTTCCTCCACCGGGTTTATGTCTAATCCGGGACTGTACACTGGCTCCATCAGAATCTCAAAGAAATCGGAAGCAGTCTTACCTATGCTTTGAAACATATCGGCTGTAGAATGGAAAAGACCTGCTGCCACCTCTTTTGCAAAATCATTCGCGATGGATTTGGAGTGATAATTTCGTTCTGCACCAAATTCCAATGCACACAACTGCTCTTTTTGTTTTAGATCTCCATTCTTATGGATATTGGCATAAGCCATGGTATCTTTTAGTTGTCTGTCGAAATGAAACAATTGATCAAAAACAGTTTCACCGGATTGCTTAAAAGCTACCCGGTGAAATTGTCCTAGTTTTTTGGAATGGCCTTCGTTCTTTCCTTTAGAATTGTTCATAGGACTCAGTTTAATCTTATTGGTCGCATCCTTACGGCTTACTATAATCTGGATGTGCATCTGCTCACCTTCTTTACGTTCTCCACGCTTTTTAACGCCCTCTAAGACTTCTTTATCTTTATAACCATAGTAACGGTAATTTTCTACCTTACCAAACCACATGAGGTCTTTAGCGCTGTCAATTCCCGTACGTTTAAAATTCCTCGCATATTCATCCATTACTTTTTCCGCGTACCGTTTCAATTGATCCTTAACTCCTGCTGCTCCAAACCGCTCTTTCAGAAAGTTTAATTCCTTTTGACTCGGGCTGATATTGATCAGGAAGAATTTAGCATCAGTTTTACAAAGCTTTGCAATATTACCATCAATAGCCCTTCTGACTTCAAAAGGCTCGATATGCTGGCTATTGTGATTAAACCAATACTCAGGTTCTTGTTTATTGTACAACCTGTTTTCCTTTTCCAGATAACTGGTAAGCTCACTACTGCTCCCTTTATTATTTGAGGTTTCACTATCGGTAATATTGATATACATATCACAGCTTAGCAACTTGTTTCCGGGTATTATCAATCAGCACCTCTTTATCTTTGCCGGAAGTCATCAACCCAAAAGATTCCCTTAGTCTGATATAAGTATCCAGGATACTTAGAAACTTTACTTTTAGCTTTTCCTTCTCATCCACTTTATCACTAATCCCTTTTATAAATTCCTGAATTCTGGTAAGGCTTAATACTTGCTGGTTCTGGTTCTTTAACGCGTCATTATTGTATTGCAATACCTGACTGTTGAAACAGCCCATTATTGTCTTTTGAGATTCTACCATTCTGACCACATCCCGTTTAATGGGAATGAGTAATTCTGCTTCCTGGGTTTTAATAAAACCGATGTACTCTTTCTGGCCTTTTAATATGGTGCTTTTCAAAAGCTCATCGTTCAGGTCCTTGGGATCTTTCTTACTTCGATAGAAATAATCAACCATCTGGGTAAAAATCAAACGCTTAGACCTGCCTAGTTTCAAGGCAACCTTTTCAAACTTGATGGCATCTGATACCGAATATTTTACTGTTCTTAAACTCTCCTGCATATCAGTATATCTTTATAGCTATATGATTGTATAGTTGTATAATCAATTATTTAGCCCCCTCTAAGGGGATCGCTTTTCTTTTACTAATGTGCTTTCAGCACACTAAAGAACCCCTGGAGGGTTCTTGAAACACCGTTTGCAAGGTATACGGCAAGCAAGTAGGGCCACTGCCCAACTTCCGCTTGCTCCTTTTCCCAAAAAAGGAAAAGGACATAACCTGCAAGAAGCTTACCCTTCATGATCCACATCAAGATCATTTAACAAAGTGATCTGACTGGCCAAAGTTGGATGATAAGATGGCTGGTAATCTATGTACCCGTTACTAACCAGGTCTTTCATGCATTTGTGGTAGGTAGCAAAAGAATGAATCACTGAGTGCTTCATTAGCTCTCTTCTTGAAACACGGAAAGGATTTTGGCATAAACCTTTAGTATAGCACATGAGTATGGCCGAATAAAGGCTGAAATGTGATTGATGGAAACGATTGTTTTTACTGGCCAGCTTTAAAAAGCATGTGAGTTGTTTTCCTGTATCCATCATGAGTTCCCAATTTCGCCCAACAACTGAACAATATCACTGTAGGCATAATAGAATATACCACCTACCTTTTCATACCGTAGTATTCCCTTAATGCGCAAGTTTTGAAGTGTGCCGGATGAAATCTTTAGCAGATCTCTGACTTCGGAACTGCGAAGCCATTGTTTGGGTTGCACATCCTCTGATTTGATGGCTTGTTTAATTTCCTGAATAAGTTCGGTCTTGAACTTTAACAGTTCTTCCCTTGTTAGAATCTCGATTTGCATATTACCTCCGTATTAAGTTTACGAAGCAAATGTGGGTCATAAAGCCCCCGAAACCATGACCATAGGTTTAACGTGGTCATATGCAAACCCTGAACCGGTTGTTATTTTTTCGTTCCTTTTACAGGTACTATTTCAAAAAGCTTAAGTTCTGATTGAATGGAAGTTCCTTTTACAGGCTCATCACCTTTTCTGCTCACGTAATAATTACGCAATGTTTCAACAGGTATATCATTACCTCCATGAGCGAAATATTTACTGAGCATTCTGGGATAAGCAACCTGATGATCGTATTTTAAAAGATTTCCACCACCGGGCACCTCCAACTTCTCCATTTGTTGGAATAAATCAATCACTGTGGTTAGATAACCTTCTTTAATCCAAATCTTTTGAGAGACTTCATATACCTTAATTTTATTCCATCGAGCTTGAAGTTCTTCAATCTCCTTCTTTTGCTTCTGAATGATCTCTTCTTTTTCAGCAATAACAAGGTGTGCAGGCCTTACATTCCATTCGTCAATACTACTTAGGTAACTCTGAAATTGTTGTAATTTTTCGATCCTAAATAAATATCGGTTGTGATAAGTAGAGAAAGGGTCTTTCTTTTTCAAGTTGTCAATTCTATTCTCAACAAATTCCCATACTTTAAAAAAGAACGTCTCTTCATTACAAACATTGTTTTCTAATGTGTGCGCAAGATGACACATATAAAAACTCTCAAACTTATCTTCCCCGAGCTCGTATATTTTATTTAAAAAATGATTGTCTTCATATTTTTGCCAAGGACCGATTAGATTGCCAACATCATATGGATGTGGTGAAAAATCAAAAACCTTTCGTGGTTTAAAATAACTCTTTCTCATAGATAATAAGATTAATTCATAGACTATAATCTCCTGAAATGCTAACTTTATACGTTATCTCTTCCGCATTTAGTTTTTCAAATATTTAAACTGCCTTCAACTCCAATTAAAAATGGTAAGGTTAAACCATTTTTCTCGAAGATTCATTAGAACTGCTTTCCAAAGCTTCATTTATCTTTCTACTTTAAAATTACTGCAGGTGCTTTACAGGTATGGTATTGTCAATACTTCCAAATATTGAATTCTTTTCAAATAAAAGGTTCTTTCCTCATTTCTTAAGTGGCAATAACCTGTTAAGTAAAGCAGATTACTTTTATCGATAGGATTCTCCTGAAAATACGAACGACTAATTGTTCGTATTGATATTTCATCATTTTTATTCTTGTATTTTATCCTTAGATATAGTTTTTCTAAGTGAGCCACTTTAATTTTGGCAATTAAATCTTCTATAATTCTCTCAATTCCAAGGTAAGACATATCAGCTTTAGGAGAGACAAACTTAATTATGTCATCAATTTTCTTATAAACAGAGTCGTTTAAAATATTTACGTCAATATTTTTCCTCTTAACAACATCATACGACCTCAAAAAATAAAAACCACTCCTAAAAGATATGAGTTTAGGCTGCAGGATAAGTGTCTCGTCTTCTTCTCCTTTCCACAAAATATGGCTCTTATCAGAAATAAATGAATTAATTTCTTTTAAAATGCTTTCAGATAAGGGCTCTAATAATTCCAAAACCTCTATCGGAAATTCAATTTCAGAAATCTTATCGTTATGATTATTGTAATAAAAACATTTAACTTTCTTGTTGCAGTGCCAATAATCCTTGGTAAATGATTTTTTTGAAGTATTCTTTGGTATAAAATCTTTAATAGATATTACATGAAAAACTGGGGGTAAATATGTCAGAAGTGCAGATTGCGTATTTTTGGAGTCAGCATTTGAAAAAGAGCCCTCTTCAACAGAAAAGGTGGATTTTCTTTTTTTTAATTCAAACGTGGTTGATTTCAGTAAAACCATATCCCCTTCATCAATAGTAACCTTTCCATTGCCAAGTGTTTCTTCATTTTTTATAGCTTTTAGATGGACATCTTTGAAGCTACCTTCTTGAAGTGTATTTGATCCGCTTGAAAACCATATACATTTAAATATAAAATGATCAACTGTAGAGTTATTGTTGTTTTTTATTCGATAGATTTCTTTAATCATCATAATTGGTGGTAATGAATTATGATCACCAGTGATAATAATTGAAGTTAGATTTTCAACATAGGCATGTGATTTAAGAGTAACTAAATCACCAATTTTAAGAGCATCATAAGTCATTCCTAAAATTATATATTATAAAGCAAAAAAACATATATTTGTTTAAAGTCTTGCAACTGAAGGATCGATCATTTAGTATGGGTCTTAAAATTTATTAGATTAACTATTATATGAAAAAGAATAATAGGGGAAAGATTGCATCGGTTAAGACACTTTGGACAAATCGCTACTCTATAAGCTCTTCCTACTGCTGTTATAACAGTTAGGATGCTTAGAATTAGCAAAGTACCATGATGAATTACCATGTACTCAGTAAAGATATCGAAGAAAGTTGATAAATGCTTCATAATTGTAAGTATTAATTGAACGGTGAAACCGAATCCTTTATTGGACTAGCTAGCGTGACTCATGTATTTGGGTAATGACCTTTTTTTAAGTATGTTCGAGTTTATCCGTTACGCTGTAGGTATGCAAGACTTTATTTTTACACCAAAAGATGATACATGGCTTAAAAACCGGGGCTATCTTCACCTTACAAAAAAATGGAATACCCAAATAAAACGTAGAGAAATCTATAGTAAAGTCCAGGATTCATCCTTTGTTCAAAAGCATGCTTTTTTTCCTTTGTTACATGCTATAATCAAGGAAAGAAAATACAAAAAGCATCCACAAACGCAAGAGCGCGGTCATGTACACAAGTTAACAGATGAATTCTCGGTTAAACATAAGCAAACCGCAAAAAATAGGCCATTACATTATGCAACGCATATTGATGCATTGATTTTTAGCTTTTACGCTGCATGGCTAATTGACCTTTATGAGAAAAAGCTAAAAGAGAATTGGGAATTATCCCAGTCTATAATTGCTTATAGGAGAATCCCTCAGTCTGAAAAAATACTCAAGGGCAAGAGTACCATTCACTTCGCTAATGAGGCATTTAAAGAAATAAAGAAAAGATCGGTAAATGGATGTGCAGTACTAATGTTCGACATCGAAAGCTTTTTTAGCAGTCTTGATCATACAAGACTAAAAGGCGCATGGGCTAAGTTATTAAACCGACCTATGCCCAGTGGCGAGATCTGGAAAACACTGCCTGCCGATCACTACAATGTGTTTAAAGCATGTACACAATTTAATTATATCCTGAAAGATGACCTACGTTTAAAACGAATTAAACATGGTAGACGAGCGGGATTTGATGAAGAGAAATTAGCTTCTATTAGAAAACAATATGGAATTGAGGCTTTTTTTGCTAATCCTGCACAACTAAGAGCAGCAATAAACACAAAAAGAATCCGAGTCTTTTCCAAACAGTTCGTTGACAAGGATACTGGAAAGCAGGTAGGTATTCCACAGGGTTTACCAATCAGTGCTATATTAGCCAATCTGTACCTGCTAGATTTTGATTTATCTATAATTACAACCTTAGTTAATGAACGTAATTGTTATTACCGCCGTTACTCTGATGATATCCTAATCATATGTAAACCTGAGGAAAAGGAAGAAATAAATAAAATCGTACAGGAGAAAATCTCCCAAGTTAATCTTAAAATAAGCAAGCATAAAACTGAGACATTTGAGTTTCAACAAAGCAAATCTTTAAAAGGAAAACCACTCACCTATTTAGGTTTTGAATACAATGGTTTAGAGATTTTTGTAAAATCTGCAAATTTGGCAAGGTTTTACCGAAGAATGATTTATGCAGTCAAACGAAAAGCTGAAAGAGCTGTAAAAATTTCTGTGGCTTCAGGAACTAAACCAATTATCTTTAAGTCTAGGTTGGTAAAACTATATAAAAGGGTTGATTTAGATTCGGAAAGAGACAAGCCTTTTAAAATAAAGCGACTTGTGAAAGAAGATAATGGGAATTATGTGTACAGGCGACCAGAAGCTGAACCGAAGAACGCCGAACGTAATAAAATGGAGGATAACAAAACTAAAAAATCAAACTACATTTCTTACATGAGGCGGGCTACCAATACAATAGATTCTGAAAAAATCTTCGGTCAAATAAAAAAACGGAAGGTAATATTTCATGAGGCAATGTCCAAACATGTTAAACGTCTGGTAAATAAGTATAAAAACATTTAACCGAAGTATTCCCTAGAAAACTACTATGAGAGAAACGCAAAATTCAAAAAATTATTAATCTTCCATTCTTAAAGTTCTTTTTTATAATCATCGAAAGATATTTCAGATAACACTAGTAGTTTTTCTAAAGTCTCTTTTTGTGTCCCCTCCGGAGTAGCAGTATGCTGTACAAAATGTAGCCGAAATAGCTCATCAAAGCTCATGTGTCCAGCCATCAAATTTGAACTTGTCTGATTTTGGGCGAACATCATTCTATTTTGTTCAAGATAATTGAGATAATCAATCAGCATTTGTTCCATAAAAATCATATCCCTTTGGCCCAAGGCCATATCAAGCAAGACAGAAAGGTTCATCACAGTTACGGGCATGATCTCATAACGCAGATCGTGTACAGGAACTATCTTTTCAAATTGTTCATTCAAATATTCATTTACACCCGGCATACCAAACATAAAATCATGATGTAATATAATAGGATATATCCTGACATTCTCCTCTCCTTCACGAAGAAATGATGCTTGATCAAAATGAAACCCACCACCAATAATGACGTTAATCTGATCTCTTAGCTGGGTAATTCCCTTTTTCTTTTTCTTTGCAGTCAGTACAAATTTTTCATCAATATACTTCTTAAGCTCTGCTACTTCAGGGTAATTGGTTAGCTGCTCATTAAAAATATATGCTTTATACTCAAATAAGAAGATCATTTTACCAATTCGGATGTAACCATCAGGTACGTCTTTACTGTTGTCATCAAAATGAAGCACATTAGCATTTTCATTGACGACCATCGTGAGCAAAGGTTCCAACAAGCTACGCTCCAGTGCTCCTGAAACATCAATACAGTATTGGTTAAATGACAATCTTTGCTTTAAACTTGTCTTGTGATAAAGTTCAAAGAATGGCCCAAAATATTTTTTCCGCAGATAAAAATCAGGATCAATGACCATATACCCTCTTTCCGGTTGAAGATACAATGGAAATTCCTTTATGGAACGCATAGAAAAACTCGTGATACCGTTAACTTTATTTATGGTCTGTGCAATAAGATGCTCCTGTTTGATCCCAACATTTGGCAATAGATAAGTTAATTTTCTTAGCATAGCATCCGGATCATCATTCTGGATTACCTTATTAACTTGATTAAAACTTGTCAGCAGCTGGCTTATACTCACAAATCCATTCTTATTCAGATATGCTTTTAATTCCTGATAATATTCGAGTTTCGCATGTTTTAAAAAGCAAAACAGCTTATAAGTTTCAAAAATGATATGAGGGCGTTCACTAAATTCAAACTGCGGTAAAATAGGTTTCCAGATCAATTCATATTTTGAACTCTGGAATCCATCTTCATGTTTCTGAAATTTGATATTTTCGTTGTCTTTTTCATTTACAATTTGGACCATTAAAAGATAAGCTCTAAAAAAATCGAACTCCATAGCTTTCCCAGAGAGAGAGTCTATTGTACGGAAATGATTCAATTCCCGAAGTATCATTTCCAACAAATAACGTCTGCCAAAAATCAAACCACTAAAATTCTCATTTTTTGTGGCTTTAAAAACAGCAAATGCTTTTTCTATACGATGAAAATCAGACATATCAAATGTTTTAGCAAGAGATTTATAAATCCTATCTTGCAATTTGAATTTATCTTCTGGAGAATTGAGTTCGTTGATCAGTGCAATACAAACAGTTATAATAGTATCTGACGGTATTTCTTGTACAGCCACTTCATAGCTATTTAAATCATCAAATAAATCGGCGTAATTGGGTACAGTATGATTTTGCATATTTTATCCTCTTATAACTTTGTTCATTCTTTTCCTGAATTCTTCAAATGCTCTATCTTATCATGCAACAACTCAATCCGAGATGGCAAAACAAACAGATATTCAATAAGATAATCAAGCAAATCGATCATCAACGTTGTCACTTCCTGATCCGGCTCTCTCTCCAAATCAAAATGTGCCCCTAAATTGCCACCTTTTCTTATTGCATCTGCAATAGTCATAATCGGTTTATTGAAATCTACTTTATCTGGTAAAGCCCTGAGTCTATTAGCCAGATTTTCATTTGGCTTGCTATCTGGGACTAGCGTATGAGCAATCCCCTCAAGAACTTTCCGACATAACGTAGCCGTAGCAGACCACTCTCCTGTATTATATACATTAATAGCTGAAGTATAAGCTCTTTTTAAAGACTCAGGTAAACTATCATTTTGATTCATTCCTTTAATTGGTATTCTAGCAGTTGCCCCAGGAATACTAAAAAGTTGTCCATTTTCTAATTTTTTAGGCTCATCCATATCCCCAAAATAGACAAATCGCACTTTCCCTTTACAGCCAGGACATGATGAAACAGTATAATTTGAAACAGTATTAAAGTTAACCTTCCATGTAAAAGGAAAATGAACATTCCTTTTACAAAATGGACACACTATATTAACTGCTGCAGGAAGCATGTGTAAGCTATCTTGGGTTGTTCCCACATAATTTGTTCTTTCAATTGGTTCCATATAAAGCGTTGATCTAAATTATAAAGATATGCTTTTTGATTTACTCATCCCCCCAAGCTTACTTACTGAAAATGCGATTAAAAGAGATTTGAGTTTTTTTGTTATAAATTAAAGCCTCACTGAAGTTACTATGTACCTTGAGATCTTGAGCTATTAGAATTGATGATATTTAACCATCATCACTAGGAGCTTTACAAGCCGTCGGAGAAATGTGATTAATTATTTTTGTTCCTCAGCTAGATTGTATTCATCTTAGTGCAACTTTATATAAACCGCATCTCAATATGTTATTGACTACTATTTTTGCTGGTCTTGCCAGCTTTTTACCTGAGGCACTTGCCGGATATTTTCTTGGTAAGGGGATGGACAAATTCCTTAATTCAGATACATATTTAAAAGATGAATTGCAGGATGTTATACAGGAGACGATCACTGAATATGCGGAGGCAGACGCACGTAATTATGGCCGGAAGCTTCCATTTTACCATTCTGTAGGTATTCTGGAAGGTCTGCTTAAATTTCGAGTGATGTCTCCCGGCGATTATGATATTAGCTTATTATTACTGGCAATGGAAAATGAACCTGATATTGTACTTCCAACAGCAGTTGAACTGGATACCTTTTATTCCCTTTTTATGAATAAAATCGCTCAGTCCGAATCTTTGCGTAAACTGGAGATCAAAGAAGGATATAGTCAGGAGGTATATAATGTTTCCCAGATGATCAGGGAACTCACGGCGCGTATTGATAACCTTGCTCAATTATATACCGGTGATCTGGAAGTGCAATGGAAGGATCGTGTAGATACCTATGTAAAAACGTTGCAGGACTTTAAACCTGCCACCGCCTTAAAGTTATTAGAGAGCCTGGAGAATAGTTTACAAACCAGTTCTAAACGACCGGAACCGCCATTCATGGCATTTCTGGAGTTTCAGAAAGGACAATGCTTGGGATTTCTGGGACGTACGAATGATATGCACAAAGCAAAACTTAAAGCTTATGGAATGCAGCCCAGTAATATTCTGTATGCGCAGTCCGCTGCTATTTGCCTGTATAGGATGAAAGATACGGCTGAACTTAACAAAGTTATCGCAGAGATTTTTGCACTGGAGGCTTATAATCCGGTAGGTTGGGCTATTAAAACCCTTACTGTTGCAGCTCAGGACTTCAACCGTAGTTTCGAAGCCGTTCCTATATTTGTGCGAAATGACATTACTTTTCGTCGTGTCTTATATAATGAAGCTGATCAGGAACTAGAAGCGACCCTTGAGGACGATAACTTATTGCCTAGCTGTTTGAACTATCAGGAAAAGGAACTGACTATTGATGGATATAATGAGGCGATCTTCTGGATCAATGCTGCACTTAAGGAGATTTTCCGTGTGTATTTTGTCAATTACTATGAAAATAATCAGGTACACCGGGCAGAAATGACTAAGCTAAACGTTATGTTATCACGGCTTCTTGAAAAGGTCTCAGGATCAGAGCTCGCTGGTAACTTTGAGCGTATGGAGTTCTTGCTCATTTTTACACAGTTTAGCTTATCTGGAGATCAGCAGAAGGCAGAAGAGTTAGAAGCTTTCTATCAGCGTATGTCGGATAAACAGGAGATTTTTGCTATTCAGACTGCAAACGCATTGCAACTTAGTAGTTTGGAGGAACGTGCAATAAATGTGCTGGAAAGCAAGCCTGAATTGAGTCCGGAGGCACTGTTGTTATTGCTTTTCACCTATCAAAAGAAAGACGACATGTCTGGCTACTGTGGAGCATCTAAGCGATTTGCTAAATCAATACAGGTTTTTGAGAACAAATATTTAATACTGTATCTCAATTTGATAGTCGAACTCAGTCTACATGGACAGATTGGAAATTTCGTAAAAGAGGACTTTCTAGCAGATAAAACGTTTGGTAATGCGGAAGATGAAAAAATGGTAAATGCGGTGGTTGCACTAATTTTTGGTGATAGAGATCTAAAAGCAAATACCTACCTGGAGCACGTAGCTTTAACATCTGATGATGCTGTATTGGTCGATCTTTTAGGTTCGGTGTTTTTTGCGGCTGAGGTTTATGAATCAGCGCTGAATATCCTGGCAAGAAATCTTGAAGGAAAATCAGCTGGAAGAACCTTGTATCAATACATTCATGCCCATAGTAAAACAGGTAAAGATTATAAGGAACTGTTGTCATTGCTGGAAAACTGGCGGCTCAATTTACCATTTAGCTCTCAATTTTGCAGGCTTGAGGCACAACTAAGACAGGAACTAGTAGAATGGAAGACAGTCGCGGAAATTGGTAGATATTATCTGGAGAATATACCTGAGGATTCTGCAATGCTTGCTTCCTATGTGCACGCCCTGCACTTGCTTAATAATGCGGAATCCATTTTGGAAATTTCTAGGGTACCTGAGCGTGCAAAGCTGGTGGAGTTCCGCAGGCCGGAAGAGTTGATTTCAGTTTGTCAGATCTTATTTCTGCATGGAATGCAGCAGGAGGCGTTTGAATTACTATACCCGCAGGCGCTGTATCCTAACGCCATAAAAGTTCGGGGGGCATATACGAATCTGGTTCTACAACGAAATGATGTTCTGCCTTTTTTTATAGAGTATGATGTGGTGGAGCGGGGCCATTTTGTCAAATATGTCCGGGAGGGAATTACCCATTATACTGAGCTTGATGATCAAGCACTTTCACATCCCGTATATAAATTGTTCCTGGGAAAAGCAAAGGACGAGGCTATAACGGTACCCAGAAAATTAGTGAACATTATAGATACTTTTACTATCAAACGGATCATGAACAAATATCTAGCTTTGTTTGATGAAATTCTCAATCAATCTAAGGAAGACCCCCATGCGGGTCTTCCATTTACGACCTTAGACTTTAATGAATTTGGGCCTGATGGCTTCATTGGCATGATGCAGTCCATGTTCGGTGAGCGGAACCAGATTACTAAACAGACAAGTGATGCTCAGTTTAATGCCTATTATGATGGGAGTTTATCCTTATCCGAATTGGTGTCCATTCAATATGATCAAAACTATGTCCTCGGTTATTACAGCTTGGTCCGGTACCATAAGGGTATCAGTACAGTAAAACAACATGCGTTTAATCAGCATACTTTAAGTGAAGATAACCGAATTGTTATCGATTACAGCAGCTTGTTGATGCTTTACCAGATCTCCTTATTTCATCAGTACGATTTCAAACAGAAGTTTATCTTGTCCAGATATATTGCTGAGCGGATCAAGTTTGAGTTGAGTACGATCCAATATAAAGCAGATCGTTTCGGGGCAGCAGGGCCAGATTTAGGGCGTACTGCAATCAATGATAATTCTTTTGATTTTTTGAAAGACCAGGAAACTTACTTACAGGGACTTATTGCCTGGATCGATCAGCATTGCGAGGTGGAGTTATCGGATAACACTATTGAATTTATTAAGAAAGCCGGAGTAACGGTTGGAGAAAATGAAGTCTTGGATGCAGCGATGAGTACGTTCTTATTGGTTACTGATAATGATAACAGGGTTTTAGTTACTGATGATAGTTTTTCGATTCGCATGAGCCTCTTACCACTTAACCGTTTGGTTAGTATGGAACATTATCTGAAATCGATGCATACTTTAAAAACGACAGTATTGGATGAACTGGTCAGGAACAGGTACATCCGGTATTCACCTACTGCTGGACAGCTTGATGTAGAATATGTAAAAAAAATAGCCGGGCAGTACTCCCATTATTCCCTGATAATTGAAGGTCTTTCTCTAGTGAACTCCCGGATTAATTTAGATACGGCTATCAAGCATATGAAAGATATCGCATTGAAGCCAGTGTTGACCAATGAGCAGGTTGTAGCTGCACTTTCTGTAGTTTTTGTCAACATATTAAAAGAATGCACATCTACCGTTGTCGAGTTGGTCGGTCAGAAGACTTATCTGGATTTTGCTTTATTAGGTGGAAGACAAGATGATGTTGCCTTAGCTTTTGAAGACGCACGTCAGATCATTTTTGGGATTCATAACTACGAGTCCTAAAAAACAGGTATTAGTGTAATATACATCTAGTTTAAAGGTGCGGACGATTTTGATATTGCATAGGCTACAAGATTTAACACGCTAATTATCAAATACATATTCACTGCACCAGTTCAATTTCCCTTTCGTTGGCTGTTCCACAGCAAAACCTGATAGTTCTGTTTTGACCTTGGATTTCATATCAATGGGAACATAATAGAATCTATAAATATATCCTGGCAAGCGCATATTAGTCCGGATACCAGAGAAAGCTGAAGAGTTGGTAAAAATTCAGTATAAAACGGACACAAAATCTTAATTCGGATGGCAAGATTTCCAGTGCTCGGATACATGCTGGTGCAGGCGGCGCAGTAAGAAGCCCAAACCTGCATGTATTAAAAATTAGCATAAGGTACCCAACTCATCAGTTATTTTTCTTTAGTGCAATTGTCAATGTATATTTATGCTCCACCAATGAATGATATTTAAGTTCAACACCAATACTCCCAAGTACCCATTTTCTGGTAAACAGTTCATCTGTATATTCAGTGGTATTGTGATAGTCCAAGGTAAGTTTACCTTCCTGATCTGCACCAAAAAGATCTATTGCCCGTTTAATAAGCTGTGTCTTTTCGCTAAGGCTTGGTTCTGCAAGTGAATTAACAATGGGTCGGAACAAGACAAATTCAGTTCTTTCAGGATAATTGATCTGGAGTACTGCATCAAAAAAATCAAGATAAACACAATTCGCAACTAACCTGAAAATACAGACATCATTGAGTGTTTCAGCAGGCCCCCTTTCTCCAAATTCGATATCATACTTCAACTTATCGAAAAAAGAATCCAAATCATCTGCAGATTCACCATAGATTTCCGAATAATGCTGATTGAATTCAGCTACCGACATCACCTTGGTTTTCTTATCAAATAACTTAAACATTGCTCTTGATTTCTCGAGGGTTGAATTGTCATCAGTAATGAAATAATCACAGTAGGAACCAAAGTAAGCATGAAAACTATCATTCTGAACATTTCCGAAAGTATTCTTTTTCGTGATCTTATCCTTACTGATTCCCAATACATCAAGCATATTATATGCTAGGACAAAGAAATCATAATCCGGGATTTTACTTTTATCTGAATGATACATCGTATCACGGATATATTCTAAATAAGTTTTTTGGAATGGCGTATTCTTGAATGCTTCATTGAAGTCTTCATTAATTGTAATCTTTCCATTGTTTAAGCCCTGATCCACCATCGCTCTTAGTTCCTTATAAAGACCACCGTTGAGATGAAGATTTTGAGAGAAAGCCGTTGCAGCCTTCATCTGATCCAATAACGTTGCTTCCGGTTTATCCTTAGGAAGAAAGGCGGACAACATTTTCATTTGATCTTCAGGAATATTACCAGGAGGCCCATGGTCTGCATCTAAAGAGATAGCAGGTATACTACGGTACAAATACTGTTCGCCAGCAATTTCAGGATCTTCAGAAGGCGTAAAGAAATTCAACAGCTCCTCAAACTCATTTGGATTATCGCCATCAAAAACCATTCTAGGGCTGGCAAGATAAAATGAAGTTTTTTTTATTATTGGGTCATAAGCAATGTAGTTATCTCCTACATAACATTCCATAAATTCAAAATCGAGGTATTTCATATCTGATAAATCTTTTCTTTTATCCCTGATATGAGCTATCGAGAAATAAAAGCTAAGCCTGTTTTTGTGCTCATCAATCAATTTCAACAATACCTGATATTTTAACTGTTCAGCCTTTCTAAGGTTGCTGAATACATTGGTATCAAAATAAATTCTAGGCATAGGTACTTCGTTTACTCCTTTTTAGCCAATTGTTCGTCTTCATCATCCAAACTACCCCATAGATTAACTCCCGGGTGATCCTCTTCAAATTTTTTAAAAAACTCTTCTGATTCCTTTTCTTTACTGGCAATAATATCAAATATTTCCTGATCAGGGTTAATAACCCTATCCAGGTAATCAAATAAATCAGCTAAACCTTTGTTGCTTTTATCATGGTGTATAACCAAAATACTATTAGGGCATTGATTTCTCGCGAGGTTGGATAAAACAAACCACAGATCATCACTGTACGTATTTAAACTAGATTGGAGATGATCCTTTTCCATAGTGAAAACAAAATTCCTGATCAAATCCATATTGTACTTAAAAAGGTCACTACCCGGCTTACTGTTGATTATCAAATAAGGTTCACATGTGGAAATATTCTCAATATCATCTGACAATTTGATCGCCTCAATATCTACATCTTCCCTGATACGGTACAATTGTGCAGTAGTAATAATTATTGGAATGTAATAGAATGAAGTCGTTTTAAAACAAGCATATTTTTGTCTACCGGACTGGCTTTCTATGGCTTCAACAATTTTCCCTGCCATTGCATAGGACAGCTGATTAATTGCCTGAGTAATCGTTTTTGGATTTGGTCCATCCGTGGTTAATTCAATTCCCTTGCTACAAAGTGGCCCAAAACTAACCGGGAACTTAATCTCTGGCTCACAATCTTCCATGAAATGATTGATGAGATGCATAAATGAAGTTTCCTCAATAAAATCCGGGGAATTATAACTATCAGGAAGAAAAATCCATTTGGTACTTTCGTGTCTGTACTTACACTCGATCATTAAATCCATATAATGATTACCGTTGATGTAAGTACTATCAATATCATAAGAAAACTCCGTATCTACGTTATTTTCATTGCTCCTGAGATAAGTATATTCCATTTTGCTAATGCAATGCTTGGAATCCAAAAATTTGCTAACTTCAAACTCAAGCGGAAGACCACTTTTCAACAGATGGTCTTTCCAGGAAGTTTTTTTTGATTTGTCCATACTAACAAATAATGGGGTAAATTTTTAATGATTTAATTAATTTACAAGTTAAAACAAGCCCTATAATTCCAAATTAGTATAGTCACACACGTAATACCTTTCATCATAAATAGCTTCCATTGTTGCGCGATAAACGAACAAATCCTCATTTTCAAAATACTCCTTGACATTCATATCTTTTAAAAAGACTTTTGGTCGCCAGTACACAAGAAATTCTTTAGCCCTATTTTTTAACACCGCTAACCCAGCGGATTCTGATATTTCACTGATATGCTCCTTATTTTTCTTAAAAACTTCAAATTCATCTAGAGAATGGCGCAAATCCACTACTGCCAAGTTCTCGTTAATCTTAAAACTGAAAGCATGAACTAAATTCTTTTCCAATGGCATTTTATCCTGAAGAAACTCTGTCAATATTTTTCTAAAAAATCCTTTGAGACTTAAAAAGGCATCCAACAATCCATGATTTCTTAAATCCTCCAATTGATTTTTATGCTTTTTACAAACCTCCCTAAAGCTATAGTCATCCAATTTCCTAGACAAGCTGATTATTAAACCTCTTTCGGTATTGAACTCTCGTTTTATTTCCTCTAAAACGTCATTAGCTCTTATAGGATCGGATTCTTCCACCACAGCTGTTAGCATATCATACGCTTTAGAGATCTCCAAAAGTGATTCTCTCGCAGCTTCTTTGGTGTTATAAAAGGCTTCAGGGATCGATCCATACCAATTAGGAATGGGTTCTTTAAAATCTGGCATAATATGATCAGGATCTACATTGGCCCCTGGCAAGGACCAAGAGATAAATTTCCGGTTTTTTGCAAAATCTGCAAGTTGTAAATAGTGCTCTATCCTATCTAGGATTAGCTTTTTTACGATGACTCTATATTTTGCTAAACCAATTATTTTGTTTCCTGGTAAGTGATACTTATCTATGCCATCTTTACGCTTCAATTCAAAATCACGGCAAACATCCTGGGCTGTTAAAAAATACATCTCCTCCTGTTCTTCGTTACCTGAATGAAGCAACACAAAAAATTCAGTTCGTGGTTTGCCGTCATCGTCTATGACATATTCTTTATGAATTTTTTGAGTCGTAGCAGGAGAATCAAAAAATTTCACCTGTACCACACCAAGTCTAGGCGCTTTATCATCTAAAAAATTTGAGTTTGTTAACCTTCGTTGAATCAGAAAATCAGCTCCATTAATATCTATCGATCGCTCTAAAATCCAAAACCTATTCATTAGAAAGGCTCTTGCTCTGGCTTCGGCCAGGTTGCCATTTTGCATAGCCTTCATCCAGCTTGGTATTTGTTCTATCTTATTATTCATAAGTATTAAATTGAATTTAAGGCCGCTGCAACCTACTAAATAGCTCATTTTTACCGATATCAATTAGATTCGGCATCAAATATACATGCCAACAATGCAAATTCTTCTGAATGGTGACCCGAATGGATTTCCTCAACACATTTTTCTATATCGATCTGAACACCAGGAGTGAATTCAACCCATTTTTTAGATGGTTCCCAAGTGATTTCCGACCACAGTGGTCTGCCCGCACCATTCATCTTCATCGCTTCACCTTGGTAGGTTTCAGTAGTAATGTTCACGCCATTCTTTTGAAATACCCGTAAAGTGATATCGTCTACGTTCGTAGCGGTCATTATGGCAGCAATAATATTGTTATCTGCAGTCTTACGATATAGCTTGTACCTCTTTTGCATTTTATTCATGATTATACCTTTAAAAGGTTTTAAAATTAGCTAACAGTACCATCGGCGTCAGTTTTACGCCCCCTCTCTAACGTTTCAAAGGCTTTATGAAACATCTTAAAAATTTCGAACAGCACATTGCCATAAAATGGAAAATATTCGAAATACTTTTTTCGGACAATAAATATTTTCTCTCCCATTTTGTATACAATATCTTCGGATTGTATCCCTTGGATAACCGCAAGCAATTTCTGGATAGATTCAGGTAGTTCTTCTTTTTCAGAAGTCATCTCTTCCAGACCAATCCGAACCTTTTCCAGTCCTTGTAATGCTAGCTCTCCCTGCATTACAAAAATCTCACGTTCAGCTAAAAGTGTTCTTCTTTTTGACTCAAATGCAATCAGCTTATCTAAGTCCTTTCGTTGCTGCTGTAATGCCTTGACTTTTTCTTCTGTACTCTTTGCCTGCTCAATTAATTCATCAATTTTAGGTACTTTAGAAAGTTGTTCAATTAGTTCTCCTCTTTTTTGGATGGAAAATAATAACAATTGAAATGCAAATGGTGCCACTATTGTCGTAGTAACTCCAAACCAAATTGTAAAACCAATATGATCGGTGGTGTAATAACCAGCATAGACGATTACTCCAAATAGTAAAAGGCTAAGTAAAAAACAAAAAGAACGTGATAATTTCATTGACAGAGAATGTTATTTAGATTTAAGAACAACCTAAATATATTATAATTATTTCACCTAAAAAGATTTCAGTCATTCTGTTCATAGAATATCTAAAATTTTGAACAAGGATTAACAATAAACGCACGATTAACAGTAAGGTGTTTTGGGAGGCCCCAGGTTCTAATGAAATACATTTAATTTTATTTCATGAACATTCCACCGTTAACACTCCATAAATATATCAAATGGTCAGACAAACCGAGAAATAGAATAAAAGACATCCTCTTCCAAAACCGGTTTTGCTTTGATGACTCCATTACTTTTAACGATCCCTTTGACAGTAAAATTCTCACTATTTTTGAGGAGAAATACAGTACTTCGGAACATGTTCACCTAAATTTCCTTAGAATAGACACCCTTCTTAGCAAAATAAACTATACCGAAGATGAAATGAGGCGGAAAGCGAAAGAGTATCATCTGAATCCAGTGAGAAGCATTTATGATACACGTAAAATGACACAATCCATTCATGAAAGTATCTTTTCTAGGCCCAATCCATTAAAATTTAAGATGGATATTATACCCATCACAAAAATTTAACCAAGCCAGAAACACAAATTCTTCTAACCCATATCGTATTAAATATTACACCACCATCAAATCACTTTTACTGCTTTATTTCAGGTAAATCAAATTCCATAAATTCAATAACCGACCATTTGAGCTTATGTTCGAAATCCATTAAAGACTTACATGGAAGATTATTTAAAAGGTCCATGTCAATTCCAGAATTGCTCGCTACAGTATAAAAATGCCCCATTCTCCTCTCCCGATCCAAATGGAAAACCTGATGCTCTGTCTCGCCCTTTAAGAGTGCCTTATAATCCTCCAAACGCGAATACCTAAGTTCCTTTTCTTCCACCAGTTCTTGTAATCTCCTTAAAGTCGTCTCAGCTAGCTCCTTCTGCTCGCAGAAATCCTCAATCTGATATTTAAGGATTAGACACAAAACCTGCGCTTCAGAAAGTGAAATATTGGCGCAATCACTGTAAAGCTCTTCCAAAGCCCCGGACTTATCAATCAGTTCAGCTATGACTTCTGGGCTAGTAATTTTTGGACTACGGCGTATATTAGAATCCCAATTGTTAAAAAATTGTTTAATATAGGCTGTTTTATATACCCATTCTATATAATCCATAATCACATTGGCCATCGCTGGCACATTGGAAGACCTTGCAGCATAATTCAAAACTATTTTCGATCTAGCCGCATACTTTTCCTGTAACACCGCCCAATGCTGGTATAATTCTGATTGAAGATGTCCACAGTTATACCAGTGCAGGATACTAAGATTTTCTATAAAGTCTTTAGTCAAAAGCCCCATCTCAATGTGTAATATTTTTGAATATGCAGTTACCTTTCCTCCCAGGTTGTCCGGCTCAACAGACACGATATCATTGACGGTTTGATACAGGGTTTGAATTTTATCTGCATATGTACCTTCGCCGTGATAAAATTGTTGAACTGCCTTCTCTATTTCAAGAAAAGAACCCAATTTCTCCCTAGCAAACAGCTCTTTATTCTTTTGGTCGTAAGTTTCCCTATCCATCATTCCTAGCAGATAAGTCGCCTGAAGTAGGATATGGGTTAGGATCGCACGCTGGTCAGGCTGAAATGCAGCGGCTTTACGATCTGCCTTTTTTAAATAATCAAGTGCTTTAAGTAACTCTCCTTTTTGGAAATAAGCCATGCCGCAAACATAATTGAACATCGCCGGTGCTTCTTTTCCACCGAGATAGGTACGTTGTTCTATGTCAATGACCTGCTGAAAAGCATAATCGTTTAATAGCCTAAAACCACACCGCTCAATAAAAGATAAATTTTGCTCGACACTGTACACTTCATTGTCTTCATCGATCATTATGCCTGCACCTCCCGGAGCTTTACCACCTTTGACATTTCTATGGGTATTTAAACGGCGAATCAGCAATCCGCTATCCAGCGTATTTTTATAAATTTCATCGGCCGCCTCCAAATCTAGCCTTTTGCAAAAATTGTAGCTATATTTTGAGGGCAGCGCTGAGGTTTTGTATTTATTGATGAGGGATTTAAAGATTTCATTGGCCAGTGCAAAGTAGAAATGATCGTTACTGTGATCATACAGCACATAATAAGCAGGCATACCGTAGTTCAGTAAATAATTGATATTGCTGACTTCAATGCCATAGGATAATAAAGCATTTTTTTTGAGTTTAGTTGTAGCGGTTGCCTTGAGCTGAACAATGAAACGGAAATTAGTATACCGGCCTTTTTCCTTAATTTCAACAACCAGATCAACCCCTTTGTCGCGTTGTACTTCCTGTCTGACCTCGAATAACGCTGTATCCAGTAAAAGCACAAATTTGTTCCTAGAAATGGTTTCCAGATCTTCATTGGGATTAGATTTGGGTAAAACTGAGCGGTAATCCATAAGTTGTTGATTTGGTATCATCCAAACTTAAAAAAATTAATGGAGAATCTATTCACTGATGGTTTTGCTGGGCAAAACCATCTCAGGGCATAATCGAAGGGTTTATAAAAGTAAACCGGAAATTGTCAAGCGACAAGGCCCTGTTTTAAATTAACGCGCTCCCCCCTTTAAAAACCAGGGCGGTACCCCTGAAAAGACCTGCATAGCTAAACATCGTCAAGCACCTTACCTCACCCAGAATGTTACCATCCCATAGAAACAAATCGCCACCTTTAATCCTTATTTTAACAGAAATAACGTTTTAAAGAACAAGTCAATCTATTTAGAATTTCCATCCTTCGAAGATTATCCGGTTTATGTTCCAATAATCCAGAAGAAATTGAGAATGCCACAACTATTCTCAAATAGCTGAATTTTCTTAATCCCTGTCAAGAAACAATAAAGCTGAAATTGTCAGACAGCAAGCCAAGTTTTTAATTAACATACTCAAAAGCTTTTTATGGAAATAATTAAGAGTTTATCAAATTCAATTTCTTTAGTATCTTGTTTCCAATGCATAAAGACAAACTAGATCAATTGGGAGAAGAATTTAAAGCCCGTAACTATCCATACTTCATCAAGGAAGCAGGCCAGTCCATTAATGTATATGAAAAAGCGGACCAAAAAGAAATAACCATCAGTTCTATAAATAAATTTATGGTGATCCCAACCCAAGGAATGCTCAGCAATCCATTTCTGGTAGCATGCCAGTCAGAAGATGGGATTATTACAGTTACCTGGCCAAACGGGGTGATCTGTCAGACTGACGATTACCATGATGTACTGAATATCTTCTTCAATGACAAAATCTATCTGCACCATATATATGAAGACTCAGAATTTCCTTTTTTTTTCCTTAAGGTAGGTATGCTCTTCAGCCCGGAACTGTACAACACGATTAGAGAAGACCCTAAACTAAACATCTACGATTATACCCTTACCCAACTTAAAAACGACCTGCACAAGCAAAAAATTGGTCTGGCCTCTTCAAGAGCACATGATTATGCGGTAAGGGCAGCGTTTTTAAGAGAGTACCCGCAATCCGATCCAGAAGCAAGGGATAAAATTCTAAAAACATCTGCCCTGGAACTTGAATTTGAAGCCATAAGAAAAGAAAAATACAACTGGTCACCCAGCAGAATATCAGGATTCTATCTAGTATCAGATACCTTCGAGGGACAAACCAGTCTAAAGAATATGTTTTACAAACCGGGGATAAGGGAATCACTAATTGTTAAACTGAAAACAATCGGACTGATGTCGATGATCAAAGTAGACTACAGATGGGTAGAAGCTTATACCGAAACCAATGACCCGGACTACATCATCAACTATTGGGAAAGCAAACCTTTTGTATCAGGCAGTGAGACCTGGGAATATCTTTATGAAGGTGCATTAGAACCGATAGATCCAGAACAAATAGCATACTTTAAAATCCGACCTACCAAGATCTTTTAATCACGACTGTGGAGAATTCGAAACTGCGACCCATTATCTATCCATTAAATCCTTCCAATGAATATCTTAAAAATCAATCTTAAGTATTATGTACCCTCCCTGGTTGAACTGGTGGACAACAAAGATTTTCCAGGGAATAAAATAGGCCGAATGTTTACAAAGAAGCTAAATTAGCGGGTAGACTCAACGGATGGGAAACACTTATTAGTTGAAGATTCAATTTACGACATCATTATTCAAGTCAAAAAAGACAATATCCATATTAATGCTGAAAAGGCAGAAAATGCCCCTATTGCGATAGAGAAATTTTCAACCGGTAAGCTTAGCCGTAAATTGACTCTTTTAAACACCAATCAACTCAGCAAAACAAGATCCAATGCTCTAATAGGAAATGAAAGATAAAAAGCCTTACGAAAGCTTCCTAAATGCTGTTATTGTCTGATAAATAAGAAAGCTTGTAACAACCCGGGATAAATCTAATCAGAAAATTTCTGAAAACGCCAAGCGCTTCGATACAAAATAGTTTATCAATAGTGTTCATCGTCGCATTTATAGGATTTTTTAGGATTTTGTTTTTTAAGTCCATGCCTTGTTCTTCAATTACCATTGGATAGACCTATTCATGAAACGGACTATCCTTTAGCAGCAATTTTAATTGGCCTATCTAACCTTCATTTTCTTATTATAAAGAAGGGTTGTACTCGGAATCAAACAAAATTTTAGCATGTTTAAAATTTATATGTAAATTAGTACCTTAGCATTTGCAGCTACAAAAAGAAACAAGATCGGTGAGTGATTCGGTGAGTCATCAATCACAAACCTCTTCGAAACCATATTAAAGCGGGATTTTAACCGTGGGTACAATTCCCCCACTCTCCGCCAAGGTATCAAAACCTACAAAAAGCCTGGAATCGTAAGATTTCAGGCTTTTTTGTTTTAAATCATTCTATAGTAATAATTAAACATGGTTCTTCCATTAATTATTTTCCAATCCTTGATCTGTGTTTTAACCCTACTTTTTATATAGGTTCGTACCAATTTCATCCAGATTATGGCAACTAAAGATCAAATTACTATTTATCAAACTAAAGACGGGAATACTTCTATTGAAGTTAAACTGGAAAATGATAGTATTTGGCTAAGCCAACAGCAACTTGATGAACTTTTCAAAACAGACAGAACCTCATTAGCTAAACACATAAGAAATATATAAAAAGCTGGAGAATTAGATGAGATATCAGAATGATCAATTAAAATCCTTGAAGAATACTGTAGGATTATTAAGTAATATATTAGAAAACAGGCCACTAAACTCCGACAAAGCCACCGGATTATTGAGAGTCGTAACGGATTACTCCTATGCGCCTGATATTCTTGACAGATATGACCATCAGTAATTAGTTATTGAAGGAACAACAGCTCTAGAACTATTTGTTATAAACTATAACGAAGCAAAACAAGCAATACATGACCTCAAAGATAAGTTCGGAGGCAGTTCGTTATCTGGAAATGAAAAAGATGAATCATTCAAAAGCTCAATTTCCACAATATATCAAACATTTGCTGGTATAGACTTATACCCTAGTGTTGAAGAAAAAGTAAAATTCAGTAGTCAATCCAGCCAATACCCTGTTTTTACTTTTTTCTGTGAACATAGAGTTCAAACAATTTTTCCCGGTAAGCATTTCCGATCATCAGCTGCCGGTCACCGATTTGCACATCATGGTGATCTATACTGGAGACTTTGGAAAAATTGACCACGTACGCCCGGCTTATTCGCACGAAAAATTCCGGCGGCAACATTTCGCATACCGCCTTAATGTTCATTCCGACAGTCAAAGTATGCCCACTCAGGTGCAGGATCGAATAGTCTTTCATGCTTTCGATATACCATATATCCGCATAATTTACCCGGTGGTACCTACGCTGGGACCGTAGAAACACATAATCCTGATCAGCCTTACTCACGTGATCATAGCTTGTTTTCTGGGCATGGACCAGATCGGAATGGTCTTTTGCTTTCTGGACAGCCTGCATAAAACGCGACTCATGAATGGGCTTCACCAAATAGTCTAATGCGTTCACCTGATAACTGTCTATGGCATACTCGGTATAGGCCGTGGTAAACACTATCATTATTTCAGGGGAAACTTTCTTTGCAAACTCGATCCCATTGCAGGCCGACATCTGGATGTCTAAAAAAATCAACTCGACGGTATTGATCGCCAGAAACTCTAATGCAGAAACCGGATTGCCAAAACACCCCAACAGGGTTAAGGAAGTATCCCGGGCGACCATCAGCTTCAGCTTTTCCCGGGCCAGGGGCTCATCATCTACAACTATGCAATTCATACAAAAACAAATTTACGGTATACCTGTTATTTTCGGTGCTGATTTCCAAGCTATGCTGACCAGGATAAAGGATAGACAATCGTCTGGTAATGTTCTTCAAGCCTGTCCCACCCGGCTCACTCGGGCTGACTTTGGAAATGGGATTGCTGCAACTGAAGAATAAGCTGCCGTTTTCTGCTGAAAACCGGATGTTTATATCCGGGTTCAACTGGTAATCGTTGTGCTTAACGGCATTTTCCACAAAAGGCAAAAGTAACAGCGGGTGTATCATCATTTGGCTATAACTGCCATTTTTTTCGATATGGGTTAGCAAATGATCGTGCCTTATTTTTTCCAGGTAAAGATAATCCGTTAGAAAATCTATTTCCTTACTTAACATGATCTTGTGTTCGGTATTCAGGTACAACTGGTAGCGCAGTAAATTGGAAAATTTGTGCACCATGGTCGAAGCTTTGTCCTGATCGAGGTAAATCAGCACGTCAAGGTTATTCAGCGTATTGAAAAAGAAGTGCGGTGTCAATTGTTTTTTCAGGTTTTCCAGTTCCAGCTGCAGGTTCATGTTGTCCACCATGGCTTGCCGGTAAGTGATCTGTACCCATTGCTGGAAAAGTTTGATGGCAGCGGCGGCCAGTAGCAAGACCAGCATAATGGTAAAAAAAGTGATCACATCAGCCCTTGTATCGGGCTGAAAGACCACGTCCGGATTTTGCAGATCCCGAAGCAGCCATTCACTTAGCCTGACCAGTAAATACATGGCCGAGATCAAACTTAAAGCACCTGCGCAAAAGATCAGGTAGCGCCTGAGGAACAGCTGGGGTACCAGCACATATAAAGTTATATAGGGCAGTATCAATAGGTACATTACCGCAGCGATATGGATAAAGGGCTTCCACTGCTCCTGGTAATCATTGGTCTGTACGGCAAGCGCGATCAGCAGCACAGGTAATAGGTGTCTGAGCCACCTGTAAGCGGGGCTACATAAAATTTTCACAAACTGGTTTTCCTGCAGCCATTCTTCAGGACCCGGGCTTTTTTTAAGAGAAAGCATAGCAATTATTTTATGCGTTAAAAATACAACTTTAACCAATCAGCAATCCAGGCGAACCCGCTTAAACCAGCTTTTTCCCCTACCAATAGCGGCAAACCATCTACTAATATATTTTTCAGGCCTAAAGTGTTCATTTTTCACCCTTGCTACAGCGCAGGCTCCCTTTCAGCTACGGCTTGGCCTGATTGCTATAAAATTTAAAATGGGTGATTGGTATCTGCGTTGTTTTGCACAAAAACAATAACACATATGAAAAGAAATCTTTTGAAATTACTTGTGCTGGCCAGTCTGTTCTGCGCCTGCAAAAAAGAAAAAAAACCAGCTGAGCCGGCAAAACCTCTGCCGTTGCAAACCCAGGCGACCGAACAGCAGCTGGAGTGGTTGACTACGGCCACCAATATGAAAGGGGTATCGGTGGCTGTTGTGGATGAAACATCCATACGCTGGCAAAAATCCGCTGGATACGCTGATGTGGAGCGTGGTATTAAATTGACGGACAACCATATGTTCAGTCTGGCCTCTTTGGCCAAGCCGGTCATCGGGGCAATTGTCATTAAATTAGTTAAAGAAGGTAAACTGAATCTGGATAAAGACGTCAACAGTTATTTGCCCTTTAAAATCAAAAATCCCCATCTGCCTGATGATGTGATTACCTTGCGCCGATTGCTCAGTCATTCTTCCGGCATCACGGATACGGTGTATAACGATATTCTTCCTGAAATTGCTGCTGAGGAAATTGATTCCAAAATACCGGTGGCCACATTTTTAAAGGAAATGCTGACCGTAGAAGGCCGTTTTTACCAGGAATACACCTTTGATCGGGAGAAAATTAAATACCATTACTCCAATACCGGTGCGGCATTAGCAGCCTATATTGTGGAAAGGGTAACTGGAAAAGAATTTGACCAATACACCACTGAGACCTTGCTAAATCCGCTTGGCTTGAACAAAATGTGCTGGCACCTGCGGGATTTAAAACTATCGGATATGAGTAAAAACTACGATTCCTTAGGGGCAAAAGGGCCAATATTTACTACACCGGATTACTGTGCCGGGGGATTACTCAGTGATACCAGGGATCTGGCTACTTTATGTCAGCTTTTTCTCAACAACGGTGTGCACCAGGGTAAAAAAATATGGCCTGATGGTGTGGTCAGTGACATGACTAAAATTACCTATCCTAAGGAAATTCCTGACAGAGGCTTTTTTATCGACAAAACATCTTTAAATGGGGCAACGGTTTATGGAAATAACGGTACAAGAGCCGGATATACAGCTTTTATGTACTGGAGTGTGGAATTAAAAAGAGGTGTGGTGATCATCATCAACACCCAAGAAAATCAGCAATCGAAACCTGGTATCAAAAAGTTAATGGAGCTGGCATTTAAAATCTAAAACCATAATGTTTTATCATCGCTTAATTGGGTGATGAAACATCTCGAATCCGGCAGGGATCATTACTTCTCCCTGCTGAATTCCGGAAACCTGCCTGGGATTTTCCAACACTGAAAGATTACAAAATCTGATACCTGGTAGAGAACTCCTAAAATCCTCTCAGGAATCTAAACTCATGCGCCTCCTTTGTACCTTGTACAACTCATCGACGGCTTTAAACGTATAGGCTCATGCCATGGCCGATCGGTCAGGCTGGATTCAAACAGGTCACTGAAGCAGATTACATCAATACCAAACCCGGCAGCTACTGTTATTACCAGCCCGAAAGATAAACCCGCAAGCATCCCAAATGATATTTAAAAAATTAAAAATTATATTCATAGACCTGCGTTAGGATACTTGACGGTTTCAGGAAGGGAGTTATATTTGTAACCATGGTTTTCGAAAATGACTCGAAAGAGTTTCTCAGCCTTACTGAACTTGATACTGAAAATCAGGATAGTATTTTTTGTGCTCAGAAAATGGTTAAGACCTTTATCTGGAATACAGCAGACAATTTAGCAATAACCATTGATAACGTTCCTTACCAACTTTCAAAAAATGAGGTTATCTTTTTAACCGAATTTCACAAAATAGATCATGTAAGACTCCATAGCGCCCGCATGATTCGGTTCAATAAATCTTTTTTTTGTATGATTGATCAGGATAGTCAAGTGGGGAGCAAAGGATTGTTGTTTTATAGCGCAACACACGTTCCAAGGTTGGTTTTAAATGCGAGTGATGCCGAGGATTTTGAGACTTCATGGAAAATTTTCTCTAAAGAAATGCTTAACGAAAATCTCCTGAAGAAAGAAATGTTGGAAACCATGCTTAAGAGAATGCTAATTCTCTCTGTCAGAATTTTAAAGAAATCCGGCGATTTACAAAACCTCGAGAAAAAACAACTGGATATCATCAGGGAATTTAATTATCTGGTCGACTCCTACTTCCTCAAACATCATGACGTTGCTTTTTATGCCTCAAAATTAAATAAGTCACCAAAAACACTGGCCAACTTATTTTCTACTGTACTAAAACGTACTCCGCGTGAAATTATTCATGATAGGATTATGATTCATGCCAGAAGGCAGATTAATTATAGCAACTTCTCAATCAAAGAAATTGCCCATCAATTGGGCTATAACGATATTCAGACATTTAGTCGTTTTTTTCGCAATCGGGAAGGCATATCTCCTGTTCAATATCGTGATAAATTCGCATTGCAACAGAAGTAAGACTTCTTAAATGTCTATAGTGTTTCCATTTATCCGGCGCAGGAAGAATTGCTAACTCTTAAGGAAGATCTGTCTATCAATCGTGCCTTTTTTACCTGCACATTTGTCTCGTCAATAAAAAACGAGAAAAAATTATGGGTAATAAAGAAAAAGTCAGGGTGCGGAGGCTGGGTTGGGCCGGCGTGGAAATTGAGTGTGCAGGTGAAACGCTTTTGATAGATTATGTTCAGGATATTTCGCAGTTACCGATGATACGTAATCCTGATGAGCAATTTCCAGCATCTTCAAAAACAGGCGCAACCTCAGTCGCATTATTAACACATTTACACAATGACCACGCAGACCCTGTGGCATTAAATGTTGCGCTTAGCAAAGATGCGCCAGTTTTCAGGCCGATTATGGCCAAGGGCAACGATGCGGATTTGGCACTGACAAAGTATGCGGAGACCGAATTCAAAAAGTACAAACTCAGGACTGAAATAGTCGGTGAGTGGGAAGAAAGAAAAGTCGGGCCGTTTAGAATTTTTTCGGTACCCGCTGTTGATGGATTCGGAGATCCCCAGCTTAGCTGGGTTGTAGAGTGCGGGGGATTTAAAATCATTCATGCCGGAGACACCTTAAATCATGGTTTATGGTGGAGGATTTTTCACAGGTTTGGCCCCTTGAATGTCGCATTCTTGCCAATAAACGCTCCAATTGTAGATTTTCCACCTCTTCGGCCGATGAGTTCCATAGAGGCTGTAATGACTCCGGAGCAGGCTGCTGTAGCTGCAAACATCCTTAAAGCTGGCTTTGTGGTTCCAATACATTATGATGCCATGCATAAACCACCTATCTATATCGAGACTGCAAATCCAATAGAGCGATTGACTACCAGTTTAAGAGATCTAAACCTGGGCATTATGGTTAAGGAACCTGGTGATTGGTTTGAATTATGGTAATAACTAATAAAATGCCAAGAGAAAAATTTCCTTTTTTATTGCTGTTAGCCTTTACAATGGTTGCTTTTTCGGCGATCATCACAGAACTTCTACCTGCAGGTGTACTGCCTGATATGGCGAATGATCTACAAGTTCGTGAATCAAGCATCGGAAGATTGGTTTCATATTATGCGTTAGGTACAGTATTAACAGCTTTTCCCGCCACCGCATTAACAAGTGGCTTCTCACGTAAGCCTTTATTGATAACTGTTATTTTTGGCTTTTTTTTATCAAATGCCATTACGGCTCTTTCACAAAATTACTTGCTTACTGTGGTAATGCGGGTACTGGCAGGGGGCTTTAGCGGCGTCCTATGGCCGCTTATGACTGGTTATGCGGCGAGATTGGTAAATGAAAAGAATATGGGGAAAGCCATATCAATGGTAATGGCCGGTAGCACCATTGCGCTTTCCGTTGGATTGCCTATAGGAGCTTTTCTAGGTCAGGTCATCGGATGGCGAGGTGCTTTTGCGGGCTTGTCTGCATTGATATTTATGCTCATTGTGTGGATAGCATGGAAAATTCCTGACTTTAAGGCTGATGAAAAGAAAATAAACATACCAGTTAAAATATTCAGGATGCCAGGTGTGCCTTTGGTTATGACCACAACATTTACAGCCTCACTTGCGGTGTATGTAGCCTACACCTATCTTTCACCAATCATGGTCACCAATGGAATTAAAGATAATGCAGGTCTTGCTTTGGGGTTATTCGGCATGGGGGCGGTGCCAGGAATTCTCATTACTGCAAGGTTTATTGATACCCATATGAGATCAATGTTATTATCATCCATACTTCTCGGAGCGAGCGTACTATTCATCATTTCTTTGGCGGGTCATTTTTATTTTGTCTTCTATACATGTATCGTATTCTGGGGCATTTCCTTCGGTGGCCTACCCTCGCTATTGCAAACCGCAACTATCAATGCTACTAATGGGCTTCCTGAAATAGGAAGTTCCATAACTGTCACTGTTTATAATATAGGGGTTTTTTCCGGAGCATTTATCGGCGGGTTGGTTTTGGATTATAAAGGTCCCGATGCAATATCATGGACCAGTTTTCTATTGATGGTTATCGTGATTTTGCTAGTGGTTACAGGGCGCAGATTTGCTTTCCCAAGCCGCTAAATGAGAATTTGGAATTTGATGAAAACGATCTTATAGAAGAGAGATATCCCACTATAAACGATCTATAGATGAAAGAAGAAAATCGAAAAATTTAATGAAAAACAAAATAGCTAATTGATCAGCACTTTTAAAATAATCAAAAAATGAAAACAAAAAATTTAACCATTATATTGGTACATGGGGCTTGGTCGGATGGTTCTAATTGGAGACACATTATTCCGTTGTTGCACAAAGAAGGATATAAAGTCAGGAGTGTCCAAAATCCCTTAACTTCTTTAGAGGACGATATCCAAAAAACAAACGATTTAATTGATGCGCAGGATGGCAAGGTTTTGTTGGTAGGTCATTCGTATGGGGGAGCAGTAATTTCTGGCGCCGGAAATAATGACAAGGTAGCAGGTATGGTTTACGTTGCAGCATTTGCACCTGACAAAGGAGAGAGTTTAGGGAGTATATCCGCAGAAAAGATAGAGCAGCCGTCTGGAAGAACAAGTATCTATCCTGATAGCAAAGGCTTTTTGTGGATTAAATATGATGAACACCACAAAAGTTTTTGTCATGATTTAAATGAAGATGATGTCTTAGTGGCGTCCTTGGCACAAAAACCAATACATAGTAAATGTTTTGCTGGAATCATGGGCGACCCTGCCTGGAAGAATAAACCAACCTGGTATCAGGTGTCTTCAAACGATCAGATGATTTTGCCGGAAACACAGAGAGAAATGGCAGAAAGAATGAAACCTAAAAAAATAATCTATTTAGAAGCCAGCCACTTTTCATTAGCGTCCAAACCTAAAGAGGTAGCTCAGCTGATTCTTGAAGCTGCAAAATCATCCGAATAAATTGATCCTGGGACTATTTCAATAAGTGTGTAAACTTAAAAATCGGGAGATCAAATTAAAATCAAGAGTCTCACTCTTTTATCAAATAATCAACCGAATTTTCTAATTTACACCGTTGCAGTTTTTAGGAAAAGGCCATGATTTCACCGATGAAAACTATCAATTTCTGATTGAATTTATGGCAATGATTTATCTAACCGGACGAGAATTAATCAGGAAGAGCAGCTTGGCCTTAATCGGTATTTCGTTACCTTTCATCATAAAAATAAATCATTCATAGAGATGTCAACCCCCACCAATATGATCAAACCATTTTCAGTTAATGTTCCGCAACAAATTCTGGATGATCTGAAATTAAGGTTAAATCTAACCAGATGGCCAGATCAGATCACAGGATCCGATTGGAATTATGGTACTGATCTTTCTTACTTGAAAGAATTGACAAAGTACTGGCAGAAAACATTTGACTGGCGAAAAGTTGAAACTGAAATCAATTCCTATCCCAATTTCATGGCTGATATTGATGGGAACCAGATTCATTTTATGCATATCAAAGGAAAGGGTAAGCGATCAGTACCATTGATAATTACCCATGGATGGCCAGGCTCATTTCTGGAAATGATGAAACTTATCCCCCTATTGACTGAAGACCCATACTTTTCTTTTGACCTGGTTATCCCGTCTGTTCCGGGATTTGGCTTTTCTGGTAAAATTATTCATCCCGGTTGCAACAGCGAATTTGTTGCCGACATTTGGCATCAGTTAATGATGGAACTTGGGTATCAACGTTATGGAGCACAAGGTGGTGATATAGGTTCGGGAATCAGCACATGGTTGTCTTTAAAATATCCATCTAATATTATTGGTTTGCACCTCAACTATATCTCTGGCTCTTATAAGCCCTATATGGCGGATGGTGAACAGCTTTCTGAAGAAGTATTGGCTTTTCATAAAGCCGGAGCGGAATGGTCTGCCAGGGAAGGTGCATATGCTTATATGCATGCTACGAAACCATTGACAGCTGCATATGGGCTAAATGATTCTCCTGTTGGATTATGTGCATGGATCGTTGAAAAATTCAAGGGCTGGAGTGATAATAACGGAAATATTGAAAATAGTTTTACCAAAGATGAGCTGCTTGCCAATATCACCTTATACTGGATAACACAAACCATACATTCCTCTATGCGGATTTATAACGAAAACAGTAAAAAACCATTGGTATTTAAAAAGAATGAGTATATAACAGTGCCCGTTGGCTTTGCTAAATTTCCAAAAGAATTGCCCACTCCACCCCGGTCATATATTGAAAGCGGTTTTAATATCCAACATTGGACAACAATGCCTGCTGGCGGGCACTTTGCTGCAGTAGAACAGCCAGAATTACTTTCAAAAGATATTACAAATTTCTTCTCAAGATTGGGTTAACCAACATAATAATAAGCGATATTACCAAACAAACAACAATAACAAAGAAATAGTTGTTAACCTCAATACAACTCGATATAAGTATCATCAATAGCTCTTTCGGTTTGGTACCTGATATTCTTTGCCACCAATATTTCTTCCTTCAAATCCTGATCAATTTTATATAAATTGTTGTCCGAACAGAGGTAGTAGTAAAATCCGTTATAATATTTAATCTGCCCGATCGTTTCCCGGTCTGCAAAATGCTTCTGCTTTAAAACCTCACCATTATCCTGGTCAATAACCAGCAAATAATGTGGGGTATTTGCAACAATGACATCATCCATCACCTCCATAGACTGTAAAAGATTATTCTTTCCTTTTTTATCTATCTGGTGGGGCAAAACAATTCGCCAGTTCAACTCACCACCCCTTTTCTTTAATGAAATCATTGCGGTATCACCATAGATTATATCCTTTTCACTAAAATTGAGTTTAGTCTGCTGAAACATCGCGATCTCAGGTTTATGCTTCCAACTCAAATTCAAGTTGGCATCTAAGCAATATACCCCACCATGCTCATCAACCACGTAAAGCAGGTTATCTTTTACAATAGGAGCCAAAAAAGCTGGTGTTTCTAAATCAAAAGTTGCGATCCGCTTACCATCGGTCAGATTTAATGTTCTGATTGAAGAACTGGCATTTATGACTACCTTATTATTGAACATCACCGGAGAACAATAAACAGGCTGATGAATCTGATGTGTCCATTTCACTTTTCGTGTTTTCTGGTCTACCGACTTAAATTCACCCTGGCTACTTCCAAAAATAAAATTACGGCCCTGTATAATTGGGTACTGAGCAAATAACAAATGAGATACACCACTAAAATTATAACCATATTCGGCCTGGTTGGGCGAGACTTCGTCTGTAAAGACCCAATTGATTTTTCCGGTCTGCTTATCAATTTCTACGATACGCTTATCGGAATATGCTCTTAAAATAGTTTGATCCTGTTGTGTAAAATAAGTCAGCTCATCATTATTTCTTTGATCTAATATTTGCCATTGCAATTTACCGGTAGCAAGATTGACATTGTACAGATCGCCATTATTGGTAGCAATTAAAAGATTAGTTTTAATTGGTTCTTGCTTTCTGGTACAGGCAGACAAACCAATACCTAACAGGAAAAATCCGGCATAAAGAAATGACCTCATTTTATCTTTTATTTAGCTTGTAATCGAAAGGAATGGTTTGACTAATGTCGGTAACATACCATGTATCAGGATCACTTTCGAACTTCACAAAATCATATGCTGGTAACAGTGGTTCCTGAATGTTCATCAGATTATCATTCTTACTGTTAAATGCGGTAACCATCATGGTAACCCTTGCGATTTCCTGACCGTTTTTCTCGCTATTTTGTAAAGGCGCATTAAAAGCCTTTCCACCTTTTAGCGTAGCATCATTTTGCTTCAATAAATTAATGGCCTCTTCGCCAAACCTTTGAACGATTGCCTGTTTAATTTCAAGATCGTTTGGTTTGTCAGCAGCAACACTCATTTTAGAAAAATCGGTTTTCCTGATGGCTGCCAACTCTTCCTTTACCCCATCAGGAATATAATCTCCATTTTTTATAGAATTGACCCACATTAAAGTATCCAGCGGAAATTCTGGTGCCCCTGAAGCCACCTCAGTTGTCGTACCTTCGGTCGCAATACTGGCATCCATTGCGGGCTGCTCTTCCTTATTCGTATTACCCGCTATAATTTGCCAAAGTTCTTTTACATGATATGGGATATGCTGAAAACCCAGGTAATAACCCAAGCCTAAAAACAGGGCTACAATTACACCAAAGCTGATTACTGTTTTTTTATATCGTTTAAAGAATGGTGCATTTTTCATTTGATCCGGTTTATTGTTTAGGTTCTCCATTGGTGGTACTGGCATTTTTTTTATTTAAGGTTTTATATAATTACGCTAAAATAGAGATTGCTTTACATTAAAAAACCGAACTTTATTATTCGTTGTATCTGCGTCGTTATTTGTTCCTATTGAATTATTATTCGGGAATAAAACAAATGGGTTAACACATTAAACATTCTGTTTTGAATATCACTGGGCCATACCTTCAATATTGTTTTCCTTGATACAAAGTTGAATAAAGAGGAGTATCAAAAATTAGTCTAAAATGTAAAATGCTTAGTCTAAATTGTATAAATCAATTTGATTGACCGCTATTGGCCATTTCACACAAACCATCGACCTGATAGCAGCTATTTTTTATTCATTTTTATTTTCTTGTGTTTATAAAATAATTCAGCACATCTTTTAGAATAACCAAAATAGGTTTCTTCTTCAAAGTCTTCTAAATTTATTAAACCAAACTTCATTTTAGTTCTTATAGTTGGTATCTTAATTACCTTATCTTTATCCGTATCAAAATAATTCCAATTTCCAATGTAATCTGCAGTTAAAAGATTGACACCAGACTCACCACTTCCGTCGCTAACAGCATTCCCAAACTCGTATTTACTCATCCCAATCAATTGTATTTTCTTTGTTTTAGGATTGTATCTAAATTGATTTTTATAACCAGCGCGCATCCAGTCGTTAAAAAATTCAAAACCATTTTTTGTTTCAACAACACCCGACATTACATTCAAAATCCCGATAGGTTTGCTTGATATTGGATGGTAATTTTTTGAGGATAATTTACAAACGATTGTATGTTTCGCAGAGTCAACATATACCGTATCTGTTATCCCATCATGATCAACATCTTTTAATAATTTGTTTTGTCCAAAAACAACTAACTGAGTGAATAGAAAAATTAATGTTGCTGCTGATTTTTTCATGGATTTTTCTGTTTATCTCCAATTATTGATTCGTTTTTATTCAGGGCTATTTCGCATTTAAATTTGCCTTGAAATACCTGAATTGTAAATTCTCTTCAGTACCGGTCCGTGTTCCATTATACAATTCAAGCGCTATAGTATTTTCGTCAACCCAGGTCAGATTATTAACTGACCAGTCTTTGGTATAATAATTAAGAGCAGGTGTGATTCCTTTTAATCCGGTTCCGGTTGAAACATGGAATAAAAAAATTTCTGCCCTGTGTTCATAATAGTTTCCATAGTCAGGGCCATCATATGACGAACAAACCACCAGTTGATTACAGGATGGGGAAAGTAACATCTTTAATATTCCTGAATCGTAGGTTGAAGGCATTAACATTTTTCTATTTGTACTCCGTTCTGCCAGGTAAGTTTGACAAATTTCTTTACAATCGTGAATCACATACAGATCTGAACCACTGATAAATTGTCCGGAATCCAAAACGCAGCTTGTTTTATATTTCCCTATGTAGGATTGAAACTCATTCTTCGATATTTCAGTAAAATTTAGTTCCAGGTTATTGTATAAAGAGTCATTAGACCGTATCCGCGTATCATTAACTACTTTCCTTTCTATTTTATCATTCCTACTGTTTTTCTTCAATGTATCATAAATAACGGTTGCAGCGATTACTTTTGGGCTATCATTTATCAAATATCCTGCGATAAAAAAAACGAGCCCAATTTGCAATTTCGAAGCCTTCATGTTTTTAATTTTCTTTGACAAACTGATGCCCGTTAAATTTTAAATAGAAAATACTCGGTTCGCTATTGTAGCCTTCAGCTATTAATGCTGTTAATTTTATATTGGCCATTTTATCTTTTGAATAATCTCCCTGACCTTCTACTGCATATTTTAGAGGAGGTGGAACCGAAGGATGTCCCAGCAAACCAGTTAAAACCTGTGTTTTAGTGTCAAATTCAAATTCTCTGTTACATAAATTCAGGTAAGGCCGGTTGACAAAGACTGGATTATTTACGATTAAATAATCACCCTTAATCTCAATAACATATGCTATGCCTTGATAACAATTACCATCACCTGCCTCTACTCCAATTAACAAGTATAAATTACGTGATTGGCTTTTGAGTTGATGGATTTCGAAAAAATCGCAATTAATCTTTGAAGACAAATTGTAAGCAAAGGTTTTGCCGTATTCATTCTTCCATTGAACAACAGGATGTGTAATGAACCTGCGCGTTCCGCCGCAATCATAACCAAAGTTGTAAATTTTAATGGCTGTTTTATCCTTGCCCTCCGCAGATAACTTTAAACCGAGACTTTGATAATAAACAGACGAATAATTATTGCCAGCCATTAACTTCACCGCCTTATTTGCCGTTACCTTGCAAAGGCTATCAATATTGTAATCAGGGTTTTCCGCGTAAACAAAACTTCGGGCGAAGCCGGTGTTCTTTTTTATCTGTGCGGCCAATTTTTTCTGATCATTATTCTTCTGGCCAACACCAATTATCGATAAAGAAAGTAGAAGTGTCAATAAAAAAACTGTTTTCATATTTATTATCTTAATGCTGGCAGATCATCTATTGTCATATATTCCATGGGATTTCCTGTTCTTTCTACAAAGCTTACCACAATTATTTTAGTTCCCCAACAGGTTAACATACTTAAAAATAAGCTAATTATTTAGCAGTTTATCCGACAATTATTATTCGCCCAAAAGCAGCATATATTTGATGATTCCTGACCATCATTCGTAGTGAAATGGAATTATTCCATTATCATGATTAGAATTCTGAACTGCAAATGAAATTGCAATCCTGCTCTAAATTCAGATCAATCAAACAACCTTCATTTATATTTAAATAGTATGTTCTTTTATACCACGACATAAGCACAAAATATTTAAAAAGCCGTTCCCAGTATTTAGGGTCCAATTCAAAAATCAGCTCTGATTCACCAGAAAAAAAACCTAATTTATTTGCTCCTTTTTTTGATGAGAAAAATATGTTCTTCTCTTCTCCTTCATTCTGAATAAAGTCCAAACTCAATAAATCTACAGTACAAGTCTGTGAAACATCAGCGAGGTCAACAAGTGATTCAGCAAACTTTCTAAAGTCGTTTTCATTTCCCAGGAGGCATAGATTTGCTCCCTCAAAGCTGAAAATCATTTCATGAGTAAAATCTACCTTCATATCAAATCATTAATTTCAAATAATATTTACAACACTTCTTGCAAAATGATGAAGTCATAAAAGATGATTCATTAAGTTCAAATATATTCTCAGATAAATATTAATACCGAATATATGCATTAAATAAGTTGAAAGAATTTTAACTAATCTTTTTTCATTAAAGATATCCGGCTACTTCTAAGACTATATTTTATAACTCAGATTTTTCGAATTCCAGGCAAACGGCTTTATACAAAAAGATGAACAAGATGAATAACTGATACTTCTACTGTGCAAGAATGGTTAATTTCAGCCTATACACTAAAACAAGCCGCTTTTTTCGTTGATAGTTATCACTATATAGTTAGAAATTAAAGCACTCCCATTATACTATAAATATATTTTTAAATTATCTTCAAACATTCAATCCCTAAACATAAAATCTAATGCAAACAAAAACAATTAACTTCTCTCCTTTTTTATTAGGTACTTTACTGATGCTTGCTGTATTAGCCAGCTGTAAGAAAGACAATGTCAAACCATCGGAGCCGGAACCACCCGCACTTACTATGAACCATTTGTACCAAAGCGCCATACGCGATGCAATGGTTGCTGATGATTCAGAAGTAATTGATACCTTATGGGCATTAACTCCTGAAAACAAGTCCCTGCAATGGAAAACAATCAAAGGTAAGCCATATGTTTTGATGGCTAGTTTTATGCGTTTTCCATCCAGCTATCCCGTTGGGGATTCAATTACCACTTCATGGGGCGAATCCTGGCTATTCATCCCACAGCAAATGAAAGCACGCATCGGTTCTTCTTTTTCTGCAACAAGCGATACCACAATGCGTATCTGCCAGTTGTTGGGCTTACCTCCTGCTAATGAACGAAGCAATACGCACATCGCCGAGATTTGGGTAAACCCGGAACGCTTGTATAGACCAGCAGGTAGCCGGGTGATCAACACTAAAACAGCCACTGCGGCATTAAGTAACAATAGTCCTGAAAATTTCACCTCCTGGTTTAACAATTACATTGTTTTCGCTTACTACCGGACATTGGCAGCTACTACAGACTACCATTATCCCTGGACACGTTTGGGCTATACCTATGACTGGGCCCCTAAAGCAAAGGAAGTTGGACTGAGTGAATACGTTTTTCAACCCAATTCAGGCGCCTGGGTAGAGAAGGTATCAAAAGTGGGTAACTATTTTAAAAAATAGTCCGATAATTAAAAGTGAGACAGGTTTATCTATCTTTAAACAAAATCCTACGACAAGGCTTATGAAAAACGAGAGAGACCTGAAACTCGCTGTACTGATAGACGCAGACAATGTGCCCTATGCCAATGTAAAAGAGATGTTTGAAGAAATTGCCAAATATGGTACGCCTACCTTCAAAAGAATCTATGCAGACTGGACCAAACCAACGGTTTCCGGATGGAAAAAAGTATTGCTGGAAAATGCCATCACTCCCATTCAGCAGTACAGCTATTCCAGCGGCAAAAATGCGAGCGACAGTGCGCTCATTATCGATGCGATGGACATCCTCTATACAGGAAAAGTGGACGGCTTCTGTATTGTCTCCAGCGACAGTGATTTTACGAGACTGGCTACCAGACTTCGGGAAGCAGGAATGAAAGTCATTGGGATTGGAGAAAAGAAAACCCTTACGCCTTTTATTACCGCTTGTGATAAATTCATCTACATTGAGATCCTGAAACCCAAACGGCAACCTTCTGAAGAGAATAATACCTCCCAAACTGCCACCAGTACCAAAACTCCGGAAACACAGCCGTTGAACAAAGTTGATACCGGAATCATCAGGCTCTTTACCGATAGCATTACCGACCTCGCAGATGAAGACGGATGGGCATACCTTGGAGACCTTGGCAGTTTGATGATGAAGAAAAAACCAGATTTTGATTCCAGGAATTATGGGTTCTCTAAATTGCTGCCTTTAATAAAAAGCACCAACCGCTTTGAAGTCGATGAGAGAGAAAGTGGTAAAGCTAATGTTAAACACATCTATATCAGAAAAATCACGCAAACGGCACCTGTCGCTCCCATACAAAAACCAGTGAACAAAAGAAAACCGGCAAAACGCCAGAACAACAAGCAGATTCCCCCTCCTTAAGGACTATGATAAAACCGATTGAGAACTCCGGACATGATATTGGGACAATAACTGCAAGGGCTGGCGTTTATTAAAGAAATCTAGATATCTTGACATATAGAAACATCTAAAAAAGTGTTTTTATTTCTATGCAACACAATATATTGAGCAACTGAGCGTCTATACATATGAGAGCGTTAATTTAGATAAAGCGGGAATGGTCGGAGATCATTTCCGCTTTTTTTGTGTTGCCCTTCCTGCTATGCCCTCCAGCCCCTCCCCGTAGCAACTGTCCTTCTCTAAAGCAAGTTTTTTTTGTTTCTTTGTGCTATGTTTAAACAAGTATTTTTCGGATTACTAATCCTGCTTTCGGTTAGTGTAAAGGCTCAGGAGCGCCCCGCAGCTTATGCTGTTGATGAAAATTCTAACCTCTGGAACAAAAGAATAAATGATACGGCCCGCGTTTTTGCCGATATCGCCTACATACGTGATTATCCTGGTTTAAAAGGGTTGGTATTGGACTCCTTGACTGCCGGATCCAAAGTGATCATTAAAAGCGAAGCCTATAACAATACATTGATCAAGGATTTTCATGCACCATGGCATAAAGTAACCTATATGGCCGGGAAACAACAACGTTCAGGATTTATTTGGTTAGGACTGCTTGCTCTTGGAAGCAATAATGATAAAGAAGGAAAATTATGGATGTACGGCTTCAACAAATACCTTAACCGCTCAAATGATGAGGAACACCTCTCCCTATGTGAAATCAAGATTCTTGACCCTTCACTCCATATTGTTGGCCGGACCTCTATCCTGGTTACCAGAGGAGAACAAACTTTCACCGAAGGAAAAATACTGAACAACATGGGACTGGCGGGTTTACAAGCGATCTACAGGATTGGTTTCTTTGGTGAAGCCTGTGCGGTCTCTACCGATCATCATTATATTGGATGGACAGGAATGGAGTTCATCAACTTACCTGGCAAGAGCAATGTCAGCGATGCCGGTGTTTCCTACCACGATGAAAAATTATTGTTCCCTTCCGAACATCGTCTTGGCGCCTCGTTAATTATCAAAGACATCACCGATGGAGAGGTTATAGATCCTGACCAGAAAGAACTAAAATATAAGGAAAGCAAAAATCGTGTGAAATATATCTGGAACGGTAAAATTGCCAGCGAAATCGTAGAGATGAACGCCCAATAATGGCAACCAAAGGCTCATTGAAGCCTGAAACCCTATGAATTTCAGGCTTCAAAACCTTAACCTTCTAAAATTTCTTCGAGGGGAGCAACGACATTCCCAATTGTCGATTTTATACTGTACCATAATTTACCAAATGTACTTCTGACTTTCCCACCTCCTTCTGTTTCTGTCATTTCAACTACAGTCATTTCCTGGATATTCAATTCGCTTAATTTAAAATTTCCCATGATACTTCCTGTTAAATGTTTCCTACTCTGTTAAAGGCTTTTCAGATACTGCCTGAGATTTACCAACCTCTTTATTAAAGATAATGATAACTGCAGTATCATCCTTATTCATCTTATTCATTATCAATACCTTGTGATTAAATTCATTTTATGACCTGCAGCAAAGCTGCTTTTTAATCGTTTAACAATTTACTTTTACTGAACGGAATTCCTTTTCTGATCAGATAGGCGTGATAAAAACTCGGGATATCACTTTGCCACTTAGGAAGCAGGAGTATGATTAAGATAACGTCAAATTGAGAAATCAGCCCCCAGTAAACTGCAAGTTTTAAAGGTATTCCTCCATGACCAAAACCAATTAAAGCCGTAAGACAAACCAGCAATGTGAGGCCCCATATCTTGGATAAAAAAGCATGCGTACAGGTTTCTTTTCCGAACTTAATGAAACTTGTCAGATAACAAAGTCCTTCCATTAGGAAAAGCACAACGATGTATATTTTATGCTCAGCTATAATTTCCGGATGAAGCAGGTAAGCACTCAAACCTATCGAAAGCCAAAAAACCAAATCCACCTGACTGTCCAGTCTTCTCAGCTTTACGGAGGAGATGTTCATCTTCCTGGCTATAATTCCATCAAAAATATCAGATAGGATTCCAAGTACCATTAAGAACACGATTAACAGGTTAACGCGTTCACCAAAAAACCAGGCTAAAGCAATAATTACAGGAGAGATCAGAAACCTAAAAAGTATCAATTGCTGAGGTATGGTCATAGGCTAAGTGCTACTGTTTTACGAAGTATGAAAATTCAGTTCCGGATGCCGGAGCGCTCCTATCATTAAATATATAAAAAACAACCGGTCAACTCTGGATTACTGAGACATTAAATCATATTTTTTAGCTTATCTTTGAATGATTTCTAAAGTATTTATCCGCGTACCCACTTAATAAAAGGCTCCATGAACACACTTCGCATCATTGCCACTTCAGCCCTGTTATCCTGCCTGATCTATTCCTGTTCCAGTTCCAGAAATACATCCGGTGAGGAGAAAAAGAAACGTACAAAAATAACGACCCTTAATCCCGGCCTTAAAAACCCCAGCAACTCTGTAATTAATGCGAGTGGTGATGGACTGTCGCAGGGAATCAGTCAGAGCAGAGGAGCCGGGTCTAAAGAAAATGCCACCAATATTGCTTTTAATGCAATTGAAAGGGCCAATGCAATAGCGAAGGCTAAGCTTCAAAACCTGGAAAGCATGTCGGACAAAGACCTGATCAGCACGATTGCAACGATACAGCAGGTAGAGATTACGGTGAGTAACAATACCCGTCAAGTCACAGCGAACGACAAAATTAAAGAATATGCGCTCCTCGTTTTCAACGACCATACGGAAATAAAAAAGGAATTAGACAAGCTTTCCACTCAGAAAAATGTAGCGCTGGCCCCTCAGGCTTCTCTAAAGGGTGCTCCTAAAACAGATCTGGCTTTTGTTAAAATGATGATAGAAAGCAATCGGAACCTCATCGAACTTGTTACCGCAGCCAGTAATGCTAAAGATGCTGACCTGAGGGCATTTAGTCTAAAGCAATTACCGGTTTTGAAAAAACACCTGGAAGCTGCACAGGACCTGACCAAAGAAGTAAAATCAAATTAAGGCTGACCACTTTAGAAACCATAATTAAGAAATTATCCGCAAAAACTCATTGAATTGCGATCAAAAAGCTGCCTGCTTAACTGCTGTCAGCTTTTTGAATGCATCAGGTCTAAAGCAGATTCGTATCCCAGGCCGACCAAATAATTTAATCCATTTTGCCTGTCGGTTTTAGTGATTCCGTTCCAGCCATTTTTTATTCCCTGCAAAATTAATTTCCTTATCAATCCCGGTTGATTGATATTGATGATATCTGTTGAACCGGTCTTTTTGTTTTCCAGAGCGACACCTGATTTTAAAACCTGTCCCATATAATAATGGTCGGAGGTTAAAAAATCTATGGTTAAAGGGCTTTGTTTATACCCTTCTAAAAACACTTTGAGCCTAAGTGTATTTGTTTCGCTTTCCGGGTGGTATTGATCTGTAACGGTATACAGGTATTTCGAATTGTCAATAATGATTTTTCTCAGCTTGTTTTTCATTCCACCATATTATTTTAAACCATGCTTTTCCAACCCGCAAAATCAATGACCCCTGGTTGCTGCATTTTTACTGAGGGATGCGTTCCGTCAGGACATCATTCCCTGCGAGGTCATAATAAATACAGGTCATTTCATTCAGGTTAACGACCCACTTCTCCACTCCTGTTGCTGCGCAATCTTTGCAAAATTCAAAGTAATCTGTTTCTCCATGCTGATGAATTTTCAGGCAATGTTCAAACCGTTCTTTATCGCAAAGGTCAGCTATGGTTAGCTCCTCATACATTGGTGTTGAGCTCGTTCTATACCCTTCAGTTCCGAAATATTCCGTGCAGCTATCCTTCACCCGGGTTTCAAAGGCTGTAACCCCTAATATTTTAATTTCCTGAATATATTCAGGAAAGTCTGCACCGGATTTCACCTTGCTATGCGCCTGTTTAATCTGTTCAACGGTAAACATATTTCATCTGATTTATATGCATACCGCTAAAATAAAGAATCAAACGGGCTTCGCAAAGCTATAAAAACTTCAAAAAAGGATCAGCGTTACGTTTACACCATTTCTTTAAATAATTGCGCAGGACATTCCCTTGCTTTTTACCTGAGGCTTCCACAGCCAGGTTGTTCATTTCACCCGGGTCTTTTTTCAGGTCAAATAACTGCTCTTTTATTTCCCCTTTACTATAAACAATATATTTAAAATCACCGGTAATGACAGCTCTTCCACTGATGCCCAGCAGAACCTCATTGTCGGCGAAATCAGTCTCGATCACCAAAGTATCACGCAGTTGTTTTAGCGGATCAGTTATTTTCAGGCTGAGGTCGATCCCCTTTAAATAAGCAGGTTTTTTGACACCGGTAAATCCACAAATTGTGGGAATCAGGTCGATGCCATTGCAGACCAGCATGCTGTCAGTTCGTCCTTCCCAGGCTCCCATCTTCGCAATAATGAAAGGTACTTTGGAGGCTTCCTCGTACAAAACCTGTTTTTGATTCCAGCGGTGTGCAGCATAACCATCGCCATGATCGGCAGTAAAAATAATAATGGTATTCTTTTCTGCGTCATATTTTTTTAGCGAAGCCAGCACCATGCCAATGTAATTGTCCACCTTCTCCACCAAACGGTTATATGCCCAGCGGTATTGCCTCCATTGATTTCCCGTCCAGTTTACCGTTGGATAGGTGCGAAAGCTGACTTTCTGTTGCTCCCGAAGCACCTCCGGCTCATGCGGAGAAATACTCCAGTTGGCTGGTAATTCAGGACATTCAGCTGCCGGTGGTGCATCCTCCAGCACATCCATCTTTAAGGCATCACCACGTGCCCATTCACAGATGTCGTGAGGATTTAAAAAAGAAGCAACCAGCAAAAAGGGCTGAGTGCTGTTTTCTTTGATAAAACGTGCACAATAAGCTGGTGTCCCTGCATCGTTATAATCTAAGAAATTGGTGTTTTCAATGTAATCAAAACCATGCTGACTGACCTTGGCTACGGGCACAGGTAAATGCCATTTACCTACATATCCGGTTTTATAGCCGCCATTTTGAAATATCCTGCCCATCATCAGCAGACTGTCTGGCCATAATCCGTCCTTTTCAGGTGTATTTCCCGTGAAGCCGGTTTCAAAGGGCATTTTACCACTAAAGATCGCTGTTCGTGATGGCGTACACAGGGGCTGTGCACAATAAGCCCTGGTAAATTTCAGTCCATTTTTTGCCAGCTTGTCCATGGCTGGCGTATGCAGGTCTTTATTGCCTGCATTGCTCATCGCATCCGCCGTTTGCTGATCGGTCATAATGATCAGGATGTTCGGACGGGATGCTGTTTGTGCATGCAGTCTTTGACTTAAAACGAGGAGCAGCAACAAATAGAGAATACGGTAGTTCATGATATTGGTTATTTATTTGAAACAAAATCCGGCGCATCGGGAAGTCTTTACCCTGCAGACAAAGCGCAGTTACTGCAGGCCTGGTTTAATCAAACGAATTTAAAATTCCCCAGGCATAAGGTGCTTCGAAATTGTTCCAAAAACTTCTGATTTTGATGAATCTTCATCACTTCAGGTTTTCAATCTTTTCCAGGTATTCACTTGGCATCACGCCGAAGTAGTTCTTGAATGCGGTAGAAAAATAGGAAGGCGTATTAAAGCCACAGGTATAGGCAATTTGGGCGATGGTATACCTTTTGGACAACAGCAGTTCTACCGCTTTTTTAAACCGGATGCGTTTCATGAAATCATTAACGGATTCTCCCGTAATCGCCTTTAGTTTCAGGTAAAGGTTAGACCTGCTCATACCGATCTCTTTACTGAATTTATCAACCGAAAATTCAGAATCAGAAAGATGAAGTTCGACGATGGAAATGGCTTCTTTCAGAAATTCCTCATCAAGCGTATTGAAGGCAATATTTTCAGGTACGATTTCCTTACTTGCAGAATAGTATTCTTTCAGCCTTTTGCGCGAACGCAGAAGGTTGCTGATTTTTGCCGCCAACAAATTGGTGGAAAAAGGTTTGGTCAGGTAATCATCTGCGCCCATCTCCAGGCCTTTGATCTGCTGATTGGTTTCTGTCTTTGCCGTTAAAAGAATCAAAGGAATGTGGGAAGTATTGATGTTCTGCTTGATGCGTTTACACAAATGCAAACCATCCAGTTCAGGCATCATCACATCACTGATGATCAAATCGAATTGCTGATTTTCCAGCATCGCCAAAGCCATCTTACCATCGTAAGCAAGGGAGACCTGATAAGTCTCGCTAAAAAAGTCCTCCAGATAGGCTAAGATCTCTTTATTGTCGTCCACAATCAACAACCTGATGTCCTTATTTTTTTCCTGCTGATCGCTCAGCAGCAGCTCTTCTGTTTTCCAGTCTGAACGGTCATCTCCTGCACCTTCATCCTCCGGTACAATCGAAAGTTCATACACCCGGCTTTCCGCAAGGAGGTCATCCTTATAAACTTCTTCAGACATGGGGATCCTGATTGTAAAAACGCTTCCTTTTCCGGGCTCGCTTTCTGCGGTGATGCTCCCGTGGTGTAAAGCCACCAAACTTCTGGTGAAGGCCAGACCAACACCAGAGCCCAGGTTCATTTCCCGGCCGTTCACCTGATAGAAACGATCAAAGACCTTTGACAGATCCTGCTCGGCAATCCCCACACCTGTATCCGAAATCCGGATCAGCAGCATCCCCTCTTTTGTCTCCAGCTCTATGCTGATCTGATGGCCTGAACCCGTGTATTTAAATGCATTGGACAAGAGGTTAAACAAGATCTTTTCCATTGCATCTTTATCAAAGTAAAAAGACAATTTTGCCTCCGTCGACCGGTACGTGTAGCGGATATTGTTTCGCTCTGAAAGCGGTTGAAAAGACTCGTAAATCTCATTGATAAAACTTACCATATCGCCCTTGGCCACTTTAAGTTGCCGGGTTCCCATTTCTGTTTTCCTGAACTCAAATAACTGGTCTACTAAATTATAGAGCCTTTTAGCATTGATCAGCATTAGTTCCAGCTTTTTAGCTGAGGACCTGTCCCCGCCTGGTTTTTTAATCAGTTCCTCCAAAGGCGCTAAAATTAAGGTTAAGGGGGTCCTGAGTTCATGAGAAACATTGGTAAAAAAGTCCATCTTTACCTGATTGATGTACCTGACCTTTTCTTTGTCCAGCCGCTCCAGCTTTAACTGGTTCAGGGCTTTTATTCTTTCTGCGATGATCCGGTAACCGATCCAGGCAGATACACTAATGATCACCAGCATTGCCAGGTAAAACCAGGTCGTTTTATACCATGGTGGCAAAATGGAGATTTCCAGGTTCCTCGTCCGGCTCGTTTCGCCATTAGGCCCTACCGCCTTTACCGACAAAAAGTATTTGCCATGGGGCAGATTGCTATAGCTTATTTTCAGTTCATCGGTTTCCTGCCAGCCGGTATCAATGCCTTCCAGCTTATAATAGTAATGGGTACGGTTGGCGGAGATATAATTGAAAGCGTTGAAAAAAATACTGAACTGTTTATCATCCGGTCCCAGCTCCAGCTCATTCGTCTGGTCGATATGGTTGCTCAGGATATTTGTTCCATCCGCTGTACTCACCGTTTTATTAAAAACCTCCAGGGCGGTAAAGCTGAGTTTCAATGGCAGTTGTTTTTGCTTGACTGCAGAAGGATAGAAATAAGAAATCCCTTTGATACCGCCAAAGAGCAACATGCCATCCTTAGCCTTACAAAAAGAGTACTCATTGAACTGATTGTTCTGTAAGCCATCGCTTTCATCAAAAGCCTGTATTGCAAAGCTGTCGGGATTGAATTTGAGCAGGCCGCTGTTTGTGGAAATCCATAAATTACCTTCATCATCCGGCTGGATGCCATAAATGGTCCCGTTCAGAAATTCCCTTTTATTTTTGAAGCTGATAAAAGTACCTTTCGTTTCATCGAATAAACTCAGGCCGTCCCTGGTCCCCATCCAGATCCTCTTCTTTTTGTCTTCCGTAATACAATTGACGATGTCTTCGCTCAATGTACCATCTCCGATATTTCCGAAGAGCAGGTTATCGGGATAAAACTGCGAAACCCCATTGGTGGTTCCGATCCAGATTCTATGCTGACTATCTTCAAACAAGCAGGTGATGTCATCAGAAATCAACCGCTTTCCGGCATTATCTGAAGTCACATGTATAAATTTCTGTGAAGAGGATATAAACTGGTCCAAACCGGAACGTGTACCTATCCAGATTCGACCTTTATGGTCTTTCAAAATACTGTAAACCAGATCACCACTGATGCTGTTCGGATCATTTACATCCGGCAGATAGCGTTTGATCTTACCCGTTGAAGGATTGAGCACGTTTAGTCCGCCTTTATGTGTGCCTACCAGTACATTTCCCGCATCATCAAAATCAATGGCCTTAATGTTATTGGAACTTAAGCCATTTGGACTATTTTCATTCGAAACATAATAACTGATGGTATTTTTCGAAGGATTCCAGTAGTTCAGTCCCTTATTGTTTGTTCCAATCCAGAAATTGCCGGACTGATCTTGTTTGATCGCACTGATCACTTCATCATTGAGCGAAGGTTTACCTGTATTCTGACTGAGCAGGTTAAACTTGATGTCGTCTTTATGGTAATAGCTCAGTCCGCCATAGTAGGTCCCTAACCACATCCCGTTTTGTTTGTCCCGGTAAATCCACCGAACCGAATTCTGGCCTATGGTGAAAGGCTGTGAAAGCTGGTGATAGTAATTATCGAAGGCAGCTGTGGATGGGTTTAAGATCGAAAGCCCTCTGAACGTTCCCAGCCAGATGTTCCCTTCCACATCTTTAACGATAGACCTGATGTTATTGTCGGCGATGCTGTTTGTTCCGGCAGTATGTGTAAAAGACCGGCTTTGTCGGGTTTTAACATTATAACGCAACAAACCATTGCCTTCTGTAGCGATCCAAAAATCAGTATTGTCGATAAAAACATCACTTACATAAGGTTTATCTACACCAAGAGCTATTTTATTTAATGCGGTTCTGTTCTGATTGATTTCAAAAAGACCAACATCGGTACCCAACAGCAGGTTACGTTTCCAGGTTCCTATGTAAGAAATCTTTTTGATTCCATGAGCCAAGGTATTCATGTTGACCGGGACAAATTGTTTGGCAGATGGCTTCAGGCAAAAAATATCTCCCGCGATTGAGACGACCCAAATGTGATGCGAAGCATCTTCTGTCATGGAACAGATGTACCACTCGCCAATGCTGTGTGGCAATTTGTAATTGATAAAGCTGTCGGTCTTAGCGTCGTACCTGCTGATTCCCTGATTCCCCCCGACCCATAAACTGCCACTTTGATCGATAAAAAGACAACGGATATAATACGATTGCAGGCTCGCTGCATCTTCTTTGACAGGCCGGTAAGTCTTAAAACTCTTGCCATCATAACGGTTCAGGCCATCTTGTGTGCCTACCCAGACAAAGCCCAGGGTATCCTGTCTGATCGCAAAAACAGTACTTTGAGACAATCCCTTATCCACAGAAATATTCCGGAATTGTTTACTTCCCTGCTGCGCAAAACCCCTTTGGCAGAGCGCCAACAGAAAAACAACAACTATACCGGAAATTACCTGCAGTAGTCCTTTATTCCCGCCCCCGAAATTCATACATCTTCCTTTAATCCAATACATTTATGATCCCCACAAGATAGCGATTTAAGCTCTTTTAATAATTAGGATTTTGAACGAGGTTTTTATTCAGATCTATTTCTCTCAAGGGAATCGGATACAATTCGTTCTTACCATCTTTGAACATTGTTCCGGCGATATAGGGATAATTATTCCGGTAGCTCTTCAGTGCAGCTTCTGTGGCACGAAGGCTTTCTCCTAAAATATTCCATCGCATCAGGTCGTATTTCCGTAGTCCCTCAAAGCAAAGCTCCCAGGCGCGTTCGTTCTTCAATGCGTTAAAAAAGCTTGTTTTGCTCAATCCTGCCGGCAGATCAACTGCCGGGTCGGCAACATTCAGGACTTTGCCAAAGCCTCTCCTCCTGACCATGTTTATGGCATTGTAAGCTTCCGCATTTGGTCCTTCATTCATTTCGTTTTCTGCTTCTGCCCGCATCAGCAGGACATCTGCATAACGCAAAACCACATAATTGATATCCGTATTGTTCAGGTCTTTTGGTGGCAATACCTGATATTCCCTGCGCCATTTTCCCGGTGCATAATTGTTGTCTTGTGTGGCCGGATATTCGATGACCTGTCCTGTTGCATTAATCTGATAAGTAGCAACCGATACCTCTCTCCTTAAATCCCCCGCAGCAAATGAATTTCTAAACAGCGGCGTGGTTTTTACATAGGAATTCGTGCGTCCGTAATTTGTACCTGCGGCTACTGCCGGTGCATTCCATTGTCCGATCAGGCCAGAGCCAGGTGTTACACCGCTCAGGTTATAAAATGCCACCTCAAACATGCTTTCATTCGGGTCTATCTTCAGCTGGCTCTGGTTTCTAAAAAACTGTTCAAAGCTTGGGTTTAATGCATATACACCGCTTTCCATGATTTCCTTTGTCTCCTTTAGCGCAATGGCATAGAAGTCCTTATAATTTGAAGGGCGTTCCATTTGCCCTTTTTGTCTTAATGAAAACCCTCCGGCAAATAAGGCGACCCTTGCCAGCATGCCTTTTGCCGCCATTTTGCTGATGCGTTCATCAGTTGTTTTTCCATCTGGCAGCAGGCTGATCGCCCCGGTCATGTCTTTGATCACCTGGGCATAAACCTCATCGATGGAAACCTTAGGCAGGCGAAGGTCGTCCCCCGAGCGCGTTGGTGTCAATTTCAAAGGCAGCCCGCCAAACAACCTCGCCAATTCGGCATAATAAAACCCGCGCAAAAATTTTGCTTCGCCAAGATAGCGGTCCAGGGTTTTACGTTGGGCAGCGTTGCCATAAGCGCTCATTTGAGGTATCTTATCGATCACAAGATTGGCCCGGTTAATTCCTTCATAATAGGTTTGCCAGCTTCCCTGTGTGTATATCGATTCTGATGAAATGACATAATGTGCTACCCCACGAAAGTCTGAGGTCACGAGGTCCCTGACCTGCGCAATGTCGTTGTCGTTTTCATAGAGGATAGAGGAATAAAAGCCCAGTGTATTGAGGTTACACATGCTTTGATAAATCCCTAAGGTGGCCAAATCAGCTTCTTCAACGGTATTGAAGAATTTCTCTGCATCAAAAACAGATTTGGGATCCTCCGTAAGTCCTTTTTTGCAGGCGGTAAAATTAGCCATAACGGCGGTCAGCAGTATTAACCTGATGGTATTGTTGATATAGAATTTAAGTGTTGTTCTCATGATCGGAAATGTTTTTATAATGAAATATTCAAACCAGCCACAAAGTATCTGCTGCGGGGATAGCCGCCGAAGTCTACTCCCGGTGTCAGGCCTCCGGCACTGCTTGTGCTCACTTCCGGATCATAACCGGAATACCCATGGAATACATGCAGGTTATAAGCTGTTAAATAGACCCTCAAATTGCTCAGTTTAGCTTTGGAGATCCAGCTTTTTGGCAGGTTGTAACCTAAGCTCACATTGTTGATCCGCAAAAATGATCCATCCTCTACTACCTGGTCAAAGAAACGTGGTGTTGTTCCATAACCATCGTATCTTGGAATCGTTTTCCCTCCGTTTAAGACAGATAAGGCTGTTGGTGTATTGATTTTATTTCCATTGCCATCAATGGTGGTCCACCTGTCCCTGAAGTAATTCAGGGTGTTGGTATAAGCACTGACATTCGTTGCCATCTGAAGTTTATTGGCATTGTACACGTCATTGCCGATGGCCCAATTGATGAAAATACTGAGGTCAAATCCTTTATAAGAAAAAGTATTGTTAAAGCCACCTGTAAACTTCGGGATGCCATTTCCGATCACTGTTCTGTCGGCTGGATTAATCAGTCCGTCTCCATTCAGATCCTGGAGCTTCAGAAAACCCGGTTGTGCCGCATAGTTTACATCAACAGGCAATCCTGGTTTCAGGGTATAATTGTTTGTTGTCGGGTTATAGTTAAAATCACTCACCTGGTATACCCCATCAGATTTGTAGCCATACATCAGGCCAATTGCACTGCCTACTTCCAGCAAATAATCGCTTTGAGCGGACCAGCTGTTGCTAAATCTTCTGTTCTCATCCGTACTTAAAGACAAGACCTTATTTTTATTCCATGCCATGTTCAGCGTACTGTTCCAGATGAAGGCATCAGTTTTGACATTAACCGTGTTCAAACTAAGTTCTATACCTCTGTTGGAAGTAGAACCAATATTGATGACCTGTGAAGCAAAGCCGCTGATATAGGGAACCTGGGCGGACAACAATAAATCTTTTGTACGGTTGTCGTACGCTTCAACCGTAAGACTCAGGCGTTGTTTAAAAAAGCCCAGATCCAGTCCTATATTCAGGGATTTGGTCGTCTCCCATTTTAGATTATTGTTCTCAATATTGTTTGGATAAATCGTCGTGCTGTTGTTGTTGTTTAAAGGATAACTGCCATTGGCCAGCTGACTCAGCATCAGATAATTGGCGATCCGGTTATTTCCGGAAGTACCATAACTTAAACGCAGTTTCGCGTCGGAAAGGAACTTGACATTTTTCAAGAAATGTTCGTTAATGGCCCTCCAGGCGAATGCTGCAGAAGGAAAATACCCCCATTTATTATTGTCGCCGAACTTAGAAGATCCATCCGCCCGTAATGTGGCAGTAAAGATATACCTGTCTTTATAAGTATAATTTGCACGGCTAAAAAAGGAAAACAAATCTTCTGCTTCGGCAGAAGAGGTTGGAATTCCCGGTGTTGTGCCTAAGCCGATATTGTCCAGGCCGAGGTTAACCGTTGGGAATTTACTGTTGCTGGCCGAAAAACTTTCTAAAGTAGCATATTGCTGTTCCTGTCCGAGTAAAAACGAGACTTTATGGGTTTTGTTAAACTCATTGTCGTACGTGATCGTGTTGTTGTAATTAAATCCGTTGTTATCGGTCTGCGTTAAGGATCCAAAAGGCCCTCCGCTCCGCTTCGACACAATGGAACGGGCATCGTTAAACAGCTTTGCTTTTGTTCCCGAGATCTTCGCAGAGACCAAACCACGGTAAGTGAAGTGATTTGCAAAGTTATATTCCAAAGATGTATTCAGGTTCAGCGTCCGGTTTAAAGAAGACCTGAGCTGGGACTCTGCGTTGATCAGCGGATTTTGTAAAGGAATGGTATTCACATCTATTGTAGGGTCATTGTCCAGGTCTAAAAATTCCTGATCTGTAGAATTCCTGTTGCTGATGGGCCGGTACTGAAAAATATTGATCAGGGGATTGAAGCGGTCTCCTCCTTCTCGGGTTCCGAATCCGGTGATATTCTGGTCGCTGTAATTGACGATGGCATTCAGCTTCATCTTTTTACTGATGTTATGCGACAGGCTGAATTTTGCGATATTCTTTACCGAACCTCCCGGCCGGACAAGGCCCTGATCGTCACTTCTGGAGAAGAACAAATTAAAACGTGTTTCGCTCTGTCCGCCTGCAATACTCACTTTATGATATTGCGTATTTGCCCAGTCGCCAAACATTACCTCCTGCCAGTTGATTCCCGTTCTGTTTGCATAAGTGGATTGTAAATCTGAATAATTACCAAAATCGCGCTGTAAATCGGCATACTTCAAAGGGTCCGCCCCAAGTTTTTCGTAGAGTAAGACTGTAAAATCCTGTGGGTTCAGCACGGGGATGAATTTATTCGCTTTTTTTGCCCCGTAATACATATCATAACCGATGCTCAGTTTACCTGGTTTTAACTGTTTAGTCGTTACCAGAATTACGCCGTTAGATCCCCGGGCACCATAAATTGAAGTTGCTGATGCATCCTTTAACACATCGATACTTTCAATATCGGTGGGGTCCAAAAAGTTAAGTCCGTCTGTCTGAGGTACTCCATCTATGACATAAAGCGGTTCGTTGCTTTGGGTGATCGAGCCCCCGCCCCTTAAGGTAATTGAAGGGGTTCCGCCCGGTGTTCCGTCATCAGCTGCGACGCGCAAACCGGAAACACGGCCAACCAATGCGGAAGCCACATTCTGAACCGGAGTCTTCGCCAGCTCCTCTCCTTTCACAGAAGAAACGGCGCCGGTTAAGTCTTTACGCTGCACCTTACCGTAACCAATCACCACCACTTCGTTCAGGTCATTGGCATCATCTAAAAGCTTTACATCAACAGTTGTCCGGCCTTTTACCAGTTGTTCAATCGTTTTAGAACCCAGGTAAGAGAACACCAGTGTGGCATTTGATTTTACTTTAATCTGATAACTGCCCTTCTCATTGGCAACAATGCCATTTTTAGTTCCTTTTTCGAAAACGGTTGCCCCTGGAATGGGTTTATTCTCTCCATCCCTGATCAGCCCTTTTACGGTAATCATATCCTGTGCATAAACCAATGTGCAGATGGATATCAATAAAATTAACAGTACTGTTTTTTTCATGTTGTGTTAAATTTCGTGTCTTAGATGAGCTTGTATCCGGTTTTAATGAACAGGTCATTCGCCGCTTTCCTGGCTGATGCGGTCAGTAGAAATTCGTCGAAGGATTCAGCAGCAGGCGCTACAGTAACTTCTACATTTCCGTTGATGCCAACCAGTGAGATTCCGGCCTGTACCGTTTTGTTTTCATTATTGGCTACCGTACTGTCTTTATCATATATCGCGGCCATTGTGCCTAGTGTAGAATCATTAAAATTGTCTTTCAGCAAATCGCCGTTATCGCTTCTTCGCTGCCCAGGCCATGGCCTTAACTGCTTCAGGTTAACGAGCTGTAATTTATTCACCATCAGGCGGATCTGCGCAGCGTGACGGGCTTCTACAGAATGAATTCTCAGGGCCGCAGACAGTACCGCATTGTTTTCTGTTAATGAAATCAACTGTCCTTTGTAAGCCCTGACGCCAAGGTCCTCAAGCAGCATGGCGGTTCTTAAAAAAGTGGAATAACTGGTATTTACGTTGGTCGCCACTTTTGTATAATCGAAAGCCTCATAAGGCATTGCAGCGCGAACAGTTCCATTTAAGGATTGAATCGTCTGAATCAACAAATTGATATGTGCCTGCTCATGATCGCGAAGCGTAGTAATGACCGGTTTATCCCCCGCAGGTATGAGTGCAGGCGTCAGCGTAAGTGCATTGTTATAGAAATGAAACTCCATATATTCCAGGGCCAGGGCGAAATTCAGGGCCTCCAGCACTACGGTGTTATTGCCCGTTTGCCCATAGGCTTTCTGAAACAGCGTACCCAAAGCCAAAGGCACTGCGGCCACTGAAATTTTCTTACCAAGGTTAAAGAAATCCTTCATTACCCTACGGCGTGGGCTCAGTCGCTCATAGAGCTCCTGATCAACATTTTCAATGTGCTGAAGTATATTTAAGATATTCATGGTTTCAGGTTTACAGGTTAATGACGTTTAGCTTTGTTTTTACATACTTTGCAATCTGTGCCAGGACTTTATCCGGCGATAAGGTGACATCGAGCCCCTTTGCTGCATCTGCACCTAAGGCCGCCAGATCGGCTAAATCGGCAAAAGTATTGACCCCCAGCTGCTCACGCGTCCAGGCCGCATGACGGGCCTCAACAGAAGCCATCTGACTCAAAATAATCAGGGTATAGCTTTCCTTACCCTTTTCTATTGCGCCGTTGTAGGCTGCCAGTACCAGGTCTTCCAAAGTCTTTGCGGCCCCCAGCAGGTTTGTTGCATTGCTAAAATCTATAGAAGAGAAATCAAAGTCCAGGCTGGCGACAGCTGCGGGACCCAAAAATGTTTTAAAAAACTCGCGATGTGCAATTTCATGCAGTTTGATATCATTAAGAAAAACAGACTGAGTAGTGCTGAAACCAGCTGCTAAGTTTTCTGTTGCTTTGGTATAAAATGCAGCTTCCAATTGCTCCAGTACATAAATGTAGTTTAGTAAACCGGTATCGCTTTTAAAATCGATGGTATTGTCTGTATTTACATAGGGACTGGATGGTTCAGGGATTGCTTCCTTACAGCTTAACGCGGTAGCTGCGAGCATAGAGATCCCTGCAAATTGAAAAAATGCTCTCCGCTGTATTTTGCCCTTTAAAAGAATTTCTCTTTGAGCTTCCGTTTCAGAATGACCTCTTGTCATAGGTATTGGTTTTATTATAAGTTCAGGTTATTTGGTCGCTTTCAAAATCACACGAATGTGCGGGTCTTGAAATTAGGGATGAGATCAAATGGATTAAATCAGAAAAGGCAAATTGCTGTTCATAGTTTATAGGTTCAGGATTATTTGGTTGGTTGATAAGAACGAATTTAAAAATCACCAGGGAATCGGAGTTTTAAATTCGTCCTAAATGCTGTTAAATTTGATGAAAGGTCCATTATCCCCCGCAAAGGTCTTCTGAAATCGGCTTCTGACAAAGAAATTTCATCAATTTCAAAATATTTACGGAAAAATTCGAAAGCCTGTTTTCCCGTTCTCTCCTACCTTCACTTCGCTAACCAAATCAACACCATTCCCAAAAACTGAATTATGAATAAAACTTTCGGCATATTTATGGCCGCCTCTTTCATCAGCCTGACTTCTTTTTCGAAGCCCGTACAGGATGATGATTCCTTACAATGGTTTAAAAAAACCACCAGTGTGATTGCTCATCAATTAAATAAAGCCGCCGCCACCTATACCCCTGGCCAGAATCCCCGTTCTGTTAATCCCGATGGTAAAGTAAGGTTCGCAGCTTATAAAGACTGGACTACGGGATTTTTCCCAGGTGCACTCTGGTACGGATATGAACTTACCGGAGACAAAAAACTCGCTGAGCGCGCTAAAAGTTTTACCCTGGCACTGGATTCGGTCCGTTACCTGAAAAACACCCATGATTTGGGTTTTATGCTGTATTGTTCCTATGGAAATGCTTACCGCATCACCGGCGACAAAGCCTATCTGCCTGCATTGGCAGATGGGGCGCAACACCTTTACGCCCGGTTTAGCCCTAAAGTAGGCGTGATCCGTTCCTGGGATTTCGGCCCATGGCACTATCCGGTTATTATTGACAACATGATGAACCTGGAATATTTGTATTGGGCGGCAAAAGAATTTGACAAACCTGCCTATATTTATGCCGCGAGTACACATGCCAATACCACGCTAAAAAACCACTATAGAAAAGATCACAGCTCCTATCATGTCGTGGATTACGACCCTGCAACGGGAAAAGTATTGCGCAAGGCGACCCACCAGGGTGTTACCGACGAATCTGCATGGGCACGCGGGCAAGCCTGGGGCCTCTATGGTTATACCATGTGTTATGCCAATACGAAAAACGCAAACTTTATTGCTCAGGCAGAACGGATTGCCTCCTTCATTATGAACCATCCCCGTATGCCAAAAGATAAAATTCCGGTTTGGGATTTTGATGTGCACAATGCCCTTGATGTAGAGGAACGCGCGCCCAGAGATGCATCGGCAGCTGCCGTTATCGCATCGGCCTTGCTGGAACTGAGTACGCAAGTGAAGGATGGCAGGAAATATCTCAGCTATGCAGAAGAAATCCTCAAATCATTATCTTCTGATGCCTATCTGGCCAAACCAGATGAGAACAGCTTTTTCATTCTGAAACATAGTGTAGGTGCTTTCCTTTACAATTCCGAAATTGACACCCCTTTGGATTATGCAGATTACTATTATCTTGAAGCCCTGAAACGTTATGCCGCCATCAAAAAAACAAACCTTCCTAAAATTTAGAAAATGGCCAACCTCATCCACCTTAAAAGAATTGTTCTGCTCAGCATTTTAATCCTGTGTACCCACAGGATTTATGCACAGGAAGCAGTAATTACACAAAGGAGCTTTGAGCACATCAACCTTAGCTTCCCGGGACTGGAAAAAACAAATCAGCTTTTTCTGGCAGGTAAATATGATGATGCAGCGGCTGAACTTTTGAAATATTACCGGAACCGCAACATCAGACATCCGGACTTTAACATCGGTGACCGGGCGAAATATGCAGGAAAAAAATTGTCCAAAGACATTCTTGAAATGGCAGACAATGCACTGCTCCATAAGCTCAAACCACATAAAGCCTATCCGTATTTTGACTATGGCACCGCGATCAACTGGCAATACGCACCGGTTCCTGATGCCTTGATACGCACCTTTTTACACCGCACCAACTGGTGGCAGCAAATGGGTTTGGCCTATTGGAGTACCGGAGACGAGAAATATGCGAAAGAATGGGTTTTTCAGGTCCGTGACTGGATCAAAAGCAATCAGCCGGGTGCTTATCCGGACGACAAAGAATTTGCCTGGAAAGCCTTTGTGGTGTCCTTCAGGCTGAACAACTGGTCGGGCTATTTCAATATGTTTCTCCAGTCGCCCAATTTTACACCTACCTTTTTAATGGAGTTCCTCAATTCCTATCAGCAGCAGGCAACCTATGTGAAAGCTAACTATACCGATATTGGGAACCACCTCCTGTTCGAAGCCCTGCATATGATGTATGCAGGAGCTACCTTTCCTGAATTAAAAGCCTCAGGTGAGTGGAGAAAAAGCGGCATTGAGGTCTTAAATAAGGAAATCACAAAACAAGTATATCCGGATGGGATGCAGTATGAACTGTCTACCTCCTACCATATCGGTACCATCAATATATTCCGGAATGCACTTGAAATAGCGCAACTAGCTAACCTTGAATCGGAGTTCCCTGCAAGCTACCGGGAGCTGATCGGGAAAATGGTACTCGCGGTCACGAACTTCTCATTTCCTGATTATACTTTTCCATTGTACGGCAATTCTTTCCTGACCAACAAAAATACGATGCTCAAAAACTACAGCAACTGGTCGAAAACCTTTCCTCAAAATAAGGTGATCGAATATTTTGCAAATGATGCGAAAAAAGGAACCATTCCTCCTTATTTGTCAAAATCACTGCCCGATGCAGGATTCTATACTTTCAGGAACGGATGGGACCAGAATGCGACAGTCATGGTGTTAAAGGCAAGTCCGCCTGCCTTTTTCCATGCCCATCCTGACAATGGCACTTTTGAACTTTGGGTTAAAGGCCGCAATTTCAGCCCCGATGCCGGAAGTTATGTTTACAATGATGATGCAAAAACAAACAACAAAAAAGACTGGTACAGGTCAACGAAAGCGCATCAAACCCTGACCATGGACAACAAAAATATGCTGATCACGAAAGCGGTGCCTGAAAAATGGGAAACCGGCAAAGACCTGGATCTGCTGTCCTATAGCAATCCGAGTTATGAAAACTTAAGACATCAGCGTAGTGTATTGTTTATTGATAAAAGCTATTTCGTGATTATAGACAGGGCAATAGGAACAGCTACCGGAAATCCGGCCATCCATTATGCTTTAAAAGAAGATAGCAAGCCTGTTTTTGACTATAAACAAAACAGGATAAATACCAGGTATCCTGATGGCAACAACCTTTTAATTCAATTGCTGGATCAGGATCCTGTTCTTTTGAAAGAGGAACAGAGCTTTGTATCCTATCAGTATCAGCAGGAAATAGCCAGACCCGCTTTTGTTTTTGAAAAGTCTAAACCAGATGGCAATACCCAAAGTTTCATCAGCATTCTATATCCATATCATGGCAATGCCCGGCCGGACATCCGGATGAAAGAAAACAGCGGTCATGATCCCGCCCATGGCAAAATCAATATGACGATCACCATTGATGGAAAAACCAAACTTATTCAACAGGATTTAAACCCATAACCACCATGCAACTGAAAAAAATGATCGTCCTGTATGCCTTGCTGAGCACGAGCCTGTTTAGCAGGGCTCAGGATGCCCCGATCAATAAACAAAGTTTTGACCAGATCAACCTTACTTATCCGGGACTGGAAAAAACAAACGCCTTATTTTTGGCAGGTAAATACGATGAAGCCGCCGTACAATTACTGTCTTATTATCGCGGACGCAAAAACATCAGACACCCTGAGTTCAATCTGTCTGACGAAAGCCGCTTTAAAGGCAAGTCTATCGGTACAAGCAATTTGGAAAAGGCCAATAATGCGCTTGAGCACAAGTTTCAGCCCCATAAAGGTTATGGCTTTTTTGATTATGGGAAAGACATCAACTGGCAATTCTGGCCTGTAAAAGACAACGAAGTACGCTGGCAATTACACCGGGTATACTGGTGGCAACCGATGGGCCTGGCCTACCGCAGCAGTGGCGATGAAAAATACGCCAAAGAATGGGTAGCTCAGTTTCGCGACTGGGCATTAAAAAATCCACTGGGTTTATCAGACGACAACGACCGGTATGCATGGCGACCTTTGGAAGTATCAGAACGCGTTCAAAGTCTGCCGGGGACTTTCAACCTGTTCCTCAAGGCTTCAGATTTCAGTCCGGCTTTTTTACTTGAGTTTCTAAAGAGTTACCATCAACAAGCCAATTATATTCCTTTGCATTATTCGGAGCTGGGCAATCACCTTTTATTCGAGGCACAGCGGCTGCTGTTTGCAGGCTCATTCTTTCCTGAATTTAAAGATGCGGCCTCCTGGAGGAAAAGTGGGATCAGCGTTTTGAATACAGAGATCAAAAAACAGGTATACGCTGATGGGATGCAGTTTGAGTTGTCGCCGACCTATCATGTAGCCGCCATAGACATTTTCTTAAAAGCCTATAATGCTGCGAAAATGGCTGGTGTGGAAAATGAGTTTCCCGAAAGCTATAGCAAAACTGTTGAAAATATGATCATTGCGATAGCCAATCTCTCTTTCCCGGATTACAACAATCCCATGTTTGGTGATTCCTGGCTGGTGGAAAAGAGTGGAAGGGTCAGGCAATTTCAAAGCTGGGCCAAAGCCTTTCCTCAGAACAATACCATCAAATATTTTGCTTCTGAGGGCAAAGAAGGAGCAGCACCAGCCTACTTGTCACATGCTTTATCCGTTGGAGGTTTTTATACTTTCAGAAACGGATGGAACGTGCAATCTACAGTGATGATCCTGAAGGCCAGCCCTCCGGGAGAATTTCATGCGCAACCGGATAACGGCACTTTTGAACTTTGGGTAAAAGGTCGCAATTTTAGTCCGGATGGCGGGGTTTATGTTTATAGCGGCGATGCAGAGATCAACAAACTCAGAGAAGAATACCGTCAAACGAAAGTGCACCAAACTTTAACGCTTGATAATAAGAATATGGTGATCACCAAAGCCCGGCAAAACAAATGGGAAACCGGAAAAAACCTCGACATACTGACCTATACTAATCCCAGTTATCCGGAGCTCGATCATCAGCGCAGTGTGCTTTTTATCAACCAAAAATACTTTTTGATCATCGATAAAGCATTCGGCAAGGCAACCGGAAATCTCGGGGTACACTTCCAGCTCAAAGAAGACAGTAAACCGGTTTTTGACAAAACGAAAAACAGGGTACACACCAGTTATACTGACGGAAATAACCTGTTGATACAATCACTAAATACCGATAAGGTAAGTCTGAATGAGGAAGCAGGTAAAGTCTCTTATGCCTACCGAAAGGAAGTGGCCAGACCCGCATTTGTATTTGAAAAACCTAAAAATGATGGCAACGCCCAAAGATTTATCACCCTCCTGTGTCCTTATGAGGGCGATACCGTACCTGAGGTCAGTATTTCGTTCCTTACAGGCAATGATTTTGAGAAAGGCGAGCTCCGGATCAGCCTGAGCATCGATGGAAAAGCACAAACCATAAAAACAAAATTATGAGCCTGGCTGAATGTATGGCCGTTGCAATACCGCCATACCTAACAGGTTACTGTGAAAACGACCTTACTAAGGGATAAAATGATTTTATTCAAAAGCCTGAAATCTTACGATTTCAGGCTTTTTCCGGTTTAATTAATTATTTATTTAGACGGGTTCGCTCCATCCAGCCGCGCAATCACTTCATTTAAAAGGGCAGCATGCTGATATAAATCATCGAGCGACTGGAGTTCATATTTGGTCTCTTTTTTATGCTCATCGAGTACCGCCAGGTATTTTTTATTGTTCAGGTATAACCGGCAAATGGTCTTCCGGTTATTGTCGTCCAGCAGAATCGCGAAATAGGAAAGTGCATCTCTGTAAGTAATTCTTTTGGAATCTATATTTTCCCTGAGCATCGATTTGACGATAAAAAAACCTTCAATTTCCTCTTCTGTAGTTACAATTCCCGACTCCGGTTCAGCGAGAATGGTTTCTTCGATTTTAATGGCTTCTGAGGTGTCTTTTTCCTTTTCCTGATTTAGCGCAGATTTCAGGCGTTCATTAATTGCATCGCTAATGAGCTGGTTAAAAGAGCGTTTAATAATCGGTGCAAATTGTTCTTTCACCTTGGCGGTAATCACCTTAGGATAGACCTGTTTGGTAAAGAAGCTGATAAAACCGTCGGAGGGCTCAGCTATTTCTTTGTGAAGCAGGCTTTTCAACTCGTTCAGGTACTTTAATTCACTTGCCGTATTCGTAATGTTATCGACATCAAAATAGGATTTGTGGAATTTCTTTAACTCTGCAATTTCGGCATCTTTGATTTCTGTTAACCTGAATTCAAAGAATGGCGTACCGTCCATCTTATTCTTTTCAACGAGGTCGGTGTAAAAACGATAGGCCAGCCCGTTGGTCAACAAGCCGAACTTAGCTTTTGTGGTATGAAAATACCTGAACAACTGAGAATTGTGCGGGTCTAAATTCTCCTGATGGTGTTTACATTCGATTAATATCGTGGGCTCGGCATCTTTCATAATCGCATAATCCACCTTCTCCCCTTTTTTAATCCCCAAATCAGCAATGTATTCGGGGTTCACCTCAAAGGGATTGAAAACATCATATCCCATGATCTGAATAAATGGCATCACCAGGGCATTTTTTGTCGCTTCTTCCGTTTGTATTTGAGGTAACATCTTCTCGACACGAGATGCCAACTGTGCAATCTGATCTTTGAAATCCATTTGAATTTTTATTTAATAATTTGAAATGCTTTAATCTTCAAAGCCACACAAGGTCTTGCCCCTGCTTTTAGCGATCTCAAGCGTTGTTTTTAAAACCTTGTGCTGGCAGTTATTCAGTCCTTTGCAATCTGCAGTGTAATGGTATCTTTTACCTGTACGGCTATCACAGATGTATACTGTATTCACGTCTGTACAAACGACGTTATTCAGGAAAATAAATCCGAGTAGTAAAACGATCTTCATATACAGTTAAGAATTAGTCATTCAACTGCTCAAAAGTAGATCACAACAGTAGGCTTTCCTTACGGGAAACCGTAAAGCACCAGATTGCTTTTCCGGAATTTAATGGGGTATTTCAGGGGTTTAGGACCGGATCAGACATTGTAAACTTATGGCAGTAAAGAGGAGATTGTTCAGTTATATCAGGACCAGGCAACATTGTATGTTTTTTGGATAGGCTTCGATGTTGCTGAGGGGTTGGCGACGGGTTGCCGTAGGGTTGGTAACGGTTGGTAAGGCCATTTACCTCAGCAACCCTACGGCAACCCCTCAGCAACCCCTGTCAAGGGGCGAAGGCTATACAAAGCCACTCAAACGAACGGACAAACCTTCTGCGATAAGTTTACAAAGAGAATGAAGACTGTATTTCAGTACTCATTTAAGGGTTCACTTTCATGCACTTAATCACATTTCCGCCATCCTGAATTGAAACGGCATTTACCGTTCCATCATCATTTTTTGTGAAGAATATTTTTACGTCTAAATCCATAAGGAAAAATTTATCCTCCGCTTCCGGGAGTAAATTTAGAACAGGAATTCCGGCCATTTTTAAAACCAGGCCCCGGTCTTTCAAAGTAACGGTTACCGGCTCTCCGTCTTCCCGCTTGTAATTCCCTGCATAGGTTTTTAAAACACTGTCAGTTAATGAAATCACCGGAAGCACCTCAGTTAACTTAGTACTTTTATAAGCTTTATGTATAATTTCCGGACCTTCGGCTAAAGCGGCCCTGACGATATTGTTGCACATCATCAACCCGTTGTCGGCATTCGTTAAAACGATAATTCCCCGTTTGGATTTTGGAAGCAAGACCATAATTGCGGCTACCCCCTGATCATTTCCTGCGTGTAGAAGTGCATACTCGTGGTTAGGTAAACCGTTAACAACACGCCATCCCAAACCCTGCTGAAGATTGGGGCTAATTACGGCCTGTGTTTTTATGATTTCTTTGTTAAGACCTGCTGAAAGATGTCCGCCTTTTAAAACCTCTATTGCAAATTTGGAAAGGTCTTCTATCGTGGTCGTTACACCTGCAGCAGCACTGGCCCGAATCGAATAATCAGTCTTTGTAATCTGTTTTCCTTCGGTATCATACATTCTGCTATGCCTGGCAAAATCCGTTTTGCCGTCCCATTCATGATGCGTATCTGACAGGTGTAAGGGTTTGAAAAGTACGGAATCCGCAAGTTGAGGTAATGATTTATGGAACTTCTGCTCTATAGCCGATTTAAGGTATTCCATTCCTTCCCCTGAGTAGTTGAATTTTGTACCTGGTTCAAAGTTAAACCTTAATTTACCAGTTGAATTCATCCATCTCCAATTGTCAAAACCAGACTGCTGACTCAACACATGCCGGGTCGTTATCTTTTTCGAATAAGGGTCTGAGGCAACTGCGGTATCAACAAAATAATGGGCAAGCGGTTCATCCAAATCCCATTTCCCCTCTTGTACCAATTTAAGTACCATCGTAGAAAACACGACTTTGCTAATTGATGCAACTTCAAAAATCATATTTTTTGGCGCCGGTTTCCCATCACTTAAATTCCCATATACCTTCGCTTTTACCAGCTTATTATTTTCTATAATACCAATCGCAACGTTCGGAATATTTAAGTCCTTTTGCCATTGAACGATCCTGGCATCTAGTGTATTCGGGCTGGATTGTTCCTGTTTATGCGGACCAGAATTTAACCGCTGACAAAAACCGTCAGTAAGGTTTAAGGTAATAAAGAAAAATAGAATATAGCCGGTTAATAACTTCATGATTGATATAAGCTGTAAGAATTCCGCGAATAAGCAAAAACATAACAGTACAATTATTATGATGAGCATAAACCTAGCAATTTATCTTAAAATCCGGCAGTTATTACGGCGCTAAAATGAGCGCTGTTTAAAATTTCACGATAATTACCTTAAAAATTTCAATTCCAGAGCGCTTGAAATTAAGGCCAATACAATATTGGCCTTAATTCTTCCCGGATTAGAATTTAATCACCACTTTACCAATGGTTGTATTGTTTTCCAGCTGCTGGTGCGCTTTCTTAAAGTTCTCAGCAGAGAGTCCCGAAAGCGTTGTTTTCAAGGTGTTTTTTAATACCCCATCATCCAGCAGACGGGCCACTTCATTCAGAATATGGTGTTGCTCAATCATATCCTCAGTCTGGAAAATAGACCGGGTATACATTAGCTCCCAGGAGAAACTCACGCTTTTGCTTTTTAGTTTATCCAATGCCACAGGAGTTGCGGAACCAGTAATGGAAGCAATATGTCCCTGAGGTTTGATGAGCTCAGTAATGATGTCCCAGTACTGATTGAGATCCACAAAATCGAGGATAAAATCTACAGACTGAAATCCCGCTTCATGCATTTCATTCACCAGATCTTTATGATTGAATACATAGTCTGCTCCCTGTTCCCTGCACCATTCTTCTGTTTCCGGCCGGCTCGCAGTGGCAATGACCACCAGGCCAGCTACCTTTTTTGCCATCTGAATGGCGATAGAACCGACACCGCCGGCACCGCCGATGATCAATATGGTTTTACCCTTGTCTTTTTCATTAATCCGGATGCGGTCAAACAGGATCTCCCAGGCCGTTAAGGCTGTTAATGGCATTGCAGCAGCCTCCTCAATGCTGAGTTTTTTAGGTTTCTTACCTACAATGCGCTCATCAACGAGCTGGTATTCTGCATTACTTCCAGCCCTGTTGAGGTCTCCTGCATAGTAAACCTCATCTCCTGCTTTAAACAGGCTAACCTCATCTCCTACTGCTTCTACTATCCCCACAGCATCCCAACCGATCACCTTTGGTACATCCAATACCTGACCTTTTGCGCTGTTCTGCCGGATCTTAAAATCTACCGGGTTTACAGAAACTGCGGCAACTTTCACCAGCAGGTCCCTTCCTTTCGGGGCTGGTCTTTCCGTTTCAAATTCTATAAAGCTGTCTGCATCACTTATAGGTAATGATGTCTTAAATCCTATTGCTTTCATATATCTATTTTTCTAAGGTGTTCTGAATTATTTCATTTTAAATTTATAAATATAATAGGGCGCTTTGCCACTATCTGCTTTTCCGGTAAAGGCGCTGGTGGTTTCCAGCTGATTGGTAGAGATATACATCCAGCCAGCAGGTGCCAGGTACACATTATCGGACCATAACAATTTCTCTTTATTTTGTATCAAATGACTTAACTTCCCGTTGAGGTCCAGCTTCGTAATAGCGTGCTCCTGAAGGTTGGTGAAGTAGTGATTGCCCAGCGCATCGGTAACCGCACCATCGCTAAAGGGCTTTTCTCCTGCTTTAGTAATTGCATTCCCAATGGTCTTGTCGTCTTTTCCCGACCTAAAGAGCCCGGCCGGCACCTGATACCAGGAGCTTCCATTCATTGCACCAAAGAATAAAGTCTCTCTATCGGCAGAAAGGGTCATAGGATCTATCGCGACGCGGGCAGGTTTACCTCCAAAATGAACCACACTTCCGTTGATCAGCATATCCTTATCTTCTGCCTGTAAAGCCGGATGACCGCTAAATCTTTTCGCCGCTTTGGTTTTCAGGTTTAACGAAATGATCCCCGGATTTGCAATATCGGCAAGGTAGGCCCAGCCATTCTTTTCATCAATAGCAACTTCCTGCGCAAAAGTACCTTTAGGCGCCACGAATGCCGGCAATTCAATTTTCTCCGCCACCTTATTTTTATCAATATCAAAAGCCCATAACCTTGTCTTACCCAGCTCAAGGCCCATATCAATTACCCACAGCTTGTTGTTCTTATCAAAAATCAACCCGAGCATCGCATCAAATTTTGCGTCTGTAGCTTTACCATTGTTCTTCTGATAGGAAGCATTTGGATAAGGTACCGCTTTACCCTTTATGATTTCTACCAGCTGCAGCTGCCGGCTTCCGAGGGGATGAATTGTTGCAAAGACCCTTCCTTCGGCAGATACGGCCACATCACCCGGACGGATGTCTAATGCCGCGACCTCTTCCAGTTCCGGTTGTTCTTTTGCCACATCAGCGAAATAGCTTGCGGTACCATTGATCCAGTCCATCCTCGGAGGGGCAAAAAAATCAATATCCAGTGTTCCGTCTTCCAGACACTCAAACTGGTGCGGGATATTTCCCGGAATGATCAGGACCTCTCCGGCTTTTACGATATAGTCCTTCCCCTGCATGCTGACCTTTACGCTTCCTTTTGTGATGTATGAAGTTTGCTCATTGGGATGTTGGTGTAAGGGAACCCTGGCACCTTTATCCATTTTAAACAACGCCAGCATCCCTTGTTCGCCATATACATATTTACGTTGTAGTTTGTCTGCCATCTGCTCCCATCCCTTTTCATCGAATTTCAGGTGTTGGACCTGTTTCAGGTCTTGTGCGCTTGCAGTATTCATGGTCAGGATCATTGCGATAGCAACAAAACCTGCTAATTTTAGTTTTATCATTTTTATAAGTTTTTGTAATTTGAAGGATGTATTTTCCCTGGTCCTGATTAATAAGAGCTTTTTACCTGCTCTGGTGTAGACCAGGGCCTGTTAAACAGGTCATTGTCAGGAGGCAAAATAACCTGATAGCCGGGTTTTTCATCTATGCTGACTTTAATCTTCGCCCCAGAGAATTCCCCTGAAACAAGATGCCCGCCATAGGACTTATCGTCGGAAATGAAGTGGAAATGGAAAGGAGACAAATCAATTCCCGAAGCATAAGAGGGATGATAAAAGCCGACGACAGTACCGGCAATATTTTGTCTTTTATAAAGCGGCCTGGATTTCATCAGCTCCGCCAGACCGGTGGTATCCTTTTCCGCTAATTTATTGGCACCACCAACGTTCAGTTCCTTAAAAACGGTTTCTATCCGTATCAGGTAAGGTTTGTTTCTGGAAGGGAGCCTGCGCATGATTTCCTGCTGAAGCATTTCTATATTTTTAACGTTATTCAGTTCGAAAACCTGATCAGCTTTAAAAAAAGCTACTGAAGCAAATGGAACTTTCCGCTGGTCTTCAGCCTTGCTTACCAGACCATCAGGCGCTACACGGTAAAAAACACCGTCAAGCGCAACCATTTCTCCATCGAGCTGGTTATAGGTTCCCAAGCCAAAATTACCCTGAGCGGCAAGCGCATCAATCCGAAGTGCCCCGGTATAAACGCCATTTCGCATGGCATCCATTACAGAGTAGTGAAAAATGGGCCTATCCTCAACAACCTGACCATTAACAAGCTGACCAACAGATAGCATTAAAACGCTACAGAAAAATGGAAATGTGAATTTACGTGTCATAGGTTTATTTATTATACTGAGCTTCAGCGTTATCAACAGGCGTGTTTGGGTCGTTCATCACCATTTTAGCGATCTCATCTTTACGCATAAATACGACTCCGGATTTCTCTTTGGCATATTTAATAAAGTCTTCCATTGCTTTGACTACAGCTGGCGTTCCACCAATGCGGTCGTGAAAACTAATGCTCATCATTCGTCTTTTTACAGCTCCTTCTGCATACAGCTGATCAAACTCCATTTTCAATTGAGAAAGAAACATTTCCGGAGTCCAGTGATTGCCTGCAATGTTCACAATGTCATTGTTGCGAAGGGTATAAGGCATCACTACGAAATTCTTACCATTCACCTTGGTAAGAAAAGGTTCGTCCCTGCTGAGGTCATCGATGTGATATAAAAAGCCTAGTTCCTGCAGCACTTTCAAAGTGTTGGGACTACGGCGCAACCAATTGGCATTGTACCCTACTGCTTTTTGCCCGGTAATGGCTGCTACAGCATCTACCCCCTGTTTTACAAATTGTAATTCATCCGCATAATTTTTGTTCCACTGGTTGTCCCAGGACATGCCATGTGCAGCCACCTCATGTCCTCCGGAAGCAATTGCTTTTGCCACTTCAGGATACCTGACTGCTGCTGCCCCGACCATATGTGAAGTCACCTTGATGTCGTACTTTTTCCAAAGATCGAGCATGCGGTAGATGCCTTCGGTGGCACCATAGCGATACCAGCTTTCGGCAGCCAGGTCAGGATTTCCTTTAGGTAATGGATTCCCTGAAAAAGGACTTTCAGCGCCTTCAGGCTGACCACCGGTTTCAAATTGCATAGACACAGATATCACCAGCTGCGCTCCGTTCGGCCAATGGGATTTGATCGTTTCAGGATTTGCAGCGCTTTCATTTTTTTTGGGGAACACGGTCCAGGAGGCCATGATCATGACACCTGTAATCAGGGCTACGAATGTTGTTAATGTTCTTTTCATTTCTTGTCAGTTTTTTTAAATACAATAAATCGGTCTGATCAATGCGCCAATGGTTGTTTCATTTGACAGATGATTATTTCGTACAAAGATATTTTGACAAGCAGGAACAAAATGGTAAAAATTCATTGTATTTTTGTAACAATTAATCAATGAATATGAAACGTTTCAATGGCTATCATTCTTTAAATGTCTTTCGGTTAACACTTGACGAATGGACATTTCCAACGCACAACCATAACTTTTATGAATTCATATCTATAGAAAAAGGTAATGGGAACCATGTTTTAAACGATAAGTCTTACGCCTATACTGCAGGGGATGTTTTCTTGCTGAGGCCTGAAGATGCGCATTATTTTGAGATCGCTGAAAACACCCATTTCATCTTCGTGAAATTTACGGAGCAACTTTTTATAGAGAAACTGGAAGGCGGAAAAACAGCCAAATGGATGGAAGTCATCAAGACTTTATTACAAAATCCGGCATCGGTAAACGGAAGTCTGGTTACTGATCTGCAGGATAAAAAACACCTTTCACACCTATTACAAATTCTGCTGATCGAGTTCGAAAAGACCTGTGCCTATAGCAGGGAAGTTGTCCTCGAACTTTTTGGAGCGATCATGATGATGGTTGCGAGAAGCCATTCTACCGCTCAATATGGACATCAATGCCCAAGTAATACTGAGCTCGACAAGCTAAATCAAATCCTCAGTTACATCAGGCTGCACACCATGGATGCAGAGAAGATGCGCATCGAGAATATTGCAGAAAAGTTTGCCATGTCGCCCAATTACATCAGTATCTATATCAAAAAACACAGCAATGCTTCGATACAGCAGCACATTGTCCAGACCAAACTGAAAGCAGCCGAACAATTGCTCAAGAATGGCCGTCATAACATTAATGAAATTGCGTCCAGATTAGGTTTTACGGATGCAAGTCATTTCAATAAAACCTATAAAAAACACATGGGAATGAGCCCTAAGTTTGCGCGACAAGTGCTTTGATGCGCAACGGTCCCCATTGTTTTTTATAGGTATAATGTTTTAATATGGGTTTGGCATTAGAAGCTAACCCATGGAAAACCGCCATTCACGGTACCTGGAAATTTTGGTAAATCATTGCCCGGAACTCCCTCGAAAACGGGTTGAACTGTTGGATTTGAAGGATAGGTCTTCCCATTAAATTTCATCAGGTGGTTCTTTCCGCCACTGCTCAGGATCAGGTCTTTCCAGCCATTTGTTTTGGTTCCGGCAACAAGTACGGGAAAATCTGTAACTGTAAATTTAGTGATTTGCTGACCTTCATGATCGAGCAACAGAAAAGTACAGCCACCCGAACCACAGAAATATGGTCCGGTTAGTCCCACAAAAATTTCTTTATTACCATCCTCATTCAGGTCATATTCAAAAAGAATAAACTTCCTGCTGGCTTCCGAAACGACATTTTTGGATAAATCGTCACTTAGCATTGTCGTCAGTTTGAGTTTTACAAGTTTAACAGTGTTTTCGTTATAGCTGTTAACTCCCGAAGAATCTTTTGCTGCGGTTGTCGTAGCCAGCGAATCCTTTGTTTCTACGGCTGTGTTATCTTTTGTTGCAGACTGACAGCTAAAAAGGAACATACTGGCGACAGAAAAAGCGATTAAAGGAAACTGTTTCATATAGATAAATTTATTTTTAATGTTAAAAGTGGAAAGAGCTGAAGGTGAGTAGCGGCCCCCTGATGATTTGCATCCATTTTCAGCACTTCAGCAAATGCATTTTTGGCTTCCTCAAAACTTCCAAGACCAAGATACCCCAAACCAATCAGATAACTGCAATGGATGTAATTTTTTAGGTCAAGGTCCTGATCAAACACCAGTAAATCCGGAAGAGAAACCGCAAAGTAATCGATCCTGATTTCATCATTCAGGTGTTGTTTACCGAACTGAATAAAACGTTCGAAGATTTCCTTTGCCTTACCGGCCTCATTGAGCTTTAACCAGGCCAGGCCCTGATAGAAAATCTGATCCGGCTGGGGATCATTATAAAATATGGCCTGTACGGGTTCAGTCGGGCCTTTCGTAGCCATCAAAAACGTCTCTTTTGCCTGAACGCCCAAATTCATCTGTTCATAAATGCAGCCTTGCAGGTAATGAATGTCGTTTTCCTGTGCGCCGTACAGCTTGCCTTCGCCAAGGTTATGCGGATATTGTTCCGTAGCCGAAAGCAGCTCCAGTGCAGCTTGATATTCGCCATCAATCAACGCCTTTTTAGCCAGGCTGGTGTGGCAAAGCAGGTATTGTCCTACCACCTTTCCTTCTCCCCCTTCCCAGGGATGAAACTGCCTTCCTGAAAGAAGCGTTTTTGCTTCTTGAAAACGGCTCAACTGATTACATAAAGTGACTTTTTCCAGGTATAGGTCATCACGGTAATCCACCAGCTCCGGATACTTTTCAAACATTTCCAGGCGGCGTTCCGGCTGATATCCCAGCTTTTTATACAGCTGATCGAGTTCCATAAATACCCTGGCATCCTTTACATCCAGGCTGAAAGCCTTTTCCAATTCCACCAGTGCCCGGTCTGAATCCTTTAGCTGATTCTGATAAGCCAGTGAAAGGTTACGGTGTGCTGTTGGAAAAGCAGGATCTGAGGCAACAGATTTTTCCCAGCAGGCTATTGCTTCAGGGAATTGCTGCCTGCCAAACCAAAAGTTCCCCAGATAATAATGGGCTTTGGCATCATTGGGATTCAATGCAATGGCTGATAACAATACCTGTACATCTTCAATCCGGTGCGGAAAACAGAAATCAGGGATCGCCTGCTGTCCTTCTCCGAGATATCCCTTTGCGCGCTCCTGATCACCCTGTTGCAGGCAACACCAGGCCATATAGTAATACACCATCGGATATACTGCTCCTTGCTCCTCCCTGATGTAAACAGTCAGCAGGGCAATCGCCTCCTCAAATAATCCGGCATGGCTATAGTCCAGTGCACATTCTATATAGTTGTGTACATCCTGCCTCATCTGCTGTACAAAATGGGCTGCAGAACGCTCCGAAGCACTTAGCGCTCCTGCTTCCAGCTGTATGACAGACCTTTCATACAGACATCCGAAATTGAAAGGATCAATCGACAAAGATGCTTCAATAAAAGACAGCGCCTCTTCCGGCCTGTTCATTTTATGGAGGATGGCTGTTTTAAGGTGACGTACCGAATGGGCCTGTCCATTACGTGACAGCGATTTATCCAGCAGGTATAAGGCATCTTCAAAATCTCCTTTTTCTGAGGCGATCCTTGCCAGTGCAAAAAATCCGGCATCCTGCCATGCGGCATTCCAGGTAGATTTATAAATCGCTTCATAAGCCTCATCAGATTTCCCCTGCATCTTTAAAGACCAGCCCAGGTTATAATAAGGCTCCCCATCGTAAGGATTTGGGTTCCTGAGTGTCAAAGTCTTTATCGCCCTGCGGAAAAAGGGCTCGGCTTTGGCAAATTGTCCGCGTCTCATGTACCATAAACCCATTGCATTATTGCAGCGGACATCAGACGGCTCCCGCTTTATGGCTTCCAGATAATAATCTGTCGCCACATAAGTGGCATGGCGATATTGCTCAATATGTAAGCCATTCAGGTATAACTCTTCTATAGAAACGATGTCTGCAGGATCTTTTGCCGCTGTTGCCGCCGGGGGGATTGCTTTGGGAACCGTCTCTTCCTGCTCATAACTGATCAGGAGCTTATGGTCTGCACTTTCCACGCGCACACTGATACTCTCCTGCCTTACGGTTGTATTTAGCGAAATGCTTTTCTCGAATATTGAAGAAGGAGAAAGGTCAAAAACACTGGTATCAGCAAGCACTTCATTTAGAAATAACTTAATTACTGCAGAAGGATATGCCGATGTTGCATAGACTTTTATATCTACAGTGTTTTGATTGATTTCCACGTTCAGCATCGCCTCTTTACTGGCATTTTTAACGGCTCCGACTTTTGCATAAGGCATGAAATACTGTTCAAATGTCTTTTCCTCATTTGGCTGTAACCAGGAGAAATCAGGTTGATTGTCCGTAAATACGCCCGTCATCAGTTCTATGTACGGCCCGTCCTCATCGGTCAGATTTCTATCCCAGGATTGTCCGAAATCACTATTTCCCCAGGTCCATTGTTTCTTTCCCGGTGCAATATGGTGATTCGCTACATGCAGCATTCCTGCTTCGGTATCATGTTCATAGCCACCAATAAAATTATAGTCAGAGCGGATCGCCATGTAAGAAGTAGGGACCGGAATGTTTTTGTAACAGGAGATATCCGTTCCAGGCGCATAATCCTTTTTATAATAAGTCCCTGTGGCGATCGGGAAATCAGAAACATCTCTTTTGCCATGGTCAAAAACCGCATATACATCCGGTGGGAAAACAGACTGATAATGGTCGTTCACCTTTACCGCTGGATTTGCCCACCACAGGAAGGTTTGCGGAAAAGGGGTACGGTTATATATTTTGCCTTTTACCTCCAGATATGCCTTATCGGGATACAAGGTGAAACCAGCCATTCCCTTCGTCCGGGTCATCAGCTCCAGTTCATTTACCCAGATCGTTTTGCTGCCATCAGCATGTTCCTCTATCGTAAAATCTACCCCATCAAAAGTACTTGGGCGATGGTGTTGCGGCCAGTTAAACTCAATACCTCCGGAAATCCATGGTCCGGTTAAGCCAACCAAAGCGGGTTTGATCACCTGGTTATAATAGATAAAATCACGGTTTCGAACTTTATCAAAAGCCCTTTGGATCCTGCCGCCCAGTTCAGGAAGCACCATGATTTTCAGAAATTCATTTTCTATATATACGGCTGTATATTCCTTATCGGTCTTTTCGTCGGAGATCTTTTCGATTACAGGATTTGGATACACCGCTCCTGTACTCCCCTGATAAACCCGCTTATCCAGAAAAATCGGATTCTTCTCGGCTTTACCTGTTTCGTAAGTGGGAATGATGACTTTCTCCATCCATGCTTTTACTTCCATAATATTGCTTCTTGATAGGTACGTTATTGATTAATGAGGTGTAAACACCGATTCCAGTTCTTCCAGTGTCTTTCCTTTGGTCTCCCTGACCTTTGCCCTGATAAAAAGAAAACCCAGCATACAGAGCCCTGAATAGAGGTAAAAGGTATTGTGCATTCCAATCCATTTTGCCAGTACCGGAAAGGTAAAAGTGAGGATAAAATAGGCTGCCCATAAGCACAATACTGCAATGGACGAGGCCGCTCCCCTCACATGATTTGGAAAGATCTCCGAAATCAACACCCAGGTTACCGGACCCAGGGAAATGGCATAAGTTCCGATTGCCGCCAGCAGAAACAGGCCTACCAAAGCAGAATGAACGGCAAGCAACTGCGCGATCACCACATATAATATGGCCAGTGCAGCAGCTCCAAACAACATCAGCGGCCGCCTCCCGATCTTGTCCACCAGAAACATGGCAAGTATGGTAAAAAACAAGTTTACGCCTCCTATGAACACCGTTTGCAGCAACTGGTCGTCTTTTGACGCGCCAATACTCGCAAAAATATTAGATGGGTAATTGAAGACGACATTGATGCCGCAGAACTGTTGAAAAACAGCCAGAACAATCCCAATCATTACTGCCGGAAACACCGCTTTTTCAAATACCGCTTTATAACTGATCTTTTGATTTCCCGTCAAAGAAAGCTTAATCAGTTCCATCGAACTATTTGAAAAATCTTCTCCGCCGATTTTCTTTAAAACATCCAGCCCTTTTTGTTCCTTTCCCGCCTTGAGCAACCATCTCGGGCTTTCCGGCAACCAGATGACGCCCATAATAAATAAGGCAGAGGGAACTGCGCCCAGGCCAAACATCCACCTCCAGGCATCAGGGCCGCTATTTCTGAGGGAATAATTGATCAGATTGGTGATCAGGATTCCAAGTACAATGGTCAGCTGATTGATGCTCACCATTCTTCCGCGGTATTGGGCAGGAGATACTTCTGCGATATACATCGGCGACAACAGGGAGGCCATGCCCACTCCTATTCCAGCCACAAAACGTGCAGTAATGAAAACACCAAGACCAGAAGCAAAAGCCATGGCCAGTGAAGAAATGCCAAAAATAAGGGCTGCAAGAAATAATCCCGGCCTGCGGCCATATTTATCGGCCACCCGGCCTGCAGTTAAGCAGCCGATGATCGCACCCAGGGCCAATGAGCCGGTCGCAAAACCTTCCCAGTATTCGTTCAGACCAAACTGATCACGTAAAAAGGGCAATGCTCCCGAAATAACGGCGAAGTCAAATCCAAAGAGATATCCTCCCAATGCAGAGATGAAAGAGATGGATAACAGGTACGAAGTTTTAAAATGTGGCATTTGTTGGTTTAGGTTAGCGATATCAAATTTGAACTTATATTAATTATTTACTTTCCACAAATACCAGTTCATCGATCATGGCATTGCTTCCTGCAAGAGATTCGATACGAACCTTCACTTTTCCATCATTGGTATCTTCCCTCATGACGAACAGCTTTACCCATTTCCCTTCTTTGTCCAGCTTACCGGTAGTGAATTCCCGGCCTTCAATCCAGATTTTAGCATCCCGGCCTTCATTGTTCCAATCGGCGAAATGAATAAACAATTCCCCGATTACCCCTTGAGGAGGATTGATCTCCAGGTCCATTTTCTTACCATACCAGGCCGCTTTATTATCCCAGGTCCAGATGCCTTCTGTTCCACGCAGTTCATATTTGGTATTACGCTTTAATAACGCCGTAATTTCCGTTGCTTTGGCATACAACAACGCGTCTGCAAAAGCTGCCGGAACAGGGATCTTGCTTTCAGCCTGTTTGATCAGCGGAAAGCTCTTTTTCAGCACTGCGGGATCTACTTCTGTATCTGGATTAAAATCATTTGTTTGGACATAATTCAACAGGCTATACCTGAATTGCTTTGCTACCGGATTTTTAGCCGCCTGAACATCATACCCACAAATCAGCAGTTTTCCTTTTCCAACTTTACATTCCAGCAAGGCGCCCAGCTTTTCATTAAGATGAAAATCACTGATCGGCTGTGCCATAGGCATGATGCCTTCCGGCCATCCGGCCAGCTTAAAGGAGCGGCCTCCTCTACTGATAGATTCCCATTGCCAATCGGTCCAGGAGTCTGTAGGAAAGTCGCGGTATACCGGATGTTTATCGTTGATATAAGCGCCTAATGTGGTGTTTTCCTGACCAGGGAAAAACACATTAGACCAAAATAAAGGGTTAAAAAATACGGGTCTGAAGCTGTCTGTATTGCCCAGCTTTGCAGCATAGAGCACTACTGTTTTTCCATTTTGCAGTGCACCCATTGTTTTTTCATCTAGCACATCAGTTTCTATCACCTGAGCAGAAGAAACTTCGGCAGCATGTTCAGGATAGATCCACAAATCCCATTCATTGCGGTAGCTTGTTCCGGGCAAACTCAGTAACAACCTGGCTTTAGTCGCCTTCTCCACCTTCTCTAAAGCTACATTTATCGTTCCGATTTGCTTTACTTCTCCTCTTTTAACAGCCGCAGATTCGAATATTCCGGTTCCCAGGACCCTGTTGTTTTCCGTTCTGATTTCCCATTTCAGGTTGTTGGTCAGGTCGGCGCTGCCATAATTTGCCAGTTCCAGGGAAGCGTTAAATGTTTCTTTACTTTCCCAAACGAACTTTTTAATCCTCGCCAGGGGAACCACTGCATTGTTATATTGCTTAAAATACTCCGGGGAAGTGGTCCCTTTATCATCATAAAAGACATCCAGCCAACCCACCAGGGCTTCTCCCTGCCCCTGATAATCCTGCATGCTCAACATTTGAAAACCTGCACAGGAAGGTGTACGGTAAAAATTCTCAATTAAACTCTTGTATAAAACCCTTTGCAGGGCGCCACTGGACTTATGAAAAACTTCGTCCTGCTTTTCTAAACCGTTGGCAACAGCCGAGGCCTTACAAACCTCCAGGTTCCGTGCCTTGAGCACTCCGGTATATTTATCAATTTCAGACCATAAAGGATATATTGGAAACTGACCTACTTCATGGGCAAGGATAGGAATATTACTTTTCGAATAATTCTTCTCCAGATCGTAATCTGAGCCTGCGCCCTTCAATCCGTAAGTACCGCCCACATTTGGAATATTATGCGTCGCAGAAAAATCATCTACCGGCATAATTTTTCTCGCCGTGGAAACCGCATACAGCCTTCTGTTGTCTGTTGCTTTCAGCTTTTTGATCCATTCCTGCATCACATCGAAATCAGAATTCCCCAACTCGTTACCAATACAAAGCATGGTAAAAGAAGGATGGTTTCCATAGGCATCCAGCATACGCTGCATTTCGTCCTGCACGAACTTGTCTGCTGAAGGATTTTTACCCAGCCCTTTCGGCAATCCCTGGGTCAGCATATCCGGACGGTCTTTAGGCGGATCTGTCATCCACCAGTCGATCCAGATCGTTTCTGCCTGAATATAAATCCCCAGTTTGTCTGCCGCTTCAAAAGCAGCCTCCGGAGGACACCAGGAATGAAAGCGAACATGGTTGAGGCCATAGGATTTATAGATTTTAAAGATTCTTTCCCATTCATTTACATCACAGGAAGGGTATCCTGTAAGTGGAAAATGAACACAGTCCAGGTTTCCACGCATAAATACCGGGGAATTATTGATCAGGACTTTGGAGGCAGAATGGCTGATGCTGCGAAAGCCAAAGTCGACTTCTGTTTTGTTTTTATTTTGTAGTTCGGTGATTATACGGTAGCGGTTGGGTGAAAACTCATCCCAGAGCTTGAGTGGAAAATTTAGCTGTAAAAGATGCGTTTGGCTTTCTGTAGCAGACAAGGTGAGTGTTTTGCTTAACACCTTTTTGTTCGTCTGCAAATCCAGAATGGTATACAGCACCTTCATCGCTGCAGGATTTTCAATCTTAAGTTTCAATTCCAGCGTTTTCTTCGCCACATCAGGAAAAACCTGCAGGTCTGTTAACTTTGTAGCCGCCTTTGCCCGCAACTCGATCTTCCCCGCCACACCGTTCCAAATACTTTGGGTATATTCTGTATATACATGTCCTTTGTCGCCAATATTATAGATCATTCCGTTGTCAATCCGTAATACTAAAGTATGTTTACCTGGCTTTAATTTACCAAGTGAGTGCAGGTGCGGCACCGCTAGTGCATCCCTGCTGGTTAAAGGCTTCCCATCAACCCATACTTTCGATTCCCACATCACCCTTTCCAGAAACAATTCTACCTCTTTTCCCTTCCAGCTTGCAGGGATATTGATTTCTTTGCTATACCATGCCTTTCCAACATACTTGTAGGCTCTTGATAAAATACCATAGTCGGCCCCTTCGGTTTTGGTTCCCTTTTTACCCTCATCGGTAGAGCCGGGAAGCGCGATATTATCTTTAAGCTGATGCTGATACCAGCGCTCTTTTTCTCCGTTTCCAGCAGGATCGAGCTGAAAATTCCAGGAACCGGCAAGTGAAAGATGTTCCTGCGCCAAGGCTAACTGCCCCAGCAATATGAAAAGAAAAAAGGTGCTGAAAAATCTCATAAATTGTACTTTTAAACTAAAATTAAAACAGATCAATTGATCAAGTACAAACTTAAATGAACTGGAGTGATTAGGAATGGATATTACCTTGGTAATGATGGACTATTTTATGAATCAGCTTATTCTATAATGAGTTGTTTTTCCAGGAAAGACCGGAAGGTTTCCAATGATTGTTCATGGATATCCTCACAGCTGTCTAACAGAAAAACATAGAAGATCTTACCTGGAAATCTATTCTGGCTTTGATTGGCACGGGCATAGGTCATTTGCCCGGTTGCTTTTACCGGTACAACTAAAGGTTGTTCGAGTAATAAACCAGGATCTTCCGGACTGTCTCTCTCGATTCCAACAGTGTAAAGGTGACCGCCACCAAGATGCGGATACAGATTTTTGTCTTTGATTTCGTAAGCGATCATTTGATCGTATTTGTTGGAAAAACTGATTTTTTGCCTCGTAGGATATTTGCCAACCAACTTTTCTACGTAGCCACTGAGCTGCTCGCCCTCTCCTGCAACTTTCCCCATCAGCAACATGGTATAACCAATGTCTTTCCCGTTTTTATTCTTTACCGTTGGGGGTGTGATCACAAATACGCCCTGCCGGTTTTTATAATCAGGGATATCAACTCTCCAGGTACTGTCCAGCAACAATTTAACTCCTAATGGCCGTGAAATGAAACTTACCATATCTCCTTTCAATGCCTTCCAGATTTCTACGTTTTTATACTGCTGATCTGGTAGAACAGTTGTAAAATGTGCGAGTGTTTGCGGACCAAATTCAGCTTCAAATGCTCCCGGTTTGCCGAAAGCAAGCTTTGCCTTTTTCATGGCAAATACCGTTGTGGATGGCATACCTGCTATGGTGGAAATATACGCATAATCATTCCAAAACCCGCCCGCATGAACACCCAATAGCATTTTTTGAGCCAAAGCAAACTGATCAATTGCCTTTGGAATCAGGTTAGAAAGCCCAAAATGGTAACCTAAAAACCAATATCCCCTAACATCCCCAGGGCTGCTTTTAATGGCCAGCTCATAGTTTTTTACTGCCAGTTGAAATGACTCAGACACATCCATATTATACAGGTAATGTGAGATATCACCCAGCAATAACTGCAGTTCTGTATTTTGTTCTGGTATCGCAGAAAATGAGGCATAGGCTTCTTTGAGCCCTGCGATGAGGTTTGTTTTTGGCTGATCATGAGTCCAGTTCTGTGCCCAGCGATCGTAATACCTTTTATGATCTTTAATAAAATTGAAATGCCTGACTTGTGCGGCCTCCGTACTTATTTTATCTATATTGATATGGTCAATATTTGCAAGGCATTGCCCGCAAATGAAAGCGCAGATAAAAAGCGTGATACAAAATTTAACCATGAACGTATAATTTAACCCGCCACGAAGGCATAATTTCCGGTACTTTTCTGTTTTGCATAGTAAGTTAACTGCACAATTTCTGCTTGCTGACCGGGAGCTATAGGCGCGGTAAAAAGAGAGTTATTACTTTCAAGATCGAATTGCAGCGGAACCTGGAGCGCCTCCTCATTTGTCAGAGTAAGTACAGCCCATACCTCAAAATCCTCATGAGGCCAAAAAGACTTAGGTGTTCCCTGCGTAATTTTGCATCCGCACATCATTTCTACAAAGACAGCTAATAATCCAGATTGTGGATCTGGTAAGAGCAGCAGACCAGGTACAGTCAGGGTGAACTCATACAAATCCTGCAAAGGACTAAGCACGATACTCTGGGAAATGGTTAATGTTTGCCCGTCCGGCCTGGGGATAATGGCGGTTAAGTTCGCCGTTTCTTCTCCACTGATCAGGATTGCAGCACTTCCATAAATGGTATTTGCATCTGTCGTTAAATAGTTAACAATCGGTGTGTCGCTGTCATTCATTTGCAGGATAGGCATACAGCTGCTACTTCCTGGCGTAAAGGAAGCGCCAATATTGCCATCGTCCGTATTGCTCCCCAGTTGGTAAGGCAGCTGAACAACTCCTTCCGAATAGCTAAGTGTGATGTCAATATTATCCGTCTGGTAGGCATGAGGTCCGAGAAACTTCCCTCCCAATGCCTGCAGGTAAACATTAATTGTTACTTGGGTACTCATATTTATGCAGGTTTTAATTGTTTTAGTTTAAGATCTTTTCCAAAGCTTCGCTGGCAACACCATCTAGTTCAGCAGCAGAATTGGAAAGCAAAACGATCGCAGTTTTCTTTTTTAACGAAAATAACATTTAAGGTTCATATTTACTAAATAATTATATTTGTTATTAATCACATCATCTTTTGGTGTGTAATTTTGGGCCAGTTTAAACCACGATGCAAGAATTAAAAGAAATTATCGCCCAGTACAGGCTAACAAAAGATGAATGTGCTTTGGAAAACTTCAGGTTTGTTCATAATGGTAAAACCGGTTATTATGAAATTTTTGATTTGAACTACTGGAAGAGAAAAGACCTGATTTTAGCTTTGTATGAAAATTACAGTCCGGTGGATAAGCCTTTAATCAAATGGCTGTTAAGCGAAGAATTAAAAGCCGCTGAAATAAACACACCAGTTTATACCGTAGACCTTTGCGCGTTTATGTTATACAAGCATATGGAAGCAGAAGACATCTATGCGCTTTATGAGGCCAAATTTGGCGCCGGAACAGATCTCCAGGTGTATGTAGACATTGAGCTTTTATTTGGGTCTGACAGGAATGAAACCAAAACCTATCTTAAAAACAAACAGAAAGACAAGCGGAAAAATAAAAAAATCTTAAAGGCGATTGAATATTATGAGCAAAATCCAGATGCTAAATTTAAATCAAGAGCAGCCTATATTGAGCATTTTGAAACCAAAAAAATAAAGGGGATTATCGCCGACCTGGAAGAATTAACAGAAAACAATTGAATGCAGGAAAACAATTGGAATAATAAGGTGTAAATCAAATTAGTTCGTAGCTTTGGAAAGAAAAAAACATCAATATGGCAGTATTACATAGAAAAGAAGAGAAAATTGAAGTTGTGCTAAGTAAGCTTCCAAAAGACTATACAGACAAACAATTCGTTGACACCTTTATTCAGCTCTATTCTCTGGACTGGGGAAAGATAAAAGCCAATTACATTAAGCAATCTCAGGATAAAGAACCAGGAGCAATCATTACGATGCCAAAACCTGAACTTTACTTAAAAAGTATTTTAGAAACCTACCTTGAAAATTTAAAAGAAAGCAAAGGCGGTAAATAATAAAAATTCCGGTACAATTGAGGTTGTACCGGAATAAAATTCTCAGATCTAAGCCTGTTAAAGTGCATCGCTGATCTTATGATAGCAGATGTAGGATACGGCTAAAATTGCCATCACAATTAACGGAAAGAAGCCATTAAAGCCGAAGCCATCTACTGCAAAATGACTTACACTGGCAGCAATAAAGTCAAAGCCAAATCCCGCATAAGCCCACTCCTTTATACGTTTAGGTGTTTTTGGGATGATCAGGGCCAATGAGCCCAGCACTTTAAAGACCACGAGCATCACTCCGAAATACTCAGGATACCCAAGGTGTCTGATTCCTTCTTTCGCAAGTTCTGTTTGAGAAGTTAATGCAGGCATCACTCCTTCGAACAGAAAAATCAGGGTAGTTGTAATCCAATAAATTATTTTATTCTTTTTCATTTTGATTGGTTTGTTTAAGGTTCATTTACCGTTTCAAAATTAGGTTCGAATTCCGGCTTTGGACTAGTGTAAAAACGACATATTCAGGGGGCAAATCAGACAACAAGGTGCTGATGCGTCTATTTGCTTGTTTTGAGGCCATTTAGATAGGCCAGTTTCACAGAAACTGCATCTGAGAATTCAGAAAACATTAAATTAATCGGCTTCCCTCCTTCTAACTCTTTATAAAGCTTCAGAATTGCGCTCTTTCCACCGGTATCAGCAAGATAATTAAGGAAAAACGCTTGTGCTTCTTCTTTTTTTCCAAGACAAAGCATGAAAGCCAGCGGACTCAGGTGTTTATTCGCATAAGGGTTGAACTTCGTTCCGTTAGCCGCTAAAAATGGTATGGCTTTTTGTGTGTTTTCAAACAAGTCAAAAATAGGCAACGCATACGTTTTTATCGTCTCAATGACTTCTGCAACTGCTGTTTCCTGGATATTTCCGGAAACATTCCATGATTTCCATTCCTGAAAATGAGTAATATATCCCAACTGTTCTCCATAAATCATTGCATTCTCATATTCGCCATTGTTTTGTTCCATCAGCCATTTCTTTAATCGCTTTGACGAAATAAGAAGATGTGGTAACAACTTCACGAAACCGGGACTGTTTAAGGAGCTGGACTGGAAATAGATTTCAAAAGTGATGTCTTTATCAGCTGATTTCTTTTTTAAACTCTGGCATTGCTGACTAGCCTTAAATCCAAAATCAGCGAGTTCCTCACTGATCTTACTACATGCAGCTAAAAAAATTTCTCTTGAATTCATGGGGGATTACTTTGCCTTCAAAACTAAACATTTTGGCCTGACCGCCAAAGCAATTCCCAGATCATAAAAGCGGAGAATTGTCAAAAAATCAGACCTGCTATTTGATTATTAAAAACTATAACTACATTTACGTAATTGATTACGTAATTAAGTATACAGATGAACATTTATAATACCGTTGGGAAGATGGCGATTGGAAGTCGCCTCCGCAGATTAAGCGAATTGATGATGGATCAGGCAGGTGAAATTTACGCACTATACGGGATAGAGCTGCAGGCAAAATGGTTTCCTGTTGTTTATGCACTTTCGGGCGGAGCTGAAAAGTCCATCACACAAATCGCACAGGAGATCGGTCACTCCCATCCCTCCGTAAGCACCATTGTCAAAGAAATGGTGAAACAAAAGATAGCAAAAGAAAGTCCGGGTAAAGACGACGCACGTAAAAACTTCGTGAAACTTACGGCCAAAGGACTCGCAATTAAAGAAAGTGCCAAAATCCAGTTTGAGGATGTAAATTCTGCGGTTGAAAATATGCTTGGAGAAAGCCAGTACAACCTCTGGAAGGCCATTGAAGAATGGGAGTTTTTACTCGGTCAGAAGAGCATGTTAAAGAGAGTGGAAGAAGAAAAGAAATTAAGAGAAAGCAAGGCCGTAGAGATCGTACCTTACAATGAGAGTTATCAGCAGGCGTTTAAAAAGCTGAATCAGGATTGGATCACCACCTATTTCAAAATGGAAGAGGCCGATTTTAAGTCGCTGGACCATCCTAAAGAGTATATCCTGGATAAAGGAGGCTTTATCTTCATTGCCCTGTACCAGGGAAACCCTATAGGCACCTGCTCGTTGATCAAAATGGACAACAATACCTTTGAACTGGCCAAGATGGCGGTATCAGATGAGGCAAAAGGAAAAGGAATTGGCTTTATGTTAGGCAATGCCTTAATTCAGAAAGCAAAAGAAGAAGGAGCCAATAGATTATACCTGGAAAGTAATACCATTTTGAAACCGGCAATCAACCTTTATCACAAGCTTGGCTTTAAAAAAATCACAGGAATTCCTTCTCCGTATGAACGATGTAACATCCAAATGGAGCTCAGCTTTTAAAATCAACCTGGAAAATCACTAAAAAGAAGATCATCGCAAAAGAAAAACAGGTTATTTTTTGCCCTTAAAGGCTAAAAAAAGGCGGTTTTACAAAAAATTTGAAAATATTTCAATCTTTATTTGGAAAACCAATTAGGATTTGTACTTTTGCGCCGGAGAGTTGGCAGAGTGGTCGATTGCGGCAGTCTTGAAAACTGTTGACTTGTCAAAGGGTCCGCGGGTTCGAATCCCCCACTCTCCGCCAAGGTATCAAAACCTACAAAAAGCCTGGAATCGTAAGATTTCAGGCTTTTTTGTTTCAATACCAAAGCCACAATTGTCATCAATTTCGATATAGCTGACAAATGATAAAGTAATTATTTGTAGTTGCTTTTAAAGACACCTACAAAATAGAGATTATCCAATTAATGATAAACATATTAGTAATCTATCTTGACTTCTAATAATCAAAATGCTAATTTTACATTCTAAACACCCATTGAGATGTCGGTATTGATATTTGATCAATTGACTGATCCGCGCGAGATAAGTAACAATCCATATCAATTATTTTGTCCTTATTGCAAAAGTAATCTTGAGGCTTTCGAGGTTGTAGGAGATATGTGGCAAATTAGTAATGATGAAATATTGGAAATTCACAAAAAAACCTCTGATAGCTATAAAGAGTTACATAACCTGGAAGACTGCTACCTTAATCTTGATCTAGACTCAAAAGAATTTGAAATTTATGTTAATTATTGCCCTACCTGCGGATGGTGGAGACTAGTAAAAGACATTTGCATTTGTGCAAAAACATGGCAGATTTGGGACATCTTTTTCGGTTATTGTAGTGTTCTTAAAAATCTCAATTTAAAAGATATTGATTTACCTTTAAAAGAAGTTTCAAGTTACCTTGTGGCGAAATATGAGGATAGATTCAAGATCAACCCCAAAGTATTTGAAGATGTAGTTGCAAATGTTTTCAAATCTGTGGGACAAGATGTTCTTGTAACGGGCTATACGCACGACAGCGGAATAGATGTTATACTTGGAGATTCTAATGAAGACTTTATTGGGATACAAGTAAAACGCTATCGAAACAAAATAAAAGTAGAACAAATTCGATCTTTTGCGGGCGCATTGATACTAGCAGGTTATAAAAAAGGAATATTTGTAACTACCTCAGATTTTCAACCGGGTGCTGTTAAAGCAGCTGATCAATATTCCAATATAGCACTCCCGATTGAACTATTAAATGCAGAGAAGTTTTATGATGCCTTAAAATTTAAGCAGCGTGAAAATTTTGATATTGATTTGATTAAAGAACTCATTAGTCAAGATAATTCCGGAAGATTGTTTTATTATGGATGTGAATGTCATAGAAACAGTCTGTAATTATCGTTGCTTGCAAGCCCCCACTTAGATTCATATTTACAATCTGTTATCATAGTTAAGGTTCAAATTTTTACATTTTTTAATAAAACAGAACAATGCAGGGACACAAGTATTCTTAGAAGGATTAGTCCAGCTCGAATGCAACTGTCGAAACAATTGAGTTCTTAAGCAGTCATTAAATAAACCTTTGCCAGCTTTAATTAAGTCAATTACATTAATCCATTACCCTCATCAAACAATTCATGCAACTTTCTTTGCAATATTTTTTTATCTGGCAATTGGGTTTTATATTCAGCGACCATCGTAGGAGAAAGACTTCGGCTTAACGCGTATTCGACTACCTCACTATCTTTATCCTTGCATAGTAAAATGCCTATACTTGGCTTTTCATTTTGTTTTTTCACATCTCTATCAAGTGCTTCCAGATAAAAATTTAACTGGCCTAAATGCTCAGGCTTAAACTTATCCGCTTTTAACTCAAATGCAACCAGACATTGTAATCCTCTATGGAAAAATAATAAATCAATATAAAAATCGCTACTTCCAACCATCACTTTATATTCTTCGTCTATAAAGATAAAATCCTTCCCTAACTCGAGAATAAAAATTTTCATCTGCTGAATCAACCCCCTCTGTAAATCACTTTCATTATGCGGTTCTGGCAAATGTAAAAACTCAAAAACATAACTATCCTTAAAACTGCTAGCCAAATCAACATTAATTTCTCTCACCGCTGGTGAGAGATTTGCTTTACCTATCATCACTCTTTCGTAAAAACTAGTGCTTACTTGCCTTTCTAATTCGCGTTTACCATACCTCTCCTGAATACATAGTTTTAGATAGAATTCTTTTTCTTCTTCAGTTTTAGCTCGGGAAAATATGATAAGATTATTTGTCCAACTAATTTCTCTCACCAGTGGTGAGAGTTTTGGAGATGCCTTATAAACATCATAAAACTGTCTCATTCGCCAAAGATTCTTATTTGAAAAACCTTTTAGATCTGGCTCGCTGCGCTGCAAGTATTCAGCCAGTTGATCCACAACTGACTGGCCCCAATCAGAGTCCTCAATCTTTTTACTAATATACTTTCCAATTTTCCAATAAAGATCAATTAATTCAGTATTAACAGATTTCAATGCATTAAATCGAGACTCCTTGATGAGATCAATCACTTGAGCAAATTGTTTTTCCAACATATTAAGTTTATTAGCAACAAATGGTATTGACCAAAAATACATATAATGCAGCTAAAATCCTGAATATCACATTAAGCATAACAGGACAACAGTCAACGGTTCACAGGATTACCAGGACGTGCCGATATAAAGGACAAATATGTTAGTAAATATCAATTTAAAACATAGATTTTAATAAAAAACACTTAAATTTAAGTATAGCATTTGCAGCTACAAAAGAAACAAGATCGGTGAGTGATTCGGTGAGTCAATAATCACAAACCTCTTCGACACCATATTAAAGCGGGATTTTAACCGTGGGTACAGTTCCCCCACTCTCCGCTAAATGGTGATCAAAGCCATATAAAAAGCCTGCAAATCATACGATAGCAGGCTTTTTGCATTTTAGAGGTACCCAAAACATGCCCCGTTTCCCATCCTGTAGCTGAGCGATTCGGTGAGTAGTTTTGGAAATTGAAATGACTCACCGAATTTCGTATATCTATTTGATATACAACCATCCAAACGATAAGGTATACTAAACATCGCGCATCATGTTTTCAATATCAGACACACTCATAGCTTTTGCATGCAGCGATACGATTACTTTTTCAACCCCGTCAATCATGTTATGTTGTTTGGGAACAATAATTGGGTTGAAAGAACCATCTCGATCCCTGGGGACCTGAATAGCCATGTCACCTTGATCACTGTGAACTTTTTTCTTCGTGTGATTTACCGAGATCATCCAAGTAGTGAATGTTATACACATTTAATTGCTGTTATTATACGCTTCAACAAGGAAGCGCTACGACGGGATCAATTATTTTATTTTCCTAAAAAAGACTCAAGTTCTGCTACAATTCGTTTAGATTGTGTATGATGTAGATAATGAGAACCAGGCAATAAGATTAGTTTTCCCTTATCCACGCTGTTGGCTTGCGCTTGATGCAGTTCTGTCCAGCCTTTGACAGCTGAGTTTTCGTCTGCAAATAATAAAACCGGTAAATCCTTCGGGAAAGATAATTTTTGAGCATCTTTAAAACTATTACTTAATGAAGTTGCTTCTCTGTGCAAAGTATTGTTTCCGGTTACTTTCATCGTAATCATGTGTTCTTGTTCAAAACGGTGTACTTCTGATTCTTCTTTAGGTTTTTCATTTCCAAAAAATTTTAAAAATGCACGCATTACACCTACTTTGGCTAAAAAATCCATAGGTGCCGAATTATAACCCGGCCAAGGTTGTGTTGGCACACTGGTATCAATACCTACAAATGCGATTGCTTTACCTGGATAATTGTTAATGTATGCTAAGCTGTAAAGTCCAGCAATGGAATGCCCCATTAATATAAAACGATTAAGATTTAATTGTTTCACAACTTCATGGATTTCTTCCGACATATTATTCAAACTGCGTTCACGATTTGTTTCACTACTCAATCCATAACCAAAAGGTTCAATCGTGATCACTGTATACTTTTTGTCTAATTCTCTGATTAATGGTTCAAAATCTAATCTTGGGCTTGCCGTTCCAAATCCGGTGAGTAACACAACCGTGTCCGGATCATGGCCATCTATTGTAATATTCATTGTACCGTCAAAAATTTTTATTTTTTGACCATAATCTTCAATTTTATCAGCTTCGATGCTTGAATTGACTTGATGAATCAGGAATGTCGTGATGAGTAGGATAGCGATTATGGCTACAGTTCCTATGATTGTTTTTAAAAATATTTTTGATATTCTCATTATGAGCGAAGGACGGTTTTTATCCATTTTTTTAATTTCGGTATTATTTTGCAAGATTACAGCTTCAATATTTAATCACTTGGGCATTTCGGAATGTTGATGCCAGTGTTTTCGGTCAACCTATGCCAATTATAAGATCATACAAATTTATAAAAAATACTGCGATTACTCCTGCTCTTAGTTCTTGCGCTTTCATTGCTACCACTTAATAAAAATTTCTGTAAATTTGTATTAAGTTAATACTGTGCTTACGACAGATCTCGGCGATAGAATTCTCTGCACGTAGCGCTTGCATCACGATCAAAATTTCTATTCTGCAGTGAAGATTCTTCGGGTACTGCGACGTACATTCTTGATAAAATTTTCGGGGATTGTTTTTTTTGGTCTTCCCATAATGATTAAAGTTATTTTTTTTTAGGAAAACACTTTATTAGTTTTTAATGGATTATGTCCAAAAGACAAACTTTCTGGGCATAAAATTTCTGCGACCTATCATGTTGGAGAAGATTTTTGTTTTAAAATATTTACACCTAAATTTATTATACAGCATTTGCAGCTATAAAAGATACTAAGATCGGTGAGTGATTCGGTGAGTCACCAATCTCTACCCCTAGATACAATACTTTAAAGCGGGATTTTAACCGTGGGTACAGTTCCCCCACTCTCCGCTAAATGGTGATCAAAGCCATACAAAAAGCCTGGAATCATAAGATTTCAGGCTTTTTTGTTTTCATCGAATATTAAAATTTCCATAAAACCAGTAAGTGATTCGGGGGCTACGCTGAAGGCTTTGCACAAAAAAATCCGGTGCAGGTTTGGTTGTATTTGCAGATTATATTTGGGCCTCTACAATTGAAATTTTGTTAAAATTAGATTAACTTGGTATTATAATTTTTAACAAAGTCATGTCTCAAATTAAGCCCTCAATACTGCTTTTTCTTTATTTGGCATCATTATGTGGTTGTAATTATACCCGGGACGACAAACAAAAAACTATCCAATAAACTGTCCAGCAACCAAAAATGATCAAGAAATTAAGTACCGAAGAGTTAATAGAGAAATTACAGGAAACTGGTTATTTCGATTACACACCAGCTCATCAATTAAATCTACTGAAGGATTCCATAAGGATAAATCTGGATAAGGAGGGCTTTCTGACAACGTTTAACCAAAACCCACCCTATCAGTCTTTTGATATGAGGTTTTACAATATTGGAGATGGAGAAGAATTATACGAAGAAAACGGCGTGATTTCATTGATCAATGAAATGCAGCCACTTTTAAAGAAGATAGGACTTCAATTAAATTACGCTGATGACAGTTATGTTGGAAATACCCATACTATTGTTGTTAACGGTCGTCAATATCTTATGGCGCAGGGAAGTCCGCTCATGTGGGGAGAAACGATTGTTCAGTTTGCTGAAATGATCAATGCCGAATTGGAACTCCATAAATCCAAAGAAAAGGTTTATATCCTCGACAAGGGAAGTTACTACCTGGTTTTTCTAACTGAGGAGCAATATGAACTCATAAATAACACAGTACAGCCTAATCAGCGGATTTTAAGAATTAACGACTGGGTTGCAAAAATACTCGAGGAGCTGAAGGGGCTTTTTTAGGATCATATTTAATTTCCTGCACATTTTCATACCTGGCTTTATAACGGATTATTTGCCCTGGACATCCCGGCGCTGTTACCGGTACTTCTCATTTCAAAGGCGTTTATATTCGTCCTCAAGATTGTTTTCGCATGCTTTGCTTCACTTTTTCCCTGTGCTGTTCACCCCAGGCACTTAATTCAGCGATCACGCTTTTTAACGTTCCGCTATACTCAGTCGCCTCATAAAAAATACTAACAGGAGTAGTCGGATATACCTTACGTGTAATAAAGTCATTCAATTCCAAATCTTTCAGTTCTTTAGCCAATACCTTGGAGGATATGCCGGTGACTTCATGCTGAATCTCGTTAAAACGTTTTGATGATTGTACCAGGCAAAGGATCACAGCCAGCTTCCATTTCCCATTAATGACATACAGCGCGTCAAGTACGTTTTTGAGCGAGCCTTCGCATTCCTCAACGCCAGGAAGCTGCTCATTTACAATCATTTTCATAAAGCAAATATAATCACTTACCTGAATGTAACCGCTTTCCTTTGGGTAAGTAAGGACTTTTGATCACCTGGCAACCATACTTTTGCTGTTAATCGATAAGGTTATAAACAAGTAAAATTATTATGAAACACATCCTTCATTTAAAATCAAGCATACAAGGTAAAGAGTCGTACAGCATTAAGCTGGGGCAAGCTATTGTCGAAAAAGTTCAGGACAAGTATCCTGATAGTACATTGGAAGAATTAAACCTGGTCGACATAGACATTCCGCACCTTAACCCTGCTGTGCTTCGTACATTTTTTATTCCCGGAGATCAGCTGACAGCGGAAGAAAAAGAAACTATTCGCCTTTCTGATGAGATGGTTAAACAATTATTGACTGCAGACATCATTGTCATTGGTGCGCCGCTGATCAACTTTACGATTCCCACAGTGTTAAAGGCCTGGATTGATCATATTACCAGGGCCGGAATAACTTTTGGATATGGCGAAAATGGTCCTGTTGGAAAAGTAACTGGAAAAAAAATTTATGTGGCAATGTCGTCCGGTGGTGTTTATTCACAAGGTCCTGGTAAAGCCAACGACTTTGTTGCTCCTTATTTAAAAGCTTTTCTTGGGTTTCTGGGCATGACAGATCTGACTATATTCCGCGCCGAAGGACTCAAAGTACCTGAAGTAAAAGAACATGCAATGGAGAAAGCAATTAATAGCATAAGGGTAGATTAAAATCTGACACGGTCACTCTGGTAACCGTAAAACTCCTGTTTCAGGAAACACAATTGTATTTACGGATCCAGTGATCAGATTTAGTTTTTAGACCACTGACAAAACTTTTGATGGCAAATATTGTGTCTGCACTGAAAGTTTCCTTCGTGGAGCAAGTAAACTATCTCTGAATAACTGGTCCGTTTTTAAATACAAAAAATCAAATATCAGACTGATATTGGGCAGGTATCAGTAAATTGGTTCAAAAATCCAACTAATAAGTAACCCTGGGAAAATCCAGACGTGCTTTAACAAGCTCATTTTCCCATTGGGTTTTCCAGCCAAAAGCAGTTGTAGCCATTACCTTTAAATCGGTCCTGGCAGCGCCACTGGAAAAGTGAATGTATTCACCCCAATTCATCTTTCTTGTATATTTGTTATTGCTGTCCTTAGGGAAATTATCTGCAAGCAATTTAAAGAAATCTACCAGCACCCTTGTTTTTCCATAATTGTTATACCAGGGGAACAACCAGTCTTTAAACCAATAACTATTTGCGGCAGGGAAAGTTTCTTTTCCATTCACTATTTTATCATACCATCTTTGAGCTTCTTCTGGCATCTTTAAGCCAAGATAAACATCATATTGATAGATTTCCGAAAACTTACTATCGCCCCAGATACCATTTGGATAAGCACCAAATCCAGGTGAACCTTTTGTATCAAAAGTAGCAGATTCGACAATATGGAATACCTCATGAGTAGGAACATCTATGTTACCTGCCTGTGTTAACCATGGCCCTGGCCCGCAATCAATTACATTTCTAAAGTCATGTGCCGAGTTAAAATAATAATCGGGATGTCCGCCGCTATATTTATTGGTATGAAACACAGCATACAATCTGGTATCAGGTCCATGCCCCCCATAGGTTTTCTTCGTGTATCGCCACACATCTCCGACATATTTAAAAGGCCAGGTAATGGATTTGTCTACATCTCCATCATAATAAACAGCAAGGTCATCATCATAAAACACTCTGGTAAGGTCTTGAGTATGATCAAACCAATGTTCCTTCCATGTTTTAGGAGGTGCACCTGCGGGATCTGGAACTACCACAGCAGTTGGAGCAGTTGAAGGACCGATATTTTTTCTTGAGCATTGTGTCAGCGCTAATGTCAGGGACAACAAAGCCGGTAAAAGGATTAATCTATTCATCATAAATGATTATTAACTTAATTGTTGTGAGAGAATGACCAGCAGTTGATCCGTAACTGTCGGAAATTTGATCAATAACAAACTGAGGTTGTATGCATACAACCTCAGTTTGTTTAATTACCAGCCAGTGTTCTGAATAACTAAAGGCACTTTCTGCACCTCCCCATTAGGGATTGGCCACAGGTAATGTTTCTTTTCAAATACCCTGGATTCTTGCTGCACTATAGTATAAAATCCGGTTGCTGCATTTCTGCCGATATCCAGTCCGAGGATGGTTCTGTCAGTAGTCTCTGCAATTTTCCATCTTCTGGTGTCAAAATAGCGGTGCGATTCGAAAGCCAGTTCAATCCTTCTTTCTCTTCTGATCGCGTCACGCATATCCGTTGGCACCGGGAGCATACCTGCGGCTGAGCCATATTGAGGAATTCCTGCACGTTCCCTGATCAGGTTCAGATAGATCAATACATCCGGATCGGCAGGATTGGCTTCGTAAGCTGCTTCTGCATAATCCAGGTAAATCTCTGCAAGACGGATCATGATGGCTGTTCTCCCTCCATCACCGCTCAGGCCACGGTTTTTACGCTGTGTATAGCCTGTAGAAGAGTAATCGTTATTACTAATGCCCCCGCGACCGGCATTTCCATTGAATTCAAAGTTAGTAACCAATGTGGTGTTCGGATTGATCCACTTACGATTTGTATAAGTAATGCCTACATAGAAGCGGGGCTCTCTGTTCACATACATATTGTGTACTGATCTTACTGCATTGTCGTCTGGTGCCTGGAAGTTGGTAAAACCAGTTCGGGTGTATCCGGAGGAGTTGTCGTCGGTAGGCTTGCCATTGGCCATGAAATAAGCCTCAACCAATTGATGAGAAGCAGAAAGAAATGAACCTCCTTTATCACTTCCGGATCCATTACTATGGTTTGGTGTCATGTTGTACTGTAAATTTGTGACATCCGCATTTGGTTTCGCTAAGATGACCTCGGTATTCCAGTCTGTCAACATAACGTCCCTGCAGGCTACGAAGGCATTATTAAAGACAGAAGGAGCGGTAGGATGTACTTTTTTGAACAGAATAAAGTTTGGATAAGTGGTTATAAAAGACTTTGCCGCTGCTGCTGCACGTGACCATTTAGCTACGCTATAGGTCTGACTGATCAATTGTTTTCCGTCTTTGTTAACGAGGGTAGCATAATCTGTGTTGCCATTGAATAAGGGACTTGCTGCAGTCAGCAATACCTGAACCTTATAGGCGTGTATAACCGCTTTATTGATGCGGCCATAATCTTCGTTGGCAGAAGGTAATGCAGGAAGACCTTCAGCTGCAGCATCAAGTTCAGTAACGATGTAGTCGACGCACTCATCAAATGAACTTCTTGGAATACTAATAGTTTCAATTGGTGCATCTGCAGGGATTGGATTATTCCCAAGGAGCACTACCGGGCCATATTGACGAAGCAGGTAGTAATAATAAATAGCCCTGAGTGCTCTTGCCTCATTTTTATAACGGTTGATGTAATCTGTTCCGCTAATGTTACAGTCCGTACATTTATCAATGTTTGCGATGAAATTACTGGAAGCCTGGATTCCCCTGTAGTACAATTGCCAGATGGTGTTTACCTGCCCTGTTGTTGCATCCCAGTTACCGCTGTTCAGGTTATTGGAGAAACTACTTGGCAAAGTATAATCAGCTTCATCAGAAGCACCTGTCCATGGTCCGGCAGTGTATCCATTTGCCGGGAAACGCTGTTGCATTTCATCTGGTAATGTAGAGTATACGTTAGCCAGCAACCTGTCTACTGTTGATTTGGTGGCAAAAGATTCATCAAAAGTCAGCCTGTCATCTGGTACCTGGTTCAAAAACTTTTTGCATCCATAATTACCTGAGAGGAATAAGACAGCCAGGATGTATATATATATCTTCTTCATATTGATTAAAAATTAGCGGTTAAACCGAGTGAATAAGTAGATACCAAGGGATACTTTGTCCCATTGTTGGAGGCCAGCTCAGGGTCCCATATTTTGAAATTACTGATGGTAAACACGTTGTAACCAGTAAAATAAATTCTCAGTTTGTTGACGCCAATTGCCTTGACTCCATTTTTTAACGTATAACCAAAATCAAGATTTTTCAAGCGCAGGAAGCTGATATCGCGTTGCCACCAGGTACTTGTCTGGAAGTTGTTATTATTTACGCCATATGAAAGCCGGGGATAAAATGCATCCTGCCGCGGGTTCTCTACTGTCCAGCGGTCAGTAGCAATGGAATGTAAATTCCCAAGTCCTCCAGACGCAGTGAAGGGTTGTAAAGCATCACCACTAAGTGCAATATCTGCATTGTGCTGCCCCTGGAAGAATGCTCCAAAGTCAAAACCTTTATATCTGGCAGAAAAACCAAAGCCATACATAGCCGAAGGCACATCCCCCCTGCCGATGATCGTACGGTCAAAGGCATCGATGATGCCATCGTTGTTGAGGTCTTTGTACTTAATGTCGCCCGGAAGCAGTGTCCCGAATTGTTTAGCACTTGCATTGATCTCTGCCTGACTCTCAAATATTTTTTCGGCAATATATCCTGAACGGGCAAGGATATTACTCCCCCTTAGCTCCTGATAGGCATATTTTGTAGGTGCCTGATCGTTCTCAATAAGCTCATCTTTGTTATAGGTATAATTAGCCCTGAAAGTGACATCAAAGTCCTTTCCGAACTTCGCATTGTATTCCAATGATCCGTCGATGCCCTTATTTTTGGTTTCCCCAAGATTACCCGAAGGGTTGGATACCAGGCCGATATAATTTGGAACACTGCCCCTGCCAAGAAAAATCCCTGTTCTGTGTTCCTTAAACAAATCAACAATCAGGGACAGCTTATTATTGAAGGATTTCAGTTCAAAACCCAAATCCTGCTTACGTGTTTCAGACCAGGTCACATCTACACCATAGGCGGTTACGTTCAAACCATTAATCCCCGTGCGACTTAAACCAAAAGAATACCCGTTGGCATCGCCAACCTTGGTCAGGTAGTAAAAGCGCTCACCCTCAGATCCTGCATAACCGGAAGAACTACCTCCGGAACCTACAATACCATCAGAGTACCTGAATTTAACCAATTGAAATGCAGTTCTCAGGTTTTCAAAGAATTTCTCATTCGATAAGATCCATCCTACCCCAAAAGCAGGAAACAATCCGAAACGTTTATCTGGTGCAAAATTTTCAGAACCATTATAACCCAGATTGACCTCAACAAAGTAGCGGTCGTTATAGGCATAGCTTGCGCGGCCGGCAACTCCCATCATACGGTATGGGATGGATAAAGTAAAGTTGCCTGCAAAGGGCGTAAGGTTATCATTTTGGTTATACAGTATCATACCTGATACCGAATGTTTACCAAAATCCCGTTTATAATTTAATGCCAGTTCAGCATATAATTTTTTATCGCCCCCGTTAGTGAATGCATAACCCAGGAAATTCTGCCCCTGTAAGGTCTGTCCATATTTATAAGAACCATCTGCATTGTACGGATCATTCGGGTTGATGTAATAGGTACTTTCCCGCTTGTTCCTGTTTACAGTGTTACTGTTGGCCACATCAAATGAGAACATTCCGGTAAGGGAAAGTCCGGGTGTAACGAGCTTAAGATCCTGTGTTAAACGCAAATTAGAGAATAAGGAATTGTTGTAAAAAGTACGGTATCCTCTTCTCGTAATGTCTGCATAGGGGTTTCGTTGATCCGACTGTGCACTGATTCCAGGGATATATCCGTTTGGATACATGACTGGGAATGAAGTTGGGTTGATCTGGAAAGCCTGGTTAAAAACGCCCTGGGCATTATCGACACCGGGATTATTTCCTTGTCCCAATACTCCCCTGATGCCCAGGTTCACTTTCGTACCCGAAGTAATATCCCAGTCCAGATTCGTACTTACTGTATACCTCGAGTATTTCTGACTGGAGTTGTAAGATTGGCTGTTATCCGTTTTGAAAAGCCCGGTTTCATCGTAATAACCTAATGAAACATAATAGCGTGCGTTGGTCACTCCTCCTGAAAGATTGGTGGTTACGGTACGGTTTTGTCCAAACCTTTTGAAAATGGCATCCAGCCAATCCACATTCGGATAGAGAATCGGATCTTCTCCTGAGGCGGTTTTCTCTATGGCTGCAGCGCTATATCTGGGGGTATAAGTTCCTGTATTTGCAGTCCTGACGAACTCGGTCAAACCCGCTTCGTTTGCCAGGTTCATATAATCAACGCCGTCAATTAGTTCAGGTTTCTTCGTGAAGCTCGTTAAACCCTGGAAGTAATCCACACCGATAGTAGGTTTGCCTGTTTTACCTTGTTTTGTGACCACCAAAATGACACCATTGGCACCACGGATACCATATACAGCTGTAGCAGCTGCATCCTTAAGAATGGTAAAAGACTCTATATCGTAAGGGCTCAGTCCATTAATGGGACGATTAGGCACACCATCAACTACGATCAGCGGATTGCGGTCTCCTCCAATATTTGTGATACCGCGAATCCAGATATCAGCCTGATCCGAACCGGGTTCGCCATTTCTGTTTACCGCAATCAAACCCGGTAAACGGCCAGCGAGCATAGAGCTTATGTTCGCCACCGGCTGCTTCAGGTCTGAAGCTTTTACGGAAGATTGAGCACCTACAAGACTTTCTTTCTTCTGTGTACCAAAAGCCACAACGGCAATTTCTACCTGGTCCAACGCATTTCCAGAAGGCTTCAATTGAATACTCAATGTAGTTTTTGTACCAACGGTAACTTCCTGGGTCTCGTAGCCAATATAGCTGATGACGAGTATGGCTTTCTCGTCCGGAACCCTGATGCTGAAAGTTCCGTCTACCTCCGCGGAACCGGCCGCAGAACCACCTTTAACGCGTATGCCTGCGCCGGGAAGTGGTAAACCTGCTTCATCTTTAATGACCCCGCGAACGAGAATATCGAGGGGACGTATACCAGCAGATCTTGCCTGAAACTCTTTTTCGATCACCACAATGGTGTTTTCATCTATGTAGTAAGCTAGAGGCTGACCATCAAAACATTTATCCAATACCTTCAGTAAGGATTCATTTTTCACATTTAACGTGATGGCTTTTGCTTTTTGAATGACATCATATCTATATACAAAATCGTAGCCTGTTTGCCTTTTGATTTCTTTGAAAACATCAGCCATAGAAATGCTTTTCCTGCTCAAAGAAACATTTTGTCCATTTGCTGCAATTGAATACTGCATAAAGACAGATATTAATAAGATAATAGTAAGGTTTATCCTCATAAGCCATTTGGTTTGGTTAGGTTGCTTGAGAATGCTAAACCAGCTTTTTGCAAATGGCTGATTTTGGGCATGACGGGTTATGTCATACACTTTTTTGGTGTAAATTTTATACATTTGTTTGGGTTCGTTTAATAAGATTATTGTGTTGACTCAATACTGGAATTATTCAGGATCCTAAATCTGGAGTAGGAGCGCTCTAACGCTCCTATTTCTTTCTTTAGTTATCCATCTCAGCTTAGCTATGGCATAACCAATATCCTCCTTCCTTCAATTTTAAAGTGAACGCCCTTTGTTAATTCAAGGACCCTAAGGACCGCAGTAATATTTTTCGTTCTGGAAATAGAACCTCCGAATTTGAGATCGGCGATTTGCCCTTCATAGCTGACCTCTACATCATACCATCTGCTGATTTGTCGCATGATAGTTCGCAGAGAGGCTCCTTCAAACACAAAATCACCGTTTTTCCAGGCCAAGGCCTGGTCAGTATCCGCCACAGAGACCAATATCCGGGATTCAGTTGTTTCCGCCTGCTCTCCAGGTTTCAATAATTTAACATCTGTATCATTATTAAGCTCAATACTTCCCTCCAGTAACGTTGTTTTCGTATCCGGTTCATCATGGTAAGCATTAATGTTGAAATAAGTACCCAATACTTTAACGTTCTGTTTTTTTGTAATTACAATGAAAGGCTTCGCTTTATCTTTGGACACTTCAAAATAGGCTTCCCCATCCAAATTCACTATTCGCTGGTTAAACGTTGCGAAACTTGCAGGATATTTTAAAGTTGATGCGGCGTTCATCCATACTTTAGTACCATCAGGTAAGCACACCTGGTATTTTCCGCCTTTTGGTGTTTCAAATGTATTATAAACAGCAGCGCCAGTGACATCAGACTCAATTACAGTATAAATAAGCTGACCTTCAGCATTTTTAGTAATGCGAATTCCTGACTGTTTTGCGACTTCACCACTACTCGCATCAGTAAGCGAGATGCGGCGGCCATCAGATAAAGTCAGATAGGCTTTGTTACTCCCTGGTTTAATTCCTTGATTTACCACAGACTCCTCCATATTAAGTATTTGGGCGGATGGTCTGTAAAAATAAAATCCCAGGGCAATCAGCAGAATAACAGATGCTGCTGCAAAACCGGGCCATAGTTTAATACTTTTTTTCCGGTAAGCCTTCTCAAGGTTTAGCAGGATCACATCAAGATCTTTAGAACGGGCCTCCAGATCAAGCTCATCGTCTCCGGGTTCCTGATAAGTCAGATACCAGTTTTCTAATAAAGCTTTTTCCGCTCCGGATGCCTTCCCGTCTTTATATCGTTCTAAAATATTTTTTATTTCTTCTTCTTCCATTTTCAAAAAAGATCAGCATTGTGATCTGATAATGGTAAGACAAACTGAGCATGGGTATAGAGGTATTGAAAAAAATAAAAAAACCGATATTTTTTTACATTTAGCGAATAAGGTCTTTTACGGACGTTCAATAAAGTAAAGAAGATAGATTAAAAGGCCCAGTTTAACCCTTAATACTTTTAGGGTATTGGTCATTTGTTTTTTGATCGTTTGTTCGGAAGTGCCCAGTCGTTCGGCAATCTCTTTATGTGTAAGATGTTCCTTTCGGCTCATTTCAAATACTTCCCGCATTCTTGGAGGAAGTGCAGCTACTTCAGCATCAATAATTTTTTTAAATTGATTTTCACGGGCCAGATAATCTGTTGACAGGTTACTGCTTTGAAAACTCTTAATGGAAGTAATGTATTTAGTCTGCAGGCCGCTACGGGCGATCTGATTAAGGATATGGTTACGCACACTTGTATAAAGATAACCAGCAAGATTAACCTGCAGGCCAAGTGTTTCACGTTTTGCCCATAGCATCGTAAAAACTTCCTGAATTGTATCCTGTGCTTCTTCCCGGTTGCGTGTCTTATTCCAGGCATGATTATGAAGGACAAACTTAAACCTGTGATAGATCTCTGTGTAAGCAGTTCTGTCGCCTGATTTCAATAAAACTGTAAGTTCGTCATCTGAAAGTGTACTGTACTCAATCATTTTCTGCTATACCTGGTATGTACTCAAACACATAATAATCATTATTTTTTCAACTCATTTAACCACCAAAAAGGCAATAAAGATCATTTATCTATCCTTTTTAACCTCATTTTATGATTTGTAATTTAGTAGAACGTTTTGGTTTGTGCAAATAAAAGGTATGGGCAAAACAACTGTCGCATTTCCGCCTTCTATTTGCCGCATACCTACGACAAGCATTATCCCATTATTCCCGATTTTCACCTCGTAACCTGATGGATATTAAACAAACCTTAAAATAACCGACATCAAAGTTTGGGGCAAAAGGTGATGCAATACCGGCAACATTTAGCTTTCAGAAAGTACAGTTGCCCCCGCCCGGGGCTTTAATTATGACCAACTGCCGGCGGGCGGGAAAAGTCAAAACCGCTCAGAAAGCTTTGAATCGTAGATTCCAGACATTTTTGTTTTACATACACAACAAGCAATTTACCAGGTACAAACCCAGGTGTTTTCCGCCTTGTCATTCATGGCCGATGTAAACTGTTCAAATAAAAACTACAAAATCTATAGATTTTATTTGAATACCAAAAAAGAATACTATCTTCGTATCATCAAACCAACTCTTAACAATCTAGAACACAATGAAAACAGACTTGCATTTTATAAAAATGAAAAGAAAAACAGCTGAAGAAGGCACCTCCTTTCTACTAGACTGTAACTGTTGTTGTTGATCTCTTTCAGTCGTCACTGAGCAAAATTAAACACCCGCAAAATCCCTTGCATTTTTTTAAAACTAAAAGGATACTAAAAAAATCCCTATGGCTTTGCTATGCAACTTAGTCTATAAATTAATCACAGAAACAAAACACAGCGCGAGAGGTGTAACCGCGTACCACCACTAACCAATTAACATTAATATGATGAAGAAACATTTACTTATTATCCTTTCATTTATACTGACGGCAAATTTTGCTTTTGCCCAAAGTCCGATAACAGGTATTATAAAAAGTAGTAACGGCAGTCCCGTACCAAATGCAACAGTATCAATCAGAGGCACAAAAATTGTGGTAACTGCTGATGGCGACGGTAAGTTCAGCATTGATTCAAAACAAGACCTTCCATTTTACCTTCGGGTAAGTTCTATTGGTTACAAGTCTCAGGATTTTCAAATTTTAAAGCTTCAGGACACCCCATTTGAATTGGTACTGATTGAAAGTGAACTACTGGACGAGATCGTTGTAACCTCAAGAAGACGTTCAGAAGTGCTTCAGGATGTGCCCATCGCAATTACCGTAATCGGCGGACAAGCCGCAGAAAATGCAGGGGCTTTTAACGTGAACCGCTTAAAAGAACTCGTTCCTTCCGTACAGCTCTACGCCTCAAATGCCAGAAATACAACACTTAACATCAGAGGACTAGGTTCAACATTCGGTTTAACCAATGATGGTATTGATCCGGGAGTGGGCTTTTATGTAGATGGAGTTTACCAGGCACGTCCGGCAGCTACTTCTACAGATTTTCTCGACATTGAACGAATAGAAATATTGCGTGGTCCGCAAGGAACATTGTTTGGAAAAAACACCACTGCAGGAGCATTCAACATCACTACCGCAAAACCAACTCAAACGCCAAGCGCAAAAGTAGAACTGAGCTTTGGAAACTATAATTTTCTACAGGCAAAAACTTCGGTTTCAGGAGCTGTAGCAAAAAATCTGGCAGCAAGATTATCTATTTCAGGAACTCAAAGAGATGGTACAATCTTCAATACTAAAGAAGAACGTAGATATAGTGGTCAGAACAACCTCGGTTTTAAGGGTCAGTTGTATTTTACACCTTCGGAAAAACTACAAATATTGTTAAGTGGAGATGCAAGCATCCAGCATCCTGCAGGTTACCCGCTGGTAATTGCAGGCGTTACACCGACAGAAAGAAGTGCTTACCGTCAGTATGCCAAAATTGTCTCGGATTTAGGCTATCAACAACCGGTAGCTGACCCCGCTTCCAGAACCATCAATACCAATACCCCCTGGAAACATGATCAGTCAATTGGCGGTATCTCCGTGAACCTGGACTATAAGATCGGCAATGGAACCCTTACTTCAACTACTGCCTGGAGGTTCTGGAACTGGAATCCTACAAACGACAGAGATTTCTCTGAATTGTCGGCACTGACCAAGTCTCAGGGAAACTCCCGTCATGACCAATATTCCCAGGAACTGAGATATGCTGGAAATATAGCAGAAAAAGTAAGCGCTGTAATTGGTGTCTTTGCCCTTAGCCAGAATCTGAAAGGACTGGACCAGACGGAAGAAGTGGGTAAAGATCAGTGGAGATTTGTGCAAACAAGTAATACCGGTGCCCAGGCATTGTACTCCACACCAGGATTATTGGACGGTTACGGTATCAGAACCAATTCAACCATCAAATCATTAAGTGCCGCTGTATTTGCACAGGTAGACTGGGAATTCCTGAATAACCTGCATATTTTACCTGGTTTAAGGTATACTTATGATAAAAAGGATGTGGATTATAACAGGGTAACTTATGGAGGACTTCAAACCTCAGACGCGGCTTTACTCGCACTTAAAAGCGCAGTTTATAACAATCAGAAATTCAATACCAGTGTAAACAACAACAACTTGTCTGGTAACGTCACCTTATCATACCGGCCTACAACTAAGCTAAACGCTTATGGAACATTCTCTACGGCCTATAAACCGGTAGGTGTTAACGTAGGAGGTTTGCCAACTACTCCTTCCGGAGAGCCGGACTTATCTGTAGCTGTCGTAAAACCGGAATATGTTCAACATTATGAATTAGGTGTTAAAACCAAACCATTTAAAGGTACGCTGATCAACGTTAGCGCATTCAATACAGACATTAAAGATTACCAGACCAATGTGCAATCACCACAACTGGGTGTAAACAGAGGCTACCTCGCCAATGCAGAAAAAGTGAATGTAAAAGGATTGGAAGTGGATGGAAGTTACCAACTGGGAAGGTTCTTAACCTTAAATGCTGCGGTAGCCTATCTTGATGGCAAATATGTCAAATTTACAAACGCTCCGCTGCCATTGGAAGAAACCGGACATACAGAACAGGTAAATGGCGTTGCTACGCAGGTAGCCTTTAAAGATGCTTCCGGTGGCAGGTTACCTGGTGTATCTAAATGGAATGTTTCCGGTGGTGCAGAGTTCAGCAATCCCGGCAACCTGGCGAGTACAGCAGGCCGGTATTTTATAGCTGCCGATGCCAGTTACCGCTCCGAATATTCTTCAAATCCAACACCTTCACGTGTATTAAATGTAGAAGCGTATTCTTTGCTAAATACCAGATTAGGATTTAAGTCAGACAAATTCTCCGTATTTGGCTGGGTTAGAAACATCGCCAACAAAAACTACTACGAGCAATTGCAGGCTGCAGCGGGTAATTCCGGTTTGTACGCCGGCGTACTTGGTGATCCAAGAACTTATGGAATTACCCTACGTTATTCGCTCTAACAGCGTTTTAAATAGAATGTAAAAAAGGCTGTCTCCTAAGGGACAGCCTTTTTTGTTGGGCATTACAGTTGCTACACCCGCGGGAGAGCTGCACCAACGAAAGGATATTATTAACCTTAGGCCTTATAACCCGGATCAAACTCTACAATCCATTCAATACCATATTTATCCCTGAACATTCCGGCATAGGTACCCCATGGGCTGTCGCCAATGGGCCCTTCCACTTCTCCACCTGCTGATAAATCATTAAATATCTGGTCTGCTTCTTCAGGGCTTTCGGCATTCACGTATATTTTAGAACGGTTTTCATTTTCACTTACCTTTCCCAAAAACCCGGGAACATCATTGGCGATCAACACATTGTTTTTGCCAAGCGGCAGCCCGATGTACATGATTTTATTGGCCTCTTGTTCAGGCACTGGAAAATCGGGGCCCGATAAGTCTTTAAAACGGGTAATTTTTGTAAACTCACCGCCAAAAACTGATTTGTAAAAAGTGAATGCTTCTTCGGCATTGCCGTTGAAGTTGATCCAGGGATTAATTGCTCTCATGATCTTTATCGTTAGTTTATTTTGTTTCTGTTAATTCTTTGATGAAGCAGTGAACGGGAATATTTCCCCTTTGCCGGCAAAATTCTTATCCAGCCCCCCCTATTTAAAAATCACATTTGGTAACCCACCTACCCAGGCATCCGGGAGTTTGTTAATGTTAAAAATTCTTGCCAGTACCAATGAAGTATTCTTATTGCTGTTGAAGTCAGTAACCAGGCCCTTTTTTCGAATCTTAGGTCCGGTAATTGCCCAGGGAATCTGCATCTCGTTCATGGAAACTCCCCCATGACCTTTGTTGATGCCTCCATGGTCTGTGATCAGCAGAAAATGGGTATCTTTATAAAGTCCTTCCGCTTTTAACTTATCCAGCAAAGCACCAATTGCCACATCTGCAGCTTCAATAGCCTTGATATAAGGATCTGACATCCAGCCAAACTCATGACCGGCATGATCTGTATGAACACTGTAGAGAAAAATCAACGCCGGATCTTTCCGGTTTTTCAGGATAAAATCAAAGGCCTTACCATAATTCGTCAGATATTCATCATTCTCCTCAAAAGCAACTTCATCCAGGTATTTCTTATTTATAGGATTGATCAGTTCCTTCCAGTTATAATAGTAGGCTGTTTTTACATTGGGAATCTGATCCTTCAGCACTTTAAAAATCGAAGGGTAATAACCTTCCTCATCAACAGCTATTGCCGGTAATGGATGCTTTTCCAGCGTCCAGTTGTTTGCTGTGACCCCATGTTCTTCAGGACCGGAGCCTGTAAAGTGACTGGTCCAGTTAGGTAAGGTAATAGAAGGCATCACAGGCCTGGTGCTTAAGGAGAGTACGCCTTCAGCCACCAGCTTATCGATATTGGGATGCTTTGCTACCTTATAGCCTTCTGTACTAAATCCATCGAGACCAAGAACCAACACCCTGGCCGGACTTTTTTGTGCCATCGCTGAACACGAGGCAACCGATAAAAACAACAACTTAAATAAAAACTTCTTCATGTCTAAAAATACAATTATCTAATATAATTCAGGTTCTGGTAATGCGGTATTTTATATTTCATCGCCGGGCGACTTACAGATTACCATGAAATACAGAACCGGCTAACTTATAAAGTAAATTTAAACCCAATTAGAAACAAGAATGAAAGTTTGGGGCATACAAAGCTCAGACAAAAGAATGGAGCAACATTGACCTGAAAAACAGTAAATTACAAAGCATATAAAAATTACAATGGATGCAAAAAACAAAGCTTTATTCTTGTAAAAAACCAACAATCAGGGGACACCAATAATGAAAATGCTTAAAAAACTGCTTTGGTATTCAAATCCTGCAGCTTAGGAGAGATGGCTTTTCCAATACCACTGAACAGAATTTTTATCCCCATCACTCTTCCTACTGATTTTTGGTATTTCGCTGTGAGTGCTTTCTTACCGTTTAGCATCACAGTAACTACTTTATTTTTAACGCTGAGTCCAATTTCACCGCCATCCGCGGCATTAAAAGCTAAGTTTCCTAAAAACTTTTCCGAGCCCGCCGTCTTTAATTCGGAAAAGGTATACCTGGACAACGCAACGCAGTTTTCCTTAAACAAGGTCAGCAGATGCCGGTCTTTTTCTCCTAAAATAATAATGGTCGTTTCGATGCATTGGACACCTGGCCTGTTTTGTTCCGCAAAAACCTTAGTAGAGAAAGAAAAATTATCGCCACTGATTTGAGAGGCGTGAATATTGCTAAAACCAATCAAAAAAGGTTTTTTGGTCTCTAATCCGGCAGAATCCAGTTGGGCTGCAGAAACAGCCAGATTTTTTGGATCGAGCGACCTTAAATTGGCAATCGGATATGCCCTTGAAGTATCATTTCCTGAATTGGCTACCCATCCCCTGGTCTGCAAGCAAACCGATACGGTGTCTATCGCTTTATCTTTACGAAATAAGGTGACATAAACCACGCCCGGGTTTTTGAAAAATCTTGTGATCTTATCCCCTCCCCTGATGATCGCAGGAAGTGCTTCCTCCATACAGTCAAGCCTGAATTCCTCTTCCATATCGAAAGTACGGTCGGACTTTAACGCAAAAACCGCAGTATGTGGCACACTTCCAAAAGGGTTCTCACAAACGAGTTTCACACTATTCAATCCCCTTTCTTTATTTAGGTAAAAGAAAAGACCAATCAGGAGCAATACGCCTGTCAGCGCAAAACCAATCATCGTCGGAGATCGAAAAACAGATCTTTTAAGTATCGGCTCCTGTTCAGTCAGCTGAACTTCTTCTTCCTGCTGTACTTCTGCTTTTGGTAAGGCATGTGAACTTCTGTAAACCAACTCAAACTCCTGCCAATCCCGGTAACCTATAAATTGAGCCAATGCGTTTCGGGTAGCAATCTGAGGGTAATAACGTTGAGATGTTTTTAATCTGCCAAAAATACGCTTCAGTGTATTTTCGCTCAGATAAACTTTAGTTTGTTGCCCTAAAAGACTGCTTAAGGTATTGTAGTCTGAAACTCTCCAGTCAGTAATGGGCTTATTCCCCATTTTTTCAATGATTTGTTTACAACAACCATCCAGTGTATCAAAGTACAACTGGCTATTTGAAGGTACAGACTTATCGCTCATTTAACTATATATAACTAATAACTAACAGGTTAACCATACAAACAAATGTATTCGCTTTGTAACTGCAATTCTTTTTAAATAGCCTGCTTCCTGTTAAATTTACAAAACAACTTCCCAGACCCTGCAAACATAATATAATAAGCCACAACTGAAACCAATGATGAGAAAATTTAAATTCCTTCCTTTACTCTTTATCAGCCTTACGATGAACAGTCTTGCTCAAAAAACAATTTCAATTACTACCTTAAGGAATGTCCTGGTGTTAGAGACAGATCAGGACAAAAACGTATTGTCAACTTATTTTGGTAAAAAACTGGAAAGTCCTGCTGAATATCCAAACATTCAACCTTTAGATAAATACAAACCAGGTTCCGACGACCTGACGAACAAACGGGAGGCCTACATTGCATCAGGATCAATAAATCTTTTAGAACCTGGTTTAAGCGTAACGCATAGCGATGGCAATAAATCAACGGTACTTACTTTCAGTGCAGTTGAGGAGCAACAATTAGACGAAAACAGAAAACTTACGATTGTGCATTTAATCGATGTAAAGTATAAATTCAATGTCGATTTACATTACCTGGCCTATTTTAAAGAGGATGTAATTGAACAATGGGCAGAAATCAAACATCAGGAAAAAGGTAATGTTGTATTGAACAAATACGCTTCGGCCAACCTTACCTTAACTGGCCGGAAGTTCTTTTTGAAGAGCCATTATAGTGGCGCGGTACGGGAAATGCGATCAGAAGAACAACAATTGCTGCATGGCATTAAAACTATTGATTCAAAACTTGGTACCAGAACCAATCTATTACACTCTTCATCCTTTATGGTTTCTATCGATCAGCCTGCTACAGAGGAACAGGGCGAAGTCATTGCCGGTTCTTTAGCCTGGGCAGGAAACTTCAGGATTGATTTTGAAACTTTCGACGAATACTACCTGAGAATCACTGCAGGGATCAATAACTTTTCATCAAACTATACTTTAAAAGCGGGAGAAAATTTTGTAACCCCTCGTTTTGTGTATACTTATTCCTCTTCCGGCAAAGGCCTTGCCAGCAGGAACCTACAAAACTGGGCCCGCAATTATCAGTTACTTGATGGAAAAGGCAACCGGTCAACCATTCTAAACAATTGGGAGACGACCTATTTCGATTTTAACGACGAAAAGCTGAATCAACTGACCAAAGACACTAAAAAATTAGGAGTTGATGTTTTTCTGTTAGACGATGGATGGTTTGGCAACAAGTACCCAAGAAATGGATCTTCAGCCGGTCTTGGAGATTGGCAGTACAACAGACAGAAACTGAAAAACGGCATCAGTTCTTTAGGTAAAGAAGCCACTGCAAATCAGGTTAAATTTGGCATTTGGCTGGAACCGGAAATGGTAAATCCAAAAAGCGAATTGTACGAAAATCATCCGGATTGGATCATCAGACAACCGGACAGGAAAGAATTCTACATGCGGAACCAGCTGGTATTGGATCTGACCAACCCAAAAGTTCAGGATTTTATATTTAAAACGGTGGATGATATCTTTAAAGAAGTGCCTGAACTGGCCTTTATCAAATGGGATTGTAATTCATTAATCTATAACGCACACTCCCCTACTTTAAAAAATCAGGACCATTTCTATATCGAATATACTAGGGGACTAACCAATGTATTGGAAAGAATTCGTAAAAAATATCCGAAAACCCCGATGATGTTATGCGCAGGTGGAGGCTCCAGAGTCGATTATGCCTCCTTAAAGTATTTCACTGAATTTTGGCCAAGCGACAATACCAATGCTTACGACCGTATTTTCATCCAATGGGAATATTCCTATTACTTCCCTTCTATCGCGGTAGACAACCACATTACCGATATGGGAAAACAACCGGTCAAATTTAAAACTGATGTCGCCATGATGGGTAAATTAGGCTATGATGTTCGGGTGAATGAGCTGAGTGAGACTGATTTACTTTTTAGCCAAAATGCAGTTCAAACATACAATAGCTTTAAAGACATCGTTTGGCATGGACAACAGTACCGTTTACAGGATCCTTATGAAAACAAAATTGCCTCAATTGCCTATGTAAATGACACGAAAGATCAGGCTATTGTTTTCAATTATCATGTAGCTACGCTGTTCACAAATGGCGTGATATTACCCATTAAACTAAAAGGACTGGATGCGGCTAAAAATTATCAAATAGAAGAAATCAACCTATATCCAGGTACAAAGTCACCGATTGATAGTAGAAAGGTTTATTCCGGAGATTTCTTAATGAAAGTCGGTTTTAACCCGGAAGCCAATGCAAATAGAACGAGTGTCGTTCTGAGGATCAGGTCATTTTCAGCGGGGAAGCCAAATTGATGGCAGAAAATCTCACAGAAATTAGTTAGCTTTCTACCTAATTAAGAATTGAAATGCATCGTATTGCTATCTTATTTTTGTTCATTTTATTTTTCAAACCTGTTTTGGCACAAAATAACATTGAAGTGAAGAATTATCTCAATCAGGCGCTGGATATCATGAAGGCCCAATCGATCAACAAACATAAACTCGACTGGGAAAAGATCTATAATTTTGCCCATGAGCAGGCAAAAGGCATGGACTCCATAAAGCAAACCTATACGGTAATTGATTCCACTTTGAAAATGTTAGCAGATCAGCATTCTCATTTTTATCCTCCTGAAATGGTGGAAGGCATTTTTAAAGGCTACCTGGCAAATGGCGAACAACTCCCCATTGTGAAAACTGCCATTATGGAAAAGTCCTATGCCTACCTTACCGTTCCTCATTTCTATTTCGCCAATGAAGGGGAATGGGAACAATTTATTACGGATGCTTACCACAAGATCAGGGAGCTGGACAAACTTGTCCTGAAGGGTTGGATCATAGATTTACGGGACAATGATGGAGGAATGTTACAGCCAATGATTGGTATGGTGGCTCCTTTTATACACGACGAAGACGCTTTTGGGATCAAAAAACCAGAAGGTATCATCAGCTATTATCGTTACAGAAACAATGCCGCTTACTATGGGGATTCTTTAGTTTACCAGTACAAAACACCTTTAATCCAGTTAAAAAACTTTGATAAGCCCCTTGTGGTCCTCATCAATAAGCGTACGGGGAGTTCCGGAGAATTTATCGCAATGGCCTTTAAGGATAGGAAAAACACACAACTCATAGGTCAGAAAACAACAGGACTGACCTCATCCAATTCGGAATTTAAACTGAGTGATGGTGCCTACCTGGTCTTAACCAACGGCACGCTGACAGACCGTAAGGGAGAGCCCTACGATGAGGTAGGAAAGGGAATAAGCCCGGATCATGTGCTGGAAAAAGAAATCGTGGATCAGGAGGAATGCATTCATCAAGCCATCAGAGTCTTAAAACAAATGTCTCAATAGTAGGTCAACACTACTTTTCCTGACCTGCGTTTATCGGTAAACGCTTTATCAATAAAACTGCCCAGCTCTCTTTCAGAAAAGACGGCATCAATCGCGATATTGATTTTGCCTTCTTTATAGTCTGCAATCGCCTCCACAAGATCTTTTGTAGTGCCCAGACAATTTCCAATCAAACGGATGTTCTTCATGATGAGGTGTGCCAGCAGATAACCCAATGCTGGCTTGTTCACAATTGAACTCTCCTCCAGATCTTTGAATTCTGGTTTTTGTTTATATAGTCCGCAGGTCAGATACCTGGCATCAGCATTTAGATAATCGATTAATTTTTCAAAAAAGACATCGCTAAACGGATCAAATACGACATCAAACCCGGAGCAGTACTTAGTTTTATGCAGGTCCAGCTGAGCGGTCAGATCATTTGTATTTTGATAGAGGATTACCTCCTGCTCTTTACCTAATCTCTCCTGTGTAACCGAATTACTGGTGAGTACAGTAACCCGATGTCCTTTCGCCTTTAGCGCTTCAATCAGAAATAAAGAAGTATTTGAACTGCCTGATGTCACCAGAATCCGGTCCCCTTTTCTGATCTTCGCTTTTCGGATCATGGAATAGGAAGTCTGCAGGCCAATAGACATGCAAGCCGCAACCTCATCGGCAATTGAATCGTCGATTTTCAACAGCTTTTCTGCAGCAAAAAAATCATAAGCTGCAGAAGCCCTGTTCGATGGAATCCCGCGCATAGAAATTCCTCTTTTAGGTTTCATCTCATAATCGCAATTCGGAATAACGCGATCTCCCACTGTCAGGTTTTTTACTTTTCTACCAACAGCAACCACTTCCCCGACAAAGTCAGAACCAAAACAATTATACCCCTCAGGATTATTGCTCAGGCCGTTGTTCAAGGTAAAAAGAATAGAAAGATCTCTGAAATTGATCGAAATGGCTCGTTTTTTTACTAAAACCTGGTAAGCAGCATCAGCATCCGAAGGAAACTCCGGGCATTCAGTTGCCAGAAGACCAAAATGAAAAGGAATGCCATGAATCGCAGCAGAATGCTGAAAACCGGCTTTTTCTCCCGTCCGCAGGGCAGACAATAATACAAGTGACCTCATCATTTACATTAAGAATATTTTCTTCCAGGAAAGCTGTTCTACAGATAGCAAATGGCTTTGAGCCACCAACCTTGCCCCAACAAGTCCTTCAAAATTAAGGGAAGAAGCACCGAGATCGAGGTCATAATTATTCATCATGGATTGAAATAATGAATATTGATTTTTATACAAGGTCTTATACTTCTGATTTCCGCTGATTGCTGCCAGCTTCCCAATCAGCATGATTTTACCCGAAAAACCATGTCTCATTCCGGGATTCTCAGGAATCATTTCATGTGTAAAACGATTGGCCATGATCTCCTCTGTCAGCAGATCTGCCGTATTTCTGATTTGCGCATCATCGAACAAATTCGATAGTGTATAGATAAACAATAAGATGCCAAGATCTCCGTAACTCCAGGACTGATTGGCGCTGAATTCAGGTTTCCCGCTTTGTTTATCCACCTTAATCGGAAAAATGGCGTCCCCCTTGGTTGTTCTTTGCTGCAACTGGTATCCCAGAATATGATGCAACATCTCGCTTACCGGCCCTTGTTGATCTACCCTTGCATCGGCAGCAGCTTTAGCCAATACCAATCCGGTCCCGCTTAATCCGTGTGCAATTCCCAGATTAATATGCGAAAAAAAACGGTTTGGTTCAGGCAGCAACAAACCGGATGTGCTGTTCTTTCTGCCATAATGGATCATCGCCTCAATTAGCTTGTTGATATATACAGTATTCCGTTCATTTGCCTTTTCGTCAAGAAAATAAGACAAGGGGCCGGATGCTCCGAACAAAAAATCAGTATGTCCTTTTTCGAGCTGCAACATTGCGCCTTTAAACATGATCTCCTCAATACCGGTCAACTCTTCCTTCACCGATTCATCCAAAAACCCCTGCTCGCAAAAGTAACTGATCACCGCAGCAAAACCGGTTAGCCCGGTTCCCATGGCTATTCCATCGAGTGAAGATGTACCGGCAGATAAACGCTGAAAAGTCTTTTCAATCTGTTGAAAGGCCCTTTCCGGGTACTGCTCATCGTCCCTGATCTCCGCGAGAGCAGCATGGTATAAGCTATACCCCATACCACCACCCAGCAAAGAATCATCTTCAACTTCTGACTCAGCAATCCGATTGGAAAGAAGTGCATCGTCAAATGATTTTATCATCTCATATTCCATGATTTCCGTTTTAATAAGATAAAAAAACTCCTCAGGAATGGCTACCTGAGGAGAAACACTTGTGGTCTGAGACCCCAAATCTTAAAATATTTTATCCGCAAGAATAATGTACACTTCCGTCTTCAAATGCTTCTTCTTTCGGTTTAGAAGGTTCGATTGTTACTTTTGTGCAGCAGGTAAAAGTAATTCCACCCTGGATGTTTTCTAAATTAGCGTCGTCTAATTTTGAGATTGCTTTTTTATTCAAAGACAGTTTGCTGTCGTTTAATGATTTCTTTTTCATAATGCTAAGTTTTATAGGTTATAAATTATTTACATGAATAGTGTACACTTACATCACCAATTGCTTCTTCTAAAGATGGTTTTTTGATGATTACCTCTGTGCAGCAGGTGAAAGTAACACCACCTTGAATGTTTTCCAGGTTTGCATCATCCAGTTTAGAGATGGCTTTTTTGTTCAGGCTAAGTTTGCTGTCGGTTAATGATTTCTTTTTCATAATGTTTAATTTTAGATTTTGGTTAGGTTTTTAATTTTGTTAGGAACCGCAAGAGTAATGTACGCTGCCAACCTCTGCGAGTTTTTCTTTCTCTTTAGGCTCAATGGTTACTTTTGTGCAGCAGGTGAAAGTTGCACCACCCTGAAGGTTTTCCATATTTGCATCATCCAGTTTAGAGATTGCTTTTTTGTTCAGGCTAAGTTTGCTGTCGGTTAGTGATTTCTTTTTCATCTTGTTTAAGTTTTAGTTTTGGTTATTTTTTGAGTTTGGTTATGCTTTTCCGCAAGAGTAGTGTACGCTCAGGTCGCCACCTGCTTCTGCCTCTTCCAGGCCTTGTTTAATAATGATTTCTGTACAGCAGGTGAAGCTGATTCCACCTTGAATGTTTTCCAGATTTACATCATCCAGTTTAGAGATCGCTTTTTTGTTTAAGCTAAGTTTGTTGTCGGTTAATGATTTCTTTTTCATGATTAAATAGTTTATGAGTTGTTTATTAATTATTTGATTATCGATTTAACATTGGTAAAATTAGATCCTTTAAGGCCCCTGTGGAATAGTGATAAATGATCATTTTTTAGCAGGAAAATAGTTGATGCTGAACCATATATATATAATAGGTTATTATTTATATTGCCTTAGCAAAAAACCTAACCATTCGTTCATCCTATTAACTAAATTCCATGTCACATTTTAAAAACAACTATGCTTTTAACAGGAACTTTGTCGCCAGACTACCGGTACTTCCCTATAAAACCTCTTACCCCCAGGAGGAAGTAAAATCATTGTTTGAAGAACTGGAGATATTCAGGGAAGCTGTATTTCTCGCCTCCCCTGTCCTTTACCGCGAAGCAGAAAAATGGGTAAAGGGAGAGGTTCCCAATAAACAGGAATCAGATAAAATCGCAACCTCCCTTACCAAATACCTGATCCGCATGAGTACCAGATGTACGCCTTTTGGCTTATTTGCCAGTTGCTCGCATGCGGAATGGGGATCGGCAAACGATGTTGAAGTATCTGGAAACCTGCTCCGCCATACCCGACTGGATATGCTTTACCTGTGTGAACTGTCCCGTACACTGGAAAAATTACCCGGCATCAAGTCCTATTTAAAATACTATCCCAATACTTCTATTTACCCTTTGGGTGACGAATTAAGGTATATAGAATATCAGGTCGTCAACGGAAAACGAATGCATCAGATCAGCTCCGTCCAGAAAACCAATGAAGCCGGTGCTATGCTCGAACAAAGTAAAAAAGGAGCTACTGTTGCGGAACTCTCTGCCATTATAGAAGAAATGGGATATAGTCCTGTGGAGGCTACGGAGTTTATCAATAATTGTATTGATGCCCAGTTGCTGATCAGCGAGATTGAACCTGAAGTAACCGGCGATGATGTATTTTCCCAGATCATTACCGTGATGCAGAGAATCAGCAATGAAGGCGCTGAACTGAGCAAAGAGTTAAACCTGCTGCTCCCGCTTAAAGCAGCCATTCAGGAACTCGATCAAAAAGGAAAAAATGATCCTGCAGCTTACCAGCAGGTCATTGAAATGGCCAGATCCTTAAATGTCGCTATCAATGAGAAATACCTGTTCCAGACCGATACCTTCAGGCCGGATGGTAAAACCATTTTAAGTGAGCACCTGCAGGAGGATATTTTGGAAGCAATGGATGTTTTATGCGCACTGAACCCAATCCGCTCCAATGAAAACCTCCAATCATTTGCCAAAAATTTTTATACGCGGTATGAAGAAAGGGAAGTTCCGATTCTGGAGGCCCTGGATACCGAATCCGGTGTAGGCTATCAGGTCAAACAGAAAAATGGCTTCTCCCCTCTTCTTGACGGGCTGGTATTGAATAAAAGATACGCGGATTATTTTGGTATTGACGTTCATAAACAGGAATTATTCCTGCTTTCCAAACTGGAAGAAGCGATGACCCTTGGCCATAAAACGATCCGGCTTTCTACCGAAGAACTCAAATCCTCCGGAAACCTGGCCAGTTACGACGATCTTCCCCTGAGCATGTCCGGAATCCTTTCCTACCTTGGAGACGAGATGATCCACATTGAATCTTTTGCAGGAAGCAGTGCCATCAATGTACTGGGCCGCTTTGGACATGCAGATCAAAACATCAAATCTACCATCCAAAATCTGGTAGATCAGGAATTAGCCCTGGAAACCCAGGCCATTCTTGCAGAAATCGTTCACCTCCCGGAAAGCCGTGTCGGCAATATTTTATTACATCCAAAATATAGAAAATACGAAATTCCATATCTCGCAAAGGCTTCTGTGGATGCCGATCATATCATCGGATTAGACGACATTATGATCTCTGTAAACAGAAACAAAATTGTGCTTCGTTCTAAAAAACTAAATAAAGAAATCCTGCCAAGATTAAGCAATGCCCACAACTACGCACATAACGCACAACCAGTTTATCAGTTTCTATGCGATATGCAACACCAACATGGCAGAAGAGGGCTCAATTTTCAATGGTTTGACCTGGCAAAAAAACATAAATTTCTTCCCCGTGTTACTGTAGGAAATGTCGTCATCTCATTCGCTACCTGGACTTTGGATAAAAAAGAGATCAATGCCTTTCTGGCCGCAGCAAAGGATATGAATGCCATCAAAACCCAACTGCAGAAATTGGATTTACCGGAACTCATTACTGTAGCAGATGGCGACAATACTTTACTGGTAGATTTTAAGGAATCAAACTCCGTCAACCTGTTTATTGACATGATCAAAAACAGAGATACAGTCATCTTAAAAGAACATATATTTTCTGCTCACAATTATCCTTTCCTGGATAAGCAGGGCAATAAATACCTGAACCAACTGATTCTTCCGATCAGCAGGAAACAGGCAACCGCCACCGGTAATACGCTATTGAAAACAGCAAAGCCTGAAGGAACGGTTCAAAGGACATTTACGGTTGGTTCCGAGTGGCTGTATTTCAAACTGTATTGTGGTACACAGATCAGCGAAAGAATTATAGCAGAAAAGCTCCAACCCATGGTACAGGAACTCAAGGAAAAGGAACTGATCAATGGCTGGTTCTTTTTAAGATTTGCAGATCCTGACCAGCACCTCAGAATCCGATTCAGGTTAAAGAACCCGGAGTGTACAGGAGAAGTGATCCTCATCGTCAAAAAACACCTGGATTATTTCATTCAGGAAAAACTGGTTTGGAAAACCATCATTGATACCTACGAAAGAGAGATCGAACGTTATGGAGAAAAAAACATCTCCCTGATGGAAGACATTTTCTATTACGACAGTGAAAGCGTGGTGCAGGTTCTTGAAAATATTGAAGGCCTGGAGGGAGAAACCATCAGATGGCTCTGGGGAATGCGTTCTATCGATGCCCTTCTGGACGACTTCGGCCTCAGTGCTGATGAAAAACTAACCTTTTTAGAACCGATAAAAATGGGTTTTGCGCAGGAATTTAATGCAGACAAAAACACCAATCTTCAGATCAATAAAAAATACAGGGATTTCCGTACGGAGATTTATAAAAGTATGGATAGGGAAAAGGATGCTGAAAATGAATATGCGCCATTATTTGAGTTCATTGAGGAAAGATCCGGCAACATCAGATCTCTGATCATTCCGCAACTGGATCACCTGATGAAAGATCCGGAATCAAAGACACCACTGATGAATATCTTATCCAGCATGACGCATATGCACATGATCCGGTTGTTCCCCTTTCAGCAAAGGGTTCATGAAATGATCATTTATGAATTTCTTTATACCTATTACAAAACGCAAAAAGCGATGAAAAATGGAAAATCAGGGTTGAATAAGGAGTTTAGCCGCAAGGATAAAGTTGCAGAACAATCCTGATCCAAATCAAATTCCTCCAGGTGTATCGTTTTGCAATTAACAGATTGCAAGACGATACACCATAAGAAACACAAAAGCCCGGTCAGGTCAACTGCCGGGCTTTTCGCTTGATTAGGGTAGAGATAGGGATTAAAATATAGTGTTTAGAGAGAGGGACATTTTCTTTTCGATGAGCCTGCCTTGTAATTGTTGCGTTGGGTCGGAAAAACTCAGTTGATCCAGGTCGGAAATCTCATAATATAAAACAGCATGTCCCTGATCACCGGCAGGATAAACGATCTCCTGCAGGATTCCATCAATGGTCATGGTCTTCTGTCCGGCTTTAATTTCTATCCGGATCTTTTGCCCCTCCTTATACTGACTGGCCTGCACATTATCCAGTTTAAATTCTCCGAGAATGGTCTTTTTATGCGTAGATTCCACGACTGCAATGACTTGTCCGGGCCTGATAATGGCATTCGGCTGGTAGTTGTGGTAGGTCTTTAGCCTGCCATATCCCGGCGACCTCAATATGGAAGTCAGTTGTGGGTTTTCCAGGTCATACAACCGGGCAATGGTATCCCCCGACTTCAACAGGCTGCCTTGTTTGCGCAGGATCTCCCTGATCCCGGATACTTTGTCGACACTGACTTTAAGTGCGCCGGGATAAATCTGCATTTTGGTATAAACAACCGGCTTTCGTACCAGTTGACTGACCACCAGAATAATGATCCCTCCTCCGATAAACATAGATAGAATAACGTATAAATTCCATCTTTTTAACCAACGGGGTAAACTACTCAGGATATAATCCACTTCTTCAGAAAACTCGTTTTCTGTCGCATTTTGACTGATTTGATTTGCGGGCATAATTAGGCAGATTTATAGTGTAAATTTTCCAATGGTGCCGGTTCCATGCTCAATTGACTTTTCACCAGCTCATAATAATATCCTCTTTTTTCAATCAGCTCCAGGTGCGTACCGATTTCCTGAACCCGGCCGTCATCCAGAACAACAATCTGATCTGCAGCTTTAACCGTACTTAAACGGTGTGCGATCACGACAACGGTTTTATGCTGGAAGAAGTTATCCAGGTTTTGTACAATTTCTTTTTCGTTCTTACTGTCCAGCGCACTCGTTGCCTCATCAAAGAAAAGTACCTGAGGTTCTTTATAAATAGCTCTTGCAATTAGGAGCCGTTGCTTTTGGCCGCTGCTCAACCCGATTCCCTCCTGTCCGATTTTAGTTTGGAGCCCTAAGGCCAGGGTATTTACCAGGCCCTCAACATTCGCAACCTTCAGCGCATGCTGAAGCCGGTCGTAATCCACAAGCTCAACACCCACAGCAATGTTCTTTTCTATGGTATCAGAGAAAATGAAACCTTCCTGAAGCACCGATCCACATACGTCTCTCCAGAATTCATCGGAAACAGTAGTCAACCGCTTATTGTTGACCAGTATTTCACCAGCTGTAGGTTTATAAAAGTTTAGCAGAATTTTCATCAGTGTGGTCTTTCCGCTTCCACTGGCTCCTACAATAGCAGTTACCTTATTCCTTGGAATGGTAAATGAAACATTCTTAAGAATGATGTTCTCCTGTGGACCGGAATAGGAGAAAGTCAGGTTATTCAATTCAATTTCGACCCCATCCTCTACATCGAAGACTTCTGAGTTTGATTTATTACATTCTTCTTCTTTACCATGAATCTCAGCTATGCGCTCCAGACTAAGTTTTGCATCCTGAAAAGACTGGACGAAGGAAACCAATTGCGTAATCGGCGAGTTCAACTGTCCAATAATATAACTGATAGACAACAACATACCTATTGTCAATTCTCCTTTAATGACCAACTGTGCAGCAATTACCGTAATGACGATGTTCTTGAGCTCATTGATAAATAATGAGCCGATATTTTGAACCTGATCCAGAGCAAGGCTCTGGATATTGGTCCGGAAAAGCTTGGTCTGAAATCTTTCCCATTGCCATCTCTTTTCTTTTTCTGCATTATTTAGCTTGATCTCCTGCATGCCATTGATCAGCTCTATAGTTTTGCTCTGATTGGCACTCATCTGGTTAAAACGTTTGTAGTCCAGATCGCCCCTTCGTTTGATAAAGAAATAGATCCAGATAAAATTCAATACACTCCCGAATAAAAAGATCAGAAAGATCGAGGTATTGTACCTTGCCAGAACAATCCCAAAAAGAAATAAGTTGAAGCAGGAAATCAGGGTACTGATGGAATTAGAAGTAATGGTTTGCTCGATTCTTTTATGGTCATTGATCCGCTGTAATAAGTCGCCGGTCATCTTGACATCAAAAAACGACAAAGGTAATTTCATCAGCTTGATGAAAAAGTTAGACAACATAGAGATATTTAACCGCGCACTGATGTGGACCAGGATCCAGCCCCTGACAATCTCAATGCTGATCTTTCCCAGAAATAGAAACAATTGCGCCGCCAGAATCAAATAGATCAGGTCTACGTTCTTCTCTTTGATCCCTTTATCTACAATAGATTGCGTTAAATAAGGGAAAGCCAGCTGCAAAGCACCTCCAAGCAATAGACCAAACAACAGATGCAGGCCATAACTTTTATATTTTTTCATAAAAGGAAGCAGGAAACCGATGCCGTTATACAAACCGTTTTCTTCCTCTTCCTGTGCATAAAATGCCGGAGTTGGCTCCAGCATCAGGATCACGCCTACTTCTGCTCCGCCAGACCAGCCTTTCATAAATTCGTCAATGCTATAGACCAACAATCCCTTCGCAGGATCAGAAGTATACACTTTAGTCTTCGTGATCTTATACAAAACGGTAAAATGGTTCTGATTCCAATGGACGATACAAGGCAGGTCAATTTCATTTTGAAGCATCTCAATATCCACTTTCGCACCAAAACTATTAAAGCCTAACTTTTCAGCAGCCCTTAATAATCCAAGCATGCTGCTACCCACCCGGGTCGTCTTGCTCAGGTTTCTCAGCGTTTGGAGGTTGAAAAATTTGCCATAATATTTACTGATGATCCGCAAACACGTTGGCCCACAATCCATATGGTCCAGCTGCGTAAAATGAGGGAATTTTTTAAAGCTCGAGTTTATCATAATCTGTAGGCGCTGAAATAGGTTTAGAAATTAATTTACTTAACAGGTGCAGGGTATCCATCCGGCTGAGGTTATTGGTTTGTAGGTCTTTAAAAATGAACTCTTCTATCCCCGTTTGCTCCATCATCTGCGACAAGCGATCGTTAAAATAAGCTGGATTTCCGACGATAAAATTGCTGTTGGGATCATATTCTGTCTGATACAGCTCATAGAACTTCTTTTTTGCTTTACGGTCGTCCTTGTCGCAAATTCCGGCAAAAGCGATGTTGAGCGGAGGCGGTACCTGATGGATTTCTGCAAATTGCGACCGGTGTTCCCATACTTTCTCCGCCTGATGTCCGGGCTGCTCGGCAGTATGGAAAATAGATCTGGAAAAGCCTGTACCCAGCTCCGCTGCCAGTCCCAGCTGCTGATAAGATGCACCGAGCAGCCACATTTCAGGAAGATCTCCCAGGTACGGAGCTATCGCAGCAGGCCCTTCATCTGTTAAAAAGGCATGGGTTTTCCTGACATGCTCCTGAAAATTATGGTAAATATCCGGCGCCAGGCTTTCTGTATTCAGCATATTTCTGCAAGCTTCAGGACTTGGCTTTCCGTTTGCAAAACCCAGATCTATCCTTCCGGGAAACATCGTCCCCAGCAGTTTAAAGCTGGAAGCAACACGATAAGGTGTATGTATTGCAGACAAGATACCGGCGATGCCGATTTTGATCGTTTCCGTATAACAAGCCAGGGTAGGCAACAGCATTTCCGGATTATTCCAGCCCATACTTAATGGATGGTGTTCGGTAAGCCAAAAACGACTAAAACCATTCACATCTGCACATTGTGCATATTCCAAAACAGCTTCAAGCACTTCAGCACCAGAACGCTGCTCTATATTTCCAAATTCAAGAATACCTATTTTCATGCGCTTCTTTTTAAGATGTTATCCCTTAAGCATATTTAATTTTTGATACGGCTTTGCTCTTCTGCAGAAGATTTCCTCTTTGTAGCCGCTCCTTTTACTGTATTTTTTCCAAACTTATAATTGAAGCTCAGGTTAACCCGGGTCCCCTCCCACCGGTATCTGGAGTCCAGATTCAGACTTCCAAGGTTTGCCACAACATTAGACCGGTTGCTGTTAAAAACATCAAAAACACTCAATTTAAGCGACGACCTTTTGTCATTAAGGGTTTTAGCCACTCCGATATTGAAATACAGGTTCGGCTTAACACGGTAAATACCGTAGGCATTGTTATAAAAATAGATCATATCCATTTCTGCGGTATAATTTCCAGGGATACTGAAAGTAGAGGTACTGTTCAGCTGTAAGGCTGAACCTCTGGACCTGATCTGGCCGAGGGTATAGTCGGTGTAATACAGGTTAGCTGCATTATTAATTTCCCAGAACTTGGCTACCGTTACCGGTATATTGGCGCTGATAAAATATCCATAAAATTTATCGAAGTTCTGATACATCTCTTTAACCAGTTTGGTATCCGCCTCCTGTATTGCTACTTTTTCAAACTCATCATTCGTTTGCTGATAGCCTACAGAAATATTATACTGACGGAAAAAAGTATAGTTCAATTCAAAAGAATTGGTAAAACTGGGCCTTAGATAGGGATTTCCCTGATTTGCAGTGTATTGATCTACATAATAGATGAATGGGTTTAAATCCTTATACCCCGGCCTTCCAATCCTGCGACTATAGGAAGCACCCACCTGATGGTTCTTGTTAAAGCTATAAGTACCGTAAAGGCTTGGAAACAATTTAAAGTAGTCCAGCCTAAAGGCAGAATCCAGGGTTTTTGAATTTCCGTCGGATATGGTTTTCTCTCCCCTAAGACCAAATTGCAGCGACAATTTATCATTCAGCCTGGCGTTGAAATTAAGGTATCCGGCATAAATATTTTCATCATATCGGAATACATTACTCCTTTTCACATCATCTACCCTGTTTCCATCAATCAGCTGGTCAAATTTGGTCAGGTTATTTGTGCTCACCCGGCTATATTTAAGGCCGGCCTCCAGACCAAGCTTTTTGAACAAGGCTTTCTCATAATCCAGTTTTACAGAGGCGATATTAATCCCGATACGATTGTTATTAAAAGTTTTATCGTCCGGTGTTGCCGAGTTGATATTCTGGGAGATGTAATTGATATTTCCGTTATTATTGTACCTGGAAAGGTCTGCATCGAGTGAAATGCTCTCCTCTTCTTTAAGCTGGGATTTATAGTTAAAGCTATAGGTCTGACTATTCCATTTGCTCAGGCTCGAACTGAACAGGTTCAGTTGATTGCTATTCTGATTTTGGTTCAGAAAGGTAAGGCTGGTATTAGACAGGTCATTTTCCGCCTGGTTGGCGATGAAGCCCAGGCCAAACGTATTTTTCTTATCGAGGAAAAAATCGAAAGACAATTTCCCCAGTCCCGAGTTGAGGGTTTTCAAACTGGAGCTGCTCTGGGCGAAAGTGGTGTTTTCGAGTACCCGGTTTAATTCCCCGGAAGTAGGACTTTTGTCGTGGTTAAAACCAAGTGTTCCGGAAATTGCAAATTTGGATTCTCTGACATTAAGTACGGTATTTCCATTATATTTTCCATTCTTACCATAACCACCACCGGCAGTTACCGCACCATTGACGCCCATCTTTTTATCTTTTTTAGATACAATATTGATGATCCCACCCACGCCTTCGGCATCGTATTTTGCGGAAGGATTGCTGATGATTTCCATTTTTTCGATCTGATCACCCTGCATACTTTTAAGGTATTGCGCAACCTGATCGCCGGATAAATAAGTCCGTTTATTGTCGACCATCACCAACACATTCTTTCCCCTTAACTTAATCGCGTCAGATTGATCTACGTTCACGCCAGGAGCCCTCCTCAGCAGGTCGAGCGCAGAACTGCTGGCGGCCATCGGGCTTTGAGAAACATTGAACACCAACCGGTCTATTTTCTGTTCTATAAGTGGCTTTTTACTTTTAATCGTGACTTCAGCAAGTGTCCTGGTATCAGCAACCAGCACGAGTTCCGGAATCTGCAGCTCTTTGACCTCTGCACCAAGATCAAATGCTTTGATCCCTGCTGCGTATCCCATAGAGGAAGCGGATATTTTATAGGTTCCGGCTTTTAGCTTTGCACGAAAATGATAAATACCCTGCTCATCAGAAATAGCAAAATTGATGGCCTTTCCGGTGGAGTCGATCAACGACAAGGTAGAATAAATAACGGGCTGCTTTTGCATGTCCCTCAGGCTGCCCTTAATATGAACCTCCGGGCGTTCCTGTGCCTGCGTTAGCCGGGTAAACGCGATGCAGGCGATGAATAATAGGAATAATGTTTTCATAGTTTGATTATTTTAAAATGAAAATGGATGACCACCGGTCAATTTCTGTTTGATAACCGTTCAGTACCAGTGCAACGCCAACGAATCCTTCGATAACTGACAACACTTCTGAGGAAGGCAGCAATTCCGGCGGCTCACGGAGGTAATTGCTTTCCATCATTTCCCAGGTCCGGCCGATCCATAACTCATAAGCTTCGAGGTAGATCGGGTTCCCGGAAATGTTATACAGGCTTTTATAAAGCTGGGCAATGCCCGAGGTACCGTGACAGAAAAAAGGATTGTCAACCACCTCGCAATGAACAGCAGTTTCGGAAAATGAAAACAAACCGATTTCTTCTGCTTTATTATGGTAGGACTGATCTCCCGACAGTCTGCCCAAGTCATAGAGAAACAGACAAACTGCAAGGTCTCCATAGCACCAGGCTACCGGAATGTTATTGAAAATGGCTAATCCTTCATTATTGATGATCGAAGGAAAGAGCGAACGGATCCTTTCGTCATCTCCTGTTTTATAGGAAAGCTTGCAAATCAAATAATCCGCCATAAGCTTTGCTTTTGGAATGAGCCAGGAAAAATCAGGATCCCGGTCGATCAGGTTCAGTAAAATTAGTCCAAGCGACAGATTGCCATGGGCAAGCCCCAGGTTTATAAATTCTTCTTCGCCTTCTTTTTTATGATAAAAAGCATTTTTGATCCTTAAGCCCTGCTCATCAACGATTTCTCTTTTAAAGATCTCCTTTAGCAACCGTTGAAGCAGATCTTTAATAAAAGGGTTCAAATTGCGCTGAGAAAAGTAATGCAGATGGCCAATGGTTCCATAAAGGAAATCGGTATTGTCTTTGGTTAATTCCAGAAATGCCTTTTCTGCAATCAGCAGGTCCAGATCGTAAAACTCCTGATCTACATCTAAATCGATAAAACCTTCTTTAACCAGATAGTTAACAAGCAAGGGCAATCCCACATACCCGTTAGCCAGGGAAAAATCAGTAAAAACCGTTTCTGCAGCGTTCATTTCCCCGAACAACTCCGCCAATAATGCTTCTGCATGGTCCGTAAAGATTTCTCCTTTTATCCTGCCTGCTTCAAAAAAATAAAGAATGGAACCCAGCTTCCCCGAATACAGGGAGTTACCTGCCTGATCATTGTGGGCAAGGATCTGTTCGTCAAACCATTCCAAAGTCGCGTTATCTATCATGATCCTGAAGATTTATGGAGTAAAAATGCGTAACAGGTTAAAAGGTCAATTTTTGCTTTGATATCAAACTGCCCTTCCGAACTAATGGCATTGTAAAGGTTAACTTCTAATTTAGATTGCCAGGCTTTAGAGGCCTCCAGAAACTTCGCATCGCCGGTAAAATCATATAAGGCGTTATAGCCATAAAGCAGGCCGAGTGCGCCATGCTGAAAATCATAGCTATCGATATCATCTTTCAACAGAGAAGGTAAAATCAAGGTATGTAAGCCAACGAGCAAACCGGTACGGTACAAGGTTTTATTATTTTTAAAAATGGAATAGGCGAGAATAATATTGGATTTCTGAAGATCTCCCTCTTTCCAGTTCAGAAGATCCGTAAGTGTGGCATTTTCGGAATGCCTCCCAAAGAAAAGATATTTATATTCTTCAATATTCACATCTTCCCAGAAGGAAAACAGGGCATCGAAGCAAAGGTCAATGACTTGAATCAGGTTTTCTTCCCTTTGCTGGTCATAATGTTCATTGTTGAAATACAAGCCGAACAGGGTGTCAGCGATATGGGACAACTGGTTTTGTGGAGCACGATGAACCTGATATGCTTTCCCTTCAAGGTAAGTCCTGATTCCACTGACAAAATTCAACTTCAGCTCTTCCACCTGCTCAGTTCCGCAGGATTTCAGGTAAAACATCAGTCCTGTTGCACCATTATTAAAATCGTAACGATTGGCTGAAATCAGCCGGGTACTTCTGCTGAAAATGAAATCATTCACTTCCGGGATAATATATTCGGATTGAAAAACTCTTTTTTCTATGAGCGGATCCAGAACAAAGAGAATATTTAATGCATGAACAAACTGTTCGATAAAGGATGATTTTTCGTAAAACCGGCCGGAATTTAACAGTGTTCTATCCTCCATATCAAAAGGCGTCTCCTGGATCAGGGCCAGCAGAAAGCGGATCAGACAACGTTCTTCTGAACTGTCAGACCGGCTCCATTGTTTATCAATTTCGAGCCTTAAAATGTCGGATAAATATGCGGTCTTAATCATGCGATGTTAGTGAGTGTGGTCCTGTACCAAACGGCTATGGACAACAGTTGATTTTTGCCCTTTAAACTCAGCTTCCCGATAATACTGGCCTTATGGTTATTGACTGTTGCCGGGCTGATAAACAAGGCCTCAGCAATACTTCTTGTAGATAGTGTATTGGAAATGGCCAGAAAAATTTCCATCTCTCTTTTTGTCAGCTCTTTGATCTTGCTGAAGCTGCAGCCTAATGCAGGAAGATCATAGGAGCTGATCTGGCTCTGCAGCAATAACCGTTTCACATGACTCGACTTATACCTCCTGGAGTTATAGACCTCCATGATGCAATAATACAAATCGCTCATGCTTTCATGATTGGACAACAGCCCCTTCACTACGCCATCCTGACTTTCCTCAAAGTACCGGAGGACCTCTATTTTATTGCTCAGCAGAATTACCTTCACATCCGTTTTAAGTTTTTTGAGTGCATCTATCGTTTGAAAAACAGTGCTGTCCAACAAGTTGGCGCTGATGATCAGGATAGAAGAATCGCACCTGCCAAGAAAATCAAGGGTTTCTTTCTCAGAACACGCAACTCCTATATTTTCAAAGTTGCGGTGCTGCAGGTAGTCAAAAAGTGCTTCACAAAGGATATTATTGTCGGACGCAATACAGATAGCATCTACAATTTTGGCTGTCGAAAAAGGGATGATCCTGGTCATAATCTTTTAGTTTAGGGTTTTGGTACACTAATCGTATAGGTAATGGTAAGGGTGTTGGTTGTATCTGAAGGATTCTGTGGATCACCACCACCGTTGATGGCTTTCATTTCCTGAATGTTTAAATACTCGATGGTTCTTTTTTTGAACTTAATCTCTTTGGTTTCTTGTTTTGGTTTCATAATCTGATAGTTTGGTTGAACAAATGTGTAGAGAAAGGAGAAGGATCAGAAAAGTATTACACCAACTCAGTCAGGAAAATGCCCAACGTAGTAAATTCATGTACGAACGAATTTTCAGGATTCTGCCGGAACCGGGCTAAGGACAATTGGATTTAGGCCTTTTTCCCTAGCTGAATACCCATACAAGACGATTCTCTCAGGTTTCGGCAGGTATAGAGTCCAGGAGTAAAATTGGATCAACGACAACGAAATCCGGACGAAATGAGGAGGAATGAATACCATTTCTGATCAAAACTTTGTACCTTCCTTTATGACTCCTTTCCATTTCCTTCGATCAAAAATCTTTTATAAGCATTTGGCTTTTTGGATAATTTATTGGTTATATGAAATCTCGCTGGTTTTCATCCTGGAACCCAAGCGTCTTTTCTGGACAGAGACCATTCTCATGGCTTTCCTTAACGTCTCAGTTTTCTATTTCTGCACCTATTGGGCACTGCCACAACATAAACCTAAAATCCCGATCGTCGCATTCCTGATTAAGATATTGGTCCTCATGGTCTGCTATATTTTAATCAAAACCTTGATGTCCTACCTGCTCATCTATTTCGGGCTGTCGGGCAATAAAACACTAACCACCAACCTTACCTTTTATATTGTAGGATCAATCTGGCGTTTAAGCTATTTCATCTTCCTTGGAACGGCTTTTTGGTTCGCAAGAATGTCCATCCTCTCGGAAAAACGGTTAAGGATAAAAGAGAATGAGGAGCAGTCGCTAAAAAACAGCATTCTGAATATGAAGTTATCTTTTCTGAAAGCCCAGATTAACCCGCACTTTCTATTCAATACGCTCAGTTTTCTTTACTCTAAATCTCTTGACCTCTCCAATGAGTTGGCAAAAGGAATAATTACCTTATCTGAAATCATGAGGTACTCTCTTAAAGATGTCGATTACGATGGAAAGTCTCTTTTAAGTGAAGAAACCAAGCACATTAAAAACCTGATTCTCATGAACAATTTCAGGTTTCAAAATCAGTTCAATTTTAATTTCAGGGAGTCCGGAGTCAAAGCAGATCATAAGATTGTACCCCTGATCCTGATTACACTGATAGAAAATGCAATGAAATTCGGTGAGATTACAGACCCGGAAAATCCAGTAGATATTAGCCTCGAAGTAGAAAACAATCAATTGTCTTTTTCGCTTACGAACAAAAAAAAACCGGCGGATTCCCTGATCAACGATGGTCATGGCATCGGCATCAAATACATCCTTTATAAACTGGAAAATTACTACCCGGATAAATTTAGCCTGGACATCAAAAATGAAGAAAAAAGGTACACTTTATCCCTGAAAATCGCACTGTAATTAACTATTAATTTGTCGTTTAATATATTTTTTTTCAATAGACAAACAATAAATTCATTTGTGCTCATTTAAATTCAATTTTATATATATTTAGGTATCAATAATTTAATACATTATGCTCAGATGTCTCATAGTTGATGATGAACCACATGCGATTGAAGTAATTAAAAATTACAGTAAAAAAACTCCTTATTTAGAAATTGTAGCTTCCTTTAATAGCGCGCTCGAAGCATTGCCATATATAGAAAAAGAAGATATTGATCTGATCTTTCTGGATATCAATATGCCCACCTTCACGGGGCTTGACTTTGTCAAATCTTTTGGAAACAAGACCAATATTATTTTAACAACCGCCTATTCCAACTATGCGGTGACAGCTTTTGATAATGATGTGATCGATTATCTGCTCAAACCCTTCCCTTTTGAAAGGTTCCTTGTGGCCACCCAGAAGGCGCTGAACAGACTGTACAAACCAGTTGCAGAAAAAGCTCCGGTAGAAATTAAAGAAACAGAACACCAGATTTTTGTTAAAACTGATAAAGGCAAAATCATTAAGATTGAGTATAATGACATCATCTATATTGAGGGACTGAAAAATTACATTTCCTTTTACCTGACCAATAAAAGAAGGGTGATTTCCTTATTAAATATGAAAACGCTGGAAGACAGGCTCCCAGCACAAAATTTCGTCAGGATACATAAATCCTATCTCATTTCTATCAATAAGATCATCTCCATGGATGGCGGACGGCTTTACCTTGAAGGTGCCGAAGAACCGATCCCCATTGGCAATACATTCAAGGCTTTGTTTATCGAAAGACTAAAAGGAAAATTCCTGAGCTAATTGAATTAAATCACTACATGATTAAATCAGCATCTTTTGGCGCTGATTTAAGTTCCTGGTTAACCTGAGATTTCATAAACGCGATCTGTTCGTTCAACAATGCGTTGTTGTGATGTAGAAGTTTATTGGTAACCTCTTGATTTTTAATAATTGTATCTACTTTCCAATACCACAACACCACTTCCCTTAATGCCAGAAACAGTAAAAAACAAACGACAATTGCAATGATTATACCTACGAAATCTCCCATGATTAGTTTATTAAAATTATTTGTTCAACAATCAAAAGTATACTGCGCCGGACTGCTTTCCTTACGGGAAACCGTAAACTTTAAGATGTTTTTGATGGCCTGATCGAAAATCTGAATAACCGGGCATTACAAGGAGAAATTTTATACAGAAGCAAAATTGAGGGCAGGAATTCCTGCAGAAACTGAAAAAAGTCTGAAATATTATAATTTCAGACCTTTTTCAGTTGGTAAAAATCACTTTTTATTTATGGGTCAGCCTGAAAGGAACAGACCCGATCAGCATAATCGTCCTGGTAGCCTTAGACGAAACAGCAAAGGCATCTCCATTGGCCAAAAACTCCTGAGGTGTTCCATGATGATGTGCCTCAATCAGATGTCCGGGAGCAACCTCCCTTGCGTGTTCAATAAACTCATTACTGGAACCCCATTCTCCGACAAAAGGAATGATATTCGCCCCGTCAGGAACTTCCGTTGGCCCTTTATAATAGGTCCAGCTCAATGAAGTCTCATAACCCGGAGGATAATTAACCAGAAAAGTTTGTCCGTAATTGGGTTTTGCCACCTGGGTTTTAGGAAAATAGATCGTATTATCCTGATCAGGTCCGGGTACAGAAAACTGAATGTAACCATCGGTAGGAATATTCACACACTGCAAGCCTACGATCATTTGTCCGCCATCTGGCGCTCCGATTACCGAGGCTACTCCCTGCAATGTGGGTTGTGAAGCATCGACTTCTACGGTATTTTTCCAGCCTACATTGGGATGAGAAACAATGAATTTTGCCATATCAGAAACACTGCCAATACTGGCAAGATCCGGTGGCGTCAACTGATCCGCACCATTCTCAGCCCAGGCAACAAGACAATAGTGTATGCCTTGTCGGGGAGGCGTCCATCCAAAAGGAGTAATTGTTCCTGCAATTCCATCATTATCCGTATCGGCTGGCGCATCAAATGTTTGCCAGTTCTGCTGATTACCGGCAACAACAATACCTGCCGTCTTCCAGTTCTGAGGCCAAAGCACAATAGAAGTATCTACATAATACAGATAAAGCGTGGTTTTCAACGGGCCGGATTGCGGGTTTAGTCCACGCAAATACACCCAGTTATTGGTTAGTGGCGTCTGTGAATTCGCCTGTGGCAAACCCTGTTTATAATGGTTCACATCCGATACCACCCTGGGATCAGGCAATGGCACCGGCCCGGTACAAATGATGTCCGGAGAATTGGTCCAGTTTGAGGAGTTTGAACCACTAATTGATTCGCCAACATAATCTCTGATAAAAAATCCATTGTAACTCATGCGCTAATTTGTTTAAATTGATAAATATTGAATGATTATTTGATTTGATTGATCATCGCCATATTGCCGCTGAAAAAACCGGCAATGAACAAGCTGGAACCGTCCTGCTGCATGGCAATACCTATTGGATACTGTACATCCTGTTCCCAGGAAAGGGTCTGGATCACACGTAATGTTTTCGTACTCAAGACCCTCAGCCCTGCGATATTTGCATCAGTAATGAAAATCCGCTGACCATCCTGAGCAATCACTGCCTGTTGAAAATTGATCAATGTGGCATACGTAGCCGGGAACCGGTGTTCTTCAGATGTCAGGTCTTTGATGTTAAGGACGACAATAGAAGATTTCATATTTTCCTGCAGCAACACATAAAGCGTATTGTTGTCGGGAGATACCACCATTGTCCGGGCCAGGAGATCCAGGCTGACCGGGTTGGAATTTAAACTGTACAGCCCGTTACTGCTGAGCTGAAGGACCTGTATTTTCTTGTCTGAGCCTGTTCCAACGAAGACATAATTACCATCAGGCGTATACTGCAGGAGGAGGTGATTTGAGGCGGAAGAAGTAAACAAAGTCAAGTCGGTTTTCAGGTTAAAAGTGCCTTTGGCTTCATCGCAGGTATAGGCAAGAAAACAGTGTTTCCCGGTCGCATCCCTGGTAATCACATACAGGTTTAAACAATTTGCAGACATCCCCAGTTCTACCGGAAAACGAGCCACTCCTCCTGGCCCCGCAGGTATCGGAATCGTGGATTTTAGCGTAAAGCGTCCTGTTTCCATAATGCTGATTTCCGCTGCATCCTGCTGTATCACATACATATTATCAGAAGTCCCGGATGGAGAAAAGACACACTTAATGATATCCTGTGTTTCCAGTCGTGTGGAAACAGTTCCAGAATCGGTTTCATAGATAAAAATCCCTTTTGTATAGTTCGGTTTAGTCGTGATGAACAATACATTATGCCAGCTGACTGCAATCTTTCCATCCGCAGAAAGTGCCACATCTGTTGGCTGTTTCCCAACGTTTACAGGGGCATTTATCAATTGATAATTGATCAGATTAAGGATTGTCACACTGTGATCAGCATTTGAAACATAGGCTGCAGTGCCATCGTAGGCCATAGTCAGGGAGAGAGGTTTTGTTCCCGCAGGAATTCCGGTTTCCATGATTTTACAATTTCCAGCTCCTGCATAACAGCTAATCAATGTGGCCGTATTGGCGCTATTGCTGACCACAAAAGCATAGGCTCTGTCGGGGCTTACAGCAATCCTGACCGGTTCCCCACTGATTTCAATCTGTTGCCCAGTCCCATCGGCTGTTGCATTCAGTGCAATCAGCACATTACTGTCCTGACAAACCACCAACAGCGTTTGCCCATGAGGATCTCCCACAGCAATATCTACCGGATGAGCAGGTAAGCCTGCAATACTTCTGTTGTATTTAAATTCCTCGTCGATGCCACTATATCCCATAACGGCAATACTATTATCGCCCGTCATGGCCACATATACGTTCAATCCGCAGGGGTCAATTCCTATTCCGGAAGGATTTTGCGTAAGCACGATATCTTGCTTAGTGCCAAACACATCCACACCTTTATTTTCAATGACAATCAGCTTCCCAGAACTAACCAGATTGGTCGTCACGAAAATGTATTTGTCATCATTTGAAATGGCAATCCGTACCGGCGTTCCTTCAATAGCGATCGTTTGAAGTACAGAGAAACTATAAATCCCGGTGCTGTCTTTCCATTCAATTTTAACAACGGTAACAGAACCTCCGCTGTTTAACACAAACAGGTACTGTCCGTCATAAGAAAAAACCTGATCTACCGGGCCAGTCCCGGTCGGAATTGCAGCCGCATACTCGCTGAAATCAAGTGGGTTCCGCATACTCAGGACATTCGCAGTCTTGTTGAGTACCGCAATAAAAGCCGCCGAAGGAGAAGCGACTGCTGCCAGGGAATTAAAGCCACAATCCTTAGCTTGGGTTTCCATCTTAAATGAACGAATCAATACACTACGGGAAAGCGTATGTGGATTGACACTGTCCTGGGGAATCAATGACCACATTCCAGGCGAGCTGAGGCTGACTGATCTGGTGCCTTTAGCAGGTACAATTTCGCTGTCCTTGCTGTCATCATTTACCAGTAGTACCGTGTCATTCGTTGCTACATCCCAGAAAAACCTGGAGTCATGAGGATAATCATGGTAATACACGTCCGCCGGAGTTACGCCAAAAGCATTGATCACTGGTAATACATCAGCAGTAGCCCTGGAAATGGCCTGATTGGCACTGCTCCCGGAACCTGTTGCCACAAGGGTGATCACTTCCGACTTTTCCAGCGTAGCCGTATAACTACTCAGCTGCGTTACGTCCTCATAAAATGGCATGAGCATCAATGAGCTATAATCCTTAGCCGTCCAGGAGACCTGAACGGATGCAGTTCCATCAACGATGACCGACGGATCTGGCAGAAGCTCCAAAGCATCAATCGATACATGAGGAATTTTGCTTAAAGCAATGCTGTATGCCCCATCATTATATCCTGGTACATTTTGGTATTGAATGTGCATTAAAGTTGCACCAGGTTCAAATGGGGTGATGATGCCGTTCACATCAAAGGAAACCACTTCATCGGTACCTAATATGGGTTTCTGGTTAACTGGTTGTAGGATCCAGGAAGGGTTTTGCGCATCTTGATCAGGCTTAACGGCCCAGACAGATGCATTTTCCTGCTGCTCTACCTTAATGGAATCAAGTGCAGACTGAGGAGTGGTTAAAGCGCCACAGCCCGGTGCTGCCGGCGCATATACAAAACTAATTGTAAAGCTGGTGTTTGCCGCAGCAATTACAGGAACCGGATTTGCGCCGGGTTTAAACGCAAAACTAATGCTGTTCTTTACCTGAGGATACCCCTCTATCGTATTTACAATTAAAGCTGGAGAGGTCAGCACGCAGTCTATCACCTCATGCAGGTCCTTTTTATTATCCGGCACATTCAGTAAGGATACTTTAAAAAAGGTTTCACTGGGAATGTTCAGGTAACTGATGGGGCTGACATGGAAATATTTGACCCAGAGGTTCACAGTATCACCAGATGGCGGATTCGGCAATATCAGTTTGCTGATGCTGATTTCAATAGATGGAGACGAGATATTAATAGTGATCGGCTGCGTATCAGGTGCCATCCCAATAATGCTGTTGTTAAAGTTTTTAAACTGCCAGCCCGGGGCCTGACAAACAATCTGATTAAAATCATTAAAAGGAATCTGTAAAGGACTTAAATCAAGATAAATAAGAGAAGCATTCGTATGGGAAACATCGCCCGGATCAACCAGTGTTCCCGGACTAAAAACAGTTTGGCTAACATTGGTATCTATCGTAAAGGTCAGTTTGTTTACCAATGGGTCTTTGGTAATATAAATCGTATTGTCCTGATCCTGACTGTTTATGGCAAAGGACAATCCCTGAGGCGTTTGTGACGTATTCATCTGCTTGAGTTTTAGAATTGCTTTTTAAAAGCGCCTGATGCGCAACTGTTCATTGTGCTCAGCATGAGATAAACACCTCGGTAACGCCGGGAAGTATACGTACTGTTTGAATTCCAGCGATGAGCTGAATTGGCGAATTTTCGGGTATCCATGAGAGCGGTTAATTTGAAAATCTTTGTATGTTTTTGTTCAGTTGCCAACCATCGGTTGGCTATTGATCATTTCACAGCACAGAAAAGGCCGTTTTATGAGGGGATAAAGCTTATATATTTCTCAGGTTTTCAGGCCATGAAAAACAGGTTTACCTTTCAGAAACCATTTGTCCGGCCGGGATGAAGCAAGACATTGATCAAATATAAATAATGAATCAGGAAGTTGCACACGTAATTATACCCGTTTTTAGGAAGCAGTAGAAGCGCCTGCTCAATTGCCTTTTTTGCAGATTCCGACCACTGCCTGTCAGCCGGAAAAAATAATCTGCATAGGCATTGGCTTCATGATATAGCGGATTGGGCTGATCTGACGCGTCGCTCCAGCCAAAAGTCGATTTAATTCGTCGAAATTACCGGGAAACCGTGTTAAAAAGAAGCGTTCATTTTTATCAATGAACGCTTCTTTAAGCTTTCCGGATCCAGGCTGGTCTGTGCCAGACTACTGCAGGAAATGAACACCACTTTCTACCCTTATTGTTTCTGGAAGAACGCTTCTGCCTCCTTTGATTCTTCCTTTGTCTCTGGTAATTCTACGGAAATTTCAATGTGGTTTTCTTTTCTGCTACTGGCAGGTATAGGAACTCCGCCGCCCAGGCCAATCCCGGTTACAGCGAGCCCAATCAATAGCACAAGGTACAACAGCCTCCATGCTTTTTTGAAGTATTTCATGTTTAATGGGTAAAATGAAGACGATAAACTTTTCAATGCCGGATTAAGGCATCAGGGATAACATTTATCCCATAAAAGAAAAGCCTTCTTCATCCTGGCTCTGAGGAATCGTTTTAGGCCGGTAGAAAGAACCTGCAGCTGCAATAAGAAAAGCCTTTTGCTTCAGCTGAGTAAACCTGATCAGCATCATTTTATGATGAAAGAACAAGACATTTACCAGATTTTTATCGGCCCAGGGAAAATGTAGTTTTTTGGCTACAGCCGCATTATCATAATAATTAATTCCGGCAGTACTAAGCGGCCTGAAGCGGGCCAGAACCTCGGTTTGCGTTTTTTGGGCCGGAACCACAGAAAAACCCACATTCCCGCTGAGCATAAAAAAGCTCAACAGCAAAGTTACTGTCAGCAAAAAGCCCGACGATACTTTCTTTCTATGGGTTAATGTTTCCATTTTCATTCCTTTTCAAAGTTAACACTTTTATGATCAGCTTCCTATAAATACCCGATTCATTTTCGGCAGCACTCCCCGAACTGATGCGCATCAACAGCCGCAAATATTCCGCTGATACGGCCTGATTTTTGATACCCTATAAAAAATTACGTATTTATAGATATGCCAGATACTACCGCTTTATTACAAGCATTCAGACAAAACAACTTCCAGGAAGCGAAACTGCTGCTGGAAAACGATAAAAACCTGACTTCTGACCTCAATGAATATTATCATACACAGATCCTGGACCAGATCATCAGCCATAAAGCCTTTGACCTGATTCCTGTACTCATCTCCCAAAAATTAATCGGAACAGATGTGTATGAGTACGATTCCTTCAGGAAATCCATTTTCGCCAGCATCATTCCCAACCTTAAAGAGGACGAGGAATCCATTCAGTTTCTGGACGACCTGCTCGGACAAATGGAAAACCTCAAAGATGAAGTTGCCGACCAGACTTTACTAGGTTATGCTTTCGAAGAAGGTGCAGAACTATGGCTGATCAAAAAATTCGTTGATGCCGGTCTCGACCTTAACTATAAGAACAATTACGATACGACTTTCCTGCATGCAGTAATTAAAAACGGAAGAATCAAACCGGAAAAATCATTGGCGTATGTCCGCTTCCTTATTGAAGAAGGCCTGGATGTAAATGCAAAAGATATTGTCGACAAAACGCCGCTGATAGAGGCCATAGAATTTAATAAACCGGAATACCTCGACTTACTGCTGCAAAATGGTGCAGATCCCAATCACCAGGACAAATCAGGAGAGTCTGCCTTCTTTTGGGCAATAGTGCATAAGGCGGACCTGAACTGGTACCTTAAACTCCGGGAATATGATCGTCCTGAATTTGACCAGCTCAATAAAGAAGGGGTAACGATGTTCTTCGAATTCATGAGAAGAATTTACCGCTCTGACCGGAATGCTGTTGCTTTCCTGATCAAACTGCTGGAAGACGGAGCGGATCTTTTAGAGCGTTCCACCTGGTATGGTCAGGGGAAAACTCCACTGGAAGTCGCTGCAGAAAAACAATTTGAAATCCTGGAAGCCATCCTGAATATGGACCTGGTAGACATCAATGCACAGGATGAAGATGGAAATACCCTTTTGCATTATGTGTGTGCATTCAATGTCAATTACGATAAAGAAGCAGCAAAAGACACTTATAAGAAGGTGAAACTCCTGATTGAAAAGGGCGCTGATACCAACCTGACCAACCGCAAAGACGAAACAGCAATGGCCCTTGCTTCAAACGACAACCTCAAATCCAAAACAGTAGAAATACTGCTTGCCAACCAAAAATCCTAAAGAATGTCCATGTCATTTATCATTGCCTGCGAGGCGGGCAAAAGAAAGATTGCAGAAATACTGCTTAAAAACAATGAAGTCGATGTCGCTTATACCGACGAGAAAGGAAGAACAGCCTTACATTATGCGGCCTATCAGGGTTACCTGGACATTGCAAAAGCATTGGTTGAAGCCGGAACTGATATCAATTATGAGGATCATAACGGAGAAACACCACTTTTCTTTGCCTGTGTACAGAAACAAAAACAGACCGCCATTTATTTGATAGAACAGGGCGCGAGAGTCGACATCAACGACCTTCAGGGCAATAGCCTCCTTCACCTGACCGCAAAAACCGCTCAGATTGAAGTACTCGATCAACTGATACAAAAAGGACTGGGTGTTGAGCTCCAGAATAACGAAGCAGAAACACCTTTACTCCTCGCTTCGGGCCTTAGAAATAAGGAAATTGTACAAAGATTATTGGATCTGGGCGCTGATCCCAACACCACAGATAAAGCCGGAAATACCCCACTGATTTATGCGGTAAATTCAAAAAACACGGCAATCGTGGAGTTGTTGCTGGACCATTCTGCAGAAATCAACCATGCCAATCACGGAGGAGAAACGCCATTGCTATTGGCCTGCTATCAGGGCAATAACATGCTGATCAAGCTCCTGGTACAGCGTGGCGCAGACCTAAAGGTTTCTACCAAAAACGGGCTTTCTCCGATCTGGTATGCCTGCAGCAATAACCAGAAAGAAATTGTCAGCTTATTTTTGCAGAATGGACTGGATGTTAATTTCAGCAAGCCATTATCCGGCGCAGATGAATCCATGAACACTTACCTTGACTGGATAGAAAGTGCCACCAATATCTCCTTAGACAGCAGTTTCACTTTAGACAACAGCTACAGTTACGGTGGGGAAACCTTACTCCATGTCGCCGTAAAGAAAGGTCACCTCAGTCTCGTTAAGCTGCTGATAGAAAATGGCGCTGCTATTAATATCGCCGATGAGAGTGGAAATACGGCATTACATTATGCGGCTGCCAATGGTAAAAAAGACATCGTTAAACTCCTGCTGGAAAATCATGCTGACCCTTCAATAGTAAATGTGAAAGAGCAGAAAGCGATAGATTACTCCAATATCAAAGGTTATAATGAAATTACAGAAGCACTGTTAAAGTATAGCCCTAAAGATGTAGCCGCCGCGCCGGTTCCTGAAGTACAGGCCACAACAGCAGCAGTAAACGGAGCTGCTCCGGAAAACCAGATGGCCTTAAAGAAACAGGCACTTCTGGACCTTAAAGAATTACTGGATGCAGGTATTCTCAGTCAGGAAGAATTTGATACAGAAAAACAAAAGATACTTAAAGGATAAAAAAAAGAGGTACCGGATTCTCCGGTACCTCTTTTTCATAATATTATCTTTTTTAAACGCCTTCCATTCCGTACTGCTTCAGTACATCTGCAGGCACTCCTTCCCATTTATTGGGAACATTACCTACATAACCGATGTCTTTCACTCCGATTTCGCTGGTAAAGAAGCCTGAAGCTGTAAGGTTTCTCATCAGGTTAAAGAAAGCAACCCCTTGTTCCATTCCTGGCTTGGCCTTTTTAGGATAAGCGATCTGGTCGATCATCTCTATCTTCTGCTCATATGAAGTGTCTTTGAAAGACTTTTCATAACGGTTCAGGCATTGCAGGTCCAGCCACCTCAGTCCACCTCTCATCGGGGTTTGGTGTTCCGGCATGTCTTTCACAATAAACTCTATAAATTCCGGCACTTTCGCATCCGTAGCACTTCCGGATTTATCGTCTTTAGGGATGATGATATCCGCAAGAAGGGCAATACTGGCCATTTCATGTGCCGTAAAGAACTTTTCTGCCTTTAATTTTTTATCTCTTTCAATCTCCCATTCTTCTCTTCCTGCTTCCGGGGTGCCTCCTTCCGGAGTTTCTGCTACTTTTTTATCCTCGCCGGGCTTGCAGGCGTCCAGCAATACCGCAGTACTGATGGTGGTAATTCCGAGGACTTTCAGTGATTCACGTCTGTTCATAATTTCTTTTTTTTAAACAGCTTAAATATTTTGTTTTTTCTTTTGCTCCAGGATGTATTCGGCAGTCCTCATAGAGAGGGCAAGAATCGTCCATGTCGCATTTTTATCTCCTTGTTGTACGAAAGGCGCAGCATCCACTACAAACAGGTTTTTACATTCATGTGCCTGACACCATTTGTTCAGGGCTGACTTCTTAGGATCATCTCCCATTCTGATCGTCCCTACCTCATGGATAATTTTTCCAGGTGCTTCCAGACCATAATTGGTATCCGGACCAGGAATATCTGAAGTAATGATGGCACCCATAGCATGCATCATAGACTGGAAGGTCTCCTGCATGTGTTTCGCCTGTTTTATTTCCTCATCGGCCCATTTATAGTTAAACCTCAATACCGGAATTCCGTATTTGTCAACTACTTTAGGATCGATTTCGCAATAATTGGTTTCTCTGGCGATGGCAGTTCCCCTACCGGCCATTCCTACGGATGTACCATAGAAACGTCTGTAATCGTCTTTTAACGAAGCACCATAACCACCCGCTTCTTTCATTTTACCATCTCTTCCGGGCACCATTCCATTCAGTTTGGCAGTACCACCACCAAATCCATAGGCCGGCATGCCCATTCCACCCCAGTACTCAATATGATAGCCACGAGGGAAATCCAGTTTCTTATTGTCCAGCCACCATGGAGAATAGATATGGACACTGCCCACACCATCTTCATTATAACGCTTGCGATCCATTAATTGCGGCAGGAAGCCACCTAAACTTGCCCCGGTCGAATCGTGTAAATATTTACCAACGATACCACTGCCATTGGCCAGTCCACCTGGATGGGCAGCAGATTTAGAGTTCAGCAAAATCCTTGCAGATTCGCAGGCACTGGCACCAAGGATCACGGTTTTAGCGTTCACCTGGTATTCCATTCCGTCTTTTTTATTGATATAAGATACGCCGGTCGCCAATCCGTTTTTATCGGTCAGCACTTCTCTCACCATGGCATTGGTAATTACCGTCAGGTTTCCTGTTTTCACGGCCGGGATCACCAGGCAGGAAGAAGAAGAGAAATCTCCGTAAACTTTACAGCTACGTCCGCATTGCCCGCAGTAAAAACAAGGAGCACGGTCTTTATTTCCCGGCAATGCTTCTGTTAAAACAGATCCCCTGCCCGGGATTACCTTTACTCCGGTCTTCAATCCGGCCTTCTTAATAAACAGTTCATTGAGCCTAGGTTTTGGCGGAGGAAGAAAGATTCCATCTGGTTCATTTTCGATTCCTTCGACAGTTCCATAAACGCCAATAAGGCGGTCTACCTTGTCATAAAAAGGTTTTAGCTCCTCATACGTAATAGGCCAGTCGTCGGTTAGTCCATCCTTACATTTAAAATCCAAAGGACCCATTCTCAAGGAAATTCTTCCCCAGTGATTGGTTCTTCCACCAAGCATTCTTGACCGGAACCAGGCAAATTCAGTTCCTGATTTCTGGGTATAAGGCTCACCATCTAATTCCCAACCTCCATAAGAGGCATCAAAATCTCCAAAGGGTCTGGTGGTTGATGCGCCGCGTCTGGGAGATTCCCATGGCCATTTTAACTGTTGTGCGTCGATACGTGGGTCGAAATAAGCACCAGCTTCCAGCATCAGCACTTTTTGCCCGGCATTGGCCAATACATATCCGGCCATACCTCCGCCTGCTCCGGATCCTACGATAACGACATCATAGACGGCAGACGATTTCTTGATTTGAAATTCACTCATATATTTGGTTGAATGGTTGATGATCTAATATTAATAAAAATATTACTAAATATGCAAATAGCTAAATCAAGAATGATTCTTAATAAGCAGGTTTGCATTTATGTAAACAAAAAAATACAGATCTCCACTCCCGCTCAACTCATGATTTTCCCGTTTTAGAAAGAGGTTTTGGGGCTTTGGAAACGGTTTTTCCCGTTTTAGCACGAGGTTTTGGGTGCTTCTTAATGGCAGTTCGTTCCGATTTCTCTTCCTGAAGATCGACCGCCGCATCTATAGAATGTGATTTATGAATATCCTGGTCTTCTTCAGAAATGTCTGAGATCTTCTGGTAGTATTTATGAAGCACATCGAGCTCCGATTCGGTCAGATCTTCGATGTCTACCATCCGGTTACTGGCATGTCTGCTCGCCGCAATCAGTTCATTTAGTTTGAGCTGAATCGCTTTGGAATCTTTATTCTGACTTTTCTGGATCAGGAAGACCATTAAAAAGGTGATGATCGTGGTTCCGGTATTGATCACCAGTTGCCAGGTATCAGAATAATGAAAGATTGGTCCGGAAAGCACCCAGGCTAGCACCACAAAAAAAGCGACTCCAAAGGCAACAGGGCTTCCGGTCCAGTTTGTGATCCGGGTAGAAATCTTTTCAAAAAAATTAGCGTTCTTTTTCATCAGTATATATATACGTAGGTTATGATTATTTGTCTGTCAGGATTACTTACCGGTTTCCATATGTCCCGCATCAACTGGTTTGGATTCCGGAGATCCTTTTTGTCTCAGGTATATGGTAAAGAAAACAATGGAAGCCACAGAAAGAAACTCACTCTGCCAGTTTTGAAAGGTTTCAAACCAGAACTCAGGCATGGTCAAAAATGCTGCAACACTGTCCTCCGACTGATGCCGCAATACCTGAGCGACATTGTGATCCTGCCAGCTTCCATACAGGTGAAGTCCCCAGCTCACCAGGAACAACAAACAAAAGCAAATGGCCAGTGAGTTGCTGTATAGTTTCAGTATCCATCCTCCCTTGCGCACAGCCCATGGTGCATCTTTATGTTGCTTTGGTTCACGGTCCACCTCTTCCTCCCCGTCCAGCGACTTCGATTCTGCAGATCCGATCTGCCGCAAACCCACAGTTAAGATCACGTATAAAGACATTTGAAGGAACTCACTCTCGAAGTTTTCAAAAGTGGCAGAGATAAAATGACCGCTCTTCAGATAAGTTGCCAGACTTAAGCTCTTGCCATGGTTTTCAGCAAGGTCCCTGTTGTGCGCTTTCCAGCCGGTTAAAGCCTGTGCAAATAACGTGACCAGAAACAACGACAAAAACACAATGGTTAAGCCGTTGCGGTAGAAAAAAGAATACTTTTTTTGCCCGTTCTTCATTTGTTTTTCGTTTTCCTAATAACACTTGCCCTATTCAAAAGTTTGAACTCCGGATGCTAAACTTTCTCCGATCCCTGAAGCACCCGGGAAAGATCTCCCCTGCCCTGCTTTATGAGAACAAATATTACAACAGAGAAAATAATTTTAAAACATTTCAGTTTCTGATTTGTACTATAGCACAGTTAACAACAAACCCTAAAACCATGAAAACGAAACGCTTAATCACTTTTTTATCATTGGTTGTACTTGCTTTAAGTGCATGCAGGAACACAGACAAGGTCAATTCAGGAGTTACAGATTCCAGCATTGAACAAACCATGACGGATACGACCGCAATTAACAGGGGCGCTGATGCCGATGAATTTATGAAAACCGCAGCAATTGCAGGGCTCATGGAGATCGAACTTGGAAAAATTGCACAAACAAATGCCAGCAGCAGCAGAATCAAGAAATTCGGAGAAAAGATGGTCAATGACCATACCCGGATTGCCAAGGATTTAAAAGACCTGGCCGACAGCAAAAAAGTCACTTTACCCACTTCTCTGCCTGCTGCCGATAGCAATCATGTAGAAGAAATGAAAAAAATGACCGGAGCAGCATTCGACAAGCATTATATGGATATGATGGTAAAAGACCATGTCAAAGCATTGGACCTGTTTAAATCCGCAGCGGTATCCGGAGATGTTAAAATCAGAAACTTCGCCTCAAAAACCCTGCGTACGCTGGAACGTCATTTTAAAGAGGCAGGCGATATCAATGCCGGTGTGAGTTATTAGCCGAGCTGAGATCCTCCACAGGAATCAGGTGGTGATTTTTCATATAGCTATATAATACCATATCGAGTCCATAAACATCTCTCCTCAGCTGTAAACTACCTTTGACATCCGTCCAGGCAGTGAGATAATTGAGGTAAACTGGCACCTTTGCCGGTAAAGAGATGTTTTTGGCCCTTGGATAAGCATTTTCCATTGCCCTTTTTATCTGATCATAAATTTTTCCTTTTCCATATAGGGCCAGTGCAAGTTCCAAAGGTTTTTCTACACGGACACAACCATGGCTGATGGCACGGTTTGACTTTTTAAAAGCAGATTTTGTGGGTGTATCATGTAAATAAACACTGCTGTTATTATTAAAAAGGAATTTAATCTTTCCCAGAGAGTTTTGCTCGCCAGGCCTTTGTTTAAAGGCATAATGGCCTACCTGCTCCCAATCTATCGCTTCCGCCGAAACCAGTTTACCATCTCTGTAAACATCAATATCATTATCGGCCAGATAATCCGGGTCTGCGGCGACATATCTCGCAATTTCCCCTCTGGCGATACTTGCAGGGATATTCCATATGGGGTTTACCTGAACACCATAAATCATGCTGCTCAGCTGAGGGGTTTCCCTGGCGATGGGCTGATCTTTGACCAAACAGGTATCCGGATCCTGACTGAGGAGGTTTTTATAGTCTTTGTTTCGCCCCTCTCCCACGCAAACTTTCATTTGTAGTATGGCTTTTCCCTGATCCATCACCTCAAGGCTAAAATCAGGAATGTTAACCGATACATATTTTAAGGCAAGGGGCTTATTCTTCCACCTCAAACGTTCCAGGTTTACTTTGATCACCAGATCAGCTTCAACTTTGCTCATTGCTTTTGTACCGGCATGCATTTGCAAGGCTCTTTGTAAAGCAAGGTACTGCGGGGATCTGGGCTGAATGCTGTCCAGATAACTTTTGAGGTCGTTAACGGCAAGTACCTTAATGGCCATACTGCTATCGGGTTGCGCAGTAACGATGAAATAATTGGCATAGAGGCTATCCGGCCTGACAGCACCATACTGCAGGATACGGCTATATTTTATTAAGGAAGCGGCAAGCAGCACTTCTAATCTGGCCTTATCCCGGTAAGCATCTTTGGTATCCTCAGATCTCATTTCTTCCATTTTGCGCCATAAACTTCGGATTTCGGTACTATAGAAGATTTCAGGGTTCAGCCCATGAAGCACCGCACTATCCAGATAAGTCATCAGGACTTCCATCTGCTTTCCCTGAAAGTACCGGTCCTGAAGAATCAGTTCATAATCATGCGCTTTATAATAACGTCCCAGCCAATCCGCTTGCGCTGTGTCTTCATTATTTAGTACCAAAGCTTTTTGAAATGCCGCGCTGATCAGATTTTCTTTAAGCCTGATGATTTTTAAGCTTTTGGCTTCCTCGGAAGCGGATACGGAGCCCATAGCATGTCCAGGCACCTCTGGAGGAGCAATTGGTCTTTTGACAGTGCAGGCAGAGAAAAACAGGACTGCTGACGACAGTAAAATACCAGCCAATTTTGTAATCCGACAACAACCAACGGCCTTTAACATAATGGGATAACGATGTTGATACAGCTACAACACCGCAGCATTTTTATTGTTTCATAAGGACGCTGTAAATTGAAGAACAAATACCTGATCAAAAAGCAGTTACAATCTATAAATTCTTAAAACAGGGCGCAAGTTCCGTTTGTTTATAGCATATAGCTGAATTTGTAAAATCAACAGGTATTGTCTTAAAAACCAGCAATCATGAAAACCATATTAGTGGCAACGGATTTTTCAGAAACGGCAAGCCATGCCGCCTATTACGCAGTTTCAGTCGCACTGCAAATTGGATTTCCAAGGATCATCCTTTACCATTCCTACGATGTTCCCTATGCCAGCTCCGACATTCCGCTTCCTGAACCAGACGACATCCTGCAGTTACATGAGAAAAGTCTCGAATTTCTGGAGTACCTGAAAAACGACCTGATGACGGTGGCCGGAAAGCAAATCACCATAGACATCCATACCAATGAAAGCCCGCTTGCACTTGCCATTGAAACTTTTGTAACACAGGAAGACATCAAACTGGTGGTGATGGGAACGACAGGAAAGCGCAAAATCGAAAAAGTATTGCTCGGCAGCAACTGCCTTTCTCTGGCAAAAGAATGTACCGTACCCTTGTTATTGGTTCCTTATGAAGCACCGGTGGAGCGCATCAAACGCATAGTCCTGGCGACAGATTTAAAAGAAGTGGCGGAAATCAGTCCGGTAATGACGATTAAAAATGTAATCCATACTTTACAGGCCAGGTTGTTTATCCTCAATGTCGATCACAATGAAAGCGAGCATTACAGCCCTGATATCATTGCGCAACAAAGTGCCTTACACAAATTATGGGATGCAGAAAATCCTGAATATCACTTTACCAATAACAAAGATTGTGCTGCAGGTATTATGGCTTTTGCAGAAGAAAGAGACATACAGCTGGTGATCGCAATCCCTAAAAAGCATAGCTTCTTTGAAAGCTTATTTCACCGGAGCCTGACGGAGAAACTGGCTTATCACAGCCACATTCCCCTGCTCTTCCTCAAAAAAACGCAGTATATAGATTAAACCAATGCCATTTCCGGATCAGCTATTTAACGGACGCCCGAATAGCGCTCCGGATAATCCGGATGTGTGTAGACGATTTGCCAGAGGTTGTTTTTATGCGCCCGGAAAGAAGCGGCACTGATACATAAGTAATATTCCCACATTCGATAAAACTGATCGTCATAATGTGCCTTGATCTGGTCCCATGAATTTCGGAACCTCTTTAGCCATTCCATCAGGGTCCGGTCGTAATCCAGTCCGAAGTTATGCCAGTCCTGCAGGGCGAAATAAGGTTCTGCAGCATTACTGATTTGTGTTGGGGAAGGCATCATTCCATTTGGAAAAATATAACGATCGATCCAGGGATCAGTATGGATGCCACTTTCATTGCCGCCAATACAATGCAGCAAAAATATCCCATCTTTTCTGAGGCACTGTTTGACCACCTTCATAAAAGTATCATAATTTTTATACCCGACATGCTCAAACATCCCTACAGAGACAATGCGGTCGTAACTTCCTGTCAGCAGCCGGTAGTCTTCCAGTAAAATGCGAACAGGAAGGCCTTCGCAGCGTTTTCTGGCCAATGCCGCCTGTTCCGAAGAAATTGTTACCCCGGTGACCTTCACCTGATACCTTTCGGCCGCAAACTGCGCGAGACCACCCCAACCGCAACCGATATCCAGAATTTCCATTCCGGCTGAAAGCTTTAGTTTCCTGCAGATGAGGTCGAGTTTATCTTCCTGAGCTTCCTCCAGTGTACTGGCCTTGCTCCAATAGGCACAGGAATAGATCATGTATTTATCCAGCATTTTTTCAAACAGGTCATTACCGATATTGTAATGCTTTTTTGCCACTTCCACCGCTCTGGTAATGGATTGGAGGTTGAATATTTTTGCCTTCAGGCTTTGCCACTGCAAATGATGTCTGACGCGTTTCTCCAGGTTAACGGTCAGCAAACGATACAGAAAAGTGTCCAGCGCTTTACAATCCCACCATTCGTTCATATAAGATTCTCCAAGCCCAAGAGATCCATAACGTAGCACATGACGGTAAAAACGATCATCATAGACGTGGATATCAAAATCATCTGTGCCATTCAGGTGTATTCCTGCGGGCGAGATTAACGTTTCAATAGTGGATTGGTACCTGTTCATATCCGATAGAAATCTCTGTAGATTTAAACAATTAAGTTAGCCATCTGGTTTATCTTTTTTATGAACAATCAGAACCAAACGCATTTTGATTTGTTTTGAAAAAAACGTACCTTATATCATGAAAAAATCAATGTTTACCGGCACAATAGGAATGTTTTTTCTATTTACCATTTTACTCAGTTCCTGTAGCCCAAGAACGAGTATTGTTTCTTCCTGGACCAAACCAGATGTAGCTTCGGTACAATATCAGAAGGTGCTGGTGATTGGCTTAATGGGCTCTAAGGACAGGCCCCTGCAGGAAGAAGTCGAGAATTCAATGATGAAAGCCCTGAATGCACATGGAATAAATGCAGGTTCTGCCTATGCAGAATATGGTCCGAAGGCATTTCAAGGCCTCAGCGAACAGGAAGCCCTTAAAAAAATAAGAGATAAAGGATACGACGGCACTTTCACGATTGCCCTGCTGGACAGAAGAAAAGAGAAAAAATACACGCCTCCTTCTGTTGGTTTTGCACCATATCCATATTTCGGATTCTGGGGATATTACAGACACGTTTATGGAAGAATCTACGAACCGGGATATTATACCGTGAGCACCAACTTCATACTGGAAGCTAATTTTTACAGGCTAGGTGCAGATCAGCTCATTTATTCGGCACAGACCAAGACATCGGCACCAGATAGTCCGCAAATTTTGGCAACAGATTTCACCAATACCCTGGTTCAGGACATGCTCAGCAAAGGACTGCTAAAAAAATAGCCGGATCAGGTTGGGGTATAAAGATCATGTGAAGTCTCAAAATCAGGATTAACGGCGATAAGAGCCAGTTCTGCCGTTCCGCAAGGTTCAGGCAGAGCTGGCTTTTTTTCGTCATATCAAGTGATTTTTTCAACAACTAACGAAATGCTTTTCATATCATATTCATATGCGGTCGAATAAAACACAATGTCATTTGATTTTGGAAACATCGTTTAAAGGTCCGCAGGATCAATCAAGGACCTATCAACCTCCTATTGATGATCAACTGACGATCAATAGCAATCGACCGGAAATGCACCGCATTTTAAACGCATGTCAACATCATTTCAGGAATCGGTTCACTTGATATCTTCGGCTTTTGCTGTTGGATAAATAAAACGTCTGCCAATTTCAATTAAACTGGTTTTGGTATTTATTTCATCGGCCAGACATTCTTCCAGTAAAGTGGTTATTTTCTGGTGTTTCGTAGCTGTTGCCAAAGCAACGAGATTACGATAAGTAGCGGTCTTATAATGCTGAATCACCTGAACGAGGTTTAAAACGGCCACGTCCCTCAAGGCGGTACCCGTTTCGGTGTGCCTCATCATCTCAGATGCCTTATCGCTTAAACAAGCAATTAATGCACAGTTTCCCGCACCGGCAACATGTCCCAACCGGTTTAAAATAGCATCCAGGTGGCCGAGGTGTTTTTCTGTAATGCTGGCATGTGAACTGAGAATCGTTTTAAGCTCCTCATTCACTGCCGCTATGCCGAGTGCGGCAGAGCACTTTGTAAATTTTCTTTCTGCGTCGTATATCTCTTCCAGGCCATCAATGAAGAAATCCTGCAGTCCCATCTTTTTAGCTTCGTCTTTCATAGTCAGGAATATCTGTTCAATTCAAGAAAAATTCAGCATAAATTTCGTCAAATAATTCATAAAAAGCAACAAAAATCATTGATTTAAAACAAGTTACATTAAATAAAATCAAAAAAAGGGAACTTAAAAAAAACCGTTTTTTTCCCTATTTGTTTTTTAGTTGTATGAATTAAATTCAAAAAACTATGGCAAAGTATTCAAAAAAAGCCGGAGAAAAAGTTGAAAAAGCCATGCACGAAATGAAAGAAGGCAAACTTAAATCCGGAAGCGGCAAAAAGGTAACCTCTAAAGAACAGGCGGTAGCCATCGGGCTTTCTGAAGCCAGAAAAGAAGGAGCAAAAGTCCCGAAAAAGAAATCCTAACAAGGACATGTTTATCATGAAGCGATTATCATCGCTTCATTCCTGTTAAACCTGATTCAGGAATTCCCAAATGGTTTTCAAACTGAGCGCTCGAGCGCTTGAGATCAATTGAAAATCAATAAATAGCACAGAAAAATTAATAGAAACAAGATTAACCGGGAACGCGTGTCATAAATAGAAATGCTCCGTCTGAGGCTGGAAAATATTTTGTTAAAGTTTTAATTCATTTTCTCAAACAAAACAAACCCCAAGATTGTTATATATGCGACTGACAACTAAAGGTTTACATAAATTGAATAACAATGAAAGAATGGATTTCAACGAACGAGAGATTACCCGAAGACCATGAGTATAAATTGATTACTGTAATCAACCCTGAGCTGGAATATGGATATCAGATCGCCAGATTCAACACCTATTTACAGGAATGGGAATTGCAGGAAGAAGAAAATTTAAGCCCTTGTCTGAAGGTGAGCGGGTGGATGGACCTACCCGAAATGTATTCTGCCTAACGTTTCCGCAAGAAACGGGTTCTGCAGAAAACGTCATCACTCTACTTTTGTCATACCTTACATATCATACTAAAGGCCATGAACAAAATTATAGAGAGACTGAAAGACACCAACTGGGAAAAAGCCACAAATGAACTGCATGATCAGGGGTATACGACATTGAAAAAGATGTTGACCAGGGAAGAATGTGAGCAACTGATTCATGCCTATCAGGCAGACCATACCTATAGAAAGACAATCACGATGGAACGTTATCGTTTCGGACTTGGCGAATACAAGTATTTCCAGTATCCGCTCCCGGACCTGATCACAGAAATCCGGGAAAGCATTTATCCCCTTCTTGCACCTATTGCCAACCAGTGGATGCAGGTACTGCATATCGACAAATCTTTCCCCGCAAGTCATCAGGAGCTTAAAGATACCTGCCATGAAAACGGGCAGACGAAACCCACCGTTTTAATTCTTAAATACGGCCCCGGAGGTTTTAATACCCTTCATCAGGATTTATATGGAGAAATTTATTTCCCAATGCAGCTGGTTCTCTTTTTAAATGAACCTGAGGAAGATTATACTGGAGGTGAATTTGTGCTGACTGAACAAATTCCAAGAGCTCAGTCCAAAGCGAATGTATTGCGGCCAAAAAGAGGCGACATGCTCATATTCAGCACCAATTTCAGGCCTGCAAAAGGAAGCAAGGGTTATTACAGGGTGAATATGAAACATGGCGTAAGTCCTTTGCACAGCGGAAAAAGGCATACCCTGGGCATCATTTTCCATGACGCACTGAGTTAAGTCCTTCGCATTTTTTCTTATATTCAAGGCTGATTTACCCGATGCCTATGTTTACTGAAACCCTTTTTCTTGTACTGGTTCTTCTTTTTGCGGTGTTTATGCTCACCATGCTGGCACAGAAATTAAAAATATCTTATCCTATATTTCTGGTGATCGCTGGATTGGGCATCAGCTTTATTCCGGGGATCCCAAAGGTGGAGGTTGAACCGGAAATGATTTTCCTGATTTTCCTTCCGCCTCTGTTGTATGAATCCGCATGGTATACCTCCTGGAACGACTTTTGGAAATGGAAAAGACCTATCGGAATGCTGGCTTTTGGTCTGGTATTCTTCACCTCGATTCTCGTAGCCTATATTTCCAGCTCAATGATTCCAGGTTTTACCCTGGCAATGGGCTTCTTACTGGGAGGAATCATTTCTCCGCCAGATGCGGTAGCTGCAAATTCCGTATTAAAAAATATTAAAATCCCAAAACGGCTGACGGCAGTTCTGGAAGGAGAAAGCCTCATCAATGATGCCTCCAGTTTAATTGTATTCCGCTTTGCGCTTGCAGCGATACTTTCAGGGCATTTTTCGATGCAGGAGGCAGTCGGACAGTTTTTCCTTGCCGCTGGAATGGGCGTCGTGATCGGACTGGCAATTGCCCATATCGTTTATGTCGTCCATCGTTTTCTACCCACTACCCCGAGCATTGATGCCGCATTGACCCTCATGACTCCATATTTCATGTATATCGGAGCAGAACATTTCCATTTCTCGGGAGTGATGGCAGTAGTGAGTGGCGGATTGTTCCTTTCCTACCGCTCCCATGAAATTTTTGCCCATAGCAATTCCAGAATACAGGCAGTAGGCGTCTGGGCAACCCTTGCATTTGTTTTAAATGGACTCGTCTTTATCCTGATCGGACTGGAGCTACCTGTAATTATAGAAAGTCTGGGTGATTATTCCATCGGACAGGCCATCAATTATGGATTGATCATCAGCGTTGTCATCATCGTGATCCGTTTATTATATGTGATACTCATTGCTTATGTTCCGGCATGGCTGGGCAACCGGAAAAGAGCAGATCCGGTAAACCCACTCTGGAAAGGGCCGGTAATTGTGGGCTGGGCGGGGATGAGAGGCGTGGTATCCCTGGCATCTGCCCTTTCCATTCCCTTATTAATGAACAATGGGCAAGCTTTCCCCCACCGGAGTCTCATCCTGTTCATCACCTTTGTGGTGATTCTGGTTACCCTGGTGTTTCAGGGCCTGACTTTACCTTTAGTGATCAAATGGACCAGGATTAAAGACATTGATGATTTTCCTCCGGAAGGAGAACAGGAAGCGGGAATTCGCCTGCGGCTGATACAGGTCTCGCTCAAAAGGCTGGAAGAAAAGTTTGCAAAGGAAGTCAGGGAAAATGAACTGGTCGGCTTCCTGAAGGAACAGATGGAAAGTGACCGCTCTATTGAGCAACAGCGACTGGACTCTCTGGAATGTGATACGATAAGAAAGGAAGAACTGGAGTTCTACAATTCCATTTTAATGGACCTTTATGCGGTACAACGCAAAGAATTACACCTGTTACGCAAAGAAAACAGTTACAGCGACGAAGAAATCAGGAAACAGGAAAGCCAACTCGATCTGGACGAAGCCAAGATCAATTAGCTTTTCCTTTCCTCAACATATGTACATGTTTTGCAGTTAAAGGAAGCGGTACTTTGTTTCATAAAACAAAAAGAATATGAAACGACTACTGTTTATTTTAACTGCAATTTTCTTTGCAGACGCAGTTTTTGCCGCAAAGGTTGATACACTGAAAGTGTATAGCGAAACGATGAAAAAAGACATCACTTGTCTTTTTATCAGTCCGGAACAGTCTAAACAAACCAAAGAAAAGAAACACTACCCTACAGTGTACCTGTTACATGGTTATACCGGAGACGCCAGACGAACTTTAAAACTGGATATCCCCGATCTGAAAGCTCAGGCAGATGCCCTTCAAATGATCATTGTTCTTGCCGATGGCGGATACAACAGCTGGTATTTCGACAGTCCGCTGAATGAAAAAATCAGATACGAAAGTTTTATCACCAACGAACTTGTTCAATTTACGGACAAGACCTATCCTACCATTGCAGACAGATCAAAAAGGGCCATTTATGGCTGGAGCATGGGCGGACATGGTGCTTTATACCTTGCCATACGCCATAAAGGGCTCTATGGTGCAGCAGGCAGCATTTGTGGAGCGGTAGATTTCAGGGCTGCAACAAAGGGTTATGACATTGAAAAAATCCTCGGCGACTATGCCGGTCATGAGAAAAGCTGGGAAGAGCATACAGTAAACTATAATGTGAGCAGCCTCAAAAACCAGGAATTAAAACTGATCATAGACTGCGGACTGCAAGATCCGCTGCTACCAGTCAACAGGGCCCTGCACCAAAAGCTGAACGACCTGAAAATTGACCATGATTACATTGAGCGCCCCGGTGTGCACGACAATACCTATTGGTCCAAAGCTTCTGCATTTCAACTCCTCTTTATCCATAATTATTTTAGTCAGTCCTGAAACCATCATGAGCCTGTTGTTGCTGCCCAGCAAGTTATAAACATGCTCATGATCGCTTTATGGCTTTAAAAAACAATCCGTTCCAATGAAAAAATTCACCTCAACATTATTTATCCTTACTTTAAGTATCATGGCAACACAAGTTAAATCACAGGAAATCAGCAATCCGAAAGGGCTTTACGACCCTCGTCCGCATGGATATTCACATGTCGCCACTGTTCCGGCCAACAGCACGTTGGTCTTTGTTGCCGGACAGGCAGGAACCGATGCAGAAGGAAAGCTCTCTTCAGATTTCAGAACTCAGGTCAGATATACCCTCAAAAACATCGAAATTGCGCTTAAAAGCAAGGGCTTGACACATAAACATATTGTTAAGTTAACCACACTTGTGGTAGATTACGATTCAGAAAAGCACAAAGTCCTCATCGAAGAAAGTAAAAAAGTATGGCCTGACGGGAAATATCCGGTAAACACGCTCATTCCGGTCTCCAGGCTCGCTCTGGATGGGATGCAGATTGAGATTGACGCAACAGCCGTCCTGATCAACGATTAATTACCCTTCATCCCGGTTTGTTCCGGAAGTATCTATGTCCTGAAATACATTTCTTACTGATTATTTCAGGACATAATGATATTATTCCAGGTTTTATTCCCCAAAATCGAGTAAATTTATTCCAGGTTAAACAAAATGGAATGAAGATCAAATTATTACTCCTGGTTTATTTACTATTTACCCTCAGTTTCTGTCATACTATCTCAGCACAAAATAAGATTGTGGTCTTTCAATCTGATTTTGGATTAAAAGACGGTGCCGTTTCGGCAATGAAGGGCGTGGCCATGGGTGTTTCTACAGATTTAAAACTATACGACCTTACTCATGAGATCCCCGCATACAACATATGGGAGGCCAGTTACCGTTTGCTGCAAACCGTTCCTTATTACCCCAAAGGCACGGTTTTCGTATCCGTAGTCGATCCTGGCGTCGGAACTGAACGAAAATCGATAGTTCTTAAAACAAAAAGCGGACATTATATTGTCAGCCCGGATAATGGAACACTTACGCTGGTTGCGGAATCTTTGGGGATTGAAGCGGTCAGAGAAATCGACGAGGCGGTAAACAGGCGTAAAGATTCCGGAAAATCCTATACCTTTCATGGAAGAGATGTATATGCCTATACCGCGGCACGCCTGGCAGCCGGAACCATTAGTTTTGAACAGGTAGGAAAACAATTGCCAAATCAGGTGGTTCTGATTTCTTATCAGAAAGCCTTATTGGAAAATGACAGGATCAAAGGAAATATCCCTGTTTTAGATGTTCAGTATGGAAACATATGGACAAATATCGGAGCAGAACTGCTCGGACAGCTGGGTATCAAGTATGGAGATCTGGTTCATATTGCGGTTTATCACCTGGCTAAAAAAGTTTATGAGGGAACAATGCCTTATAGTGCTACATTTGGCGCAGTGGATCAGGGAAAGCCTTTGGCTTATCTGAACAGTCTCCTGGAATTGTCGTTTGCGATTAATCAGGGTAGTTTTGCTGCTGAGCATCGGATAGCAAGTGGCAATGAATGGACCGTAGAAGTAAACCTGGTTAACAAAAGATAAAGCAGCTGATATGAAATGGATTCTTGTCTTTGAAATTGTCTATGTACTCTTCATTATCGCGGTATGCCTGCGCATTATCTACGATACCCGATCTGTGAGCAAGACCCTGGCCTACCTGATGCTGGCGGTATTTCTACCGGTAGTGGGTGTGATCATTTACTTTTCTTTTGGGATCAATTACCGGGTAAGGAAAATTTACAACAAAAAGATCATTTCTGATGACATCATCTCTCAAAGGATCAATGCAAGGATCATTTTGAATTCAGAGAAGACCATTGATCAGATGAATCCGGAGCTGCAAAAGTATAAAAAGCTCGCCCAACTGCTATTGAACAGCAATATGAGTGGCCTGTCCGGAAGGAATGAAGTCAAGCTCCTATTAAATGGTGAGCAAAAATTCCCGGAAGTATTACAGGCATTACGGAATGCAAAACACCATATCCACATGGAATATTACATTTTCGAAGATGAGAAGATCGGAAATGAAATCAAAGATATTCTCATTGAAAAAGCAAAACAAGGGGTCCAGGTACGTTTTATCTATGATGACTTTGGGAGTCGCTCGATCAGGAAAAAGTTGGTTCCGGAGCTCAAAGCAGCAGGTGTACAAGCCTTTCCTTTTTATCAGATCATTTTTATTGCCCTGGCCAACCGCCTCAATTACCGAAACCACAGGAAGATCATCATTATAGACGGAAACATTGGATTTACGGGTGGCATCAATATCAGCGACCGCTATATCAATGATGCAAATGATCCCAAATCTTTGTTTTGGAGGGATACCCATGTAAAAATTATGGGCCCTGGCGTACATTACCTTCAGCATCTGTTTATTTCCGACTGGAATTTTTGCTCAGAAGAGACTTTGGAGATCCAGGAAGCATTCTTTAGTACGCATGAAAAGCTAAAGGGAGAGGTAGAAGTACAAATTGCGGCAAGTGGACCGGACTCCGACCATCCCACCATTCTGCTGAACCTCATTCAGGCTATAGGAATGGCAGATCAGGAAATTTTGATTACCAGCCCATATTTTATTCCGGGGATCAGTCTCCTGGATGCCTTATTTGTTGCGGCATTGAGCGGGATCAAAGTAAAGCTTCTCGTTCCTTTTGAGTCGGATTCCATCTGGGTAGCTGCGGCGGCCCGCTCCTATTATCAGGAATTGCTGGATGTGGGTGTAGAGATTTTCCAATACCAGAAAGGTTTTATTCATGCAAAAACAATGGTGATTGATGAACAGCTGTCCTTTATAGGAACTGCAAATATGGACGAACGCAGTTTCGAGCTTAATTTTGAGGTAAATACTGTGATTTATGATAGCGGGATTGCTAAAGAACTGAAAAATGCTTTTGAGGAAGACCTGACTTTCTCAGTTCCAATTGATGCAAAAAGCTGGGCAGCAAGGTCTGCAAGAGTGCAGTTCCCCGAAAAAATTGCCCGTTTGCTTTCTCCGTTATTATAATGTAGCTTATTACATAAAGCAATCTATGTAATCCAGAATCATATGGATTACCAGCCCTATTCCAACTAACCTGGTCTTGGGAAAGAACAACAAAATCACATATACTCCTATTGCGTAATAAGAATGCAACGGATGAAAGCCAATGCTGCACCGGTTAGGATCATATATCGGCACCGCCAGTAGATGATCCAGGTCTACCGCCATGGTAGCCATCATAATCAACCATGCTTTCAGCAGGGTTTTCCTATAAAAAACAACAGCAACAATCGCGGGTACCAGAAAATGTAAGAAGATATGAAACATGGCTCCAAAGATAATGCTATGTAGGGATCAAATAAAACATTAAAAATCATACTTATTTTTAACATAATATTGTTAAAGTAAAATTATTTGCAAATATTAGACATGTAAAAGATTTTATAAGGCCGAATCCTCCTGTTCAAGCCAGTCATATGATAAGATGATCAGAGTGAATCAGCTGAGGGTATTGGTGCAGTTAAGGAATTTAGAAATACCATTTAATCAAGTTATGGAACCAGCAAGCACATTTTTCAAAGAAGAGAAAGATCCTTATTACATCAAAGGCTTTAAAAAAGGGGCGGAAAAGGAAAGAATCAAGGCCTCATCTGAATTTGCAGAAAGGTTAATTCTTGCTACAGACTACACCAATGAGGTCATCGCTGTACTGGCCGGGGTAACCATTGCTTTTGTAAAAACAAAGCGCCGGACTGTGGTCAAAAAAAGCCGACTGAAGAAATGAACAAAAATCACCTGATTCTGCGCAACGAAAATGTTTTCATGATGCAAAATCAGGTAATCTGGAAGGTCAAGCTTACCTTTTTCCGAAAAGTGTGTAACCAAGGCTAACTGAAAAGCCCCGGTTATAAATCTTCCATTGACCTTCATTTCTCTCGGTATGCTCAATTAAAGGAGCAAGCCCCTGAGTATATTTAGCCTGTATGTTAATGCCATTTTTAAACTCGTAACCCAGCCCGGCTAGCAATCCTGCATCCAGTTTTTGCGTATAATTACCAGTCTGTTTTGCATCACCAAAAATGCTTTTATCGGTATAAATCTCCCCTGATTCATTTTTTCGCTGAATGGAGGACGATAATAACACTCCGGCATAAGGACCTAAAAAAAGCTGTAATCCTTCCAGCTGAAAAGTCAGGCTGAAAGGGGCAATATCAAGGTATGCGTTTTTATATTTGCTGTCGAAAGCCGGATAACCTTCTTCCTCCCTCTTTAGCACGGCACCTTTTTGAAGGATGGAAAGCTCATGTTTAAAACCCCAATGCCGGCTTAATTTTGTGCACAGTTCCAACCCCAGATAATACCCGGCCAAAGAGCTGGGCTGCTCTCCGCCTGAAAACTCCTTTACTCCTGCCCCGGCAATTGTAAAACGGGAATACCCGGCTTTCAGGCCAAAACTTAATTTGCCCGGTTCTGTTGACTCTTTATTTTCTGTCAGGACTTCGAGGTCTGACTCTGCTCGCCTTAATGCTGTCTGAGCGATTCCTGCATTGGCCAGGAACAAGCCCAGCAATACCACCATACTTATCTTTTTCATTTCTTATTTTTTTACCGTTAATCCCATTTAAAATTCGATATCCCAAATCCCTGCGGCCCTTTCCAGTTCCAGCAATGTATTTCCACAGGCGTTCCATGTCTCCAGATAACTCTGCTGAACCTCATTAAATGTTCGCTGGGCATTGAGCACTTCCAGAAGTGAAGTTTCTCCCCGTTTATAGCTGTACACCTTGCCATCCAATACTTTCTGTGCATCCTCCAGCATTCCTCCTGAAAACTGTTCGACCTGCTTTCGGCTCGCCAGGTAATTATAATAAGCCTGTGTCACCTCTGTCTGAATCTGCAGTTCGGTTTGCTGGTATAAGACTTCGTTCTGCTGAACGCCATACTTGGCAGCCCTCAATGCCCCGGGATTCTGGTTGGAAAACTTCAAAGGAATGCTGAACCCTATCGTGACATTTGTTGAAGAAGGTGTTGGTGCCACGGCATTGGCCACCACTGAATTTGAAGCGACACCAAGAGACAAGCCCAAATCAAGCGTTCTGCTGGCTTTAGCCAGTTTAAGTGCCCATTTAGACACCTCAGTGCTTTTTAATGCAGCCAGCAGGTCCGTACGGCGATTCTGAGCATTCAGGATCAGCTCTTGCAGGTTGAAAATCCTTTCGAGCTTTTTCAGGTCAACATCAGGTGCGTAAAAGGTATCCTGTTGTTTTGATCCGCTCCACATGTTCAGGCTCGCCAAAGCTGCTTTCCAATCTGCCTCCTGCTGAAAAACTTCGTTCAGCTGTGATGCGGCCTCCAGTCTGGATTGCCTGGCATCAACCCCTGATATCGCGCCCAGTTTTAATCGAATGCTGTCCGAGCTGCTCAGTTTTTTCATCATGGCATAAGAATTCATTTTTAGCCGCAGCAATGCCTTTTCCTTTACCGCATTCAGGTAAGCCAGGGTTGCGTCAGCCCTTAGGTTTCGGAAATAATCGTCTAGTAAAAGCTGAGCCAGCTCCGCTTCCCTGTTGGCCAGGTTAATCCTGGCCTTTCGTTTACCACCCATTTCCAGCGTATAGCTCAGGCCAGAACTGATTTCGTATCCCATTTTCATACGCCGTTGCCCATGATCTCCTGCTCCAAAGCTCAACTCAGGATCAGGAAAAACCCTTGCACTCAAGGCATCCGCCTCCGCAATGCTCACTTTAAATTTTTCGGCAGCATAACCCAGGTTATTCTGCCCAACCATTTTCAAATAAGCCGGAAAAGAGAGTTTAAGCTGATAAAAACCGGTATCCACCTGAGCATGGACACTGTGGCCAAAAATTAGCAGCAACAGGATTAAAAAACCTTTTTTATATTCATTAAGTAAGTTCATCGGTGTTGGAATTAGTAGTTAATAATTGGATTTTACCAGTTGCAGCATCCGCTTCAGCCCTACGCTCCAACAGGTAATAAAGTGCTGGAAGGGCATACAAAGTAATGGCCGTAGAGAAAAGTAAACCATAAACGATGACGGTAGCCAGGGGCCGTTGTACATCTGAACCGATCCCTGTAGCCAATGAGGCTGGCAACAAGCCAAGAACGGCTACCGTAGCCGTCATCAATACCGGCCGGAAACGATGTTTTGCACCTTCAATTACCGCGTTTTTCAACGCCATCCCCTGCTTTCGCAAGCTATTGATATGCGAAAGCATGATGACCCCATTCTGTATCGCCACGCCAAAAAGCGCAATAAAGCCAACGGCAGAAGAGACATTGAGCGTCATCCCCCTGAGGTTTAAAGCCAGCATTCCGCCAAACAAAGCGAGAGGAACAATGGTCAGGATCAGTGCCGCCTGATTAAACTTGCCGAAGGCGACATAAAGCAGTAAAAACATGATCGCCAGCGCCAGGGGAACAATTACCAGCAACCTGGAATAGGCACGATTCTGGTTTTCAAACTGTCCGCCCCACTGGATGCTGTACTTCTGATGGCCGTACGTAATGTTCTTTTCAATTTTCGCTTTAGCCTCTTTAAGTAAAGAAGATAGGTCCGTACCCCTCATGTTAAGCTTTACCGTGAGATGCCTCCGGTTCGTCTCTCTCGTGATCGTACTCTCTCCGGTACTCAGCCCGATGTCTGCGACCTGCGACAAAGGGATTTTAGCCCCCTCATTGTTTGTCAGCATGAGGTTCCCGATTTTCTCAGGACTATCCCTGCTGTCTTCTTTATAGCGGCAGGTCAGCTCATACACCTTATTGCCCATGAATACCTGAGAAATTGCTTTTCCACCTATTGCAACCTCGATCAGGTTTCCTACATCGGCTACATTTAAACCATACTGAGCGATTTTCTCCCGGTCTGCCCGAATCTGCAATTGCGGCAATGGTGGTTCCTGGTCAATCGCAATGTCTACCGCTCCTTTAACGGTTTTCAGCGTTCGCCGGATGTCCTCTGCGATTCTCCTGCTTTCCTTAAAGTCATCACCATAAACCTTTACGACCAGCTCACTATGTGCCCCTGAAATCTTATCCATCACCCCATCAATCATCGGCTGTGCAAAACCCACAGTATAGCCGGGCATGCTTTCATATTCTTTCGACAATTCAGCGATCAGGTCTGCTTTGGTTTTCCCCCGCGGCCATTGGCTATAAGGCAAAATTCCGATGGAGCATTCAAAGTGGGCCGCGGTAAAAGGATCGGTTCCATCGTCGTTTCTCCCGGCCTGAATCATCATATAGGTCACCTCCTTATGTTTCATCGTCCGATGACGAAGCGTATCGCTCATCTCCCTGGATTTCTCCACCGTGATCCCCGGAGGAAGCTGAACCTGCAACCATATAGACCCCTCATCAAGAGGAGGCAAGAAATCTTTTCCTACAGTAACACTTAAAACAAGACCCGATACAAGCACAAATGCCAAAGGCAGAAAAACCCTGCCCGGCCGCGCCATGATTTTGCTGGTCCTGCTGTAATAAGCAAGGCTCAGTTTCTCCAGCCATTTGTTGTGATACAACTTTTTAGGCTTGCGGTAAGTCAGGTATGCGAGGCCCGGAATCAACAACAATGCAACGGCCAGCGCACCAAATAAAGCATAGCCAACTGTAAACGCCATTGGTGTAAACAGCTTCTTTTCTACCCGTTCAAAAGCAAATAAAGGCAGGTAGGCGGTGATGATAATCAAGGTGGCAAAGAAGATCGGTTTTGCAACGCTAAAAGCACGATTGGCAATAGACTGCTCTTCCAGCACCTCCTCCGGATGATCCTCTCTTTTCTTGAGAATTGTTTCCATCATCACGATGGCTCCATCCACGATGATTCCAAAATCTATCGCCCCCAGAGAAAGCAAATTCGCTGGAATATTGGTCAGTTTCATCAGGATAAAAGCAATGAGCAATGAAATGGGAATGGTAATTGCCACCAGTAATGCACCTCTCCAGCTGCCCAGAAAGACGATCAGAACAATGATCACCAGTGCCATTCCTTCGATCAGGGTATGGGATACTGTCTTTAGCGTTGTGTCTACCAGATCTGTACGGTCCAGAAAGGTATGGATCTTTACGCCTTCAGGAAGCAGGCCATTGTTGAGTTCATCTACGGATTTATTGATTCCTGCAAGAACATCTGAAGGATTTTCTCCTTTCAGAAGCAATACGATCCCCTGGATACTTTCACTATAATCACGACTGCGATCGGTATAGCCCAGGACACCTTTACGTTCCAGTTTTCCATATTTCAATTCCCCGAGATCGCTCAGCAGAATGGGAACTCCCTTTTGGGACCTGACCACAATGCGGCCAATGTCTTCCAGGTTCCTCAGCAGCCCGATTCCACGAACCACGTAACCCTGCTCGCCTCTGTTCAGGATGCTTCCCCCCACATTTGCATTGTTTTTGGCAATCGTTTCTTCAACATCGCTAATATTCAACTGGTATTGCTCCAGCTTTGCAGGATCGAGTTCGATCTGATACTGAGTGGTAATGCCCCCAAAATTGGTCACATCGGCTACGCCCGAAACCTGCTTGATCCTGGGGATGATCAGCCAGTTTTGAAGGTCAGTCAGTTCCCGGAGGTCATGCCCCTTGCTTTCAATCACATAGCGGTAAATTTCGCCCGTTGGCGAAGTCAGCGGGTCCAGACCAGGCGCTGCACCATAGGGAAGCTGCACCTCCGTAAGCCGTTCCTGAATGCGCGTACGCGCAAAATAATCGTCTGTGCCGTCGTTAAACACAATGGTGATGATAGACAGTCCAAAAGTACTTTTGCTTCGCATCACGTGCATCCCAGGCATTCCGTTCAACGCTCTTTCCACAGGAATGGTGATTTGTTGTTCTACCTCTTCCGCGGCCAGACCGGGAACCTGGGTAACAACCTGGGAGGTCACATCGGCAATATCAGGATAAGCTTCCACTGCAAGCTTTGTCCATGAATAATAACCAAAGACCCCCAGGAGGAGGAATAGGGCCAGCATCAGCCAGCGCTTTTGTATGGCGGTAAGTACAATATTTTTCATCAGAATATATTTGTTTTTCAATGGTAATGAAGCGATCATGATCTTAATATTCATTTCGTTATGTGATCTGTAAGATCATGATGGTTTCATCAGAATATATTTGTCGCTTAATGGTTATGACTTGTATTAATTCGGCTTTTACTTTGCTTCAAGCAGGTAAAAACCACCTTCAGTGACGATTGTTTCTCCCGGTTTAAGCCCGGACGTGATCATCATTTCCCCCTGATCAACAGCGGCTGTTTCGACTTTCCGGCGCACAAATTTCCCCGGAGCAGTCTGCAGGAACACAAAACTGTTATCGTTCATCTGGAAAACAGACGAAACAGGCACCGCAGCCGTATTTTGAGGACTATCCTTGAAACTGACTGTTACGTACATCCCCGGTTTAAGGGCATAATCCTTATTTTCACATTCGATCAGCACCTTCACGCTCCTTGTCTCTTCGTCGATTAAATCTTCGACACGATAGACCCTGCCCTTGATTTTGCGTCCCGGATAAGCCGCTACCGCGATCGTCGTTTCGTCGCCCTGATGTATAAAGCGGATGTCCTTTTCTTTCACCTGTCCGGCAATCCAGACTTTGTTCAGTTCTGCGATTTTTGCATGAGGAGCCTCGTCGCTTTTCAGGTAATGTCCCGTCACCAGGTCATTTTGAATGACCTCTCCTTTGATGGGAGAACGAATGATCAATGGCTGTCCCAGAACCAGTTTATCCGGGTCAGTCTGGTAGATCCTGAGGGCAGCCCTAACATTTTCATACTCCTTTAAAATCAGCTCATAAGAAGCTTCTGCCTCTTCCAGATCTTTAACTGAACCCACTTCATTTTTTTTGAGGTCCCGCTGACGTTTTAAATTCAACAATGCCTTCTTTAATTCGGACTTTGCAGCGAAATAATTCTTCTGGGTTTCTATAAATTCAGCGGATACCATTTCAAAAAGCGGAGTTCCGGGATCGACCTTCATTCCAAGTTTCAGAAACACTTTGACCACCCTTCCGGAGAACGGTGCTGCGATGTCTGCAAAGAAGTTTGGAATGGCCTTTACTGTTCCTGCACTACTGAGTGTCATACGGTAGGCAGTTTCTGCAACCGTATCCAGTTTTAGTTTATGCTGCAGGTTTGAGTTCGCTGCGATGAGCACCGTATCGCCTGAGAGCTGATAATTTACAGCTTGTTCTTTGTCTTTTTTTTGGGCACAGGAAGCCATGAGCAGTAAGAAACTGCCGGTCAGTAAAATCTGTTTCATTGGTGTTGTTTTTTACGTTTGAAAGAGAGAATTTCCAGCGCAAAATCTCATAGTCCGATGTTTACAAGGACTAAACTCTCTATTTTTACAATTTTTAAATGATTTTTATTCAAATACTTACAGCCATTGACTAAACTTTTTAATGAACAAAGATTTCACATATTGAGTTAGCAAACAATAGCCAGTCAGGATGCCGATGAGCCATGGAAAATAGGTAAGCGGCAAGGCTTGGAGCTTCAATATTCCGGCAAAAGGACTAAAAGGAATTGCGATTCCGACCAGCATAATTAAGGTCGTTAATGCGACTACCGGAGTTGTTGCCCAGCTTTGAATAAAAGGAATTTTCCTGGTCCGGATCATGTGCACAATCAGCGTTTGCGACAACAGTCCTTCCACAAACCAGCCGGTCTGGAACAGCGTCTGGTGTTCCGGGGCATTGGCTTTAAAAACAAAGAACAGCACTGCAAATGTGGCATAGTCGAAGATGGAGCTGATCGGCCCGATATACATCATAAACCGGCTGATCCCCGCTGCATCCCATTTTTGAGGTTTTTCTAGAAAGTCTTCATCCATTCTGTCCCAGGGGATAGAAATCTGTGAGATGTCATACAGCAGGTTCTGAATTAACAGGTGGATTGGCAACATGGGTAAAAAGGGAAGAAATGCACTGGCCCCCAGCATACTGAACATGTTTCCAAAATTGCTGCTGGCAGTCATTTTGATGTATTTGATGATGTTTCCAAAGGTTCTGCGCCCATAGATCACCCCTTTACGGAGTACCATCAGGTCCTTTTCCAGCAAAATGATATCGGCACTTTCCTTGGCAATATCCACAGCCGTATCGACTGAAATGCCCACATCTGCATCTCTTAGCGCAGCAGCATCATTGATCCCATCCCCCATAAAGCCAACGGTATGACCTTTCAACTGCAGCAATTTCACAATTCTTGATTTCTGAATGGGGCTGAGCTTGGCAAAAATACTGGTCTCCGCAAGCCGGGCAGAAAGTTCCTCATCACTCATCTGTTCCAGTTCATTGCCCAGTAAGACCTGCTGAAAGGGAATTCCTACATCCCTGCAGATTTTCCTCGTTACAATATCATTATCACCGGTCAGGACTTTTACGCTGACGCCCAGTTTCTGTAACCCTTCAATTGCAGGTTTAGCAGAGGGCTTTGCAGGATCAAGAAAGCCGATAAACCCGGTTAGGATCATCTTTTGCTCATCCCCTACCGTATAGTTCGCCGGGCGTCCTTCATGTTCCTTTATCGCAACCAGCAGTACCCTCAGTCCATCTGCATTGAGTTTACGGGAAATGCGGAGCACAGTATTCCTCATGGTTTCATCCATAGGAACAATGCCATCTTTTTCGATGTGAAGCCGGCGGTCTTCTCCCGGATCGAAAGCATGCGAACAGAGGTCCAGCATTTCTTCCACCGCTCCTTTACAGATCAGCAGCTGTTTTCCGTTTTTCTGTTCCAGGATCACGCTCATACGTCTCCGCTGAAAGTCAAACGGAATCTCGTCCACCTTCACATAATCCTCTTCCACCTTCAGGTAGTCATGAAGCTCTACATGCTCCAAAACAGCCAGATCAAGCAGGTTTTTCAATCCGGTTTGATGGAAACTATTGAAATAGGCCCATTTCAGTACCTCATCATCTTCTTCACCAAATACGTTCAAGTGCCTTTCCAGGATGATCTTATCCATCGTCAGCGTTCCTGTTTTATCCGTACAGAGCACATCCATCGCCCCGATATTCTGAATGGCATTCAGCCGTTTCACAATAACTTTGCGTTTGCTCATGTTCTTGGCCCCTTTGGCCAGATTTGCCGTCACAATCATAGGCAGCATTTCCGGGGTGAGGCCTACAGCAACAGCAATTCCAAACAATAGGGCCTCAAACCAGTCGCCCTTGGTTAATCCGTTCAGGAGAAAAATAAGCGGCACCATCACCAGCATAAATCGGATCAGCAGCCAGCTCACTTTGTTGACCCCTTTATCAAAGCTTGTTTCCGCACGTTTTCCGGTAATTGCTTTTCCGATAGAACCGAAATAGGTCAGATTGCCGGTTGTCACGACGATAGCCGTTGCCGTTCCACTCAGCACATTGGTTCCCATAAAGCAGATGTTATCCAATTCCAAAGGAGATTTATGATCGGCATCCGGGATCAGTTCCCCGTTCTTTTCCAGAGGAAGAGATTCCCCGGTCAGCATCGCCTGACTCACAAAAAGGTCTTTTGACGTGATGATGCGGATATCCGCCGGGATCATATCCCCTGCACTTAAAAAGATCACATCTCCCGGAACGATATTTTTGATATCGATCTCCTTCCTGCCCCCTATTTTACGGAGTACATTGACCGTGGTTTTCACCATACTTTTCAATTGTTCTGCCGCGCGGTTACTGCTGTATTCCTGCCAGAAACGCAATAATGAACTTAGCACCACCATCAGGCCTACCACTATCACCGTTTTATAATCCCGCTCAGGCGTTTTAACCAACCATACATCCATTATAAATGAAATGACAGCCAAGATCATCAACACGGCAATAAAAGGGTTTAGAAAGGCTTGAAATAACTGAACATACCAGGCCGGTGCTTTTTCATGCTGAATTTCATTTAATCCAAACATTTTTCTCTTTTCTGCAATCTGGGATGGTCCCAGTCCTTCTTTATTGCTGCTCAGCATGGCATAAAAGAAGTCCTGGTCTCCCCTTGAAGCATTTCTCAATTTGGTTACTGCTACATCATCGAAGCCTGAGACCGCTTTCTGATGGTTCGTTTTTAGTGTTTTCATAACTCTGATTGTTGTCCTGTTAATTCCCAGCTCACCCTCATCACCTCGCTCTCGATCGTCAGCCTGCTCACCATTTTCTCCATCAGCTCGTCCTGATTGCCGGCCGCAATGATCTCAGCAGTGATGATCGCATTTGCGGGATCTCCATTATCGCTGCTGGTCAATGCCCTCAGCATTAATTTATCATGGTTCCCCAGGTGTTGCAGCAAGAGGACACGAATGTGATTTTCTACCGTTTCTTTGCACTTGATTGAGATCAGGTATTCCGTATCCGACGATTCGCTTTTATGAAAAATGGAGATTTTACCCAGCTTCAGACCCAACGGGCGTAACATCAGATGTGCCATCACGATAAAAGCGGCACCGATGGCTGCTTCCGAAATAAAGCCCATTCCACACAATGCGCCGATTGCTGCAGAACACCAGAGTGTAGCCGCGGTATTGAGTCCGCGGACATTTGTCCCATCTTTCATGATGACACCGGCACCCAGAAACCCGATGCCGCTAACGATATAAGAAGCAACCCGGCCACTGGCATCGCCTCCGATTTTTACGGCAAGCGTAATGAAGATTGCAGCACCCAGAGACACCAGCGTATTGGTCCGTAAACCTGCGATACGCTGACGCCATTGGCGTTCTATGCCGATTCCGGCGCCCAAAGTAAGCGCCAGTAAAAGGCGCGTTGTGAAGTCTAATGTAGTTAACATGGCTTTTGTTGTTGCCCCAACTCAGGGACAGCAACAAAGCACTATTCTGAGGAGGGAAGGTGAAAAAATAATGGCTTATGACACGGAGGCTTATCCATATGGTTTGTTTTTTTATTGTGATGCAAAAGTAAGGCAGGCCCTGCCGGATCGCCGTTAGGGGACCATTAGAAAGACATTAGAAAGTCATTAGAAAAGGGCAGGATTTTACTAAACGTGGTTTAGGATCAGGATAAAAGTAGTTCCTTCATGCTCTTTGGAGGTCAGCAGAATTTCTCCGTTATGGAGGTCAACAATCTTTTTGGTCAGGGCAAGGCCGATGCCATTCCCTTCCGCATACTCTTTGTTATTCCCTCTGTAAAAGGGTTTAAAGAGGTTTTGTATGTCTTTTTCGGCAATACCGATCCCCTGGTCCGAAAAACGCAGGATCGTTTTTTCTTTGTAGTAGGAAATAGAGACCACAGATTCCTGGTTTTCAGAAAACTTGCAATTGTTCTCCATCAGGTTGATAAAGGCAAGCTTTAACAGGTGCTCATTCCCCTGAATCGAGATAAAATCATCGTCTTCCGCTTCCTGATCAAAGATGATGTTCACCTGGTATCCCGCCTGGTTGTGCATCACTTCCGTTCTTGCATCCAGCAGCACTTCATCCAGACGGATTTCCTTAAAGCTGATCTCTGCCTGGTCATAGCTCGCATTCGCCAGATTCAGCAAACTTGTACTTAAGCGGGCCAGTTTACGGGCATCCGTTAAGGCCAGTTCAATCGCTTTTTGGTATTCAACTGTACTTCGTTCTTTATTCTGAGAGATTTCCAGTTCTGCAATTACGGTGGCCAATGGTGTTCTCAGTTCATGAGAGATATGGGAGACAAATTCTTTCTGGGCATCAAAGGAGTTCTCAATTCTGTCGAGCATCCGGTTAAAGGTGATGGCCAGCTCTCCGACTTCGTCTTTACTGTTCTCAACTTTGAGCCTCAGGTCAAGGTTTTTAGCCGTAATCTCCTCCACTTCATCGACCATGTCCGCTACGGGCTTCAGGGCATGTTTGGCAAAAAAGTAGCCCGCAAAAACCGTTAGAACGATGCTTCCAATCGCCGATAAAATCAGGATAAAACGAAGGTTCCCCAGCTTTATCAACCCATATTCGTCTTTTGCAGCAGCAGTGATGACATAATCCGCTCCTTTATACCGATATAAAAAACCGACTGCCTGAAGTTCTCCCTGGTTAAACTGAATCTCTCCCTTGCTGACAATCTCGGCAATCATCGCCCTGGTTTCTTTGATCTTGTCAATATTTACCGCATCATGGTACAACAGCTGAAAATCTGTATCATAAACCGCCACTTCCTCCTGGAACAAAGAGCCCGGAGAATTTTTATAGATCGTTTGTAAAACACCCGGCTCTACTTTAGCGTCCAGCAAAAGATTGGTTTTAGTAACCGCCAGTTGTCTCAGGCGCTTATAGTATTCCTCCTCCCTGTTCTCTGCCGAGGAGAAATAGATAAAAAAGGCAAATCCGGAGATGATCACCGCAAAAAGCAGGGTAAATAAAAGGCTGAGTTTGTAGCGGATTTTCAAGGCTTTGTATTTTTCAGGATCAGCTTTCTTTGAAAATAAAGCCCATTCCGGTTTTGGTATGAATTAGTTTATGATCAAAGTTCTTATCAATTTTCTTTCTAAGATAGTTCATATAAACGTCTATGAAATTGGTTCCCGTATCAAAATGGGTATCCCATACTTTGTCTGCGATCTCTGCGCGTGTCAGAATCCGCTCTTTATTCCGCAACATGTACTCCAGGAGCTTAAATTCTTTAGGAGTAAGGCTGATTTCCATTCCCATCCTGCTCACCACGTTGGTTTGCAGGTTCATTTCCAGGTCTGCATATTTTAATACCTTCGCTACCGGAGCATGTGAAGTACTTAAGGAACGGTTCAGCAGGGCTTTTATCCTTGCGTGAAGCTCCCGAAAGTCGAAAGGTTTCACCAGATAGTCATCTGCACCAGCATCAAAACCATCAATCTTGTCATCTGTAGTACCGAGGGCAGTGAGCATGATGACCGGAATTTCCGGCCAGATCATTCTGATTTCTTTACACAGCTCAATTCCATTCATCCGGGGAAGTACAATATCCGTAATGATCAGATCGTAACGGTTGGAGGTCATTAATTTCTTTCCCATCAATCCATCGTAAGCCAGTGTAACCAGGTAGCCCTGCTCCTCCAGCCCTCTTTTAACGAGTTCTGAAACACGAAGATCATCTTCAACTAATAACAGCTCCATATTGATAAATTAAAAGGCTTGCTCCGGCAAATATCCAGAATTATTTCGGATTCCGGCATCCGAAGTACAGATAAGCCCCGGAATAGCATGGGCACAAAAAAGCCCCGGTTCCGGATCCTAAAATTAAGATCGGGAACCGGGGCCCCTATTTAACAGGATATATTAATAGCTCATTGCTACGATTTTCTCTACGTCTGAAGGAGAAAGCGTTTTATGCTCACCCAATCCCAACCAGCCTCTTTCGGTGAAGCGTTTGGAAATTTTCTCTGCCGTTCCTTCATAATCATCCGTATACTCTCCAAGTGTTGTTTTGATTTCCATCGCATGGAAAAAATCTTCAGTTTTTGCGATGGCAATTGTTGCAATCTCCTCTACAGTACCTTCCTGAATCCCCCATACACGCTGTCCATACTGTGCCAGCTTCTCTTTCTTCGCTTCGAAGTTATAACGGTAATGGCTTGGCGCAATGATCGCCAGTGTTCTCGCATGGTCGATGCCAAATAAAGCAGTCAACTCATGTCCCATGGCATGCACTGCCCAGTCCGTAGGCACTCCTTTTTGGATCAAACCATTCAGCGCCATTGTGCAGCTCCACATAAAATTCGCAGCAGCTTCATAGTCGGCAGGGTTTTCTATTACTTTAGGGCCTACTTCTATCAGCGTCTGCAGGATACTTTCTGAAAAACGATCCTGCAAATGTGCTCCTGCAGGATAAGTCATATATTGTTCCAATACATGGGTAAAAGCATCGGTAACACCATTTACCAGTTGACGTTTCGGAATGGATTTTACCACCTCAGGATCAAGGATAGAGAACTCAGGGAATAAACCAGGTCCGCCCATGGCCAGCTTTTCCTGTGTTTCTGCACGGGTAATTACGGCACCGGAATTCATTTCTGAACCTGTTGCAGGCAAGGTCAGTACCGAACCGAAAGGCAATCCAACTTCAGTTCTGATGCTTTTTGTTAAGATATCCCATGGATGTGCTCCCTGGTATACAGCCGCAGCAGAAAGGAATTTTACCCCATCTATTACAGATCCACCACCAACAGCCAGCATATAGGTAATCTTTTCTTCCTTAATCACTTTTAAGGCCTGCATCAATACCTCATATTCCGGATTCGCCGGAATTCCGGCAAACTCAACAACCTCAAAGGCTTTTAATGCGTGGATCACCTGATCATATACACCGTTGGTTTTAATACTCCCACCTCCATAAAGCATCATTACTTTAGCTCCGGTTGGAATCTCTCTGCTTATCTTTTCTATTTCACCTTTTCCAAAAATGATTTTGGTTGGGTTTTTAAATTCAAAATTTAACATTTCTATAGGATTTGTAATGAAGCAAAATTATCACCCATAGCTTGTAATCCCAAGGAGTTTGGCGCATTTATTACCTTTGGAATGTCATTTTACGGCCCCTTTCCAGACTGCCCTTTCCTGAACCACGGCATGGCGATCCTGTTTCCGGAGCCTCCTGCCCTGCTCATCAGTACAATTTAAAGCAATAAAGGTGTTTCTTTGATCGTATCCATCACGAAAATGCTTTTGGTCTGCGCAATTCCCGAGATTTCACTCAATTTATTTACAGAGAAATAGTGGAAGCTCCCCATGCTTTCGACCACAATTTTGAGCATAAAATCAAAATCTCCGGAAATGTTATAACACTCGGTAACTTCTTTAAAATCCAGTACCGCATCAATAAATTCCTGAGCAGCCCTTTTATTGTGTTCTTTCAGAGAGATCTGTACAATAACGGTAATTCCCTTATTGATTTTCCGGTTATCGAGCAATGCGACATATTTTCTGATTACTCCTTCCCTTTCGAGTCGTTTGATCCGTTCATGCGTTGGTGTTGGGCTCAGATGCACTTTTGAGGCAATTTCACGAATGGTTAACTTGGAATTTTCCTGGAGCAGCCTGAGGATTTCATAATCTTTATCGTCTAATACAATAGGTGCTTGTCCGACTTGTTCTGTTTGCAGTGTCATATTTAAGATCAAAAATTACGTTTGTTCTGTGAAAATAACAAATAATGATCATTTGTTCTAAATAATCAGAACTTATTTTTACTCTGTTTCACTGGGCTTACCTTTGCAAGAAAATTATACTATATGATTCAAAGAAAGAACCTCATCCTCGCCATTGCCTCTGTTGGTATATTTGTAGAAGCCCTTGACATTGCGATTGTCAACCTGGCGATTCCATCTATACAATCGGATTATGGCTTAAGCAGCGATAAGGTACAATGGTTACAAACGCTCTATGTACTATTATATGGAGGTTTTCTAATCATTGGAGGAAAACTTTCTGACCTTATCGGCAAAAAGAACATCTTTATTGCCGGCTCGGTATTATTTATGCTCACTTCTTTAGGGGCGGGGTTATCTCCCTCTTTTGAGCTGCTGGCCTTTTTCCGGGCCGCCCAGGGAATCGGTGCGGCTTTAATCATGCCTTCCGCATTTTCTATCGTTACCCATACTTTTACCGAACCCCGTGAACGCGCAAAAGCCATCGGAATATTCAGTTCATTTGCGGCCATTGGATCAGGAAGCGGGCTCGCGCTCGGCGGAATTATCACTACTTTTTGGGGATGGCACTGGATATTTTTCATTAACGTGCCCGTTTTAACTGCCATCATCATCCTCGCCTGGTATTATTTGTCGGCTGATCCGGCAAAGGAATCCAAATCAAAACCCGACCTTATTTCCGGTTTCTTATTGGTGATTGTGTTATTAATGCTGAGCTATGGTGTTCATGAGCTTGGTGCAATCCGTGAGCATTACGGGATGCTGATTGCGCTGGCTATAGCCGTAATTGTCGGCACAAAGATTATCCTGCACCGCTTAAAAGTACAAAAAGAACCTTTAATAGACATGTCTCTTTTCCGCTCTAAAGCTACGGTTACCGGCATTGGTGTATTCCTGCTTCTTGGCGCTTACTTTACAGGATATATGTTCATCCTGTCGTTATTGATACAAAAAGACATGCATTTTACCGCAGCCAAAGCCGGGGTGACACTCGTTCCATTTAGCCTCTTATCTGCACTCTTTGCCAAATTTGCTTTACCATCAGTGATGAAAAGGTTAAATGTATGGCAAACGGGAGTTTTTGGAATGACGCTGATGGTGGGTGGAGCAGGCTTCCTCCTTGGTTCCGTATTGATGAACCATAACCTGATTTTACTATTGTGCTCTGCGGCCTGCGTTTCGGGACTTGGGATGACCATTTGTTATACCAGTTTATCGGTAATTTCGGTACAGGGAATTCCGGCAAAGCATTATGGTCTGGCTTCCAGTCTGGCCTCTACCTCTTATTTTCTGGGTGGGGGAATCGGATTGTCCATCCTTTCTTTATTCATCATTGCCAAAGGACCTGGAAATTCGGTCAGCAATTCGTCAATCATTGTACTTTGTGTTTATGCACTTGCCGCCTTGATCTGGCTGGCTTCCTACACCAGGAAGCACGTTTCTGTTCAAAGTCCATCGCTGGCCGGAGAATAAACTACTTGTTATTGAGCCAGTCTTCGGCAAAACTGATATCTGTAAAAAACTGTGTAACGACATTCCCTACGGCAATGTCTACACTTTTTTTGGCAGAAAGCTGACTAAATACACTCGGCGAATAGATCCATGCAAAATATTCAAGTCCTGCTTTTTCAATCATAGGAAACCAGACTTCGCCCGCCCATTCGGAAGCTTCAGACCAGGTACCTAAAACATTCCGGTTATCATTCAGGATCTTATTGCATTGATTTTCCCTCAACATTTCCAACAGCAGCATTCCTCCCCGCTGCACGGATTCAAAACTCTGAAAACCAGTCCAGTCTACATCCAGCCGGCGATGTTGTTTGTTATAGGAAACCGTTATGCTGTCGTCCTTATAAAAAAGGTGTTTTTCAATAATCGGCTGTAAGGATGATGTATTGGAGAGCGGAAGTCTGAAATAAAAGGTGGAACCCTCTCCCGGTTTACTCTCGAGCCAAAAACTGCCTTGATGTCCTTTCAGGATCTCTGAAGAAATAAACAGCCCCAGACCAAGCCCCTCAAACCTTAAAGCAGAATTATCTACCCTATAGTACCGCTCAAATAATCGCTGAAGGTCATTGCTCGCAATCCCGATTCCAAAATCCTGCACAGAAACAATGATATTGTCCAATTGAACTTTGCTCTTGATCAGTACCTTCCCTCCTCCCGGAGAATATTTAACAGCATTGGTCAGGAAATTATTCAGGACCTGCTCAATTCTGAAGCGATCACCGTTATAAATCACATTTTCTGTTTCCGCTAATATCAATTCATGATTCGGGGAGGTATACTGTACGCTTTCCACACTTTCCTGCAGCATTTGTCCGAAGTCAAATTCTTTTATCGTATAGCTCATTTTACCGGCATTGATTTTGGTCACGTCCAGCAGGTCGCTAATGAGTTTTTCCAGGCGGAAGATGTTACTGGCAGACTTTTCAACGAAACCATGTAATTTATCGATGTCGTTGGTCCGCTTCATGAGCTGGTTAAATGCCTTAATGGTAGTTAGAGGCGTTTTAAGTTCATGACTGGCAATAGACAGAAACTCATCTTTTTTCTGTTCATTGCTTTTTTGATGGTCAATATTGGTATTGGTCCCCATCCACAACCTCAGTTTCCCTTCTTCGATCAGCGGGATGGCTTTCCCCAGAAACCATTTATATTGGCCGTCCCACATCAGCAACCGGAATTCCACCATATATTCCAGCTGGGTCTGTAATGCTTTTTTCCAGGCATTCAAACAGCCTGGAAGGTCTTCCGGATGCACAAAGCTTTCCCATCCAAGTGTTTTAAGCTCTTCCGCATTTTTACCAAAATCGAAACAACAGACCTGATTCACGTAATTGATCACCCCATCCGCTGTGGCTGTCCAAACCTGTTGAGGCATGGCATTCAAAAGAAAACCAAGGTGTGTTTCACTTGCCCAGCGCTCTTTTTCGCGTTGCTCCACTCCTTTTTTCGCCTGAACCAGATCTGTGACATCAAAGCAATGCTGAACAATATATTGAACTTCTCCTTCCTCATTAAGGAAAGGGGTATGGGTCACATCCCAATACCGTTGTTTCATATGGGTTTTATTTCCCTGATCGGGTAATTCCTGTCGTATTAGCGGCAACTGATGCGGTTTCCCTGTACTGAGCACTTCCTGAAAGGAGCCTGCGAAGCCCAATTCATAGGGAATTGCAGGATCAGGTGGAAAAACGTCAAAGACGAATTGTCCGGTAATTTCGGCCCTGCTCAAGCCCCTTGCTTTTAAATAAGCGTCACTGGCCGTCAGGATCATGAGCCGTTCTGAAAGAACGAGAAACATTCCAGGTACGGTCTCGTATGCGCTTAAGTGTTCAACTAAGGGTACATTTTTTTCTTCCATATCTTCTGGGCTTCATGGTACAAGACTCATACCATTTATATCAGATGAGTGTTCATTTCTCCATCATTAACTCTTAGCTGAATTCTTTTCTACAATACTTTCCGTATTTTTACGCCATGCTACCAACAGAAGGCACCCCTCCTTTCCTTATCCTTTTAAAAAGAGCGATCTACTTTCTCATTGGCGCCCCGGGACAATTCAAACTGGAGAATCAGGTCTTCAATTCGATCTGTGTCATCGCCATTATCATCGTCGGCTATAACGTTCCTTTCAGCTATTATACCGGGTTAAAAGTAGCAGCAGCGATATTTACCCTCTTATTCCTTAGTTTCTGTATCACTTATTACCTGGCCCGTTTCAGGAAGCAGCTCAAATTCAGTGTTATCATTTCTTCGGTCATGGTATTGTTGATGTTGGGCACCAATTATTTCTTCAATGCCGGAGTCAGGGGGCCTTCACTGCTATCTTTCACCCTGGCCTTTTTCATGATTATGATCATTTCTCCCAGGAAACAATATTGGTTATGGTCTGTCCTTTCTTTAGGTACCGGTCTTGGATTGCTCTTTTTTGAATATAAAAACCCACAGGATATCCAGAGTACCTATACAAATGATGCCGCCATGTTTATTGACATGGCCTCTACCTATATCATCAACATCATGGTCATATTTGTGGGCCTTTATTATCTGAAGACCGCTTATTACAAGGAAAAAAGATCCGCTGAAGCAAAAGCACAGATGCTGGAAAGGATGAACCATGAAAAAACAAAATTCTTCTCGATCATTTCACATGACCTGCGTTCTCCATTGGCTTCTATTCAAAGCTATATGGAATTGTTCAGAATGGATGTCCTTTCTGAAGAAGAAAAAGAAATGATGGAAAAGAAGCTGACCAATGCGGTAAGCAGCACTCAGGAAATGCTGGACAATATGCTTTCCTGGTCTAAGGCTCAGCTCAACGACGGAAAGGTAAACCTGGAAATCAATAACTTAAGCGAAGTGCTTGCACCGGTAATCAGCATTCAGAAAGCAGCATCAAAAGAGAAGAAAATCAAGCTGACTCACCAGATTGACCCTTTGCTGGCCGTCATGTCAGACGTCCACATGCTTCAGCTGATTGTCCGGAACATTATCGGAAATGCGATTAAATTCACACCCGAAGAGGGGCTCATTCAACTTAGTGTCAGCAAATCAGACCAGCATTGCCTGATTAAAGTTCAGGACAACGGGAATGGGATTGCCAAAGAAAACAAAGCGGAAATTTTCTCTCTTAAAGCCCAGTCTACTTATGGCACTGCCAATGAAAAAGGCATCGGACTTGGACTCTTCCTATGTAAGGAATATACCCATGCCCAGGGCGGAAAGATCTGGTTTGAAAGCCAGCTGGGCATCGGAACCACTTTTTATGTCGCACTCCCGCTGGACCACGAAGGCCTTTAAGCCCTAAGAGATCCTGAGCTCCTGATCCTCACCGGTTCCGATATTGAAAACAATTTTAGTGGGGAATGATTTGGCTTTCTTTTCCGTAGGAAACCAATTTCTATCGGCATTTACAATGATTAACAAGCCCTCTTCATCTCCCAATGCGGTAAAATTATCCTGAGCAGGTTGTTTTGAATAAACCTCCAACCCATATTTGCTCATCAGGGTTTCCGCTAAAAAAGGAACATCGTCAGAAACCAAACCAATTTCACTGACATATAGAATGGAAGAACCATCAAAAATAAGATCAGAATCATTGTCAAGGTCATAGCGACAAATCAGTTCCAGAAGATTTCCGTTATTGTCATAAAAATAAAATGACTTTGCATTCCATAGCTGGAAGTCCGAAAATTCAGTCTCCGCAGTTACCGGTAAGATCGTTGTTCTTTGTTTCAGCCAATGAAAGGCTTCTTCCAGTTTATTGCCTGGAATATCAAAAGCAAGGTGGTAAACCGGATTTTCTTCCGGGGAATTTTGAAAAGAAATCAGCGTTTCGCCCAGTAAGAGAGAAAGTTCCTGCTCATTTTCTGTTTTTATGGCAGCGCCAAGTACCTGAGTATAAAATTGAGCTGTATTTTGTAAATTATTCGTCAGCAGATGTAGTTCCTTAATTCTCATGATTCTTCTCGTTTTATCGTATTCCTGTCGGGAGCCTAAAGTAGGAATATTCCCTTACAGCAATGTCACAGACAGGTATTAACTGAAATTCTCATTACTGTTTCGTAATTTATAAATATTCAACTAACTTATGCTCACCAAGATGGTTAAGATATAAGGAGAATTACTATGTCAAATACGAACAACTCAGCCAAACCGATTAACCTTCAGGGATCGGCCCCTTTATTGTCTGTTTTTAATATGCCTGCATCGGTTCGCTTTTACCGCGATTTACTGGGTTTTGATCTGGTACAAACTGATGATAAATCAGAGCGAAAAGATGATTTCCAATGGGCTTTACTTCGGCTAAACGGAATTGAACTCATGTTAGAGCCCAGAGGGGAAAAGAGCTGTCCGAAACCAATTACCGCAAATGCCTGGCTTGACCGCCATGACATGTCGATCTATTTTGGCTGCAAAGAGCTCGATAAGGTATACACTTATCTGTCGTCAAATGGGGTTGATGTACAGGAGCCATCGACAACCTCTTATGGATTTAAAGCATTATATGTCAGGGATCCGGATGGTTTCCTGCTCGTATTCCATTGGCCTGAATCTGAATAGACAGCACAGCATCCTCTTTATTTCTGAAACAAGCAGCGCGATAATTTGTTATCCTTATATACTTAAAGCAAAAAACATGACTACGCCCATAAATCCGGAAGACAATGTACCTCTAGATGATGCTGTAAACTCAGAATCAGATGATCAGCAAAGCCAAAAAGATATTCATTCCAATGGTTTCGATGAAAACTTCGACCTTCCTGAAGGACATGAACAGCCCGATACGGAAATATTGAAACAGGCTTTCGACGCTTCGGAATCGGCTTATACCTTAAATGTCGACAGAGGGATTGCACCTAAGAAGGACCAGAAAGAGAAAGACAAAAAGAACTAATTGACGGGATGCCCGTAATTCTTCTATTATGATGATCTTTGCAGTTTCAAATTTGATACTGTACCCTTTCTATGCTTCTGCTTAAATCGTCCTTCCCTACTTTCATTGTTAAAATCAGTTTATCGCTACTCCCCTTACTCTTCATCAGCTCTTTCGTGCGCGCGCAGGTAAAAACCGGAATTTATAAGGTTGAGCACCACACAGACAGCGCTTTTATAAATACTTATTTTCGGCCTTATGCTCAACAAAACACCAATCCGGATTTAAACATCAGCACCTTTTACAATTACCAGTACAAGCCACTCTTAGACAGCGCCATTGGTGTCAGATATGTAGTGGTCATCAACAAGAACGACCCGAACAATAAGGAATATTACCCGATCCAGATGGTTTGGCTGAATCAACATTCCCCGGATAATTTCCACATCACCTACAGTGACTCCCTGGTCAGAAGATATGTAGGCATGGAGCTCTATATTGGAAAACAAAGAAACTACTGGAATCCTGCCAGGCCATTTTTCAACAATGGTTTTATATGGAATCAGGCATTTGACAATTACTCTTCAGCAGACAGCTACAGGTATCAGCTAAGTGACAGCAATTTTTACTCAGATAAAAACCTGTTTATACTCAAATCAAAGAAATTTGAGCTGGTATCTGATTCTGTAAAGGTCGATTCGGGTACTTATTACAGCTACCCTTTAGGGGATTTTGGTTACAGGACCGCAAAAAAATACCTGAGCTACAAACAAGCTTTTAGCACTTTTAAACTGAAAGCAGCAAAAGCATATCAGTCTTTCTTATACTTTCCGGTTGATGTTAAATTTTATAACGGAGCTACCGGAAGCGATCAGTTTAAACAGCTCTATGCAGGTGATTTCATTGCCGTTACAAAGGAAACCGACGAATGGTACGAGGGGGAGCACATTTCAATTGATGGCCAGGTAACTCCGGGAAGGATCTACATTGATGATTTATGGATCGGAAAGCGAAAACTTCAAACCATAAACGGCCTGCAGCTGCGGATAAAATATAGTTCCTATCCGGAAGACCAATCCTTTCCTGATGCCTCAGTTCCTATTTTAGGGATAAAGATCTATAAAAACAACAAATTGATCCAGGTGATTAAAGAACCTGGTCTGGTAAACGATACGACTCAGATCATTCATCCTGTAGACGTCAATTTCGATGGTTATCCTGATTTACAAATCTACTCACATTCGGGAGGCGCCGGCCCAAACTATGGCAATAACTACTACCTGTATAATCCCAAAACAAAACATTTTGATTATCATCAAAAACTATCTGATTTATCACAACCTGCCATTGATGTAAAAAGCAAAACCATTTCCGCCGCCTGGCGCAATGGTGCCGGAAACTGGGGTTCTGAAAAATACAAATGGATCAATCATAAACTCAGACTGGTAGAATACTACGAAATCAGGTACCTTGATGAGGATCAGATTTCCGAAACACATGATAAGATGATCAAAGGAAAAATGAGAAAGAGGACCCGTGTAGTCAGAGAAGAAGAACTGAGGCAACCGTTTTAGCTTACTTCTTACATCTTCAAAATACGCATATTTAATCAAAGGTATCTCTAATTCACATTACACAAATGTCATTAGTTATACCAGTCATGGGCGATCTATGTGATCATCTTTCCATCAATGAAATAAAGAAACACTAAAAAAATGTCATAAAATCAGCACAAACATCAGATGTTTAAGGATTAACACCTACCTTTGAAACATCTGATGTTTAAATATGAAAACAACACTAAAACTTTCCGATAAAGTCATCATCGGAATCCAGAAAGATATCGCTTCGGGGAAATTGAAAAAGGGAGAAAAAATCCCCGCAGAACCGGAGCTCATGGCATTTTACGGCGTGGGACGTTCCAGTATCCGTGAAGCCATAAAAACACTGGCCATTTCCGGAATTCTAAAGGTACAGCAGGGTTCGGGGACTTTTGTTGCCTCGAAAATTAAGGATGAAACACTTTCCCAACGTTTAAAACGGGCTGATTTCGAAGAGATCAACAGCGTGCGTTCCTTGCTGGAGAAGGAAATCGTCAGGCTAGCTTGTCAGCATCGAAGTGATGAAGATATCCTTATGATGCAGGAACATTTACAACAGCGCAAGAAAGCCATTGAGGGCAATCAGCAAAAGAAGTGCGCAGAAGCAGACATTGCTTTCCACATCAGCATCGCAAAATCATCCGGTAATCATGTCCTTTCTGATCTGTATGAGAATTTCAGCACGGTGATGCGCAACTTCTTCTCCCTTCGGGATGCAGAAGACATCAAAAATTTTGCCGGCAGTCAGCATTTACATGAATCACTGGCTGCAGCCATTGCACAAAAGAACCATCAGCTTGCAGAACAGCTGGTCCTAACCATTTTAGACAATAACTATTAACATTATGAATATTTTATTCTTTACCCTCATCCTTTTACTGGGTGCTTATCTTGCAGGCCTTGCTGGTTCATTAACGGGTCTGGGCGGAGGTGTGGTGATCATTCCTCTGTTAACACTAGGCTTCCATGTGGATATCCGTTATGCAATTGGTGCCGCACTGGTGGCTTCTATAGCGACTTCTTCAGGTTCAGCCAGTGCCTATGTAAAAGAAGGCATCACCAATATCAGACTTGGAATGTTCCTCGAAATTGCCACGACCTCTGGTGCAGTCATTGGCGCCATCCTGGCGATTTATACGCCTGTAAATATTGTAGCCATCCTGTTTGGGGTAATGCTTATTTTTTCTGCGGCCATGACCCTGCGAAAGAAACATGAGACCGCCCTGACAGAAGGCAGTAAGCTCTCCTATGCATTGAAATTAAACAGCAGCTATCCGACAAAGGAGGGTATCATTGAATATAAACTAAAGAATGTTGCAGGCGGATTTTCCATCATGACTGTAGCAGGGGTTCTTTCCGGTTTATTGGGAATTGGTTCTGGTGCACTCAAAGTCCTTGCGATGGACAGCGCCATGCGGGTACCCTTTCGGGTAAGTACCACCACCAGTAATTTTATGGTAGGTGTCACTGCTGCAGCCAGTGCCGTAGTCTATCTTCAAAGAGGATATATCGACCCAGGCATCGCCTTTCCGGTGATCATCGGCGTACTTGCAGGTGCTTTTACCGGTTCTAAACTGCTCATGAGAATTAATGTAAAATGGCTGAAAATCATCTTTTGCAGCGCAATCACCCTGATCGCCATCAATATGATTTATAACGGTATTCATCATAAATTTTAATACAATGAAGATAGAAAAGATTAATAAAGTGACCGATTACGACATGCAGCAACTTATCGGTCAGGTTTTGCGATATGGTGTCCTGATTTCAGGAATAGTAGCAATTATTGGCGGGATCTGGTATTTATATCAGCACGGATCGGGAATTCCCCATTATACCGTTTTTAATGGGGAGCCTGCAGGTTATACCAGTTTAACCGGGATATTAAAAGGCCTCGGAGAGGGAAGTGCCAAAGAGATCATACAACTTGGTGTTGTCATCCTGATTGCAACCCCCATTTTGAGGATCGGGTTTTCACTGCTGGCCTTTGTATTGGAAAAAGATAAACTTTATGTGTTGATTACAGTTATTGTCCTTTCGATCATCTTATTTAGCATGTTCGGCGGACTAAAGGTTTAACAAAAAGGCTGTCCGAAAATGAAGTATACTCCAAAAAACGGACAGCCTTTTTCTATATTTCCAGTCTAATTACTGGTATTTATTCAGATAATCCTGTAATCCACCATTCATGCCCACGCCTACTGCTTCAAATTTCCATTCTCCGTTTCTGCGGTAAATCCGGCCAAACTCTACAGCCGTCTCAATAGAGAAATCTTCTTCCAGCTCATACTTCATCAGTTCTACACCATTGTGGTCAATGATGCGGACAAATGAATTTTTCACCTGTCCAAAATTCTGTTTGCGGGCATGTGCTTCGTGTATCGTCACGACAATACAAAGCTCCGAAACCTTCGGATCTGTTTTAGTAAGGTCAACTTTAATGCTCTCATCATCACCATCTCCTTCACCGGTAAGGTTATCGCCGGTATGTTCTACCGCGCCATCCGGAGAATTCAAATTGTTATAAAAGATAAAGTGTCCGTCCGAAACCAGCCTTTTATCTTCACCAAGCATAAAAACTGAAGCATCCAAATCGAAATCATGTCCGTTTGAACTATTCGTATCCCATCCAAGTCCAACAGTAAATTTTGGGGCATTTAAATTCTCCCTCTGCCCTTTTTGTAAGTTAATAGCCATATGTATTGATTTGTTTTTTGCTTTACTCTCAAATATTGCCACATTATTTTACATAAACAATACCAGGTCAAATTATTTTATAACAAATCTGTTATGCTATTTGAAAAGAACAGCGGAAAAAACTCAGGCCACATCCACATTACCCAAAGCGCAACATTATAAAGCCAAAACTACAGCAGGTATTAAAAAAAGAGAATAAAAACACAAAAGAACAATTAATTGTCCAAATAAAACCCGATTCAGCTAAATCAATTTAAAACCAATAAATATGCCTAATTTTGGAAATGACAATTAAGCACCTATTAACAAAGGAACAGGAAACCTTTCTAAAGAAACACAAGATCTCATCAGAACTATTGTTCGATGCCGAGGGGGGAGATATCACAGAAGATCTACAGAAAAGTATGACTGAGGCGGACAAGGTGATCGCCTGTAACACTGCTGCATGCAGCGAAAATGACACGCATACCTTAAAAACTATCGGAGGCTTTTGTCCACAATGCGATACGACTAAAATTGCTGCTGCCCTGAGAGAGCTAAAACCAGGCTATATCTATATCTCCGGATCAAGAAGAGGTGGTTTAATAAAAATTGGTTCTTCCAATGAAGGAAAAAGTAAAACACTAACCTTAAATTTAACCACAGCAAGAGATGGTGGTTATGATGACTGGGAATTATTATTCAGTGCAAAAACCGCAACCTTAGGAAGAGTAGAACGTATGTTTCAGGACAAGCTGAGCGAATATAAAGCGGCTTATCAGCATGAAAAGAGCGGAAAACTCCAAAATGGAGGAGAATTATACCGTTGTGCTTACCTTAAAGCCAAAGAAGCCTACCTTTCCCTGCAGGAAGAAGAACAATTCGAATTCACTCAGATCAGTGAAAAGAAACACATCATTTCTGAATACCAATTCAAGAACTTAAAAATAAAATCTAGTACGGTCGTTACTGAGGCCTAAGATTCTACTTATAGACCTCATCAAGGTCATCAATTATTATGTATCGAAGCATGTTTCCAATGCTTCGATACGTTAATTTTCTCCGCTCAGCCGGCCCTCCCCTTCCCACATTCCCAATTGGAACGCTGTTTATTCAGAAATTTTTTATCGATTTATCTATACCATTTTTACAGATAAAATTATATAAATTTATTTTTAGTAGACCAATCACCCCAATATGAACAAAGAACAGTTAAAGCAACTATTTGAAGAAAATCACCTCTCCAGAATATGGGAAATTGCAGCGCCGAAAATAAAAAACGGCATTCACATTACTTTAAATAAAAAGGCAGAGACACAAATCCATTTAGGACAATCCAAAATCGGAGGATTACCTGACTTACCGGAAAACATGAGCTGGTTTGCGAATGATGGCGCTCCGATGTCTTTTATAGCCCAGATCAATCTGGAAGAATTACATCATCTTGATCTGGAAGCTAAGCTACCTGCAACAGGAATCCTTTACTTTTTTTATGACTCCAGTCAGGAAACCTGGGGTTATGATCCTGAGGATAAAGACAAGTCCAAAGTATACTATTATAAAGGCCCTCTCAGCGCCCTGGTGAGAAAAGAAAAACCGGAGCAACTGGAAGACTGGGCATTTTTTGAGCCGGCATCTCTGACTTACAGTGCCGCTCCCGACGTTCCGGACTACCAAAGCAGCCTCATGGAAGAAGTCAATCTCAGTGATGAAGAATACGATAGTTATTACAATTTGAATGAAGACCTTAATGAAGGAAATGTCAATAAGGTACTGGGGCATTCCAACAACATTCAGGGTGGAATGGAATATGAGTGTGAGCTCGTTAGCAATGGATTCTATTGTGGTGATGCTACCGCTTATGAGGACCCCAAAGCACAATCTTTAAAAGACAATTCCGGAAATTGGAATTTACTATTGCAGATAGACAGCAATGAAGACGAATGTGGAATGATGTGGGGAGATTCAGGCAGGCTATACTTCTGGATTAAAGAAGCAGATTTAAAGGAAGAAAAATTTGAAAACAGCTGGCTGATTCTCCAGTGCTGTTAAATATCAGGATCATCAGAAAGGCCATTAAAAAGGACAACATGCCCTTTTAATGGCCTTTTTCAATTTATAACTGTTTGCTCAATAATTCTCCAACTACTTTTTTCAGACTGCCGGTGATGTGCCAGGTCTTGAGCTGAGGTATCTTCTCCAGATCTGCGACCGAACCATTTAAGGCAATCAGTTCATGGTAAATTTCCAATAGCTTTTTAAGGTTTTTAACCGGTTCTGTTTCCAGTTGGGAAAGTAAAGCCACAATCAGCTCTTCCAATGCCATATGATGAGCGGTACTCAAGCCCATCATATGGCTCATCATCAAATCCGTTAATCTTTTCAGAGGTGCCCATTCTATCCGTTCCAGCAATCCCAGTATCCTGCCGGTCTCCGCGCTGGTAATCCTTCTTTCTTCAACCCTTTCAAACCAAAGTTCTGCGGCATATCCGCGGACCGTTTTATCAGAATGGAGCATCCCTGCAGCAACAATTAAATTCCCTAAAGGCGACAACTCTCCATTCAGCTGACGGAGCGACATCAACATTTTGATCAGCGCCCTTAACCCATCACTCTCCGCATAGGAGATTTTAAGATATTGATTAATCCGGCTGCTTAAGATCAGGTCAGGATGGTTAGGAAAAGCAAAGATCAGCCTCGGGACATCCGTTTCCCATGCTTCCTGAAGTTCTTTCTCAAAGAAGTACTCTACAAACAGATAGCGCGCTCTTTTTTTGGAAGCATGGACGGGATATTTCACTAAAATCTCCGGACTCCAGGCTTTATAACGTTCGGATTTACCCGTTTCGTAATTGTATTCCCCATACGCAAGATACTCATTCAAAGAAGCTTTCCATTCAAACTCCCCCTTAAATAAAGCCTGAAGCACTTCCTGCTCAGCCTCAGCCTTCAGGGCTTGTGGGATCTGTCCGTCTTTACGGAGTATCGCCGCAGTTAACCACCAGTTGGGATGTATGACCTCCCCGTCAAGGGATGCATTTTTGTCTAAAAAGTAAGTCAGCAGCGCTTTATACTCTCCCTGCAATTCAGATTGCGCCATTCCCAAAGCCTCCCCGGGATCATCCAATGCGCATCGCTGCAACGCCAGCTGTACATCCATGGCATCAGGCTCCGCTCCTGCCTCCTGATAGGCCTTAAACCTTTGCACGAGTATTCCCGGATCAATATATGAAGGAGTGTGAGTCGAGGTAGACAACAAAGGAATTGAAGTCCCTTTTTTTATTTGCTCCAGTACCGAATCGAAAATCATTTTAAACGGATCAAACAGGTGGCAATCGATCCGGCGTCCCCAGGAATCCAGGTCCAGGTCCCCTGTCGGGTACTGCTTCTTTAACTTGATCAGTCCGGAGGCATGTTCCGGAAATTGTACCGTCAGGTAGCCACTATAGCTGATCAGAAAAGCGGCAAGTAAGCGATCAAATAAACCCAATCCGGAAGACCATTGACTGTTCGCTTTATAAGCACGCAAAAAAGCAGGTTCCAGTTGTGCGATGGTTTCTCCGGTAATCTCCTTGCTGAACTGTAGTATTGCTGCCGGCAACAGGTCAAAATGATAAGGTTCATTATTGTCCATCGATTGTCCGGCAAGAAAAATAAGATCCGTGAGGTCTTTCAGTTCCGGAATGCGGTGATCTGCACTGATCAGGCGAAACTGCAGAGGATCTCCTTCCTCCAGCTGCCCAGGACCTCCCTGATCACCAGCCTGCCCCGGTTCAAGGGTAGTTAACCAGGGTTGCAATAAAGGCCTCACCGACATAAGGATGGCCTCTGTATAAGGAACAACTGCTTCCTTTAATTCAGTATTGTCCATATCCCCATATTTTCTGATCAATTTCGCTGACTGTAACTGTAAGGCTTCATCTTTACTCAAAAAGATATTGATTGCCTGGATACAAATATCCTGCCTGCGGTCAGGCGCAGCTTCCGCGATCTTCTCTGCGATAGAAAGCGCTGTTTTCGCTACAGATTTCACCTCGGAAGAAAACAATACAGACAGCTGTGCGATAAAATCAGTCCTGCGAAAATCAGGATGGGCATATAGCTTTTTAAAAAGGATCAGTACCGCTCCTACCGCTTTAGACTGTACACTGGACAATGCAGAGAAAAGCTGATCCTGCAGCCAGATCAATTCTTTTTCTACCGGATTCAATAACAGAAAAAGATCCACAAACCAGGCTGTCTGCGTTTTGTTGAAATTACGGTTAACCGCCAGCAAACTCTCTTTTAGCACCCTCATTCTGTCCATCTGCCCGCTTTTAGTCAGCCGCTGAATTACATCCATCCATTTCTCCTGTTCCTTTTCTCCGGCAATCACGCTTAAAAACCGTTCTACTCGATTCACGATGCTGGGATATTCAAAGAGATACCAGATGTGCTGCTCCAGTGTAGTGGGGTTCTTTTCCAGCTCTTCCGGACGAAAATGAAAAGAATGTGCTATTTTATCGTCCTTTACATAGATCGACATGGGCAAAATGGCCGCCAGCAATTCCGGACTTGCAGACAGGTATCCTTTTTCCTGCCAGTCCAATACATATAGATAAGGAACCGGAAGAAACTCCTCATCCTTTAAACCATGAATAAAAGAAGAAAACCAGGAAGGGCAATGCCATTCCAGAATTTCGTCCATATCCTGGTAAGCCCGCCAGGTCCAGCCCTGCAGTGCTTTTCTATCTTCAGATCCAAAGCAGATGAATGTGCTCACAGACAGGATCCATAACTGTTCATCAGTTGCTATTCTGGAATATTTACCATTGCCCCTGAATTCATATTTATCTAAACGCCGCTCTTCCTTTTTGATCGTCTGAACAAGCGCATGTCTTTCTTTAGCGGTATATGATTTTAAAAAGGGAATCAGCAAATCTTTCCTGCCTTCTTCCAATATATCGAGGTACGCTTCTATCATTATCAATTTAAATATTCGTAATCATTTTTTTAACGGCAAGTACATGTTTACATGCGCCCCGATCTCCCTGGTACTTGCTAAACCAGGTGCAGGTACATCTGGCTTTCTCTCCTTCAAGGACGACGGTATGTTTCAGGCCGGACCCCTCCACTCTCGCATCTACTTTGCCTTCATGGCGACTGACGATCTGAACCTTAGCTTCAAGAATCAGTTTCTCCGCATCTCTCATTCTTGGATTGAGGCTCATGATCCGATCCAGGCGATAGGGCAAACGACGGTAAAAAAAACGGTTGTCGTCCAGATCAAAGCCCAGCAATCCCATCGCAGCCAACCTTCCGGTCAGGTTCTCTACCTGCCTGAAATCCAGGTCTTCTTCTACTGCCAATAAAGAAGGATTAAACTCCTGATTGGCGTAGCTGTATTTGTCCATCGCGTCCACCCAGCTATCCGGAACATCTTCAATCAGCGCTTCAAGTGCAGCCCCTTCCCCCGAAAATCCACGCCAGGATTCCCTGGATAAAGAGAGACTGAATCGCAATGGCCCGAAATAAAGCTGCCAGGTAGTAGATTGCATCCCCGGATGAGGAAATACACAAAGTTTATCCAGGTATGGCAATAAAGGTTCCAGTAAACGCAGGCGCTGAAGACCGCCGATACAGACTGCTCCCGGTGATTTCAAAGGAGAAAACAAGGGGCGGTTCCCCCGGTTAACGAGGTAATAATCATTTTTCAACACGCCTTTCGGAATGCCCTGGAACAATTGTAAGGCCTGTAATTTGTTAAAGGTATGAGATATGGCGGATTCGGACAGAAAAATTTGTACGGTCGTCAGACCTTTAATCCATTTCAATGGAAGGGGTACTTTTTTCTCCAATACTGTACCCCCTTCTTTATGCAGGGAAAGTTCCTGACTTCCAACAGAAAGCATGACCTGTTCTTCCGGTCTGATTCCGCCTAATGCCGAGATCATCGGCTGATTAAAATCGACATTGGTGGTCCCATTTTCAATAAACTCTCCGTCCAGGCCATCAGGCAAAACATCTACACGCGCATAAACACCTGCACAATGTGAAAAGCCTTCGAAGCGTAATTTTCCATTTCCGGCGGTTACAATGGGATCTTTGAGCTTCGCCGATTCTGCCGGCGAGAGGTTAAAAGACGACTGTACCACATTCGATAAGGTGATCAAACAGCGGGACAGCAGGAAAGGTTTATGGAGCTTCCCCCAGAAAAAGCAAGGTGCGACTGAACCTTTCTGGACTTCGCTATAATTGGAGAGCAACAAACTTTCATGCGCGGCTGATTTCAGTAACACAGAGGGCTGTGCATACTGATAATTGATCATGGTCTCTGTCATTTCTATTTCTTCCTGACGATCATAAAATCATCCAGACTAACCTGCTCAGCCTTCAGTTTATCCAATTCAACCTGTCTTTTTATCAAAGCGCGGCCTTCTTCTTTTGTAAATTCATTATTGCCCAAAGCATAACTTGTTCCGGCAATCTCCAGCTTTTCTGTATAGCAATCCATCAGCAGGTTATAGGCAGAGAAATCCGTAACCGGGAAAGTCATCTTATCCCATTTTATGGCGGTAGAATTTTTCTTAGCCGCATCAAATGGGTAGCTGCAACTAAATATTTTTGTTTCCTGGGGCTTGAAAATGTCTGTGCCGGAAGATCCTTTGCTGCAGCTCCAGCCATCATTCTCATCCTCTGTAGAAGAATATCCGATTACGGTGGTATAATTAAGGATTGCCCGGTCGCCCTGATTGGTAAAAGCACAATAAATGATCAGCTGACCATTCAAAAGATCTGCTTTTACAGGTTTCGCCTGCAGCACATTTAACTGAGCTTTTAGCTGATCAGTTTTCTGCTTTTTAAGCGCTTCCACTTTTACCTCAGCTTCCATTTTCTCTATTTTTCGCTGATGATCTTCTTTTACGAAGTTTTCAGCCAGAACGAAGACCTCTGGCACGGATTTTCCGTTGACTCTTTTTCTTACCACCTCATCAAAAGATCGCTTTTGGTTTGCCGGCTGATCTCCCCTTTCATAAATCACAGAAAGGGCCAATACCCTCATGGCGACCTCCAGTTTGTCTTTTTCCTTTTCAGTTATTCCAGCCTCTATTTTCTTTCTCGACGCTTCAAACTTCTCTTTGGATCCTCCTTTGAAAACATCCTGACAAATGGCCAGAGCAGGAAAAAGGATCACTAAAAGGAACAGGGGTAAACATTTTTTCATAGATCATGCACTATTTTAAATAACTAACGTTAATTGTATCACTCCTATTATACATGTTTTTCTGCCGGTATAAAAACTTAATTTCCTTAGCCAGGTGATATTACATTTCTAATACAAAATATTCCGGGCATTTAATTTATTCCAATAAAAAGCCCTTTACATAAACACGTTCTGCCTGCTATCTCCGTTTCCCGTCCTCCTTTTCAGGATCTCCGCCATCCTGATATGTCCATTGCCTTTATCTGCTCTAACATGGAGAATACTGCGGAACATTCGTTAAAAATAGTAAACTATTGAAAAGGTTTTTTGTTAATGAACTAATCATCACTGTATTTACCTTGTTCATCACCAATGACTTCAATTCCGGTCTCTTCCTCAGGAAAGAATAAAAAGAAGCTAAAGCTTGTTCTTGGTTTCACAGCCCTGTACCTTCTGGCGGAAGTTGCAGGAGGGATCATCACCGGAAGTCTGGCACTTCTGGCCGATGCCGGGCATATGCTGACTGATGTCGGAGGTCTGGCGCTATCGCTTATTGCCATCAATCTCGCGGAGCGACCTGCAAATGAACAGCGCAGTTATGGGTATTACCGGGCAGAAATATTAGCTGCATTAACCAATGCGGTCATCCTCATTGTCATCTCGATTTATATCCTTTATGAAGCCTGGCTGCGTTTCTCTGATCCCCCTAAAGTAGAAAGCAAAATGATGCTGATCGTTGCCGCAATCGGCCTGTTGGTGAACATTGCAGGAATGATGATTTTACGAAAAGGTTCCGGAGACAGCCTGAACATGAAGGGAGCATATTTCGAAGTTTTATCGGATATGCTGACCTCAGTAGGTGTGATTGTTGCCGGTGTAATCATGCTGACCACCGGATGGTATTATGCAGACCCCATCTTATCCTCTTTAATCGGCTTGTTTATCCTACCGAGAACATGGATCTTACTGAAAGAATCTGTCGGCATTTTACTGGAAGGAACACCAAAAGACATTGATATTCAGGAGCTGAGGCAGTCGACTGCAAAACTGAAGGGGGTTGCAGGAATTCATGACCTTCATGTCTGGGTACTGACCTCCGGAGTAAATGCAATGAGCGTACATGTGGTAGCCGAAGAGGGACAGCTTTCTGATGTAGTGCTAAAAACCGTGCAGCAACACATCCGGAACAACTTCAACATCAGTCATACCACCATTCAGGTGGAAGGCCGGGATTTTGAGGAGGAAGCAACCCATGACTAAAAACAACGTTTCCATTTACAGTGCTTTGGCGGCAAACCTCCTCATTGCAGTGACCAAATTTATTGCCGGAGGGTTCACAAACAGCTCTGCAATGATTTCCGAAGGGATCCATTCTCTGGTCGACACGATCAATCAGGTTTTGCTCTTATACGGACTCAAAAGAAGTAAAAAAGCACCGGATAGCAGCAGGCCTTTTGGCTATGGAAAAGAGCTTTACTTTTGGTCTTTTATTGTTTCCATTTTGATTTTTGGTCTTGGCGGAGGCATCTCTATTTACCAGGGAATACAGCACATTATCGAACCGGAACCCATCAGCAACCCTTTGGTAAACTATGCTGTACTAGGTTTATGTATTGTTTTTGAAGGCTGGTCCCTGTCTGTTGCAATCAAAGAATTTAATAAGGTCAGGAATGGAATGAACTGGTGGCAGGCCATCATAAAAAGCAAAGACCCATCCAGTTTCCTTGTCCTCTTTGAAGATGGTGCGGCTGTTATGGGTTTACTGATCGTATTGGTCTTCATGCTCATTGGACACAATTTTGATCTGGATTATATGGACGGACTGGCCTCAGTCCTGGTGGGGTTGTTATTGGTTTTTGTATCTGCAATTCTCGCGAGAGAAAGCCGGAGTTTATTAATGGGTGAAGGCATTGCTCCGGAAACAAAAGAAAAAATCAGACTGTTGACAGAACAAGACCCGGCTGTGCTCCGTGTTTCCAATGTCATGTCTATCTATCAATCACCGGAAGAAGTGCTATTGATGATTATGGTGGTTTTTAAACCTGATATGGACACAGAAGAGATCACCACTGCCATCTCAGGCATCCGTGAAATCATTAAAAAGGAATTTCCCTTTATACGCTTTGTGATCATCCAGCCTGCAGAAGGCTAACTTAATCAAGGATCTCATCGATACTCTTTTTCTCATAATCAGGAAGGTGCTTCCCTCCCATTTCCAGCAAAGTCGTTTCGATCATTTGTGCCATCGCATTTAAAGCCAGATCATTGGGGGCTGTACCAAAAGGCTCTTCTATCTCATCCGCAATCGCCTCGAGTGCAACAAAAGTATAGGCGATAAAAATAACGATGAAAGGAGTGAGCCAGCTGAGGCTGTCTACAAATCCAAACGGTAAAAGAAAACAATAAATATAGACGGTGCGGTGCAGCAGGATATGATAGGTATAAGGAATTGGTGTAGAAGCGATCCGTTCACAGCCTCCTACAATATCCGATAGTTTATTCAGGTTTTCATCGAATGCGGTCTGAAGGATGGTGTCAATTTTTCCGCTTTCCTTAGCCTGCTGAACCCATAGCCCCATTTCCTTCATCAGCATGATGGGTTTATATATAGCAGTGCTTAATTTTTTTGCAAGTGTCGGATCGAGTCTTTCCCGGAGGTCTTCGGTAGCATCCGTTCCCCTTAACTGATGTTTTAAAGCATAGGTAAAAGCAATCAGGTAGCGAAGAAAGGTATCCACCTCTTTACCATCCCGGTGATAACCGCTAAAGGTAATGGCTTGCCTGGCGAGCGAACGCGTATCGTTCAATAAAGCTCCCCAGAGTTTGCGCGCTTCCCAAAAACGGTCGTAGCTCGCATTGTTTCTGAACCCCAGGAATAAGGCCAATGCAATCCCAAAAAGGGTAAATGGCGCCGGGCTCAGGGGGATTTTGAAATGAAACAATGTCCCTTTAAGCCATACAATTCCCACCGACATCAGAAACAGCATCAGCAGCCTTGGAAGGAGTTGCGGTAAGACAGAGCCTTTCCAGATAAAAAGCATGCTAAACCAATGTTCGTTTTTCCTTTGGATCATGAGTTCAAAATTAAGCATTTATTGCAAAACAACGTTTTAAAACCCAATCTCCTCTTCAATTGTTATATAGATTATGAAAGCAACAGAAATTCCGAATCAAGGCTTTTATTCAGGAACCAGTGGCCTGCTCCTTCCCTTCCCCAATAAACAACATTATCCGGAGGAATTTCGCGATAAAAGCCGCTTAACCTTTTACGGAACTTTATTCAACAGCATAGAGATCAACAGTTCTTTTTATAAGATCCCGATGGCTTCCACGGTACAAAAATGGGCAGAAAGTGTTCCTGAAGATTTTACTTTTACCTTTAAGCTCTGGAAAGAAATCACCCATCGCCATGCGCTGGAATTTGATCCTGAGGCCGTAGGCAGGTTTATGACCGTTATCGCAGCAGCGGGCAAAAAGAAAGGCTGCCTGCTGCTTCAGTTTCCACCCAGCCTCAGAAGTGATCAGCGGAATCAACTGACACAACTGCTCCATCAGGTCCGGCTGGGCGATCCGCAGCAGCAATGGAAGGTTGCCTTAGAATTTCGCCATCCTTCCTGGTATCAGGAAGACACCTGGCAGTTGATGCGCGAATTCCGGATGGCCATCGTGCTTCATGACAAACCCGGTTCTGCCAGCCCCATGAGGACACAGGAACAGGAGTTTGTATACCTCCGTTTTCATGGTCCTGAAGGAGATTATAAAGGTGGGTATACCGATGACTTTCTGATGGAATATGCCGGTTACATTAAAGACTGGAAGGAGGAAGGAAAAACGGTATATGTTTACTTCAACAATACCATTGGAGATGCGCTTCAAAACCTGCAAAGCCTGAACAGGCATTTGAGCTCAGTTTCCATCCCAGCTTTCTGATTTTATTTCTGGGCAGTCAGCTCATTTAAGAGGTTTTGTATTTCTATATTATAGCCCTGCATTTCCTCTTTGTACTGTTCTGTATTTTCGGCAATGGCCTTATAGGCGAGATCATAGCTTTTAATCCGCAGTTCACAATATTTTTTAAGCATCACGTTCCGCTCATGAAATACAGCAGGAAGGTTCAGTTTATCCAGCCCCTCAATGATCTTTAAACTTTTTTGCCAGTTGTTCCGGCCATCCTCTTTAAGCCCTTTCAGCAGCTGCGCCTTAGGTGCATCTTTTGGCAATTTATAGACCTCCAGCGCTTTAGCTTCCAATGCGGTAAATTCGGCGAATTTCTTGTCGTAAACACCATAATCATTTGGAATTTGCCGATAGACCACAAAGGAGCTTGTCAATATCAATACAGCCATCACTCCGATGGTTCCAAATTTCAAGCCTGCATGTGTTGGTTTTTTCAACCCCGGAAGGAAGGCATAGCCAATGATTAATCCCCCGACCAGCCCGCCGATATGAGCAGCATTGTCTATTCCTCCCCGAACGCCATTTAAGAGGTTGAAAGCAACGAAAATCATAATACTGGTCAGCAATGCTTTACGTGCTGTTTTTTCGATATGATTTGTGGTCAACATGGCCAGGAATACACCGTACATTCCAAAAATCGCGCCTGAAGCACCTGCACTCACCGTCAGGTCATTCCACCACAAACTGGCAATACTTGCCGTGATGCCGCTGAGCAGATATGCCGAAATAAACCGGACCTTCCCCAGATAAGGTTCCAGAAGCAATCCGATATAGACCAATGCATACATGTTCATCAGCAGGTGTAAAATCCCGATATGTAAAAAACAATTGGTCAGTAATCTCCAGGGTTGCCCTTCCAAGGTCAAAGGGCGAAAATTAGCCCCCCAGCTGAGCAGGCTTTCCGTAGAAGGTTCAAAAACATTCACTCCGGCAATGGCCATCACAATGAAAACCAGGATATTCAGGTACATTAAAACTGGCGTAACCGTGTATCCTTTTACCGGCCTGAAAACATAGAAGAACTCTTTAATACTTTCTGCAGTTGTTGCCGGAGGAAGCTTGAGCACATCTTCTTCCGGAGCTACGAAATCCGCTTTCAACAATTCATACTTAAAGGAAAGTTCTTCCGGAGAAAGGGTTGCAAATTCATTGTAAGCCGCTAAAAACTCGTCAACAGTCTTTTTATTTCTGCCCCAGTCTATCATCTCGCTTCCTGTCGAAGCACTTTCGATCTGCACCTGTTCGGCTTCAATCGTTACCCTTAACTCTGCATTCCAGGAGAAAGTGCCTTTATTTGTATAAGCGATGACGCCTGATGCACTAAGCTGAAGGACCTTCCAGCCTAATTGATGAACTGCTTCTACACTGCGAACCAGAGCGCTTTGGGCCTCTCCGGCATTTAAGGGAATTTCTTCTGTATATTTCGGGGTAAATCCTATTGCCATATTTTTCAGGAACGTTTATGCGGTCAAAGGTTCATCTTTTATTTATGAAATACAATGATTCCTAAAAAGATCGCCATCCCTGTGATTAGTCTTTTTTTGAAAGCCTGCGGACAATTCCATTTAACAGGTAAGTCCTCAGCAGCTCTTTTGCCCTGTCAGACCGGTCCAGTTGTCTGGCCAGAAAGGGAGAAACGGCATAGTAAAACCGGACAAAAGCCCTTCCTGCTAATGAATTCATCAACTGTTCATCCCTGAATGCCCTCAATATCAGCACCTCGGGAGCAGCATAGTTTCCATAACAGGCGGTGGCAATAAAACAACCTGATTTGGGTTTCAACTCCTGTTGCTTCACAATATCGGCCAGCTGTGTTTCTCTGCTTCTACCTGCAGGACCTGCGTTTTTTAAGGGCTGTTTATCCAGGAGGGAATTCACATAATCTACACTTTCTTTCAGCCCTGCTCCGGTATGATCCTTGTAAAACTTTACGGCCTCCATTTTTCTGCCTTCCCCGATAAAGGAAAGGAGTTCCCGTTCCATATCAGCGGGATTAATGGTCAATGGTGCAACAGCAATACGTCCAAAATCATCTATAAAGTCTTTTGCCTCTTTCAGGCCGCAGTGCACGTTATCCTTGACCAGTTTAACGGCTTCAACTTTTTTTCCTTTTGATAACAGCAGCCGAATGTTACTTTCCAGTTCTTTAGAAATGTCCATAGTTCAAAAATTACCTCCCCAGGCTAAAGGAAATGGGGATATTATAAAGTACATTGACCGGCATCCCTCTTTGAACCCCCGGGATCCAGGCCGGGCTTTGCGCCATTACCCTAACCGCCTCTGCCGAAAGCTCCGCGTCCAGAAAGTTCATTACCCTGATGTCTTTTAAAGCTCCATCTTTCTTCACCACAAAACGCACATATACGATCCCTTCTATACCCCTCCGTTGTGCGCCTTTTGGATATTGAATTTTCCGTCCCAGGTATTTATAGAATTGATTGATTCCTCCTTTAAATTCCGGATGGGATTCTTTCTTTGTATAGGGGTAAACTACGCCAAAGGCGTCCCTGCTTTCTCCGGAAAGTAATTTCCCGTTTTCGTAAGTTTCTTCGAATTGAATTCCGGATTTCTTGTCTCCGCCGGTCCAAATACCATCACAAGTCCCATTCTTAACCTTCCCCTGCTCTGCAATTTCATTAAAATCAGCATTATAAAAAATCGCTTCTCCATCGCCGTTCTGCACCAGAACTCTTCCTGTAGAATCCATAACCGTATGTATATACGTTTCCCCTAATAAATTCTGCCCCGGCTTTCCCGACCAGACCATACGGGTATACAATTTTCCATTTGGATAATAGGTATCAACACTGTCCCTCAGCACTCCATCAATATAATTTCCGACGACCCGTTTATTTCCATTTTTGTAATAGGAAATAAAGGCCCCCTGGTACAATGGGGGATCTATCGTTTTAGAAAGGCCCGAACTCTTTTCTGTTCCATCCAGATAATATTCATTTACTTTATATAGCTTGGTTCCCTGTTCCGGCTCCTGCACAATCCGCAGGTAATCCGCGCTGTCACGAAGGCTTACCCGGGCCCCGTTGTCCTTAAAAAAATACTGATTTTGTCGTTGTGCGAATGTTCCTGAGGCTAGGCCAAGAAAAATAATAAAAAGTAAGCCGGCTTTATTCATGTTTTATATCAATTACCCCACTAAGATATCTAAATTTTCCTGAAAATTAATTTGGATTAATGGTCTAAATGAGCATATCCCAGGCGCTCTATATCGGCCATTTGTTTCACCAGATGGACATTTTCATCTGCCAATACATAAAGATCATCAGCAGCATCAATCACGTGGCGATACAAGTGGTCCGTAATCAGAATGCCCTTGTTTTTCTTTTCTTCTTCCAGATGTTCCCTGATCACTCCGATCATCAAAGGGCTCAAATGAGAAAAAGGTTCATCCAGCAGAAGGAATTTCGATTTGGACTTCATCACCACATACAATTCAAGTAAACGCCTTTGTCCGCCGGAAAGTCCGCTTACCCGGCTTTGATACTTTGATTTAAACTCCGGAAAATGCTTTTCAAAAGTGCTGTAGTCCAGATCAAAATCTGTAAATACCCTTTTTAGCGTTAAGCTTGCGGGGATAAAATTAAACTGAGGAAGATAGGCCAGTAATCCGGGAGTGGCATAAGCCTTTGGAACCGATACTTCATTGAAACGAACCGATTTGCTGTTGGGAATGAGGCTTCCGAAAATGATGTTCATCAGACTTGTTTTCCCATTTCCGTTTCTTCCCAGCAAACCACTTACCTTTCCCGTTTCACATTTCAGGTATACATCAGATAAGATTCGTCTGGAGCCATATTCGAGAAGAACGCTGTCTACTTCAAGTTTATTCATCATACCAGTTTTAAAGATAAGATGAAGAGCATCGCAAATATCAGCAGCTCAATACTCATGGTACAGGTCCAGAGAAAAACTTTAGAGATCCCCAGATTTTGATAGTAAAGGAATTCCTTATACTTATAGTTGCTGATATAATAGGTGATGATGCCAAGTGTAAAGACCTTAAACCAGATCAGCAGCGTTAACGAAGCCATCCCCAGGTACATAAAAAGACCCGTACAGGCCAGAGAAATCAGGAATGTAGCCGGAAAGAAGCCGGAATAAAAAGTCAGCAGCAGGCGCAGTGTTTTTCTTATGGTCATCTCATTAAAAAATAGAATAAATCAGGCCCCCTTAATCCAAATATAAAACATGTATTTGAATAAACCACACTGCCATAGGGTTGTCAGTCTGGCTTCTTTACTTTATACCGGAAATCAAAAAAAACACAAGACATGCACAATTTTAAGATAAATGAAGCTGATGAACTGATCATCAGTCCCGCCATCTCCTCTTCGGCCAGCGATTTTGACTTTTACTTTGGAAAGTGGAACATTAAAAATAAAAAACTGAAAACCAGATTGGCCAATTCTGAAGAATGGATAGAATTTGAGGCTACCGAAGAAGCCAGTCCTTTATTAAGGGGATTTGGAAACATGAACAGGTTCATCACATCGCTGGATGGAGAGCCCTTTGAGGGCATGGCCGTTCGCTTGTTTAACCCACAAACCAAACTTTGGAGCATTTACTGGGCCGATAGTAATGTAGTTTCATTTGATCCGCCACAAATCGGTTCCTTTGATGGGGATATCGGGAAATTTTATGCCTGGGATGTATTCAATGGTCAGCAGGTATTGGTCTTATTTCAATGGGACAAGAGGGACCCGGATTATCCGGTATGGAGCCAGGCATTTTCAACAGACCGGGGTAAAACCTGGGAATGGAATTGGTACATGTATGCCAGCAGGACAAGTGTCTGAGCCGGCAATTGTTTCAATTCTAAAACTATTTCCTGATCAGGATTGTTAAGCCCAAATGTATTTCCGAAAGGAAACCATTGAATTGGATCTAACAGCAGTATCAAATGGACAAGAAAACAATCATTATCAACGGGGGGAACTTTTCAGAATTAGCCACATTTTACTTAGAAACAGATAAGGTATTGAGTAAAGATCTGGACTGGCAAACCGGCCATAATCTGGACGCTTTCAGCGACCTTTTGGAAGGTGGCTTTGGCGTCCATGAATATAAAGAACCCATAAAGCTCATCTGGAAGGATTTTTCAAAGAGCAAACTGGACTTGGGAAAAAAGCTCGCCGACAAACTCGTCAGGATTATCGAAGAACATGACCATATTGAATTTTCTAAAGCTTAGTCTTCGCGTACTTTCGCGTTAACGACCAAAAGAGCAATGCCAGGAAACTAAATCCTGCACCCAGAACACAGACTCCTTTCCAGCCTGAGGCCGCAAATACTGTAGTCGCCGTGATGGATCCCAGTCCGCTGCCAATGGAATAAAAGATCATATATCCTGCAACGATCCGGCTCCTTGCTTCCGGCTGCAAAGTATAAATCATACTCTGATTGGTCACATGAACGGCCTGAACGGCGAGGTCAAGTATAATGATCCCCAGCACCAGTGCCCAGAGGGAGGATTCCGTAAAACCAATCGGAAACCAGGACAGCAGCAAGAGCGATAAGGCGATCCCTGTGGTCCATTGTGCCTTGCCCCGGTCCGCAAGTTGTCCGGCCTTTGCTGCCCCTAATGTACCCAGCACCCCTACCAGGCCAAATAGACCAATCTCTGTGGAAGACAGCGAAAATGGCGGGGCACTCAATGGGAATACCAGGGCTGTCCAAAGCGTACTGAAAGCAGCGAAAAGGAACATGGCAATCAGCGAGCGAATCAGCAGCAAAGGTTCAGCAGCAAATAGCCTGAACATAGAAATCAGCAATTTCGGATAAGAGGTAAATGTCTTGTTCGGATCAGCTACCGGCAAGACCTTCATCAGGATCCCTGTTAAAATTAAAGTCAGGCCCGCGGAGAGCAAATAAACAGCACGCCAGCCGCCAAGGTCGGCCATTGTTCCGGATATCGTACGCGCCAGCAATATGCCCACTACGATCCCGCTTGTAACCAACCCAACCACGCGTCCACGTTCAGATGGAGCGGCTAAAGTAGCAGAATAGGCCACCAGCACCTGCGTCACTACTGCAAGCAAGCCCAATAATACCATTCCGCCAAAGAAAACAAAGCGATGGTGGGCGAAACCAATGATCAGAAGTGCGAATACCGACAACAGCATTTGTCCGGAAATCAGTTTCCGCCGGTTCAGCACATCTCCCAAAGGGACGATCAGCAGCAACCCAAGCCCATAGCCGGTTTGGGTAATGGTTACAATTATTCCTGCAGCGCCTTTGGGAATTCCAAATTCGGCAGCCATGAGGTGGAGCATTGGTTGTGCATAATAGACATTGGCAACGGCCAATCCAGCTGCGATGGCAAATAGCAGAACCATTAAAGGGGGCAGCTGAGGCTGCGGAATTTCTTCTTTTTCAAGGATCATTTTGAACTGTATTTATACGAATTGGGGAAACAAAATCATTATGTACCAAACGGTACATAATAGGATAAAAAAACTACAGCAACACTTTCAGTTGCATTTCTATTAAGGGACTTAGCGATCCTGACTGAGAAGATATCCTTCTGGAAATCCCCAGACCATTCCACACGGTAATCAGATGACTGGCCAGCAGGGCCGGGTCTTCGCTGGTCCTGAGCTGTCCTTTCTCAAGGGCCCGTAGAATGACCTGATGAAAGATTTCTTCCAGCTGCTGTAAATGCTGAGCGGCGATATTGGTTAAAGCCAGATCTCTGGCAGAAAAATCGGCGATGGTATGACCGAACAGACAGCCTTTTTCATTGGTTTCTCTTGAGGCGAGGCCGATATTCCTGAAAAGGTCTTTGATGATCTCCACCTGGTTCTCCGCAATGGCCAGCCTATCCCTGAGCTGCTTCAGCTCCTGCTTGCTGACCGCTGTTAAGACCTTCTCAAAAAGTTCTCTTTTACCGCCTTTAAAAGCCAGGTAAAAACTCCCCTTTCCGATTCCCATAGCCACCAGCAATTCTTCTGTAGAACTGGCTTCGTATCCTTTTAACCAGAACAGTGCCGCAGCTTTACCGACGACTTCTTCTTCCTCAAATATTTTTGGCCTTCCAGACATATTTCTAAAAACTAAGCCACAAAGATATACTTTTTTACCGATCAGTACAAAACTATAAAACAGGCTTGGAATATCAGACCTGATCAACGGTTCCCATGCCCTCTGCAAGACCTCCCCGATCACTCAGCAAACCGAATCTATGCCTGAAGCTGTTATCGTTCAAATTCCTTTTTACAAAAACGGGGTTTTCTGTTTCATCAGAAAACCCCGTTAAGACTATAAAAGAATAGTGAATTACTTCAGGTTCACATCCACCAGAATAGGAAAATGATCCGAAACATATTTACCATGATAGGTATCGGTCAGGATCCCCCATCGCTTTGCAGTGAAGCCTTTGGTTACAAATACATGGTCAATAATTTCATATCCCCCAACGTCTTTTCCCCAGGAATTAAACGAGGAGTTATTTACATAAGGGTGTTTCACCTGTGTGTAAGTATCCGTTAAAAGACCGGAGTTCGCCAATGTTAAATACCATTCACTTTTTTGTCCCCCATTCAGGTCTCCCGTAAAGACTGCCGGGCTGGTTCCTGCGATTTCTTTAATCTTTTTCAACATCAGCTTTCCGCTTTCTACTCTTGCAATTTTTCCCTGATGGTCAAAATGCGCATTAAAGTAGTAAAACTTCTTTTTGCTTTTAACGTCCTCCAGATATACCCAGCTGCAGATTCTGTTGCAACAGGTTGCGTCCCAACCCAGTCCTGGTTTATCAGGTGTTGCCGACAACCAGAAATCTCCTTTATTCAACAGCTTAAACTTATCCTTGCGATAGAAAATAGCAGAATGTTCTCCTGCATCTTTGCCATCATCCCTTCCTAAACCATAATGTACAAACTCAGGTAGTAAGCCATCCAGATCGCTGATCTGGTTTTTCAATCCCTCCTGGGTACCAAAAATATCGAACTGATGAAAGCGAATCAGGCTGGCCGCTACAGGTCCCCTCTTTTCCCAGCGGTTGCCTTCATCTCCTGCATTGTCATAACGCAGGTTAAATGAGCCCACTGTGAATTGCTGGGCGGAAGCAGTTATGCTCAGGCCTATAAAAAATGTGGATAATATTAAATATTTGATGTTCATTATATGTGATTTAAAAAATGTGATTGAATTATAAATTACAGACCCAGCCAATCCGGATGCTGTTTAAGGTTGGGATTGAACAATACATCCGCTTCAGGAATCGGATATACATAATGTCTCTGCTTAAAAATACGGGTAGTGCCGGCCAACCAGGTGAGTTCTCCGTAAGTATCATTTGACAAACGCTGAGGATTGTCCTGACCGTTCACTTTTGCAGCAACATTGACATAGGTCACTCCCGGAACCTTTGTGGCAGGCATGACCTGATAAAAACAAACATCCATTACCCCATCTTCGTTAAGGTCCATCGGGACATTCAATGCCGGAACATAAAAACCGTTCCAGACCTTAGTCATCAGTTCCCCTCTTTTCCACCTCACAATGTCATCAAAGCGAAGTCCTTCCAATGAAAGTTCAATACCGCGCTCCCTGCGAATCTCTAAAAGCGTCGCATCAGTAATGTCAGGGAAATAATTATCCCTCAGATAAACATCCGCTATCACAGGTTTTGAGGCTAAGCCTCCGGTGATACCAGCTCTTTGGCGTAAAGCACCAATCGTTGTTACCCAGTCTGCATCATCAAATCCACCTAATTCTGCCTTTGCTTCCGCATAGTTGAGCAATATTTCCGCATAACGCATTAAAGAAATAGAATTGATATTTTTTTCACCACCGTCATATCCCGTTTCATCAAGCACCCACTTGATCGGCTGATAGCCGGTATAGGTATAAGAAAATATAGGGGGAGCTGCTTCTGGTGTCCCACCATTTAAGCGTTTATAACTTCCCATTCTAATGGTTTGTTGTAACCGTTTATCCCTGCCCTTAACCTCGTCTTTAAACGGAAGCGTCTGATAACCTGCACGGCTTGTGAAGGGTGTACCATCAATATTAAGGTAAGTGTTGACAAACATTCTTGTAAAGCTGATTCTGGAACCATAGGTTGCACTTGTCCACCACCAGTTTGCATCATTGTAAACCGCCAGGTTTGCGTCGGTTACCGAAGCCAGCATCACCTCTGTGGCTAGCGGCGAAGTACTGATGAAAAGATTTCTATACGCCATATCCGTACCACCTGATGTATTCAGGCTAAAGCTGCCTGAGCTGATAATCTTTTTTGCCGCATCGGCCGCGTCCTTTAACCATTGATTTGCAGTTCCTGTAAGCGATGCTTCTGTATGGTATTTACGGTAAGTTCCTTCATATAAACAGATTCTTGATTTAAAACCAAGAGCCACATACTTAGTGATCAATGAACGGGAATTATCGGTTGTTCTGGTCAGGTTATCACAAGCATAATTCAAATCTGCCAGTACAGAATCCATCACTAAGCTACGGCTGTCCCTCCCCTTATAAAGGTCCGGATCATCTACTTTAAATGTTTTGTTGATCCAGGGTACATCGCCAAATCTCCGGACTTTATCATAATAAAAATAAGCCCTGAAAAATCTCGCTAATGCATTATACTGTATTCTTACTGACGCAGGTACTTTGGGATCATTGTTATTCTCCAGGAAAAAGTTAATGTTTCTGAGATTTTCCCATTTCCAGCCATCGCTCTGCCTTGAGCCAAAAGCGCCCTCCAGCAAGAAATTGGGTGCCTGACTGCGTGCCGCATAGTCAGACATGGCGTCTCCCTTATGGGCATCCGAAGCCCTGGGCAACAGCTTATAAAATGAATTTGCATACAGCTCCAGACCTTTCTCGTTTCCAAATACAGCAGCATTTGTTGCAGTATCCTCCGGTGTCTGGTCTAGTTTTTTACAAGCCGAAAATAAGATTCCGGTTGCCATAAACCACAATAAGAATTTTTTCATATGAATATCTTTAAAAATATTGTTCATTTGTCCTGATTAGAAAGTTGCCGATAAACCTAAGCTGAAGCTTTTTAGAATTGGGTAGTTATTTCCGTTACCGGAACTTTTAGTCTCATCTGGTTCTAATACGCGGTCTGATTTTCCAATGTTCTCCACATCCAGATCTCTGGTAATTTTATACAAAGGCGACCAGGACCAGAGGTTTTCTCCCGTAAAGAAGATTTTTAAATTGCTTAGTCCTATTCTTTTGATGAAAGCTGGCGGCACATTATAACCAACCTGCAGGTTCTTCATTCTGATATAAGCTGCATTCTGAAGGTATTTGGTTTGTACCTGTGTAAGCGTTGCCGAGCCATTCTGAGCGATATAGCCCCTGTACCTTGGGAAATAGGCATCCGGATTTTCCGGCGACCAGATATTGCCGAGCTGAGATTTCGGAACCTTATTATACGGACGGTTGTATTGCCCCCAGAAAGTTCCGTTTTCAGAGCCCGGATACCAGTCCATCTTTCCTACACCCTGAAAAAAGGTGCTGAAGAAAAAGCCATTCCAATCGGCTCCAAGAGAAATCCCGTAGGTATAACGTGGGGTAGAATTACCGATGATCTTCCGATCTCCCGGAGTACCTACCGTATTGCCCCCGTTATTGATGACCCCATCTCCATTCAGGTCAGCAAACCTGATGTCCCCGGGAAGGATCTTTCCGGTATTGGATGATTTATACAAAACCTGGTTAGGTGAGGTGGCGATATTCTCCGCGGTATAATAACCATCGGTCACAAATCCCCAGATCTCCCCTACCGTTTGCCCGGCATAATAGTCATCCAGCCTTCTTTCCGGATTGTTGAATTTGAGGATCTTGGCGGTATAATCAGCCAAAGTCAACCGAACTGAGTAATTGAGTGGTTTGCCAGCAGCCTCGAATTTATCATTCCAGGAAACACTCGCTTCCCATCCTTTAGTCTTCAGATCCGCATAGTTCCCCTTAGGAACCCCTATTCCAAATACTGCAGGAAGGGTCATCCCTACGGTAAACATATCTGTAGTTTTACGGATGTAGGCATCTCCGTTAAAGTTTAAACGGTTGTTCAGGAAAGCGATATCCAATCCAAAATTCTGCGTCGTAGAAGTCTCCCAGGTCAAACCATCAGGAATTACTCCAGGCTGACCGGTTTGCTGAGGGCGTACACCATTTAAAACCCTGTCTGACTGCGCAATATTGAATTTCTCCATAAAAGCATAAGAGCCAATATTACCATTCCCTAAAGAACCGTAGGATGCACGGATCTTTACATCGGTAATTGCATTTGGACTTACTTTCCAGAAAGGTTCCTTGCTCAATCTCCATCCCGCTGAAACTGAAGGGAAGAAAGCATAACGCTGGTTAGATGGAAACTTGGAAGAACCATCATAACGCCCGTTCATCTCCACCAGATAGCGGTCTTTAAACGCGTAGTTTAACCGGTAAAAGCCGCCTAAGATCGCCCATTGATCATATCCTCCATTTGTAGTAATGGATTGTCCGAGCGCGAGACTGATGTCTTTGGCATCTTCAAAAATTAAACCATTACGTACGGCCTCCAGACGCTTGTAAGTAGACTGTTCATAATTATAACCTGCAAGCACTTTCACATAATGGTCCTTTCCCAATTTGGGCTCATACTCTCCGTAAATATTGGTAGCCAGGTATTGCGTTGTTCTGTACAGCTCCTGAAGGTCATTATAATTGGTCCCTACATATTCAATTACCCCTGGTTTCCTGCTATAAGGAACCGGAACACGTCTTCTGCTTTCATTATTATTGGTATTCTGAATGGTAAAATCACCTTTTACCCTGAATGTATTGTCAAAGAAATTACTGCTGAATCCTGTAGTATTGCGGAATACTTTCCGGTCCATATCAATCCCGTTCTTGCCATAATATAAATCCCCTACACCATAGGCAGCGGAGAAAGTTAAAGTTCCATCCGGATTAAACATTGGGGCAACATTATGTCCTTCATCCGCAATATTTCTCCAAATCCCTCCACCTTCTCCAACGTTAACCGGATTGTGGTATTTAATTGCAGAGTAATCGGCATTGTTGTATACTTTTAACCAGGGATACAATTCAATCGATCCCTTGGCCCTGAGGTTATAAGACTGGTAGTCGTCGGAATTATAACGGAACAGTCCCGATTGGGTAAATGACCTTCCTGAAACATAAAAATCTGTTTTTCCACTTCCTCCCGATAGGGAAACATTTTGATCTGTAGCCATATTGTGGCTTTTGTACAATTGCTCATACCAGTCGGTACTGCCATAATACACATATTCTCCGTTACTGTTTACTTCATACTTCGGTAAACCCGGGTCTTCCGATCTCCGTTTTAATTCTTCCAGATAGGCCGGAGAGAATTTCACTGTTTTATTGATGTTCTGAGGCGTTTGAGAATAGTCGTTCCAGGCCGACCAGGACTCGTTAAACATACGGGCGAAGGTGTAACCGTCAGTCACATAATCAGGAACAGTTGTCGGTTTCTTGATCGACTGTGAGATCGTATAACTGATAGACGTTCTTTCTTTTGCCGGGCTTTTAGTCGTGATCAAGACTACACCAAAAGAACCTCTGGCACCATAAATCGAAGCAGAAGCCGCATCTTTTAATACCGTAACACTGGCGATATCATTGGGATTGATTCTTGAAGGATCTCCCTCTACACCATCGATCAATACCAAAGCATTACCGCCCTGACCAATTGAAGTCGTACCTCTGATGTTATAGGCCGGCGACTGGATCGGTTTTCCATCTCCAATGCTAAGGTTCAAATTCGGGATCATCCCCTGCAAACCCTGAGCAAGATTTGGAACCGCCCGGTTCTCCAGCATTTTTGAAGTCACCTGATCGACGGCACCAGTCAGGTTTTCTCTTTTCTGAGTACCATATCCCACCACCATCACTTCATTTAACGTCCCCGGTTCTGCCGTTAAAGAAACATTTAAGCTGGTTGTCTCTCCGGCTTTTACATTTACTTTAGTCTGGGTCACACTGCCATAAGAAATATAACTCACCACAAGTGTATAAAGTCCGGGAGCGGCGCTGATGCTGTAAGTGCCATTTGTATTGCTCTGTACTACTGCATTCAGCTCTATAACTTTAATTGTTGCTCCAGGCAAAGGTTCTCCCTTTTCGTCCACAATTTTACCGCTGATCTTACCTGGCTCCTGGTTGCGGAGCAGGGTGATCATCCCCGGCACTTCTTCTCTAAAAACAATATCTGTTTCCTGGAAAATGCTCATCAGGATGGAAGAGATTCTTTTCTGATCAAAGTCCATTTCGCCGACTTTGATTTTCCGAAGGTTGAGGTAGGCCGGGTCGTAGGCAAAATCGACTCCGCTTTTCAGCCTCAATTGCTCAATAACGTTCAGCAGGTTCTCTCTTTTGAAAGAGATATTGATTCTTTTATCTAAGGCCTGTCCGTTGGAACTTTCCGCAAATAACAATTGCGAACAGGCGATAATAGCGCAGTAAACAAGAAGAGTATGACGCATAATTTTCTGCAATAGCAGTAAATGTTTTTTCATATATTTGATACATTATTGATAAATAAGATTCTTTTTAAGATCCAACAGACAGAGGGTCTCAAGCTTATGCTGTTGAATTTATCGCTCCGGATCTGCTTCAGATCCGGTTTTTTATAGATTAGTAGATCACTATTTCATTTCCTGTCCTCCTATATTTATTCTGATGTACGGAACAAATGATCTTCAATGTTTCCGTTAGTGAACGGGTCGACCTGATTTGCAGGTTATAGACATAAGTAGCCGTATGTTTATTGCCACTTCTGATTTTTACGCCGTAATTGATTTCTATGATTTTTGCAAGCTCATTAAATGAAGCATGGTTCAGGTTAATGACTTTCTGAAACCAGACATTGTGCTCCCTGATGGCAAAACTACTGACCTTCCATTGCTCATTTTTTGAATTATAACGGAGCCTCCTCCCCGGAATCAGGTCGTCCAGAACCTGAATTCCATTGCTCACCCGGACTTTTCCTTCGCTTACACTGACTTCAGTAAGCGCGGCTTTTTTGGTACTGAGGGCAAACTTTGTACCCAGCACCAGCGTTTTGATTTGTCCGCTATGGACCACAAAGGGATGATGCGGGTCTGTTGTTACTTCAAAAAAAGCAAGCCCCTGATCCATGTAAACCGTCCTGTCCTTCAGTTTAGCAAATTGCGATGGAATCCTTAAACGGGTTCCCGGATTCATCTGAATGACCGTTAAATCTTCCAGTGTCACCTTTTTATATTCACCGGCATAAGTCTCGATCACCCTGAAGTCTTGTTCTGAATTGGGCTTAGCCGGCTTTTTAAGAAAAGGCTTTCCTAAAAAAACTGCAGATATTGCGATGGCCAGTACCGCAGCATATTTATAATATTGCCGGAAGGAGAATTTTCTGATCTCAGGAGGATTTCTATGATTTAAAATCGCCTGCTGCATTTCTTTCCTGACCAGTTCTTCTTCCGCCTCATCAGAAAATACCGCAGCCTCATTTTCCCGGTCATAGGAATCATACCAGGCGGCGATGAGTTGCTTTTCCTCCTCATTTGCTACGCCATCGGCATAACGCGTTAATAATTTTTTAAACTCTTCTGGTTCCAAGTTGGTGCTTTCTTTATTACAAGTACCAACAGAACCCGGAAACTACTTTTAGAAATCGTTAAGCTTATGTTAACTAATCAGACGTTCCGGAAATTTATCTCCCAGCTTTTTCCGGAGCCTTCGCATCGCTTCGGAAATATGATTGGACACCGTTTGCTCAGCAAGGTTCAGCTTCTTTGCGATTTCTGCAGTAGACAAGTGGGCGTGCCGCATCAGATAGGCATGCCGCATTTTTTCGGGAAGTTCCTCTATTTCAATTTCAATCAGCTTCTCCAGCGCTAAATAATCAGACAGTTCATGAATAGAAACGGTAGCCCCTTCCAGCTTTTGAAGCGTATATTCCATTACCCGCTCTTCAATCTTTTCTGTTCTGAAATAATTGAGCACCTTTAATTTTACCGCACCAAATAAAAACTGATCCAGAGAGGCATTGATCTCGAGAGTATCTTTTCGTTCCCAGATGCTGATAAAAACGTTCTGAACAATATCCTTCGCAGCATCCTCATCTTTAACCCGGCTCAAGACATGGATATAGAGTTTTTTCCAATATTGCTCATATAAAAGGTCATAAGCTACCTCATTGCCCATTTTTAACTGCCGGACAAGTTCCTCATTATTTCCACTACCTTGAAGCATACCCCAAAAGTAGAGAACCAATGTAAACAAGATGTTAAGTTCCAGAAATGGGAAACACCAATGCTAAATCGAAGTACTGAGATTAAAATCAATGCACATGTACACCCGGTTGACTGAAAATATACCCGGTTTTTGCTTTCTCTTTTTTAACCATTTCTTTCACTTCTTCCAGCAATTTCTTTGCATCGTATACAATTCCATCCTTTATCGTATACTTTACTCCCCCTACCCGGACCACTTCATTTTTAGCATTCAGTTTAATCGCCCCGGTGCCATAAAGGACCTGGAGGTTTTTTAAAGGATTTTCTTCCACGATGACAAAGTCCGCAAGCTTACCGATCTCCACACTCCCGAGCGATTTCTCCAGTCCCAATGCCTGTGCACCATTCATCGTTGCGGCTTTAATCACTTCCAATGGATGGAAACCAGCTTCCCGCAGCAATTCCATTTCCCGGACATAGGCAAAACCAAACAATTCATAGATAAAACCAGCATCAGTTCCTACCGTCACCCTGCCACCTTTGTTTTTATACTCATTGATAAAAGACATCCAGAGCCTGTAATTTTCCTTCCAGTCGTTCTCCTGTTCCGTGCCCCAGGAATGCCAGTAAGAACCGTGTGAATTCCGGCTCGGACTATAAAACTCCCAGAGTTTGGGCATCGTATAATCCGCATGCCATTCTACCGTCCTGGCCCGCATGAGGTCTCTGTTGGCTTCATAAATATTAAAGGTAGGATCTAAGGTAAAATCCAGGGCCAGCAATTCATTCATCACCTGTTTCCAGCGCTCCGAAAAAGGTGCCGCGGCCTGTCTCCATAAAGTTCCGGCTTCCCCAAAGCGATCCTGTTCATTCTGATAATTATAATCAGGGGAATAATTCTGTACGGTCCGGTCGGTAAACATCGCTTCCGGTAAACCATACCAATGTTCTAAGGAAGTCATCCCTGCCTTCGCGCTGTGCAAGGCATTCCAGCGCCCCACATCTGTCTGTGCATGATGCGCCATCGACCTTAATCCCAGTTTTTTATTTTCGTCAATCGCTGCAAACATCACCTCCGGGGAAGCGCCAAAGAACTTGATCCCATCGGCACCTTTTTTCGCATTTTCGCGGGCCCAGGCCCTTGCTTCGGCGGCGGTAGAGATGGCCGTTTTACTGCCTTGTCCAAAAACGGTATAAGCCATGATCCGGGGAGCGGTAATCTCATTCTTCGCACTTTTGGCCTTTTCGTCCAACACCCAATCCAGTCCACTCATACAACCCGGCTCCCGGATGGTCGTTACGCCGTGTGCCATCCAAAGTTTAAAAACATAGTCCGCATCTGAACCTTTTTCGGCTCCCCCGATATGGGCATGCATGTCGATAAACCCAGGCATCAGGTACATCCCTTCTGCCTGCAATTCCTTACCTCCGGCTTTTAACTTTGGTCGTCTGGCCGGATCGATGGGCAATCCCGGAGCACCTACGGGTCGTATGGCCGCAATCCTGTTTCCCTCTACCACAATATCTACCGGCCCCATTGCAGGGGCTCCGGTGCTGTTGATCAGTGTTACCCCACGGATGATCAGCTGTGTCCATGGTCCTTCCCATTCCTTTCTGGCACTGGCTTTTTGGGGTTGCCCAAAACCATTCAACTGAAGCAATAGAAAAACCACCAGTAATTTCAAACTCGTTTTCATGTGTGATCAATTAAGATTTACGATCATTTCCGGATAGGTAATAAACAGGAATGCCAATCAGCACCAGTACCAGTCCCCAGCCGCAGGTACTGGTTTTATAATACAATAATCCTCCGCTTAGAACTGCCGCACAAATCATGTATAAAGCAGGAATTACCGGATAACCAAAGGCTTTGTAAGGGCGCTCCGCATCCGGATACTTCCGTCTTAAAATAAAGATCCCTCCAATGGTCAGGATGTAAAAAATCAGGACCACAAAGATCACATAGTCCAGCAGGTCGCCATACCTGCCCGTCAGACATAAAAGCGAGGCCCAGATGCATTGTGCCCATAATCCCCAGCCGGGTACCTCAAACTTATTGAGCCTGGCCGCCTGCTTAAAAAACAAGCCATCCTGGGCCATCGTATAATATACGCGTGCACCGGAGAGGATCAATCCATTGTTACAGCCAAAAGTAGAGATCATGATCATCACGGCAATCACCAATGTTCCAGCGGTTCCAAAAATATATTGGGAAGCAGCAACAGCAACACGATCTGCGGGGGCCCCTGCGATTTCCTGCATAGACAATACCGCCGTATACATGATATTCGTAGACACATAAATCACCGTCACGATGAGCGTTCCAAGAAAAAGACTCAGGCCGATGTTCTTACGGGGGTTCCGGATTTCTCCGGCAATAAAGGTCACATTGTTCCAGGCATCGCTGGAAAACAAAGAACCCACCATTGCAGAAACCACCGCAGCGAACAACGTTGCCCCGCCAATGCTGACTGCAGTTTGCGTTTCCGGATTCCAGTTAAAGGGGCTAAAGACATTTTCCCAGTTCGCATTCCAGACCTCAGACCTGAAGGCGAAAAGTAAGCCCATAATGATCAGTCCAAAGAGCGACAGGATTTTGATCACCGTTAACAGGGTTTGAATTACCTTTCCATTTTTCACTCCCCTGCTATTGATCCAGGTCAGCAGTATGATGGTAACAATAGCCACCAGTTGTGCCGCATTAATTTTAAAACTGCCGGGTTCATATAGGACATTCTGATCTCCAAGAGGTTCATATAAATAGGCCGCGAATTTCGCAAAAGCCACCCCTACTGCTGCGATCGTTCCCGTCTGGATGACCATAAAAAAGGACCAGCCATATAAAAAAGCCACCAGTTTATTGTAAGATTCTCTCAGGTAAATGTATTGTCCCCCTGCTTTTGGGTACATCGCGGAAAGCTCCCCATAGCTCAGAGCAGCCATCAGGGTAATTACCCCCGTCAGCACCCAGATGATGATGAGCCATCCTGCACTTCCTACATTTCTGGTGATATCGGCACTAACGATAAAGATTCCGGAGCCGATCATAGAGCCGACCACCAACATGGTGGCATCCAGCAGACCGAGCTCGCGCTTCATTTCATGATTTTCAGTTTGGTTTTCCATTATTGCTATAGCTGGTTAGGCTGTTAAAGGTTAGTTTTGGTTTTCAAAAGCCGGACCTGATTTGATCTTTAATCCGGAAAGGCTTGTTTTCAGTGCATCGGCTTTTGCCTGCTGACCTCCGGCAACATATGCTGGAATCAGTTCCGCATAAGCCAGAAACAGATAAGGATTGAGCGAAATGGCCTGTTCATAGGCAGCGATGGCTTCGGATTGCTGTCCTCCGGCAGCCATCAGTTTGCCCTTAGTATAATAATAATCGGCCATATAAAAAGGTTCGCCCTTGGCGGAGATTTCCTTAAATACGGATGCTCCCGCCTCCTGATGCCCCATAGCTGCAAGCAGGGTCACATACCTCAATTTATCCCCATCTCTTACCGGTGTCTTACCAGTTAAAAAGGGCTGAAGGTATTCTTCAGCAGCCGTCTTATTGGCCTGGGCCTCATAAAATGCAGCAATCCGGAGGTTGTAATCTGCCCTTGCATTTCCCGAAGCAGCGAGGATGCGCTGTGCCTCTTTCAATGTCTGAATGGCGGCATCATATTGTTTGTTCAGGGCCAAAGCATCTGCATACATATTCCGGTACTCAAAGTTCTGGGGCTTTTGTTCCACGAGTTCTTTCAACACCAGGACAGGTTCTTTATAACCCAATCCGGATTGAAGTACCGCTGCATAAGCCAATGCATCATCTCTCCTGTCTCTCAGGTAAGTAGAGACCGTTGCCCCGCTTTTTCCGTATTCCTGAGCAACGGCTATCGCTTCCGGAATCATTCCGTTGCGTTTATACATTTCACGCAGCTGCATGTTCACCCTTGCCAGTTCCTGGTAATCGTCTTCCAGCTGGAAGGATTTTTTAAGATAGGTTGCCTGTTCCTCAACCGCTGTTTTCTGGTCTGTTTCATTCGCCGCAAACTTCGCCGCGGTCAAACCTGCATAGGCAGAATAGATCGGGGCATATTTCGGGTCAATCTGTTCGGCTTTTTTAAGCCATTCCTCCGCTCCTTTAAAGTCCTTTTGTTCTATCCTGAGCTGGGCATAATCCAGATAGGCAGGTAAGTATTTCCGGTCATAAACCAATGCCGTATCGATGTAAGCAGCAGCCAGTGCCGGATTGCGTTGTTTCACTTTCGTACTCAGGTTCAGGTATACTTCAGACCAGTTACAGGCCATGGCTTGTTGATCTCCCGCCAGGTAAGCCCGTTCCTTTTTTACCAGCCCATCCAGAAAACGGTACATTTCCGGATCTTTGGATTTGAGGTCTGAGGTGGTATTCATGGATTTAAAATCCAGCGGATGCACTTTTACCGGCTCAAAATACGCAGGATAGGTTTGTGCAAAATACTCACTCTCATTGTTCTGGGAATAATAATCCAGGGTCCTTTTCTCTTTCATTGCCTGATAATACAACGACCTGATCTTCCGGTTTTCGGCATCGGTCAGCACCCGTCCATGAAAAAGATGAACATATTCATGGAGGATCACGTTTCGTTCCAGAAAGGCCCCGCGTTCCACGTATTCTATCGCCGCAGCACCACTTCCTACCCCTCTGATGTCCATCCACTGACGGTTATCGAAAGTGGTCATATAACGGAAAGAAGGAGCATTCATCGTGATGGAAAGGTCATTGTGCAATGGCGGAATCCGAAAGGCATTCTCCTGTTTGGAGAGAAAAGGAAAATAGACCACCGCAGTAAACAACTGGTTCCAGGCCATCGCTTTTACGGTTTCTCCGGGATAATAATTCACATCAGGGAATACCTTTTGAAAATTCGCCAGATCCGTAATCTTTGTGGTATTCAATTGATTCGAGATCGAATCATAGACCGCGAGGTAGGGAATCCGTTTAGACTTGATCACCGCAGAAAGGCCATTATGAGCTGGTCCGTAGTGTTTTTTCCTGGCCAAAATGCTTCTGAAAATCGACTCCGCAGAATCCAGCCTGGTTTTACGGTCCATGTCAAACGCGATGTAATAAATTGAAGCCCTGTGCATCAATGGCAATACAGAACCGGGATATTGTTTCCCGACAGTCCTGGTGGTTTCTATGGCTTCCTTTACCTGATTTCCCCGTACCTGATCATCTGCTTTTTCCAATGCTTTCCTTACGGTATCATCGTCTTTTTCCGCATAGTCCGCATAGGTCAGATTGGTATGTCCGTTGCCCCAATGCCAATGCGTTTGAAAATGCAAAGGATTGATGGCCAGCGCCAGCTCCCATTGTGCCGCCATTGCATTCAATTGTCTCGCATCCACCCTTCTCCAGATGGCATAGCCATAGCTAAACCGGGCATCCGCATTGTAAGGGTCGATTTCCAGGGATTTCTTTAATGGAGCCACAGCGAGGTCCGGTTGCTGGTCCCAGAAATATACATCGGCCTCGAGCAAATAAGCACCTGCACTTTTAGGATGAGCAGCCATCACCTTTTTCGCGATTTCCATGGCTTCCTTATAATTCTTTTGCAATAACCTTGTCCTGCCGAGCATCAGCCATAATTTCTCTGAAGGCTGATTTTTTAACGCCTGCTCACATAAGGCTGCAGCCTGTGGCAACCGCCAGGCCTGGATTTCCAGAAATGCCTTTAAAAGAATCGCCTTTTCATTTTTTGGTTGTGCCTGATGTACTTTATTCACCAGCAGTTCTGCCTTTTTCAACTCATTGGTCAGGATCAGGTAATCTGCCGACAACAATTGATAATCTGCCGAAGGTTTTGGATGTGCCGCAATTGCCCGGGTTGCTTCCTTCCACATCCCCAGTTGTAACATTCTTTGAATCCCTTCTACCGGTTTCCCGGAAGAAGAGAATTCCTTTAAGACTTTGGCTTTCAGCGCCGATAAATCTTTTAATGCTTTTCCGGCACTATCCGGACTCATGGTTTGTGCAGACAGACCGCTTACATTCAGGCAAAGCAGACAGGACAAATAAAAATGGGTTCTTTTCATAGCAATACTAATTTAAGGGAGCGGCATTAATTTCTTTCATCACTTCATCATATAACCGGTCTGCATCTTTCTTTACCTGCACTAATGATGGTTTATGGACATATAACATGTGCCCCGCTTCATAAAAAGTAAAATTTACATTTTTCTTTTGTTCCGGACGCAATCCCATGGTATTAAAAGTATATTCCGATGCGAAATAAGGTGTAGCCAGGTCATAATATCCGCAGAGCACCCACACTTTCAGGTAAGGGTTTACCGCCATGGCTTTCCTTAACGACTCCGCCACGTTTAAATAACGGTTTTGGACATTATTGTAGTTCCAGGGCTGGACCCTCCCGCCGAGAATTTCATAAGGCAGGTCATTTTTAAATTTCAGTTCTGCCCGCACATAGTGATTCAGTGCGGCACTATAGGGACCGGAAATCGTGCCGTCATTGCTGGGATCAAACTCCGGGCTCACTCCTACATCATTGTAATCCCGGCCCGTAAAGCGACTGTCCAGACGACCTACCGTAAGCCCATCCGCCCTGCGGAGTTCTTTATCAAATTTATGAATATCAATCCTCAGGTTGGTCTGGCGGATATAAGCTTTGGAGAGCCCGGTATAACGGCTCAGTTTATTGACAATGCCAGTATACTCCGCTTCGCTTAGCTCGCTCCCTTTCATGAGCGCGGTATGGTATTCCCCAAGCGCAAATGCCTCTACTTCCTTCAGCGTACTTTTCAGGTCCCGCTGCAGATCAGCATCTAATTTTTTATGGTACCAGGCTGTTGCCGTATAAGTAGGCAGGAACAGCGGAAAGGGCAGGTCATTGCCGATATCAAAACGTGCGGTTTGCATGTTCAGGATTGAGCTGATCAGCACCACTCCGTTCAGGTAAAACTTGTACTTGCTTTGCAGGTATTCCGACAATCCTGCGGCCCGGGTAGTCCCGTAACTTTCTCCGGCAAGGAATTTCGGCGACTGCCACCTGTCGTACCTGGTCGCATACAAACGAATGGCCTCTCCCATACTTTGAATGTCTTCCTCATAGCCATGAAACTGCTTGTCGTTTTCTCCTGTTACGGCCCTGCTGTATCCGGTAGTGACCGGGTCCAGAAAAACCATATCTGTCTTGTCCAGCCAGGAATATTCATTATCTACATAACGGTAAGGCGGAGGAAGGACATCTCCTTTATCCGACATCAATACCCTTTTCGGGCCTATAATTCCCATATGCAGCCATACGGAAGAAGAGCCCGGCCCGCCGTTAAAAGTGTAGGTCATTGGCCTTTTTCTTTGATCTGCCACCCCATCTTTAGTATAGGCGACAAAGAAAATATTGGCTTTAGGCTTTCCATCTTCCGTAGTCAGCTGCAAATATCCGGTTGTTGCAGTATAACTGATCAGCTGTCCTTTGATGGTGATGCTGTGTTTGGTAGATATTGGCGCCGGAATATTAGGGGAATTCGAAATGATGTATCCCGAAGGGTCCAGCGGGAGCGCCACAACAGGAGCTCCTTTACTTTCTGTCGGCGTAACTACCGGAGGAACAGCTGAAGCAGCTTCCCTGCCTCCCCTGCCTTGTGCATTGCTGTACAATGCGGTCCCGGCAAACCATCCGGCTAAAATAGCGCATCGAATAGATTCTCTCATCTTCATAACTATTTGATTTCCTGTAAAGTGTTTTTATAAAAAGAATCTGCATCCACTTTCATCTGCTTCAAAGAAGGCATATGGATATACAGCATATGACCCGCTTCATAATAGGTGAAATTGATGTTTTTCGCTTGTTCTGCTCTCAACCCCATATGATTGATCACATATTTGGAAGCAAAATAGGGCGTTGCAAAATCATAATAACCGCCCAGCACCCAGACCTTCATCGATGGATTTACCGACATGGCCTGTCTCATATATTCCGCTACGTTCAGGTATTTATTCTGCACATTGCTATAATTCCAGCGTCCAACGCCACCACCAAGAATGTAATAGGTCAGGTTATTGGTATAGTTGAGCTCCTTACCAAAATAGCTCAGCACTCCGGCGGTATAAGGTCCGGAGATCGTTCCTGTATTACTCGGATCATATTCCGTAGAAGAACCCGTATCGTCGTAATCAATTCCGGTAAAGCGGGAGTCCAATCGCCCGACCGTTTTTCCATCTTTACGAAGCAGCTCTTTATTGTATTGAGGAAGATTGATCCGCAGATTGGTTTGCCGGATAAAGCTTTCCGGGAGGCCGGTATACCTGCTCAGCTTCTGCACAACGGAAGTATACTCGGTTTCCGTCAGCCTGTCGCCTTTCATCAATGCCGTACTGTATTCATTAAGTGCAAAAGCTTCCGCTTCGGCAGTCAGCGTTTTCAAATCCTTTGCCTGCATTTCCGGACTCAGCTGCTGGTAATACCAGGAGGTTGCCGCATAACTCGGAAGGTAAAGCGGATAAGGGAGGTCATTGCCAATGGCGAAATTGATCGTCTGAAAGTTTAACACCGCAGAGATGAGCACAATTCCGTTCACATACATTTTGAATGCGCTTTGCAGGTAACTGGACAAACCGGCGGCCCTTGTTGTGCCATAACTTTCCCCTGCCAGAAATTTAGGAGAGCCCCAGCGTTTGTTCTGGGTGGTGTACAGCTTGATAAACTCTCCTACCGACTGGATATCCTCATTATACCCCTGAAATTCGCTTTTATCCACGCCTGGTGCTGCCCTGCTAAATCCGGTTCCTACCGGGTCGATAAATACCAGGTCACTCTGATCCAGCCAGGAATATTCATTATTGGTATAAGCATAAGGGGGAGTGAGGGCCGCTCCCTTATCCGACATCACAATTCTCTTTGGCCCGATTACCCCCATATGCAACCAGACAGAAGCCGATCCTGGGCCCCCGTTAAAGGTATAGGTGACCGGCCTTTTGCTCAGGTCCCCTCCATCATCCTTTGTATAGGCAATATAGAAGATATTGGCCCTCAGCTTTCCTTCTTCTGTTTTCAGGGGCATATAACCAGTCGTCGCGGTATAATTGATGACCTTGCCATTGACCGTTACCGATCCTTTGGTTTTCACAGTTTCCCCTTCTTCAGGTTTCGCCCTCAGTTCGGGAGACGTAGCTGCCGGGGATCCTGATTTCGTTTGGGCAATGGATAACTGAATACCCATTGCCAGTATAAATAAGAATACTCTTTTCATTTCTGTTCGCATTGATAAAAATTATGGACGGGTATCCCAGAACACGCGTTGTAACATATCGGCTCTGGCAGGTGTATTCGGATTACTGCTTCTTTCGGAAAGCGGATAGATAAGCACCCTTGGAATCTTGTCATAGACCGCTACTGAAATCGGAAGTGGGGTAATGGCCGGATAACCTGTTCTCCTCCAATCGTTCCATGGTTCCATCAGCACCCCAAAATTGGCGACATACTTCTCATTGATAATTTGTTCCAGCTTTTGCGCATTGGTACCTGTTAATGTCCCATTGGCTGCAACGTAGGCATCGATGGCAACAGCACTTACCCCCGATTCGGCCATTGAAGAACGAATCCCCGCTTCAAAAAAGGTTTGGGCACTTCCCGGAGCAGCTAAAGTCAGTGCGGCCTCTGCCCTGATAAAGTTGTATTCAGAAAAGGTAAGCAGCCTTGCCGGTGAGTTGCCAGCCCAGGTGATCGAACCATCAGTAATGGTTCCATCAGGATTGATCACAATGGAATTCAAACTCGCATCCCCTTTCAGAAAGGTGTTCAGCCTGGAATAAGCAACAGAAGAATTGTCCAGTGCGGAGGCGCCTTTGTAATTGCCGCTATTGTAAGGAAAAGAAACAAAATAAGACGGCCTGCGTGGATCTGCCTTAACGTTCATCATGTCTACGATTGTTCTGTTTGGGAAAAAGGCATTTCTGAACTGTCCTCCTTCTATACTCGTGATTGGGTTCTGCCGTCCGGCTTCCGCCAGGAATTTCATTTGAAAATTATCCGCATTTGAAGCCATAAACTGGGCTCCGCTATTGATGAGTGCTGTAATCTGACTGGAAGCAAAAGCCGGATCTTTCTGACTGTAATGCAAATAAATGCGCAGCTTTAAGGTGTTGGCAAACTTGATCCAGTTGTTCTTCACCGTGGCCCAGACGCCCGGATAAATGGTGGTATTTTTATCCGGCTCGAAGACAGATGCAGGGGCATTGATGTCTGCAATACCTGCATCCAGTGTGCTGATCAGGTCTTTATAGATGGCCTCATCATCGTCGTATTTAGGGTATAAATTCTCTGCGAACTTTGATGCTTCGCTGTATGGTACATCTCCCCAGCCGTCTACGGTTACCTGATACACATAGGCTTTTAATATTTTGGCAACACCTGCATAATGCGGGCTCCCTTCTTTCTCTGCTTTGGGGATAATTTTTGCGATGTCGGCAAGCAGTGTTGCAAATATAGAGCTCCACTGGTTGTTCACATCCGAATTGTTGATGTTGTAGCGTTCATACTCTTTAAAGGTCTGGGAAGTATTGGTGGTCTGACCCGAAAATTGCTGCATCATCAGGCCGCTATACCTGAAAAGGTCACTTGTGCCGAGGTAGCCCACATTTACGGTAATGGAAGGCAGCAATTGTGCAACGGGAACATCAATCACATTGTTGGGGTCATTATTTACATCATAGAATTTTTTACAGGAATGGAACAAGCTTCCAAAGAGCAACAAGCTTGTGCATATGATGGTTTTATTCAGTTTCATGGCTTTTACTTAAAAATTTCTTAAAATCAGTTAATTAAAATGTAGCCCTTAAGGTCGCCCCAAAAATTCTGGCTACCGGCTGGATTCCAAACTCCAGGCCTCTTGCATTTCCTACCCCCAATACGTTTTGTTCCGGATCAAGGTGTGGGAAATTAGGCGCATAAGTCAGCAGGTTCCGTCCATAAACAGATAGCTGCAGTCGGCTGATGAATTTCGTTCTGGCCAGTAATGTCTTAGGAAGAGAATAACTGAAGGTCGCTTCTCTCAATTTGAGGAACGTTGCATCGAGCACATACCCCTCCCATGCCACATATTTCCCTTGTAAACCCCAGTAATCCTGCGCGGATACACGGGTGGTATTCGGGCTTCCATCTGCATGCACCCCCTCGAACAGGTAAGGGGTAGCAACCGTTCCGTCTGCATTAAAACGGTCAAATTCAGCTGTCTCCTTAGCCACACCGTTGATTCTCAGATCGCCTACCGTTCTGGACAGCACATCGCCTTTGTATTTAAAATCGAGCAGGAAGGAGAAGCTAAAGTCCTTATAGGTAAAGGTATTGGTCAATCCCGCAGTAAATTTAGGATTGGGATTTCCTACTGCACCAACTTCATTCGTTGCCTGTGGCAAACCATTGGCTTTAATCACCATGCGGCCCTGCGCATCCCGCTGGTACATATTGGAATAGATCAGGCCATAGGGTTGTCCGGCCACTGCCTGAACATTTGGCGAAGTAAAACCTCCCAGAGAGATCAGAGCCACCCCCGGAGCGAGCTCCTTAACTACAGATTTGAAAGTGGTAAAATTCAGCATGGCCTCCCAGCTAAAACTGGCTGTCTTCACTGGTATACCGCTGAGCAGGAATTCCAGTCCTTTTGTAGAGAGTTTTCCTGCATTTTTAACCTGACTGGTAAAACCTGAACTTGGAGGTACCGGAACATTGAAAATCAGGTTTCTGGAATCCCTTTTATACACCGAGAGATCCAATGACAACCTGTTGTCGAAAAAACTCAGCTCTGTTCCCAGTTCTATTTCCCTGGTAAACTCAGGAAGGATATCTTCATTTCCTGAGGCATTTGCATAGGTATATCCGGCCATGTTGTTAAAAGGGAAATTGACGGCGGTAGAGCTAAATCCATCCGCTGCGCCCGCGGTACCATATACTGTTGAGGCATCGTAAGCGTTTGCCCCCTTTCCAACCTCCCCAACATTCGCCCTGATCTTGGCGGAAGTCAGCACTTTCCCTTTTAACTCCGGAAAAGCTTCTGTAGGCACAAAACTAACGGCTACTGCCGGATAGAAAATAGACCTGTTCTTTTTGCTTAAAGTAGAGGAGAAATCATTACGGGCCTTCACATTCAGGTTCAGGTATGATTTATAGCCCACAGAAAGATCACCGAAGAAGCCCATTAAGCGGGTCCTGAAAAAACGGTCTTCTGCACTGAAAGTGGTGAAGTTTTTAAGATTGGCGAAACCGGGAATGGTAATGCTCTTTCCCGTAGCGATGATTGTTTTGTCATAGTTGGAGAGAATCTCGTTCCCTAAGGTTCCGGAGAGGTTAAAATCACCAAAGGTCTTATTTGCCGTCAAGGTAAAATAGCTGCTGAGGTTTCTGGTCATGTCCTGACGTTCAATGATCCCACCGGCTCCTGCAGAAGCTGTATTTCCATTGCTCCTTACCCCTTTGTCGTCAAATCCCGTGAAATTATTGTTGAATACATCCACTCCGACCTTTAAATCTGCCTGCAACCAGCTGGTAAAATCATATTTAAGGTTCAGGTTTCCGAAAAAGCGGTTCAGCTCCTGACTTGTAGTGATGTGGTCTATCGACCAGTATGGGTTTTCTTCCGAGCTGGAATACCAGATCTGTCCACCTGCAGCATCGGTTACCGGCAAACCGGAAATGTCATAACTGCGGGGTGCATAAATGGCACGCCACAATGGATTCGCGCCCTGATTTCCGGCCTGCGTGCGGTTCGACTTATTATTGATGTAAGAAAAAGAAGTATTCATCTTCAGTTTGTCTGAGATCGTGGCACCCAGATTTCCACTGAAGGTATTTTTATAGAGTTTGTTTCCGGGAACAAGCGCATCCTGGGTATTGTTCCCGTAGGAAACCCGGTAATTGTACTTGTCGCTGGCCCCGGAAAAGTTAATGGTATTGTCGAGCGCGAGTTGAGTCTGGAGGATATCCCTGACATTGTCCGGATAGGCCTGTAAGGTCACGGTGTTTCCGAGAATATCCGTCACCTGCTGTCCGGCAATCCTTGGGCCCCAGGAAGTGGACTTAGGGTCCCATTTATAAACCTGTGCCGGTGTGGCATCTTTTCCATAAATCCCTCTGGATCCCTGTGCATACTCGTTCTGATAGTCAGGAAACCTGTTGATCGTTCCCCAGGAAGTATTAGAGGTAAAAGAAACCTCACTCCTGCTGCCCTGTTTTCCTTTTTTAGTGGTGATGAGGATGACGCCTGAAGCTGCTCTGGAACCATACAGCACTGTTGCTGCCGCTCCTTTCAATACGCTGATACTTTCAATGTCTTCGGGATTCACATCTGAAGCCCTGCTCGAACTCGCAACACCGGCGTTTACGGTATTTGCACCACCACCATTGTCGATCGGGACACCATCAATCACATATAAAGGCTGATTGCTTCTGGTGATACTGGAAAAGCCCCGGATCGTGACGTTAGAACTCGTAAATCCTCCGCCGGAGCCCGAAATCTGGACCCCTGCCACTTTACCTGCGAGTGCATTGGTGATGTCTGGTGTAGGCGCTTTGGTCAGACTTTCTGAGCTGACCTTACTGACGCCATAACCCAGGGTCTTCTTGTCCCGCTGAATGCCAAATGAGGTGACCACCACCTCTTCCAGATTTTTGGAATCTTCTGCCAGAACAATCTGGTAATCATTTTCTGTACCGACCTTTACTTTCTGGGCCGTGTAACCAATAAAACTAATGAGAAGCGTTGAATTGAGGGGTACCTGGATACTAAATTTACCATTGCCACTCGTTACAGTGCCAATAGCTGTACCTTCTACTTTGATGGAGGCACCGGGAATGGGCTGCCTGTCTTCCCTGGCAGTTACAGTTCCGGTAATCGTTTTGTTCTGTGCATCGGCTATGGAATAGCACAATAAAAGCACAGAAAAAAGAAGTAATACTTTTTTCATAATTCGGCTAGCTTGGGGTTAGTTAATCGGTTCTTTAGAAGGAGGTTCGCCTTCCTGGTTAACCAAATTTAGCGCTGCAGGCCAACAAATTATAGGCTATTATTGTCTACTACTTATCAAAAATTGTCTATTATCAGATAAAAAATGAAACAAATACAGCATCCTTCTTTTTCTACGAAAAAAGGGAATTTAACAGCAGGAGATGCTGATGCCCGAAGACAGTAAATCATTACTGATGAGCATATAAAAATAAAGAAACAGAGAACCGATGGCTTTATTAATCGGCACTTCCTCGCTTTTAAACTTATACTTTTTGATGTAATCTTTTGGCGCCATGGAAGTGATCTTTTTAAAGACCCGGTTAAAGGTGATGATGCTGTTAAAGCCAGTGGTATAAGCGACCGAGGAAATGCAGTCAAAATCACCGCTAATGATCTTTTTACAGGCTTCATTTACCCTGATCTCGTGTAAGAAGGAAAGATAAGTCTTTCTGGTATGACGTTTAAAGTACTTGCAGAACGCATGAGGCGTAATACAGGCTATGGAAGCAATTTTATTGAGGGAGATGTCCTCCGAATAATGGTCAATGGTATACTGGTACACATCATTCATCCGCAAGCCTTCTGAATCTGTAAAAGCAGGATTGGAGAATCCTGTGGATAAGGACTTCCATTCCCTGATATGACTGGCACAGGATTGCAGCAATTTAATCAGGTTCAGCAAACGGTCCAGTCCTTCCGAATTCCGAACCTCCTTCACCATTCCTGAAATCTGCAAAACATGTGAGGAAGGTACCTGCAGACCAAAGACGGTCCCCTCTATAAATCGCTTAACAGGCTCCAGCTCGGGAAGTTCGAGTAAACTGGCCAGGTTGTGCTTATGGTCAAAAAAGATATGAATGGCATGAATGTTATTCCGGTAGGCCGCTCCAAAATGACTGGCATTGGAACGGAAAAGATGGGGCTGGTCACTGCCGATAAAATAGATGTCGCCGGGTTTACAGGGCTGTGTATAATTTCCTGCAATTAACGTCCCTTCCCCTTTTATAATCAATGTAATCTGTACTTCTTTATGCCGGTGGAGGTAGTTGTAAAAATAAGGCAATATATCCTCCTGTACTACGATTGAGTATTCATTTGCAACGGGAACGGTGAATTGAAGTACTTTCATACAATCAATATTACCATAAAAACAATAATATTTATAGTGAATAAACCTGCGTAACAAGAATCATACTTTTTCCCTTTCCGGCCCCGGGTCACGGAGATAAATCACTACGAACAAAGCACTTAAGCCCATAAAAACCCTTAAAATATTAATTCCTTAAATCTCAAGTATAAATATTTTACCAGAAGTCCTCCTTTGCCGGTTGATCCGGACAATCCGGGATAGCAACAGTTAATCAACTAAGCATGCAGGTTATAAAACAGGGGGTATAGCGGGTGTTTTGAGCAAGATCGCTATCAAAGAAGTTACAAAAATATAGACAGGCCTATAAAAACAAAGCAATACTCCGGCGATTAGCCCAGGTATTGCTTTGAATATGGTGATTTTTAAAATTCTACTGAGGTATTATTCAGTGATGAGGTCCAATTGGGCCTCTTTTACTGTCAGACTGCTCAGGTCTTCCAGTTCTGCATCGTGGGTATAGCTTCTGATCGCAGCAATGCTACGTTCCATATCCAACCAATACGTATAATAACCGCTACGCCCCAGCACCTGGTTATCCGCATCCTTCAAAATAAAATAAGAACCCTGTTCGTCTGACTGACGGCTGAAACGGTGTGCGAATTTGGAATTTGCCCTAACCAGGTCAATTTGCTTTTCGCAGGCGATTTTTGCCGTTGTACGGTCCGAACTCCGCAATACGATATCGCCGGATTTCAACTTTAGGTTAAAATGGTACTTGTTGTCAAAGTCTTTTATAATCTGAAATTTTGCCATAACTCATTTAAAGTTTACGACTGCAAATTTAAGATCGCCGGAAATAAAAAACACGCATCAGTGTCAATCGAAAAACTGATAAATATCAATTATTTTAAAAAGTTATTACCGCAACATGACCTTTAATAGTTGAAGAATGCAAAAAAAATAGAAGTAACTTTGTGCCATTAAAAAAGTATTGGTCATTTAACAGGATTCAATAGTAAAGTACAGAGAACGAGAATATGAGCCTATCCGGAATTTTTCCAATTGATCAATGGAACTTTAAATCACAATCCATCCTGAAAAGTATCCCTTCAGAAGACCACGACCGCCTTTGTGTGAATATGACTGTAGAAAGTTATAATAAAGGAGATGTGATCTTTAAAGAAGGAGCTGTTCCTTCAGGGATTTTTTACATTCAAAAGGGGATCGTAAAAAAGTATAAGGTAGACCGTGACGGCCGGGAACAGATCATCTATGTGGCGGGTAGTACCGAGCTGATCGGATATCACGCCATCCTCGCCGAAGACCGCTATCCGGATTCGGCTACGGCGATAGAAGACTGCATTATCGCTTTTATCCCGAAAGAAGATTTTCTGGAGGTACTACACAACTCCGTGATCCTGTCTCAGCGTTTATTAAAGAACATGAGCCATGAGTATGCCGTTTTAACGAATAACATCGCTGTGTTTACCCAGAGAACAGCGCGGGAAAGAGTGGCCATCACCCTGATCGTGCTGAGGGAAAAATATAAAAACGAGGAAGCCAATGAAGATACCATTAACATCTCCAGAAGTGACCTTTCCAATATGGCTGGGATCGCTAAGGAGAACCTTGTTCGGATTCTAAAAGAGTTTAAAACGTTGGGCATCCTGTACACCGAAGGCCGGAAGATCATGATTACAGACATCAGAATGCTGGCTGAAATCTCCAGCTATAGTAATAAAAGCCTTAAACTTCGTTAAGATTTACCGGAACCAAACTGATAGCCAATGCTTTTCCTATCGGCTTCGGGTGCTTCTTCCCTCACCAGCAATTCATCCAGATACTGAAATACAGCCTCCATATTTTTGTCCTGATGGTCCAGTTTCTTTTTGATCTGTTCCACCTCCAGGCGAAGATCAGTATGGTCTGCCAGCATTTGTCTGATGCGGGTAAATGTTCTGATGATCCGGATGTTTACCGCTATGGCAGTCTCGCTGTTAAGGACACTGGATAACATCGCTACCCCCTGTTCAGTAAAGACCTTAGGTAATTTCCTTAGGCCCATTTTTTCCTTATTGGATATCACATTCTGTGATTTCCAATCTGTCAATTCCTGTACGGTTACCTGGAACATAAAATCAGGAGGAAAACGCTTTGCATTTCGTTTTATCGCCTGGTTCAACACCCTGGTTTCTACTCCATACATTTCTGACAGATCGCGATCGATCATTAATTTTGTCCCCTGATCAGGTATATTTTACTGACAATAAGCTCGTCCGGGATCATCACATTCTTTAGTTGACTCATATGTCTAATATATCAACATTCAGGTACCCTTGGTTATTTTTCCCTGAAAGCCTGAAGATATTTGTCAATATATTCCTGCTTCAGCTTAGATTTATACTGCATAATGTATCGCGGGTGTTCCAGGGCAACAATTTTCTTAAAAAACTGATGGGCCTCATTTAGCTTTCTGAAAAAGGCTTCATTTTTCCCTGTTCCAAAACAAAAGCAAACATCTGTTTCAAAGCCCATCGCGATTTGCGTCTGAATGTTCTTCAGGATAAAAGGATAAACTGCTTTCAACAAAGCCTTGTTGTCGTAATAGTTGTAATTGGTCTCCTTGCCATTCTCTCCCATAATGGTAAAGCCTAAAGGGCAGATGGAATGAATATAAAACTGCTGATAGAATTCTTCTACCCCACCAAAAGCCTTGATCATGTCGTAAATGTATTCGGAAGAAGGCTCATGGGTCATGGGCCCGGGAAAGTCAATCTGACAATTCGCCACCAGCCGCTTAGGGTCGGTAAAGGAAATCCCGGTAAGCCCTGAACCAAAACGTCCGGGATTGATTCCCAGAATCAGGTGCCTGGGTAACTCATCATTATAATATTTACGGTAAAACGTAGTAGAAGATTGTAAGGCAACAGGGCTTTCTTTAAAGGGGTTCATGATTCTGATTCCCTCCGGCAATGTTCCGCTAAACTCCAGATTTTCGTTAAATGAGATGATCCTTTCGGCAAATGTAGACATACACTAAATATAGAAATTCTGCCGGTAAAAAGATGGGATACCACAGAACCTCTGCTGAGAGGCAATAAAGAAAGAGCTGAGCAACAACGAAAAAGAGGCAATTTCCGATCTGAAAATTGCCTCTTTTTTATATTTATTCTGATGAGTGCTTAGCTCATTTTCAGTTTCTTCTCAATGTCATTTACATAAGCTCTGAACGTCTTATCTGTCTGGATCAGATCTTCTACCGTCTGACAAGCATAAATCACTGTAGAGTGATCTCTACCTCCAAAAAATGCACCGATCGTTTTCAATGAAGATTTGGTCATCCCTTTAGACAAATACATCGAGATCTGACGGGCCTGAACGATTTCCCTTTTACGGGTAGGCGCTTTTAATAAATGTACCGGAACCTCGAAGTAATCGCAAACCAGTTTCTGGATATAATCCATGGAAACTTCTTTACTTGTGTTTTTAATGAAGTTTTTAAGCATTGATTTAGCCAATTGCAAATCAATTTCTTTTTTGTTCATTGTTGACTGTGCCAACAGGGAAACCATTGCACCTTCCAGCTCACGAACGTTGTTGTCAATGTTGTTGGCTACGTATTCCACTACCTCATCGGGAAGGTCGATTCCATCAGCATACATTTTCTTTCTAAGGATCGCAATTCTTGTTTCCAGTTCAGGGATCTGAAGATCCGCAGAAAGTCCCCATTTGAAACGGCTCAGCAAACGCTCTTCCAGACCGGTAAGGTCTTTCGGCGACTTATCTGAAGTAATGATGATCTGCTTGCCTGATTGGTGTAAATGGTTAAAGATGTGGAAGAAAATATCCTGTGTTTTTTCTTTACCGGCGAAGTTGTGAATATCATCCATGATGATGACGTCCATGGCCTGGTAGAAATTCACGAAATCATTGATCGTATTGTTTTTCAAGGATTCCACAAACTGCTGACAGAACTTTTCGCAGGAAAGGTAGATCACCAGCTTATCAGGTAGGTTCTGACGGATTTCATTTCCGATCGCCTGTGCAAGGTGAGTTTTGCCAAGACCTGAAGCTCCATAGATCATTAGCGGGTTAAAGGAGGTGGCTCCTGGTTTTGCAGATACCGCATGTCCTGCCGAACGGGCAAGGCGGTTACAGTCACCCTCAACAAAAGTATCAAAGGTATAGTTCGAATTCAGTTGTGGGTCTACATTCATCTTCTTCAATCCCGGGATCACAAATGGGTTCTTAATATCTCTGTTTACATTTACCGGAACAGGCATTGACTGTTTCCTGTTCGTGGAAGACATGCTTCCGTTTGATGGCATATTAGTGGTGTACGGTAAAGCCCCATTGGTAGACTTATCCACCACAATATTATACTCCAGTCTTCCTTCTGCGCCAAGCTGCTGCTTAACGGTTTTGCGCAATAACGCTACATAGTGTTCCTCAAGCCATTCATAAAAGAATAAACTAGGTACCTGTACGGTTAAAACGCTTCCATCCAGTTTAAGGGCAGATATCGGTTCGAACCAGGTCTTGTAACTCTGGGCCGGGATATTATCCTTTATGATTTGGAGACAGTTATTCCATACTTGAGTACAAGTGTTTTGCATAGTTCTTCTTTAATTTTTACGGTTTATAATAATTAAAACTGCGGATGGGCCCGTCGTTTTGGGAGTGCGAAGATCATAAAATTTACCAACATTCGGATGGAAAATCTCACCTTTTTCGTAACTCGCTCATTCCTAAAATCATACGGACTGGATAACTTTTGCTTGCTGTGGATAACTCAAAAAATGTGGAATTCGTCAGCGGGAGTTCGGGCGTTTTTTTCGTAATTTACATTTTTAATTTGAGATCAGCAGCAGCAAAAAAATAATCGGCAAAAAGAGAATGGGTCACTGGAAAATTGGTATCGTAATGGTTATGGTCGTTTTATTTTCCGGTTGCGGAATATTTCTCCGGAATAGAAAAATAAACCATACCGGACTCGAGCGATATGACTACGACCTCCCCATCATCCTCTACCCTTCTGCCGATCCCGCCTCAAAAAAACTGATCTTCATTCTTTCCGGCGACGGCGGCTGGCTGGATTTCGAAGATGAGCTCGCCCGGCAGTTTTCAGAAAAAGGTTTCCATACGGTAGGCTTCAATTCCAGAAACTACTTCTGGACACAAAGAACACCACAGGAACTGAGCAAAGACATCCTGCTCCTCCTCAGAACATACAGAAGAAAATACAAGACATCCGAAATTTACCTTTGCGGGTATTCCTTCGGCGCTGATGTAATCCCCTTTATTTACAACCGCCTTCCTTTCCGTGCCAAAAGAAGGGTAATGTCCCTGCAATTGCTTTCCCCCTTTGCCAGCAGCGCCTTTAAAGTCCATACCGCAGACCTGCTCAATCTCGCAGGAGACGATAAGGCATACAAGGTGATCCCCGAAGTGGAAAAGATCAGTATCCCCATCTTTTGTTATTACGGAACGGAGGAAAACCCTAAACCCCTGAATGAGCTGAAGCTGAAAAATTTCAAAATTAACCTCCTTCCCGGCGACCACCATTATGAATTCCCTGCCAGTCAAACAATTGTGTCGGAATGTGGGAAATCATTGCCACAACATCCTTATTGATTAGAAAATTTAGGCTAAATTTGCAGATATGAGTACTGCGGACCCTTCTAATGAAATTTTTGATAAAGTCATATCTTTTATTGAATATACCAATCAAAGCATCTTCCTGACCGGAAAAGCCGGAACAGGAAAAACCACTTTACTTAGAAAAATCAAAGAAACGACCGCAAAGAAGACCGTTATCGTTGCCCCGACAGGAGTAGCAGCGATGAATGCCAAAGGTGTAACGATCAACTCGCTGTTCCAGCTTCCTCCAGGTTCCTTTTTCCCGGGGGATGTTAACCTGGCAAACTTAAAGGCCGGTGTGGTCTCCATCAAAACCCTGCTCACGGAACTCAATTATTCCAGAGAAAGAAAAAGCCTGCTGACAGAACTGGAACTGATGATCATCGATGAGGTATCCATGGTCCGCTGTGATGTGATCGATGCGGTAGACGCCATCCTGAGGATGGTCAGAAAAAATGATGCCCCTTTTGGTGGCGTACAACTCCTGCTCATTGGTGATCTATTTCAGCTGCCGCCGGTCACCAAAAGAGAAGACTGGGACTTATTAAGTAAAATATACCCCTCCCCTTATTTCTTTGAAGCCAGCGTAGTGAAACAACACCCTTTGCTGCAGGTAGAACTTAAAAAGGTATTCAGACAAACAGAACCTGAATTTGTAGACATCCTGAACGACATCAGGAACAACCAGATCGGTGATGCAAGGCTGGCCATCCTGAACCAGCGCTTTGATCCTGACTTTAAACAGGCAGAAGGATCGAACCACATTATCATTACTTCTCATAATGCAGAAGCCAATGCGGTAAACAATGAGAAACTGGATGAACTGGAAGGTCAGGACTATATTTTCGAAGGACAGGTAGACGGAACGCTCAACATTCAAACCCTGCCGGTAGAACAGTCCCTGCGACTAAAAATCGGTGCTCAGGTGATGTTCATTAAAAACGATACCGGAGAAAACAGAAAGTTTTATAACGGGAAAATCGGAAAAGTAAAATCCATCGCAGGCGAAGAAATCTACGTTTCTTTCCCTGATGAGGAAGACCTGCTTTTAGAAAGGGCTTCCTGGCAGTCATTTGAATATAAGGCCAATGAAAACCAGGCCATCGTTCAGCAGCAGGTGGGCGAGTTTTACCAGTTCCCGATCAAGCTGGCCTGGGCAGTAACGATCCATAAAAGTCAGGGTTTAACCTTTGACAGTGCCATTATCGATGCCGGAAACTCTTTTGTTTCAGGACAGGTCTATGTGGCTTTAAGCAGGGTCCGCACCTTAAACGGACTGATCCTCCGTTCCAAAATCAATAAGGAAAGCCTGCGCTCCAACATAGAAGTATTAAACTACATGAATACCGGTAAGGAGGATGAACTGAACGAATTGCTGTCTGTATCACAGGAAAGATATATCATTTATCTGTTCAGCAATCTGTTTTCTTTCCAGGAGGTCATCGAGTCTTTAAGTACGGTTACATCAGACCATGAAATCATGAAGTCTAACGATGCCGAGCTCCGGTCAATGATCGGGAACCTCAACAGGTCGGAAGAGGCGCTTCAGGACCTTTCTTTACGCTTCCAGTCTCAGCTTCGTCAGTTACAGAAAGACAACGGCTTAAAGGAACATAAAGCCATTCATGCAAGAATTGAAGCGGCCTTCAATTACTTTGCAAAAGAGATCAGCCTGCAGGTCATCAATCCCCTGAATAAACAGATCCGCAGCAAACCCAAGAGTAAATCCGATCAGCAACTGGTCCGCTTGTTCCAGCAGCATCGTTTATCAGCAGATAACAAACTGTATAAAATGCGCACTGCGACAGAAATTGCTGCAGAAGCCAGCAATTGGGAAGATCCGCATTTACTGATGAAAAAATTGAATGAACTGCTGAAAAAGAAAATGAGTACGCCCGCAGCTGCTCAAAATGCAACTACGATCCAGCTATTTTAATTATTCATATTTCAGGGCATCCACAGGATTACTCATTGCCGCTTTATAGGCTTGCCAGCTTACCGTAAACACGGTGAGCAGGAGCGAGAACAATCCGGTCAGCACAAACAACAGGACAGGTACCTCTATGCGGTAGGCGAAACCATTCAGCCATTTGTTCATCAGGATATAAGCAATCAGGAAGGCGATCAGGTTGGCCACCGCAACCAAGCCCACAAACTCTTTGTTCAGGAGCTTTAAAATCCCGGTAGTAGAAGCCCCAAGGACCCTTCTGACGGCAATTTCACGGGTTCTGACCTTGGCATTGTAAGTCGCCAAAGCAAAGAGCCCAAGTAAGGCAATGCAAAGTGTAGCGATGCTAAACACCTGCATCATTACCCCCTGACGCTGATAGTCTTCCATATTTTTAGCAAAAGACTCGTCAAGCCAGTTTGACCTGATTGGTAAGCCAGGTTCGATCTTTGCCCATTCTTCGGTGATCTTTTTCAGAGTTTCCTGAGGATTTTCCGAATGGATACTTAACAAGAGGTTTCCATATTGATACCAGCGCGGGCTTACAATAAAATGTGATGGTTTGACTTCAGTCTCAAAGCCCCGGTCATTAAAATCTTTTACTACCCCAACAATCCGGTAATTTTCCCCTCCCCTTTCATAAACAGTTCCCAGAGGATTCCTGATGCCCAGTTCTTTTACCAGGGATTCATTGACCACGACTGCTACATTTGTGGTATCTGCCTGAAAATTCGCATTGGAGAATGCCCTGCCACTCTTTAAAGAAATACCAAGGGTTTCAAAATAGTCCAGACCCACATAATAATCCTGTACCATCAGACTTTGCCCCCGGTAATTCAAATCCCCTGAACTTCCTCCGTTACCCCAGGGAGAACGGCTGGAAAGGGACACTTGTTTTACCCCTTCAATACTTTTCAGTCTTTGCCGGATTTGTTCAAATTTATCTGCAGGCATCTCTTTAATCTGGTCTGTCTGTACCCTGACAGACAAAACCTGAGCCCTTTGCAAGCCAACATCCTTATTCCGCATGAACTTCAGCTGACTATACATCACCGCAAAACAAATGATAAATGTACAGGTAATCACAAACTGGCTCACCACCAGAACTTTTCTGATGAGGATGCCCCTTGCACTGCGGTCGAAATTTCCTTTTAAGACCTTAACGGGTAAAAACCCGGAAAAATAAACAGCGGGATATAAACCGGCACAAAGGGTCACCAGAATAAAGACAAGGCCTACCTGGAATGACAGGCTCAATATGTTCCCCGCACCAAAAAAGCTGAGCCGGGTACCCAATAAACCATTAAAATAAGGAAGAAATAATTCTACAAGGGTCAGTCCGAGTAAAAAAGCACAGGTGGTCTGTAAAAAAGTCTCGAACAGAAACTGAACCACTAGCATGTTCTTTTCTACACCTAATACTTTCTTCACCCCAATCTCACGGGCACGTTTCCCTGCATGGGCAATGGCCAGATTGGTGAAATTGATACAGGCGATCACGAGCAAAAATATAGCCAGTGCCGACAAAACATACATCATGGTGGTTTTGCTTTTCCCATAAAAAACAGAACTTGTATAAACGCTGCCGACCGGCTCATAGATCAGCTCTGTTTTACTGTCCCTTCCTTCATTCAGAATTGCCTGTGCTTCGGCTATAGTGAGTAATCCTTTGGTATTTATGACCTTATTTGCATTCCTGGCAGACCAGCGCGCCTTGGCATCCATAAATAAACGGGTAAGTTTAGGAAGCGCGATATTTGGATCCACCCCTTCTTTTAACCTGATGTAAGCGTTATAGCTGAAATTGCCCCAGTGTTCTTCTTTCGGCATAGACATGGGGGTAATGACATCCGCCCAGAAATGAGTATGGTTCTTTTCATTGTCCCAAACCCCGGTAATGGTATGGACTTCTTTCTTTAAACCCAATTTTATGGTCTTCCCCAGTACCTGTTCAGTTCCAAATAACAGCAATGCAGTTTTCTTATTGACGATTACATTCTTAGGCTCGTTGAGTGCCGTATGGATGTCTCCCTGAAGGTAAGTAAAAGGAAAAGTCCGAAAAAAGGTACTGTCCGCCTGCCTCACATTAAGGTCATAATAAAACTGCCGGTTATGTTCAATGACTTCATCCCCCCAATTAGTAATACTTGCGCTCTCGACGTCCGGGGATTTCTCCCGGATCAGGGCAATAAAGCTGGCAGGCATGGTTTCCCACCATTCATCTGCCGCACCCACGCGAAAATGAACCCCAACTTTATAGACATTCTTCAATTTTGGAGACCATTTATCATAACCTGTTTCATAATTCAGGTACAATAAGATCAGGATAAAACCGGCAAGGCCTAAAGACAATCCGGCAATATTAATAAACGAAGCACTTCTGTTTTTCCAGATATTACGGAAGGCAATCTTTAAATTGAGTTTGAACATCGGTGAGGTATTTATGGGTAAAACTTGTTCAGCAGTCCTTTTAAAACCATTTCAATGCCAAATCTTTAAACGCTTCGTAAATCCATTACCAAGCGGGTAGCTTATAAAAAAGCGTTCAATATCGAACATTCATTGTTCCATATTGAACGCTTTCAATTTAGCCTGCCTGTTCTTTCTTTTTAACCAATACACTCACTCTGTACACGAAAATGCCACAAATTAAAACCATGACAGAAACGACCAGACCAAGGGTATCATAATGTTGAAGCGGACTGCTTTTTGTTTCCTGAGTAACGATCAATCCGGCACATAAAGCGGCTATTCCGCCTGCTACCTGCTGTAAAGAAGCGTTCACGCTCATAAAAGCACCTCTGTCTTTCATGTCCGGAATGCTCATCGTTAATGTAGTTGCCGGAATCATCCTGCTCATGATGCCCATAAAAAGGATCATGTTCAATACCACTACTTCCCAAAGCGGAACGGGGCTCAGGTTGGTGTAGATCAGGATCAGCACCACGGCAAGAACCGATCCGGCAGAAAAGATCATAAACTTATCTACTTTATCGCTCAGCTTACCAATCAGGGGCATCATAATGATAGAGGCAACACCGGTCAGCATGAACACCATTGGCAATTCTGTCTGGGTAATTTTAATGTTATTGATCAGGTAGGCGCTTCCAAAGGGCATGAGCATAAACCCGCCTACACTTAGAAAAGCAGTAGCCAGAAAGCCGGTTTGATAAGAGCGGTTAGAAACGGCATGCCAGAGGTGTAAAAAGGCATTTTTGTCAGACTGAACAGCAAGGTGCTGGTCAATTGGTTTCACCTTAATCAGAATCGTCAGGCCGATCAGAATGGCCAGGCCTACAATCATGAAGAAGGCCGCATGCCATCCCCAGATATTGGCCAGATAAAGTCCTACCGGAATTCCCAGAATCTGACTGGCTGCAAAAGCCATTTGCACAAAGCCCATGACACGGCCACGTTGATGAACCGCAAAAAGATCGGTTACGATGGTCATCGAGATCGCCCCGATTACCCCACCGAATAAACCCGTTACAATTCTTGCACCAAGCAACATTTCATAAGTCGTAGACATGGCACAGCATAAAGTACCGATAATGAATCCCGTGTAAAAGAACAACAGGAGTTGTTTACGGTCAAATTTATCTGCAAAACCCGCTGCAAGGATTCCCGATGCACCGGCGCTAAATGCATAAGCAGAAACCACCAGGCCGAAACCTTTTGGCGTGATGGACAATGATTTCATTAGAAAATCGCCCAGAGGTGCCAGTACCATAAAGTCGAGCACAATGGTAAACTGGAGGAAGGCCAGCAGGGCGATCACCAGCTTTTGGTAGCCCGAAAAAGGGGCTGCTATATTAATATTGGGATTAGGGAGTGTTTGTTCCATTAGAATAATTTTAATTAAGTTAATTCTTCGCACTGGTATCCGTTATGGACCACCAGGTCGATGACATCATGTAGCTTCAACTGGGAGGAGACGATCCTCAGGACACAGTCGATATCGTCCTGGTCTACGGTCCAATTGGCAATTTTATATTCCTGCATTACTTTTGCAATCAGCTGCTTATCTCCTTCTGTACGGATGTCCGTCTTGAAGAGCAGGATATCGTTCATATTCAGTTCCATAGGTACCTGGGTTTTAAGTTATTTTTTTAAAGCTTTTAATACCAGATCAAAGGTTCCCCAAAGGATTTCGTCTGTTAAGACAAATGGTCTGCCGCCCATGCTTCGTCCTTCATTGTGAAACCGGATCAGGTTGTACAAAGGGGCAAAAGCTACAGACCAGTAGGTTTCCAAAGGCATGGCTTCGATCTCTCCTCTTTTTACGGCATTGTGCATGAATCTGCCTAAAGTGGCTTTAAAGGTTTCAATCAGGCGTTCAAAAATCTTTTCCTGATAGGTGGAGGTGCGCAGCTGTTCCATCATCTGTACAGATAAAGGATTTTCCAGCATGCAATTTGCCCGGTTTTTCCATTGCTGCCGCAAGCCAATGGCAAAAGGGGCTTCGGGGTCGAAATCTTCCAGCATCATGGCGCTCATTCTTTCCGTTTCTTCCATCCCAACCTGCAGGATCAGGTCGTCCTTGTCTTTGTAATAAATGTAAAGTGTAGCTACCGAAATACCGCATTCTTTGGCTAATTTACCCATGGTAAAACCCTCAAAACCGACCTTAACGAGCAACTCGATCGCCTTTTCCTTCACCAACTCTACTTTATTTACATCTCTGATACGCATCGCTTTATAATTGAATGTTCAAATATAAATGAATATTCATTTACTTATAACTTATTTGTATAAATATTTTTTTTTACCGCATAAAAAAAGCCAACGTGAATGACGTTGGCCCTTTCTTTCAGCTGAACAGTTTAAGCATTCCGGAGACTGTGGTCCAGTACCTGTAATGATACCCCCAACAGGGTCAGGTCTTTCAGGATGAAGAAATCTGTAATTGGGACCCCTTCCACCGTACGCCATACCCCTGGTGTGGTAAACAGGAAAGAAAGTGTGGTCAGAAAGATCAGGACAGACAGTATGCCTCCGATTTTCCCAAGGTTTTTATTCCGGAAAGAACCAATCAGCAATAGTCCGGTCAGGATTTCAAAGACGCCGATAAAATTAGATACCCCCTGAAGAGAAGTAATGTTTAGCATCCAGCTCATCAGGAAACTATGTTCTACGAGCCCTTTAATCGCATTTGCTTCCGCATGGGTAAATTTAAAGATCCCGATCCAAATCAGGACAAGGGCAGTTCCGATGACACTAAGGCCGTAGCCAAATTTTGAATAATTTTTCATTTGTAAAGATTTGTTTACCTCCTTGTCGGAGGTAAACTGAAATCCTTACAATAAATCTTAAAATTTCTTTTTATCCTTTGATCGCATCTTCCAGACTGGAGCCATCCTTGGTCAGCACCTGGAAATGATTTTCTTTAGCCAGGGCTAACAAATGACTGATAAAATCAGTCGCATTGGGATAAACACTTTTGTCGAACTTTAAAATTGTTTCAATCTTATTTACGGCATTAACGTACTCATCGTTGACTTCTTTCTGGTTCATAACTATTTTTTTACAGGTGAGAATTATATCCTACAATATACAAATTCAGCTGTTAAATTCCTGTTATTCATTTCTTAAGCTTTTCACAGGGTTCTCCAAAGCGTTCTTTACCGTTTGAATGCTCACCGTAATTCCGGTAACGAGCACCGTGAGCAGTCCGGCAAGGATAAAGATCCACCATTCTATCTCTGTGCGATAAGGGAAATTCTCCAGCCAGTTGTGCATGATCCACCAGGATAAAGGCGTTCCAATCAGAATGGCCAGTCCAACCCAGCGGATAAATTCCATATTGATCAGTTTCAAAATCTGCCATGGCTTGGCACCGGAGATCTTACGGATGGCGATTTCCTTGGTCCTCCTCAGCAACATCAGACTGGCTATCCCCAGAATCCCCAGACAAACAATAAAGATCGTCAGCCAGGTGAAGATCATGATGATCAGTCCGTAAGTCACATCGTCCTTATACTGGCGGTTAAAAAACTCATCCAGGAAGAAGGAATCAAATGAAGAATCCGGGAAAACACTTTTATATTCCTGCTCCAGCATTCCTGCGATGGCTTTGGCATTGCCACCCTGAATTTTCACCGATACATATTTGAAATCCAGCATATTCCATGGGCTAAACATCAGGAAGATGACCGGCCGGAAGTTTTCTTTCAGCGAGAGGTGGTGGTAATCTTTGAGCACACCAACCACCTGATATTTCTTGTTCCCCTGCCCTTCCAGGTTGATAAAACCACCCACAGCCTCTTCTTCGTTTTTAAATCCAAAAAGCTTCATGGCGCTTTGGGTCAGGATCAGGGAATTGTCTTTATCCGCAGCAAAACTTTTTGAGAAATTCCTGCCTTTGACAATTTTCAATTGATAGGCATCAATAAAATCATAATCTACTCGGAACATTTCCGTCAGCACCGATACCTTTTCCGGATCATTGTCCCGCTGGTTGGCAATAAAGAAATCCACCATTTCTCCCGGAACGGCGCTCGACCTGCTCACCGACTTGACGCCTCCGATGGTTTTCATTTTTTCCGTGATCATTTCCAGTTTCGCTTCATAATCATCGGTCTTGGCCGGGGTTTTAAAGATCAGGGTTTGTGTAACATCCGCCCCCAGGTCTTTCCCCTGCATATAATCCATCTGTCTTCTGATGGTCACCGTAGAGACCACCAGTACAATTGCCGCGGTAAACTGGAAAATGATCAGCCCATGGCGCAGGCCTTTGCCCATGCCAACACGGAAAGACATCCTGTTCTTCAAGACTACGGCAATCTTTATTTTCCTCAGCACGAGGATCGGAACTGCACCTGTAATCAGTGTGCTCAGCAGGAAAATCAGAACCAGCAGGCCCCACACCAATGGGCGCTGCCAGAACTGACTGAACATTGGGGAATAATATAAATGCGTTAAAAAGGGAAGCGCAATGACCATCAGGATCAGAAAAATCGAAACTGCGAGGAAATTGAGGATGAAGGATTCGATAAAGAACTGCACCATCATGTGTTTCATCTTACTGCCCACCAGTTTCCTCAGCCCGATCTCTCCGGCGCGTTCAATGGATTTGGAAGTCATGATATTGATGAAATTGACCCATCCTACAATCAGGATGATCAGGGCAAAGACAAAGATAAAACGAACGTTCTGCTTGCTTCCTTTCACCTCAAATTCCATCGGTTTTAAAGGGTTCAGGTGAATATCCGCCAGGGGTACCATATGAATTTCCCAGCTTTTGTCCCTCATCGCATCTTCCGTCTTGAACTTTTCTGCCAGGGCCGGAAATTTCTTTTCAATCGTCCGGGCATCCGCTTCGCTATCCGTTTTCACATAGGTATAAGCGGAATGTGTATACCAGAAATCTCTTTCAAACTGGCTGGTACTGGCATAGGAAATGATCATGTCCAGCTTCAGGTGAGACTGAGGTGGAAAATCTTCAAAAACACCCGTCACGGCACAATGGTATACTATTTTACGCGTGGTTACATCCAGTACTTTTCCTATCGGATCTGCATCTCCAAAGTATTTTTTTGCAGAGGAGGCCGAAATGGCAATGGTATTGGGCTCCTGCAAGACTTTTTGAGGATCTCCTTTTAATAAGGGAAAGGAAAAGAAGGTAAAGAAATTACTGTCTGCAATCACCACCATTGGCTCCCGGTAAATCTTATCCTGATAGCGAACGATCCGTTCATTGTCTTTAAAGTTGACCCTTGTGATGGCTTTTACCTCCGAAAATTCTGCTTTCATTGCTCCGGCATAACCGAAAGAACTCGTTGCCCAGGAATCGGCTACCGTACCATTCAGGGTGAAATAAGATTCTGCCCGGTATATCCGGTCGCTGTTCTTATGGAAATCATCATAATGGCTTTCAAAATCCACATAGTTCATCAGGATCACAAATGCGCCCATAGAGATCACCAAACCGATCAGACTGATCAGGGTGTAAAATATGTTTTTCCGAAGGTTCCGGATGGCAATTTTTATATAGTGCTTGATCATCTTATGCCAATATATTTTCTGTAACCACTTGTCCGTCCAGCATCCTGATGATCCGGTGACTGTATTTCGCGTCGTGCTCCGAATGGGTCACCATGATGATCGTTGTTCCCTGCGCATTCAGGTCGGTCATGAGCTGCATCACCTCATTGCCATTTACCGAGTCGAGGTTTCCCGTCGGCTCATCGGCCAGGATCAGCTTGGGTTCGTTAACCACGGCACGTGCCACGGCTACCCTTTGCTGTTGTCCGCCCGACAATTGCTGGGGAAAATGGTTTCTCCTGTGCATCAGCTGCATTCGTTCTAAAACTTCGTCTACCCGCTTTTTTCTTTCTTTCTCTTTCAGTTTGGTATAAATCAAGGGCAGCTCTACATTTTCAAATACGGTGAGCTCATCAATCAGGTTGAAACTCTGGAATACAAAACCGATGTTTTCTGTCCGCAGGTCCGAGCGTTTATAGTCGCTAAATTTTGCCACCTCCGTGCCGTTAAAGAGGAAACTTCCTCCATCCAGGTCGTCGAGCAGACCGAGAATATTCAACAGCGTGGATTTTCCGCAACCGGATGGTCCCATTACGGCTACAAACTCTCCTTTTTTTACTTCAAATGAAAGGTCATTTAAAGCAGTGGTTTCCAGCTCCTCAGAGCGATAGATCTTTTTAAGTTCAGTTATTTTAATCACGGTTCAGCTTTCTTTGTGTGGTTAGGTTGCTTATGCAATTTTATATTTTTTTAACTCAGTTTATTCATTTCCTTTGATTAATCTCCATTCAGCACCAGTTCCTGCATCTCCCCATAGGCTTCATATCCGGAAATAATCACCCTATCACCGGAAACAAGTCCCGATTTCAGCTCATAAAATTCAGGGTTCTGCCGGCCGATCCTGAGGTCGGTACGCTGTGCAGTCTTTCCATCCTTACTCAGTTTGAAGATCCAGTTTCCTCCTGTTTTCTGGTAAAAACCTCCCCGGGGAAGCAGCAATGCGTTCGTCGCATCACTCAAAGCAAGTCGTACCTGCAGGTTTTGCCCTCTTCTAATGCCTTCCGGCGTTTCGCCAACGAATTCCAGATCCACCTGGAACTTTCCCTGAAGCACCTGTGTAAAAATCTTCTTCACCTTTAACATGGTCTTTTTGTTGTTGAAACTAAATTCTGCCTGTAAACCCGGAAAGATTCTGGAGATGTAATGTTCATCAATCTCTGCACGAACTTTAAATCCGCTGATCACATCGATCTGTCCCAGCCTTTCCCCTTTATTTTTATTCTGACCAATCTCTGCATCCAGGGAAGTCAGCTGTCCCGATACCGGTGCCCTTACCGTCAGGTCTTCCACTTTCTTACGCATCACCGCCAAAGCATTTTGTGTACGCTGGAAAGACTGCGCACTCTGGTAGAGCTCCTGTTTGGTCAGTGTGGAATCCTGTTTCAGGATCTGTGCGGTGAGTTTTTTCTTTTTTACCTGGTAATTGTAGGCAATCTGACTTTGTTTAAATTCCTGAGCGGCAATCATCTTTTGGTCGAACAGCTTTTTGTTCAACAGGTAAGTCCTTTCCGCTTCCTCCCAGGAGCTCTCCACATCTGCCATCTGGTTTAATTTTCCGATGGTATTCTGTTGTGCTGCATTTCTGGAGATCTGCATTTGGGTGAGCAGGTTAAATACTGCTGTCTCCTGGTTCGCCAGGCTCAGCTCAAGGTCTGTATTGGACAACCTTAAAATTGCTTCTCCTTTTTTCAGGAAAGCCCCGTCTTCGACAAATTTCTCTTCCAGCCTCCCTCCTTCTGCTGCATCCAGGTAAATGGAAGTGATGGGCATCACCACGCCATTCACCGGAATGAACTCCTGAAAAGGGCCTTTCCTGACGTCGGCAATCACCAGGTTGGAAAACTCCACTTTTACCCGGCTTTTACCTGAGCCCAACAGGTATCCGGAAGCCATTAATCCGACGATCAGCACCGCTCCTCCAAGGAGGGCGATCCGCTTAAAACTCCAACGCTTTTTGTGTACAACTGTATCCAAGATCTTATAAATTTAAAAAGGGAATTATCCTGATTTATTACTTCATAAAAGCCATACCAACAAAATAAAACACTATAAAACAAGAAGTTAAATAAAAAACCAGCATAATTAGCCGTTCGCATCCGAACAATTGCTGTTCGGTTTCGGTACAGTAGTTTTCCTTCTTTTTTCAAAAAATAACGTTGCTAAGCGTTTCATTAAACAGTATACTTGTAATCGCCCTTTTTAAGACAATTCATTTTCATTTATGCAGCTTAAAAACAGATCTATTTTAGTGGTTGATGACGATCCGGATGTACTCACTGCCGTTAGGCTTTTATTGAACACTGAAGTTGGGGAAGTCGTCACGGAAAAGAATCCGGAACAGCTTCCTTCCCTGCTCTCTGCCAGGCACTTTGACCTGATCCTTTTAGACATGAATTTCAAAAGTGCCATTAACAATGGAAATGAAGGTTTTTTCTGGCTGAATAAAATAAAGGCGATGGCCGCTGATACCAGGGTGATCATGATTACCGCCTATGGCGATATTGACCTGGCCATACAGTCATTAAAAAACGGGGCTTCCGACTTTGTTGTCAAACCCTGGCATAATGAAAAATTACTGAACACCATCAGCGAAGCGCTGGATAAAAAAGAAAAAACAAAGACCAAAGTTTTGGACAACAGCCAGGGCATCAGCAGCGATCTGATCGGTAAATCGGATGTCATGCAGGATATCTTTTATAAGATCAGCCGTATTGCCCCCACTGATGCCAATATCCTTATCCTCGGGGAGAACGGTACCGGTAAAGACCTGATTGCAAAGGCCATTCACCAGCAATCTTTAAGGGCAAAAAAGCCATTCGTTAAAGTAGACATCGGTTCTCTTACAGAAGGTCTTTTTGAGAGCGAACTCTTCGGACATAAAAAGGGAGCTTATACCGATGCCCGGGAAGACCGGACCGGTCGTTTTGAAGCTGCAGATACCGGCACCTTATTTCTGGACGAAATCGGGAACATCAGCTTACAGCAGCAGGCCAAGCTGTTGAGCGTGCTGCAAAACAGGCAGGTGACCAGGATCGGAAGTAACGATGCGGTTCCTGTAGACATCAGGCTCATCTGTGCCACCAATGTGGAGATCCGGGAACTGGCCAGCGACGACCGCTTCCGTAAAGACCTGATCTACAGAATCAATACCGTAGAAATTATTGTACCACCTTTAAGGAAACGCGGAAAAGATGTATTGCTTCTGGCCAGACATTTTGCGAAAGTCTATGCAGATAAATACTTTAAATCTCCGGTCGACTTTGAGGAGTCTGCTATGGATAAGCTCTTACAATATTCCTTCCCCGGAAATGTAAGGGAATTACAATATACCATAGAACGTGCGGTCATCATGGCGGAAGGCACGGTGCTGAAAGACAGCGACCTGGTTTTTTCTCCCATAGAAACGGTAATCCCTGTTCATGAAGACCTGAGTTTGAAATCATTGGAAAAGAATGCCATCCTGCAGGTGATTGAGAGGAATCGCGGAAACATCACCTGGGCCGCGAAAGAACTTGGCATTACCAGGAACGCATTGTACCGCAGGCTGAGCAAATATGACATTTAAACACCTGATCTGGCGAACCCTCTGGCGCATAACGCTCCTGTTTATCCCCCTTGCTGCCGCTTCGTATTGCCTGGTACAAGGCTGGTACTCCTGGCTGATCCCTTTGTCGATCCTGATCATTTACCTTGTGATTGCAGGCTATAGGTCACAACTGAAAATATACCGGGAATTTGAACATTTTGTAGAATCCGTCCGGTATCAGGACTTCTCCCTTCATTTTGAGGTGCAGCATGCTCCACAGGAACTGAAACAGCTCAGAAAAGGATTTAACGACATTAACGCTGCTTTTAAACAGATCTCCAGAGAAAAAGAAACACAATATCAATACCTGAAGAAAATCCTGGAGTTGATCGATACCGGCATCTTATCCTATCAGACAGAGAACGGAGAAGTGATCTGGATGAATGAATCTCTAAAAGAGATGCTGCAGATTCCTTATTTAAAAACCATCACTTCCCTTGGTCAGAGAGATGAAAAATTACATCAGGAGATCATTTCTTTAAAATCCGGGGAGTCTAAAATTGCCGGAATCCAAAACGGGGATCAGCATTTGAAGGTATTGCTTTCCGCTACTGCCTTTCAAACCGGCGCTTTAAAATTTCAGGTGATTGCCTTTCAGAACATCAACGAAGTGCTGGATGAAACCGAAGCAAAAGCATGGCAGAAATTATTGGGGGTATTGACCCATGAGCTCATGAATTCCATTGCCCCCATCTCCTCTTTGGCGGGAACACTGAAAAACCGGCTTTCCACTTTAGAAAGAACGCCCCCTTATACCGGGATCTTTGAAGACATGGAAACGGGAATTGAAACCATACAGAGAAGGAGCCAGGGTTTATTGAGGTTTGCAGAAACCTATAGAAATCTGAATAAAACGGCTGCTCCGGTCATGGAGCAGGTGCAGGTGAGGTCATTGCTGGAAAACATCTATCAGCTGATGCAGCCCACACTACTGCAAAAGAACATTGAACTGGAACTGATCCTTGCAGATGCAAAACTGCTGATCAAAGCAGACCATGCTTTAATGGAGCAGGTGCTCATTAACCTCTTGCTCAATGCAGTAGATGCTTTAAAAGATCAGGCCAATCCTAAAATCATACTTTCTGCCGAAAGCAATGAGAAAGGCAAGGTAGCCATAAGGGTAACCGATAATGGCTGTGGGATTCCGCCGGAAATGACCGACAGCATATTTGTCCCTTTCTTCAGCACCAAAAAATCAGGCGGAGGGATTGGCCTTCCCTTATGTAAACAAATTGTGATGCTCCACCATGGGCAAATCCAGTTCCATTCTGTAGCAGGTTTGGGCTCCAGTTTCATCATTTCATTATAGTCCTTTTTGTCTGTTAAATTCCTGCTCGGTAACAGGCCGGAAACAGCCTGGGAACAACTTGCCGGAACACCCGAAAATGACCCGGTTTATACAGGTTGCTTACCCGCCTTTAACACGCTTTCAAGCGGGTGTGCACCGAGTATAGACCGAGTATAGACCCTGGTTAGAGCCTGTATAGTTTGGCGCAGGTATTTACCAGTCCCGAAGCTGAATTCCAGCTGGTTTTGGATTGCTTTTTTACAACAGAATTTTATCTAAGAATTGTTTGATTTTATTGATAATCCTGCCAGGTCTTTACACCTTGTACGATCCTGAATAAATCTGACAGCAGGTCTGATACGGTTTTCACTTTACCGTACTTTACAGTATTGGGAACCGCAGCGATTGGTCCGGGAACAGAAACACCCGGCAGGTTTCCTGAACAACAGAATTTTCCTGTTGAACAACGTTTGATGCCGGGTGTAGAAAATAATTTGTTTAAGGTTGTTCTTTCAGGTTTACATTGGCGCTTAAGAAATCCAGGTATTTCTCTTCTTCCCCTTCAAAGATTTCTTCAGGATCCAACAGATAAGCCCTAAGCAGGAACTCTTTGGCCCGCTCCGGATCGGCTTGCTCCAGGTAACATTCCCCTAATCTCAACATGATAAAAGGATTGGAATATACGTTTTCCTCTACATTGCTTTTTGCCGTCAGAAAGTACGTCAATGCAGTTTCAAAATCATCCTGCAGGAAATAAGCATCTCCAATAGAGGCATTCAGCCAAACACTTTGAATATAATGATTTTGTGGTTCAGGAATCAGGGCCAGTGCCTCTTCCCAGCTGGCTACAGCGCCATCAAAATCTTCTTCATCTATACAGTCGTTTCCAGCTTCTGAAAGCGCATCAATTTTTGTCAACACTTCATTGGAAAGCTCAGGAAAAGCTCCCTTTATTTCATCTTCGTTCATGATCTGATCTTTAAGTTCTTGCAGCATTCTGAGAATGCCATTTTAATAAATACAATAATCGGGTTTTAGTTTCCGTAAAACAAGCAGCACTCCGTTTTCATAACTATGCATTTTAAGCTTTTAAAGAATTACCTTTGTTCCCAATATATATTAACATCATTATCTTTTGAAAAAAGTTCTTAAAATTACCGGAATAACCCTTGCGTCTGTTGTATTACTCTTATTTATTACGCCTTACCTCCTGCCAAACACGATTTCTAAAGAAGTCGAAAAATGGGTGAATGGAAACATCAAAGGTGAAGTTAAATTTGACAGCAGCAGTTTGTCCTTTTTTAAGCATTTTCCATCCTTAACCTTTAGCCTTCATCACTTTTCGCTAAAGGGTGCGGCACCTTTCCAGCAGGATACCCTGCTCTTTACCAAAGAATTGTCCTTTCGTGTAGATTTACGTACTGTTTTTTCTGATCAGATCAAGATCGATCAGGTCTTCATTGATCAGGCCAATATCAACATCGAAGTGGATGAAAAAGGAAATGCCAATTACAATGTATACGAAAGTAAAACAGATACCACAAAAAAAGCCGACAGCAGTTCCACGGGAATCAAGATCGAAGGCATTTTCATTAACAAGAGTAACCTGGTTTATAACGACCGTTCTGTACCGATGATGGTGAGCGCCAAAGGGCTGAACTATTCCGGACAGGGAGATTTAAGCAAGGCGATTTTCGACCTGAAAAGTCAGGCGGCAATCGATACCCTGAATCTTTATTACAATGGTACACCTTACCTGCTGAACAAAAAGGTGAATGCCAAACTCCTCACTAAAATCAACACCAGCTCCCTTGACCTGATGTTTGATGAAAATGATTTAAAAATCAATTCCCTGCCTATAGACTTTGTGGGCCGTTTCTCTTTTCTAAAAGATGGTTACGACATCAACTTTAAAACCAGGGCAAAGGAAACAGACCTACACAATATTTTTTCGGCCATGCCCCCTGCCCTTGCAAACCGCATGGAGAAAACCAATATTAAAGGATATGCAGAGATTGACGCTTCTTTAATCGGAAAATACCTGGCAAAAAGTAAGACCATGCCCACCTTGTCCTTTAACATGAAAATTCGTGAAGGACAGATTTCAAATCCCAAAGCGCCGGAGGCCATCAGCAATTTATACCTGAATCTGCAAACGAAATTGCCGGGTCTAAATATGGACAGCTTATCGATCAATATGGATAGCCTGTATTTCAATATGGGAAAAGACTATGTCAGCTCGGTCGTAAAATTAAACGGACTCAAAGAACCGGAAATCTTTATCAAAACACGTGCAGCAATTGACCTTGGAAAATGGGGAAAAATCTTTGGTGTAGACCAGATCAGGGGACATTACAACCTAGACCTGAATGCCGATGGCAAGTATACCAGAAAGGTAGTCCGCAGTGGGATCAGACAAATAGATACGGTGATCGCTACGATACCCAGATTCAATTTAAAATCTTCGGTGAGTAATGGCTATTTCAAATATGCGTCCCTTCCTGCTGCGATCGATAAGATCAATTTCAGCATGAACGGCCATAATCCGGATGGCAATTACAAGAACACCAAACTGGAAATCAGCGATATTAATATCCAGGCGCTGAGCAATTACATCCGTGGTTTTGCGAAACTGCAGACCGCAGAAAACAATCCTGTTGATGTTCAGCTGAAATCCATGATCAACTTTGCGGAGATTAAGAACTTCTATCCGCTGAAAGACCTGGAACTGAGTGGGGAACTGAACCTGGACGTACAAAGTAAGGGCGGTTACAATAAGCTTAAAAAGCTGTTCCCGGTAACTTCTGCAACCATTAAACTGGCAAACGGAAGGATTAAAACGGCGCATTTTGACCAGGCACTGGAACAGATTGTGATAGATGGAACGCTGGTTAACAAAGACGGAAGCCTGAGAGGAACGCAACTGAACATCAAGCCCATCTCCTTTCAAATGGCAGGTCAGCCTTTTATGCTAAAAGCAGATCTTAAAAACTTCGACAACATGAGCTATAATGTCAGCTCTAAAGGCAGTATAGACATCGGCAAAATGTACCGGTTATTTGCCATCAAAGGTTATAACGTTAAAGGTTCTATATTTAGCGATGTTTCGTTTAAAGGTCTGCAAAGCGATGCGCTTAATGGCAGGTATCAAAAACTAAACAACAAAGGACGTGTCGTAGTTAAAGAACTTACGCTGGAATCAGACCTCTTTCCTAAATCTTTCTTCATCAAAAACGGCTTGTTTACTTTTGCCCAGGACAAGATGAAATTTGAACGTTTCAATGCCAGTTATGGGAAATCAGATTTTACCATGAATGGTCATTTAGGAAATATCATCAATTATGTATTGTCCGACAAGGCTATGCTTACCGGAAACTTTAACCTGCAAACAAAACAGCTTTTTGCGGATGAATTCATGGTTTACAATACCGCCCCTGCACAGCCGGGAAAAGCGGCAGCAGGAAGCGGCGTCATCATTATCCCAAATAATTTAAATGTATCTGTAGTGGCAGATGCTGCTGCTGTATATTATAACGGACTGAAAGTTAAAGATGCAAAAGGAACGCTGGGGCTAAATAACGGAACCATGACCCTGAGCCAGACAAGCTTTAACCTGGTCGACGCCCCAATGACGATGGATGCTACTTATAAGAGTTTAAGCCCTAAGTCTGCCATTTTCGACTACCATATTTCTGCCAGGGAGTTCGACATTTCCAAGGCCTATAAAGAGATCAAGCTGTTCCGTGAACTGGCAACTTCGGCGTCTAAAGTGAAAGGTATTGTAGGCCTGGATTATCAGCTTTCAGGTAAATTGAATAAAGACATGTTCCCTGTTTTCCCGACCTTAAAAGGCGGAGGAACCTTATCGCTTAAAAAAATCAGCCTGATGGGCTTTAAATTTATGAATGCCGTGAGTAAAGCTACCCGTCGTGATAGCCTGAGCAATCCGGATCTTTCTGAAGTCAACATCAAGAGTACCATAAAGAACAACATCATCACTATCGAAAGGTTTAAAATGCGTGTGGCAGGATTCCGTCCGCGTTTCGAAGGTCAGGTGAGTTTTGACGGCCGCCTGAACATCAGCGGCAGACTTGGTCTGCCCCCATTTGGCCTGATCGGAATTCCTTTGAGCATTACCGGAACCCAGGACAATCCTAAAGTTGCCCTGAAAAGGAATAAAGAAGGAAAACTGGAAGAAACCGAAGATGACGACAAATAGTAATCAGCCTTTCCGAACATGGATGTAAATGATGGGTTAACTTATTTACTGGAATTACCGGCCATTTATTTATGGCCGGTATTTTTGTTGGAAAACGTTTTGATTACGGTGCTGGTTTTATGGTCAGGAAGGTTAATCCAGCGTTTTTTTTCTCCGAACCCGATTCCTGCTTATGCCTATAGCCGCAAGGAATGGCTGATCTGCTGCTTCACCAACCTCCTGAATACGCTGGTCACTTATATTGGTTACTGGTTATGGAAAAATGGTTTTATCGGGATCAGCACCGAAGTTTCCGGTTTCATTTTAATTGATTTCCTGATCCTGTTCCTGGCAATGGACCTGCTGATGTATGTTTTTCACTATATCATTCATAAAACCTGGCTATACAAGGCCATACATGGATTGCACCATGAAGCTGTCGATCCAAAACCCATAGATCTTTTTATTTTACATCCCCTGGAAACCCTGAGCTTTGGCGGCCTCTGGCTCCTGTTGTTATTGTTATGGAGCTTTAACATTTATGCGATCATCATTTACCTGATGATCAATGTACTGTTTGGGATGATTGGCCATCTGGGAATGGAACCCTTAAATGCCAGCTTGCGCAACAAACCTTTGTTAAAATACCTGGGAACCTCCAGTTTCCATCACCAGCACCATCAGGACATTAGTCATAATTTCGGCTTTTACACGAGTATCTGGGACCGGCTATTTGGAACTTACAAAGCATAAGCCCTTCCCTGCTATTCCCTCAATAACCTGAGCTAAATCAATTTAATCTTTGGATTAAAGAAGATAAACCTGTAATTTTCAGGAATCAACACAAATGACCTCTTATGATAAATCGTCTCTTTAGCCCATTACTAACGGCTACGTTCCTCTTTGTATGCCTGCTTTCCGGCAAAACAAACAGCATTGCACAAAGTCCGAAAAAGCTTTCCGGGGAAGCACTCGCAAACCTGCTCGCTTACAAAAAAAGCCCGCACAAATTGTTTATCGGTTACCTCGTTGGCGATGGAAATGATCCTGAAGCATCCTTTAACATGCTCAACGTACCCGACAGTGTGGACATTATAGAGGGCTTTGCCGGATATGACCAAAACCCGGATCACTGGCGCGCTTTACAGGCAAAAGGAACGAGAATTGTTTACTGTTCTTTCCCTAAAAACGATGCTTATTTTGACGGGTCGATAAAAGATCCCGCAACGAAAGAACCGGGTTATGTTGCCCCTCCCGATTTTGACAATACAAAACCCAATGCGAATAGTACTTATCACCATTGGGCAAAGGCGATGTACAATAAATACATCAAACAAATGGGCTGGGATGGAATAGATGTAGACATCGAAAGAGGCACTTTTGGCAATGATGCACCGGCAACAAATGCGGTCGCTGTGTTGACTGCAATAGCCAGATATTTTGGTCCGAATGCGGAAGCAGGAAACCTGACAAATGCCGGTATAAAACCTCTTTTTCTTTTTGATACGGATGTGGACACGAAAGATGGAGAACCACTGAGCTACGACCGGATCTATACCCCTTACAAAAGCAATTATGATTACGCTTTGTTTCAATGTTATGTAGGTGGTGCCCGTCGCTGGAAAGGCTCCAAAGTTGCTGAGCTGGCCCCTCTGCTTGCTGCCTTTGGCAAGGATAAACTGATTGTCATGACCAATGGGGATGAATGGAAGTATCAGAATGGCGGTCAGGATAGTCCACCAAATGGAGATGCGAAAGCGACGCAATGGCTACTGGATCTTGCGAAATGGACCAATGAGAACGATACACAAGGTGTGGGTGCTTACCGGATGAGCAGGGACTATAACCATACACCACATTTCAAAGTCAGCAGAGAAAGTATTCAGATTATGAATCCTGCTAAACAATAGCATAAGTTTTTTAAATGATAAAGGCTGGAATATTCCGGCCTTTATCATTTAAACCAATGTGCGGCGCAATAATGCCATAATTTCATCACCACGGCGATCAGCATAAAAACGCATAATATCCAAAAGAACAGCATTCTTATCCAACCGATATGAGAAAATGGCCGCCTTTTCATCATCCATCCACTTTAATGGGTTAATTTCTGATAATAACTGCGACAGATATCCGCGCATCTCAGACAAACTTTCGCGCAAATCCTGCAATGCTCCTGATCATAGCCCGAACAGACTTCTGCACACATTCTACAGGCTTTTTCGCAATTCAACAGACGCGTATAATCGAGCTCAGAACTTAACATCAATACCTTTGCGGTAAGGGAACAGACATCTGCATAATCCCGATCTGTAGGCCACCATTTCTTCAATGTTCCGTATTGAATCCTGGAAAAACCTACCGCCGCACAATCTTCACAAACACTGGCACACAAGGCCAGTGTTTGGTTTAAATCCATGATTTCCTGCTTTTCCATCATACGGCTTATTCCTCCTCGCTGTTTTTCATTTTTGAAAGCAGGTCATAAGCACCTTTCATGACCACTTTGCCCTGAGTATCCGTATCTGCAGGGATTTTCACCTCTACATAGCCCGCATCACTTACGCCCGCTTCTACCGGAATCATTTCATAATGTTTGGCTTCGGCTCCTCCCCGGGCGGGTGTTTCTTTAGCCGCAGAAACGGCAATAAAAATGTATTTCTTTCCCTGGAAATCAACCACAGCATTTTCCGGCAATGCCAGCACCTTATCGCTTCCGGTCTCAATAAATGCTTTCAGGTAAGTTCCCGGAATAAAACCTGTACTTCCTTTTGCAATGGCATGTACCGTCACGGTTTTATCGGTATTGATTTCTCCGCCAACCAACTGCACAACCGCTGTTCTTTCTGTATCATCATTGGTTAACGTAAACCGTACTTTCTGTCCTTTACGAACTTTTGCGGCATCTTTCTCAAAGACATTCAGCTCCACATGCAGGTTAGAATTGTCCACGATCTCGAACATCACATCATTCGGATTCACAAATTTCCCGGTGTTTACATTTACCTTGGTTACGTAGCCGTTAATCGGGGAAAAGATGCTCACCTGGCTCCGGATGCTTCCTGCAGTCAGACTTGAAGGATTGATATTGATCAGTCTCAACCTTTGCTTTAACGCATTTTCACGGGCCAGGGCCACCTGATATTGAGATTTTGCCTGTTGCAATACTTTCTGTGCATTCACATTCTGTAAAGCCAGGGTCTGCTGACGTTTGTATTCCGAATCGGTCAGCTCCAGCTGGCTTTTACTTTCCAGGTAATCCTGCTGCAACTGAACATATTCCTGGTTTTCCAATACCGCAACCAATTGTCCTTTCCGCACAGCAGTTCCGGGCAATAATGGAGAAGACCTCACAATGCCCCCCATTTGTGTCGTGATGCTCAGCAGATTTTGTGGCGGAACATCGATAAAACCATTCACTTTCAATACCCCACTCATGGATTTCATTTCCGGAGATCCCAATATAATGCCAACAGATTTATACTGCTCAGGACTGATTTCTACATTGTTCTCCTCTTCTTTCGGCTTGGTTTCCGTTGCCGCTGCCTCAGTACTTTCCGGGGCTTTTTTATTTCCGCAGGCAGAGAGAAATAGGGCCAGTATTAAAACCATGGCCATGCTGCTGATATTTTTAACTTGTATTTTCATTTTCTTGCTTTTTATTGGTTGATGAAGCCTGCAAAACAAGCCTCATCAACCATTGAGGTTATAAACCGATAAGGTATTGTAAGGTGTAAACGGATTGATTGTATTGGTTGATGGCCTGGAGATAGCTAAACTGAATGTCGGAATAAGTACGTAAAGCCTGTAAATGCTCTACATAACCAATCTCTCCGTTCTTAAAGGCAATCTGGCTTTGTTTCAGGATCAGGTTCACATTCGGCAAGGCATTCTTCTCATAATAGGCAATGCTTTTTGCGTTTTTCAGTAAATCCTGATCTGCCTGTTTGTACTGTGCCTGAAGTCCGGTCTTAAAACCGTCAAACTGACTTTGCGCCACTTCCTTTTCTATTTTAGCCGCCTTAATCCTTGCAGAAAAAGGCTTAAAAAACAATGGTAAAGCAATGCCTACCTGAACCCCTTGAAAGCGCTTTCCAGCATCAAAAAGGCGGTCCTGTCCATTTACATTTTGTGTTCCTATGATCGACTGGTTGAGATAACCCAATGTAAAATCAGGGCCTGCTTTCGCTTTTTCCAGTCCGATGGCCCTATCGGCAATATTTACCCGTTGCAACTGAAAGGCCAGCGATGGGTTTTTCAGCATTGTACTGTCGTTCACCACCTCCTTCCAGTCTTCCTTACGGAAAGGCTGTTCCGGAAGAACGACCGGATCAGTCGTGTTCATGAGTTTCTGCAATTCAGCAGTATATACCTCAATGCCGGATTCGTTCCTGGTCATCTGGTTTTGCATCTCAAAATACTGCGTCTCAGCAGTCGTTTTCTCCAGCAGGTTTGTTTCTCCGGCCTGATAACGGAAAGTCGATGCTTTCTTAAAATTGCTGTATACGGAATCCTGACTCTGGTACAGCTTTCTAAGTGCCAGCAAATACGCCAGCTGTGTATAGGCTGTTTTCACCTGATACTTCAGCTCATTCTGAGTTACAGAAAGGTTAATCTCTGCCCCTCTAATCTGGGCATCATATACTCTTTTCTGGTTCTTTGCCAGGCCGGGGTAAGGAATCCCCTGCTGGATATTAATGCCATTATCCCTTTTGATGGAGTTGTACTGCCCATACTGGAGTGTCACACTTGTTTTTCCGGGATCAAAAGCACTTCCCTTCAGGGCTTTTTGCTGATCAATCTCCAAAGCAGAAGACCTTACCGACTGGTTGTTCTGTATCGCAATGGCGATTGCCTGCTCCATCGTTACCGGATTTCCTGCTGACTGCGCTTTGGCTCCGGGAGCAAAAAACAGTAAAGCAGCAACCAAGGCAATCACAGTTACCGGAACATTGCTTTTCCCTTTCGGTTTAAAGCGTTCAAAATAAGTGTACAACACCGGCAGTACAATCAGGGTGAGGATGGTCGAAGTAATCAATCCGCCAATCACCACTGTGGCCAAAGGTTTTTGAACCTCCGCTCCTGCGGCCGCAGAAATTGCCATCGGTAAGAAACCCAGAGAAGCTACAGCAGCAGTCATCAGTACAGGTCTCAACCGGATGGCCGTTCCCTGCAGGACTATTTCATTCAGGTCTTCCAATCCATTTTTCTTCAACCGGTTAAATTCAGTGATCAACACGATTCCATTCAGAACCGCCACACCGAACAGCGCGATAAAGCCTACCCCTGCAGAGATACTAAAAGGCATCCCGCGAAGCAAGAGGGCAAAAATCCCCCCGATAGCGGCCATAGGAATGGCAGAGAAAATCAGCACCGATTGTTTTACCGAACCAAAAGAGAAATACAATAACAACAAGATCAGTAGCAACGCCACAGGAACGGCAATAGAAAGCCTTTGCTGCGCTTCTTTCAGGTTCTCAAACTGACCACCATAGGTAATGTAATATCCTGCCGGAAGCTTGATTTGCTGATTGATCTTTTGCTCAATCTCTGTCACCACACTGGCGATGTCCCTTCCCCTCACGTTCAGGCCAACAATGATTCTGCGTTTGGTGTCCTCTCTTTGGATCTGGTTAGGTCCGATTTTAAATTCCACATCCGCCAGTTGGTCCAGGGTTACCTGATTGCCATTCGGTGCCGTCACATAGACATTTTTCACATCGTTGATGTCCTGTCTGTTGGCCTGAGCCAGACGCACCACCAGGTCATATCTTTTTTCCCCTTCATAGACCAAACCCGCAGACTGTCCGGCAAAAGCCGTATTTAAAGCCTGATTTACCGTTTCAATGCTGATGCCATATTGGGCAATCCGGTCTCTGTTGATCTTCACCACAATCTGAGGCAGGCCTGTCGCCTGTTCCAGGTATAAATCTTTTGCACCACTCACAGAAGACACGATTTTACCTACCTTTTGCGATAAGGTGGTCAACTCTTCCAGGTCATCCCCAAAGATCTTGATCCCAATGTCCTGTCTCACTCCGGAAATCAGCTCATTCGACCTCAGCTGAATTGGTTGGGAGAAACCAAAACTTACTCCCGGAATCTGTGCCAGCGCCGCGCCCATCTTTTCTGCCAGCTCTTCTCTTGTTGTGGCACTGGTCCATTCTTTCTTATCCTTCAGGATGACTGTCAGATCGGTAGCCTCCATAGGCATCGGATCTGTAGGGATTTCTGCCGAACCAATCTTTCCGATCACCTCCTTTACTTCCGGGAATTTGTTGACCAGAATGCCGGAAGCCTGATTGATTTTATCAATGCTCTGACTCAGCGAACTTCCCGTCAGCAACCTTGTTTCTACAGCAAAATCACCTTCCTCCAGCGTTGGGATAAACTCTCCGCCCATTCTCATAAACAATCCGACACTGATCAACAGCAATACCACTGAACTGACGATGACCAGCATTCTCTTTTTCAATGCCCCACGGATCACAGGTGTATAATAACGAAGGAAGAAATCCATCATCTTGTCCGAGAAGTTCTTTTTATCAGAAACTTTCTTGCTTAAAATCAGCGAAGAAACCATCGGCACATAGGTGAGCGACAGGATAAATGCGCCAATGATGGCAAAGGACACGGTTTGTGCCATCGGTCCGAACATCTTCCCTTCAATTCCAACCAAAGCGAGGATCGGCAGGTAAACAATCAGGATAATGATCTGACCAAAGGCGGCGGCACTCATCATACGGACCGCTGATTTCTCTACCTGCTGGTCCATTTCGGCCTGGGTATAGGGCCTGCCGAGTTTAGTCCCGCCAAGCATGTGCATCGTGGCTTCCACAATAATTACGGCACCGTCAACGATCAGGCCGAAATCAATTGCCCCAAGGCTCATCAGGTTTCCGGATACACCAAAGACATTCATCAGTGCGATGGCAAACAACATGGCCAAAGGAATTACTGAGGCCACGACCAAGCCTGCCCTGAAATTCCCCAGGAACAGCACGAGCACAAAGATCACGATTAGCGCCCCTTCGATCAGGTTTTTTGCCACCGTTCCAATGGCACGGTCTACCAGGGAACTCCGGTCAAGGAAAGGTTCAATCACCACTCCTTCCGGTAGGGTTTTATTGATCCGGTCGATTTTTGTCTTTACCTGCCGGACCACATTATTGGCGTTGGCACCTTTCAGCATCATCACAATGCCACCTACGGCTTCCCGCTGACTGTCTTTCGAAGCCCGTGTTAAGGCGCCGTACCTGATCGCGTTGCCAATATTGACCTCTGCGATGTCGCGGATCAATACCGGAATTCCATTGCTGTTGTTCTTTACCACGATCTTCCTGATGTCGTCCAGACTGCCCACTAAACCTTCGCTCCGGATAAAATAGGCGTTCGGTTTTTTATCAATATAAGCACCGCCTGTATTTTTATTGTTTTTTTCCAGGGCATTGAATACCTCACTGATGCTCAGGCCAAAACTTCTCAGTTTGTCCGGATCAAGGGCGATTTCATATTGTTTCAGCAAACCACCAAAGCTGTTTACTTCAGCAATTCCGGGTGTTCCGAGCAGTTGTTTACGTACGATCCAGTCCTGAATACTTCTCAGTTCCCGGGCATCGTATTTATTTTCAAAGCCCGGTTTGGCATGGATCACATATTGATAGATCTCTCCTAAACCAGTGGAGATCGGAGAAATTTCCGGATTGCCCAGCTCTCCGGGAATGTTATTTTTGGCTTCCGCCAGCTTTTCATTGACCTGCTGACGTGCCCAGTAAATATCGACATCGTCATGAAAGACAATCGTGACCACCGAAAGGCCGAATCTGGAGATCGAACGTACCTGTTCAATTTCCGGAATGGTGGCCATGGTTTGTTCTACAGGATAAGAGATTAAACGTTCCACCTCCTGTGTAGCCAGGGATGGACTAAGGGTAATTACCTGAACCTGATTATTCGTAATATCAGGAACGGCATCTATAGGTAACTGTTTAAGGTAGTATACGCCCCAGGCAATCAATGCCAGCGTAAATAGTCCGATAACCAACTTGTTATTTATAGAAAACTGAATGATTTTTTTCAGCATCGAATATAAAATTAGGTGAGCAATAAAAATGAAAATTGCAGTGCCAGGCTATTCGGAAAGAATGGCCCTCAAAGCATAATTTTGAAGATTTTTATTAACCTAATTGTGGCGGTTGCCAGATTGATATGAAAGCTGTTTTGATGTTCCCGTCTACAAATTCAGCATAGGTCCTTTGCGCGGGTAATGGGAGATATAAAAAGGTCACCTGAACCCTGGTGAACGTTGGGGTACTGCAGCAGGCACAAACACAGAAAGGAGAACAGGTATCTAAGCCCTGATGCTCAGTATTGTCTGTATTGCTGGAAATTTTAGAGATACTCGTCGTACTGGCCGGTAAATTATTGCCCAAAACATCCGCACAAGGTGTGATACACAATGCGATGATGACCAGACTTAAAAACCAATTTGCGAATCTCATTCGGGTTATTTTATGCAAAACTAGGATAAACCAGAGAAAAGAAAGAACCTTTCTCATTTTTAATTATACAAAAAGCAGGCCATTAATTTTATAACGGCCTGCTTTCGTGGTTAATAAACTAAGGATTCATGATCTTAATCATGCGTTTTGTCACGCCATAATCCGCAGCAATGATGTTGTCTGTTTTAGATGGAATATCGCGGTCTATCGCATAAGAGAACACCCCGCCTTTGGTTCCCTGCGTAGGTTGCCAGCGCGCATAGTTGTAACACCTGCCCGTTAAATTCGGATCCGGATACAATACATCTCCCCAGTTCGCACCATTCTCTTCGTAGAAAGAGAAGCCAGGTAAGAACTTATCAGGCGTAATGTAAGGAGCATATAAATTGAACGTGCTTGTCAGGTTACTCGTACTTCTTCCATAAGCTTGTAAAAACGTATAATCGATCAGCTTATAGATCGAGGTAAAGAAGGTAGTCGGGTTTTGGTTCGTATCGTAAATGAACTTTTTACCTGTTCCAGATCTCGGACCGAAATACTTAGACAAAGCTTTCACCGCGGCCACCTTTTTGGTCAGGGTAGTTCCGGTTGGATTGCTCTCTACGTCGATGTCGATTCCATCCAGATTGCATTCTGTTACCCATTTATCATTGATGGTTTTCGCCCATGCGGCATAACCGGTAGAGTCTTGTCCGCCGGTAGTGGTGGCACTGTTCAGGTCTCCGATGGTGATGATCACCTTTGTACCTTTGGTATGTAAATAAGGAACATAATTGGTTTTCAACACATTCCAATAGGCATTTTCCGGTGGGGTATAATCCGGGAATACCATGACCATATCCAGGCTGTCCGGTAAGCGGCGCATGCTCGTCTTATTTCCGCTTTCGGTTACGCTGTCGCGCCAGGTACGGTAATAACCAACGCTCAGCTGATGCTTGCTGTTCTTGTAATCAATTAAACTTCCGGTAGTGGCTACTTCTGTACCGGTCACAGCTGAATTCTTCTTGCAGGCTGTTGCAAAGCCCAGTAAGGCCAGGCCAATTAAACAAATTTTTAAGTTTTTCATTTTTCAGGGATTGATATATTGATAAAATTTAATTAAATACGTTTAAGGCCAGCTCTGCAATGGTGAGCTTAATTTCACACTATCTCCATACAATACCGTAGAGAATGAAGAGAGATAAGTAGCCATATTTGTTCCCGGAAGATCATAGGTCAGGTAAACCCCATAGCCCTGATTTTTGGTAGATTGCGCCAATGATTTGGCGGTACTTGCACTGGTATTATTGATCCATACCGCAGCAGGGCTCAGCAGGCTTTTGCCCATTGGCGGAACATTAGGAACAGAGAAACTACCATAATTTGCATTCCAGCTATAGTTCACATTGTCGCCTACCCTTTGTCCGTTCCATTGTACCCTCGAAGCCGCAGGTCCGTAGTAATAGAAAGTAATCAGTTTTGTTGGCATCAGTTTTCTAAGCTCCTGTACCAGCATCACAAAGGAGCTGTCGTTGGGCTGTCCGGTTCCGTTTTTGCCGTACTCTGCATACTCATCGTCAAAGTCGATCCCGTCCAGATTATAGGTGGTTACAGCATTGCTCAGTTGCTGTGCAAAGTCTTTTGCGGCAGCACGGCTCGTGAAGTTGCAGAAGCCAGCGCCCTGATGGTTGCCGAGGATGGAAAGCAATACCTTAATTCCTTTATCCTGTAAAGGCTTGATATAGGTTGCTTTGTTGCTCAGTACTTTCGTCACCTTGTCGTTGTTAAACAAGACTGCCTTTTTTGCAACCGGATCGTAATTGATGTTTGCCGCAAAGATGATGGCCAGGTCAAAAAGCTGCTGACCGCCGGTTTTCAGGGTGTAAGCCCCCACATTGAGGATGTTGTTGTTGTTTACTTCCACGTAGCAAACGCTAATCGGGCCGCTTTTGGCAGCCGCTGCTGCTGCCGGGGAAGCGGAAGATGCTGTGGATGAACGGCTCACATCCGTTCCATCCACAGGTCCTTCTTTTTTACAGGCCGACAAAAGTAGTCCTGCTGTCATTACGCCCATAAGGCCGTTTAACATGTTTTTTGGGTTGATTTTCATAGGTTTTTGGTTAGATAGGGTTTATGTAATAAGGATTAATTCATCATTCGATGGCTACCGAACGAGGTCGGTCTGCCGGGTTTACTCCCCAGGTTGCTGAAGGTTTATTTCCCATAAACAGGGTCAGCTCCCCTCCTGCTACCAGGTCTTTATGGCGTAAATAAGATTTTGTATAAGGTTTTCCGTTTAACAGGGCCCTTTGGATGTATTTATTCTCTTTGCTGTTGCCTTGTACTTTGATGTGGAATTTCTTGTTTCCCGGAAGTGAGATCAGCGCATCGTTAACCAAAGGAGAACCGAATACATAAGCTCCATTGGCCGGATTAACCGGATAGAATCCCATCGCAGAAAACACATACCAGGACGACATCTGTCCTAAATCTTCATTGCCACACAGGCCATCCGGTTTATTGGTATAAAGGGAATCGGTGATCTGACGAACGAGGTTGGCCGTTTTCCAGGGTTGTCCGGCATAAGCATACAGGTAAGGAATGTGGTGGTTCGGTTCATTTCCTTGTGCATACTGACCTACCAGGCCGCTGATGTCCGGAGAACTGCCTGCATCCATTGCGGAGCTCATGCTAAACAGGGTATCCAGTTTTTTTGTGAAAGGCGCATCGCCACCAAACAGCCCGATCAATCCTTCGGGATCCTGAGGAACCAGCCAGGTATACTGCCAGGCATTGCCTTCGGTATAGTCATCCTCACGGTGTTTGGAAGCAATTGGGTTAAAAGGCGTCCTCCAGTTTCCATTCTCCAGCTTACCCCTCATAAAGCGGCTCGGTTTGTCAAAATATTCACTGTATAATTTTGCTCTTTTACTAAAATATTTATAGTCTTCCGTCTTGTTCATTTTTTTAGCCATCTGGGCGATACACCAGTCGTCAATTGCATATTCCAGCCCTTTTGCTACCGATTCAATCACTTTGTCAGATGGGATGTATTGTATTTTCTGCGCGTATTCAATGCCTTCTACTTTTTGCATCGCAGAATGTTTCATGGCTTCGTAAGCAAGGTTTGCATCAAAACCTTTGAACCCTTTCAGGTAGGCATCCACAATAATCGGAACGGCATGGTAACCGATCATGGTATTCGTTTCACTGCCCATCAGGTGCCATACCGGAAGTTTGCCCTGCTGTTTATAGATCGCCAGAAATGAATTGACTACATCTGATACTTTATCCTGGTGCAGGAAAGTAAACAAAGGGTGAAAAGCACGGTAAGTATCCCAAAGGGAGAAGGTGGTATAATTGGTAAATCCGGGTTTACGGTAGATCTTTTTGTCGGTACCTCTGTAATCGCCATTGGCATCGTCAAATACAGAGGGGGCGATCATGGTATGGTACATGGCGGTATAAAAGGTTTTCTTCGTTTCCTCGTCTGCATTGATTTTCACTTTGGACAATTCTTTTTCCCATTTCTGGTCAGCAAGAGCAACTGTTTTGTCAAAATCCCATCCCGGAAGCTCTGCGGTAATATTCGCAAGGGCATTTTCATAACTCACCGGAGAAAGGCCTACTTTAAGTTTTAAGACCTCCTGACTGATGGATTTGAAACCCAATACGGCTTTAACCCTTTTGCCTTTCAGTTCTTTTCCATTTGTGCTCAGGCTGCTGCTATCAGACAGTGAGAGGCTGTTTAATGGCTGAGAAAGTTTAACGGCAAAATAAAGGCGCTGGTCATTTGCCCATCCTTTAGAATGGCGGTAGCCCACTAAAGTCGTTGCGTCGACTTGTTTTACGTAAGTATCTACCGGGCTGTCCCATCCTACTCCGGCATTCAGGTCCAGCATCACATGTGGGTTTTCCTGTTGCTTAGGAAAGGTATAGCGGTGGAAGCCTACCCTTTCTGAACTCGTCAGCTCTGCTTTAATTTTATATTTATCCAGGATTACACTATAATATCCTGCTTTTACGACTTCTTTATCATGAGAAAAAGTGGATACATAATCCAGTTGTGAAGGCCCTGTTGCAGGCATCACCAGGATATCGTTCAGGTCCCCGATCCCTGTTCCACTCAAATGGGTATGGGTAAAACCAATAATGGTATTGCTGGCGTAGTTATAACCACTGCACCAGTCCCAACCCTCAAAGACATTGGTTGGTCCCAGCTGAACGGCTCCGAAAGGAACGTTGGCGCCTACAAAGACATGGCCATGTGCTGCAGATCCGATATATGGGTCTACATATTTGGTAAGTTGTTTTTGAGCAAGGACTTGCTCCACAGAAAACAGAATGCCGAGGCATAAAAGGTGTTTAAGCTTCATTAGATTTTTAAATATGGGTTTCATTGTTGGCACCGAAGGTACGGATACGGCTCAAAAAATTACAAAATTGTCATGCAGCACCGACATTTCTGGGGGGGCTGAAGGGTACGTAGGTGTACACGCTGCATGACAATTATTTTTTAACAGAGAAGGCTAGAAAACCAATACGATCAGCTTGCCGCTGCTCGTGGTGTTGTAACCGTTGAAAGTATATGGTGTTGCAGCTCCGTTACCTCCGATCAGGTCGGTATCACAACGCCATACTTTTAAACCTGAACCACCATAAGAACTGATGGTAATGTTGTAAGTCCCATCAGGGATCAGACCTGTGGTAATCGTCTGACCTGCATTCAGGTAAAACACCTGTGTAGGTGCCCCGGTAGTACTCGTTAATGTGATGGTTGCACCCGCTGTGGTCGACCTGTTGTTCAGGTAAACTTCTGCAGCACCCAGAGTTTTCCTGGGCACATTGACGTTCATCGGTTTTACCGGCAAGCTTACACTTGCATTCAGGGCCAGGCAGGATAAAATCATGCTGCTCATTAAGATTAGTTTTCTCATGATGTAATGGTTAAATGGTTAATAATTGATTAGTTTTTCTTATCCCACCAAAGTTTAGTTCCCCCATTATCTGCACCGTTAAGCAATCCCACTGCTTTCGTTACTTCTGCATTGTTGTTTTTATATTCGTCCTCAGAAAACGGCAATCTTCTGATTTGTTTGTCTGTATTGATTGTTCCGCCACTTTGGTTATTTACGACAGGGAAAATTTTCGGATAGCCGGTACGTCTGAATTCAGACCATGCTTCCTGACCGTCAGGGAAAATAGCGATCCATTTCTGTGTAATGATGCGTTCCAGTTTTTGCTCGAAAGTTCCACCCTCATCCCATTTAACCGTTGTTTTACTTAACAATGGAGAATTGGCCGCAATGTTGTTCGCTGCATTAATCGGATCCGTATAGGCTGCCTGTGTATCGGTATTGTTGTTCAGGTAAGTACTTGCGTCAGAACTTCCAAGCGTATACTGCTCAAAAGAGGTTTTTACACCCTGCTCATAAAATGACTGCGCCGTTCCTCCCATGCTCCAGCCTCTTAGGGCACCTTCTGCACGAAGGAAAGAGACTTCCGCTGCACACATGTATTGTACCGGTGTATTTTCCTTCAAAGTAGAAGAAGAAGAATTGAAGTAAGCATCTGGTTTACCACTAAAGGTAATTCCACTGCGCACCCCTTTATAGTCACCGGGAACCACTTTTGAAGTGAGGAAGTATTTAGATAAACGGGGATCTTTGAATCCTTTTAAGATCGACTCTGCAGAAGCATTCATGCGGGTATCATTGTAACTCAGGTCATCTACCCACAATCCGTTCCGGGTTGGAACCCCTTTGCCCGATTTTAGCAATGCATTGTCTAAGTTAAGGCTCAGCAAACCATAAGAATTGGCTACCGCCTCTTCCGCCTTGGTTTTTGCAAGGGCTGGATTTGCATAGGCAATCCGAACCGCAAGTCTCAGTTTCAATGAGTTTGCAAATTTGATCCACTGGATGTAATTGCCATCATAAACCAGATCAAAACGGCTCAATGAATTATCAGAAGGGCTTTTAGTCACAAAATCCGTCAGCACTTTTATCGCATCGTCCAAATCCTTAAAGAAAGCATTATAAACTGTTTCCTGATCATCGTAAGGTGTGGCCAATGCGCCGGATCCGAATTTAGAATAAGGTATTGGCCCGTAGATATCTGAAACCCTGTGCATCCCTTCTACTTTAAGGATATTGGCTACTGCAATGAACTGAGGATTGGCCGTTGCACGTTTGGTTACTTCTCTCCATCCGTTCATTACCCCGTTATAGCCCACTTTAAAGGGCCACAGGTTCCAGCCGCCTTTTAACGCATAGGTTGAATTGTTTGGCCCTCCGAAATCTCCTGGAGGTGCAAAATATCCTGAGAAAATATCTGCATTTAAATTCTGCTGCAACTGGTAGATATAGTCATCGCTGGTTTTGGAATAGATGATATTTACCTGCATTTCAGGAATAAAAATACCCGAGGATATATTGTCTTTTAACAGATCTTCTTCTGTTAAGCCATTTGGATTGGAATTATATTTGTCGAAATCTTTAGTACATGAACTCTGTACCATCACAAGTGCAGCAGCAAAAATGGCGGCACTAAGTCTGGTTGTTTTGATTAAGGCTCTCATAATATATGATGATACTAGGTCTTAAAATGTGAAATTTACGTTGAAACCAATGCTTCTTAAGCTCGGCATAGAGAAATAGTCGTATCCCTGGAATCCGTTACCGGTAAGGGTCACTACATCAGGATCAAATGGTGCTTTTTTATAGATCATCCATAAGTTTCTGCCGATTACAGATAGCTGTATCTTTTGTATTTTGTTGTTAAATACTTTTGCAGGAATGGTATATCCAAACGACACTTCACGTAAACGGATATTCGTTGCACTGTAGATATAAGGTGTTAATTCCGCTCCTATTCTATTGTAATAAGCTTCGGTTGCATCTGCCCCATTAATGATGATACCACCATTATTACGGCTGTCGGCCGTTCTCTGAGACATTCCGCGTTTGTCGAAAGTCTGTTCAGTCCTGGAAATCACGTCGCCACCGATCCTGCTGTCTACCAGGAAATTCAGGTTAAAGTTTTTGTACCTGAAACCATTGCTCATGCTCAGCATGTATTTTGGGTTCACATTACCGGCAATGATGTTATTTTGAGAATACTGTGGTAAACCTTTATCATCCAACACCTTGTTTCCGTTGGCATCGCGGATAAAATCTTTCACCTGAATGTCACCATAAGAACCTCCTTTTTTAACGATTGAAGAACCACCCAAGCTAAATTCCTGAACATTGATCACCTGTCCTGTAGCAGGATCAGTATAGGAATAAAGTTCTTTGATTTTATTTCTGTTGAAAGAGAAATTAACCGTTGGGGTCCAGCTCAGCTCACCAAATTGTGCGTTATAACCGAGTGAAAGCTCAAGGCCCTGATTCTGTACATCTCCTGCATTCAGGTCATAGGTATTGTAACCTACCGTTGGAGATACATTTACTCTGAAGAATTGGTTTACGGTATTCGTTCTGTAATAGGTAGCATTTAAAAACAGTTTGTTTTCAAGGAATTTCAAATCCGCACCTATTTCAAATGATTTACTTCTTTCAGGATTTAATGTGGTAAAAGGTTTTCCTGTGAAAGGAACGATTGCTCCACCAACAATTGGAAAAGAAGGGTTTGTGGCGTAGGCATAGTTATCAGGAATTTCGTTACCTACTTCAGCATAAGATGCCCTTAATTTTGCAAAGGAAATAAATTCCGGCAAGGTTGCCATTTCACTGATCACTGCACTTAGTCCCACTGATGGGTAGAAAAATGGTTTTGGTAAAGTTGAATTCCAGTCGTTACGTCCGGAAACATCTAAAAACAGGTAGTTTTTATATCCGATAGAGGTCGTTAAAAAAGCAGCCTGAGTTTGTTTTCTGTAAGTATTTGGTGTAAACACGATACCAGCCTGTGTCAGGTTCAGGACACTGAAAAAGTTAGGCACTTTAAAAGGATCCAAAGGACCATCGATGGTTAGACCGCTGGTCAGGTTGTTAATGATACTTGCACCTGCAGTTGCATTGATGGTAAAATCGCCAAAAGCTTTGTTGAAGTTCAATAATACATCGGCATAAGTCTGACTGTTCAGGTTATCCAATGATGCATAACGTCCGTTCGGGCTGTTGGAAACCAGGTTACCCGGGATTGTTGATGCATACACCTTGTTCTCTCCTTTATCTGTAGAGCGGTCCATTCTTACACGTCCCTGAAGGTTAAGCCAATCTGTAAATTTATACTTAGCCGTCACCGATCCCACGATCCTGCTTCTTTGTGTTTGAAACATATTGCGGTTGGTTACCCAGTATGGATTTTGAAGAGACATTCCCTGATCGCCATATGGCCAGTTCTGTACGTTTATTTTGCGGACAGGATCGAAAGTTTCGAAATTCTTAGTATCGTCAAAGTTGTAAGAAGCACCCGGGAATAAATAAACGGAGGTGATTGGGTTATAATATTCGCCCTGTCCCGGCATGTTCTGAGATTTCTGATAGATGTATTCTGCTCTTGCATCCACACTTAACTTATCCTCAAAAAAGGAAGTGTTATTTCTGAAAGAGAAGTTGTACCTGTCCAGCTTGTTATTGGGAATAATTCCTTCTGCATTTGTTGCCGCAGCGGAGAAGAAAGATTGGTTTTTCTCTGTACCACCCGATAAAGACAAAGCATTGGTGAAGGTTTTACCCGTCTGAAAAAAGTCATTAGGGGTATAACTGCTTTGGTTTGCTGTTTTTGCGCCCCATCCATTAAAGGTTGGTCCTTCTTCAGGTTTAGCTTTATTGGCCGTTCCATAACTGCGTTGCAGCTCCGGAAGCAGGAAAGGGCTGTCGAAAGTCGTACTGGAATTAAAGTTAACTACTGTTTTTCCGGCTTTTCCTTTTTTAGTGGTAATTAAGATCACCCCATTGGAAGCTTGTCCGCCATAAAGCGCCGATGCAGAAGCACCGCTCAATACACTTACTTCTTCGATGTCTTCAGGGTTCAGGTTGGAAATCCCGTCGCCGGCATCACTCAACTGAAAACCATCACTTTTTCCGTTTCCGGATAAGCTGGGCAAAGGTACCCCATCCACTACATAAAGGGCGTTGTTGTTTCCACTGATGGATTTGTTTCCACGAAGCACTGCTTTGGTTGATCCTCCGGGTGCAGAAGAGTGGGTCAATGTTAAACCGGAAACTTTACCCGTTAAACTGTTTACAAAACTTGGATCTTTAACGTCGTTCACTTCTTTAGAGCCCAGGGTCTGGACATTATAAGTCAGTGATTTGGTAGATTTTTTAATCCCCAGGGCGGTTACCACTACCGTCTCCAGGTTTTGCGAATTGCTGTTCAGGACTACGTCGATCGTTCCCTGCGCAGCTACGGTAACTTCCTGCACCGTATATCCCACATACGAAAACACCAATACATCGCCTGCTTTGGCGGATATGGCATATTGACCCGAAACATTGGTTTGTGTGCTCAGCTGCGATCCTTTGACCTTGACCGATACGCCTGGCAAGGTCACACCCGCCTCGTCTTTTACTGTTCCTTTAATGGTCTCCTGGAAATGTGATCTGAATGCCATTTCATGATCAGAGGCAATTCTGAGCGTCGGGAAGCTCTTTAATTTATCCGACTTTACACCAGCAAAAAGATTGGCCGAAGCGTAAAGTAATAAACACGTCAGTTGTAATGGTTTTCTCATCTCCATTGATACGGTTAGGTTTTATAATTGGTTAGCTATACCGTTTTACCTTAATACACGATAAGGTGGTATAATTGTAGAGACCCCATTTAAAAATAAAATGCCTACAAGGAATTCATTTTTTTTGAAGATTATTTTTAATCCCTATCTTGCGATGGATAATTAGCCTAAAATAAAGCACTTGAAAATCGTAAAGCCTGACTTATCTGGTCTGTGGACAAAGATTTGCGTCGAAGATGATATGAAATCTTTCGAGGCTTTGTACCGCGCTCTGGGGGCTAAGCTGCTGAAGTTTTCCGTTTATTACGTATCGCAGAAAGAAGTAGCTGAAGAGATTGTTTCAGAAGTATTTGTAAAATGCTGGCAAAACCGAAAGGAAAGTACCCATGTCCTTAATCCGGAAACCTATTTGTTTGTTGCGGTAAAGAATCAATCTTTAAAGCACCTCAGGAAATATACCAATGTTCATCTCGTAGAGCTGGAAGACCGGCAGGAACCTCAGTTTCAGGACAGTACCGATCCTTCAAAGGAACTGGAAAGAAAAGAGCTGCACTTAAAACTGGATACTGCTATAGACACCCTCCCACCTCAGGCCAGGATCGTGTTCAAACTGATCAAGGAAAATGGCATGAAATATAAAGAGGTGGCGGAAATTTTGAAAATCTCTCCGAGAACGGTGCAGACCCAGCTTTTCCGGGCAATTACGAAATTACGGATTGTGCTCGGTGCTTATCATGAGCTGGACCATAGAAAAAGCAGCAGCAACGACCTGGTCAACCTGGTCATGATTTTGGGGATAATACATTATTTTTTAGTCTATTGTAGGCAATTTTAGAAAAAACAGGAACCTTATATTTAACACATAAACAAAACAGATAATATAGTAACAAATGACTGATCAAAGATTTACAGAATTGCTTGGCAAAAAACTGGCAGATGAGATTTCCATGGAAGAACATAAAGAATTTATGCTTCTGCTGGAAGGCAATGCAGCTTACAGGCAGGAATATAAATCGTTAAGCAGTTATTTCCAGTCCGAAGAAACGGAGCAGGAAGATGCAATGCCTCTGTTTGAAAAGATCAAAGCAAGGATAGAAAATCCGGAATCAGCAGACATCCCCCTTTCAAAAAGCAGGTTTGGCAATTGGTACCGCATAGCAGCAATTCTCGCCTTATGTATCTGTTCCTTTGGAGGATATCAGCTTTACACGAAAAGAATAAACAGTCAGGCTGAATCAGCGCTGGTCTGGAAAGAAATCAGTACCCCAAGCCGTCTGACCTCAAAAATCACCCTGGCAGACGGAACAATCGTGACTTTAAACTCAGAGACGCAGCTGAAGTACCCTATACAATTCAAAGGAGCACAAAGAGAAGTTTACCTGAGCGGAGAAGCCTTCTTTGATGTAAAAAAAGACGCAGCACATCCTTTTATCATCCGTACAGAAAAGATCAGCATCAAAGTTCTCGGAACAACTTTCGACGTAAAGGCCTATAAGAATGACCCTCATACGGAAGCAACCTTAATTACAGGTGCCGTCCAGGTCAGCATGAACAACCTGCCTGAAAAACAAATCCTGCTGAAACCTGCCGAAAAATTCAGCCTTCAGCATCAGGCAAAAAATGGCGGTGATGCCCCACTCTACAGCATCGTCCCTTTAAATGATACCGAAACTTCATGGATGAACCATAAACTGGTTTTTAAGAATGAGAGTTTTGACGTGCTCGCCAACAGCCTTTCCAGGTGGTACGGCCTGCAGCTCATCTTTAAAAATGAAAGTTTAAAAAACAGCAGGTTCACAGGATTCTTTGAAAAGGAAAATATCTCTCAAGCTTTGAAAGCACTGCAACTTATTGAACCATTTCGTTATAAAATACAAGACAAAACTGTTTATATTTACTAATTTGGCAAGCGGAACACGTTCCGGGAACCAGGGATATCAAATATAAATTTATAATGAAGCTAATTGGGTTGATGGTCATTTTCTTGACGCTTGTTGGCTCTTTATCCGGCTATTCACAATCTGAAGACGGAGCGCAGCATAAAGTAAGCCTCAGCTTTAAATCAGCGGATTTTAAAAAGGTGATTGATGCGATACAAAAGCAAACGTCTTTTCACTTTATTTTTAGTGAACGCAAAATCCCTGTAAACAAAATCAATATCCAGGTTAAAGATAAAAATACTTTAGAGGTTCTTGATCAGATCCTGGCCGGTTCCAACTATACGTATAAAGTTCTTCCAAACAATTTAATTGTCATACGCCCGCGTAATGCTGAGGTAAATACCCGGATGCTCACGGGAAGGGTGCTGAATGAGAACGGACAGGTAATCTCCGGCACTTCTATAAAAGTGAAAGGGAGTGATTTTTCTACCACCAGCGATGCAAAGGGAGAATTTACCATTCCTGTGTTCCCCAACACGATCATCCAGGCCTCTCAGGTTGGCTATTTCAAAAAGGAGATCCCTGTTGGTCTGCAAACACAGGTTCAGGTAAACCTGATCGCCAAAACAAATGAGCTGGATGAAGTCGTGGTCACGGCCCTTGACATCAGAAAAGAAGAACGGAAGATCGGCTATGCCATTTCTACCATCTCCGGCGTAGAGCTGAGCAAAGCCAGGGAATCCAATCTCATCTATAGCTTAGAGGGACAAATAGCAGGATTAAATATCAGTGGCGTATATGGTGGCCCTTCTTCTTCCGCAAGAATTTTACTGCGTGGTGCTGCCAGCATGAATGCCGGTTCTCCTTTGTTTGTGGTCAATGGCGTCCCGATAGACAATACCCAAAGAGGAAATGTCAATGAGTATGGCGGTGCCGATTATGGCGATGGAATCAGCAACATTAACCCTGATGATGTAGAAACGATCACCGTATTAAAAGGTTCCGCAGCCTCGGCGCTTTATGGGGCCCGTGCCGCAAATGGTGTCATCATCATCACCATAAAAAAAGGCGTTAAAAATTCCGGGAGTATCGAATACAATACCAACCTGTCTTTCGACAGCCCTTATAAAAATACCGATTTCCAATACGTCTACGGGCAGGGCACACAAAACCGAAGACCGGGAAACATCGCAGCAGCTGTTGCTTCCGGATCTTCCAGCTGGGGCGAAAAACTGGATGGCGCGCCTACGATCCAGTTTGATGGAAAAACATATCCCTACAGTGCGGTAAAAGACAACATTGAAAAATTCTATCGCAGTGCTCCGGCTTTTACCAATACCATTTCCCTGAGCGCTGCAAACGAAAAAAGCATGTTCCGCCTCTCTGCCGCCAATCTGGATTATCAGTCTATTTTGAAAAACGGGCACCTGAACAGGAAAACAGTCAACCTCTTTACCTCCTACGACCTCAACAAACAGCTGAGCGTCGCTTTCAATGGAAATTACATCAATGAGAACAATAAAAACAGGTCTTACCTGAGCGACGGAACCCTAAACCCCAATTATGGAATTGCCAGTCTGGCCAATAGCGCAAACCAGATTGCCTTATCTCCGGGTTATGATCCCTTAACGGGAAGAGAAATGAGGTGGAACGACGATGAGTATAAGACCAATCCTTACTTTATGCTGAACAAAGGAAGAGACCTTTCCAAACGGAACCGTTTCATTACCTCCACTTCCCTAAAGTACAAATTTACCGACTGGCTGTACCTGCAGGGAAGGTTGGGTTACGACATCAGCAATGACCAGATTGTGAGCATCATTCCCACCGGAGCCTCATTTTCCATTAACGGGCAAGGCGGGCTGAACGCTTTTCAAAAGATTCAGACTTCAGAATTAAACAGCGACATTCTTCTTGCAGTTAATAAAGACATCATGAAAGACCTGAACCTGGATGTTTCTGTCGGGGCAAATTACCGGAACCGGGAAGGTGAATTTTCAGATTCCAAAGGAAATCAGTTCAATACCCCTTACCTCTATACCCCTTCCAACCTCGTGACCAGGACCGACTCTTACACCCTGGCCAGGCTCGTTACGCAATCTGCCTATTATACCTTTGACCTGAACTACAAAAAGCTCCTGAACCTTTCCTCCACAGGAAGATATGATGTCTACTCCACTCTGCCGGGCAATAACAGAGGTCTGTTTGTTCCCGGTGTTTCCGGAAGCTTCATCTTCTCTGACCTGCTGAAGTCGAAAGCCCTGAGTTATGGAAAGATCAGGGCCAGCTTTGCCAAAACCAGTGGTGAGCCTGCGCAACCTTATATCACACAAACCTATTATACCACACAAAGTTCTGTAAACGGAACCCCGCTCGGGGATTACGACCGGAGCCTTCCGAACTATAATTTAAGGCCCTTTACCTTAAATGAGTTTGAAACAGGAATCAACCTCCGCTTCTTTAACAACAGGCTGGACCTGGACCTGACCTGGTTTCACAGAAGTACACATAATGAGATTGTGAGTGCGATTCAGTCGGTCACCACCGGCTTTACCTCTGCTTATGTAAACCTTGGAAAAACGAAAAACGTGGGTACGGAAATCACCATTCAGGGGATTCCTGTTGCCGGAGAAAACTTTAAATGGAAATCCGGGTTTAACCTCAGTCACATTCACAACGTGCTCTTGTCCATAGATGGCAGCAGCCTTTACTCCCTTACCGGAACTTATCGTCCATTAAATGCGAATACGGCAATGGTGGTGGGCAAATCCATTACGCAAATCATGGCCTACGACTATAAAAGAGATCCTAACGGGAGGATTATTGTGGGCAGCGACGGGGTTCCGAAACGAGGGGAACTAAAGCCGATGGGCGCAACTCTTCCCCGGATTTACGGGGGATTCAGCAATAGCTTCTTTTATAAAAACTTTGGCCTGTCCTTCCTGATCGATTTTAAATTTGGCAATAAGATCCTCTCTGCTACGGAAAACTATTCCTATGTATCCGGACTCAATAAGGCGACCCTGCCGGGAAGGGAAACGGGTGTGATTGCAGATGGGGTGATGGAAGACGGCAGTGTGAATACCATCAATGTCCCTGCATACAATTATTACCCGCAGCTGGCCACCAATATTTCTGCACTATCTGTCTTAAATGGCAGCTTTATCAAATTCAGACAGGCAACGCTGGGTTATGCCCTGCCGGTAAAGCTGATCAGGCATACGCCTTTTAGCGGCATCAATATCGACCTCGTTGGAAGAAACCTGTTTACCCTGCTGAAATACACTAAAAATATAGACCCCGAGTCTGAGTTCTCCCCAAAACTCAATTACGCGGGGATTGAAGGCGCATCATTGCCTTCTACACGGACCTTTGGCATTAACCTGAATTTCAAATTTAAATAAAGATCAAATGAAACAGACTTTTCTTCTTTGCTTAAGTTGCCTGCTGGGTCTTTTCTATGGCTGTACCAAAGGAGAGCTGGATCGCATCAATACCGATCCGACAAAATCCACTCCGGAGAATTTCGATCCCAACTTCCTGCTGTCTACGGCACAGCTAAAATTTGCCAATAAGGGCTATTATCAGCTGCTTTACCAGAGCACCATGATGCAGTTGTTGTCCTCGACCTATTATTATTACAATAACGGGGATAAATACATCAATGTGGCCAATTTTACGGACTATCAGGGAAGGGTTTTTGATGAAGGATATGCAGAAGCTTCCGGCATCCGGGAAATGCAGCGGCTTGCTAAAGCAAAAGATCCCAATGCCTATAAAAACCTGATAAACATCGGCGACATCATGTTTGTGATGATTTTGCAACGCATTACAGATACTTATGGAGATGTTCCTTATCACCAGGCAGGGAAAGCAAGGGAAGGGATAAAATATCCCGTTTACGATACCCAGGAAGACATTTACAATTCCATGTTGACAGACCTGGAAACCGCCATCAACGGCCTAGATCCCGCAGCACCTGGTGTAACTGCAGATCTTTTTTACAAAGGTGACCTTACGAAATGGCGCAAATTTGGCTACTCATTAATGCTGAGGATCGCCATGAGGCTCACAAAGGTCGATCCCGCCAAAGCAAGGATCTGGGCTGAAAAAGCCGCTGCTGCAGGGACTTTTACCGACAATAACGACAATACCTTTATCAGCATGGATGCTTCCAGTTTTAACAGTCAGAATGGGACTTCCCTCGCTTTGCGCACGCTTTCTGATTACAGGGAAGTACGCTGGAGCAAAACGCTGATCGATCAGCTCAGAAACACTGCCGACCCGAGATTGTCTGTCATAGGAGAGATTCCAGCCGATGGTTTTGCCAACAACAACAATCAAAACCTTTCCGGAAACCCGGACCCGCTGATTCAGAAAGGCCTGCCAAATGGTTATGACCTGCTGGGCGGAACAACAGATATCCGCAACCATCCGGAATATCCCGGAGGAACCGGAAATGGTACTGATGTTGCGCCTTTAGGGAAATATTCCCGCCCCAGAACGGCTGTCTATTTAAAGCTTGGGGGGCCGATATTTTTAATGACCTATGGGGAAACAGAACTGCTCCTTGCAGAAGCCGCTGTAAGAAACTGGAACGTCAAAGGCAGCGCGGCCGAACATTTTAGCAATGGGGTTAAAGCGGCATTGCAATCATTGGCACAGGTAGACCCTCAGGCCAATATCACCATGGAAAGGGTCAATGCTTATGTCAGGGCCCAGGCATTAGATCAGTCTTCTACAGAGAAATCGCTGGAAATGATCAATATGCAGTACTGGATCAGTACAGGCACGACCTTTAATTTCATTGAAGCCTGGCTCAACTGGAAAAGATCGGGATATCCGCGGCTCATTCCTGTCAACTATCCCGGAAACGTAACCAATGGCACCATTCCACGCAGAATGATCTATTTGTCTACAGAGATTTTAAACAACCCGGACCAATATAAAGCAGCAGTATCGAGACTATCAGGAGGCGATGCACTGACCTCAAGGGTGTGGTGGGACCAGTAAAATACTGACCGGATAATGGTCAGACAATTGACCGGTCATGACATCTTTGAGAATCGCAGGCTTAGAAACGTTTGGTTTTAAGTCTTTAGAGATAAAGATATAATCAATCCTTTCCATCGCTTCCCGGGGAACATCGCCAAAGACCAATGAAGGATAGCTGTAATCAAAAGACTGGTGTTTCATAGCCCAGGTATCGATAAAACCTCTTTTGAGCAATGCGTCGGTCACGCTGTAATCCAGGCGGCCATGATTGGCATTGCTGATTTTACTGCTTTCATCGCTTTTCAGCATTGGGACCAGACGTCCATTAAGGTTATAATCCAGGCTATCAGAAGCTGCAAGGCTGTTCATATCCCCAAGGATCATCGTCTTTTTTAAAATGGACCAGCGTTGTAAACTGTCTGTAATCGTAGCAATTTCTTCCCGCCTTTTCTCATGACTGAAAGGAGACAGGTGTACGGTGATAAAGTTCAGGTCTTTGATCTTTACCGCCATAAAACCATGGTGCATGCCCCTGATCACCTTTTTCACGTCGCTGATCGGGTATTTCGAGGAGATCCCAACCGCATATCCTTTTTCTTTAGCCAATTCCGTGTAAGGATGGCCGATGGCTTTGCCCAGTTGCTGTAGTTCTTCCGCAGAAATATTGACCAGTTCCTGATAGGCGATCACATCAGCGTCCTGTGCTTTCGCCCAGGAAATAAAGCGTTGTTTACGCTCCTGTTCCGATTCAAAGTAATTATAGACGTTGTAAGAAATGATTTTTAATGCCTTTTGGGCCAATAAATTCTGGCAGCAAAGGATAAACAGAAACAGGGCAATGGCTTTTCTCATGATGAGTGCCAAATTAAAAAATTACGGCCTATGATTTATAATATTTTTCGTGCCTTTTCTGATGCTTACCATGCCTTTTTCAATGCATATCGCGCCTTTTCCGGTACTTATCTTTCCTTTTCTGATGCTCATCGTACTTGTCCTCAGAAATCATTTGCCAGGCTAAATCTTTGTGTAACAAAAAGCAACAATTTGAGTTATCGAAAAATATCAGAAAAAAAATTACGTTTAATAGCATATGACCACATCAATATGTGGTCTTCCTAATATTAAACATCACAAGGGATGGCTTAATTTTAGAAACAAATAAGATTGGGCAGTAATTATAATTTTTGAGAGAGGGAATTGTAATTCAACACATAGGGAGTGAGGACTCGCTGCCCAATCTTAATTTCTGAACCGGCTAGCCGAACAGTTCACTGCTCAGGTAGCGGTCTCCCCTATCACAGGCAATGAATACAATCACCCCGGAACTCAGCTCTGATGCCAGTTTCAGCGCACAGGCCAATGCACCACCACTGCTCATTCCGGCAAAAATGCCTTCTTCTTTTGCCAGTCTGCGTGTCATTTCTGTCGCTTCCTTTTGGGAAACATCCATCACACGGTCTACCCTTGAAGGATCAAATATTTTAGGAAGGTATTCAATTGGCCACCTGCGGATTCCCGGAATTGAAGATTCTTCTGTAGGCTGACAACCGACGATCTGAATCTCCGTATTTTGTTCTTTCAGAAACATGGAATTGCCCATGATACTTCCTGTAGTTCCCATAGAACTCACGAAATGGGTGATTTTCTGATCGGTATCCCTCCAGATCTCCGGACCTGTGGTTTTATAGTGTGCCAGGTAATTGTCCGGGTTTGCAAACTGATTCAAAAGGAAATATCCTTCATGCGTTCCTTTTTCTTCGGCATAGTCACGGCAAACCTCTATAGACTCCAGCAGCGTCACCTTTGCACCATAGGCTTCCATCGTCAAGGTGCGTTCCCGCGTAGAATTTGAAGGCATTACCAGTTCAATTTCCAGGTCATAGATGCTGGCAATCATCGCCAGTGCGATTCCCGTATTTCCACTCGTCGCTTCAATCAGCTTTGTTCCTTTTTTAACATCACCACGCTCCATTGCAGAACGGATCATGTTTAAAGCGGCCCTGTCTTTCACACTTCCACCGGGGTTGTTGCCTTCCAGCTTCGCATAAATCTTAACATCAGGATTGGAATGTAACTTCTGAATCTCTACTAAAGGGGTATTTCCGACGAATTCTATAATATTTCCCATAATTAATCTTTATGTTTTGTTTCAATCACTTTAATGGCCGACTGGTGGTAGACTGTAGAATGCGGAGGCACACTTTTGGTCAGCCATACGTTTCCGCCGATGATGGAATTGTCGCCGATAATGGTTTCTCCTCCCAGGATCGTTGCTCCGGAATAGATGATCACATGGTCTTCTATCGTAGGATGACGTTTGGTATTGGCCATGTATTTTTCTACACTCAGGGCTCCTAAAGTAACCCCCTGATATAATTTAACATGGTCTCCGATCACAGTGGTCTCTCCGATCACGATTCCTGTCCCATGATCTATGTATAAATACTCTCCGATTTCTGCTCCGGGATGAATGTCTATTCCGGTTTGGGAATGGGCATATTCCGTCAGAATCCTGGGAATCAAAGGGACATCCGATTTCTGCAGGACATTTGCAATGCGATACATGGAAATTGCCATGAAACCCGGATAAGTACGAATGATTTCAAATTCACTTTTTGCGGCCGGATCTCCACTTAATATGGAGGCGATATCGGTATTCATTTTACGGTACAACTCCGGAAGGCCTTTAAAAAAAGCCCTGGAAACCGATTCATTGTTACAGTTATTACAAGCCTTTGTGGCATTTAAAATTTGCGTCAGTTCTCTTTCCAGTCCTGAAAACAACCCCTGAATTTCGGCAATGGTATATTTCGTAGCAGTGGAGCGTTCCGGGTAAATCAGATCCATCAGGTTAATGGCCCATGAAGCCACCACCTGGTTGGAAGGAACCGCTTCCACACCCTTTTGTTTATTAAAAATATGAAGATAAAATTCTTCGCTCATCTTTGGTTTTGTTACTGTTTTGTTTGAAATTGTAAAGGAATGAAAATTATTACAAATAAAAACAGAAGACATCCGATTTTAAGACCGAATATTTAAAGCTATATTCGCCTGGAATCAATTTACCTTAAAGCTATTTCCCAGAAATATGTCCGAAACATTTGAAATACTATATTTCTTCAATACCCCTTATAACTCCCTCGTCGAAATTAAACGACGTAATTTTGACTTTGAAACAGATCTTTCCAAAGTATTTTTCTGGATTCTTTACGAAAAGAAAACCCATAGAATCTACCCGCTTCAGTTTATTTCGATGAAAGACGACCTTTTAGGTCAGGAGCGTGTATTTAAACAAGGTACCTTATTCTTCAATGAGCAGGAAGGCACTTACCAGAACAGCAGTGATAAAGCAAAGATGATTCTGAAAAGAATGCCAACAGCCAATATGACCAAGTTATTAAAGATCAGGATCGACGAATTTCTGCTCACAATTGATAAACAAACAGAAAAACAATTAGAAAAACTGCTGTGATATGAAAAAATGGCTTTTGTTATTCCTCATCGTTCCCATTGCATTTGTAGCCTGCAACAGAAAGAAAATACCTAAAGTAGAGAGAGACATTACCATTACGCCAAAGAATGCCGTGACCAGGCTGGAACTGGACAGTATGCAGATGGAACGCTATATCTCCGGTCAGCAGCTCGGAGACAGTGCCGCACAATACCTGAGAAACTTTTACAACAGCCGGAATTTTCAGTTTGCCTGGGTCGGGGAAAAAGGGTTAACAGAGCAGGCCAGGGTTTTCTATACGCTGAACAAGGATTATGTTGCCGATTTTCAGGACAGCTCTATGCTGGACTCCGGTTTATATCAAAAGATGGAATTGCTGATGAAACAGGATACCATTTTCAAAAAGGCAGACAGCAGCCTTGCGAGCCTGGACCTGCAGCTGACCCGGCATTTTTTCAATTACGTAGCCAATGCTTATGCCGGAAAAGTAGATCCTGAAGTGATCCAATGGCATATTCCCAGAAAGAAACTGAGTGCTGCTGTACTTCTGGATTCCCTGATGGCAAATAAAAACACTAAAATCGACGACTGGGAACCTGTAAACCAGCAATATAAACTCCTTAAAAAGGAACTGCTCCGCTATTATACCCTGCAGAAAAAAGGGGACTGGGGAAAAATCACACTGGGAAAGCAGAAAAAGTATAAATCCGGAGATACCGGTCTTACGGTGAGACTCGTCAGACAACGGTTCATGGAACTTGGAGACAGCACTTTAAGTGATACCCTGCCTGAGTTTGACCTGGCCTTAAAAACAGCCGTAAAACAGGCACAGCAGCAGTTTGGATACCGCGCCACCGGAAACATCGACGCCTCACTGATCAAGGAACTGAACGTCCCTGTGCAGCAACGGATAGAAAAATTGCTCATCAACCTGGAACGTATGCGCTGGATGCCGGCAATGCCGGCCGGAAGACGGATCCTTGTCAATATCCCTGACTATCAGCTGCACGTTTTTGAAGATAAAGAAATCGCCCTGAGCATGGGGATTGTGGTTGGTAAAGCGGCCAATAAAACGGTGATCTTCAGCAATAAGCTGAGGAATATTGTATTCAGCCCTTACTGGAATGTTCCTGCTAGCATCGTAAAAGCAGAAGTACTTCCCGCCATGAAAAGAAACCGCAATTACCTGGCGAGTAAAAATATGGAACAGACCGGAAACAGTAACGGCCTGCCTCAGGTTCGTCAAAAGCCCGGAGACAACAACTCTTTGGGCCGGGTAAAGTTCCTCTTCCCAAACAGTTACGACATTTATTTCCATGATACCCCGGCAAAATCACTCTTCGCAGAAGAGAAGCGGGCATTTAGCCATGGTTGTATCCGTTTGTCGCAACCGGTAAAACTGGCCGAATATCTTTTAACAGATCAGCCACAATGGACAACAGAGAGAATCGCAAAGGCGATGAAGTCTACAAAAGAGGTTTGGGTGGGGATGAAAAAACCAGTTCCGGTATTCATTACTTATTTCACGGCCTGGGTAGATCAGAACGGACATTTAAACTTCCGGGACGACATTTATGGGCATGATCAGAAAATGGCCGAACAAATGTTCCTCTCTTCCACGAAAGGACTGGCAAAGCTGCCTGTAATTGCGAAGCTTAAATCGAAATAAGCCTGCTTGATGCATATTAAGAGGATTACATGCATCTTTCTGTATCCTTCCCTCAAGTGTAATGAGGGAAAATAAAGGACAAAAAAAAACTGCCTTTTTAAAAAAGGCAGTTTTCACAATTTATATTGAGGAAATTTAAATCACCTTAACATTTACTGCATTAAGACCTTTACGGCCTTCTTCAACATCATAAGAAACTTTATCGTTCTCACGGATGTCGGCTAATAAGCCAGTTGAATGAACAAAGATTTCACTTTCGCCCGAGTTTGGAACGATGAATCCGAAACCTTTAGTTTCATTAAAAAATTTTACTACTCCTTCTTGCATTGTATTTTTTATTATAATTAAAGTACAAATGTAATTATAAATAATTGCAATTCAGTTATTTCATAAAATATAATTTCCTTAGTACCTGAATTTCATCGTTATATAAGGGTAATATCCCTCTTTTGAATGTGCCAATTGCGCCTGGATGACGGTTAGAATGGCCGGCGCATAGTAAAGGCCTCCCCCATAACTGTAATGCCAGACATCCGACTGATCGTTCTTTTCCCAGACCCTTCCTGTATCAAAGAAGGCCGTCAGGCCGAATTGACCAGGCAAAATATAACCGCCAATGTTCGCCACTTTTGCCCTTAGCTCCAGGTTATTGTACAACATGTGTTGTCCGCCATAACGGAAGGAACGGAAACCGAGCATATTGCCTTGTCCGCCAAGAAAGTTCGACTGGTAGAAGGCTTGTTTGCCAAAGGTCAGGCCGCCGCCCAGCCTATCGGTCAGGACAAAGCGTTTGCCCCCGCCGATCCGGTGATAGAAAGCATAACTTGCCTGAAGCTGTACGGAAGACTCCGCAGCACTGTTCAAGCCGGTATAACCGCGTAACTTTGCTTCAATAAAATTACCTGATGAAGGCAATACATCATTATTCCTGGTGTTCCGGGTAAAGCCCAGCGCCAAACCGGCATATAACTTATCTTCGTCAATGATTGCGCTGTCAGGTGAATGCAGCAGGTTGCTGTTGCTGATAAAGCGGTCTGCATTGTCGTGTTTGTTGAAGCGGTAATATTGAAACGAAGGGCCAAAAGTCCAGACATTCTTATTGACCCTCCATCGCAATGCGGGATCCAGTTCATACAAGCTGAACCTCGCCCTGTAATATTTAATGTGCTCCCCATCTTTACGGTAAGGGCTTTCGTTTCCAAGGCCGAAGAAGTTCTGAGAATTTTCAGGTGCAAAGGCAGTTGCCTGTAAAACGATGTCTGCTTTGCCTAATGCCTGGAACCATTCGCCGGAGTACCTGAAGCTAAAAGCATTACTTTTAAAAGAATGCAGGAAGGAAAAAGAGTGGATATTTCCAAAAGGCAGCTTTCTGAAGCCCGGGCTCATCATTTTAAAAGAAAGTCCCAGAGAAAGCCCGTCGTCTGCATTAAAACCGGCATTGAGCAGGGTCATTTTTCTCGTGTACAGGTCTGTGGCTACATAATGGGTATTATTGGTATCATTGCTGATGTGTTTGCTCAATCTCGATTCCGCTCCCGAATAGCTAAGGCCTTCTTCCATTCCATAAAATGGAACGCGGCGTTTCGAATTTAAGATGTTATAATGTTTATTCCCTTCCCCATTGACGATGCGAAGTTTAATATCCGAGCTTTTGTTGTTGAGGGTCAGGCTATCATTTCCATCCCTCACATACAAACGGATTTCTTTCGTCACTTTGGGATCATATGAACGGCTGAAAAACAAATCTTTCAGTTTTCCATCTTTAGCCAGCTTATGCATGGTAACGGTCAGCCCCTTTTCCCCATTGTCCGTCACATTGACCAGCTCGTTTTTATTACTTCCCTGGATGTCAACAATTCTATTGATAAAATGATAATAGGTGTTCATCATTTCGGGCAGCTTTGTTCTTCTTTCTTTCAGTTGGGCAAGCAACTGGTCATGGCGAAGCGAATAACCAGGCTCCGGTAATCTTTTCAAAGCCTTTTCAAAAACCTCATCGGTCATCGCCGCACAGAATTCTTTTACAATTGCATTCCATTGTGCTTCGTCAATCTGTCCGAAAATCCGGTTATAGGTACTTCTTCCTTCCCAGAAAAACCAGTTGATATTTTGCAGGTTTCGTTCATATCCCTGAATCATTGGCAATAACCAGGAGGCCTGTGCAAATTTAGGGATCAGCCCCTGCGATAAATAGAACACCTGATCACGGTCTCTTGGGACCACGATATATTTTAAACCGGTATCTGTTTTCTGAGGAATCCATCTCCACTGGTCTTCATGTCGGTCCCAGTCGCCAAGCAGTGCATCTAAAGCTTTTGCCTTTAACAACAAAGGCGCATTTACACTGTTTTCGTTATGGTCATTTAACTTCTTCAGCATTTTCTCGGTATTGTCCGTATCACCTGCTGGCTCTCTTTCTTCCAAAAGGCATAAGCTATTTTCGAAGACTTCCGCATATTCTCCAAGCACTTCGTCCGGAACCACCCATCCGATCATGGGATTGCTGTGTGGAATTCCTGCAGCATCTGCAAAAACAGGGACCACCAATGCAGAGAAAGGTTGCTGTGCTGACATGTTGTCTTTAATGATGTCTTTTGCAAAAGTCTGTCTGAGTTCTGCAGGTAAAAGCACCTCCGGATATTTCTCAACCGTTCTCAGTACCCATTCTTTTCCTTGTTTATCTTCCAGGCGTAAAGAATGGGTTTGGTTTCCCCCTCCTCTTTTTATCGGTGTTAACCCTCCTTTAATCTGTGATAGACGGATTACGGGAACCCTGGTTTCCTGTGCATATTCTTTTCTGTAATTTTCTCCAAAGAGGAAACGATGAAATTTACCTACTTTATCATAATCCGGGTAGATCCTGATTTTCAGGGAGTCCTGAGCCTGAAGTCCCAGACCCCAAAGCAATAAAGCAGGAAAGAGCATGTACTTATTCATTTTATACCTTTTTAAATTGTCTGGAGATCCAGACAGCGATGATCCATTGCATTTTATTATCCTCCTTTATTAATCCTTTAATGCAGTATAAAGGTACTCCATAAAGTTATGAAGCCGTCTTGACATGTGATAAGAAATATAGCAATTTGTTATTAATATTTATGGACGAATATTCCGGTTCAATAATGAACAAAAAAAATGACCGAACCTTCGTCGGATCTGACGATATTGAATGGCAATAGGAATAAGCTTTAAGCTACAAGAAAGAAATGGGCAGCGGCCTTGTTTATTTAGTTAAACATGGTTATATTAACATGGAGTTCGGGGGAACTCAAAATTTGTAGGGACAAATCATTTTTATAGGCATTAAATGGAATAGGGAGGGGGTATCCTTTGTCATATTGACGCACCAATTATTCAGGATATGGAACCAGATGAACTACACCGGGAGATTTTAAAAACCCCACATTGTCCAGTTATGGACCCCCAATTGATATCGGTATTAACCGACCTTTGTTTTCAAAAAGAAGACATCATTCCTTCAGACCTTCTTTTTGTTTTCGGCTCCAATGTGAAACACAAAGAAATTGCAGACCTGATCTGTGACCTGCTCGACACCGGCGTTGTCAATAAAGTATTAATTACCGGTGGTGTGGCCAACTTTGGAGGCTCCTATTACCACCACAAACCGGAATCAGAAAGTATTTTCTCTTTTATTCCTCAAAAGAAATATTCCGACAAAGAGATTGTCCTGGAAGTAGCGTCTAAAAACACTCTTGAAAATGTCACAGAAGCCAGAAAAGTATTTGCTTTTGATCAGGTAAAAAGCATGACTTTCATTTCTCATTCCTATGCTTCTACCAGGGCCGCTTTATCCTTAAAACGGTTCTTCCCTGAGGTGAAATTATATTGTATTCCTTTTCCCTTGCCATCGGATCAGCCGGAATTCCCGGTCAACCGGCAGCTCTGGTCCAAATCCAAGTATGGACAGAGCCTGGTTTTGGGAGAATACCTCCGGCTGATCACTTATGGAAAAAGGGGCGATTTTCCGATAGAAAGCATACAAGCCCTGTTGGACCAGGTTCAGGACCACCTGAAGATCAAGGACAGTTAATACTTCCAGACTGGAATATCGATGTAACTATCGTTGTACCATTTGATATTTAAAGGAACCTTTGCATCAGCGATGCTTTCGTCGCTGACGTCCCTGCCCGTACCGTAATTGATCTGGGCAAAGGGGTTTTTATTGATGTCAAGTACCAGGAGCAAACGACTTCCTTTGCTTAAATAACGGCTAAACATGCGGGTGCTTGAGAAAGGAATGCTGTTGATTGTCCCTTCTTTCAGCAGGCTCCTGCGGGTCATGTCTTTCGCATAGCTCGCCCTTCCTAAAAAGTACGACAAATGAAAGCGTTCTCCGTTTGGCATGACTTCAAACAAGGTCATACCGATATCCATGTCTTTCTTATTGATACCTGCCTTCAGGATTCCGCTCCAGATTCCATCTATAGAAACCTGTTCATCAAAAGGGGCCGAGATAAAATAGAGACCTGTACTCCTGTCCAGTTCGTTACCAACAATAGGGTAAGGATAATAATTGTTGTTGTTACTGTGCTGCCGGTCTGCAAGATCTACCTTCTGGGGGGAGAAAGCCGGCTGACCTGGTTTTTTAGGGAGGAGCAACTGGTTTTCTCCCGACTTTTCAGTGCTCAGGTAAAGCCGGAGGACCTGATTGCTCATTTTTTCTATGGACGGGGCATGTTTCCATCGGTTTGCGCCCATAACCTGATAATTAATTTTATCCTTTAACAATGCGGGCTTAGGCCCCGCTTTCAGCACGTAATCCAACCAGTCGTAAGTGATCTGGGCGGTATTGATCAAAGCGATTTGATCGACCTTATAATCCCGCAAAATTGGAACGCCTCCTTTTTGTGCGCCAAAATGATCGTAAGGGCCGATGATGAGGTAGTGATCGGCCTGTTTATTGTATTTATAATGTTCCTTAAAATAACGCAGCGCCGAGATCTGCCCATCGTCGTAATAGCCGGTAACCGACAAGACCGGAATATTTATTTTCGCAAATTCCTCCTGCCATGGCACCATATCCTGCCAGTATTGATCATAGGAAGGGTGTTGAATCCAGCGTTGCAGCAAGGGATTTGGCCGCCCTTCAATGCTGTCAATTTTACGGTAAGCAACCCCGCTGTTGTACCAGTTGAACTGCATATTTCTCCAATGTTGCTGATCATAGTAAAGGTGTTCATCCAGGTATTTATTATTGCTGACATAAAAACCCCAGCCATAATTGGCGTTGAGAAAAACATTATTCTCCATTGGCAGGCCAAAACCAGGAATAGCCGCCACGTAGGGAACGATTGTTTTTAATGCAGGGTGCAGGTGTTTTGTAGCCGCCCATGCCGAAAACCCGGAATAACTGCCACCATATATCGCTACCCGGCCATCAGTCCAGGGGTGTTTACTGGCCCAATCTACTGCCCCATTCACATCTGTAGATTCCTTTTCATAAGGATTGATCTCGTCCGGACTCAGGGCTTTCCCCCTTGAATTTACCACCACACCGATATAACCATGATCAGCAGAACGTTTTGCCTCTGCAAGGTTGCCATCATGATTGGCATAAATGGTAAAAAACAAAGCCGCAGGCTGTGGCTTTCCAGCTCCTTTTTTTCGGACCACCATGGCCGAAAGCTGCATCCCTTCCCTTGTTTTGATCAGGACACTATCCTGAATGTCATACCCTTGAGCAGCGGTTCCGCCTGCGATAATCTCAACAGCAGGCTTAGGCTGCTGCGCGAAAGCATGGGCAAAAAGCCCCATGCAAACCAAAATTAAATGGATTGTTGTTTTCATCTTAATACAATAAAATTTATAGTTTCGAGGGCGGATTAAACCCCATTGATCAGTTTAAATTTGACAGATTGCCTATCGGATACATCCAGCAGCTCACCGCTTTTCAAAGCAATCCGGAGCTTTCCTTTAGGCATTGAAAAGATCTCCCTAATGTAATTCAGGTTTACGATATGGGTTCTGCTGATCCTGAAAAACACCGTTTCATCCAGTTTTTCAGTCAGCTGGTTCAGAGAGGTTTTTAAGAATGCTTTCTGGTCGCCAAAATAAAGCCTGGCATAGTTGTCCATAGATTCTATCAGATAAACCTCCGTTAATTTCACAAAATAGCAGCGTTCCCCATCTTTGATAAAAATGGTCCGGTTTACGGGTAAAGTCGGCTTTTCGGCTTCCTGCTTTTTCCCTTTTTCCGTGACCCTCGCTATGGCCATAGCGAAACGTTCATCTCGAATCGGCTTCATCAGGTAATCCAGTGCATTGATCTCAAAAGCTTTCACTGCATACTGATCGAAGGCGGTGGTAAAGATCACTTCCGGCACTTCGCTTAAGGAAGCCAGCAATTCAAATCCGGATTCTCCCGGCATCTGGATGTCCAGGAAAATCAGGTCCGGTTTTTTAAGCTGAATTTCCTGTCTTGCTTCGTCTGCATTTTGTGCTTCCCCTACAATTTCAAATGAGGGGTAAGCCGATAAAGCCCGTTTAACCTCTTCCCTTGCAGATCGTTCATCATCGATAATCAGCACAGTCATTGTTTTCATGTTAAAGGAATTAAGATGGTGGCCAATACAATATCATGGTCTAAAGGCATCAATGCAACGCTTGCTTTCCCTTCATACTGAAGGTTTAGCCGTTCTTCCAGGTTCCGAAGGCCCAATCCTTTCCTTCCATTTTGAGGGTCCAGCATTCCCGGATTTAAAACACTAATCCGGAGTTCCCCCTCACTTTCATTGATCCTTATCCGGATTGTTCCACCATTTTTTTCCCTTGCAATACCATGCTTAATCGCATTTTCAACCAACGTATGGATAGAGAGTGGTGGGATAAGAATTTCTGCCAGTTTCGGATCCAGTTCGATCTGACTTTCCATCCTTTCCCCAAACCTGAGTTTTTCCAGCTCCAGGTAATCATTGACCAGGCTGAGTTCATCTTTTATGGAAATCAACAGTTCCTGGTTCCGGTAAAGCGAGGTCCTTAAGAGTTCCGATAAAAGATCAATTCCCCTTCTTGCAGCTTTGGGATTATCGATCACCAATGCTTTGATGTTGTTTAAAGAGTTGAATAAAAAGTGTGGATTGAGTTGTGCAGACAGGTTGGTCAGCTGCACTTCTTTCGCAGCCAGTACAAGACGGGCATTCTCTTTTGTGGCCTGGATCTCCCTTTGCGCATATAAGTAAAGGTGATAGGCCAAAACCCAGATGGAGATCAGGCGAAGGCCCGTCATGAAAACAGTGAGCCCGTTATACGATAAAAACTGCCGGTATGCAGCGAACATTTCGGGAAGTGATTTCTCTATGTTAACTCCATTGACCAGGAAAAAATAATCGTTGATCAGGGAAATTTTAGCGCAGATTAAGATCATGTATAACATGGCCATCAGCACAACTGCCGGAACAATCCGCCAGATCAGCTGGCCCGTCTGGAGCTGATTCCATTTGTACTTTTTCGATACATTGCGGTAAACATGAGTCAGCCCTATCCCGATCAGCACGTCAAACACAAAATGAATCAGCCCCGCCAAAGGACTGAAAAATTTGCTGCTTAACGCGGCAGGGATCAGCCAATAAAAGGAAGTCAGCGACCAGCCGATGAGCTGACACTTCCAATAAAGACTAATCTGAAGCTTATTTTTCCCTTGCTTTTCCATAATTCTTAAACAAATATACCAATCCGGATACCGTATGAAATAAAAAGTACAGGAGCGCAGATATTTGGGGACGAAAGCAGAATTTATCATAAGATTTCAATTCTTATTTGAGTGTTTGAGGAAATCTTTGCACCTTCGTATCACACCAAACCTGAGAATTATGTACCGCAGTATTGAAGATTTCCTGACCACGCGTAAAGAAGAAGAGTCAAGTACCGTTAAAATATTTTCCAATCTTACCGAGGAAACAAAATCAGTAAAAATTCATGAAAATGTACGTTCTCTGGAGCGTCTGGCCTGGCATATGACTCAAACGCTTACCGAAATGGGTAAAAATGCAGGTTTATTTGAGACCGATCTGCTCCATGAGCTTCCCATTCCGGCAAGTCTGCCGGAGCTGATCGAAACTTACATCAATTACAATACTTTATTGATGCGCACGGTAAGGTTAAAATGGACAGATTCCAATCTTGATGACCTTGTGAACATGTATGGTGAAGAATGGAAAAAAGGAAAAGTACTTTCCGTTCTGATTGCCCATGAAAGTCACCACCGCAGTCAGATGTCTGTGATCATGCGAATGCTTGGCTTACCTGTTCCCGGAATCTATGGCCCTTCTAAAGAAGAATGGATCGCTTTCGGAATGCCTCCTATGGAGTAAGCAGTCCTTTCACATCTTCATAAACGAATGCCGGACGAAGGTCTTTACTTTTAAGGTTAAACTTCAGGTTGATGACCTTCAGTCCTTTTACATGTCTGGCCCATAAGCCATAAGCAGGGATTTTCGGACCAAAGGTCTTGATCTCCGGATATTGATCTATTGCTTCGGGAACCACTTGTTTTGCATCTTCTGCCGTTCCACCTCCGGCAAGGGTCATTTCAATATTCTCCAGTTTTAAATTGGTAATGTCATGACCCGGAACACCTGTGATCAAAATCCCTGTTGGCGGCATCAGCTGTGCATCATCGGCAGCTATGGCCTTCACATTCCTGATGGTCACCTGATCAAGGATACCTGTTTGCTGCTTCTTTTCCCCTTTCCTGAATACACTTAACCTGGAGCCCAACCTAAACAACACCGGAGTCCTCACATTTTCCATGCTGATGTCTGAGATTTCTACATTCCTGATCCTGGCACCATCTACAGAGAGCAGTTTTATCCCTCCGTTTTTGGTATCGTAAATATGACATCCGGAGATTTTGATATTTTCAAAAGGAGCCATAGATTCTGTTCCAATCTTAATTCCTGCCTGGTTACTCTTTAAACGCAAACCGGAAACGACAATATTCCTGCAAGCCATTTTGCTGGAAGTGGTCTTAAAGACCAATGCATCATCGCCGCTGATGATGTCGCAATCCTTAATGCGGACTTCCTGACAACCGTCAATCCCGATTCCATCATTATGAGCTACTCCGATACTCTCAATCTTAATGCCTTCAATCTGAACTTCTTTGCATTGAAAATAGTGGGAAGTCCAGGCCCCGGCCGACTTTAGCGTCAGTCCGCTCACCTTTAACCCTTTACACCGGACCATACGAATGAGAAAAGGCCTCAGGCCCCAGCGTTGTCCCTCGGGACGGGTATCGGTTAAGATGTGTTTTGCTTTGATCGCTGATCCCTGCCCGTCAATCGTTCCGGCACCTTCGAGGCCAATGTTCCGTGCATCAACAGCAACAAGTAATGCCCAGCCCACCTCAATCCCTAACCCTTCGGTAAAAGGGTCTATATTCCGGTAGTCTGCAAGGTCTGTACTGCCCAGCAATACGGCATCTTTTTCCAAATAAAGGGTCACCTTATCTTTTAATACAATCGTTCCGGAGAGAAATCTTCCGGCAGGAAAAAGCACTTTACCTCCTCCACTCTGATGACATTGGTCGATTGCTTTTTGAATAGCGACCGTATTTAAGGTGTTTCCATCGCCGGTTGCACCATATTTAACAATGCTGACATCCGCCCCTTTTCCGATACCCGTAAAAGCAAGCGTGATTAACCAACAGCTGATGAGTTTTTTCATATTTATTTTTTATTCTGCAATCAGTTCAAATACGGCACTGCTTAAAGGAACAATCTTGCCCGCAGACAGGTTTAAACCAACTTTCATGAGGTAATCACCGGTATAAGATTTCCCCTCATCCGGATGTGTTGAAACCGCATCAGGCAGCAGATTGATTTCTTTGATTTTATATTTCCTGTCCGGTTCCAGACCGGACAACAATACTTTGCCCATGTATTCTTTTCTTCTGAAATTGAGGAGGTAGCTGAACAGCACAGCTTTATTTTTATCCTCATTCACATACATTAAAACCGCTCTGCTTTCTTCATAGGGGGAAACCAGCCGGTATAAATCACCAAACCAGATGACCTCACTGATTCTTTTATAATTTTTTACTGCTGCTACGCTAAACCGGATTTCTTCCGGACTCAGGTTCTTTACCCGGATGTCATACCCCAGTTTTCCCATCATCGCCACATCTGTACGAAACTTCAGGGATTGTTTCCCCATTGAAGTGACATGGCTGGATACCGTTAGTGAAGGAAAAAAGTTCAGGTAGCCCCATTGAATAAATACCCTTTCCAGGCCATCGGTATTGTCGCTGGGCCAGAATTCCGTAAAATATTTCAATCCGCCATAGTCTACACGTCCCCCTCCCCCGGCACAAAGCATGATGGGCAGATGAGGGTGCTTTTTTCTGAGACGTTCCATGATGGCATACAGGCTTTTCGTATAATCAATAAACAGATTACCTTGATTTTCCTTTAGAAAAGGAGAATAGGTGTTGGTCAGCATGCGGTTGCAATCCCATTTTATAAATGCTATTCCCGGATTTTGCTGCAACAGGTCATTGACCGTATTAAAAACAAAATCCTGCACTTTTGGATTGATCAGGTCCAGTACCAGCTGATTTCTGGAATAGGATTCTTCCCGGTTTGGCAGCTTCAAAATCCAATCCGGGTGCTGCTCATACAACTCACTTTTAGGGCTGATCATCTCCGGTTCCAGCCAGATGCCGAATTTCAGGTCCCTGCTTCCGGCCGCTTTAATCAGGTGCCCCAATCCGGCCGGAAGCTTCTTTTGATCTACCTGCCAATCGCCCAAGGCTGTTTTATCCGCATCCCTTGGGTACTTATTGCCAAACCAGCCATCGTCCAGTAAAAACAGGTCTACCCCTAGCTGTTTTGCGCCATCGAAAAGTTCCACCAGGACATCCTGATTAAAATCCATATGGGTAGCTTCCCAGTTATTCAATAAGGTTAAACGCGGCTGTTCTCCGTCAGGAACCTCATATTTCCTCGCCCAGCGGTGCAGGTTTCTACTGGCCTGACCTTTTCCTTTATTGCTATAGGTAAAAATAAACGCAGGGGTTTCAAAGCGTTTTCCGGCCGGCAATTTATACTCAGAAGCCCAGGGATTCATCCCATTGATCATCCTCAGGGAATTCTGCTGATCAATTTCAAAAGAACATTGAAAATTTCCTGACCAGGCCAGCGTGCCGGCGATCAGCTCCCCGGTATTTTCATCCGAGGGCTTATTGAAAGACAGGAAAAAAGCCGGAGCACGGTACATATGTGCCCTTGTCCCCAGTTTACTATCCAGTATTTTTATTCCGCTGGTCAGCAGGCTTTCTTTCATTCTCATTTCCGTCATGTAATCCCCGTCGAACTGACTGAGCCAATATTTTGAAGCCTCAAAATGAAGCATGGAAGAAGCATAGTTACTGAGGGTTACCGCTTTCTTTTCCTGGTGCTTAATTTCCGTCCAGGTTTTCAGCACATCGTCTTTGAAATAGGCAGAGAAATGAAGCAATACCTCTACCGGATATTTCGGATCTTTAAGTGTGATCACGGTAAGGCTCAGGTCATCTCCTTTTCTCTCGGTCTTATGGCCGGCATAGACCAAATCCAGCGAGGGATTTCCATCGGCATGTACCATCCGAATGGCCGGTTCAAAAAGGTCGCCCATTCCTGCGCCAATATAAGCCTCATGTCGCGTAGACTGCAGGAGTTCCACATCTTCAGGATGTGAGGGTTTTTGTCCGAAATAACTTTGGTAGAGTTTCCCATTGCTCCCTACGGTAAAGACAAGTAAACTGTTTTTCGTTTCAATCCGCAATTGCGGAGCGGTTCCAGCCAGAGCAACCAGGCTGTTAACAAAAAGTAAAACAACAAAAATGCAGTGGTATTTTTTCATAAATCTTAGCTATAAACCGGCAATTGTGTGCGGAGAAAATTTGATTTTCATTGCTCATGAACTGATCCGGCAATTTGTGGATTTCATGGAAATGATCAGTTGCGAATATTGGCCGAATGCTCAGTTATCTCAGCAAAAAAACAGAAAAAACAAACCGACCAAAATGCCTTCTTTTCATAAATCCAGCAGGATAATTTCAATTTTGTAAATTATTTTCATTCCTGCTGTTGCGTTTTCATAGAAGAAATCGTTTTAAGAGAGAAAGTGTTAATGGCCATTAACCAATTACTAATTTTTATAAAAACCTTAAAAATGAAAACAATGACTAATTATTTTTCTCCGATAGCCAAAACGTTAGTATGCGCCTTAACATTAACCTCGATTTTCAGTTCATGTAAAAAAGACAAAGATGTGATCAAACCTCCGGTGGTAAAACCAGCAGCGCTTACCTTGGTTCATGCCGCGGCTGGTGTTGCAGAGCTTGATTTTTACGTTGACAAAGACAAAGCAAATGCAGTATCATTTGCCTACAATACCACAATAACTGATCTAAAAATCGCGAAACCTGGTAAAAAAGAATTAAGTGTGACTAAAAAAGGTGTAGCAGATATCCTCGTAAAACTTCCGGTTGAATTCAAAGAAGACAAAGCTTATTCTGCATTTGTTACCGACAAAACAGCAAGTACCGTTGTTTTTGTAGAAGATGACCTGACTGCTCCTGCCGCTGATAAAGCAAAGATCCGTTTCATCAACCTAAGTGCTGATGCAGGAATTCTTGACCTTGCCATCACCGGAAAAGCAGAAGCGCTGATTGCTAAAAAAGACTTTAAAGAGTTCAGTCCTTTCATCGCTGCTGAACCAGGTGCAGAGATCAATTTTGAGATCAGAGCAAACGGAACTGCCACAGCCTTAGCTACGCTGCCAAAAGTAAAAATCGAAAAAGGAAAGATCTATACCATTTGGGCTAAAGGGCTGAAAGCTGCTCCTAAAGATGATGCAACTTTAGGCCTTGCGGTAATGGCCAATAAATAGGATCAAAAATACCGGAGCTGTCCAAACCTCATTTGCCAACTCATCTGTCATCCTGAATACTTTAGAACTTCCCCCAGGGCTATAACACAGCGGATGACAACATCAAACGAAATTAAAAAATTACGGATGAGCGCGTAAGAGATGAGTAAGGGCGGCTCCTAATAAAACAAAAAAGGTATCCTCTTGTGGGGATACCTTTTTGTTTTAGCTAAGATTCTACCTCATAACGATCCTGAGGCTGGACCAAAGCAATATGATGTTCTTTAAATAGCGCCCGGCAGGATTTACCTTCTACCTCGAAATTTGCCAGTTCGCCAACTTCCAGGTCAAACAATACTTCCAGAACCCGTACTGTTTCGTAAGGAATATCCTTGTCATCGCCCAACTGAAGCTTCCTATAATTGTGAAAAGTATTGATGGAAGCCTTGATAATTTCGGGAATAAGCCGCTTAATTAGCTTATGCTGATTGTAAGTTAGCTTTTCCATACATTCATTAATCCTATACTTGTCCATAATTCTGATTTAAAGTGAACAAAGCAGATTCCAATGCACATTGTTTTTTCATACGTTAGTTTTTTAATGGTTAATAAACTACGATTCAAAACCTCCCACAATAAACCCCGCACTCGGCTATGGCCAGGCCGCATATCAGTTACACGGTGGTTTAGACAACATTAATCTCCAAAATTTAGGTCACCATCCGGGCGAATGGCAGAGTAAGATTATGACAACAATTTTGCTGTTCCTATAATTAACCCCTCTTACCTCAAAATTAAGTAGTTAACTTGAAAAATGCAATAGGGAATAAAAAAATTAACAGCACTACAGAAAGAATTTGACATTGCCTATCTTTAAATCACAGCCTGAACAACAAAAGGCACATCAATAATCATTCATGCATGGAACCATCATGATCTGACCGATCATACAACGAAACAGATAATAAGATCATGATCGCTTCATAAACGCTAAAAATCAATTATATTCCAATGGAAAACAAAGAAATCAATCAGCTCATGTCTGATGAAAATGCGCACCTGAAAAAGCTTCATCAGATTGTAAAAGACACCATCGAAGAAGAACAGCTGATCGTAAATAACCTGCTGAACCCTCCGGAAGAAATGATCAGCAAAGGACAGAAAATTTCCGATAAAGTGGCCCGCTTCGGTGGAAGCTGGGTATTCATCATCTGGTTTTTAATTGTGCTGGTCTTCTGGATTGTTTATAATTCTTCCGCATCCGGTAAAGCCGCATTTGACCCCTACCCTTTCATCCTGATGAACCTTATCCTTTCCTGTATTGCTGCTTTACAGGCACCCATTATTATGATGAGCCAGAACAGACAGGAAGAAAAAGACCGGATGAGGGGAGAAAATGACTACCTGATCAATCTGAAAGCCGAAATGGAGATCCGAAAGCTCCATTTAAAGATGGACCTTTTGCTGGAAGAACAGATCAAAACGATTTATGATACGCAGTCCAAACAATTTTTGTTACTGGAAGAAATCTGTGAAAAGCTAAACAGACTGGAATCGAAATAAAGGCAGAGCAGGTTTCCGGGGCATTACTCGGAAACCTGCTTTAAAAAGGCTGTGGCAATAGTCGCGTAATCTTTATTAAAATGGTGGTCTCCGGCAATCGTCAGCACCTTTAATCCGTTCTTTATAAATTTGTTTTTGATCGAATTCCCTTCTCCTGTACCAAAGATAGAAACCTGGTCAGCCGTTTTTATTTTCTTTATTTCGGCAATCACATCATATTTGTTTTTCGAACTGCCAAAATTAAGCAGATCGATCAGGTGAATCTCGAAGTCGGCCGTTACATCCGGAGAAAGAGAAATCACTGCTTTAAGATCATCCTTCAATTCCGCTGACAACCGGTTGGCTACAAAGGGAACAATGGAAGCACCGAAAGAATAACCTGCCAGGATAAAACTTTCTTTTCCCAGTTCCTCTTTATAATGTTGTACCGCCTTAGCAATTTCCAGGCTACTATTTTCCGGAGTTTTTGCATTCCAAAAATATTTCTGTGCATCCAGACCAAGTACGGCAAGCCCTTTAGCCGCCAGAGCTTCAGCCAGCGACTGGTCAAATCCGGTCCAGCCTCCATCCCCGGAAATCATAAATACCATCGGCAGGCTGCTCTTTTTTGCAGCCGGGATCAGGATTAAAGGCAGGTTTCCGGTATAAGGTTTAAGCTGTTTGTCGGCCATTGCTTTGTGTTCCATAGATTTTTGCTCGCTGAATGTCGGCGCGGCCAGGATTTTTTGAAAGGCAGTTTTCAATTCCGGCTGCCAGTCTGCCTGATTTAAAAAGCCGTGTCCCACTTTAGGTAAGGGAATCAGTTCGGTCATGGGCATCCCTTTCAGGAAAGCCGCAGAGGCATCAAATGGACAGGTCAGGTCTTTTTCCCCGTTTAAAACGATAAAAGGGGCAGTCAGGCTTTTCGTACTTTCCAGATAATAGGAAAACCCTTTTTTCAATACATGTAATGTCAGTCCATTTCCCCTGCACAAGGGCTTTTTAAGGTTGATATCCGGAGAAAAGCCCAGCGCAATTGCTCCTCTGAACGTATCCGGCGGTGCCTGTACCAGGGTTCCGTAGATCAGCACAGCTCCATAGGAATAACCCATTAGCACCGGTTTGTGGTAATTGATCAGTTTGTATTTCTTCTGCACCGATAAGCTTAATTCTTCGAAATCGGCCGCAGGATAAAGGCATGCCGCAGAGGCTTTAGACAAATAATAACCATAGTGGCGGGCATCAATCCCAAGCACCAGTGCACCCTCTGCAGCCATATTTTTGGCCATCAGCACTACTGCATCTTTCCAGCCTCCGTCGCCGGAAACAAACAGCACCACCGAAGTCGGTGTATTTTCAGGATGGTAGACCGTAATTTTACCAAACTTCCCATAAGAAACATGGTCAATGACTTCATTAGAAAAAGCCGGAGCACGAAAAAGGATCAGCAACAGGGATATTGTTGTAAATAGTTTCATCTTTTTAGGGTTTAATGACCTTCGTTAATGCCGCCGGCACCTGTAATAAATCAAAATCATGGTCGTAAATCAGATACCTGTTGTGCCATTCCGGAGAGAACTTATCCTTGGCGGCGCGCATTCCCTTATAATGAGAAAATGACCGGATCTTTTCGTAAGCAAATTTCATAGACCTTTCGGGAAAATTATGAGGATCAATCAAGCCCGACATCGGGGCAAAGCCCAGGTTTACCGCAGCAAAGCCTTCTTCCTTCAGGTGCTTAAATAAGGCCACCATAATGAAATCTATGATTCCGTTCGGGGCATCAGCAGTTTTTCGGATCAGGTCGTAAGTGCTCTCACCTTTCACATAATCGGGAATCACATTCAGGAATGCCACGATCTTTTCTTCGCCATTTTCTACCGTAATGATCGTCTGTTCTTTCAATTCTTCCCAGCTAAACATTCCCTGGGAAAAGACAATTTCTTCTCTTTCTGTTCCTTCCAGCCATTCATCTGAAACAGATTTCAGCTTTTGCAGCAAACCATCCTTAATTGGTGCTTCATATACGCGGCTCTGGAAACCCTGATCTGAAACTTTCTTCAGCGCATTGCGAATGGATTTTTTACGCCCTCCTTCCAGAGAAAAGCCAGGCAGGTCCAGAACGCCTTCCTGACCAAGGAACAGCTTTTTCTTTCCGGTAGAAAGAAAGTCTTCCAGACTTTCCTCGGGAACACGGTAATACAGGCTTTTCATTCCGCTTTCAAAACAATAGCGGTCAAAATCTTTGATAAAAGCCGTTCTGATGGCAGGATCACATACCGGACATTCCAGGACTACGGCAAAATTGCCTGCAATGCGATAGGCGACGAAACCTTCCAATGTCTCACTCGTATAAATCAGCTTATCCCGATAGGTCTTAAAATAGTCTACCGCCGAATTTCCATATTGCTTTAGCAACTGCTTCGCCTGCTCAAATTCCGCTTCTTCCGTATCGCTTTTCAGCATGTATGGCCGGATGAGGGTATAGATTAAAAAGGCGATGGACAGGAAACCGCTGATGTTGATTGAATATAGAAAGCCCCGGGCAAAATGGTCCAGTGGCTCCAGGTCATTACTTCCGATCAGTACAAAATTCTCTAACGTATAACGGATGGATTGCGACCAGCTGAAGTCAATCCCGAAATGGTTTTTATCCAGAAAATAAAAGCCTAAGGTTCCATAGATGAGAATTCCCAGAATGCTCAGCAAGGTGGTTTGGATACCAAAAGACCTTAATCTCGAATTGTGTTTCACATAATACTCCTTTCTGGAGCCAATGAGGATCAGGATCACCATCAGGGAAAATCCTGCTTCTTCATAATCAATTGCCTTGGTGATGTGTCCGATAAAGGAAAGCAGACAAAGTGCTAAACCAAAATACCAGGCCATCCGCAATCCTTTCAGCATAAATGCCGCCGTGACCAGCAGGAATAGCCCTGCCACCAGAACAAAATAATTGGAGGCTGTAATGGCTTCCATAGGAATGAAATCTTTCAAAAACCTTAACCTTGCATGAATTGCCGGAGTAAGTACAGACACCACGTTGACCACGCCAAGGAGCAGGAGAAACAAGGCAGGAACTACCCGCATTAACAGCTTATTGATCCTGAAAAGAAAACTCATTGCCCCCAGTATCATAGGAATCCAAAACTCCATGAAACGGTAAAGAAAAGTAATAGATACCGCTTCCGGTGCAGAATAGCCCAGACGGGTAAGGATAAAGGTCATGGAAGCTTCCACCGCTCCCAGTCCTCTTAAAAAAGGAGAAATGATCAGAAAAACGACTGCCACGATGTAGCTGATAATCGCAATGATCCAGGAAGCCGGGATGTTCAGCGCCAGCATGGCAATGTAAATATGAACGATCCCCACCACTTCAATCAGGCTGCTGTAGAGAAAAGTAGAGATGAAATGTTTCCGCTCAATCTTATTGCTCCTGAACTCAGCAGCATAAACTTCAATTACCGGAATATATTTAACGATAAAACGGTAAAAGCTTCCTTTATGGATCACGGAACGGTAAAGCAAATAGATTCCGGCAATGAGTAAGATCGCTGCAATCAACCCAAACCACTCACCATATCCGATGCTTCCCTGCAAAATCGCGTAGATAAATACAGGAATCGCGATCACCAGTACCGATAAGATGCCTACAAATCCGTAAATGGAAGAAGCAAAATTAATCTGAGATTTGCTGACCCCCTTTTGTTCTATAGGACCGCTGAAAAATGCCAGAGAAGAAACTCCTCCGGCAGGTAAAAAGACGCTGACGAAATTACGTTTCAAATACAGCAGAGTACCATCTGCAATGGAAATCTTACTGGATACCGCTGCAAATGAGGAGCGGTACATCATGCCATGGACAAAAACGTAAACCACACTCAGGGCAATCCCTATGGATAACCAAAGCCATTGGGCAGTTACCAGCAATTGTTTGACCTGATGTATTTCTCCGCGTTGCTGTTTAATGAACCAAATGATCAGTCCTATAAAAAAGAGACTGAATACATAACTGGATATAATTTTTCCATTTTCCCGAAGGAAAGGCACAAAGAATTTAAATCGCTTCATTATTTTTATAGGATAACCAGTACCTGATTTGAGATAAAGGTACGTCTTATCAGGATAAAAAAGATGAAGAAATCTTCATATAAATCCTTAAAAGGGAGCGTCTTCTATAAATTCGACCACCTCACCATTAGGGCTATAAACCAGGGAGTTATTGACGATTACCGGAGGGTTCCCCAATGAAAGCCTCATGGGTTCAACACAGGATATTGCCCCTGCCTCCAGGCAACGTTTATAGGCTTCCTTCGCATTTTCTACACTCATGGCCAGGTGCAGTAATGCGCCTGTACGGACCTCCTCTCCTTCTTCGGCAGCCCGCCCTTCTCCTGGTGCATTCGCCTGCCCGTCAAAAATCTCGATAAAGGTATTTCCATCCGATGACTTCAGCATTGCCGCCTGCCGGATGTTGAACTCCGGTAAAGACCAGGTATGACTAACCGAAAAATCAAGCGCTTCGGTATAGAATTTTAAGGTCTGGTCAAAATCTTTCGCTCGGATCGCCAAATGGTGCAAGCCTTTAATTTTACTGCTATTTGTCATAAGTCATGATATTTTTAACCAAATTTACAGCCTGTATACCGCAGAAAGCGACACTTACAAAATTGTAAGCAAATGAGAAAGACCACTTCCACCAACTATGAGAATGAACAGACCCTGCATGAATTTTGCAGCGCAGCCTTTACTTTGTCTGTGATCAGTGGCAGGTGGAAACTCACGATCCTCGTTAAATTAATGGAAAGGGAGCTACGGTATGGCGAACTAAAACACGCCATTCCGGGCATCACAGAACGTGTTCTGGCTTTACAATTGAAAGCCCTGGAAGAAGATCAGCTCCTGCTGAAAATTTCGGATGATACTTCCGGACATTTACCCATGTACAGCTTGTCTCCCCTTGGCCGAAGCCTGGAACCGGTGATCCGCAGTCTTTCCGCCTGGGGCACCACACATCAACCAATTCAAAACTGCAGATGAAAGATCCATACCACAAAATATTAAACCTCTTTCCCGAATATGCGAATGCGGAAAATGCAGACAAAGCACTGATAGAGCGGCTCTTTCATCCGATTGAAATGAAAAAGGGAAGCTTGCTGGTTGAAGAAAATACCATTCCACAATATTTATATTTTATAAATACCGGCTTCGTCAGGGTCTATTACTATCATGATGGAGAAGCCATCACCTGTCACCTCAATTGTCCGAACGGCTTTATCACCTCTTTTGGCAGCTTTATGGCGGAGACCAGGTCTACAGAAATTGTAGAATGTATTACCGCATGCTCCCTCCTTCGGATCAGCAAGAAGGACCTGGACCTTTTATATCAGCTGAGTCCTAAATGGGCAGAGGCCGGCCGCAAGATCTATGATCAGTCTATCGTTTACAATGAACAACGGACCAGGGATATCCTGACCCTCTCTGCAGATCAGCGGTATTTAAAACTCCTGAATGAATCCCCGGAGCTGATCCAGCAAGTGCCACTGCAGATTATCGCCTCCTTTATCGGCATTAAGCCGGAAAGTTTAAGCAGGATCAGAAGACAGCTCATTTCCTAACCCAGGTTAGGTAGATTAGAAATCAGGTGTCCGACCTTTGTTTGATAAAAAATAAACAAATGGAAAATACACCTCTTTCTTTGGTTACCGGTGCCAACGGGCACCTTGGAAATAACCTGGTCAGGACCCTGTTGAATAAAGGAATTAATGTTCGCGCTTCTGTGCGTGACCTGTCCAACACCCTCCCTTTTAATGGATTAAAAGCAGCACTGGTAAAGGCCGACATTACCGATAAAAAATCTATGATAAGTGCCCTTGAAGGGGTCCATACCTTTTATTCCGTAGGTGCTTCTTTTAAACTATGGGCTAAAAATCCGGTTAAAGATATCTACGATGTCAATATGGACGGAACCCGGCTTTGCATTGAAGCGGCAAAAGAAGCAGGCGTCAAAAAGATCGTCTATGTAAGTTCTATTGCCGCATTAGACTATACCCATCTTCCTACCCGGGAAAGCAATGGCTACAATCCCGACCGCCGGAACTGGTATTACAATTCAAAAAATGACGGAGAAAAACTCGCCTTTGAACTCTCCGCAAAACATGGTATAGAATTGGTTTCCGTGATGCCTTCCGCCATGATCGGTCAGACTGCCTTTCCGCCATTGAGCGTCTCCTATGGTATCTTAAAACTCGTTCTGAACAAAGAGATCCCGGTAGACACCAAAATTACCCTGAACTGGGTAGACGTTAAGGATGTGGCCGAAGGACTTTACCAGGCCGCGCAAAAAGGAAGAAACGGGGAGCGTTACATCCTCGCAAATGAACAATGTATGGGCATCCAGGAGGTGACTGCAATTGCTAAAGAATTATATCCCGAACTTGGGATTAAAATGCCTGCTTCCGTTCCAAAAGGCATATTGTATCTGATTGCCTGGCTGATGGAAATTAATGGCAAAATTAAAGGACAGGCCCCTTTATTATCGGTCACCGACCTCTCCATGTTCTCAGGTTTACAACAGAATTTCGACATCAGTAAGGCCCGTACAGAATTGGGTTTTAACCCCAAACCGCCGGGACAAATCGTTGTGGAATCGCTGAAATACCTGATGGATAACAAAGCCTTGTTTTTATAATATTGCGGTCCTAAGGACCGCAATATTACCAGGAATCTTATTTAATCGTTTCTTTCACTTCTCCGCAAGTCAACATAGATTCCCCGTAGTAGGGATTTTTAATATCCTTTTCATTACTCAACCAGGAAGCACCTTTATCGTTCATCGCCATTGGGCAATACTCTACATAGATTTCACCGGCATTAACGCCTGAGGCTTTCACTCTTTCAATAAAATCAGCACTCAATGCGGCAAAAGCAGTTCTCTGAACTTCAATATCCGCAGCATTGCTGATTTTGGCAGTCAAAGCCTGTAAAGCAGCTCCGTTTCCAAGTTCCTTTACCCCAAGTTCTATTGCCTGGGCAGCGACCTTTGCCTCCGCCACATCAGCAGCGATCAATGCCGTACTCAGCTTTAAATAATGCGGATAAACTGCATTTAGTTTATCGTCTTTCAGGCTCACACGACCAATTGCAGTTTTCGGCTCTTCTCTTTTTTCTGCTCCATGATTATGCCCTTCATGAGATTCTTCCGCAGGTTTCTGCGTATTTCCACATGCGGCAAATAGCGTTACTGTGGCGAACGTAAAGGCTAAATTTCTAACTGTTCTCATTCTTATTTGTTTAATAGTTTATATTTATGCACTTATTTTAAGGCCTTCAGCAGGGTTTTTACCTTTCTTCAGGATGTATTCGCTGTATAACAGATAAGCCCCTGTTACCACCACCTGCTCCCCGTTCTGCAAGCCGGCCGTGATTTCCACCTGGTTGTAATTCTCCTGTCCGGTGCTGACCAGTTTTGGCTCAAAGCTGTCTTTGCCTTTTTTAATCCAGACATGCATTCCTTTTCCATCTCTGATCACGGCATCTACCGGTAAAGTCAGGACCTCAGTTTTGCTGCCGGAAGGCAGAAATACGTTGGCCTGGGCTCCGGGCTGCCATTGAAGGTTTGGATTTGGAATGCTTCCGCGAATCTGGGTCAGCTGTGTTCCGGATTGTAAGGCAGGGGTAATGAAACTGATGGTCATCTCCTGAGGCTGATCCTCCCAGCCCGGGATCACCACCTTTACCCGCTGCCCTTCTTTGATTCCTTTTGCTTCGTTGGGATATACATCGGCTTCCACCCATAAATTCCCATAACCCTCCAGTCGAAGAATAGGACCTCCTTCGGTCACATACTGACCCTGATTTACGGAAAGTTCTGCTACCACACCACCCTCAGGGGCAAAGAAGGTGATGTATGGATTTTTTTTCTGTGTATGCTGCAATTGCTGCACCTGTGCAGCAGACTGCCCGTACAGCAACAACTTTTGCTTTGCAGATTCTACAATCTGTTTTTCTATTTTTTCTCCCGGAAATTGCTTTTCCTGTGCAATTGCCATCAGGTATTCCTGTTGTAAAGTAGCCAGTTGTTCGGAGTACAACTGATATAAGGGCTGTCCCTTTTTAACGGCTACGCCGGTTTCCCGGATGTATAACTGTTCTATCCGGCCCGCAATGCGGCTGGAGATATAACTGCTCTGCTCCGGATCTACCGTTAAACGGCCATTGAGTTGTTTTGCGCCCGATAGGTTATTTACACCAATTACCATGGTGGTAATATTGGCTAAGGCCTGACGTTTCTCATCTACTGTCAGCGCTTTTTCATTGCTGTTCTTTTCGAAAGGCACCAAATCCATCCCGCAAATCGGACAGGTCGACATTTCGTCCTTAACTACCTGCGGGTGCATCGGACAGGTAAAAGTCTGTTTCTTTGCGGCCTTTTCTCCTCCGGCTTTCTTTTCTTCACTGCTGCAGGCGGCAATAAATACCGATGGAACCAGGGCAAGCAGGGCGAATTTTTGTATAAATAGTTTCCGTTCCATATCCTTAATGCTGAATGTTTTCTGTCATTTTAATAAAGCTTTCACTGTCTACCAGATAAGCGGCATTTTTACTGATGTTCCAGGTACTGATGTCCTGATTGACCTGGACCATTCCCCCGATGGTGATGCCGGCATCCAGCACTTTAGGAAGGAACACATTGCCCTCCTTCTTAAAGACCACACGTTTATTTCCCACCGAAAGCACCGCAGGCTCCGGCAACCACCAGGAAGCCTTCAATAACACCGGAATCCTGGCCGTCAGCAGTTGTCCCGGCTTAATTGTCGGATTCGCGAGATAGGCCCTGGCAATGGTAAAATTTTCTCCGTTTTTAAAAGTCGGCTGAATGAGGCCAATCTCTGCGGCCTGACTTTCCGACTTATCCGCGGTCTTGTAAAAAATGAACTTTTTACCCTTTTTAATGTGTGCTGCAAAGGCTGCTTTCAATGAAAACTCCGCCACCAGGCGATCTGAACTGTAAATGGTAAACAAAGAAGCCCCCGCACTTACGTACTGACCTTCCCTTAACAACACAGGCGAAGCCACAGGTACCCCCGCAGGACTGGCTGCTGCCGCAGCAGAAGCCCCTCCCATCTCAGCCATACCATCACCACCTGAAGACGCAGCAGCCGAAGGAGCCGGGGGGGAAGTGGCTATAGCTGCTGCTGTTTTCTCCAGGATATATCCTGAGGTATTGCTGTATACCGGAATCCGGTAACCTGGTTTACCTGTTTTTAATAAATTACTGATTCCGGATGGGGTCATCCCCAAAAGGATCAGGCGCTGTTTTCCCTGCGCAAGCATCAGCGGATCATTCCCGCTCCGGTGGATGAACAACAATTCCTGTTGTGCCGCAGCCAGGTCCGGCGAATAAATCTCCATGATCAGCTGTCCCTTTTTAACGGGCTGGTAATTGTATTTGACCCATAAACGCTCTATCCTTCCGCTCACCTTACTGGAGATGTTGTTCTGGTTTCTTGCGTCGTAATTCATCACTCCCTGAACTTCTTCGGTAAAGATTTTAGCCCCGTATTCTGCCTTAATTACCGGCAAAGCAGAGACCACCTGCTCATTGGAAGGTTTCAGTAAATGAGAAAGGTTGCTATCAATCTTTACCGCACCCGGATCATGATGCGCTCCTTTTTTCTCTTTACAGGCGCTGATCAATAGAATTCCTGCCGCTCCCAATATCATAAAACCCCGGAAGGCTGAAGCTCCGCGCCTAACGATATAATTCTTTCTCATAATCTACGATCATTAAATAAAGTTTCAGTTTCTCCTCCAATACATTGTTCTGCATCATGGTTAAGGCTTCCCAGGTACCGATCACCTCCGGCAGTTCCATCTTGTTCTCCCGGTAACTGAGGAAACTTACATCCATAGTTTTCTGAAGCGTAGGAATGATCTTGTCTTCCATCGCTTCAATTCGCTGTTGCATCGATTTAATCTCAAACTGCATCCCGTAAAGCATGCCCTGGGTTTCCTGCAGCATCGCTGATTTTTCCTTCTCCATTGCCAGCACCTCATAGGCCATACCTTTGGCTTCAGATTTATACATCTTTGAAGACCATGGGGCAATAGGAATGCTCACCATCCCCATAATGCTGAAAGCCTTGGGCATCATTTTAGTCAATGGCGACATGTGATCGAAGCGGAGTTTAAAGTCCGGGCGACTTTGTTTCTTCATCGCCTCAATGTTCAGCTTCATCGAATAAATGCTGTAATCCATTTTTTTGATGTCCTTTCTAACCATGGCCAGACTACCCGTATCAATCATCGCCGCCGGCACATACTGAGGCTGATAAGTAGAATCTATGGCAAAGTCCATGTTTCCGGGATTGTTCATCAGGCTGTTTAACCAGGCGCGTGACTTCGCCATATCGCCTTCCTGCATCCGGATCATGTTCCTGTTTTCCTCAATCTTTGCTGAAGCTTTGTAAACACTGCCCAGTTTCGACTGGTTGTAAGGATACCTGATCTCCTCGATCTTTTTCATTGTTTGCATGATCTTCTCATTTTTCTGCAAAACGGAGATCTTCTGAAGGGCAATCAGCCAGGTAAAGTACAGGCGTTTGGCCTGTGCCTTATACTCGTTCAGGGTCACTCCCCTCGTCGCATTTTCGACATTGCCTTTAGATTCGATGAACTTGCGGTTGGCATTGAGCTTCACCGGATTGGGGATGTCCTGTTCAAACTGAACCATGACCGATCCCTTGTCGCGGTCGTCCATCATCATCTGCCCGGGATAAGGCGTCATAAAGGTCCCTACCCCAACCATTGGCGCCATCCACGCGGTGGCGGCTTTACCGAGGTGTTTATAGCTTTCTGCTTTCAATCCGTAAGACTGTAACAGTAAATTATTCTGGTCAATCCTGTTCAGGATGGTATCCAGTGAAAGGACTGGTTTTTGCTGCGCCACCGAATAAAAGGGAAGCAGGCAAATCAGCCATACGATTCTCTTAATGTTGTACATCATGCACCTCCAGTTTTCCATATTTTCTCAATTCGTATTCTTTAGACATCAGAAAGATCAGCGGCGTCACCAACAGGATGTGTGTGGAAGAAGTCAGGACCCCTCCGATCATCGGCAATACGATGGGCTGCATTACATCTACCCCCACTCCTGTGGCCCATAACACGGGTACCAATCCAAAGAGCGACACACAAACGGTCATCAGTTTTGGTCTTAACCTTCTTGCCGCACCGAAAATCACATATTCTCTTAAATCTGCTTTGGTAATCGTTTCGCTGGAATTTCCTTTTAATTTGATCAGCTGCTGCATGGCATCATTGAGGTAGATGACCATCACAATTCCCGTCTCGACAGCGATCCCAAACAGGGCGATAAAACCTACTGCTACCCCAACGGAAAGGTTGACATCCCAGAACCAGATCATATACGCTCCGCCGATTAAGGCAAAAGGAACGGTAATCAGACTCAGGAAAGCTTCCCTGATGGAATGAAAAGCAAAATATAAAGAGAAGAAAATGATCACCAGCACTACCGGAGCAATCCACATCAGGGTTTGTTTCCCTCTGATCAGGTTTTCATACTGTCCGCTCCATTCCAGGAAATAACCTTCAGGAAGCATTCCTTTTTCTTTGTTCAGCTTCTCCATGGCATCCTGAACAGTACTTCCCAAATCTCTGTCCCTTACGTTAAACATCACTGCTCCACGAAGGATGGCGTTATCAGAACTGATCATTGGCGGACCATCTTCAAACTTCACATCAGCCACTGCCGAAAGCGGTACTTCTCCAAACCCTTTGGATTGTACCGGAATGCGCTTGATCCGCTCCACACTATTTCTGTATTCCTGGGCCAGGCGGACACTGATCGAAAAGCGCTGACGCCCTTCAATCGTATTGCCAATGGTGGCCCCACCCAATGCCGTTTCCACGATCTGGTTTACATCATCTACATTCAGTCCATAACGGGCCAGTTCCTCACGCTTCACATCGATAGAAAGGTATTTTCCACCCGTAATCGGCTCTACAAAAAGGTCACTTACCCCTGCAGTACCTTCCAATGCGGCCTTTACACGTTCAGAAACGGAAGCAATGGTATCCAGGTTTTGTCCGAAAACCTTAATCCCTACATCTGTACGGATTCCGGTAGCCAGCATATTGATCCTGTTGATGATGGGCTGTGTCCAGCCATTCACCACTCCCGGGATTTGCAGTTTGGCATCCAGCTCATTGATGATGTCTTTTTTAGTAATCCCTTCCCTCCATTCTTTTTTAGGCTTCAGGGTAATGATCGTTTCGATCATACTGATCGGGGAATTATCGGTTGCCGTATTGGCACGTCCTGCTTTTCCTAAAACCTTATCTACTTCCGGAACAGATTTAATGATCTTATCCTGCACCTGCAGGATCCTTTTTGCTTCTGCATTGGAAACATCCGGTAAGGTAACCGGCATAAAAAGTATGCTTTGTTCATCCAGAGGAGGAATAAATTCTGTTCCCAGGTTTTTCAATAAGGGAATGGTGATCAGCAAGGCGATGATATTTACCGCCAAAGTTGTTTTTCTCCAATTTAAAACCACCCTGATGACTGGCTCATACACCTTTTCCAGCACCCTGTTTACAGGATTCGCATTGTCCGGTCTGAATTTACCCTTCATAAAGAAAGAGATCAGCACCGGTGCAAGGGTAATCACCAGCAAGGCATCGACGATCATGATGAAAGTCTTGGTGAAGGCCAGTGGATGGAATAATTTCCCCTCCTGCCCTGTCAGCATAAATACCGGAAGGAAAGAGGTGATGATGATGACCGTGGCAAAGAACACGCCCCTGGACACCTGTTTACTGGATTTGGTGATCACCGCAAGGCGCTCTTCTTCCGTAATCCAATCCGGAGATTTACGGAATCTGTTTTTTATCCACTTGATCATGATTCAGTTATTTTTTGTTGATCCTGTTCCCAGATCGCATAGCGCTCTGCAAGATGTTTATATGCGTTTTCACTCATGATAATTCCATTGTCGACAATGACACCAATGGCCAGTGCAATTCCGGTCAGTGACATGATGTTAGAGGAAATATCAAAAGCATTCAGCAGGATGAAACTCGCTGCAATGGTGATCGGGATCTGAATGATGATGCTCAATGCGCTTCTCCAGTGGAAAAGGAAAATGATCACAATGATCGAGACGACGATCATTTCTTCAATCAGCGTATGGGTGATGGAATCTACCGCTTCACTGATCAACTCCCCACGGTCGTAGACAATATCGAATTTAACGCCCTTGGGCAATCCTTTCGACACTTCTTTCATTTTAGCCTTTACTTTCTCAATCACCTCGGCAGCATTCTCACCATAACGCATCACGACAATCCCGCCTGCACGTTCCCCTTCACCGTTCTGGTCGAAAATCCCCAGCCTCGTTTCTCCGGTCATCTGTACCGTAGCCAGGTCCGAAATCCGGATCGGCGTTCCGTTCTGGTTTTTCACCGGAATGTCTGAGATTTCCTTAATTGATTTGAGGTATCCGGAAGTCTTAATGATATAGCCCATATCACTCATCTCAAACTTCCTTCCTCCGGATTCATTGTTATTGCTTCGTACCGCTGCAATCACCTCCGGGGCGGACAACTTATAATAAAGCAGTTTATTTGGATCTATGGAGATCTGATATTGTTTCTGGAATCCTCCAAAAGAAGCAATTTCACTCACTCCGGGAACGGTTTGTAAAGCAAACTTCACATACCAGTCCTGGATGGCCCTTTGCTCTCCAAGGTCCATATCGGGGGCATCCAGGGTGTACCATAAGACGTGGCCTACCCCTGTTCCATCCGGCCCCAGCTGAGGGGCAACGCCCTCAGGCAAGGTCTTCGAAATCGTACTGATCCGCTCCAGGACCCTTTCTCTCGCCCAATAGACATCCACATCGTCTTCAAAGATGACATAGATAAAACTCATTCCGAACATGGAAGAACCACGAACATACTTGATCTTAGGAATCCCCTGCAAATTGGTGACCAGCGGATAGGTGACCTGATCTTCGATCAGTTGCGGTGAGCGGCCCATCCATTCTGTAAATACAATCACCTGGTTTTCTGACAGGTCAGGAATCGCATCTATAGGGTTTTTCTTCACGGCATAAATGCCCCATACAAAAAGCCCCAGAGAAAGCACCAGCACAATAAACCGGTTGCGCATTGACCATTCTATAATTTTATGTACCATTTTTTTATTTTAATGATGCTGAGATCAACAATCTGGAACTAGTGTTTTTTCTGGCCTTTAACGGGAAGCTTTTCTTCTCCTTCACGCTCATACTGGCAACATCCGTGAAGCTTGTTATATGCTTCATCGCTGGCTTTATACTTTTGGGTATCGTAACCCACAGCTGCTACTTTTTGCTGTATCTGGTCGTTGCTGATGACAGCAGAATCATAGCTTACCTTTAATACTTTTGTTTCCGGGCTCCAGTTTGCCGCAGTCACTCCAGGCACTTTAAGCGCAGTTTCTATCTTTTTTTTACACATGGTACAGTTACCACGCACTTTAATACTGTCTATTTTGGATTGTGCAAATACAGCAACGCTCAGGAAGGTCAATACGACCGCCGATAGGAATCTCAATGATTTCATAATAATGGTTATTTAAGAAAATGGGTTTAATAAAAAATGGGTTACGACTACATCATAACCAGGACGCGAACGCGTCGGGAAACAAAAGAAAAGGGTATTATATTCTGTAGGTACAGTTTTTCAGGAAGACGGGAATTTTATTGCCCTCAGGAGGTGCATTACTCAATGCTTCCCTGGTAATTTTGATCGGAACCTGGGGTTGGTAATTGATGAATAAGGCAGGCAAAATCACCGCAGATAAGGCCGCGTTAAACTCATAAACCGGAATATTGGTTTTCTGAGATTTGTCTACTTTGGGCTGTTGTTTTTCATCCTCACAGCAGGATTTCGCCTTGGATTTTGGCGTTCCTTTAGGCATTCCGCAAAGACCACAGTTGCCTTTATCCGGCTGATCTAAACCCCAGCTCACCAACTCCCCCATGCAATAATGGAAGTGCAGCGTCGCCCCACTGGAAACACCCAGATAGAAGACAGCAAGTATGGTTAACAGAGTTCTTTTCATTTAAGGTTCAAAGTTTGAAAATTAACGGCTTATATTTTTATATAATTATGGGATTATTTTATAAAATTCTGAGCTCAGGGAATCAAAATGATCTTTCCTGTACTCTTTCTGCTCTCCAGGAAATCATGGGCAGCTTTGCCATCAGAAAGTTTAAAGGCAGTCGGCTCCGGCAAAACGATTTGTTTGGTCCTGATCCATTCGAACAGCTGTCCGGCTCTTTTTATACGTTCCGTTCTGGAAGTCAGATAGCTCCACAGGTCTCCGCCGGTAAGTGTTTTAGAACCGTCCATCAGCATTCTCGGGTCGACAAAAGCAGGATCACCTCCACTCATTCCAAAAAACACGACCTGTCCGCATTCTTTTGTGACTTCAAAGCTATCAGACAAGGTACTGCCGATACTGTCATAGACCACATCCACCGCTCCTACTGCCCCGTTCAGCACTTGTGCCTTCCAGTCATCCCCATATAAATAGACCTGATCCGCACCATTCTGAATGGCAATTTCGGCCTTCTCCCGGGAAGAAGTCAAACCAATCACGGTGGCTCCGGAAATCCTGGCAATCTGCGTGAGCAATTGTCCTACTCCTCCTGCTACTGCATGGATCAGCACCTTTTCTCCTGCTTTTACCAGATGACTGTCGCTCGCCAGGTATTGTGCAGTAAGGCCTTGCAAGAGTACCGCAGCGGCAGTTTCAAAATCAATATCGTCAGGAAGCGGGAGTGCATGACTGACCGGCAGCGCCACATATTCTGCATTGGCAAAAGGGACATCAGCAAAAGCCACCCGATCGCCGGCTTTAAATTCCGGATGTCCGTTGGCATCAATCACCATACCGGCCCCTTCATAACCGGCAATAAACGGAGGTTGCCCTTTCAGGTGATAATTTCCTTTTCTGCGATAGATATCGGCAAAATTTAAGCCTATGGCTTTCATCTGAACCAATAACTCTCCTTCCTTCAAAACCGGATTGGGAACCTCTATGTATTCCAATACTTCGGAGCCGCCAAAGCTGGAAAATGTTAATGCCTTCATATTAACTTTTAATGTGATCAGTTGATAGCCATGAAGGTAATCATCTCTTTTCTTAAAATATCTTTTTAAATTTTGTCGATCGCCATTCGTCCCGGGCTTCCTGCAGACTTAAACTTACTCGGGGAAAGTCCCGTAATGGCTTTGAATTGAGCAGAGAGGTGTGAACTGCTGCTATAGCCCATTTTCACAGAAATCTCATTGAGGTTCAATTCTCCATATCCGATCAGCTCCTTCACTTTTTCAATTTTCTGATAGATGATAAACTTTTCTATGGTCAGTCCTTCTGAATCAGAAAACAGGCGGCTGAGGTAGGTATAATCCCTGTTTACGCCAGAGGCGATCATACTGACCATGCTTTGATCGAGATTGGCGAGGTCAGAATGGTGAACCAGCTCAATGATGACATTTTTTACCCGCTCTACGAGCTGATCTTTTTCTTTATCGATCAGTTCAAAGCCCAGCAATTTCAAGGAGGCCCCGATATTTTCCAGCTGTGTTCCTTCCGGATCGGGATGAATCTGTACCGTTCCCAGGGTTATGTCAGAAACCAGAAAATTTAGTTTTTCCATTTGTTCGCGTACCGCAACGATGCAACGGCCGCAAACCATATTTTTTACGTGTAATAACATGAGTATTCAAGCTTGATTAAAAGTTCAATTTCAGATGATGGCAGCAGCGCGCAAATGGCCTCAGCTCCCTGAAAATCAGACTTGAATCAAATCAGCAATACCCTGTTTGAAATGTAAAGCGGTGTTTTTACATAGAGTGGCGGACCGGTGTCCAGCTGCCATTTTTTAGCATTGATCAGCTTTTCTGAAAGGATTAAACCGGGAAAAGAATCCTGAATAGGGCTAAGCAAAATACTGGGCGCAGTTAATTCTACGGATGCCGTTCTTTTGATGTTTTCTTTGATCACATATTCCCCATGCTCGTCACAGCATTTGCAATCTTTATCCTGAGCACAGGATTTGCCATGTGCACCTGATTTTGCGTGATGCCCTGCGGTGTTTTCCGACATAGCATGAGCTGTCTTTTTTTGAACAAATAAAGATTGACCAGAACAATGGAGCATGCACACAAACAGACCTGTGGTTAACATCAGGTAAAATGCGGCAAAACTTAAAGCTCCAATTCTTTTCATTTTAGGAATAACAAATGGCTATTGTGTTCCCTGCAAAGATGGGAAATAAATCAGGAGAAACCTGAAGTTCAGGTTTCTCCATGTAAATTTACGACATTATACAACTAATTGTCAATGGTTTATATTTTCTCAGATGCATACCCGGCTTTGCTCAAAGTATCTTTAATCACCTGAGCATCCAATGATTCGTCCCCTTCTACGGTAAGGATTTTGTCCGGACTGGTGGTATCCACTTCCCATTTAGAGATTGCCGACAGGTTGTTTAAATGCGGGGTAACGGTTGCGATACAGCCTTCACATTTGATAGTAGTTTTGAATTTTAACGTTTCCATTTGAATTATTTAATTATGATTGATATTGATTAACTTAATTTTGAGAGTTTTAACCTCAGGCTGTTTCCCACTACAGATACAGAACTCAAAGCCATGGCAGCCCCTGCGATCATCGGGTTTAAAAGGAACCCATTGAAAGGATAAAGCAGACCTGCAGCAATAGGAATACCGATCAGGTTATAGATAAATGCCCAGAACAGGTTCTGACGAATCGTACGTACCGTAAGCTTGGAGAGCCTTAATGCTTTAGGCACCTGTTGCAGGTCTGAAGAAACCAGGGTGATTTTAGCCACATCGATGGCAATATCAGAGCCTTTCCCCATGGCGATTGAAACGTCTGCCTGGGCTAAAGCCTGACTGTCATTGATTCCATCACCTACCATGGCTACTACTTTCCCCTGTGCCTGCAATTCCTTTACAAAATCTGCTTTGTCTGAAGGTAAAACTTCGGCTTTAAAATGGTCAATTCCGGCCTGTTTAGCTACAGAAGCCGCAGTCTGCTGGTTATCGCCGGTAAGCATATATACGGTTATCCCCTGATCTTTTAGCGCTGCAACCGCTTTTGCCGAACCAGCTTTGATCTGATCCGCGATGGCAACAATCGCCAGTACCTGTGTCGCATTGGCCAGGTAAATCACCGTTTGTGCCTGTTCCTGCAAAGCGAGGACTTTACTTTCTATTTCTTTAGCAACGGCAATCTTTTGCTCTTTTAAAATTTTGTGGCTTCCTGCCCAGTATTTATTGCCATTGAATACCCCTTCTACTCCTTTACCGGTTAAGCTTTCAAAATCACTGATCAGTGCTGGTTTTACACCCGCTTCTTTTAAGTGGTTTACAATCGCTTCGGCAAGCGGATGCTCGGAAGCATACTCCAGCGCCATCAGGATTTCCGACAACTGCGCTTTTTCTTCAGGCAGGTTTGCAGCCCATTCTACTGCAGTTACTTCTGGTTTTCCTGCCGTGATCGTACCTGTTTTATCCAGGATCACTGCATTTACTTTATATCCAAGCTCCAGGGCTTCCGCATCTTTGATCAGGATTCCGCTTTCGGCACCCTTCCCTATTCCCACCATAATGGCTGTAGGTGTTGCCAGTCCTAACGCACAAGGACAGGCAATCACGAGTACAGTCACCATTGCTAAAAGACCATGGGTAAAGGCATGTTCTCCTCCAAAAACCAACCATGCTCCTAAAGTTAAAACGGCAATCAGCATGACTATAGGAACAAAAATCCCTGCAATCTTATCCACCAGTTTTTGTACAGGTGCTTTCGAGCCCTGTGCATCCTGAACCAGTTTGATGATCTGGGCAAGCATGGTTTCCCCGCCTACCTTTTCTGCTTTAAAGCGGAAGGTTCCTTTTTGATTGATCGTTCCGGCGAAGACCTTATCGCCCTCCGTTTTCGAGACGGCCACAGGTTCCCCGGTAATCATACTTTCGTCCACAAATGAACTGCCTGAGTACACCACGCCATCTACAGGAATCTTTTCTCCCGAACGGACCATCAGCCGATCTCCGATATGTACATCTGATACCGGAATTTCCTTTTCGCCATCTTCCGTAACGAGATATACGGTTTTCGGCTGTAAGCCAATCAGTTTTTTAATGGCGGAAGAAGTATTCGATTTTGCTTTTTCTTCAAGCAGTTTTCCCAGCATGATGAAAACAATCACCACTGCAGCGGCTTCAAAGTATACATGAGGATGGAGTCCTCTGGAATGCCAGAATTCCGGATAAAAGGTATTGAATACACTAAAAATATAGGCAATCCCGGTACTTAGGGCCACCAGTGTATCCATATTGGCTTTCCCGTGCTGTGCCTGTTTCCAGGCATTGATGAAGAAGTTCCGTCCAAAAATAAAAAGGATTGGTGTGGTCAATGCCAGCATATAATAGTTACCGTTGGGCATGTCCATGAAGAACATTCCGATCATGACCACCGGCAATGCCAGGATGGAAGAAGCAATCATTCTCTTTTTTAAAGATTCATAATTGTTCTTTTGTAGTTCTTCCTGTTTTTCTTTTGCCCCTTCGCTTTCCAGAATCAGGTCATAGCCGATAGACTGTACCACCTTCTGAAAGGCAGCAGGCTGTATCTGATCAGGGTGAAAAGTTACTTTTACAGATTGGGTGGCATAATTCACTTCTGCATGATCCACCCCTTCCTGCGCGCCAATCATCGATTGGACGCTCGTGGCACAGGAGGCACAAGTCATTCCTAAAACGGGCAAGGTAAGGGTTTCTATATTTTCTTTCATCACGTATCTTGTTTAGATTCTAAGACAAAGGTACCTCCCCCGATGGGGAACTATTTTATATCATTTCGGGAAAGATTTACATAATATCAGCGAAGCCAATAAAAGAACCGCCAGTATTGTCCTTCGACTACAACAGTTAACTGGAACGTCCCATGGACGCCCCGGAGATGTGTCAGGAACGTCAAATCGCAGGCCTGGACGTTCCTGGTACGTTCCAGAGACGTTCCTGGTACGTTCCAGTTAACTGTTGTAGTCGAACAAGGGACGAAGGAGGACCGACCACTGTTAGCCCCATTCAAAGCAAATCCGGTAAAAACAACGTTACATACCCACAGGTAACAAACTGATAATTAATCAAATCGCCAAACATTTTTGAGGCTTCAATGGTTTATTAATTGCGCTTTCTGATTGAAATTCTGTTAGTTCTAATTATCAAGTCAATGACAAAGATCAATATGTGTTTTGAGCACCAGGTTGCAGTAAAAGCTTTCTTTGTTAACAGAGATAAAATAAAGGATCCTGCAATCATAAAGTACCTCAGGAGTGATCCTGATGGCATTTTGGAAATTCCATTAGATGGAATAAAAAAGGGAAAATGGAAGATGACCCTGGAATGGAATTATGAAGAAAAAGACTATTCCCTGGTGAAGAACATCGTCATACCTGTCCCCGAAAAGTCCGAACTTTAGCCAGACCTGCAACCGCCCGCCTTTAATCCGGCCAGCAAAACCCCTCCTTTCCCCAGGGCTTCAAATAATTTTTGATTAATGATTTTATTTTATAGATTTGGTAAACCAATAATTGGTAAACCAAATATATCGTATGAAATCATTTATAGAAACGATCAGATCTATAGAGGTGGAGACTCCCGTAGATAAAATCATCGGGCAGCTGAAACAACTCATTACTTCCGGACAACTTCAGCCCGGAGATCGCCTTCCTGCCGAAAGACTGCTTGCAGAGAAGTTTGGTGTAGGCCGCAGTTATGTTCGTGAAGCCATCTTAAAACTCGAGTTCTACGGACTCCTGAAAACCAATCCCCAAAGTGGCACTTATGTTTCCGGTTTAAGCATCAAAGTTCTGGACAGCATCATTACTGACATTATAAAATTCAATAAAGAAGATTTTAACGCACTTCTGGAAGCCAGGTATTACCTCGAGCTGGATGCCGTAAAGCTTGCCGCAGAGCGAAGAACAGCTCAGGACCTGATTAACCTGAACGAGGCATTGCTGGATTATGAAGCCAAAGTAAATGCCAGTCAGAATGCGGTGGAAGAAGACATGATCTTTCACATCTGCATTGCGAAGGCTTCCAAGAATTCGGTCATAGAATCGATGATCCTCATTCTGATTCCTGACCTGATCAAAAGCATTGTAGAAAATAAGATCTGTGGAGATAACCGTGGCATTCTCGCCATTGAAGAACACCGGAAAATATTAAAAGCAATACAGGACCAGGATATTGATGCTGCAGAGAATGCAGTTGCAGCACATTTAAATGATATGTTCCAGATTAGTAAAGCGGGATTTGCCGCACAAAAAATTGTACATGGTAACTAAATAAAGACGCCCTCAAAAAATGGCATAAGCCCTAAATTTTAATCTTCTTAAAATCGTTATGAACTACTTAAAAAAGTGGGTATGGGGCGCTATTTGCCTTTTTTTAACCCTTCCTTCCTTCTCGCAGGAGCATCCATCCATCATGCTCAGCAAGCAAAATACAGAAGCGCTAAGAAAAGGTGTACAGACCTATCCCCTGCTTAAAAAGTCCTGGAAGAAGGTAAAATCCGATGCCGACAAAGCCATCCTGGAATCCATTGAGGTGCCTGTGCCTAAGGATGCCGGAGGTGGACGGAGCCATGAGCAGCATAAAAAGAACTATATCAGTATGCTGAATTGCGGAATTGCCTACCAGATTTCAGGTGAAAAAAAATATGCTGCTTATATCGAGCAGATGTTGTTAAAATATGCCGCGGAGTACCAAAAATGGCCCTTACACCCCAAACGAAAAGAAGGCCACCAGGGCGGAAGGATTTTCTGGCAAAGCCTCAATGACTTTGTCTGGCAGGTGTACACCATACAGGCCTACGACCTCGCCCATGATGCCATCTCTGCAGGTAACAGAAAAACCATAGAATCCGGTTTATTTGAGCCTATCCTCAAGTTTTTCACGGTAGATTGTGCAGAAACCTTCAACAAAATCCATAACCATGCCACCTGGGACGTGGCCGCAGTAGGAATGACCGGATACGTCATCAATAAACCGGACTATGTGCAGATGGCTTTGAAAGGTTCTGCAAAAGACGGAAAAACAGGTTACCTCGCACAAATTGACCAGCTCTTCTCTCCCGACGGATACTATACTGAAGGACCTTATTACCAGAGATATGCACTTCTTCCTTTCGTCATCTTTGCTAAAACCATCAATAACTATCAGCCGGAATTAAAAATATTTCAGTATCGCGACCAGCTACTCTCCAAAGCCATTCAGACTTCATTACAACTGACCTATACTGATGGAACCTTCTTCCCCATAAACGACGCCGTCAAAGGTAAAACCTACGAATCTTCGGAGCTCGTATATGGGGTAGACATTGCCTATGCGGATATTAAAGCCTCAGCCGAACTTTTAGACATTGCAGAGAAACAAGGCGAAGTGGTGGTTTCCGATGCAGGGTTAAAAATTGCCAAAGACCTTAGCGAAGGAAAATCCAAACCATTTGTCTACCAAAGTCAGCTGATCAAAGACGGTGCTTCCGGCAACGAAGGCGGCCTGGGAATCCTGAGGTCAGGCAGTAACGAAGACCAGCAGGCTGTGCTCATTAAAGCTGCTTCACAGGGAATGGGACACGGACATTTCGATCGTCTGAACCTTCTATATTACGATAATGGGGTCGAAGTATTTCCGGACTATGGCTCTGCAAGGTTCATCAACATCGAATCTAAAAAGGGTGGTGACTACCTTCCTGAAAACAAAACATGGGCAAAACAAACCATCGCCCACAATACCTTAACAGTTGACCAAACTTCCAATTTCAAGGCCAATGCAGACCTTGCCCAGCAAAGCTCAGGACAGGTCAGCTATTTTAAAGCCGATAAAGACCTGCAGGTCTTTAGTGCCAGAGAAAGCAATGCCTATCCCGGAGTGGAAATGAGCAGAACCACTGCTTTATTAAAAGTTAAAGAGCTTAAAAAACCTTTACTGATCGATATCTTTCGGGTAAATTCAGAAAAAGCACATCAATATGACCTTCCTTTTTGGTACAAGGGAAATCTGGTAGATGTTGCTCCAAAAATCAGGAACTATACCGATCAGCTAAAACCACTGGGCAGTAAATATGGATATGAACACCTCTGGTTAAATGCAGAACAGGCTGTTCCTGAAAAAAGCGGATACCTCAGCATCTTAAACAACAAACGCTTTTACACGGTTCATTTCGCAACAAATGCCCCTCTAAATTTAAAATTTGTCTCCCTTGGGGCCAATGATCCGGATTCCAATCTGCTGGAAAGCAAAGCCTTTCTGCTTTCTTCTTCCGACAGTAAAGATCAGCTCTTTTTCAGCATCACGGAAAGCCATGGACAAACCAATTCTGTGAGCGAAACCACTACCGGAGCCAACAGTATGATCAGCGATCTGAAGATCATTACAAGCGATCCGAATCAGGCTTCCTTTTCTTTTAAAGTCAAAGGAAAAACTTATCAGTACCAGATCAATTACAACAGCAAAGAAAACTTCATAAAAATTAACTAATCAATATGATACAGAGCAATTTATTTCAAATAGAAGAACAGGTGGAATGGCAGGACCTAAAGAACGGGGTCAAAAGACAAGTTTACGGGTACGACGATAAGATCATGTTGGTGAAAGCAAAATTTGAGGCGGAAGCCATCGGAGTCCTTCATGAACACCACCATTCGCAGGTAACCTATGTAGATAGCGGCGTGTTTGAAATGAGGATCGGTGAAGAGAAAAGAATCCTGAAAAAAGGAGATGGCTTTTACGCTCCTCCACATGAGATTCACGGTTGTGTATGCCTTGAGCCAGGGATCCTTATCGATGTGTTCTCCCCTCACCGTGAAGATTTCTTGTAAACCTAAAAACCATTCTAATGAAAAAACTCATGATACTCTGCGCTTTGCTATGGACCACGATCGGCCTTAGCGCACAAGACACTACTACCGTTAAAAAAGTACAATATCCTAAAGGCTTCAGCGAGCAGCTCAATGTTGTGTATACCAAAGTAAATGGCTGGGAAGGAAAACTGGATTTATACCTGCCTCCAACAGGAGGAACAGCTTCCCCTTTAATCATCAACATTCATGGCGGAGGCTGGAATAAAGGAACCAAAGAATCACAGGGCGGTTTCAGTGCCTTCTTTAAAAAAGGTTATGCGGTAGCCAATATTGAGTATCGCCTTACCGGAGCAGCAACTGCTCCTGCGGCGATAGAAGATACGCGCTGCGCTTTAATCTACTTGATCAGGAATGCGAAAACCTTAAATATTGATGTCAGTAAAATTGTCATCATGGGTGCCTCCGCTGGCGGACACCTGGCTTTAATGGGAGGTTTAATGGAAAACAATCCCCTTTTTGATGGCAATTGCAAAGGAACAGAAAACATCAAAGTAGCCGCCATTATTGATAAATATGGCATTACCGATGTCTGGGATTGGGGCTATGGCAAGTTAAAGACCAGCAAATCGGCAACCAGCTGGTTAGGTGCAAAAGCAACAGATAAAGACTTTGCCAAATCTGTATCTCCCCTTTATCAGGTGAAGAAAAGCAGTCCGCCTGTATTTATCGTGCATGGCGATGCCGATCCAACGGTTCCTTATGAGCAATCTGTTGCCCTGAAAGCAAAGCTCGACGAAATGGGGGTTAAAAATGAATTCATTACCGTAAAAGGTGGCTTACACGGAAAATTCCCTGCAGAAGAGAATGCAATGGTCAATGCCAAGATCATGGAATTCCTGAAAGGACTGGGACTATGAAGATCAAAGGATTACGGTGGTACATTGTAGCGCTGATTGCCCTGGCAACAGTGATCAACTATATCGACAGAAGTGCCATCAATATCATGTGGCCCTACATTTACAAGGAATTTGGGATTGCGGATGCCGACAATAAAAATGCGCTTGCACTGATCACGACCTTCTTTATGATCGCTTATGCTTTGGGTCAAACCTTTACCGGTAAACTCATGGATGCTGTAGGTACCCGACTGGGGATGACCATTTCGATCATCGGATGGAGCATCTCCATTGCCCTGCATTCTTTTGCAAGGTCGCTGATGTCTTTTAACATCTTCCGCTTTATGCTGGGTTTTTCCGAAGCGGGCAACTGGCCCGGAGCAACCAAGAGCAATGCAGAATGGTTTCCGGCAAAAGAAAGGGCCATTGCACAAGGGATCTTTGGCGCCGGTGCATCACTGGGATCGGTGGTTTCCGCCCCCATCATTGCTTTTCTGTACATCGTTTTCGGCTGGAAAATGACCTTCGTCCTCATTGCGGCCTTAGGTCTGATCTGGATCATCCCCTGGCTGATCATCAATAAGGCGGCTCCAGAAAAACATCCATGGCTGACAGAAAAAGAAAGAAACTATATCCTCGATACGGATCCGGAAAGCAACAGTTCTGTAGAAGTCGTGCCTGTACTGAGCTGGAGGGAATTGTTGAAATTCAGAAATACCTGGGGCATCATTATGGCCAGGTTCTTTATCGACCCGGTATGGTGGCTGTTTGTGACCTGGTTGCCCACCTTTCTGAAAGAACAGTTCCTGTTCGATATTAAACAGATCGGTGCCTTTACCTGGCTACCCTACCTGTTTGCCGCAATCGGCAGTCTGCTGGGTGGTTACCATTCTTCCTGGCAGGTGAAACGGGGAGTTGATGCGGTTAAAGCAAGAAAAAATTCTGTGGCACTGGGCTGCGGCATTATGCTGGTTTCCCTAATTGCCATTGTTTATCTGCTGGACGGACTGAAATCTACACCCGTCCTGGCCATGGTGCTGATTGGGACTACCCTTTTCGGTTTTCAATTCCTGATCGGCAACCTTCAAACTTTACCCAGCGACTATTTCAACGGGAAAAATGTGGGCACTGTTGCCGGCATGGGCGGTACCGCAGCAGTAGTGGGAACCCTGATCACCACCTGGGCAGTACCCGCAATGACGAAAACGAGTTACGTCTCTTTCTTCGTCCTGGCTGCAGTCCTGGTTCCCGTTACCTGGATCTGCATCAAATACATTACTTCTAAAAAAATCATTCATTCATAAATATTTTAATATGCGTTTAAAAAATAAAGTGGCAATTGTAACCGGTGGTTCAAGAGATATCGGAAGAGCTGTTTCCTTACAGCTGGCAGCAGAAGGGGCCAAAGTGGTGATCAATTACCTGAGCAACCTGGCCAATGCAGAAGAGACGTTAAATCTGATTAAAGAAAATGGCGGAGAAGCCATCATCGTAAAAGGTGATGTGACAAAATCTGCAGAGGTGACCCAACTGATCGAACAGGCAAGGACTGCCTTTGGCGGGGAAATCCACATTCTGGTAAATGTTGCCGGAGGAATGGTGGCCAGAAAACCAACCGCAGAACTGGATGAAGATTTCTGGGATGCAGTGATGGACCTCAACCTTAAAAGTGTGTATCTCGTGAGCAAAGCGACAATTCCTTACATGGGTTCCGGAGCTTCCATTATCAACTTATCTTCCCTTGCAGGAAGAGATGGCGGCGGACCAGGTGCAAGTGCTTATGCAACAGCTAAAGGTGGGGTAACGACCTATACCAGGGCACTGGCCAAGGAGCTTGGCCCGAAGAACATTCGCGTAAATGCAGTTTTACCAGGTATGATCGCAACCACTTTTCACGATACTTTCAGTAAACCTGAAGTGCGGGTAAATGTGGCCAATGCGACTTTACTGAAAAGAGAAGGACAAGCCTCAGAAGTGGCAGACCTGATTGTGTACCTGGCATCAGACCAGGCCACTTACATCACCGGAACAAATATAGACATCAATGGCGGTTTAAATTTTTCTTAAACCGGAAACACCATGCGGGAAGCTCCGGCTTCCCGTATTTAACCAATACTGGCTTTACACTGTTACAAAAAAGCTGCTTTCTACCGTAAATGGGGATTTTACCAAGTAGATACAACCTGAACCAAATATAAATTAACCAGATATGAATTTTAAAGTTTTGTTGCGAAGCATAGGGATTGTTATGCTCTCGTGTTTCCTGTTCGCAAACACAGGCTGGTCACAAAGCAAGGTAAAAGTACAAGGTGTGGTGAAATCCGCAACCGGCGAAACTTTACCAGGTGCATCTGTGACGGTGAAAGATACCAAACAAGGTGCCGTAACCGATAACAACGGAGCGTTTAGCATCACTGCCGAAACGGGAAAGCTATTGCTTTTCAATTTCCTGGGTTTTCAACCGCAGGCCTATGTTGTTAAAAAAGCAGAAAGCATCACCATAACCCTTCAGGAAATTCCAAATACGATGAACGAGGTCGTCGTGATCGGATATGGTACACAGAAAAAATCAGCAGTAACAGGTGCAGTCAGTAAATTGAAAAATGAAAACCTGGATGAAATCCCGACCGCCCGTCTGGACAATGCCCTGATCGGAAAAATTGCCGGAGTGACCATTCAGAATGTCAGTTCCGAATCCGGTGCAGAACCCATTGTCAGGGTTCGTGGGTTTAGCTCGATCAGTGCCGGCTCACAGCCCCTGGTTGTGGTAGATGGTTATCCGGTTCCGGATGGTTTATCCTTTGTCAACCCACAGGATGTGGAGTCTATAGAAGTATTAAAAGATGCTGCATCTGCAGCCATTTACGGTTCCAGGGCGGCCAACGGAGTCATCCTGATCACCACCAAAAGTGGAAATTCCGACAAGCCCAGGTATAGCCTGAAATCCTATTATGGTTTCAAGAAACCTTATGCGCTCAACCCGATCATGAGCATTACCGATTATACAAAAATGCTTTTTGCAGAAGCTGCCCTGAGGGAAAATGACCCGACGGTCCCTGCCAATTCAAAAAACCTGATCACGGGTCCGGAAAGAGCAGCTTATATCATCGAAGACCAGATTAGTGGCATCCCCACCGACTGGCAGCAGGAAGCCCTGCAAAGTGCAGGCATCAAAAATATTCAGCTGGGCATCTCCGGCGGTAAAAAAGACCTTCGGTATTACATTTCTGCCAGCGGGCAAAAAGATGAAGCCGTGCTTAAATACAGTGACAACAGCCGGATCAATGTGAAAGCGAAAGTCGATGGCGCATTGAGCAAGAAAGTCGATTTCAGCATCAATTTCAACCCTTCCTATATTAAAACACAAAGACCTGCAGTAAATTTCACGGATTATTTCAGGTTTGGCTCCTTCCTCCCGGTTCGTCACAATGACTTTACCGCAGCTTATGTGCGTCAGAACTCTCAATGGGCAAATATTCTTCCCGGAGATTTTGTACAGGCGCGGCATTTTAACGGATTGCAATATTCAGGAACCATGCCCGACGGAAGCAGCTGGACGAGTACCGGCCCGGTGGAACCTTTTGCCACGAGTAACAATACCCCGGTTTCCATCGCTGCACGTGAAACCCGCGACCAGCAAACCTACAGGATGCTTGGCGGAGGTGATGTCAGCATCAAATTCCTGCCAAACCTGATCTTTAAAAGCTCCATAGGCGGTTACTATTCCCAACAGGAAAACAATACCTTCACCAAATCCAGCGCCCGAAAAGATGGCGATGTGAACGAAGCGACCATATATACCAAAACCTATCTTGACCTCCTGCTGGAAAACACGCTGAACTATAACCTGACCAAAGGGAACCATAGCTTCAGCGGATTACTGGGCTTTACCACCCAGCAAACCCAGATTAAAGAATCAAACATGGTTGGAAGAAACTTCCCTACCGACAACTTTGAAACCCTGAATCAGGCTGCACAAATTGACCAGGCTTTAACCAATACTTTAAAAGACCGCATCGGCCTGATCTCTTACCTTGGCCGTTTCACTTACGATTACAAGAACAAATACCTGCTGGCAGTTAGTTTCAGGATGGATGGCAGTTCCTATTTCGCCGAAGGACAAAAATTCGGTTCCTTCCCTGCGGTATCTGCCGGATGGGGAATCGGAAAAGAAGAATTTATGAAAAATATTTCCTGGATCAGTAACATGAAAATCAGGGCCAGTTACGGGGCTACAGGAAACAATAAGATCCAGAGCTTTGCCTTCCAGAACCTGCTGTATCCGGGCAACTATTCTTTCGGAAGCGGCACAGGTTCCGTGAACCTTGGCCTTGCCCCCAACTCTGATGTACTGGCCAATCCGAACATCACCTGGGAACGGACCTTTGAATTCAATGCAGGCTTAGACCTCGGTTTTATGAAAGACCGATTCGGACTGACACTGGAATACTACAATTCCAATACCGATAAACTCCTTTACAAACGCTCTACACAATCTTTCAGCGGATCTTTTGAATATTTCGACAACTCGGGCAGGATCAAAAACCAGGGTCTGGAAATTGAACTCAGCTCCCACAACATTAAAAATGATCATTTTCAATGGTCAACCTCTTTGAACTTTTCTGCCAACAGGAACAAATTACTGGAACTTGGCGGCGAGCCCTTTCAATACAATTACGGGGAAAGGAATGAGATCTATGCCGCCATTGTCGGACAACCGGCGATTCAGTTTTTCGGATATAAAACAAATGGGATCTGGACCTCACAGGCGCAGATTGATGAAGCAAAGGCAGGCGGACAAACTTCTACGCTGGCAAAATATTATGCACCCGGAGGTTTAAAATTTGTAGATGTAAATGGCGACAATAAGATTGACGTAAATGACCGTACCGCATTGGGAAGTCCTTTTCCGGATTTCACCTGGGGCATCAACAATACGTTCAAATACAAAGGTTTTGACCTCAACATCCTGATTCAGGGCGTTCAGGGTGTGAAGCTGATCAACGGAGATGCAAACTATAACGAATCCAGAAGGTACAATGAAAACTTCAACAAAAACAGGTGGATCAGTGCCGCAAATCCCGGCGACGGCAAAACCCCTTATTACACCAACGGAGAAAACTGGCTGTTAACAGACTATGTGATCGAAGATGGTTCTTACGCCGCCATCCGAAATGTAATTCTGGGCTATACCATCCCTTCAAAATTCACTAAAAAATTAGGAGTTACCGGAATCCGGGTGTACAGCTCCGCCGACAATTTACTCTACCTGATGGGAAAATCTTACCGGGGCATTAACCCGGAAGCCAGGGCCACTTCTTCGCAATATTCCTCTCCTCTTGTAGATGGATACCAACGCGGCGCATTCCCGATTTCCAGGACCTACACTTTTGGGATAGATGTTAACTTCTAATGATGAACCACCTAAGCATATTTAAAATGAAAAAGCTGACGCATATCGGAACAGGAATTTTACTGATCATGAGCACAATGGCTTGCAAAAAGATCATCAACATTGATCCCATTTCCAACATCGGGGTAAATGCCTTTTATAGAAATTATGAGGAAACCAAGGCAGGGTTAACCGGCTGTTATTACGGGTTACAAAAGCCGCTGGAATATGAATGGATGCTCAGCGACCTCAGAACGGACAATTCCAAACAAGGGGTAGCCAACAGTTCGGCAGCCATCAATTTCGAGTTCAATGAACTGGATATGTTTACGCTGAACTCGGCACATGATAAAGTTTACCAGTACTGGCTGCAGACGTACAAAAACATCAGGTCGGTCAATTATGTATTGAAGAGTCTTGGCGTCGGTTATACCGCCGGAAAAACTAGTCTGGGAGAAGGAACAGCAGTGATGAGCGCGGCACAGAAAAACCAGCTTGCAGGGGAAGCCCTGTTTTTACGTGCTTACCATTATTTTAACCTGGTCAGACTGTATGGCGATGTATTCCTGGTGACGGAGCCCGTAGATCCGGAACAATCAAAGAAAATTGCCAGGACACCTGTAGCAGCCTGTTATGAATTGATCATTGCAGATCTGACGGCCGCCAAAGACCTGCTTTCTCCGGCCCCCTATTCCCCGGCCAGCAATACCGAGGTGGGACGCGCCACTTCCTGGGCAGCAAAAGCGCTCCTGGCAAAAGTATACCTGACTACCAAACAACCTGGAGCAGCTCTCCCTTTACTCGATGAAGTGATCAGCAATAGCGGACATGCTTTACTGCCTTCCTTTGCAGATGTATTTTCCATCAACAACGAGATGAACAAAGAGATTGTTTTTGCCGTGAGGTTTAAAGCCGGTGGATTTGGCCTGGGCAACCTGATGGCCAATAACTTTGCGCCCACCTCCAGTGGAAGTGCGATCGTAAATGGTGATGGCAGCGGTTATAATTTCCCGACCAATGAATTGGACCTGGCCTATAAAACTCCTGCTACAGGAGCTACCGACAGCAGAAAGGCCGTTACCATGGCCAAATATTCTTCTAAATTATACGTCAAAAAATTCATCTCCCCGGTACTGGTCAAATTCGATGCAGAAAATGATTTCCCGGTCCTCCGCTTCTCAGATGTACTGCTGATGAAAGCAGAAGCTTTAGGCTTTGGAAATGCGGCGACCGTACTGATCAATCAGGTGAGGGAAAGAGCCGGAGCTGTGGACTATACCAGCGGCGATTTCAATACCGGATTCTACAAATATCCGCTGGATGGAAGTAACCCGAATGGGCTCACAGATGAGTCCCGCTTTTTATCGGCATTGCTGAACGAAAGAAGGTTTGAATTTGCATTTGAAAATCAGCGGTTCTTTGATCTTTTGAGAACCGGGCAGGCGATAAAAGTGATCAAAAATCATTATGCATTGGAGTTTGACTCGCATTATAAAGCCTACCGCCCGGCATTTACCCTTGCCGAATTACAGGCCAACCTGACCGAAGAAAAATTATTATTGCCCATTCCTCAGCGGGAACTGGATGCCAACGACCAGATAAAAATCATTCAAAACCCAGGGTACTAACCTTTAACCAAACTGATGATGAAGCATACTTTTTTAACCATTGCGCTTTTGACCGGCATTCTCTTTCAGGGCTGCAAAAAAGATAAAACAACAGGCAGCAGCCCGGACACAGTCAGCACCAAGGATTTCAGTTATAACATGGCGACCAGACAGATCAGCCCTGATACAGAAATTAACGGCGAACTAAACTCGCCGGCAGGAATCAAACTGATTTATTATTACCTCGTGCGAAACAACGTTCCTGACTCCCTGATCTATATCGGAACACCTCCCGGAGAAAGCAGAAATGCCTATAAATTCAATGTTCCTACCCTCAGTTTTGGAAACGCAAAAATGATCGCGGTCTCCGGCGTAAAAATGATGGTGAAACACCTGGACAATACCTCTTTTGAAAGTTTCATAAAGGTCAGCGCTTTTACACCTCCCCTTCCTAAATTGGAAAACACGCCTTTAAGCCTGCTTCCGGATAACAATGGTAAAATCAGCATTACTGCAAAGGCCAGTTCTGAAAACGGCCTGAAACTGATCGAGATCTATGATGATTATGAAGGGACATTTGCACTCGTATCCAAAATCGATCTGACACAGAATGAAAAGATATATGCACTGAATTACGACTATACCTATCGTAAAAACGCAGCGAAGCTAAAAGTAGTGGTTACAGATCATTTTGGATTAAAAGCCGAGGCCTTCATTACCATTCCATTGAGGTCCTATGCCTTGTATCAGGACCTGAGTATGATGGCCAACGGAACAGCTTCCGCCCCATCTTCAGGCAGCTTCTTTATCGGAGAAAGCGGTACCATTCTGGGCAGTTGTAACATCAGCGGACAGGAACAGAAAATGGATTTTGTAACCTATTGTTCCGGCACCACTCCCGTCTTCACCCTCTATAGCCCGGGAAATACGACCACCATTGCTAAAAATTATAAATGTGGCGCTTTAATCTGGGAGCCAAATGCAGCAGACCTCAAAGCAACCCGGTTCAGGGTATTGATCCCCGGAACCGCCGCCGCAGACAAAATCTATGCAGCCTATACCAGCAATAGTATTACCGATCTGGATGATAAATTCTTTGAAGGAATTCTCGTTCCAGGAAGCAGTACCGCCAAGTTCGATGCCCTGGTTACCAATCAGGCCGCCAATACCTTTAACCTGACGACTGCCTATCTCATCTGGATTCGCGTACCTAAAGCTGATGGCAGCTTTGTCAATCAGTTAATGAGGGCAAAAGAAGTCAGTATCGGGTCAACTCCTGCATTATCCACTATTAAGTTTGACATTTTAGTTTCCAAATAAGCCATGAAGACAATTAGTTTATCTTTTCTCCTGCTCTGCAGCGTCGGCGCTTTTTCTGGTCCGGAGAAAGCAGGGGCAGCTTCCCTCCGGGGAGGCACGACACTGCTGCAAGGCCAGAATCCCGTACTCGTGGAAAGTCCGGAAGCCTTAAACGCAGCGGTTGCGAAAGCAAATCCCGGCGCAGTCATTCTATTGAAAAATAAGGAATGGCACAATGCAGGACTCCGGCTTCAGGGAAAAGGAACCGCAACAAAACCAATCGTCATTATGCCGGAGACACCCGGTGGCGTCACCTTTACCGGCCAGTCATTTGTACAGCTGGGTGGTTCCTATCTGGTATTTAAAGATTTTCATTTCAGGAATGGTTTCAGTCCGAAAAGAGAAGTGATTTCCTTCCGCATCAGTAATGAGATCCTGGCCAACAATTGTCGGGTTACCGGAATTGTGATTGAGAATTACAGTCAGCCGGAAAGGTTTAAAGCCGACAGCTGGCTGACCTTATATGGCAAACACAACCGCATTGACCATTCTACTTTTGTCAATAAACTCAATTCCGGACCGCTTATTATTGCAGAGCTGGACGATGAACGCAGTCAGCAAAATGAGCACAGCATCGACAGCAATTATTTCAAAGGCCGTCAGCGTTTCGGTTCTAATGGCGGAGAGACGATCCGGATAGGTGTTTCCAGATATTCTTTAACCGCTTCCAGAACCAATATTGTCCGTAATTTTTTCGAAAGATGCAATGGAGAAGTAGAGATCGTGTCAATTAAATCGGGTGAAAATAACGTCAGCTTCAATACCTTTCTGGAATGTGAAGGCGGACTGGTATTGAGACATGGTTCAGGAAATGTGGTGGAAGGCAATTTTTTCATCGGGAACAACAAACCCTATACCGGAGGTGTCCGGGTAATTAACCCCAACCAAAAAGTCTTTAACAATGTATTTTCTGAGCTTCAGGGTACCAATTTCAGAGCTGCGCTTGCGGTATTGAACGGCGTCCCCAATTCATTGATCAACAGGTATTATCAGGTAAAAGACGCCCTGATTGAGCGCAATACTTTTATCCATAGTGCCAGCATTTTATTCGGGGCCGGTAAAGATGCCGAGCGCACACTTGCCCCTGAAAATGTGGCCTTTAAAAACAACCTGATCCTGAGTTCAGGACCGGAAATTTACAGCAATGCAAATACCGGAAAGGGAATCATCTTTTCCGAAAACGGACTGGATGATCATTTCGAAGGAGAGGTTCCCCCGGGATTCAAAAAGATAAAAACCAATACCATAAAGATTAATGGTTTTCAGCTGCCTTACGACAAAAACTATGGCGCTGATTTAAAGAAACTTCCTTTGATCAAAAAAGAAAATACCGGTGCTTCCTGGTACCGTCCTGAACAGGAAAAAACACACAGAAAGCCCATGAGCTTTCCCGTTAAAGCCAGCGAGAGCCATACTTTAGCAGCAATCCTTCAGCAAGCCATTCCGGGAGATACCATTGTCCTTAACGAACCTGCTTTGTACAAGATGCAGAAAGCACTTTTGGTAACGAAACCCCTCGTCATCATGGCGGCAAAAGGTTTGAAAAGCAGACCTGTTTTAGTCAACGCTTCTTATAAAGCCATGCCCGCTCTCATCAGTATTGAAAATGGAGCTGACCTTGCGGTAAAAGGCATTGCTTTCAAAGGAACCTATGAAAGTTTCTCCGCTGCTGATGCCGGAATCCGCTCTACAGACCTGCCCATGAACAGGCCTTACCGTTTGTTTATTGACGATTGTGAGTTTTACGACTATAATGAAAGTACGAATGCCGGTTTCAAAGCTTCAAAAAGCACATTGGCAGATAGTCTTGTGGTTACCAATTCCATATTCCATCACATGTCAGGTACGGGAATTGACCTCGCATCCGAGAAGGACGACAAAGGGATGTACAATGCAGAATATACGCTCATCAAAAACTGTACATTTACGAACCTGCTGGGTGCTGCCATCAATGTTTACCGTGGCGGGAATGATGAGAGTACTTTAGGGCCTTTTGTAACGATAGACCACTGTACTTTTAACGAGGTCGAAAACAGAGAGCAGGGAACGGTAGTCAGACTGATTGGTGCACAACAGGCTTCCCTGACCAACAGCAACTTTTCCCATTCCGGACAAGGCGGCCGGGCGATTCTCTTCCAGGAATACCGCTGGGACAAGATCCTGGTTGATTACTGCAACTTCTACGAATCGGGAAAGGTAGAGTCCTTTTATAATAAAGTCTCAGGCCCGCACATTTACCAGATTAAACCCAGCTATAAAAACCCGGAAAAATTAAACTTCGAATGGTCTGATGGAGCTCCTGCGGCTAACGATCAATCTCTTATTGGAATTACGAACTATGAACCTGAATAAATTCCTGCTGCTTGTAGCATTAAGCTCAGTAAAGCCAGCCCTTGCACAGCTGCCTTCAGAAATATTAACCCTGCAAAACTGGAAATTAAACGTTCCGGAAGGGATTAAAACACCTGGCAGATCTGATGAATATAAACAACCGGAGTTAAATACATACCAGCATCCGCAATGGTTTCATACCAATGCTTCCGGAGATGCGGTCGTATTTCGGGCCAATACCGGGGGAACAACCACCTCCGGCTCTGGTTATCCGAGATCGGAATTAAGAGAGATGACAAACGATGGAAAGAAAAATGCGTCCTGGTCTTCTTCAACAGGCACACATACCCTGTTTATTGACCAGCGCATCAGCCATCTTCCACTCGAAAAGCCGCACATTGTAGTTGGCCAGATTCACGATGACCAGGACGATGTAATTGTCTTCAGGTTAGAAAAAAACAAGCTATTTGTTAAAATGGGCGATGAAAAAGGCCCGGTACTGGAAGAGAATTACCAGCTGGGAACCCGGTTTACCGTGTCCTTCAAAGTGAGCAAAGACCAGACTGATTGTTATTACAATGGACAGCTCAGGTTCAGCTATCCTAAAGCATTTCGAAATGCCTATTTTAAAGCCGGGGCCTATGTACAATCTTCCTGTCAGGGGAAGAGGAAAGTAAAGGGAGAATCCTGTGAAGCCTATGGGGAAGTAGAAATTTATAAAGTCTCCCTAAACCATGAATAAACGAGGTTTGAAGCAGGGTTATGAACCCTGCTTCAAACCCTTATTTCTTTTGCTGCTGCAATACCGCAGCCATATCATAAAATTTCATGGTTTTGTCAGGATAGCTGATCTCCACAAAAAAGTATTTCAAAAACTGAAATCCCAGGATTCCGGAAATGTTCATTTTTTTATCGAAATCGGGCATTACATTCAGGCCCATTCCAATTTGTTCCATATTTAAGCCTCCGATCAGGAAACTTTTAAGCTTACCTCTGCGGACTTTCCCGCCATTGCCACTCCCCTCCGTCATGTTTACCGCTCCTGTTTCTGTCCAGATCGCAGCAATCTCCTTTTCAATGCCCTGATCAATAACATTATCTGTGGACCCGGTATCCATCACAAACTGATAAGCCTGATCTCCAATGTTCGCTTTTACCACCGGAAAACCATTCAGCAATTCAAAAGGAAGCTGAATAATGGGAAGGATATTTTTAATCAAAGGGGATTTAACCAGCTTCTTACTCAATTCCAGCTCCCTACTGGCAAAGTTCATCACCAAATGATATTCTTTAAAAAAAGAACTCCCGATCAGTCCCAGAACCTTATCTCCTGTTCCGGTTTTAAGCTGGCTCATGTTAAAGGCGGGAAGGCTTTGATTTTCCAGTTTCAGGTTCTCCCATTCCAGTTTTTCCAGCTTCACCTTTTCTATGGCCAGGGCTCCAGCCATTCCTTTCATTTGCAGGCCACTGGATTGGGATTTAAAGTATTCAGAATTGAGCAGGATAAAACCATTGCTTCCCGTATCTACCAGCAAAAGCCCTTTTTCTCCATTCACGACCACCTCGACAAACATTAAACCGCCCAGGAATTTAAAGCCCGATTTGATCTGTTCAGGTAATACCGGCGCTTTAAGCCCGGCCCCCTTCTGCACACTTTCTATTTCAGTTTTAAAAGAATGGAGGCGGTCATGAGCAGCAAATAACTCTGCTGACGATCCCAGCATGAGGGCTAGAAAAAGAATGTTGCGCATCCTTACATTTCTTGATAAATTCATATTTAATTGATCACAATTTTAGGGGTAATATTGGACGACAAAGTTCTCTTCAAAAACTCTTCAGGGCTGATATCCGGATAGTTGGGTTTATTTTTCCTCATGATTTCCAAGGCTTTAGCGGCATATTCCAAAGCCTTTACCGGCTCGGCATGATAACTGTATAGCTTACTCAGGGTCTGGTTCACTAAATAATCTGAACTCTGCCCGTAAGCAGATAAAACCGACAGCGCCAGCTTATTGTCTTCCTGACTGGCCCCTGTTCTTGCAATCAGGAGGGCCAGTTGTGCAGACTGCTGCATGTCTGGTTTTGAACCATGTTTTGCCAATACCTCTTTGGCTTTTAAACAGGCCTGATCTTCATCCAGCATTTTAAGGATGGATGCGGCATGAAAAGCGCTCAGAAATTCGGCGGTATCGGGTGCATAAAACTGTTTAAAATAAGCAGATAAACCGGCCTCATCAATGCGGTAGCTCTTCTGGTTATCTTTTCCCATCTCTATTTTCAGCGCTCTGGACATGATCTCCGCATCAATCACTTTCTTTAAGTAAGCCTTTGCTTTTTCATTGCCGATGGCGGCAGCCAGCTTCTCTTTATTCTTCAGGAGTTCCATGAAATACTTACTGCTGCTTCCCGTGGTCATAAACATCATCAGCTGAATGCTTTCTAAAGAGAACTTATCTTTTTGAAGGTTAAGAAAATCATCCGCAACAGCAGCAAGTCCTGAATCTCCGGCAGCAGCCAGTTTCTTAACATAGGCCTGTATAAATTCAGCAGACCTTTCACCTTTACTATACCTGTTTTTGAACGACAGCATTTGCTGAGCAGGGTCCAGTGCCTCTTTTCCTATAGCGATGAAATCAGCAGGTTTCAAACCTCCTCCGCCAGCTTTATGAATCAGGGTACCCTGTTCATCAAAAAACAGATAGCATGGATAAGAATTGATCTGATACGTTTTTTCAAACCTCTCCGCATCAGCATACTGCCCTTTTTTAAGAGCGTCGCCTTTTGGGGTTTTATCCATTTGTAATTTAAAGCTGATGAAATTGGCATTGAAAAAATCGCCCACTTCTTTCAGCGGAAAAACATCTTTGTCCATTTGTTTGCAAGGACCACACCAGGTGGTATAGCTGTCGACAAAAATGGCTTTCTTTTCTTTTTTGGCCTTCGCGAGGACATCTTTCCAGCCAGGCACATTTTCGAAGTTAATGCCCTGGGCATAAGTAAGGCCTGTGACCATGCTCAGGATCACTACAAGTATTCGTTTCATAAGGTTATAATTTGTGTGTGTTTAGGATGTACAAAAACCAGCCCCGAAGGAGGGGGAGCTCCCCCGGGGTAGTTTTTAAAGAAAGAGTAGTCTCAAAATGGATTCATCATTCCGGAAGGAGGCCCGCCGGACATAACTGAGTACCAACAGCCATGTTTATGCGACACCAAACACATAAAGCCTTTAAATGGCAAAATGATGAATTTTATTAATCTGACCACTCTTGTTATTTCCAGGGTATTGCTGGATTGAGTGTATTGTTTTTATACTTTACCTCAGTAATTTTTCCGAATTTTTCATACTTAGAAAAGTAGGTATCCCCTGTGAATGAACCTGTAGCGGCTACTTTAAAGAAGAAAACAGCACCTGAATTGCCTGTCTTGCTGTTTACCACTGCAAAAAGCTGTGTTCCGTTTGTCATCAACTGATCAATGGATACATTCGTTTGATCAAAAGTATAGACCATCCTGGCCACATCATTGGTAAAATCATAAGCGTAAATCTTATTTTCGGATGCATAATAGGTAAGTGGATTATTGGAAGCATTCACATAAGCTGTTGCTGTAGAAAAGCCGGGAGCAGTCACCTCTTTCACACTTTCGCAATAACTGGCCAGCGACCTGTAAAAACCAAATTTATAAACAAAGGTTTTCCCGGTCTGATTGTCTTTACAATAAGCCAAAGGCTTTAAAGTATTGAAATTTGCGGCACCGGGGCTTACCGTGGAAGCCATATTGTGGTCGAAAAGCAGACAGGATTTATTGCCTATATCTTCGATATCAAAAGCATCTGCCGGATTCTTGATAATGGATTGCATTTTCCCGGCAGACTTATTGAACTTCAAGAAGCGGTGATGGAGGTCATCGTATACAAAAACATAAGTACTCATGATCAATGATTTTGTAGCCTTATAATCACCAGAAGCCCGGTAACCGAACAACAGTGGCGGGGTGATCAGATTCGTGGTATGTACATTTCCGTTATTGATCATGTAATTGTTTGCGCCAAAAAAATCCTGGTAGATCAATGTTGGTGCATACGTACTTTGAGCATCAAAAAACCAGGCTTTAACATCCTGTAAGAAACCAAAGCTTGGCAATAACGTATAACCACCGCTTTTTCTAAAGACATATAGTAAACCACTGGCATTTGCGGCCGACTGGATCATGCTCATCCCGGTGGCTTCCCTGAGGCTGAAGGTATTGTTAGCGGAGAAAGCACCCCAAAAAATCTCAGGCTTGGTATTGTCCAGAATAACGTCGATGTCCTGAACACCTCCCTCTTTGTCATTCAGCACCAGAAATCCCTGTGAAGCTTTTGCTTTTACATTAAGCCCGTAGGTTCTGCTCCTGATGATGTCAGTTTTTACATCTTTCACTTCCAGAAGAACAGTGTAAAGCCCGATGGGTACCCGGACTACATACAACAGGTTTTTCAGTGAAGAGATCTTTTTGATGGTGGTATCCCCTACCCTTGCCAGTTGCGGAATCAGCTTCCAGCTGTACTCCAGATGCGCACTGTCTCCCGTAAACGTCACCTCCGGATTGATCTTCAGGCTATCGAGCTGAGAAAAGACGAAATTGTCCTGGTTGAACTCAGGCCCCTGGGTACTGAGCTGATCCACAGGCCTGAGGTCATAATTCCCTTTGTCCTTATAACAGGAAGAAAACAGGATTCCAATAAGGGAAAGCAATATAAGTGAGTAATGAAATCGTTTCATTTTTTTATCAGTTAAACAGGTTAAGGAAATATGACATTTAAACCGTTCTCATCCTTGAGCGGATAAGTAAAAGGATCATCGGCGGCAGGCTTCAATGTACCTGCATTCAAATCGTCCAGGACCGACCTGAGTTTCAATTGAAAATTGGCAAATTTCACCCCTGAAAAAATATACCGGGAAGGATCTTCCAGGGCTGCTGTAGCGGCAAAATTGATTTCAGGGAAGCCGAGCTGATACAATATAAACCGGTGTTTGGTTTTAGAATAAGCACCAAAGAAACGCAGCATTTTCGCATCCCAGTCTATCGGTTTCACCATGAAATTGAAAAAAGCCACTTTACACTTCAATTGTTTGCTCAGGCCTGGCTGAAAATCTGCTGAGGCCACAATTTTAAAGGAGACTTTCTTCCTGATGGTTTCCAGATCTTTGGTTTTGCGAAGGATCAGCTTAAAAACGCCCTTAAATTGTCCGGCTTTAATGATGCCTTTTCCAAAATCAAAATCAATGCCCTCTACCGCAGAAGACTCTTCGGGAATGGCAGCTACTTTAAATTCGCGGTCTCTGTTTGCCGTCCTTCCGGTTACATCCACCGGGAGAAACAGGGTATCGTTTTCCAGATTTCCTTTTGAGGCAAAAGAGAAATCCAGACTGTCAATATAAGGTGGCGGATTGGGAATATTTAACCTGGAAAACTGCACACGGTCTCCTCCGTCATAAAGCTTTACCTCCTCCTTTTTACAGGAAGACAGCAGCAGCAAAATCAGGGTGCTAATGTATATTGTTTGTTTCATTGTCGTTTATTTTTGGTTCATGGTGATCAAAAAGGCGCTTACCTTGCGCCATATATTTTTTCATTTTCCGGCAAGGGAAGCACATAACTTTTGGCAGACATCTGTGCAACAGGGCTGTCTTCAATATGATTTGCATTTATCCTTTTGTAATAGAAGAAAAGCTGCCCTTCCATAAAAAACTCTTTACGGTATTCCTTCCTGAGCTCTGTCTGCAGATCGGCACTGGCAGGAATTGGTAAAAGGCCCCTGTTGCCCACAACGGTATTGAGGTAGCTCAAAGCCGTTACCGGGTCTGCAGCTGATTCAGCGGCGATGTAATACATTTCCGTCAGGCGCATCAATGGGATATAGTTCCTTTGCAGATTGAGCGTTGTTCCCTCATCGGCAAGGTCAGGATACAGGAACTTATGTGAAATCAGAAAACCTTTAATCTGCTGCATCATCGGCGCCTTAAACCGGATGTCTGTAGGCTGGTCTCCAAAAATGTTCCCTCTGAGTTTAGTTTCCTGGGTAAAATAATAAGGGGCGCTGGTGGTCAGATTGGTTTTTGGCTCCAATACCGAAAGCGCTCTGGCTTCGAAAAGTTCACTATATAGGGAAAACAAATGTTCCGTATGAAAACTACGGTCGGTATTGATCACCGTTCCGGCCTGCATCAGAAAGACCTGTTTTGCATCGATCACCTCCTTTGCTTTGGCAAAGGCTTGTAATTTATTACCCATGTAAAGATAAATCCTTGCCTTAAGTCCTTTTGCAGCATACAAATTCATCCTCACCTTGCGGTCAGCAGCCCCTTTAACTCCGAGAAGGTCGCCAGCCATCAGGCCTTCTGCCTGATCCAGGTCTGCGAGTGCTTTACTTAGAATTTCTTCTACCGTTGAGAATGGGCTGACCGTCCTTCCGTAGTTCGTCACATAAGGCATATATTTCTGATTGTCCCTTGCAAGGTAAGCCGGTGCAAACAGGCGCAACAGGTCAAAATGCAGGTAAGCCCTCAGTGCAAGTGCCTCTCCTTTGATCAATCCATATTTATTTCCGGAAAAGACCGCTTTCTTTGCATCGATATGCTCCAGGATTGCATTGACCTGAGCGATGCTATTGAACTGCTGCAACCATACCCTATCAATCATTGAACGGAATTGTTCGGTTTCATAATCCAGGTTTTCTACTGGTTTCAACAGCCTTGCAGCCTGCTCCGAAGAACTGCCCACAGAATAATCAGAAGCCATCACGCTCATCATCCCAAAGGTAAGTTCCCGTCCATAGGTTGCTTCTTTTGTCATGGATACATAAGCACCAATCATGGCCTCATTGAAGCCCTGCTCCGTGGAAAAAAGCTCCTCTTGTTTCAGGTCTGTTTTTGGCTGTACATCCAGCCATTTCTTACAGGAACTCAGGGCCATTACTGCCAGCAGGAATACAGGCAGGCATCTGTTTTTTAATAACTTCATTTTGCTAAAATATTTTTTGATTGATAAGACCATTAGAAAGTAACATTTGCCCCAAATGAGATCCTTTGTGCAAAAGGATATTGTGTACCACGCTCAATCCTGATGGTAGAGAAGCGGGCTACATCATTCATGCTCAGGCTCAACCGAAGGTTTTGCATATGCAGGCGTTTCATCATCGCAGTATTGTTCAGTGTATAACCCAGCGTAATCGCCGAGATCGTCATGTAATTATTTTTCTGAACAAAACGGGAGGTCGATCCAACCCTGTTTGCTGCCCTGTTTAAGGCAAAAGCACTGTATTTTGCTTCGTCGCCAGGTCTTGCCCATTTGGATTCATAGGCTCTGACATCCACGTTGTTCTCGCTGATGTCAATGTCTTCCACTTTAGAGAGTAAAGTAGAATTGTACAGATATCCGCCTACAGAATAGCTCGCAGCAATTACGGCATCCCATCCTTTATAGCTGAAATTGGTTCCAAAACCTCCGGAAACCACTGGCCGTTCATCTGCAATGGCAATCTGATCTGCAGCTCTCCAATCACTGCCAATACTCCCGTCACGATATCGGAAAATTTCATTTCCTGTTGCCGGGTCTATCCCAAGAGAAGGCAGGGCATAAATGGCAGATCTCGAACTTCCTTCAGTAAAAATATTCGGTGGCAGGGTCGACTTTTCATCGCTGTCAAAACTGTATTGCATGGCATCCAGGATCACCTTATTCCGCTGTTTCATGGCATCAGAGATCTTGGATATTTTGTTTTTATTCGCTCCGATATTCCCCCACATTCCCAGCCTGACTTTGTTAACACCTCCGGGAAGTAACCTCAGGTTCAACCGGATATCAAAACCACTATTAGTCAGTTCTCCGATGTTATCGGTAAAACTTGAAAATCCTGTAGATGGTGCCAGCGTGATGCTTTGTAAAAGGTTGGAAGTATTTTTCAAATAGTATTCCGCATTGATGGTCAAAAGAGAGCCAAATAAACCCATGTCCAGGGCTACTTTCTTCTGACGGGTGGTTTGCCATTTCAGGTCTGAATTTCCAAGCCCCTGAATTAAGGCCCCAAAATCACGGTCGTAAATGTTATCCGTATTGTACTGGTATTTGGTCATGGCCTGATAAGGCGCAAAATTCTGGCTCGCCGTTTCCGCAATTGCCCCTGTTAGCCTCAATGAACTAAAGAAATTCAGGTTTTGGATAAAAGCTTCCCTATGGAGGTTCCAGCCCAATCCTGCCGACCAGACCGGTGCATATTTTTCATTCGATCCAAACTGAGAGGAACCGTCAAGTTTAAAGGAAAGGTCTACAAAATACCGGCTGTCATAAGCGTAATTAAAGGTAGCCAGCAATCCCGCCAGACGGCTCGTATTGTCCAGTCCGCCGGGACGGGAATTCTCCCTGTATTGTTTTGCAAAAGCAAGTTCATCCATTTTTGGGTTTGGAAATCCCTGTGCCTGTACCCTGCTGATACTGGAAACAGATTCCTTAATATTGAAACCCGACTGAAGGTAAAAACTATGTTTATCAGCAATCAGTTTACTAAAGGTGGCAAAAAATGCCCCCTCATATCCAAAAGAATTGGTATTGGAAACATCGAGACTTCCACGTAATGCATAGGCTGCTTCCAGAGGAGAAATATTTAAGAAGCTGGAATGACTGGCAGGCTTGAAATCCTTGGTATCGGAATACCGCTTAGACAGGCCCAGCGTGGCCCTTAAGCGAAACTCATCATTCACCTTCCACTCCGCAGAAAGGTTATTGACGATCTCCGTATATTTACTTACATTCTGGGTATTGATCGTTCCATCGTACAAAGGGTTGACAATAAAAGATGCCCGTTCCCCGTTTGTGGAAGTCTGCTCATAAAGAAAGGGAGAATCTCCTCCTCCGGCTCCCGGAATAGGAAAATAGGGCTTTGCATTTACGAAAGACTGGAAGCTGCCATATGGCGTACTCTTCCCTGTGGTATTGGCTACCTGAAGGTCATTTCTAAACAAAAAATCACCGGTAATGTAATTGAACAACATATTTCCCTGATAATTATTTCTGGAAGAGCCTTTCATAATTCCGGGATTAAGTGCTGCTGAAAAGCCGACACTGTATTTAAAAGACTGTTCGCCACCATCTAAAGTGAGGGAATGGCGTTGTTCCAGCGCCGTTTTCAATGGCTGGGACAGCCAGTATGTATTTGCGCCGCTTTTCAATAATGAAAGCCGGTCATTATAAAGTTTTTGTTGTAAAATGTGTTCTGCGGGCGAACTGCGGCTATAGAGGCCAACCCGGTCTTCGAACTCCAGCAACCTTGCCGCATCCAGCATATCATAATCCCTTAAATCCGGGATCACCATATTAGCGCTCAGTGCATAAGTAGCCCTGAGTTTCCCTGAGGCCGGAGATTTGGTCACGATAACAACCACTCCATTGGCCGAACGTGTACCATAAATAGCAGAAGCAGAACCGTCTTTTAACAAGGTCAGCGATTCGATCCTGTTCATATCCAGGTCGATGATTCTTTCCAGAGAGGTTTCAAAACCATCCAGAATAAATAAGGGCAGGTTTGGATTGCCGTAAAAGGCAGAACGAAGATCACCGCTGGCATAACTTTCGGAAAGGTTGTTGCCTCCGCGGATCTCAATATTCGGCATGGAATTGGGATCCGAACCAAGTATATTGTTGTCTATAATCCGAAAGGAAGGATCTAACAGACCCAGGCCCTGCAGGATATTTCCGGAACTCAGTTTCATCAGTTCCTGACCGGTAAAGGTAGTCGAGCTTCCGGTATAAGTATCTTTCTTACGTTCCGAAATCCCGGTCACCACAACCTGGTTCAGTTCAGAAACCTCTTCCTTCAGAACGGTGGTTATGGTGGTATTTTTACCGACCAGAACTTCGGTCCGCATAAAGCCGATATAGGATAATACCAGGATTTCTTTATCGGAAGCACTAATCCGGTACTTCCCCTCCGTATCAGAGATTGCAGAACGCCCCGGATGTCCTTTTACACGGATGGAGACACCCGGCAAGGGCTTTTTCAAATGATCGATTACCGTTCCCGAGATCGGGTTGAGGCTTACCGCTCCCGTTTCTTTTTCGATGGCCGCAACTTTTGCTTTCACGGCAATCATGGTTCCGTCCTGTTTAAATTTCAGGAAGACTTTAAGCTCCAGTTCAGCGAGAACGTCCTGAATGGTACGGTCCTTTTTCTCGAAACTAATCAACTCCTTAGTATCGAGCTGCACGGCATTGTAATAGAACTTAACTTTATACACCTTTTCTATTTGCTTAAAAGCATTTTCAATGGTTTGCTTTTTAAATGCCAGGGATTTCTTTTCCTGTGCCTTGGCACTGCCGGAGAAGACGAAAAATACGGCAATAAAGATCACACCTATCCCGCAGCAGGTTTTTACCCCATGCCGCAGCAGGTCCAGTAGGATTTTATTCATAATGTGGTTAGTGGTGGTTGTGTGTTTGGTTTATAATGTGGATTAATTGAAGTCGATGATGACCTTATCCTTTTCTATTTTGAAGCTGCAATCGGTGGCGAAGCAGAAGATATTCAGGACACGTTCCAAAGGTTCATTTTCATAGGTTCCGGAGAATTTTCCGGCAGACTGTTGTTTTCCGCGAATTTCAAAAGGAACGCCATACCAGTCCTCCAATGCCCTGACTACGGTATTAAAGCTGGTATTGTTAAATTTAAGCTGCCCTTTAATCCAGGATTCACGCGCCTGAACATCGAAGGTCTCCTTCTCCATCAGGTCTACAGATCTGTTCAGCATGACCATCTCTCCGGGGCCAATGATTTCTGGATTGTTGTCTGTTTCTGAGGAATAGGATTTCTGGACTTTCAGTTTACCGGTTAACAGTTCAACCTGCTGTCCGGATTCATGAGGATAAGCGCGCATAAAAAAAGAGGTTCCCAGTACCGTTGCTTTCATATCTGAAGATTCGATCACAAAAGGCAGGGAGGCATTAGGGCTGACTTCAAAATAAGCGGCCCCCAGCAGTACCAGTTTGCGGCTGTCTTTATTGTAGTGATGAGGAACTTTAAGTGTACTGTTTGAATTGAGGATAACTTTGGAATGGTCAGCTAAGGTTACCGTTAACCTTTCTCCTACCGGAGATTTATAAATGCGGTAGCGTTGTTGTTCCTGCTGAAGTGCCAGTTCCACTTTCTGCTGCTGCTGATGCCGGTAGAATAAAAGAGAACCCATAACCAACAGAACAGAAGCTGCAGCGACATACCACATCCGGTTAACGGGATGTGATTTCACGGCGGTCAGCGAAACGGCATCCTCAGTTGTTTCCAGTCCCCGTTTTTGCGCAAGCACCAATGCCCTGAATTCTTTTAGCGCAGTTTTCTCTTCCCGTTCTTTCAACATCTGGTTCAGTGCAATCACCAACTTTGCAGCTTCCCTTACCTGTGCTTCATTTTCTACCGACGCTTTCGCGTAATTCTGCCAGCGAAGGACATCTTCCTCATTACTTCTATGGCAATAATTGGTAAACGTCTGGTCTAATATGATTTCTTCAAGTGTATACATCCCTATCTCTTTTCATACTAGACGGAACAAGGCTGTTTTTTTACCATGAAAATTTCAACTTTTTCAAATAAAAAAGATAAAACACTGTAAATGAGAAAGAAAAAAGCAACCATTAAACGAACATCAGCGTCAGGAAGATGTTCAGGTCTTTAGGGTTAAACTGGGCTTTATTGAGTTCTTCACGCATGCGTTTGATGCCTTCAAAAAGGTTATTATAGACACTGCGGATGGTTAAAGAAGTACGTTCTGCAATCTCTTCATTGCTCAGCCCTTCGTAATATTTCAGGAAAATAACAGTCTGGCAACGTCTGGGGAGGTTTTCAAAAATCCTGGAGAGCTGATCTTTGAGTTCTTCCAGTGCCTGGCTATTGAGCATGGTCTCTTCTGTGGAAGGCTCTGTCCAGGTGTCTGTAAAATCATCCAGAGATTCCATTTTATATCTTTTTTCCAGCCGGTGGGTATCGATCAGTTTTCTCCTGAAAGAAGTAAGGATATAGGACTTGATGTTGCTGATCTGTGTAAAATCTGTTTTTTTCTCCAGAAAGGACAGGAAAGTCTGATTGATCTGGTCTTTGACAGTGGCCAGTTCCATACCACTTTTAAGGCCCACAAAAACGAGATAGCTGTAATGCTGCTGATATAAGCTATATATATCATCAGGCATTGCCAACCCTGGTATGTTGCCATCTAGCTCAGACATGTATGTGATCCTCCTTAAAATAAAATCGCAATCTACCATTCTAATCCTTTAACAGGAAATATATTTCTTAACCGTCACCATCATTTTACCAGCTGTCAACGCGATCATGCCCTTGGTCAAATACTTTTTCCATCAACAGGGATTATTCGCCCCTTTGCAGCCAACAAATAAAAATTACTTAACAAATGCCGGTTCCGCGAACCAGCAAAAACATTAAAAAAATGAAAAAACAATTTCTTCTACCTCTGATCGCATTTTCAATGATGGTACTTTCTGCAAACGCTCAAAAAAATCCTTTCCATATTGGTCTTAAAGGAGCAGCTAACTTCAGTAAATTACCCATTTCTTCTTCCGGTATTTCTTCAAAATATGCGACAGGTTTTTCAGCAGGAGCATTCACGAGGATAGACATTTCTAAAGTTTATGTTCAGGGAGAACTTTTGTTCACTAAAAAATCCAGTAAATATGAATCTGATCTTTTTGGCGGCGATAAAAAGGTAAGCTGGTCTACCGTTGATGTACCGGTATTGGTGGGTTATAAATTGCTCAACATGGATTTGCTGAATGTAAGGATCTTTGGTGGTGGTGTTTATTCTTATACCATCAGTGATAAAGCTTCCATTTTCAAACAGGTGGACAATTCTTTCAGCAAATTCGACAAATCCAATATCGGTTACCAGGTGGGTGCAGGAATTGATGTAGGAAAGCTTACTTTTGACCTCAGATATGAAGGTGGATTATCCAGCCTTAGCAAACAATTTAAATCCCGTCCAAACTCCTTTCAGGCAAGTGTAGGATTTATGATTTTCTAAAACCTTTGATCTAGCATATTTCATCAGCATGAAGAAACCCGTATTTGACAAACATTTCTTTTTTATCGCCGGATTCTGGGTCCTGCTTACCATTACTCTGATTGCACAAATCAGCCGGGATTATCCTACCGCTTATGTCATTTTCCCTTGCTTGCTAATCATTGGATGTGCCATGCTGATTTCTTATGTTTTCAGTAACAGGATTCTTCCCAACGCTTTTATAAAGGGGAAAACACCTTTGTTCGCGATGCAGAGTTTCAGTGTTATTGTATTGCTCACCTTTGTCATTGCAGCTGTGAACTACATGACATTTCTGAAGTACGGAGCCAATTATACACCCAGCGACTTGTCTTTGATAAAATCACAAAACTCTTTTTGGTTTTTATTTTTCACAAGTTCCCCAGCGTCTTTATTGATTTTAGGATCAGTTTGCGGGTTCAAATTTTATCAGAGGCACAACCAGATCGAACAACAGCATAATTTATTAAAACAGGCCCATATGGAAGCGCATGTCCGGATCTTACAGGATCAGATCAATCCGCATCTTATGTTTAATGTACTTAATCATATCCATATCCTGATGAAAAAAGATGTGGATTTAGCCTCAGTGTTGCTGGTTCGGTTTTCGGATATCCTCCGATATCAGATCTACGAGTGCAACAGGGAAACCGTAACACTGGAAAAAGATGTCAAGTACCTGAAGGACCTGGTTTCGGTAGAAAAGATCCGATGGGGAGATGAACTGGATGTCAGATGCGAATGGAATATCACTAATGGAAAGAGGGACATCGTCCCTCTTTTACTCGTTCCATTTGTAGAAAATGCTTTTAAGCATGTCTCCCGTTTGCCCTCTTCCAAAGGTTATGTTCATCTGGAATTATACCAGCATGAGGAAAACCTCAGTTTAACGATTGAGAATTCAAACTCTACGCAACCCTCCAGAAAGAACAGCAGCAATAGTGGACTTGGACTGGAAAATGTTCGTCAGCGTCTGCAGATTCTTTATCCGGAGCATCATGAACTGGAGATTACCAACACGGGTACAACTTTTAAAGTGGTACTGAACATAAATTTAGAAAAGAAAGCAAACTATGCAGAGCAATAAAACCCATACAGAATTACCGCTACAATGTCTGGTTATTGATGATGAACCTATTGCAAGAACAGGGATCATCGATTTTATTGATCAGCTGGATTTTCTACAGGTGGCCGGCTCCTGCTCAACGGCTATGGAAGCATCAGACTTCATCCATAGTAACCCTGTGGATTTATTGTTTCTGGACATTAACATGCCCTACCTCACCGGTCTGGAGCTATTGGAGTCTATGGAAAACCCGCCATTAACCATTCTTACTACTGCCTATTCAGAACATGCGCTGGAAGGATACCGATTACAGATTGTCGATTATCTGTTAAAGCCCATCACTTTTCAGCGCTTTCATCAGGCGGCAACAAAAGCAAGACAATTGCACCAGATGCAACGCTTGTCAAAACAGGCACCTACCATAGACCCTTTCCTTTTCGTTCGTCAAAAAGATAGCTTTAAGAAAATTCTGTGGGCTGATATTTTATATGTAGAAGGCATGCAGAACTATGCCAAGTTAAAGTTCAAAGATCAGGAGCTGATCATTCATCAGACTTTAGTCTCCCTGGAAGAGATTTTACCTGCTGATCAGTTTTTCAGGATCCATAAATCTTATCTTGTCAATATTGCGCATATAGATGTAGTATCGGGCGGAAGAATATTCATTGATGGCCATGAATTACCGATCTCCAGGCACCGCAGGGAAGAATTGCTAAAACAAGTCGTTTACAATAAGCTGATCAGCCGTTAAGCGCTGTTCAAATACAAAAGAAGATGTCTTTTCAGACATCTTTTCTTATTTTCATATAAGACGTCGGTAAGCTTATCGCAACACATCTGGTACACTCTCTTAGATATGAGCATATCTATTTTATACACAATAACAACACCAACACACACTTTAGATTAAATTAGAAAATTTAGAGAAAAGCCTAAATTTGTTTTAGCCTAAAAAAACGTTTGATGTTTTATTGTTTTTTAAGAAAAAAAACTATTTAGAACCCACTAAATAAGCAAATTCCAGATTTTTTGTATAGAAAATTACAAGAGTCCAGGAAATCCACAATAAAGCCTCACATACTTATTTAGGAGGTTTAGCTATTATTTCAGCAGGTTCGTTAGTTTTGGGTTTAATCAGCAATTCTGATCTTGGTAAAGAAACTACTATTGCTAAGTGGGATACGGTTAAGGTTTGTAATTAAATTAGATGTTAGATAGAAAATTGATATTAGGATACATCCTTAGTAAGGAATATTTGAAGGAGCTTCATGGAGATGGTTTTTTTGACTATGCGTACAGTCAAGCTCTATTGTATTTGTCTTGGCCATACTCATTTCATATTAGTGCTTTGTTTACATTGTCTGTAACTTTTTTATTTAAATCATTTTTTGCTTTCGATTTACGAGGAATATCATTTTTTATATTGATGACCGCATTTTTTATTACGGCATTTTTGCTGGCTAAGCACTTTAAAAGTAAATATCATCCGGCTACCTTTGAAAACGAAGTTAAGGGCTTATCGGATAAAGATAAAAAATCACTCAGAAGATTTTCGACTTTGTTTTTTGTGCTGAATCTTCTATTGTTTTTGTTGATAGAAATGCCACTTGTAGTTTTTCTATGAATTGTAAAGTATTTCCATGGTTGGACAATAGGTAAACCTATCGTGGCATAAGACAGATGCCCTCAATTGAAATCAATGATACAATTGAGGACATCGCCTTTATTTTTTGACGCGCTTAACTTATCCTAAATCAGACTGCACTCCAAAACATCTGATGGATGCAAGCTATTTCTTTCCGAAATTCCATTTTAATCCTACCGCTCCATAAGGCGCCGGTTTAAAATAAGGTACTTTTTCATCCTTTTTATCCTTAAAAAAGTCAGATAACTTTCTGCTGGTAAAGGTCATCGAACGGTACACAGAATAACCTGCGGTCAGTTCAATGCTCAAGGATTTACCGATTTTAAATTCTGGTCTCAAGCCGGTCACCACCTGCAGATAAGAGAGCTGGAATTTATCTTCCCTGTCTACGTCAGCCGTCATCGAACTGATCTCCCCTACAGCTTTCAAATTGATGGCTTCATTTACTTTCATCCCCACTTCAACCCGCTGCGGGAAGTTCACGAGCACCTGGAATTTTCCCTCTGTTTTCCAGGTAAAATATAGGGCGGGCAAGATCATAGGCACCCCAAAACTATTCGATACTACAGGTCCAAATCCCAGAGCCGTTCTTGGATTGAATTGCTTGATAAAGATCACCCCTCCCATTGCGAGGATATCCCTGGAATCGATCTTTTTCATATTCGTATATACACCCGCCGAAGCCATAAACATGATGTTCCAGGTTTTACTCATTGGCCGGAGGTGCATCAGTCCAATACTTGCATTTAACAATTCATTTGGAAACAGGCTTTTTTCAAAATCCCGGTTTTTTATCGAGGCATAGGAACCTTCAAGTGACATCGCCCAGATTTTTGGTCTGCCCAGAGAATCCAGTTTCACCGATAACGGAATTCCGATCCCTCCCTCAATTCTTCTCATATCACTCTTGCCGCTATTGCTGTCTCCATTGCCATTTGGATTATAATTGGAAAAAGGAATATATTCGCCTTTAAGCCTGATTCCAGGCTCCATTTGTGCTTTACTATTTAAGCTGAAAAATGCTGCTATAACCACAAAGCAGTACGTTGAAATTTTCATAGTTTTTATAAATCAATGATTAAATATATTTTTCGGCGAATTACGGGATGTTCCATCCCCCCGGAAAATATTATTGACCACTGGTAATCTCGTGTTGACAAAAGGAAGTTTTTCGACCTGTCAATAAGATTTATAGAAATTAAGCTGAATTTCATTTTTTTAATACATTTGCAGCTTAGCGGGATATCCTGATTTATTCTATGAAACATCAACAGTTTGAAGGCAAGAGACTATAGAATTCCCATCATTTATATCGTATTAGGTGTTTTATGGATTACACTGAGCGACAGCTTCTTAAAAACTATGGAGTCGTATTTAACGCCTTCAATAGCAAAATACACCGCTTCGTTAAAAGGCATCTTTTATGTCATGGTTACCGGACTTTTATTGTATTTTCTTCTCAAAAAAGAACAGAAGAGACTTGCAGAAGGCGACAACAGGCGGATGACGGAGATCGTTGACAAGATGAACAACCTTGTTATTGTCTCTGATATTGAAGGAAAAATTACCTGGGTAAACCGTGCATTTGTGAACATTACTGGTTATACCATGCAGGAAGCCCTCGGAAAAACACATGGAGCCCTGTTATATGGCCCTAAAACTGACCTTGAAGTAGTAAAAACGCTGAGTAAAGCAATAGAAAACAAAGAATTCTTCAGTGGAGAACTCGTCAACTATGCAAAAGGAGGAAAGGAATACTGGTCGCAGTTTAACCTCTCTCCCATGTTTAATGTAAAAGGCGGACTGGAAGGTTATATCTCTGTAGAAAACAACATCGACGACAGCAAGCATAAAGAAGATCTTATTGTACAGCAGCACCAGAAATTAAAGGCCGTTTCCTGGTTAAATTCACATGAAATCAGAAAACCTGTTGCCTCTATTATGGCGCTTACAGAATTGATTCTGGAAGAAACAGACCAGGAAGAACAAAAAGAACTGGTCAAATACCTACACCAAAGCGCTATGGCTCTGGACCTTGTCATTCATCAGATCAATGAAGAGGCGGCAGTAAAATAAATTATGTACCTTTGAGCCAACATCAAATAAACCATTTCCTTAAAATGATCCGGCAGTTTACACCATCCGATCTTAACCCGATGAGGGAGATCTATAATCACTATGCGGAAAATACGCTCCTGACGTTTGACGAAGCAGCATTGACAGCAACCGAATTTTCGGATAAACTTAATCCGGTTCTTTCTAAATTCCCTTGCGTGGTATATGAAAAAGAAGGAAAGGTGCTGGGCTTTGCCTATGCGACAGAATGGAAAGAAAATCCGGCCTATCGTTTTACGGTCAGCAGCTCCATCTATCTTCATCCTGAAGCCCTGGATAAAGGCACAGGAACAGCTTTATACCGTAAGCTGATCGAGGAGCTCCGGGAAATGAAAATACACTCTATCGTGGCAGGAATTCTAATGCCAAACGAAAAGAGCACAAGGATGCACGAAAGACTGGGATTCAGCAAAGTTGCCCACCTGAGTCAGATTGGATACAAATTCAACAAATGGATTGATGTCAGCTACTGGCAGATGACTTTGTAATTCCCCATCCGCCTATCACCCCATTCCCGCAAATGATCTATAAAAGGAATCAGTTCTTTTGCCGATTCCGTTAAAGTATATTCGACCTTTGGCGGTACCTCGCTGTACACCTTCCGGATCAGCAGGCCATCTTCTTCCAGCTCGCGCAGGGTTTGCGTCAGCATCTTCGGGGTAATTCCCACAATGCGCCTCTTTAGCTCCCCGTAACGAAGAACAGTAAACGTATGGACATACCAGATGATCCTGCCTTTATATTTCCCGCCGATCCTTTGAAAAGCATAATCTACGGCACAAACCGGATCTGAATTGAGCTTTTTTGTCATTTTCGTTTTTTTTTATAACTGATAATCAGCATTAGTATGTTTTTAGTCTGTAGGATACCAAAAGGTGCATACTTGACACAAAGATATCACTATCCTAGCTTTGAGGAAATTAAAGATCAAAAAGGATGAAAACACTGATTGTAAATGAAAAATATGGAATCGATCACCTGAATCTGACCCCAGGTCAGGTACCGGAACCAAAAGCGGATGAAGTGCTGGTTAAAGTTGCTGCCATTTCCTTAAACTATCTCGACCTTATGGTGATCAGAGGGGATTTCGGCCATCAAATCCCTCATATCCCAGGCTCCGATGCCGCCGGAACGGTACTGCGTATTGGTTCTGCGGTAACCGGCTTTCTTCCGGGAGATCAGGTTTCTACCCATTTTACCCCTGGATGGCAATCTGGAAATTTAACGCCCGAAGGATTGGAAAACAGACTGGGAATTGACGCAGCAGGCGTATTTTCCACTTATATCTGCCTGCCTGAAACAGCCCTGGTAAAAAGCCCGGTCAATTTAAGCGCTCAGGAATCCGCAACACTTCCCATCGCAGCTTTAACGGCATGGGAAGCCCTTCATGAGGCCGGCGGACTTAAACCCGGGGAAACCGTTCTGCTCCAGGGAACCGGAGGCGTATCTGTCTTTGCCTTGCAGTTTGCAAAACTGGCAGGCGCCCGCGTGATCATCACTTCCAGTTCGGATGAGAAACTGAAGCGGGCCAGGTCAATGGGTGCCGACCATGTTTTCAACTACAAAACAGAACCCGACTGGCTGGAAAAAGTAAAAGCGCTTGGAGGGGTAGATCTTGCTTTAGAAGTAATAGGAACCGGATTTAAAGAATCCATACAAGCCTGCAGGTTTGGCGGACGCATCATCATCATCGGTTTTCTAAACGGCGCAGAAACCAGCCTGAGCATCTTTGACTTTTTACAGAAAAAACTAACCGTCAAAGGCGTTTTGGTAGGATCAAAAGGCGCATTCTCTCAAATGAACGAGACCATTGAAAAAGCGGGCCTTCATCCCGTAATAGACAAGATATTTCCTTTTTCCGAAGCCAGAAAAGCCTTTGAATACCTGGCTGCCGGAAAACATTTTGGAAAGATCGTCCTGGACCTGAATTAAAAACACCAGGCATTAAATAAAGCAGTATGAGACCGTTTTATTTAATGCCTGATCTCGACAATTGTCCATAAAAGATGTGACAATTGTCTGCAAAAGATGTGACAATTGTCCAAATCAACGCCCCCCTTCCACACGTAACTTAGTATTCATACGAAAATTGAATACGAAGATGAACATTATACCTTTTTTAATTCTTGTCATTACCACGGTTATGATGCTCTTATGGGCCTATTCTGCCCTATCTAAGTTCCGGGATTTACCCCGGTTCAGACGGGGATTAAGAAGTCAGGCATTTCCCAGGTGGGTTGGAAAAATAGTATTCTGGACACTCCCCGTTACAGAACTCACACTGATCATAATTTTGTGGTTACCGGATACCAGGTTACCAGGAATGTATCTTTCTGCCCTGTTGATGCTGACCTTCACGATTTATATTGGCGGCGCCGTATATGGCTTCTACGACCGTTATCCCTGCCCCTGCGGGGGTATCTTCAGAGGAATGAAGTGGAACACCCACTTCAAAGTAAATTTCATCCTGACCTGTATTGCAGTCGCAGGTATACTCTTAATGGAATTTGGCACAAATTAAATCAAATGACTATGTTATCCTGGTACATCTTAAGCCTGGGCAATGACCCAACTACGAAATACAACTATGAAAAAGTTTATGCCCAACCTACCTGCTGTGGAACGGAAGCCATTTGTGCCATCCGGGCCTTTGACGATGGCCATAACCACCCCCTGATCTCTGAGCAGCTGAAATTTGAAATGATTTCTGCCTTATGGAACAACAGGGAAACCCCTAATGTACGGTTACACTATTCCGGCCGGGAACAGGAGTCAATCAACATTGTATGTCATAACTATCTCTTTAACAAAACGGTCGGCGTTTAATTTCAGCTTTGCTGTAGATTTTATTACGATCCGGACAATTGTCCGGAAAAATTGTGACAATTGTCCAAAAAAAAAGTGACAATTGTCCGGCAATAGGCTGTATTTCCTAATTAACTTGGTATTTATTAAGGGAGATGCCGGATACCCATAAAAGCAGGCAAAGGGAAATACTGAAAACCCTGAAAAGAGTAAGTATAATTTTAATTTAAGAACCATACTCACTATTACAAACATTAAAACTTTGGGAACTGACACAGGAGGGGTCCTCCTGTGTTAATTATAGTGTAAAGGCGATTAAAAAACAGACATTATGCAATGGTATTCATTTATAGGAACAGATTCCTTAAATCCAACTCATTATAAAATCAGGCATACCGATCCGCGTTGTTCAGGAAGCCGGACCATTTGCGCTATTTTTACATCAGGTGATATTTATCCCTACATAGACTACGATGTGATCTGCTACATGGTATTAGCACTAAGTAGTCGCCGAAGCAATGAGAAGGTGATCTTAAGAGATTAAAAAAATAATTCTTTATGTCACCACTTTCCACAAAACCGATATTTAAGTTTGAGTATGTAGAACTTAAAGAATTGAAATTATTATGAAAGAACAGATACCCTACTTCGGCGACATGTTGTACACAAAAACAACATTTCCACATATTGATTTACAAATCGCAGAACAGTTATTGCATAAAACAAAAACCCCTATGATACATACTGCACTGAGAAGAAAAATAGGGTCCTTATGTCCGGTCACGGACGAAATCTTTCATACGTTAAACAGGCATTTCAACCCCTTAAGTTTATCGGTGAATCAAATTCTCATTAGTGCAGAACAGGTTCCGGACCGCATTTTCTTTATTCAAAAAGGCCTGTTAAGGGGATATTATATGGGAGAGAAAGAAACCGTTACCACCTGGTTTGCCGGGCCGGATCAGTTTATCATCCCCAATAATTTCTTCTCGCAGGAATCATGTAATGAATACATTCAGTCTCTGGAAGATTGTTCGCTATTGTCCATCAGCCATCACTCCTGCTTAAAAATGTCACTGGAATCGAATGATATTGCCAAAATATTCTTCAAGTTACTGGAAGAGAAACAACTCCTGTCGGATGCCAGAGAGCGGATGCTTCGAATTCCAAACGCGGAAAAGAGATACCTGAGTATGGTTAAGCTGATGCCTGTTGTTCACCAGAATGTAAAGGACGATACCTTAGCTTCCTATATGAATGTGACCCGCCGGCACCTGGAGCGCATCAAGATTAAAACCTCCAGAAAATAATCATGCTACCCTTTTTTATCAGCGGCATCAAACGCCCATCCGACAAGTTGTTTTAATGCTTTAACAACTTCCCTCCTGTCGGATTCTTTGCTGACATCCAATTCACAGAAACTACTGCCACTATTTTTTGAATGTAATACCAGATAATTGATCCCGGAAATCAATACGGCCTCTATTGCTCTGAAATTTACCGATGAACCTTCAAAATGAGGATCTGTCAACTCAAACAATTCGGATTTGATACTTTCCCTGAACCTGGCAATCTTACTCATCATCTGGCTTCTTCCATTGATCTCCCATAGAATGATGTTTTGCAGTTCCGGACTATCAGAAAAATATTCAAGGTTCTCGGCCAGCATATTTCCAACCAGGTTTCTTCCAAAATCATGGCGGTTGGCCTCCACGATTTCAGGAAGCTTCTTATAAGATCTTGTCCAGTAATCTTTCTCGAGAATATAGGATTCTATCAATTCCTGAGGTCCTACAAAATATCTGTAAATCAATTTTTTATGAACATCGGCATATCTTGCGATGTTATTAGGCCCTAATCCACTATAGCCCTCGTTTTTTAAAATATCTCCAACTGCATCATAAAGTTTACGTTTAGTCCTGCGACTATCTCTCAGCTTTTCGGTTTCCTTATAATTATTCATTGAAACAACGTATTAGATTTTCATTTAACGGACAATTTAATGGCTAACATGTCTATTCCATTATTTACTGTCAATGAAATCTTTAACGACGGGGTTTTGTAGCTTATTTTTCATGGCAAGAGGGTTAATAATTCATTGATGCTGACGTTAAGTCCGCACTTGAATCCCCGTAAAATTAAATCGTAATTTATTAATCCATTAAAACTTTTGGTTTTAAGTTATAGCCCAAACGTTTAAAATAAATTATAAAGAGAAATATATTCAAACAAGTATGCATCCATCATTGCTTTTTGAAGGGATAGGAAGAAAGAATAAAATCAACAGGATCAGCAGCAGTGATACAGGGAAAAGAGTTCCGGATTTTGCTGCTTAACCGAATAAACCATTTAAGAATGAACGGCTTTTTGTAACCAACCTCCCAAGACCTGAAAGATTCACCACACTACTGGACCTCACATCAGGAAGCAACTGATAAACAGAAACTTCCAGAATTTCCGCTATTTCATAAATCCGCTTGACACTCAATTCCGTCTCTTCTCTTTCTAATTTAGAATAGGCATTTTGGGAAATATTAAGCCTTGAAGCCATATATTCCTGACTGTAACCTTTTATCACTCTCTGTATCCTTATCGCGTTACCAAACTGCATATTTTTATTTCAATCTTTACGAATATAGCAAGAATTAAGCTAAACATATCAGCGAAAATATAAAAACCTCCACTTATTTTCAAACCTTAAGTTTAGTTAAACAACATAATTACCCTTAATTTTATAAAACTAAAAATAAATAATGAAGTAAATATATTCCAATTAGAAAACAAGCACCAAAAAGACAGCACAAAAGAGAATTGGCTGTTATCCCTAGAAGAACCTGATGATGTTAACCAGGTCAGGGTAAAATAAAAGGGTAATTATGATGCCGGAAAGGACTCCGAATAAATGGGCATACTGATCAATACGGTCTTTTTTCCCGAACTTAATCTCATACATTAAACCCAGAATGAAGACGATGATGAAATGAATGTTCAGGATCTCTCCAAGGTAAGGCAGGTTAATGTAACTCTCATTGGCATTTACGATACAGAAGCTGCCCAGAATTGCCAGTGCCCCTGTTGAAGCACCGGCACTACGGAAGAAAAAATCTTTCTGGTGAACCAGCACTGATCCCAGATTACCGCTAAGTGTCCCGAAAAAATAAAGGGCCAAAAAGCTGGTATGCCCACAGGCACTCATGCGGCTGAATTCCCGTTCCACCATGGCGCCCAGAATGTAAACAATGGCCAGGTTAAAGATCAAATGAAACCAGCTCGTATGAACCAGCGCAGCTGTAATCAAAGTATAAAATTTCCGCTTCCTGACGATGCTGTAAGGATGGAGAATGAAAGAAAAATAGACCCTTTGATCATAAAAAGCATAGATACTGACCAATGCAGTAAACACGAGGATAAGGATGATTCCGGGTGCTGGACAGAGCGGTGCAGTAAGGTCTGATAACATAGGACAATTATGACAAAAAAATAACTTCTAATTTAAAACCTATAGCTCTAAATTAAAACAATGTGGTTTAGTGTTTTGGTCATGATTGATAGAATTTTGTAAGAACCATGAGCAGAAATACGCCCTCAATCCCTGCAGAAATCCCTCCCGGATTTTATTCTTTTTCTAGAAAAAATCCAGCTAAATGGATATGGGTCAGCAAATTAATGAAAGCTGAAGCCGGCATCATCATCAGCAATATGTTCCTTGGCCTATGCATCACCACACTTGGATTCTCTATTGCTATCTTTTCGCAGCTATTAATTGATGACCTCCTGCCAACAGGAAATCAGCAGCAGCTCTTTATTGGATTTATAATTTTATTGCTGAGCCTGACACTCCGATCTGCCCTGGCATATTTCCGCAGAAAGCTGCTCTTTTCTCAAAACACAAGGATCAACATCAAGATCATGCCCGCATTTCTCAGTCTTGTCTTAAATTTGCCAAAATCCTATTTCGATACACACAATACCCCGGAATTGCTTTCGCGCCTCGATGAACATAAAGGCCTCCAAAAAATCATTTCTTACCTGACAGACCTGCTTTTCATGGACCTGCTCTTCATCGTGTTGACCACCATTTTTCTCGCATGGTATTCCACCGCAGCTGCAGCTGCACTTTTTATCGGTGTATTTCTCGTTATACTGGTCAACTTCAATTTGAAAATACCCAAAACGAGTCAACCGGATATGAGCCAGATTTACGAAGCCCGGCAAGGACAATACCTGAGTATATTCCATAACATTGAGGCGATAAAAAATGAAAATGCTGAAGATCATTTCATCGCTAAAACCGAAGAGATCCAGCGCAACCTTCAACACAAAAAGGAACGGTTATGGCAATCTGAAAACAAGTCCATGTTGATCGCTGATTTCCTGTCAATAGTGTTGATTGTACTCCTCACAGGACTCTCCAGCTCACTCAGGCTTAGTCAGGAACTAAAAACCGGAGAGCTGGTTGCCATCGTCATAACGGGCATTTCTGTAATCCCTGCAATTTCCCGTTCTTCACAAGTCAGGCTGAAACTTGAAGAGCTGAACCAGACCGTAGAAAATATTTATAATTTCTCCTGTTTGAAGCCGGAATACCCGCAACAGGAGAAAGCCGACTTACAATCGATCAACTTTCAATCCCTACAGGTAAAGGGACTAAGGTTTTGCTTTCCCGACTGTCCCCCGTTGCTGAGAGACGTGTCTTTTCGCGTATCTGCCGGAGAGAGCATCGCATTACTCGGTGAATGTGGCTCCGGAAAAAGTACCATACTCGCTATATTACAAAAGCTCTATAGCCCACAATTCGGATTGATCACCTTAAATGAGCAATGCATCAATCATGTTTCGACTCCTTCCTTAAGGAATATGATGGCGACTGTACCACAAGAGGTAAAAATCTTCAGTGGAACATTGATGGATAACATTGCAATGGGCAGTCCCCAACAGAGTCCATCCTCCATTATAGAGTTCTGTATAAATACAGGTTTCCATCACTTTTTTCAATCCTTACCTCAAGGTTACCTGACGCAAATCGGTGAAGGAAAATTCAAGCTCTCTTCCGGACAAAAACAACTGGTTGGCATTGCAAGAGCACTTTACCGGAAACCACAATTGCTTTTATTGGATGAAGTAACAGCATTTATGGATACCAATATGGAAAAGTTCACGCTAGAATTACTTGCCAGTCTCAAAAAAAACATGGCGATCATCCTCCTCAGTCACAAAACGGAAACGATCAGACTCGCAGACCGTATTTACGTCATCAAACAAGGGCAGCTGGAAGATCCGCATAAATTCATCCTTTCTTAAAAATCAATTCTTCAAACAGCGTAAAGTCATTCCATTCGCTTTATAGGTATTGCCATATGATCCGCTCAACACTGAACTCGTCGTGCCTCCCATAATAAAAGCATTCGCGAAACTATAGCCACTTGCCACATATTGATTACTGGTCCAATAGGCACCGGATTTCCCGGGAGCATCTGTCAGCACACCGGAGGCTTGTCCCAAAAATCCTGCATTGTGTAATTTCAATTCGGACTTGTAAGCGTCTGTATCTTTCAACCAATATTGAGGAGCTGCATCGGCTGTAATCCATTCTGTTGTGGTAGGAATCCGCCATCCCCCACCTAAAAGCAGGCTACATGGATCATTTGCAATTGTCCAGTCCGCATTTTCAGAAATATCAGTTCTCCAGGCAGTAGCCGGAATACGGGCCGTACGAAACTCGTAGCCCTGCGAACGGTTAAACTGGAAGTACCAGCCTACCGCAGCGGGATTGATATCTGTAGCAGAAATGGCTTGTTCACCAGCTCCTAAATTCTGGGTAATCCAGCAGCGGGGAACACCGGTAATGCTGCTGCTTACTGTTTTATAAGTAATTGTTTTATCCACCGGGGCACCATTCAATCCGGCTTTATGGATTACGGTGAATGGATTACAAATTTTAAAACTGCTCACTTCCGGACTGTAAACTGCTCCTGCAGCACTGATGGCATACGCACGGACATAATAAGTTGGCCCTTCGGTTAAACCCGGGAGCACACCGGTAAAGACTCCGGCTCCCTTACCCTGGTCTACGATTTTATTGTGTGCCAAGGTTGGAACCGTTTCTGTACTGCTCCAAACCAAACCACGTTCAGTCACAGCAGCTGTTCCTTCCAGGGCTACGGTAACCGTTCCTGCAGCGGAAGTGGCAGTCATCCCGGAAACCGGAACGGCTACATTACTTACTGAAGGCAATGTTTCTGTAATCTCATCACGGATACAACGAACAGCCAACGCCGTTGCTTTATCGATATCACCCAGTGTTACGGAGCCATTATTGTAAAGTCCACGCCCTACCGTGATATTCGTAGACATCGTGCTGCTCCAGTAATAACCAACAGCACCACGTCCCGTTAAAGGAGAATTTGCGGCATTGGTAATATATCCCGCACCATGTAATTTCAATGCGGAGTTATAGGTTTCGGTCTGTGTATTCCAATTCTGAGGAGGTGCATCTGCTGCCGTCCATTCCAATCCGGTAGGCAATCTCCATCCTGAACCCAGTAACAATACACAAGGATCTTTGGCAGGCACCCAATGACTGCTTTCGCTAATGGTAGATGTCCATGGTGTCCAGGCATTGGATGGCGTACGTGTGGTTCCATCGTGCTGATAGCCCTGAGCCCTGTTAAACTGCCAGTACCAGCCTGAGGCCGCTTCGCCGGCATCATTGGCAGCTGTTGCCTGACGGTCAGCACCAAGATTTTGTGTGATCCAGCAACGTGGAGCTCCTGAAATATTACTGCTTACGGTTTTATAAGTAATCGTTTTATCGACAGGTGCACCGTTTAACCCAGCTGTATGTATCACTGTAAACGGATTACAGATTTTAAAGCTTGCTACATCCGGACTGTAAGCCGTTCCACTGCTATTTGTTGCATAAGCGCGCACATAATAGGTTGGTCCTTCGGCCAGGCCAGTCAAAGTGATTTTAAAACTTCCGGTATCCAGGCCATTGGTCAGTACCTGATCGGAAAGTGTTGGAATCAAATTGCTGGTACTCCATACCAAACCTCTTGCCGTTACTGCAGATCCGCCATTGGAGGCAACTGTAGCCAATCCTTCAGCAGAGCTCTCTTTCATTGCAGCAACCGGAACACTCACATTGCTCAGTGTTGGTTTAGACAATACCACTGCATCCCGGATACAGCGCAATGGCATCCCGTTTGCTTTATAAGTATTGCCATACGATCCGCTCATCACGGAACTCGTTGAACCTGACATTATAAGGGCATTCGCGAAACTATAGCCACTTGCCACATATTGATTATTGCTCCAGTAAGCACCGGATTTCCCACGGGTATCCGTCAATAAGCCGGTTCCCTGGGCCAGAAATCCTGCATTGTGTAATTTCAGCTCAGACTTATACGCATCTGCATCTTTTAACCAGTTTTGAGGTGCTGCATCGGCCGCGGTCCATTCTACAGTTGTTGGAATCCGCCATCCACCACCTAAAAGCAGGTTACATGGATCATTGGCAGGCATCCAGTCTGAATTTTCAGAGATATCTGTTCTCCACGGCGTCCAGGCATTCGCTGCCGGGATACGCGCATCGGTAAATTCGTAACCTTGTGAGCGGTTAAACTGGAAGTACCAGCCTGCCGCAGCTACAGTGGCATCAGAAACAGCAGCTGCTTCTTTTTCTGCCCCCAAATTCTGGGTAATCCAGCAGCGGGGAGCACCGGAAACACTGCTGCTAACTGTTTTATAAGTAATTGTTTTATCCACCGGGGCACCATTTAATCCGGCTTTATGAATTATCGTAAATGGATTGCAGATTTTAAAACTGCTCACTTCCGGACTGTAAACGGTTCCCACAGTACTGATGGCATAAGCACGGACATAATAAGTTGGCCCCTCGGTTAAACCGGCAAGCACTCCTGTAAATTCGCCCATTCCTTTACCATTATCCATCACTTTATTCTGTGCTAACGTTGGAACCGTTTCTGTACTGCTCCAAACCAAACCACGTTCGGTCACTGCTGCAGTTCCTTCCGGGGCTACTGTAGCTGTTCCTGCAGCTGAAGCAGCAGTCATCCCGGAAACCGGAACAGCTACATTGCTTACTGAAGGCAACGTTTCTGTAATCTCATCACGGATACAACGAACAGCCAACGCTGTTGCTTTATCGATATCACCCAGCGTTACAGAGCCATTGTTGTAAAGTCCACGCCCTACGGTGATATTTGTAGACATCGTGCTGCTCCAGTAATAACCAACAGCACCACGTCCCGTTAAAGGAGCATTTGCGGCATTGGTAATGTACCCCGCACCATGTAATTTCAATGCGGAATTGTAGGTTTCGGTCTGTGTATTCCAATTCTGAGGAGGCGCATCTGCTGCCGTCCATTCCAGTCCCGTAGGCAATCTCCATCCTGAACCCAGCAGCAACACACAAGGGTCTTTGGCAGGCACCCAATGGCTGCTTTCGCTAATGGTAGATATCCATGGTGTCCAGGCATTGGATGGCGTACGTGTGGTTCCATCGTGCTGATAGCCCTGAGCCCTGTTAAACTGCCAGTACCAGCCCGAAGCCGATTCGCTGGCATCATTGGCAGCCGTTGCCTGACGGTCAGCACCAAGATTCTGTGTGATCCAGCAACGCGGAGCTCCTGAAATATTACTGCTTACCGTCCCATAAGTAATGGTCTTACTCACAGGCGCTCCGTTTAACCCGGCCAAATGGACAACGGTAAATGGGTTACAGATTTTAAAACTCGCTACATCCGGACTGTAGGCAGTTCCGCTGCTATTTGTTGCATAAGCACGTACATAATAGGTTGGTCCTTCGGCCAGGCCAGTCAAAGTGATTTTAAAACTTCCGGTATCCAAACCATTTGTCAGCACATGATCGTCAAGCGTTGGCACCAAATTGGTTGTACTCCAGACCAGGCCTCTGGCCTTCACTGCTGATCCTCCGTCAGAAACCACCGTAGCCAATCCTTCGGCAGTAGTTTCTTTCATTGCAGCAACCGGAACACTCACATTGCTCAGTGTTGGTTTAGACAATACCACTGCATCCCGGATACAGCGCAATGGCATTCCGTTTGCTTTATAAGTATTGCCATACGATCCGCTCATCACGGAACTCGTTGAACCTGACATAATAAGGGCATTCGCGAAACTATAGCCACTTGCCACATATTGATTATTGCTCCAGTAAGCACCGGATTTCCCACGGGTATCCGTCAATAAGCCATTCGCCTGTCCCAGAAATCCTGCATTGTGTAATTTCAGCTCAGACTTATACGCATCAGCATCTTTTAACCAGTTTTGAGGCGCTGCATCGGCTGCAGTCCATTCTATAGTTGTTGGAATCCGCCATCCACCACCTAAAAGCAGGTTACATGGATCATTGGCAGGCATCCAGTCTGAATTTTCAGAGATATCTGTTCTCCACGGCGTCCAGGCATTCGCTGCCGGGATACGCGCATCGGTAAATTCGTAACCTTGTGAGCGGTTAAACTGGAAGTACCAGCCTGCCGCAGCTACAGTGGCATCAGAAACAGCAGCTGCTTCTTTTTCTGCCCCCAAATTCTGGGTAATCCAGCAGCGGGGAGCACCGGAAACACTGCTGCTAACTGTTTTATAAGTAATTGTTTTATCCACCGGGGCACCATTTAATCCGGCTTTATGAATTATCGTAAATGGATTGCAGATTTTAAAACTGCTCACTTCCGGACTGTAAACAGTTCCCACAGTACTGATGGCATAAGCACGGACATAATAAGTTGGCCCCTCGGTTAAACCGGCAAGCACTCCTGTAAATTCGCCCATTCCTTTACCATTATCCATAACTTTATTCTGTGCTAACGT
>NZ_QAJL01000003.1:840390-878758 GCF_003852525.1 Pedobacter sp. KBW06
GCGGCATTGGTAATGTACCCAGCACCATGTAATTTCAATGCGGAATTGTAGGTTTCGGTCTGTGTATTCCAATTCTGAGGAGGCGCATCTGCTGCCGTCCATTCCAGTCCCGTAGGCAATCTCCATCCTGAACCCAGTAACAATACGCAAGGGTCTTTGGCAGGCACCCAATGGCTGCTTTCGCTAATGGTAGATATCCATGGTGTCCAGGCATTGGATGGCGTACGTGTGGTTCCATCGTGCTGATAGCCCTGAGCCCTGTTAAACTGCCAGTACCAGCCTGAAGCCGCTTCGCCGGCATCATTAGCTGCTGTTGCCTGACGGTCAGCACCAAGATTTTGTGTGATCCAGCAACGTGGAGCTCCTGAAATATTACTGCTTACCGTCCCATAAGTAATGGTCTTACTCACAGGCGCTCCGTTCAATCCGGCCGCATGTGTGACTGTAAACGGATTACAGATTTTAAAGCTGGCGACTTCTGCACTGTAACCAGTTCCACCTTTGTTAGTCGCGTAAGCACGCACATAATAAGTTGGCCCTTCAGATAAACTGCCAAGTATACTTTTAAAACTGCCTGTTCCCTGCCCTTCGACCGACATCTGGTCATTAATTGTTGGTAGTGCATTTGTGCTGCTCCACACCAGCCCTCTTGCGGTTACAGCTGTTCCTCCATCAGAAATAACCGTTGCCGATCCTTCTGCAGAACTTTCCTTCATCTCTGAGACAGGAATGCTCACGTTACTAAGCATGGGTTTGGTCAGTACAATGGTATCACGAATACAGCGCAATGGCATTCCGTTTGCTTTATAAGTATTGCCATAAGCCCCACTCAATACGGAACTGGTTGAACCTGCCATGATAAGGGCATTTGCGAAATTATAACCACTTGCAACATACTGATTACTGCTCCAGTAAGCGCCGGATTTCCCACGGGCCTCCGTCAATAAGCCATTCGACTGTCCCAAAAATCCTGCATTGTGCAATTTCAGTTCAGAGTTATAGGCATCTGCATCTTTTCCCCAGTTTTGAGGAGCTCCATCTGCCATTGTCCATTCCGTGCTTGTTGGAATCCTCCATCCCCCACCTAAAAGCAGGTTACATGGATCGTTTGCCGGGGTCCAATCTGAAATTTCAGAAATATCTGTTTTCCATGGTGTCCAGGCATTGGCAGCCGGAATACGTGTATTGTTATCAAACTCATAGCCTTGCGACCGGTTAAACTGAAAGTACCAGCCTGCTGATGCAGTAGTCGCATCGGAAACAGATGCAGCTTGCTGATCTGCCCCCAGATTCTGAGCAATCCAGCAACGTGCAGCTCCTGAGATATTGGTAGCCACCGTTTTATAGGTAATCGTTTTATCCAGCGGAGCACCATTTAGTCCCGCTTTATGAATGATTGTAAACGGAAGACAAATCTTGAAACTTTTTACCTCTGCGCTATATCCTGTGCCGGCACTATTCGTTGCATAAGCGCGGACATAATAAGTTGGTCCCTCAGTCAGTTCCTTCAAGGATAGTGTAAAAATACCTGTTCCCGCCTGTGTATCTTTGAGCTTTTGATCATTGATGGTTGGGACAGGATTTTTGGTACTCCAGACCAGACCGCGTTCTGTCACTTCTGCTTTTCCATCGGAGGTCACTTCTGCCGACCCATCGGCTGCAACATCCGTCATATTGGAAATTTTAACATTGCTTACTGAAGGTGGTATTGCTGGTGTATTTAAGCTGTCCAATGCCCCATAAGCAGTACCCACACTATTTGTAGCATATGCCCTGAAATAATATTTAGTAGCGATGAGCAGTCCTGTCATTTTACTTACAAAACTACCTTTACCCTGTCCATCACTGGTTTTCGTACCCAGTAAAATGGTTGGATCTTTCAGGGTGCTCCAGCAAATTCCACGGGAGGTCACGGACGAACCTCCATCGCTGCTGATCTCTCCACCGGTTATCGCCGAAGCAACCAGGATCTCCGTTGCCGGAGTAGTTGTCAACTTTGGAAGATCCAATGTAGTCAGGCTATCCAGGTTACCATAACTGGTTCCCAGGCTATTTGTTGCATATGCGCGGATGTAATATTTTGTACCGCTAACCAGGTCCTTGATATTGGTCACGAAACCGGAAAGCCCGGCACCATCCACAGATTTTGTTGTCACTGCGGTTGTCGGATTCGTTTCTGTGCTCCAGCAAAGTCCTCTTGCTGTAACCGGCATTCCTCCATCACTGCCTACAAAACCACCGGAAACCGCAGAATTGCTCAGAATGGAGGTGGGTTTATTTGTCGTCACGGTTGGCAGGGTCGGTGTGGTAAAGCTGGCAGGTGCCGGACTAAACCCTGTGCCTGCAACATTCACTGCATAAGCCCAGAAATAATACCTTGTACCCTCTGTCAGGCTATTGATGCTCATGCTAAAGGGCGCTGTTGTTCCTACCGAAATCAAACTGTCCGGATGTAAAGGCAATACCGGTGTTTTAGCCAGCTTACTCCAATAGAATCCACGGTCAGTAACTTCATCCCCACCGTTTTTCGTTACGCTTGCCGATCCGTCCGTACCTGTCATTGTCGGCTTGCTCAGCGTTACCATACTCACCGTAGGAAGTGCGGCAAGGGTCACAAAACTCAGTTCATTACCATAAATTGTTCCTTTCAGATTGGTCGCATAAGCACGGACATAATATTTGGTTCCCGGTGTTAATCCTGACAAAGGAATAGAAAAATTACCGATGCCACCTGCAGCATGCTGCAGATATGATCCGGCAAGGATCACCGGGTTCGGATTCAGGCTCCAGCAAACTCCGCGCGCGGTTACCGGCATGCCGCCATCGTCAGTAATGTCCCCGCCAGCGACGGCAGCGACGCTGCTGATCCCGCTTACCGCATTGGTAAGGATTGTTGGCAACATCACTTCCAGGCTGCTAAAGGCCACTTCACTACCATAAGTAGTCCCTACCGCATTTGTAGCATACGCCCGTACATAATAGGTCGTTTTATCCGTCAATCCTTTGAGTTGCGCCACAAATTTACCGATGCCCGTGGTGGTATTGTCTACAGTTTTGGTACTCAGCGCAATGGTTGGATTACCTGTGGTATTCCAGGTTACCCCTCTGCTGAGGATCGGTGTTCTTCCATCATCGGTAATATCGCCCCCACTGATCGCACTGGTTGCTTTAACATCAGTTGCCATTGCCGTCACGGTCAATGTCGGATAGGCATTGGTCAGGAAGCTGTGTTCCAAACCATAAGCTACTCCTATTTTATTTTGAGCATAAGCCCTTACATAGTACAAAGTATTTGGAGACAGACCAGTCATCAGCCCTGTAAATGGATCTAAACCTAAACCACTATTTGTTCTGCTGTCATTAATTGTCGGATTGGTTTTGGTACTCCAGCATAAACCTTTAAGGGTAATGTCTGCCCCTCCATCACTGGTGATGGCCCCACCGCTTTTGGCACTGTATCCGGTCAGATCAGTGACTTCAGTAGTTGTCAATATCGGTGCTGTCGGGAACAAAGTTACGGTAACCTGGTTTCCGTAAGCCGTTCCTGCGCTATTGCTGGCATAAGCACGTACATAATAAGCCATGCTTAAATTTAAGCCGGTCACTTCGCTGGTAAAAATCCCTGTTCCCGTACCGTTGCTTGTTCTCTTCTGAGTTTCGGCATCCGGATTAAAATTACGGTCCAGACTCCATACCACCCCCCTTGAAGTGATTGCGGCGCCTCCATCTTTACTGATGTTTCCACCTGTAGTCGCAGAAGATTTTGAAGAAGGAGTAATATAAGTTGTGGTCAGTGTAGGCAGGATCGCAGGTGTAGTAAAAGTCCGTTCATCCCCATATGCTGTTCCCTGATTATTGGTTGCATAAGCCCGTACATAATATAAAGTTACCGGTTCCAGCTTTGTGATGGAACTTCTAAAGCTGTTTTCTGTTCCACTATCATGGCTTGTCTGCTGAGGTGTTCCTAATGCAGGGTTTGGCCTGGTGCTCCATACCACTCCCTGATTGGTTACCGGTGTACCTCCGTTACTCAGTACGGTTCCCCCGCCTGTTGCCGTAATCCCTGCGGAAGAAACAGCCACTGCAGCGGTGGTTACTGTCGGAATAATAAAGGTCGTAAAGGACTGTTCATTTCCATAGGCTATACCCACACTGTTCAGGGCATAGGCCCTCACATAATAATTGGTACCCGGTTGCAGACTGGTCATATTGCTGCTAAAACCTCCATTACCCGTTCCCGGCAGCAAGGTTTTATTTCCGGCTAAAGTATCCGGTCTGAATCCCGACTGTGTACTCCATACCAATCCCCTTGTCGTAACCACTGCACCGCCATTATCGGAGATATCTCCTCCCGACCAGGCCGTAGTTCCGCCGATTCCGGTAACCGCTCTGGTGCTTAAAGTAGCCAGCACCGGAGGATCAGTGATAAAGCTCAGCAGGTTTCCATAACTCGTTCCGGCCACATTGGTGGCATAGGCCTGAACATAATAGGTGGTATTGGCTTTTAAATTTTTAAGCGTGCTTGAATAAACACCTGCCCTGCTGCCATTGCTCGTTCTGTTGACGGTAACCGTATCCGGATTGAAGACCGGCACTTCGCTCCATACCACACCCCGGGTATAGACATTCGAACCGCCTTCATCAGAAATATCACCACCACTAAGACCGGAAGTGCTTCCTGTTGGGCGGGCAAATACGGTGGTCAATACCGGAAGCTGAGGAGTAATGAAACTTACCGTATTGCCATAGGCGATACCGGCACTATTGACCACATAAGCACGTACATAATAAGTAGTATGCTGTTTTAAGCCCTTTAACTGTGCAGTAAAGCTTCCCGTAAAATAACCTGTTTCTGCCGTTTTATTCAGCGTAATGGTATCCGGGTTAAAATCAGGCTGGATGCTCCAATATACCCCTCTTGTAGTCACAACCGCACCACCATGGGTTAAAATCTTACCCCCGCTTTTGGCAGTTGTGGTAGAAGTCGCTTCTGCTGCCTCTGTGATTACTGTTGCCAGAACCGGAGGAAGTGTGGTAAAGCTTTCGGTTTCCCCGTAAGCAGTTCCCACAGCATTTGTCGCATAAGCGCGGACATAATATTTCGTGCTTCCCAGCAATTCGCCGATTTTATTTGCAAAGCTGCCCATTCCAATTGCATTTGAAGTATGGTCATTTGTCAGGACCGGATTTCCCGTGGTATTCCAGCAAAGGCCACTGGCTACAACTTCAGTTCCCCCATTGTCAGAAATGTTTCCACCGGCAAGCGCTTCTGTACTCGTCACCGTTCCCTGCGGAATGGCGGTGGTGCTCACTAAAGGCAGATTGAAAGTCGTAAAACGTTCTTCATTCGGAGCATAAGAAATGCCCGCGCTATTGGTTGCAAAAGCCCTTACATAATAGGTCATTCCTGGTAAAAGGTCTTCCATCGTCATGGCAAAACTCTGGTTTCCAAATTCTGTTATCCTTCGCGTGGCCGCCGCTTCAGGGTCAAAACCGCTGCTCGTACTCCAGACCAAACCACGATCCGTAATTGCTGCTCCCCCATTGTGCAGAATCGTCCCGCCGCTGATTCCGGTGATTCCTTTCAGTCCACTTCTGGCAGGAGTGGTATTCAGTTTTGCCAATACCGGCGGTGCCGTTACAAATGACTCGACCTGTCCATAAACAGTCCCTGCGCTATTGGTTGCATAGGCGCGGATATAATATTTTGTACTTCCAAATAAGTCTTTTAATCCATGAATAAAGTTTCCGATTCCAGGTCCGCTGCTGGTATGTGGATCTTCGATCGTCGGTAAACCGGCGGTACTCCAGCAAATCCCGCTCGCGCTTACTGCGGTACCACCATCACTGCTGATGTTCCCGCCGCTGTTTGCGGTATTTGCTGTAATTGCTGTTGCAGGTAAAGTCGTCAGCGTGGCTGTAGTAGCCGTCGTAAAGATCAGTTCATTTCCATAAGCCACCCCGATCTCATTTGCCGCATAAGCACGGACATGGTATTTGGTAAGTGGGCTTAAGCCAGTCATGAATGTAGAGAAAGTTCCTTTTCCGGAACCGCTTTCCTTAGCGCCGTCTGTAATCGTTGGATCGGCACTGGTACTCCAGCAGATCCCTCTTGAACTTACCGGACTTCCTCCTTCGTCAGAGAGCTCTCCGTTAGCCATAGCCGTTACGCCACCAATCTGATCTATCGACACGGTACTTACCGTTGCCAGTCCCGGAGGCGCGGTGACAAATGTTTCTGTATTTCCATAAACAGTAACCGAATTATTGCCTGCATAAGCACGGACATAGTATTTTGTACTTCCCGTTAATCCGGTCATTCTGATTACAAAATTTTCCGAAGCAGTTCCGCTACTGGTTAAGAAATCTGAGGTAGTCGGATTTGGACTCGTGCTCCAGCACAGACCACGATGGGTAATGCCGGCGCTTCCCGAAACAAGGATTGCGCCACCGCTCTCAGCAGTACTATTGGTCACGAGGGTAACCGGAAGCGTCATCAGACTGATGTTTAACGGGGTGATGAAGCTCTTTTCCACGGTATAAGCGGTGCCTTCGCTGTTCGTTGCGTATCCTTTTGCATAGTATACTGTTCCCGGTGTTAAACCGCTCAGCTGTGTTCTGAAGTTCCCAATGTCATTTGGATTTACAGTAGACGATTCTGCATTCAGGTAATTGATCCTGTCGCTGCTATAAGCAATTCCTTTGGAAAGGATTTTTGCCCCTCCGTTGTTGAGCATCGTGACATCTCCGGTAACCTGGGTATCGGTAATATTGTAAACAGCAAGTGAAGAAGAAGCCAGCACAGGAGGCTGAGGTGCTGAGGTATGGAATTCCAGCAAATCACCATAAGCAGTTCCAAACCTGTTTGTCGCATAAGCGCGGACATAATAGGTGGTATTTCCCATTAAGTTTTTTATGAAACTCTGGAACGTTCCTGTAGCAGCACCATCAATGGTCATTCCTGCCGCAGGATCATCTGCCGGATCTCCGGTGATGCTCCAATGGATTCCTCTGGCAGTAATGTCTGCGATGCCGTTGGAGGAAACCATACCACCACCCGTTGCCGTCATATTGGTGATTGCTGTAACTGCTTGTGTGCTCACCAAAGGGAGCTCAGGAATCAGGCTAAAGGTCTTATCCTCGCCATAAACAGTGCCGACTATATTGGTCGCATAAGCCCTCATGTGATAGACTGTATTCGGTAGCAAGCCACTAAGCACCGTACTAAAAATTCCTGTGCCATTTCCATTGGTACTAACCGAGCCATTTCCAATGGCAGGATTTGGTTCAGTGCCCCAGCAAATGCCACGGGCTACCACTTGTGCCCCTCCATCCTGAAGCACCTGACCTCCTGCTTTTGCAGTGTTGTTAAAGAAAGAACCTGCAGATAAGGTCCGTACTACCGGATAATCTGCGGTACTGAAAACTTCCTGGTTTCCGTAAGATACACCCACATCATTTACCGCATAAGAACGTACATAATAGGTTGTTCCCGGAACAAGGCCCTCCATTGGGAGCGTAAAATAGCCAATTCCCTCTCCTGACATGACCTGCTCATTTTTTGTCGGAAGATCCATTGTCGGAAGCGCCTCTTTACTCCAGCAAATCCCACGCAGGCTGATCGATGAACCTCCGTTATGAATGATCAGCCCGCCGCTGAACGCAGTGATTCCGGTAATCGAATTCACTTTTTCTGTCGTAATTCTCGCTAATGAATTGGTAATAAAACTCGTTTCACTGGTATAGGAAGTTCCGGCACTATTGGTTGCATAGCCTTTGGCATAATAAGTTGTTCCCGGTATAAGATTCGTCAGATTCGCGATAAAGACCCCAATATCAGTTGGGTTTACCGTAGCTGATGTTCCATGAATCCAGCTGATGCGGTCGGTACTCCATGCAAACCCCTTGCTGGTAACAACCGCACCTCCGTTATTCAGGATATTTACGCTTCCTTTTGCCGAGTTATTGGTCACATCGGTCACGCTGACTGTAGCCGAACTCAACAAGGGAGGTACTGCCGGAGGCGTGGTGAACTGCAGTAAATTACCATAAGCAATTCCCTGGGTATTCACCGCATAGGCCCTGACATAATAGGTGGTATTTCCAAGCAGTCCTACAATTGAACTTGGGAAGAGGCCTACGCCATAACCATCATTCGTAATCACCGCATCCTTATCATCCAGCGGATCTCCTTTTACGCTCCAGCGGATTCCACGTGCAGAAACCGGACTTCCCCCATCATTCGTAATGTCTCCGCCGCTAAACGCAGTGATGCTGGAAATGTCAGTTATCGGAAGGGTAATGATCGTTGCCAGATCAAAAACAGTTTTAAAAATCAGGTCTTCCCCATAAACGGTTCCCTGGCTATTCGTTGCATATGCCCGGACATGATAGATCGTATTTGGCATCAGGTCCTTCATCGTTCCGGTAAAAACCCCCAGACCGCTACCTGTTAATGCCGTACTTGTTTTTGTGCTCAGTGAAATATCCGGGTTGGCATTTGTGCTCCAGCAAAGACCAACAACACTAAAATCTGACCCCGCATTGCTAATGGCATTTCCGTTTCCAACAGCCTTAGTCCCCTTAATGTCTGTTACGGCCAGTGTAAGCACTTCTGCCGCACACCTTAAATTCTGCCAGGCGTTTCCGTCATAATAACGGATCAAACGCGATACCGAATTGATATAAAACGCCCCTTTACTTACCGTAGCTGCTGCCGGGTCATTGCCCAGCACCGGAAGTTTGAACGCTTTCAGGTCTTTCCCTGCCGCGAAGCCTTTATTTTCTGAAAAATTACTCTTTTGAAGGTCCTGAATTTTAGCCCAACCCAGCCCATCATATATCATGGCCGATTTATTGGTGGAAGAGTAATAAATGACCCCTTGTTCCCTTGCCTGTTCAGGATGACTGCTCAGTACCGGCAAATAGGAAATCCCCTCTTTTACCATGAAATAATCTTCTGCAGTCACCGTGCCGATAGTATTCGTACACAAGCTTTCCCAGGCCATCCCGGTATAGATCAGTGGTTTTTCCTGAACCGTACTGTAAATGAGCATCCCCGTTTTAGGTTGCGGGATGCTCGTCTGATCCAGAACCGCCAAAGTCGGAATTCCATTTAAAACACTAAAATGACGTTGTCCGGAAGCAGAATTTCCGATAAACAGTAAACATAAAAACGCGGAATAAAGGAAACTTTTCAATACGGTAAGCGGTTGGCTATTGTTAATTTATCAAGACATTCTTATTTCTGTTTGTTGAACAGATTGATCTTTAAATTAAGCTCAAAATCAGCTCCTGTCCGCTGGCGCTCTCCTGCAAGCTGACTCGTATAAAGGCCTTGAATCAGAAACTTATCATAGCTGAGGCCGATGCCAAAAGTGCTGCTCTTGTCGCTATGGTACATGCCCATAAAGGAAAGAATGTTATTTTCCAGTTTCAGATTGGTCCCCAGATCCCAGATGTTATCGATGTCTTTGGCCCCCCTGAAACTGATCTTTGGTTCTATGGACACCACATCCAGTGCCGTTCCTATTTTATAGGAAACCGCCATAAAGTAAGTAGATCCATCTACGGAATTCTGATCGTCCTTTTGCAGGAATTTCTTTAAGTTGGGCAATGCCGCCTGCAGGGTAAACCGCTGATCGGTATAGGCAATCCCGAAATCTCCATCTACAAAAGCCTTGCGCTGGTTAAAGCGCTCTGCCGGCATGTCATCAGGGGTAGCGATAATGTTCTGCATATCCAGGCGTTCTTTCATCACCCCCAGGGAAATCCCGAAATGCAGGTTCCTGCTGTCGCCATTCAATGGCAGGTGATAGGCATAAGTTCCCATTACACGCGTCCGGCCAATCAGACCAGCCTTATCATTATAGACAGATAGCCCTACCCCTACTTTATCATACTGGTAATCAGCAGTCGCCACCATCGTTACCGGAGAGCCCGGAATGGACCTCCATTGATTGCGGTAGCCGATATTGATGTTCAGACCCTGGTTGATTCCCGCAAATGCCGGATTGCTGAGGTATTGGTTTTCGTAGTACTGGTTTCCCATTGGCCTGATCTGTGCCTTTAAGGAAATGGTGATGGTAAGCAGGCTGATGGTCAGAAAGGCGGTAAGCAAAACTTTGTGCCCTGTTAATTTTGTCATTATCAATTCTTTTAGCTAATTATTTGTCTTTTACGATGGAGATGAATCCGGTTTTTCTGGATTTTCCGGAATCGATGGTCAGGATGTAATAATAGGTGTCTTCCTTTAATGGATTTCCGTTAAACATCCCATCCCAGGAGTTGTCATATCCAAACATGCTGAAGACCACCCTTCCTTCCCTGTCGAAAATCTTCAGTTCGTTATTGGGATAGAGTTTTATATTTTTAACCACCCAGGTATCGTTTACCCCATCCCCGTTGGGCGTAATCATATTGTTCGCCACCAGGTCTACATAAGGAGTAATCACCGAAGACTCCAAACTCACTGCGGTCAGGTCTGCAAAAGTAATGGCATTGGGAAACAGCTGACCGATAAACAGCTGTTCCGGGTTCACCACGCTTTCTTTTACCAGCATGAAATCTTTGGCCGTGCTGCTCGTCATTTTTGAATAGGCAAGCAATAGGTTCTTCGCTTCATTTCCATTCAGCTCGATGTCCTCATAGCTCATGGCCAGCTCTCCCTGAAACACTGCCGGCCTGCTGAACCGGTACATTCGCTGAATGCTGTTGAACTTAGGGAAAATAACCACTGTTTGCTGTTTGTTTACGCTCAGGTTATTCAACACCCAGTTGTTTGCAGGAACGAGTGTCAAACCATCGGTGCTGAAAACCGTTCCACCTTGAATAAAAAGGCCTTCTGAATTGATCCTTAACTGCGCTTGCAGCTCCGTTGCGCCAAATAAGAGGAGGCCGAGGGAAAGGGAGGCAATTATCTTTTTCATTTCTGCTGTTTTTTAATATTTTATCTTTTTAAACTGACTTATTTCATGGCTGATTCCAGCTGTTCAACTGTCTCCGGCATGGCCATAATCTTGTTTGTTTTTGCATCTACCAAGACCATTGTCGGCGTAGAAAGCACAAAATAAGCCGCTGCTTCCGGGCTCCGGATTCCCTGATCTGCCCTTTTATGTTTGAATGCAGGAAGCTTTAACTTTGCCTTTTCCCAGGCCGGAATTTCGGTTTCAGTTTCATCCAGACTAATGGCAAAAACATCCATCATTTCTACCCTCGAAGCTTCCTGATACCATGGGTGTAATTTTTCCATCAGCTCTTTACAATGCTGACAGTCGGCAGACCAGAACAGCACGAGTTTATACTTCGCTTCGGTCTTAAAATCATGAAAAGCAACGGTCTTTCCGGAACCCAGTTTCCAGTTAAAATCAGGTGCAACAGCACCGGTTACCAAAGTTTCCATTCCTTTCAGTCTTTGTTCAATCGCTTTTCTTTTGCCCGTCATACAAAGCGGATCATTCAGGTAAGGTTCCAGCATCTTTATCCCGGCAGCCATGTTGAAACTCTCAAATCCGTTATAGAAATAATCGACCATCCAGCCATACACTAAAGGATGACCGTTACGTGCTTTTTCAATAGCGCGTTTTCCGGCAAGGGTAAACAAGGAATCCCGAAGGGCTATGGTGGTAGACATTGCACCATAAATATTGACGTATTTGTTCATCCATTCCTTCATTTCCGTTGTCCTGATGACCATAGGATTTTTAAAGTCCATTCCATCGAAATAGTGTGCAATCACACTGTTCATGCGATCGGTCTCTGTTCCCTTCCACAGGATCGGGGCGATGTTCTGAAACACAAAACTGCTGCCCACAAAAGTATTTTTGTATTTCAGAATTTGTGTTTCGATCCATTTATTATAACCGATTCGTCTGCTTTCATATTCCTCTGCTCCCAATAAAAAGAACTTAGATTCCGGCTGATCATAGTTCATCATGAAATTCTGCAGCAGACCCAATGGCTGTCTCTTTTTTGCGTTGTCAGTGGCAAAACTCAGGAACACCGTATTTTCTATTTCGCCTTTTTGAAAGTAAGTGCTATCAGGATGATTCAGGGCTTTCGGGCGTGCCCAAAGTTCCAGGTTCTGGCTGTTTACAAAAATCTGCTTTTCCGAAGGATAAGGGTTGCTGTCCGCCTTCTCCTGGTAGTCGAATCTGAGCACAAATTCTCCCGGCAACTGATCTTTTGGAATGTTCAGCACCGCAGTTTCTCCGTTGTTTACTCCCCCCTTTTCTACTACCGTTTTAATCGAAGCTCCAGCCAGCGAAAGCAGACTGATCTTACTTTTAGCAACTCCGGAGAGGTGTATTTTCAGCGTCAGGTCCTGGGCCTGGACCCCGAAAGTCATCAGTCCCAAAATGGCATTGGTAAAAACTATATTTTTAAATGGCTTACTGATCATCTTTAAATTCTATTTTTTTATTTCTATTGTTCTAGTCTTTTTCATTGATCTCTGGTTTAATCTTTAAGGCAACGGATACTATAGGCACTGAGTTTAGCTGCATAAGCCACATTGTTCCCATTAACCAAATACCATCCCCATGAAATGTTCGGATTCTGACTGCTCGTCCAGTAACCATGAGAACTTCCCCTGCCGTTTAATGCCGCACTGGTATAATGACCTGCAGCATGCATCTTCAGCACAGAATTATAAATATCACCCGGGCCAGTCCAGCTCTGGGGAGGACCGATAGTCTTCCTCCATTCTGTTGCGGTAGGGATTCTCCATCCGGTTCCGAGAAGTTGTGTACATGGATCATTTGCCGGTATCCAATCCGAATTCTCATAGATATCTGCCTGCCAGCCGGCCATTGGCGTACGTGTCACCCCATCATGTTTATAGCCTTGCAGTCTGTTAAACTGCCAGTTCCATCCTGCCGAAGCTTCTGTTGCATCATTCGCAGCAGTTGCCTGTTGGTCGGCACCCAGATTTTGAGTAATCCAGCATTTCATTGCTCCTGTAAAATTGGCGGAAGCAGTCTGATAGGTCACCGTTTTATCTACCGGTGAACCTTTAACACCAGCTTTATGCACTACGGTTACCGGAACACAAACTCTAAAACTGTAAACAGCAACACTATAATTCGTTCCCTCCGAATTGCTGGCAAAAGCACGGACGTAATAGGTTGCTCCTTCTGAGAGTCCGGTTAAAACACCGTTGAAATCACCAAGCCCTGAACCCATGCTCAAAACCTGGTCTGAAAGCGTTGGATTACCTGTGGTATTCCAGACAAAACCTCTGGCGGTAACCGGAGCCCCACCGTCCATGGTAACGAAAGCAGCAACTTCCGTGCTTGTTGTATTGATGGACGCAGGCGGAACAACAGCAACATTGCTTACCGAAGGCGCTCTTTTCAACGTTTCCTTGCTAAGGCAGCGAACCGGATAAGCCGTAAATTTAGCGGCATACTGAACTGAACCTCCATTGAACAAATACCATCCCCATCCACTGTTTGAGCCATGCGTAGTTGCGGTCCAATAACCATGACCACTGCCCCTGGCCGTTAATGCGCCTGAACCGGTCAGGTTTCCTGCGGAATGAAGTTTTAAGTCCGAAGCATAAGCTCCCGTTGGTGAGCCCCAGCTTTGCGGTGCCCCCGCGGCCTTTGCCCATTCTGTTGAAGTTGGGATTCTCCATCCTCCGCCAAGCAATTGATTACAAGGGTCATTTTCTGCTGACCAGTTTTCATTTTCCGTGATGACCGTATTCCAGGTAGTTCCCGGAGTACGCACCGCTCCTTCTAATTTATATCCCTGCAACCTGTTAAACTGCCAGTACCAGCCAGCCGAAGCTTCGGTAGCGTCATTCCAGGCCGTTGCCTGTTGGTCGGCCCCCAGATTTTGGGTAATCCAACACCTGGCTTCACCGGAAACATTAGAGCTGACTACATTATAGGTAATCCTTTTAGTCACCGCAGCACCATTATATCCGGCATAGTGGTTGATCGTAAAAGTACTTGGACAGATTTTAAAACTGGTAATCTCCGAGCTATAAACTGTTCCTACTCCATTGGTGGCATAGGCTCTGATGTAATAAACAGGACCTTCTGTAAGCCCGGAAATGGTATGGTTAAAAATCCCCATTCCTGTTCCTTCGGTAATCAGCTGTCCATCTCCGATGGTTGGATTTCCTGTGGTATTCCAGACAAAACCTCTTGCGGTCACCATAGCTCCCCCGTCAGAAGTTACTTCTGCTGTAGACACCGCGCTACTTGTGGTCATATTCGACAACTTTGCAATCGTCACTACCGGAAGTACTGCACTGGTATTCATTACCTGCTGATTTCCATAAGCAGTACCAACACTATTGGTCGCATAGGCACGGATATAATATTTTGTCGCGATGGCCAATGGGCTCATCTTACTGGTAAATGGGTTCGGTAATTTTCCAGCAATACTGGTTTTGGTGGTCAACGCGATAGTTGGCAACTCTTTGGTATCCCATACGACTCCTTTTACCGTTACGTCTGCCCCACCATCGGCAGTGATTTCTCCACCGCTTAAACCTGAAGTACTCGTAATTTCCGTAACGGCATTGGTGCTCAATGCAGGAACATCCAGTGTGGTAAAACTTTCCTGGTTTCCATAAGCAGTTCCCATTCCATTGGTTGCATATGCCCTGACATAATACAGGGTTCCTTTTTGCAGGGCAGTCATGGAACTAATAAAAGCCGCATTGCCTGTGCCGTCATTTGTGAAATTACCAATCCCGATCACCGGGTTTTCGGTTATGCTCCAGCAAACACCTTTTGCCGTTACCGGATTGCCGCCATCAGTAGAGATCTGCCCTCCGGAACGTGCCGTACTTTGTGCAATTAAGCTGGGTTTAGTGGTAATCACTGTGGCCAGATCGGGCGTATTGAAAGAAGTAGATTTACTGCTGTACCCGGTACCAACCAAATTGGTTCCGTAAGCCCATACATAGTATTTTGTAGCTGGCAACAATCGGGTAATTGTTCCGGTAATCGAAGTTCCCGAAGCCCCGACAGACAAACTATTGTCTGCAGTAGCCGGTGTTGGAATGACATCAATGGTATTCCATATCAGTCCAAGATCTGTGATCACGGCACCACCATCGATTAAAAGGCTTGCCGTACCTTCTGCATTGTTTCTATTGATATTGGAAATGGCCACGTTGCTCAGTCTTGGAAGTACTGCCGGGGTAACGAAAGTAATTTCATTACCATAGGCAGTGCCCAGGCTATTCGTTGCATAAGCCCGGACATAATAGGTTGTTCCGGGAATTAAGCCTGAGAAATAATCTTCGAACAGTCCTGTTCCACCTTTGCCGTTTACAATTTTTGTAGGCAAAGCAATGGTTGGCGCCGGACTGGTATTCCAAACCAATCCTCTTGCAGTTACCGGCATTCCACCATCATCGCTAATGTTTCCGCCACTTTTTGCAGATAAGCCATCTGCATCTGTAATCGCATTTGTGCTCAGGCTCGGTAACATCACCACATTTGTTTTGAGGGTGGTCTCGCTGCCATAATTGGTCCCTACGCTGTTTACGGCATAAGCCCTTACATAATAGGTTTTATTCGGTTCCAGTCCGGTAAGTTCGGCTGTAAACGTGCCGATCCCCTGACTGATATTGTCTGTTGTTTTAGTGGAAAGCGCAGTAGTCGGGTTGCTGTACAAACTCCATACAATACCACGGCTCAGGATTGGAGTACGTCCATCGTCGGTAATCGTCCCTCCACTTGTTGCCGTTGTTGCCCTGATATTGGTTACCGGAGTAGTGGCTGTCAGGGTCGGTACTGCAAGGGTCAGGAAGGATTCTTCCAGGCCATAAGCCACTCCAATCCCGTTGATGGCATAAGCCCTCACATAATAGAGGGTATTGGGTAATAATCCCGTCATTTGACCCACAAAAGTGCCGTTTCCTAAATCTTCATTGCTGGTTTTTCCAGGCAATGCAATCGTCGGATTTTGTTCCGTACCCCAGCAGATTCCACGTTTAAAGACCACTGCACCTCCATCACTGGTGATCTCTCCCCCACTGGTAGCCGTTGTTCCGGTAATCGCAGTAACCACGTTCGTATTCAGCAACGGCGAGGTGGCAAATATGGACACATGGAACTGAGCTCCATAGGCGGTACCTACACTATTCGTCGCATAGGCACGTACATAATAGCTGACGCTCTTTACCAGGCCGCTCATTTCACTGATGAAACTACCTATTCCCTGTCCGTCTGTAGTCCTGTTTGTGATCACCGTTTCCGGCTTAAAATTCTTGTCTTCACTCCATACAATTCCGCGTGCGGTTACCGCAGCACCACCATCAAAACTGATGGTTCCACCACTGCTGACCGTTGTATTGGAAGTAATTGCGGGATCAGTGGTAGTCAGCACCGGAAGCACAGCTGCAGTGACAAAACTAATTTCATTTCCATAGGCAACGCCAATGCTATTGATCGCATAAGCCCGCACATAATAGGTCGTTACCGGCTTTAAGCTACTCATCAAACTCGTAAACACACCTCTGCCTGCGTCAATCGTCTTTGTGGTCAAACCGACGGTTGGATGAGGATTCAGGCTCCAGCAAACGCCCTGGGCAATGATCGGTGTTCCACCATCAAAACTGATTGTTCCTCCGCTTTTTGCCTGATTCGCGGCATTTGCCGAAATGTCAATGGTGCTGAGCGAAGGGAGGCGATGCGTGGTAAAGCTCAGCTCATCGCCATAAGCAGTACCTACCCTGTTGGATGCATAAGCCCGGACATAATAAGTAGTTCCAAGGCTTAACCCCGTAATGTTGCTGTTAAAAACGCCTTTGCCGGAACCCGTCTGTATGGTTTTGCGGCTGCCCGTAGTAAGGGGATCAAAATTCGGCTGCGTGCTCCAGACCACGCCGCGGGTATCTGCAACTACGCCACCTTCATCGGCTATATCTCCACCGCTTACCGCCCCTGTTCCGCTGATGGAAACTGCCTTAACCGTAGTTAACACCGGTACTGTTGGCGGAAACGTTGTAAAGCTCACCTGTTCTCCATAAGAGATGCCGGCAATGCTGATCGCATATGCCCTTACAAAATATTTAGTATCCGGTTTCAGGTCTTGCAGCTTGCTGTCAAAACTTCCCAGTCCGCCACCATTATAAGTTCGGTCTGCGGATAAGGTATCCGGAATAAAGTTTTCTCTGGTGCTCCAGAATACTCCTCTTGCAGTCACATTTGAGCCCTCTGAATTAAGTACAGTTCCTCCCATTACGACCGAGGTATTGCCAACTAACTTCGGCGGGTTCGTATTGACTTCAGGCATTCTCGGGGTTGTAAAATTTACCAGCTCACCATAAGCGATTCCTGCAGCAGTAACCGCATAGGCACGTACATAATAGGTAGTACCCGGACTCAGTTTTCTGATCTGGCTGGTAAAAGCGCCTTTCACATAGCCTGTCTCTGCGGTTTTATTGTTGACCACTGTATCCGGATTAAAATCAGGATAAACGCTCCAGAGTACCCCTCTTGTGGTTACCAGACCTCCACCATTACTGGTGATATTTCCTCCTGCTTCTGCTGATTTCCCGGTAATGCCATTCAATTTGGTTGTGATGACCGTTGCCGGTACCGCTGGTTTGGTGAACAGGACTTCCTGATTTCCATAGGCTACTCCGGCGAAATTGGTGGCAAAAGCGCGTACATAATAAGTAGTAGCACCCAGTAAATCGCTTAACTCCGCAGTAAAGCTTCCTGTTCCGGAACCGGAAATGACCTTTTCATCCTCCAATGTTGGATTTTCTCTGGTGCTCCAGCAAATGCCATTGTTTCTGATGTAAGATCCTCCGTTATTCAGGATACTCCCGCCACTGGTGGCTGAGGTACTGGTGATGGATGCAGCAATCGGTTTAAGCGTAGTGATGGTAGCGAGGGTAGCTGTTTTAAAAGCAATTTCATTACCATATACCAAACCAGCCGGATTTCCTGCATAAGCCCTGGCGTAATAAATGGTTCCGGGTGTTAGTCCTGTTATTTCAGTAGTAAAGGACTCAGGATCATTTTGCAAAGTCCTGTTTTTTGTTTCCCTATCAGGCTGGAAGCCGGAAAGGATATTCCAGACCATTCCATTTGAGGTGATTAAAGCACCACCATTGCTGATCAGGCGCCCTCCGCTCATGGCGCTGTTGCCTGAAACCTGACTGGCTTCCAAAGTGCTAATCGCAGGTGGAACCGCCGGGCCGGTTTTAAAGCTGACTTCATTTCCGTAGGCTGTTCCAGCCGCATTGCTGGCATAAGCACGAACATAATAAGTAGTATTGCCCATCAGTTCCTTCAGCTGATGGATAAAATTCCCGATCCCTGTGCCACTGGTGGTTTTTGTAGCCAGATCTGTAGTAGGATTAACCGATGTGCTCCAGACAATGCCGCTTGTCTTTACCGGATCACCGCCATCGTTAAAGATATCGCCTCCACCAACGCCATTGGTACTGGTAATGTTGCTCACCTGAGTAGTAATCAGGGAAGGAATAGTATAAGATCGAAAGGATTCTTCCGTGCCAAAAGAAGTGCCTGCGCTATTAACTGCATAAGCCCTTACATAATAAGTTTTATTGGGTGCCAGTCCGGTAATGGTACTGCTAAAGGAACCATCCCCCCCTGCCAGTTCCGTTTTATCTGCACTGGAAAGATCAGGTGTAAAATTAGGCACCAGGCTCCAGACCAATCCTTTTAAGCTAACCAGGGCTCCCCCGTTTTCTTTCACCTCCCCACCACCGATGGTACTCGCCCCGGCGGTCGCACCAATTTTAGTAGTGGTTACCACTGGTTTTACCGGAGGAGCAGTTTCAAACTCCAGCACCTCGCCATAACTCGTTCCAACATTATTGGTCGCATAGGCCCTGATGAAATAAGTTGTTTTCCCCATCAGCCCTTTAATGTTGCTGATAAAGTTCCCGCTCCCGTTTCCATTGCTGGTAAAATCACCGTCCAGAGAAGGGTTGTTATTGGTACTCCAGCACACCCCTCTGCTATGGACCGGCATTCTTCCATCTGTAGTGATTTCCCCTCCGGTACTTACCGTTGAACTGCTGATCAGCGTTCCCGGTTTGCTGCTTACCTTTGGTTTTTCGGGCGTGGTAAAATGATAGGTATCACCATAGGCAGTACCCAGGCTATTAATGGCATAGGCACGGACATAATAAGTGGTGCCCGGGCTCAGGGAAGTCAGGTAACTATAAAAAAGTCCCGTTCCGCTTCCAATTACGGGATGTGCTGTTTTTGTTATTAAAGCGGTAGTGGGTGGCTCAGCTGCAGAGGTCGTCCAGCAAATTCCTTTTGTGGTTACCGGGGAAACCCCATTACTGGTAATGTCTCCTCCGCTGTAGGCAACCGTTCCGTTATAGCCTTCAAAATAGCCATTCTCATGACTTGCCGCATCGTAATTGAAGGGCTTAACGGTCGATAATGTAGGTAAGGAAGTTGTGATAAAGCTGGACTCGCTGCTAAAGCTCGTGCCGATGCTGTTTTTCGCATAGGCCCTTACATAATACAGCGTTCCGGGAATCAGGCCACTGATGTTGCAGCTAAACTTACCGATGTCGGTAGGGTTAACGGTAGAAGAAGGCCCGTAGGTAATATTTATCCGGTCTGTGCTCCAGCTCATTCCCCGTTCTGTAACCACTTCTCCACCATTGTTGATGATGGTCACTTCGCTCAGTGCCGAGACTTCTGTAATGTCTGTAATCCGGATGTTTGGGGAACTCAATACTGGTGCTGTTGCACTTGGTGTGGTAAACTCCAGAAGGTTTCCGTAACCCGTTCCGCCTACATTGACGGCATAGGCACGGACATAATATTTGGTATTCCTCAACAGGTCGGTCAGCTTACTTGGAAAGGAGCCCACTCCAGAACCATCAGAGGAAGTCACTGCCGCGGGGTCAGTCATCGGATCGCCTGTAGCACTCCAGATGATGCCACGGGCCGTAATTGGTGCTCCGCCATCATCATTGATGATTCCGCCACTGTTGGCACTGATGGGCGTAAAATGACTGATATCTATGGTAATGATCGAAGGAATTGCTGCAACAGCCGTCTTGAAAGTCAGCTCTTCTCCGTAAACGATCCCGGAACTGTTAAGGGCATAAGCACGAACATGGTAAACGGTACTTGCCTGTAGTCCCGATAGGATGCCCGGAAAGATCCCGGTGTCTTTACCAGAGACCAGGTTTTTAGTTTTTGTAGTCAGACTCGTGTCCGGATTTCTGCTGGTGCTCCAGCAAATCCCCTGAACGGTCACTGCTGATCCGCCATTTGCCCGAATGTCTACCCCCGACCTTGCGGAAGTATTGTTGATCTGATTTGGAGCAATGGTAGCGATGAGGGGCAGGCAACTCAGTTCAATCCATTTTATGCCATCATAATAACGGATGGCATTGGAAACACTGTTGATATAAATTGCGCCTGCCGACAAGCCCAAAGGAATCGGATTGGCCGGAAGAACGGGCAATCTGGAGATTTTTAATTCGCTATGGGTAGAGAAATTGTCATTCGTTTTAAAACTGGCTTTTGCGTTCAACTGCGCAACGGGAGTCCATCTGTTTCCATCATAAACCATGAGGGTCTTTTCCGACTTCGAATAATAAACACCTCCGCCGGGAACATTTCCCGCAGGTGCTGTACCTAAAGACGACAAATATGGGATTCCCGTTTTTACTTCCAGGTAATCTTTAACAACATCGGTATTGATGTCACTGCTGCAAAGCGTTTCCCAGGAAACTCCATTATAAATCAGCGGTTGCTTATCCGAAAGGCTATAAATCATCATTCCCGGTAAGGCTGCAGAAACCGTTGCAGGATCTACCGCCGGAAGGTGTGGAATCCCGCCGATTACCCTAAAGTAATCCTGTGCGGAAGCAGCACCAATGCCGGTGAACAAGAGGAAAGATATAATTTTAACAAGATGAACCTGTGCCTTCAAAATAATGTGTACTCCTATTTATTCATTTTTTCAAGAATGCTGTTGATCTGCTCCTGCTGACGGTCCATGCGCACTTTCAATGCTTCAATTTCTTTTTGCTGTTCTTTTATAGCCTGAATCAGCATTCCGGTAAGCTGGGTATAATCGACTTTCAAAAAGCCATCTTTCCCCTGGGTTACCATTTCAGGATATACCTTTTGTAATTCCTGGGCAATAACCCCGATCTTGGCACCGCTCACATATTTACGTTTGTTTTTATATTCGAAGCTTACTCCCCTGATCTGACCGATCTTTTGTAATACATTACCCAATGTTTCGATATGGTCTTTTAACCTTCTGTCTGAAGGCGTAAAGAGGTTTCCGTTGATGGTCAGGTCTTGTCCTAAACTGGCATTGCCGGGAGCATCAAAGCTTAAGCCTTTACCCGTCACACCATCGTTGCTGATGGAATTCACAGAGAGCTTTATGTTTTGTGTGGCCAGGTGATTTCCGAGGTTATCTTTTCCTGCAGCAGTGGCTGAAGTCAGTCCATCGTCTACATATTTCTTGTTCACCGCATCCTGATTTCCGACAGGGTTTGCCAGGTTGGTGATGTTTTTACCAGCCATGGAAAGTTCAGCAGTAGGTGCACCGAATCCAGTGAGGGATACCTCATTTTTAGCTGTTGCCGTAGCGATGCCCTGTGCATTTCCTACAAAGAGATTCCCTTCAGCAAGTTTGTCATTTGCTACCGGTACCCAGTCCGTACCATTGTAAACATAAAGGCGTTTATCAGTGGTATTGTAATAGGTATCTCCAACAACCGGATTTACTGGTGCTGTTGGCCCAACCGGAGTTTTTGTTGTTTTTGAATCTACATATTTCTTGGTCGCCGCATCCTGATCTGTTTCCGGATCTTTAAGGCTGGTGATTTTCAGGCCAGCCATAGCAATGTCTGCGAGAGGGAACCCGAAACCACTTAAAGGAATCTCTGTTTTCGTAATTTCTGAAGCCTTTCCAAGGTCATTTCCAATCAGGAAGTTTCCTTTTGTCAGGGCAAGTGCATCGGGTGTAAATGTCTTTTTGTCTACATAATTTTTTGTTGCAGCTTCTTGTGCATTGATCGGATCAACGAGGTTCGTGATCTTAAAATTCCCCATAGATACATCTCCCTGAGCGGAACCAAAACCGCTCAATGGAATTACATTTTTTGGCGTAGATATGGCAATGCCATCAGGACTTCCTACATACAAATGTCCATCGGCAAGCTTATTGTCTACCGGAACCCAGTCCTTACCATTGTAAACATACATACGGTTATCCGTGGTATTGTAATACGTATCTCCGGCTACAGGATTGGCTGGTGCCGTTGGTCCTACAGGAGGTTTAGAAGAAGATTTTGAATCTACGTATTTCTTAGTTGCCGCATCCTGCGCATCGGCCGGATCTGCAAGGTTGGTGATCTTAAATCCCGTTGTTCCGTTGCCGAAAGAGACATCCGCTTTCGGGCTCCCAAAATCACTTAAAGGAATCGCCGTTTTCGCTACTGCATCGGCTTTATTTTGTGCATTTCCAACCAAAACATGATCCGTTGCCAGGGATAAGGAACCAGGATTGGCTACTTTTCTATCCACATAAGCCATAGTGGCCGCATCCTGAGCCAAAACCGGATCTTTTAGAAAATTGATGTTAAATTGAGTCGTCTCATCGCCCATTGCAATGTTTTCCGCTGCTTTGGCAAAACCACTCAAAGGAACGTTCTTTTTGGGTACGGCAATGGCTTTTCCACTTACATCCCCCAGAAACAGGTGCGCTGAAGGGAGGGACAATAACGTTCCCGGTGCTTTGAAAAGATCATCTACATATTTTTTGGTTGCTGCTTCCTGATCTTCGGTAGGATTAAGAAGTGAAGTGATCTTAAAACCTCCGAGCGCAATATCTGCCTGCGCAGCACCAAAACCACTTAAAGGAATTGCCGTTTTTAATACATCTGCAGCTTTGCCGTTCAGGTCGCCGACAAAAAGATTTCCCGTTGTTAAGCTAATGCTTCCCGAACCGATGACCTTACGGTCAAGGTAATTCTTGGTCACCGCATCCTGGGCATCTGTCGGATCCGCAAGGTTTGTGATTTTGAAAGTACCCATAGCGACCGGGGCCTTTGCTTCTCCAAACTCACTTACTGCAATGGTGTTCTTTTTCACAGCCATGGCGGTACTTGCATCACTTCCCACATAGACCTCTCCTTTTGGGAGGTTCAGGTTTGCCGGAAGGATCACTTTAGTATCCACATAGTTTCTGGTTGCGGCATCCTGAGCCGCTGTAGGATCGGCAAGGTTGGTGATCTTAAAATTAGAACCAGGGGCTCCTGCTCCCATAGAGACATTCGCGAGTGCTTTGTCAAAGCCGGAGATCGGGATCAGACTTTTATGAATGGCATCGGCTTTGCCTGAGGTATTACCTACAAACAGGTTGTTATTGGGTAAGGCCAAAAGCGTTGGATTTTTAAGCTGGGCATCTACATAATCTTTATTCGCCGCATCTGATCCGAAAGACGGAGCTTTCAGATTGGTGATTTTAAAATTGTTTCCTGTACCGTCTCCCATAGAAACATCATCTAATGGATTCGCAAATCCACTGATCGGGATATTCAATTTATCCAGCTTTTCATCGTTTATTGCTGCAGGCTGAATCGTTAACTTCCCTATCGTGGTGATTTTAGCATCGCCGGATAAGGGTACTGAGGTGGCAACATTTGAATTGTTACCTACATAAATCTGACCTGTTTTTAGTGAATTATCCAGAGGCGTCCATGTTGTTCCGTTAAAAACATACAGCTTATGATCGGAAGTATTATAGAATAAGGAACCTTCGCGGATTGCTGCTGTTCCGGGATCGGGGCTGGTTGGCGCAGAAGGCGTAGAACCATTGGTAGATACTTCTACCCATTTCCCGTTTTTATCGTAGACATACAGAATATTGAGATCTGTATTAAAAAACATGTCTCCTGGTTTGGATTGAGTAGGCAATTCCGTTCCCGGTCCGCCGGGAATAGAAGAGCTGCTGATAACTTTCCATTTATTATCTGCAGCCATCATGTACAGTTTCATTTCTCCTTTCACAAAGAAAACATCCCCATATTTGGAAGAAACAGGAAGTGAAGATAAACTGCGGGGTTCTGCCCAGGCAGTTCCATCAAAAACATAATACTTACTATCCCAGTAGGACATAAAAATGTCGCCTTTGGTGCCGGGATCTGCGGAGCTCGGAGGATTGGCATAATCCGTCCGGATACTTCCCATTGAAATACTTTTCCAGCCATCGGCCGTCAGCTGATATAATAATTTGTCTCCTGAATTAAAGATAATGTCACCTACGGTTCCTGAAGAAGTTGGCAATGCATCACCAACGGTATAATTCGGGATTGCGGTATTAATGGCCAGAATTGCTGTATTTGAAGCACTGGTCAATGCCGCTGCAGGGGTGTTAATGGTAGTCAATGGAAAGCCCCGCTGACTGGGTCTGTAAATCAGACCTAAACCTATTCCGGGAGGAATCGCATCAAAAGCTTTGGATGTGGTATTGATATTTGAACCATCAATACTTACTTCCAGAATTTCAAACGTATTTCCGCTTTTGTCAATGATCTGATCTCCCTTACGCACCTGATCGGCACTGAACATATTGGCTGCATCAGCAAATGATCCATTGATGTAATAGACATTTGGTTCCGTCCCGGTATTGATAAACAGGATCGTAAACTGACCATTAAACTGGTTTATTGTTTGCGACTGACCACGGAAGGCCAAAACCATTAAAAATAAAACAAGGACACAAATTTTATATGATTTCATATGTTTAAGGTCTTACTGTAATAAAGAAACCCAGTGATCCGGTATGGTTACTGATGTTATTGGTTTGCAGGTTAACAGTACCGTTGGCATAGCCCTGTAAAGTGAAACCAAAATTTCCTCCCCCCATCATGGTCACGGCATTGACTACAGGACTTGCGGAGTTGATATCAATGATCTGGACAACGGGTACGACCAGGTCGTCCGGCCCGTTATTCCATAATGCATTTTTATCGATCAGGGCAATATTCAGGAAGGCCTGGCTGCCAAGCTCCGCATAACTTGTTTTGAACTTAATATAGTCCAGGGTCACACCTACCGGAATCGTAATCGTTACCGTGTTTCCAGCTAATGTTGCGGTAACACCCGGACCGCTGGCCCTGATGAAATATTTTTTACTGCTCAGGAAATAAGTGACCAGGGAACTGCCTCCTCCACCGGCAACCGGCGTTACCCAGTTTGCTTTTTTACCATCAGCACTTACAGTTAACACTTTATTGGCATCTGTTGATTCAACGATGTCTGTGATTTTATCCAGCTTTGCTTTATCGATCGCCGGCATTAATCCAGCCGCAGCATTGGTTGCACCAGAAATGGTTGCAGAAGTTCCTGTGCTGGAAGTCATCGTTCCATCTGTTGGCCCTGTAGTAAACCCAAGATTGGTTGCTCCGCCACCACCACCGGCAGCAGGTGTTACCCAGGTTGCAGCCGTTCCGGTACTATTTACCGTCAAGACCTTATTTGCATCTCCGGGAGCTGTAATTGCAGCAATTTTATCCAGTTTAACCTTATCACCAGGTAACATCAGACTGGCATTTGTGGTAGAGCCTCCGATGATTACCGCAGCAGTACCTGTACTGCTGCCTACCGTACCATTTGTGGCAGCTGCTGTATAAGCCAGGTCTGTTTTTGCAGAAAGGATTCCGGTGCCATCGATCGCAAGACCGGCACCTACTTTTACCCCACCCAATGTCGCAGCCGCAGCTGTCGGCAAAGTGTAAGCCGCACCTCCGCTACCATTTGCAGCTTTGGTTACCCTTCCCTGGGCATCTACACTAATGTTTGCAGAAGTGAAATCTCCTGGTGTACCTACAAATGCATTTGGAAGTGAAATCGTTGGATTTCCGGCAACACCATCGCCATTGGCCAACGTTAATCCTGATCCGGCTGCGATGGCACGCGTTACCGCAGAACCTAATCCTGTCCTCACTACAATTCCGGTCGTATTCAAACCGGCAACAGCAGTCAGGTTATCTGATTTATCTTGTTTAGTGGCATCCGCAGTTACCGGAAGAACGATATCCGCAGATCCGTCGAAGGTAACCCCGTTAATTTTACGTCCAGGACTTAATTTTGAAGCAGATGCTGCTGTAGTTGCCGTCGTTGCATTCCCGCTTAAACTGGCGGTAATCGTGCCTGCAGAAAAATTACCTGAAGCATCTCTTTTAACAATCGTGTTTGCTGTATTTGCACTGGTCGCAGCTGTTACTGCAGCAATTCCTGTGCTGATATTTACCGCTGATGTACCACCTACAGAAACTACTGTTGGTGCATCCGCAGTACCTCCCAGTTCATTGGTTAACCTGAGAATTCCTTTCGTTGCTGCTGTAGCCGGAACCACTGTCGATCCCACAACAACGCCATCCACATAATCCTTAATCGCTTTTACAGATGGATACTTATCCACTGACGCGCCATCTGCAGCAACATTTGTACTTTTATTTGATTTATCTTCTTTTCCATTTAATGCCGTGGCTGTAGCTGTACTTACCGGCTTATTGGCATCACTGGTGTTCTCTACATTCCCCAGACCAAGATCAGCTTTAGCAATGTTTACCGCACCGATCTGTCCGTTCACAGATTGTACCAATGAAGTGGAAGGGGTAAGAATTTCTACCCAGTTTGCCAGTACACTGGATGGCAAAGTTCTCAGGACATAACTCTTACTCTGATCTGTCCTGATCACGGTACTTCCTACCACAGCAGCAGATAAAGCAAGCATTTTGGCCTGAGTATCCACCACATCTACTGAAGAGAAAGACAAAGCTGGAATCTGGCCAACCGGAATTTTACCAGAACCATCAAGTGTAGCCACTCCATTTACAGCTGCTTTTTCGGTCAGGTTGATTTTGGCATCCAATGCTGTTTTCACGGCATTGCTTACGGGCTTATCCGCATCTTTGGTATTGTCTACATTTCCCAGACCGAGGTTTTGTTTGGCATCTGCAGGTGTAGTTGCTCCGGTACCTCCGTTAGCAATCCCAACTGTTCCCGTCACATTAGCCGCGTTACCAGGAATATTACCTGTTACTTTAGTTCCGCTAACCGATAGTATTTTTGGATCAGTTACATTTTCATCTTTAATTTTCACCGTGGTCACCGCATCAGCAGCAATCCTTGGTAGAGAAGCCACGTTGGTTAAATCACCCGCCAGCTGAATTTTACCGAGAACTGTTGTCGTTGCATCGGGAACACCACCAGCACCAATTACCGCATCGTTTACTTTTGTATCTACATAGGTCTTAATGGCCAATACAGAAGGATATTTCTCTCCCGAAGCACCATCAGCGACAACATTTGTACTTTTATTTGATTTGTCTTCTTTTAATCCCAATGCCAGTTCAGTCGCTTTGCTCACCGGTTTGTCTAAGTCTGGTGTATTTTCAACTTTATCCAGACCCAGGTTGACTTTAGCTCCTGCCGGATTATTTGCTCCGGTACCTCCGTTTACGATCCCTACAATTCCAGTTACATTCGCTGCATTTCCAGGAATATTACCGGTTACTTTGGTTCCGCTTACATCGACAATTTTACTATCGGTTATGCTTCCGTCTTTTATTTTTCCGGCAGTGATGGCGTCATTTGCCACAAGTGGTTTATCGGCAGTTCCGGTCAAATCACCAGCCAGCTGAACTTTACCTTTCTCCAATGTTGTGGCATCTACCACATTTGCAGAACCGGCTGCAGACAATATACCGTTTCCATCAATGCTTAGGTTTGCACCAATTTTAACACCACCCAATGCCGCCGCTGAAGCGACAGGTAAAGTATAATTCGTTAATCCATCCAGTTTAGCTTTATCGGCAGGATCCATTAAACCAGGTTTTCCGCCGCTTCCGCCAGTTGCTACCGGAATGTTGGCCGACAAAGTTCCGCCAGTTAACGCGATTCCTTCACCGATGCTGATCAGCTCAGGACTTCCTGTTCCTGTAGTAGCTCTACCGATCAAAGATCCAGAAGCCAGGTCAGCCATTTTTGCAAATGTAACCGCCTTATTATTTAAGCCTAAATCCGTTGCATTTCCATCACCGGTTAAAGTGGCGTCATGCTTAACCGCGGTCATCCCGCCACCTGCTGATGCAGTAATTTTGGATTGTAATTCTTCCAAAGCAGCCTGTACATTGGTTGAACTCAAAGCTCCCTTAGGCGTTACCGGAACAGTGACTGCAATCTGATCACCTGTATTGATATTGCTGGTATTATTAATTAGTGTTAATTGTGCATCCGTTACATATTTTTTATCAGTTGATTCTTTGATGTCAGCAGTAGTGGCATCCTCACCTTTTGTAACCAGCCCTTTTGCATCATAAGTTATTTTGGTATGGGTTGCTCCCGCTATGGCTGCGTTGGCATCTACTTTTCCAAGTAAGGCTGCTTTGGTAGCATCACTCACTGGCTTTTCCGCATCACTCGTATTGTCTACTTTGCCCAGTCCTAAATTAGCTCTAGCTCCGGCAGCGGTAGTTGCTCCGGTTCCTCCATTCACCACTGCAACCACTCCGGTTACATTGGTGGCGGTCCCGTCGATATTTCCTTTTGCTACTCCTGTAAGGATCGGATCTTTGATGGTTGGTCCGTTATCTAATACAACAGAGCCGGTTCCCGTAGTGCTTGCTGCTGTAATTGCTCCGCCCTTTCCTTCCAGAATTCCGTTAACGGATGTTCCCAGAGTGATCGAAGGTGTAGAGTTTGGATTCGTTACTGAGCCGGTGAATCCCTGGGCAGAAATCACTTCTACTGACGTTACTGACCCTCCGCCAGGTCCGCCCCCCGTACCATTTGAGGCCGCGGTAATTCTACCTTTGGCATCTACGGTAATGTTTGCAGCGGTATAACTTCCTGGAGTTACGGTCGTATTGGACAGTTTTAAGGGCAAAGTCGTTGTGCCTTCCCCTTCCAAAGTATTGTCGTGGATCACGATTCCATTTCCTCCGGAACCGTTCCCACCGCCTAGTATGCCACGAAGATCAACATGGCTTTGTCTTGGACCTGAGATGGAAAGTACCGTTCCTGCAAGACTTAAAGACTGGTTAAGATCTGCCAGACTTACGGAATTGCTTCCTTTTATAGATAGGTTATAGCTGTTATCAAAACTAAGCATCGGCAATTGTCCGCCGCCATCAGTCAATTTATCATCTACATATTTCTTTGTGGCGGCATCCAGGTTGTTTGTTGGCGCACCAAGGTTGGTCAGCTTAAAGCCTCCCATAGGAATATTCTTTACAGGAGCTCCAAACCCACTTAAGGGGATTTTAATTTTATTCAGGTCTACATTCTCAATAGATCCGTCGGCAATCTTTGCTGAGGTAACTGCATTGTCTGCCAGGTCTAATGTCAGGTCTGTTAATACCGCATCTTTCCCATTTCCAATCGCAATTGTTCCGGAAGAGGTAACGCTTTTCCCCACACCTGGTAAAGAATTCCCCGGAGTTCCCGGCTCCCCTTTATCTCCTTTGGGACCAGTATCTCCTTTTATTCCCGGATCTCCTTTTAACCCCTGGTCACCCTTTAAACCAGGTTCGCCTCTCAATCCGGCATCTCCCCTTGCCCCGGGATCACCCTTTACACCGGCATCCCCTTTGGCTCCTGTATCACCTTTTTCTCCTTTCGGGCCAACCAGTAAAATTCCATTTGCAGGCCAGCTACCAGCAGTTTTTGGACCGTAAAGGCTATTGTTTCCAAGATTCAGATAAAAATCACCATTGATCCCGACTGCTGCTGAAGGGCTGGAATTCCCACTGAGAATGGTATTCCCATTTGTTCCATTTCCTCCGGAACCCAGTTCAGCATTGTTTACCAAACGCTGCCACTGCCCGTTATTGTAAAAATAGAAACCGGGAGAATTGTTCGTTTGATAAATTAATAATCCATTGGCAGGGTTATTGATACCATCACGTTGTATAAGTGACAACCTTGGGATAAGCAAACCTTTCGAAGTGGAAAGAATTTCGAGCTGTGCACTCGCATCAGGAGTGTTTGTACCTATTCCTACCTGAGCTTTTGCACCGAATGCAAATAGCAACCCAATAAGCATGATGTATTGCTTAACTGTTTTATTCATGAGATTACTGTATTGATGATTGGATCTTGATAATATCGTTTTAGCCCAAACAGAAAAAAATCAAACAGAAAAATCAACCCAAAAAATAGGAGCTTCCCGTTTATTTCTTTTCCGTTACAGGCGGATTTTCTATAATTAAATAAGTACTAATTAGTCGTGTTTGAACATATTTAACCACTTTGGTGGTCTAATTAGCTTCGGACTAATACTGTTTTTGTAGCGCTGTCGATGGTTTTTCTTTTCTGGAAACATATTATTGGAACAATCGTGAACTATTGAGCATTTGCTTTTTTTAGGCGCATAGGTAAGCCAGTCTGTACAAAAAATTATCAATTTGGGAGCAAAGCTAACATACATAATTGTAATATTATTGTATGAATAGTAAAATAAATACGTCTAAGCGCAACTTTAGCACATAAAATACTGTAAATCAGAAGATTTAATTTTAAATTATTTAAAGAATAACAGTAAAGTTATTGAACTGAAAAGAACAAAAACAGCAGGGAAAAATGAAAATGTTGACTTTCAATTATTAATCTCCCTTCAGATGGCAGGATGCCACATACAGACTGAACAGACTGACAGTAAGATAAATAAGAGAAGGCATTCCCGAATAAATCGCGTCCGGAAATGCCTTTTTTTTATTTGTATCCGTTTTTTTAATACATTTTCTCCAACCGGCTTACAAATTGGGGTTAAAAACGATCTTCGGTGCCAGGGGAGCACCATGCTTCCCATTAACTGGCCATACAGGTAGCCATAAAGAATTTTGTGTTAATACTTAAAAAGCAGGGATTTATTTCTATCCATCCATGGGTCCGGAAAGGCCTGAAAAAGAATTAGCACCCCCAATTCGGGAGCGCCATTCTAACCTACTAACTAACAATTCTATTTTTTAATATCCGGTATTATTGGGATTCAGCTTAGTATTCTTATCTATCGCCACCTGTGGAACCGGCAATTTCATCAGCTTACTGTTCCAGGATCTTTTTTGAACCGAAGAGTTTTTAATGTCCACCAAATCCTTCATGACTGCCGGGGCAATTCCCCAACGTCTGATGTCAAAATAACGGTGTCCTTCTCCCGCCAGCTCAATCCTTCTCTCCTGCTGGATCAGCAAACGGACTTTGTCCTGATTGTTATATACAACACGGTCTATAACCGGCATCCCTACCCTTGTTCTGATCTCGTCTAAAGCATCATAAACCTCAGTACCCGGCCCGCTCAATTCATTCTGCGCTTCTGCCTGAGTGAGCAAAACCTCTGCATAACGAATCAAAATGGTATTATTGAAAGCTTTATACTCTCTTTGCTCATTGGGATCTACCAGCTTACGGAATCCGTAACCCGTTTTAGAGGCACTTTCATTTACCCCCCAGTCATAACTATAGCCATTGACAAGGAGATTCCACGGATTACCATCAAATTCAATGGAAGCATAAAATCTGGGATCCCTGTTTTTATACTCGTCCATATACTTTGGATCTTTGGCATTATACAAAGCTGCGCGGGTTGCCACTGCCACCGGCACATGGGGCTGGCCATTGCTCATCCAATAATCGTCTACCAAAGGTTGCGTCGGACTGATCGATGCCCAGCCCCCAACCTGTGCAGGCAGCAATAGGGTATTTAAACCATGTGTATCTTTTTCCGGGGTATACTCACGTTCCAGGATCACTTCCGAATTGCCCTCATTCTCGGTATAAAACAACTTCTCATAGCTGCGCAAACCCAATCTGAATTTTTTCTCTTCCGCTGCGTCTGCAAAATTCACCCATTTACTATAATCGTCTTTTAAGTCCTGCGCATTGCTTTCTGCAGTTACCTTAAACAAACTATAGCCCAATGTTTTCACTTGTTTTGCCGCGGATACTGCTTCTGCCCATTGCTTATAATATAAATGTGCTCTTGCTTTGAGGGCCAGGGCAGCCCCTTTGGTGACCCTTCCTTTTTCTGTTTTTTTACCACCTGCATAAGAAACAGGTAATACCGCAGCAGCATCTCCCAGTTCTTTAAGCACAAAGCTCAATACTTCTGCTTCTTTTGTTCTTGGCAATTCCTCTCCAAAGGCCAAAGATTTTGTCACCAGAGGAACATCACCTACCAGTAAGATCATATTCAAATACTGATAAGCCCTTAGAAACCGTACTTCTGCCTTATAACGCTCCAGCAGGTTTTTATCTTCCGGGGTTTTATCAATATTTTCCAACAGATAATTAAACCTCCTGATTGCTTTATAGCCAGCTTCCCAACCAAAATCCACGGTCAGGTTCACATCTCCTGAGCTCACAACTGTGGCAATACTTTCCCATGGATATTGCGCATAAGCGTTATCCGCATAAGCATCATAATAGGACTGATAAGCGTCACCGGGAAGGTTCTGATAACAGCCGTTCACTGCGAGGAAAGCATCATTACTTGTTTTCCAAAAAGTTTCACTGGAAACACTGTCTTGTGGGATTTTATTCAGCAGGTCTTTTTTACAAGCCGATAATACTGAGGCAAACAGCCCCAGATATATGATATATTTAAATTTTTTCATCAGTATATATTCTAAATTAAATGAAGGGCCAGTAATTAAAAACGGACACTTAAACCCATTACATAAGACTTTAATCCCGGATAAGAAGACCTTGCTGAAGGCACTTCAGGATCAAAATCTTTAAGCCGTTTGTCTGCCCTTATGGTAAAGGGATTCGTTGCGCTCAGGTAAACCCTTAATCCGCCAAGGTGCATTTTCGAAATTACCGGAGCACTGAAAGTATAACCCAATGAAAGTGATTTGATCCTCAGATAAGCTGCGTTAAATAGCCAAAAATCAGAGTAAACGGTATTTTGGGTATTGTTTTCCGATTTCAGCAACCTTGGATAGGCTGCATTTGGATCCGGGTTCGCGATTGTCCAGCGTTGCTCATGAATAGGCTTCACTCCTGAACCATTAAAAAAGGCCATAGAGGCTTCCTCACCCAAATAAACCTTAACATTCGTTACCCCCTGTGCCAGCATTGAAAGATCAAAACCTTTATAACCCATATTCAGGTTAAAACCGTAGGTAAAAAACGGCTGGTCATTTCCTACAATTGTGCGGTCATTTGCATCAATTTTATTATCGCCATTAAGGTCGGCAAATTTAATGTCCCCGCCTTTAGAGGCTGAATTGATTTTCGGCGAGGCTGCCGCTTCAGCATCACTTGCAAACAAACCTTGCGACTTATACATATAGAAGGAGCCCAATGGTTCCCCTACCTTAAAAATGTATTTATCGTTGATGTTTCCATCAGCACTGGATAAGGAAGTAATTTTGTTCCATACCTTAGACATATTTGCTCCGATCCCGTATGTAAAATCACCAATATTGTTCTTATAACCCAACTGTAACTCCAATCCTTTATTCTGAACTGAACCTGCATTTTGCGCCGGTGCGTCCAAACCATACTCCAAAGCACTTTGTAAAGAAAGGAGGATGTCGTTGGTATTTCTGAGGTAATAATCGGCGGTCAGGTTTACTTTCCCGTTGAACATGGTTAAGTCCATTCCGAGGTTGGAAACCGTAGTCTTTTCCCAGCTCACTTTTGAATTTGAGCCTTTCTCCTGCCACACTCCATTCTGGGTCTGATCTGCAAAAGAATAAGCAAACTTAGACACCAGGAGGTCCAGGTAATCGTAATTCCCCACATTGTCCTGATTCCCAAGTTTACCCCAGGAAGCACGTAATTTCAGGTCGTCGATCCATTTGATCTGTTTCATAAATTCCTCCTGACTGATTCTCCATCCGGCAGAAAAACCAGGAAAAACGGCCAGCCTGTTTGCCGGTCCAAACCTGGAAGATTTATCAAACCTGATGTTCGCTTCCAATAGATACCGGTCATTATAGGAATAGTTCATCCTTCCGAAGAAAGACTGAATCGCCCATTCGCCCAGATTCCCTTCATTGGTATTGAAATTTGGATTATTGGCACCCGCATCGATCACCCCAAGATCATTGTTTGGAAAATCTTTACGTCCTGCACGGATAAACCTGGATTGGAATGCTTCATAAGAAGTACCACCCAATATTTTACCATAATGTTTTCCTATTGTTTTTTCATACTCGGCTGTTCCCTGCAACAGCATTCTGTTGTTCCTGTCCCAGCGTTCATCGAGTGCATTTGGCGTAACCGCAGTACTGGCTACCGGCTGTTTAGTTAAAAAATTAATGATCGGTGCCAGCTCGTTCGTAAAAACAGAACCTGTTTTATTATAGGCATTGTAAGAAGCTGTTCCACGCAAAATCAATCCTTCTGTCAGGGTCAGGTCTGCATTTACAGCGGTATTGATTCTTTGTTCCTTCGAACTGCTTCGTCCCCCTTCTTCCAGGGTCCGGACCGTATTTCCAGTCACCAGGGGATCGAATACTCCCCCACTCAGACTTCCCCAGGTACCATCCGTATGGCGAATGGGAATGGTAGGTACATTTCTGTTAAGCGTAGTGAAGGAATAATCGCCTCCGTTCATTTGATACATCTCCTGTGTGAAGGAACTCGTTGTGCTTAAGTTCAGCCGTTTATTTACCGCTGCATTGGTATTTAACCTGAAGGAGTAACGGTCCATATCTTTTCCTTTTTTCAGGGATTCCTGATTCATATAACCAAAGCCGGAATAGAATTTAATCTTGTCCCCGCCACTCACACTGATCTGATGATCCTGTAATGGGGCATTCTTTAGTAATGATGCTTTATACCAGTCGGTATTCGGATACCGGTCGGGATCTTCTCCGGTATCAAATTTCCTGATCTCTTCATCTGTAAAACGAACCGGTCTGCCTGCGTTTGTCAAAGCCTCATTTAACAAACGTGCATATTCCGGCGAACCCAGATATTTTGGAATATTGGTTGGCGATTGCTTTCCATAATACCCATTATATTCAATGTTCATCTTTCCGTCTTTTCCCTTTTTTGTTGTAACCAGGATCACTCCGTTTGCCGCCCGGTTTCCATAGATAGAAGCAGATGCAGCATCTTTAAGCACAGAGATACTTTCTACGTCATTGGGGTTGATACGGGCAAAATCTGCCGGACTTGCGGGAATCCCATCTACTACAATTAATGGTTCTTTGGATACTGCGGTCTGACCTGCAAGTGTGATCTGGTTGCTTCCCCTCAGGGATAAACTACCGATATCACCACCAGCACCACCTTCGCCGGTAGTGGAATTAAAACTCCCTACATCACCCGTTCTGGACTTCACCGTCAAACCCGGAGTAATTCCCTGTAAGGCATTCTGCATGGAAGTGACCGGTCTGTTGGTAATCTGGGCGGAACTAATGCTGGCTACCGATCCGGTCAGGTTTACCTTTTTCTGGGTGCCATAGCCAACCACCACCACTTCGTTCAGGCCATTATCTGATTGAACAAGGTAGATGTCCAATTGTGTTTTGCTGCCAACTTCTACCTGCTGGGTACTATAGCCGACATAATTAACGATCAGCGTTGCCGGACCGGCAGATCCGATATCTAAAGTAAAATTTCCTTTGCTATCCGATTGCACGCCCTTCTTGCTTCCCTTGAGCATGATAGAAACGCCAGGCAGAGGGGAATTGTCTGCTTTATCCAATGTCTTCCCTGAGATGTTTCTAACCTGCGCTTGTGCGTAGCCACAGGTTAAAAAAACAAATAATAATAGTAAATGTAAACGAATCATACTTGGTTGGTTTAGTTTAGGTTATTGCTTATAAAATGTTGAGGGGGATGGTCAACTAAAGTTATCACCATTGAATACTCCGAACTCTACATTGATTGTCTAATGATGACACTATATTGTCCTGAATATTGACATTTACAGCTCCTGCAAGCAATCTTGCATAAGAAGCCTGTTCCGGGAGCGGAAATATGACTGATGAACCATGCTGACGGAACATTCATTTAAAACAAAAAGACCTAAGCCTTTCCGGCTTAGGTCTTTCTCAAAACCAACAAGGAGCAACTCCTTTTATTTTTTAGCTTTTTTTACTTTCGGAAAAAACTCTGTTGATCCTTTTCTCTGACCATTAAAAAACAAGGCATAACGGATCACCTGATCTTTTTGCAAAGTCACCGGTTCCTTATAGACAGAAGAACTTGCCGTAACCTCTCCACCATCCAGGGTAAACCTGATGGTTCCGCTTTTTGTAGGATCCGACAAAGCAACGGTAGATGTAATTCCGGAAGTCCGCACCAGGGCTAACTTTGGTACCGGAACACGGAACTGAATTCCTTGTTTATCGTAACGTTGATATTGATCCACCAGCCTGTTGTTAAAGCTCTCAAAATTCCTGGATGCTTTTGGTGACCAGTCTATTTCTGATAAGGCAGCAATCCTTGGGAAGACCATATATTGGAAATAATCTTCCGTTCCGATAAACTCCGTCCATAAATTCGCCTGAGCACCAAGGATATGCTTAGCTTCTTTTTCATTCAATGCAGGATGTACCGGTTCAAACGCGTAAACACTATCCAAAGGCACCCAATAACCGATGGCCATAGGCTCAATTTTTGAATCTGCCTGATAACCGTCAAAGTAAAGGTGAGAATATGGAGACATGATGGCATCATGACCACTCTTTGCTGCTTTTAATCCGCTTTCCACACCCAACCAGGAATGAACGGTTGCATTTTCGGCCAATCCCCCCTGCATGATCTCTTCCCAACCGATAATTTTCTTTCCTTTTTTATTGATGAATTTCTCCATCCTGCTGATGAACCAGCTTTGCAAAGCAGCCTCATCCTTTAGCCCTTCTGTTTTCATTCTGGCCTGACACTTAGGACAGGTCTTCCAGGCATCATGCGGTGCTTCATCTCCACCAATGTGGATGTACTGAGAGGGGAATAAAGGCATAATTTCAGACAGCACATCTTCCAGAAAAGTAAAGACCTGCTCATTGCCGGCACAGTACAAGTCTTTAGAGACACCCCAAACTTTTCTGACTTCAAAAGGTTTCCCGTTTTCAAAACTTACTGCACCACAGGCGAGATAAGGATAAGCAGTAATTGCGGCTACGGAATGCCCGGGCATTTCTATTTCGGGAATCACTTCCACATACCTTGAACTTGCGTAAGCAACAATTTCCTTTACCTGTTCCTGCGTATAATAACCGCCATATCTGATGGTATCTACGTCCTTTTTGCGGTCAGGACCAATCTGCGTTCCGTTTCTATACGCTGCAACTTCCTGCAGGCGTGGATATTTTTTAATCTCTATCCTCCAGCCCTGATCTTCGGTCAGGTGCCAGTGAAATTTGTTGAGCTTATGCTTGGCCAGCTGATCAATGAACTTTTTGATGAAAGGCACCGAGAACATATGGCGACAATTATCGAACATCATTCCCCTCCAGCTGAACCGGGGTTCATCCTCGATCGCCACAGCAGGAATGCTTTTTGATCCTTTCAATGGAATCAATTGCTGAAGCGTCTGGATACCATAAAACAAGCCATTTTCAGTGCTCGCTTTGACGCTGATTTTTGTGGGGCTTACCTCCAGGCTATAGCCCTCTTTGGCGGTCACTGCCGGGTCGATCTGCAGGTTGATCGTTCTTGCCCCTTTTTGCATCCACTTGCCACTGCGCAAGTCTGCTTTCAGGCCACTTGTTTCCTGGATAGCAGCTTGAAGGTAGCTCGCCAGCTCTTTTAATTCTGGCTTCGGGTAATTGATGTATACATTTTTATCCAATAAAAAGCTCCCTTTTCTTTCTTCCATTTTTAGGGGTAAAGGAATCAGGGAGATCCTGGATTGTGCGGATAATTTGATGCTGCAAATCAGAAGAGATGCAAAAATTAAAATTTTGTTCATGCGGTTTGTTTAGGTTAAATTTAGTGTGTTATCACTGGCCCCCTAAGATAACCATTTGGCATAAGATTCCAAATCAAGGTTTAGTATTACTAAACAGCTTTCCAGCCCCATGTCTCTCTTCGTTCAGTACCGTTACTCCTGATCGGAAATACATAGAAAAAGGATAAATAAGTATCATAAAAAAACCGCAGGGCCTTGAGGATCCTGCGGTTTTATGCGAATGGTCTTTTGCTTAAGCTTTTGGCCAGTCGTTAATATGTTCTGCGTTACCGATCTTCAATTTACGTGCGGATATTACAAAACTCAATGTCATTGGTGTATTGTCGTTAACTGCAATACCTTCATTGTACTGAATGATATAACTGTCTTCGAAAGACAATTCTTTCATCTTTGCATCTTCTTCGCCTTTTTTGAAGACAATATTGCCTGAAAGTGGCTTGTACTGGTTGTTTACCATAGATTCAATCACTGAAGTATCTTCTGT
>NZ_QAJL01000003.1:878971-1826610 GCF_003852525.1 Pedobacter sp. KBW06
TCGATGACAGAGGTATCTTCGGTTGATTCGATCTCGATATCGATCGTTCCACCATACACTCCGGAAGAAGGTCTTCCTTTTGCATCTACATCACGGTTTAGGGAATAGGCACAATGAAGTACATCGTACTCCTTGCCCGAAAAGTTTAATCTTGCTTTGAAAGCCATAACTTTTTGTTTTAGGGTTTGTTATTAATTAACTGTAAATGGAACATCAAAAATTCTGCCATTTTTACGTTAAAATCAATACGATATAAGAAAAAGATAAAAATATCTTTAAAGTACTTTCAGGAAGGGTTGTTTTTAAATTAAAACTAATTTATTCGCCGGAATATTCTCCAGTGTATGAATTACCAAACAAAGCCTTTGAGGGATAAAGTGGTTCCGAAGAATGGAAAAGCAGAAATATTTCCGGTCGTTTTCTTTTTAAGACAGCGGTTTCCGCTATCTGTCTTATTTCCTGTACTGTTAACTGCTCAATGCAGTTTCGATTTCTTTAAGCGGCTTCCCTCTTTCTTGCTATCTTTACCAGCATGAAGATTACTTTCATCAGGCATTCAAAAGTTGATTTCAAGTGGAAAGCACGCTATCATTCCAGGGACTTTGATTTGGCTTGCGGGGCCTACGACCATGCACATACCTTAAACTGCGGAAGCTTAAAACTAACCGGGAAAAGCGTATACATCAGTGAGCTGAAAAGAGCAGAAGAAACTGCTCATGCTTTTCTCCATGGAGAAAAAGAACTGTTCAGAACGGCTTTGCTGAATGAAATCCCCTTAAACTCTTTTATGGAGACAAAAATTAAATTACCAACCTTCATCTGGATGATTGCCGGCCGGCTGCAATGGTATTTTAATTCTTCGAGACAGAAAGAAGTCCGTACCCAATCTAAATTACGGATCAATCATTTCCTAAACCTCCTGGAAGAGAAAAATGAAGATTGCACCATTATCGGACATGGCTTTTATTTCGCCCAGATGATGAGCGAAATAAAAAAAAGAAAGGCCTCAGGCAATACGGGAAAAAGGATCCAAAATGAAGAGGTCAGGACCTTTATTTTACATCCCCTTCGGGACGAAGGTACAGACCAATTTCCGCAATAGCAGGCTGAAGCCTGGAAGAAAGAATCGTTAACCTCAATTCCTTTGCCGTTACCGAAGGGAAGCGCAGTAAGCGTTTATAGCCTATAGTAGTGCCTTCTGTTGCTTTTTTCCAGGCATTCCCCTCTTTATATTCCAGTAAAAATTGCTCTACCCTTTGTCCGATCTGTAAATTCTCCTGAAGCAATAACAGGTTAAATTTCTGATCTTTATCCAGCTTAAACTCCATCACCAGGTTGCCTTCTGTCTTTCCTGTTTTCCAGTAAGAACTGTCTTTTCCATCCAACAAGAGGTTGGTCTTTTTCGTAGTGCTGCCCTTTAATGTCGCTGATTTCAGCAGGTTATTTTTAAAGGTCTCCAGGAGTTGTTTCCTGAATCCTGTTAACGCATTTACATCACTCTCATTGATCTTTCCTTTTTTATCCGGTGGAATGTTGAGCAGCAAGACTCCGTTCCTGCCTACTGAGCTGTAATAGATGTCCATCAATTTCTCCGGCGTTTTCACTTTAGTATCTTCTGCCGGATGGTGGAACCATCCCGGACGGATGGACACATCTATTTCTGCAGGGTACCATACCAGGCTCTTTGCTTTGGCAATTTTCTCCCTGCTGCCCAGGTCATTCGACATGAGGTCTCGGGGTGCAAAATCGGCGTCCTTTTGAGAGTTTGCCGCGATTGCTTCAGGAATCATCTGATCCCCGGGAACCACACTCCATTCAGTTTCCCTTCCATATCCGGTTTCTGTACCTACCCATCTTACATCCGGTCCGGAAACTGCAATTGTAGCTGAGGGCTGCAATTTACGGATCAGGTTATACCAGCGGCTATATTCATAGACCTGCTTTTTTCCGGTTGGCCCTTCTCCGTTCGCGCCATCAAACCAAACTTCATCAATCTGCCCATATTGCGTGAGCAGCTCTGTCAGCTGGTTGATGAAATAATCATTGTATTGCATGCTTCCGAAATACGGGGAATTGCGGTCCCATGGAGAAAGGTAAATTCCAAACCCAATACCAAATGCTTTACAAGCTTCGGCGACTTCCTTTACCACATCCCCTTTTCCGCCTTTCCATGGACTATTTTTAACAGAGTGTGTTGTAAATTTACTTGGCCACAGACAAAATCCATCGTGGTGTTTGGCTGTCAGAATGATTTGTTTAAAACCGGCATCTTTACAAACTTTTACCCACTGACGGGCATCGAGTTCTTCAGGGTTAAATATTTTAGGATCTTCCGTACCATCCCCCCATTCTTTATTGGTAAAGGTGTTGATTCCAAAATGAATGAAAGCAGTCAATTCCAGTTGTTGCCACCTGAGTTGTCGCGGGGAAGGCGTCACATTTGCTGCTTTTCTCACGATATCCGCTTCTTTATCTGCCGGACTGATTTTAACGTAATTCTTATCTGTAAATAGCTGCGCCTTTCCTGCTTGGGGTAAGCCAAGAGCGATGGTACAGCCAACAATAAACGTTAAGCGATGGCAGGCTTTGCCTTTTAAAAATTTTATTTCCATGATCTGTCCGGTATTAAGCACCATTAAATAAGCTGAAAGTGCCTTTTTCAAAGAAAGGACGAATTTCATTTATAAAATTGGCCTTAATTGCCAAAATGTTAAGCTTTTTTGGCATTTGTCCGCAGATTCGGCCGAATAAAAGGCCTTAAATACGGATCAGGAAATCAGAAGATTTTATTTTTCTAAATATTAAGTACAGTATTTAAGAGACTAAAATTCAGGTTAGGATTTCTTCGGTTCTCTTTTGGAAAGCTCAGAACCAAAAACCTTATCCCACAAATCAGAAGTCACACCATAACCTTTGGTTGCATCATCATAATGGTGTAACATATGGTGTTGTTTTAGTTTTTTCCAGAAAGGAGCTGTAAATTTTGCATGATGTAGCATATAATGGGTCATATCATATACAAGATAGCCAAAGATGAATCCGCAAAAGAAACCATCCAGCATACTTACCGGAATAAAGACCCGGAAAAGAAAGTAAAAAGCGGTAGCCAGAGGAATGCTTGCTGATGGCGGCATCACCAAGCGGTGTGCATCGTTCGGATAATCATGGTGTACGCCATGAAAGATGAAATGAATTCTTTTTCCCCATTCCGACTTTGGATAAAAGTGAAACACAAAACGATGCATCACATATTCAATTAAAGTCCAGATAAAAAGGCCCAGCAAAATCTGCCCTAGTGCACTGAGTGGACTGTTGATCACAAACGATTGCCAGCAAAAATATCCGATCACAGGAATGAATACGATTAAGGGAACAAAATAGGGAACCTTAGACAAGCCCTCCAATAGTGAACTCTTAAACATTCTAACAGATTCGGATGAATTGGATATGTAGTTCTTTTTCATTAGGATCAACTTTTGCGAAAGACAAACTTATGCAGGATTCGTTAAAAATTAATTCAACAATAATAGTTATGAAATTATCATGACATTCTTAAAGATACAAAAAAGTTATTTCTTACGATATGGTAAGATTTCGCAGAAACCTAAGTCGTAATTTTGTGTTGTAATTAATAATTGAGCTATGAAAAACGAAATTTTAGGTATTCATCACATTACCGCCATCGCAGGAAACGCAAAAAAGAATTATGATTTTTACACCCGCATATTGGGATTAAGGTTAGTTAAAAAAACAGTTAATTTCGATGACCCTCATACCTACCATTTCTATTATGGAGATGAACACGGAACTCCCGGAAGCATTTTAACTTTCTTCCCCTGGGAAGGAATCGGAGCAGGCAGAAGAGGAACCAGACAGGTTACTGAAATTGGCTACAGTGTACCTGCAGGAAGCCTTGATTTCTGGCAAAACAGATTAGAAAAGAACAACGTCATCTATAATAAACCTGCCGTAAAATTTGGAGAAAGGTATTTAACCTTCCTGGATCCTGACGGATTGAAATTCGAATTAACAGAAGCAAAAACTCCGGATAGCAGGGTACAATGGGAAACCAAAGAAGTCAGCAAAGAAAATGCTGTCCATGGATTTCACCACATTACCATTACCACGAATAAAATGGAAGCTACAGCAGCTATTTTAACGCATGTATTGGGTTATCGCCTACAGGAAACCGAGGTGAACCGATCCCGCTTCATTACTGATACGGTGGAACATGCAGCAATTGTAGATTTAGTAGAGGCTCCTGGAGAAGCCGTCGGACATGTTGCCGGTGGTTCAGTACACCATGTTGCCTTCCGGGTTAAAGACGAGGAGACGTTGATGTATTTCAGGGATAAAATTGTGGACTTGGGTTTAAACATCACCGAAAAAATTGACCGCAATTATTTCTATTCTTTATACTTCCGCGAACCCGGAGGCGTACTTTTTGAATTGGCAACAGACAATCCGGGCTTCACTGTTGACGAGTCTTTGGAAGAATTGGGAACCAACTTGAAATTGCCAGCACAATACGAAAGCAACAGGGTAATGATTGAGGGGATTTTACCAAAATTAGACTAACATGTATATACACCAGAAAAATATCATCACGGCCGGAATTCCAATGGAAAGCGCAGATAAAGCCATTGTATTTTTACATGGCCGTGGTGCTTCTGCAGCGGACATCATCCAGTTAAATCAACATTTAAAAGTAACTGATGCCGTTTTATTCGCGCCACAAGCAAGTAACCATAGCTGGTATCCTTATGGCTTTATGGCACCGGAAAATGAAAATCAGCCCGCACTGGATTCCGCTTTGGAACTGATCGGTGACCTGGTTGCTGAAATTGTTGCCAATGGCATCCCTTTAAACAAGGTGTTTTTTGCAGGCTTTTCTCAGGGTGCCTGTCTGACTTTGGAATACATCAGCAGAAACGCAGCCCGGTATGGTGGAGCCATTGCCTTTACCGGCGGCCTGATTGGCGAAACCATTAACCGTTCTAAGTATACAGGTGATTTTATGCAAACGCCGGTATTCATCAGCACTGGAAACCCTGACCCTCATGTTCCGGTATCCAGAGTAGAAGAAAGCGGGGCAATCCTGAAAGAAATGAACGCAGAGGTACAGGTAAAGATTTACCCCGGAAGAGTCCATACCATCAGTAACCCGGAGCTGGAGCTGGCCCGGAAAATGGTGTTTCATTTATAACAACCTCATCAATATAAAACTATGGCACAGAAGATATTACATAAAGCCAATACCCGCAACATTGCAGATCATGGCTGGTTAAAAAGCTTTCAAACCTTTAGCTTTGGAATGAACTATGATCCTGATCGTGTGCAATTCGGCGCGTTAAGGGTGCTGAATGACGACATTGTAGATGGAGGAATGGGGTTTGGAGAACATCCGCACGACAATATGGAGATCATTTCCATTTCGCTGGAGGGCTCATTACAACATGAAGACAGCATGAAAAATGTAGCCATTATTGAACCCGGTGAGATCCAGGTCATGAGTGCGGGAACAGGAATTTATCACAAGGAGTTCAATAAGAACCCCGATCAGCCTGTAAAGTTCCTTCAGATCTGGCTGTTTCCGAATCAAAGAAATGTGAGCCCAAGGTATCAGCAAAAGCGCTATGATACGTTGTTAAAACCGAATGAATTTACCCAGATCTTATCTCCGGAAAAAGACCTCAACAGCGTCTGGATCTATCAGGATGCCTGGTTTCATATCGGAAGATTTGAAGCGGGGGTTAAACTCAGGCATCCCTTAAAAAATAAAGAAAATGGCATTTATGTCTTCGTGATTAAGGGTTCATTAAAAATAAACGGGCAGGAATTAGAAGAGCGGGATGGCTATGGATTATGGGAAACCGAATCAATTGAAGTAGAAACATCAGCAGCATCAGAAATTTTGCTGATGGAAGTTCCTATGAATTATTAAAGCCATGAAAAAAACAGAGATTTTAGTGGTGTGCTGTCATCCGGAGATTTCAGCAACCATCATCCGGTTGATTGACAAAGGGGAAGAAATGACGGGAACCGCCGTTTCTTCTCCGGAGGAGGCTATAATTAGCTTTACTTCCAGGGCTTATGACCTTGTGCTCATTGGCGCAGGCCTGGCACCGGAGACTGAAAAACAGCTGGAGGCTGAGCTGAAAAAGCAAAGTCCGGAGGTTCCAGTTGTTTATCATTTTGGAGGCGGAAGCGGATTGCTGTATACAGAGATCAAACGGGCATTAAACAAGCGTTAACCTTAAGCTGCCTTTCTCTGGTTTTGATTTCATTCCCTGCCTGGAAACAAAAAATCAGTTCCGGTCAGTAGAAGCGATAATTAGATTTACGCTTACGGGACACCGGCTGGCCCCCAGGGCTTAAGACGCCGATAAACAGCGAGTAATGTTTTTTTATTGTATTATCTTGAGGTTTAGCATCTTTAAATGGCCGATTTTTTGTTATTTTGAGTGTTATTAATACACCGGGTTACCTTTATACCAATTCTACATGCCTGAAGAACAGAAAAACAGCAATATTTTATCCATCGATATCGGTGGAACAAGCATCAAAGCATGTATTTTAGACCCTAAGGGCGAACAGCTTTCGGAATTCAAAAAGCTTCCTACTCCCAAAAACTCCAGTCCGGAGGAAGTCATCAAATCTATTAAAGAGCTGGTGGCAACATTAGACCTTCCTTTCGAGAAAATTTCTATTGGCTTTCCCGGTTATGTAAAATGTGGCGTAGTGCAAACTGCACCAAACCTGGCAAAAAACAAATGGACCAATGTGGACCTTGCACAGCAGATCAGCGATACCTTTGGGAAACCGGTTCGCCTGATCAATGATGCGGATCAGCAGGCCCTTGGAATTGTATCCGGAAAAGGTTTTGAGATTGTCTTTACTGTGGGAACCGGCTTCGGTACTGCCCTGGTATTTGACGGAGACCTCCTCCCACATTTGGAACTGGCGCATCTTCCGATCACCAAAACCAAAGATTACGATGACTATCTCGGCAATAAGGCTTTTGAGAAACAAGGGAAGAAAGAATGGAATGAGCGCCTGGAACGCGTGATTGAAATTTACAAAACCGTATTTAATTACGATACCCTATATATCGGTGGTGGCAACTCCAAAGAAATTAATTTCCCCTTAGACCATAACATCAAACTCGTTTCCAATAAAGACGGAATCAAGGGCGGTGCTAAATTATGGGACCTGGAAGAGAAGTTTCATGTATTCACCACACACCCTAAAAAATAAATAGCAGATAATGAACAAGTACACTTTAGGAATGATTGGCCTGGGCACAATGGGCCGCAATTTATTGCTTAATATGGCCGACAATGGCTACTCAGTAACAGGTTATGATAAGAGTCAGGACATGTTAAAGAAGCTGGAAGAGGACGGAAAAGCACATCAATTGAAAGGTTATGCTGTCCTTGAAGATTTCATCCAAAGCCTGGAATTACCAAGAAGAATCGTTCTTTTGGTACCTGCAGGACCGATTGTAGACAGTGTCATCCAGGAAGTTCTTCCTTTATTGGATAAAGGTGACCTGATCATTGACAGTGGAAACTCCCATTTCACAGATACCACCAGACGCTCCCTGGAGCTGGCTGATCAGGGGATCCATTTCTTCGGAATGGGTATCTCAGGTGGTGAGGAAGGTGCAAGATTCGGACCCAGCATGATGCCGGGTGGTGATAAAGCAGCTTATGAGGCCGTGAAGCCAATTCTTGAAGCAGTTTCTGCAAAAGTAAACGGTGATCCATGTGTGGCTTATATTGGCCCCGGAGCTTCCGGACATTTTGTTAAAATGGTGCACAATGGCATTGAATATAGCATGATGCAAATCCTTGCGGAAACTTATGACTTGTTGAAAAACAGCCTGGGTTACAACAACGAGCAGATCTATGCGGTATTTGAAAAATGGAACAATGGCCGTTTGAAATCGTTTCTGCTGGAAGTAACCAGAGATATTTTCAAAGTAAAGGATGAAAAATCCGGAGGGTACCTGATTGATGTGATCAAAGACCAGGCTAAATCTAAAGGAACCGGAAAATGGACTTCTCAGGTTTCTATGGACCTCCAGTTGCCGATCCCTACCATCAACGAATCGGTAAGTGCAAGGGACCTATCTAAATTCAAAGATTTAAGGGTAGCACTTGATAAAGCTTTACCCCATCCTTCAGTAAAAATTGACAACCCGGAAGAATTTATCGTTCATTTAGAGCAGGCACTTTATTTTGCCATGATCACTTCTTATGCACAGGGTTTACATTTATTAAATCAGGCTTCTATTGAATATAAATATGAGTTGAACCTACAGGAGATCTCTCAGATCTGGCGTGGAGGATGTATCATCAGGGCGGTATTGCTGGAAGATATTTATCAGGCTTATAAAAAACAACCCCAACTACCTCACCTTTATTTGGATGAAAGCATTCAGCAACAGTTGAAAGACATCATTCCTGGAACAAGAAATGTGGTGGTTACCGCAATTAACCATGGTATTGCCGTACCGTGTTTTGCCTCTGCCCTAACCTATTATGATTCATTAAGAACAGCAAATTCACCGTTGAACTTAACGCAGGCACAGCGAGACTTTTTTGGCGCACATACTTTTGAACGCACAGACAGCGAAGGAATATTTCACGCAGACTGGAATTCAGACAATTCATAAATAACCCCAGTGAACTAAAGACACAAATTCACAACAATGAAAACAAGCATCAACCTCAATCCAACCATAATCGTCATTTTTGGTGGTACCGGTGATTTAAATTTGCGCAAACTTGCGCCTGCACTTTACAATCTGTATTCTGATGGCTTTATGCCGGCAAAATATGCGATCATTGGTACAGCCCGAAAGAAGCTTACTGATGATGACTTCAGAAAAACATTGATGGGAGGCGTAAACAGCTTCTCCAGATCCGGTAAGGTGAAGGAAGAAAAGTGGAACAAATTTGCAGAACATATTCATTACAGCCCGGTTGATGTAGAAGCTCCGGAAACTTTTGGTGTTTTAAAAACCAATATTGAGAAGTACCAGAAAGAATTTGGTCCGGATACACAGATCCTGTACTATCTTGCAGTAGCACCGAACCTGTTTCCACTGATCGCCAAATGCCTTTCAGAATATAACCTGGCCGGAGAGGAAGACAATTGCAGAATCGTGATTGAAAAACCTTTTGGAAGGGACCTGGAAACAGCGAGAGAGCTGAACAGCATCCTGACCGGGATTTTTACAGAAAAACAGATCTATCGGATCGATCATTATCTGGGTAAAGAAACGGTTCAGAACATCATGGCATTCCGTTTTGCCAACTCCTTCCTGGAGCCACTTTGGAACAGGACGTATATTGACCACGTACAGATCTCGGTAACAGAGCAGCTGGGTGTGGGCGACAGAGGTGGTTACTATGAGAGTGCCGGTGCCTTGAGAGACATGATCCAGAATCACCTGCTTCAATTGCTTTGTTTAATTGGAATGGAAACCCCGATTAACTTTGATGCGGATGAGATCAGAAATAAAAAAGTAGATGTATTGAAAGCAATGCGTCCTTTCAGTCCGGAAGACATCAGGTTTAGCACCGTCCGCGGACAGTATACCAAAGGATGGGTAGAGGGCAAAGAAGTACCGGGATACCGCCATGAGAATGGGGTTGATCCGGATTCAAATACAGAAACCTTTGCTGCAATCAAATTCTTTGTAGACAACTGGAGATGGCAGGGAATTCCTTTCTATGTTCGTACAGGAAAGCGTTTATTCCAGACATCTTCATTGATCACCATTCAGTTTAAAGATGTACCTCACCAGGTTTTCCCTTCGGGAGTAACCGAACACTGGCAACAAAACAGGCTGATCATCAGCATCCAGCCGGAAATGAGTATCCGTTTACAGGTTCAGGCGAAAAGACCTGGACTGGACATGGTCTTAAATCCTGTGGATATGGTTTTTGACTATAAAGGAACTTATACTGCTCAGGCTCCGGAAGCCTATGAGACCTTGTTACTGGATGTAATGACGGGTGATCAGACACAGTTTATGCGTGCAGATCAGGTCGAAAGTGCATGGGAACTGTTAATGCCGATAGTGAATGCCTGGGAAACTAAAAAATCACTGAGCTTCCCGAACTATACTGCCGATTCATGGGGACCGGAAGATGCGGAAGCTTTGATCGCCAGAGATGGTTTCCATTGGTTCACTTTACCATTGAATAAAGATTAAATAAATAACATTTTTAAGAGGCTAATTATAAGGCGGTCCTATATCGCTTTATGATTGGCCTCTTGACAATAAAAACAAATCGTGATGAACTTATTGATTTATAAAACCCAGGAAGAATTACAGGAAGACCTTGTTGACTACATTGTGGCAATTGCCAATAAGGCGATTGAAGAACATGGCATTTTCAACTTCGTATTAACCGGGGGGAACTCTCCAAAAGCACTGTACCATTCGCTGGCGACAACCTATAAAGAAAAAATCGACTGGACTAAAGTCTATTTCTTTTTTGGAGATGAGCGCAATGTAATGCCAACGCATGAGAGTTACAATGGCCTGATGGCAAAAAATGCCATGCTTGACCTGCTGGAGATCCCTGAGGATCAGATTTTCTATGTAGATACGACGCTGGCTCCTGAAAAGGCAGCTATTGAATATACCAAAGCAATCAATGCACATTTCAAGGGTTCAGATTTAAATTTCGACCTGATTCTGTTAGGAATGGGTGATGATGCACACACCGCTTCCCTGTTTCCGGGAACGACGATATTAAACAGCAAAGAAGTAGAAGTTGACTCCGTATTTGTAGAGAAACTAGCTACTTATCGCATCAGTTTTACAGCTCCACTAATCAACAAAGCGAGAAATATTGCCTTCCTGGTTTTTGGAGAAAACAAAGCCAATGCCGTAAAACACGTAATTGATGACAAGAAAAAGAACACCAAATTGTACCCTACACAATTGATACAACCGATTGACGGAAGTGTAACCTGGTTCTTAGACGATGCCGCTGCAGCTTTGCTGGACAGCTAACTAAACAACACAGATTCTGATTCTCGAGATCAGCGCCAAATAACAAAGGGCATTCGGTTCCGGATGCCCTTTGCCGTATATAAAACCTGCCGCCCCTGCTTTTTGATTTACCGTACCAACCATCCCAATCCTGGTATTTTTCACATCCCGGCTAGCCAACGCTAATCTCATACTTCTGGTATTTAACCCAAATTTCAGCAAATGAATACTCCAAAAGCATCGAATATTATCCCCTCAATCCTGAACAGAATGAATAATTTTTTCATAAAAAGCAAAGAATCTTGACTGATAGATGATTACAGACGCTAGCCATATGGATTTGATGTTTTTTGAATAAAAAAAACATCAATAACAACGCTAAAAATGAACAATATGAACAGAAATTAAGCCCCCTTTGTAGCCTAAGTTTGAAGTAGTGAAAAACCAATTGACTGTTTTGACGCTCTCAGCGGCATTTAAAGCAGTTGTAAATGCCGATTACTATGCTCTTGTTCAGACTGAAAAATAGGTTTACCGGTTATTTTTGGTTGCTACTAACTTTTGCGTTGGTGGCCGGAGGAGGAAATGTAGCAAAAGGACAATTGAGAACTTATGCCACATTGAGCACACAGGGTGGATCAGGAATTGTTACCGGCCTGGCAAATGTCAGAGGAGCCAGCACTACAACTCCGCCGGCAGGATCAACCCCCGCGAATCTTTCTGCGACAGGAACAACAGGTGCCTTAGGTGGATCTGCAGTTCCGGTGTTTATCAATTTACAATTTGCATCCAATGTTCCTACAAATACAGTTGTATTTATAAAAGTCTCTGCAATAACGCTTCCCTCAGTAGCAAGTTCTGTTAGCGCAGTAGCTTACAATAACACTACTGCTGCCACTGGCTCAACTTTTTACAACTTAGTAGCGGGGGATGGCACTCAATATATCGGGGTTTATGCAACCAGTGTATTCAATCAGGTTCGTCTTATCGTGACCGCAGGTGGTGGCGGACTTCTGGGTGCTCCCGCTGAAACAGCTAGTGCAAATGTATTTCATGCCTTTTACAGCACCTCAAATACCGCCGACTGCGGATCCGCAATAGGAACTTCATGGTCTGGAAATGGAACAGTAGCCAATTCATCAAATGCAATAGATGGTAATTTGGCCACCTATTCAGACATTACTCCTTCCCTCCTGTTAAGCACCGTTGAACAGAGCTTTTATTTCTCAGGCCCCTCTGTTACAAATGATGAGGTAAAGGCGACCCTTTCCATCCCTCCCTCAGTATTGAGTCTTGGCTTACTTAGTAATATCACCGTAAATGCCTACAATGGCAGTAATACGACGCCTGTCTGGACCACTAATCTTGGGGCGGTATTAAGCCTTGATCTGCTCGGTCTTTTTAATACGGGGGCACCGATTACGGTTTCCGTAAAGCCCAGCCTGCCATTCGACAGACTTTCTATAAACTATAGCGCGGTACTAGGGCTTTTGGTGACCTTACATGTTCATGAAATTCAACGAACCAGCCCCAGTCCGGTATTCACCGTTCAAAATGCAACCATTTGTACAAACTCTACTGCGACATTAATTGCGACTGCCCCTGCAGGAAATCAAACCCTCTGGTATAATGCCAGTGGCACCCTTCTTTTTACCGGCAATAGTTTTACCACACCAGTATTAAGCACAACAACTACCTATTACGCAGCGACCAGTAAAATCGGATGTACCGGAGAATCATTAAGATTGCCGGCAATTGTTACAGTTAACCCCTTACCAACGGTTGCTCCAATTACCGGAACCACCAGCATCTGCTTAAATCAAAGCACCACATTGAGCAGTACCACAACCGGAGGGGTCTGGTCCAGCGGTACAACAGGAGTAGCCACAATCAACAGCAGCACAGGCGTAGTCAGCAGCGTTGCCGCCGGAACCAGCACCATCACTTATACCTATACAGATCCGGCTACCACCTGCTCCAATTCGGTCAGCACTACCCTGACTGTCAAGCCCCTGCCTACCTTAACAAGTAGCTTAACGCCCGCCGTTTGCAGCAGCAGTGCTTTCAGCTATACCGCAACCAGCAGCCTGGGCAGCACCAGCTTTAGCTGGACCCGTGCAACGGTTGCCGGCATCAGCAATGCTTCAGGATCGGGCGCAACCAATGCCATTAATGAAACCCTGATCAATACCACCAATACGGCAATCACAGTCACCTATGCCTTCAGTTTAACCGCAAATGGTTGCAGCAACACGATAAATGTCCAGTTAAAAGTGAACCCCAAACCTGGGGCACCTCATATATTATCTAATTAACCCTCTTAATTACTTACCAAACCCTAAAAACTTAAAATTATGAAAACGACAAGTAAAACAATCAGATTAGCGATGGCATTTTGTTTACTATTCATCTTGCCAATGGGCGTTTTTGCCGCTGTACCGGACATCTATGTATGTGGAACCGGATCCGTTACCTTAGCCTATACCGGTACTTATGTTCTCACCACAGGAGATAAGGTGGTTTGGCAAAAAGTCGATGCAGGCGGGGTGCCTGTCAGCGGATCTGCTGCAGTAACCAACACTTATTCAGGAACCTCAGGCAGTGCAGACCTTACCGTTGCCGGTGGTACAGACATGACTACCGCCGGAGAGCATTTTTGGGTTGCCCACGTAATCAGTGCTGACCCTGCTGCCTGTACGGGTGATGTTTCTACTGCAATCGATATCTACATGCTGCCAACGTTTTCCGTAGCCGTTACGCCTGCAGCAACCTCTTATTGTGTGGCCGGAACAACAAACACCACAAAAACCGTAGTGAGCTCACTGGCTACTCCAGCTTCGGGGCTTCCAACAGGAGTAGTTTTTGATTACGACTGGATTGGTACTACTGCCGGTGCGGGTGCTGTGGATGGTACAGATCCTAAAAAATTCAACATGACTTCTACCACTCCTGCAAGTTATACCGTGACCTCAAACGTAAAATACAATGTAAGCGGAACAGGAAAGATTTTGAAATCTGCAGGTGGTACAGCTTGTACACAGGCACAATCAACCACCATTACGGTAGCGCCTAAACCAGGAACACCAACCATTACCGTTTCTTAACCAGATAGTATAAACGCCGGAAATGGCTATTGATTGAAAATACATGTCCTATAGAAAAAAAAGTTTTGTGTCAGGTATGCTGTTGCTCAGTGCAACGGCATGCTTTGCGCAATCTTCAGGTTCTGCCACTGCGAATATCCCCAACGGATCTTCGTTAAAGTTGCGGGCCAATTCTGTAAGTGCAGTATCTTATCAATGGATCAAAGACGATTTAACCATACCAGGCGCCACACAGGAAGAGTACCAGGCATTTCTTCCCGGTACCTATACCGTTATTTCGTTTAATGCAGAGGGCTGTGCTTCTGACATCTCCCCCGCCCTGGTCCTGACCGCCGATCCTGTTGGCTCGGTTAGTGCCGATGTAATGATCAAAAAACAATCCGAATCAAAAGGGGTCAGCATTAACAATACTTTTGAATATACCATTCAGGTGAAAAATAATGGTGCAGGTGCAGCAAATATGATCAAGGTTCATGACGTACTTCCAAATGAATTGAGCCTGGAAGATCTTGGCCGGCCAAGTCTCGGATTTGTCAATTACAACCAGGGAAGTAAAACCATTGTATGGGAAATTGTTAAACTGGAAAATGGGGAGACTGCAGACCTCAGAATAAAAGTCAAAGCATTAAATCCCGGAATGGTCACTAATACGGCTACAGTGACCGCCAATGAACAGGACCCCAATATGAGCAACAACAGCTCAACCGACGTTAAATCAGTTGCCAACATTACCATTCCCAATGTATTTACACCAAATGGAGATGGACTAAACGACACCTTCGCCATCCCAGGCCTGGAGTTTTTTGAGGCCAATGAGCTCACCATGTTCAACCGTTGGGGATCTACCGTATTTGACAAAAAAGGATATAAAAATGATTGGGACGGAGCTCAACTGAATGAAGGCACCTACTTCTACCTGCTGAAAATTAAGTCTGCATCCAATAAATGGGAGGTTTACAAAGGTTTCGTCACCATTATCCGCGGAAAATAGCAGCTCACATGACTCAGTTAACAACATGAAAAAAGCTTTATTATTATTCCTGTTCTTCAGCATTCATCAGGGCCTCAGCGCCCAGCAGGATAGCCAGTTTACGCAGTACATCTTCAATGGGCTTCATATCAATCCTGCCTATGCCGGTACCAAGGGCGATTATTACATCCAGTCTTCCTACCGTTCCCAATGGCAGGGCGTAACCGGTGCTCCAAAATCATTTTCTATCGCAGCTGATGGCTCTTTTTATGATGGCAATGTAGGCCTTGGCTTAATCATCGCCAATGATCAGATCGGTGCTCAAAATAACCTTACCGCCTTTGCCAATTATGCGTATCACTTAAAGTTAGATGAGGAAGCAAGCTCAGCACTTTCCTTTGGACTTGCTGCAGGAATGATGCAAATGGGCATTAACGGAAGCAAACTCATTGAGATTAGCCCCGGAGATGGAGCTATAACCCCTTACATGTCGCAAACACGGACTTATCCCGATGCCCGTTTCGGTATCTATTACTCCGGAAAGAAATATTTCGCAGGGATTTCCGCAACCAACCTTATTGCCAGATACATGTCCGACAAACACGACAATGATTTTCTCGTCCCCATACCTGAACCTCATTTTTACCTGACTGCCGGAGCCTTATTTCAGCTGAGTGACGAAATACATATTAAACCGAGCATTTTGGTTAAGGATGATTTCAAAGGTCCCACCGCCGTTGATTTTAATGCTTTCTTTTTAATCAAAGAACGCGCATGGGTGGGTGGCTTTTACAGGGGCAGCTATCACCTGCATAACAGCAATTTGCAACTGAACCTCCCGGCCAGCAATTCTGTTGGCCTGATCACTGAAATCTTTGCCACACCAGATTTGAGAATTGGTTATTCTTATGATTATTCTCTTGGTAAACTCAGGGGATATGGCAGTGGAAGTCATGAGATTTCTGCAGGCTTATACCTCAATAAGAAAGATGACAGAAAAGCCCGGTTAACCAGGTGTTATGTTTTTTAGCATAGATGCATCTGCTCTATAAATCCCGGTCTTCAGTTCAAAGAACAATTCTTTTGCTACCTTGTTATTAGGAAAACGCTTATCTATCGGTTATGGAAACCAAAATGGACATTCTGATTGCAGGAGGAGGATTAGCGGGATTGACCGCAGCAATTCATCTTTTAAAATCAGGATTCCCCGTTACAGTTATCGAAAAGAATACGTATCCTCAGCATAAAGTATGTGGTGAATACATTTCAAATGAAGTTCTTCCTTATCTGGAATGGCTGGGCCTGGCCATTCACAATGCCGCTCCCAGCAGGATTCAACATTTCCAGATTTCTACAGCTGAAGGCCACTGCCTGAATGCCGTCCTCCCCCTGGGAGGCTTTGGCATGAGCAGATACCTGCTGGATGCACTCCTGTACGAACATGCAGTCGGCCTTGGCTGTAAGTTTATTCATGAAACCGTCAGCGACATCCGTTTTAACGACGATGAATTTCAGGTAAGCCTGGGAAATAAACAAGTCATTTCTGCAGGAATTGTGATTGGTGCCTATGGAAAACGAGATGGCTTAGATCAGAAATTATCGCGCAACTTTATTCAAAAGAAATCACCATGGCTGGCTGTAAAAGCGCATTATGAAGGGCCTTTTCCCGATGATCTCGTTGCCCTTCATAATTTTGACGGCGGATATTGTGGCGTTTCCAAAGTAGAGGACAACCGGATCAATATCTGTTATCTTGTAGACTATGCTTCTTTTAAACGCTACAAAAGTATTCCAGAACATCGAATGCAGGTATTGTATAAGAATGAACATTTAAGAAAGATCTTTGAAAACTCCAGAATGCTGTTCGATCAGTCTCTGGTGATCAGTCAGATTTCTTTCGATCCTAAAAATGCGGTATCGCAACACGTGTTGATGATTGGAGATACTGCCGGATTGATTCATCCGCTTTGTGGAAACGGGATGGCCATGGCGATCCATAGCGCCAAGCTCTGTGCAGAATCGGTGATCTCTTACCTGGAAGGCAAGACCAGTACCCGTAAAAAAATGGAAACACAATATGAGGCCTTGTGGAAAAAGCATTTCAACAAAAGACTGGTTACCGGAAAAATAATCTCCCGAATTCTGAGAAAGAAGCAACTCTCCGCCAGATTACTCCGTATATTAATAAAATTCCCTGCGCTGTTACAGGCACTGATTAAGCAAACCCATGGAAAACCCATAATGGCCAAATGATGGTAAATACCTCCCAAAGAAGCGAAGCCCCGGAAATCATGGATGATTTTTCCATGGAGGGAGAAATATTGAGGGATGCGCTGGATAAAATTGCCGGGATCAACCGGCTTCTTGGCGGGAATAAGGTAACCCTGGACGGCCTGCAGCAATTACTTCGCAACGGCCAGGAACAGGGCCGCGGAAGGGAAATCAGCATTCTGGATGTAGGTTGTGGAAATGGGGATATGCTAAGGACCCTCGCTGATTTTGCCAAAAAAAACAAATTGAAATTCAGGCTTACCGGTATAGATGCCAACCCTTTTACCATTGGTCATGCCCGGCAATTGTCTGCAGGTTATGAGCAGCTGGATTTCCGTTGTGCTGACATCTTTGAAGAAATCCGCTCAGAAAACAAATACGACCTCATTTTATGCACCCTTACCTTGCATCATTTTAAAGATGAGGAAATTTTAACATTGCTCAAAGGCTTTAAACAACGTTCCAGATTAGGTATCGTGATCAATGATTTGCAGCGCAGTGCCCTTCCCTATTACCTGTTTATCGCATTATGCTTTGTCTTCAGGCTCAACAGCATGTCGAAACAGGATGGCCTGGTTTCGATTTTAAGGGGATTTAAAAAGGCCGATCTCCAACGTTACTCCAATCAATTAAACTTTAAACACACCAGCATCCGATGGAAATGGGCTTTCCGCTACCAATGGATAATTCCGTCAATATGAGTGTAAAAATCAAAACCCTGGCGAAGTCACTGCCTGGATATTCCAGAACAACAGCCGAGATCCTGCCTTTTTTGGATGCCTGGCTGTCCGGACAAGAGGACCGGTTTGTGCGAAAAGTAAAGAAGATCTTCGAAAATGCCATGGTAGACCGAAGGTACTCGATCATGTCGCCGGAAGAAGTTTTCAGTCAGCTGTCTTTTGAAGAAAGGAATGACATCTATATCCGTGAGGGCATTCAGCTTGGTACTGCAAGTTTAAAGCTGGCTTTAGAACAGGCATCCTGGAAAGGATCAGATTTAGATTACATCATTACTGTAAGCTGTACCGGCATGATGATCCCCTCGATGGATGCTTACATCATCAACAACCTGAAACTAAGACAAGACATTGTGCGTTTGCCTGTTACAGAAATGGGCTGTGCCGCCGGCATCTCCGGAATCATTTACGCCAAGAACTTCCTGCAGGCAAATCCCGGAAAACGTGCCGCAGTGATTGCTGTAGAGTCCCCTACCGCAACTTTTCAGCTGAATGATTTTTCTATGGCCAATATCGTGAGTGCAGCGATCTTTGGAGATGGGGCAGCCTGTGTATTGCTGTCTTCTGATGAAAGTGATGAAGGACCTGAAATCATTGGGGAAGAGATGTATCATTTTTATGATACGGATCAACTGATGGGTTTTCACCTGAAGAATACAGGTTTAACCATGGTGCTGGATGTCGCTGTTCCCGAACAAATCGAGCTGCATTTTCCTCAGATCATCCATCCTTTTCTTGCAAAACACGGAGTGAGCATCTCAGAGATCGATCATTTGATATTCCATCCTGGAGGCAAAAAAATCATACAGGTGGTAGAAGAATTATTTAACAAAGTTGGGAAAAACATCGACGACACCAGGGAAGTATTGCGGCTATACGGCAATATGTCGAGCGCAACAGTCCTTTACGTACTGGCCCGTTTCCTGGATCAGCCGCAAAAAAAAGGAGATCTTGGACTGATGCTAAGTTTCGGACCTGGTTTTTCTGCACAGAGAATATTATTAAAGTGGTAAATTAGCGGATTAATTATAGAAAAAACATGAATACAGCAGAAATACTAAGCCACTTACCTTATAGCAAACCATTTTTATTTGTTGATGAATTGCAGCACATTGATGAAAACGGCGTGACCGGATCCTATACTTTTTCTGAAGATCTGGACTTTTACAAAGGTCATTTCAAGGATCATCCGGTAACACCAGGTGTAATTTTAACAGAAACAATGGCACAGATTGGTTTGGTTTGCCTCGGTATTTATTTGACAGCAACCGCAGCGGCAGGTGTTCCCGGACATGTAATGCTGACCTCAACCGCGATCGATTTTATGAAGCCTGTTTTCCCGGGAGAAAAGGTAACGGTAACTGCAGAAAAGGTTTACTTCCGTTTTAAAAAATTAAACTGTACCGTTCAGATGACCAATGCAGCAGGCGAAGTGGTTTGTAAAGGAACCATAGCAGGAATGGTGACCAATAAAATGAATGCCTAACAGAGTCGTCATCACCGGTCTGGGTGTAGTTGCACCAAATGGGGTTGGATTAACCCCATTCCTGGAAGCCATACGACAAGGCCATTCCGGTATTGCGCATGACCCGATATTGGAACAGCTTCAGTTTTCCTGTCAGATTGCAGGGAAACCGGAGCTTTCCCAATCATTAATTACCGGGTATTTTTCGGAACTGGAATTGAAAAACTTTAACAGTTCCGGAATTCTATATGGTGTTATTGCTGCGATGGATGCCTGGCAAGATGCCGGACTCCACGTTGCAGCAACAGCAGAACCGGACTGGGATAGCGGAACCATTTTTGGAACAGGCACTTCCGGGGTTGATAAATTCCGGGAAGCTGTTTATAAGATCGATGAACTTCAGGCCCGTAAACTGGGCAGTAACGTAGTGGGCCAAACCATGGCCAGCGGCGTCAGTGCATATGTTGGCGGAAAGCTGGGACTGGGCAACCAGGTCAGCACCAATTCTTCTGCTTGTACAACGGGCACAGAAAGCATTTTAATGGCTTATGAGCGCATCAAATCAGGTCAGGCGACCAGAATGCTTGCCGGAAGCACCAGCGACAGCGGGCCTTATATCTGGGCCGGATTCGATGCCATGCGGGTTTGTACCTTTAAGCACAACCAATCGCCTGAGCAGGGCTCCAGACCAATGAGTGCCAGTGCCAGCGGTTTTGTTCCGGGAAGCGGTGCCGGGGCGCTGGTCCTGGAATCACTGGAAAGCGCGCTTTCCCGGGGGGCCAGGATTTATGCAGAGGTACTTGGAGGAAACCTGAACTCCGGCGGACAACGTGGTACAGGAACCATGACTGCCCCAAATGCCATCGCCGTGCAACGCTGTATTGCAACAGCCGTCCGGAATTCAGGCATTGAAGCAAAGGACATCGATCTCATTAACGGCCACCTTACTGCTACCTCTAAAGATGCCCTGGAAGTAGAGAACTGGAGCATCGCCCTGCAAAGATCAGGCACCGGTTTCCCTTTCATCAATTCTTTAAAATCCATGGTTGGACATTGCCTGAGTGCTGCAGGAAGTATAGAATCTGTAGCAGCCGTATTGCAGCTGTATCATGGTTTTATTGCACCGAACCTCAACTGTGAAGATTTACATCCGGAGATTACGGACAGAATAGATTCCACTAAAATCCCTCAGAAGATGATGACTAAAAATATTGAAGTCATTGCAAAGGCAAGCTTCGGATTTGGGGATGTAAATGCCTGCATTATTTTAAAAAAACATATTGCCTCCTGATCTGTTTGATAGAGGTATTAAGGATTAAACATGGACAGACAGTTATTACTCTCGAAATTAAAAACCATTGTTGCCAGCTACAGTCATGACAAGGATGCATTAGAATACCTCAGCGAAACCACTGATTTCACGAAAGACCTGAAGATCAATTCTGCCAATCTGGTGGATGTTGTGCTGGATGTCGAAGAAGAGTTCGACATTGAAATAGACAACCTGTCTATGGAGCGTATGCTCAACGTCAGCGCAGCCATAGAAATCATTGAAAGTAAATTGAAAGAGAAGTGATCGGAAACGATATTGTTGATTTGCTTCAGGCAGATGCCGAGAGCAACTGGCGCAGAAAGGGCTACCTCCAAAAGGTCTTTTCTTCGGAAGAGCAGCAGCTCATTCATAGCGCTTCTAATCCCTGCCAAATGGTCTGGCTGCTGTGGAGCATGAAAGAAGCTGTTTATAAGATTCATTCCCGAAAGAAGAACTGGCAGGCTTTTGCTCCCGGAAAACTGTACTGTTCGGAAGTAAAGATCAGCGGACAATGTGCAAGCGGCGTGGTAACCTGTCAGCGGATCCGGTATTTTACCCAAAGCTCCCTATGTCCTGATTTTATTCATACCATAGCTGGAGAAAGTTTCCCCATTGAAGCCGCAAGCATCAGGATCAGCAGTTATGATCCTTCAGACCTGAGTTATAGAAACACGGCTCCGGCCACAGTGAGTCACCATGGCCGATACCTTGCTTTAGCTTATTTATAGGCCGGTTGAACCAGGTTTTCTTCAATCAGCAGATTGATAATTCCATCGGCCATTCCTACTTTAGGCACATAAATTTGTTTGATGCCCGTCCATTTTAACAGCGTAATGTATATTTCACAGGCCGGAATGATTACATCTGCGCGATCCGGGTTCAGTCCAAAAACCTGAATTCTTTCTTTTAAAGAATGTGCATTCAGGTTATTATAAAGGCCCTTTAACTTTAGGAAAGACATTGGCATCCCTTCTTTCTCATCAGACATGCGGTACAGCTTATTGATGTTTCCACCTGTACCGATGGCCGCCATATTTTTCAAAGTTTTGGTATTCTCTTTTACCCAAAGCTTCATCTCTTCCCAGGTCTCTTCCCGGTCCTGGTTGTCAAGGATTCTGATCGTTCCAATATCAAAAGATTTAGAGGCGATCGGAATGCGGTTTACAAAGACTGAAAGCTCTGTGCTACCTCCGCCTACATCAATGTAAAGATAACTTTTCTTGTTGTCCAGGTTCTCTTCAATATGATTGGAATAGATAATATTGGCTTCTCTTTGCCCCTCGATAATTTCCAGGTCAAGGTCTGTCAGTTTTTTTACTTTTTTAATGATCTCGGCTCCGTTATCCGCTTCACGCATTGCGGAAGTGGCACAAGCCAGGTATTTAGAGACCTGATATACGTCCATCAGGTTTTTGAAAGCAGCCATTGTTTTCAGCAGCTCTTCCATTTTACGCTCAGAGATCCGATGGTCTAAAAAGGCATCATCTCCCAGTCGCAGGGGAACCCTGATTAAAGTATTCTTTTTAAAACCGAATCCTTCGTCAGTTTTTGTGATATCAGCAATTAATAACCTAACGGCATTTGACCCTATATCTATAGCAGCATATCTAAGCATTGGTTTTATTGATGTTTATTTTTTAAATAATTGTAGGTCTGCACCTGCGCCCTAACTTTTGTATTGATTCTGTTTTTATGGTATTTATTGTTGTTCAGCTTCGTGATGTCACGGGCTTTCACATTGTCCTGTAACTGGAATTCGATGATGTCTCTGATTTCCTGTCTGACTTCCTTATCCAGCACAGGAAAACCTACCTCTACCCGGTGCTCAAAATTCCGGCTCATCAGGTCGGCAGAAGAAAGGAACATTTCTTCTTTTCCATTATTCCCGAAGATAAAGACCCGGGCATGCTCCAGAAATTTATCGATGATGCTGATCACGGTAATATTTTCACTAAAACCTGCAATTCCCGGTACCAGGGTACAAATCCCCCTTACGATCATTTTGATCTGAACCCCGGCATTGCTTGCTTCATATAATTTCTCCACCACACCTTCATCTGCGAGGCTGTTTACTTTCAGGATCATATAAGCCGGCTTGCCTTGTTTGGCAATCCTTATTTCCCGATCGATCAGGCCGTAGAACTTTGTTCTTGACTCTAAAGGAGAGACAATCAAATGCTTGAATCCGGTGGCCACTGTCTTTTTATTTAAAGCAGTAAAAAGTTTCAGCAGGTCGAGGGTGATTTCTTTTTTGGAAGTAAAGATGCTATGGTCACAATAGATCCTGGCTGTTTTCTCATTGAAATTTCCGGTCGCAAGGTTGGCATAATAAACTGCCCTTCCTTTTTCCATTCTTTTCACCAGGCAGATTTTGGAATGCACCTTATAATCAGTGAGGCCATAATTTACATTGACCCCTTCTTCTTTGAGCCTGGTGCTCCAGAAAATATTTGCCTGTTCATCAAACCGGGCTTTCAGTTCTACCAGACAGTTTACTTTCTTGCCATTTTTAGCGGCATTGATCAGGGCATTGACTACCCTGGAATTTTCCGCCAGACGGTAAAGCGTAATGTTAATTTCTGCTACTTTCGGGTCGATTGCTGCTTCTCTGAGGAACAGAATGATGTAATCGTACGACTGGTAAGGCAGGTTGATCAGGTAATCCCTTGTGGCCAGTTTATTAAAGATACTTTCCGTACGGTGCAAGCCTGCTACTTTAATTGCCGGGTTTGCTGCGTATTCCAGTTCTTTGCCCCCTACGTTCGGGAAGGAGATAAAATCGCCAAACCTATGGTAACGGTTTCCGGGGATCAGGCTTTCTGCTTCAATCTTCATTTTATTCACGAGTACGGTCAGCATCTCGAAAGGCATTTCCGTATCGTAAAGCAAGCGCATTGGTTTTCCTTTTTTACGTTTATCAAGGCTGGTTTTCAGTTCTTCAATAAACTTATCGCTTACATTTTTATCGATGTCCAGCTCCGCATCTCTGGTCAGCTGGATGGAATAAGCATCAAGCTCATCGTAGTTAAAAACATAGAATATATCGTCCAGGCAGTATTTGATAATGTCTTCTGCGAGGATAATGAACTTAAGACCATTGGTTTCCGGTAAGACCAAAAACCTTGGAAGGTCCGGAGGCAATTCAATCAGGGAATACCTTGCACTTGTCTTGGACGACTTTTTAGACAATCTTACGAAAAAGTACAGGTAGCGGTCTTTGAGTTCCGGGAAAGGCTTATCCAGGTCCACCATAATGGGAACAAGGTTGGAAAGGATCTTATCACGGAAATGGTTTCTTACGAATTCTCCCCTGGCTACGTTGAGCTGGGTTTCATTAAGGATAAAGATCCTGTTTTGTGCCAGTTCATTGATCAGGGTGGCCTGAAACAGCTGCTCGAACTTGCGTTCCTGTTTGACCACAATATTCTTTATTTCATTTAAGATCTTTTTGGGATTGAAGCCCAATAAGGCCTTTGCTTTTTCGTTTAGGTTTGCTAAACGACTCATTGTGGCTACCCTAACCCTATAAAACTCTTCCAGATTGGACGAAAATATAGACAGGAACTTGATCCGCTCAATCAGGGGAACCGTTTCATCTGCAGCTTCCTGCAAGACCCGTTCGTTAAAATATAACCAACTGATCTCTCTATTTAGAAATGGTGCCTTTTTTCTCGTCATGTATAAAATAAAAAAATCCCTGTAAGAAACAGGGATGCTCAAAACTGCAAATTCTATTGTTAAGTAATTGTTAATTATTACCTAACCATAGAATTAAAACTTAACCTCCCGCTATTTGCTCTCTGCTACATCCTTGACAGGTGTTGCAGGTGCTGCGGCTGCTACCTCAGGTTTTGCCTCAGGAGTAGTTTCCGCTTTTGCCGGAGCGGCTTTCGGAGCAGCAGCTTTTGGCGCTGCAGGCTTAGCAGCAGCAACAGGTTTCGTTGCCGCGGCCTTAGGGGCAGCAGGTTTCTTCGCAACAGCAGGTTTTGCCGCCGGCTTAGCCGCTGCTTTTGCAGGTGCTTTTGTTGCCGCAACCACTTCTTTTTTCACTTCAACAGCATTTTCAGCTACTGCTTTAGCTGCCGGCTTTGCTTTAGCTTCTACTTTTTTAACGGTTTTTGCAATGGCATCAGCCGCTTTTTCTTCCGTAGCAATTGCTGCAACTTTCACGCTCTGAACTACCGGTTTAGCTTTCGCAACGGCTTTCTTAACCACCTTCTTTGCATTCTTAACGTCTTTGGAAACTTCTTTCTTTACCTCTTTTTTTACAGACTTGGCTTTCTTCTCCGCTTTCTTTCCGGCTTTCTCTGCTTTCTTTTTAACGGTATCGCTTGCTGCAGCTGCTTCTTCCAGTTTTTCATTCACTGCTTTCCTTACTTCCAGGAATTTCTTAGACAATTTTCCAGCTACAACTTTACTTGCTTTAGCAATATCGTCACCTATTTTCTCGGCATCATGGCCTAAATGTTTTACTACTTCAAAGAACTTATCGCTAAGACTCTTTTCCAATTGTTTTTTGGCTGCCTTTTTATCAGCTTTCTTCTGTACTCTTGATTTATTGCCTTTCATATTCTTTTATTTATAAGTTTTATTGTTGATCGTATTCTTTGTTTAATGTTTTATATTTGTGAGAACAACCCTCAACGGGTTAATTTTTACGTTAAATCTAATATATTTTTTATTCTAAAGCTATAATCATGCCCACTTTTGATATTGTAAGTAAAGTTGACGCGCAAACTTTTGATAACGCGATGAACAATGCAAAAAAAGAAATCCTAAACCGTTATGATTTCAACACTTCTAAAAGTACGATAGACCATGATAAGAAGACCAATCAAATCACTATTGTAACAGAGGATGATATGCGTTTAAAGGCAATTCAAGACGCTATTATTTCCAGAATGGTTAAACAAGGACTGGATTCAAGCAGTCTTGATTTTGGTAAAGAGCAATATGCTTCAGGAAATATGATCAGAAAAGAGATCTCTGTAAAAGAAGGTATTGACAAAGAAACCGCAAAAAAAATTGTTGCAAAAATAAAAGCCAGCGGACTAAAAGTTCAGGCTTCGATGATGGATGACCAGGTTCGTGTACAGAGCAAGAGCATTGATGACCTTCAGGCAGTCATTTCTCTTTGCAGAGGCGAAGACTTCGGACAGCCATTACAATTCATCAATATGCGTAACTAATCGTTGTTACCTCATCTTATTTAAAGGAAAATCCTAAGATAAGATGAGGTAATTTTATAAGTATAAACCGATACTCATGGAAATTATTGATAGTGGTTTTATTTATTCAGACGACCCACAGAAAATAGATGCTGTTGCGGTCCACCATTACCTGAGCACCCAATCCTACTGGGCGCAGAATATCCCCTTAAAAACAGTACAGAAGTCTATAGACAACTCTCTTTGTTTTGGAATCTATAAAGATTCAGCACAGATTGGATTTGCCAGATGGATTACAGACAAGGCCACCTTTGCCTACCTTGCCGATGTATATGTATCGGAGATCTACCGCGGACAGGGCCTCTCTAAAAAACTGATGTCCCTCATGCTTTTCCACCCTGACCTGCAGGGATTAAGAAGATACATGCTCGCCACCATGGATGCTCATGGATTGTATGAACAATTTGGCTTTAAGCACATAGAACATCCGGAAAGGCTGATGGCGGTAGTCATCAAAGACGCTTACCTTTAAACTGTTTTCACATCTCCTTCACTGTAATCCCTGATATCGGCAATGTATCCGTTCAGGATCAGGAAGTCGAACAGTGGCTTTGCATCCGGTGTTACCGGCATGTTGGCACTGGTAATGACCGTATTGGTCTTTTTATCTAAAAACGGATAAGCGAATAAACGCACGTTCTTGCTGAACATATCACTCACATAGCTCAAAAGCTGACTGGAATAATTCTCTCCGAAATTACTGGAATTGAACACAAATTTAAGGTTGTTGATGTTCGTAGAAATCCCTACACTTTTCGGTTTGCATCGGTCTAAATATTTAGCCAGTTTATTGTGCCTTGTAAAGTTAGACACCATCACGAGGTTGCCCGTTTTGCACATGTCTTCTGCTCTTTTGGCCACTGCTTCCAGGTCAAAGCTTTCCGGCTCTTCATCTCCTGCACTCAGTACATTGGACATCAGAACTTCAATCAATACACTTAAATTTTCTTTGCTCACACTCTCAGAGCGCACAAACTGATCCACCGCCTTATTTAACATGCTAAAGTTAGGATTCGATTTCTGTGCGTATTTGGTCCGCAGGATCATGATGTCCTTTTTGTACAAAAGGTCTTTCGGCAAACAAGGGTTCCCAAGGGAATCAAATATGGCCGCATCCGAAAAATCCTTCACAATCAGGTAAAGGTTCAAAAGGATGTTATTGATGTTCTTAAATGCAGGTCCGTTTACAGAGATTAAATCGATCTCCACAGAACCAACAGTCAGGTTATCTGCCAGAGACTCGATCATTGTTTTCGGGTCCTGGTTATAGTAGAAAGCAGCATAAACAAGGTTTACGCCTATAATTCCCAATACATTCTGCTGCAAGGCAGCATCGGTATCAAGTAACCTCACATGGAAAAAAATCTCATTGGGCTCCCCTCCCGGCTCTGCCTGGAAACGGATTCCGATCCAGCCATGCGGATCATTGGATTTGTTATAATTTAAAGTTGTTACCGTATCTGCAAAGGCAAAGAAAGTACGGTCATCGTATTTCTCCCCGTTTAACCTTTCGTTTAACAAGGCAAACTCATGGCCCAGCATTTTCAATAACCTGGATTGACTCACATATCTCCCTGATTCTTCGACACCATAGATCGCATCACTAAAGGTCATATCATAAGCAGACATGGTCTTTGCAACCGTTCCTGAAGCAGCCCCTGCGGTAAAAAAGTTACGGGCCACTTCCTGTCCTGCACCAATCTCTGCAAAGGTTCCGTAGATCTTAGGGTTTAAGTTAATCTTCAAAGCTTTACGCTTGGTATCCAGAATTTCTCTTTCCATTTTGCAAAAATAACACAATAACGCGGATTTCAGGCCATAAAATTGCCTATCTTGATCTCAATTTTTTTAAGATCAAAACACTACCTTGGTTGTCAGATGCTAAACGTTAAAAACCTCGACATACAATTCCTGAATAAAGAAGACAAATCCTGGCTAAAAGCTGTGAATGACATCAGTTTCCGGCTGGAAAAAGGAAAAGTACTCGGAATTGTCGGGGAGTCCGGATCAGGGAAATCGGTGACTTCATTTTCTATCATGAGGCTCCATGATCCGGAAAGCACAAAAATTACCGGCGACATTGAGTTCGATAAAATTGACCTGCTTGCTTTATCTCCTGCAGAGATCAGAAAATACAGAGGCAATAAGATTGCGATGATTTTTCAGGAACCGATGACCTCGCTGAACCCGGTATTTACCTGTGGCTATCAGGTTCAGGAAGCGATCATCCTGCATCAGCATACCAGCAAAAGCGAAGCACGGGAAAAGGCCATAGAATTGTTTAAAGAAGTGCAGCTCCCCCGTCCTGAGCAGATCTTTGAAAGCTATCCGCATCAGCTTTCCGGCGGACAGAAGCAAAGGGTAATGATTGCCATGGCACTGAGCTGTAATCCGGAACTGTTAATCGCCGATGAACCGACTACAGCATTGGATGTGACCGTTCAGAAAACGATCCTGGAGCTGTTACTGAGGATAAAAGAAGAACGTCAGATGGCCATGATCTTTATCTCGCATGATCTGGCCGTTATCCGCGAGATTGCGGATGAGGTGGCGGTGATGTACAAAGGAAATATTGTAGAACAGGGGCCGGCAAAACACCTGTTTGAATCGCCGGAACATCCCTATACCAAAGGACTGCTGGCCTGCAGACCTGATCCCAAACATTTGTTAAAGAAACTGCCTGTTGTTGCAGATTTTCTAAACGAAAATAAGGATATGGCGGTTGCTCATTTATTGAAAAGCAATACCTATACTGCTTTGGAAATTGCAGAAAGAAGAAAAACACTGTATGCGCAGGCTCCTATCCTTCAGGTAAAAAACCTATGCACCTGGTATCCGGTAAAAAAGGGCCTATTCGGCAAAACGACAGACTTTGTAAAGGCAGTAGATGACATCTCCTTTGATATTTTTCCAGGAGAGACACTAGGACTGGTCGGTGAATCCGGTTGCGGTAAAACCACCTTGGGCAGAAGTATTCTGAGATTGGTGGAACCTACTTCAGGAGCCTTATTGTTCGAAGGTACAGACATCCTTTCCCTGAATAAACCTTCGTTAAGAAAAATGAGAAGAGAGGTACAGATTATCTTTCAGGACCCTTATTCTTCTTTAAATCCCCGGTTAACGGTAGGCAATGCACTGATGGAACCTCTACAGGTTCATGGGGTATTTGACAATGACAAACAGCGAAAAGCACATGTACTGGAATTGCTGGAACGGGTAGACCTGAAAGCGGAATACTTTAACAGATATCCACATGAGTTTTCAGGAGGGCAACGTCAGCGGATTGTGATCGCAAGGGCATTGGCACTCCAGCCGAAATTCATTATCTGCGATGAATCGGTCTCTGCGCTGGATGTATCGGTACAGGCCCAGGTATTGAACCTGCTGCGTCAGTTGCAGCAGGATTTCGGATTGACCTATATTTTCATTTCACATGACTTGTCGGTGGTCAAACACATTTCAGACCGAATGATCGTCATGAATAAAGGAAAAGTAGAAGAAGCGGGTTTTCCGGAAGACATCTACAATCATCCGCAGGCAGAATACACTAAAAGATTGATTGCAGCCATTCCGGGGCGGAATTCTGACAAGGTTTAACTTCAACTCCGGTGTTCATTAATATTAATGGATTTCCATTTCATCCTGCCCCGCAGCAAGGCGCAATAAAGCGGTATTGAGCAAACGTCTGACTACCCTTTCTTTTACTTTATCGTAATGTTTTAACAGTACCATTACTTTAAAAATGGCCGCATCCTTATTGATGGCAATGGTCTTTACCGACAATCCACCTTCCATCACGTTTTCTGTATTATTGGCAATCGCATTATTCAGATATTCTTCCAGAAAAGCGGGTGTATATCCATTTTTCAAAGGCATATCAAATTCAATGCTGAGCTTCTTTGTATTTTGTTTAGACTGGTTGATGATGACAGAGCTGAAGGCAACAGAATTCGGAATGATCACCATATCGCTGTCTTCATTCTGAAGGATCATATTGATCAGGGTAATGTCCAGGATCTTACCTTCATGCTCTCCCAAACGAATATGATCGCCCAGGGAAAGGCGATCGGAAAACATGATGATCAGACCATTGATCATATTGGCAATATAATCTTTAAACGTTACCGCCAATGCCGCAGCAACAATGGAAACACTAAAAATCAGATCTTTCGGATCGACATCAAAAAAAGAGGTAAATGCGATTGCAAAAACGATGGTATTCAGGATAGAAACGACTCTGTTGATTCCAAGAATAAAGTTATCCTTGATGTTCTTTTTTAGCTTGTGTTTTTTAATGTACCAGTAAATAACAATCAGCCGGAGTACAGAGATGATCAGACTTGGTCCTAAAAAGAGAATGGAAGTATCTGCAATTTTATCCAGCGTAGGAAATTCTGTATAAATCTCAGGATTAGTGGCGTAAAAATAGATCAACACTAAGCAAATGAATGCTTTGCCCAGGATCATTAGCAGTTCCTTCCCTGTTTGTCTTTCTTTGTCTTCTATCATTTTAAACTGGAGTTTTTATTAAAAAAGCCTCATTTCCTCCGGTAAAAGCAAAGGTACAAAATTCATGGTGTGATTTTATTCAGACAGAAAAACGTTCCGGGGGTATAAACGATCAAAAAGCGTAATGACGTCCTCCACCATCCACAACAGCCACCGTACCGGTGATGTATTTCGCCCTCGGAGACACCAGAAAAGTGGCGAGATTGGCGACATCCTGAGCTTCGCCGAAGTCCCCGAGAGGGATTTCCTGTTCCGCATAGGCTTTACGTTGTTCATCACTAAAGAAACGACGGATATTCTCGGTATCGATCAGACCTGGCTGTAAGCAATTGACCCGGATGCCATACTTCCCCAACGCTCCGGATAATTGCTTGGACCATACTGTTATCGCAGCCTTAGCAACAGCGGAAGCATTGATCGTCCTTAATTCATAGGTACTCGTGATGTTCAGGATGACACCCTGCCCACGCTCCATAAACTGGGGCAAAAGTTGTTGAGTGAGTTGCCGGTGGCGATCAAAATCCAGGGTCATCGAAGCTGCCCATTCTTCTTCCGCTCCGATCACATCTAAAGGACGACTGCGACCTGCGTTGTTGACCAGAATATCAACATGTCCGAGGCTGGACAATGCAGCGGCGGCGATCTTTTCAGGGGCATCAGCGGCAACGAAATCCTGGATAAAAGTAACTGGCTCTGTGCCACCAGCTTCTCTGATTTCGGCTTTCATACTGTTCAACAAATCTTCGTTTCTTGCGGTGGCAAAAACTTTTACTCCCTCCATAGCCAATTCTTTCGTGATTGCCCGTCCAAATCCCTGACTTGCGCCAGTCACAACTGCTGTTTTATCGTTTAAATAAAGATCCATAATTTTATGATTAAGGTGACCGCCTCCAGGACGATCCGGTTAAAAAAAATGTTTTTCAGAAATTCCTTTGTAAAAGTAGTCCGAAGCATCTAATTTTACCTGTGCTACAGCCAATTGTGCGGTACGAACAAACTTGTAAGTAATGGCAGCCCGAAAGAAAAACTCGACCTATACCCGTAATGAAGAACACATCATTGAATGTGACCTTACCTATGCTGTCAACAAAATCAACGGCAGATGGAAAATATTGATCATCAGCAAACTGGAATCCGGAAAGATGAGGTTCGGGGAGCTAAAGAAAGAGTTTCCCTATATGACGGAGCGCATGCTCACCTTACAGCTCCGGGCAATGGAACAGGATGGGCTTGTTAAACGCACAGTTTATGCAGAAATTCCTCCAAGGGTGGAATATGAACTCACAGAGATGGCATTGGCATTCGGGCCAATTTTCAAACAATTGAGTGAATGGGGAGGCAAGTACCGCCTTCCGGTTAAAGCAACGGTAGAAGGGGAAGGATAATGGTCTTTAATTAAAGCTTTTTACGATGAAACTAAATTTCGAAACCCTTATTATTTTTGTTCAGAATGTTGATCAGCTTAAACCATTTTACGTTGACATTTTAAAACTCGGCATTGTTGAAGAAATTAAATCGGAATGGTTGCTGCTGGAGGCAGGTCATTGCAAAATCGGATTGCACAAAATCGGCGATCAATATCTGGAGGCCGGTGCAGCAGCATTTAAATTTGACAACAACACTAAAGTTGTCTTTGAGGTTGAAGAAGACATTCATCAAATCCGGGAATACCTGCTCCGTGAAAAGGTGTTGATGAAAGAAATAAAAACCTTTGACAATTACGACTATTTACTTTGCGATGGAGAAGACCCGGAAGGGAATGTCTTTCAAATCAAACAAAGGAAGAAATAGCCGGCCTCCCCTCCCCTTATTTCCTGAATTCCGTACGCTACTGTCATTTCAAATCCCTCTTAAACACATTTAACTAGGGTTTCGGTCAGTTTTTCAGTTCAAATTGCTACCTTCGAAAGATTCATATCTATACTATGGCAAAAAATAAATCATCTCACTTAGAACTCGTTTTAATACAATTAATCAGCGATGTTCTGGAGAAAAGCAATAAAGAGGCTTTAAATTACAAACAAGTCTCGGCAAAATTAAACATTACAGATACCGCTTCGAAAGAAACGATCCTTGACATACTAAAACAACAAACCCGTAAAGGGGTATTTGCAGAACCTGAAAGAGGAAAGTTCCGCTTAAAGGACCTAAAGGTTTACCTTACAGGTAAAGTAGACATGACGGCTGATGGTTCAGCGTTCATCATTCCCGACGATGAGTTCGAGAAAGACGTTTTTGTCTCTTCCAGAAAGCTCCACAATGCCTTACATGGTGACAAGGTAAAAGTTTACATCTACGCTAAGAAAAGCGGACGTAAAAATGAAGGTGAAGTGGTGGAAATCATCGAACGCGCGAAAACCGACTTCATCGGGGTCATTAAAATTTCCGACCGTTTCGCTTTTGTCAACATCGACGACCGCAAAATGATGCAGGACATCTTTGTTCCTTTGAGTGACCTTAACGGCGCTAAAAACGGACAAAAAGTACAGGTCAGCATTACGGACTGGCCGGATGGAGCTAAAAACCCAATTGGTAAAATCATTGCGATCCTTGGTGAGCAGGGCGAGAACAATACAGAAATGAACGCCATCCTTGCGCAATACGGCTTCCCCCTAAGCTTCCCTCCGGAAGTGGAAAAAGAAGCCAATGCGATTCCTGAACAGGTTACTGAAGCAGAGATCAAAGGCCGTAAGGACTTCAGGGATACGGTAACATTTACCATTGACCCTGCGGATGCAAAAGATTTCGATGATGCGATTTCCTTCAAAAAACTGGAAAACGGAAATTATGAAATCGGCGTACACATTGCCGATGTTTCTCACTACGTGATCCCTAACTCTCCGCTGGACAAAGAAGCTTACGGAAGGGCGACTTCCGTATATCTCGTAGACAGGGTGATTCCCATGCTTCCTGAACGTCTGAGTAACGGCGTATGTTCATTGCGTCCTCATGAGGATAAATTGTGTTTCGCTGCAGTCTTTGAACTGGATGATAAAGCAAACATCATTACCGAATGGTTCGGAAGAACGGTGATCCATTCCAACAGACGGTTCAGCTATGAGGAAGCTCAGGAAGTGATTGAAACCAAAACCGGCGACCACGCCGAAGAAATCCTGAAATTAAACGAACTGGCCTATATTTTAAGGGACAGAAAGTTTAAAAACGGAGCGATCAGCTTTGAGAGCACGGAAGTGAAGTTCAAACTGGACGAAAGCGGAAAGCCGATTGGTGTCTTCGTTAAGGAGCGTAAAGATGCCCATAAACTGATTGAAGATTACATGTTGCTGGCCAATAAAAAGGTAGCAGAATTCATCGCCAAGAAAGGAAAAGGAAAACAGAAATACACCTTTATTTACCGTTCCCACGATTCGCCAAACCTGGAAAACCTGGGTAATTTCGCGCTCTTTGCCGCACGTTTCGGTTATAAGATCAATATGAAATCCGATAAGGACATTGCGAAATCACTGAACTACCTGATGGAAGATGTGGAAGGCAAAAAGGAACAGAATGTACTGACCCAGCTTGCCATCCGTTCCATGGCCAAAGCCGTGTATACGACGAAAAAAACCAGCCATTACGGATTGGCATTTGACCATTATACCCACTTTACCTCTCCAATCAGACGTTACCCTGATGTGATGGTACACCGCCTGCTTGCGGCTTACCTGAACAATGAAAAATCGGCCAATGCCGAAGAATATGAGGTAGCTGCATCCCACTCCTCTTCTATGGAAAAACGTGCTGCAGATGCAGAACGCGCTTCCATCAAATACAAACAGGCAGAATACCTGGAAGAAAACATCGGCAATACCTTCCTGGGGATTATCTCGGGAGTTACCGAATGGGGAATGTATGTGGAGCTGGTAGAAAACAAGTGTGAGGGCATGATTCGCCTGAGAGACTTATCAGACGATTTCTATGTACTTGACGAAAAAAATTACTGCATCATCGGACAGCGTAAAAAGAAAACTTACCAGCTGGGTGATGAAGTACAGGTAAAAGTCAAAAAAGTAGACCTTTCAAAAAGACAGATAGATTTTTCTTTAATACAATAATATAAAACAGATACTTCGGTAAACTCCATTGCAAAAAATGTATACTCCTGCCCAACTACAAGAAATCATAGAAAACGCAATTCAGAACGTTCAATATCCTTCACATCCTGAGCGGCTTTATCAGCCCATCAGTTATATCATGAGCCTGGGGGGCAAAAGAATAAGACCAGCATTGGTGCTGATGGCTGCTGATTTATTCGGGGCTGACCTTGATAAGGCCATTCCTGCAGCTTTGGCCATAGAAACCTTTCACAACTTCACGTTGATCCATGACGACATTATGGACAATGCTCCTTTGCGCAGGGGTAAACCAAGTGTACATGAAAAGTGGGGGGTAAACAATGCCATCCTGAGCGGTGATGTCATGATGGTAGAGTCCAATAAACACCTGTCGATGCTGGACACTGCAGTCCTGAAAGATGCCCTCAACACCTTCAACGCTACTGCACAGGGCGTATGCGAAGGTCAGCAGCTCGATATGGAGTTTGAAGAACGGGATTTCGTGAGCATTGAGGAATACATCAATATGATCCGCCTGAAAACAGCAGTATTGCTCGGTGGCGCTATGAAACTAGGTGCACAGGTGGCAGGTGCAACGGCAGAAGAAGCGGAACAGTTGTATCAGTTCGGAGAAAATATCGGAATTGCTTTCCAGCTTCAGGACGATATCCTGGATGTTTACGGTGATCCGGAAAAATTCGGAAAACAGGTTGGCGGAGACATCATTGCCAATAAAAAGACCTTACTCCTGCTCAAACTAAAAGAACTTGCCGGGGATTCAGACCTGCTGGAACTGGAGAAACAAAGTGTAAGTCAGGATTTTGAGGATAAGATCAGCAATACCACCCTATTGTATAACAAATACAACATCAGGGAACTGGCCACCACAGAAATGAGAAATTATTCTGAAAAAGCCTTCAATGCGCTGAGCGCTTTAGCGGTCCCTGAAGAACGCAAAAGGGAATTGATACTCCTATCTAACCAATTGATGAACAGAGAGCACTAGTCGCTTTAAAATCAGTCTGAAACAATATTGAGCAGCTATAAGGAGATCCGTTAATCTTCTAATAGCTGCTTTACTTTTTCAGAGGTCAGTGGTTTCACATAAAAGTCTTTTACACACAGGAAGGACTTTGCCCTCAATCGTTCTCTCGGATCAATTGAAGAGGAAACAATGACCACATCAATAAAGATATTGTGTTCTTCCATCATGTGCAGAAACTTCCAGCCGTCGATCTCCGGCATATGAAGGTCCAGGAGGATCAGGTCGGGATTGTTTTCCCTAATGTAACCCAATGCAATTTCCGGATCATCAAAAAGCGCAATTTTCTTATCGCTATGGTGTTTTTTAATCAACATCTGGTGCAGCCGGTTCGTGATCACATCATCATCCACCAACACAATGTGTTTATTGTCTCCCCGGTCGTTTAAAGCATCAAACAAATCCGTATTTTCCTGCTGGTGCAGCATGGAGTTGAGCATTTTAATGATTTCATCCAGTTTTAGCGCCTGCAGGTTGATGTCGCTCAGCAGCTGATTGATCTTCAGGATATCATAAGATTCCAGCGGATGATAATTGGTAATGGTAGAGAGACTTAAAATATTGGTGATGGGTGCCCTTAACTCATGAGAGGTGAGGTGTGAATACTCGCTCAGCATTTGCATTGGACCCAGGGTATCTGTATTGTTGATCAGGGTACAGATCACCTGATCTTCCTCCCCTTCTTTTGATAAAGGAGTGAAAATAATCTGTAGAAAAAGATCCGTTGATTTCTCTATTGCGAAGCGTTGCTCTATACTGAAACTGTGTCCCAGGAAGCATCTCGCCAGCAGGCTTTGAAAATTATTTCTGTATTTCTGAGCAATCATTTCCACAGCAGAATCCCCAATTTCGGGACTTTTAGCAAGGAAGCCACCAAGATCATGCTGGGACTCGATCTTGAAAAATGCAAGCTTGTAATTTTTATCTATCAGGAAAAATGAACTGTTTGCGCTTTCGCACATCCTTCTAATTGGCATGTTTGACCTCATTTATGCCATTAAATGAACATAAATCGGCATAAATACAATTTACCTGATATTCATTTCCTAGCTTTAGCATTAACATAATTAAACCTTATTTATTATAAACTGATACTTTGACGAACTTTATGGAGCTATAATTGCCTTACATTCAAAACAATTAACCCTCGAACTCATCACAAATCAACGAAATATATATTACTTATGCAAGAAATTCTATCAAAGAAGGATATTGGTGACAGGATAAAGGATTTACGATTAGAAAATGGCCTTTCCCAGTCATTTATAGCTGAAATACTAAATTTATCCCGAAGCAATTACTCCCAAATAGAACTTGGAAATCAATACCCCTCCTTCCATACTTTACATAGCATTGCCAGATATTATAGCAAGAGCTATGAATGGCTTTTGCATGGCATTAGCGGGACGCAAAATGAAGAACCGACAGTTAGGGTTGACCTGCTGATTAAAGACCTGGAAAGCACCTTAAAAAGTTTCACGAACTCATTGGCAAAACTGGAACAGGAACTGGTACAGATTAAGAACAAAAGAACAGAAGCTACCTCATAACCACAAAAAAAGGCCACAACATCAAGTCGTGGCCTTTTCTATATTTTAATATTGTACTATTCTGCCGGAGCTGCTTCTTCAGTTGCTTCAGATTTAGTCTCTTCAGCTTTAACTGCTTTCTTTGCAGGTGCTTTTTTAGCCGGTGCAGCTTCTTCTGTAGCTGGAGCAGCAGCTTTTGCAGCTTTAGCTACAGGTGCTTTTTTCTCTGCTACTTCTTCAGTAACTACCGGTAAAGGCAAGATAGAAACGTATGATTTGTTATCTTGTTTCTTTTTGAAGATTACGGTACCATCAACCAAAGCGAATAAAGTATGGTCTTTACCAATACCTACTCCTTTATCAGGATGATGTTTAGTACCACGCTGACGTACCAGAATGTTTCCGGCGATAGCTAACTGACCACCAAAAATTTTAATACCTAAGCGTTTACTATGCGATTCACGTCCGTTTCTCGAACTACCGGCTCCTTTTTTGTGTGCCATCTTGTTTTATATTTTACAAATCACCTGATATTCCGGCAATTTTTTTGTTTAACAACTAATTATAAACTGATACCAGAGATCTGGATTTTAGTGAAGTACTGGCGGTGACCATTTTTCTTTTTGTAACCTTTTCTACGTTTCTTTTTGAAAACGATTACTTTATCACCTTTTAAATGAGACACGATCTTAGCTGAAACCGTAGCACCTTTCAAAGTAGGAGCTCCTACTGTGATTTTACCACCATCTTCAACCAACAATACATTGTCAAATTCAATACTAGCGCCTTCATCTCCTTGCAAACGGTGTACAAAAAGGTGCTGGTCTTTTGCAACTTTGAATTGCTGTCCTGCTATATTTACTATTGCGTACATTGTTAAATAATTATTATTTTAAACTGTTTATTTTTTTATCGAGGTGCAAATATAGAATTAATTATTCTAAATCCATAACAGATTTATTTTTTCTTTCCATACCTTTCTTCTGCGTCATTGATGCTCTGTGACACAAGGGTTTTCATTTGCTCTGCCAGCCCTTTTAATTTCGGGATTTCTACGTAATCGGTCAGATAGACTACCTTTTTAGATTTCTTCTTATAATTGAACTGGATCACATAGCGCAATACTTTCGAAGAATCCAGGTTCGTTCCCTGGTTCGCAATGACCTCCGGAAAATTCCAGAAACCAATTTCTGCCGCTTTACTATGCAAATACAGCATGTCATTCGGCCGTAGTTTTACATTTGTTTTGATCACCGAGTCTTTCCCGTCCACGTACTGATAATCCCCTGTTTTAGAATTATAAGTGTTCTCCAGATTATTCCCTAAGCCCCATTTGAAATCAATAGATTCGAATTCTGTCGACTTAAACGGCGCATTACGAAACATTGGCGTGTAATAAATGACACAATAGGCCAGGAAAGGGACGACAATGGTTAATAATAGGAAGATTTTCTTCGCTTTGCTACTCATGTTATTTTATTGTTGTTAGTATATACTCTTTTTAAAGGCTAATCCAGGGGCTCTGAGAGCTCTCCCTCCCACTTACTCACTACCGCAGTAGCGATACTGTTTCCGATCACGTTAGTTGCTGATCTTCCCATATCCAGTAAAGGATCGATCCCGATCAGTAAGGCCAGGCCTGCTTCCGGAATATTGAAAGAAGCAATGGTACCTGCAATCACCACAAGGGACGCCCTTGGCACACCCGCAATTCCTTTACTCGTTAACATCAGGATCAGCAACATGGAAACCTGTTGCTCAAAAGACAAATGAATGCCATAAGACTGCGCAATGAATAAGGAAGCAAATGTCATATATAACATAGAACCATCCAGGTTAAAAGAATAACCCAGCGGCAATACAAAACTTACAATTTTCTCTTTACAACCGAAACGTTCCAGCTGAAGCATCGTTTTTGGATAAGCAGCTTCACTGCTTGCGGTACTGAAGGCTACCAGTACCGGCTCTTTCATTCTGTTCATCAGGTTAAACACCCTGCTTTTGAGAATGGTAAAACCGATAAAGATCAGCAGGATCCAGAGCAATAACATACTCGAATAGAACTCCCCGATAAACAGGGCATAGGTCGACAGGACAGTGAGTCCTTGTTTCGCCACAATAGCGGCCATCGCCCCAAACACCGCAAAAGGTGCAAAATTCATTACATATCCCGTAACCTTTAAGATCACATGTGCTACCGCGTCAAAGAATTTAATGATCACCTGTCCCTTTTCTCCGATCGCAGCCGTGGCTACCCCAAAGAATAAAGAGAAAACGACGATCTGCAGGATCTCATTGGTGGCCATGGCCTCCGTCATACTCTTGGGAACAATGTGAGAGATGAAATCTTTAAGTGATACCGCCACTTTATGAATCCCTGTATCTGCATTGCTCGGAGGCAAAGGCAGCTGCATCGCTTCACCTGGCTTAAATATATTCACCATGATCATTCCCAGTACCAGTGATAAAAGCGAGGCGCTCATGAACCATAACATGGTTTTTCCGCCAATCCTTCCAACAGCTTTGATGTCCCCAACTTTGGCCACCCCTACTACAAGCGTAGAGAAAACCAGGGGTGCAACGATCATTTTAATCAACCGAAGAAAGATATCACTTAATAAGGTAAGGGGTTCTAATTTTTTCTCTCTGACCTTTTCCGCTTCTACACGGGCTTTCTGGGCAGCAACCTTCTGAATGTTTAAATCCGCATACTGAACAACAGTGGTGTCTTTCAGGTTGTTTAATTTGACTTCTATCCCTTTTACTCTTATCTCTGCTTTGGTAATGTCTCCATTGTAGTCTTTAAATGAATTTACATTTAAATAATACCCGAGAGCGACCCCTAATATTAAGGCAAGAAAAATAAAAAATGTTAACCTGTTGTTCTTTGACATCGTAAGCTTTTAAAGTAATTGTACAGCCTGTAAAACTACAACAATTAAATTATTCTCTAAATATTATTGATAAAGGAACTAACTTTATACCTTGCATTTTGTAACAAATGGCCCCTGCCTATATCTAAACCAATAATAAAAAGACGCATATTGAAAGAGAAAGACCTGTTATTTAAACAAATCTTTGACACCAACTCCAAGAAAATATTCCACCTGTGCTACGGCTATACCGGGGATGAGGATTCGGCCAATGACCTGCTCCAGGAAACCTTTCTAAAGGTTTGGCAAAATCTGGACAAGTTCAGAAACAAGTCGCTGATTTCTACCTGGATTTACCGGATTGCCGTAAATACCTGCCTCACCTATTTAAGATCAGAAAAGCGACAGGCAAAAGATGAATTAACCGACAACATTATTGAAACGCGCCCTGAAGAATTTTCTGAGAAGAACGAACAGGTGGCCTTACTTTATAAGTCGATTTCTCAATTGGAAGAAAATGACCGTTTGATCATTACGATGGTACTGGATGAACTTCCTTACCATGAGATCGCCGAGATATCAGGGATTAGCGAAGGAAACCTAAGGGTAAAAATCCACCGCATTAAATTAAAACTTACAGAATTATACAATCAGCATGCAAGAATTTGATCATATACAATCGCTTTGGCAATCACATTCTGTAGAGGTGAAAATCTCTTCGGATGAAATGTTGGCACAGGCAAAAAAGGAAGTAAACTCCATTAGCAACCGATCGAGACTCAACATTGTGGGAATGGTAACCTCCTTTGTAGCTGTTGGAAGTCTGTGTTTTTTCATCGACTTTCTGTCCTGGACCACTTATGCAGGAATCATAATTGTGCTGCTGGCTATAGCCGCGCTTACCGTCATTTTAATTCAGGGACACCGCCTGATCTCCAGAAATGATTTCACCACACATCCCAATGAATTTCTGGTGAGCCTGAAACAATACCAGCTGAGCAGGTTTAGCCTTTACAACAAAATGTACTGGATCTATGCAGTTGCCCTCACCCTGGGTGTTGGACTTTACCTGATCGAAGTAGTGACTTATATGGCACTATGGGCACAGATTCTCATCGTCCTCTTCTCCTTCCTGTGGATGATCTTTTGCTCCACTTTAGTCCGCAAGGCGGTGATCAAAAAAGACAGGGAAAGAATCGCCCTGCTGATCGAAAAGTTCGAAAGACTTGGAAGTCAGTTCAAAACACAATCTTAAATCAGAAAAAACAAGTCATAAAAAAAGTCATCGTCCTAATCGGAGATGACTTTTTACTATTAACTAACCCAAATCTAATTCATCCGAACTTACATATGGATCATCCTGCTACAAATATACCTTCAATCATCCCCCTGCGATAGGCGAAAATCACCAATTTAGCGGTTTTCGTTAAATTTATTTACTTGAGTGACTTGCCAAAGTCCCTGCTCATTCTTTTCGATCGTCAGGAAATTACGTTGTAAAAAAGTAGGAAATTTAAAATCCACACGAACCATCACCACATTACCGCTGCTCGATAGCACTTCATAATCTGAATCGCAGTTAAGCTCTGTTGGTCCCATCTTTTTGTAGAAAGCCAATAAGTCAGATTTGCGTTGTTTCTGTGCCTTTCTTCCATTGCAAAAACTGACGAATGCATCCTCACTCATCACCTGGTCAAAAAGCTTCACATCCGTATGCAGATTTGCATCGATGTAAGCGCCGACTACATCAACTGGTTTACTGTTTATATTCTTCTTTGGGGGGTGGTCTTCAAAAGTCTTACCGAAGGCGAAAGTGCAGCCAATACATAGTATGGACAGGCACATTGTTAGCTTGTTTTTCATGAGCATTTGTTTTTTTAAGGTTGCGAACGATCATCAGAAATGGCCGTTTTTGAGCGCTTAACCGATGATGGTTTCATGAGACGTTTTTTTTATTAAAATTCAGTTAAATAACTGAATATCAATATGCTAAAAACACTTTTCAATAAAAAAACACAACAAAAAGCTTACCTGTACTGGCCCGGGGTTACCTGAAAAGAATTCCTGAACAGGCGGATAAATGAGCTTGGGCATTCGAAACCAACAATGTCTACGATTTCATTGATCGGGTAATTTGTATTGCGCAGAAAATATTTCGCCTGCTGCAACCTGATGCTCGTTAAGAACTGATGCGGCGATTGCTGGTAAGCCTGTTTAAAAGTACGGAGGAAATGATTTACAGACAGGCAGGCAATTTTGGCAATATCTTCCAGACAGATATTTTTGTTGTAATTGCTGATGATGTAATCCCTGGCAATTGAGAGCCTTCTCAGGATTTCAGACTTGGTGGTATGGCTGAGGAATTTCAGGGAAGCTTCTCTGCTGATCACCTCAGAATGATAAATTTCATAATAATTGATCAGGCAATGTTCCAGATAACTGCTCAGCATCAATGAATCCGTACTCCCCTCATCGATGTGCTTTTTCAGGTGCAGCATGTTGAACTTCATATTGCCCTGTAAAGGATAGATCGCCTCTACAAAAACCGGCGCTTCTTTCCTGTTGTTTTCAGGATCATCCAGAAGAATGCTGTCCTTTGCTGTTCTTGAATATTCAAAATCACTTACAAATTCAGGATCAAATAACACCGACATGGAACGGACTTTCGATGGAGAATTGATCCTTTTGGTATAAGAAGTCTGCTGATTAAAAAAGATGAAGTTTTCAGAGAAGAGCGTCAGGTCACGGTTAGAAGCGGTATAATCGGCAGATCCGCTAAAGATCATGTCAATCGCGTACCTGCCGGAAATTTCCGGATGAAAAGAATCATAGGCAGACTCAATTATGACTTCATTTTTGTTGACCAGTGTTCTCTGATACTTCATGTCTTCTTTAATTAGGCATCGGTATAATCTCTCTCTTCCAATAATACAAACCTGTTGCCGCAGGGATCCGGAAATTCGATGGCTACCCCATCCGCCCTGTAAACAGGTTCCGTTAAACCATCCACCCGTTCTTCTTTAAGCCGGTAATGGTCCCTCAGACAATCATCCGTATATAAAATAACCGGTGCGGTTTCCAACTCCTCATTTTGCAGCAACATTAGAAAATCACCATTGAACATTTTTAATACCGCACAATCCCTGCCCGGCATGTTCAGTTCTTCCTGTTTTTTTAAACCGAGCTTATTGATAAAGAAATCCAGCGAACTTCTGATGTCCGTCACATAGACTACTTTATATTTTTGTTCAAGATTCATAGTAAAAAACCGGCAAAGATGAGTTCTTTTGTAAATTATTTAACAAAATTAACATTGCTTAATCACTGTCTGTTCCCCCCTCAGGGGGTATATTTCAGATTTCACAAAATATCACCCTTTAAGGGGTATTTTTTAATTGTGAAGGGATAAATATATTTACAGTGGTTTAAACCCTGAACTCCCACCGAACTTGCATTACAAAAAGATTATTTTCATTGGATTAGCCCTGTTGCTTAACAGTTTATACAGTTTTTCCCAGCGCTACAACTTCCGTCAGTACGACATCGAAGATGGCTTAACGCAATCACAGGTTACCGCCATTACCCAGGACAGCAAACGCAGGTTATGGGTGACTACCCTTGGCGGGGTCAGCTGCTTTAACGGAAAGCAATTCTGTAGTTATACCAAGACCAATGGTTTAAACAACAATTTCACCCTGGCGCTCAGCCTGAATAAAAATGATGAGATATGGGTTGGAACTGCCTGGGGAATCTCGAAATTTAACGGACAAAAATTCAACAACTATAAACAGACCAAGGAATGGGTAGGGAAACTCGTCACCAGTCATGAGGGCATCATCTACGGGCTGAGCTCAACAAAGCTCTTCAGGACCAGCGAAAAAGGAACAGAATTCCTGAACATCAGCAGCGAAGGCGATGACAATGTAACTGCGCTTAAGGTAGACGATACCGGAAAAGTAGCCGTTGCCGTACTCAGAAAAGGGATCTTCTACCTGGAAAATGAAAAATGGAGGCCACATCCGCTCAATGATCAGTTGAAGAACTTATACATCACCGATTTTTTCAGCGACAGGTTTCACCGGAATAAATTATGGTTTCTGACCAATGAAGGGCTTTTCGCCGCAGAGAACAACAAAATATCTCAATACGTTTCGGGAAAATTCAAAGTAATAGAACAGGATTCAAAAAGCAATATCTGGATTGGAGCTGCAAACGGAGCCTATTACCTGACCGATACGGCACTGATTCATTTCAACGGCAAAAACGGCTTTAGCAACAACATGGTGAATGCCATTTTTAAGGATGCAGAAAACAACATCTGGCTGGCAACCGATGGTACCGGATTGTTTAGGTTTATTGACCGCAGCTATGTCATTTTTGACGAATCCCAGGGTTTGAGAAGTAAGATCGTCATGAGCCTGGCCAAAGGCCCCTCGGCAGAGGAAATATGGATGGGCACCTATGGTGGCTTATTTCAATATAAAAATGGTCAGATTAAAGAGATCAGTATTCCTTCCGATATGGAAAGCAGCAGGAACATCAACTTCCTGTACAATGACCGGGCTAAAAACATCTGGATAGGAACCGTATATGGTGGCCTCTGGAGGTACAACGGGAAGCGCATGGAGCAAATGGTCAAAGACCAGCATGCCATCGCTTACAACACAATTCTGGAGGACAGCCGGGGCCAGATCTGGTTGTCTACCAATGCAGGTTGTTTTCTATTGGATCAAAAGCGCAAACAATTGAAATGGATTGGCAAGCAATTTGGCAGTACACTACTGGAGACTTACCTCGGCGAGATCCTGGTCGGCACACAGGATGGCGCCTACCTGATCAATTCCAAACATGAGATCTCCCAGCTCAAACTTCCGCAGCTTGCCGGCTCCAGTATCCTTTGCATGTCTAAAGCGGCGGGTTCGGTCCTTTTTGGAACCTCAGACAATGGCGTACTGGTCTGGAACCCGAAAACGGGAAAGACCATGCCCATCAGCACCCGTGACGGACTGGCCTCAGACCACATTTACAGCATGCTTGCTGACGACCAGGGCATCATTTGGGTCGGAACAGGGAAAGGCATCAATAAGATCAATACCAGCAATTTCAGCGTCATCAAAAACAACAATGAACAGGCATTACTGGTAGAGTGCAATCAAAATGCCATTCTTCAGGACCAGAACAAGGTCTGGATTGGCACCACCAAGGGGGCCATTGTCTACAACAGCGCTTCCTATATTCCAAAATCCGGCAAACCCTATATCTACATTAATTCGGTGACTGCCTTTGCACAAAACAAGGGAAATCAGCAAAAACAACAAACCACTTTTAAAGCAGGCGACCTGAGCGGGATCATCACACTCCCCTATCAGCAAAACAACATTATCGTCAATTTTACCGGCATTTTTCTGACCAATCCAGAGGGATTGCTCTATCAATACCGCTTAATCGGACTGGATACCAAGTTCAGTGAAACGATCAGCAATACCTCCATGAATTTCAGTTCCGTACCCCCGGGCAGGTATACCTTTCAGGTAAAGGCCATTACAAAAAGCGGCACCTCTTCCCTCAATGCGGCTTCTTTTACTTTTGAAATTACCCCTCCCTATTATCAGACTGGTGTATTCAGATTGTTTATCTTTGTGCTCATTGTCCTGCTCATTCTTTTAGCCGTTTATATCATCATCAACCTGAAAGAACGCAAGCGGAAACTGAGGTTAAAGATCAAGCTCGAAGAGCAATTTAAGGTGAGAAAACAAACTGCTGAAGATTTTCATGACGATCTTGGTAACAAATTGACCCGTATCTCCGTCTTATCAGAAGTATTGAGCAGTATGATTGATGAGAAAGATACTGAAAAGAGAAATATCATCTTAAAGATCAATGACAATGTGAATGAATTATATAGGGGTACCAAGGATATATTATGGTCGTTAAATCCTAAAAACGATAAATTGAGCGAATTGCTGGAGCACATCCGGGAATTCGGTAAGGAGATGTTTAACAGCACTCCAATCCGGTTTGAAGATCACATTCAGCTGAATCATCATGACGGAAAACTATCGTTAGACATGAGCAGGAACCTGCTGATGATCTTTAAGGAAGCGATACACAACGCGCTGAAACATTCCAAAGCAGGAATGGTCATTTTTTCAGCAACAGTACAGGATGGGGTTCTCGAAATCGGGGTTAAAGACGATGGGCAGGGACTTGATGCTGCAGTATCCATGGATGGGCATGGAATAAACAATATGAACGTGAGAGCACAAAGAATCAACGCAAAACTAAATATCAATTCGGACCATTCCGGTACAGAGATCATGCTAAGGGTTAATCTTTCCACGCTAATGCGCGCTACAAATGTATAATCAGCCGGAACCAAGAATCGTGATCATTGAGGACGACCAGACCATCAGGGAGGGTTATGCTTATTTAATTAACCATACCTCACCTTATACAGTGGTAGCCACCTATCCCTCTTTCGACTCTGCAAGAAATAAAATTGTCAGGGACAATCCTGATGTCATTATTCTGGATATCCAGCTTCCCGGAACCAATGGTATTGATGCTTTACCGGTCCTCAAGAGGTTACTTCCGGATGTTTACATCATCATGCTCACGGTTTATGAAACTGAAAAGACGATTCTTGATGCCCTGGCAAATGGTGCTTCCGGTTATTTCACAAAGAATACCCCTACGGCAAAATTGATTGAAGCCATCAGGGATGTGGTTCAGGGCGGTGGCCCGATGAGTCCTGATGTGGCTAAAACAGTGATTCTCTCTTTACAAAGAAATCCGGATTCCCCGCTCACCAGAAGAGAGACCCAGATTCTGGAACTCATGACCACAGGTAAAGACCGTGGACAAATTGCAAAAGAGTTGTTTATCGAAATAGAAACCGTAAGAACGCATACTAAAAATATCTACAGCAAGCTCAATGTAAATTCCAAGGCGGAAGCCATACAGGTTGCAAAAGACAAAAGGCTGGTTTAAAAAACCAGCCTTTTGTCAATCATATTTTCGGAAAGCAACTTATTCTTTGATTTCATTTGTTGAGAAGCTATTCCCGCTCAGACGGTATTGCAGCATCTTAATTGCTCCGGCTTTAATCGTGGTATCCTTAGGATTCACCATCGGGAAAGACCGGAATAAATCGCCATTTTTAATGATGAATTTATCTCCACCCTGATACGCCTTTTTCATAGAACTACTCAAAGGAGGGAAACTGATCTTTCTGAATTCACCACCGGCATATTCATAAACATTGAGGTCCAGTACATTTTTCTTGCTGAGCAATTCAATATAAAGTTCCGGATTGCCATCGTTGTCAAGATCCATATTCCAGGCATCAGTAATGATGCCTTTGCGTTCGTTGGAAAAGGATTTGTAATTGTTTCTAAGGGTGTCTGATAATAAAATCAGGTATCCACCTACACTATCCACTCCCTTACCCCAGCTGACTACCTCAAAGTTAATTCCCGGGCGGATGGCAATGTCCTTATAAAAAGGAAACTGGCCCGCAGGCTTTTTAACATCAGGTTGAGCGGATTTGTTAGCCGCCATCTTTTCGGAAGCGCTGTCTCCACAGGAAGCCAATAAAAGCAGCCCTGCAAATAGCAGGGGCAGCTTCATGAAATATTTACCTAGGTTCATCATTTATCTTTTTTTAACGAACAATTATTTAGCTTTTACATCTGCAGCACCATTGTTTAAAATGGTTTCTGTGACTACACTTTGCTTACCTGCAGGCGTGATCACCAGGGTTTTCAAAACGCGTTTTTCTCCTTTAGGAACGATCAATTTCACTCCGTTAGTATACAGGTTGCCGTTAACCGAAGGGCGGGTAAGGTCTAATGTATAATAAATTTTCGATCCCTGTACCGGAGCTTTAAGTTCAATATTGAAGTTTTCTCCGTTCATCACCCTCTCGTTTAAGCCCAGTGGTGTAGGAACCCAATAATTGGTTTCAGTCTGGTCTAATCTTGCCAAATGTAATGGAAGACGCTCTTCAGAGAAGTTTTTCAGGTCTTTACGCTCAGGCTGGCTCCAGGCAATTTCCGCTAAAGAGAATACTCTTGGAATGATCATATATTCTACTTTTACAGGCGTCTGGATGTACTCTGTCCAAAGGTTGGCCTGAACACCGATCACGTATTTCTGCTGATCCGCATTCAGTTCTTTAGGCATTGGATCATAAGCATAAGAACTTGTATACGGTGCAAAACCACCAATATTGGTCGGCTCATCCGGAGAATTACTTTGCTTATGGTCAAAATACAAACCACCTGCATTAGGGGTCATGATCACATCATGGCTTTGTTTAGCCGCAGCGATCCCACCTTCAGTACCTCTCCACGACATCACTGTCGCATTTGGTGCCAGTCCGCCTTCCAGGATTTCATCCCATCCGATCACAGAACGGCCTCTTTTATTCACGTGTTTTTCAATTCTCTGGATGAAATAGCTCTGTAATCCGTGCTCATCTTTCAGGTTCAGCTTTTTGATCAGCTTCTGACAAAATTCGCTTTGTTTCCAATATTCTTTAGGACATTCATCACCACCAATATGGATGTATTTTGAAGGGAACAATGCGATCACTTCATCCAATACATTTTCAAGGAATTTAAAAGTGTTGTCATTAGGTACGAATACATCGTCAAATACACCAAACTGCTGTTGCACCTGTTTGCCTTTTCTGCTTCCTGACCATGGTGTTTTCGCATCTACAAAAGTATCTCTTTCCGGAAAGCAGCTCAACTCAGGGTAAGCGGCAATTGCAGCAGAAGCATGTCCGGGAAGTTCAATTTCAGGAACCACATTGATAAATCTTGCGGCGGCATAAGCCAGGACCTCTTTGACGTCATTCTGCGTGTAAAAACCTTTATATTCCTTATTATCCGTTCCTACACCCGGGTGGTGTCCGATGATGGTTCCGTTTCTGCTTCCTCCTACTGAGGTCAGCTTTGGATATTTCTTAATTTCTATTCTCCATCCCTGATCGTCTGTCAGGTGCCAGTGAAAATTATTCAGTTTATACTGAGACATCACATCGATGTATTTTTTTACCAGAGAAACCGGGAAGAAATGACGGGATACATCCAGGTGCATTCCTCTGTATTTAAAACGTGGATAGTCATTGATCTCAGCTGCCGGAATCAGAATCTCGTTATTTTGTTTTTCCGGCATCAGCTGTGTCATGGATTGTACCGCGTAGAACAATCCTGCTTCCTGACCCACAATCGTAATCTTTTTATCTGTAATGTTGATTTTATAACCTTCCGCAGGCAACTGACCTGCACCTTCTGAGGTCAGGATGATGGCCCTTTCGTTTGCACTTTCAGATTTCACTTCTCTCAGGGCAAAACCGCCTTTAGCAGTGACAAAAGCATTTAGCAAATCTGCCATCCTTGAATTTTTAGGCTCATTGGAGATTAAAACGACTGTTTTATCCAGCTTAAAGGTTCCGCTATTCTTCTTAACGGACACTGGCGCAGGGATAATCCCCATGTTCGGGTCTTGCTGTGCTGATGCTTCTATTGCAAGAAATGCCAACAGAACAATTGTAAATAGTTTTTTCATTTGTGTGTTTTGTGTTTAATTCTTTTTTTTAATCCCATGGAATTTCAGCAGCCTGGTAAACAGCTGATCATTCCTACAGGTTGGTTAAATAATCGGGTTTGAATTAATGCACAAGATAAAAAAAATCCTTTAAAATAAGGTTTAAGAATGGCTATAACTTAAAACCTATGGGTTTTCTGGGTTCCTCCTCTTTTTCCATAAACTGATTTAAGTAACCAAACAGCAGTGCGATCTTATCATCCTGCTTGCCCAGCCGTTTTTCTACCTGCTCCGCGAGGAGGCAACATCTTTATGCAAAAGCAGGGTTTCCCTTAGTTTTACGAAAATTTCAATGATGCGGATGCTCATCTTTAAAGCCCTCTCGCTTTTCAGTACATTGGATAACATTAAGACTCCGTGTTCTGTAAATACATAGGGAAAAGTACCTCCAAGTGCCTGTTTCGAAGGTATCGCATTTTGCGATACCATGTTACTGACCTCTTCTTCTGTCAGCTGAAACATGAAATTCTCAGGGAACCTATCCTTATTTCGTTTGACCTGCTCCCGCAGCCTGATCGGTTTAACCCCATACAATTCTGCCAGATCCCTGTCTAACATTACTTTTTGGTTTCTAAGGAGATAAATCTTACTGAGGACAACCTCATCCGGTACGACGGCATTTTTTAATGGACTCATAAGTCTAATATATCCGAATATCGCTACCGCTGGTTATTTTATCGCAAAAAAAAACGGGCCCCTTAGGGAGCCCGTTTTCCTGACATCATGATGTCATGGTATCTTGATATCTATTAAGATAAAGCTTTCACTTCATGTTCTTTAGCAGCCAGATAACGTTCTGCATCCAATGCAGCCATACATCCTGATCCCGCAGCGGTTACTGCCTGACGGTAGTAATGATCCTGAACATCACCGGCAGCAAAAACACCTTCTACATTTGTTTTTGTAGATCCCGGAATGGTTTGCAGGTAACCTGTTTCGTCCATATCCAACCATCCTTTAAAGATGTCTGTATTTGGCTTATGACCAATTGCAACGAAGAAACCTTCCACAGGAATTTCTGATTCCACACCAGTCTGGTTATTCAGAACTTTCACTGCAGTTACATTTTTACCATTACCAATGATCTCCTGAGTTTCCGTATGGTATACCACCTCGATATTAGGGGTATTCAACACACGGTGAACCATTGCTTTTGAAGCTCTGAATTCATCTCTTCTCACCAGCATGTATACTTTTTTACAAAGTTTAGCCAGGTAAGTTGCTTCTTCAGCAGCAGTATCACCAGCACCCACAATTGCGACATCCTGTCCTTTAAAGAAGAAGCCGTCACATACTGCACATGCGGAAACACCAAAACCATTGTATTTTTGTTCTGAAGGTAAGCCCAGCCATTTCGCGGTAGCACCGGTAGAAATGATTACCGTATCTGCAGTAATCGTTTTAATGTCATCTACCACCACTTTATGTGGCATAGAAGAAAAGTCTACAGAACTCACATAACCAAAACGAATATCCGTTCCAAAGCGTTCTGCCTGCTTACGGAAGTCTTCCATCATTTCCGGTCCCATAACTCCACCCGGATATCCCGGAAAATTATCAACGTCGGTGGTTTGTGTCAATTGTCCACCCGGCTCCATACCGGTGTACATTACTGGTTTCAGGTCTGCGCGGGCCGCATAAATTGCTGCAGTATATCCTGCCGGTCCTGAACCTATAATTAAACATTGAACGTGCTCTATTTCTTCTGACATATTATTTATTCTTTCTATTATTATACAAAATTACACTTTTATCCCGCTTTGAACAAGAGACAAAATGCAACAAAGCCGCATTATGATTAAGGGATTATAAATCAGTGCTTTTATTCTCTTCCTCAGCAGATCAGGTTTGGATAATCCCCACATTGAAGGCCTTTTTAATAGGCGACTGGTTCGCTGCTTCTATCCCCATGGAAATCACTTTCCGCGTTTCTTTAGGATCAATGATGCCATCCACCCATAGTCTGGATGCCGCATAATAAGGAGTGGTCTGACTGTTATAACGGTCTGTAATTTCCTTTAACAGTTCGGCTTCTTTTTCCGGGGTAATGGTTTCTCCCTTTGATTTTAAAGAAGCTTCCTGAATCTGCAGCAGTACTTTTGCAGCCTGTGATCCACCCATTACCGCAATTTTGGCGCTTGGCCATGCGTAGATCAATCTTGGGTCATAAGCTTTACCGCACATGGCATAGTTCCCTGCACCGTAAGAATTTCCCAGAACGATGGTAAATTTAGGCACCACAGAATTGGCCACTGCATTCACCATTTTCGCTCCATCTTTAATGATTCCTCCCTGTTCAGATCTGCTGCCCACCATGAATCCCGTCACATCCTGTAAGAATACCAAAGGAATTTTCTTCTGGTTGCAGTTCATAATGAAACGGGCGGCTTTATCAGCGCTGTCGGAATAGATGACCCCGCCGAATTGCATTTCTCCTTTTTTGGATTTCACAACTTTACGCTGATTGGCCACGATGCCAACTGCCCAGCCATCCACCCTGCCCAATCCGCAGATGATGCTTTGGCCATACAATTCCTTATACTGTTCAAACTCGGAATTGTCTACCAGGCGCTGGATAATGTCCAGCATATCATAAGGTTTTTCTCTGTTTTCGGGTAGGATGCCATAAATTTCTTCCGGATCAAGCTTAGGCATTGCAGGTTTAATCCTGTCAAAGCCTGCAGATTCCGGAGCGCCCAACATGCTCATGATGTTGCGGATGCTGTCCAGACAAGCCTGGTCATTGGGGTGTTTATAATCGGTTACGCCCGAGATCTCACAATGTGTGGTTGCTCCGCCAAGGGATTCATTATCGATGTCTTCCCCGATGGCAGATTTCACCAGGTAAGAACCTGCAAGAAATACAGAGCCCGTACCATCCACAATCATTGCTTCATCGCTCATGATCGGAAGGTAGGCACCACCGGCAACACAAGAGCCCATGATTGCAGAAATCTGTACGATTCCCTCCGCAGACATCAGTGCATTGTTGCGGAACATTCGTCCAAAATGTTCTTTATCCGGAAAGATCTCATCCTGCATCGGCAGGTAAACGCCTGCACTATCCACCAGATAGATTACCGGTAAACGGTTTTCCATGGCAATTTCCTGCGCCCTAAGGTTCTTTTTTGCCGTCATAGGGAACCACGCTCCGGCCTTCACCGTCGCATCGTTAGCAACGATCATGCACTGCCTTCCGGAAACATAGCCAATTCCACAAACAACGCCTGCAGAAGGACAGCCTCCCTGTTCGGCATACATGCCTTCAGCGGCCAATGCACCTACTTCCAGAAATTCGCTTTCTTTATCAATTAAATAGGCGATACGCTCACGCGCCAATAGCTTTCCTTTTTCCTTTTGCTTTGCAGCACTCTTCTCTCCCCCACCCTGATATATCTTTTTAAGTCTTGTCTTTAATTCGTAAACGGATTGTTTGTTCAAGTCTTCGTTTTTGTTGAACTCTATATTCATTGGGGCAAGTTAAATCTATTTTCCATTGAAACAAAAGTCCGTTTCGGGCTTTGGTATAAAGCTTTCATTTGTTTTGTATTCCGTTATAAATTTGTTGCAAATATTTCTTTTTATCCCCGCTGCAGGCAGCTGTTTTTCTATCCCCCAGATCCGCTTTCAGCATAAGAAAGAAGGTGTTTTTCTCGCTGAGCCCAATCTTTGCAGCAGGAAAGCCATTAAAAATCTGATTCCCGGGAATCTTCTCCGATCGAAATTTCAGGCGTATACAATTCCCTGAATTCTTCCAGAAATTCTTTCAAATCACTATAGCCCATCAGGATCCTTAACCTTTCATCCCGGTCTACCTTAATCGAGACCTGCAATGCCCAGCCCCTGTAAAGCACATACAACACTTCGATGAGCTCGTCGAATGAATGCTCCTTAAAAAAGGAATGGATCAACAGCCTGAGTCTTTCCTGTTTGTTATTGTCCATATACATTTTTATTTCTCCTTTCTTTTTAAGCCCTCAAACCGACATTCGCCTGCATTCAACCTCAGGAGAAAGCACTTTCCATTTTCAGCTGTCCAGGGCATACTTTTGTTTGTCCTGACGAAATGTGGCCGCTGTACCGGCCTGTTCCAAATGGAAGTGATATACATCGGCTTTGCGGAAATATTAAGACATAACAAAGCCATACTCAACAACAACAATTTTTTCATATTGAAATTTATTTAAGTTCTGATAAGCTAAAATTTTAGTACATGAGATGTATCCCCCGATACCCCCTCTATACTATCGAATCTATATATTTTAGGAGATTGAGTGGTAAGATTTATTCGATTATTTTAGGACCGATAATTGCCGTCTAATTGAAAAGCCCAAATGAACGACATCTACACTTCCATAAAAAACTTTATATCCTACCGCTTCAACTTGCAGGAAGACAGCGAGGAACAGGCCGAAACCGTAGAATCCATCAAGAAGAACGTGGAATTCAGAGGGGCAAATTTATGGACTTTAATCTTTGCCATTTTTGTAGCCTGTATAGGACTTAATGTAAATTCTACTGCCGTAATTATAGGAGCCATGCTAATTTCCCCGCTCATGGGACCGATTATGGGGATTGGCTTAGGGATCGGCACCAATGATTTTGAACTCGTCAAAAAAGGCCTGAGAAATTTAACCATTGCCACCATCATCAGCATCATCGCTTCTTCCTTATATTTTACCTTAACGCCATTGCATGAGGCACAATCGGAGTTGCTGGCCAGAACATCGCCTTCTGTATGGGATGTTTTTATTGCCGCTTTAGGGGGCCTTGCCGGAATCGTGGCCGCTACAAGAAAGGAAAAAAGCAATGTGATCCCAGGCGTAGCGATTGCCACGGCCCTGATGCCTCCGTTGTGTACCGCAGGCTTTGGAATTGCGACCGGAAACCTCTACTTTTTCCTCGGTGCCATTTACCTCTATTTTATCAATAGTGTTTTCATTTGTGTCGCAACTTTTCTCATCGTTCGTTACCTGAAATTCCACAAGAAAGACTTTGGAGACAAAGTCTATGAGAAAAGAGTAAGCCGTTACATCCTTATGATCGTACTCCTTACCGCAGCGCCAAGTGTTTACCTGGCCTACAGGATAGTAGACAAAAGTATTTTTGAGAGCAATGCCGCCAGGTTTGTGCACCAGGAACTCAATTACAAAGACACACAGGTCATCTCTAAAAGTTTCAAATACAATAGAAAAGGAAGTGAAATTGATTTACTCCTGCTCGGAAACGAGCTCTCTTCAGGACAACTGGATTCCCTGAGCAATAAGCTGAAAGGCTATCAGCTGAAAGGAACAAAACTCGTCATCAGACAAGGATTGAATGCCAAAAATGAGATCGACCTTTCTCAAATTAAAGCCAGTATCCTGGAAGATGTTTTCAAGAGCAATTCCGCACAGGTTAAGCCCAATACAGGTTCTGCCGCCCTGGATTTACCCTTGCCCGACCTCAGGCCGGAACTGAAAATACTCTATCCCGACCTGAAGGCCTACAGCATTTCCAATACCATATTTAACAGAACTGATTCCAACCGCGCCGACACCATGACCATGTTCGTTGCATCGTTTGTGAAACCAGTGCCTGTTGCCGATCAAAACAAGCTCAGGTTATGGTTAAAGAACCGGGTAAAAGCAGATTCCCTGAAATTGATTATTCAATAGGCTTTTCTTCCGAAAGCACCTCCTTTAAGATCAGGACTGCTTTTTCCATCATTTCTTGCTTAAACCCTGTAAATCCCAGGAAAAAGGCCCCTTCATGCCTGAACGCTACAGACAATTCATCAATGGCATACAGCATGACACCCCGCTCCCTTGTCTTACGAAGGATTTCCAGTGGGTCATACTTTTTTAACAGCCAGATGATCAGGTGCATTCCCGCGTCCGCCACAGAAATACGAACCTCTGCAGCAAGGTGCTTTTGAAGCAGGACTACCAGGTCTTCCTGTGCTTTTTTATAAATCAGCCGCATTCTCCGCAGGTGCCGGGAGAAATGTCCCTCCAGGATAAACTTCGTCAGGATGGCCTGATCGATCACCGGACTTTGACGATCGATGACTGCCTTTGCGATGGTAAACTCAGTGGCCATTTCTGCCGATGGCAGCACCATATAACCGATTCTCAATGCCGGAAACAGGGTTTTATTAAAGGTCCCCACATAGATCACCCGGCCAAAGGTATCCAGGCCTTTTAAAGCGGGAATCGGCCTTTTTACGTAGCGGAATTCACTCTCATAATCGTCTTCAATGACCCACATCTGATGATCGGAGGCCCATTTCAATAATTTGATGCGCTCAATTAAAGGCATCGTCTCTCCCAATGGATACTGATGTGAAGGGGTCACATAAGCCAGCTTTGCAGCAGGAAAACGGCGCATTGCATAGTCCAGGTCCATTCCTGACTTCCCTACAGGAACCGGACAAATTTTTGCACCAAACCTTGCTATGGCCGATTTCGCCCTCAGGTACCCCGGGTCTTCCATCCAGCACAGTTCATCCTTTTTCAGCAATAGTTCGGCCGCCAGGTGTAAAGCCTGACTGGAGCCGTTTACAATAATGATCTGATCTGCGCTGCAATGAATAGAACGGTTCATCCGGAGGTAATCCGTTAGTGCTTCCCTTAAAGGCAGGTACCCCTGTGCACTGTCGTAACCCAGATGAAGGCGATGGATGTCTTTATATACTGAGGCGGCAAGTCTGGCCCAAACCTGGAAAGGGAAATCCGCAAAGGAAGGTATGGAAGGCTGGAAAGGTAAGGTTGCTTCCTGCCCGATATAGTCCAGTACAAATTTGGTATGCAGGGGAAAATCATTGCAGTTGACCGCTGTTTTTTTCACCCTGACCAGCGGAACCGCTGGCATCTTCTTTTTACCCGGAGGTTTCAGCTCATTCAATTGCTCAGAGACATAAGTCCCCGCACCTACTGCTGAGGTTAAAAAGCCTTCCAGCCGAAGCTGCTCAAAAGCCAGCAGCACACAATTTCGGGAAATGCTGAATTCAGCAGCCAGACTACGGGTAGAAGGCATCCGGTCTCCATGCCTCAGCATTCCTTCAAAAACGCCTTTCTTAATTTCCTCATACAACTGGATGTACAGTGGCGTTTTACGCGAACGGTCAAGCTGAATAAAAGTAAGTAAGATTTCAGGAGATATTTTACTCATAAACTGGTACTATAAATATTCTTCAAAATGGCTCTTTTACAAGAGCCAATGTAGCGTTAGTTTTGCCTTCACGCAAATAGAAAAAGATGAAGGAGCATAGAAAAACCCTGTTGATTACGCTTACCCTTGGTATTTTAACCGCAATTGGCTCTATCTCTATTGACATCTACCTTCCGGCATTTGAAGTCATGGCCCATTATTTTAAGGTGCCCCTTGTACGAATTGAAAGTACAGTAACCGTTTTTCTTTTTGGAATGGCCTTCGGGCAGCTATTTATCGGACCATTATCCGATGTCTGGGGCAGAAAGCGGCCACTGCAAATCGGGTTAACGGTTTATATTTTATGCAGTCTGTGTTGTATCCTTACGAGCTCCTTTACCCTGTTTCTTGTGTTGAGGTTTATTCAGGGCCTTGCGGGAAGTGCCTGTCAGGTGATTTCCCGGGCATTGGTAAACGACCTCTACGGAGACCGGAAAGCCGCCCATGTATTTACAATTCTACAAATCATCATGGGAATTTCTCCAATTCTGGCCCCTATGACCGGCGGGATGCTGGCCGATGCGGAGACCTGGAAATACCTGTTTCTGATCATGGCGCTGATATCGGCTACCGGACTGACAGGCTGTTTAACCATCCTGCCACCGGGAAAACGCCCGGAAGACCATAAAAAGCTGAACCTCCCGGCCATCCGTAATGCCTACAGCTATTGCCTAAAAAATACCGCTTTTGTAAACTATGCGCTCCTGAGGGCCATCAGCAACAGCGCTGCTTTCGCTTTTGTGACCGGTTCTCCTTTTGTGCTGATGCAGATCTATGGCCTGAGCAAAAAGCAATTCGGCCTTGTTTTCTCCCTCCTTGCAGTTGGGATCATTTGTACAGGCATACTCAATACCCGATTCCTGTCCTGCTATGGCGCAGCACGGATCACGAAATTTGCAATTGCTGTTCAGATGATCACCGGCTTTGTGATGATCATCCTGTTGGCTACCGGTGGCTCCCTACTCAGCCTGCTGAGTGTAACTTTTATCTTCATGTCGATGCTGGGATTCATCCTTCCCAATGCGACCTCCTTATATCTTGTTGCCGTTTCTACATATAGTGGTGCCGGATCGGCACTTGTTGGAAGCATGAGCTATTTATCTGCCTTTCTCATCACTTCCCTGCTGAGTCTACTGCACAACAATACCGCCTACCCCATGTTTATCGTGATGTGGGTCTGTGTTGTCCTTGCTTTTTCATGTCTGATGTATCGGAAAATCAGTTAGGGCAACAAATCGATATACCAGTACCCCGCAGGTTTCTCTGCGGTATCTACCGGAGAAGGGAAAGTCTTATACACCTTTTCTCCCAGGCTAAAATGAACCGGTGATTTAAAAACTGGCCCATCAAAAACGAAAGTATGAAACTCTCCGTTCTCTCCACATGGATCGATTCCGGGCGGAAGGTCGTCCATAAACTGCTCGTCGATCACCCTTCCACAAAACGCTTCCAGACCTTCTTTTGCACAGACGATCACCGTTTTATAACCCAGACTTAAAAATTCCCGGATGATGGCCCGGGTATCCTTTTTCCATAAAGGGAAGACGGCTTTTAGTCCGACTTCTTCCAGTTTGGTTTCCCGGTATTTCTTTAAGTCTTCCAGAAAGATATCTCCAAAAATAGAATGCGTGATTCCCTCCCCCCGTAAGCCGGTTAAATGCCGATGCATACTTTCTTCGTAATCTTCCATTTTTGGGGATTCCGGTAATCGGATCTGGTACAATGGAATTCCAATATTTTCCGCCTGTGTCCTGAGTAACGCTTCCCTGACTCCATGCATGCTCACCCTGTTGAAGGCTTCATTTACGGTGGTCAGCAAATACCTGACTTCAAAATCATCATCTGCTAAAATATGGTGCAGGGCGAGGCAACTGTCTTTGCCCCCGCTCCAGTTGAAAAGGCTGATCTTTTTACTCATCATGGTACAATATTACAAGAACTTTTCTGAGTTACTACAAGAAGTCCCCTGAGTTATTACAAGAGTTTCCCTGAGTTATTACAGGAGCTTCCCTGAATCCTGAACATGCCTGAACACTATTTCGGCATGATTATCGTTCTTTTAAACGTATGAAGATTAAACTGGTCTTATTTTTTTTAGCTTGTCAGACGGCTGTTTACGCGCAAAATTTTAAATACCCAACGCTTCCAAATCAGGGGAAATCGTTGTCGGCATTGCTTCCTGCAAACTGGAAAATCCTGGATTCTATTTCCGGCGACCTGAACCATGATCAGCTGAATGACCTTGCTTTTATCATGGAATACCATAAGGAAGTCCGGGAAAGCCGCGCTTATGGCGACAATACCACAGAAATCATCACAGAAATTCAGAAGCCAAGAATTCTGGCTGTTTACTTTAAACGTGCAAACGGAGAAGGGTACCAGATTGGCGTACAAAACAATAATTTCATCCTCCGTTCTGCAGAGGGTGGCACCATGGGAGATCCATTACGGCCATTAAAAATCGATTCCAACAAACTCGTTTTATCCTTTGAAGGGGGTGGCGACTGGCGCTGGAAGCTGAACTATACCTTCCGGTATAAGGATAAAAACTGGTTTCTGGAAAAAGCCGGCAACGAGTATTACAATGAAGCCTCCGGAGAGATGACCAATAAAAAGTATGATTTCGTGCTCAGAAAGCGCCGCGTGACAACAGGAAAGACCCACAACAGAGATGCAGCGAATGAAACCATTTCTGAAGACTTCCCCTTTAAAACCCTGCGCACCTTCCAAAGCTTTAAGAAGCCCTGGACCTGGGAAATAGGTCCGGACGAATTCTTATAATTTAGCTGAGGTTTCGGTCTTTGAACCATTTATCGTCCGGAAGGACATTGAAGTTCATCATTTGATCTACCAGAATTTTCGGATCAGCTTCGTTGAAGACCAGATCTCTGTTGCTTTGTTTCAGAAACTGATGTTGTACCATCACATCCATCTGGGCAAAAAGATGGTCATAGAAACCCGCTATGTTCAGGACACCGATTGGCTTGGTATGTAAACCCAATTGCAGCCAGGTCAGGACTTCAAAGAATTCTTCCAGGGTTCCAAAGCCTCCGGGCAGGATGATAAAACCATCAGCGAGGTCTGCCATCTTTTGTTTGCGCTGGTGCATATTTTCCGTGATGATCATTTCGGTAAGCCCTGTATGGCCCACTTCTTTGTCCATCAGAAATTGAGGAATCACTCCCGTTACCAGTCCCTTACGTTTCAACATCTCATCGGCAATGATGCCCATTACGCCGACACTGCCGCCACCATAGACCAGGCGGATCTCCTGATCGGTAAAAGTCTGGGCAAGATTTTCGATCGCTGCCAATAAAACCGGATCGCCGTTAAAGTTGGCACCGCAATAAACACCTATAGCTTTCATAAAAAATTAAAATAAGAAAGGGTTTCCGTAGAAACCCTTTCGGCAATAAATTATCTGAATATTGAATTATCTCGTACTCGAATAGTTTGGTGCTTCTTTGGTGATCGAGATGTCATGTGGATGACTTTCTCTCATACCTGCAGCAGTGATGCGCACAAACTTCGCTTTTTGTAAATCTTCGATCGTTGCTGCTCCGCAATAGTGCATTCCAGCTCTCAATCCACCTACATACTGGTAGATCACTTCTGCTAAAGTTCCTTTGTAAGGAACACGGCCTACAATTCCTTCCGGAACCAGTTTGGTCACTACATCTTCTTCATCCTGGAAATAACGGTCTTTAGATCCTTGTTGCATGGCTTCTACAGAACCCATACCACGGTAAGATTTAAATTTACGTCCTTCATAAATGATGGTTTCACCTGGTGATTCTTCTACTCCTGCGAACAATGAACCTGCCATAATACAGCTTGCTCCTGCAGCGATCGCTTTAACGATATCACCGGTTTGTTTGATTCCGCCATCGGCGATGACAGGAATGCCTGTACCGATCAATGCCTGGGCACATTCGAAAACCGCATATAACTGAGGTACACCTACCCCTGCGATGATCCTTGTGGTACAGATTGAACCTGGTCCGATCCCTACTTTAACCGCATCAGCACCAGCTTCAGCCAATGCTCTCGCTGCATCTGCAGTAGCGATATTTCCGGCAATTACCTGTAAATCCGGGAACCTTGCTTTAATGGCTTTCACCATATCAATCACACCTTTGGAATGGCCATGTGCAGTATCTACAGTAACCACATCAACTCCTGCGGCAACTAATGCTGCTACACGGTCGATATTGTCTGCTGCTACACCGACCGCAGCACCTACGCGTAGTCTTCCACGCTCATCTTTACAGGCTTTAGGGTAGTTTTTATATTTCTGGATGTCCTTGAAAGTGATTAAACCTGCAAGGTGTCCTTCTGCATTAATTACAGGAAGTTTTTCAATTTTATAATCTTGTAAGATCTCTTCTGCCTGTAAAAGGGTGGTACCTTCAGGAGCAGTGATCAGATTTTCTCTGGTCATCACTTCTGAAACTTTACGTTGCATGTCTTTTTGGAAACGAAGATCTCTGTTGGTAATGATACCTACCAGTTTATTGTCGGCATCAATTACAGGAATTCCACCTATTTTAAAGTCCTTCATGATCTGGAATGCATCTGCCACTTTAGCATCAGCATTTAAAGTAACCGGATCCTGGATCATTCCACTTTCTGAACGTTTTACTTTTCTGACTTCTTCCGCCTGACGCTCGATGCTCATGTTCTTATGAAGCATTCCGATACCACCTGCCTGGGCGATGGCAATTGCCAGACCAGCTTCAGTTACGGTATCCATTGCTGCAGAAACTACAGGGACATTTAAGCGTATTTTTTTGGTAAGAAAACTTCCGGTATCCACGTCGCGTGGCAGAACTTCAGAATAAGCAGGGACTAATAATACGTCGTCGTATGTTAAGCCTTCAGAGATAAATTTATTGGGATCGAGTTGCATAGCAAATAATTTAGGAGTTACTATTTGCCGGGCAAACATACGATTATTTTGGCTTTTCTGCAACAGTTATCCGAATATAGCCGCTTTGAGTTAAAAGATTACACTAAGATTAAGATTCCTTAATCCCGGAAAAGGAACTCCTGATCAGTTCAGCTTTATGCAGGAGTATTTAGCATTTGTTTCAGGTGATGTTCCATATGCGCAACATAGTCGATGAAAAGCCATTCGAGGGTTTGAGGGGCTTCTCCCCCATTCCAGCATGTTCTACTCAGGTTCTCCGGAGCAATATGATGAATCAATTCGAGGATATGCCGGTTATAGCTTTCCCAGAATAAGATCAGTTGTTTACTGTCGAGCAAGTTGTAATGGCTATAGGTATTCCAGTTGTTCTGATCGTAAATGATGGTTGGGCTTTCTTCAAACTGCGCCCTTACAAATCGCTGGTGGTTGTTTGTTGCGCTGTCAATCAGGTGTCCAAGTATTTCCTTATTGCTCCATTTTCCGGGAGCAGGTTTGCGCGAAAATTCTGCTTCGGGGATCCGGGTTAATAAAGCGGGAATGGTATCGCACAGATACTGAAGACGGGTAATGCTTTGCTGGATGGACATATCGCAAAGGTAATAGAAAACTTAAAAAACGTCATGCGGCCTTTGCAATCAGGGGGATGGGGAACAAAGACCAACATGACGTAACGAGAGAGAATTTTATAAAGTGGACCAACCCGATGCCCAATAAGGGGATTGCGAGAAAGCGCCATAGAAAGCATTTTCGAAACTTAAAGGACCATCATTAAAAAACGGTTGTGTCATCCCATAAGCAGGTGCCGTAACCGAAGTAGACTGTGTGTTATTGACATAGCTTCCGGCAGGGGTAATTGCGGCATTAAAGCCATGAAAATAATTGCCTTCCAGTATGGAAGGGCCGTATGCGTAAGATGCTTCTGTACCATCATTAAACACCAATCCTGAGGGATAACCGACGATGATGGAATCATACAATTCAAGTTCAGCACCCCGGCGATTGCGAATCCCGTATCTATAGGCCCCATTCCCAAAGGAGGAATAGAAAAAAGTTGAGGTTCCAATAATACTCAAACTGCTAAGTATAGGATGGGTTTTAGGCATCAAGCCAAAGGCAGGATCTTCCAATACCCCATTGTTATCAGATTCAATCCCATGAGAATCAGAATTCCCCCCACTTCGGCTATGTAAAGAATTTTTATCGGCAAGAGCCAGCGAATAGGCAATTTCACCTCTATACCCGTTGTCAAAATCGAAGTTATCATCCTGAGGAGCCTTAGAGATTAAATACGAGGCATTAACCGTTCCCCCAAAAAACTCAAAGGAATCATCCAGGCCATAACTTGCTTCGATATGCTCCAGGGTCGTACCGCGGCCAACACCCCCGCAGGTAAGAGAATTCACTTCATTATCCGCAGCTAAAATAAATCCTGCATATTCAATACGCGCATACTGTATGCTTCCAGAGTTGTCCATGGTATCCAAACCACCAAAGGAAAAGTCTTTTCCCGGGAGGCCTTCAATGTATTTTGAGCCAACGTTTACAGGTGCATTGCCTAAAAGAATAATTCCGCCAAAATCTCCCGGGTCGGCAGATTTTCTGTTGTCACCAAGTTTGTACCGGCTGGTAAAAACAATGGGTTGGTCTACTGTACCTATGGCCGAAATTTTCGCCCCTTTTTGAATCACAATTACTCCATTTGGATAAAGGCTGTTGTTTACAGTTGACTTGATATAGGTCCCCGGCTGAATTGTTAAAGTAGCGCCATTTTTAACCACTAAAACCCCGTTGATTTCCCATACTTTGGAATTATCCCAGGTCGTGTTAGTCGTGATACTTCCACTTACCGTCTGTACCGGCAATAAAGCAGCAGCGGCATAACTTGCTTTTAAGTTTCTCTTTTCGAACCCTTTATTAGTTTGAGGGTCAACCTCTTTTTTACAGGAGAAGCAAAGGGCTAAACTGGAAAAAAGCAAAATATTTACGATCTGGATTTTCATAAGGAGAGCGTTAATGATTATTTAAAATATTGAGCGATGTCAGTAACAAGAAGATTAATTACAGTTCCACGTCTTGAAGCCGGTCCAACTGTGGTCTCGACCTTTTCATCAGTGATGACTAATATGGAAGAACTTCCCGGGGTAAACGTGATTAGTTTCCTTCCGCTTTCTGGTTTAATTGGTTTCACTGAATTGGTAAAATCATAAGGTAAATCATCATTCGTTCCTCTTTTTACGATTTTAACGAAATAATTAGTTCCTGCCTCTGCAGTTAAAGAAGGTAATTCGACTGCATTACTAAATGAGCCATCAGTTTTTATTTCTATCCGCAGATCGGTTGGTGTAAAAACACCTGCTTTTTCCTTTAGGACAACCATATCGGCCGGTCCCTGAAAAATATTCACCTTACTATTGAACTTAATACTCAATAACATATTTGCCGGGTTTACTGGCTGCCCGATATCAATCTTGTCAAAAATATTTGTCCCGTCATAATAAAAAGCCAATGACTGGGCACTTTGATCTGCTGGGATTTCCCTTGTTAGTAAAATTCCGGTTTCTCCCTGTTTCCTCACCTGCAGCTGGCGGTTTTTTCCGTCGTCAACTCCTAAAGACATGATTTTGGACAACTCAGTTCCTGTACCTGAACCTATCGTTTTTCCATCCAAAACCAATTCAAGTATACCACTACTTGCATAACCTTTGATCTTTAGGGTAACAAAGTTTCCATATACCTTCTCTCCGTCATAATAACAGTTGATAATTTGATCGAACTGATTGGAAGAGATTTTTCTTGTAGCTAAAATTTCATTATGCCCTTTAAGCCGGACAGTCAATGAAGAATTTTCATCTTCAACTGAGACTTTAACATCAGCAAGATTAAAACTTTCATTATTATTTATGGTTTGAGCAATCACTTTGCCGTCTTTTACAAACTCAAGGGTGTCTGTCGCTCCTTTGGTTCCGCGAATCTGCAGGTTTACAATTTTAACAGCTTTTGGTTCCGCAAGCTCCTGTTTTTTACATCCCGTAAACCCTAAAAAGGCAATACTTATGGCGATAAAAAGAATATTTTGTATGTTTTTTTTCATGTATAATAAAATCTAAAAGTGATTGCAGCAAAATTGCTGCAATCACCTGATCTATATCAGATAAAGAGATTAAAGAGTTGACCAGCCAGCTGCCCAGTTTGTAGAAGGGAACGCGCCTTTAGAAGCACCTAAAAGGTTTAGTGTACCATCATTAAAGAATGGTTGTCCGATGCTGAATGAAGGAGCAGGTGTTGCTGTAGACTGAGTGTTACCAGCGTAAGTTCCAGCAGGAGTAATCGCAGCTGTAAATCCGTGGAAATCGTTACCATCTAGTACAGAAGAACCTGGAGTAGTTCCGTCAAATACAAAACCTGAAGGATAACCAGTGATGATTGAATCATATAATTCGATCTCAGCACCACGACGGTTACGTACTGCATACTTGTAACCAGAGTTAGTAGTTGATGTACCAATGATAGAGATATTACTCAATACCGGGTGAGTTTTTGGAGTCAGGCTGAAAGTAGGATCTTCTGCAGGAGCATTGTTATCCGACTCGATACCGTTTGAATCTGAACCACCACCACTTGTACTGTGAGTAGAGTTTTTATCAGCTACTGCAACAGCAAAGCTAATGCTTCCGTTGTATCCATTGTCAAAATCGAAGTTATCATCATCTGCTGCTTTAGAAACTAAATAAGAAGCATTCACTGAACCACCGAAGAATTCAAATGAATCATCTCTTCCATAGTTTACTTCAATGTGATCTAAAGTAGTCAGGTTTCCAACGCCACCGCAAGTAAGTCCGTTTACTTCGTTATCAGCGCTCAGGTTAAAACCTGCATACTCGATACGCACGTACTGAATTGTTCCTGAATTATCATTTTCAACAGAACCACCAAATTCATATTCGCTTCCAGGAAGTCCTTCAATCAGTTTCTTTCCTGTAGAAGTATTCACATGCGCATTACCTAAAAGAATGATACCTCCGAAGTCACCAGGGGCAGCAGCTTTAGTAGCATCACCAAGTAAATAACGGCTGGTGAAAACGATTGGATTTTGAGCAGTACCAACAGCAGAAATTTTAGATCCTTTTTGAATTACCAAAACTCCGTTTGGAACGTTTGCAGTGTTAACAGTAGATTTTATGTAAGTTCCTGGCAAAATAGTTAAAGTAGCACCATTTTTCACAGTTAACACACCACTGATTTCCCAAACTTTAGAAGCATCCCAGGTAGTATTAGTAGTGATGTTTCCGCTCACAGTTTGTACCGGAAGAGCTGACGCTGAAGCATAGCTAGCTTTTGTGCTACGTTGTGAGAAAGAACTGTCATTAGAATTTTGGTCTTTTTTGCAAGAAGAAGCGAATGTTAAAGCAGCCAGGGCTAAACCTGTAAATAGTATATTTTTCATAATCTAATAATTCTTGTATTCGGTTTTTTGGATGATTTGTTTTTTTATAATTATTCTAAACACAAATGATGTTAACATTTTATGTTTTTTTTATTAAATTGCAGTCGTATTGAAGCTGACTAACGCTTTTAAGCTTAAGACCCTTGGTCTGATCGCTTTATGAATGGATTTATTTAATTTTTAAGGCAGTTTTTTACTGTTATACTGTTCGCGCCATTGGGGTAGCACAGATTTTTAGGCAGGGCTTCTCACAGCCCTGCTTTTTTTCTTTTATAACAGATCAAAGTCCCTCATTTTTATTGCTCCTTTCTTTATTTAAAAGTTGAACTTTAGGTTAATTAAAAATTATAATTTAATTGCAGACTAAAAGTACGGCCGATGCGCTGAGAGAATGTCTTCAGATCTCCGCTTTCATAATTATCTGTAAATCCAGGTTTTAGTAAAGCACGGTTATCACCTTCCGATACGCCTCCCTGCCCTTGCAGGTCATAACTCTTCTGGTTATTGTAATACTCTATTTTCTGATTCAGTAAATTGCCGGCATTTAATTTGATTTCAATTCCAGGCTTCACAAATTTATAGCTGACTTGTGCATCGAACTGGCTGTAAGGCCTCTGATAGTCAATATCGGCAGCGTTTACAGCAACAATATAAGTCTTGCGACCTGTTCTGTTGTACACCAGATTTAAACCAAGATGACTGCCATCATACTGTATCCCGGCATTTAGTAAATATGGAGTCTGCCCATATAAAGGTCTTTTAACTTTGCTCAAAACAGGTTCTTTTCCTGCTGTAGCACGAATGTTGCTTCGCACATCGGAATGAATATAGGTTGCGTTTCCAAAGACCGAAACATCGCTTAACCAGGCCAGGTCTGAAATAAAACTCAGCTTCTTACGAAACTCCATCTCCAGACCATAGTTTTTTGCCCAAACAGAATTGTCAAGAATATATTCAAATCTTCCATCAAGGGCCGTCCGTCTGGTTAACTCTACCGGCTTGTCGAAATAACGATAAAATGCGCCTACGGATAAGGTCTCGCCCAGCCCGGGAAACAACTCAGCTCTAAAGTCCAAGCCATCAACCCTGGTGCTCGTCACTCCTTCGCTATATACATAACCATCAAGATCAGGGTTATACATCTGGAATCTTACCCGCTCCAAAAATTCAGGACGTACTACCGTACGTGAATAGGCCAGGCGTAAATTAATTTTTTGTGTCGGACTATAGGTGAAATTTGCAGAAGGCAACCATCTCCAGGCAACATCCGAGGTATTGATGTCTGTATCCCCCAAAGCCGGCGCATTTGATGGGTTTCTTAATTCTTTATACTTATAATATTCCGCACGAACTCCCCATACCAATCTAAATTGTTCATTAAAACGGTTATCCAACATCAGGTAACCCGCGTGTTGCTGACTTTTACCTTCATAGCCATCAATTAACCAGGGTTGAACCTGCCAGACAAAACCTTTGGAGTTTAAATTTTCAGGTTTGATTTTCTCAGCAAGCGGCAAATACAGCAGGCTATCGGGTGTTATTTTGTCAAAATGATTCAACTGTGCACCTTGCCAGTCAAAGGTTAATTGTTTTCTCGTTCCGGAATAACCTGCTTTCAGGGTATTGCGTGTATTGGCCAGACTAAAGGGAGCTGATCCTGAGACATTCCAGTTATAATCAGTTTCTTTATTCAGGTAATGGTGACGGGAATTCGGAAAATCACCCGTTTGACTGGAATTGGTCCAATCCATCAATATATACTTACCATTCACCAGCTGAGGATATAAATCCCGGCGGATCACATCTTTCTGGTTACGTGTAATGCCTGTTCTGGCGATATCCCATTCCAGCTTTACTTTCCCTAGCTGGTGTTGCAATCCTAATTTATTTTGGAGTAAATCCAGAAAAGTAGGATTCACATTGATGCGTTGATTTGGAGGTCTGGTTGCAATTTCTGTTTCCGATGCAGTTTCCAGATAGTTATTAATAATACTGATATTATTTTCAAATTTTCTGGTATAGGTGTTTCTAAGGCTAATCCGATGATTTTTCAACTTCAGACCTGCGTTTAAGATGGCACCCCAGGTAGTATTAAAATTGTAGAAATTTCCATAGTTATTGGTTCCCATATTAAAGAACCCCCTTCTAAAATCACTTACATCGGAAATATTCTGTGTATTTCTGTAGCTTAAAGATCCGATCACCCCGAAGGTGCTTGAAGTATCGACATTCATCACACGTCCCAGGGTAAACTGGTAATTTTGAGCAATGGGTGCGCGCGACTTATACAAAGTCATGTTGTCCTGGGTAAAGCGTCTGCTTTGAGCAAATTTATCCTCTGCCCTTGGAATATCAGGACGGCTTGGGTTTAAATCTACTGTATATCTTAAATCTTTTGGAAAATCCCTTCTTCCGTCATCAAAGCCCAGGTAGTCATACTTTCCACGTTTAGGAGAATAAAAATCTTTGCCGGTGCTATTGTCATTTACTCCGGAGCCTATAGAGATACTGGTAAAATTTGCATCGGGAATATCTTTGGTATTGATTTGTACCAAACCACCAGCAAAACCGGCATTCATATCTGGGGTGATCGTCTTGCTCACGGTTACGTTATCGATCAGATTGGAAGGAATCAAGTCGAAAGAAAAACTTCTTCTTCCGGTTTCAGTACTGGGTAATACGGTACCGTCCAAAGTAGCTGAATTGTAGCGTTCGCCCATTCCTCTTACCACAATATACTTGTTGTCTACGGTAGAGATTCCGGTAATTCTTTTGATCGCTTCTCCCAGATTTGCATCCGGTGTTTTACTGATCTGTTCCGCACTGATCCCATTGCTCAGTTCCGCCGAGTTTTTTTGTTTTGCCAAAAGTCCTTCTGTCGATGTCTTTTTGTAGCCACCGGTAATTACAACCCCTGTCAGGGTTTCTGAAGCTGGTTTCATACTGATGCTCAATGGCGTATTTTGTCCAGATTTAACGATCACATCGGTTACTCTCCTACCCTGGTAGCTGACATAACTTATTTCCACCGTATAATTTCCCGGATCAAGGCTGATGCTAAACGATCCGTCCACAGAACTGCTTGCAGTACGGTTCAGTTCTACAATCTTAATCCCGGCACCAGGCAAGGGTTCACCTTTTTCGTCCAGGATTTTACCACTGATTTTACCCTGTTTTACCGGATCAGGAAGTTTATATAAAAGAATGGTTTTAGGATCGCTCACCTTGTAGGTCACCCCGGTTCCTTCCAGCATTTTCTGAACCACCTGTGCAACCGGCATGTCTTTTACATCGATACTGATCTGGTGTGCGGTTCTAAAAATTGCAGGATTATAATTGATGACACATCCTGCTTTGTCTTCTACGGCGGTCAGCCCTTTGGTCAGGTTTACATTTGACAGCTTTAAGCTGATTCTGTTTTCCATTGCATTCTGAGCCTTGGTATTTCCTGAAACACTGCAAATACAGCATGCCGAAAGTAAGGCCGTCATCACAAGGGATTGGTGTTTTATTTTATTGAAGTATTTTATTATTAAAAAGTATAGCGTTATATTCATTGAAAGTTTTTTAATTATCGAGAGTTACGAAACATTTTTAAGAACCGTCCTGTTACAGCAGGGCGGTTTTGTTTGTAATAATTATTGAGTTATATTTTTCATAGCGTAGCCGATAGGGATGTGGCGGGTTTTATAAAAACTTAGCTAATCATTGACAGTCCTCCCCCCATAAAGTAATTATTGTTTTATGTGTATTGAATTGATAATGGATCTTACCACTGCTCATGGTATGTAATTGTTCTACAATCTGTTTGATGTTTTTATTATGGAAGGTCGCATTGAAGCGGCACTTTAGCATTTGTTCATTTTTTACGTTAAAACTTACATTGTAACTTCTTTCCAGACGGGTAAGGATCATGCTCAGCAATTCATTTTTAAAGATGAACCTGTTTTCTGTCCAGCTGTTAAAATCGGCTGCTTTTGTCTCATTCACTGCATAGCTGGAATCCCTTAATTTATAGACCAGATTTTTTCCCGGAGTAAGGAAAGAAAGGTGTGTCAGTTTACCTTCATTTGAAGAAGAGATCCCAACTTTACCTGTACGTACAGAGATGCTGAAATGCTGGCTTCCCGGATAAGCATCGATGTTAAACGACGTTCCCAGTACCCTTGTTTGTAAATTGCCGCTATGAACGATGAACGGGCGGCTGGCATCAGATTTCACTTCAAAAAAAGCTTCTCCTTCGAGATGAATTTCTCTTGTTTTACCTTTTTCGAAATGTTGAGGGAAGCTCAGCTTACTCACCGCATTCAGATAAACCACCGAACTATCCGGGAGTAACAATTTAACTCTTTCTCCCCTTTTGGTGATTTTAGTCATCAGGGCGATCTGCTGATTTCCTTCTTTCGTTTCTGTCTTCACCGAATACCAACCCAAAGCAGCAGCACAAACCAGGATAAAGGAAGCCGCATATTTTAACCAGGATGAATTTGCTTTTTTAAGAAGATCCTCTTCTTCTGCGATTTTTGACCAGACCGATTGAAGCTCCACCTTTGCAGATAGAGAATCATCTCTCCAGCTATTGTCTTCATTCCATACTGCTGCAGTCGACTCCTCAAAAGATTCGTCCATTTCTTCCTGTTCGCGGATATGGAAAAATAATTCTTTTTCCTGTTCAGGAGTGGTATTCCCTTCCAGGTAAAGTTTAAATAATTTTTTTAATTCTTCGTTTGTATTCACTTTCATCAATTAAAACGGCCAAACTTCTGCCTGTCTATAAGTATATATCCCGCAAATGGAGGAGATGTCTAGCCGATGATGAAATATTTTTTAAAATAATCACAAAACATTGATAATCAGCACAAAAAAAACCTCCATTGATTAGAAGGAGGCTGATCATAATAGGGATAGATTGTTTTAAAGTGCTGAGGCCAGAGTACAGAGGACAAGTACGGTCTCCGGGGTATGAATTTTGAAATACTGTCTGATATGGCTTAAAGACTTGGCCATATGACTGTGAACGGTATTCTTGGAAATGTTCAACTGATTTGAAATGTGTTCGTAAGTAGCGCCTTCTTCACGGCTCAGCTTAAAGACCTTTTTACTCTGTGGCGGCAAACTACTAATTGCCCTTTCGGCCAGATTGCGGTAATCCTTTAAATCCATAAAACTGGCGATGGGATCGTAAACCTGTTCTGTTTTCAACTGTTCGTTCTGGTAGGCATCCGCTTTAGCTTTACGCTGAAATTCTTTGAACACCAGATTTTTGGTGATCGTTAGCAGGAAGGCATCAAAATCCCGGGATTCATCTATGGTATGTTTGTATTTCCAAAGGCGTACAAAGACAAGTTGGGTTAATTCAGCAGCAGATTCGGAACACCTCACAAAGCGATAAGCAAACTGATGAACTTTCCCCTTATAACGGTAATACAACTCATTAAAGGCAGCTGTATCACCTTCGCGAAGCAAAACAACTAATTTCTCAAGCAAGGATTTGTCTAACTGTTTCAAAATAATAGGGGATAAGATTTTTCAGTTTTTATACCCCCGAAAATAGCTCCCCTATTTTAACTTAATATTAAGCCTAAATCAAATGTGTTAACGTCTTTTCTATTTTTAAGATTATCGGTGAGTCAGCACCATACTTTGACTTGCTTTGCTCAGGTGACTATCGGACAGCACCACACTATTTTGAGTAGTAAACCGGGGTTCATTAACAGCCGAAAGCTTTTGACCGATCTTTCCCTGTGAAGAAATCTGAAGCAATGCTTTGCTCAATAAAGCATCATTTACATTTCCAAATGGAACCAATGGAAGCACAGAAAATTCGCTGACTTCTGTGTCCGGAAGAATTCCGGTATGGTATCCCCCCTGCCCCTGTGCATTGAATAATTTATAGATGATCGGATACATCTCCCAATCTACCTGTTTGGGGATCCGTTCATCCCGGATTAAAAAGCTGGCTTCGTCTTTACCCATTGTTTTTTCTCCTATAACTTTTACCTGCATATAAGGCCTAAGGTTATTGATAAGCACTTCTGACGCAGAGGCGGTGGCCCCTGTTGCCAGTACAAAGACGCTCTTCATACTGATGTTACTTTGAAGAAGGGAATTGAAATCCACCCTTTTATCGAAGGTGGCAGCCGCACCAATGGATTCTTTCCTTTGTCCTCCATTCTTATTTCCCTTGTAAATGATAAAATCTGTATTGTAATTTATGCCGGGAGCAATCATTGCGCATAACCCTGCAGCCTCCGACACATCCCCGCCTGAATTATAACGAAGGTCGATGATCAGGTCTGAAACCGCAGCATTTTTAAATTCGGAGAAAACAGAAAGAAGGGCCCTGCTCAAGCCTCCCGAGAAGCCGTCAATGTAAACATATCCAATTTTTGCTCCTCCCCATTCTATGACCTGATGAATCGGGGGCTGATCAAAAGTTAAACCCGCTATCATGTTCAGTTCCGGTTGATCCGTATAGGTTCCATCTTTTAATGTGGTCAGAACCAGATTAGTTGTTCTGCCAGTGAGCAATTCCTGATCAAGCGCAGCCGCATTACTGCTGCTAAAGACCTTCCCGTTTACCTTACGAATATAAGCCCCTCTTTTAAGGCCATATCTTTCGGCGGGCGAGCCTTTCAGGACACATTTCACCAGTCCAAAAACCTGCTGACCGAGCGGCTCCTGAATCACGGCATAATCAAATCCATATAAAGAGCGGGAACTGGAAACACCAGCCTGATTGGGCAGATAAAGCTGGGAAAAGCGGTCCGAAGTATTTTTCACTGAAGCAAAGAATGCCATTGGCGACTGGCCCAGGCCCGGTTTCTTCGGCAGTTCAGCAGCCCAGTAATAGTATCTGTTGAGGCTATCCAGAATCCAGGTATTGATTTGTTCATTACTCCCCTGGGGGTATTCCTTTTTTATATTGTCTTTCTTACAGGCACCAATCGTTGCTATTAATCCTATACAAAATCCCGAAATAATAAGTTTGATCAACCGACCAGCTCTTTTGTTTTGAATTTCCATTTTAATAGCGTTAGCATTAATTAGCTGAAGACAAATGTAATGCGGTACTATAAACAAATTGTTAAGTCCGCTTCAATTCCAACTCATTTATAGGGAGTTAAAAAATAGAATCCCGACGACGGCTTTTTTAGGTCATCTTTTTATCTTTACCAACCAGAATTACCCTGGGCTTTTGCAGTAAAAAGCCTGATTTTAACACGAAAACATGAGTTATATTACAGAATTTAAAGATATCCCGCTGGAAAGCTATTTAAGACTAAGAAAAGAATCGGGCTTGGGTGCCAAGACCGAAGAGGCCGGAAGAATCGGCTTAAAAAACTCCATATGCTCGGTATTGGTTTCTGATCCGGAATCCGGGCGTGCCCATATAGGAATGGGAAGGATCATTGGTGATGGTGGCTGCCATTGCCAGGTAACGGACATTTGTGTATTACCTGAACATCAGGGAAAAGGGCTTGGAAAAGCAATTATGGAAAAGCTCATGGAATTTATTAACAATGAACTTCCTGCTTCCTGTTACATCAGCTTAATTGCAGATGGAGATGCCTCTTTCTTATATGAGAAATTTGGCTTCAGGGATACCATGCCTGAATCGAAAGGTATGTATTATAAGAGATAGCCCTGCATAAGAAGTAGCCCTGCTTAAGCAGAAGTAAAATCCTCCCAGACCAGGGCGCTAATTCTCCAGCCTTCCCGGGTTTTGATAAACTGAAAGATCTTATTTCCGGATGCTTTAAATGGAACACCGTTTAAAGCTCCGCTTTTCTCATACTTTGAAAATCTCTGGGCGATGTTTCCGGAGATTTTTGTTGCTGCACTGACCTCCCATTCTTTGAATTCTTTTAAAGTTCCATCGGCAAGTATTTTCATTCTGGGTGTGACGAAAGACTCCAAATGATAAATCTCCTCCTCCAGTCCGGTTTTCTTTATAAAGACCGCTTCCGGCAGACAAGTTTCCCTCATTTCCTCCCAATCCGGCTGATGGCCATTTACATTGTTAAAAATGCCAAAGAAACGATGTACAAGTCGATTTAACAACAATTCATCCACCTCAATATCGTACAGGAACAGCTCCTTTCCCTCTACCTTTATTTCTTTATCCAGGACCAACCCCAGTCGTTCCAACAGCTGCATAGAACTGCTGTTGTGCTTTAAGGTTGTTGCCAGAATCCTGCGATGTCTGGCCAGCGTGGAAGGATGATTCAATACTGCAGATGCGGCTTCAAAAGCATATCCTTTTCCATTGTACCCCGGAAGAAAGGCGAAACCAATGTCATGATAATCCAGGTAATCCCGTTTGATCATGCTGACCATTCCAATAGGAACGCCTCCGGCTTTGAGCTTCACTACAGAATAGCCGAAATTAGGATTATCTATAATTTTCCGGATGTAAACTTCCGCTTCCTGTTTATTGTTTACGTTTCTGTCTCCAATAAACTTTTTCCAGCCCTCCGTATTCAACAGCTCCAGAATAAATTCAGCGTCATCTAATGTCATCCTGCTGATGAAAAGGCGGTCGGTTTCAAAAAACATAATGGTTTGACTTAGTGTCCATTTCAAAATTATAAATCATTTTAAACAAACACCTCCCAATCTGTAAATTGTTTTAAACAAATCCGAAAATTGTCATCAATATAAAATCCTAATATGAAAATCCAATATTGTGTGTACTTTGCTCCGCTTGCTGAAATAAATATTAAAACAATTTTTCTAAAGAGAAAATGAAAACATCATGATCTTACAGCCCGCATAATGACTGATGACCAAAATCATGATGGCTTCATGGCCAATAAACCAGGCTTAGGGGTTCTTGAGCACTACTGAACTGAACTTGAGAACTCTTAAGAACCTTTGAACTGAGCCTGCGAGCTCTTGAGAACCATTAAAAAACAATAAAAGATCAAAAAAAAACAATAAAAGGTCGAAAAAATAATGATATGCTGATGAAAACAAAAGAACTGACTATAATAGGACTCGGTGGTGTTGGGGGTTATTTCGGGTTTAAACTCGCACAGAAATATGCTTCATCTGATGCACTGAACATCTCGTTTGTTGCCAGGGCACAGACCTATGAGATCGTAAAAGAAAAAGGATTGACCTTACTTTCTGCAGAACACGAAAACCCCATTGCCCATCCCCATCAGATTTACAGCAATCTGGAAGAATTGCCTGCAACGGATGTATTCGTCATTTGTGTAAAGGAATACGATCTGGAAAACATTTGCCGGCAATTGAAATCCAGAATTAAGGATGATACCGTGATTTTACCCCTGATGAACGGCGTAGATATCTATGAAAGAATCCGTAAAATTATTTCCAATGGGATCGTACTCCCATCCTGTGTCTATGTAGCCTCCCATATTAAGGAAAAAGGCCTGGTAGAACATAAAGGCAATCCAGGTAAAATCGTAATGGGCAAAGACCCTGAAAATCCACAGTACGATGCCTTAGAGGTGGCAACCCTACTGAAAGATGCCGGGATTGACCTGGACTATAAAGAAGATTCCTTCCCTGATATCTGGACAAAATATTTCTTCATTGCCAGTTTTGGCCTGGTTACCGCGCGTTACAATAAATCAATCGGACAGGTAGTAGAAGAACCGGAACTCCACAACAGAGCAGCTTTGATTATGAAAGAAATTAAAGAGATTGCGAAAAAGAAAGAAGTGGCTATCTCTGAAGACATCATTGAAAAGACCTTTCAAAAAGCAGCATCCTTTCCTTATCAGACCCCAACTTCTTTGCAATTGGATGTGCAGTCGGGAAAAGCAAATACAGAACTTGAATTGTTTGCCGGGGCCATCATTGACTATGGAAAAGACTTAGAAATTCCAGTCGCCGAAACCCGGCAGATTTACAATGAAATAAAAGCAGGATTACTTCAGTAAATCCTCCGGCAGAATCCATAAAAAAAACGTATTTTTAAGTAGCAGATTTTGGATTATTTTAAAGATTAAACAAGGTTGAAACTGCTTCGGATGAAACCCGGATAGAACAGGGATCAAACAGGGATAGAACAGGGACAAATTCCGTGTTTGATCCCTGTTCTATCCCTTCTTTATGCTTCCCTAATCCCGGCTTCTTCCGAAGCGGATCCTAAAGTAGTATTTCGTCTTCAATCCCCTGTTAAAAAATCTCCTCATCGCCTCGCTGAACAGCTCTTCATTAAAGAGAAAATAGCCGCAGAAATTTCCTTAAAATCCTGCAGGTGCAGGGTGTTTTCCTTTGACATTGATGATCGTCCTGCTGATGACAGGCTGCAAAGCAATCAGCACAATGGTAATCAGACAAAGGATCGCAATCATTTCATAATAATCAATACAAAACTGAAGGAAAGCCTGCTTCTGAACGGCTTTATTTAGCAAACCTGTCGCCACCTTAGCCGCCTGATCTTTCAGCATCCCATGTCCTGACAAGGCAGACTGGTAAATATGCAGCCGTTCTGCCAGTCCGAAATCAAGCAAAGACAAGCCCTTCCCCATATCGTTGCTATGTCCCCCTTTGAAATACAGCTGACAATAATTGATCAGCGATAAGCTCAGGCTAAAAGTAGAGAAGCGAACGAAAACCCCGACTGAAGCCGCAGATTGTCCCATTTGTACCGGAACAGCCGAAACGATAAACATCACAATCGGCGACATCACCATCCCTGCCCCCAGGCCCTGAAGAAATAAAGGGATAATAAATGTTTCCGCATCTGCTTCCGAGGCAAAGAGAAAACACATCATTCCAAAAAATACCATTAACAAAGCGAAGCCCGCAATCCACAAAACCCGCAGCATCTTTTGCAGGATTAAAAAGCGGATAGCAATAAAAGATCCGGTAATGATGCCAAGGATGTTATAAATCATCAGCTCATTGGCATGCAGGGAATCCATCCCCAATACCGTGATAAAATAGGTGCTGGTTAATCCGAATGCTCCCCGGATCAGGTAAAGGATCACGAGAAAAACAATCCCGATGCTAAAATTCCGGTACTTAAACACAGAAAGATCTACCGTAGGACGCTTTAATGAGCGCTGTCTCAGGACAGAGGTCAGAAATAACAGCACAATGGCGATCATACTGTACACGATCCCTGAGTCTTCCAGCCAGTCCTTTTGCTGCCCGTAGATCAAAACATAGGCGATCAGCACGAGCATCACGACAAACAGTAAAAAACTGCCCCAATCCAATTGATATAAAGGTTTTTTCCGAAAAATATGAACCCGGTTTAAGATCATGAACAACAGAGCTGCACTAGGCAGAAAGCAAAAAATGATCGCTTTATACAGCACATTATATTCAAAATTCTCCACCAAAGGTGCTGCGAATAATGCCGTTACAGGCGATACACAGAGGATCATCGCATAAAATATGGTATAGCCCACCTCTCTGGAATGTTCAGACTTTAAGCGCCCGAACAACAGGTTTAAGCAAATGCTCGTAATTCCGCAATTCACCAGCCCCTGCAAAAAGCGGAAAGTAAATACCAGCCAGATCTCCCGGGTATGGTAACAGCAATAGGCAATCAGGATCTCCAGTACGATACAGATCAGCAGATACTCTTTAGTCACGATCCGTTCAAAGAACCTGCGTTCTACCCCTGCAAAACTGGCAATGGCCGCATAAAACAAAAGCAAAGAAAACTGCACATCAGCAGGTTCCATTCCATAATATCCCGCAGCAGCGCTTCCATCAGCCGTAGACAAAGCAAACAGCAATACAGAAGACAAGAGCAGCAGCATAATGCTCAGCCGGATCAACCATTCCGGTGCCCATGATTTAAAGATGGGGATTGCTTTAATCATGGGGACTGTTCTTTTTGATATGTACCGTAACGCTCATTCCTGCATTCAGGTTTGACAAGGCCGCCATAGCACCTTCCAGACGAATCCTTACCGGAATCCGCTGCGCAATTTTCACGAAATTCCCCGTTGCATTGTCCGGAGGTAAAAGCGAGAACCTGGAACCTGTAGCCGCCGATAAGGACTCTATTTTTCCCGAAAATTCTTTCCCCGGGAAGGCATCCACCTCGATGTCCACAGGTTCTCCAACATACATTTTTCCAATCTGTGTTTCTTTAAAATTGGCGATCACCCATTTCCCCGCATCACGGTCCACGATGTAAGCAATGGTTTGTCCGCTTTGGACCAGCTGCCCCGGCTGAATGGTTCTTCTGCCCATCTTGCCGTTATAAGGTGCTACAATTACCGTATAAGAAGTATTGAGGTCGTTCCTTTTTACCACAGCTGCCCTCCGCTGAATTTCAGAAAGCAATACTTCAGACTGTGCCCTGATTTCGTTTGTTTTGGAAAGTGCAGCAGCATAATCTTCCTGAGCGGCATTGTATTCCGCCTGGGCAACTTCCAGCATGCTCTGCATACTTTCCAATTGCTGGCGGGTGGCAGATTCGGCCTCAAATAATCTTTTATAACGGTCGTATTCTGCCTGCTGTTTCCAGAGTTTTGCTTTTGCAGCCGCAATTTTTGCCTTGCTCGCCCCTGCACTTGTACCGGCGGTCTGGATATTGCTCTGCAATACAGAAACCTGTGCTTTGGCATTAGACAGGGAAGCCAGGGCCTCGTCCTGCTGAACGGTATAGTCGCTGTCGTCGATTACCAGCAGGGTATCTCCCTTTTTCACTTCCTGGTTCTCTACATACCGTACCGATTTTATATAACCATTTACCCTGGAGGTAACCGGATTGATGTATTCTTCTACCTGGGCATCATTGGTATCCTCATACCTTAAATAAGTAAATACCGTTCTTGTCCCCCAAAACAGCAATACGACCAATACGATGGCCGCAATCATGGTCGTGACACGTGAAATTATTCTATCTGTTTTATTTTGTTGTTTAGTGCTCATTTTTATAGGGTGCCTACTGCTTTTTGTAATTGATAATATTGAATTCTGGCGTTTACCTTTGCGGTAGTCAGCTCAAACCGCGATTGTAACAGCTGTGTTTCTGCATCCAGCAGGTCGGTCAGTAAAGCCAGCTGGTTGAAATAAGTATTTTGTACGATGCGATAACTTTCCGAAGCCTGTGTAATGTTTTCTGAGGCCACTTCTATTCTTTTCAACGATTCTGTATACCGGATATAAGATTCCTGGACCTCCTGACGAAGGTTTTCCCTGACCTCTTCGTCCTCAACTTCCTGTCTGTGGAGCTGAATTTCCGCCACTTTCACCTTGTGTTTATTCGTATAGAAAGACGAAACAGGCACTTTTAACTTAATCCCGGCCATTCCATTGCTATACAGCGAAAGGGCATAAGGGTAAAACTGGATTTGCGGGTACGCATACATGTACTCCCCAAACAAACCGATTGAAGGCAGCACATTGGATTTCACCTGCTTCAGCTTTAATGCGCTCAGTTCCTGTTCTTTTTTTGAGATCTGAATTTTAAAGGAGCCGGATTCTGCTTCAGACAGGTAGTTCGATAAACCTTTTAGCAATACCGGATCGGCTTCCGCATCAGAAACGATGGGATTACACCGCACATCATCTGCATTACCGGTCAAAAGGTTGAGTTTTTGCGAGGCGATCACAATGCTGTTTTCAATCTCGGTCAGCATCATCCTTTGTTTCGACAAGCGAAGTTCCGCACGCAGGACATCACTTTTAAGAACCGTTCCGTTTTTATACAATTCATTGATCTCATGAAGCTGCTTTTCCCGGTCCTTAATGTCTTGCAGCAGCAGGAGCTGGTAAGATTTATTGCGGTAGACATCGTAAAAGTAAACCGCGGCGATGTAATGGATTTCCTGTTTGGTCAGGTTCTTTCTGGCAATTGCCAGCTCATTCTCTCTCCTGGACGAAGCAATCTCCCTGTTGGTTTTTCCTCCGTTGTAAATGTTCAGATAGGCATCTGCAGAAACCTTGTAATATTTAGGTTCTACCGGATACTGTGAGGGGGTATGAAACAAACCTTTTTCATAAATCGGCATTTGAAAAATATTCGCCAGTACGCCATTTGCGGCGATTTCCGGCAGTCTTTCTGACCGGGCTACCTGGATTCCGGCTTCAGCAGCCAATACTTCCAGCTGCTTCATCTGAAGCTTCTTGCTGTTGCTGTCGGTTAACTGCCAGACCTCTTTGATGGTAAGTGGGATTTCGGGACTTGAGGGCTGTTGTGCATGGACGAAAAGAGAGGATAAAAGAACGGACATGCACATCCCAAACTTTCTTTTATACGGACTAAAATTCATATAGATTAATTAATGGCACAAATTTCGGCTAAGAATTGTTTCTTTATTTTATCTAAACTGACATATATTTGTTCAAACCAGCCACATGAATACCTTAAGCAACGAAGCCTTATTATCTGCAATTGATGCGCATCAGGAAAGCACTTATGTATGGCACAGTAAATTTGAAGACCGTTTCCGGCACCATAAGCACATCAAAGGCCAGTTGACCTATGTAGAGGGAGGGGTAATTTTTCTTTATGCGAATGACAAATCCTACTTTATTCCGGCACGTCATTACCTTTGGATTCCTGCCGGTGTGGAGCATCATTTACAGCATCGTTACCGGGCAGCCATTGTCCGCAATATCTATTTTGATACCGCTCCAGAAGAGAATAACCCATTTTTTGACCATATCGGCATTTATCCGGTAAATGGATTGTTATTGGAAATGCTTAAATTTTCCGAGCACTGGAACGGGGACATTTTTCCGGGAACACATGAATATGGTTTTTTAAACACGATACAGAACATACTTCCTACTATCAGCAAGCATCCCTTACCCATCGTTGTTCCGACTACAGACAATGAAAGACTGCGACCGGTGCTCTGGTATATTCATCAGCACCTGGCGGATGAGCTGACACTGGAGGTCATTGCTGCTGCCACAGGTTTCAGTGAACGCACCTTATCTAGGATCTTCCAGGCTTCTCTGGACATTTCATTTTTTCAATATCTGAAACTGGTCAGGATCACTAAAGCCATGGAGAAACTCCTGGAGAGCGACCTGACCATTAGCGAAATTGCCTACGAAGTAGGCTATGACAGCATCTCCTCTTTTAGCAATACTTTCTTTAAGATGACAGGACGCAGGCCTTCCACCTTCAAAGAATTAAAAATAGCGAGTTTAGATCCGGATTAGTTACCGGCGTCTTCTTCAGGTTCGGTATGTTGTCTGAGTTGTTTTGGTCCCTGAGGCCAGATGTAACAGGTGGATTGCTTTTTCCATCCCAGGCTTTTATAAAAATCTCCCTTTCCCGGAGCAGCAGTTAAGTTTACGAAATGATAATTATCGCCCAACTTTTCATTCAGGGTTTTAACCAGGTATTTACCCAATCCATTTCCCTGAAAGTCCGGGTCAACAATGATATCTGCCAGCACCGCATAATACCTTCCGTCGTCTACCGTCCTTCCAAAAGCAATCAGCTGATCTTCCTTATAAATGAAGAGTGTCCAGCTGCTTCTTCTGAATGCAGCTTCTATTTCTACTTCTTCCCTTTTTCTCCAGTCTACCTTCGAAAACAGCTCACATACGTAAGCCCAGTCCACAGTGGATAAATCAGGATTGATTTTATAAGTAAGGTCATTCGCATGTATTTTGTTCGGAGACATATTTATCTTAAAGATTTTAATTGGGCACAAATATCAGTAAATAATTCTTTTCTATTTAATCCTTTGGATGATTGTGGAAAAATCTGCCGTATGCCCCTGATTCCTTAAAAAAACAAGGAATACAGGCCTGTAAAACCGACAATTCAATCAGCAATACCATAAATGTATTCAACCAAATCTACATTTTTATTGCCGCAATAGATAGAATTGTTAAGCCAGTAAAAAACAAAAAAATAGAATTTTTCCCATGAAGAAAAATTCCTATAATTGTGCAAAATAATTAACCACTCATGAATAAGCTAAAACTGCTGTTATCCGGCATTTTCTTCCTGGCTTCGCTCTGCTCCTACGCTCAGAACAAACCTGTTATCCAAAAAAATTTTAAATATGGAAAGATCGATCCTGCAGAATTCGGCACGAAAGTAACAGGTATAGATTCTGCCGCCGCAGCAGTAGCATTGTTTGATGTAGGTAAAGGCTGGTTTGAACTGAGTCCCAAAACCAATGGTTTTGTCTATGTTTTTGAGCGCCATACCCGTTATAAGATCATCAATAAAAACGGTTATGACCTCGCGAATTTAGAGATCCAGTTTTACCGCAAGAATGGCTATGAAACCTCACTCGACTATATGGAGGCAGCCACCTACAATATGGAAAACGGCAAAATGGTGGTGAGTAAGATCAACAAAGAGGCTAAGTTTTCCGAAAAACAGGACAAGAACTTCACCATGAAGAAATTTACCCTTCCCAATGTAAAAGAAGGCGCGATTATCGAATATAAATACAGAATTAAATCTGACTTTACCTTCACACTGAGCCCCTGGTATTTCCAGAAAGAAATTCCGGTTTTATACTCCTGCCTTCAGATCAGAATTCCTGAATATTACACTTATAAAACAACAGGTGGCGGATTTGTGCATTTAAACCCAAGTTATGAAGCACAAAATCAAACCTTTACACTGGGAGGAGACCAGCTCAGCGCCACGGTTAACCAGACCACTTATATTGCTGAAAATGTGCCGGCCCTGAAAACAGAACGTTTCATTACCACCCTGAAAGATTATGTAAGTAAGGTTGAATTTGAACTGAGCGCCACGCGTTTTCCGGGTGCGATGTACGAGGAGCATACTTCTACCTGGCCCAAGATCGTAAAGGTTTTAAAAGGAGATGAAAATTTTGGCAAGTTTACTGATAAAAGAAGCTACAATAAGACGCTCGTACAGCAGCTCATCAAAGGGGAAACCAATCCCGACAGCATTGTCAAAATCCTTTTTAAACATGTTAAAAGCAATATAAAATGGGATGATGAATGCAGTAAGTATGCAAATGTCTCCAATCCAAAAGCTGTTTTTGAAAAGAAATCCGGAAACTCTGCGGACATCAACCTGAGTTTGTATTGCTTACTGAACGAAGCTAATATTAAAGTATTTCCTGTATTGCTCAGTACAAGATCAAACGGAATGCATCCCGGCTTTCCAATGCTGACACAGTTTGACAACGTGATCGTAGCCGTTCAAACCGGTGATAAATACCAGCTGCTGGATGCAACAGATAAAAACCATACCCCGGGCCTGATCTCTTATGACAACCTCAACCATGAAGGGCTCAAAGTAGACCTGGCTTCGGAAACCGGAGAATGGATCTCTCTTGAAGAAGATAAACTCAGCCGGAAAAACATTACCTATAGCCTGGTACTCGATGCAGAGAATAAATTATCAGGCAAGCTTTTTCTTTCCTTCACGAATTATGAAGGACTGGGCCGCCGGGATAACTATCAGGCTGCAGCAAATCAGGAAGAATACCTGAAGAAATACAAAGAAGACAAACCCGGACTTAGTGTTAAAAATTACCAGGTCACGAATTTAGACCTTGTGGAAGAGCCATTGGCAGAATCTATGGATGTCCTGATCGAAGACAATGTGGAGGAAGCCGGGAACCTCGTATACCTCAGCCCCTTGTTGTTTGACCGGACCAAAGAAAATCCATTCAAGCTCGAAGAGCGGAAATTTCCGGTAGACTTTGGTTATCCGACGGAAGAAAATTACCGCATCAGCATTGAGTTCCCTACAGGATATCAATTGGACAAGATGCCCAAAAATGAAAGAATTGTATTACCGGATGAGACTGCTTCTTTTACTTTTATAACGGCAACAGAAGAAAACAAGCTCTTGCTCTCCAGCAAAATCACCCTTAAAAAAGCTTTTTATACCCCTGAAGAATACCAGGATCTAAAAGAGCTCTTTAAAAACATCGTGAGAAAACAGGCGGAACAAATCGTATTTAAGAAGATTTAATGAAACAGAAATTGATGTTAACAGCCATGCTGGCCTTTGCCGGGAGCTGCAGTTACGCCCAGGGGGAATATGATGTCAGCAAAATTCCTGCAACGCTAACGGAGAATGCAGCCGTAGTGGTCAGAAATGAAGAGATGGTCTATGAGGTTAAGGGACTGGGAACGGCGAGAGAGGATTATAAAACCGCCGTAACCATTTTAAATAAAAAGGGAGAAGGCGCTTCCAACATGTACGAGCATTATGATAAATTCTCCAGCATCTACAATTTAAAAGCAACGCTTTACGATGCAAAAGGAATAAAAATAAAGGAGTATCGTTCTTCTGATTTCAAAGACAGGAGTGCTGTATCCGGAGGTACATTGTATTCAGACAGCAGAATAAAGTTCATGGAATTTTTATATGCTTCTTTTCCTTACACCATTGAATACAGCTACAGTGTCGATTACAGCGGCATTTTAAGCTATCCTTCCTGGAATCCGGCATCTTCCTGGGCCATGTCGGTAGAAAAGTCTTCCTATACTTTTAAGATCCCGAAATCATTGAGCTTTAAGCAGCTCAACAGTGTTGGATTGAAAACAGATTCTACGGTTATAAAAGACCAGAAGCAGTACCAATGGTCCTGCGCGGCTGTTCCTGCATTGGTTCATGAGCCGATGAGTACCGGATTAAAGACCGTAACCCCATGGGTTAGCCTGGCACCAAATCAGTTTGAATATGACAGCTCCAAAGCAAATATTGAAAACTGGCAAAATCTGGGTGGCTGGTTGTACCAGCTGAGCAGCGGTTCGCAGGTCCTGCCGGCATCCGCAAAGTCAAAGGTACAGGAGCTCATCAAAGATGCGAAGTCACCAAAGGAAAAAATGAAATTGCTTTACCGGCATTTACAGGAAAACACAAGATATGTTGGCGTTCAGCTTGGGATCGGTGGGTTTACGCCCATCGTCGCAGAGAAAGTATCTACCGTAAACTATGGAGATTGTAAGGGGCTTTCCAATTATATGAAGGCCATGCTGCAGGAAGCAGGCATAAAATCAAACCTGGTGGTGATCGGGAATGGCATGCCTTCGCTTAACCGCAAATATGCCAGTATGAATCAGGCCAACCATATGATCCTTTGTGTGCCTTTGGAAAAAGACACCACCTGGCTGGAATGTACGAGCTCCTATGATCCCATGGGTTTCATCGGCAATAACAATTCAGGCAGAACGGTTTTACTCGTGACCGAAGATGGAGGTAAACTCGTGGAAACACCACTCATGACCCCTTCCGCCAATTATTTGAAACGAAGTACAAAGGTTATTCTAAATGAAGAAGGCAGTGCGGACATCCAGATTGACGCGAAATATGCGAACGCCCAATATGAGGACAACATTGGATTAATGCTGATAGAGCCGGTTACGCAGCGTAAAAACATCATGAATTCCTTAGGGATTCCGAATATGGAGATCACTTCTTTGAAGTACAGTCAGCCGGACAAAGACCAGCCTTTATTAAATGAAAGCATCAGTCTGAAAAGCAGCCAGCTGCTGAGCGGAGGCGGGGGAAAACTATTCCTCACGATGAACCTGTTAAACAGGCAGGAAAATTCGCTGACGCCAATTGAGAAGCGCAAAACTCCTTTCTCTCTTAACTATGGTTATCTGGATGAAGATGAGGTGATCTACACCATTCCAAAGGGATTTAAAGTAGAATTCATCCCTAAAGATATCCTCATAGAATCTGAATTTGGAAAGTATACGGCAAAAGTGGTTGCCAAAGACAATACCCTCATTTATACGCGGACAAAGTCCATCATTAACAAACAATATCCTGCTGAAAAATACAATGATTACGTTGCTTTTCATAAAAAGCTGTATCAGGCAGACAAACAAAAAGGAATCCTGGCTAAAATAGAATAGCCAGGAGATTTCCTTTTATTTCTTTCCAACCACCACCTTTGTGAAGTCGGCAGGGTTCAGATATTGATTGGCCAGCTGTTTCAGTTCTTCAGCGGTAATCGTTTTTACGGTTTCGATATAGTTATCGTAATAGGTATAATCCAAACCGGAGAAATACGCATTTTTAAACTTGTCAGCATGAGAGAAAGCATTCTCCAGGCTGCCCAGCATAGAGCCAAGCATGTAATTGCGGACCAGGTTCAATTCTTCTTCAGTCACCGTTTCTGTTCTCAGCAGCTCGATTTCTTTTTCAATCTCCGTCAGTGCACTGCTGCAAACATCTGCTCCTACTTCTGTGGCAATAAAGAAATAACCAGCGTCTTTTAAAGAGACTACTGCAGAGCCAATGCCATAAGTATAGCCTTTATCCTCACGGATATTTGCCATCAGCCTGGAGCCGAAATAACCACCAAGCAAACAGTTCAACACCTGGAATCCAGGAAAATCTTTGTGTTTTCTGGTAATGGCAAGTGCGCCCATCCGAATGGCCGACTGAATCGCGTCCGGACGCTCAATCAGGACTTCTCCCTTTGTTCCTTCGCTAAACTCAAATTTATTGACAACCGATGCTTCATGGTTGTCCCAGTCTTTTCCAAGGAAATCATTCAACAGGTTGAATTCTTTATCTTCGAACTTCCCGGCCACGATAATCGTACAGTTTTCAGGTTTGTATGCCGCCTTGAAATAGCTCAGTAAATCGGCCTGCTGTATGGCATCGTAATCCGATGCTGCAATATTGGAACCGTAGGTAGAATCTCCGAAAATGGCATGTGCAAAATGTTTCCTGGCCAGGAAATCATTCTTCTGCAAGCTCACCTGCAGCGATTGTTTTTGATTCTGGATAAAAATATCCAGTTCCTGCTGAGGAAAAATACTCTCGTTCAGGATCGACCTGAGGATCGGCAATACTGCCGCCAGGTGTTTATTTAAGGTATAAACCTTTACGCTCGACTGATCTGCACCATATTCCGTTTGCAGGAAAGCACCATAATAATCTACTTTTTCTGCAATATCTTTGGCTGTTAGTTTCGCCGTTCCGTTATTGATCAGGTGGCTTACCGCGACTGCCTGAAGGGGCTTTGACTGGTCCCAGTTTACATTCTCAAATATAAACTCAATCCGCACCAGTTCCTGTTTACCTGCATTGATCGTGAATACGGGAATCCCGTTATCCAGTTGCTGCTTTAATGGTTCAATAAAATTTATTTCATCTACCTGTTTCGATTCAGGCGCTAATGTACGATTAAGCATCTTGAGCAGTTAAATAGTATAAAATTGAAGATTGTTCTTTTACGAAGGTGCGTTGTGCAACTTCTAAAATGCGCGATGAAGTCACATCATGGTATTTATGAATCTCTGTGTTCAGCAGGTTTGCATCTCCTAACAATTCATAATAAGCCAGGTTCATGGCCTTATCTAAAAGGCTCATCTCGGCAAATACAATAATGGATTCAGACTTGTTTTTCACCTTGGTGAGTTCATCCACCGTTACTTCTTCTGCGGCGATGGCATTCAGCTCTTTCCAGATGGCTGCTTCGGCAGCTTCCATGCTTACGCCTTCTACCAGTTTTCCTTCTACAATGAACAATCCTTTGTCAATACTTCCCGTCAGGTAAGCATTGATCTCGCTGAACAACTGCTGTTCTTTGAGCAGGCTATTGTACAGTCTCGACGATTGTCCCTGCGAAAGGATATCCGACAACAGGTCGTAAACCTGGTAATCTTTATCGGCCCTGTCCGGCATCTGAAAAGCCATATAGATCGCATTCAGCGGAACCTCTGCGGTTACCGTTTCCTGACGTGCTTCTGTTTGCTGAGGTTCAGCCGGCAGGTTTCTCAGGTAACGTTCTCCTGCGGGAATTGGTGCAAACCATTTCTCGGCAAGCGCTTTTACATCTTCGGTTTTCACATTACCGCCAACTACCATAATGGCATTCTGAGGGTTGTAATGCTTTTGAAAAAATGCCTTTACATCTTCCATCTTAGCATCTTCAATCTGCTTCAGGTCCTGTCCGATGGTGGCCCAGCGGTAAGGGTGTTCCTTATAAGCGAGTGGTCTCAGCTTCAGCCATACATCGCCATAAGGCTGATTCAGATAACGCTGTTTAAACTCTTCACATACCACATTACGTTGTGTTTCCAGGCTTTTCTCAGAAAAGGCAAGGCTCAGCATACGGTCGCTCTCCAGCCAGAAAGCAGTTTCCAGATTGGTGGCAGGAAGTGTGATATAATAATTGGTGATGTCATTGCTGGTAAAAGCATTGTTCTCTCCCCCTACTCTTTGCAGGGGTTCATCATAACTTGGAATATTTACAGAGCCCCCAAACATGAGGTGTTCAAATAAATGGGCAAAGCCGGTTTTATCTTGTTCTTCGTCTCTTGCACCAACGTCGTATAGAATGTTTAACACCGCCATAGGCGTTGTATCATCCTCGTGTACCAGGACACGCAATCCATTGGCCAATGTAAAACGGTTAAAATCTACCATATATTTATTAAAATAATTGTTTCAAATATAGGAATAAAGCAAAAGGGAAATGTGATAATAATGTGAAATAAAAAGAAAGGAACTTATGGTATATTTGCAGTATGAATACTGCCGAATTATTGCATAGGGCCTTACATTTTGACTTTCTTACCCAGGAAGAAGGTGTTTTTTTGTATCACCATGCATCAACTGCCGAACTGGCCTATGTAGCCAATGAACTGAGGAAAAAACAAGTACCCAGCGGGAAAGTGACCTGGCAGATAGACCGTAATGTCAACACCACTAACGTATGTATTGCCAATTGTAAATTCTGTAATTTCTTCAGAAGACCTGGCCACGACGAGAGTTACATTACGGATATCGAGACTTATAAAGTTAAAATTGAAGAGACTTTCAGATTGGGCGGTGATCAGTTGCTGCTTCAGGGCGGGCATCATCCTGACCTTGGCTTAAAATTTTATGCCGATCTGTTTAAACAACTCAAAGAATTATATCCTGACCTGAAACTGCATGCTTTAGGTCCGCCGGAAATTGCACACGTCGCGAAACTGGAAGGCATTTCTCATACGGAAGTGCTGAGTGCCCTGAAAGCCGCGGGAATGGACTCGCTTCCCGGTGCGGGTGCTGAAATCCTGAACGACCGTGTCAGAAGGCTGATTTCCAAAGGGAAATGTGGCGGAAAAGAATGGCTGGATGTGATGCGTGCTGCTCATCAGCTGGACATTACCACTTCTGCGACCATGATGTTCGGACATGTAGAAACCATTGAAGAACGTTTTGAACACCTGGTATGGATCAGGGAGGTTCAAAGTGAAAAGCCGGCAGATGCCAAAGGTTTCCTTGCTTTTATTCCATGGCCTTTCCAGGACGACGGCACCTTGTTAAAAAGATTAAGGGGCATCAGCAACAATGTTTCCGGTGATGAGTACATCAGAATGCTGGCGCTGAGCAGAATTATGCTGCCTAACGTTAAAAATATTCAGGCCTCATGGCTTACAGTGGGTAAAAATGTAGCTGAATTGTGTTTACATGCCGGAGCAAATGATTTCGGGTCCATCATGATTGAAGAGAATGTGGTTTCTGCAGCGGGAGCGCCGCACCGTTTTACGGCGAAAGGAATTCAGGATGCGATCAGGGAAGCAGGTTTTGAACCTCAGCTTCGTGGTCAGCAGTACAACTACCGCGATCTTCCGGAGCACCTGGAAGAACAGGTGATCAATTACTAAAAAAAGAGGGGAACTTACGTTCCCCTCCCACCTCAAACTTAAACAATCATCCCTCTTAAGAAACTCCAAATAATTTTACAATATCCAACACTTGCTGGGTAGTTAACGGCTCATCAAATGATTCTGAGGCTGCTGCAGCATTCACAGCAGTTCCATTAATTCCAATAATTGAAATCGTAGCCTGAGTAGTCAGTTCCTCTCCGGCATATACTGCCGCCGCATTCGGCACTCCGCTATCATTTCCTCCGGTAATCCATGGTTTGATGGCAAAGCCATTTTGGGAACGCATGTAACGGATTTTTGCAGCATGACGTGCTTCCACAGAGTGAATGTTAAGTGCAGCGGTCAGCACACCTCCCTGTCCTACCAAAGCAGGAGCCTGTCCTTTATAAGCACGAACACCGGTATCTTCCAGGGCCTGTGCTACTGCAAGAAACACCCCGTAATTACCTACTGCGAAAGGATTCGGAAAGGCACCGCTTGCGGTCCAGTCGTAACTTGCTTTTGCAGTAACTGCATCTGAACCAATCACCCCTTTCAGGAAATTCACATGTGAAGTTTCATGTCCGCTGATGATGCCAATTGCAGTTTTATCCGAAGTACCCTGTGCTGTTCCCGGGAAATCCGCACCACCTGATGCTTTTAACGCCTGGGTATAAAATGCCGCTTCAAAATGTTCCAGTGTTAGCGCAAACTGAAGTACTGCTTTTACACCTGATGGTAAAGTACTTTGTCCGTAAGCTTTGGTAAACATAGAACCTAAGGCCATAGGAACGGCCGCAAGGCTTACTTTTTTACCGATATTAAAGAACTCCTTCATGGCTGTTCTCCGTGGACTAAAGCGTTCATACACTTCTCCATCCACTTTTTCAATTTCTTCTAATATATCTACGATATTCATGTTTTCCAGGTTTAGGCGTTAAAATTGGTTACGTTGATTTTTGTTTTGACAAATCCACCGGCAATGGCCAATACTTCCAGAGGGTTACGGGATTTGTCCAGGCCATTGACCATATCCACCACTTCCACATTAGAGAAGGAGTTTGGAGAAATCAGCTCTCTGATATAAGCCGCATGACGGGCTTCCACGGATACAATTTTACCTGCAAGGGTTAAATAAACGGTACTTTTTAATAAACTGCCTGCACCATTATAAGCGGAAACACCTAAATCTTCGAACGCTTTTGCGGTTCCTAAAACACTGGTACGGTCTGCAAAATTGATTTTTGAAAAATCAACCTCTAAACTGCCAATGGCTGCTGCTCCCAATGCATTTTTGAAAAATTCACGATGGGCAATTTCATGAAACTGAATGTCTTTAAAATAAGCAAGTTCTGCCGCACTGATATTGGCATAAGGCGTAGCTGCTACCTGAATATAAAAGGCGGCTTCCAGTTGCTCTAATGCATAGGCATAGTTTAATACGCCAAAGTCATCTTTAAAATCCAGAGTTACCCCGGTTGCTCCCGGCTCCATTGGATTATTACGGTCTTTTTTACAACCGGCAGCGATCAATGCGATACCTGCTGCTCCTGCTCCTGCATATTGCAGGAAAGAACGGCGCTGCAATGTGGAATTAAAAATACTGCTTTCCTCCTGCAGCATTTCTTTTTCTTCTTGTAAGTTTTTCATAAGGCTATTTTTTTTATGGCCATGAAGCGCTCATCATCTTGTGATTCATTTCGTTAGGTCATCTTTAAGATCATGATGGTTTCATAGTTTTTTGTTTTGGGTTTAAAGCTCATGAAGCTTACCTGCGCAGGTTTCAGATTCATAAAATTTACTGGGTTTATAAACGCATCTACGAGATAAAAAGGAGGACGGTTTTCAGTGCGGGGAAGAAATATTCTTAGTTCCCTCAATTTTTTAATAAATTCACCCTATAAAACTGATAAACTGTGCTGAATACAATTATTGTTGATGATGAAGAATTTGCCCGCTCCTCTCTTTATTTCTTATTACAGGAAAACTGCGAGGGCATCCATATTTCAGGGATTGCCAAATCTGTAGCTGAAGCAAGGCAATTGCTGGTTAACAATAAGATAGACCTGATTTTCCTGGACATAGCCATGCCCGGAGAGAATGGTTTTGACCTGATTCCGCAGGCACAAATCAGTAAATCACATGTGATCTTTACCACTGCTTATGACCAGTATGCACTCCGGGCAATCAAGGCAAATGCACTGGATTATTTGCTAAAACCCATCGATATTGATGAGCTGAAACTGGCCGTAGAAAAAGCAGGTAAATATATTGCCCTGAATAAAAAAGAGCACAACAGGAATGAAAATCTTCAAAATCTGGCCGTTCATTTATCCGAAAGAAATGAGATCCGGAAGATCAGTTTGCCCAATGGACAGGGCTATTCACTGATCAATATTGACGACATTATTCATATTGAAGCAGACAGCAATTACTCCATATTTCATCTCGCCAATAAGGAAACCATTACTGTTTCCAAGGTTTTAAAAGAATATGAGGAGATCCTTCCCGAACAACAGTTTGTCAGAATTCATAAATCAAGCATCGTCAACCTGAATTATTTAAAGGAATATAATTCTAAGAATGGCATGGAAGTGATCCTGAAGAACGGGGAGAAAATCGCAGTTTCCAGAAGAAGGGCGAGTGATTTTGCAGAAAAGATTAAATCATATACCCGTTTTGAAAGTGATAAATAATAAAAAAACATCGGCCATTAAGCTTTTCACGATCAGCATTTTAAGCTTTTTGTTCAGTGCAACTGGTTTTTCACAAAGCACCTACCTGCAGCATTTCAGCACAAAAAGCGGACTCCCAAGCAACAATTGTTTTTATACCTTACAAGACAGCAAGGGATACATATGGATTGCAACCGATGCCGGGGTAAGCCGTTTTGACGGTAAAATATTCGAAACATTTTCGATCAACGATGGTCTTCCCGATAACCAGATCCTCCAGTTAAAGGAAGATAAAAGCGGAAAGATCTGGTTTCTCGCACTGAATGGGCAGCTCAGTTATTTTTTCAATGGAAAGATCTATAATGAGACCAACAACAACCTGTTGAAATTACTCAAGTTCAATGCGGTAATCGTCTCTTTTTTCCAGGACAGCAAAGGCCGGATCTGGCTGGGAACCAATAAGAATGTACTCGTGATGTATCAGGATAAACACATTACAAAATACATTTCGGCTGATCATGACCGGCAGTTCATCAATACTTTTGTCCATGAAGATGCTGCAGGGAAAATCTGGGCAATCAGCAATACCTCTGTGCGGATGCTGCAGGGAACTAAATTCAAAGTAGCCCCACATAGCAGTTTACCCATTTCGTATAAAACAGCGCTCAACCTTCCCGATAAAACCCTGGCCTACCTCGACGCTTCCGGCTTAAAGATCAGAACAGGTAATGAAGAAAAATTACTGACCAAAGTCAATACGGCCTTGCTGAGCAATGACCCCGGTTATTTTCACCTGGATCAGAATAAAGACCTCTGGCTAAGCAATGCCTCCGGCATTTACCATATTGAGTCTGACGGAAAAACGAAGCGTTACCTGGACAATATTTCTTCCAGTCAGGCGATCAGGGATGCCAAAGGCAATATGTGGTTTACCACCACCAATGGGATTTACATGCTCCCTCAGAAAAATGAGCGGTTGTATGTGGTCAACAAAGCCAACGGGCTGGGCAGTGATCTCGTAAAAAGCATTACAAAGGACGACAAGAACAGGTTATGGCTTGGGATGGATGAAGCAAAAATCAATGTCGTTGATCAGCAGAACAACCAGATCAACCAAATTGCCCTGGGAGACAAGAAGAAATACAACATCGTTAAACAACTTGCTTTCGATACCACTGACCATTCCATTTACTTTGCTTCTGATTATGGCTTAGGGAGGATCAATGACATATATAAAGACAACAGGAACATTGATTACCTCCGGGAAACGAGCAGCTCCATGTTTGTCATTAAAAGTTTCAGCATCTCCTCAGGGGGACTTAAAAGTCTGGCACTGGCACTTTCTTCGGGTGTGGTCATTATCCCAGACAGGTTAAAGAAATTTGAGTTCAGCTCCCTTTCTTTCCGGCAGGGAGAAGATTTCTTTAACAACAGGTCCTACCGGGTATTCTACGACCGGCATCAGGGCTTATGGTTTTCAAACATCAATGGTTTGTCTGAGTTCAATAAGGGAACCCTCACCAATTTCTTCGAGAAACAGCCCCTGTTAACGAAGCGGATTAACGACATTCAAGAGCTTCCCGATGGCACGATTGTGCTCGCTACCGATGGAAACGGGCTGTTGTTTATGAAAGAAGGGCTGATCGTCAAAGTCATCACCCAGGAGGATGGCCTGGCAGACAACATCTGCAAGCGCCTGTTTGTAAAAAACAACCAGACCTGGGTAGTCACCAATAATGGGATCAACAGGATTTATTTCGATGGGACAAATGCAACAGTCGAATCCTTTGAATACACGAATGCACTGCTGACAGATGATGTGAATTGCCTGTATATTGACGATAAGAACGCCTATTTTGCCACCAATAATGGCCTGGTTTATTTTGCCTATAACCAATCAGAGCACAATAAAGAAGCGCCAAAGGTTTACATCACCTCTGTGGTCAACAACAAGAATAAGCTGGGGATGAACCATCCGGATCACGTATTGGATCCTTCCAACAACAGCATTACCTTTTACTATAGTGCCATAGATTTCCAGAACAAGAACATCCTTTACCGGTACCGCCTGAAAGCAGATGCCCCATGGACGGAAACAAAAAGCCGGAGAATAGAGTTCTCTTCCCTGGAACCCGGAGAATATAGCTTTGAGCTGAGCGCCAAATCAAACAACAGCAACTGGAGCAGCCCTGCGAAGGTTAATTTTGTGCTTAAAGCACATTTCTGGCAAACCGCCTGGTTCCTGGGGCTGATTTTTCTGCTGGCAGGTTTTGCTTTTTATAAGCTGGCGGTTATTGTAACCCGGCGACAAAAAAATAAAGAACAGGAGCAGCTGCTGCTGAAAAATAAAATACTCATGCTGGAGCAACGGGCCCTGCAGGCGATGATGAACCCCCATTTCGTGTTCAATGTGATGAATTCCATTCAGCATTACATCAATACAAAGGATACCAACTCCGCCAATAAGATCCTCACGGGATTTGCAAAGCTGATCAGAAAGAACCTGGAAATCTGTACCCGGAGTTTCATCACACTGGAGGAAGAACTGGATTATCTGGAGCTCTACCTGAGCCTCGAGAAAAAAAGATTCGGGGAAAAACTGATGTACCAGATCAAAGTGAGCCCCGCCATCGACAAAGAAGAGACGATGGTTCCCTCGATGATTTTACAGCCTTATATTGAAAATGCCATCTGGCATGGCATCATGCCTAAGGAAGAAGGCGGTAAAATCGACCTGCTGATTGACCTGCAGGGACCGGATCACCTGATCATTAAAATTATTGATGATGGTGTTGGCATAGACAATTCCCTCCGAAACAGAAAAGGCGATCACCAGAGCAAAGGAATGGACCTGACCAAAGAACGCATCAATTTATTAAACCAGGTTGAAGCGAATCCTATACAGATAAAAGTACAACAGACCGGTATTTCGGGCACTTTTGTATCCATTTTGATCCCTTTAATACAGTAATTTACCGTTTACTCAATTATATATACCACTTACTAATTCTATATTAATCCTGCTGAAATTTGCATTAAACTTGTTATAGATATTAAAACAAACATAGTTTGTAAAAAGCGTTCTTATAGAATTGATCAAAGATATTTTACCTAACCTAAAACTATATCTCAATTCAGGTTTCATTTGTGTGTTAAAAAATGGTAAAGCCTCAAACTTTACCATTTTTTTTTGCCCGCTCCGCTCCTTTCCACTGCTCAAAATAAATCTGCTATTTATTTTTAAATAACTCTTCTCATAAAAGTTTTTTATACTAATTTTGATGCACCAAAAAATCAATTAAAACAGCTTTGTTTATATTTAAAAAGATTTTTTGTATTTTTAACGTACCAATAAAAACCTTACTGAATTTATTTTTTTTGTAATGAAAACTCCAAAAACACCGATTAACAAAAGCCCTTTAGTTGACCCTGAAACTGAGATGGATGATTCAAGTGAAGAAACCAGTAAAAAGAAGTCATATCAGGATGATGAAGATGACGATTTTGACATGCCTTTAGATGACCTGGATACCTTCGACAACTTCAGTGATGATGATGACGACGACTATTAACAGGTAGAACATAATGATTTTCTAAGCATCCTCCACGGGATGCTTTTTATTTTAATTCCAGCTCAGCACATGCAGATTATAGCAGTATCCGATTCAAAGACAAAAAGAGATTTTTTAAACGTTGCCCGTTTTCTATATAAAGATGATCCCAACTGGATCTGTCCGCTGGATGCGGACATTGAACAGATCTTCGATGCAGCAAAAAATCCCTTCTTTAAACACGGTACCTGTAAACGCTGGATCTTAAATGACGAAACCGGAAAGACCATCGGCCGGGTGGCTGCCTTTATCAATGAAAAGAAAGCCCATCAATATGAACAACCTACCGGCGGCATGGGTTTCTTTGAATGTACCGACAACAAAACAGCAGCTTTCCTGCTGTTTGATACGGCAGAAGCCTGGTTGCAGGAACAGGGAATGAAAGCCATGGACGGCCCGATCAATTTCGGGGAGAATGATTCCTTCTGGGGATTGCTCGTAGAAGGCTTTACACCCCCTTCTTACGGCATGAATTACAATCATGCATACTATCGCCGCTTTTTTGAAGATTATGGATTTAAGACCGCCTATGAGCAAATCACCAACCACCTGGCAGTCAGGAAACCTTTCCCGGAGCGCTTTACCAAAATCGCCAACTGGGTAGCCAATAAGCCGGGTTATACTTTTGAGCATTTTTCCAAGAAAAATTCGGCAAAGTACGTGCAGGACCTGATGGACATTTACAATGATGGATGGCAGGATTTTGAAAACTTTGTACCGATCAAAAAAGAAACGCTGGAAGAGAGTTTTAAAAAGATGGAAGCCATCATGGACGAAAAGCTGATCTGGTTTGCCTACATCAACGGGGAACCTGCATCCTTTGTAGTGATCATCCCGGATGCCAATCAGATGATCAAAGGTTTTAACGGAAAACTGGGACTGATTGAAAAACTGACCTTCCTTTACAAACGTTGGGTTGGGGTGAACAGGATGCGTGCGATTGTGATGGGAACTAAAAAAGCTTATCAGAAACACGGACTGGAATCCGCATTGTTCATTAAGCTAAAGGAATATGTATTGCCTTTAAATCAGTATGATGAACTTGAGCTTTCCTGGGTAGGAGATTTTAACGACAAAATGCTTTCTATTCATGAAGCAACAGGTGCCACCTTTGGTAAGCGACACCTGACACTTCGTAAAATCTTCTAAAAAGAATTATTTTTCTCTGATTTCTTCATAAAGGTCAATCACCTTCTTCTGAAGTTTGATGATCTCTTCTTCTCTCAAAGAAAGTTTATCTTTCAGGCTATTGATTTCTTCAAAATTAAGCGACTGAGGATTTTCTCCCTCTTTAGAGATAATATCCATAGTGGAGACTGCAAACAGGTTCGCAATCTGTTCTAATCTTGAGATGTTAATATCTGTGATACCTGTTTCAATTTTAGAAAAGGCAGGAATAGAAATATTTAGACGTTTAGCCACTTCCCCTTGGCTCCAGCCATTTTTCTGGCGTAATTGTCTAATGTTTTTTCCAATGATATTCATGTGATTAATTTAGGTGTATTATTATAGTTAGTACTTTATTTTATTTTGTATTCAACTCGCGTGCCAATTTCACTAAATCCAGTCCACCAAAATTTCCGGAGCTCATTAACAATAAGTTAGTACCAACAAAATTCAACCCTAATAAGTAATCTTTAAGCGCATCAGAATTATTAAAAAACTGCAATTCCTTACTTTGAAACGCCATTTGAACCTCAGATTTGCTAAAAGGTTTAATCTTTTTATGCTCAAAAGTTTTTTCATCAATATATACAATTGCATGGTCTGCTTCGTCCATTGTACCTGCATACTGTGCTAAAAAATCTTTATTCAAACTGCTAAATGTATGTAACTCTATACACGCCACCAATTTCCTTTCAGTAAATTGAGTTTTCACCGCCTGAATGGTCGCTTTCAACTTTGAAGGCGAGTGTGCAAAATCTTTATAGACATTTGTCTTCTCTGTTTTACTCAGCAGTTCCAGCCTTTTCGCTGCTCCTGTAAAGGAAGAAATCGCCTGATTAAACTGCTCATCATTTACAGCCAAAGCATTACAAACCAACCTGGCGGCGTTGAGGTTCATTAAGTTATGATTTCCAAAGACATTTAAAACAGTGTGGTCGGGCAACAGGGAAGTTATACCGTCTTTCACCTCATGCTGAGGAATTTCGTAACCTATTTTTTCTATCGCGGCCTTTGATTTCAAGACCATTTTATTTAAATCTTCGTCTGCAGCGCAATAAATTAATTTCCCGCCCGGCTGAATCGTATCGATAAACAAGTCAAACTGATGGGTATAATCTTCGAATGTAGGGAATACATTGATGTGGTCCCAGGCGATTCCGCTGATCACACCGATATTTGCCTTGTACAAATGAAATTTCGGCCTGCGGTCTATCGGAGAAGCCAGGTATTCATCCCCCTCAATAATGATCAGTGGTGCTGAATCGGTAACCTTCACCATGGTGTCAAAACCAGCCAGCTGTGCACCCACCAGGTAATCAAAATCCCGGTTATAATAATTCAATACATGCAGGATCATGGAAGTGATCGTTGTCTTTCCATGACTCCCCCCGATAACCACCCTCAGCTTGTCTTTCGTCTGCTCGTAAATGTATTCCGGATAAGAGTAGATCTTCAGTCCAAGTTCCTGGGCCTTCAATAGCTCCGGGTTATCCAGCAAAGCGTGCATCCCTAAAATCACCACATCCAAATCAGTGGTAATTCTAGCGGCATCCCATCCCATTTTTTCGGGCAGGATGCCATGTCCGGCAAGCCTGCTTACAGAAGGTTCAAAAATAACGTCATCAGATCCCGTTACCTGATATCCTTTTTTATGTAATGCAATGGCAAGATTGTGCATGGCACTACCACCGATAGCTATAAAATGTACGCGCATATGTCTATGATAATGATGAATAAATTATACCGCCGGAGCGGTATTAATCTTTTTTAAAGCGGGCAGCAACCCATTCTCCAATCTTTTTATGATCGATATACCTGATCTGGAATTTCTCACATTCTGCCTTGATCATATCCAGGTCCGGAGATTCATAGAATCCGCTGAAGAAAATACTCCCACCGGCAGTCAGCACTGAAGCGTATACCCCGATCTGATCAAGCAGGATGTTCCTGTTGATATTGGCAAGGATCACTTCAAAAGGCTGTGCAGGGATCGTTTCCTTTCCACCACAGGCAGCGGTAATGTTGCTGATCTGATTTAAGGCTGAATTTTCTAAAGTACTCTGGTAACACACCTCATCATTGTCTATCGCAACCAATGATGATGCGCCTTTTTTTGAAGCAAGGATGGCCAGAATCCCTGTTCCGCAACCCATGTCAAGAACGGTCTTTCCCGCAACGTCTGTCGACAGGATATACTGCATCATCATCGTAGTGGTCTGATGGTGCCCTGTTCCGAAAGCCATTTTAGGATCGATCACAATCTCATACTGATACTGAGGCTGTGCCTGGTGAAAAGTTGCCCTGACATAACATTGATCGTCGATGATCAGGGGTTCAAAATTCTTTTCCCATTCTTCGTTCCAGTTCTCCGCAGCAATTTCTGTGATGGTGTAATTCGATTCAAATTCCCCTTCATACCTGGCTAAAACATCGCCAAGGTCCTCCTTTTTATAACTATCGAAATCAATAAATGCCGCAAATCCATTTTCAGTATCTTCAAATGTATTGTAGCCAATTTCCGCCAGATCACTGATCAGCAAATCCTGCTGATATTCTGCTATCGCTGTAAAGCTGAATGTTACCTGTATGTACTGCATTAAGAATTGAAAGTTTTAACGATATCTACAAAATCTCTGGATTTCAATGAGGCACCACCAATCAGGCCACCATCGATATCAGGCTGAGCGAACAATTCCGCTGCATTTTTAGGGTTGGCACTACCACCGTAAAGGATAGAAGTCGCATCTGCAATCTCCTGACCATATTTGGCAGCAATTTCCTTACGGATATAAGCATGAACTTCCTGAGCCTGATCTGAAGTTGCAGTTAAGCCCGTACCGATGGCCCATACTGGTTCATAAGCGATCACCAGTTTAGCGAAATCTGCTGCATCCAATCCAAAAATACCATGCTCAAGCTGAGATTTAAGGACTTCAAAATAACTTCCGTTATTTCTTTCGTCTAAAGTCTCTCCGATACAGAAAATCGGTGTCAGGTTATTTTTCAAAGCGATCACTGTTTTTTGTGCCAGCAACTCATCGCTTTCTGCGAAATACTGACGTCTTTCAGAGTGACCAACGATCACATATTCTGCGCCTACAGATTTGATCATCTTTGCAGAGATCTCTCCTGTAAAAGCACCGCTTTCATTCTGATGGCAGTTCTGAGCACCAATCTTAACCGTTTCGCCACCTAGTTTTGCCAGACTGTTTAAATGTAGGTAAGGTGAGCAGATGATGGCGATTTGATCCCCTTTTTTCTCATCTCTTACCATATTTACAATCTCTGAAAACAAGGATACGCCTTCGGCATAATCCAGGTTCATTTTCCAATTTCCGGCAACAATTTTTTTTCTGGTCATATGTTTATTGTTTTAGCAGGGATGAAGGGATCAAATATCCCCGGCTCCTGCTGGTTTTTCTAATTATTATCAGAAGTTCTGTAAGCTTGAGTCTGCTCAAAAACTTCTCTTAAAATATTTTTCTCTACTTCGTCAAACGCAGTTTTTCTACGTTCAAACACTTTTTCTGTGGTCTCGAACATTTTATCCAGCTGATAGGTTTCAAAGCCATGGGCTCCGCCCCAGGCAAAGTCAGGGATAAAATTCCTCGGGAACCCGGAACCAAAGACATTGGCACCTACGCCTACTACAGTTCCGGTATTAAACATCGTATTGATCCCGCATTTCACATGATCAGCCATGATCATCCCGCAAAACTGTAATCCTGTTTTACGAAAGCTTTCTCCGGCATAGTCCCAAAGTTTCACTTCAGCATAATTGTTCTTCAGGTTAGAGTTATTCGTATCGGCACCGATGTTACACCATTGGCCCAGTACGGAATTCCCCAGATAACCTTCGTGGCCCTTTCCGGAGTAACCCCAGATCACTGCATTGTTGATCTCTCCGCCTACCCTGCTGAACGGTCCGATGGTGGTTTGTCCGTAGATTTTGGCCCCCATCTTTACCTGCGAATCATGACAAAGGGCAAAAGATCCCCTGATGTGTGTCCCTTCCCAAACCTGACTGTTCTTACCGATATATATAGGTCCGCTCAGGCTGTTAAATGTGGAACACTCCGCACCTCCGCCTTCTTCAACAAAAATATCATCTCCCAGCAAGGTATTGGTTTGGCTTAAAGCCTGGGATGTTCTGCCTTTGGTCAGCAAGGTAAAGTCTTTCTTAAGCTCTCCGTCGTTATTTTTAAAAATATCTTCAGGATAGTATATTCTGGTTAGTTCCTCTTCATAAAGCACGGGTGTTAAATCCCGGGCCTGATCCAATTGCATTCCTGCTGCCCCGCGATAAGCAATTACCAGGTCCTGTTTTTTCAGCACCTCTCCCATACGAAGCTTATCAATTGCTTCCAGTAAACCGGCATCAGGACATACTGCACCATTAATGGCTAAATCAGCTCCGCTTTGAGCAGGATATTTAAGGGCAAGATAAGGAAGGGCATAAAAGCCGGCGGTAGCCCCCAGGTGTTTTTCCCATTTTTGAGCGATGGTTAAAATTCCAACGCGAAGGTCGGCCACTGGTCTTGTGAAAGATAACGGGCGAAGGGATAGCCAGGCATTATCATCAAATAAATTGATTGTCATAAGCTACAAAAATAAAAAAAGTCCCGAAGCAACAGCATCGGGACTTAAAATAATTACCTTTTTTGGTGGAATTACTTCTTAGCGTAACGAGTTTTAAATTTATCGATACGACCAGCAGTATCTACCAACTTCATTTTACCAGTATAGAAAGGGTGTGAAGTGTGTGAAATCTCTAATTTGTAAAGAGGATATTCGTTACCATCTTCCCACTGAATTGATTCTTTAGTATCTACACAAGATTTAGTTAAAAAAGAATATTCATTTGACATATCTTTAAATACTACAAATCTATAGTTTGATGGATGCAGATCTTTTTTCATAATGTTTATATATTATTATATTTCCTTATTTCTCGCTTATTTTTAAGGTTGCAAATATCCTAAAATTATTTTTCAATAGCAAGTAAGTGTGGAAAAATTATCTACTATACTTTTTCCGGGTCTCGATTTTCTCTTTTTGCCGCGTTAAATAGGCATCAGCGATGACTTCAGCCGAAGGCAGCTCCGAATTACTGACCAATAGCTTTTTCAATTTATCTTCGTTTACATCTGTACGGTACAGTATATTCATCATTTTGGAAATGTCATTGTCCAGCAGGTAAGCAAATGCCTGGACCAGTCTTTCCCTTAACAGGGCCTCTGATAAGAGATCTTCAATTTCAAAATCCCGGCTGATGATGCTCGTTAATGATTTCAGGTCCTCCACTATTTCGCTTTTATTTCCTGACACAACTCCACCAGTACTCCGTTTGTTCCTTTTGGATGAAGGAAACAAACCAGTTTATTGTCTGCTCCTTTTTTAGGCTGCTCATTCAATAAGACAAAACCTGCTCCCCTGAGGCGTTCCATTTCCGCCAGGATATCTTCCACATCGAAAGCAATGTGGTGAATCCCCTCTCCTTTTTTTTCCAGGAACTTTGCAATCGGGCTGTCCGGATTTGTGGCAGACAACAATTCAATCTTGTTTTCCCCGGTTTTAAAAAAGGCGGTATTCACCCCTTCGGAAGCCACCTCCTCTTTTTTATAGCAAGCGGTATTCAATAGCTTTTCGTAAAGTTCGCAGGATAAATCCAGGTCCTTAACAGCGATACCTATATGCTCAATTTTCCTCATATTCTGATTAAACGGTTAGAAAAATGTAAAAATGCGTGTTTTAACTATAAGGTCATAGCTATTATTTATAATTGTTGGCATTCTTTTTTTGTACCTTTGTGTATTAATAAGAATAAATATATACGATGGAACTTCCTATTTACTTAGATAACAATGCGACTACTCCTCTTGATCCAAGGGTTTTAGAAGCGATGCTACCATATTTCACCAGCAAATTTGGTAATGCTGCCAGCCGGAACCATGCTTTTGGATGGGTTGCTGAAGAAGGTGTTGATTATGCACGTGAACAAGCGGCAAAACTAATTGGCTGTACTGAAAAAGAAATCATCTTTACTTCAGGTGCAACAGAAGCAGACAATTTAGGTATCAAAGGGGTTTTTGAAATGTACTCAGATAAAGGTAACCATATCATTACCGCTACTACTGAGCATAAAGCTGTTTTAGATACTTGTAAACACCTGGAGAAATTAGGTGCTAAAGTAACTTACCTGAAAGTGAAAGAAGACGGATTGATCGATCTTCAGGAACTGGAAGCAGCAATGACAGAACAAACGATCCTTGTAACCATCATGTATGGTAACAACGAGATCGGTGTGGTTCAGCCGGTTAAAGAAATCTCTGCAATTGCACATAAATTCGGTGCCTTATTCATGACTGATGCGACACAGGCTGTAGGAAAAATTCCTGTAGATGTAAATGCAGACGGGATTGACCTAATGGCTTTCTCTGCACACAAAATGTACGGTCCTAAAGGTGTTGGTGTACTTTATGTACGTCGTAAAAACCCAAGGGTTAAAGTTACTGCACAGATTGATGGTGGTGGTCATGAGCGTGGCATGCGTTCGGGAACATTAAATGTACCGGGAATTGTTGGTTTGGGTAAAGCATGTGAGCTTTGTCGTCTTGAAATGGATGAAGAAGCAAAACGTTTATCTAAATTAAGAGATAAACTGGAAGCATCTTTAAGCCAGATGGAAGAAAGTTATGTAAATGGTAATGTAGAACACCGTTTACCACATGTAGCAAATATCTCCTTTAAATATGTAGAAGGTGAAGGCCTGATGATGGCAATGAAAGACCTTGCAGTATCTTCGGGTTCAGCTTGTACTTCTGCTTCACTTGAGCCTTCATATGTGTTAAAAAGCTTAGGTCTTTCGGATGATTTGGCACACTCTTCTATCCGTTTCGGATTGGGTCGTTTTACGACTGAAGAAGAGATTGATTATGCGATTGAAAACACTAAAAAAGCAGTAAACCACCTGAGAGACCTTTCTCCGCTGTGGGAAATGTTTAAAGATGGAATTGACTTAAGCAAAATTGAATGGGCGGAGCACTAAGCTTTCCCCTTAAATAAACAACATTAAAATCAATCCCTCTAACCGGGGATTTAGAGGAAAAAACAAAATGGCATACTCAGAGAAAGTAATGGAACACTATACCAACCCAAGAAACGTTGGTACTTTAAATAAAGATAGCAAATCTGTTGGAACAGGATTAGTTGGTGCACCTGAGTGCGGTGACGTAATGCGCCTGCAGATTGAAGTAGATGAAAACAATGTAATTACAGATGCAAAATTCAAAACCTTTGGTTGCGGATCTGCAATTGCTTCTTCTTCTTTAGCTACAGAATGGTTAAAAGGAAAAACGGTTGATGAAGCATTGACTATTGACAACATGGATATCGTGGAAGAACTGGCTTTACCTCCGGTAAAAATCCATTGTTCTGTATTGGCAGAAGATGCGATCAAGTCAGCAATCAACGATTACCGTGTTAAAAACGGTATGGAGCCGATTGCAATGCCTAAATCTCATCACTAATTTCTATTCTGATTTTAGTTTTGGTATACCATTTGAACGATCATTCCTGAAATTAAATTTATAAAAAGATGATTACGATAACCGATAAAGCGAAAAGCAAAATTGATCACCTGATGCAGGATTCGCATCTGGATGAAAAATATTTTTTGCGTGTCTCAGTTAAAGGTGGAGGCTGCTCTGGTTTATCATACAATTTAGATTTTGATAACGAAGAGAAAGCCGGAGACCAGTTTTTTGAAGACAGAGGGATCAGGATTGCATTAGACATGAAATCCTTCCTATATCTTGCAGGTACTGAACTTGACTTTACAGATGGTTTAAACGGAAAGGGATTTAACTTCAATAATCCCAATGCAAGCCGCTCTTGCGGTTGCGGCGAAAGCTTCTCTGTTTAAAAGATAAACCTTATTTATTTTAAAGGGCACAATAGTGCCCTTTTTTCATTTCCAAAGAAAAAAGTTTATCATTGTCCCTCCAATCAAACAAAATAAATCAACATGGTATTATTCAATGAGTTTTCTACTGTCCCAAGCCTCTTGAGAAACGTGGTAGAAAATATCCATAAACCAGAGGAAACCTTTCTCATTCATAAGAAGAATACAGAATGGGAAGAAATCTCTTTTGGGAAAACACTTGAACACGCGGATGCAGTAGCTACCTTTTTCCTGGACAAAGGAATTGTAAAAGGCGACAGAATGGGTTTGATGATCGAAAACTCACCTGAGTATGTCTACTACGATCAGGGCATTCAACAGATTGGTGCCATCAACGTCTCCATCTATCCTACGCTGTCCGAACATGAGGTAGAGTACATCATCAACGATTCAGGAATCAGGGCCATATTGGTCGGCAATCCCTTCCTCTATAAAAAAATAGTTAAAATAGCCGCAAACTGCAGGCAACTACAATACATCATCCCGGTTTTTGCCGAATATCAAAAGATTGCTTTACCGGAAGACCTGAGAACGGAGATCGTCCCTTTTTCTGAACTGCTGGAAACCCCGGTGAGCGATGAACAGAGAACAGAAATCACGCGTTTGCGTACAGCTTTACGCCCTTCGGATATTTCTTCCTTAATTTATACTTCCGGCACAACAGGAACGCCAAAAGGCGTCATGTTGTCGCATTACAATTTTGTTGAAAATGTAAGGGCCTGTCTGGAGCAGATCACGGTAATTAACGAGACTGAAACCTTCCTTTCCTTCCTGCCATTGTCACACGTATTTGAACGTACGGCAACCTATCACGTATGCTGTGCACAAGGCTGCAAGATCGCCTATGCACAAAGCCTGGAATTGCTGGCTAAGAATATGGGAGAGATCAAACCAACAGTCATGAGTTGCGTTCCCCGTTTACTGGAAAGAATTCATGATAAAGCCATTAAAAGCGGTACTGCAGAAGGTGGCTTAAAAGCGAAAATCTTCCTTTGGGCATTGGAAACCGGACAAGAATACCGCCGGCAGAAAGAAGCGGGCAAAAATCCGGGAATCCTATTATCCGGTAAAAAAGCCATCGCCGAGAAACTGGTGTTCAGTAAGATCAAAGAAAAGACCGGCGGAAGGTTAAAATTCATGCTTTCCGGTGGTGCCGCACTTCCGAAGAATGTGGGTGAGTTTTTCGGTAACCTGGGCATCAAAGTACTGGAAGGATTCGGATTAACGGAAACTTCTCCGGTAATGGCAGTTACAGAATACCACAGACAGGTATATGGTACCGTAGGACGTGTAATTCCAGGGATAGAAATTGGCATTCAAAACATAGAAACGAAAGAAATACTGAGCATCCAGACACATGAAACTTTTAAAGAAGATTTTGAATGTGAAGAGGGTGAAATCATCGTTCGCGGACATTGTGTAATGCAGGGCTATTTCAATAAACCTGCAGAGACTGCAGAAGCAATAGATAAGGATGACTGGTTCCATACCGGAGACATCGGCCGTTTCTATAGCGGAAACCTGCAAATTACCGACCGGTTAAAAAACATGATCGTGAATGCTTATGGTAAAAATGTATACCCTACCCCGGTAGAAAACATCTACCTCAAAAGCCTTAAAATTGATCAGTTGTTCCTGATTGGTGATAAAAGAGAATACCTGACTGCCTTTATCATTCCCAATAAGGAAAACCTGCAGGAAGAATTCAAACTTCCCGAATCGTTTTTTCAACAGCCAGATCTTTTTATTGAAGATAAAGAGATTGTGGAATGGATTGGAAAAGACATCAAAAAGTTATCAAATGAGCTCGCTAAATTTGAACGCATTAAAAATTTCAAGATCAAAAGGAACCCTTTCAGCATTGAAGATGGAGAAATGACACCAACGCTGAAAGCAAAAAGAAAGGTAATTGAGAAAAAGTATGCAGCGAACATTGATGAAATGTATACGGAGTCTGTGGAAGCGGATTAATAAAATCATTCCGATATCACAAATTTATACCCTCAGCTATCGCAGGTATATTTTAGTATTTAGATAAACGAAAAGGCACCATCATCATTAAATTGAGTATGGTGCTTTTTTTCAATTCAAATTTGAATTAGAAAAATTGAGCGCATTACACGTATAATAATTATTATACATATATGAATAAAACACTTCAAATCGCTATTTTTGCCTAAACACAGAATTTTGTGTTGAATATCACACAATAAACATTTTCCGGCCTCAGGCCGGACAGATCACATATATGAGTACAGGACTATCAGAACAAGAGTTATTGCGCAGAAATTCGCTAAATCAACTCCGTGAATTAGGGATCGATCCCTACCCTGCCGAAGCATTTGAAATCAATGCTAATGCCGCAGATATTTTAGCTAACTACGAAAGAGATAAAACAGCTTATAAGAATATCAGCATTGCAGGTCGTATCATGACCCGTAGAATTATGGGAAGTGCTTCCTTCGTAGAATTACAAGACTCCACAGGCAGAATCCAGGTTTATCTGAAAAGAGACGATCTGTGCCCAGATGAGGATAAGACCTTGTACAATACTGTATTTAAGAAGTTGTTAGATCTTGGCGATTTTATCGGCGTTAAAGGTTATGTTTTCACCACTCAGACTGGAGAAATTTCCCTTCACGTTACTGAATTCAAATTACTCTCTAAATCCTTAAAACCTTTACCAGTGGTAAAACGTGATGAGGAAGGAAATATTTACGATGGATTTACTGATCCTGAAATGCGCTACAGACAGCGTTATGTGGATCTTACCGTAAACCCTGGATTCAAACAGATCTTCATCAACCGTTCCAAAGTGATCAATACCATGAGGAACTATTTTGATGAACAAGGATGGATGGAAGTGGAAACACCAATCCTTCAGCCGATCCATGGTGGTGCTGCTGCGCGTCCTTTCGCAACTCATCACAATACCCTGGATATGCCCTTATACCTTCGTATTGCCAACGAATTATACCTTAAGAGGTTAATCGTTGCGGGTTTCGACGGGGTATATGAGTTCGGTAAAATGTTCAGAAATGAAGGTATGGACCGGACGCACAATCCGGAATTCACTTCGATGGAGATCTACGTAGCTTATAAAGATTATATCTGGATGATGGCTATGGTAGAAGAATGTCTGGAGAAAATCGCTTTGGCCATTCATGGAAAGACAACCATCGAGGTTGGTAAACATACCATCAACTTCGAAGGTCCTTATGAAAAACTGACCATGTATGAGTCGATCCAGAAATACACTGGTATTGATGTTTCTGCCATGACAGAAGACGAAATCAAAGACGTTTGTAAAAGCCTGAACATTGAAGTTGATGCTTCTATGGGCAGAGGTAAACTGATTGATGAGTTGTTCAGTGAGAAAGTGGAAGCCAACCTGATCCAGCCTACCTATATTACGGATTATCCGTTGGAAATGACCCCTCTTGCTAAAAAACACAGAAGCAAAGAAGGTCTGGTAGAAAGATTCGAGTTGTTTGTAAACGGAAAAGAAATCGGCAATGCTTACTCTGAGCTGAACGATCCGATTGATCAGAAAGAACGTCTGGAAGATCAGTTGAAACTGGCTGCAAGAGGTGACGACGAAGCGATGGCAATGGATGATGACTTTATCCGTGCCCTGGAATACGGAATGCCTCCTACCTCAGGTTTGGGAATCGGAATTGACAGACTTGTGATGCTGATGACCAACCAGTCTACCATTCAGGAAGTATTGTTCTTCCCTCAGATGAGACCGGAGAAAAAAGCAAAAATTACTACTGATGAAGATTTCGTCAATGCCGGAATCCCTGCAGAATGGGTTCAGGTGATCAGAAAGATGAATATCAATACGATTGAAGAGCTGAAAGCTGCCAGTCCGAATAAAGTTTTCAATGATTTAGGAGGAATGCGCAAGAAAATGAAGTTAGAATTAACCATGCCTTCAAAAGAAGACGTAACTGCCTGGTTTTCTTAACAAACTGATAACAAAAATTTAAAGGCTTGCTACAAATAATGTAGCAAGCCTTTTTTATTTTTAGACATATTTAAATGATAGAAAAAATGAACAGTTCAAGTTTAGAAATAACAGAAAAAGAATACTGCATCAAATTGAGCAAAGAAGCCTTTGACCTGACCTTAATCCGTCAGCTGATCACCAGGATTCAGTCGGAACAATTGTTCTTCAGCAAAAAGAAGGATTATATGGAAGATGACATCATCAGCAGAACTACGCGCGACAGCATTGAGAATTTCGACAGATTGAGTGAAAAATAAAAAGCCACATTTGCATGTGGCTTTTTATCTGAATTTTTTTGTGATGTTATCTGTATCTTACTTGTTGTTGTCTGTCCATCATTCCCATCTGATCTTTCATTTGTTTGATCTGATCAGCAAGTAATTTATTCTTATCGGCTTTCTTCGCTTCTGTCAGATACATCTGCGCTTCTCTTTTGTTTCTCTTTCCCATCGCAATTCCTGCAAGGCTTAGTTTAGCCAATGCAATGTTGTGGTCCATTGTCATTCCTAAAGAAAGTGCTTTCTTAAAGTATTTCTCTGAAGCCATAGGTGCTTTTCTGGACTCAATCAAACCAATCAACAGGTTATAGTAACCATGTTGGGTTCTGATCAGTTGTTTTTCATAATTGGTAATTCTGTTCAGAAAAACTTCTGATTTAGGCATGTTGTCTTTTCTAAGGTACCACTGCGCAAGCAGCATATTCTCGTTGAAGAAATAAGTCACCAGGATTAAAATACTTATGAAAAATGCTAAAATTCCCCATCCCCATAAACCGAAGACCATCAGGGCAATCGCCCCTCCTAACACTGCAAAACCTAAAATAAGGCGAATTATATTTGGCATATTCCTTTTAAATTATTTTTTGCAAATATCGTGTTTATATAACAAAAAGTAGATTTAAAGTTATAATTTCAACAAAAAAAGGAAGGAGCGCTGACCTCTTTAAACATGGAAAGCGATTACAGATCATTATAAGCCCTTATCCCATGAAACCATCATGATCTTACAGATCACATAACGAAGCAAATAATAAGATCATAATCGCTTCATAACCATTAAAAAATAATAGATCACCATGAAAAAACTGATCAGTGCCGTACTATTACTATTTGCTATGAATGCCAATTCACAAGAAATCAATAAGAAAATCCAGGATGATGCAGGGAATGTACTTGGATTGATCAACACCTGTACCAGGGAAGGCTTAAATACCATTCCGGAAATGAAGAGCAGGTATGATGTGGAATATCCAAACTATCAACCTGACAAGGCCACCTTAAAAGCCTTAAAACCACTATTAAAAGGGAAGAAAATTACCATTGTGATGGGCACCTGGTGTGGGGACAGCCATTTGCAGGTTCCTCATTTTTATAAAATTCTGGATGCACTGGAAATCTCCGAAAAAGAAACGGAGCTCATTTGTGTAGACCGCAGTAAAAAGGCGGAAAATGGCCTTATAGACCAGTTAAACATTTTACACGTGCCAACTTTTATCTTCACAGAAAATGGGGAAGAAATAGGCCGGATCATAGAATCGCCAAGGGAGACCCTGGAAAAAGATATGTTGAGTATCTTAGCAAAAAAATAACGTTATGCCTGTTGATTTAGATAAAAGCTGGGTAGAAGCCCTGGACGGTGAGTTTGATAAAGCATATATGAAAGCTTTAAAAGCATTCTTACTGGAAGAAAAAGAAAATGGATATACCATCTATCCTAAAGGTGCAGACATTTTCAATGCACTTAACCATACACCATTTGACAAGGTAAAGGTTGTGATCTTAGGACAAGATCCATACCATGGTGTCGGACAGGCACATGGTTTATCCTTCTCAGTACAAAAAGGAATGACCATCCCTCCTTCCTTAAAAAACATTTACAAAGAACTACTGGAAGATATTCCGGGTTTTCAAATCCCTTCACATGGCAATCTGACCCAATGGGCAGACCAGGGGGTCTTGTTACTCAATGCCACCTTGACGGTAAGGGCCCAAACTGCGGGATCTCATCAGGGAAAAGGCTGGGAAACTTTTACGGATAAGATCATCAGTGAATTGTCTGCCCAGAGAACAGGTATCATCTTCATTCTTTGGGGAAGGTACGCACAAAACAAGGCTGCGCTTATTGACACCAGTAAGCATACCATTCTTACGGCAGCTCACCCCTCTCCTTTCTCGGCTTACAATGGTTTCTTTGGAAGTAATCACTTCTCAAAAACAAATGCGAAGCTGATCGAGGAAGGTAAAGCCCCGATTAACTGGCAAATCAGCTAAATAAAAACGGGGGTTGTTAAAAACAACCCCCGTTTTTACTCCGGACAAGGACATTCCCTGTCTCCCGAAAAATAAGCTTAATACTCCAAAGGAACGATCGGTTCTTTTTTGGTGGTAGACATGATCATCATCGTCTGAAAAGTCTTTACTACAGAAATCTTACTGATTTTATCCATGATCAAACGCTCATAAGCTTTGATGTCATTTACATATACCTTTAACAGAAAATCTGCCTGTCCGGTTACGTGGTGGCATTCTGTAATCTCTTTAATCTCATTTACCTCATCCAAAAAAATCTGAATGGTATTGTTCTTATGAAAGTCCAGTTGAACCTGGATGAAAGTTTTGATTCCTAAGCCCAGTTTCTCTTCATCAACCAAAGCATGGTAACTCTTTATAAAACCAGACATCTCCAGTTTACGCACCCGCTCTAAAGTTGGTGCCGGAGAGAGTCCAATCTCCTGAGACAAAAGTAAGTTGGTAATCCGACCGTTCTCCTGTAGTAATTTAAGTATTTTAAAGTCTGTTTTATCTAATTCTGCTGCCATCTGTATTTTAAAATATGGTCAAAGGTAGGCTATCAATGCGTAATTCACCAAATTTTATTCTATTAATCGTATAAAAATTTATAGTTTATTTCTCTTTATTTTTTTAGATTTGTCTAAATATATAGTTAGATACACAAAAATGCAATCATTCACTGAAGAGAACTATCTGAAAATCATCTACCATTTATCGGTAAACAATGACCAGGCTGTACAAACCAATGCCATCGCAGAAAAAATGCAGACCAAAGCTGCTTCAGTAACAGACATGATTAAAAAACTCGCTGATAAAAAGCTGGTACTTTATAAAAAGTATCAGGGCGTGCATTTAACAGAGACAGGAAAACAGGCAGCCATTAATATTGTGCGCAAGCACCGCCTCTGGGAGGTCTTTCTAGTAGAAAAGCTAAATTTTAAATGGGATGAGGTACATGACATTGCGGAAGAACTGGAACACATCAACTCGGCAGAGCTGGTAGAACGTTTAGATGAATTTCTATCCTTTCCAAAAAACGATCCTCATGGGGATCCGATTCCCGATAAACACGGGAAATTTGATGCCGTTCCATTTACCAGACTCAGTAAGCTTAAAACCGGAGAAAAGGGCCTCATCATGGGGGTCAGTGAGCATTCTTCTGCATTTTTAAAACACCTTGAAAAACTGGGGCTCACCCTGGGGAAAACATTAACATTAACCACCATCACAGATTTTGACGGTTCTGTAGAAATCATCGTCGAAGACAAAAAGATCAGCGTTACCAGAGAAGTAGCCAAACACATACTCATCAGGATTTAATATGAAGCATTCCGAATCACTAAGCGAAGTAAATCAAAGTGTAGACACCAGCAAGCGGACCGGATGGCGCCGTATCTTATCTTTTATCGGCCCGGCATACCTGGTAAGTGTGGGTTATATGGATCCGGGAAACTGGGCAACCGACATTGCAGGAGGAAGTAAATTTGGTTATCAGCTGATCTGGATCTTACTCATGTCGAACCTCATCGCTTTGTTATTGCAGTCGCTGAGCGCAAGACTCGGTATTGTCCGCGGACTCGATCTGGCACAGGCTTCCAGAAACGCCTATCCCAAATGGATTAACATTCCCCTCTTTGGACTGGCCCAGACCGCTATCATTGCCTGCGACCTTGCAGAGATCATCGGGATGGCCATTGGTCTACAGCTCTTATTCGGTCTTCCACTGATCTGGGGGATTAGTGTCACCATTTTTGACACCGTTTTACTGCTCTTTCTGCTCAACAAAGGAATGCGCAAAATGGAAGCATTTATTGTTTCCATGGTGTTTATTGTCGGCCTTTCCTTTTTGGTGGAGATGTTCATCGTAGAACCTTCTTTAAAAGAAATCGTGAAAGGTTTTGAGCCTTCCATGTTATCAGGAGACGCTTTATACATTGCCATCGGGATTATCGGTGCCACAGTGATGCCGCATAACTTATACCTGCACTCTTCACTCGTACAAACCAGAAAGTTTGAGCGGGACCAGAAAGGCATTAAAGAAGCCATTAAATTTAACTTTATTGACACTGCCGTAGCCTTGAACCTCGCATTTTTTGTCAATGCAGCGATCTTAATTCTTGCCGCAGCGGCATTTTATAAAAATGGATTACACGAAGTTGCAGAAATTCAGGATGCCCATAAACTACTTCAGAATATATTCGGGAATGTAGCCCCTGCCCTCTTTGCGATTGCGTTAATTGCCGCCGGACAAAGCTCTACAGTAACCGGAACACTGGCAGGGCAGATCGTGATGGAAGGCCATTTGAAATTGAGAATTCAACCCTGGTTGCGCCGTTTAATTACCCGTTTGCTGGCCATCATTCCGGCTTTCTTTACCATTCTTTATTTTGGTGATGGTGCTTTAGGTGGATTGTTAATCCTAAGTCAGGTGGTGCTCAGCTTACAGCTGGGTTTTGCCGTAATCCCACTGATTCACTTTACTTCGGACAAGAAAACCATGAAAGGCTTTGCCATAAAACCATGGGTAAAGGTCCTTGCCTGGATCAGTTCCCTGCTGATTGTGGCCCTGAACGTAAAACTTGTGATAGAAGAAATTGCTACCTGGTCCAGTTCGGGAGGTTGGTATTTATACGTGATTGTCATCCCCGGAGCGATTCTCATCGGTTTACTCCTGCTTTATGTATTCATTTATCCATTGCTGGGCGCTGGAAAAGAAGAGCACAACAATGTCCCTCATGGAAATGCCCTGGATATAGAAAGCGTAGAAAAAATCAGTTATACCAGAATCGGAATCACTGTTGACTTTTCCAAAAATGACAGAAACACCATCCGTCATGCCCTCCTTCAGGGGGGTAAACAGGCCAGCTATTACCTCATTCACGTTGTAGAGACCGCAGCAGCCAGGTATCACGGGAAATCAGTCCTTGATTATGAGACCCAAAGTGATGCAGAGAACCTGGAGAAATACCGTACAAACCTGAAAGAGCTGGGCTATAATGCTACCGCACATATTGGTTATGGCGGGACAGTAACGGCAATTGTAGAAATCAGCAAACAGAATAACCTGGAACTACTCGTAATGGGTGCCCATGGACACCAGGGCTTAAAGGACCTGATTTTAGGAACAACGGTGAATTCTGTAAGACATAAAGTAACTATTCCGGTATTAATTGTCCGATAAAATTCAGAAATCCCTATTTCTTTCGGATATTAGCGCTATTCTTATCAAACCTAAACCTAGTTTAGGTTTGATATTTGCTTTGAACCATCATCAACGGATGAATTACCTCGAAGCCAAAACAATAAATTACAGATGAAGAACGATATCCAGATTAAAAATAAAAGAGCCTACTTTGATTACCATATTGTTGAGGAGTTTAATGCCGGACTGGCCCTGTTGGGTACCGAAATTAAAGCCATCAGACAAGGTAAAGCAAATATGTCCGATGCCTTTTGCATGTTCATAGGGGAGGTTCTTTATGTTAGAAATTTACACATTTCCGAATATAGCCACAGCTCTTTTCACCATCACGACATTAAGCGCGACCGTATTTTGCTGCTCCATAAGAAAGAGCTGAAGAAACTGAAAGCGAAAAGTGAGGAAAAGGGATATACCATTGTTCCTTTAAGGATCTATACCAATGAAAGAGGTTTTGCAAAAATCCAGATTGCATTGGCACAGGGTAAAAAGGAATTCGACAAAAGGGACAGCATTAAAGACAGGGAATCCAAAAGAGAAATGGATCGGGCAATGAAGTTTTAACTTACCAGGCCTGGTCCCCTACTAAAGGAACGAAGCGGAAGGTATCGAGCTCGATGCGTTCGTAATCCGTTTCACTTACCCTGATGACCGTCACCATTTTCTGGCTATGCTCATCTCCCACAGGGATCACGAGAATACCTCCTATTTTCAATTGTTTGAGCAGGATCTCCGGAACAAAAGGTGCACCGGCAGTAACGATGATCTTATGGTAAGGGGCATATTCTGCAATGCCCTTAGAACCGTCTCCAAAGAAAAAGTTGGCATTATAGCCCATCCCCGGTAAAACACGGATGGTATGTCTGTAAATGCTTTCCTGACGTTCTATGGTGTATACATTGGCACCCAGTTCCATTAAAATGCAGGTTTGGTATCCTGATCCTGTACCGATCTCCAATACTTTATCTCCCTTTTTGATGTGGAGCAATTCACTTTGGTAAGCAACAGTATAAGGCTGAGAAATCGTTTGACCGTCTCCGATAGGGAAAGCAATGTCTTTATAAGCCTGATTCCAGAAAGTTTCATCAAAGAAAAAATGACGGGGTACTTTCCCGATTGCATTCAACACATTTTGATCTGTGATACCTCTGCCTTCGAGATGAGCAACCAATTTCTTTCTCGCTCCCCGCTCCCTGTAATTATCTACAAACTTATACGCCATTACGTCAAAAATAGGCTTTTGAAATCTAATCCTGAACTATAATCGGTGGCAAAATTCTAATCATCACAGTATCAATCGCTATAAAACTAGTATGGATCGACATCTACCTGAACAATAGCACTTCTATAGTCCTTTTGCGACTGAAATTGCAAAATAACCTCCTTCAATACCGATTTTACTTTCGTAATCGCCGTATTTTTATCGCTTTTGATGATGATCTGTTTGATGTAATAATTCCTGATCCGGCCCACCATAGGCTGCTCCGGTCCAAGGACCCGGTTCCCCAGTTGTACCCTTAAGGCAGTTGCAAACTGCTGGGCGGCAACATTCAGCAGGTTCATGTCTTTATGCTTAATGTTGACAAAAATCATGCGGGTAAAAGGTGGATAATGAAACTCCCTTCTCTCCCTGATTTCATCAGTATACATCTCCTGGTACTTGTTCTCAATAACCTGCGCAATGATCCGGTGCTTGTCGTCATAAGCCTGAATGACTACTTTCCCCTGTTTATCCCTTCTACCGGCCCTTCCTGCTACTTGTGCCAGCAACTGGTAGCTCCTTTCGAATGCCCTGAAGTCTGGATAATTCAACAACGTATCTGCATTGATTACTCCGATCAGCGTTACATTGTCGAAATCCAATCCTTTCGCCACCATTTGAGTACCGATCAGAATGTCTGTTTTTTTCTCCTGAAAGTCGGAAATGATCTGTTGTAATCCATTCCTTGTCCGGGTACTGTCTACATCCAAACGGGATATCTTCGCTTCCGGAAAGATCAGGCTCAGCTCTTCTTCTACCCTTTCCGTTCCAAAGCCTTTCTGTTCAATATGTACCGATCCGCAGGCCGGACAAACATTGATGCTGCTCTGGTGATAGCCGCAATAATGACAATGCAGCTTTCCGCTCGTTTTATGATAGGTAAGACTCACATCACAGTTCACGCATTTAGGCGCATAACCGCAGGTTGCGCAGATGAGAATCGTTGCATAGCCCCTCCGGTTTTGAAACAGGATTACCTGTTCCTTAAGTTTTAGCGTAGCCTCAATCTCATCAACCAGAATATTGGAGAAATAGGAAACCATTTTTTTCTTTTTGGTTTCTTCCGCAATGCTGATGACTTCCTGAACAGGCAGTTCCACCCCTCCAAACCTTTCGCTCATCGTTACCAATCCGTATTTCTGGTGCAAGGCATTAAAATAGCTTTCAATCGAAGGTGTTGCAGAGCCTAAAACAACTTTTGCTTTGTGCAGCCAGGCAAGGTATACTGCAGCATCCCTTGCCTGATAACGTGGTGCAGGTTCCTGCTGTTTATAAGAAGATTCATGCTCTTCGTCCACCACTATCAGTTTTAAATCCTGAAAAGGCAAAAACACGGCAGAACGTGCGCCCAGCACCACCCTGTATTTCCCGTTCAGGACCTTATTCCAGATCTCTACCCTTTCATTATTATTGAATTTAGAGTGGTATACCCCAATCGCATCGCCAAAATAACGTTGAATACGTTCCACAATCTGCGTGGTTAAGGCAATCTCCGGCAATAAGAAAAGGACTTGTCCGCCTTTTTCAATTGCCTTTTCAATGAGTTTAATATAGACCTGTGTTTTACCCGAGGCCGTTACCCCATGCAGTAAAACCACATCTTTTTGATCAAATTCGTTTTCAATTTGCGTCAGTGCCTGCTCCTGTGTCTCACTCAATTCAAAGTTCATCACGAAGTCATCGTCCTGTTCTTTCAATCGGCTCACCGGCCTCTTCTCTACCACAAAGATCTCTTTATCCAGCAGCGTTTTAAGCGCAGCCTGGCCACAATCGCTCTCTTCAAGAAGTTGTTGCTTAGGAACCAGACTTTGTTGCTTAGAAAGCTTTAAAAACGTTAGTAAAGCATTCAGCTGTTTTGGTGCACGTTCCAGCACAGAAAACAATTGTTTCAGGTTTTCTTCTTCATGATAAAAAGAATGAAGGCTGATAAAAGACTTCAGCAACGGCTTATATTTTTCTACCACTTCCTCAGCGATATACACCATTTCCTTATCCAGTAAGGTGTTGATGATCGGATACACGGTTTTCTGTCCCAGCAGTGCAGATACCTGATCTATCGTGAGGCGGTTATGGATCTTTAACGCATTGATCAGCACTTCCTGCTTTGCGGTTAAGACTTCGCCATCCTGAGGAAATTCTTCTTTAAGAACGATGATCGTCTCACTCGCCAGCTTTAAGCCGGCCGGTAATGCCGCAGACATCACTTCACCTTCATTACAAAGGTAATAACCTGTCATCCAGTCCCAGAACTCCAGTTGGGTAGTGGTAATGACCGGATGATCATCAACAACATCGATGATATATTTTGCCTGATAAACCTCGGGGGCATTTTTACTAATGCTCTTGATTAATGCAGTATAGATCTTATTTTTTCCGAATTGCACCACCACCCGTTTTCCTACAGCAACCTCCCCGTTGAGGTCGAAGGGAACGCGGTAAATGTAATTTTTAGCCAGGGATAAGGGCAGGATGACTTCTATGAAGAGGGTTTCCCTTTCTTCAAATTCCAATTGATCAGCAGCCATGATTATTTATTTTTTGAAGCGGCAAGAAATAAACTCAGCCAGCCAAGGATAAACAACAATCCTCCTATCGGGGTTACCGGACCGATAAAGCGCACAAAACTGATCTGGGTAATCTCTCTTGTTGCCAGCAGATAAAGGGAACCTGAGAACAGGACAATCCCAAAAGTAAAAAAACCGTAGGCCAGCTTTATCAGCTTCGGCTGGTTCAGACTGAGCTGCGAAAGGAACAATAAAGCGAAAGTATGATAAAACTGGTATTCTACCCCTTTGCTCCAAATGACCAAAGCTTCCGGGCTTACCTGGCTCTTTAAACCATGGGCACCAAAGGCACCAAGTACTACAGCGGTCAATCCAAATAGAGATGCGGTTAAAATAATACGTCTGTTCATCATAAAATCGGCTTTTTTAATCCTTCAAAATTAAGAAACTTGGTTGCATTTTCTTAGTAATCCCAACTTATTAAATTAAATTTGTAGGAACAACAATAAAACCTGTACCAGTATATTGCTTACTAAAGTTGGGATTGAGCTTAGGTAGGCTTCACAACGGCAAAAAATATCTGATTTGAAAAAGATCCTCGTTAGCATCATCGTACTTCTGACAGCCATTGTGACCATGGCTTATTTATATTTCTCCAAACTGAATACCCGTCATGCACAGTCTGATCTCAGTCTGTATGCCGCAGTAAACCAATCGGGCTTTGTATTCTCTTTTGAAAATGACAAAAGCATTCTTGACATTTTCAAAGGACAAGACAACTTTGAGGAAATCATTGGAGAAGATAAAGCGAAGCAAATGCAATCCCTGAAAACCTTTTTACTCTCCTCGCCGGCAATCAATAAACTCATTCATAAACAAACGGTATACCTTAGCTTCCTTCCCGGAACAGGCAAAGAGATCAATTACCTCCTGAGCACTCAAAGCGGAACGGAAGTGAGTAAAAGACAATTGTTCCAGTCCTTAAAATCAGGAAATATTCTGCTCGACAGTACCGGCAATACGACGAAAATTACCTTACCGGACAGCAGCATATTTTATTTAGGGGTTAAAGACCATTTAATCCTGCTTTCCAATACCCCAAAGCCAGTCGCAGAAATACTCACGAAAACATTTGATAAAAAAGACGACAATTTTGTGGCCTATATTAAGTCGGGCAGCAGGTTTTCTAAAAACAGCCTTGCACAGCTTTACCTGAACTTTAACCGCATTCCGACAATATTGAAAGCGGTAGTACCCGGAAAATTAATTGGAGAAGCAGCTGTACTCGACCATCAGGACGCCTTTGCAATATTCAGCTATAATTTCAGTAAGGAAAGGGTTTTGTTTACCGGTACTACGCAATTAAACGACCCGCAAAGCTATTACCAGCTGTTCTCTGAAACACCTCCGCAAAAGATTACGATCAGTACGATCCTTCCGGAACAAACAGCCAATTACAGCATCTATGCGGTAGACAGCTATGCCAACTGGAGAAAAAAACTGGCCCCATGGTTTGCCCACAGGAAGGAAGACAAAAAAAGAGAAAAACTCATCGAAGACATTAACCTGAAATACCATTTAAATCTGGAAGCACTTTTTCCAAAATATTTCAAAAACCAGTTCTTAAATTTTCAGCTGGGCAGTGGTGAAAAACTGGCCGCGATAAACCTGACAAACGGAGACAAGCTCAATCAGCTGCTTCTTGACCTAAGCGATAACTATTCGGACGAAATCAAACAATTTAAAGAAGCCGATCTTCTATACACTTATTTCGGGATGCCTTTTAAATCCTATAAGAAACCCTATTATGTCATCATCGACAACTATCTGGTCTTTTCTAACTATCCCGCTCCGATCCAGACTTTTCTGGATGACTACAGAAGCAACAAATTATTGGTCAACACCCACACTTATACCAACGTAAACAATCAATTGCCGAATAATTCAAACCTCAATTTCTATGTGGACCACCGGAATTCTGCTGAGCTCCTGAATAAAAATATTTACCTTCCTTACCTGAAACACCTTCAATCAGAAAAAGGATTGAAAGAATATGAAGCTTTCGTCTATCAGTTAAGCGGAGACAACGGAACCTTCCAAAGCAATATTCTGTTAAGCAAGCCATTGGTTATTGAAAAAGAATTTTAGAATTTTCACCATAAATCATTAATAATCATCAAGTTTGTTAAGCAATTTTTTAAAACATGTTAAAAAGGGGAATAATTATCTGCATCTCACTCCTATCCGCTAATTGCTTAAAAGCACAGCAGTATGGGTTATTTAATACAAAAACGCTCTTTGACGGGTTTGAAAACCCAGCACAAAAGACCTTTACACTGGATTCTTCCAGAAAATTTGCCTCCAACTTCCTCCTCCCTTATTTTGGGGTAAATGCAGCGAGTAAGGGCAATTCTGATTTCATCAGAAAAGCAATAAATGAGAACAAGACGGACAACAGCCTTTTGCCCATGGGCAAAAAAGGAAACAATACCGTCGCTCAAAATACAAACATCTACTTGTTCAATCTTAAAATTTTCAATTCTTACAAATACCAGAAGGAACTCGGCTTTTCCTGGCAACTCAGGACAGATGCCCACCTGAATTACACAAATGAGACCCTGGATCTGATCAATAACTACAAAAACCTGATCACACAGCCTCAGCAGTCAAATGCTTTTAACAACGATGGTTATGTTCAATCGTACCATCAATTCAGCGTCAGTTACCGGGAAAATTATACTAAAAAATTAGCTTTTGGTGTCAAGTTTAGCATTTTAAGTGGAACAACCTATAACAAACTGGACATCACAGATTCAGAGCTCAGGGACATCGGCGGTGTAAGAAATATCGCATTCAATGGAAGTTACCGGGGAACTTTTCTGAAAGGAAAGGAGATCTCCTACAATACTTTTATGCCCAGCTTCAGAAATCCAGGTGCCTCCATCAGCCTTGGAACTTCCTACAATGCTAAAAGCGGCGTTTTTATAATGGCCAATTTAAAAGACCTGGGCTTTATACGCTGGAACAGCAAATCTTATACAAAGGACATCAATGCGTTAATTCCACTTACAGGCTCAGAAACCAATAAGGAGATGAAAAACCGCATTACCGATGCCATTACGCTCAAACCAGACACCAACAGTTTCTATTCCCTAACCAATGCAAAAGCTGATTTTATGCTCTCCAAAAGCTTTGGTTTCTACACCCCGGGATTGATTGTATCCAAGAACCTTTTTTATAAAGGGGGCGATGCGGCATTCGTCAACAAATTTAAATATGAGAACTTTTCCCTAACAGCTATCCCTACTTATAACTTCAATAACCTATTCTTCATGGGGCTCCAGGGAATGTACCAAACGCCTAACTTTGAAGTATTTCTTGGCTCCGATGATTTGCTCAAAACGGTAAGTCAGGCCAAAGGCTACTTTAACAAAGATGCGACGACAGGAAAAGGCTATAATGGTGCAGCAGTTTACTTCGGACTGGCGATAAAGGTCGGAAACTTCGTGGAACATCCGTTAAACAGCAGCACGATGCCTGGCCTGGGGGATGAGCCTCAAAGTCTTTTCAAACGGTTTTTCAGCATTTTCTCTAAAAAGAGGTAGGGTTTTTATTCCTTAAATAATATCTTATTCTATCGGCACACCAATCTCAATAAGGTGTCGTTACTGAAACACCCTGCAAAAGCAAACAGGAAAAAATAATAGCCTCATGAAGCGAGAATCGAAATCACAGATCCCAAATATTGCGTATCAGAAGTAAACTTTCCGTCTGCCGAAACAAAGAAGATCCAGCAATGCAACTCATCGTCTTTGTACAATTCAGGTATAGTTAACGTTGCAGACAAGTCACTTCTTCTTGTTTCCGGGAATTCCATGCACCTCTTCTTCATCTGATTATAGCAAATGATATAAGCCAGATCGTCTGATTTCGTCGTAATACTCCTCATCCTCGGCATTTGCCAGCTCACTGTCAGTACGCCATCTTTTTCTACTAAAAATTCTGGTTTTATAACCGGATCTATTGATTTATGCAAGCTTAACTTCACTTTAGCATAATTCAGCTCATAGTCCGGATAAATGCCTGTTACCGCGTTTTCTAAATGATAAGCTACCGCTACATTTATTGGAATCCGCTTCTTTCCTACCCCTCTGTAACCCAGAGCGACAAAACCGGAACAACAGGCCAGAAAATCATTAATCAGCTTGAAACGGCTTCGTTGATCCACCTGACTCAGACTCGCTTTTTTATTCGTTTTTTCAGGGGAATTTTTGACAATGTCTTTTCCCTTCCATTTCGCGGCAACGACATGTCCGACAGTGCCGTTGAAGGGACCAAATATCCCTGGTTTATAAGTGCCCATATTTCAAAATTTTAAATTGAATCCAATTACCAAAATAGCTTTCCAACGTAGACACTGTTTGAAATACGTTTTCTATCGCTTGAGATAAATGAGATATAAAGTTCCATTAATGACTTCTTTCTTTCGATGAATAAAGGAAGCAGATCTTTACCGATGGACCTGGCAGCACCAGCTGTAACGAATTTTGCCAGATTCAACTCCGGAAAGTAAGCCAGCAGCATCACCTGATCCGACCAATGACTTCCCTCCGGATCAGTTTCTCCATCCCAGCTAAACTCCACTCCATTATCAACCAGTTTTATTCCAGCTCCCGGGGATATCGGCAGCTCGCCTTTAGTTAATAAGACCTTTTCGAAATCAATTTTGATCTTTGGATAATTCCCTTTGGTTGCATTCTTCCAATTATACACGAACGCCGGATTTTGTGGATGTACTTTAGTCAGTTTAGCCTCAATTTCAAATCCAATCATAATAAAGGGCATTACCGGATTTAGAAATTTAGAAGTTACCTTCGTTCTCTGCATTACACCCAATTGCGATTTACTCCGCTTCTTATTGTTTTCTCCAATGCCACGTGTGACCATTTTGCCATTTAGCTCATAAGAGACTGTATTTCCCAGTTTTCCACTAGGAAGCCTGTTTTTTGACGTCGCCATATCTTTATAGGTTATATAATTATAAATTTAATAAACTATTATAACAATAACAACCTTAAATTACAAATTCAAAAGATTTAATTTCCCGACATCGCCGAAGATTACCGAAATTTGCTGCAAATTATCCGGCAAATCAGCAGCTGTAAGCTTAGAATAGTAAAATCAGCATTTTTATGTAAACTTATCGTAGTATAGAACACTCTTTATAGGCTTGCTTGGATATGATTTGCACAGCCTTTGGCCCTGAACAGGGGTTGCTGAGGGGTTGACGTAGGGTTGGTAACGTCAAAGGCCTTATCAACCCTTATCAACCCTACGTCAACCCCTCAGCAACCCCTCAGCAACACCAATGCCTATACGAAGCTCCTCCGCATCCTTCCGAACACTTAGAAACAACATTGTAATACCAGGAAAAAACTGAGGAAGCGCGCTAAGAACCGATTTTAGCCGGGAAAATATTACTTCTTCTTAGGCGTTGTTAAAACGAAATCCTTTAGATAAAAGGGTTCAAAATAAGCTACATCTTCAAATTTTGCAGCTTCAAAAGCTTCCATCGCAAGGCGGCTCATATTGGAAGCAGAGTTGAAATTTATTTCAGAAAAGCGGGCATGCTCATGACGCAATGCTTCGGCACACTTTGCCGCACCATCACCTATAAAAGTGATGACCTGATTATTCAATAAGTCTTCAAAGCTTTGCTCATCTATGATTTTTGCCTCTACAGGAGAAATATGCTGTAATTGCTGATCAAATACAGCCGTAAAGACTTCCATTCTTCTCGCATCGATCATAGAACAGATCAATCCTTTGTTTTCCGGCTGCTGTGCAGCAAAACCTTCAGCCATCATCTGCAGCGTATCTATTGCAATCAAAGGCTTGTCTAAAGCAAAACAAAGTCCTTTAGCCGTAGACACACCAATTCGCAATCCGGTATAAGAACCCGGACCTTTACTCACTGCAATCGCATCGAGTTCCTCATACTTTAATCCCGCAGTGTCCATTACAGATTTGATGAATAAAGTCAGGCTACCTGCATGAATGTTACTCGCCATTTCTTCTTTCAGTGCAATGGTTTTCCCATTCTGAGAGATGGCGGCAGAACAAACTTGTGTGGCAGTTTCGATTTGAAGTATAGTGGTCATCAGATAAAATTAAATACTCAGGCTTAAGGAACGGGATCGTGTCCATGTTTCCCCCAGGGGTGACAGCGTCCAATCCGTTTCAAAGTTAACCATCCTCCTTTAAAAGGTCCGTGTTTTTTTATTGCCTCCATCCCATACTGAGAGCATGTAGGTGTAAAACGACATTGCGCCCCTAATAATGGCGATAAAAGCAACTGATAAGCCCTGATCAGCAGCAGGAAGAACCAGCCGATGACCTGCTTAACTGCCCTGATCATTTTTGATGTTGTTAATCAGCCTTTTTAAGGCGCCATCCATCTTCTTCTCCATAAAAGAGAACTCATAGATCTTCTTTCCTACAAACTGTAAAGAAAAAATAAGCAGCTGCTCCTGTTCCGCAATTGCGGGATAGAGCTCGGCCTGTTTTTGCAAACGGTAAGCCTCACGGCTTCTTCTCTTGATCAGGTTCCGGTCTACCGCTTTTTTGAAGCGCTTTTTGGAAACATTGATCACTACCTGAGCAGGGAAGCTGTGCGGGGCATCAACAAAAAGATAGGAAACGCGAAATGGATATAATAAAAAAGAAGAACCGTCTTTAAATAGCAGATCTAATAATTTTCTACTACATAACCGTTCTTCTTTATTAAATGTGTTCATGTTTTTGATCGCAAATTTGCAGATATTGTGATCTGCTAACACTTAATGTGCTGCAATCAAAAATTATGCTTTGTGACGACGTTCGTCAGAAACTGATAGTTTGCTTCTTCCTTTTGCACGACGAGAAGCTAATACTCTTCTACCGTTTGCTGTAGCCATTCTTTCGCGGAAGCCGTGTTTGTTTCTTCTCTTTCTTTGCGAAGGTTGGAATGTTCTTTTCATAACTGTATTATATCTTAGACTATTTTTTTAAATAAGAGGTGCAAATATAGCTTGATTTTTATTTAATTGCAAATAGAATTCAAGGTAGTTTTCTTTTTTCTTGATTTCTTACAAGCCAAGCGCCGCTTTAAGCTTGATATAGCCCGTTTTACTTACCGGAAGCCATATGTCAGATTTCAACAATACAATATAACTGTCCTTTTCTTTCAGCTCTATTTTTGTCACCTGCGCCAAATTTATGATATATGAACGATGAATACGAATAAATTGAGAAGATTCTAAAGTTTGCTCAAAAAAACTCATCGTTTTATTCTTGTGAAATATTCCTTCAGTAGTACTCAGCTTCACATAATCGTCATCTGCTTCCAGGTAATGAATGTCGGTAACCGCAATGATCTTGATCACACCATTCTTCTTCACCACCACCCTGTTGTTCTGTGCAGGGTTCAGGGCTGCAGAATCCAGCAGTTCTTTCGTATTGCCATCTCCATTGTTTAACCTCGCCGGCAATTTATGGATCGCCTGCTCAAACCGGCTTTGCTCTATTGGTTTCAACAGATAGTCTACCGCATTGACTTCAAAAGCCTTGATGGCGTATTCATCAAAGGCTGTAGTAAAGATGACCGCAGGATGCTTCTCTACCAGCTCCAGCATCTCAAAGCCATTGATCTTGGGCATCTGAATATCCAGAAAGATGAAATCCGGCTGATGCTGCGTAATGGCCTTAATCCCTTCAAACCCATCGCTACACTCTGCAACGATCTCAATATCCGGAAAATTGCTTAAGTAATGTTTCACTATGTCTCGGGCAAGGGATTCATCATCTATTAGTATCGTTCTCATCATTGTTTCTGAGGTATTTTAAGCGTAGTTATATACATATTTTCTTCTGTGGCCCTGGTTTGCAGTAATTTCTCATCTCCAAACAACAAATACAGTCGCCTTTTAATGGCCGTCAACCCAAAGCCCGTTCCTCCTGTCGCCTTCATTTCCGGATCAAAAGGATTTTGAACCGTCACTTCAAGCATGTTATTCTCCAGCGTAACCAATATGGAAATCGTAATGGCCGCAGCGGTATTGTACAAACCGAATTTAATGGCATTCTCCACAATCGGTTGCAGCAGAGTCCCTGGCAAGCATAAATCTATGGTTTCTTCCTCAACTTTCACATCAATATTTAAACGATGGCTAAAGCGTACTTTTTCTATGTCCAGGTACAGCTGAATGTACTCCATCTCCTCCCCTACATTTACCCAGACCTCATCGTCTCTTTTTAAGGTTCCGCGAAGGAAAGAGGCCAGCTTCATGATCATCGTCCCCGCTTCTTTAGGGTTCATAATCGTCAGTGCATACACAGAATTCAGGCTATTGAAAAGGAAATGAGGTTGCAGCTGATGTCTTAATTTATTCAATTCCGCTTCCTTAGATAAATTTTGCGCCGTAAGTAAACGTTCCTGGGTGGCCGACTGCTCTTCCAAACGATACCATAATATATTCGCCAGGGCGCACCAGGCCAAAAAGACAAATACAATGATGAACCGAATGATGAGCGATAACTGCAGAAAACTTTTGTAAGTAGGTTCGTCTACAAAAAGATAACTTAGAGAAACATTGCTGATAAAAGTAATCAGGCCTGCAAGCATCAGGGTCAGGACAAGCAGGAAAAGAATGGTTTCATTTTTCGGCTGATAGTAACCAAGCATATTGCTCAGAATCATACAGGCCAATGCCAGCAAGCCGTTTGTAATCAGGCTATCTGCCACAGAAATGAACCAGTTAAAATTCAGGGTATAATAAAAAAGCAGTACAAATACAGTAACCCAGGCCATAAATATGGCCGCGGCAAATCGTTGAATATTCTTATTGGCTAGAGGTCTGCTGGTCAAAATAGTTTTAATTAGGATTCTTTATGGATATACTTTGATGCAGAAACGCCTCCCGACGTTTCAGCTCATCTAAAAAATTTGCCATATCTTCTGGCTCATGTAATACGGAAGCGATCTCAGACCCATCTCCGGGGGCTTCAATCTCATACAAATCCGCAATACAGATAAACTCCCACTTCACCAGCTCTCCCTTACAGTTTCGGAATGGACGGTGAAAGTTTTCCGATTGCCCCTCTCCTTTATTTAAGGCTTCCTGAGCATCTTTGGCCTGGATCAGCCGTAATTGTTCATCAAACTGAGAAGCATAATTCCCATCTCCGCTGATGATTTGAAAAATATATCTTAGTGCAAACCACTTCATCGGTATTCATTTTAAAAGTTTCTGATCTCTATCCCTCCAAATAACGCCAAGCCTGTGATCTTAACAATCTTCCCTTCATTGCTGGTCACAATAACCGGCCCCCTCTTATCATCACAGCCTCCAAAAATGGCGGTCACTTCCGACTTCACGATCCAGCTTGGAGGAAGAATAATTTTAACCCCACCAAAAACAGCAATGATTTCCAGCACAATTACTCCCTCAAAATCAGCCTGGGTAAGGTTCAGGTTACAACCCCCAAAAACCGCTACGACCTCTCCACCTTTAAAATTTTTGGAATAAATCATCTGATCTGTTCCACCAAAAACAGCAACCGACTCAATCACGTCATTTTCATCTACCCAATCGCCCTTTTTTTTCTTTGAAGATTCAGCGGCTCCGGAATCTCCGGCGCCCGAACCATCACCCATATCTCCGTAATCATTCCCCATACTTCCCGATCCGTCGCCCATATTTCCAAAACCAAAGTCGGTATTAAAGTCAGCGTGTTTTTTCTTCCATTTCTCCCTGTTAAAACCTCTGCCTTTAGGTTTTAAAATCAAAAACAGGCCGACGATGATAAAGGCAAAAGCAAAGAAATACCTGGACAAATCAATATCAACAATATCCTTTGCCGTAGCGTAGCCTCCGATAAGGACCAGGATACACCAGACTCCCGCATCAAAATTCCGTTTGTACCCAATCAGCAATCCGATCACCAACATCAAAGTATGCCAGCTCAGTACCCAATGAGGGATATAGATATCCATATTCCTCAAAAAGAACACTAAACCAATCAGAAGGAGAATGAAACCACTCCATACCCTGTTGTTCTTATTACAATCTTTCCACTTTTCCATTATTACTTATTTTCAGTATAACCTATCTATTCATTTGTGTTGAAAGCTGATCTGTTGCGCTTTCTATCATCAAATGTATATAGGTTATCATCATTTTAAAAGGCAGATCACTCCGGAAGGAGCGAATAGTCGGTAAACTCCTATTTTTAATCGGTAAAAATTATCCGTTATTTTGAATTCTTAACTATTTACCCACAAAACCGATTCTCAATAATGAAAAAACTACTCGTCGCTATTCTGCTTTGGATCCCCCTGATTACATTTGGACAATCCCCCGGACAGTCCTACAAAATATATGATGTAAAAAACAAAAAAATCATCAGCATTGATGAATTAATAGCCAATACCAACGATATCGACGTCCTCTTTTTTGGAGAAGAACACAATGATTCCATCGGTCACCTTCTCGAGTTCGAATTGCTAAAAAAACTGAGCAGCACTTACCCTAAAACAGCCCTGGCTTTGGAGATGTTTCATACCGATACGCAACCCATAATGAACGAATACCTGGCAGGTCTGATTTCGGAAAAGAATTTCAACAAAGAAGCAAGGGCCTGGAACAACTATAAAGATTACCGCCCAATGATCGAATTTGCCAAGGCCGGTCAGCTTCCGGTAATTGCCGGAAATGCTGCTGCACGATACAGCAATGCCGTTACTAAATCCGGATTGGAAGCCTTAAAGCAATTTCCTGCTGCATCTCTTGCCTTCCTTCCTCCAATCCCGCTGGATACAGCTACGGGAAGATATTATGATAAATTTATAGAAACCCTTGGAGGTCACGACATGGGTCCAATGAAGATCTATCAGACGCAAAATCTCTGGGATGCCAGCATGTCCTGGTCAATAGCCAAATATTATAAAGCCCATAAAGGAGCAAAGATTTTCCAGGTCAACGGGCGTTTTCATAGCGATGAAAAGCTGGGAACTCTCGCTAAATTAAAGCAATACCTGCCAAAACTTCGGATCTCAAATATTTCCTGTTTTCCGGGAGATGATTTTACAAACCCAGACTGGACTAAACACCAGCACCTGGGAGATTATATTATCCTTACAGACCCGAAAATAAAAAGAACTTTTTAAGACCTGAACCACAATAAAAAAGGGCTTTAAGAAAATGATTATTTTCTTAAAGCCCTTTCATTTTTTTAACATTGTGCGCTTATTTGCTTTTTAGCAAATCGCGTATTTCGGTAAGAAGTACCTGGTCTTGTGTTGGCGGTACCACTGCAGGAGCAGCTTCTTCTTGTTTTCTTTTCATTTTGTTGATCGCTTTCACCATCAGGAAGATGATAAAGGCTAAAATGAAGAAATTGATCACCTCTGTTACGAAGTTACCCCAGGCAAATACAGGACCTACTTTCCTTGCGTCTTCCAGAGAAGCAGTAGGGTTCGATTCCACGAATTGTCTTACTTTTTCGCTTAGTGGCAGATAGAAGTTAATGAAACCTTTATCACCAATCAATAAGCTAATCGGAGGCATGATCAAATCATTCACCAGGGAGGTCACAATCTTGCCGAATGCCCCTCCGATAATCACACCGACAGCCAGGTCAATCACGTTGCCCTTGACTGCAAATTCTTTAAATTCTTTTACAAAACTCATAAGTAGTATTAGTTTTAGTTTTTAAACATCGTAATAAAAGTATAAACTTTATTTCTAAAAAACGCCATTAATCCAGCCATTGCCTCTTTTTTTTTAGTGCGGCTAAACAAGTACGGTGACATATTTTTCTATAAAAATGAGAAAACGAGAATATTTTGAATACAATCAATCTCTATAGAAAACATTGTAATCTCAGGTATTGCACGACAAAACTCAGGTCGGGATTATAGTCCTTTTCCTGCTGATAAACCACGTTCAGGAATTCGTGAGAACCTTTGAGATCAATAAAAACCACGAAAAACTCAGCTTGAGAACCCTTTAGAACCTCTGAAAACCAATAAAAAAAACAATTATATACTGATGAAAAAAACAAGTATATTGGCTAAAGACCGATAACGCTTAAAACCATACCTACCAATCAGATATAAATTAGATAAACCGATTTCCTGAGTTTATCGGCCTTGCCGAAAACACAATAATACTTTGTCGGGATAGTTTATATGTAAACCAAATTCGTATTTTTGGAGCGGGTACATAAATACCTATTTTACAAAACATGCTTAAACAACATCTACAACAAAAATTACTTCAGAAGCTATCTCCACAGCAAATTCAATTTATAAAATTGCTGCAAGTACCTACAGTTGCATTAGATACCCGTATAAAAGAAGAATTAGAAGAAAACCCTGCACTTGAAGATCCCAGCTTAATGATTGCCGAGGAGCCTAAAGGTGAATATGATGATCTTAATGATACTCCGGATGATTTTGATTCCAGTGCCAAGGAAGAAAGCACGGATGAGTTTAATGTAGATGATTATTTACAGGACGACAACGTAAACGACTATAGTACCTCCTATAACAATGATGATGACGAAGAAAAAAAAGAAACTCCAATTGCAATTGAGAGTACTTTTTTTGAAAGCTTACAGGAACAGCTCGATTTAGTTCCTTTATCTGATCAGGATTTCATCATTGGTAAGCAAATCATCGGAAGTTTAGATGACGATGGTTATCTGCGCAGGCCCATCACCTCCATGATCGACGACCTTGCATTTTCACAAAATGCCATGGTAGAAGAAGAGGATGTACTGGAAATGCTCAAAGTAATCCAAAGCTTCGATCCTCCGGGTATCGCAGCAAGAGACCTTCAGGAATGTCTGACACTTCAGTTAAAACGTAAAGATCCGGCAAACCCAATCATTCAGAAAGCCATTATCATCGTTGAAAACCACCTGGATGAATTTACGAGAAAACACTACGATAAACTGGAAAAATCATTGGGTCTGAACAGTGATGACCTCAAAGAAATCATTGCGGAAATACTACGCTTAAATCCAAAACCGGGAGATTCTAACCAGGTAACCACCAAGCAACTGCAAGTTATTCCTGACTTCCATGTTTCCAATAATGACGGCACCTTAATCCTGACACTCAATTCAAAAAACGCACCGGAACTCAGAGTGAGCCGTTCGTATATTGATATGTTTGATCATTATGATAAAGCGGCACAAAAAGATAAAAAACTCAAGGAAGCGGTACAGTTTGTAAAGCAAAAACTGGATTCTGCAAAATGGTTTATTGATGCCATTAAACAAAGACAGCAAACCTTGTTGAAGACCATGAATGCCATCATGCAATACCAGTATGAATACCTGCTGACCGGTGATGAGCGCAAAATGCGTCCCATGATCTTAAAAGATATTGCAGACAAAATTGACATGGACATTTCTACCGTTTCAAGGGTAGCAAATTCTAAATATGTACAAACAGAATTTGGAACTTTTCTCCTGAAATCCTTCTTCTCTGAAGCCATACAAACTGAAAGTGGTGAAGAAGTATCTAACAAAGAAGTAAAGAAAATTCTGGAAGACTGTATCGGTAACGAAGACAAACGAAAACCGCTTGCAGATGAAAAACTGACAGAGATTCTTAAAGAACAAGGGTACAATATCGCCAGAAGAACGGTTGCAAAATACAGGGAACAAATGAACATTCCTGTAGCACGTTTAAGAAAGGAGCTGTAAAACAGCTACCACATTCTTCGCTGCCCGCTCCAGACCTGGTATACATTATTCAACTGAATGCCCAACACGATTTCATGACTTCCGTTACTCACCTTATTTAAACCGGAAGTCGTGAAATCATAAGCATAAGTCAGGTTTAACATTTTACCAAAGTTACCTCCCATCATCGCCGAAAAGGAATCCCCCTTCCGGTAACTCCCACCGATCCAAAACTTATCCTTATAGGATGCTTTCATATTCAGGTCTGCCGAAAGTGTAGAAGATACCTGCTTAAACATCAGCGAAGGTGTCAAAGAAATCTCTTCATCAACGAAAAACCGATACCCGGAAGTCACAAATAAATGCGGCACCTCCTTACCGGAATTATAATCGGTATTCTGTGTAAATGACAGTTTCTGAGGCAATGCAGACTGCAAAGCTACACCGGCAAAGAAACGTGCTCCATACAACCATACACCCATTCCCAGATCAGGCTTAAACTGGCTGATCGTGGTGTTTCGTATCGCAGGATCTTCCATCGTCTGATCCTCAAACTGTAAGGAATTCACATCAAAGCCTATCCTAGAAAACCCGGCAGATACACCTACAGAAAGATTTAAGGCATTCTGTAACCGTAAATGATAAGCATAGGTCAGGTTAAAATCCAATCGGGATATGGCCGCAGCTTTATCATACACGGCAATCAGTCCCAGTCCATGGTGGGCGGGAGAAGCAGTGTAATTCTGCATATAATTCCTGCTCATGGGATCATCTCCTTTATCCGGGAGTGACAATGGGTTGCCCCAGAGGTAGTCATCTCCGAGCTTCCAGTGCGCTGCAACAAATGAGGTTTGAGGTGCATTTTCAATTCCAGTCCATTGTCGCCTGTATCCTATTTTTATATCGGTATAGTTTTCGATACCACTTAAAGCAGGATTCAACAGGTAATTGTTAAAAATATACTGTGTATACTGAGGCCTTTGCTGGCCATGGGCGCCAAGGCCGGCCAGCAATATTGCTGCGATAATATGGCCTAGTTTCCTCAATTAAATTACCTGATTAAAGTTAAAGCTCCTGATTTTTCTTTTCTTCCGTTGTTTGGCCGGATGAGGTAGTAATACGTCCCTACCGGTAGTGTTTTTCCGGAAAAAGTACCGTCAAAAGGCCTTGTATAGCCCTGGCTATTGAAAACCCTTTCTCCGTAGCGGTTAAAAATTTCGACCGTTGCAGCAGGGTAACTGTCTATATTTACCAGATTCCACAGGTCATTTATACCATCTCCATTAGGAGAAAAGGCATTAGGTACCGTAATGTCATCCAGGACTTTCACCTTTACCCGGTCTGTAACCACACAACCATTCCCGGATTTTACGCTTAAAGTGTATTCTGTATCCTGATCTGGCTTAGCCATGGGATTTAAAATATCATCTCTGCTCAATCCTGCTGCCGGAGTCCATTTATATTCCAGATCAGATCCGGATGCCTTTGCGTTGAGCTGTTTTTCCTTCCCTGCAACCAATACCACCAGATCCGGACCGGCATCAATTTCAGGGAGCGGCAAGACCTTAATTTCCTGCGAATATTCATCAACGCATCCCCTTCCCGAAATCAGTTTGTATTTTATGGTATGCGTTCCCGTACCAGCCAATAACGGATTAAAAAAACCAGCAGGACTAATTCCCGGCCCGGAAAAGCTTCCGGATTCCCCGGTTTTCAAAACCGCTGCATTTACCTGGAATCCATCCGTATTCAGACATACTTCCGCTAAGATATTAAAATGTGCAACCGGAACGGCATGAAAAATCAGTTCCAGATCTTTTGCGTTCTGACAAGTAACCTCTTCCTCCAATCCGGAATAAGCAACCAGCGTTAAGACGCCCCGCTTGCTTTCCGGGCTTACAAATGACTCATAATTAAAAGTATAGATCTTATTCGGAACCGGGTTCCTGTCGATCTCCAATAGGGCTCCATCCAGGTACCATTTAAGCGTTCTGATTTTACCAATCCCAACAGTCGATGTATTTCTTACCTGGAAAGAATGGTTACTGCACAATGCACCGGGATCTACCAGCTCAAAGGATGCAAGGGGATCGGAACTGCTCAGCTCAAAAGAATTCTTTACTTTTTCTACAGTACAGCCACTGGCATTTGTAACGGTTAAGGTAACGGTATATGTTCCAGCCGCACTATACCGGTGTTTTCCATCCCGGCTTGTACTTGTATTTGATGCACCCGAACCGGGCTCTCCGAAATTCCACAAATACTGCAGCCCGACGGCATCTGCGGTCAGATTCTTAAAAACGGCCTCATTACTGACACAAGCACCCGGCAATTCGAAATCTGCCACAGGAAGCGGAACGATCTCAACCTGGGCGGTATAACTATGAACACAACCAGAACCGGTTTCGACCTTCAATACCACGGTATAAGTTCCGGCTTCCGCATAAGTATGCACCGGAGCCTGAAGCACGGAAATATTGTCTGTACTGGAAGGATCTCCGAAGTCCCAGTGCCATTTGTTTATGCTTCCCTCATTGGCAACAGACAGGTCTGTAAATGCAGTTGCCTTTGTTGCACAGGATCCGGAATAACTGAATTTAGCCTCAGGAATCCGGTTGATATGAAGGTCTTTAAGCCCACTCGACGATGGCCCGCAACCATTTTCATTGTCTATCTTCAAACTCACCTTATAATCTCCGGCTGTGGCATAGCTATGCTCAACCGGAGCTCCGTTATCGCTAATCAGTTCCGGACTTCCATCACCGAAATTCCAGATCCATTTTAAGATATTTTTTCCTTTCGGATTACTTTTATCGGTAAATACAACCGCAGTACCGGCACAACCACTCGCTGTACTCATTGAAAAATCAGCCACCGCAGGGGCAAAAACCTCAAAATCCAGATCAATCTTCTCAATAGGGTCACAACCCGAAGGACTTGGATTTAAGACCTCTACCTTTAGCGCATGTTTGCCTGGCGCGTTAAAAACCACAGGTTGATTATAGCGATAGGTATACACGGTAACCCCATCAATAAGGACCGGTATTCCCACCGGATCAATTAAAGCAGGCTTGCGCACACCATCAATAATCCAGGTCAGACTGGTAGTCGCATATGGCAAAGTCAACACGAATTCCGAAGAAGCGCCCATACAAACATCGGGTGTTTTCAACTCCGTGTCGGTATTGATGATTTCAATATTCTGAAAAAGATTCCGGACATCTGCGCCCGCCAGATACCCATAGGATTCTACCCTTCCGTACCCATAAGCAATTGCAGAAAACCCTCCGGCTGCCAACAAAGTATGTGTAGGGTTGATGGCAGAGGACAGCGTCACATCTTCCTGGAGATAAGAATAAGGACTTCCTGCGATGGGTACAAATCCGCCAGCCGGAACACTTCCATTAATCCGGAAAGAGGGAATAAAATCATTCCTGATGATCACATTGATAAAATGCTGAGTGATCTGGGTTTGAGGGCTCGTCTGGTTCCTCATTGCGGAATAAACGGTAATCCTCGACAAAGTTTGTTCTACAGGATTCAGGATCGTCATTTCCGGATCTCCGGGATATAAAGGATTATCTGAATCGGTATTCCGGGGATCACAACCCTGACTGATCTGATATTGAACCAGACTAACAGGTTCTGATGCTACAATATGGTTCGCCTGATTTGAGCTGAATTCAAAAAACTCTCCTTTGTTATAAGTACTCTTGAGTGGTCCTGGAAGAAAATTGGTACTTCCGGCATTGATTGCTGCTCCATTGATGGTCAGGCTGGTATTGTCTTTACTGAAATAAAGCCTGAAAATATCATAAGGCTTATTGATCATGGGTGCCGTAATGAACTCCTTACCCCATGACGAAGTTGGATACAACTGCTGATAAAGGTTATCCCCTCCCTGAATCGAACCTTGCAAAAAACTACAAAAACCAACCCAGGAACTTCCGGAAAATACAGCTACCGGCTGGCAGCTGCTGCCGGCACCGGCAACAGATACAATATGACTGCCGGAAAGGTCCCCGGTAGACTGATACTGATAAATCTCTCCTTTCATCAGTTCCTTCGTAAATGTCACCCCTGCCTGATGTTGTCCATTCCGTTCCGCAGCTTTAGGTGTGATTTCTACCTGAGTATGGTCTGCCACACCAATGATGGTAAACTCGGAATAGCCCTGAACGAGTCTCGGATTCTGATTGGGACTCTCAATATAGCTGTTTTGTACGTAAGCCGAAACATAGTATTCTCTCCCCAGTACCTTAGTGGGAAGCACCAGCGTCGCAGCAGACCTTGCCGCTCTGAAAATATGTGAATAGACAACCACCGGCTTTTCTGCGGTGATCTGAATGGCCTTATTCTGCTCGATCAGGTCTGAACTTCCGATATAAACATTCAGCAGCTGAGGATTGATCAGAATGGGTCTGATCGTATTTGCAGTAACTGAAAAGGGTGACCCTGGAATAGCCGTTCCTCCAATGCTGACAGCAACTTTGGTGCTCACATCAGAAGTGACGTATAAATATAATCTGGAATTTACCCCATCAACATGGCCGGTATAGGCGACCCAAAACTCGGTTCCTTTATTGGAGGTATTCTGGGCATAAGCACAGCTGACAAAAAAGACAGAGAGTAGTAACCATAAAACTAATCTCCGTTTTCTCATGTATTTTTAGGTTAAAGATCGATCAGGCGTCCAGGTCTCCCCTGAGCAGGTTCTCCAGTTTTTCATTTGCCACGATAAGACTGGCAGTCAGGTCTCTGTTTTCTTTCCTCAGCATGTAAAGTTCAAATGCTTTCTCAATGTTAATCCTGAGGTCATCTTCCATCCATGGCTTTTGGATGTAACGGTAAACCTGCCCCTTATTAATAGCATCAATAACGGCATTGATATCCGCATAACCGGTGAGTAAAATTCTAATGGGTTCCGGAAAATCAGGGATGATAGATTCCAGAAATTCAATCCCCGTAGTCACGGGCATCCTTTGATCGGTAACGATCACGTGAATATCTTCTGACTCTAAAATCTGCCTGCCCTCAACCGCCGAATTTGCTGTAAAAATATTAAATTTACGCCTGAAACTGGCTTTGAAAGCATTTAGATTATGGACTTCATCATCAACATAGAGAACGTTTGCGGAAGTGTCAGAATTCATAGAATTTAGCCTTTTTTTTGTTAAATATATTTTAATTATTATGAACAAAAAAACTATTTATTGATAAAAATTACATCAGATTTTATTCTTAAATAATTACACAAAAAGGTACTAAAATGTTACCAAAACACCTTAAAATAAAGAAATCATCAAAAGAATATCTGAGTTAAGAAATAAGTTTCTGACGCAACATGAACTCTAATTGTTCATTGACGATCAGTAGCTTTTTAGTCAGCTCTTTATTTTCCTTTCTCAGTTGAAAAACTTCAAAAGCCTTTTCAATATACAACTTTAATTCCGTTTCCTGCCAGGGTTTTGTAATGTATAAATAAACCTGCCCCTTGTTAATCGCATCGATAACGGCAGCGATATCTGCATAACCGGTCAGTAAAATGCGGATGGGGTCCGGATAAGCTTCCAGAATAGACTCCAGAAATTCTACCCCCGACATCTGTGGCATCCGCTGATCGGTAATAATAATCTGAATGGCATGCTCCGCCAGTATCGGCATTGCTTCCTTCGCTGATTCTGCTGTAAAGACGTTAAACGATCGCCTGAATGACGCTTTAAACGCATTGAGGTTATGTACCTCGTCGTCAACATACAAAATATTTACTAACTGGTCCTCCATATAAAACAAAATTAATCAAAAGTGCTAAATACATCGTTAAAAAAAGAAGTAATGTCTTAACATATACTATTTTTGCAATTCATAAAATAAACCCGTTTAAAGATGTTAGTACTTGAGAACCTGATAAAAGAAGATTTCACCACCTGTGAACCCCTATTCTTTAGAATCTATCAACAACAAGATAAAGACGCACTTGAGGCTTTATTAAAAGACAAACCACATACCAAAATACACGATGAGATAGAGACTCAGCTGGATGATCTGATCAAATCAAAACACCCGAAAAAGAAACCGGAACCTGCAGAAATGGAGGCATTGAAAATCAAACACATCGGAAATTTATCCAAACTGGAATATGGGGTATGGGTATATTATCCATGGTCTGAACGTCTGGTCCATCTCCTGGATGAAGAAGAATTTATAGCAGTAAGAACAAACAGAAATATATACAAAATAACACCGGAAGAACGCGATATCCTGGGCAAGCAGAAAATTGGCGTAGTAGGTCTTTCGGTAGGACAATCCATTTCCATCACCATGGCCATGGAAAGAGGATTCGGAGAGATCAGACTTGCCGATTTCGACCTTCTTGAACTCACCAACCTTAACCGCATCAGAACAGGTGTACAAAACCTGGGCATTAAAAAAGTAGTCCTGGTTGCCAGAGAGATCAAAGAAATAGATCCTTTCCTGAAAGTAACGTGTTTTGACGACGGTATGACCGAAGAAAACATGGACCGCTTCTTTACAGAAGGTGGAAATCTGGACATCGTTGTAGACGAATGCGATGGCCTTGACATTAAAATTTTACTCAGACATAAAGCCAAATCACTGGGCATCCCTGTGGTACAGGACATGAGCGATCGCGGAACCCTGGATGTAGAACGTTTTGACCTCGAGCCTGAGCGTCCTATCCTCCATGGCTGGATCGACCACCTAGATCATACCCAGGTAAAATACCTGAAAACCAACGAAGAAAAAGTTCCTTTCCTGCTGGCGATGATCGGTGTAGACACCCTCTCCAACCGCTTGAAAGCTTCCATGGTGGAAGTTGGACAATCGATCACCACCTGGCCGCAGCTAGCCTCGGCAGTCGCCCTTGGTGGTGCATTGGGTGCCGACGTCTGCAGACGCATCAGTCTGAAACAATATACAGAATCAGGCAGATACTTCGTAGATTTGGAAGACCTGATCGGTGATAAAAGCAAAGCAAAAGACAACGATTACAATGTAGTGGATTACACGGCAGAAGTACTGACAACAGACGAAATGAACCAGGCAATTGCAGACATCAGCAGCAAAGAAATGGAATCGTTCCCATTGAGCACCGAACAGGTGGAACAATTGGTCTCTGCAGCAGCTATTGCTCCTTCGGCAGGTAACAACCAGCCATGGAAATGGGTAGCCCGTTCCGGAAAACTATACCTCTTCCATGATGAGCAACATTCGGTATCATGGGGAGATTTTGACAACATCACCTCCAACATCGCGTTCGGAACTGCCATTGAAAACATCAAACTAGAAGCAGGAAAAGCAGGGCTGGAAGCCAGTTATCAGGCTTTTCCGAATCCGGAAAATAAAAGACTGGTAGCGGCTTTCTCTTTCCGGAAAAGTACCGTAGCCTATGCAACAGATCTTGCGGCAGGAATGGGCATCAGGTTAACCAACAGAAAACAGGGAAATAAAGCACCTATTGATGCCGCAGTAGTTACTTCATTAAAATCGGCTGCAAGCCTCAACTCCCCTGCTACCTTGCAGGTGATCCAGGATGAACAACAAATCAACCTGATTGCAGATATCGTTGCCGGTGTAGAAAGGGTTCGTTTCCTATACCCTCAGGGCCACCATGATTTTTATACCAAAGAAATCAGATGGACCCCGGAAGCGGTCAATGAAACCAAAGACGGATTGGATATCTTATCTCTTGAATTGTCGGAATCAGATAAAACCGGATTAAAAGTTGCCGAAAGTCCGGAGGTCATTAAACTGTTAAACAGATGGGGTGGCGGTGCTGCATTTGAAAACCTGTCGAGAAAAGCAATCCGTACATCTTCCGGAATTGGCCTGGTTACCATGCCGGCTTATGAAGCGGAAAACTTCCTGAAAGGAGGAGAAGCTGTTCAAAGGGTTTGGATCAATGCAAACCTCAACGGGCTCTCTTTTCATCCGATTTCTGCTCCGTTATTTCTCTTCGCAAGACTAAATCATGGAAAGGGAGAAGGCCTCAATCAAAAAATGACGGAAGAACTGTCAAAATATCAAAAGGATCTATTGCAAATATTCCCTACTTTAGGGGACCAACAAGGAATATTTATGTTCCGGTTGTCCCATGCTTCGGCTCCAACGGTACGGGCTTTACGAAAACCTTTAAAAGATATATTACAATTTATATAAAAATGGAAATGAAGCTAACCTTCCGGTCATTTACTGCGGTTAAAGAGCCCGAAACCTGTGAAAGGTATCTTGAAGGGCATGTACAGGTGTTAAAAGACTATGGGATTACCAATATCACCACCAATAACAGACAATGGATGGACCTGCCCAATGTGCATGGAATCGTTGCTGAAACAGAAAGTGGAGAAGTGGTAGGCGGGGTACGTGTTCATATCGCAGATGGCATTCATCCGCTTCCTGTAGAAAAGGCAGTGGGATCGATGGACCCTAATGTGGCGACGATCATTAATCAGTATTTTGATAGCGGAACTGGTGAGCTTTGTGGACTTTGGAATGCAAAAAGTGTGGCTGGTGTGGGCATCAGCATCCTGCTCGTAAGGGCAGGAATTGCGATTGTAAACCAAATCAGACTGGCCTCACTTTTTACCATCTGCGCAGATTATACCCTGCCAATGGTTAGAAAAGTAGGCTTTGTGGTAGAGGACTCCCTGGGTAAAGGAGGTGAATTTGTCTATCCCAACGACAATTATATTGCGAGGGTTCTCCGAAAAATGAATGCAAAAACGCTGGAAACAGCAGAGGAATTTGACAGAGAACGTATCTTTGACTTAAGAGACAACCCGATCCAGCTTACCATGGAAACCGGGCCTAAAGGAGACGTAGAAATTGATTATCAGTTATTAATACCTAAATATGAATAAATTCTGGAGTTGTTTTCTGTTGTTAATCTGGGCAGCATTTTTTGCGCCTTTGCAATCATCAGGACAAGACACCGTAATTGTTAAGACTGGTAAAATCGAGCGTAATTTTGGCAATAAAATTATGCTCTTAAAAGATCAGGAACACAGCATCGACATTAAAGCTGCCCTGACAAATCAGGAGTATACTCGCTTAAATACCCCCGTACCTAATTTAGGCGTTACAAATGCTACTTATTGGTTGAAATTTCTGATCAAAAATGAAAGCAACAGGTCTGACCTCATGTTGAGGCTTGCCCTTCCAACCATTGATTATTTAGACTTTTTTATCGTCGATTCCGCTCATAAAGTGATTCGTCATGAAGCAACCGGCGACAGGCTACCCTATGCCAGCAGGAAATTCGACAACCCCATCCCTACCCTGAGGTTTAATCTGGAAAGGCATAAAACCTATACCATTCTGTTGAAAATTCATGGCGGAGAACAACTGCAGGTTCCGCTGACTGTTGGAAACAGCAGCTCCCTGATCGATGAGATCCAAAACGCCTCCATCATCTTCGGTTTATATATCGGGATCATTTCCGTAATGTTTATCTATAACCTGTTTTTGTTCATCTCTACAAAGGACAAGAGCTATTTATACTACATTGTCTATATCCTGATTATAGGCCTTACACAGGCCAATTTTCAGGGCTATGCCTTTAAATACCTATGGCCTGACAATACATGGCTGTCTACCCATGCCGTTTACATCCTGAGTTCACTGGCGGCCCTGTCGGCAATAGAATTCATGAAGCAGTTTTTGCATACCCGGGATTTCCTTCCAACATTACATAAAACGCTGAACTTTTTCTATCTGCCATACCTGATTGCCCTGATCTCTACCTTTTTTGGAGATTTAAATTTAGGGTATCAGATCATTCAGGTTACCGCTGTTGCCGCAGCAATGTATATGCTGATCATTGCTTTCATGGTCTATTTAAAAGGATTCAGACCGGCCAAGTTTTTCCTTCTGGCCTGGAGTGTCTTTCTCCTGGGCGTATGCAGCTTTGTACTGAAAGATTACAATATCTTAGAATACAACACCTTTACCTATAACATGATGCCATTTGGCTCAGCATTGGAAGTGGTTTTACTTTCTTTTGCACTGGCTGATAAGATCGATACCTTTAAAAAGGAAAAAGAAGAATCTCAGGCTCAGGCCCTTCGGATTTCCCTTGAAAATGAGCAGTTGATCAAGCAACAAAATGTCGAATTGGAGCAAAAGGTAAATGAAAGAACACTCGAGTTACAGGAATCCAACAGTACACTTGAACTGACGCTTAAAGACCTTAAGGAAGCACAGAGTCAGCTGGTCGATTCAGAAAAAATGGCCGGGCTCGGACAACTTACTGCCGGTATTGCACATGAAATCAACAACCCGATTAATTTTGTGACCTCTAATATCAAACCTTTGGAACTCGATATTGAAGAGCTAAACGAAGTCATCAACATGTACGAAAACCTCAAACTTGATGAGGATCTAAACACACAAATCAATGCAATTGAGAGCTTTAAGAAGAGAATAGATCTCGATTTTGTCCGCGATGAAATCAAATCCCTCCTGTCGGGAATCGGTGAAGGCGCAAAACGAACTGCAGAAATTATCAGAAGCTTGAAAAATTTTAGCAGATTAGATGAAAACGATTGTAAATTCGTTGACCTGAACGAAGGATTGGACTCCACATTGGTGCTGGTTAGAAATACCTTTCCTGCCAACTTTAATATTGAGAAAAATTATGGTAACTTACCTAAAGTTGAATGCATGCCGGGGAAAATCAATCAGGTATTCATGAACCTGATCAGTAATGCCATTCAAGCCATTAAAGGAAAAGCACCAAGTACGGAAGAAGACAAGTTAATCATTACCACCTGGCATGAAAATGATCAGGTAAAAATCAGCATTAAAGACACAGGACCAGGAATGTCAGAAGAAGTTAAACAGAAAATTTTTGAACCCTTTTTCACCACTAAAGATGTGGGTGAAGGAACTGGTCTGGGATTATCCATTGTGTTCAGAATCATTGAAAACCATCATGGCCAGATTGATGTACTCACAAAAGTAAATCACGGTACAGAATTTATTATTACCTTACCCGTAACCTCACGATAATACACTTTATTATGAATGCAACAACTATACGTGTTCTGTATATTGATGATGAAGAAAATAACTTGCACGCTTTCAAAGCAAGTTTTAGACGCCAGTATGAAATTTACACAGCCATATCCGCTGACGAAGGATTAAAAATTCTTGAAAACGTTTCCGTGCAGGTGATTATTGCGGATCAGAAAATGCCCAATACAACAGGGGTGGAATTTTTTAAGAACATTAAACACACTTATCCCGATCCTACAAGAATCTTGCTGACCGGTTATACCGACATTGAGGCCCTTGCAGATGCGATCAATCATGGGGACATTTACAGGTATATCACCAAACCATGGAATGACCTGGAACTGCACAACTCCATCAAAAATGCTTATGATGCCTATAAATCTAAAATAGACCTCAGAAATAAAGTAGCGGAGCTGGAGAAAACCAATGATGAACTGAACCGGTTTATTTACAGCATTTCCCACGAGCTACGGGCACCCCTGGTTTCTGCCATGGGAATTGTCAACCTCGTTAAAATGGAAGGCCTCTTTCATTCCAGCGGCGAATACTGGGGATTGATAGAAACCTGCTCCAACAGATTGGATTACTATATCCAGAAAACACTCCAATACTATAAAAACAACAAGACCATTTCAGAGAACACTGCGGTCGACTTCAAGAAACTGGTCTCAGATCTGATCGAACTGTATTCGTATACGGATAAAGACATGCATTTCAATGTGAACATTACCCAGAATGAACCTTTCTTTGGGGATGCCTTCAGAATTGAAGTGATTTTAGGCAATCTGATTTCCAATGCCATCAAATATCAGAAAGAAACTGAGCTGAATAAAAATGTAAACATCACCATAGAGGTTCAGCCAACGCAGGTAAACATTGCCATCAACGACAATGGAATGGGCATCCTGAATGAACATTTAGAAAAAATATTCCTCCAGTTCTTCAAGAGCAAGATCAATCATGGAAGTGGTCTGGGCCTTTTCATCGTGAAAGAAGCATTGAATAAAATTAACGGAAAAATAGCGGTAAGTTCGAACTCAATAGAAGGCACCACCTTTAAAATAACGATTCCAAATGTTAAGTAAGTACAAAAGAGTAATGTTGATAGATGACAATGAAGTTGATCTGAAGATCAATTCAAAAATCATTACGATATCTAAGTTATTTGATGAAATCATTCTTTGCCAATCCGGAGAAGAAGCACTCAACTACCTCAACCGAAACCTGAGGGAAGAAGACAAACTCCCTGATTTCATTTTACTGGACATTCAAATGCCGGAAATGGATGGCTTTGAATTTCTGGAAATATTTAAAAGATTGCCAAGTCCTATTACAGAGAAATGTATTGTGGCCATTCTTTCCTCCACACTGGATTTCGGGGACATCAAAAAAGCAGAGGCAAACCCTCATGTCATCAGGCTGTTCAAAAAGCCCCTCTTCCCTAAAGAACTGGAAGAAGTACTGGCTAAATATCTATAAAAAAGAGCTAAAATAAAGAAGGGCAATTTTCAGTTTGAAAATTGCCCTTTTTTAAAAATAACAGGATTTATACCAATCCTGAAATCTCTACCATTTCGTTTACATCTGCTTCGTAGTCAATTCCTGCTACGTCAAAACCAAAAAGGTTAAGGAAATCTTTTTTGTAACCAGCAAGGTCTCCTGTTGAAGGAAGCGTTTCTGTAGTTGATTCCAGCCATAAAGCCGCAACCTTCGCCTGAACGTCTTCACGCATCTCCCAATCGTCTACACGGATTCTTCCCTGTGCATCAGTCAATACTTCAGCGCCGGTATATAGGCGCTCTTTAAACAAACGCTGGATCTGCTCGATACATCCTTCATGAATTCCTTCTGCTTTCATCACTTTATATAGTAAAGAGATGTATAACGGAATCACCGGAATTGCGGAGCTCGCCTGGGTCACTAAGGCTTTGTTTACCGATACATAAGCTTTTCCCTTAATATCCTTTAACTTATCCGTAATCGTGAAAGCTGTGGCCTCTAAATGGTCTTTAGCGCGACCTATAGTTCCCTTACGGTATACTGCCTCAGTCAAAGCAGGGCCGATATAAGAATAAGCAACTGTAGTTGCACCTTCAGCAAGTAAGCCTGCAGCTTTTAATTCGTCAATCCACATTGCCCAATCTTCACCACCCATTACGGCAACTGTATTTTCAATATCTTCTTCATTCGCCGGCTGAATAGAGATTTCAGAAACAACTCCGGTATGAAAATCTACCGTATTGTTGCTAAATACCTCACCTATCGGCCTCAAGACTGAATTATGCGTTACTCCCGTTACCGGATGAACCCTTTTAGGAGAAGCCAGACTGTAAATAACCAGGTCGATCTGTCCAAGGTCTGCTTTGATTAAAGCCAGTGTTTTTTCTTTGATCTCTTTGGAAAAAGCATCTCCATTGATGCTTTTAGCATACAAGCCTGCAGCATGCGCCTGTGTTTCAAATGCGGCAGTATTGTACCAGCCTGGAGAAGCTGTTTTTCCTTCTGCAGGTGGTTTTTCAAAATAAACACCAATGGTAGCTGCATCAGATCCAAAGGCACTGGTAATCCTGGAAGCCAGACCAAAACCGGTGGAAGCACCAATGACAAGCACTTTTTTCGGGCCATCAATCGGTCCTTTCGATTTTACATAGTTGATCTGATTCAACACATTTTGGGCACAACCTTCAGGATGAGCGGTAAGGCATATAAACCCACGTATTCTAGGCGCAATAATCATAAATATTTTTTTTATAGCGTTTTTACTCAATTATTCAGCAAACATAATAAAACAAAAAACAAAACCCGGTACTTTAGACCGGGTTCTGTTAGATCACCTATTCACAAGGCGCTATATTAATTTTCAGGAATTAATACAGGTAGTTAAGCGCAATAATGTCATTGGCGTTAAAAGTACGGTTTCCACCGTTCGAGCAGGCAAGCATCCATGAGTTTGCATCAGGGCCTGTCGGCGTTCCAGGGATGTGGGTTGCACCAACACCTGCTGTTCCTTCATTACCGGCACCAGATGCACCGCAGCTATAAGCACGGTTCATGTAATCGGTATGACGGAAGCCGATACAATGTCCAACTTCATGCTGAATTACAGAAGCAAGGTAATTCAAATTAGGATTCGTTCCATAAGCCGCCGGGTGAGTATTCATGCGGATCTGGTTAAAAGGGTTACCCCCGCTAGGAAATCCTGCCGAACCTAAAGTAATGAAACCTCCGCTCGGACCTTCATAAAAACCAACAATATTGATCCTTCCGGTGGTTCCGGTTGTCGCCAATTGGAAAGTAAGGGCCAAATTGAGCGCATTGTATCTGTTGATCATGATGATCGCAGCATCTTTATATACCTGCGGCAGGTTCGTTACGGAAACCGTAATTACCTGCGGAAGGTTGGTTACTAAATTGGTGGTTCTATACTGCTCTTCTTTTGCGATCACCAAATTAGGGCTTTCGACTTTTTGAGCAAGATTCTCATCTGTCAGAAGGATATCTCCTTCTACAAGGTACCCGCCTTCAGTTTTACGGGCACCTTCAGTGCTAAATCCCTGGGCTTTAATCTGGGCTAAAGTGGCAGCAGAAAGTTCTTCCTGTTTTGGCGCTTCTTCAGCTACACTTTTGTCTTTTGTACATGAGTAAAGTCCCCCGGTTAATAAGCACAGCACGGCTAGGGTTAAGATTCGATTGGTTTTCATAAATTAGTTTAATTAGGATGATTAATATTGGTTAGTTAATTTGTGAAATAGGTGATTAATTGTAATTTAGTAAGAATTATTTACGTAATCAAAATTTTACAACATAAAATTATTGAATTTTCTACCTAGATCTCTTTTATTGCTATTCTGGCTAATTAGCACCGATGTCCAGGCCCAGATTCCCTCAACGAAAATTGAGCGGGCATATGAGAAGTATGTTTCGGTTTCCGATAAAAAACTAATACTTCCTGTAGATAGTATGGTCCTCATAAAAACCAACAGAGTTCTTAGTGCCAATGAATTAGCAAAATTAAATCCCAGCAGACAGTTCTCCTCAACCCATTTTGTGCTGAACCGGAAAGCCTTAAAAAACTTAGCCGCAACAGTCGTTTTTCAGGCTCCGGCAAACGCTTTATGGAAGGCCAGTGACCGGCTCAATGAGCTGTTGGCACAAGGTAGTTCCCAGGCCAAACCCATAAAAGTAAGGTTCGTCCTCAAAGAACTCAAAAACGGAGTTCCTTCATTTCTATCGAAGTACCAGCCGGAGGTTGATCATCGCCATAACCTCATCACCGCACTGATGCCGCTTTCCGAAATACCTGCTGTTTTGGAACAGGAAAACATTCTTTTTGCAGACATTATCCAAACGGTCAAAGAAGAAGCCGTTCAGGCAAAATTTGACCATACACTGAATGAAATCTCGACCGTACATGCCCTCTTTCCGGAGATCAACGGCAATGGAATTACCATTTCCTTAAAAGAGCGAATGTTTGATGTCAAAGACATCGACTTATTAGGCAAGTATATTCCGGGGGCAATCAGTGGCAGCAGCCAGATTGCGCAGCATGCGACGGATATGGCAACCACAGCACTTGGCAATGGAAACTCCTATTACAAAGGCCTTGGGGTAGCACCTGCTGCTAAATTGAGTTCCTCAAATTTCGAAAGGAGTCTCCTGCCCGATGAATTGAAAAGTTTTAAAGATTTAAACATCAATATTCAAAACCATTCGTACGGAACGGAGCTAGAAAATATGTATGGCATCGAAGCCGCTGCCTACGATAAACAGGTATTCGAAGCACCGGAACTGATCCATGTTTTCTCCGCAGGCAACAGTGGTACAGAAACGCCAAAGTCGGGAACCTATAACGGCCTTCCGAATATCGCAAACCTCACCGGAAATTTTAAACAGGCAAAAAATATCCTGGTCATTGGCGGAATAAACCGGGAGAATATGACCGAGTCCGGCAGCAGCAGGGGACCAGCCTATGATGGAAGGGTAAAGCCGGATCTGGTTTCTTTTGGAGAAGACGGAACTTCCGGTGCAACAGCCCTGGCCAGTGGCGTAACAATTCTCTTTGAACAAAAATACCAAAGCCTTTTTGGAAAAACACCTTCTTCTGCACTGGCAAGGAGCATATTAATCAATTCCGCTGATGACCTGGGAACGCCACAGGTGGATTATGTGTATGGCTATGGTAAATTAAATGCACGTGAAGCCTTAAATACGCTGACAGAGAAAAGGTATCAGACAGGGGTACTGAGCCAGGATCAGGATTTCAGTTTTCCGATATCAGTTCCTGCAAATCAAAAATCAATTAAAGTTACCCTGGTATGGAACGATCCTCCTGCGCAGCTGAACACTGCACAAAGCATTGTTAACCACCTCGACTTGTCATTACAAAGCCCATCCGGAGAAGTCATTTTACCCTGGGTGCTGAGCAGTTATCCTCACCTGGATTCACTTGCAGCTCCGGCAAAACGAAAGATCGACCAGCTGAATACAGTACAGCAGCTTAGCCTGGAAAACCTTGCTCCGGGAACCTATACGGTTCATATCAAAGGCCGTAAAGTACAGCAAGCCACTCAGGATTTTTCCATTGCCTACAGCCTCAGTGCTGCAAATGATTTCCTTTGGACTTATCCTGAAAATGCAGACCATGTTCCGGCAACTGAAGCAAATTATTTCCGATGGAAAAACAGCTTCTCTCCTGGTAAAACAGGAAAGCTCTCCATTAGCTACGACAACGGAACCAACTGGACCGTTCTCAATAACAATACCGATCTGAGCAAAAATTTCTATCAGTGGACCACACCCGACCTGTTCACGAAAGCAATCCTAAAAATGGAAATCGATGGAAATCCATTTCAAAGCAAGCCCTTCCTCATTTCTAAATCACCTCAACTGGAAATCGGCTACAATTGCGATGAGGCATTGTTCTTCCACTGGAGCCCGATAGCCAATGCTACCGGTTATACCATCTATCACCTTAAAGATCAGAAAATGGTCCCTCTGGTTGAGCTCAGCGATACCCTGACCATTGTACAAAAAACAACAACCAACAGTACCATCTTTGCCATTGCGGCCAAAGGGCCTGGTTTTACAGGATTGAGAAGCCGGACTATTGATTATACCCTACAGGGGATCTCCTGCTACACCCGCTCATTCACCGGAACCGCTATCGGAGATGAGGTGGTCCTGAATCTACTGATTGGCACCACCAATAACCTGAAAAAGCTCAGCTGGGAAAAACAGATTTCAAGAGGTGTTTTCGCCCCCCTTTCAGAAAGCAACATCATACCCGGACAACTGACCTATAGCTATACCGATCTTAACCCCAACAAAGGTCCGCAATGGTACCGGGTAACAATGGAAACGCTTGATGGCCGCAAAATCCAGACAGAAGTCATCCTGGTGGATTTCCTGAAAGATGCGGATTTCAGTTTTTACCCCAACCCTGTCGAAACCAGCATCAATATCCTGAACGGAGGATACGAAGCCTATACTTTCGAAATGTACAACATTCTTGGCCAGCGCGTCTTCGAAGAAAAAGCAAATGGGAATACACAATTTGACGTCTCCAGGTTAAACACAGGGCTCTATATCGGCGTGATCTCCAGAAATGGCAAATCCCTGAAAAGGATTAAAATCATTAAGAAATAACTCCTCCTGTTTATGAAAGAGATCAGGTACAAACCGCTGAAGAGAAAGGAAATTGAACAGATCAGAACAATTGACCGGGCAGAAAGCATTTATGAATCTTACGAATACAAAGAAGGAATCCTGATCCTGGTTCCTGATCATTATGAAGTCAGCGAATGGGAGGATGAAGAACTTGACGAACTGATCGCCGCACAGTATAAAATCATAGATGCAGGCGGAATTGTAATCGGTGCCTTCGACGATAAGACACTTGCCGGAGCGGTCTCCATAGAAAAGAAAAAAAGGGGCTCCAATGCTGATTACTGCAAAATGGACATGTTATATGTCAGTTCCAACTATAGAGGCCGACAAATCGGACAACATTTAATCGTAGAAGCAAAAAGAGAAGGAAAGGCTTTTGGAGCGACGAAATTGTACATCTCTGCGACCCCAACAAAAGCAACTGTCGACTTTTACCTGAAATCCGGAGCAACATTAACCGAAGAACCTGATGCAGAACTACTTGGCCAAGAGCCACTTGACATCCACCTGGAACTAAAAATCTAATCCACAAGAAAAATAAACAGAGAAAGATATCTGCATTATAAAAATACATTGCCCATAACGCAAATCAAACTGCGAAAAGACTCACATTTGGCATAAAAACAAACCAACAGAGAAAATTATAGTTACCTTCGTTCAAATTTAAACCAACACAGAAATAATGAAGAAAAACATTTTATTCTCTGCCCTTCTATTAGGGGCTCTCGTATCATGTAAAAAAAAGGATCTGAATTCAGAGCCACCAGTACTTCCACCTGTTAAACTGGAATATTCTAAACTCACCGTTGAAAAACACAAAGAAGCTTTAGTAGAGAATGGGATTAATTTTATAGGAAAAATAAACACTTTACCTAATGAGAAATTTATTGGCGCATTAACCAGACTGGCAGAGCTTGACCTTGAAATAATTTCCAACACTGTGGTTGGAAGACAACTCATCTCTACCGGATTCGCGGCTAAGAGTAAAAATGTAACCGGCATATTTTCTGCACTTACCTCAACAAATACAGGCGTTAAATCGGGTGCTTTAAATGAATTCTACGGAATCTACACCTTCGATAGCAAACTAAACAAATGGACCAAAACAGCATCCAGCGATAAATTTGAAATCCGCTATCCTGCAACAGTAACGGCTACCGAAAACAATGCGGTAATCACAGCAACCTATACTGCTGCTAAAGCAACGGCATCCCTTGATGGAACAACGTATGAGCTGCCTGCTTCTGTAAGTGCAACATTGAAAGTTGACAATAAAGATGAGCTGAAATTAACCTCAACTTATGAGTTCAATACAGACGGTACACCTTTAAAAACAAACATAAACCTGGCTTTAGGTTCTTTTACCCTGAAAATAGACGTAAGCAATGATTTAAAAGTATTAAAATCAAGTGCTTCCATTTCCAAAGGAACTGAAACCTTGTTTAGTATCAACACTACAGGAAATGGCAATACAAACTTTAACGTAATTAAAGATGCCGAAAGATTTGCAGATGTATTAAAAGATGCAAATACCTCTATGCAGATCATGAACATCCAGGTTGCCGGTCAGATCAATATTAAAGCAATAGATGATGCCATCATAGCAAACGAAAAACTTGCTGAAAAAGAAAGATATAAAAAGGATGCTGAGGCTTATACCGCCAACTCTAATATCCTTGCTGTCTATAAAGCAGAAAATGCAATCATTGCCAAAACGGAGTTTGTATCTGTCGAAGATTCTTATTCTTATACCTATTACGATTACGAAAAGAAAGAACCCGTTACGGTAACACAATACTACTATAATATTGAACCTCGCCTGATATTTGGCGATGGGTCTAAATATAGCATGGAAGCATTTAAGGAATCTGGTTTCAGCAAACTGGTTAAAGAGTTTGAGGCTTATACCAATCGTTTCTAAAATACGGTAACGAAGATAAAAAAGCGGAAGATGATCATCTTCCGCTTTTTTATTGGGCAATCACCCGATAAATGGTAGAAGCATAACCACACCATATTCCAACTCCGGGCCCCTTAATATTTGTTTTCAGTGCTTTCGTACTTCCAACCAAAGGATTCGAGCCATTCAGCACCTCATCCTGCAAGCTGTTCCAGAATTCAAACCCACTTTGCGGGATTCCCGAAAATTTAACCATCACTGTATCCCCCTTCATAAAATAAGGATCGTGTTTACTTGTCAGGTTATTCTCCGGACCTCTGTTTACCTGGAGCTGTAATTCTTTCCCGTTAAAATACTGGTCGTTCTGATTGGAGAGCAGGGTTGGCGTAAAAACTTTTGCCTTTTCTAATTTAGTATATAGCCTGTAGTAATTCTTATCGGCCGCCTCATCCTTAAAACGAACATTTAGCTGGACCTTATTCTCAGGCTTCGAGACAAACCAAACGCTTTCTAAAGGCGTAACCTTGGGAATAGAAGTCTCTGCCTCAAGCGTATTGCCGGCATATTCTACGGTTAACTTATAATTCCCTCCCGTCGCCCCTTTCAGCGAAGTCCCCCGGTATAAAAAATATGGAAAGTAACGTTTGTCGGTCACCCCGGTTAACACCTCTGTTTCAGTTCCGTCAGACACGGTTACTTTAGCATATCGAATCACCACTTCTGCCAGTTGCGCGGAATCTATCGCCGTAAAAAAGGGTAAATTATGAGTTACAATTACATAAGGATAATCATCCTTTTCGATCCAGCCCTCTACTACAAAACGGGGCTTATATGGCGCCGGTTTATCCTCTTTCTTACAGGAATAAGCCATGATCACCAGCAGGATAATAAAAACATTTTTACAAAAATTCATCATTTGAAAACTACTTTATAATTAATTGCAGGAAGGATGGGAAGCAGGGCGATGGACTTTTCCTGTACAGACACCCTGCCCGAACTCAGACTCCCGCGGGCCATATAATAATTAAACATGGGGTTCTTTTTATTGTACACGTTATAAACCGATAAGGAAAGCGAACTCTTATACTTGCCGGTATTAAACTGATATCCTGCAGAAAGGTCAAGCCTGTGATAAAGGGGCATTCTGGAGTCGTTATATGCGCCGTATTCATTGACCACATTCCCCGCAATCAGATACCTGCTCACCGGCTTGGTATAAGCATTGCCGGTGGCTAAGGTAAACAATGCCGATAGGTTCCAGCGCGGAGATAACCTGTAATCAGATACCAGCGAAAGATCATGCGTTCTATCGTACTTAAAAGGAAAAGCCCGGCCTTCGTTAATTTCGGCAAATGTCCGTTCAGACCTGGAAAGTGTGTAACTCAGGTAACCGGTAAACTTTCCTTTTTTCTTTTTCAGGAAAAATTCGGCACCATAACTCTTACCCTTTCCCAGGTAAATATGGTCTTCAATCTTAAGGTTATCGAACAGGTTCATGATGCCACCGGAGAATTCGATCGCATTTTCTGCATCTCTCGCATATAAATCAATATAGCCCTCATACCCCGCATCGGCCCATTCTTTAAAAATACCGAAGCTGTATTGGTTCCCCTTTTCAGGGGGAACCCCACTGATACTGGGCATCCAGAAATCACTTGGAAAATTGGAGGCCGTTACCGGAATCAGGTGAATGGTCTGTACATTCCTGGAATAAGCAAACTTTAGTGCCGTCTGCTTGTTCAAATGATACCTTGCCGTAAAGGAGGGTTCCAGAAAAAGCTCGTCATTCAGTGTTTTACTTCTTGGAAAATAACTAATCCCACCGTCTTTATTAGTGATTCGATAGGGTCCGGTATGGCGGTAATACGTTAACCGAAGTCCGGCATAAATACTCAGACGCTCTGAAAACCGATAATCATCACTAAGGAATAAGGCAGCCTCGTCGGCAAAGTAAGTATTGGGGATTCCATAATCAAAATCCGTCAACCCATTTCTGGCGAAGGGCGTATTGGGTTTAAATTTATGCTGACTAAGGTTTATGCCTGCTTTCAGCTGATGCTGTTCCAGGTAAACCTGTATCGCCGACTGGTAAGTAAAATCCCTGATTGCAGATTGGACCCCTGCTTTAAAGCCCTCCTGCTGCATGCCGAACTTAAAACGGTATCCACTATAACTTAAGGTATTGTCCAGGACTACCTGATTAGAAACCATACGGTTCCAGTTAATGGATGCGGCGCTATTCTGCCAGTCCATTCCGTTGTTTATCTGAAACCTGCGGATGTCAAAGCCAAAATCATCTCCTCCCATATATAAACTGGCAAACAAACGGTCCTTCTTTGTTAAAGACAAAGCAGAAGAGAAGTTAAGGTCATAAAAATCATAACTCATGCGGTTGCTGGATTCATCTCTGTTTCCTAACCGGTTCACGATCGGCCATACGGAATGGTTCATAAATGTTTTCCGCATAGCGGTCGAAAAGGACCAGTTCTTCGTGATCGGAACCTTCAGGTTCAGACTGGCCGCCAACACGCTCAGCTCTGCTTCCAGTCTCAGCGAATCTGCGACCTCGGAATTGCTTTTAATGTCGATCACAGCAGACAACCTTCCGCCATATTCCGATGGAATCCCCGACTTATAAAACCTGACCTGTTCCACAGCATTGCTATTAAATACAGAGAAAAATCCAAGCAGGTGCGAAGGGTTGTAAACTACAGAATGGTTAAAAAGCACCAGATTCTGACCGGAGCTGCTGCCCCGAACAAAGAGCCCCGCATTTCCTTCTCCGCCGTTTCCGATTCCAGGCAGGGTCTGGATGGTCTTAATAAGGTCATGCACCCCTAAAAAAGCAGGTGCTTTCTCCAAATCACCGGCCTTTAGCAGGTGATAATTATTCAGGTTACTTTTCAGGATTCCCCGCTCAGCACTGATCTGGACCTCATTTAAGAATTGGGTATTTGTTTTTAAATAAAAAGTCTGATGATGGTCCTTCCTCAGCAGCAATTCCGGGCGCAGCTCCACATAAGACATATGGCTGATCCGCAGCCCGGTCTTTCCTTTATCGAGCAACATTTTAAAATAGCCGTTTTGATCGGTCAGGGTCTGCTCTTGTCCTGATTTTGAATAAACCCGCGCTCCGGAAATGGCCTTCCTGCTGGAATCAGCCAACACTATACCTTCCAACAATACTTTCTGGGCCAGCCCATTAAAACCCAATAACAGGAGCAACAAAACGAGAAACGGTTTAGACATATACTTACAAAAACGGGATAGCGCGTTATGTTCGTAAAGAACGTCATTTTTTACTCAAGGGCTCCCATAAAGTGTAAAAAAATCAATCCATAAGATATAAATTTTACGGACAATTATTTTCCCGGGATTGCGCCCTGACTCGGCTTCTTCTCATAAATCATTCATTAAAATCCCAAAAACGCAAAAGAATGATCGCATTTAAAGACCTATATTTGGCCCCCAAATATAAACAAGCATGCTTTTTAAAAATTCCGCATCCCTGATCGCTTTGTTGGGTTGTACCCTCATCGTGAATGCGCAAACAGAAAATATTCCCAAACCTTTAAATGATACCACCAGGAAACTGAATGAAGTCATGGTCAAAGAAAACAGACTTCAATTGCCTTTTTCCAAACAAAACCGGAACATCTCTATCATCGACCGGGAGAAAATCCAAAGCCTGCCGGTCAGGTCGGTCAGCGAATTGCTCAGTTATGTTTCCGGTGTAGATGTTCGTCAGCGCGGTCCAGGTGGATCACAGGCAGACATCAGCATGGATGGAGGAACATTTGATCAGAGTCTGGTGTTAATCAATGGAGTTAAAGTTTCAGATCCGCAGACCGGACATAACATGATGAACCTCCCGATCACGATGGACGACATTGACCACATCGAGGTTCTTCGGGGATCGGCCTCCAGAATCTATGGCATCAATGCCCTCACCGGCGCCATCAATATTGTTACCCGAACGGTAAAGAAAAACGGGCTTTCAGCAAACCTGTTCTCCGGGAGCAGTTTTAAAAAGAAAGAAGGAAATGGCAGTACCTATGCCAATTACGGCATACAGGCCAGCGGATCACTCGCATTAAACAGTTCTTCCCATTTGCTCTCTGTGGCTCAGGAAGCCGGAAACGGTTACCGCTACAATACCGCCTTTAACAACCAGAAACTGTATTACCAAGGAAAAATAAATGTGGGGTCTTCGGACTACCTTGATGTTATGGCAGGCTATGTCCATAATAATTTCGGCGCAAATGCATTCTATGCGGCTCCCGGAGATAAAGAAGCCGAAGAAACCGTAAAGACCGCACTGGCCTCAGTTTCCTATACGACTAAAATCACGGAGAGCTGGACATTGGTGCCCAGGATCAGTTACCGCAATAACGTAGACGATTATCTTTACATCAAGCAAACACCAGACAAGTTCCACAACCACCACATCAGCAATGTATTCGATGCAGAACTGAACAATACAATCCAAACGGGCATCGGTACTTTTGGTTTCGGGCTGGAAGCAAGAACGGAACGCATCAAAAGCACCAACCTCGGCAAAAGAGACCGGACCAATACCGGTATCTTTGGAGAATACAAATTTGAGCCCATCTCCCGTTTGCTCGTGAATGTGGGCATGTATACCAATTACAATTCCGACTATGGATGGCAGGCCTTTCCCGGTCTGGACGCAGGCTATAATTTTTACGGCAACTGGCGCTTATTTGCGAACCTCGGAACCGGACAACGCTTACCCACCTATACCGACCTTTATTATAAAGGGCCAACCAATATCGGAAACGATCAGCTTCGCCCGGAAAAATCAAAATATGCAGAGGGAGGGATTAAGTTCAACAATGACCAGCTTTCCATGAATGCAAGTTATTTTGTCCGCAGAATCGATAATTTTATTGATTGGGTAAAAGCACAGCAGAGCGATCCATGGCAGCCACAAAATTTCAGTCAGGTCAACACAAAAGGTTTTACTTTAAGCGCAGACTATAAGCTGAGCAACCTTTCTCAAAACGGATGTTTAAACGGACTCAGACTGGGGGCTTCTTATACCCATCTTGATCCCAGCTTTAAAACCACACTAAGCACTGCAAACTTCTCCAGATATGCACTGGAAAGTTTGAGAAATCAGCTGAGCGGAACGGTCAATGCGACATTTTATAAGGTCATCGACCTTACGCTGACTGCCCGTTACAACGAACGCATCAGCTATAAAAACTACACCGTAATGGATGCAAGAATAGCCTTTAAACAATCGAAATTCAGCATTTATGCAGATGGGGCCAACCTGTTTAATGTACAATACATTGAGGCAGGAGCGGTACCTATGCCCGGTTCCTGGTTTACCCTCGGCCTAAAGGCTGGAATCTAGTCTTAAAAATGGCTATATTTGGTTAGAGATCTACCAAATATGGCCATTTTATTATCCTCTGGAAACTATTTCGGCATAGAGAAGAAGTTTAATGAACACCCCCTGTTCAAGTTAAACATCACCCATTATGCGCCATTTGAGTGCATCCATGAACATTACCATGAAAATGCCTACCTCAGCTTGCTGATCAAAGGAAAATACCATGAACTGAACCAGCGCAGCGAGGGCATTATGAACCCCGGAGAAGTGATTCTCCGTCCTTCCGGATACCTTCATGCCAATAACTTCCCAGAAACCGGAGGCAGCTGCATGAACGTTGAATTTAAGAACGATGTGCTGACTACTTACGGACTCCGCTCCGTACTACCTGAAAAGGCAACCACCTACAAAGCAGGGGCCTTTACGTACCTTTATAAACTCCTCTATTGCTTTAGCAATGATCTTGACCCTGAACTCTCTGAAGAATACATCTTCAACTGGCTGGCGGAAAATGAGAATTACCCCATTCCTTCCCGTTTGTTGTGGCTGCCAAAGGTGAAAACGATTCTGGAAAATGAACTGGAAATCCAACATACCCTGGTGTCGATTTCAGAAAGGGTCTTTGTGCACCCCGTCTATCTGGCCAGGGCATTCCGGGAACGGGAAGGCCTCACACCCGGAGAATATAAGCTTAAAATGCGCGTTAAAAAATCAGTAGAACTGTTGTTCAATACAAAGCTTTCAATTTCTGAAATTGCCTATTCCACAGGATTTTCTGACACCGCTCATTTCATCAAATCTTTCCGTCTCTATTACCCGGTTTCACCTCATAAATACCGATCCGTTTTAAAAGGTTAATCTGATACAATTTTTCCGGCGCTGCCTTTCCTTCTTTTGTATAAACCTTTGGATAAAAATTATGCGTTACAAAACCAGATATCAGTACCTGTTTTTAGCTTGCCTTTTAATGTTCAGCAGCCTGGGATACACTCAGAAAAACCTCCGGTATGAGATGGAGGTAACAGCGGATTTAACAGCAGGCCGCTTTGCAGTCAAAGGCAAAATATCTTTCCTTACCGAGGCTTATTCATCAGATTCCGTACAGATTGTCATCAGCAAAGGAAATACAGCACCCATCATCAGGTTATTGAATCAGGAGGTTAAAATCAGCAAAACCGATACCTCCAGAAATAATTCCGGCGATATCGTTTACCAACTGAGGTTTTCCCGAAGCCTGGTCCCGGGCAGCCGGCTGGAATTTGATTATCAATATGAACGTGGCGCAACACGCAGCTTTCAATATTTCATAGATACCACTTTTTGTATGGCGGGTGGTTATGGTTCTGCCTGGTACCCCCAGCTCAACTCCCTTGCTGAAGATGGCAGCAAAAAATACACAAGAGGTACAGGGACTATTACCGTTACCACTGCCCCCGGCCTTACTGCGGTGATGGCAGCCAGTACTTCAAAAATCCTATCCGGCAGACCAGGAAAAACGGTCGAATTCAGCTATACAGAACCGGACATCTTCTCTTTATACATTGGGAACTACAAAGTACATTCCTACCAGGGAATTGTTCCTTTCTATGCTTATACCCTGGCCAATACTGCTTATAACGAAGAAGTGGCCATCAAATCGGAGCAGGTACTCTCCTTTCTCAGTACGCAATTTGGTCCCTTAAAAATCCCGGGCTTCAGCATCATTGAATTTCCGGAACATGTTTCCGAGCAAACCGGAATTGGCGGGGCGAGTTTACTTGGTGGCATCCTGATGCCCAGTTCTGCCATCAGACGGTTTAATTATGCCTTGTTCGGTCATGAGCTTGCCCATCAATGGTGGGGCAACCTGATCATGGCGAAGGGAGAAAAAGGAGAAGCCATACTTTCGGAAGGAATGGCACAATACGGTTCATTCCAGGTGGTTCAGAAATTTGATCCTGAACATGCCCTTGATTACCGCAAAACAGGATATCCCGGTTATATCAATGACCAGTCTGCTTTTGGCTACCTGAAGAATGCCGCAGCCGGAAATGATGAAGCCTTAACACATCTGACCGGTAGCAATGACCACATCATCGCGGACAGCAAAGGCTTCCTGGTATTGGAATTACTCTCCGAAACCCTGGGAAAGCAGAAATTCAACCAGGCACTTCATCAGATCAGCTCCAGATATCAGGTTTCCGGTCTCCGCTGGGAAGATTTCACAAAGGAGATCAATCAAGCCTATGGAAGCAACCTGGACTGGTTCTTTAAACAATGGTTTGAGCAGACCGGCGTTCCGGAATGGAAAAGCGAATGGCGCCAGGGACAAAAAGAACTCTTGCTCACCATCACACAAATCAATAACAGCTACCGCTTGCCCATGGACCTCCTCATCAGCTATGAAAATGGAGAAAGTATCCTTAAAAAAGTAGAGATCAGCACAGCGGTCAGCAGTATAAAAATCCCCATCAGCGGGAAAGTAAGCTCAGTTAAGACAGATCCCCATTTTAAAATCATCCATTGGGAGGAAAGCCTGAAACCAGCAGCATACGCAATGGCTAAAGTATCAGCCGTACAGAAACTCCGGATAGAACAGCAGTATGAGGCCGCCGAAAAATTAGCACTTTCCTATATTGACAGCTTATCAAAAACAGACAAATATGGCGTTGAATTCTCGCTGCTGTATATTTTAGGGCGAATGAAAGGCAGTCAACAGAAAAATACGGAAGCACTTAAATACTATATGAAGGCCATTAAATGTGCCGTCAGAACTCCCGATTACCTGGCCTATACCTATTACAGAATCGCACAGATCGCGGTAGCACAAAAAGACCGGGAATTACTTAACTGGGCCGTTGAGCAGGCGAAAAAAGCAGATGAGCTGAACAACGAAAATGACCACATCAGCACGATGACAGATCGCCTTTCTTTTTAGACACCTGGCGGATGATGTCGATGATCCCCTCCTGTTGAATAATGTACATGCCCAAACGTTCTTTCGAAACCCCTTCTTTTAGCTTATAGGTAAATACCGGCCGCTCGTCTTTGAAAAAGGTATCCATGTATTTGAAGGAGATGTTTTCAAAATGCCGGAGTTCGGCTGCCAGTTCAACGATATGCGTGGAGATAAAAAATATAGAATTGTGAATCCGGGAAAGCTCAGAAATAATTAAAAGAGAAGCATCAAAAGCATCTTTTACATTCGTTCCCCGGAACAGCTCATCAAAGATGATAAACATTCGATCCTGCTCAAGTAAACTGCTGACAGCCGCTTTCACCCGCTTCACTTCGCTGTAATAATGGCTGAGGCCCTGACCGATGTTGTCCGGTAAATTGATCGTCGTCAGCAAGCCGTTAAAAATGGTCGTTTCCATTCTCTCCGCAGGTACCGGGAAGCCGAGGTGCGACAGGTAAATCACGAGGCCCAGAGATTTCAATAAGGAGGATTTGCCCGCCATATTTGATCCGCTCAGGAAAGTAATGTTTTCCTCTTTTTTCAATAACAGATCATTACTAACCGGTTGCGCCAGCTCAGGATGAAACATGCCTGTTAACGTAACCCTTACCTCCTCATCAGCAGAATAAACCGGAAAACACCATCCCTTTTTAAGGGCTACGTTGGAGATCGTTTCAAAAGCATCCAGTTCATAGACCAGCTGGATCAATTCTTTCATTGCTGTTTTCTCCTTTCCACGACAAACATGGTCAAGCCGGCTAACCTGATAAAAGCGCAACTTCTTTTCATTCCATTCCCTTGCTCCTTTTAAAGCCTCCGAATTGATGATCCCGCTGATCCTTTGGCCAAGCCCCTGCAGATACTCAGGTGCGGCCTCTGACAACAATGTGTTGATAAAACCGTCAAGATATTTTAACAGGCGGATTAAATGACGAAGCCCTGTACTGATGGTATAATAATCATTGCCAGATCTGCTCCTGAGGAAATCAACCAGGGAATCCAGCAGGTTATTTCTGGAATAGGCTTTATTAAATTTTAGATAGTGTTCAATCAGGTCCAGCTGCTCCGGTCTGATGTCCAGGGCAATCCGCTGTTCAGAAAAATATTGGATCGCCTCTTTCCGGCGGTTCAGAAAGTCCAGGTCTGTGGAAGGCTGCCCCATCATTGTCCGGATCACCTCTCTTCCTCCTAAAGTCCTGCTCTCCCGGAAGATATTGAATATCGGATCTGACCCGGAAGTGCTGGTAAATATATTCAAGTCCCTGTAGGACTGGACATCCATATTAAAATTCATAGCATCTGCGATCAAAACCTGCTTAAGATAATCAAAACATTGGAACCCTTTTCCAAACAAGACATTTTATATCTATTATTTAAAGTGATCATCAATTCTGCTTAATTGTAATTTTTATTTAACATTTTTAAACCGGTTTTGAATGACATTACACTTAAAAAAATAGAAATGAAAATACCGGCATTAAGGACACTCATTTTAATGTTGCTTTCCCTGTTCTTTTCTTTAAGCGGTTATGCAGACGAAGGCTTATCGGAAAAAATAAAAAAGCTTCCTGAACTCAGTCCGAAAGTTGCTCAGGATTATTTATACCAACTTACCATAACTTACATCATTACAGCCTCCGATACCGATCACATCACGATAAATAAGAATCAGCTCCTGGCTGCACTTTCGGAAAGCAATATCGTGGCTAAGAAAATATTTGCCTATGAAATAGAGGCACTCGCGGCAAAAAAGTTAAGAAATCCCGAAAAAGCAAAACAGTATATTCTCCTTGCCCTGAAAGAAACAGGAGAATGGAAACCACAATTATCAAGGTTGCTGGGCATCCTCGCATTTATTGAAACCGGTCTGGAAAATTACATGGGCGCGATGGAGAGTTACCTCATGGTGGGAAAAATTCTTCAAAAACACCGCGATACCACCCGCCTCATTTTCAACTACAACAACATTGCCGACCTTTACATCAAGAACAACCTCTACCATGAAGCGATCTCTTCATTAAACCAGGCAACCTCACTTTCTCTTAAGTATTACAAAAACTTTGTTCCCAGCGTCATCTATCAAAATAAGGCCATCACCTATTTCTATCTTCAAAACCTGGATTCCCTGCAGCATTATACACAAAAGGTAATCAAAGGAGAAAAGCGTTTTCCTTACGACGTAATCGTGGAGCACAGGCTCCGGTATATGGAGCTTTTGCTTAAAAAAGATCCCGCAGCAATCGATGCCATCAAACTGGTCATGAATAATTTCAGGGATGATGACCATCTGTATACCAGCATTCACCTGGCCCGGGCCTATCTGCTATTCAACAAAACAACTAAAGCTAAAGAACTCACCTTCAAAATCCTGTCCTCCCCAAGCCTGAAGAACCCCGGGTATACCAGAAGTATTCTTTATGAATTACTCGGTGATGCCTATCAAAAAGAAGGCAATTTTAAATTGTCTTCCCGCTATTATGAGCAGGGAATGGATCAGTCTTTACTCAATGCAGAAAACATCATGAAGACGGGCAGTGTACTTACCTTTCTGAAATACGATGAAATTAAAAACAAGTATGTCCTGGCAGAGGAAAACCTCAAAGTCAAAAAAAACTATTTCATTTTACTGATGATCGTTGCAGCAATGGTCATCATTGTACTCTTTCTACTTTATAGATCAGTACGGATCAAGAAGAAATACAATGAACTCATGTACAATAAATTAAATAAAGAAATTTCGTTCATGAATTCTCACGAAGTCAGAAGGTACCTGAGTAATATCCAGGGCATCATCATGGTCATCCAAATGAGCGAAGATAAAAAGACAACCTACGTAGAGCTGGAAGATGCTCTTTTTGATTCAGCTCAGAATCTGGACAACTCCATTAAAAGCATTGCCAACAAACTCCATGACCATACTGAAAGCACCTATAAACATACCGGGTAAGGCTAGTTTGTTCTTTTTCGTTCTTCATCATTTCCAAAACTGCGTTCCTTTACATTTACCTTATCGTTTCCAAAATTGTAAGTCAGGGAAATCCGGAAAAACCTGCTGCTGTTATTTTCATTATATACCTGCCTGATTCCGTTCAGCACTGAAGTATAATTTTTCAAGTAGTTCCGGTTAAATACGTCGTTAACCAGCATCGATACCTGCAGGTTGTTTTTTACAAACGTTTGTCGCAGGCCAATGTTTAAGCCAGACATGGCATCAAATTCATATAGCCCTCTTTTAAAAGAAGAACTGTAGCGGTAATCTACCTGCAGCTTTGTCGATTCCCTCAGGGAAAAAGTATGACCTGTCGAGAAATACAGCTGCGCAGTATTTTTAGGACTGGCATTGATTCCGCTTGTAAACTTAGTTTTTGAACCTAAAAGGTAGACAGAATTCTCACTTTGCCACCAGGAAGTCAGCTGAAGGCTATAGTTCTCCCCTAGTCCAAAATATTGCTCCTGATAATAGTTTTCCCTTGTCAGCACAAGGGTATTGGTTTCCGGATCGGAGCTAAATACCGGCCCATATCCCTCGGTCGTGATGTTAAAGAAAACATTTGTCCTCCATACCCCTTTATAGACATGACTAAAGTCAAAGTTATCACTGAAAGAAGGTTTCAGGAAAGGGTTTCCTTCAGAATAACTGTTGCTGTTGATGTAGGAGCGGAAAGGGTTTAATACTCCGAAATCAGGTCTGTTGATCCTTCTTCCATAATTGAAAAGGAAACTATGGCTGACATTCGGTTTATAAGCACCGTAAAAGGTAGGAAACAACTTCAGGTAACTGTTTTTGTTTCGCTCGTTTAACGTTTCCGATTCCCCTTCAGTTGTTGTATTTTCAAGCCTCAGTCCGAACTGAACGCTCAGCTCAGGGCTAAAATCTTTAACTCCGTTTACATAGACCGCCTGGTTGTTCTCCTGATAACGAAATTCATTGGAACGGCCTTCATCTAAAACCGGGAATCCGGAAATGGTATTGAAGTAGTGAATGTCACCTTTACTTTTTATAAAGCTGATTTTAGCGCCGTACGACAAATTCATAAACTTTAGGGGCTGCTCCATATCGACCTTTGCGCTCAGGTTATTTATCGTCCTGGCCGAAACATTCCTTGCCGCCTGACTGGTATTCAGAAAAGTCATGTCCGGAGAAAAAACATTGGCTACAAAACGGTTATCTATCTTAGAATTATAAGTAAAGTAATCCAGATCCGCTGAAATTTTCCGGCCCGATGTATCTAACCTGGAAACCAGGTGTGCATTGTAGGTATGGTTTCCGGAACGGAGCTTTCTAGCCCCCTGATTGATCAGCAAGGAATCGACCTGCCCCATCCTGTTGTGAATTTTTATACCCGCAAAATCTTTAGAATCCGGTGTCTGGTCATTTCCCAGGTATTGAATCCCGACACTCGTCCGTTCTGAGAGGTCATAATCAAATGCCAGTCGCCCGGAAAGCTTGTCTTCCCTTTGTTTTCCATCGTATTTCAATTCCCAGAGACCGGAAGGATAGCTGGTATTCAGTTCCTGCAGCACCTTACTGTTTCCCATTGTTCCGCCCCCGCTAATGGAAAACCTGACTTTGTTTTTATGGTATAAGTAGTTGTTCCTCAAAGTGACGAGTCCATAACTGTTTTGATCGTAGGATAAAGTGGTAGAATTTTTCCAGGAATCCCTTGCTCCTTTCTTTAAAATGATATTGATCAGCCCTCCTTCTCCTCCAGCCTCATATTTTGCCGGAGGATTGCTGATCACTTCCACCTGCTTGATGTCTTTTGCCGATATGGATTTCAGAAAGCTGATCAGGTCATCTCCGGACAGCTCCACCATTCGCCCATCCAGCATCACACGCGAGGCCCCTTTTCCGAGCATACTGATGGCGTTGTTTTGTACCAGTACACCAGGGGCGGCACTGATTGCAGAAATGCCATCTCCAGCTTCCGCAGCAATACTGCTTTCAACATCAAAGATTAAACGGTCGGCTTTATAGCTGATGAGTTTCTTCCGCGCAACAACCAGAACCCCTTCCAGATTTCCGGTGTTTTCTTTCAATACAATTTCCCCCAGATCTAATTCCTTTTCAGGAGCCAGATTTAGCGACCAATCGCCCAGTCCCAAATAGCTGACCTTAATTTTGTAAGCTCCGCTTTTAACGTCCAGTTCAAAAGTACCATCGTCTTTTGTCAATGTTCCTTTGACCAGTTTCCCTTCAGAATTGCTTAAGATGACATTTGCCCAGGCCAGGGGAGCACTGCTGTTTTTCACCTTTCCTTTAATTTTTATTTGTGGGCTTGCCAGGAATGGCAATAAGATCAGGAGGAATAGTACAATACGCTTCATGTTTTTATTTTTTGTTCGAAACAAAGGTGCTGAGGTGCAGCAAGAGAAAGGTTCGACAAAAAAAAGTCGAACTCTTTTTCCATGAAGAAATCGGTTCGACTTTATACAAAGGTGTACGACTTTTTACAAATCCGCCTGAGAGAGAAACACAATCAATTGATTACAAACAACATCAAACCAAAGAATTGCGAAACTGCGTAGGCGTCAGGTTGGTGTATTTTTTAAAGGCCGTATTGAAAGAAGATTTTGAATTGAACCCAACCTGGTATAAAACCTCCTGAATATTTAGCTCAGTTTTTGAAGGATCTTTTAAGATCGCCATTGCTTTTTGAATGCGGTATTCGTTCACGAAATCAAAAAAGTGCTGATCAAGGTGATGGTTGATGAGAATCGATAAATCACGTACCGGCATTTCCATTTGCAGCGCAAGGTCCTGAACAGTTAAAGAGGGCTCAAGATAAGGCTCCATCCGACTCATATATGCTTTCAGACGTCCGATCTTTTCCTGATTTTCTACACTCAATTCCTGTTTTTGCAACCCGCTTTCTTCCTCTGGCAGCGCAATCATATTTTCAATTGGCTGAAGCCTGGAGTCTACCCCTCTGAAAAGGTCCGGATAGTACAGCGCCTTCATCACAAACCAGCACAGGATAAATACCGCATTGACGCCCACAAAAATTTGCGCCCCGTTAAAAATATCAGAAGAACCGCTAAACAACAGCAGGTCTTTAAACATCACAATGGTATGCACAATGGTAATCACAACAGTCAGCTGAAACAACCATTTGTAAGTAATCGTAGCGCTATTGGTATAATTCTCCAGATAGACCTTTTTATACTTCCTCAGCACAAGAAAGATAGCGATGATGTAAAATGCAAATTGAAGGTGACCAACAACCAGGTGTACTATGCCTGCAGTAAAACCACCCTGGTTATTTAAAAAGCTGGTTTTATCCTCCGCTGATACCAGGTAAAAGACACTGGTCAGGTACAGGTTTTCGATCACAAAAGGAATCGCATGCAGCAGATGCCTGGGTTTCAGCTTAAAATCAGAATAACAAACCGCTAAGGCATACAGAAAAAACAAGGGGTTAATTAAAGCAGAAGTGGTCCTCCTGAACACTTCCAGATCAGGATAATGCTGGGTAAGGGGATAGATAAACCATCCGCTAAGGTCCACTGCGTTCAGAATGATGAAACCAGCAAGAAGGACGTTTCCCAATTTATTATTTGTGGAGACCGTTAACAGGAAAAAGGACAAAAGCAAGGACACAAAAACGGCAACGATTGAAATAATGCTGATTAGATTTTGCTCCACCATTTAGCGATTGTTGATTTATATGCTAATGTAATACATTGTTTCAATTCTGCAGGTACCTCTCCAAAAAACGCTACCGCTATTTCAGCATGATGCCTGCTCCTGCAGCTGTCTGAAAATCAATTCATAAAAAAGCAGGTACGTGACCAAACGTACCTGCTGATCCCCAACCAGGGCATTAATCTGACTCAGATTAATTTTTAAACACGCCAACTTCTGCGAGCGAAGCGTACTGACGACCATCAGTAGCGGAGGTAACGATTACCTTAAAATATTTAAAGGTCTTTGTAGCGGGCAAATAAATGAACTGTGGCCCTCCCAGGTCTTTCAACACATAATTCCCCAGTACCGTCCAGGCGATATTGTCGCTACTCGTCAGAATCTGCATGTCTTTTATTTTACTGCTTCCTCCACGCTGGGTAAATACAAACCCATCTGCTGCCAATGCCTGGCCCATATTGACCACAAAGTGATGCGGAAAGGTCGGTGCATTGTTATTCCAGCGCGTCACCCAGGCAGTGGTATTGTTCCTATCCAGGAGGTTGGTTACCTTTCCATTTTCCTCCACCGTCTCCTCTGAACTGAAATCAGTCACCTGCCAGTTTGTTTTCGCATATTCGTTTTTATCCCCGAAATCAATAACCGGGCTTCCGTTTTTGATTTCATAAGGATAAGGAACATTCAGCAGGCTTCCGTTTTCACTGCAGAGCATGATCCTTAACTCATAAGCATAATCTTCTGTATTGCTAAACTCAGTCAAAGGCATGCTGACATAGAAACTGTCTACCCCAATTTTTTGCGTAGACCAGAGAACGGCATCATAGTCTTTATTTCCACCGATTCCGTTTTTATTCCCATCGTTATAAAAATTGATGTAATTAACGGAACCTGCAGCGGACAAACGTCCGGAAATTACAATATTTCCGCCTTCGTATTTGGCATTCAAATGGTTGATTGACGCATTGAAAGGGCTGTACCAATCTGTTTTCGTGACTTTACTAAAGACCTGATTGTTGTTCAGAATCGCGCAATCCGCTTTGGTCAGGTAAGTTGGCGTTTTCCCATAACTTGAGTTCCCCGCCCCCATCAATGAAGTTCCAAATTGTGCATTTTCTGATTTTTGCCCCCCATTATGAGGTAAATTGATGCCATGGCCAAGCTCATGCATTAGTCCGCCGATCCAGCCTGTTGCTTTATCCCCGGCTGCTGTACCGGTGCCCAGATCTTTAATGTCCATTCCCGGATAATCCAGAGCAAAACAGTTACGGCCCAATCCGTAAAAAGGGGCATTATCTGCCTGAATGTCTTGAACGCACATGATGATGAGGGTATGGTCACTCGTTTTTTCCGTCGGATGTGCCACGAAATATTCGTCTATTTCTTTGAGGACATTACCTGCTCCGCCATTATAGGAATAATTAGACTGATCTAATTTTCCTCTGATCTCTACGATCTTGATCCTCTTTTTTGCCACATCTTTCAGCAATCCAAAGCTTTTGTCTCCAAATCCCCAGTGTTTCATCCATTTTCCATAGAATTCCTGGCCTTGAAGCATCATTTCACTGATCCTGCGGTGGTAATCATCATTGGCCGTTTTACCGGAAGCAATGAAATAAACCACATTCAGGTTATACGCATAATCAGATTTGTAATGGTATCCCGTATCTATTGGAACTTCGTCAACAGGTACTCCGGGAACATCGCTTTTTTTACAGGCGAATAGAAAGGCTACTGCGAACAGCAGGAGGCAAGCATGTTTTTTCATCTAAGGTTTGTTTAGGTTAATGATTCTTTAATGTTCTTCTGGTTAACAAGAACAAACGAATATAAACCTCCCTGAGAATGATCACTTTACATGGAGTGTCCAATGCTGACACCATATTGCCATCAGGACTAATTGTCCTGCATTAACGCACTTCTTCCCCCATCAATGGGATAAGTGGTTCCGGATGCAAATGCCGCATAATCGCTGGCCAGAAAAGCACACCAGGCCCCTATTTCTTCTGTGGTTCCCAGTTTTTTTACCGGATGAAGGTCAACCGTTCTTTGTCTTTCCTGTTCAGCGTCTGCAAAGGAATCGAACCAGCTCTGATTTCCAGGGGTATCGATAAATCCAGGTGCGATCCCTACACAACGAATTGCGGGGCCCCATTCAATGGCCAGACTTCTTACCAATCCGGTCAGTGCAGTCTTGGCAAGGTTATAAGGAAAGCATCCCGGAATCGTATGATTGGCATGATTGGAGGTCATGATCAGGATCACTCCCCCTCTCTGTTCGAGGTAAGGACGGCACAATTTGGCCAGTCGCCAGTGCGAACTCAGGTTCAGGTTCAGGTTGTCCTGCCATTCCTGTTCCCCACATTCTGCCGCGCCTTGAAAAAAGTTCTTCCCGGCATTGGAAACCAGGATGTCTATTCCGCCGTCTTTTGCCGCAGCTGCAACGAGTGTTTCCAGCGTTTCTGCTTTGCTGAGATCCGCCTGTATATACTGGCCCGAAGCACCTTCCGCTTTAAGGGTATCGAGGAACAAATTCGCTCCTGCACTGCCGGCAGCATCCAATGCACATCCGGTAACCCTACAGCCAGCTCTGGCCAGCATTTTTGCGATGCCCAGACCTATCCCCGAACTCACTCCGGTAACGACTGCCTGTTTCCCTTTTAAATCAATTTGCAAAGCCATGATGATGATGTTATTTTAAACGTAAAAACCTGGCCTCGGAACCAGAATCCCTGGGTGTTTCTCCATTTCTTCTTCTACCAGATCTACCCCCAGACCTGGTCTGTCGGACAACTGTAAATGGCCATTGTTAACCATATTTCCAATCGGATGGCTGATCACCTCGTCTCTCCAGGGCACATCATTAAACATAAACTCCTGTCTGAAAAAGTTCGGAACCGAAGCACAAACATGTGCGCTTGCCAGGGTAGATAAAGGTCCGTTTGGATTGTGTGGTGCCAGCAAAACATTATAAGCCTCCATCATGGTTGCCATGCGTTTCATTTCTGAAGGACCCCCACAACGAGTAATATCAGGCATCATGATGTCGCAAATATTCTTTTCTAAAACAGGTCTGATGCCATGTCTGGTATAGTGTCTTTCTCCTACACAGATCGAAACGTTCGATGGAATTCTTTCCCTCATGGCCCGCAGGTTGTCGGCACTTTCAGGTCCGGCAGGTTCTTCATACCAGGTGATGTCCAGTGCCGATAAACGTTGCGCCATTTTTACCGCAACGCGATAGTTTAACATGGCATGGGTTTCAATCATGATGTCGAACTCAGGTCCGACGGCATCACGTACTGCCTTGCTGACATTGAAAGCCAAATCCTGCTGTTCTGCTGTAAGGGTAAGGTTCGAAGACAGGTCTTCCCCATACAAGTAGTTCGTATGGGCAAAAGGATCAAACTTTAAGCCTGTAAATCCGGCTTCTTTAACCTTTAAGGCCTGGGCTGCATAATCTGCCTCATTGTGTCCGCCACCGGTAAACCAGTAATTGGCATAGAGTAAAATATCTTTCCGAAAAGCGCCACCCAGCAGTTCATAACATGGCGCTCCCAATACTTTTCCTTTAAGGTCCAGTAAGGCCATATCTATACCACTAATCGCACACAGGCTGGCACCATAAGGGCCCATCCAGTTTAAATCACGGTAAAGCTTGGTCCAGATGAAATCTGTTTTCATCGGATCCAGGCCTATAATCCTTTCTCCAACATGTTTGGCCGCATGGTAGACAATCGGACTCCCCGGCCAGTTCGTTGCTTCTCCAACCCCGGTATGTCCGGTATCTGTATAAATCTTTAATAAAGTCCAGTTGTATTTAACCCCCTCTACCAGCCAGACTTTTACCTCAGTGATTTTCATCAGTATATATTTGTTTTTTATCGGTTATGAAGCGATTATGATCTCGTGTTCATTTCGTTGTATGATCTTACAGATCATAATGGTTTCATTACCATATATTGTTTAGATCCTTTTATTTAGATCCCTCTAATTTAAGCTTAATTTTTCCTTTTAATTCAGAACCCATTTTTAAAGGCCTGCGTTCTTTGCTGTAATAACCCGCAAAGAAGCCATCAGAACCACCTCCATTTAACTCTGCCAGCAGAAACCTTGTTTTATTACCATCAATCCAGCTTCTCGCACTTTGCGTTCCATCACTATAAACCGTGAGCCGCTCTCCTTTGTCGTTGCTCAATCCGGCATGATAAATATTGGCTTTGGTACTTCTGAAATCCCGGCTTCCCAAGTCATTTGCATCAGCAGACCAGGGGCCCACAGGAACCTGCAAAGGAGCTTCCACATATTTCTGATGCACCGGCAAGGCCCGGATGTCTCCGGCAGTTCTGGCGATATCGTGTTCCGGATAAACGCTCCAATATCCTTTACTCGAATAATTTAAATGCTGGAAATCTGAGGGCAGTTCGAAAGCCAAGCCCCATTGTCTGGGATTGATGTTCAGCGTATCGGTCACCTTAAAATCGTATTCAATTTCAATCGTTCCATCTGCCAGAAACGTATAGTTAAAAGCACCTTTCAGGTAATTGTAACTGCCTTCTACTTTAACATGAACCGACTCCTGATCTTTTGAGGCAGTCAGCGAACCCGTTTTCCAGTTCCCTTCCGGCTGATATAAAATCGGCTTGATGTTTCGCTGATAATTGTTCCCAGCGATATGAGGTGCCCCACCATCATCGCCATTCATCGGAACCACCATCATGGCAATCCCGCCAAGAATTTTATGGTCAGTTACCAGGCCTTTATTTTTATCGAACGTATATTTTTGTGTGCCACGGCTCAATACAATCTGATCACCGGATTTCTTAAATTTAACGGCAACATTTGATTCCAGCGGGATGGCCATTCCTGCAGCAGAAAAAACCATTTGTTCTTCCTGGGTGATGAATCCCCTCGGGTCGGTAAAAGTGATGCCAACGACCTTCGCATCATCGGGTACCTGCAGTTCCAAATCCCCTGATGATCTTGCCGGAATATCCAGGCTTACAGACTTGGACACACCATCAACCGTATATCTGAGCTGCCCTTCCTTTAAATTGGCGAAGTTATACCTGTTCTCTATTTTCAGCAGCAGAATGCCATTATTTGGCCTCGCTTCCTTTAAATTACGAACCACAAAAGGGGCGTACGATTTCCTTACAGAAATGAACTCCGGCTTCTCTCTTCTCCAGCTATCAAGAACAGCGCCCCATGGTCCATAGCCCACAATGGTACTGTCCGGTTTATGAAAGATATCGTCAATCCCGGCCCAGATGGCACCACCCAGGCAAGCCTCATGCGTATACATTTTATCGTACATCTGGTGCAGCATCCTTCCCCAATCTACACGGACATATGGATCCGTTACTTCCTCCAGTCTGTTATAGGTCTGCACATGGCAATACTCCCCAAACAGCACCGGCCGGTCTGTAAATTTATCGGTTTGCTCGGGCCCGCCCAAACCAGGATAATGAATATTCCTGATATCGGCCTTACTGCCCGCATTATTAAAGCCTCCATAAGTCTGGTCATGGAAAGCTGTAGGGCGCAATGGATCGTATTTTTTCACCTCCGCGTTTACTTTATCCCATAAAGGGCTCCAACGGGATTCATTGGCAATAGACCAGATGATGATGGAAGGATGGTTTCGGTTTCCGCGAATATTCTCAAAATTAGCCCTTAGAAAATGAGGCAGAAATTCCGGGTTCAGGTAATTCCATTCTTTCCAGATCGGGCTGGCATGATGTTCTACCCAGGTAATTGCGGCTTCAGCCTCGACAAACATTCCTAAAGAATCACAGGCAGACAGGAATTCTTCTGAAGGGGGATAATGTGAAGTACGGATATAATTACAATTGGCATTTCTGAACAATTCGGCATCTTTCCGGTTCAATGCCACGCTCAGGCTTCTGCCGCCAAGCGCAGTCACATCATGTCGGTTGGCACCATGTAACTTTATAGCTTTGTTATTGACGAAAAACTGGTTCCCCCGGATGTCAATCTGCCTGAAACCCATTTTTTGTCTGTTTTCCTGCAGGACTTTTCCTTTACTCAGCAACTGAGTGACTAAAGTGTAGAGATAAGGATGTTCTGTATCCCATTTTTCCGGTTGATTAACGGGGATGCTGAGGATTCCTTTCAGATCTGTCTTTGGACGAAGCCCTTTCTTTTCCATGGCATTTCCGCTGATACTGAGTTCCTTTCCTTGCGGGTCCAGCAATATAAATTTCAATGCAACATCTGCGGCAAGTTTTGATTCATTAAAAACCTGATAGTCGATATGGAGACTGGCATGCTGATAGTTTTTATCAAAGGTTACCTGAGGATAGATTTCACCTATATTCAGTTCCGGTAATGCAGTTAAAGTCACCTTTCTCAGAATTCCACCTACAGTATGTGCGGCATATTGAGATACACAACCCAACTTATCGGAAACCGTTAAACTCGCCACCTTTACTTCTATTTTATTTGTCCCTGCTTTTACCGCAGCACTGGCATCCATCTCAAAAATCACAAAGCCACCTTCATGCCTGCCGAGGGTTTTCCCGTTCAGCAGGACTTCACAATATGAACTTACTCCGTCAAAACGCAATTTGATCTTTTTGCCTTTCCAGTCGTCCGGAAGTTCAAAAGAAGTGGTATAAGAGGCCTGCGCTGCAGAATCTACATGATAACCCTGCATTTCCCATTCTCCTGGAACCTGAATTTTGCCCTGCTGTGTCTGATACTTAAAATCCCAGGTCCCGTTTAAAGACAAAACAGGATATTTGACGTTTTCTACACGTACAGGAACCGGCGATAAGCGTTCCGGCTTAAAAGAGATGCTCCTGATCTTTTCTGCCAGGACATCCTGGTACACCAAAGGTTTTGACCCGGTAGACAAGATCTCCAAACGGCTCAGCGGAACATTTGCACCGGAAACTGCGATCAAATCGAACATAAACGCTCCATCCTGACAGGCAGCAGCCGGAATAGTGTAAGTGACCGTCAGTGCTTTCCCGTAAGGCAGTGCCAGGGAACTGCTCAGAACCTCATGATCTGCCACGACTTTGACCTTGCGGTCTTTGGAATCAGAAAGATAGGTGACCCTCAGCTGATAACTGCTTTTAACATCAGCAACCTTAAATGGAATGGAGATCCTGCCTGCAAAGAAAATTGCCCTTTCTTTCGCATTGACCGGCAAGACATCGGCAGGAATTTCCTGTCGGGTATAAGTATAGGCCTGGCCTGTTTTGCTGAGCAGGCAATCTCCGCAATCCGACGCACTGTAATTTTGAACTGTTTTATACTCCTGACTGTAAGCGGCTCCCAAGCCGAACAGCAGCAGCATTGGAAGACAGCGTAATTGTTTTAACATTATATTTTAAAGTTAGATTTTTTTCATTGGTACATCATTGTTTTTTAATGGTAATGAAGCGATCATGGGCAGGTTCATTAGATGTCTTTGTTTATCCTGCTTTCCATTACATAATCCCATAAGTTTCAAATGCCGCTTTGGCCGACATTCCTTCTTTGATTTTTTGAAAGACCACCTTCTCTCCCCTTGCTTTTTCAAAAGCAAGCCTGAAAATCTCTTCGGAGGCTGCTTTCGGAACAATACAAACCCCATCCCGGTCTCCAATCACATAATCGCCATTCCGGATCAGCACCCCATTCATTTCTATAGGCGTTCTGAAGTCGATCACTTTCCCTCTTGGTGCCTGATCTTTCGCATAACTGCCATAAGAAAAAACAGGAAAGTTCAGTTCCAGAATCCCATTTGTATCGCGGGAATAACCATTGACTACTGCTCCCGCAGCACCCAGTTTAACCGCCCTCATGCTCATCAGTTCTCCCCATAAGGCATAGGAAGGGGCCGATCCGGTACAGATGTACACTTCGTTTTTCTTCAAATCATCCAAAGCCTCGAGCATCAATCCAAATGGCTTTTGTAAAACAGGGTTGTTTCCCTGCTCTGCAGACTCCACAACATCGGCTTCCAATACCGGCATTGCCTTACCTACAATGAGCATATCGCTTCGCAATGGCTGGACCTGAGGTGGCAAAAACTGGTTCAGGAAACCTAATTTGTCCATAATGTCGCCGATCACCGCAGTAAAAAGTTCTGCTTTTATAGAGGCAATCAGTTCCTCTTCGCTGGTAGGGTTGTGCAATGAGATCATCGGCTATATTTTTTAAGCAAGTTACCTGCTCTTTCTTGCGGGAACTCACCATCAATTGCCCAAGGCTGACACTATATTGTCAATTATTTTGATTTATCAGAATAAAAAAGCAAATTAACCTTATGCAACCACTTTTATTCGAAACTAAAACCGTTTTACATGAAAGCATCTTTGTAAAGGAGGTGAATGTAAAATGTCTGACCAATCCCTTACATTTTCACAACGAATATGAAATGGTATGGATGACTAAAAGTAACGGGCGAAGAATTGTCGGCGACAGTATTGAGAACTTTTCCGAAGGTGATCTGATCATTATGGGGCCGAACCTGCCTCATGTCATGTACAACGATAAAGAATATTATGAACCTGAGAGTGAGCGGGAGGTTAAAGCAATCGTGACCTACTTCCGTCTGGACTGGCTGAACGATAATTTTCTGGGCGCAAATGAGGTGGGCAAATTCAATGACCTTTTAAAAGACATCCAAAGAGGCATCCGTATTTTTGGAAAATCAAGAAACGAGGTCGTTGCCATTTTGAATGAGTTGCTCCTCAGTGCAGGATTGAGAAGAATTATTCATTTGCTGAGCATTCTGGACTTGCTATCCGGTACAAAGGAATACGAATGCCTTTCCAGTACGGGTTATACCAATCCTCATAACCAGAAAGACGTTCAGCGCATCGATAAGATTTATAATTATGTAATGAACAATTTCACGCAGAACATCAGTCTGGAACAAACGGCTGCAATGGCCAATATGACCACGGCCTCCTTTTGCAAATACTTTAAAGGCAGAACACAAAAGACCTTTACCCATTTTGTAAATGAAGTCAGAATTGGATATGCCTGTAAGCTCTTGTACAACGATCACCTGACAGTATCACAAATCTGCTTTCAAAGTGGGTTCAATAACCTGACCAATTTCAACCGGAACTTCAAACGTTTCATCCGGATCAGCCCTTCCGACTTTAAGAAAAATTTAAAACCATAGCCATATTCCCGGTCATTATTTTTCATCCGTAGATATTGTCTTTTATTGGTGATGAAGCAATCATGATCTTTTGCTCATTTCGTTAGCTGATTTCAAAGATGGCCATGCTTTCAATTAATTTCCCCGGAATAAGAGCTGCTTAAATAAATCGGTACATTATATTCGTTTTTTGTTATTTTTAACGACAGATAAACATCAGCTATGAGCGAGGAACCAGAAAACAATTCTTTTGGAATTTTAAGAAGTTTAAAGAAACTAATCTTTGAAGACAGCCCGGAACCACAAACTTCTGCTACACCAGAAGCCCCTGCACCTCCGGTTATACCAAATAAAACAGCTGAACCTGTAACGAAGAACCCCCAAACAAATCTAACACAAAACACTTCTGATTTACCGGCAACAGATGTAAAGCAGATGAAGTTAAAAGTATTGGAGATCCTGGAAAAGATCAACCAGCCGGGAATTGATTTTTTTGAAGTATGGAATGCAGCAGCAGAAATGGGCAGTGTAAATGCAGGAACCTTAAAGGCCGCATTTACCTCTTTAAAGTACGTTGATAAAACCCTGGACAAAGAGAAGCTCAGCAGAACCGGACAAAATTATGCCACTGAACTAAAGAAAGTAATTGACAAAGAGACCGCCGCTAAACAGGCAGAAAAACAAAGTATTGAGCAAAGCCAGGTAAAAGAAAAAGCAAGCCTTACGGCAGAGGTACAGCAGATCGAACAAAGCATCCTGGAACTTCGTGAAAAGCTCAGCTCGAAACAAAAGGACCTGAATGAAATCAACAGCAAATATGAACCTCAGCTCCTGGATATTGATAACAAAATTGCGGTTGGCAATACTGCCGTTATCGAAGTTGTAGCCGATATTCAAAACGCCCTTAACATAATAGAAACCAATATAAACTAAAAACTCTCCTATGGAAAACAAAAGTCAATTCGTAAATATACCGGCAGAACTGAAGAGTCAGCTCCCTATATTTCAGGTGCTCGGGGATCATTTACCCTCGCAGCTTCAAACGCCGGAAGCAAAGAAAACCATTTCCAGCATCTTCTTCTGGGCCCTTATTTTAGGTGGTGCCTTTGCCTTCTTCAAATTCCTGCCCATCATGCTGGAATATGCGGCGAAAAGCATCCTGCTTGTAATTTTCAGTATCATTTTAATTGTCTTGTTGTTACTGGCCCCAAAAATCATTGCATTATTACATCGCCTTGGAACCATCCTGATTTTTAAAGGAGAGAAAGCCATCATCCGTAACAACCCGATCGAAACTTTACGATTGTTATCTAAAGATGCCAAGGATACCCTGAAGCGTGTAAAGGATAAAATAGCAAATGTAGATGGTGTCCGTATCGACATGATTCAAAGTGGTGAAACCGCACAAAAAACAGCTGAAGAAAAGTATACCTATGCAAAACGCTTTACAGTAGAAGCAGCCAACCTGGACGAAAAAGGAAAACAGGAAAGCAGTAACAGCAATACAGAGAAAGCAAATGAATATGCCAGGGACGCTAAAGAAACCCGCACAAAAGCATTTTTATTGGGTAAAGAGGGCGAAGCGGAAGAGCAAAACGCAAGAAGTTATGTTCAATATGCCAATCAGTTTGCGAAAGTTTTAGAAGTATTGAAAGACAATGAAAGTGCAGCCAGAATCTATGTCAGCACATTGGACAGCAGCATTTCCATCATCTCTAAAAAACTGGAAGCCACTCAAAAAATGAAGAATGCAACAGAAGGTCTTGCCGAAGTCTTTAACATCAAAGACGGATGGGTATTCCAGGAAGCAATGGACGCGGCAACAGGCGCGATCAGCCAGAACATTGCATCGATCCGTTCCAATCTGGACTTCCTTGACCAGAACAACAACATTACCGTTGGTGGTGCGCCTTCACAAGGTGAACTGGAAGAGTTCATCAAAAAAGTAGACGAACGCAACCTGAAAATGCTGAACGTAAGCAAAATGGCGGATTCCTATTATGACCTGAAACCGGAAGAGAAAGTAGACAAAGGTTTCTCCTTATTAGATTAATCAATAAAACCAAAATACAAACAAGAACATGGAAGAAAAATCAACCTGGGCCAGATTACGCTGGCCGATAAAAGCAATCATTCTGGCCATTCCAATCATTGGAATCGGTTACTGGGCATTTGAAAGTGGTAAATTTGACGGAGCAAGCCCTAAATCAGCTACTGCAGATACCACAAGTGTCAGCCCTACAATGGCTGGTACAAAGGCCACTGATGAAAAAAGAACCTTCAATTATAGCCCTGAAAAACCCGTTAACGGAGAATACAAAGGAGTGGTTGAAGTAGGTGCTTCAGGCTTTAACTCTTTCGTTGTCAACATCGATAAAGAGAAACGCTGGGAGATCATCTCCAAAGACTTCGGTAAATCTTTCGTATATGAAGGAATGGCCACTACAGCTGATATCCGTACCGGATTAAAAAACTATATCGGTGCGATGTTTGATAAAGGGGTGAAATCAAAAAACATCCACTTCGTAATCAGTTCAGGTGCACAAAAAGAGCCTAAAACTGCAGCAATTTCTACGGAATTAAAGAAAATGGGATATGTCGTGAACCTGGTTACTGCAGAGCAGGAAGGTAAACTAGCCTTGAAATGCGTATTGCCGGCTTCTTATTACGACAACTCTTTTGTGGTTGATATCGGCTCTGGAAACACTAAAATCTCCTGGATAGACGGAGATGTTAAATCTGTTGAAGCACCAGGAGCTAAGTATTATGAAAAAGAATTAAAGGATGATGCCGTTTATGCACAGGTGAAAAGTGCACTGGAAAAATTGCCTGCGAAAAAACGTGAGATCTGTTTCATCATTGGTGGGGTTCCTTATGAACTGGCCAAACAAAGCCGTAACGGAGAGGAAAGATTTACGGTATTAAACAACCCTGAAAAATATGCCGTTGATAAAATCAAGATCAAAAGTGGTGTAAATATCTATAAAGCGATTAAAGATGCTACCAAATGCGATACTTTCGTATTCGACTGGGATGCTAACTTTACCATTGGATTCTTATTGACAGTTAAATAAGATCCTCAAATGAAGAGAAAAAGAGGGGTTCATCGATGATGGGCCCCTCTTTTTTTTATCCCCACAGCAGCCCTAAATTATTATTTCAATCCGCTGACATTCTGTTATTGCAAAACAAACCGATCGGTCTTATATTTGTATGGTAATTACAAAAGCAATGAAGAAAACGTTGCTGTTTTTTTACTTAAAAAAAGACCAGTTGGTTTATTTTAGAACACAAACTTCATAGCGAGCAAAAACAACGTTAACAACAACATTAAAATCTAAATAAAATGGACATCACAAACAATACCATCCTGATCACCGGCGGAAGCGCAGGCATCGGATTTGAAATCGCTAAAGCATTTACCGCAGCCGGCAATCAGGTGATCATCACCGGCAGAGATCAGAAAAGACTTGACGAAGCCCTGATTCAGCTTCCCGGAGCCATTGGATTTAAAGGGGACATCAGCAATGAGCAGGATACTGCGGCATTGGTCGCTGCTCTGATCAAGGATTTTCCAGCACTGAATTTGGTGGTCAATAATGCCGGACAGGCCTACAAATATGACATCGCAAATAGCGAAAATGCTTTTGATAAAGCCCAGGATGAAATGCTGACCAATTACCTGGCCGTGGTTCGTCTGAACGAAAAACTATTACCGGCACTAAAAGCGCAAGCCACCGCAGCCATCGTAAACGTGACCTCCATTGTTGCCCTTGTTCCCGGTCAGCTGACCAGTTATTCTGCCTCAAAAGCAGCCTTACATTCCTATAGCCAGAGCTTAAGGATCGCCCTGGAAAGAAGCAGCGGACAGGTAAAGGTTTTTGAGCTGATGCCTCCATTGGTGAACACCAGCTTTAGTGCCATCATCAATGGCCACAATGGAATTCCTGCTTCAGAAGTAGCGGCAGATCTGATCGCGGCCCTTGAAAACGACGAGTTCGAAATTCATGTGGGCAATACTAAATACGTGTATGAGCTCTCATTAACTGCACCAGAAGAAGCATTGGCCCTCATGAACCCTATAGAATAATTGCTGCTGTTTATAAAATTTCATCAATCATTCCAAACGCTTTAGCCTCTGGAGCGGTCATCCAATAATCCCGGCTGGCCGCTTCATTGATACGTTCATATTCCTGTCCGCTATGACTGGCGATAATCTGATACAGCTCTTTTTGAATTTTAAGGATTTCCCTGACGCTGATGTCCATGTCTGTGGCAGTTCCCTGCGTTCCGCCGGAAGCCTGATGGATCATCACCCTGGAATGTTTCAATGCAGAGCGTTTTCCAGCAGTACCAGCACATAACAACACCGAGCCAAAGGAAAGTGCAATCCCGGTACAGATCGTCGCTACATCAGGCGAAATCAGCTGCATGGTGTCATAAATTCCCAAACCTGCATACACCGCTCCTCCCGGACAATTGACATACAGCTGAATGTCTTTCCCGGCATCCACAGATTGCAGGAACAGCAACTGCGCCTGAACAACGTTCGCATTCCTGTCGTCAACAGGTTCCCCCATAAAAATAATCCGGTCCATCATTAGTCTGGAGAATACATCCATCTGGGCTACATTTAGCTGCCGCTCTTCTGTGATATAAGGGGTCATTGCCATTGGGCGCATCGCGGTGGATGCTCTGGAAATGTAATTTTCCATATAATTACTATTGATCCGGTGGTGTTTCACCGCATACTGAAAAAATTCATTCTTGTTCATATTCATGGTATTAAAGGATTAAATTTTTGACATAGCGATGCCTCATCCCCTATTCGGGGAAATCTGTAAAGGCATGCGAAAAATTGAAATTATTTACGGAAGAGTTTCAGGATCTTCTGCCGGAAAGACTGATGCTCAGGGGCACTGAACAACTTTTCATGGACCTTTTCGATTTCCGATCTCAGCTGCTGCCGTCCGTATTGCTGAATCAGACCATAGGTTCTTTTCTGCCAGTAGAGGCTTTCCTTCAGTTCAGGTTGTAAAATCAGCCTGGCTTCGAATAAGAGCTGATCTCCCGGCTCCCCTTTGGCACTCAGATAATCCTCCACTAAACGGAGCTCATTCCAGGATGTCTTCATACTTCAGGGATTTTTCTTTTACCGTTTCTTTAACTTTTTCCAGGCATTTAAACTTCTGAACGGTGGCCGACCGGGGACTGGAAAAGCCAAAGCGCTCTGCCATTTCTTTCATATCCATTCGCTCATAATAAAATGCACTGAGCAGCTCCATACATTTTTGTCCGGCGGTTTGCAGCAACCTGAGCAACCTGGGTGCGGAGACTTCTTCATAGCCAGAGTCGCTCAGGTTCAGGCTTTCCTCAAAGTCAGCCCCAAACTGGTCCAGGGAAATCTTGTTATTATTTTCCTGATAGCGCTTATTCCAAAGGAATCTGGCAATCCCAAAAAGATATGATTTTTCAGTATACCTAAGGGCGACATCCCCTCGCTGTGTTTTCTCATAGTAGATCACCAAGGCATCCTGAAACAGGTCTTTGGCCTCCTCAAAGGAACCACCCATCCTGCTGATGTACCTGGCAACCAATGGGAATGCGTCCTGATACAGCGATAATAATCGCTGCTCCCTGGCTCCTTCTTGTTTTTCCATAATTGGTATTGTCCTCATAGCCATGATGCTTTTTATAGTATGTGACTCTTTTTAACCAAATATCACCCGAATCCGAAGATTATTTTTCAGGACCAGTGTTTAACCATGAATGGCTTCCTTATTTCCGAAGCTCTGAATCAGCTCTCCTTCAAACTCCAGCCATTCTTTCCATCTTTTATCTACATCCACATCAATCGTGTATTTACGTGCAAAATTTAGGAAAGTCGTATAATGTCCCGCTTCTGAAACCATCAGGTCATGATAAAATTTAGCCAGTTCAGGATCTTTAATGTTTTGCGACAATACCCTGAAACGCTCACAACTTCTGGCTTCAATCATTGCGGCAAATAAAAGGCGGTCTATAAAAGAATTGTTCCTGCTTCCATCCTTACGACTAAACTTCACCAGGCGGCCTACATAATCATCTTTTCGTTCGCGGCCAAGGGTATATCCTCTTTTCTTGATGATCTCGATCACCATTTGGAAATGCTGCATCTCTTCAATGGCAATAGCAGTTAATTCCTCCACCAGATCCATATGTTCAGAATTATTGGTAATCAGCGTAATGGCATTGGTCGCTGCTTTCTGCTCGCACCAGGCATGGTCCGTTAAGATTTCTTCCAAATTCGATTCCGCAATATTCGCCCAACGGGGGTCTGTCAATAATTTTAATCCTAACATTCTGGTATAAATAAATTCTTCGTTCCAAAATTAGGAATAATCATAGTCTTTGCATTAAAAACATCTATTTTGCATCAATTTTAAAGAAATGAATGAAAATCGCATATTGATCATTGGGCTGGTCTGGCCGGAGCCAGGCTCATCGGCTGCAGGTACAAGAATGGTTCAACTGGTTCATTTGTTTCTTTCCAGGGGATATGAGGTTATTTTTGCTTCTGCAGCTTCCAAATCTGAATTTAGCTTTAACTTACAGGAGATCGGGGTATCAGAACGTGGGATCACCCTGAATGATCCGGGTTTTAATGTGTTTCTGAAAGAAATCAATCCGGGGATAGTGCTCTTCGACCGTTTTATTATGGAAGAGCAATATGGATGGAGGGTTCTGGAAGAATGCCCGGATGCGATGCGCATACTGGATACCGAAGACCTTCACTGCTTACGGAATGCCCGGCAGCAGGCCTTAAAAAAACACCAGCCTTTTAATGAGGCAGATTTGTTTACCGATATGGCCAAGCGGGAAATTGCAGCCATCCTGAGGTGCGACTTATCATTGATCATCTCTGAAGTAGAAATGAAAATTCTACAGGAACAATTTCAGATCAATCCTGCATTAATTTACTATTTACCATTTTTAGAGGAAGCGCTCAGCGGGAAAGATATCCGGAACTGGAAGCGCTTTGAGGAACGTGAGGGATTTGTCTTTATCGGGAATTTTTTACACGAACCCAACTGGCATACCCTGCAGGTCCTGAAGACAAAAGTATGGCCACTGATCAGGAAGAAAATACCCGCAGCGAACCTTCATATCTATGGCGCTTATGCCACACAGAAGGTGATGCAATTGCACAATGAGAAAGAGCGGTTTCACATTCATGGACGCGCTAAAGATGCAAGAAAAAGCATTTCAAGTCATAGGATTTTGCTGGCACCCATCCAGTTCGGAGCAGGTGTCAAAGGGAAGTTCATAGATGCCATGCAGGTAGGAACACCTGCAGTAACTACAACTGTCGGGGCCGAAGCCATGACCGGAGGCATGGATTGGAATGGGGAAATAGCAGATGATTTAGCCCTTTTTTCGGATCAGGCTGCGGCTTTATATCAAGACAAAACCCGATGGCTGCAGGCACAGCAAAACGGGGTCCTGATCATTAATGAGCGTTATGGAAAATCAGGTTTTATGGATGCATTTATGACGGCAATAAAGCTTTTATCCGCTGATTTAACCGGACATCGCCGCCGAAATTTCTTTGGGCAGATCCTGCAGTACCATACCGCAAGCAGCACCAAATATATGTCCTTATGGATTGCAGAAAAAAAAAGGCCCTAGTTTTCACAAAGGGCCTTTACGTACCAATCTCTTATAATCTTCCAGCAATGCAATGTACTTTTCCATCCAGTAATAAACGGAATCAGGCGGACTAAAGCGATGGTCAGAATTTAAGACCATCAAATCTTCCTTAGGCATGAACTGTTTGAATTCATCTTCAAAATCATTTGAAAAATCGTAATCTATCACTTTCCCTATCTCACAAATTACGTCAGCATGCAATTTTTTTTGCCTGAACCAATTGTACAGGGTCCTCCTGTTTACATGTAATCGCCTTGATAATTCACTAATGTTCACATTCTTCCGCCGAACAGCAAGTTCAACGATTTCACCAGCATTAAGTTCCATAGTCTTTGTAATTATTACATCATAAAACAACTTTTAGGTTAAACAATTTGGGATGCGTTTAAACAAAAAAAGGAAGAAGCAATTCTGGAGGGTTCGAGCGCAGATCTAATCTAGTTTGAGCAGCAGTTATGGTTCAACGTCAATGTTATCAAAATAATAGACGTTTCAGTATAAATTTTCAAAATCTTACAATCAAATATATTCCTAAAAAAAGTATTGTAAGAACCTACTGGTGGTCAAAAATCTATTATTCATGTTCAAATCCTCAATAAGTGGTTACAAAAAGGATCATCCCTCCCAATTCCCCCACATCATCATACCAGGGATTCACTGTGCTTTTCAATAAAGTTCCGTCAATATAAAAATCATAATCTCCAGCCAGCGTAGCTATTTCTCCCTGCAAAACCCTTCGTTTTAAAAGGTCCAGGTCTTTACCCTTTCCTGGGAAAAAGTCAAAGAAATTTTTACCAATTAAATCAACATCTGTTAAATTACACACGCTTATTAATTGTTTCGAAATCAACAAATAATTCATGTTTTTATCCAACATGGCCACCGGCAAAGGAAATTGAGAGATCAGGATATGGTTCCTTTCGGTCAGGTCCTCATTCTCTTTTTCATGGCTGTTTTTCTCCCCTTTATTCCGCAAATACCGGTTGTAACATAAGGTATAGTTTGCGGGGTTTGAGAAGCCCAGCATAAATGCCATTTGTTTCTTACTGCAACCTGTACTTCGAATGTGTTCTTCGGCAAATTCCATTTGTAATCTTCTGAAATAGAGGTATGGACTGGTCTGGAACGTACTTTTAAAATCACGCATCAGCTTAGAAACAGAAATATGATGCAGGCCCGCCAGATTTTCTACCGCAGGGAATCCTGAAAGGATCACTGTACCAAGATATTCGGCAATTTGAACACTTTTATTATTAGTCCCCATGATGTTCGGATGTTATTTTGTCAGCACACGGTTTGACATGAGCAAGGCTTAACCAGCTGCTGCCCATGAGTAAAAACGTACCGCTTAGGTTCCAACATCAAAATCATGAACTGCAATCACAGCAGAAAAATATTCCTCCCGGACCTCAGTATATTTACCGTTAAGGCTGCGACCTGAGAATTCCCCCAAAGATAGCCGCAGCCTGATTCCAAAAGCCCCCTGACTTCCGGAATACAAATTAAAAAACGCCCCCATTTTTTATTTTTTATTTATAAATTTTCTTTCCCTTATTTCCCCGTTAATGATGTTTTCCCACAACATCCGGGAATAACTGAACCTTAATATAACAAAAAAATTACAGAACCATCAAATTTCTGGCTCCACACGAACATTAAACAAAGTAGTTCCCGATTCTTTCAGCACTCCGATACCTTGATAATCTGCATTGCTACTCACATATTCAGGGATCATTTCCTGCATTTTCCGAACCGTCTGCTGGTTATCATTCAACTGGCTCAGCGCCAGAAGCTCGTTGATTTTTCTCGCTATGTACTCATAAGGATAATCGATCACCGAGGATATCTTTATTTTTTCATGGTAAGTGGGGATCACTTTCTCCGTTTTATTCAACAACTCCTCATACAATTTCTCTCCCGGCCTAAGCCCCACGAAACAAATTTTTATATCGGTATACGGCAAAAATCCAGCTAACTTTATCATGTTTATTGCCAGATCCAGAATTTTAACCGGCTCACCCATATCAAAAATATAAATCTCCCCGCCATTCCCCATCACTGAAGCTTCCAAAACAAGTTGTACAGCCTCGGGAATCGTCATAAAATACCTGGTCACTTCAGGATCCGTAACTGTTACCGGTCCGCCTATTTCAATTTGAGCCCTAAATCGTGGAACAACTGACCCATTTGACCCCAGCACATTCCCAAAACGTGTGGTGATAAAACGCGTTTTATGCAGGTGTTCCGCCTGGTAATTCTGGAGCGACTGGATGTACATTTCTGCAATTCTCTTGGAAGCCCCCATCACATTCGTTGGCTTTACGGCCTTATCGGTAGAAATCATAATGAACTTTTCAACCTGATATTCAAGGGCAAGATCTGCCATGTTCTTTGTCCCCAAAACATTGGTCAGAATTGCTTCTGAAGGGTTGTGTTCCATCATTGGGACATGTTTTAATGCTGCAGCATGAAAAATTACTTCCGGCCGGCAGGTATCAAACATATGCTTTAGCCTGCCATAATTCTGAATGTTGATGATCATAAATTTACAGGAGCTGTCCGGAAAATGATCTTCAATTTCCAGCTGCATTTCATGAAGCGGACTTTCTGCCTGGTCACATAAAATCAGCTGTTCGGGATGACATTTCAGGATCTGACGGATAATTTCAGATCCGATAGAACCGGCAGCTCCGGTAACAAGTACCCTTTTACCACAAAGACCCGCAATTACATTGGAGCCATCCATATGAATGGGCTCACGCTGCAGCAAATCTTCAATCTTCAGGTCCGGAAGCTGACTGAGCTTTAATTTCCCTTTTAGCCAGTGGTTGGAAGCAGGAACAGATATCACCCTGATGCCGCATTCCATACATTTTTCTATCGCCAGCTTCCGCCCTTCTATGTCTTTACAATCCTCCATCACAATCATTTTCTCTACCCCATGCTTTTTCTTCAGTTCAGGAATCCTCCAGGAACCATAGACCCGTTTTTGTTCCAGATGTTTGTGGACCAGGTCCGCATGGTCATCCACAAAACCCAGTACTTCAAAATTCTTTTCTGAAGCAGCATCAAGCCCTTGTTTGATGAGCAGGGAAGAACGGTCTACCCCATAAATCAACAAGACCTCTTTCCCAACGATCTGCAGATCTTTGAGGTAATGAAAAAGCTGTTTTACGCTGATCCTGAGCGCAATCAGGACCGAGGCAGAAATGAAGAAGTTAATGACCAGTGTCGAAAGGAACCGCTGACTGTCAAAATCAAAATACGGCTTTAACAATGTATAACTGGCGATTATAAATAAGCAACCCGTTAGCATTACAGCCTTAAATACACGGAAAATATCTTCCACACTGGAATACCTGATGATACCGGTATGAATTCTCATCATGACAAATGCCAGCACAGAAATGACCTGGTATAAGAGCAGATAGCGCAGTTCATGATGATCAAATACATCCCTGTAATTCCCCTTTTCCAGAATGATGAGGGACAGTACAAAGGAAACACTGACAATCATCTGATCAATTGATAAGATAATCCACCTGGAGTATACTTTTTCGCAAAATAGAATCTTTTTCATTTGAATACGTTTATTTTTTTGCGGTTATGAAGCGATCATCAGCATGTTCATTCCTCTTGGTAAGCACGATGCTGATGACGCGGTACAGATATGAGTAAGGAACAGACCTATACCTTATGTGCCTGCAAACGGTATAGCGGAAAAAAATCAACTTCGGTTTGAGGTTCAATCTCCTGCTGAAGTATCAATGCGGTATAAGCCTCCTGATCGGCCACAAAACGCCAGGTTTGGTAGGACATGGTCAGGCTGGAGAAATTGGTCTTCCACAGAAATAAAGAATCCTCTTTAAAACCCAGTCCTCCTCCCAAATTATAGTATTTCGCACCCAGTTTACGTCCGAGAATGGTGATCTCCTCTGTCAGCAGTTTTGCCGGAGAATCGGCGAGATAAGCCGCTCTTGTGCCTAATAAATGTGCCTGCATGATCCCGTTTGTCAGGACAACAACAGCACCACATACCGGATAATCGTCTTTATCATACACAAAGATCAGCCGGGCATCAAATTCATCGGTATGCAAGAGTGCTTTAAAATAGGCTTCGTCAAAATAGTATGTTTCTGAAGCATCCACCCGAAGCATATTTAAGGTATAGATCGAGACAAAATTCCGGATGTCCTCATCTGTATTGGCTTCCTTTACATAATACCCCTTCTCCCTCAGTTTTCTGATTTTCCTCAGCACTCCTCCATGATAGTTCTGCTGCTGCACTTCCAAAGAAAGGCTGAGGTCAAACACCACCACCTTTCCATTGTCGACCAAACCTCCAAAACATCCCACTAATGCCGACTGGTCAAGAAAGGGGTTTAACCTGGAAAAGACCGTCACCACCTGCTCTTCCTTTAGAAAATTCAAAAAAGAACGCTTAAAACCTGCGATAAATCCAGCCGTTAAAGTCTTAAAATCCCGGTTTGAAATCGGACCGCTATAGCCATAAACAGAACTCATATCATGGTATGCAGAATCCGGTATGTTTCTTTTGATTAATGGAATGGCCATAAAATCAGCTCCTTCTTCGTAGACAAACAGGACTGCCTTTCCGTTACTGTTGTCCAATGAATGATAGGTCCAGGAATGGTAGAAATCATACTTCAAAGCCTGCTTAACCAGGCTTCTCCATTTCGCTTCCTCCTCCAGGGTAATGGTATAAGAACTCCCCTCCCTTACCAGCTTATCATCGTTTCTATGCAATTCCATCCGGATAAACCCGCCCACAAGCCCAGTCTCTTTAAAGCCCAGTTTCTTGTAAATGGCAACCGCACCGGTGTTTTCCGGATTTACATCCAGCAGGATCTTGTCCAGATGAAGGGTATTAAAGCCATAATCAAGGATCAATGAGGTCGCCTGACTGCCTATTCCCTTCCCCCAACAGTCCATTTCCGCAATAAAAAGATGAAATTCGGCCACTCCATCTGCGATATTGATCAGCTGAACATTCCCAACATACCTTTTTGTGTCCGTCAGGCAAATGGCAAATCTTTTCTGATCCTCCCGCAGCAGGGTCTCACTTAACCATTTGGTCTCCATTTCCGCAGTAATTGGCGCGCTTGGCCTGAAAGGAGTAAATTTCCATACCTCCGGATTGTTCCGCCAATGGAAAGAGGTCATAGCATCGGCCACGACCAGGGGCCTTAAAAAGACAGGTGCTTTCATAATACAGTTTTTAATACATTTAGGATTCGCTTCATATCCGCATGGGTATAACGATGGTCTATGGGCAATGCAATCAGATGACTGGTCAGGTAATGCTCATACATCATTTTTGTGGTCCATTCCAGGACGTTTGGCCAATAAGTAGCGACATAGATGTGTTTATCCAGTAATTTTTTTTTGAGGCTCAGGGAGGAAGTCAACAGTGGGTATACCATTGGTCCGTTAATCAGCGAGGCATCAAAAGCATAATCATTGTGGGCCTCCAGAAAATCATGGAGGTACATAAAATTGGAATTCCGCCGGTACCTGCACATCTTGTAATCGATGCCGGACAAGATTTTCTGCGATAAGGAAGACATTCTTTTAATCGGATTATTCGACAGCAGGACATTGTTATTGATAAAATCTTCATACCCCATTTCGATTCCAAGATCAATGCTCTTGGTCAGATGAGAAAACCTTTCAAAAGAAACATCTTTCTCCAGCTTCAGGCGCAGCGGGCTATTGGTTTGAAGGTAGGCCCCATCCGGAACACCGAAAAATTTCCTGCAGGAATAAAAGGTATCCGGCCCCTCCAGTGGCGGAGCGAAAAAGGCCTGAGAATTGTCGATGATCAGGTTTGGAAACACCGCGCTCAACCTGCTCACCGTTTCCTGTTTCAGGCCAAAGTAATTCGTATACAACAGACATTCTTCAGGGCCAACTTCAAAATCCAGTACCGGATCCATGTGCTCATCAATGGTATAATACTGAAATGGAATGCCCAGCCTTTTCAGCGGTTCCAGCATGACCTCACAGGTATAATAAGGGACATGAACCAATCGGTACCGCTTTACCTTTAAAATGTATTCAAAGGCATTTCTGCCGGTATTTAATTTTAACAGGGAAGGATAAAATTCTTCTCCTTTGGACAGTTGCAGCTCCAAATATCCTCCAAGTGATCTCATTTTATGCAGTTTGATTTGTGAATTACTCCTGTCCTCTCTGGTACATTCTTTTTTCAACGGGCTGATAATACTCCTCGAAGTCAGCAGGAACCCTTGAATTGTAACCGATCACCTGTCGCAGGTCCTCGCTTAAACCCGCTCCGAAATCATAGCCGAGAAATCTTGGGTAGTCCATTTGTTGTTTCATAAAAGGTTTCGTAAAAGCCATGGTCAGCGCCCTTCTTGGCGCATCTGTATTGTTTTTACCCGCAGCATGCCATAGGTTCGCATCGAATAAAACGATGCTGCCTTTTTTCGCCAGGGCCCGGTCTGCCTGTTCATAAAAGCGGGAAGCTTCAGGTTTTTCATCAGATTTATGCGATCCTGAAAGGAAATAAGTCGCTCCGTTTTCCAGGGTAAAATCATCCAGCAGCACCATCATCTGAACCATCAGCCGATAAGAACCTGTAAAGGTCCTGATGTCCCTATGGATGTTCTGAACATAGGTCTGACTGTTTTTCAAATTGATCACCGCTCCTAAAGAATTGAGAATGTACTGTCCGCCCAGGAAATGCCGGATTTGTTGGTCACCAAACTTCTGTTCCAGAAATTTCAGAGAAAACAGGTCTTTTTCTACCAGATGATGAAGTGTTCCATCTGTGCTTTCCCCGATCCCGTTATTCACTTGTATTTTTCTCCTGAATTCGTAGGCCGGTTGAAGGGATTGCTTAATGTCCTCCACAAACTGCGGATCTAAAGCATTTTCATAAATAATCCAGCCATATTTTCCGATGACCTCATCAAACAAGACGAGGTCAGTCATGGAATAGTCCAATATATTTTGCATGATTAATTTGTTTTAAAAGCAGGCTACTGTCTGTAGGCAGGGAAGAAAGTAGATTCAGGACTGATCTCCGCTCCACGTTGAAGTACGAGTTCCTGATAGACTTCCTGGTCATTGATATAACACCAGATCCGGTCTGCAATCTGTAAATCGGAAAAATGTCGTTTAAACTGAAATAAGGAATCTTCTTTCCCCCCGACTCCCCCACCAAGGTGAAATATTTTCTTTCCCAATCTCCGGCCAATCATACTGATTTCATCAGTGAGTAATTTGCTTGGAGATACATTAAGGTATTTTTCGGAAGTCGCAGATAAGTGATTTCGGACCACATGCTCAGAGATCAGCAGCAATGCGCCGCAAATCAGCTCTGGTCCATCGTAAATCAGGATCAGCCGGTTGCTGAATTCCTCGGGATTCAGCAGGCCTGTAAAATAGGCCTCATCAAAATAATAACTCTTACCGGCATTTAACCGGTCCATATTTTTATGGTAGATCTCTGTGAATAAACGGATCTCCTCCGGGCTCCGGGCATCTTTGATCGTGTAATTCGTTTCTCTGAGTTTCCTGACCTGCCGCTTTAAACGCTTCTCATATCTGGCGCGTTGTTCTTCCTCAGTGATGGATAAATCCATATAAATGGTACTTCCGTTTGAGGAAACTCCACCAAGATTTTCGAGCAGATATTGCTGCGCTAAAAAAGGGTACAACCGGGTAAAGACGGTAACACAACGTTCGGCGGTCAGAAAGCGGCAGAATTCTTCTTTAAAAGACTGTAAAGAGCGCTCCGAAATCGCGCTGAAATCAGTGTCCGACACCGGCCCCGCGTAACCATAAACCGAGGTAAGGTCATAAAAAGAAGAATTGGCGATCCTTCTTTTTATCATTGGGAAAGCGATAAAAAAGCCTACTTCTTTATACACAAAAAGAAGGGGTTCTCCTTCCCTGTTCAGTGAATGATAATACCAGGTATGGTAAACTTCATAATTACAGGAACGTTTTACATAGGCATCCCATTCCGGCTTTTCCCGGACAATAAAACTTTGATATTGCATGGATTTTTTTGTGGTTAGTATTGGCCCTCAAGTACACGAATCATCATTTCATTCACCTTATTGACATCAAATTTTTCGATGGCATATTTCCTTCCATTGTTCCCAAAGCGGGTAACATCATCGGTATGCCTGATGTAATACTCCATTTTCGAGGCCAGTTGCGGCGCATCCTTTACCGGAACCAGAAATCCGTTCGCTTTCCTCAGCAAGGGATTAATCGTTTCCCGGCAACCCACAGAGTTGCAGGTAATCAGGGCCCGTCCCATCGCCATGCCCTCCAAAAGGCATCTCGGAACCCCTTCCCCATAATAGGAAGGCAGCACAACGACCGAAGATTCCCTGATGTAAGGACGTACATCTTCCCGTAATCCTAAATACTGAATCGTCCCATCGGACCTTATTTTTGCATATAAATCATCGCTTATGGCATCGATATTATCGTCGTAAGCCCCGATCAGCGTAAAATCAACCTCCGGAAATTTACCCTTGATTATTTTTGCAGCCTCATAATATTCCTTAATTCCCTTTGCATTGATGAGACGGGAAATCATTAAAAAATTAATGTGCTGTACATTTGGCTGCGAATATTCATAGCTGGACAAATCCACACCTGAACCATTGACCACGGTAACTTTGTTCTTTTTGCTGAGGATATGCTCACGGATCAGGAGCTCATAATCGTCCTGATTCTGGAAGATAATGTGTAGTCTTTTCGTCGCCCTCAGACTTAATTTAAGGAGTATTCTTGTGATCTTCTGTACCCATGTTCTGGGGCCGATGTTCAGGAAATTATAGCCCAGACCAGTCAGCATTGGTGTAATGAGCTTCACGCGGCAATACCTGGCCACAAAACAACCATAAATCACCGGTTTAAAGGTATAAGGAAAGAAGACATCCGGTTTGACCATCCGGATTACTTTGCGCAAGGCAAGCAGGTATTTCAGGTCTGAGCCTATGGAGACATTACTCGGATTGAGTTCATTCTCATAGACGGTCACCCCCATTTCCATCAGCCGATGGCTGATACTTTGCTGTTCAATCTGCGGACTGAACACCATTACCTCATGCTTTTCTACCAATGCTTCCATCAACTTTCCCCTGAAATCCAGCAGCGAGCGCGGAGAATCGCAGGAGATCAATATTTTCTTCCTTTCCGTTACCATCTTTATTTAATTTTATGAGATAAAATCTTTAGTCGAATTAGCGGGAAATAAGGGTATATTTAAGGGGCAGCCCGACAAATAGATGTCAGACCCGCCCCCTCAATATTTTAAAACCATAGCCTCCGGATTCCCGTCAGGCTGTGATCAAAGAAGTTTTAGCGTTTTAATGTGGCACCTGCGCCGGCAGATACGACTGCAGGAACATTTGCCGCAGCAATCAGTTGAGATTTATACTCATAAGATGGCACCCATGTTGATGCCGCTGTAGAGATTCTGTTTGCCTTACTGTTGGCGTAAATATTGGTCTCTGCACCACTCACATAACCAGGCTTAGCATTGTATTCCGTGAAAATTGGAATCGCCTGATTTTCAAAATAGTTGTTATCCGTTCTTACGGTAGCGCCCATCGTTACCCCGATTCCATAACCACTTCCATTTTGCAGGTAGTTATTGAAAACGTGCATGTAACCAAATCTGGTGCTTGGCTGACGTTCAGAAACGTTGTAAAAATAGTTGTTGTTTACCGTCACACGAAGGCGGCCGATATCGTCCGTATTCTCATCACCAAAGCCAATCAGCATTGGAATATGACTATCGTGCAACCTGTTCCAGGAAAGGGTCACATAGTCTGCTCTTTTCCCTACATCCAGTAATCCATCATAATAATCCCAGCCGTGGTTTCTGTCGGACGACAAGTCACAGTGGTCAATCCAGATGTGGTGTGCTCCTTCTTTAATGATGATGTTAGAATAAGTCACCACATTTCTGATGGTCATGTTCTGAACGATTACATTGCTGCTGCCGTACATCATCAGACCAACACCTTCCAGACTTGACCCGGTCAATCCGATAATGCTCTTATTGGATTTTACATTCAGGAATCCGGTTCCCGTAATTTTCCCGGACACGAGAACGATTAAAGTGGAGCTTGATTCTACTGCAGTCTTCAATGCAGACAGGCTCGTTACTGTTACTGTTTGTCCACCGATACCACCGGTAGTTTTACCATCAACTGAGGCAAAGCCGATCGCTGTTGAACCCGAAACCGGTTGTTCCGTCACTGGTGGCGTTACCGGAGGGAGAATCGTTGCCGTATTGCTGCCGTCCAGACTATAAGTATAGGTCCTTCCGTTGGTCCTTGGATCAGTGTTATCAGAGGCGGAGAAATACAGGCCACCTGCCCAATGGCTAAAAAGACCTTTTCCTTTGCTTCTGATGTCCGCGTGCATTGCATGCCCGGGACCAAGCTCTTTTCCATTTTCAAATACCTTAAGCGTAGAGGCCGAAGGGCTATTCTGCGAGTCACTTGTTCCGGGAATGTTAATCACTTTGTAGGAAAACCCACCATCACTGCTCGCTTTAGTTGCGTCAATTGTTTTAATTCCGGTAATGCTGCTTGCTCCACCACGGGCGGCTTCCGTAAGATCAGCTGGGTTTTCAGGGTTTGCCACATCCGAACCTTTTTTACATTTACTAAAAGTTAATAAAACCAGCAGTAGCAGAAGGTTCATGGGCAGTCGATTTGTTACGTTTTTTTTTCTTTCCATTTCTTGTTGTTAAAAGTACACAATGGTAACGCGAAAAAGCACCACCTTATACGTTCAAACAATTATGGAAAAGCACTGATTTTCAGTAAGAAAAGTCTAAAATCCAAACCTTATAAAAAAAACGGTTCTGATGGATTTAATTTCTAAAACCAGTTTATTATTCAATTAAAAAGCGGAATATTCCACAAGTTAATCAAATGAAAACAAGGGTTAGCAGAAGTAAAAAATGATTAATATACTTTCTGCCTGAAGATTTAATATTTATTGTAAAAAAGTCAGATTAATTTATTTTACCCGATCAATCAGGGGAAATCAGCAAGACAAATCAGCGAATTATTGTAATTTTTATGTCATAAACAACATGAAGAATTCCTAAAGCCCAATTTATACTCTCAAAAATTTGAAAATACGGACATTTATTTGTATACTTTTACTAGGATTTTTCAATGATATCCGGCAGGTTCCAGCTGCAATTGTATATTTTCTGTTACGAGGTAAAAATCTTTATACCAATTCACGAAATTCCGCACCCCTTCTGCCACAGAAACCCGGGGATGATACCCCATCATTTTTTTCATCGCTGAGATGTCTGCCCAGGTTTTAACGACATCCCCGTTTTGCATCGGCAAGTAGTGTTTATGCGCTACTTTTCCCAGATTTTTCTCAATCTCTGCAATGAACTCCATCAGGTCTACCGATTGTCCCCTGCCGATATTAAATACGCGGTAAGGTACTTTTGAACTGGCTGGGTTTGGTTTGAATTCATTCCATTCCGGATTGCTTTCTGCAGGATGGTCAATCACCCGGACAATCCCATCTACAATGTCGTCAATATAGGTGAAATCACGTTTCATCATTCCATTGTTAAACACTTCAATGTTTTTATTTTCAAGAATGGCTTTCGTGAACAGGAACAGCGCCATATCCGGTCTTCCCCATGGACCGTAGACCGTGAAGAACCTCAGCCCTGTAGTTGGAATCTGAAACAAATGACTGTAGGCATGGGCCATCAGCTCATTGCTCTTTTTCGAAGCCGCATATAGAGACACCGGATGATCCGCATGTTGAGTCGGGGAAAAAGGCATTTCCTTATTCAGTCCGTAAACACTGGAGGAACTGGCATACACCAGGTGTTTGGTATGGTGCGTTCTGCAGCATTCCAGAATGTTCAGGAAGCCGGTGATGTTGGATTCCAGATAAGCCCTTGGATTGCTCAAGCTATACCGCACCCCTGCCTGTGCAGCCAGGTTACATACGACATCAAAATGGCAATTTTTAAAGACTTTCTTTAATTTACCGTGGTCTGTAATGTCCAGCTTCACAAACTGATAATTGGGATATTTAGTACTCCTCAATTCCTTACCGTATACCAGGTCGGCCCTCATGATGCCCGTTTCCTCCAGCCGCCTGTACTTGAGGTTGACATCATAGTAATCATTAATGCTGTCTATTCCGACCACCTCATCACCTCTTTCCAACAGGAATTTCGCGAGGTGGAATCCAATAAAACCGGCTGTACCGGTAACCAATACTTTCATAACGATCGCTTTAAATTATAGATTAAGTAATTCAGGACGACAGGCTTTTATGCCATACTTCCAGACTGAACACACAAAAGAGAATTTTAGCCCTTCTTTCATCAGAAATGCGAACCTGTCTGGCCATCAGCTGCACAATGAAAGTTTTCCTGATTATTTTAGGATACAAAGCATCTGCTGCCAGCAGGTATTGCTCCATCACTTCCCGGAGCTCATGGTCTACCCATTTTTGCAATGGGATTTCAAAACCTCTTTTCGGCTGATCAATCAATTCTGCCGGAAGGTATTTCCGGCCCAGGTCTCTCAGGATAGGTTTGGTTTGAATGTTTCTGACTTTATAATGATCCGGCAAGCCGGGCGCAAAATCAAGGATTTCCTTGGCCAGAAAGGGACTTCGCCCTTCAATGGAGTGTGCCATTGTTGCAATGTCCATTTTTGGCAATAAGCGGCTAAACAACATGGATTCAAAATCCATCAGCAAAATCTTCTTTAAAGGCGATATGGAATAACCGTTATACCGCTCCAGATCCGCGGAAATCGCCAGCATTTGAGGTTTTTCAATAAAGACATCTTCAAAACCGACAAATAAATCTGAAGAAGCAGAACAATAAATCTTGACCAGATCCGCGTAGCTTGCAAATTTCAACAGCCGGTAACCATAGGTATAAAGGCTCTGTTTCTGATTGGCTACCGGCAGGATTTTAGTCAGAATCCCGGAACTGATTTTTGTAAACTGACTGGGGTTAAAAAAATCCAGGTGTTTAAAAGGAACATACCTTCGATAACCTCCAAATAACTCATCCGCCCCATCTCCGTTTAAGACCACCGTAATGTATTTCTTAGCGGCTTTGGCCACATAATAACTGGGAATTGCCGAGTTGTCGGAATTGGGTTCCCCATGATTTGAAATGATCTTTTCGATATCATTTGCCAGATCGGCAAAATCAATTTCCACCACGGTATGTTCCGTATCGTACTTTTTCGCCACCTTTTCTGCAAGCAGTGATTCATCAAATGATCCCGCTACTTTCACGGTAAAAGTCTTGAGCCTGGATTGCTGCTGCGCCGCCATCGCGGTGACCAGTCCACTGTCGATCCCTCCGCTCAAAAAGGAACCTACATCCAGGTCCGCGCTTTCTATTCTGCGTTTTACTGCGGTTTTTAAATGCTCGTCCAGCTGGCTTAATGAATCTTCATAATTCAAATGATGCGCATGCCGATAGGCATCTTCTATCTTAAACCAGGAATGCTGTTCCGACACTCCGGAGCGGGCATCAATCACCAGGTAGTTTCCGTTTTCCAATTCATTGACCAAATGGTAAGGCGTTGCTTTCCGGTAATAATGCCCCAGATAGAGGTAATCGGCCATTGCCGCATAATTCACTTCCGGCCGGCAAACGCGGTAAAGGATATTGAGTTCCGAGGAAAAAACATAACTCGCTCCCTTATTATAAATGTATAAAGGTTTTTTCCCTGCCCTGTCCCTGGCCAGGTACATTTTAAGGTTTATCGTATCATACAAAGCGAAGGCAAACATGCCATCAAATTCTTCCAGCATCTTCATTCCTATCTGTTCAAATAACATCAGGATGGTCAGTGTATCGGAATTTGAAGCCGCCCTGAGGTTATATTTCTGCCTCAGCTCCATGTGGTTGTAGATCTCTCCGTTAAACACGATAACCAGTCCATTGTGCTTCATCGGTTGCTGCCCCGATACCGTCAAATCCTGAATGGCCAGTCTGGTATGGTAAAGGTTTACCGGATCCAGGTTGAAACAGCCCTGCTCGTCAGGTCCGCGGTGAAACAACCCTTCAAAGATCTGTTCCTTCGCGATCGCATGTTCATAATTTAATGTTCCAAAGATTCCACACATCGCGATTCCGTTTTTTCAATCAGTGCTTTCCATTGCTCCATCACTACGGCTTCAGAAAATTCGGCTTCAATGTATTGCCTTCCCCTTTCGCCGAGTTCTTTCCGCTCTGCCTCCGTAATATTCATGACCTTTAACAGCTTGCCTGCCAAGTCGTATTCATCCTGTTTTTCAAATAAAAAACCACAGTTCACCGCAGTCAGCAGTTCCCTATTCCCGTCAATATCGCTCACCAGTACCGGTAAAGCATGCGCCATCGCCTCCAGCACTGCATTGGGCATTCCCTCCGAGAAGGAAGAGAGTACAAAAGCATCTGACTGTTTCAGAAAAATTGAGGCGTCCGGCCTAAAACCAATCAGGTTTACCCGCTCCTGAATGTTCAGCTCTTCGATCATCTGATAGGGCCAGCTTACGCCGCCCAGTTCCCCGATAATATCCACACTAAAGTTCCGGTCTTTGATCAGTGCAATCGCTTTAAACAAGGTTGGATAATCTTTATTCCACCTGAAATGCCCTACACAAACCCATTTAAAAACCTCCCCTCTTTCTACTGCCGGCGAAATCTCCTCAGGAATAAAAATGCCGTTATGAATCACCATTCCTTGCTTTAAGCGGGGATTCCTGCTTTCAAAATTACTTTTAGAAGCCGCTGAATTATAGACCACTGCATCATCCAATCCCGTGGTCATTTTAAATGGCACAAACCATTTTGCCGGGAGGACAGAAATTCTGATGCTCGAGATGAGCTTAAACTTTAAGTTCATTTTCAACAAACGGGCAAAAATGATGGCGATAAACATAAAGGCAATCAGCACATCCGGTTTAAATTTTTTTACCCTTCCATAGAGCAGCCGGAGATTGGACATAAAATGCGCAGACCAGCTTTTCAAAAACACCACTTCCAGCCCGGATTTTTCGAGTACTTCCTTAAATTCATCTATAGGTTTCAGCGAAATGATCAGTACCTGCTCCCCTTCCGATTTCAGAAAAAGTGCCAGCTTTAACAATTGCGTTTCTGCGCCACCTTTACTCATGGAAGGGGTCAGTAAAATCACACGTTTGGGAGCTTTCATAAAGCAGATGCCGATAGGTAAGCTTTCACCTGTTTCTGTTTAATCCTGAACACCACATCTACATATTTCGCATCCCAGGAATTGAAAAGACTGAAGTGTTGTTTATAAAAAGCATAAGCCTTTTTCCTGACTTCCATTTTTGGGTTCGGTTGATAAAAAGGACTCACCTCCAGATAAATAGGCTCTGTACTGAGGTCATCGTCCTGCCAGGTAATGTCGAAAGCTCCGGTGGTCAGTTCCAGCGAACGGAAAGTATCGATAATGTGCTGTCTCCAGTGCTCCGGAAAAGAATCAAAATCAACTTCACTGCCATAACTTGTCGATGTTGGCTTCCATTCTTTGTCTTTATTGATCCGCCAGTAATGGAGTACAATTTCCCCATCCACCAGAATGACCCGCAGGTCTTTCCGCATATTGATCAGTTCCTGGGCAATGATGTGTCTGTTCTTTCTGATAAAATCGGGATTAGCAACCAGTCTGGCGAGGTCAGCATAGCTGGCAATCTTGAACAGCCCTTCAGCAGAGCAGGAATGTTCTGCCTTAATCAGGTAGGGGAATTTTATTTTTGCATGTAGCAGGTGTTTCATGGAATCAAAAATCCTGGTCCTCGGTTCATGAACTTTCGCCATATAAAAGCGCTGGTGCATATAGGTTTTATTTTCCCAGAAAATCGTCTCACACTGTTTTGGAAAGACCTCATTTCCCTGAATTTCCAGCTGCCGGGTGATGTGTAATAAAATATTGGTATAATCGTCGAAACCATAAATATTGTACCTGTTGTTGATGGAAAAGAAAATCTTCTTGTCGTGGTATTTGCCGATTTTTTTTCCGGTCACCATTCTGAATTCTTTATTTTCTGCCACCAGGCCGGCAATTGTGGCCATGTCCCAGATAAAAGCATCCGATCCGAAATAAAGGAGCGAGAGGTTGGGAATCCAGATGAGGATCTCGCTTTTGGAATGGTAAAGTTTCCAGAACCTGATCCATTTAATGCTGACAATAATCTGAAAAATTCTCGCAAGTCTTTTGAGTATCCTGGTGATCGATTTCATCTATTTGTTGTTTGAGTTGATTAATTCTATTTCTTTAATGCCCAGATAGGTAATCGGAAGGCCACTTATGTCCTGAATCAGTTCATCGTATAGTTTCATCTCGCCATACTCATGGTTATAACTCAGGTCATCAATATAGACGACAGGGAGCCCCATTGAAATCAGGGTTTTGATATAATACATTTTGTCCGCAGCACGGGCGACAAGGATCAGGTCGCAACCCTCAAGCCCACAGGACCGCAGCCATTCTTGCGTAGTCCGGTAACTCAGGAAGCTTCTTGCGGAGATAAAGATCACTTTTGCTTCTTTTCGCTTGCAGACAATGAGCTTACGCATACCCAGAAATACCGATAAAGAGCGATACCTGTCTTGCTCCTTATCGTACACCAGCTCTTGTAGTGATGGCCAGGTATCCGCAAGCGTATTGTCTATGTCTACGAGATAAACAGGAACCGAGGGTTTCAGGTTAGCCTTGATCCTGTGGAATTTCAATTTAAATAAACGGCTGAAAAAGCCGTAATAGATCATCTTAAACAGCCCTTTCATCGATCAGGTCTAAAACAAAGTTCATTTCCATACATGATTTTAAGCTTTCGATGATGTAATTGTTTTCTGTTCTCGAACGCGAGGCCAGCCTGATGAACTGCCCTTCCAGTCCGATTTTATCATCACAGGTCCGGATATAGATGCCATAGGTAATCAACAGCTTGGCGACAAATTCTGAAGCCATGATGCCATTGGTCAATTCAATGAGCACAAAATTCGCCATGCTTGGATAAACCTTAATGTAAGGGAGCTGCCGGAGTTCTTTGATAAATTCCAGCGTTTCTACAATGTATTTTACGCGGAGGATATCATACCTCATGGCAAAGTCGCTCCTGGCATACAACCTGAAAAAGTATTCCGCCAGTCCGTTGGAATTCCAGAGGTAACCGTTGTTCAGCAGTTGCTGAACATATTCCTGCCTCATGATGCCATATCCTGCCCGGATTCCGGCCACACCAAAATCCTTAGACATGCTCTTAATGACAATCAGGTTTGGGTTTTCCTCCACCAGACTGGCCAGAGAAACCAGCTGATAGCTTTTACTCTCATACGCAAAATGGATAAAACTTTCATCTACGATGATGTTCTTTACAAACCACAATTCGTCCAGAATGCGCTGTACATCGACCACCCTGATGTAAGCCCCATTAGGGTTATTGGGGTTGATGAGGACAATCGTATCCGGCCGGTGAAACTTGACTTTCGCAATGTAATGCTCCACATCCAGGCTGTAATCTTCTGCTTTGGAAAGTTCATTATAAATCACTTCCACCCCTTCTTTCACGTACTCGTAATACGAAGAAAAAGTAGGGATATTGATCATGATCTTTTGCTCGGTAAAGTTGTGGATCACGGCCTGGATGATCTCAATAGCACCATTTCCGATAAAAATCTGCTTAGGATTGATCGCCAGGAATTCGGCCAGAATTTCAGCAATCACGCTATTCTGTGAAGGATAACACTCGAGCAGGTCTCTGATCTTTCCGGTTTCCAGGATTTCCTTATTGAAATATTCAATAAACAGATCTGTTGCATAAGGGTTGGACAGAAAGCAGGCGTCGATTTTAATTTCCACCTCGGGAAGCTTTTGCCTGAAGGTAAAAATGCCAGGTGAATGTGATCCCGCTTCATTTTTTAAGATTTCCAGTTTTTTGACAACTATCAATTCTTCATCAGTAAATTTCATCATCTTGTTTCGGTATTGAATGGTTCAACAATAGAGTTCCCGAACTTTATGCTCCGATAAGTTCATGGCAATCGCATACACTTTTAAATGCTTGCAAGCAGAAATACCAATGGTATATTTCTTTTCATAATCTTTTTTTAAATTCTCCTTTATAAGGACCTTATCCGAACTGTATAAGGCCTGTTTTAAAGCGTCATAATAAGCCGCTGTACTGACATCCTCGCTTAAAAAACCGGTAACACCGGTACTGATCATTTCATTCATACCGCCGATGGGCGTGCATACGGGAATACATCCCACAGACATCGCCTCGATCAGGGAGATCGGCATTCCTTCCCAGGTGCTCGACAAGCAGAAGGCATCTGCGATACTCAGGTAATCCCCTACATTTTTCTTTCCGCCCAGAAACTCAATATGGTCATCTGCACCGACCTGTTTTTTCAGACGCTGGTACAATTTCTCGTCTTTCACTTCCCCGATCAGGAGCAATCGGCAAGGCCTGAGCTCCGTTTCATTGATTTTCTGAACCACCTCAATCAGGAGTTTCTGGTTCTTTTCCGGAGAAATCCGGCCGATATGAACGAGTAGAAAACCAGATCCCGCCCCTTTATATTTCCTGAGCAGTTCCTCCCGCTCTTCTGTCATCTGCATTGGAGGCCGCGCATTTTCAATCACCACATCATTCCTCAACCGGTAATACTCCCGGTAAGATTTACTGCAATTGCCGGAGATGGTTACCGGGATCACTTTATTCCTTTTATAAAACAGCTTGCGGAACAGCTTCAACATTCGTCCGGGACATTCCGCTTCTGCCAGGTTATGTATCGTATGAAAAAAAATAGTATCATTTCTATCCAGGCGGTACAACAGCAGATACTCGCTGCTATTTTGATGACTGTGTACAATATCAGGTGCCTGAGCCTTTAGCCAGGCCGTGAGTTTCATCAGTACCGACCAGCTGAATCCGCTTTTCTTTTCAAAAGAAACATAGGTTACCCGATCGTCTATCTCTCCAATAAAGCTGTCTTCTTTCGCGTTTCCGCAGAGCGAAACGAGTATAATCTCGTACTCCGGTTTACAGGACATTTCATTACAAAGGTCGATCACGAAGCGCTCCGCACCTCCCCTGGCGAGGTTACCGATGATGTGTATGATCTTAGACATGAGCTTCTTTTTGTCGTTGGTACAGGTGAAGGATACTGAAATAGAGAAAAACCGTTGGCCCGTCTGCACTGATGAGCCATGGGTTATGCGAAAGCGCATTCACGGAAACCCCTAAAAAAGAGAAACAGAGACAGGCCAGCATGGCATTTTCCGGTTCCCTAAGGTGATGAAAGACATAGATACAGGCCTTTCCCACCCGATAATAAATCGCCGCCAGCAAACCCAATCCCAGAAAAGGGCCGAGGTAAGTGAAAAATATCAGGTAAGCATTATGAGAAGTAATCCCCGAAGAAAACACGTAATCCCGGTAAATCACATCGCTCCAGTTTTTGCCGTAAAAAATCAGCCCATAAGGGTAATCCGTATAGATGCGCAGGTTTTCTTCGGCCAGGTTGGAGCGGTTGTATGCCGCATCGTTATGGTTGTTCTTCGTTAGTATATTATTGTAGGAATCCAGGTTGTCTTTGAGTACATAATTGTATAACAGTCCGCAAACCAATACCATCAAGGCAATAACCAGAACCGCTCTGAAACGGTAGTACAATACCAGAAACAAAAAGGTTGCCCCCACAAATCCGACAAATACTGAACGTTGCATCCCCAGAAAAACAAAGAGCAGACAGCCTCCTAAAGCAATTCCTTTGACGATCAAAGGCGTTTTAAAAGCACAGGTGCAAATGAAAGCGAAAGGAACCAATGCCGCCAGCTGGTAACCATAAGAAAACTGACTGAGTGCAATTCCCGCCGGGCTTTGTAAAATCCGATCCCCCATAATCAGCTCCCTCAGGGTATCCATCTCTCCATAATAATGATTGAGGACCATCACGATAGAAGAAAAGAACAATAAACCATAAAACAACCAAACTGAAACATTGAACCTCCGCTCGCTATTGCCCACAAAATAGTTAAAATAGAAAGCACAGATCATGATGCACAGGATGTTGGCCGCAAAACTATTGACTTCCGAAAGGCCGATTACATAGTAGAAAAATAAGGCCAGACAAAGCAGGATGAGCTCCCTTCCATATTGGAACTTAACCGCTCCTTTTTCCCGGAATAAAAATACCAGTGGAAAGCAGAACAGAAAGGGGGCAGGGATCCGGAATACATCCGTCAGGAAGATCCCGAAGGCCAATGTTCCCAGATAAAACATCATGAGCAGTGTGACAATTAATTTCATAGAAATCAGGTATTATTGATGCTTTGTTTAAAAAAACTGATGAATTTCTCCGCGTCATTGAGGGCCTTCTCATACCTTTCCTGGCCATTTCTCGCAATTGCTCTGTAATACTTATAGTTGTTGATGATCTCCGTTAACTGGCCCTCCAGTCCAGATAAGTTCCAATGCACCGGAACATAGGTTTCGTCTGCAATAAAAAGATCCGGAAAGGTTTCTATATGACTCATGACTGGTTTTACCAGCACTGCGCCGGAAATAAAAGTTTCAAAATCACGGTAACAGATCTCTCCCCATCCAAAGGGGCTGACACTCAACTTCGAAGACTTCAGCTCTTTCCAGTACCTTGTTTTACTGACATTGGCACCCGTTGCCATCTGCAGGTTCATTTCTTTGAAAAGAGAAAGCAAATGGTTTCTCTGGTAAAAAACACCCTTCTGACCTTCATTATCGGAATGAATGGTTCCCCGGTAAGCCAGGTCATAAGGTCTTTGCTGGTAGACATCTGCAAAGCGAACAGGGTACAAATTATAGCTCAGGTAATTGCTCAGCCGACTCATTTTATACCCGAAATACCGGTAATCATTAAAGCCGATATTCCATCCCAACCTTACTTTATAAAGTTCCTTCGGCGGACAAGGATCAAACCTTTTTCTTTCCTCCGGAGATAAGCAGTTTAACCATACCCTGATGTCTTTCGTTCCCTCCGGATTTACATAATAATCCCGATTCAGCAGCAGCTGTTTTTTAAGAAAAACATCCACATAAGGAAGCACAGGAAAATCGTATGAGCCCGTGGAATCGGCAGCATCAAACCAGATCAGCCGATCTACAGCGCCCCTTAAAGACAGGAGAAAGCGAAAGAGAAAATCCTCATTCCTGGCGTTTCGTTTATTGATGTTCTGCCATCCTTCGGCGAAATACCGGGAATGAATCAGTACATAATCGGCATCAGATAAGCCTTTATCGCGATGATCAACGTGGAATTCTACCTTCAGCCCATGGTCCAGCAATTGCCTTTTCCATCGGTGAAAATGATGGGTCTCCCCATAATATTGTTTTGAAGGCCAATCCAGAATCTTTAAAATTTTCATCAGCACATGTTGTTTTTCAATGGACAGGAATCGATCATAAACCCCTTGTTCATTGATAGTTAAGCGGAATGCTCATGATGCTTTCATTTCAGCAGGATGCTCTTCAGCGTATAGGAAATGATTTTAAAATCGATCCAAAGGTTATGGTGATCGATATATTCCAGATTCTGACTGATTTTAGAAGGGATCACATTGTGGATATAAAAGCTTTCCGGATCTTCGGCTGTGGCCAGCAAACTGCTTTCGTCAATATACTTAATCGAAGCCCAGTCGGTGATTCCGGGCTTTACGCTCAGTACCCGCTGCTGACTGCTGTCGTACATCTCCACATATTTAAGTACCTCGGGCCTTGGGCCAACAAAGCTCATCTCCCCTTTCAGAATATTCAGCAATTGCGGAAGTTCATCCACTTTATGTTTTCTTAACCAGCAGCCTACCTTGGTAATCCTCGCATCATGATCCCCTATCGTCAGTAAGCCCATCTTATCTGCATCCGGGCACATGGTCCTGAACTTAATCAGCTGAAAACATTTCTGGTTCAGCCCGACACGTGTCTGCCTGTAAAACACAGGCCCTTTATGCTCTCTTTTCAATAAGATAGCGACCAGTAAGAATACCGGCAGGAGGAAAAATATCCCGATCAGGGAAAAAAATATATCGAACAATCTTTTCGCATCCATGAGCCCAAATCATTAAGATAAAACCTTTACTAATTTCTCTACTCCTTTTACCAGGTGCACAGATTCGATCACCGCATTGGTGATGTAACTGATCTCCTCATCAGAAAGCTGGGGGTAGATCGGCAAGGAGATTTCAGCGGCATACTGCTTGTAGCTATTCGGAAAGTCGGAGATGGAGTAGCCCAGACTTTTAAAATACGTTAACATCGGCATGGGAATAAAATGCACGTTCACATTAATCCCCCGGAGCACAAGTTCATCAATCACCTGATCCCGCTGGGCTTCAGTAATTCCCTTGATGCGCAATGGAAAAAGGTGGTAAGAAGCCTCCCTGTTCTCTGTTTTCATCACCGGTTCAATAAACCAGTCGTACGCCTTAAAGGCATCTCCATATTTTAAGGAGATGATTTTCCGGAGTGGCAGCAAGGTATTCACATATTGCCTGATCTGTGCAAGGCCAATCGCAGCACAGATATCCGGCATATTCATTTTAAAACCCTTAAAGAGAATATCATAGCGCCAGTTTGCGCCCTTCGATTTCGCGAAAGCATCCTTGTTCTGCCCGTTCATCGAAAACAATTTCAGGAAGGCATATTCTTCCTGGTTATCGAATGGTTCCGGCAAGTTGAGGCAAATACAACCTCCTTCAGCGGTAGTGATATTTTTCACCGCATGGAAAGAGAAGATCGTCACATCACATTGCTGTGCCGCAGGTTTGTCGTTGTACATCGCACCGATAGAATGTGCCGCATCGGCGATTAGCAGGATCCTTCCCAGCCCCGCCTGTCTGGCTGTTTTAGACACAAACTGCACTTTAATTTCCGGCTCCCTGACCAGGGCTTTCAACTCCTCATAATGGCATGGCAAACCGGCAATGTCTACCGCAATGATGGCTTTGGTCCTGATGTTGATTTTTTTTCTGACCATTTCAGGATCTATGGTAAAATCGTCCAGAATGTCTACCATGACCGGTGTTGCACCACAATGCAATACCGACAAAGCCGTAGCGCAATAGGTATAGGCAGGTACAATCACCTCATCTCCCGCTCCGATGCCAAACCAATTGAGCATCATAATGGCCCCCGAAGTCCATGAATTGACACAAACTGCAGCCTGAGTGCCCGTCAGCGTTAACAACTCAGATTCCAGCGCTTTAACTTTTGGTCCCGATGTAATCCAGTTTGCCTGGAGGGTATCCAATACTTCATCAATCACTGCCTGATCGATGAATGGCGGAGAAAATGGAATATTCATAATCTTTAATTTTTGGTTGGTTCTACGGATTAGGTATGTTAGAGATGACGGGTTTTACTTTAAACAGGACTGAGAATCAGCGCTTCCCATTTATCAGAGATGACTTCCAGGGAATTGGTCTGACCGATCAGTCTGGCCTCATTTCCCAGTTTCTTTTTCAGGCTTAAATCAAAAAGAACATTGAACATTGCTTTTGTGATGGCAGGAACATTGTCTTTAGGGACAAGGATTCCATTCTTTCCGTCTTCGATGATCTCCGAAGGCCCGAACTCACAGTCGACCGCAATACAAGGACAACCGCTGCTCATGGCCTCAATCAGCGCATTGGGATATCCTTCATTTCTGGAAGGCAGGACAAACAGTTCTGCCTGGTTGTAATAGTCCTGTAGGTCGTCTTTAGCTCCGGCCAGAACCACCCTGTCCTGCAAATTCAACCTGTTGATCTGTGCCGTTAAATTTTGTTTTTCCACTCCCTGACCAACAATGATCAGGTCGATATTTTTGATCCTCAGTTTACTGAAAGCATCAATCAGCCGGTCAAAACCTTTTTCATAAGAAAGGCGGCCAACGCCGAGAATAAATTTCCGGTGGTGAACAATCAGGTGTGTGTTCGATTTGAACACGTATACCGGATTCCTGATGATGCTGTAATTCGTGAGCCGGTTAAAGATGCCATTGTTTTTCAGACAGGTTTCAATGCCCTTTGCCGGCACAACCACCGCCTTGGATCCACTGTAAACAAAGTAAGACATCCATTTAAAGAAGAAATTAAAGCGGTTAATCGTATGGTCAGGAGTGGTTCTTTCCGAAACGATATAAGGTATTTTCAGCAAACCGCAACTCAGCCCTGTCCAGAGGTTTGCACTCGTCATAAAGGAAATGACGCAATAAGGTTTTTCCTTCAGCAAAACCCCTAGCAGCCGAAAATAGGTGAGCATTCCGTAGATCAGCCTTCTAAAAACATTCTCTTTATATTTTCTTTTAAGGAGCGGGATGACCCTGATTCCTTCGGCCAGCGGATAGCCTTGTTCTGCATCGTTCATGCAAACAATCACGACCTCATAGGCCCTTTCACTAAAACTATTCCCCAGGGTAGAGAGCACGCGTTCGGCTCCTCCTTTTTGCAGGGTATAAATCACAAAAACCAATTTTAATCCAGACATGGTGCAGGTATTATAATAAGTTCATAATCGTGTTCATTGCATTATTGATCTCCCGGTTTCTCAGGTCAAACAGAAAATACTGGCGGATGTAGATTTTGAGCAATTCCTTTTTCATCAGTCCGGAATATTTGAAATTTCTGATGGTCAGGTTGAAATCACTGACCATCCTCCTCTTCCTGATCCTGGAGTCGATCATGCTCCAGATTCCTCCGGTATGCAGGCGGTAACAAGCCATTACATCCGGCAATACAAATATTTTCTTGCCCGTACTGGCAAGTGCATAAAGTTTGAAAAGCGTATCGGTTCCATAAGTATCGAAGTACCAGGATTGCTGAGCTACTGATCTTACCGCATCGATGTTCCTGATCATGAGTGAGCAAATTCTCGTTTCTTCTCTTTTTCCCAGCAGGACATCCTGATAATCAAATTCCATACTAACCCGGTTCTCCTTGAGGTAAACGGTTTCGTCGTGTTCATTGATCACTTTGGTATGGTGACAACAGATCACATACTCCGGATTGGCCTCTAAAAAATCGACTTGTTTTTGCAGCTTCCGTTGGTCCGTCCAGAAGTCGTCCCCATCGCAAAGGGCAATGTATTTCCCTTTGGCTTTGGTGATCACGTCTACCTGATTTCTGATCGCTCCGATATTGGTTTCATGGTGTACAAGTCTGATGCGGCCGGGATACCGGTCTGCATATTCCTGAATCACTACCCTGGTACCATCTTTAGAGCAATCTTCTCCAATCAGGATTTCAAATTCAAAATTCGTTTGCTGCATCAGAAAACTATCCAGCGCTCCGGCAATATATTGTTCGTGGTTATAGGTGATGCAGCATACGCTCACCATGATCTCAGGTCTGGTACTCATCATAAAAGGGTTATGTTTAGCGGGAAGAAACTAATGAGCTGCCCCATTCCGGGCGATGGTTAATACAGGATGTAATGCTTCGATCGGAGCATTGATTTTTTCTGAAGGTTCCGGCTGGCCATAATTCTGAACCCGGAGGATGACCCGGGTGATCAGGTCCAGATCACTGGAAGTTAAGGTATGGTAAAGTGGCAGGCACAAAATTCTCGAAGCCACTGATTCACAAACAGGCATATAGGCCGGGGCAAGAAAAGGCAGACTGGAAAGTGGCGGATAAAAATACCTTCTGCAATAGATCTTTTCGTTTTCCAATGCTTTCAGACAGCTCAACATCATTTCGGCACTTTCAAACAGCACCGGAAAATAAGCGTAGTTATAATCCAGGTCTTCATTGAGCTTAGGGTACTTTGCTTTCAGCGGGCTCAGCGCTTTCCAGTAATAGAAGGAAAGCAGCCTTCTTTTATCCAGGATATCATCTACCTGTTTAAGGTTACACAGCCCCATTGCGGCATGAAACTCACAGTTCTTACCGTTGATTCCGAGTTCCGCAAATTCGTCCGGACCATTATGGCCAAAGTTCCTCATCAGGGCCATCTTTCTCAGTAAGTCCGGACATTTGGTAAATACTGCTCCTCCTTCAATCGTATGAAAAAGTTTGGTGGCATGAAAGCTCGTCGTGCTGATGTCCCCATACTCGAAGACCGATTTGTTTTTATATTTAGTTCCAAAACAATGTGCCGCATCAAAAATTACTTTCAGGGAATACTGGTCTGCGATTTTCTGAATTGCGTCGATGTCGCAGGGATTGCCATAAACATGCGTGGCCAGAATCGCAGAAGTTTTCGGGGTGATGGCCGCTTCAATTTTAGCGGGATCAATGTTAAACGTTTCTCCGTCAATGTCTACGAATACAGGCGTACAACCTTCCCACACGATGCTGTTTGTGGTGGCCACAAATGAAAAGGGCGTAGTAATAATTTCCCCCTTCAGGTCCAGCGCTTTAATCGCGATCTGCAAGGCCATGGTACCATTCGACACATAAAGCAAATGCTTGATGTTCAGGTAATTCTTCAGTTTCAGTTCCAGTTCATTTACCAATGGTCCGTTATTGGTGAGCCATTGTCGCTCCCAAATACTGCTCATATACGATTCAAATTCTTGAATTCCAGGGAGAAAGGGTTTGGTTACAGGTATCATCTTTTTAGGATTAATTGTTTAAAATCATCAATTGCGGCAAGCCTGAAGAGGCTGCTTCCAGCGAGATAAATGATCAAAAAGAAGGAACTGTCGATCAGGATTCTGCTGAGGTCAAATAAGAAAAGTGGTTTCAGGAAGTATACATCGCCGAGATAACAAAGCATCCCTGCAAGAAAGGAATTCCCGATAATCGGAGCTGCATCCGCCATTTGTTCCGGGATGGAATAGCTGATCATTTTACCACTATAAAAAGAATTGATATAATATCCGATGAAATTGAAAAGCAGTTGAAAATAAAGGAGTCCATAGATCCCGAAAGGGATCGCACATAAAATCCCGACCACACAAATTCCCTTCTTAACGGATTCCAGTTTCAGGATCAGGTCGCTCCGCCCTTTTACCTTCAGGATATTTAAATTATAGGCATGTAACGGGTACATGATGCCTGCGAAACAAAGGATTTGAAAGTAAGGTACTGCCGGCAGCCATTTGCTGCTGAGCAGGAAGTTGAATAAGGGTTCGGCGATGACAGCCAGCAGGATCAATACCGGAGTATTCCAGAAAAGCAGCTGCTGCATCAGCTTTTTGTATACCCATTTTAATTTTTCATCGTCGTCTACAATTTTAGAAAACATGGGATAAGTCACCTTATTGATCACTGCCGAAATATTGGTGACCGGCAGTTGGCTTACTGATTCTGCCCTCGAGTAAAAGCCAAGCTGTACCGCAGAGTAGTATTTACCAATAATCAGCACATATACGTTTTTATACAGAATATCGAGGAGTCCCGTGAGGGTCATTTTATATCCAAAATGAAAGTGCTTTTTAAAACAGGCCAGACTAAAGCTCAGGTCAGGTACCCATCCGGAATAGCACCAATGCATAACCGTCGATAAAAAAGATTGAAACAAACCCATCCATACCAGGCTCCATACCCCATAACCATTTAACGCGAGAAATACCCCCAACAGTCCGCCGGCCAATACGGAGGGAATCTGAATCAGCATCTGAATCCTGAACTTCATTTCCTTGATTAGCCTGGCATTCTGCACACTAAAAAAGGCATTCAGGATAAAATCAAGCGCGTAGATCCTTAAAATCAAGGTCAGCACAGCCTGGTGATAAAAAGCAGCGACCAGCGGTGCGATCAGGTAGACCAGGGCATAAATCAGGATACTTCCCAACAGGTTAAAATAAAATACTGTAGAATAATCATCCTGAGTAAGGTCTGCCGACCGGATCAATGAAGATGCCAGTCCGCCGTCCAAAAGAGAGTTACCTATGGCAATGAAGATTGTCAGCATTGCGATCAGTCCGAATTCCGCAGGCATTAAAATCCTTGCCAGAATAATGGTCATACAGAAACTGATCAGCTGTACACTGAATTGCTGTGTAAACGTCCATATCAATCCTGATAAGGTCTCCTTTTTTAAACTCATGATGATGATCTGTTCCGCTCCGAATGGCAGTTTAGGTTATTTTTGTTTTTGCAAAGCATTGGTATATCCTTGCCGCTGAACCCTCAGGTTTCTTAAAAAATGAAGCACAGGCTTTTCTAAAAACCTGGTCACCAGCCATGCGACAGTGACGATCAGCACAATAGTGATGCAAATGAGGAGGTATTCATTATGGATATACCGTCCCATTATTCTCATCCACACAAAACCGATATTCTGGTGAAGGAGGTACAGGGGATAAGAGATATAACCGAGAAATATAAACGGTCTCCAGGTGAGGATTTTAAGTTGGTTGTAGACAAATAAATAGAACAGCAGAAAGATGAATACAAACACATAAAAGAGGGTCATTCCCGGATGTTCCAGTACCGCAGCAAGGAAGCAGAAACAGATTAAAAGATGCTCATGCCAATCTCCTTTTGCAAATTTAATCTGGTAAAAAAGAATCCCCGCCATAAAGAACATGCCATAATGAAGGTTCAGAAAATAAGCACCAAAGGGCAGTTTAAACAGGCTGTTAGCGATCATTAAGCCCAACCAGACCATGGCTATCGTCCTGACTTTGCTTAACCATCCCAGCTGGAACAGGACTCCCATGCTGACATAAAAAAACAATTCAGGAATCAGCGACCAGTACACGCCATCTATATTTTTTACATTGAACACCCCCTGAAACATCGTCAGGTTCATCGCGAATACCGCTGCAGGCTGACTTTCTATCTTTGGGTCCTGTGCGAGACCGATGATCAGGAAGGTCAGGATCATACAGATCCAATAGGTCGGGTACAATCTTGAAAAACGTTTATACGCAAAATCCCCGATCGTTGTTTTCCCCTGCAGGGACATAAAAATCACAAATCCGCTAATGATAAAGAAGAGTTCTACACCATACTGGCCGATGTTCCAATCGTATTTCTGAGGGTAATTATGACCGAAATTCAACCTGAATTTAGCCGTATAATGGAACAGGACGACATTAATCGCCGCAATCCCCCTTAAAACATCCAGTTCTTTTAAGCGTACCATAAATTTAGGATGTCGTGTGTGTTACAGGCGCATATTGACCAGTTTGTCCGGCAATAGGGACTTTAAATCATAGACGATGGTTTGCGCGTTACACATCGCCGAAATGTCGATATCCCTGAATTTACGGTGTGCTACGGCAAGAATGATGGCATCATACTTTCTCATTTTTGATTCTCCATTCTGGCAAATCACCCCATATTCACGTTCCACCTGCGCCGGATCTGCCCATGGATCATGGATCACCACCTGGATGTTATATTCTCTGAGCCTCCTGACGATGTCGATGACTTTGGTATTTCTAACATCAGGGCAGTTCTCTTTAAAGGTGAAGCCAAGGATCAGCACTTTGCAATCCACCATTTTTCTGGAGGCGACGATTCGTTTCACCAGCTCATCGGCAATGTAAATCCCCATGCGGTCGTTGATCCGTCTTCCAGCCAGGATGATCTCCGGATAATAGCCCTGTTCCTGGGCTTTTTGTGCAAGGTAATAAGGATCTACACCGATGCAATGTCCGCCTACCAGCCCCGGTTGAAATTTCATGAAATTCCATTTCGTTCCCGCAGCCTTCAGTACTTCGCCCGTATCGATTCCCAGTTTATTGAAAATCATGGCCAGTTCATTAACGAAAGCAATGTTGATGTCCCGTTGTGCATTCTCAATAACTTTGGCCGCTTCGGCGACCTTTATTGAGGATGCTTTATAGGTTCCCGCTAAAATCACCGAACCATATAAATCGTTGATCATTTCGGCCGACTCCGGTGTAGAACCAGAGGTGATCTTTAAAATATGAGTGACGGTATGCTCCTTGTCTCCGGGATTGATCCTTTCCGGCGAATAGCCGACAAAAAAATCGGTATTGAACTTTAGTCCGGATACTTTTTCGAGCACGGGAACACATTCTTCTTCTGTAGCTCCCGGATATACTGTAGACTCATAGATCACCGTATCATTTTTCTTCAACACGCGGCCAATTGTTTTGCTCGCCTTTAGCAACGGCGTCATATCCGGCCGGTTGTTCTTATCCACTGGTGTGGGAACGGTAACAATATACACATTACACTTCCGCAGCATTTCCAGTTCATTGGTACAAAACAAGCCCGTTAAAGTGCTGCAATCGTTCGTGATGATCTTCATCAGTTCTTCTGCTTCAATCTCCAGTGTATGGTCGTACCACATTTTCAGTTCGGCGATTCTTTCCGGATTTGAATCAAAGCCAAATACCTTATACTTTCCGGCGAAGGCTACAGCCAGTGGTAAACCTACATATCCGAGTCCGACGATTCCAATTTTCAGTCCTTTAAGCACTTGAGTTACCATCTTATTTCAGTTAATCAGTTCAAGATCTTCGATGTTTACATTCGTGAGCAACACACAATTCAGGGTATCAATCACCACGACTACGCTTTTTTGTCTGAGTTTAATGATCTGTCCTTCTTTATGATTCATCAGTCCTTCTTTAATCATTACCCTGTCGCCGATCTCCATATGCTGAAGATCCACCACTTCTACATCGGAAAAGGTTTCCATACATCGCTTTACCTCCTCTATCACCACATCTCTTACCTGTGCAGGTTTTCCCATGTAATACACAAAATTCATCACCCCTAAGGTGACTCTTACTTTGAGCTCTTCCCTTGGATCAATGTAGACGAATACATAAGAGTTGAACAGCGGCAGTTCCACTTCTTTCATTCTGTCCGCCCATTTGTGCTTTACCCTTTTCAGGGGGCAGTAACTGATGATCCCCTGGAGTTTAAGCAGTTCATCCACTTTCTTTTCCCATCTTGGACGGGTATAGATGACGAACCATTTTTTAGGTGCATTGACCCTGAGTGCGGATAGACTTTCCATAGTTTATTTTTTGAGAAATGTTAACAGACTGAGGGTTTTATACGGCTTCGCCTCCTCACTTACATGATGTTTCCTGTTTTTAAGAAAATCTCCGCAGCCCCCTTTTATTTTTTCAACCTACCGGAACGATTACCGGTCTTTCACTACATCAACCTTATCTTCTATTTAAGCAGAATACGCATATCTGCCATATCTGTAGGTATTTTTATTTCCCTTACCTGCATCATTAAATACGATCATTGGATTTTTAAGCCGGCCGTTTTCACAGATCTCTTCAAATATGGCCAGGTCTTCTTTATGGGTATAATTGTACCTTACCAGGTAGATGCTTGAATCGGCAAATGTTGCAATGGTAAAGGCATCTGCCACATGTCCTACAGGTGAAGTGTCTACGATTACATAGTCGAACCGTTCCCTAAGTTCCCTAAACAGAATTTCGAGTTTAGGGCTCATGAGGATCTCTGAAGGGCTATCTGAAATTTCGCCACATCCGATCACAAACAGATGATCGGACTGCGGAGCTTTGATCAGAATGTCATCTACCCGTAGCTGATCGGATTTCAGGTAATCGGATAAACCTGTTTTACTTTGCAGGTTCATGTTGTTGAGCAGGTCTGGTTTGCGCAGGTCGAACTCCAGGATGACTACCTTTTTATCAATTAAAGACAGCGTAATGCCCAGATTGATGCTGAAGAATGTTTTTCCCTCTCCTTTTGAAGTAGAGGTCACCAGCAGCACCTTATTGTGCAGGTTCATGTCCATAAAATGCAGGTTGGAACGGATGTACCTGAAGAGTTCGGAAATGGTATTGCTTTGGTTCTTATGAACCACAATTGATTCTCCTATGGCTTTATGGCTCAGTTCGCCCAAAATTTTCCCGTTCATGGCGATGTATTCCACATCATAAATGTCTTTCACTTTGCTGTTGAGTTTATCTTTCAGGTAAATGACAGAGAATGGAATCGTCAGGCCCGCCATCATGCTGAGCATATAGATCAGCTGTACCTTAGGTTTGGCAGGGATCGGGTTGTAAGCAGGCTTATCGATGAGCTTGGAAGTGGGAATCGTGGCCGATAAGGAAAGCTCCGTTTCTTCTCTTTTTTGCAGCAGGTACTGGTAAAGTGTTGTTTTCACACTTTGCTCCCTGCTCCTTTCCAAAAGTCCCCGCTCCATTACCGGAACATGATTTAAGCGACTCTCAAACTGGGAAGTTTTACTACTCAGCTTATTTCTTTCCAGTGTAAGTCCCCTTCTGATCATCGTCAGGTTTTCCAGCAGGCTTCCTTTGAGACCAGTCAGCTGTTCAGTCAGACTGACCACCAATGGATTGTTGACACTGTTATTCCGCAGCAGGCGTTCCCTTTCAATCTGCAGGTTATTATATTTATCGGTAAGGTTTTGTAAGGTAGGATCTTTCAGTCCCAATGTGGTGGGTACCAGTTCAAAACTGGCATTTCCGCCCCGCAGGTAGCTAATGAGCGATTGTACAAGGCTCAGCTGTACCTCACTTGAGGCCAGTTGTTCGTTGTAATTTCCCGACGACTGCAAATTCATCTGTGCATCTGCACTTAGTTCAGTAATCCTGTTGTCTCTTTTATAGTTCTCTACATCCTGCTCTACTCCGGATAGGTTTTTAGTAAGAAATTTCAATTTACCATCAATGAACTTGATCGTATTTAAGGCCATGATGTTCTTGTTGTTGACATTTTCCATATTGTATCTGGAAATCAAGGCATTTAAGATGTCCATCCCACGCTGTGGTATGGCATCCAGGAGACTCAGCACCACGGTATTTGCATCTTTAATCACTGGCAGAACGGTTAATCCTGTTGTACTGTAGGCCTGTGCCATTTGCCCAAGATCTGCAAAACGGATCTGGATGACTTTATCAGAGATGCTAAATGCCGGTCCCTTGATCACAGTGATGTTAAACTGAGGACGGGAAATGGCATAACCAAAATTGTAAATGGTTCTCTTACCATTCTCATTTAAAATAAACTGATGGTCGTTGATGATGCTGAGGCTTAATTTTTGAAGATAGGCCTGTTCGTTGTTTTTATTCAGGAGCACATTTACAGGTAAGGCATTTCCATATAGCTCCTGTTTTTTTAGCGGCAATTCATAAAAATAACTGACCCCCATGTTCAGATCTTTCAGTACGCCATAGATCAAATCGCGGGAGCGCATGACTTCCATTTCATCGATCACCGTTTTAGAGCTCCTGAACATATTCAGGTCGCTAAATGCTGTTCCCTTCAACAAACCATCCCCCTTGGTATCGTCCTGAACAAGTAAGGTGCTGCTTACTTTGTATTTTGACACTGTCGTTTGCAGGTATAACCAGGCTGCTCCCAGGCTTAAGACCAGCGCGAGGACAAAGAAATACCAATATTTTACATATTTCATCCCCTCTGCGATAATGCCGGGATTATTTACAGGAGTTTGTTTATTATAAGGCATGACAATAGATTTAAGAAATGAACTTAAGCTATTTTAGAACAGTGGCCACCAACACCGCCACTGCAGAGATGGTTGCCACCACTAAAGGCATTAACCTGTTGTTGTTACTCACTTCCACCGATTTGGCCTTATCCGGCTCTACGTAAATCACATCGTTTTGTTTGAGATAGAAATAGGGAGAGCTCAATACGTCCTGACGGTTCAGGTTGATGCGTTCCATGATGCGTTTCCCTTCTACTTCCCTGATCAGCAGTACATTTTCTCTTTTGCCATAAGCGGTCATATCACCTGCCAGTCCGAGCGCCTCCAGCAGGTTAATTTTTTCATTGTTCACCGTAAAGGTGGAAGGATGGTTAACCTCTCCAATTACGGTTACCCTGAAATTCAGGAATTTGATATTGACAATTGCATTCTTGACATACTTGTTGAGTTGGGATTCTACCAGGTTCTGAGCCTGACTGATCGTCAGTCCCTGAACAGGAACCTGTCCAAGTACCGGAAATTTAATACTTCCGGATTCATTTACCCGATATCCCTCCCGTTCATATACTCCGTTTACCGTCTGATTAACCGGTTGTGAAGCAAATAAAACATTGGATTCCGGACTCGTGCTATTTACGGTAACGGACAGGATATCATTCTGAAGGATAGTTGGTTCTCCGTTATTCAAGATCTTCGAATAAGGGCTGGTTTTAGAATCCAGATCACTGAAATAGACTAAATTTCTTTGTCTCGAACAGCTACTTAATGTTATTACCATTAAGTAACACACTACAAGTTTTAGATTCATAAAATACAATTTAAATTAAACACCAATAAATGTTTGATTAAATATTACAATATGAATTTACTAACTTATTATAGGGTATAAATGGCCTCCAGCCCAATTGTGAAGACGCTTGTGGAACTTTCTCATTCTGTTACACACATGTGAGAATTTTTTTATACAACATGGTATTAATTTTGATGTCCGAGACAGAAACGATGATGAACAAACTCTTCCTATCTGCCTGTCTTCTATTACTGACGTTTAACTGTGTTGCCCAAAAAGACGCAGAAATAAAAACGCTGTTGTCTAAAGACGGAGTACTTGCCCTTCCTATCCCCTTAAAGAAAATTAATGAGGCCCTTAAAGTAAAGCCTGTTGTTATCAATGATGAAATGTTTGGTGATGAATATACCTGGAAACCGCTCAGCGGAGTTCATTTTTCTGCTTTTGTGGGAGAAGATAAAACCTGCTCCACGGTTTTCATAAAAGCAAATAAAGGAAAAGTAATCAGCGGATTGCCATACGACCTGATCTTAAATGGCAGCAGCTTAAAAGATTGCGAAGCTAAATTCAAATCCAGTATTCTGGAAAAACAAAAGATCAATCCGGAGGACAATCCCGGAGAAACCAGCAGTTTCATCTTAAAGGTGAAAAAAGGGAAATACTATGTGCATCTCGCCTTTGATACCAAACTAAAACTGGAACAAATCACCATTTCTACGGTTAACCTTGACGCTGCCGGTTAATCGTTACTCCTTACTTATCCATTGGAACAGCGCTCCGGTTAATTGCATTTGAAGTTAACCGGGCTTTCCCGGTGGGTGTTCCAGTTTCTGTTTAAGTATGGTATAACCACAGTGTTGATGATGTTCTACCGTCGTACCGCCGCGATCTTAATGCATTCCGGGCCGCTTCAGAAAGCACATAAAAAAGCCTGCTCTTTAACTTGTAAAGCGCAGGCTGAATATCCTCAATAAGGAAATATTTTATGCTTGTTGTTTTTTCTTTCTTTTCACCAGCAGGTAACAAATGTACAAGAGCAAGATCCATCCCGGGATCAGTTCAACAGAAACTTTCATCCCTGTGATCCACATGATCACTAAAATCCCAATCAGAAAAATCAGGCAGATATAGTTCGACAATGGGTAGATAAAAGAAGGAAATTTGGTTTTGATCTGTTCTTCTTTTTTGGTTTTTCTGAATTTCAAATGGGTAATGCTGATCATCAGCCAATTGATCATCAGGGAAGAAACCACCAATGACATCAGGATTCCCAATGCTTTTTCCGGGATCAGTTTATTCACCACGATACAAATGGCTGCAAAAATACTGGAGACCAGGATGGCTTTAATAGGAACGTGGTTTTTATTCAGTTTCTTTAGAAAGGCAGGCGCATTTCCCTGTTCTGCCAAACCAAAAAGCATCCGGCTATTGCTGTATACACAGCTGTTATACACCGACAATGCGGCCGTTAAAACAATCAGGTTTAGCACATTGGCAATGATGCTTGTGAAATAAATCGTCTTTCCGAAAAGGTCGAACTGAAAGCCTTTTAAACTTTCAAAGACCATCACAAAGGGACTGCTGTCTGTGGTAATGCTTTTCCATGGTGATAAGGAGAACAGGATCACCAGTGCACCTACATAAAAAATCAGGATGCGATAGATCACCTGGTTGGTTGCTTTCGGAATTGTTTTCTCCGGATTTGCCGCTTCGGCAGCGGTGATTCCGATTAATTCCAGTCCGCCGAAAGAAAACATGATCAGCGTGATGGCTGCGAACAGGCCTTCAAACCCACCTTTTCCATCAGAACTGAACCATCCTTTTGCAAAAAAACCACCGTCATTCCAAAGGTTTTGGATGCTTGCTTTTTCTCCTCCGCTTCCGCTTACCAACAGGTAAATACCGAAAAGGATCATGGCAATAATCGCCACGACTTTAACAATAGAGAACCAGAATTCCACTTCCCCATAGACCTTAACTGAGGTCAGGTTTAAGGCATTAATCGTCAGAAAGAAGAAAAGACTTGAAGACCATAAGGGGATTTCGGGCCACCAGAAATGCACATAAATTCCTATCGCGGTTAATTCCGACATGCTTACCAGGATATACAGGACCCAGTAATTCCAGCCAGAGGCAAAGCCTGCAAATGAGCCCCAATATTTATACGCAAAATGACTAAAGCTTCCTGATACCGGTTCTTCCACCACCATTTCGCCCAATTGGCGCATGATGAAGAAAGCAATGATACCTGCTAAAGTATATCCTAAAATAACAGAGGGTCCGGCAAGCACTGCGGCGGGCCCGATGCCTAAAAATAAGCCCGTTCCTATGGCACCGCCAAGGGCAATTAACTGAATATGTCTGTTTTGCAAACCTCTTACCAGTTTTTGCTCCTCAGGTTTTTGCAGTCCAGATTTTTCGTCTACTTGTTTCAATGTATGTGGTATTGATTTAATAATGGCAATTGAGTATTTCAGCAAAAATGTAAACTTATATTCATTTCAGCGATTAAAAGCTCAATTAATTTAAGCTCTCTTCTCAAATACGGCGAGGATCAGCTCATTTCACATATCAATATACCTAGATATATAGATGTATTTAAATAAATAAAATGCCATGATATGGAAATTCTGAATTTTATGCATCTCCATTTTAAATCATAAAATTATGGAAGAGCGTATCAATGGTGCCAGTCTGAGTTTCAAATGTGAAGAGAAATGGGAAGAAATGAAAGCCGAGGGTGATGGCCGGTTCTGCAGTGTATGTCAAAAAAAGGTCTACGATTTAACCGATAAAAAAACGGCCTACTTTATTCAGCTCATGCAGGAAAACAACAACAATGTTTGCGGCAGGTTTACCAGCGATCAGCTTGTCCCCGCAGCCCCCACTCCCCAACCGGTTTGGAAAAGATGGGCAATTGCGGCTATGGTTTTTATTGGTTTTGGCGCTGCCGGACAAAAAGCAAATGCCCAAGAGGAACTGATGGGGAAAGTGGTTAAGAAAGTAGCCGAGCCTGACCAGGAGAAATTTGCTGTTTTGGGATTCGTGGCGCCCAGGCTGGTCGAAGATGCGGAATTAGTTTCCTTACATGAATACCTAGTTCTGAATTGTAAAGTCCCTGAATCTATCAATGGCAGGTTAATTGCATCATTTAGGGTAAGCAAGGATGGTAGCTTAAATCATATCGGACTTACCGAGCAACTGCCCAAAGCGGTTCGCGACGAAGTACTGAGGGCGATCAAGGCATCGCCTAAATGGAAAAAGCAAAGTCATGCCTCCGGTCAGACCTTACAACTTACCTTCAAAAGAGGACAGATCGTGCCTCACCGCAATAAAGATTAGTTTGCCCCTGCCCTTTCCGCTTCAGTTTGGATTCCGCAGAGTCGTCGAAGTGTTAGGCCTTCCATGGTAAGCAAGCTATAACTAAAAAATAAGTTTCACAACTAAAATTTAGGTAATCCATTTAAGAATAAATTCAATATTTTAGTTGCCGAATTAAAACCTCTCAATTTGAAACATACTTTTCTTATTACCGCACTCTGCTGTTTCGCTGCCTTCTGTTTTGTTATGGCCCTTGTTAATTCCTACAACGGCCTGATTAAAAAGTTTAACCAGGTGAAAAACGCCTTTTCTACGATTGATGTGATGTTGAAAAAGCGTTACGACCTAATTCCAAACCTGATTGAACTGGTGAAACAATACAGCAGCCATGAAGAAAAAGTACTTACAGATATCGCTTCCTTACGCGCTACCGGCATGTCTGCAACGCTGAGCAATGAAGAAAAGATGATGGTCAACCGTCAGCTCGACTCGGCGGTGAGGGGTATGATGGTCAATATGGAAGCCTATCCTGAGCTTAAAGCAAATGAAAGCTTTTTGAGGTTACAGTCGACCTGGACGGAAAGTGAAGAACAGATTGCTGCAGCAAGAAGAAATTACAACAACACGGTTACCGTTTACAATAACGGGATCATGATGTTTCCCTCAAACATTTTTGCAAGCATACTGAACTATAAGCCTATTTTTGTGTTGGAGAATACCCAGGAAGAAAGAAAAAACATCAGTGCTAAAGCTATATTTAACAGTTAATGGCCCTGAACCTCAACGATAATCCTGAACTACAGGCCATATCGCAAAACCTAGACATTAAAAACAATTTATCAGTACAGGCGACTTTGCAGGAAATGGAAGTCGAGCGTAAACGGCTTGTTAACGAGGTGGGAAAGTCTGGTCTTTTTATTTTTCTGAGTTTATTATTACTGGTAGTAGGTCTTCTTAAGTTTTCTTTACCCATGTGGATTTACATTTTACCTGTTACCGGCTTTATCTATGGCTGTGTGCAGTCTGGAAAAACAAGTCCGAAGCTGTTGCAGTTCAAAAACGCTTATAAGGAAAACGTGATGATGCCAATGTTAAAAACCATTGATCAAAGCCTTGTCCTCCAACCAAATTCGGGAATAAGCCGTTCGGATTTCATCAACTCCCTGCTATTCAACAAATATCCTCACCTTTTTCATAGTGAGGATTATGTCTGGGGAAAAATAGACAAAACGGCCTTTTACTTTTCCGAAGTGAATGCAACGTATGTAAAAAAATCCGACAAGCGGGATTTGAAATTCTCTATTTTTAAGGGGATTATTTTCCGTGCAGATTTCAATAAAAATTTTGAGGGCATTACCATTTTGAGAGCGAACATCCTTACTGCCCTTCAGCATTCCCATTATGAAGGGGGAGCCCAGTTTGAGGTACCTACAGCAAAGATTGAAATGGAAAATATAACCTTTAATGATCGGTTCGTACTGAAATCGACCAATGAGGTCGAAGCCCGCTACCTGCTGAGCCCTGTGATGATGGAGAAGTTAATAGAGCTCGACAAAAAATCCAAGTACAGGATCACCGTGACTTTTGTCAGAAATAGCATTTACATTGCTTTCCCACGATATGAGCAATTCTTTGAGCCCCAAATCAACAAAAGTTTGCTTGACTCCAAAACCTTCGAGAGGGACCTTTCTATTGTCAGGTTTATGTGTCAGATCATAAAGGAACTGGGATTAAATACCAGAATTTGGGGGAAAGATTAAAAAGCTGCTTCCTTTTGTTTACCGCCCCCGGAAAGCGGCTAACTTTTGGGGCAGTGCACTGACTGGAAACAGCTTTTGATATGAATCAAGATTTTAACAATAGTTTCTGATCCATCTGAAGATCAGCTCTTTTGCCTCTTCAGTGTATTCAAATTTCTTTCCGAACATGTTGAATCCTTTGATTCCCCAGGCATGGTCCCCCTGAGGAAACACATATAATGCTGCAGGAATATCCTGTTTTTTCAGGGCTTCATAGTAGCGAGTACTATTAACCGGAGATACAATGGTGTCATCATCGCTGACTAAAATTAAGGTGGCCGGAGTATTGGAACGGACCTGCTTTTCGCAAGAGTATTTTTCTATTGATGATGATGATGGCGCTGCGCCCAGCAAATTCTGATAAGTATCCTTTTGAGTATGCAAGCCCATTGAAATTACAGGATAAAATAAAATGGAAAAATCAGGGCGTGTACTGATCCCCTCTTCCAAGAATAATGTAGCCGACAATGCTGCCAGGTGACCTCCGGCAGAAAAACCGGCCACACCGATCTTGTTTTCATTTAGTTTTAGTTCTTTGACATTCTTCCGGGTATACCGGATGGCTTCCTGAACATCATCCAGGGGAATTTCTTTGTTTCCATTTGGCATTCTGTACTTTAATACGATCCCTGTGATGCCGATAGTATTGAGCCATTCTGCAAAATCGTAGCCCTGTGTAGTGATGGCCAATCCCGCATAAGCCCCTCCAGGGCATATGATTACCGCAACACCTGTATTCACCTTATCGTCCGGGCTATAGATGATCAGCTCTGTTTCGATAACATTGGTCAGTTCCAGGATTGCTTCGGGATTTAGGATTTCATCGCCGGATAATCCGTTAGTGGCAGGAGGATTTCCATTCCACAGGTTTAGTCTTTTTATGTTTTTCATTTTTGTATCTATTATTTATTTAAGGCTTCCCGGACCTTTGGCGCTATTTTAGTTCCATATATTTCAATTGCTTTCATCAAATGGTGATGGTCAGGTGCACCTACATCCAGATGTGCTGAAAAGCGGGTAATTCCATATAGCTCCTGTGCGTACAGGATTTTATCAATCGCAGCTTCTGCGTCTCCAACAAATAAGGCACCTGCTTTGGACCTGCCGAAGTCATACTGCTCCCGTTGAAAAGGGAACCAACCCCTGGTCCTTCCGATCCTGTCCATCTGTGCTGCATACAAGGGGTAGTAGTAATCGGCGGTTACTTTTGCGTCCTGGCCAAATAGACCATGTGAGAACATCCCCACCTGGAACTTCGACATGTTATGCCCAAACTCCTTATAGGTCTCTTTATACAGGTCGTAAAGCGGCTTAAAACGTTCCAAGGGTGTTCCTGCTACGATGGCAAAAACCAGTGGTAATCCTAAACGGCCTGCACGTACCACAGATTCCGGTGTTCCCCCCGCAGCAATCCATACGGTAAGTTTATTGTTTACCGCTCTGGGCAATACCTGCTGATCTTTTAAAGAAGCACGAAAACGACCTTGCCAATTGATGGTTTCTTCCTGATTGATCTCTAGCAATAAATTCAGTTTCTCTTCAAACAGTGCACCGTAATCCTGCAAGTTATAACCAAACAGCGGGAAGGATTCGGTGAAACTCCCCCTACCTGCCATCAATTCGGCCCTGCCGCCGGAAAGCAAATCTACCATCGCGAAGTTCTGGTAAAGTTTAACCGGATCTGAGGAACTTAATACAGTTACGGAGCTGCTTAGTTTGATTCTTTTGGTGATGACCGCGGCCGCAGCCAGGATAATTTCCGGACTTGGCACAGCATATTCCGGCCGATGGTGCTCCCCTATTCCTAAAAGATCGATGCCGACTTCGTCGGCAAGCTTAATCTCTTCCATGAGTTCTTTAAGACGCTGTTGTGCAGGTTCTATTTTTCCGGTTGCCGGATCGACGTGTAGATCGCCAAACATACTGATTCCTAATTCCATATATATGTGTTGTTGTAATTCTAGAACAATCGTTCTGTTATTGATCAAAAAAATTATCTTTTTACCTTTTCTTTCCAGATGTCGAGATAATCGTAAGTGCTGTAAGCCTCACTATCAAAGGCTCCCCATGCGCTTTTTTCTATGGAAAGGTTGACTTCTCTAAGTTGAGAAGGCAGGAACTTCAATGTCACCATGTGTCCTAAACCAATCAGGACTTTCCAACTGAGTACTTCTACATTTTTAGGTGGAAAAATCTCCCAGAACTGGTTGTTGACCAGCGTTTCATTTATCGAATCCAGGTTTCTATGCTGCTGATGTTTTAAGAGGTAAGTAAGGATCATTTTATCTGTTTCCATGTTTGCTATTATTAATAGAACAATCGTTCCATTATTGAGTAAAAAATTTTGTTCTTCTAATTTCCCGGACGCTATTTTAAGCTGTCCAGGATATTTTTCGCCATTTGTTCTACCATTGTACGATCGTTATATAAGGCTTGCATTTGCCATAAGCCGGCAAAACTTCCTACGATAAACTGTGCCGATTGCCTGGCGTTTTTTTCTGCCGATATTTCTTTGGCTTGCTGTGCTTTTCCGATCAGATCTCCAAAAATGGAAATCAGGGCATTGCTGAGTTGCTTGAGTATCTCTTTCACATCGTTATCAAGCGGAGCCATTTCAAAAGAAGATTTAACAATCATACAAACCTTTTCTTCTTCGAAAGATCGCTGAATTGCTTTTTTTACGATCAGTTCAATGGCTTTGAATGGCGATTTCTCTCCTGTTGCAGCCTGCTTATATTCAGCATAAGTTTCCTTGGCATAATTTTGCAAGCTTTCTATGAAGAGCTGATGCTTGTCTCCATAAGTATCGTACATACTTCCCCTATTCACTTGCATCTGGCTCACGAGGTCCTGCATGGAAGTGGCGTGATAGCCCTTTTCCCAAAATAAATCACGGGCCTTTTCCAGCTTTTCTGTAGGATCAAATTCTTTATTACGTGCCATAATGGAAACAAAAGTATATATTTAGAACGAATGTTCCAATTAGGTTTTTTATTGTTGATGAATTGAGGTTTGATTTTACATTTCGTTTACAGAAATTCTGGAGAAACTGTTTTTGGGGACATTTGACCCTAGAACCTGAGGCTGAAGCAACCGAACTTAGTACTAAGATATTGGATGATATTCTTTAACTGAGGGGAGCCCCGGGATAACAATTTATCAGACATGACACAGGCTAGATTTTGTGCCATTATTTGGCCGCTTTGTTATTCCGGGAGTAACCCAGTTTTGAACGAGTGTAATTCATTCAGTTCTGAAATGGTAAAAGATGAATTTTTAAAGCCTTTGACAAATGGGGATGTCTGTTTTAATATATACGATTATTGCACTATTCATTGCGTTATGGATATACGCAGCAGTGCCAAAATTACGTAACATAAAGTATTTCAAGGAGGTTTTGAAAAGTCAGGCCATTCCTAAATGGAGTGTTCCCTGGTTGAGCTGGATGTTGCCGGTTGTGGAATTAGGAACGGTGGTTTTATTGATTATTCCGGAGACGAGATTGAGAGGAATGTATATTTCGTTGCTCATGATGACTGTTTTTACAGTGTATGTGAGTGGAATTATCTATCAGGTTTATGATATATATCCATGTCCGTGTGGAGGGGTATTTAGCAGAATAGGGTGGAAAAAACATTTTAAGGTGAATTTGTTGCTAACGCTGATTGCAGCGGTTGGGGTGGTATTGATGGAGATGAACTAAAGATCCAGGCTTCTATACTCGCTGAGTAAACTATCCATTGGTACTTCCAGAATTTCTATGATTTCATAAAATCTTCTCACAGTAAGCTCAGTCTCCCCACGTTCCAATTTTGAATAGGCGTTTTGGGAAATATTAAGCCGGAAAGCCATATATTCCTGACTGTAACCCTTAATCATTCTCTGAACTCTTATTTTGGCGGCAATTGGCATGGCATTTTATCTATAATTAACAGAGATTATAACGATATCAAATACAAATAGTTACAAAAAAGTAAGTTTAATACAAAAATGTATTTTTTTATGACAATTATACTAAATAATGAAGTAGTAAAAAAACGGTTTGAACATTCCTTCAATACTACTTTAGTATTTAAAACAGCCGTATAAACACGAAGGTATCACACTGTAATCCAGCACAATTAAGAACCTGATTCTTATGGAAATTTTAGAAGTTTTCATTGATTGAGCGTTTTTTTGTAAAAAAATTATTTCAATGTTGTCCGGAACATAAAACTTTAATGTCTTTATAGAAAACAAAAACCTCAAATTGCTATAAAGGCATGACCACAAGTTAAGCAATTAACAAAGAAGTAATTACAAAAAAAATATTTTTATAGCAGGGCTTTATCGTTCTAAATCCATTTATGTCCCCTGATATCTGCTTCCATCTAGCGGAAAGGACGTGACGGCACCAGACAAGACACACCCCTCCCCGGACATGGCGGTATCAGTTTGCCGGATGCAGGTGATTGACGAAATATTTTAAATTCATATTACAGTGCTTTCGCCATATAATGTGTTAGCTTTAGAAGCTATCCCACTACGTTCATTTCCTACATTTTAAAATACGGGCCCTTTAGCCAAGAACATGAAAAAAAACGATTCTGATGAATTAATCATTGCTAACAGGGAGATCGCCTTTCAAAATGAAGAGAAAGAGGACCGCGCAGCGGAGTTGGCTATTGCCAATAAAGAGCTGATTTTTCAGAACGCAGAAAAAGAAAACCGTGCTGCAGAGCTCGTTATCGCCAACAAAGAGCTTGCTTTTCAAAATGAAGAAAAAGAAAAGCGGGCTGCAGAACTTGTTATTGCCAATAAAGAGCTGATTTTCCAGAACGAAGAAAAAGAAAACCGGGCTGCAGAACTCGTCATTGCCAATAAAGAACTTGCTTTTCAAAATAAAGAAAAGGAAAAAAGAGCTGAAGAGTTAATCAAAGCAAACAAAGAACTAAAAAATGCAGAGGATGATATCCGCAAACTAAATGACGAATTAGAACAAAAAGTCATTCAACGCACTGCTCAACTCGAGTCCGTAAATAAAGAACTGGAATCATTTTCCTATTCCGTATCTCATGACTTACGCGCGCCAATCAGGGCAATTAACGGATATACGAGAATTCTGACAGAAGATTATGCGGAGAATTTAGATCCCGAGGGGCTAAAGATCCTCCATTCCATCATTCGAAATTCAAAAAAGATGGGTGAACTAATTGATGATTTACTGGCCTTTTCTAAACTGGGTAGAAAGCAAGTCAGCTTTTCGGAAATAGAAATGCCTTATCTGGTAAACACAGTTCGGGAAGAACTGTTATTCGAAGATCAGGAAAACATCCCTGAATTTGAGATCGGCGAACTTCCAAATGCCAAAGGAGACAAATCTCTTATTAAACAGGTATGGATTAATCTGATTTCCAATGCCGTTAAATATTCAAAGTATAAAGTAAAAACGAAAATCGAAATCGGTGCCTACAAAAAAGACCAGTTCATTGTATTTTATGTAAAAGATGCAGGAGCAGGATTTGATATGCAATACTATGATAAACTTTTCGGAGTTTTTCAAAGATTACATTCTCAGGAAGAATTTGAGGGTACAGGAATTGGTTTAGCCATTGTGCAAAAAATAGTGCAGCGGCACAATGGAACCGTTTGGGCAGAATCCGTGGTAAACGAAGGGTCCTGCTTTTATTTCAGCCTGCCAGCTATAAACTATTAAATCAAAAAAATGAGTTACCATAACGTTGAAATTTTATTTGTTGAAGACAGCCAGGACGATGCTGCACTCACCATCCGTGCACTTAAAAAAAGTGGCTTCACCAACAAACTACATCATGTTATTGATGGCGCAGAAGCACTGGACTTTATTTATTGTAAAGGCGCATATGCTGATCGCAGTCATAAGGAATTCCCCAAACTGATCCTGCTGGATTTAAAAATGCCAAAGGTATCCGGTCTGCAGGTATTAGAAAAAATAAAATCAGACCCAGTTTTTAAATCGATCCCGGTGGTGATGCTCACTTCTTCTAATGAAGGTCCGGACATAGAAAAATGCTTCGAACTTGGGGCGAACAGTTATATCGTGAAACCGGTTGACAGTGATAATTTTTTCAATGCTGTAAAAGAGATCGGGTTATATTGGATAATATTAAGTCAGCAGCCACACTAACATAAGGAATAAATAATGACACCAGGTCTTAAAATACTTATTCTCGAAGACAATGAAAGCGATGCTGATCTGCTGGTTCGTGAATTAAAAAAATCAGAATTGAGTTTTACAACTCAAATTGTACAAACGCGTAATGCATTCGAGAAAGCCCTGGAAAGTTTTGATCCGGATCTGATCTTATCAGATTACTCCCTTCCCTCTTTTGATGCGGGTACTGCTTTTCAGATCAAACAGGATAAATATGCGCATACGCCATTTATTATTGTTTCCGGAACTATCGGGGAAGAAAATGCGGTAGAACTGATCAAAGCAGGTGTAACCGATTATGTCTCTAAAAACAAGCTATTTACACTCTCTACAAAAATCAACAGGGCCTTAAATGATGCCAAGGCCAGGAAGGAAAAAATAATAACGGACCAAAAGTTAAAGGTCATTAATCAGGAGCTTTTGGAGCTGAACCAGGAGTTGGAAGTGCGGGTGATTAACCGCACAAAGGCATTGGCAGAGAGTGAAGACCGGTTCCGCAGCATGATGGAAACCATTCCCCAGATTGCCTGGACCAATAACACAAAAGCGGAGGTTGTTTTTTACAACCAGCGCTGGTATGACTATACCGGACTGGACAGGGAGCAAACCAAATTACTGGGATTTAAAGCGGTCGTTCATGAGGACGACCTCCAAATGGGGATTGATCAGTTCAGTTCGATCCTAAGCAGCCATGAGGGCGGTGAATTTCAAATCCGTGTAAAACGGGCAGATGAGCTTTACAGGTGGCACCTGATCCGGCTAATGCCGATCATGGATCTGCAGAACCAGATTCAGCTTTGGGCCGGTACTGCTACTGATATACAGGAACTCCGTCTGCTGCAACAGTACAAAGACGATTTCATCATTGTAGCCAGTCACGAGCTCAAGACACCAATCACCTCTTTAAAAGCATCGTTACAGCTTCTGGACAGAATAAAAGGTGATCCAACCTCAGCCATGTTGCCCAAGCTCATTGTACAGGCTAATAAGAGCCTGGGTAAAGTGAACGCGCTGATTGAAGACCTCCTAAATGCGAGCAAGGCAAGTCAGGGGCAACTTCATATCAATCCCCAAAGTTTTACTTTATCTGAACTCATTCTCGAGCGCTCCAATGATTTAAATACAGAAGGTGCATATACCATTGTCACAGAAGGAGACCTGCAAACGGAAGTATATGCAGACATCATCCGGGTGGAACAGATTCTCATTAACTTTATTAATAATGCCATAAAGTATGCGCCGGAATCAAAAGAAATACGGATTCGTATTGAGAAGGTAAATGACATGGTCAAAGTCTCCGTTATTGACAGAGGACCGGGCATTCCTCCCGAAAAGTTGCGTTACATTTTTGACCGGTATTATCGCGCCGAAAGTAACGACAGCAGTTATAAAGGTTTAGGCCTTGGACTCTACATCTGTGCTGAAATCATTAAAAAACACAATGGACAGATCGGTGTGGAAAGCGAGTTAAACAAGGGCAGTATTTTTTGGTTTACCTTACCTGTTCTGCTATAAGGTCTGGCAAAACGGCTTAATCCTGGGTTTCTAAGATTTGATGTCAATTAAAAAGGCATCTCCTTCACTTCTATATGGTTATTTTTGGCATAGGTTTTAGCGATGGTCCAGAGCTTATTGTACTTTTCAGAAAAACGGTCAAAACTTTTTTCGTCCAATGCCTTAATTGCCTCATCAATGGATTCGGCAGCTGCGTTCTCGTCAATCATCCGGGCTATTTCCAGGTGATCCGTTTTGTAACTTTCCAGCACATAGGTGTAAAGGTCTATGGACGCATCAATCATCGGTTTGGCCTCTGTATTGGGGTAAAGCCCCTTTACTTTCTCCAAATTACGCTCTGCAAATGCGATGGAATAGTTTTTCAGGTATTTTTCGCAGGTATTGAAGTCGCCCGATCCAACACCACCTTTAATGTATTTCTGATAGGTATAGAAATAGCTTCCGCCAAACCTGGAGAGCATATTGGTATTCAGGGCCGTTTTGTCAAAATATTCTTCGGGACTATGTATCAGATTGCAACTGCTGTTGATGCACAACAGCAGTAACAACGTGATTTTCATAAGATGATATTTCATTTGATGTCTTTTATGATCTATGGATGCTCTGATCAGCCTTTATCCGATGAAGGCAAATTTGTTCTCAAACATCTTACCAACAAGTGGCGTAGGCTTTTCCGCTCCGTTTGCCGCGTTGATGATGCCCATAATCCAAAGCACTAAAATAACCAAACCTGCAATTCCTAAAAAAGAAAGCGCAGGTACAATCGTGGCAACAATGGTCAGGATGACATTGAAAATAATGCTGACGATGGCCAGGCCCAGTGCTTGCCGGAGGTGATATTTAAGCAGGGAATCTGCTTTTTCTTTGCCATTAAAATAAGCGATCAGCCAACCGATCAGGGTAATGTAGGAGACGATGGATAGGGTTTTGTTGTTCATGTCTGTATGGAAAAATTGTTCAGCAGCAAAGGTGCAAACCCGGCCATCCATTCTCCAAGCCAGGCCCTGCTACAAAACAGCTACACCCTCCCCTGCAGGCGTATACAATACGTCTACGCAATCATGCTCAGCAACAATACATCGCCATACAAATCTATTTCATTACCGCAGGTGTTTGCAGGCATCTAAACCTCATCAGGCTTAGATTGGGTATTTTAGACGCAACAATATCAAGACCGAATGCCGGCCGCATCAGAACGAAGGGCTTAATTGTGCTAAACAAACCGATGGTAATCACAAGCCGGAAAATATCGATCCAGGATTTTGATCATCCTGTTTACCCTGGAAATTCCAAGCCGGGAGGCCGTGCTGCTATCCAGGGTTTCCGATTTCAGTTCATAAAAGCCCATCTTCCGATAGGCTCTTATTGCAGGGGCATTATCGTAGGAAACATCAAGCTGTAAATTCGTTGTTCCTTTTTCAAATGCCACCTTCTCCAATTCCTGAAGTAATAAGCGGATGTATCCTTTTCCCCTGTAATCGGCCTTTATGGTTATGGCATCAATGTATAAATGAGTAACCGGAAATGAATTTGGAAAATACAATCCCAGTTGAAACATTTTATACCACCCTTTGATCAGCCCATACTGTCTGATCATCGCCCTGATATTCATAGAGAACATACTTTTTTGCCCGTAACTGAAACCTGCGATCCCAATTAATTCATTCGTGTCTGATACGATTGAAAGTACCTGTTCTTTATTGATTAAATAAGGTACGACTTTTTGCATCACCTCTTTTGGTCCTAAAAAATAACGGAACTTGCTTTCAAAAGCCTCGGCAAACAATTCGCCGGCAGCTTTCCTGAATTCGGGTCGCAGTTGTCTATAAATCTTCATACAAAATGATCCTTACTGTTTTCCCGGTTTCATCAGCCTTTTACCTTTATCGGCAGGGAGGCGGTCCTCATCTGATGGCTGCTCAGCCGGACTTTCGGCTTTCCGTTTTTTACCAAAGTTCCAGCTGAGGCTGAATTTGACCTGCCTGGAGTCTGTTCTGGAATCAAGATTAAAAGTCTGCGTATGGTCTGACAATACAGCCGCTTTAAAGATTCCGGTGTAAAAGACATCAGCTACCGCCAGTCCGAGGGTCAGCTTATCGTTTAACATTTTCTTATTGATCCCTGTAATGATTTCAGAAACGGGTTTATACCTGAAATTGCCATATAATCCAGCGCTCTGGTACCAACCACTAAGCTCCAGGTTAAAACCTGCCGGAAGTTTAAAGGAATTGTAGGAATAGAAACCATAGGTATTTGCGCTTTCCTTAAATGCTTTGGTCTCCAGGTTTGCGTTAAACTGGGAAGTATAAAAATAAATGCTCTGGTAATTCTCCCACCAGTCTACCCCCGGTATCGGGAAAGACAAAGATGCTTCCCATTGTTGCTGATGCCCCGTATTGATGGTTGTATAGGCTGATTTTGCACCAGGACTACTTAGAAAAGTAGAGAAAATAGGGTTTTTAGTACTGCTATAGCCCAGGGTAAGGTCTATAAAGCTAAAAAATTGCTGATTCAGTTCAATATTATTGGAGAATTGAGGTTTCAGTTTCGGATTTCCCTGCTGGGTAGTGTACAAGTCCAGGTAACGGACAGCAGGGTTCAGCTGATCATAGTCCGGCCGTTCAATCCTGCGGCTGTAACTGACAGACAAGGTATATTTATCATTCAGTTTATATCCGATCAGCGCATTGGGAAAGAGGGAAAAATAATTTTGGCAAACCAGACTGGGATCTGTTCCGGCCTCCCCCCTGACACGCGTATATTCGCCGCGCAAACCCGCATTAAAAGTCCAGGGCTCCAGCTTCAGTTCCATAGTCGCATAAGCAGCCTGAATCGCTTCTTTGTACCGGAAATTATTGTTGCGTAAAGCATCATTTTGCCATACCCCATCTTTTCTGTTTTCACTAAACTGACTGTTGTTGAGGTTTGTTTGTGCGCTCTTAATTCCTGCTTCAAACTTCCCCAATTGTTGATCACCCTTTTTAAGTTCCTGCAAGTAATCAATTTTGATAGTCTTTCTGTCTATTTTTGAAGGATAAATATTCCGGTAACGCAGCTCGGACAAATCCGGCCTGCGACCTAAGGTTTTAAAGATGGTGTAATCTTCGGATCCCCGGGAGTTTAAATTATTGAACTGCAGGGAAGCATTCAGGCTTTTCAATTCCGTGAATTTATGCCTAAACTTTAATCCATAATCCCAGTTACGTGTCGTATTGCGCAGCTCGTTGCGCTGATCGAGCAGTGAATCCTGCACTGTTCCTGCACCAAAACGGGAAATCGTACGGCCATCAGTAGGGCTATTGATGTCATTAAAAGACAGGTTGAACCGCAATGAATTTTTCTCATCAAAATGATGGTCTAAACCAAGTTTGAGCAAGTGTCCCTTTGACTTCTGAGGGTTGAGCTGGAGTTGACTCATATAAAAGGGCTGAGGGATATTTTGACTGCGGAACATGCTGTCACGGTTCCTGCTATGGTCAAAATCATAAGCATAAAGCAGGTTTAAATTCCATTTCTCGGTGCCATAGGTCATGTTCAGGCTCTGGTTGGTCCTATAATAGCGGCCCTTGCTGACATTAGAGCTGATGGTTCCGTTAAAGCCTTTTTTCACTTTCTTTTTGAAAATAATATTAATTACACCGGCTGTTCCCGCCGCATCCATACTTGATGGTGGATTGTTCATGACTTCTATAGACTGAAGTGTGGTTCCAGGCGTACCTTTAAGCAGCGCTTTGAGTTGTGAACTGCCCATTTCTGCAGGTTCTCCATCGATCATCACAGTGACGCCCGATTTCCCTTTAATCCGGATCTCCCCATCTTTATTGATGTTTACCCCCGGAAGGCTTTTTAACAGTTCAAAGGCAGACTGGCTTTGCGCCAGGTTGCTTTGTTCTACATTCATCGTTGTCTTACCTGTTGACACAGAAATGGCCTGCTTTTTTCCATTGATCGTCACCTCCTGCAATTGCCGGGTTTCTGCCAATAGCTTAAAAAGCTGGACTTCCACTGCGCCCTTTCCTACTGTTATTGACCTTGCTTCATTTTTATAGGTCACAAAAGCCGCTTCGATTCGGTAATTTCCTGCTTTTACCTGCTTCAAACTAAAATCTCCCTGTGCATCGGCAATGGCATAGGCGCTAATTTTAGCCTCCGAAATCAGCTTTAATGTAACTGTTGCACCAGGTAAAGGCATGTTCCGTTCGTCGGTAACTTTGCCTGTAATTTCCTGCTGGGCAGAGACCTTTAACGCTCCTAGCAGGAAGAAAATAAAACAAAAATAACGCATATGTCCTGTACTTTTTATCAATTGTTAATGGGACAAAAGTAAATTGACAGGCGATGGCCATTCCTGATAAACTGCGCCAACCTGCCAAAATGATACGTCAATTGTAATTTCGCTTCACTCAATTGATTTTTTAACTGAAGCCTCGATAATCCTTGAAAAGGCGCAATTTTAGACTGCTAAACCGCAGATTCAAACGTCATTTAGGTCAGTTCAGTCAGTTCTCTTTCTGCATGGCGCAGGATGTTTTTAAATTTGCCCCGGATTCCATTAAAGAATGGTTTCCAGCATTTATTAAAATTATTGTAAATGACTTCAAATCATATTAATTCTATCTTCAGTTCTACACTATCCAGGATCATCCTTGTATTTGCGGTTACCGTGATTCTGATATTTTCCATCATGATCATCAATCCCATCGATGAGGAAGATTACGCTGCGATATTGGAACTGAGCTGGGAATCTTTTTTCGACCTCGTCTGGTTTATGATCCTTGGCTGGGCCATTACTGAGACAGGCAGATTTGTTTCCTATTATCTCGACAAGCGGCTTCCATGGGAGCAGTTTTCTGTCAAACGTCTTTTTCTACAACTTTTTGTTCAGTGTTTCATCGTCATAGCAGTGATGACTTTGCTCCTGCTCCTGATGGACTTTCTGTTGGCATCTGAGGAAGATGGGATTGAAAGCGATTTGGTCGGTTACCGGCAACTGCTCTATATCAGCACATTGCTGTCACTCATCATCACTGCTGTTCATACCGGCAGTCGTTTACTGCTCAACTGGAAGAATTCAATTATAGAAGCTTCAGAGCTCAAACAGACCAGTTTACAATCGCAATTGCACTCGCTGAAATTACAGCTGGACCCACATTTCATGTTTAACAATTTCAGTACGCTGTCCAGTCTCATTTCAGAAAATCAGGCCGGCGCGCAGCAATTTCTCGATTGTCTTTCCGAAGTACACCGTTATATGCTTTATAACCTGGACCGGAACATCATTACCCTAAAAGAAGAGCTGGACTTTATTGGTTCTTATATTTATCTCATTAAAATCAGGTTTTCAGAAAACCTGAAAATTGAGCTGAGCGATGTAGAAGACCTGCTCAGCAAGGGGATTCCACCGACAACCTTACAGCTATTGATCGAAAATGCTGTAAAACACAATATTGCTTCTCGCAGTCATCCCCTGCGCATTCGAATTTTCCCGGAAGGTGATTGCCTGGTCGTCGCCAACAACATACAAAAAATACCATCCACCATAGGTTCTTCAAAGATTGGTTTGAAAAACATCATTAACCGTTATAAACTATTGTCCACAAGACTTCCTGAAATCATTCAGACAGCATCTGACTTTGTGGTTAAAATTCCTTTACTCCCTTTAAACGTTTCGCAAGATGAAAGTACTAATTATAGAAGATGAGTTACACAATGCCAAAAGACTAAGGGCCATACTAGAAGACATTGATCCAAAAATTGAGGTTCTGGCAATGCTGGAGGGGGTAACTGAAAGCATCAGCTGGTTGAAAGATCAGCAGCATCCGGACTTGATTTTTACCGATGTCCGTTTGACGGATGGACTTTGTTTTGATATTTTTTCCCAGGTAAAGCTCAAATGTCCTGTCATTTTTACTTCGGCCTTTGATGAATATGCCTTGCGGGCATTTAAGGTGAATAGTGTTGATTACCTTCTCAAGCCCATAAAAAAAGAAGAGCTCATGAAGAGTCTTCATAAATTTAAAACCAATAGCCACCCATCTTACCTCGGTCAGATGCTCGACGATGTGGCCGCCATTTTAAAACAGCAGCAAAAAAACTACCGGACCAGGTTTCTTATTCCAGTCAGGGATTCATTTTATACCGTAATGATCAAAGAGGTTGCCTATTTCTATACCGAATACAGGACCACCAGGGCTGTTATGCCCGACAATCAGCACCATATCCTTCCCTTTACCATGGAGGAACTGGAAGAAGAATTAGATCCGGACGTATTTTTCAGGGTCAGTCGTCAATACCTGATCAACAATAAAAGCATTACGCGCATCAATAATTATTTCAATGGAAAGCTGCATATCGTGTTGAGTCCGGAGCCCGCTGAAAAGATCATCATGAGCCGGGACAAATCCAGAACTTTTAAACAGTGGCTGGATCGGTAACAACATAGCAAAAATGCGATTGAAAGCTACGAACAGGTTCTGAAACTGGATGCTAAAAATGAACATGCTGCCGGACAGCTTAAAATATTATTAAAAAAATAGACAGCCCCTTAGAATACACTGCTAAAACGAAAAAACAGAAGCTTAAACGATTCTCTAGCCCTCTTTAAAAAAAGGTTATTTCGATTAACGTCAAAACATAAGTTAATCTGCCTGAATTAAAAATAATTTTATATCATTGAGAAAAGATTGATAATTAAAGCAAAGTAGAATCGTGATGGCTGATTACAGTACCTATTCTGATTTCGAACTGATATCGTTGTTAAAAGACAGTGACAATGATCAGGAAGCTTATGCTGAAATTTACAGGCGCTATGTCAGGCTGTTGGTTCGTTTTGCAGAATCCAAGTTATACAGCCTGGAAGATGCCCGGGATATTGTTCAGGATTTGTTCACCAACTTCTGGAGTGAAAGATTGGATCTTCATATTCAGGATAACCTAAAGTCTTATCTTTTTGGTATTGCCAAATACCAAATCATCAACAAGATCAGAAAGAATGTGGTCAGGGAAAGTTACGCCGGAAAATTAAGGGCCTTATCTCCTGCCTACCATTCCCTGGAAGAAGAACTCAATGCCAGAGAGCTGAGCACCAATGTTCGCTCGAAACTGGATCAGTTACCACAAAAGACCAAATACATCTACCAGCGGAGCAGAGACGAGCACAAGAGTATTAAGGAAATTGCCGAAGAACTGAACCTTTCCGATCAAACGGTAAAAAATCAGATCAGTATTGCACTGAATCACCTCAGAAAATCCCTTTCTTCGTTCTTTTTATACCTATTTTAAATAATTCAGAATATTTTAACATTTCTTCGGTACTTTTTATTCGCTGAAACTACTACCGTTATGAAGATAGAGAATTAACTATCTACGGTAGCGCATGACAACAAAAAGCATATCAGAACTTTTAACCCGATATTATAACAATGAATGTACTCCTGAAGAGGAGGCAAGGGTAAATGAATGGTTTGCTGAGCATGGCTCTGCCAAAACAAGTTTTGAACAAATGGACGCTGAAGCACAGCAGGTATGGGTAAATACTTTATTTACCGACATCACCACAGCCAATGCACTGAAAACACCGCAGCCTAAGGTCTTGAAAAAAAGACTTTGGCCAAGAATTGCGGCCGCCGCAGCAGTATTAATTGGAATTGGCATCGGTCTGTATGTTGTAGGTCATGAATCAGATCAGGACCGTGTCATCTCTTATGCCAATACCATCCATCCCGCAAAGAACGCGGCTACCTTAAAACTGGCAGATGGAAAAGTGATCAGTTTAAATGAATCAAAAACAGGTATCGTTATAGACATCGCTGCGCTAACCTATGATGATGGTACAGCGGTTGTCCTGAATTCTACCGATGAAAAACAACTTCAGCCAACAGATCCTGAAGCCGATGGCAAAGCCGGCAATCTAACCGTAAGCACGCCAACGGGCAGGCAGTACCAGTTGATCTTACCAGATGGTACTAAGGTATGGCTCAATGCCTCCTCCGCGCTTACTTTCCCTACCGTTTTCTCCGTTAAGGGCAACCGAATGATCACTTTGAGCGGCGAAGCCTATTTTGAAGTCGCCAAAGATAAATCCAGACCATTTATCGTGAAAACAAATACCCAGGAGGTTAAAGTACTGGGCACACATTTCAACATCAATAGTAACCACAGTACGGTAAGAACCACCCTGCTGGAAGGTTCAATTGCCGTTTCTCCGCTAGGCTATGCAGACGGTCAGGAGGGTTTAGCCCTTTCTGCATCCAGTGTACTCCTAAAACCCGGCGAACAAGCCCTGCAAAAATCTGGTAAGATCGAAGTGATTTCAGTAGATACGGAACAGGCTGTTTCCTGGAAAGATGGCTGGTTCTATTTTAAGAGTGCCAGCTTATCCGAAGTATTGAATGAAGCTGCGAAGTGGTACGACTTAAAAATCACCTATAAAAGTGATGTACCTGCAGATCGTTTTACCGGTAAAGTGCCCAGAACAGCAAGCTTAGGTATGTTTATTAAAGTACTTCAATTGAGTGATGTAAAATTCAAACTGGAAGGACGTAACATGATCATTGATTAAAAAAAACGATAATTAACCCCAACTATTAACCTTAACCAAACCAACCAAATGGAAAAAATCTACAAAGACACCGGCCCCTAACCGAAGAGGGCTATCCATATAAAAACAGAAGCCCCGATGGCGATCGGAGCTCTGAAATGATTGGGTAGACCCTTTAACAATTCGTGTAAACCATTTTAGTATTTAACCCAACCAAAACAAAAATATGAATAATATTATTCATTGCACCCTGCTGTCCAAAAAACCGCAGGGGCGCAATCTCATTTGGCGAACTATGAAGTTAACCTTCGCTCTATTATTCTCCGTATTTATGCAGGTAAGTGCGTCGGGAACAGCCCAAACAATAAACTTAAAGAAAAGGAATACCCCACTTACCCAAATCTTTGCTGATCTGGGCCAACAAAGCGGGTATCAGTTCTTTTACAACGAACGCTTGCTGGAAAAAGCCAGCAAAGTAAATGTTGAGATCGCAAACGGTACATTGATCGAAGCGCTCAACCTGTGTTTCGAAAACCAACCCTTCTCTTATGAGATTATGGATAAAACAGTTGTTGTGAAAGCCAGGGAGAAATCTATCCTGGAAGCGATTGCAGACTATTTTGCCATAGTTGAGGTAAAAGGACGTGTAACGGACGATAGCGGACGACCTATTCCAGGAGTAATCATCAGGGAAAAAGGCAAAAAGAACTCTGCCACCACAAATGAAAAAGGAGATTATCAGTTGAAAGTTGATGAGTCTTCTACACTGGTTTTTTCTTATGTGGGTTATAAAAATGAAGAAATTACCCTTGCCGGCAGAACCATACTCAATGTCAGGATGAAAGAGGATGTATCTCAGTTGAAAGAGGTCACGATTTCTACAGGTTATCAAACTCTTGAGAAGAAAACATTTACAGGTTCCTCTGCCATTATTAAAGCTACTGATGCTGAGCGTAACGGTGTTCCTGACATCAGCCGGATGCTGGAAGGACAAGTTGCAGGGGTTACTGTACAGAATGTTTCAGGAACCTTTGGTGCTGCACCGAAAATTCGTGTACGTGGTGCGACTTCCTTTTCCGGCGACAATAAACCTCTCTGGGTAGTAGATGGTATTATCCTGGAGGATGTCGTGAACATTTCCAATGAGGCCCTTACCACGGGTGATGCAAATACCCTGATCGGTTCATCTGTGGCTGGTTTGAATCCTGATGACATTGAGAGTTTCAATATCCTGAAAGATGCCGCAGCCACAGGTATGTATGGTGCAAGAGCCATGAACGGTGTAATTGTCGTGACGACAAAAAAAGGAAGACAAACAGAGGGTGCTGCAAGAATTAGCTATAGCGGAAACTATACGACCTATGCCAAGCCAAGTTATGCAGATTTTGATGTATTGAATTCTGCAGATCAGATGGCCATTATGATTGAGATGCAGAATAAAGGATATTATCAAATCCCCGGCGCTTCCAGAGGCAATTCGGGAGGGATCTTTTACAAGATGTACAACATGCTTTATGACTATAACGAAAGCACAAAAACCTGGGCATTGAGAAATGACAATGCCAGTAAAATTGCCTTTTTATCGAGGTATGCAAATGCAAATACAGATTGGTTTGATGTACTGTTTAAAAACTCCCTGCAACAAGATCATTCGGTCAGCATCAACTCAGGTACGGAAAAGTTTCAAACCTATGCTTCTACTTCATTTCTTCGTGACAATGGACAAACCAAAGGCAATAGTGTAGATCGTTTCACAGGTAATTATCGCGCTAACTTCAAGTTAAATGACAAGCTTAGCGGCGAATTACTGGCAAACGGCTCCGTACGGAACCAGCAAACACCGGGAACAACGGCATTGCAGTCGGACCCTGTTTATGGTACCTATTACAGAGGCTTTGACATCAATCCTTATAACTACGCATTGTCTACCAGCCGTCTGATCACCCCTTATGACGAAAATGGGAACCTGGAATATTTCCGCCAGAACAGTGCTCCATTTAACATCTTAAATGAGTTAAACACCAATTATCTGAAATTGGGAATGATTGATTTTAAGGTTCAGGGAGGAGTAAATTATAAAATAATCCCCAGCTTAACTTACTCCGTGAATGGTTCTTATCGCTTTACAAAGACGGAGAGTCAGATTTATATCCTGAAGAATTCCAATATGGCCACCTCATTTAGGACCATAGATGATGCCACCTCTTCCGTAGATAATCCGAATTTATACCTCGATCCTGATTTCCCAAATGGACTACGTGTGAGCGTATTACCGGATGGCGGTTTTTACAAGATTACAGGAGATAACCTAAAAAGTTATTATTTCAGACAAAATTTACAATACAACAAAACATTTAATAAAGACCATAACCTAAATGTTTTTGGTGCAATGGAGCTGCGCTATGCAGACAGACAAAATGAATATTTTGACGGTGCAGGTTATCAGTTTGAAAATGGAGGATTGGTAAGTTCCAATTACAAATATTTCAAACAGGCCGCTGAAACAGGCAAACCCTATTTTGGGATGGGCTACGGACTTGACCGTTACATTGCTTATTTTTCAAATGCCTCCTATACCTATAAGGAAAAATACACCTTAAAATTCTCTACTCGTCTTGATGGTTCAAATCTGATGGGTAAAAGCACGGTAGCACGGTGGTTGCCAACCTGGAACCTTTCCGGAAGCTGGAATATTGATGAAGAGTCTTTCTGGCCTAAAAACAACATCGTAAATGCGGCAAAACTAAGGGCCTCTTATGGTCTGGTTGCAAGTATCGGAAATGCCAAAAACTCGTCTGCAGTATTTTATAATCAAATTGCAAGGAGACCGAATATTGTGGATCAGGAAGTACAAACTTTCATTTCCAGCTTAGAGAACTCACAGCTTACCTGGGAGAAAACCAAGGATTTTAACATTGGTTTAGATGTAGCCATGCTTGGCGACCGCTTAAATTTAACCCTGGACGTCTATAAGCGGAATATTTTCGACCTAATTGGCGGGATCAAAACTTCAGGTATCGGCGGTCAGTTTGAAAAAACGGCGAATTATGGAGCGATGAAAGGAAATGGGATCGAATTTGCAATTACCGGTAAAGTAATAGACAACCCGAACTTTAAATGGAGAACCAATTTTAATTTTGGATACAATACCAATAAGGTGACCAAACTTGAAGTTGCTCCCAATGTATGGAGGTCTATATCATCTAATGGCGCCCCTGTAGAAGGCTATTCTCAACGAAGTTTATTTTCTGTACAATTTGCAGGTTTAAATCACGATTATGGATACCCGACCTTTATTGGTCCGGACGGAAAACCCACTACTTACATTGGTTTGCAGGACGACAATCTGTCTTTCCTAAAATATGAAGGACCTATTGACCCTACTTTTGCCGGAGGTTTTTACAATCAGTTTTCGTATAAAGGTTTCAGCGTATCCGCTTTATTCGGTTTTTCTGCGGGGAACTTTCTTCGTTTAAAACCAACGGTTCAAAGTGCATATGACGATCTGACCGCATTGAGCAGGGATGTGATGAACAGATGGGTATTACCTGGGGATGAAAAATTCACAAGTGTTCCGGCCATACTGGATCCGCTTTCCGCAGCTAAAATCATTGGCTCTGATGGTTCTGCTGTAGACATCAGGTATCCATATAACATCTACAATTATTCTACAGAACGAGTGGTAAAAGGAGATTATATAAAATTAAGGCAACTGTCGCTCACCTATGCCCTTCCTAAGAGCATTTATTCCAGACTAAATATGTCCAATGCACAATTGTCGCTGGTAGGCAATAACATTTGGTTGATTTATGCAGATAAACGCCTGAATGGGCAGGACCCGGAATTCTATGCCTCCGGTGGTGTGGCCATGCCTGTTGCAAAACAGTATACCCTATCGTTAAAATTTGGATTTTAATACGCATCGATTATGAAATTAAATAAAATATCATTTGTCCTGTTAGCGGCAGTCCCGATCCTTTCTTTACTATCATGTAAAAAATATTTAGACGAAGCTCCGGACAACAGAACGGAAATTAATTCCGTTGAAAAGGTGGCTCAGCTCGTTTCAACGGCCTACCCTACCTATGATTATCTGACATTTACCGAATCCTCTTCAGACAATGCGGAAGATAAAGGCGTTGGTATCGGCAGTACTGACGAAATGTTTGACCTCCCTTACAACTGGGTAGATGTTATTGGTACAGGAACCAACTCTACCTCTAACTACTGGAACGGATGTTATGAAGGGATTGCTGCTGCAAATCAGGCACTGGAAGCCATTGAAAAAGAAAACCTCGGTGCAGCCGTGCTGCCCTATAAAGGTGAAGCCCTTGTAGCCCGCGCTTATGCCCATTTTATGTTGGCGATCCTGTATGCAACACCATATGAAATTGGCGGAAGCAACAGTGCTCCCGGAATTCCCTACATTACGGCACCGGAAACCAAGGTTATTGTACAGTACGACAGAGGTACGGTTCAATCTACCTACGAAAAAATCGAGAAAGATCTGGAAGACGGCCTCAAACTCCTTTCTGCTTCGGCCTACAAAACACCAAAATATCATTTTACCCCCGCAGCGGCACATGCCTTTGCTTCCCGTTTTTACTTATTCAAAGGAGAATGGAAAAAGGTAATTGAACATGCAACGTTAACCGTTCCGGGCAATGATTTTGTCAGCAACATCCGTCCGATTACGACTGGTTTGAAAGATATGACAGGTGAAGAATTTAATGCGGCATTTTTTTCCAGCGCACAAAAGTACAACCTGCTCTTGTCCAATAATTATTCGACCTATCATTACCAGTACGGACCGCGACATGGATATGGTTCAAAACTCGTAAAAATGTTTACCACTGCAAATGTAACCGGTAAGATTTTAGCCAACCGTGTGGTGTCTTATGGCGTACCACAGTATACCACTTATAAGTATAAAGGTTATTTCTTTAATACCGGCCCCGGAATTGGTTTCCCTTACCTGACCAGTGCGTCGTTAACGGTAGATGAAGCTTTAATGAACAGGGCTGAAGCCTACGCTGAGCTCGGAGATAATGATCTGGCGCTGAAAGACATCAATGATTTTTATAGTGTCCGTACCGATTCCTACAGTCCGGTAAACGATGCCGTTACCCTGGCGAAGATCAATAATTTCTATAAGCTTTCAAACCCTAAAGATGGCTTGATCCGAACCATACTGGATGCCAAAAAAGCGGAGTTTTTACAGGAAGGAATCAGGTGGTTTGACATCATCCGACGGAGACTTACTGTTGTCCATAACAACTTCGATGCCAGCGGACTGGAGACCTTTACAGAACTTAAACCAGGTGATAAACGAAGACTATTTCAATTGCCTAAAGAGGTTAAATTGTCTGGTATAGAATTAAACCCGAGATAAAATTAATATTATGAGACATATATATAAATTTTTAATATTTGCGGCTTTAGTTACCTCGATAACGGGTTGTCGCAAAGCTGAAAACCTGAATGTAGATTACAGTACTTTTAACGCTGATCATCCGGAGACCAATACCGCATTAGACCAGTGGTTGAAAACGAATTTTCTGGATGCCTATAATATAGATGTGGTGTATCGTTACAACCGCTATTACCATGGAAATACGGCAAACGTTACGCCCAACAAACTGGGAGATATCCAGCCTACCATGCAGGAAGTCCTGAATGGATTCATTGCCCCATACAGAAAGGTGGCCGGGGAGACATTTTCTAAGAAGTACATTCCTAAAGAGTTTGTATTATTTGGCTCCTACTCCTATGCCGATGGTAATGATCCGGGTGTAGCAGGAACTGCTGCTGCCGGCAGGAGAATTACATTGTATGGCTTAAATGATTATGCCCCGCTCCCTGGAGGTGCATTTTATTTTTGGGACAGACAAAGAATCATGCACCATGAGTTTGGCCATATCCTGAATCAGATCATTCCTATCCCTACGGATTTTGAAAGTATTTCTAAAGGTTTTTACAAGCAACCATATAAAGATATGCCGGAAGAAACTGCCCATCAAAACGGATTTGTAACCAGTTATGCCAGTGGCGTGTATACCGAAGATTATGCGGAAACCATTAGCTGGGCATTAATTAACGGACAGGCATGGTATGATAACTGGGCCAATACCTCATCACCGGCAGGAAAAAACAGGTTGATCCAGAAAGAGCAAAATGTGATCAATTATTACAACAGTCTGGGGATAAGCTTCAAAGAGCTGCAGCGGGAACTACAAAACTATATGCGGAATACGCTGAATTTAAATGAATCAAAGTTTTCTTACTGGCTCAACAGAAAAATATATTCTTCAATGACAGTCAACCTGGAATCAGCGGCCTATACCAAATATGGCAGTTCGGATGCTTTTGGCCAGGTGTATAAAGGTGTAAAAACAGCAATAAACGGCTTGGGCGGATATGGATTGACCTTCAATTTTATAAAATTCAATTTCAGTTCAGCAACCACCATGAACGTGGAGATCAACTTTAATCAGGGGCCGGATAACTATCTCGCAAACTATGCGTATAACATGGCGATTAATCAGACTACCGGAGAGGTTAAATTTACTACAGGTACACCCGGAGGAACGGATAATAACTGGGTAAACAATGCCAATTTACTGCGGCCATCTGTACAGCCTTTGCTGGATTACCTGGGTAACCAGTTGTTCATTGCCGACTGGCTCCCGGTAACTGTTGATGCCGATAATTACATGAAATACGGTGGTTTTTACGTGAAGGGTAGTCCATCAAACTATTTTTATGCACCGCTGACTTATTAAATTAACTTAAGACAAAATGAAAAGATTACTATTTTTTATTGCACTCTTGTCTGTATTGATCAGCTGCAAAAAAACATCATACGTTGCAAAATTTGATAAGTTACCTCAGGAAAGAGCAGGAGAACAAATCGCCCTGGTTCTAAACTCCTTAACATCCGCAAAAGACGGATGGATTGCCTCTCTGCCAACAGCTAAAGGCGGAGGTTATGGTTTTTACGTCAGTTTTGATAAAGATCAGAATGCAATTATGTACGGAGATTTAACTGACAAAAGTGCTTCAGAGGCTGGAAAATCCTACTTTAGGGTAAAACAGGACATGGGAACAGATTTAATTTTTGATACGTATAACTACATTTCTATGTTAAACGATCCCGATGATAGTGTACTTGGAGGTGAAAGCAAAATCGGGTTCAGCAGCGACATCGAATTCATTTATGACCGCTCTACTGCCGATAGCATCATTTTTATAGGGAAGAAGTTTCGCCAACCCTTTAAACTGGTAAAAGCCACGGCTGCACAAAGGGCGATTTATGAAGCTGGTGGTTTTAAAACAGCGATTGATAAATTAAAAAATTTCTTCGTCAGCAACCAAAATCCTTATATAGAATTGGGTTCCGGTGCTGAGGCCAAAAAGATCGGAATCACACCTAATATGACCAATAACCTCGAAATTGGAAAGAGAATCGACTTTACCGGTCCGGCGGCAGATGGAAAAATCAGCTCTGCCTCCGAAAAATTTAATTTTACACTTGATGGCCTCTCCATTCTGAACAAGGGACTTGTTTTTCAAGGGATCACGTTTGTAAGACTGAGCTGGAAGGATGCGGTAACCTTAGCAATGTACGACGCAGCAGGAAAGGAATATATTGTTAAAAATTCAATCGTACCATTAATCCCGCTGAATCAGCTTTGGGGCACCAAATATAGTGGCATGCTTTCTGAATTTAAAACGATCTATCCAGGCACTTCTGCCAGTGGGGCGGTGATACTGAACTACTTCCATAATAACTTACAACCTAATCCGCTTAATCCTTATAGTTTCAATTACGGCCGCATCAACTTTGTGTGGAGCGTAGTGAACAAAAGATTAACGATTAACGCCCATACCAGCCAGAGTGGAGGAGCAAATACCTGGGTTACTTCATCAACCTACAGCTATACTACAGATGATAAAGGTGTGTACAAATTCACGCTTCTATCTCCGCCTTCAGAGGGATATGCGGGCAAAATTATCCTGAAGCTGCATGACTTTATACTGGCCAATCATGTGACTTTTGATTATTACATAGATAATGGCATTGTTTATGGAAAAATGGCGAGCGTAGAAGATCCTACAATCGTGATGACCTTTATGCTGCAATAGAATTCATAAAATAAGGCTACCTTAAATGCCTAAATAGCTTAACGGTTATTTAGGCATTTATTTTAAACATGAAACACCAGTTATGGAAAACAAACCTGTTCAAAATTTAAAGAATGGAGACCAATGTCTGGTTACCAGCAAAACAGGTCATATTACCATTACCGTTGAACAAAAAAATGGCGTTCGGTTGAAAACACTCGGAAAAAACGTTGTGGTTAAGAATGAGGAAGAATAAGTTCCTTTTACAGGGGTAAAAAACCCGTTTTTAAATATTTTGTAAAAAAAACTTAGAATTCTTTTAAACAATCCTTATTTTACAGTGCTATTGTTTTCCGTTGGGCAACCAATTTCGGAAGTCAATACAATTTATCTTTAATAGCTTAAATACAATGCAAGAAGGAACAGTAAAATTTTTTAATGAGTCAAAAGGATTTGGCTTTATCGTACCCGCCAACGGAGATGCAGAAATCTTTGTTCATGTGACTGGACTAACAGGTCCAATCAGAGAGAACGACACCGTTACTTATGATGTTGAAAATGGCAAAAAAGGCCTGAACGCAACAAATGTAAAAGTCATCTAATTTATTGATGATTTACCTAAAGCATCTCCAAAAGAGGTGCTTTTTTTATTTCAATGCTTTTCTGATATTTAACCTTCTTTTGCTGCTGCAGACTGCCGGGAAGAACTTCTATTAAAGGCCACCTGGGCAGGCTCTAACCAGTTAACCGGAGGAGAACTCATCCATCATGTCGACTGTTGGAACGAAAAACAAACTACCTGTTTTTGGGGTACTAAAATCGAGGATCCTATCGTAATTCCCTATAGGAGCACCAATAAACATATTACTCAGCATTTTCTGTACCGTACTGAATTTGCTGGCATAGGCAATAAAGTAAGTCCCCATTTCATTCGTAGACATGTTTCCAAAGGGCATGTTATCCCGGACAATTTTAAGATCATCACCCACGTTTGCTAAGGCGATATGGGAATTGGCCGGTTTTACGTCATCCTCCATTTCGATATCATTCGATTTGGACCTGCCAATTACTTTTTCCTGATCCCCTACAGACAACCCTTTCCAGGCTGCCAGGTCATGAATATACTTTTGAACAAAAAGGTAACTTCCTCCTTTATAATCAGGATCATCATCTCCAATAATACCAAAAAATTCCCGTTCCTGTCCGTTTGGGTTTTCTGTACCGTCAACAAAACCCAGGATGGAGCGTCCATCCCAGTATCTGAAACCCTGGATTTCTTCTACGCTGACGGCTACCGGGCTCAGGAGATCAGTTATTTCAGATGCCATATCATAACATATGCTCTGGCTATCGGCTCTGATATGAAAATGTAAGTCTCCTCTGGAAGATACTGCGGTATGTTTTTCACCTGTAACCGGAACAAAATCTACCAGCTCCTTAGGTAGTGGCGCAGGGAGTCCGAGCTGCAACCAGGCCTGATATCCGATTCCCATTACACAACTTGCACGAGATACCGGGAAGCGAATTGCAGCAGAATTATTAAGGTTGATCAGCAGTTTACAAAGATTGCTAAAAACAGCTTTAACCTGTAAGTTTTCTTTGAAGTTCCAAACCATGAAAATGGTATTGCTATTGGTACTATCTATTGTATTCTGTGATTCCGGATTCATAAAACAGCAGCATTTTTATGCCGGATAAATATATAAAAAAACTACATAAAAGCCTTTTCTATTGTCCAAAACAACTTTTTAACCCTGGCTTCCGGCGGGCAAGACCAAAACATTTTCCATCTGCTCAAAAGTCCTGGCGTCTTCAGCTTTCACAAGTGTTTTTCTATTGAAATATCAGCGATATCTCTAGCGTTATTTTCAATATATTCGCTGTAATTACTCCACATTAATTGTAATTTTTTTTTATGCTTAAACATCACTTCCATATCGTTACAGTTATCCTGTTTTTCAGTTCCTTTATCGCTACAGCCCAACAGGTAAAAGAACCAAAAGATACGCCGGTAGAATGGTCTAAACCTTATCCGCCTTTCCGCATTGCCGGCAACTTATATTATATCGGTACAGATGATCTGGCTTGCTATCTTATTGTTACTCCAAAGGGGAATATCCTCATCAATACCGGGCTTGCTGCTTCTCTGCCATTGATTAAAGCAAACCTGAAAACATTGGGTTTTAAATTTAATGACATCAGGATATTACTTACTACTCAAGCTCATTATGACCATATGGGCGCTATGTCTGAGATAAAAAAAGCGACCGGAGCTAAGCTTATGGTCAATGAAAAGGATGCAGCCGTTGCAGCGGACGGGGGGAGTTCAGATTACGCATTAGGTGGTCATGGACCAACCTTTGAACCCGTTAAAACCGATCGTTTATTACACAATGGTGATGTTATAAAATTAGGTGACATGCGACTGGTAATGCTCCATCATCCAGGTCATACGAAGGGCTCCTCTAGTTTCTTGTTTGATGTAAAAGATGGAGGCCGGAAATATAAAGTATTAATTGCCAATATGCCGACCATTGTTACGGATAAAAAGTTCTCTGAAGTTCATACGTATCCTGATATTGCCCGAGACTATGCGTATACGATCAGTGCGATGAAAAAACTGACTTTTGATATCTGGCTTGCCTCTCATTCCAGTCAGTTTGGGCTGCACAGCAAGAATAAACCCGGCAGTCCCTATAATCCGGCAGCTTTTATTGACAAAACAGGCTACGATAAAGCAATGAATGACCTGGAGGATCAACTTTCAAAAAAAGACTAGCTTCGGTCTGCTGAGTTATCCTGGGGTTTTGAAGAAAACTAAATGAGGGGATTAAAATTCAGCAAGGGTATTAAATTAATTCAGATTTCAGGTCATACAAATGGATGAGAATAAATTCGGGCAGTTAAAAAAGTACCTCACAAATCATGTTGCTGTTGATGATGAAAGTTTTTCCGTTTTTTGCAGCAAATTTAAGTTCAGGACTTTCCGGCGCAACGAAATAGTATTGAAAGCAGGTGAGATCTGCTCCTATATGTATTTCGTAAAAAGCGGATGCCTTCGGGTTTTTATGCTGGATGCCGAAGGCAAAGAATCCACCCGCTTTCTGGTATTTGAAAATAAGTTTGGTACAGCTTTCCCCAGTTTTACGCTACAGGAACCTTCCTTAGCGTCTATCCAGAGTTTAGAAACATCCGAAGTTTTATATATCAGTTACCGCGATTTCCAGCAACTCTCCGATCATTTTCCAGGTTGGGAAAAGGTATATCGGATCAACCTGGAAAAAGACTACATAGAATCTATCAAACGGATTGAAAGTTTAATTACCGTTGACGCTAAAGACCGGTACAAACTGCTGCTGCTTAATAACCAGACACTGATCAAAAGACTGCCATCAAAAATCGTTGCCGATTATCTGGGTATATCACAGGAAACATTAAGCAGACTCAAGTCTAAAAAATGAATTTATTGACTTTTGTCAATTTTTATCCGGGGCATTATCCGGTGATTTGTTTGAGAAATAAGTCTATTATGTTTAAGAAAATTGCGTTTTTAATTCTGTTTTTACCAGGTATTGCACATGCACAAAGCTCCGCTATCGGGCAGAGAACTTTTCAGTACAGGGACTCATTGAGAGACAGACCAGTCAGCACCGAAGTCTGGTATCCTACAGATGCAGACGCTGATAAAGCCTCTACAGATCCAGAATATCCCTTTATTCGCGTCCCAACTATTCGTAATGCTCCTATCCCGCTAAAGAAATTCCCCTTGATCATGCTTTCACATGGAACCGGCGGAGGGCGCTTAAATATGGAATGGCTCGCCGACATCCTCGTTCAAAAAGGGTTCATCGTTGCCGCAGTTGACCATTGGGGAAACACCTATGATCATAAAACAGCGATAGATTTTGTTACCCCATGGAACCGGGCACAGGACATTAGCTTTGCATTAACGCAGCTGTTGCAGACCCGGGAACTTGATCAGGCAATTGACAGCGAACGTATTGGTGCTGCAGGTTTTTCCATAGGTGGTTACACTGTGCTCGCCCTTGCGGGTGCTAAACTAAGTCTGGAATCCCTAAATAATTTTACTGAAACGCCTCTTGGAATGAAGGAAATTGCATTGCCCGAATTCCCCAACCTTAAGACTATGGTAAATAAAGAAGAAGTGAGGGCTTCATTCGAAAAAGCTCCCGATCTGAAGGATAAACGAATAAAGGCATTTTTTGCCATTTGTCCGGCAATTGGGCAGGGCTTTAGGAGTCAAAAGCAGTTTGAATCCATTCATGATCCGGTTTATATTGTGGGCGCACAAAGCGATAGTATTGCCCCAATAAAAACGAATGCCCTACATTATCAAAAGATGATAAAGGGGTCAAAATTATTAATCCTACCAGGTAAAACGGGGCATTATGTATTTTTAAATGAGGCCAGGGACCAATTGAAAGAAAAGGAGAAGCAGTTTTTCATGGACGACAAGACAGTAAACAGGCATCATGTTCACCAGCAGGTAGGGAATGAAGCCGCATTTTTTTTTCTTGGTATTTTAAGGTAAAAAATTAAACATCAAGGCTTATTTATTTGTTGTTAAGGTACTTTCCTAAGTTGGTAGTTTAGGGTTGATTTTTTATCTGATATCTTTACTGATTTTATTGGTGACTGTATCCAATGGACAGTTAGAAAGCTATTTTTCAAAACTTTCATCTCTGCAACAGATCAGGTTGTTTTTAAAACTGAAGAACCCCGGATAGATACCCGGGGCTCAATTCAAAGCGCGTGTTAATTTAAATTTTGAACAGGCTAACTGCGTCCAGCTGATTGGAAGCCGGTGTCACAAAATAGGTTTGCACCCTTCCCTTTTCCCCTTTTTTAGGGAGATACAGCTGGTTCGTCCCACAGTTACTCAGTCCCTCGCTATCGTTAAAGGCCCATTGATCTGTAGTACCTGTTTTGACAAAGTACCAGGTATAAGTCTCATTTGGGTCTTTAAAACCTTCAGTAGTCACATAATCTGCATAGGTCCAGGTTGCAGGTTTTACGTTCCTGGCGATATAGACCGTCTTTCCTTCCTTATTCTTCATAAAAACATCTATCCCATCGTTACTCTGGGGATAATAAATGTAAAAAGCCATCTTGTTCGTTGAAGGATCTGCCGCCGGAGCTTTGATCTCTAAGGGACTGCCGTTGATAAACACAAATGGAAAAAAACGCTCTAACTCAGGGGTATTCAGGTTCAGCTGATTTTGAAAAACCTCTTTTCCAGAAATCACATCTTTAATTCTTAATAAGCCTTGTCCCTGACTAGCCGGATAAGTATACACTTTACCAAAATTCATTTGCTGGTCAGGTTCAATCTTAAATTTATCGTAGACCACTGCATCCATGGACACTTCCAGTTTACTGTTTCCGATGTTATAACCTCTGATTTGTATGCTAACCGCTTTTGTTTTCATTTCGTCTTTGTTGCAGGAAATAAGTCCTGCTGCTGCTATGACAAGCAGCATTAGTCTTTTCATATTGATCATCATCTGTTTCATTATTGATAGCTATTGATCTAATCGGGTAAAAAATCTCATCATACTTCCCGAAGGAGCTTCAGAGAAAATGTAAAGTTTGGAAGATGGAGTGGACGACGAGGGCTTTGGTGCTGTGGACGATAGCGGATTCCAGAGGTATGCCGTTCCATCAGTATAAGGGATGTCCGTTCCAGCCTTATAGATACGGACCACAAAGGAGGCCGTGGTTTTCACCCCATTATACTCCTGCGAGGCGGTAGAAAATGTGGGTAAGGTAATAGGCGCGCAAAACTCATAAGGTTTCACATTTTTTGCCCTGCCAAGTTCCTCGAATACCTTAGGTACCAAATAATATTTACCAACCACAAAGTCAACAGGCTCCGTATAATTGGTGGTGGTTGGCTGGAACATATAAATTAGCTTGAGCTTGCCCTCTTCAACAGCAGGCTTTTCCGGCATTGAACTGATTCGGCCATCTATGTATAAAAAGTTAATTTTTATCCCGGCGTCTTCTTTTTTCAACTCCTTTTCCAGTACCAGTTTTCCGGAAATCTTCTCCGCAACCCGAAGCTTAATCCGATTTTCATTTGGTCTGAAGGTATAAGCAGTTGTACTTTCAAAACGGGAATTAGGCTGCAATGGGGTAACAAAGTCAGTCGTGTCCAACTTCACCGTCAGTTCTTCATTACTTGCATTGTAGCCGATCAGATTGATGCCAAACAGCTCATCTTTATAGAGAAAATCCTGATCCCCTTTATTACAGGCAGTAAACGCCAGCAGCATAGTGCATAGGCAGATCAGGTAAAATTTATTCAATTTCATGATATTAAAAATTAAATCCATATTAAAAGTTGTAAGATAAGCTCAGGCTGAACGAAGTACCGATCTTACGAATGAACGTATCGGTATCTCCAATCCGCCTGATTTTTCCCTCTGGGGTTGTCTCCGTATAGCCTTTTTCATATTTCTCCGAAAATCCATCTTTCCATTCATAGATATCTGACCATTCACCCATTGGGGTATTTACGCCCGGCTTTATTTTATAGGTATCATCAGAATTAATGAAGAAACGGTAAGGGCTGTTGAGCAGGTTGCTCATATTAAACCTGGCTTCCATCTTTTTGCTTTTCAGGAACTTATACCCCAGTTGAGCGTCTAACTGATTACGTGGCCTTTCGAGTTCAGAATACTCAGGCTTCATCCCTACGGTGAATGTCTTATAGCCCGAATGATTGAAGGCTACGTTGGCACTTAAACGATCTCCCGTATAGTTTAGCCCAATATTATACAATACAGGTACCTGACCATACAGTGCCCGCTTTTCTCTCAAATAGGTCTTGGTTCTGTAGGCATAGGATTTACCCTCATTATCTTGCCCATAGCCCATAGTGGAATAGCGAAAGGCGCTTGCCTGTACTTCTGAATTTTGAAGTGTAAGGTTTCCGCTGAAATAGATATTGCTTAAAAAATTCCAGTCCTTATTGATGAATCCCAGGTTTTTGCGGACATCGAACTCCCATCCATTCACATTCGCATAGTCAGAATTGGCAGTAATCAAATCAACTAACCCACTGCTATTGGTTACGTCCAGGTACATCTCCACAGGGTTTTTGAAATGTTTTTTGAAATAACCGGCAGAGAGCACCTCTCCTGCTGATGGATACCACTCCAAACGCAGATCGTAGTGGGAAATCATCGTAGAGATTACACCAGTATTGCGCTGTATCCTGCCATGAAGATGGTTGAAACGTGCGAAACTGGAATTTTCAATCAATGCGGGTCTGACCGCCGATTTGGCATAGGAAGCGCGTATGTTGAGATCGGTCAGTGGCGTAATGGTAAGATTTGCAGAAGGTAGATACAACCATTTCTTTTCATCGGCACTGGCATCCAGGGTCTTGTGTACCAAATTCCCGGTTTCCAGGTCTACATAACGGTTCTTTTCCATATTCTGCATTTCCGACTTTGCTGCCTTATCTGCAGCGGAATCCTTTATCTTTTCATATTTATAATACTCTCCCCTGATCCCCCATACCAAACGAATCCACTTGTTAAAACGGTTGTCCATCATCCCATACCAGGCCTGGTTACTGTTTCTCCCAGTATAGTTGTTATTGTTGAAATCAGAGGGGTGATAGAAAAGATCATGCAGGGGATCATTAAAATCAACGTTCCAGGTTTGTACCGGCCTAAAGCCACCGGTAAAGCCCTTTGCCGAACCAATTGGTAAAACGCTCCAGGCAAAATCACCCTTTTTATTCAGCAGCTGATAACCGGCCTTGAGCACCTGTGCTGACTTCCCGATACTGAACTTGTAGCTCAGTGCAGCGTCGGCCGCCCAGTTGGTTTCTACGTATTTATAGGAAGAACGGCTTAAGGGCCCGGGATTTTCAGTAATGTTACTTGCCTGATAAACATAGACCGTGCTATTCTGTGTTGTTATAGGTCGCAGAATAGCGTCTACTGCATCTTGTTCATGATTGTTCACGCGATTACGTGCCAATCCCCAGTCGAACTTTAACCGGCCAAAAGTATGTTCAGCACTGATGCGGTTCTGGAACAGATCGACAAATTTCGGACGGTCATATTCGTTGATGGCCGGATTTTCGGCATAGCCGATATCCTCTCCCCAGCCAGAAACACGGAAGAACTGGTCGGCGAAGACTCTGGAATAGAAATTACGTAAGGTGAACTTGTGATTCTTACTGTTCCAGCCCATATTAACCAATGCTGCCAAACTGGTTGTAAAATTATATTGACTGGCCGTTGTCTCCTGTAATTCCTTATTGGTAACCGGATCATAAAAATTGTCGCCCAGCTTGTTGAACCGGCCGCGCTCATAATGAGAAATGTCATCTATAGCCTGTTCATTGCGGTAAGTCAACGAGCCCACAAAACCTAAACGGCTATCTTTTAATCCGTAGCTCCTGCCCAGGGTAAACTGATAGTTCTGTCCGGGAGCAGCCTGATATACACGCGTGCCAAATCTTTGTAAACCACCGATCTTTTTGTTTTGCGCAGCAATCATGTCGGGCGTAATTTTTTGAACCCCTTCAGGCGGATTGGTATTGGCCGGATCCGTCGGGATATAATTTGTCTGTGTAAAAATTAAAAGATCCTTCGGAAAATGATTCCTGCCCCCATCATCAAAACCCAGATAATCATTTTTCCCACGCTGGTATCCCAAAAAATCCTCGCCAGTACTTCCATTAGTGTATTTGCTTCCTAAACTGAAGGACATGAAATTCCGGTCAGGTATTGCGATGGTATTGATCTGTACCAGTCCGCCGCCAAAACCAAAGCTCATATCCGGAGTAGCAGTTTTCGAAACCACCACATTATCTACAAGGTTACTCGGAACGATATCGAACTCGAAGTCCCGTACCTGTACATCTGTGCTGGGCAGTGTGGCCCCATCCATCATCGCCAGGTTATAACGTTCGGCAATACCCCGGATCACTACGCGTCGATTGTCGGTGGCACTTACCCCGGAAATGCGTTTCAGGGTTTCACCGATATTCTTATCCGGCAATGCAGAAATCTGTTCTCTGCTAATGCCATTTGAAATGTTAGCTTCATTTTTCTGACGGGCATACAGGGCACTCACACTTTCTTTTTTAAAGGTTCCTGTAACCACCACCTGATTTAAACTTTTGGCTGCAGGATTTAGTACAATATTAAGGCTGGTTACCTGTCCGGCTTTTACTTCTATATCCGTAATGCGTTTGGTCTGAAATGAAATATAGCTCAGTTCAAGTGTATAAGTTCCAGCAGCAATATTGAGGGTATAACTTCCGTCTACCCGACTTTGAGTAACCTCCCCGGTCTGAATGAGTTTGATATTTGCTCCGGGGAGTGGTTCTCCACGATCATCGATGATCTTTCCGGCAATCCGACCAGGTTGCTGAACAGACGCTTTTACAGGATGATGATCTTTCGCATACAGCACTACCGCGCCCCCCTGTTCCATAAAATCCAGGTTACTGTGCTTCAATAGCTGCAGAAGGATATTCTTTAGCTTTTCTTCATGGTAGTTCGCAGCTTTGACCGGTATGGTTCTGGCAAGTGAAGGGTCATAAGCAAGTCTTACTTTTGCTTTAGTTCTTAGTTGTTCCAGGGCGACAGACAAAGGTTGTCCTTCTTTGAACCGGATGTCAACTTTTGTTTCCAGCGCCTGGGGAAAAGCTTCGCTGGCATACAGTGAAGTCATGATGTTAATGGAGACGAAATATAGGATCAGTGATATTTTCACACCTATTTTGATTATAGACATTATTTTTTAATACTTTTATTGTGTTTACAAGTTAAACCCGGTGTTTGCTCATTGAATGACGAGGAAGCTGCAATTTTCTGTCAGTAGCGCAAGCACCAAAACATTCGGTATCTATCCAATAGATACCGTTTTTTTTCTAGTAGACTATCTCATCAATATTACCTCCTTGTCTTTAATCTGATAATTAAGTCCATGTATTAGTTTCAGCTGATTCAGAATAGCTTTAGGGTCATCAGTCCGGTAAAACTGCATCGAAACAGTCAAATTTTCGAGTGCTTTTCCCCTAAACCTGACTTCCATAGAAAAGGCATTGCCAAAGGTTTGTGCAAAAGATTTCAGTGAGACATTGTCAAGAATATATTCCCCGTTCAGCCAGTTTTCAACCATAAAGGTTGTGCTGTCAAGTTTTACAGTTTCGCTTACCTTGTTAAAGGTGAGTTGTTGTTTAGGCAATAAAATACCCAGCTGCGCTTTTTTGTTACGTATGGCAATTTTTCCGCTGAGTAAGCTCACCCGGATATCTGCTGCGAGGGGATCATTGTTAATGATAAACTTAGTTCCCAGCACCTGGGTGGTAATTTGGGAGGTATGTACCAAAAAGGGATGTTCCGGATCAGGACTAACGTCACAGTAGATCTCTCCGGCCGCTAACTTTACCTCCCGGTTTTGTTGCATAAAAGGCTGGGCAACGGCAATCTTTGCACCAGGTCTCAAATGGATCGTAGAGCGATCTGGTAACCGGATCTCCTTAAACTCTCCTTTATTCGCCACATAGCTAACCCAAACCTGCCTGGCAATGGAAGGTGCTGAAGTCAGATAAGCCCGATAACCGAAAGTTCCTGTCGTCATCAATACTACTGCGGCTGCAGCAACATTAAGCCAGCGCCTCTTCTGTCGCTGCGTTCTTATTTTTCGACGGATTTCGTTAAGCATTTCTTCGCCGGTCTTTGTTTTTTCCTGCTGATCGGAAAAAGCTTCAAAAGGGATCCGGTCATCTGTGCGATCGAACCAGGCATCAGCCTGCTGATCTATGCTGCGCCTTTCGCTGAATATGTTTTTCTTTGCCATACATACAACTCTTCGCAACGAAAGCCAAAATGTACTTTAAGAAAAAGCTATAAATAAGTTAAATTTTTGTTAACAGGATTACGAGTACCCCGGCAAGATTTGCCGGCTCTGAATAGAACCTTTTTGTTAGCAATCTAAGGCGTTCCAGAGCCATCGAAATATTGTTCCTCACGGTTTGTTCGGATAGAGAAAGTTCTGTCGCTATTTCTCTTATGGATTTATTTTCGAAACGACTCAGTCGAAATGCCAGTTTCATATTGTCAGGCATCTTCTCAATTTCCAGATCCAGGAGTTCCTGTAATTCTTTCGTCTCGAGTTCAGTTGGAGCAGGTACAATCAAAGTCCCGCTTTCCTGATAAAAGGTTTCTCTCTGCTTTGTGCTGATTTGTTTTCTATACCAGGAAATGGTTTGTCTTTTTGCGGCGCTGTTCAACCAGGGAGCCAATGATCTTTCGGCGATAATCCTGTGACGGTAATTCCAAAGGTTAATAAAGATCTCCTGTAAGATGTCTTTGGTTACCTCTCTATCGTTAATTCGTCGATAGATCATGGTATAAACTTCCGGCCAATATTGTTCATAAAGCTCTTCAAAAGCTTTCTGATCGCCATTTTTCATCGCAGTGACTAAATTCTGATCGCTAAGTGTCAATTGATTCACCCTGCGAAGTTAGCATCAGCCAGATTACCGTTTCGTTAACTTATTGTGAACAAAACAAAGATATTTTATTAAAAATACACGAAATACTCTGGAGAAATGACACTATAAATCAAGATTGAATGTGAGAGCAGAGGGTTATCCCAGAGCATAAGATTTTTGAATTATCTGTATGATTTGCAGCGAATTAAAAGGCAAAAAAAAATTGGGTAAACGAGGTGTTTACCCAATCGGGTGGATCATAATGGATGTTTCCTTAACCATTTGCGATAACAAATGCTATCTAATCCGATAAACTACTTTATGTGCTTCCCACAACGCAGGTACCTCTAGTTTACGGACCAACTTATCCAATACTCCTGCCGGTACGATTTCATCTCTGTTTTTATTCTGATGGTGTAAGCTATGATAAGGCACCTCAATATAAACAATGTTTATTTTTGCGTTATAAGTTAAGAACAGGTCGATCAGCTGCATACGCATCTGACTGGTTATATTAGTTGCATTCCATACAAAAAACTGTTGCTTTCTCAGGAAAACCCGGGCCCGCTCTTTTCCCTCCTGTATTACCCGGCCGTTACCCGCCTTATCTGTTGGCAGTATTCCTCTTTCATGACGAATACCATCCAATGAAATCACCGGCCAGTCATTGTAATGCTCTTTAATATAGCTATCCTTTCCCGCACCCGGCAAACCAGACATCAGAATAACTTCTGCTCCCGGTGTTTCAAACGGGATGTAATCCAGATAAGCATCTTCATTTTGCATATAGTACATTTTGGCCTGACCTGACTCAAACCGTCGCGCATTGCCCCAACATTGATTTTCTTTACAGTATTCTTCAAAGCAAGCAATACGATACAACATCTCTTCCTGATCACTGCAAATTCGACCAAGCATATCTGCCTTTGCCAGCAGGCACAGCCATTCCAGATTAACTTCCATACTTGCTTTTACCAAAGCTTTTAAAGGATCTGGTTTTTCAAATAACCAGATAGGCAAACCATGATACCTGACCAGGCTTACAATTTGCTCGCGAATCGCAAAGGGTGCCGGTTCATTAAAATACAACAACTGCCTGGCAAACTGTGCTCCTTTACGCGCATGTCCATTCGAGGTAATGCTTCCGTCAGTTTCATAAACTGTGGTGCTGTATTTCTCCACATCGTGCAACAAAGCCGCAGCCCATAAAATCTCCCGCTCTTGCGCAGACAGCTGCTGAAAAGCCGATTCGTTTTGTAAGGCTTTCAATACCATTTGCGTATGTATTGCTACATCACCTTCTGCATGATAACGAGGGTCCTGTGGAACCTCGTTCATGCGCTTCACCCAATCAAACCGGCTTTCAAGATCTTCCCATTGTTTGTTTTCGCTAATGGTCCACATAACGCCCCCCTTCATTTATTAATGATGCACGTTTCCAGTTTCTCGTCCAATGTTCATCTGTTTTAACATGCCCCTTGCGTACATATTTAAAGACATTTTTCGCAAAATCATCAACAGCATACCCCTCAGCATTTCTGGTAACGATTCCTTCCATAGTGGCTTTTGATTTATGCTGGACATCGTAAGGATCAAAGGCGCCTGAACCATTAACCAACGCTAACATTTCCCTTTCAAACTGTCCTTGATTTTCCGGCTTCTGCTCCATTTTAAGAACAGGAACTGTAGGCAAATCGAGTAGGTTAGCATAAAACCGGGTTTCTTCCCAGCTTAACCAACGGTCATGTTCCCGAATTCCGAACACATAAAAATGATGTTCTAAATTACGATATTCTATAGAGTGGATTGCGTACAAATTTTCCATAAAGAACTCCAGCTCGCCAAGATCGTATTTAACGAGTTGCCAGAACTGTCTCAGACTCTCCGTCCAGGGCGATGTAGTTGGAACTGCATGTGAGCGGGCAAATACACCATGTTTAGACAAACAGTTATTCTCTCCGTCCAGCTTTTCAGTGTGTATTAACGTCGGTATTTGTTGTAAATATTTCCAATAGTCGTGCTGAATCCTATCATCGCTCGTTGTTCCCGGCGAAAACGGGTAATGAAAAGTACGACCATATTTTTGTGAAATAGCCATATTGTAATAAGTAAAATTAAAAAAATAGTAATTACTCCCTCCCCGGATGGGAAAGGTCATTTAACATTATATGCGAAATGACATTACATGACTCAAGACTTAGACGTTTGATATATTTACAAATGTAAAAAACTAATTTAGCTTTTCTTCCCAAAAGACATTTTTAAAGACTTCTATACAACTTTTAAGATCGCGATATTGATCCAACAATCCTAAACACAGGATGACTTAGGCACAAAAAAAGCCGCCTTTCTTATCGAAAAGCGGCTTTTTAAGCAGTGGGCCATGATGGGCTCGAACCATCGACCAAAAGATTATGAGTCTTCTACTCTAACCAGCTGAGCTAATGGCCCTGAAAAATCTTATTGATTTTGCGAGTGCAATGTTACATATTTGAAACGAATTTTGGAAACAGTTTTTATGAAAAAAATAAAAAATATCATTTTCGATTATGGTAATGTCATCTTCGAAATAGACTTTAAAAGGGCTCAAACAGCTCTAGTACAACTTGGTATCACGAATATAGAAGATTTTTTCGCGCATAAAAGTCATCATAATATTTTCAATAATTTTGAGACCGCAGCCATTAGTCCCGCGGAATTCAGGGCCGGAATCCGGGAAGCATCCTCAAATAAAGAGATCACAGACGAACAAATTGATGCTGCATGGAATAGTTTATTGATTGGAGTTCCACCAAATGTTCATGAGGTTTTGTTAAAAGTAAAAGAGAAATACCGTACATTTTTACTAAGCAATAACAATGAAATCCATTACAACTGGATCGTTGACTACCTGAAAAGAGAATTCGATATGCCTGATAACAGCAGTCTGTTTGAAAGGGCTTATTATTCCCAGCAGATGTTCCTGAGAAAACCTCATGTAGAAATCTTTGAGCAAGTGCTTGCTGAAAACAAGCTCGACCCGGAAGAGACCTTATTTATTGATGATAGTCCGCAACACCTCGTGGGTGCAAAACAAGCTGGCATGCAAACCTTATTGATGACCAAACATCCTAAAGATCTGGAAGAAGTATTAACCGAGCACCATATATTATAAGGCTTCGTTAAAATATCGTAAATTGCAGGCCTAAATAAAACTCAAATACGATGACGGAAAAAAAATTCAAAACTCTGAAAGAATTCTATCCATTCTATTTAACAGAGCATAGAAATTTGACCAGTCGTGTCTTACATTTTATTGGAACAGGCCTGGTTGTTCTTTCTGTATTCACAGGAATCCTGTTTCATGAATGGCGTTTCATTTTAGCGACGCCATTCCTGGGATATGGTTTTGCCTGGGTAGGACATTTCTTTTTTGAGAAGAACAAACCCGCTACTTTCCAGTATCCCCTCTTCAGTCTGGCCAGCGACTTCCTTTTATTCTGGGACTTACTCACAGGAAATCAAAGCTTTAGATCGAAGTAATTTCCCAACATAGAAAGGCTCTATATCGATATAGATATTTGGTGTTTGATCCCAAAGACTATTACCCCTAGTTTTACATCAACACTTAAATCATTCGTTATGGAAAACAACAATACAAATAAGCGCAAACTTACGACTGCTTCCGGCAGACCTTATGCAGAGCACGAAAACTCACAATCCGTAGGAAGCAGGGGCCCATTGTTACTTCAGGACTTTATTCTTCATGAGAAAATGGCCCATTTTAACCGGGAACGGATTCCTGAACGTGTAGTCCATGCAAAAGGTACCGGGGCCTACGGTACATTCACTGTTACTCATGACATTACTAAATATACAAAAGCGAAGATATTCAGTAAGATAGGCAATACCTGTAAAACATTTCTACGGTTTTCTACTGTAGGTGGAGAAAAAGGAAGTGCTGACTCTGAAAGGGATCCACGTGGTTTCGCCCTTAAATTTTATACAGAAGATGGCAATTGGGACCTCGTAGGAAACAATACCCCTATTTTCTTTATCAAGGATCCTAAAAAGTTTAGTGATTTTATTCATACACAGAAGAGAGATCCAAGGACTAATCTGAAAAGCCCAACAATGATGTGGGATTTCTGGTCCTTAAATCCGGAAAGCTTACACCAGGTGGTGATTCTGATGTCTGATCGTGGTACTCCGTTTTCTTACCGTCATATGGATGGTTTTGGGAGCCATACCTATTCCTTCATCAATAGCGAGAACGAGCGGGTATGGGTAAAATTCCATTTCAAGACACAACAGGGTATAAAAAACTTTACCGGTCCGGAAGCAGATGCCATGCGTACACAGGATATGGACCATTCGCAGCGTGACCTTGTAGAGGCTATTGACCGCGGAGAATTCCCTAAATGGAATGTGAAGATCCAGGTAATGACAGAAGCGGAATCTAAAACCTTCAGGTGGAATCCTTTTGACCTGACCAAAGTATGGCCTCATGGCGAGTTTCCTTTGATCGACGTAGGTGTTTTAGAATTAAACCAGATCCCAAGAAATTATTTCGCTCATGTAGAACAGTCGGCATTTGCACCTTCCAATACTATAGATGGAATTGGCTACTCGCCGGATAAGATGCTTCAGGGACGCATATTGTCTTATGCTGATGCACATCGCTATCGCCTGGGTGTAAACTACGAGCAGATCCCCGTAAACAGCTGCCCTTTCATGGTGAACAATTACCATCGCGACGGACAGATGCGTATAGATGACAACGGGAACGACGATCCAAATTACTACCCTAACAGTTTCGGGGATGTTATTCCTGACGAAAGTTATAAAGAACCGGCATGGGAACTCGATTCAAATGTTGCCGATTGGTACGACAGGAATGCAGGACCTGGCGACAATGACCATTATACCCAACCAGGTGATCTTTACCGTAAAGTTTTAAGCCCTGAAGATAAAATCAATCTGGTAAATAACATTGTTGGTGCAATGAGTGGCATCAGCGGCCCTAGAAGAGCACAAATCATCAATTTACAACTGTGTCATTTCTTTAGGGCAGACATTCAATTGGGAATGGCCATTGCCAAAGGTCTGGGTGTTGACATAGACCAGGCCATGGTTAGCAAACACAGTTAAGTAATTTATCACCCACAAAAAAGGCCGGCCTGATGATCAGGCCGGCCTTTTGTTTTTAATACGACTATAATCTTCTGCGTTGCTTTTCTTTCATGATCAGGCCAAGCTCTCTGCTCGTTGCTCCTGCAATAGAAGTGTTTTCCTGAGCTCTTCTGAATAGGTATGGCATTACTGCTTTAATCGGCCCGTAAGGAACGTATTTAGCGACATTATATCCTGCATCAGACAAATTAAAGCTAAGGTTATCACTCATGCCCAGCAGTTGAGCAAAATAAACATGAGGATGATTATGATCGATAGCATGTTTATCTAACAATTCGGCCAATACACGGCAGCTCTCTTCATTGTGCGTACCACATACAATTGCAATTTCATTGATATGTGCCATGCAATAGTTTAAAGATTCGTTATAATCTATGTCTGAAGCTTCTTTAGTTGGTTGAATTGGCGACAAATAGCCCATCTCTTCGGCTCTTTTTCTTTCTTTCTCCATATACGCACCTCTTACCATTTTAACCCCAAGAATATAACCGGAGGCTTTAGCGATCAGGTGATCTGCTTTTAAATCTGCCAGCTTATCATGACGATACATCTGGTAAGTGTTGTAAACGATGATTCGTTCTTTATTAAACAGACGCATCATATCTACCGCCAGCTCATCAATCGTATCCTGAATCCAGGTTTCTTCTGCATCGACCATGATCGGTACATTTTTGTCAAATGCCCTTCTGCAGATCTTTTCGCATCTGGCTTTTACTTTCGCAAACTCTGCCTGCTCTGCTGCTGTTAATTCCTGTTTGGCATCCAGTTTTTCCAATAGCGCAAACCGGCCTATTCCCGTCACTTTAAATACGGTAATTGGAATACGTTGATCTCCTGCAGCTCTTTCTATCGTTCTGATGATCTCCTCGCAGGTAAAGTCGAATACTGATTCTTCTTCCTCTCCTTCTACGGAATAATCTAAAATAGTACCAACGTTGCCTTTGGTCAATTGCTGAATGGTATGCTCACATTCGGCAATTGTCTCTCCTCCACAAAAATGTTTAAAAATGGTTGCCTTGATGATAGATTTTATAGGCATGCCTATATTCAGAAAAAAATTAGTGATTGGCGGGCCAACTTTTGTTAGAAAATTGCTGCTGATTACTTTAAAAAGCCAGTATCCTGCGTTTAGTTCTGAATTTGATTGATTACGAAAAGCGATTTCCGTGTTGTCAAAGTTCAAGGTTTTTTTGGGGAAAGTTTCCATTTAATTCTTATGGTTAGTCAAATTGCATGCAAAAGTATAAATTCCAAGGCTATCCATGGTAAAACACTTTATAAATAATTGTAAATTTGCTGGTATAATGATAGAATTCAAATTAGAAGGTGAATTTATTCCCCTTATTCAGTTGCTAAAGGCAACCTCATTGGTACAAAGCGGCGGCGAAGCACAAACAGTTGTCGAAGACGGCCTGGTAAAATACAATGGCAAAGTAGACTATCGCAAGAGATTGAAAGTGCGGGTGGGCGATGTAATTGATTTTATGGGACAGAAAATAACAGTAATTTAATGCACGCAATAGAAAGTTCAGGACATAGCATTCATTTTGAATCAGCACTTGCGCCACTAGCAGCGCTTATAGAAAATGGTAAATACAGTAAAGTATTTGTTTTTGTAGACCGGAATACTTCGGAATTTTGCCTTCCTTTTTTTCAGGAAATGCTGGACGACTTTACTGGTTTTGACTTGATTGAAACAGATCCGGGTGAAGAAAACAAAAACATTGACTTCTGTATTGGGATATGGAAAACCCTACTCGATTTTGAAGCAGACCGTAAATGTCTGATGATTAATTTGGGTGGAGGTGTCATCACGGATATGGGCGGCTTTATTGCTTCAACCTATAAACGTGGCATTGACTTCATTAATATTCCAACCACGCTCCTTTCACAGGTTGATGCTTCTGTAGGAGGTAAAACCGGAATTGACATAGACAATGTAAAGAACATGGTGGGTACCTTTGCGCTTCCGCAAGCTGTATTTATAGAAACTTCTTTCCTGAAGACCTTACCTGAAAGAGAATTACTTTCCGGTTTTGCCGAAATGATCAAACACGGTCTGATTGTAGATGCTGCCTATTACAATGCGCTAAAAGCAGCTGATTATAAACAAATTGAACCCATCGCAGTTCACCGTTCTGTAGAAATCAAGAATGAGGTGGTGACTGAAGATCCTCAGGAAAAAGGACGCAGGAAGATCCTGAATTTTGGTCATACGATTGGTCATGCAGTAGAAAGTTATTCTTTGATCAACGATAAAGCTCCTTTAACACATGGAGAAGCGATCGCGATAGGAATGATCTGTGAAGCCTATTTATCGAGCACAAACAATACACTGACGAAGGAAGAACTGGAAGACATTACGAAGTATATGTTGAGCCTTTATCCTGCTTATCAGATCAAAACCAAGAGCTTTAAGGACCTTTTAGGTTTCATGCAAAGCGACAAAAAGAATGAACATGGACAAATTATGTTCTCTTTGCTGAACAAAATCGGTGTTTGTGATTACAATTGTATCGTCACGGAGAAGGACATTCTGGAAAGTATGAGCTATTACAATAATCAGGTTAAATAGCACAAACAATAGATTTAGCAGCTAATTTTAGCAAAAAGATTCTGCTCCTTAATTTTGCGTAAGTAGCTAATGTTTTGTTGCACAGGGAATCACAGCTACCGGACAATAAATAATTTTTTTTATTAAAGTATTGACAAATTAAATTTTGTTAGTACATTTGGAAAAACGAAAAAGAAAAAACAATCGAATGAAAAACGTTACTACATATTGGTTTGGCTACTTTTACTACTTTAGTAAGAGCCGGGACTGATATGCAACAAAAATCATAAGATAAAAATGTATATAAAAAGTCCCGGCCTAAAGCCGGGACTTTTTTTGTTTAATGCAAAAACCGAAACCTGCAGAAGTACAAAAAAAGCCTTCTGCAAACTTCAAGACCACAGAAAACTCAGCAGCTAAAATGAAACAGAAAAAAACAAGAGTAGCGATTCAAGGTATTAAAGCGTCATTTCATGAAGAGGCCGCTTTCAAGTTCTTCGGAAAAGACATCGAAACCATAGAATGTAATTCTTTTAAACAGACTTGCGACAGTCTGGAGAGAAAGGAATCTGACTTTGTGATCATGGCTATTGAGAATTCTATTGCAGGCAGTCTTTTGCCCAACTACACTTTAATCCGGGAATACAATTTTGCAGTCGTAGGAGAAGTTTACCTGCCGATTCAGTTGCACCTGATGGCTTTACCGGGTGTCAAATTTGAAGACATCAAATATGCCACTTCCCACCCTATTGCCATTCGTCAATGTGTAGACTTTTTTGATGATTTTCCACACATTCAGGTGATTGAAAGCAACGATACCGCAGCCTGTGCCAAACGCATTAAAGAAGAGCAATTAACAGATACAGTGGCCATTGCAAATACACTGGCTGCAGAATTATACGGACTGAATATCATTGAAAGAAGAATTGAGTCCAACAAAAAGAATTACACCCGTTTCCTCGTGCTAAAACAAGACAAAACAGAAGACCTTAAAGAAATCAACAAAGCCTCTATCTGTTTCCAGGTAGGCAATCATGTAGGTGCGCTGTCAAAAGTGCTCAACATCTTCGCCGATCAGGATGTGAATTTAACAAAGATTCAAAGTATGCCTGTCCTGGGAAAAAGAAACGAATACTATTTCTATGTAGATATGGAATGGAGCAATATGGAACAATACGATAAAGCCATCCGCCAGACCTTAAAATACACGGTAAACTTTAACATTATGGGTGAATACCTAAAAAATGATAAAGTATAAAAGATAAAACACCTTCATAAAACATACAAAAATTAAACCCCAAAAAAAATGAAATTACAATTGAACATCCAGCCATTAAATACCTGGCTTAACGTTAACAACGAGCCATTAATTATCTCAGGACCATGCAGTGCAGAAACTGAAGAACAACTGCTAACCACTGCACATTTACTGGCTGCAACCGGAAAAGTGTCGGTATTGAGAGCTGGTATCTGGAAGCCACGTACCCGTCCGGGAGAGTTTGAAGGTATCGGCAGCATTGGATTAGAGTGGTTGAAAAGAGCAAAAGCCGAAACGGGATTGCCTACTGCTGTTGAGGTTGCAAATGCGAAACACGTAGAGGAAGCTTTGGCTGCCGGTGTAGATATTTTATGGATTGGTGCACGTTCAACTGTAAACCCATTCACTGTTCAGGAGATTGCTGATGCCTTAAAAGGTGTTGATATCCCTGTATTGGTTAAAAACCCTGTAAATCCTGACCTTCAGCTATGGATTGGTGCATTAGAGCGCATCAATGGCGCAGGAATCACCAAACTGGGTGCCATTCACCGCGGTTTCTCTTCATTCGAAAAAAGCTCTTTCCGTAATGAGCCGATGTGGGAACTGGCCATCCAATTGAAAACTTTATGCCCTGACCTTCCGATCATCAACGATCCAAGTCATATCTGCGGTAACCGCGAACTAATTCCATACATCTCTCAAAAAGCACTGGATTTAGACATGCAAGGTTTGATGATCGAGTCGCATGTTGACCCTTCAGTAGCCTGGACAGATGCTAAACAACAGGTAACACCTGCTGCATTAAGCGAATTGGTAGACCGTTTAACCGTACGTGAACCGGAATCACAAAACGAAGCTTTTGCAGATCAATTGGCTGATTTACGTAAGCAGATCGATAAAATCGACGATCAGTTGTTACAGAAACTAGGAGAACGTATGGCCATCGTAGGTAAAATCGGTGAGTTCAAACGCGACAACCAGGTAACGATCTTACAGGTAAACCGTTGGGATGCGATCATGAATAAAGGAATCTCATTCGCTAAAGCTTTAAAATTAGACTTAAACTTTACAGAGAAGTTCTTAGAATTGGTTCACGGAGAATCTATCCGTAAACAAACAGAAATTATGAATGCCGGCAAAGCAGAAAAAGGCATTGCAGCAGAAACACATACAGAAGTTAAGTCTTAATAATGAGTAAGCATGCACTTGTTTCTTTTACGGGAAACACAGAAATCCATACAGAGATCGCGCTTACGGGCTCTAAAAGCGAGTGCAACAGGGCATTAATCATTAGTGCTGCAAGCAAGGGCGCGGTAAAAGTAGAAAATATGTCTATTGCTGCCGACTCCGTAACACTTGACCGCATTTTAAACCAGATTTCCAGCACAGTTCCACATCAGCAAACGGTTGATGTGGGCCCTGCAGGGACTGCCATGCGCTTCTTAACTGCTTACCTTCCTACTCTTCCCGGACAGTTTTTACTGACCGGAACAGAAAGGATGAAACAACGTCCGATCGGGATCCTTGCCGAAGCTTTAAAAGGAATTGGTGCAGACATCAGCTATGCAGAAAAAGACGGTTTCCCTCCATTGAATATTACCGGCCCCTTAGCGCAAAGCGAAGGCCTTGTTAAGATTAAAGGAGACATTAGCAGTCAATATATATCTGCGCTATTGATGATTGCTCCTACATTGGAACAGGGTTTAACCTTACAAATTGAAGGGGAATTAACGTCCCTCCCTTATGTAAAGATGACCCTGAATATGTTGGAGGAAGCAGGAATCAGTCATACCTGGACCGGGAACAACATCAGCATCAAACCACAGCCTTTTAAAGCAGCTACATTGCTGGTAGAGCCCGACTGGAGTGCGGCTTCTTACTGGTACAGCATTGCCTGCTTAGCAGAAAATGCCAGCATTTCCTTACCTTATTTAAAAGAAAAAAGTCTGCAGGGAGATAGCCGGATCCGGTCAATTATGACTGCATTTGGAGTACAAACTGCAACCACAGCTACAGGAATTACCTTAAGCTCTTCAGCAACTGATTTCAGTGATGAAATTTTAGACCTTAAGGATTGTCCGGATTTAGCGCAAACCATTATTGTATGTGCAGCTGCTTTAAAGAAAAACCTGTTCTTTACCGGACTGGAGACTTTAAAAATTAAGGAGACTGACCGGATTAAAGCGTTGCAAAACGAACTCGCCAAAATTGGTGTAACTTTAAACGAAGACAACCTGGTATATACCCTGAACTGTGAAGGACTTCATTTTCCGGACAGGGTTACTTTCAGCACTTATGAAGATCACCGCATGGCGATGGCCTTTGCTCCGCTTAGCCTGCTGATTAAGGAGGTCGTACTGGAAGAGATGGATGTAGTGGAGAAATCTTACCCTGACTTCTGGAAAGACCTGAGGAAAGCTGGATTTAAAGTTGAAGTGATTTAAATTAATCTATAAAAATTAACAAAAAATGGCAGGTAATACATTCGGACAACTATTTCGCATCAGCACTTTTGGTGAATCCCACGGTGCAGCTATTGGTGTTATTTTAGACGGTTGTCCGGCACAATTGCCAATTGACCTGGATTTTATCCAGTCGGAATTGGATAAGCGCAGACCAGGACAATCGAAGATCACTACGCAAAGGAAAGAAAGTGATACTGTTCAAATCCTTTCCGGGACCTTTGAAGGTAAAAGTACAGGTACGCCTATTGCGATGCTGATCCCGAACGAAGACCAGCGAAGTAAAGATTACAGTCACAATACAGATGTTTACCGTCCTTCTCATGCTGATTACACCTATGATGCAAAATATGGTATCCGCGACCATCGCGGTGGTGGACGTTCCTCAGCCAGAGAAACTGCTGCCCGTGTTGCCGCAGGAGCCATTGCCAAACTGCTTTTAAAGCACCATGGCATAGAAATTTTTGCGCATGTTTCTTCGGTAGGAAAAATCAATGCACCTAATCTGGAATCTTCTTTAACTGTGGATCAGCTTTTGGAGATCAGGGAAGAGAACATTGTCCGTTGTGCTGATCCTGCAACTGCAAGAGAGATGATCGAATGCATTGATGCCATCAGAAAAGATGGAGATACCATCGGTGGCAAGGTCAGTTGTATCATCAGAAACTGTCCTGTAGGACTCGGTGAACCCGTATTTGACAAGCTACATGCAGACCTTGGTAAAGCCATGCTCAGCATTAATGCAGTCCACGGCTTTGAATATGGGTCAGGATTTAGCGGCAGCGAAATGAGGGGTTCGGAACACAATGACATCTTTATTCCTGGAAATGATGCCCCTAAGACATTGACAAACTTCTCGGGAGGAATCCAGGGAGGAATCTCTAATGGCATGGAAATCAACTTTACAGTAGCCTTTAAACCAGTAGCCACCATTATGCACAATCAGCAAACGATAAATGCAGCTGGGGATGCCGCTGAGATTAAAGGTAAAGGCCGTCATGATCCATGTGTGGTACCACGTGCTGTAGTCATTGTAGAAGCAATGGCCGCATTGGTACTGGCAGATCAGCTGCTTAGAAATAAAAGCAGTCAGCTGGATTAGTAACAAATCTAAAGCATAAGAAAAGGGGCTCTGTTTTACAGAACCCCTTTTTTATGACCTGATATTTATTAAAATATGGCAGGGTACTTAACTGAATTATGGTCGTGCATCATTTGATAAACTACTTCTACCACATCGTCTACTGATGGTTTACTGAAATAATCGCCATCAGAACCATAAGGAGGACGATGTGCTTTGGCACTTAACGTCTGAGGCTGTCCATCCAGGTTATAATAACCTTTTTGTTCTTCTAAAATCTGTTGAAGGATAAATGCGGTTCCGCCACCAGGTACATCTTCATCAACCACCAATAACTTATTGGTTTTACTTAAAGATTTAGCACAAAGCTGATCCGTATCAAAAGGAAGCAAGGTTTGCGGATCGATGATCTCCACAGAGATGCCAAACTGCGCCAGCTCTTCTGCTGCTTCTTCCACTATCCTGAGCGTAGATCCGTAAGAAACGATGGTCAGGTCTGATCCTTCTTTAATCACTTCTGCTTTACCTAAAGGAACAGTATACTCTCCTACATTTTCAGGAAGTTTTTCTTTCAATCTATATCCGTTCAGACATTCGATAACCAGGGCAGGTTCATCAGACCTGAACAAGGTATTGTACATTCCGGCAGCCTGAGTCATATTACGGGGCACACAGATGTGTAATCCACGCAAAGAGCCAAGGATCATTCCGATTGGTGAGCCTGAATGCCATACCCCTTCTAATCTATGTCCGCGGGTCCTGATGATGACCGGTGCTTTTTGTCCGGCTTTGGTACGGTAGGATAAACTTGCCAGATCATCGCTCAATACATTTAAAGCAAACAGGAGATAATCCAGGTATTGAATTTCGGCAATTGGCTTTAAGCCGCGCATGGCCAGGCCGATTCCCTGACCAACGATGGTCATTTCCCTGATTCCCGTATCTGTAATTCGCAGATCGCCATATTTGGCCTGCAATCCGGCAAAACCTTGATTTACATCGCCAATGGCGCCTAAATCTTCACCAAAAGCTACCAGACGTGGATCACGGCCGAAGTTGGCATCAAAACAGGCATTCAACAATTCGCGGCCATCCACCATTTTACTCAACTCATTGTACTCCGGTTGAAGCACTTCTACCAGAAAGGGGCTTTCTTTACCATCGGTAAACAATTTTGAAGAGTAACGTTCGGTATTCATTCCACTTTGTTCCTTATACCATTCCAACAGCTCATTTCTTTCGCCGGATGGATGTTGAAGGCTTAAGCGCAATGCTTTTCTTGCCGAGGAGATCACTTCTTTACGTTGTGCATCCGGCGTATTGGCCAGTTGAGTGGTAATTTTTGTCAGCGCAGGGTTTCCTTTTGCAAGGGTATTGATCAGTTCAATTGCCTGATCTTTTTCTGTTTTTATATCCGCAAGGAATTCATTCCATGCCTCTTTTTGTGTTTCACGAACAAATTTCTTTGCCTCATCTTCCAGGGCAGCTAATTCTTCCTCTGGAATAATGGCAGATTCGATCATCCATTTACGCATCTGAACGATACAGTCGTACTCTTTCTCCCAGTCTAAACGGTCTTTATCTTTGTAACGTTCATGTGAACCTGAAGTAGAGTGACCTTGTGGCTGCGTCACTTCAGTAACATGAATCATTACAGGAACATGTTCTGTTCTGCAGACGTCAATGGCTTTCTGATAAGTCTCGCATAAAGCCGGATAATCCCAGCCTCTTACTTTATATATTTCATATCCGGCAGCATTTTCATCTCTTTGGAAGCCTTTCAGGATTTCTGAAATGTCTTCCTTTGTAGTCTGATATTTTGCAGGAACAGAAATTCCATAAGCATCATCCCAAATGGAAATCGCCATAGGGATCTGTAATACACCGGCGGCATTGATGGCTTCAAAAAATACACCTTCTGATGTAGAAGCGTTGCCAATCGTACCAAAAGCCACTTCATTTCCTTCTACGGAGAAGTTTTTCAAGTATTCCAGTTCCGGATTCTGCCTGAATAATTTCGAAGCATACGCCAATCCGACTAATCTGGCCATTTGTCCACCTGTAGGTGCGATATCGGATGAACAGTTTTTCATCGCGGTAAGGTCCTTCCAGCTACCATCTTCATTAATAGAGCGGGTAGCAAAGTGGCAATTCATTTGTCTGCCTGCAGATGCAGGTTCAGCTTCAACACTAGGGTTGGCATATAGTTGGGCAAAAAATTCTTTGATGGTGCAAATGCCTGTTGCAAATGCAAAAGTCTGATCTCTGTAATATCCCGAGCGCCAATCTCCATTCTTAAAGGCTTTGGCCATGGCGATCTGAGGAACTTCCTTACCATCACCAAAAATACCAAACTTAGCCTTACCTGTTAAAACCTCCTTACGACCTAATAAACTGGCTTGTCTACTCTCAAAAGCTATTTTATAATCGTTTACCACAATGGTTTTGAAATCCTCAAAACTTAACTCTGAAGCATCAATGGGATTGGTAGTAGGTTTTATATCCGGCATCATAAGCAATATTAGTTAGGTGACAAAGATACATAAAATCTAAAGTATGACTTATGGCTGTCCTGTAATTTATATATTGGAATACTTTTTGATTTATGAATCAAAAGATTAAATTTGTTTTAAAACACCATAGTCATGAAAAAGTTATTACTATTATTTACATTAATTTTAGGAGTAAGTGTTGCAACTAACGCTCAAACAAAACCTGCAGAGTTCAAATTTGATAAAGAGCTTCACGATTTTGGTAAAATCCCATTGAACAAGGCTGCAACGGTTGAATTTAAGTTCACCAATGTTGGAGATCAACCATTAATTCTTACTAAAGTAGAAACTACTTGTGGATGTACGGTACCTGAATACACTCAAACTCCGGTTAAAAAAGGAGAATCAGGTGTGATCAAAGTTACTTACAACCCAACTGGTGCTGCAATGCCATTCAGCAAAAGTATTACCATTACTTCTAATGCAAAAACAACCACTAAAGTGTTGTACATTAAAGGAGAAACCGTAGCTGCCAGTACCAAGTAAAATTTTTAAAGATATTTCTTATTAAAACCTCGTTAATCAACGAGGTTTTTTATTTTTGTGCCATGCCTAACATTTCAGAAAAAGGGTTACAAATGCCCGCCTCGCCGATTAGAAAACTTACTCCTTATGCTGATCAAGCAAAAAAGGATGGTAAAAAGGTTTATCACTTGAATATCGGTCAGCCCGATATCGCTACCCCAGAGGGCATGTTAAATGCCATCAAAAACATTGATTTTAATGTTTGGGCGTATACCCCATCTGAAGGTACTTTATCTTACCGCAGCAAATTAGCTGAATACTATAATAAACTGGGTTATAACATTACCCCTGAAGATATATTGGTGACTGTAGGTGGATCTGAAGCGATCACCATCGCCATGCAAACCTGCGTAAATGAAGGTGATGAAATCATCATCCCGGAACCTTTTTATGCAAATTATAATGGCTTTGCCTGTATGAGCAACGTGGTGGTTAAACCGATCTTATCTTATATTGAGAATGGTTTTGCACTCCCTGCTATTGCGGAGTTTGAAAAACTAATCACAGAACGTACCAAAGCGATCATTATCTGTAACCCAAATAACCCTACCGGTTATCTGTATTCTAAAGAAGAACTGGAAGCATTGAAAGAACTGTGTCTGAAATATGACTTGTTCTTGTTCTCTGATGAGGCCTACCGTGAATTCTGTTATGATGGAAAAGAATTCATTTCGCCAATGCATCTGGACGGAATTGATGAAAATGTGGTAATCATGGATACAGTTTCCAAAAGATACAGTGCCTGTGGCGCAAGATTGGGTTGCCTGATCACGAAAAACAAGGAAGTCATCAAATCAGGATTAAAGTTTGCTCAGGCAAGGTTAAGCCCTGGTATGGTAGAACAAATTGCAGGTACCGCAGCCGTAGATACTCCGGATAGTTATTTTGAAGCGGTAAATAAGGAATATACCCTTCGCAGAGATACAATTGTTAAAAGATTAAATGCGATTGAAGGTGTTTTCTGTCCGAATCCAGGTGGTGCATTTTATGTAGTGGCCAAACTTCCGATTGATGATGCTGATGTATTTTGTCAGTGGATGCTGGAAAGCTTTGAGCATGAGGGACAAACGGTCATGATGGCTCCTGCTACAGGCTTCTATTCTACTGCAGGTTCCGGAAAAAATGAAGTAAGAATGGCTTATGTATTGAATACTGAAGACCTGAATAAGTCGATGGATTGTCTGGAAATCGCATTAAATCAATATCCAGGCAGAACAATCGCATAATTTTTTGTAAGTTTGTACTTCTAACAAATGGGGCCGTTTTGGATTTGACAGGGTGGCGCTACGTATGTTAGCATGCAGTGCGTTGTACGGAGAGCACTTTAAAGAGAACGTTCACACTATAATTGGCGAAAATAACTACGCCTTAGCTGCCTAATTTAGAATTAGCTTAGCTTTTGTCCCTCTGACTGCTGCATTGTTAGGTTAGAATCCGGGGCATCGAAATAACAAAGCTGGCCGCTGTAGGGTATGATACAGTAGCGAGATAAAGTACCTAAGGAAAAAGACAAGGTAGGTTTCCGGCCCGTCTGCTCCCGACAATTGAATGGAAAACAAGCATGTAGAAGGCATAACTTATCACACAACTGGACAAGGGTTCGAACCCCTTCGGCTCCACAGATTACAAACAAAAACGGCTAAGATTAACATCTTAGCCGTTTTTGTTTTAAGTTATTTTACTACACTATTAATCTTCTTTTACCACCTGCTCATCTTTTACGACCTTAACCTCAACTTTGGTTGCCCCTGCCCTGGCAGATGAAACCGCTTTACCAATTTCAGTTAATCCTTTAGACTCGTAGATCTTCATTGCAGTCACCACATCAATTGCCTGCCTGGTTTGCTCTTCCGGAATCGGAACGAATGAAAGGAAGTTTAAAGTCACCCCTTTTGTTTTTAGCAGATCATTTACATTTTTAAGCAACTCCGCTTCAAACTCATTCTGGTTAAAATCAACGATATCTTCATTCAATAACAGGTCTCTGGCAATTTCTTTTATTCTTTTATCAATTACCGAATTTTCAGCAGTTTCATAGGCTTTAGAACTGTTTACCTCACTATCGCTGTCGCTATTCATTTTCCCAAGGTATTTTGCCTCTCCGATATATAACCTTGCATCTGTTATAGAATAATCATAGGTAACTTCAATTTTTGCCATAACACGATTTTTAAAGGCGCTTTTAAAAACGCTTTCGCCCTGCATAGGATAATCGGGAACTGTAATTTTATAAGAACACATTCCTACACCTTTAGGTACCGTTTCTCCTGCTTTTATTAGCTCCCAGCTCACGCCACAATTACTCGTGTATAAGGTTTGTACATTAGATTGGGCACGATCACAGGAAGAAAGGAATAACGCCATCGAGCAGATAGAGAGTGATGCAAATAGATTTTTCATTTGATTGTTTTTTTGACGTAATTTATTAATTTATGTGAGAATATCGTCACTACAATCTGCAACTAAATTAATATTTATATATTGCGATCTAAATATTTACATATGGAAATGGCGATCTTACTCGTAGTAGAATTTTTCCTGTACCGGATAATGGGTAAAACCAAAAAAGCCTAAATGCCCCTGTCGCTCATTGGGCCATGAGCATATCATCCCGTTCAGCACAAACAAAAAATGTTGCCCATAATTATGACTGAAAATGGGCAACATAAAACCAGTGATCCTACCTCTTTATTCACTATGTCCAGGTAAATTTGCCTGATTTTAAAGACAGGTAACTTTACTTGTCATAACCCCGGATATTTAATGTAAATTCAGGTAACGAATATGGAAGACTTAGGATCATAAAAAACAAGACCGTACCTTAAAATATAAATGAGACAGTTACAAGCTGTATAATTGAATCAAAAGATCTCATAAGCCCACGTAAAAAGGTGTGATTACATTCGTAACATAAATCTTAAACCATATAACCTCTCAAAAAATGAATATAGCAGTCCTTGTTTTCAATGGTGTTGAACTCGTCGACATGAACGGTCCTTTAGATGTTTTTCTCCACGCCAACCGTTTTAACGCAGCACCTTTCTACAATGTATATACAGTATCGGCAACGCCCGGCCCGATTATCAGTGAAGGGGGTGTTGTCACAATAGTTCCTCAATATACCTTTGAAACCTGTCCGGATCCCGGGCTGATCGTGATTCCCGGCAGAATAGGCAATGATGCGGATTCCTCTTCCATTCCTGCAAAAGCAGAAGTGGTGGAGTATGTCAAACAAATGGCTGAAAAGGGCAAGCTTATTCTTTCAGTTTGCGTTGGATTGTACACGCTTGCTGAAACAGGTTTACTTGCAGGAAGAAAAGCCACCACACATTACCTTGCGATCGATTACGTAGAATCTCATTACAAAGGTATCGATATGATTAAAAACGTCCGGTACGTGCGGGATGGTAATTTCATTACAACCGGAGGGATTACTTCAGGTATTGATGGCGCCCTGTATGTTGTAGAACAATACAACGGCCCTGATGTTGCCCTTGAAGTTGCCAATATTATGGTATATAACCGGGAAGCACCGCTCCCACCAGGGACCATTTTACCACTTCAGGATCAGTCAGCATCCTGAAACGGATAAAACTGCCTTTCTTTGACACACTTGGTACTTAAACCTTATGAGGGGATTTGATGTAAAAGGTCATGTCCGATAGTTAATTTATCGGACAAATGGTATATCTTTTTTAAATTTGAATACCAGAACCACCTCTCATGACTGAGCTTACAGATTCAATACTTTGCGGATCAGCGTTTTTGTTAACCTTTATAATTTTCATCAACCCAACAAATGTAAATACGGCGGCAAATAAGTGGTTTGGCGCCTTTATCTGCTGCTTTTTTCTGATCAGCGTTCAAAACAACCTTTTGTCGACAGGTTTATTTAAAGAAAATCATCCCTTACCTGAGTGGTTAGGGGTAACAAATTTCATCATTGCACCTGTATTCTATTTAAGCATCTCTTACTATGTAGAACCACTTAGAAAATGGAAACCATCTTCTCTTTTCCATTTCAGCTTCGCGTTATTTATACTTGCTTTAATCATTATTTCTTATTTCCTGGACAATAATTCAGTCCAGGAGGGGGTTGGTAAGAAAGCGATAGCCGATGCAGAAATTATTTTTAACATCTTCTTTTCTATACAGGTTATTCCTTACTGCCTGCTCGCTTATAAAAAAATCATAAAACACAATAAGAACATACATCAACACCACTCAATTCTGGAGAGGGTAAATTTGAGCTGGCTAAAGCACGTCAGTATTGCTGTCCTGATCATTTCTATTTTATGGGTAACAGATATTTTCTTTAATTTCTCCGGAAAGCACCAGATCGTAGATACGTTGACCAGTATAATCTACCTCTCAGGAATATGCTATATCACTTACTTCTGGTTAAAACAAGAAGAAATCTTTCCTTATACCAGAGATGAAAAACATCAGATAGTGACCATTAATGCTGAAAATACCAGTCAGGGAGTTGTTAAGAAAAATTTATTGAGCGAGGTACAGCTAACCATCATGAAAGCAGCACTGCTGGAACTCATCGAAACAAAAAAGCCCTTTCTGGCTTCAGATCTAAACCTGATTAAGCTTGCCGGACAGCTAAATATATCTGCTCATCTGTTATCATATGTAATCAATACAGGCTTTAATGAAAATTTTTATCAATTGATCAACCGCTATCGTGTGGAGGAAGCAAAACGCCTTCTTCTTGAGCCAGAAATGAAACATTTAAATTTGTTAGGGATCGCCTTTGAAGTCGGATTTAATTCAAAAACAGTATTCAATACCACATTTAAAAAAATTACAGGGCTCACTCCTTCCGAATACAAAAAGCAGCATTCGGATAAAACACGTTCTGATTGATAAATCAGAACGACAGGCGATTCATTTTTATAGTTTTTTGTTCAAAATTATAAATCATATGAAACACATGAATTACCTGCTTATTGCAATGACAAGCTGTTTTCTGATCGCCTCGTGCAAAAAAAATGAAGCAAGAAAAAAAAATGTAGAATCCTTTCTCAGCCAAAAAGACCTGAGCTTACCAAGCCACAAACTGAGTACCTATTCTCGAATCCTGAACTCAAAATACCTATTGGTCTTTGAAGCTGGTCTCGGTGATGACCATTCTGTCTGGCCGGAAAACGAACTCATCAAAGTCATCCGTGATCAGTCTGACCTACTAACCTATGACCGTGCAGGTTATGGCACATCAGGTCTTGGGCCAGGGCCGAGGAACATTGCAACTTTAAGTGCTGAACTGGAAAAAGTAATTGATGCATTTTCCGGACAAAAAAAAGTAATACTCATTGGCCATTCTATCGGAGGAATGATCATCCGCGATTACGCCATTAAACACCCTTCAAAAACCGCAGCCTTGTTGTTTATTGATCCATCCCATGAACATTACAACCAACCATCCGGGGAGGAAGAAGATAGAATATACAACATATTTAACAATAGCTACGGAGCCGGTTTTGGTGGTACCCGGGAAGCCAGGGTTTTAATTGAAGATTCGAGGTACATGTCTACATTAGCCACATTACCCAACATTCCCGTTACCGTGATATCAAGTATGAAAACTGATCAGGAACACCCCGCTGCAGATCGAAAAAAGTGGTTTGAAGCCCATGAGTTTTTAGGAACGGGATTGAATGATTTCATGCATATCAGTACGGTTAATTCAGGGCATTACATCATGAAGGAAGAACCTGATCTGATCATCAGAAATATCAACAGCCTCCTGGCAAAACTTCCCTGAATAAACAAACAGGTAGCCAGAGTGGCTACCTGTTTGTCCTACTTCGCGCCTGGGTTGATTATTTATCTTTCAGCACATATAATTTAGGCCCTTTAATTCCTTTCGTTTCATAATTAGCTTTATTCATTCTAAAATGAAGTTCGCTCATTTTGTTTAAATAATCTTCAATGCTATCCAGTCCCACTTCTTTTCTACGTTTGTTTAAAGATCCCGGATTTTCTGTCGGACGAGGAAACGCCTGACAACTGTCAGTGTTATACGTGACCTGTGTTCCATACAATTGGTTACGATTCGTATTGAGCCTTACCCTATCCGTAAGGTAAGCGTAATCCCCGCTGGCAGCATTCTTCTTTAACACCTGCTTTTTCATCGCATCCAATACTTTTTGCTGAAAATCCGGCCATTTGTCCAAATGCTGCACCAACAGCCAAAAATCCCTGGAACCTTGTTCTCCTACCAGATCAAATCCCGGATATCCGTGATCTGACAGGATCTTTTGAAGGCGGATATAATGTGAGCTGAATACGCTATCCTGAAATTGCTTTCTTTTAGGATCACCAATTTTGTGTTCAGGCTGAAATCCGGCGGCTTTCTGATCCCAAATGACCATTTTGGCTAAAGAATCTTTAAGTGCGAGGTCAGTTTGAGCAAATGCGATGACGCTATTTAAGAACACTATAGTCAGGACAATTCTTTTCATAATCGATGTGTTTATCAGCCTAAGATAATTTATTATGGGGACAAGTCACGAGATTCATTCTGCAAATGTAAAATGATCACAGATAACGTTTCTTTAGCCAATAAAACAAAGAAAAACTGATTAAAATAAGTATTCCGGATCCAAATACATAGTACCAGATATTGATCGGACTTTTCTCGACAATAGTATTAGAGTGCTCTGATTTTGAAATTTCCTTTACAGAAGCGGATTGTGTGATTTTTCTATTGATGTCATTTTGCAGGATTGTTTCCTTATTGAATTTAACAGAAATAAGCCGGGGTTTTAAAATTGCCGAAGCAGAAAGCATTCCTGTTTTTGGGTGGAAGAGCAGACTTACATCAAGAAGATCATTTTGAATTACGGTCAAGCCATTTACCAGGCTATCGACTTTAAAAAAAGTCTCCTGCTTAATTATCTTTTCAGGGATGACCACTATCGTATCCGATTGCTCCCTGATCGTCAGGATAGACCTGTCTCTAGTCCATTCTGCCATTTTCTTTTTTTCTGACGAGCTGATTTCCTGTTTAGCGTAGTCATTGGATTTAAACACTTTACGGAACATACCGCATCCAGACAAAAAGACCGTTATGATGATTAGAGGGATACACCTTAGGCAGCAATTATTCATAGCTATTTTTCTTTAGTTATTTCTACTATATTCGACAATTAAGTGCATCCTGTTGCAGCTCGAAAGTGCTGCAACAGGATGCTTAATCTCTAATTATTGTGCACCTACACCAGGCACAAGAGACTGAAAATTAACAGTATCCAACACTGCTTGTTGCTGTGTAAGGAAATAATGATTTCCTTCTTCCCTGACGACAGTTGGTCCACCCATATTTGTCATATTACCAACCGGAAAATAGGTTCCTTCTCTGTACATTTCGAAGCCAAGGTTATTGTAATATTCCAATGTACCTCCGGTTTGATAAAGATCAATCATTACTCCTTCCCAGTCGTGGGATGTATTCATTAGACCTGCAGTATTATTGTAAACCTTTGCGTTTGTCGGCTTAATCCTTGTTGGATATAATGCCATATAATCATGCATATCCGGACTTACCTGCAGTTCAAAAGCAGAATATTTCCAGCTGTTCCAAACCACATTGTTATAGATCAGAACATCTTTAACCTCTGAACCATAAGACACACCCCATGCACGAATTGCATTTCCCTGATGATTTGTTATTTTGTTATCATGGAAAGAGCCATTTCCAATCATCTGAAAAATACCATTATGGTAACCGTTTGGAGCATTAGGATCGCTGAATGTCCTGTTAATATTATTGATCACATTATGGGCAATTTCATAATTTTCAACCTGTCCCATCCAGACAACATTTCCAATTTCAGGGCAATTTTTGATGACACAATTAAGAAACTTAAAATTTTTCATTAAGTTCATGATACCTTCGTCGGTAAAACCGCCATTACAACTGAAACCCATGCCGGTATTTTCAAAAGTAAGCCGCTCCATTTTCCAGTTCATAGAAGCGGTACTGTCTGTTCCGTCATAGATCAGTCTGTTGTGGTAGGAAATCGTATAGTCTCCTACGTTCTTAAAACTCATGTCATGGAAATACACATGATTACTATGTTGTTCAATAGAGATGGCGCGGTAAGGCTGATCAGTTACAGAAACTCCCCAGAATTCCAAATGGTCTGCCTGTCCAATGGAAATTGAACCACCTGGCAGTTTTACTCCGGTTCCATCAATTTTTACGTTTGTGACTTTCGGAATTGAGATGTACTCGTAATTTCCAGGAACGATTTTAATATTCACGTTTGCCAGAGGATCCAGGAACAGTTGTCCGGAACCGGTTCCAACATTGACGAAAACAGGATCTACAGGTGGAATTACAGGAGGCGCTACTGCGGTTGCATAAGCTTTTACAAAATCCGTGCTCGCTATGGATGGATAAGCAATTTTACCATCTGAATAAGTGATTTTAGTGATTTCTACCACATAGGTGATGACCTGTCCATCGACAATAATACTACCTGTCGGTTCTACTGCTGTTAATTGATTGTTCATTTTTTGTTGTTTTATATTTGAATTGATTTTGAGAATTCTAATGCATAACGATCCCCTTTAGTCCTGCAATGGAGCTGTCCCACTCTTAGGTCTATTCTGTAGTTTTATAGAGATGATCTGATTTTTTTAACTTAGCCTATAGCGCTTTTACTAGGATTTCCAATTCCAGGGCCTTTTTGTTGATGCTATCCAATTTACTATGAATCGGATGTCGATAAGATGCTTTAAAGATATTTTGTGTACCCTGTCTGTTCGAAGAAGCCCCAGATACCATCAACATAAATACGGTGATTATAAGTAGTATTCTCATTTCCTTTTATTTTTATTAAAATATTGTTTAACTGATTCAACTGTTCCGTTTAAATTGATTAGAGAGGTATCTAATCTTTTGCTATTGCTATCCTGTTGCTCCTTATATGGAGCCAATTGTTTCGGAAGCTCTCTTTCCACTCCTTTAGCTACCGCGATGTTAATTTTCTCGTTCAACATCGTGATGTCCTGAATCCTTAACCTGTTCATTTCATTAATGACGTTATATTGCCAGAAGTTAAGCCCTACAGAAAGTAAAAGCATCGTCGCAAAAGGATTTTGCTGGACTGCAATAAACAGTCGGTCAAACATCCTTTCCAACCAGGCGGCCTTACGGTCGATCATATCTTGTTTTGTTTCTATCTCCTCTTCCATTATCTTCCAATTTCAAAATGCATCCAATCGTAATTTTTCTCTCTGCCCAATGAGATAAATCCATGTTTATAGAAGATATCAATCATTGGTTTATATTCCGGCCTCGCAAAACGAGCGGTCCTGGCCGTTTCTTTTAGTAAATTCCTATCTGGGTCAAGGTCGATTGCAATTCCCCAGGAATGACGGGAAAGCGTTTTAGTACTTCCTCTCATCAGCCGGTAGTTAAAGCAGCCACCATATAGATCTATGCCCAGTTCCACGATCCTTTCATAACCGTAATGCAGAAGAATATCTTCGAACACAGCCAACAATTGATCAGCGATCAATTCATGACATTGTATTTGTGCTACTACACTTTTCTTTTCCCAGGCAACACGCATTTTATAAGGAAGTTTGATGGTAGTCAGATAACCTTTGCCTGTTGCATTTGGGATGCCGTATTTTTTGTTTAACTGATCAATAGTTATCATATCCGTGTCCTTTAATTGTGTTACACAAATTTACAAAACACAGCTAACAAGCTAAATTTTAAGGTTTTAGAACCAGGAGTTTATAAAGAGAAACAGTAACGGTATAATTTGCTCAATAACTGCATTTAGCACAAAAGATGATATTACTCTAGACCTCACTTCAAAGAATACCGCTCTAGAACTACTTTTTCAATTGCATCTATTTCCCGCAGATTATCAATTACAACAATGAAATATGAAAAAACAATTACTAGTATTGATCATTGGATTAGAAGACAACTGAATATTTCCATCAGTTATTAAACGTGGTAAAGAAGTACTTTACCAAGCCACCACATAAAACCATTAGTCTCCCCAATATATACAACTGTTTTCAAAGGCTTTACCCATTTGATATAGTAAGCAAAATAGTTACCAAGAGCCAACATAAAGACCATTAACAAATCTCATACGAGCACCTCCCGCATTTATATTGACTGTCTCGCCCTTTGTACCTCTCCCATCTAAATGGATTTCCCCATCTACGTAAAACTTGCCCAAACAAGCTAATCCGTATGTAGAACTATTACCTGGCGTGCTTGTGTTTGTGCCGTCATAGCCTATTACAGCAGCTGAAAGCCCTGAGCTTGCTGAGGTAGTATTTCTTTTTTTCAAAATACCGCCAATAGATGTATTCATGGCTCTCATCCCCGAGGCAGAAGAAAACATTCTATTTGAGCTCCCATTCGCGTATATACCTGAGCTAGTTAACCATGAGCTATCATCATTAGCAAAAATACTTAATCCTGCTGATGTCACCCCTTGTCCCGTATCAATAGAGGCATCTATTTGCAATGCTGGATAATCTTGGCCATCTACATATAGTGACATATTATTCCCAGCCTTTGTAATTTCAACTCTTTTACCTGTTACAGCAGTTTTTAAATTTTCAACCCCCAAATTAGCTATAAATGCCATTTTAGCAAAGAAAAGATTTGTCGCAAGGCTTTCGTATTGTCCGCCGAAAGCCTCCCATTTACTTGTATTTGTTGGTGGAATTCCGGAGAATGTACCCGCATCAACCCTGGCAACATAAGCTTTTTCTCCTGAACCATCATTATAACGGACAACATCAACTTTACTGGCGTTTCCAGTATATTGCTTATCCGACTCATATTTACCACCACCAGTAGGAAGTGGACCGTCTTGACCCACCACCACAACCGTCCAGGAACTCCCCTCCTCTGGCGACACATTTGATATCGGCAGGGCACTAATCACATTCCAGGAAGATCCATTATAGCTAACCTGATCCCCGCGATAATAAGTATCAAGTGAATTATATACGCCTCTAAATACGGGAATTGGTGCTTGAATTCCACCAGCATTCTGAACTACTCCACCGCGAATGGTCAACTTATTAGGACTACTTACATTCCAGTCTATTCCACTCAACTCGTCACCAAGTTTTAGCTGGCCCGTTGTCAGATCCATAAACATTTTCTCGTCAATCGACTTAATTCTGCCCGCTGTAATCTGGTCGCCAACAATGAACACCATTCCATTGGTAAGCGCATTATCTCTTCGCCCATCTTTTACTGGAAACAGTACCCCTGCCTGCAAAATATAATATCCTGGCGTGCTCTCAGCTGATTTTACTTCCGTTGACAATTCCCAGGACCCCACGAGAACCGATTTAGAAATTTTAGCATAGAGATAATATTTATTAGATGGGATCAAGTTTGAGGCAGTGAAAGGATCCATTTCCCAGGTAAAGCCCGCTCCAGGGACATTAAGATCATAATGAATCAGCTCCCCAGCAGTAGCCGTAAATGAATTTGGATTACCCAGATAATTAGGCTTAAAGGAAACACTACTTAAATTAAAGTTTGTTGCTTTTGCGCCAATTGCGAGGTAAAGAGATTCAATACTTCCGGTCGCGATCTTCCCGGCGTAATACTTATCCGTTGTTGGATCAATTACTGAATCCTTCAAATCGTAGAGGCTAATCGAATTTCTTCTTGCCTGTTCAGCTTGAATACGTGAAACCTGTTTAACCTCTTTTTTTGTATCAATCGCACTGGCAACTAGCCTTTCCTGCATCGTATAAGGAATAAAATTACTGATAGACACATCGATATTCGCTTCGTTAACCAATGGGTAAGACAGGGTAGCAATCCTTAAAGTTGCATTGATTGGCAACTTAAGGTCTACCAGGGTAATCCGATCTCCCACCCTAAGTTGAATTCCGTTATCGCGGATGTATTTCTCATCTGGTTTCAGTCCATAGGCAACCCTGGGTACACTATTTTCCTGCAGATAAGCAAGCGTATCTGCTTTAAGTTTATTTTCTGCCGCAGTAATATAGCTTTCCGGCATTTTTAAATTCACCAGTGTATATTTTGCATTGACTTCCGGAAAGTTGAGCTCATTAGGAAGTGTATAATCATTTGTATCCTTAAAAACATTGAAGTAAATTGCTTTCTTTGAATGGTCATATTTCCATATTTCAAACTCATAGTTAGCCAGGGCGCCCGATTTGAAAACTATTTTAGCCTTTTCTCCTCCCTGCAAATGTGCATTGATATCAAAGTCAATAGACGTATCAATAACTGTCTTTTTATCAATCACCGCTGTAACCGTCCCGGTACGACTGGGGAAAATCTCTGCATTTTCATACTTTCCCTCTTTTATACCATATAAATCAACATTAGCTTCCAGATATTTCTCTTGAAACAATAGTTTTTTCGCCTTATCTCTATACGTATAATCGATATTCTTTGATCCACCAAAAGCATATACCCTGGTCACTACATTTTTATCATCTGCAATTTTCCGGTTCAACTCATACAAGCCTTTCCCTCTTCCAAATTCAAAAACAAGCCCAGTGTCAGCCCCCAATGTTTTCACCATATTGACCTGCTGGCCTACCAGAAAGAATTCCAATTTAAACTTCTCGGCTATTGCAGTCAAGGCAGTACGACAGGAGTGGTTATTATAATCTAGATTCATTGGCTCAGTTACTTCAATAGCACCCAATGTCCAGCCTTGTTCAATCTGATTAATGTTATCAACCATCAAACGAAGATGATCAGCCGCAGTGCCATAATAAGAGAAGTCATCCGTTCCTTCATGCATCAGAAACTTGTCGTGTAAGCTATAAACCGGACTTTCAAATATGATGTTGTATTTATGGCTATGGTCACTTTCAGACTTTCCATATTCGGGAACAGTATTGATCTTATATCTTTCCCCTTTATGAACAATATAATCGCCCAACTGAACCGGGAGTATAAAAGGCAATACCACACTACATGCGATTTGTTTTTCAGCCATCTGCGTCTCGCTGAACGTCGTATTTTCATCAATATCAAATGACACCAATTGTGTATCATTTCCTCTGTATATCTGTAGTTTCATCTTCTTTATTTTTTATTTTAAAATTCTATTACCCTATTTGACCAGCAAGCCTTATAATGGAAATCTCTTCCAGCTGATTCGAAGAATCAACAACTTTTACATTCATTACATATTCTGGTTTTGACTCTTCCATTCCAGACATATTATATCTCCGGAACTACTTTCGAAACCAGAAAGTTTTCCATCACCGGTCCTATCAATCATTCACTTTTATGGTTAATGGTAGCTCACAACTTCATTAACACCATCCAAAAATCTCAATTCGCTCATATTCTTACTTTAATTAAATTGTTAAAACTACCCGTTATTTTTCGGCCTGAATTATCAACCAGATCGGCGTACGTTTCCAATACACCAGACTCGGTGATTTTACATTCAATAAGACCTGACATTCGGTTTGGCCTACTATTTATATTACTGACTTTAAATCCATCCTTTACAAAAAATTGCCGGTTAAGATCATTCGGAATCCTCAGTTTTCGCAACCCCGGAGCTGAAAAAAGCACATATAACCTACCCAATGTCGCCATGAATGATGCCTGGTCAGGCTGATCTACAAACATCTTTAAGGTAATTTCCCTGGCTTCTGTTTTAACGAAACCCAAACCATCTTCAGGTGAAGTAAAACCCAACGTTTTTGGTGACGGCCGATTGGCTCTGTCTCCTGTAGACAGTAATAATGTTACTCCGAGATCTTTAAAACTAATTCCATCTATTCCATATTCGGCGTTAGTCACTGGCATTTCCCCAACTCCCATATAAACAACAGGTTCAAAGAAATTGAAGGTCATCCTCAAGGCTTTATCTCCAATAAAAGCACCTGTAACCGATTGATTTACATAAACATGATACGTCCCCCATTTGCAACTTAAAGGGACAAGTCCGGAGAAATGGTCTATCAGTTCAAATATCTTATTCGCCTTATTTGTACAATCCATTTTGCCATTCCCATATACGTAACCGACCAATGAAATAGCCCTTCCGCCAAAACTAATTTCAGCAGCAGAAACATAAGGTTCAATTCCATGCTCATCTCCCCAGCTATGAAAAGTTTTTCCGGTTCTTGCCGGCATATCAAAACATCCGGCCAATGCAATATTACTCGCATTTTGCTTTCCCGAGATAAAACCTAAGCTCCCCAGGTCTATATTGTTTAATGTGTATGTATTCATATTGTGATGATGATGTAATTTCAATTGAAGACCGAGTACCTGGTATTGATTTAATTCCAACTGAAGCAAAGTTACATTAGACTACTATAAAGCCAGATTCCAAGGCTTTATAGTAGATTGATTATAAAGTATTTACCAAATTACCATCTTTCATATCGGTAACAGATTTCGCTAAACCATTGCAGTATTTCCGCCCTTGTTTGTAATCTCTTTTTTACTCGGGCAAGACCTCTTCAAGTATCAATGCAGAAACCCACAATGGACTCTGGTCATACCTAAAATTTACTCCCACCTTTGGCGTATTAATATGATCTACCACAGGATAGCCATTAATTGGTTCATGTACCTTATAAGGTGAAGTAACTGCTTTAAGAGAAGTCAGGTATAAACTTTTATCTGGCAGATTTTTATTGAGATAGGACGGCGACTGCCAGTTTTTGTAATAACCTAGTCTGGTTGCTCCGTTTCCATCATAAGTATAAACCGTTAACAATACCCGGATGTTATATTCTTTACTGGCATCGAGATTCTGGAATATGGCCAGTGAGGTCATACCTCCATAATTGAGATTAGCAATGCCTACACCTGAAGTATTCGTCTTAAGAGGAAAATTCGGATCATTAGCATTAATCATCTCCATCTGTATATAACCATTCTGACCTGTATTCTCTTCGCCACTTAATGGCAAAATGAATTCAACGTCCGTGGCTTGCCCGTTGCTGTCCTTTAGATTTTTAGTATAAGCCTGAGCATCCAGGGGAGTGGCCGAGCTCATGGGATTGAGTACAATATCATTCCAACCAGTCCCCTGTAAATTATCAGCATCGGTAAGGTTTACTTGTATTTTTCTATTCAATAGTCCAGCATTATCTTTGTTGTTAACCGTTTGTCTGGAAATAAATCCAGCTAATTTAACACCTGCCGCCGACTGAATATTTGATCTACCGGCATCATAACTCAGATCTACTGTTACGTTGTTACTGCTAATCAAAGCTGATAAATACACGTACATGATCCTTGGATCCGCAGCATCCAATACACATCTTGATGCATTGATACCAGAAGGGATACCGGACAAACTTTCTATTACGGAGAAACCAGATTCCTGTCCTGCCGGATTAGCCATCGGTATATCGAATGTAAGTTTAAGCCGATCTCCAGCATAATTACTTTTGACTGTCATTAATGTCGGCGGTAAAAGAACCACATTTCCTGTAGTTTCCCCAGGAGAGAAACTGAATTCAGAATATCCAAAATCTTTTTTAGCACGGATCTTATAAAAATACTTCGTACCAGCCGTAAGTCCGTTATCGGCATAACTCCTGTTTATTTTGGGAATTGAAGCCAATAAAGTATAGACTCCATTTGCTGTATTTGATCTAAAAATTTCAAACAGATCAATTTTTTGCTGGTTCTGTATTGTATAATCCCACTTCATCGTGATGCTGCTGCTGGTAATAGTTGAAGCAGCCAGATTAACAGGAGGCTGGAGCGTGCTTAAAGTTGTAATTCCAATCGCTTCTGAAAGAGTGGAGACCAATCCATTTTCCTCAAATTTTATTTTATAGAAGTAATTTGCCCCTTCAAGAAGGTCAGTAAAAATATGCGTCCCATTGTCGACATATCCGCTAAATACTTCCACAAAGTTCTGGTCTGGTAAAGCACTCTGATAAATCTTAGTCAGATTACCTCCAATATTTGCATCTGTCCAGGCTAGTTTCACAACTGAGTTACTGATTGCTTCTATTCGTAAGTCCATTGGCGCTTTCAATCTGCGTGTTCCGATATTTTTAGTTTTTATAAGCGTTGGACATTCATTCAACAACAACTCAATGTATTTCCCGTCATTATCAGCCTGGGTATTTATAGTCTGATGTAAACCTCCGGCCGGATCTTTTCGGAGCTCGGCATTGTCTATCCTGATAACCTCGACGCTTCCTTCCCCAGAATGAACATAGAGCTTAAAATAACCATCCGTAAAGCCCACATTTCCCAACCAGGCTACAATCATAGTATCCTGCGTCGTCATATTTTTATAGGCCAAAGCAATCAACTTAGGGTGGTGTGTTTCAAAGGTTAACCCTTCAGATTCCTGAGCTCCAAACATTCTGATGGAATGCTGAAGTGTATATCCCGCAATCTCGGTCATTAAATTAGAGACATACCAGTAAGAAGCCAATGGCTTCCTGTTCCAGTCATTGAAAGCGGTAATTCCATCAGCGTAACCACAGGTTAAGAAAACATCCCTGTATTTGGCATTTTCATCGAGATCCTCGAGTCTGACATTGGTGTTTGCAAACCAATATTGATTAATGACATCACAGCCTGCGAGGAAGCCCAATAGAAAAATCCGTTGTAACCAATAGCCTTTATATTTACTCCGCTCCAACTGACTTCTATACCCCGGAGAATATACTCCTCCCCACTGTTCGTCATATCCAATCTCTGTAATTCTTAGCTCAACAGTTGGTAATTGCGTATCTCTGAACTCATTCCAATTATGAATCAGTTCTAAATATTCACCTTGTTCAGGAGAGACTCCCTCCGAAGGCACATCCGAATAAACTGGTACAGTCTGACTGCCTGCGGAAGAATTATAATGGTGAATATTGATAATCTCTAGTGGATAATCTCCATATCCCCGATGCAAATCCCACCATAACATCATTCGCTTCAGGAACCCGATGTTTCCTCCAACTGCCAGCGAGGACATCGATATTTTTAATTCCGGATCAGCAGTTTTCGCACCAAATCCAGGCCCCATTGCTCCTTTATGTCCATCATACAAGGCAGATAAAATTGCAGCCTGCTCTTCCCAATTGTGATATCCGTTTGCTTCTGTCCAATAAGCATCCGCTTCATTCCTGAACTCCAGAGACTCTAAAACGTTCAATCCTCTTTTTAAGGTGTCAGTAGATGTTAGCTGAATATATTGAGGGTCTGCATTTGGATTATTTCCAAACCTTGCTGCAATATTATAAGCAAGCCTGGCCATATGTTTATAGTTCAACGGGTTTGTGGTTACCGCAAGATTTACAGGATCTAAGCCCGGATCAACAGGTTTAGAATTATCTGCACGTACATAACCTTTAGGCCTGAGATATAAGGGAGCATTGTTGGTTGACATCATTATCTTTTGCCCCGTAGCCACGAAATCAGCCATTCTCAGGTCCCAGTTCCAGATATGCTGAGACTCAAACTGGTACTTTACCTGCGCTAAGCCAAGGATCACATTTCCCGAGGCGTCGTAGGCATCCCCCAATTTGTTATTCTCTTTCCCAACCACCCAGTCGCTTTCCACATAACACCTGGTATTGCGTGATACTTTACGTACCATCTGCTCATTTTCCAGAAGAAAAGCATTGGTACCAATTCGCTGATCTACTGTTCTGGCTGCTACAGTTCGCTTATATTTCTTCCCTTTTATTTCTCCGCGTTGTGTTCTTTTACCATAGAATAAAAGTCCTCTTATACCATGTTCAGAGCTTTTAAAAGCAATATTTACATATTTTATATTTTGAGAAACAATGGTATTCATCATTACCTTTGTCCACTTATTCTGATCTACATTGACACCTATAGTGGCGGCAGTACTAAAACTGACACCATCCAGCGAAGTCTGAATATCAATATCTCCATTTCTGCTCTGCCATACATACAGATATTCTATATTCCAGGCACCATCCAAATCAATGATGGTATCCCAGGAGGGTCTGTTATACATCGGTACATTCCCAAGACCATACATCAAAATTGCCATCCCGACATTTGGTGTTCCTTCAGGTACGCCGTCCTTATCTATAATTCCTCTCAGATCAGCCAGGTGGTCCGGACTCATCACTAGCCCAGTCGCCTCATCTTTAGCGAAAGCCAGACCCTGCGGGTAGATCAGCTTAGGATTGATTGGGATTATTCCAGGCGTTACAGCTCCAGTAACATCACTCGCCGCAGCTATAAAACTGACGACATTGGAAGCGGCAGATATCCTTGATTTACCAAAAATGATTTTCTCAGAAACAATAGTCACGTAATATTTGTGCCCCGGCATCAAAGCCGTCAATACCATTTCTTCTGGTTCACCCGGTTTCTTAGGAATTAGTGAGTTTTTATAGGCTGGCAGATCTGTCACTCCATAGTTAAGGTCAATTTCACTCTGACTGATATAGATATGATACTTATCTGCTTTCACTTCTGCTATCGGAGGATTTCCTTTTGGCGCATGCCATTTTATTTTTGCACCGTTACTATCAACTATAGCGACCAATAAATCCTGAATTTGTGCAGGCTGATTGATGATCAGTTCCGGTGTTAAAATTTCAGCACTCCAATAAACATTTTCATCATCCCTTAACCAGTTCATTTGAGTAATGGCTCCAGGGCTAAGTCCAATATCAACATTCCCAATGTTACCTTCAGCCAATTTGATCCTATGGTTTCCAATCGAATCCTGTTTCACAATAAGAGATCCGCTTTCTCCTGCTTTTTTATCCGGGGCAGCCAGTATCCCATCTTTTTTTAAGATTATCTTTTTCATATTTTTCCTTATACTGTTAAAAGGTCTTAACCCCTTGAATTCTTTATTAAAAAGAGCTGACCGCCCCTATTCCCCGGGTAACATTTAAATCGTTATCCTACCGTTATTATCTGTTACATACTCTAGCTTAGGCTCCTCTTTTCCAGTTATTTTAATATCCCCGGAGCCACCGATCCCCTCACCATTTATCGTCTTAAACGTGATCTCTCCAGGCCCAAGAATGCTCTGTCCGTTAACCATTTTCACATTCACTCCACTGGCTAATTTTGACTGATAAGCCGTCAGGGAATTCACCGTAGCTAATCCTTTTATCAGGTCTGAGGCCAGGATATAAACAATCTTTCCATCGCCGGCCTTTGCGGCCATTATTTTTTCACTGCCAATAGGATTTGACACCCCGGATGCACCATCCGGAAATATTAGTTCGCTCATATTCTTATCTTATTAAATTATTAAACTACGTCTTTATCTACAGCTGAATTTCTCTCCTTAAATGGCGGATTGGGCTGCGCAACTAATCTTTATAATGTGATAGGGTATCCGATATAAGAGCAAACCTTAAGTCCATCGCCATCAACTGCATTTCCCCGTTGCATTCGGTAATCCATCGTGGCCGAAGCACTTACCGGATTCTGGCAATTTATCACCCAGTTTTTACCGGATCCTGTGATGCCCAAGACACTATTGCCTGATACTTTATAAGCATTTCCTCTTGAATTGCTATAGACGGATTGCGTAACAGCTTTGTCGTAGGTAATCAAAACCGAGCTACCTGACCTTATGACATTTATAATTTTAGCAGGAAGTAAATCATTAGCTGGATTTGAAACTATCGGATTCTTTTTATAAATATTAATCAATCCGCTATCTGGATTAAAACTGAAATCATCAGCACCACTTACTGTAATTGTGCTTATTGTCCCTCCCTTTAAAACCAGAGACATATCCCTCAACCTATTCCGCTCGGAAACATTAGAAAGATCCAGTGTTACAACCAATTCCCGACCGCTCAGGGTCTGGTTCTTTAGCGCCAAATCCTTCACCTCACAGTATTCGGAAAATTCCTGCATACCAGCCATCCATACTGTATCAGTATTTCCGGGATGGTTTTTAATATACTGGATTAAATTTTTCCATTGATCGAAGGTATCACTGTTTGCATCTTTTAAACCGTGTGAAAACCAATGTCCAATATAATTCGCTGCCCCATCCTGACTTCCGGTAATCACTGTATTTACCAGATCTTTTATCGCGTCAAGATCTCCCGGATTTCCCTCTCCGGTATAGAGCCTGTTAAAAAGCAGTTTATCTCGTCTAAAATTTCCAGCATTGAGTTTCCCTCCCCAGTACACTCCATAAGTATCTGCGGTAGCTCCTTCAAAATCATCTCTTGCAGGATCACCAAATGAGCTGCCCACCATGAGATAACCAAGGTTCGGTGCAGTATTCGCATAACCTTCATCAACCGTCGGGATAACAAATGTTCTATGTCTCCAGCCTGTTTCATTAAAGGTGATGCGTTCATTCTCTTTTACCTGGAAGAGTTTATCATAGCCGGAATGCGCATGACTATGATTAGACAAGTCAAACCCACCGGCAATAATTTCCTTATACTGCGCCCAGCTTGTGAGGTAGTCATTTCCTGCACCTCCCGTTTTGGGTGTTGCCGTATTGAAAGCAAAAGTCATTTTGTAGGTTACTGCTTTGCCCGCGCCATCAGTATACCTGACACCAGGATAAATTACCCCGTCTGCAGCAGCAATACCACCTTTAAGATAGGCATAGCCGATGGTGTAATCCTCCACAAAACCATCGTCCTTTGCCATAATAAATCCTGACTTTTTATTGTACTTTAATACTGAAAAATCAACTGAAGGATTACTAAATCCTTCATTAAGCGTAATTTTAATTTCCACTTTTTTTGAAGGATCAGGAGGCGTTATTCCTCCCGATTTCCTTAAATTCCGGCCTTTAATTCTTACCATAATTATTCTACCGTTAAGCCTGACTGAACAACATTAACCAAATGCTGACCAGGCGTATCTGTATACACTTTCACATATAAATCCGATGCGGGTTGTACCCCTGTATTCAAGATTGTCCATGACGTTCCGGCATCCGTACTATATTCCGAATAGATATTGATTCCATCAGCTCTCATCCTGGCTTTTGACTGCGTAGAGATCGGCAATGATGGGCTGATCGGATATTGTCCGTTTTTCCCGCCAATTATTCTATTATTGTCAATCCCCTGAATTCTAAAGGACATCGAAGCATTAGATTCCCTTGAAGCCCCCACAGATAAACCTAAAAAGATACCATTTGAAGTCTGAGCATTTGGTGCAGCCAAATCAAACATAACAAAGCCAGATCCGCCAGCCTGCAATCTTACTGAAGAGGAAGCCCAGGCATAGTTATCATTGTCGCCCGCTATGGAAATCAGACTGTTACCATTGATCGTAAGCGCAGCAGCTTCTCTCCAGGTGGTTACCGGAATTGTTGCAGCTAAAGCAACAGTAAACGGAGCACTATTATATAGTGTAGCAGAGTTGTTATTAATACCCGGAACAGCTTTCACTCTGACTCCGATTTCGCCAATTGCTTTGGCAACATTTCCCACATAATATGGCTTCTCAGCTACCGTGCTCCATGAAGTCCCTGCATTTAAAGTGATTTCGTAGTTCGAAGGAATTGAAAATCCCGGACTATAGGTCCAGTTAAACAAATCTGCCGTATTATCAGTCACCGGGTTAACAGGAGCTGATGGCGTATCCAGAGTTTTACTAAAAGCTGTATTGTTAAACAAGGTTGCCGACACCGTTCTGCCAGCTTCAGCTTTTATCCTGACCCCTACCTGGCCAATCGCCTTGTTCAGATTGCCAATCAGAACCGGTTTCGCTGTTGCCGGCGAATAAGTATTCCCTCCGTCAATGGTATATTCATAATTACCAATGCTCTGGTAACCGGCTGAATTGGTCCAATCAAAGGTGTTTGTATTGTCATTTACCACACCAGAAGTTGGTGCAGGAGGTGTAATGTCTCCTGTTAATAAGGTTGTTTTTGATCCTGAAGACCAATTTCCGGGCGCAAATCCTGATGCCATTGCTCTCACCCGATAATAATAAGTTGTATTCGCAATTAAATCAGATTCAGAAAAACTCAATAAAGATCCGTTATAAACCATAACAGCATTATTAAAAAACTCATTTTCAGACCTCTGTACGAAATAAAACTGAGCATCGGTAATTCCGGTCCAACTTAACGGTATTGAATTCACTGAAGCTGTCCCCAGCGTTAATAATGTATTTCCCAGCTTCTCCAGTGTGCCCGATGGTATCGGTCCCCAGGAAAATCCAGCGAGTCCACCCCCATAGAGGATTTTTTCAATACCGGCTTGAAATCCTGGTAAAGACTTAAGATATTCCTCAGCACTTGCCTGCCCTCCGGAACCATTCAAAACAAATGGATCAGCTTCTGTGCCCGAACCTTTAAGCCCTGCAAAAAAGAGGTCAGGTAATTTTGTAAGCAACACTTTACCATCTGGATCAAACCCGTCATATATTTCATTTATTGCTGCTTTGAAAGCATTGTACTCTTGCGCGCTGTGCGTATGCCCCGACTGCTTGTCGGGCGTTGTTATTTTTGCCATTATAATAAGTTGTAAGAAAAGGTGAATGGAAATACATTATTTATGGGTTGATCTCTGGAAATGATTTTCATAAATGCCTCAGAGCTATTGCCATTGCTATCTCTGGCTGTTAATTTCAAGTGGTAGACACCTCGATGATCAATGCCCTTTGCCAAGGGAAACAGCGTATCCCCATTAAGAATACTGAGCGGTAATCCGGATGGCTCGGTATAGGCCAGCTCCCATAAAACAGAAACAATTAAAGCTCCACTTCTTGGAGTTACTGAAGCAGATGTAATCAGTATTTGGTTTATTGCCGAGTCCAGAGTATAATCATTACCTGCATTTACTATTGGTGGCAGGGGGGCCAATGCTTCCACATTGCCCCCGGTGATTTTACATTCCAGCATCCCGGTCATCCTGTTGGCCTGACTGAATACATTCGTAACCTTAAAGCCGTCTTTGACAAAAAAACTAAACGGAGTTCCTCTTTCAGGCACAAAAACCCTCATTCCAGGTGCCGCAAACAAAGCAGACAACGAACTTATTTTATTCTTGAAATCGATCAAACCTGACTGGTCAATAAATATTTTAAGGTTCAACTCGTTTGTTTCTGTTTTTGTAACAGCATAGCCCTCTTTGCCCCAAACACTCACCGTTTGAGATTTAGGGGCAGCCCTATTAAATTGTCTTCCATTAGAGGAAACCAATACACCACCCAATTCCTTAAAGCTAATTCCGTCTATACCATAAGATGCCCCATTGGCGACAGGAAGTACACCATTCATTTCAACTATCGGTTCGCGAAAGCTAAAAGAAATTTTCAGCGCATGGTCTCCTAAAAAATTACCCAATACCGGTTCATTTACATAAACCTGATAGGTTCCCCATTTGCATGTTAGAGGAACGAGATCTGTAAAACCATCAATCTGTTTAAACAAGGACTTAGCTTTATTCTGACAATCTGTTTTACCCGAGCCGTAGATATAACCATTTAATGAAATGCTTCTTCCTCCAAACTGAATTTCCGATGCAGAAACATAAGGCTCTATACTGTGTTCATCTCCCCAGCTATGGAATGTCTTTCCGATTCGGGCCGGCATATCAAAGCATCCTGTTAAAGCAATATTACTTTCATTTTGCTTTCCGGCGATGAATCCGAAACTCCCAAGATCTATATTATTTAATTTGTATGTGTTCATATTATCCTAATGATCTGGTTCCCATTGATGGCTGAGTATTCACGATGATCTGATCCAGTTTACCCGAAATTCCATCTGTATTGTTCGCTGTTCTGTAGGTATTTGACTCGATCTTTAAAGCGACATCAAAGTTTGACCTGGCTACATTCAATAGCTCCATCGCATTTACTCCAACGGTATTTACCACCGCATTTCTCTCCATAGATAAAGTAACAAGCTGCTTTGTCAGGTCAAATTGTCCCCTCCATAATCCGGTAAGCACACCTGCAGTCTCTTCAGTTATTTCTCTTTTTATACTGCTTGCCCCGGTTAATCCTGATGGACCTGCACCACCACTGGAAGGATCCCTGCCAGTGATTTTTTTAAGGGCCTCATATTCTTTTGCCGCATTTGCCATGGAATTGTTAAAGATGCCTTCCAGCTCTGAAATCTCCGTATCGGTTAACTCTTCCCCGCTTACTCCTCTTTTTGCAAACTCCTTATAGAAATTCTCCATAGCTCCGGCAAGAATCTTGTTCTTAAAAATACTTAGGGCGGCATCATCCATCGTTTGTTTAAAGAAATCAGCAAGATCCTGAGCACCTGTCTTCCCATCTTTAAACATTCCCAAAAGACTGTTTGTGAGGTTATCCGAATTCGTTCCGGTGAATATCTCATTGGTCTGTTTAGCTAAATCAGCAATTGCCTTTTCCGCATCAAAACCTTTCTGTTCCAGTTCCTTTAACCTTTCTACCAATGCTTTGGCATCTCCTTCCAATTTCCCCTGGGAAAGCAATTGGCTTAGCTGTCCGTAGTCTTTGCCTTCCAGACTTTCATAAGTCTTTACGACTTTGGCTTTCCTGAACCAGGTCCCGTGTTTATAGGTTTCACTGGCGATACTGCTCATTCCACTAAGCTTGCCCATGATCTCCTCAGACTCCTGTTTCCAGCCAGCCATCTGATCCTGACGGATTTTAAGCTCATCTTTTATCCCATTCAGCGCTGTTTTATTATCACGAACGCGTTGTAAAGCCCGTTCTTTCAAAGAATCCTGATATTCCCGCTCTCCTTTGATTGCGTTTGAATAAAAGTCGGCAACTTCCTTTTTGGCCTTTTCGTTCATTTCCCGAACGCGTTTACCAATCGAGAATAATGTTCCAACTGCTTTTATTGCAGAACCTACAATTTTTGCCGGATCTCCCGACACGATGGATCCCGCAAGATCTCCCGCGGCTCCTGCAAGCTGACCGATCGTATCCATGGTATAACCAGCTTCTGTATCTACTCCTCCCAATGCCTGAGACATGGTTGAAGCTGCATCAGAAGCCAGACCTAAACCAGTAGACAAACCCTGTAAAGCTTTATTATCCTTCAGGCTGTTCATGAAACCTTTTAAGCCCCCGGCGTTGAGGTCATTTATTTTTGATTGGACCTCAGTCAGCTCGGTGTTAAGCGTCTCTATTTCCTTATTATTACCCGTATCATTTTTATCCTTCCTGCTCTGACGATCGGTCAGATTTGTATTGATAACCCCTTTTCTTTTTTCAAGCTCTTTTATATTGGATTTATTAACACCAAAGTTCAAACGACCATCAAGCCCATCCAGTTGGGTTTGAATCCCAGTTTTAACAGAGGTAGAGAGATTCGGATCGTTCAGCAGCGAACGCATAATCACCATTTGCTTTTTGATCTGTTCTCTCGTTAAAATCAGCGTATCTTCACTTAATTTTTTATAGATCTCGCTTTTTTGAAAGGCTTCCTCTTTTGTAGCATTAATCGACGCATCACGTATATTTTCTAAGTTTTTATACTGCTCAGCAGTTACCGCACCATTCTGATCTTTTGTAAGGGCATCTACTTGAGCTTGATATTCATCTTTAGCATCCTGTTCTTTCTGAGCAAATGTTTTTGAAGCATTATAAGCCTGCTCAAAACTTGCTGCGTCTTTTGCTTTTTGCTCCGCTCTATATGCCTCCAAATCGGAAGACATCTCTTTTAACCGATCACGTTGTTGACTGGTTTGTTTGTCTTCAGGTGTCTGATTAATTTCGTCAATCTTAGATTGAAGTAATGCACCGTAATTCTTATGGTACTTCAATTCCACCTTAAATCTCTCATCTGCTGCTTTCTCACCCACAAGCGACTTATATATCTCATAAGCAGCATACATAGACTTTTGCACCTCTAATTGCTCTTTTACCCGCGCCGTTTCATTCGCATATTCCTGATTTTTTTTCGCCAGATCAAAGGCAGATTTCAGATCAATTTTTTTCTTTACATTATCTGGATTCTTATTATAAGCTATCAAAGCTTTATTCAAAGCGTCGTACTCCTTTTCGATAGCTTTCAGTTTTTGCTGATCATCACTTAGGGTCGAATTGAATTTATCACTGAAAGCAGCAATCTGACTGTCCATAGCAGCAGATCTATTTTCTTTATCCTCCTTAGTATCAACCTTCCCGGCATTTGGGTTTTTACCAGTTATCTTTGCCTTTTGCTTCTCCAACCTCCGAATTTCTGTCTCAATGACTTTAAGTTCCTTATTATTTGTTACACTCGGCTTAAGCAGATTTTGCTTCTGGATTTTATCGTCAATATCCCCTAAAGAATTCGGGACAATTGTTTTCTCAGTTATTTCCCTAATTTTTCCACCCGCATAATCCAACTGCTTATTTAATGTAAATAGCGAATACTGGCTAAATGAAAGCCCCAGTTCTCCTGACTTATTAAAAATTTCTGTCATTTTAGTCGAAGCCTCAGTCAAATGTCCATTTAGCGGAAAAAAAGGATCACCCGTTAGCTGAGCTTTCATCTCAGCAGAACTACCCGTCATTTCCAACAACAAATCTTTCTGCTCCGTTAATCTGTCTTTCTGTTGTCCATAATGCTCGAGCTTTTGAGCGTCGTTCATAAGGGACACTTTATATGCCTCCTGTTGCTCTTCAAAAGTGCTACCTAATGTTTTTAATTCCCAGTTCGCGATTTCAAGGTCCTCTTTTACCCGCCTGATATCTTCCTTCAATTTATTACTAATGCCCTTTGTAAAAATCGACTTTTTAGCAGCAAGAGCTACGGTCTTTTCATACCCTTTTAGTTCTTCATTTAGTCTAAATACCTTATCCCTAGCCTCGTCATATCTCTTACCAGTAGCCGCAACATTGTTCTTGTCATTCTCTTCATTGAGCATCTTTTGAGCATCTGCAACACTCATCTTCAGATAAGCCTCTTTTGTCAGATTCTTTAAGCGCTCAGGATACAATGACTGTAATTCCTTATAAGCCTTACTCTGTTGAAATTCTGTTGCATTCTGATCCTGAAGTACCGCATTTAACCCTCCCACCTTCGATTTCAGGTTATCAGCATCTTGAGCAGCTTTTTCACTGGCGGCATTCAACCTACTTTGAGCTTGTTCATAAGTACTTACGGTATTAGCAAGACTATACATTACTGCAATCAAGCCGGCTATAGCAACCGCAGTAAGTACGTATGGGTTAGACAGCATCGTTGCATTTAATACCCTTTGTACTGCGGTCACCATAACTGTCCAATAGTATTGCAGCTTAAACGCTCTAGTCACCCCCGCAGTAACCTCAACAGCAGTCAGCTGAAGCAGAGAAGTCAGCATTACTGCCGCCCGGTAAACCCCATAAACAGCAACCAACTCGCCAAGAACTTCGATAACTTTTTCATAATTTTCAACCAGGCTGATTGCGGTTGAAATTGCTCCGCTAAAAAAACCTTCTCCATCTTGTCCCAAGGAATTCAACATCGCATTCCAGGCTCCACTCAGTGTCTCCAGCTGCCCCCCCAATGTTCCTGACTGCGCTTCCATAGCACCATAAAACGTTCCCCCGGCAGCAGTCAGATTCTGAAAAGCCTGCTCTACCTGCGGGAATCCAACCTGTCCTGCAGCAACAAGCCCGGAAATCCTTTCTTTTCCAACGCCCATCACTTTCGCCAATTCTTCATAAATGGGAATCCCTTTGCTGGCGAGCTGACTGATATCTGACTTAGAAGCGGAGCCTGCTTTTTTCATGTTACCATACACTGCGGCCAGATCTGCGAGGGGGACAGAAGCACCCGAAGCCACTTCTCCCAGCGTCTTCAATTCATCAACAACATCTTTTGTTGTCGATCCGTAACTCAGCAATTGTTTTGCTGCATCTCCTGACTCCTTTAAACTAAAGGGTGTCTTCCCTGCAAAAGAACCCAAGCCTCCCATTAAGTCATCAGCAGCAGCTTTATTTTTAAGTATGGTAGAAAATGAAAGCTCCAGTTGCTGGTATTCATTTCTCACCTGAACCATCGCTTTGACAAACTCAGCCATATTCTCCAGGGAGAAAATCTTGTTGGTAAAATCGGCTGCTTTTTTTCCAAAGGTTTCCAATTCCCCATTCTGATTGGTGATCTGATCTGTCATAGATCCAATATTCACTTCCATACGTCCTATGGCCGCCTGGAACTGTGAATCGTCCAGTGTACTTCTAAAATTTAAATTTCCCTCTGCTGTGCTCATGTTAATATCCTTGTTTTCTTAATTCTAATTCTTCTTCTTCAGGAGAAATGACCTCATCCTCCTCTTTTTTATCGGTATCTATTCCAGGTATGGTGGCCAGATCCATCGTAAAATTCACCCAGCTCATGCCCCATAAAACCTCTGCTCTGCTGCATTTAAAATATTTTCGGTAACTCCCGAGTAAACTCCAGGGGCTATCAACTCCCCTGGCATCTTTAGGCTCATCTTGAACTATTCCTGTTCCGGAGCAGGATTCGCAGCCGGCTCCTCCACATTCAGCACACTTGCGCCGCTGATCAAGACGATAGAATTCATAAAACTTGTCACACCGGCCTGGCTCAGCGAAGCATCCAGAATTTTAAGAAACTGCTGGTCATCCATCCATCGAAGACTGCGCAGCAGCTTCCTGGAGGGCTCCTTTTCTGTATTCTGAATACAAACCCCAACCACATAGATAAAGTCGTCCGTATGCTTCTGTATCGCCTCCCAGGCTTTGGTCAGGTTCATCTTTCCATTCTGAAAAATGTCTTTAGGAAGGTTCACTGCCACCGCAGAAACCCGATACCGGTTTCCCACTAAAATCGGACTGATCTTAAACACTTTCTTCGACTTCAAAAAGCCCTTTTTCATAAGGAGTTTCTGCAGTCTGCCAGCAGGTTTGATCTCGATCTCAATAGTTTTATCCTTCTGGGTTAAAGCCTCGCCGACTTTCCTCAATAACTCTTGTTCTTTCATCTTCAATGTGTAAAGAGGGCGCCCCTGGGCACCCTCATTGTTAAACTAAACTGTACCTTAAACTGCAGGACCGAATACGATCGACATTGCAGGAGTTCCAGCTTTGTCCGGGGTAAGTACTTTACCTGTCCAGTCAATCTGTCCCAACTTTGCTTTATCGAAAGAGATGTTCGCCGTTGCAGTTAACTTCATTTTCACGAAATTGAACTTGGCACCACCTCTGGTTTCTGCAGTCACCGACTGGTGAACCGCAACGCTCACACCACCTACCGGTGCACTCCAGGTCTGATTTGGAGCAGTTCCGGCTACAGTACCGCCAAATAATTTCTTCATCGTTTCTGCAGAAATATTGTAGGTACTCGCTTTTAATGACCATGATCCTGCTTTAGTCTGGATCTCATCATACAGCTCATCTGTTTCTTCGATTTCTACTTCTTCACTGGTAGGTTCAGTAGAGGTTAAGGTAGCTGTACCTTTTACTGTTGCTCCGAATACTTCTGTAAGTGCTGTTCCCATGCCACCGTCTGCAGCTGGATCTCCCATTGTAATGGCTTTTAAGCCGTAAATTTTGCCCATGATTTGTTGTTTTTATTTGTGATTTAATTAATTGCGTAAAATTGTATGTCGAAACTGACATAGTGTTCCCTGGCTTCATTATGTTCAATCTTGTCCATCAGGATCTCGAAACAGAACTTCCCGGATGGGTCCCAGATTTCCTCCCCTTCCCCGAGTGCCGTATTGGCCAGCCTGGATAAATAAAGCATGCGTACCGTATCAGGAAGATATTTATCTTCAGGACGGTCGGGAAAAACCAGGTTAGGGACATAGATATTTAATTTCAATACCCCTTGCTGCACATCCTCCCTGTCAAAGCTAAGTGCGAGAATAACCAGGTCTTCCAGCACTGAACCGGTAGGCCGCTCGTCTTTATAAATACTTCCATTTGGTCTCTGTGCATCGCTCATCAATATGCTGTTCGCAATAGTTTGATTTAGCACATTTACAATCTCAATTGATGAATAACTCATTGTTCTAATTTTAGATATTTAATTGCTCCTGATCACCCTGACCTCTCCCATCACAGGTCATAAATGTGACCTGAATAAATCTTGAATTTCATCATCCTGATGGTGTTTTTCTGTCGTTGTGAGCAGTGATATAAAGGTACGGCTAATGCTTGAAACTTTATTTTTTTAGACTTTATGGTCGCCGGATCATAAAGTTTTCCAGTAAAAACCCCTTAATTCAGGCTATTAATGAAATGTTTGATACTTTTCTTTCCTTTGGCATTTACCGGTTCCTGAATCTTATTCCATTTTTTCAATAAGGGCTCCAGTAAAACTCCCGAGACCACATCATATTCCAGTTTAGTTGTCACAATAAAATAGTATTTCGTTTTTTCTTCTAGGGCATTTGCCAATTGCTCGTCCCAAACCAAATTTGCCAGTTCAGCTCTTTGCTGATCAATGTTTTTTGTGCTGCAGAAATACACAATCTGCTCCGGCTTAAGCATGGACAAATCAATTGTTGTCAATTTCGGCGTGTTGCTAAATCCTATCATTTTCCTTGTTCTTATTAATTTATAATTCTCTTTGTTACCTGTTATGGTGTTTTAACACCTCATCAACTGCATTTTGCAAATCAGAAAGCTGGCCTTCCGTATAATGTCCTTTAATCCTGATCGTCAGTTCCGGATTGGTGGTATACTGCTGAAAGCTCACCTCTCCTTCCGCAAAAGCGATACTTTGTTTTTCCCTCTTCAGAGGATACCTGGTGCTGAGTTCTTTTTTCATAATATTGGGTATAGCGGAGGCTTAACTCCTGTGTAATTTTGAGCCTTATTACTCAAAAAAGCGATGTTCAATGCGGATCAGATCGTAAAGACGATAAACTTCTTCCCTAAAATCTTCGTAGGCTTTAAAAGCAACGATTACTCCCGGAGTCGACATACTGAGTACTTCCTGCGAAGTCCCGATTAAAACAGAGGCCTGCTTCAGAATACCTGGGATGGTATTTCTGCGTACCAGCTGCATGATTTTTTCAGGATCATAAAACAACAATAAGACAGCAACGAGCAAATCTCTTTTATAAGTGATATTGGCCTTTCCCTTCCCATTGGTCCAGTTGTCGGTCTTCACCAGCTTTTCTCTTTTGAAAGTAGCGATGATCTTCCCGATATTCGAAAGGTCTGTTAATTGCTCCCCTGGCAATGTTTCTTTTATTTTTCTGGTGATTCTTTGTGCGATTTCCGGATACTCTTTTCGTAAAACGGAGATCATTAAATTGGAGCTGTATTCCATAGCAATCTATAAGGCTAATGTAATTTGTGCTTCATAGTTTAATTCAGCACAAACCAAATGAATAAAAATGTTTATTTTAATGTATTTCTCTTACTTCAAAGGCCCGGTATGTCGCCATATTTGCGTCCGAGATAATGGTAAGCCGGAGCCCCTGGTTCAAGACCAATGCTTTTGCCATGGCTACATTCAACTCCAGTTCCGGTTGTCCGCGGACTTCAATTCCGTTTCTTAGTCTTTTGTATTTGCTGGGTTCAAAAAGCTGAATAAACCTTTCCAGGTCATCTCTTTTTATATTAGGTGTGCTTGGTTCAATTTTCATGTGTCGTTTTGTTTAAAGTAAAAAACCGCTCTCTCCGTTCTTCAATTAGCGCTTCCAGATCCAGCTCCTCTAACATGCAGGATTTAAAGAAAGCGGAAGTGCCGAGCCGTTTGGACATGTTTCGTATCATGTCTACCGCAGAGCGATCCTTCAATGCATTTATTTTTCGCTGGATCTCTTCTCTTTTGATCATAGAGGCAGTATTGATCAGTTGCTGTTGGAGTGTCCCCCTCAGATACAGACAGGCTTCCTCTACCAACTCCCATTTCTGGGAAACACTAAACTGCAAAAGACCGAGCTGATCTAAAAAGCCATATACCACTGACCCGGAGATGATCTCTTTTCCTGAACGCAGGTCCTCAAATGCATTGAGCGCATTTCTTTTCGCTACCTCAAATTGAGTCGCCAGATCAGGAACCTTATTTTGCTTTGGGATCAGCGCTTCTTTAGCCTGCTGTTCCCGGGCTTCACTATTCAGGTGCGCCTCTATGAATTTTTCAAAGCTGACCACATTGAGCCCATAAAATGGCCCGTATTTTTCCCGGATCCCATTGGAAAAAGCCAAAGGGATCTCATGTAACCTGATAGAGGGGAACTTTCTTGGGATACTGTCTGCAAGCTCATTTGCCAGGTAATCTTTGTCTTTCTGAGGAGGTTGCTCCCTGCCCAGATCTGTATAAGATTTAGCCAAAGACATCAGAATGACCTGAAAGATGTCCTGATCCTGGTGATTCCTGATGGAAGGCAATGCCAGAGGATTTGCAGCAATATGTCCAATCTGCTTGATCATCAGGATCCCCTCCTTTCTATATTGCCCCATTCCATCGCAGCTTCCACTCCTCTGGAAGAAGAATGAAGTACCTTTGTTTTTCTGACAGCCTTCTTTTCTTTTTCAGCTTCCAGTTTCCTGATCCAATTCTCTCCATTCCAGGCACCATCCTGAAAAAGCTGTTCATCAGTACCCAAAAACTTTTTAAAAGAATGAGGGAAGCTATCGTTGATGGTCTTAAATGCTACATAAGCGTCAAACTGCTCTTCAAAATACACCAGTCGGTCTGAATGCTGAAGACATCTCACAAAAGCAGATACCACTCTCAGTTTATCAAAATTTGCCATTTCATTAAAGCCAAAATATTTCATCACCTTATCCCGTAAATCAAAATTTATTTCAGAAAGAGGAGCTTTTTCGCCCATGCTCCCTTCCTCATCCTGTTCCTCTTCCTGTTCCCTTCCTTTCCTCTCCTGTACAACCGGATGTTTCACCAACGTTTCCCCGTCTGCTTCCTGCACATTCAAATCCGGCTCCGCGGGAAACTTCTCCCCTTCGGTCAGTTCCTTCCCCGTAATCCGCTGATGATCTCTGAAAGTAGGAACAATTCCATACCTGCACCCGTTCACCTCATACGACCTGATGAAGCCATTCTTTTCCAGGACTTCCAGACTTTTTTGCATGTCGTAATCCAGAAAGGGTAAAATATCTAACTTTATAGACCGGGGTTTATATTCAAACCGGCCTTTGCTGTCTGCCAGCATCCACAAGCCCATAAACACAATCATAATGTACTGTCCCGGGTTTTCATGCTCCAGGTCCTGTAATTTCTCATGTCTTAAAAAAGCGGGTTTAACAGTTCTTATTCTTGCCAATGTTATTTATTTAAAGCGTAAAATTTTTAAAATACAGCTTATGGGAGCTCGTGCCCGGGACAGCCTTTGAAGGGACAAAATCCCTGGCAACCCAAAGCACCCAACCACAATTCTCCTCTTTCTTTCCGGATCCGGAGCTGATCACGTATCTCAGCAACCACTCCTCCGAATATGGAGGTTAGGGCTGCATCCGTACAATCCAGCAGCTGCGCAATCGGAATGTCAATATGATTGCTTTTCTCTTTCATCTGACCTTTGCTGATTAAATCACCGGAGCTGGTTTAACCTTGATATTCGTTAAACCCAACTTTTCGTTCATAAGATCATTTTTAAGAACTTCTTCCAGAAGCAGCTTCTCCAGAATCTTAATTCTTTGACGTAATGCCTTTACTGTTTTCATTTCTTCCATACTAATAAAATTATAATCAACTAATAATCAACGCAAAAAGAGTAAATCAACTCTTATACAATTCAGCTCGGCTTATTTAATCAGGTGTGTTCCAATTATTAAATATTTAGTATTAATTTGGAATGTGATTCTTAAAATATATATTTGCTGAACTATATAGAACAAATATAGTTCGTATTTACGAACTATTATAACTACATATTCGTAAAAAGGGACATTAAAACTATAACGTATTGTGAATCAGGAAGAAAAAAATTCACAAAAATTCCAGAGACTTAAAGAGATCTACAGTTTCTTTAAATTCAAGAACGACACAGAGTTTGGAAAAGCAATTAATATGTCCAAGTCTTACGTCTCGGAAATTTTGAAAAGTGAAAAAACACCCAAAACAATGGGACAGAAATTAGAAGATCACCTCGGTGTTTCCAGGAAGTGGTATGAAGAAGGCGAAGGAGAAATGCTGCTTGAATCCGCCGCAGCCCAAAAGGCAAACAGCACCTCAATAGGCGAAATCCACTATCCACTGGAGGTCGGAGATTCTCCTTTTATAGACCTGGGAGAAGGAAAATACATAATGGTTGTACCATTAGTTAATGAATATGCATATGCCGGGTATTTACCAGGCTACAGAGATCCGGAATATTTAGAAGAATTACCAAAGCATACGATTATCGTGGATAAACATCATAAAGGCCAGTACAGGGCTTTTGAAATTGTAGGAGACAGTATGGACGACAATACCAAAGAAAGCATCAGCGACGGAAGTATTGCCACCGGAAGGGAAATCCAGCAACATTTATGGACCAGTAAATTTCACACTCACAGGTTCAAAGATTACATCATCGTCCATAAAAAACACGGCATCATCGCAAAAAGAATCACCCACCACGATACAGACACCGGTGTAATTACCTGCCACTCCCTGAATCCCGATAAAGACAGGTATCCGGACTTTGACATTCACCTGGATGATGTCAGACAAATGTTCAATATCGTGAACGTATTACAAAAGAGGTAAAAGAACACATGGCAGAACTAAAAGAAACAACGGAAGAAGCAGAAAGGTTAAAGGTGTTCAGAAAAGCAGAAAAAATGGGTCAGGAGGAGTTCGGAAAACAACTCGGCCTGGATCACTCTGTAATCAGCAGGTATGAAAACAACCGCTTAAACATCCCGATCGATTTTGTAAAGAAACTTCATGAAGTATTCAACATGTCTTTTGAATGGTTTTATACCGGAAAAGGTAACAGAAAATTCACGCCGGAAAAAGGGACATTGATCAAAGACATCAAAACGCTGGAAACAAACCACAAAATCCTGACAGAACAGGTCTCCTCTTTAAAATCAGAATTACTAAAACTTCATAGAGAATTCCATGCTTTTAAAGCAGAAATGAAGTAAATTAGGGGATGAAGAAATTCGTCCTGATCCTCCTTATTTCTTCCTGGGTGATGACTTTATACGCCCAGGAGGAAATCAAAAATTATAAACAATATTTTGCCGCCGCTAATTATCAGGGCAACAACGTAATGACCTTACGGGAATTTGAAAAATCAGGCCAGAAGTATTACCTGACTGTTGATCCTCAAACTCTGGAAACACAAATCATCAGGGCTGCAGAGCTGAATACAAAACCTATTTCAAACTGGCAGGAATCACCGGACCTCAAAGACAGCCCCTACTTAAAAGCCATTCAGGCAGCAAAACAAGAATCTATTGCGCTGCAGGATGCAGGAATCACCCATGGCTTTCCAAAAGAAAAAGGGATTACACTGACGATTGACCTCTGCCCTTCTCATAAAGCTTTAGACCGGGTGATCTTTACTTCTTTAATTGCTGAATTTCAAAAGATAGAGAAACCAGTCCCTGTAGCATTGTCCATTACCGGCAAGTTTATGATCAATCATGCTGCCGATATCGAATGGCTTAAAGCACTGGAAAAATCCGGGGATTTAACCATCACCTGGACCAACCATACCTTCAATCATCGTTATGATCCTAAAATTCCTTTAGCCCTTAACTTTCTCCTGGAACCAGGCACAAGTGTGATGTACGAGATCCTGGCAACAGAAACACTGATGATCCAAAAGGGATTGTTACCTTCCATTTTCTTTCGCTTCCCAGGCTTGGTATCAGATCAGAAACTGGTGGATGAAATCTTAGCATTTGGTCTTATCCCGGTAGGAAGTGATGCATGGCTGGCTAAAGGACAACAGACACATGCAGGGAGCATCGTCCTGATCCATGGAAATGGCAATGAACCAATAGGTGTTCAGGATTTTATTCAGCTCTTAAAAACGGAAAAAAAAGCGGTACTTAACAAACAATGGGCGCTGTACGACCTGAGAGAAAGCATTAAAGAAGAGTTTAAATAAACATCATTTTTCAGTTAACTGGTCTTATCAGAGTGCCCCAGGCTTTTCTCCGGGCTCACCACATCACGCACAATCTGCTTCAATTCTTTAATCTCGGGAAAACGGCCTTCTTCTTTTCTATCAAAGACCACCACTTAATTTATTGTGATGATGTACGCACCTCCTGTCTCACTAGGCTTCAACAGCACACCATGAACCTCATCGGTAAAGGTGCTCAACAATTCCTGCGCCATATAGGCGGCCCTAAGCATCCAGCCACATTTAGGGCAATATTCAATAGCTACTGTAGGCTTCAGATTCATAATGAAAAATATTTACCATAAAGATAACAATGTTACTCCAATGTTATAAATAACTTATATCCTTTTTCTATAGCAGAAGAGCTCATTTCAATCAAGGCCTCCAGTCAAAATGATAATCCAACATTCGCAATTCAAACAGCACTATCCCATCCAATGTTTTTTCCTCAACAATGATCTCTCCATACCCTTCGTAACCTCTGTAAAGGTCAATCTTTTTCATAGCCATAACAACCTTCTAAAAACTACCCCCTCATGTGCCAGGCTTTAGTCTTCGTAAAAGCACGAAGTCCCTGATGTGACAAGGTCGATCCGATTCCGGAATGTTTTCTTCCTGCCCATGGAAGTCCGGCACTTACGCGGTCACAGCAATTCCAGTATCCCGATCCCGAATCGATCTGCGACAAAATCCCGTGCGCACGGTCGTCATTTTTCGAATACACTGCTGCGGTTAAACCATAGGTACTATCTTGCATCAAAGCAATCGCTTCGTCATCGTCCCGGACCTTCATAATTCCAATGATTGGCCCAAAACTTTCCTCCTGCATCACTTTCATATCGTTTGTCACATTGCTCAGCACAGTAGGCTCAAAGTAATACCCTGGGCCTGTTCCTCTTTTACCACCGGTCAACAACAAAGCGCCCTTTGCTAAAGCATCCGCCACCTGAGCTTCCAACACCTCTAATTGTTCTTTTCTTGTCAAAGCCGCAATATAAACCCCCTCGTCTGTTGGCGCCCCTTTTTTCCAGGATTGCACCTCCTTCAAAAAGGCATCAAGATAGCCTTCATAAACCTCCTCATGCACATAGATCCGCTCTACCGAACAGCAGCTCTGTCCATTGTTATAAAAGGCACCATCTGCTGTCCCGGCAGCCACCGCAACGATGTCAGTTACATCATCCGCCACGTACAAAGGATCTTTTCCACCCAGTTCCAGCTGACAAGGCACCATTTTCAAGGCAACCCGTTCGTAAATATGTTTACCGGTTTGATAAGATCCTGTAAAAAAGTATCCATCAAAATCCATATCCAACAATTCTTCGCCAACAGACTTGCCGCCAACCGCGATTTGAAAAGCACCATCCGGCAATCCTGCTTTCTTCCATAACTTTTCAATTTCCAATCCCGTAAGGGTTGCATATTCAGAAGGCTTATACATCACGGTATTTCCCGCGATCAATGCCGGAACGAAAACATTCACACCTACCAGATAAGGATAGTTCCAGGCAGAGATGTTACAAACCACACCAAGCGGATCATAAGAAATCTTTTCTTTCAACTCCTCCGTATCCGTTACCCATTCTTCAGAAAGGTATTTCTCCGCATTGTTCATCATCCATTGGATCCTTGTTCTGGCTCCGTTAATTTCATTGCGCGACTGCTGCAGAGGCTTCCCCACTTCCGAAGTCAGGACCGCAGCCAATTGCTCCTGCGTTGTTTCCAACAGGTCATAAAACCGATGAACCACCGCCAGCCTTTCCGGCAGACTTTTCCTTGCCCAGTTTACTTGTTCGGCTTTAAGAACCGAGTATTTCTCCTCCAGAGCTGATCTGGAATCTTCCTGAAGTGTAGTAATTATTTCTGCTGTAGCGGGATTAATGATGTTCATAGTTTCTTACTTCAATGATAAATTGTTCTTTGATCTTTTGTGACAAGGGATTGCTTTCTTTTTCTTTCATTCTTTCGGGATGCCACTGCACCCCAATCATAAAACCGGAATTGCTTTTATCTTTATATTCCAGGGCCTCAATAATTCCATCACCGGCTTCCGAATAAGCACTAATCATCAAACCATCCCCAAGATGTTCCGGATCCACCGCCTGATGATGGGCACTATTCACCAAACCCTCTTCCTGTGCCGTAATCTCATAAAGCAAACTGCCTTTATTGAGACTTACCGAATGAACTTTATCTTCAGCGGCTTTCTTATGCACAACATTTGCATTTTCTCCGATATCATCATAAACTTTTCCGCCTTCCAGGATATTGATGTACTGCATTCCCCTGCAGATCCCCAATACCGGGACCTTTTCTCTTTTGGCATGCTCGTAAATCAACTTCTCAAAAGCATCTCTTTCCGGCAGAAAGGATTCAGGACGGTGAGGATAGTCCTGAGCACCGCCAAAGATGGAGGGCTCCACATCTATTCCCCCTGTCAATACAAAACCATCGCAAGCGGCAATATCTTCCACATTGTTCTTTTGAAAAGAGAGCTCAAGTAATTCCAGGTCTGCCCCAAGATCATCCGAAGTAAACCAGTTCCAATAATTTGGAGAATTCACTTCTGTATAGCTAATTCCTATCTTTTTCTTCATAAACAATCCATACTTTATCCCCTGTTAAAGGGCCTTTAAATATAACTGTTTAAAATCTTCCCTGCTCACCGGCTTAGGGTTATTCGGATGGGCAAAATCTGCGAAGGCAAGATCAGCCAGCGTTTCTATATGTGATGAATTCACCCCAATCCCGCTCAGGCGATGAGGAATATGCAGTTTCATATTGAGTTCAAAAAGATACTTCACCACTGCTTCCCCACTTTCATCTTTCAACTCCAATGTTCTGGCAATCCGGCGAAACTTATCTTCAAAACCAGCAATATTGAACTCCATTCCGTAAGGGATATTTACCGCATTCGCCAATCCGTGGTGAGTATCCAGCAAGGAAGAAAGCGGATGTGCCAGAGAATGCACCACCCCCAATCCTTTCTGAAAAGCGATCGCTCCCATCATTGAGGCCATCAGCATTTTGCTTCGGCTCTCGAGGTCCGACTGATGTGTGGCCTTCTCCAGGGCATCTTTGATCAGGTAAATACCTTCTAAAGCAATCCCATCACAGAGTGGATGTGTATTTTTTGCCAGAAAAGCTTCCATATTATGCGTCAGCGCATCCATCCCTGTTGCCGCAGTGATGTGCGGAGGCAGGTCCATCGTTAATACCGGATCGGCAAACACAATTTTCGCCATTAACTTAGGCGAGAACAGGATTTTTTTCTGATGTGTCTCATCGTCAGAGATAATGGCGCTCCGCCCCACTTCACTTCCTGTTCCGGAAGTAGTTGGCACAGTGATAAAATGAGGCACCTCATTCGTCACATACACATCGCCACCAATCAGGTCGTCGTATTTAAACAAATCTTCCCGGTGGTTTACCCGCAGCACAATAGCCCTGGCCACATCTAAACCCGCTCCGCCACCAATACCGATCACACTGTCTCTGGAGGTTTGGTCCCAGACCTCTGTTCCTTTATAGACATCACTTTTTACCGGATTTTTATGGATATCACTAAAAACCTCCACGGAAAGATGATGCGCTTCCAGGTCTGCGAGAATCGCTTTAAAAAAAGGCAGGGCGGCTACCGTAGGATCCGTTACAATCAGCGGGCGTTTTAACCCGTTTGCCTGAAGGTAAGCAGGCAGTTCTTTTATCGCTCCCGCACCAAAACGGATGGTGGTAGGAAAATTATATTGATATACTTTATCAAATGTCATCGCTTTTATGGCTTAAATAATTTCAAAATATCTTTTCATCTCCCAGTCGGTCACTACTTTGGCATATTGCCTCCACTCCCATTCCCGGGTCAGGGTAAAATGTTCCACGAAGGAAGTTCCAAATAATTCTCCCGCAATCGGAGATCCTTTCATTTTAAGGGTAGCCTCGTGCAGGTTTCCGGGAAGAATCCCATTAGAAAGGTCTTTGTACCCATTACCTGTGGTCGCTTCTTTATCGAGGCTGAGTTTATTTTTTATCCCATACAAGCCTGCTGCCAGACAGGCAGACAAAGCGAGATAAGGGTTTGTATCCGATCCCACTACCCTCGTTTCTAAACGGCTCGCCTTCACATGCCCTGGTAAAGCCCTTAACGCAACCGTCCTGTTGTCGATGCCCCAGGTTAGCGTTGTCGGTGCCCAGGCCCCCTCCACAAGTCTTTTATAGCTGTTAATGGTCGGCGCAATCATAGGCAATATATAAGGAAGGCAATGCAGTTGACCAGCAATATAGCTTTTCATCAGGCCGCTCATTTTATCCTTGGCATCAGAATCATAAAACAGGTTATGTTTTCCTTCCTGATCCCATAAACTCTGGTGCACATGACCACTGCAGCCGGGTAAATGTTCAGAAATTTTCGCCATAAAGGTGGCCATAATCCCATGCTGATAAGCAATCTCCTTTACTGCCGTTTTAAACAAAATCGCCTGATCTGCAGCCTGCAGTACTTCCGCATATTTAATCGCTGCTTCGTATACTCCAGGTCCGGTTTCTGTATGCAAACCTTCCACAGGGATTCCAAACCGGCACAGCAGGTCAAACAGATCCGTCATATAGGAACTTTTCAGACTGCTGCGTAAAATAGAATAACCGAACATTCCTGGTGTTAAAGGACTGAGCTCATGAAAGTTCTTCTGATGTGCTGTTTCCGGTGTTTCCGCAAAGTTGAACCATTCAAACTCCTGTGAAAAATAAGGCCGGAAGCCAAGTTCTTCCGCTTCAGCAAGCACTTTACGAAGCAGTTGCCGCGGACAAGTATAGGCCGGTTCATTTTTGTCATTGACAAAATCTCCCAGAAAGAAAGGAACATCATTCTCCCATGGAATCTTGCGAAAGGTACTCAGATCCAGTTTCACCTGGGCATCCGGATATCCGGTATGCCATCCGGTAAACTTAACATTGTCGTAGGCCACATCCCCCATATCCCAGCCAAACGTCACATCACAAAAGCCCAGCCGGCCTTCCACCATCGACGCAAACTTATCTGCCGCGATGTATTTACCTCTTAACACCCCGTCGATATCTGCCACAGCTACTTTCACCTTTCCCGAAGGGTGTTGTTTTACGTATGCTAAAATTTCTTCTGTTGTCATTTATCAGCTGTTTTAAAGGTCCTGTAGAGCAAAAATGTAACTACCAAAATAGAGAAATAGATCAGGCCAAGTTTGGGGTTAAAAATAAACATGGCTACAATTGAGATGGAGGCAATGATCAGTGCCACCACCGGAAACAAGGGGTAGAAACGAACCCGGAAAGGACGGGGCAGCTCCGGCTCTCTTTTTCTCAGAATCACAATCGAGATCATGGAAATGATGTACAAGGTTAAAGCGCCGAAAACGGAAACAATAATGATCTCCGAAGTTTTCCCCGAAAGCAATGCCAGAATTCCGATCACCATATTTCCAATCAGTGCATTGGCTGGTGTATGAAAACGCGGAGAGATCTTACCAAGAAAGGAAGGGATATTGTGCACCCGCCCCATTTCATAGGTGGACCTTCCTGCCGCGAGTATCAATCCATGAAAGGAAGCCACCAAACCAAATAGGCCTACCGTGATCAATAAATGATACATCAGGTGGTTATTGCCGGTGATCTTCGCCAGTGCCAGCGGAAGCGGCGAGTCTGAAGTCTCTCCGTTTAGCCCGTTTTTATAAACGATGGCTTCCCATCCGGCGATGCCTGTTGCGGAGATAAAAATGAGAATACAAAGAATGGCCAGTGTAAATATCGCCCATCCAAAGCCCTTGCTGATGTCTCTTTGCGGATTCCTGGTCTCTTCAGCAACGTTGGCAATACCTTCAATGCCCAGAAAAAACCAGATGGCAAAAGGGATGGCCGCAAAAATACCACTCCATCCGTTAGGCAAAGCGTTATGCGTTAAGTTCGCGAGTTCAAATTTTGGAAGTGCAATTCCTGAGAACAGCAAGAGTTCTCCTACTGCAAAGATGGTTACGATCACTTCAAACGAAGCTGCGGCTTTCACACCGTAGACATTTAAAGCAGTAAAGATAAAATAAATGGCGATGGCACTGGTCAGGACCGGCACCTGTGGATAGAAAGCATTAAAATAGGCACCTATGGCAAAAGCAATTGCCGGAGGTGCCAGTATAAATTCAACAATTTGGGCAATACCGGCTATAAAGCCGATATTTTTCCCCATTGCTTTATTTGCATAGTCGAACACTCCTCCTGCTTTAGGGATCGCGCAAGCCAGTTCTGCGTAACTAAAGGTAAAGGTGATATACATCACCATGATGGCCAGGGTGGCAATTGCCATGCCCCCTGTCCCTCCTTTTTCAAGGCCAAGATTCCAACCGAAATACATGCCTGAAATAACGTACCCTACTCCAAGCCCCCACAACATAAAGGGAGTCAGTGTTTTCTTTAAACCCTTGTTTTGTGTCATTCGATGATCTGTTTTACATGATTATAAATATAACATAAAAAACTACTTCAACAACCACATTACCTGGTTAACGTCATCATTGCCACCAAATTGACTTTGAATGGCTGCAGATACATTTGCGCCATTATAATCCAGTTCATTCGATGGATAAAGCCAGCGTACAGGAAATTTGGTGCTTGGCATATTCAGGTTCGTGGCACTGTTTAAAGTGAATACCGGATAACCTGTTCTTCTATTTTCATACCAGGCGCTGTACTTGCTTCCCTGTAAAAAATTTGCCACATACTTCTGCGTAATGATTTGCGCAATCTGCTCCTCATCTGAGCCTGCAAGGGCTACCCCCGGGCTGGCCGGAAAAGCAGCAATATATCCCGCATCCATTTTCATGTTGTGATGATAATCCATCAGGTCAGGTGTATTTCCTGCGATGAAATTCATAGAGCTGCTGATTCCTGCGGCGTAATAAGTCTGGGCAGGCGTTCCGCTGATCCAACCCCTCAGGCTGGCTTCGGCAAGAATGAACTGCAGGTCCCAGTAACTGAATACACTCACCGCTTCGGCATTTACCAACTGTACATAACGGTTGTTCAGATCTGCATAATCTTTTCCTACCCTGCGGGTTTGAAGACTGGAAAAAGCATCTGAAGGAGCGACTCCCGGATATGCATTGTAATCTGATTCAGACAAACCTCCTGAGATCTTAACCGGAGAAGGCTTGGCATAATAAAACAGACGTTTATCTTTCAGCGTTCTCATTGGGTCCAGCAAAGTATTGGAAAGCATCGTGTAATTTGATTTCACAAAAGAATTCCCTGATCCGGCAGGAACGTCAGACCATGGATAGTTTTGTCCGGCAATATTGTTGTAAGCCAATGCAAAATTATCTTTAAAATCGCGCATCAAAGGGCGGTTGGCCACGATATCTTTAAACTTTTCTATGACTTTTAAATCTGCATCAGCCGTTTTTTTATACAGATTAATCAGGACATGAAGCTCGAAGCTATTGGTTAACCTTCTCCAGTTGTCTGCTTTCCCGGCATATATCGGATCGCCGTCGAAGTTCGCGCCTTCCGCAAAAAGCTGATTTGCCAGATCCAGTTCCGCAAGGATTCCCTGAAAAACAGCTTTCTGGGTGTCATATTTGGGACGTAAAACATTTTCTGTTTCTGCTTTGATTGCTTCAGTAAAAGGCACATCTCCAACCTGCATCGTGACCTGAAAAAACTGCCAGGCACGAATAAAGTGCCCCAATGCCTGATAAGATTTCTTTAAGGCCTCACTGGTCGCATATTTCTCCATTGGCGCAATGTTGCGAAGCAAGGTTAAACGGCCAAAATCTGCCCTGTTAATTTTATTGTACTGAAGGTTCTCCTGCCCTTCACCCCAGGTGATGTACTTCCCTAAGAGAAAAGGCTGGATAAATGCCTTTTGAGTGCTGATATCACTACGGGTGATGTTCAGGATCATACCGGTAGCCAGGATGGAGGAACTCACCTCACCTGTTTTATCCGGATTTGAATTGATATCATCAAACTTCTTACATCCGGGGGTTAACAATGCCAGCGTGGGCAATATTAACATATATTTTAAAAGAGTATTTTTCATTTGAATATATTTAATATTATCGGTTATGAAGCGATCATGAGCACATTCATTGCTTTTTTTAGCGGTATGCTCATGATGGTTTCATCTGTTATATTTTTACGATCTACAATAAGATTACAAGCCTAATTTAATATTGAAACCCAGCATGCGCTGCGATGGCGAGTTCAGGTTTTCAGTATCTACATCCGGATCCGAGTATTTGAAGTTCGTCCACATGAATAAATTCTGTCCTGTAACAGAGAAAGAAGCGCGCTTCAATCCCAGTTTACCAATGATCTTTGGCGAGAAGGTATATCCCAGCGACAGTTCACGAAGTTTCACAAAAGACTCATTCTGAATCCCTTTATCTCCTCCTCTGAAATTCTGTGCGAAATCCTGGTAACCTACCTTTACGTCATTTGGTGCATATTGTCTGGTATCGCTCGTGATCTGTCCGTATTTATCAAATACTACACTTCCCGAAATCACTTTCACCCCCTGCCCTACATAATTGTTCAGGCCATTCACTACCTGATCATAACGGTATTGGTTGTCCGAATCAGGATTTGTTCCTGTATCCCACATCTTATCGTACATATAATTGTACATCAGTCCACCTATCCTGCCATCGATATTTACACTCATATTCCAGTTTTTATAGCGGAAATTATTGAGGAATCCAAAGCTGAAATCAGGCTCTCCATAACCATACTTCTTCTGATAATCACTGTTTACAGGGTAACCATTATTGAAGATGACATTCCCCTGCGGATCTCTCAGCCAATAGTTGGCTTTATAAGTATCCAGACGTTGTCCTTTCTTGGTCCATAAGTCGTCGGGAGAATACTGAGGATCTGTGTTTACATAATAACGGTGTTGCTGTGCCCAGTTCATGGTTGCATACCATTCGAAATCCCTGCTTTTAATCACCGATCCATCTACTGTGATCTCTATACCTCTGCGCTCATAAGTCTCCTTGCTGTTCACAATTGCCATACTGAATCCACTGGAACCAGGTAAATAGGCCGTGTTTCCTTTTTCTTTGGTATCCGTCTGCCTGTTGTAGTAATACTTGTTAAAATAAGCCACATCAAAGTGCAGGCGTTTTTTAAACAGGTATCCTGCTGTACCAATTTCCCAGGTGCGTTGTGAACTTGGAAGTAAGCCTTCACCCAGTAAATAATTCCGGTAACTTCCAGAATTAAGGGTATTCCAGGCGGCAGTGGTCGTACTGTACACATTATTGATCGCATAAGGATCAAATGCAGTTTTAAAGACAGACCATGATCCGCGAAGCTTAAACATGTCGATTACTTCAGGCAGTTTAACCAGTTCCGAAATCACCACACTGGAACCAATGGAAGGGTAGAAATAATCCCTTGAAGATTTTGGCTGCGCCGAATTCCAGTCATTTCTGCCGGTGAAATCTAAAAACACAGCATCATTCCATCCAACAGAAGCCCTGCCATAAAGACTGTTGATTTGTCTTGCGCTATGATCAGGAGTCACTGTTGGAGGCTCGATCGAACCTGCTAGAGAGAAGAATGTTGGAGAAATCAATCCGTTTTTCGTCGTTGCTTTTAACCATTCATTGGAATAATAGTAAAGTGTTCCCCCGGCAAGTGCATCAAAAGACCATTTGTTGATTTTCTTTTTATAAGTTAAAATCAGGTCATTGTTGGTACTGAACTGTGATTTATTCTGGATGCTGTACATCCCCCTGGCGTTCCAGCCTCCACGGGTGGAGAAAATATTTGAGGTAGGATTTCTCATCGTCTCTGCATTGTTCAGGTTGTCATATCCCAGACGCAGCATCAGGTTAAAATCCTCATTGAACTTATAATTGGCCGTTACATTTGCATTCACGGTATTTTCTGTAATGCCACTTAACTTCTCATTTGCAATCAGATAAGGATTGTCATACCAGTTGGTATACATCCAGTTCTGCGTTTTATTCGGTACCACCCAATAATCTTTATAATCGCGAATGTCGTATTCCGTCCCCGTCCACATCACTAACTGATATAGGTATCCCTGGTTATCATAACCACCTCCCCAAACTTGCGGGGCAGAACGGCGGCTAATGCCAAGGTGACTTTCAATTTTAAACTGATCGTTGATTTTAATCTCCCCACCGGAAGTCAGGTTCATCATGTTCAATTTCTGATTTGGAAACTGACCTTTATTATAAATGTGATTTAAGCCGATTCTAAAACTTCCGTTTTCACCAGTCTGAGCGATGGAAATGTTGTTATTGGTGATGACCCCTGTACTCATAAAGTTTTTGAGGTTGTCTTTTCCAACAGAAACCAATGGGCGGTTGTCTTCAAATTGCTTGGTTGCGGGATTCCAGTCTCTCGCTGTATTGCCAGCATTCAGCCTTGGCCCCCAGACATAATCGTTATCGATCTTTCCATTCTGCCCACGTCCATAAGAGCTTTGTACTTCAGGAACAGCAAGGTATCCCAGCTGAAGCATGGTATTGCTGTTAAAATCTACTGCGAAACCTTTTCCTGCTGCACCTTTCTTGGTCGTGATCAGGAGTACACCACCAATGGCTCTGGAACCATAAAGGGCTGACGCTGTTGAACCTTTCAGTAAGTCCATGCTTTCTATATCATCCGCAGGAACATCACGAAGGGTCATATTGCCATAAGGCACCCCATCAATCACCAATAAAGCATCCTCTCCACGAAGTTCCAGCTTCGGCTTTCCATTAAACTCTGTAGAATTTTTTACGACCAAACCAGCCACCTGACCCGTTAAGGAAGTTCCAAGGTCCACACCTTTAACGGTCTGGATTTTATCTCCACCAATTTTCTGCACCGCATAACCCAGGGATTTTTCAGATCGTTTGATCCCGAGGGCAGTCACAACGATCTCCGAAAGCTCCTGTTTCTGTGCCTCCATAACAATATTCAGGACCGCACTTGCTGCGGTTACCGTAACTTCTTTAGTCACATAGCCCAGAAATTTCACTACCAGTACATCTCCTGCTTTCGCATTCACGACAAACTCTCCTGAAGCACTGGCAGAAGCCCCCTCTTTGGTCCCTTTAACCTGGATGGATGCACCCGGCAGCGGATTTCCTTCCGTATCTACCACCTTCCCCCTGATGTTAACCCAGGCCTCCGGATTTTCCATTCTGTTTCTGTTTTCCGGTTCAATCTTCTTGATCACAACCGTTTTATTCATGATCATATAGGAGAAAGGACGGTCTTTCAAAATCTGGCTAAGCGCCTCATCCAGGGTCACATTCCTAAAGTTCACACTGATCTTTCCTTCTTCCTTGATCAGTTTATTGTTGTAAAAAAAAGTATAACCGCTTTGTTTTTTGATGCTTTCAAACAAGCTGTTAAAAGAGCTGTTTTTTTCTGAAAGCGTAATCCTTTGCGAGAAACCATCTGCGGATACCTGGAGGCAGCCGAGAAAGAGTAAAATTACTGTTAGTTTCATGGCCAATAAAATCTTAATTGAGCTGAACCTCCCGACAAAAGAGGCTTTACTACATGAGTTTAAATTCATATTTTTGAATGTTTTGGTTTATTCATTAATTATCCAATAAGTATTTTTTGAGGTCAACCGGAACAATGTTCCATTCTGATATGATCGGATGGGCAATCCGGATCCTGTTGCGAGCAGGGTCCGGTTTATTCCTTCATATGAGATCGTTGTTTTCGAGTATCTATTTTTTCATATCCTACCGTTTTGGGTTTAACAATACATGAGTTATATATTTGGGTTAGTATTTATTTGATCACAAACAGTTTCCTGCCTTCAATTTTAAAATGCGTTCCTTCAAATTCCAGGATCTTCAGCACTTCAGATAATTTCACTCCACGGGGGATGTCTCCGACAAACTCATCATCAGGACGGTCTACCTGGTAAACTACCTCCACATCGTACCATCGCGACAATTGACGCAATACCGAATGAAGGGTCTCTTTTTCAAAATGGAAGAAACCATTTTTCCAGGCCATAGCCTGTTCTATATTCGCCGGGCTGACTTTAATTTTCCCTGCTGACCGGAAGCCTAAAGTAGCCTGCTGACCAGGCTTAAGCAGCATCACATTTCCGGCAGAAACCTTTACACTCCCCTCCAGAAGCGTAGTTTTCACCTCTCCCTCATCTTCATAAGAATTGATGTTAAAATGTGTTCCCAATACCTCCACCTGCTGTTGTGCAGTGCTGACAATAAAGGGTAGTTTTTTATTCTTTGCCACTTCAAAATAAGCCTCTCCCTTCAACTCCACTTTACGCTGGCTCAGGTGGGCAAATGTGGTAGGAAACTTGATCGAAGAAGCAGCATTCAGCCAAACACTCGTTCCATCAGGCAAATTGATCTGGTAAACACCTCCTCTTGGCGTGCTGATGGTATTATAAGCCAATTCTTTTGTATCAGACGGAACGATCGCATAAACCAGCTGTCCGTCTGCATTTTTGGTAATCTTTACACCAGCCTGTTCTGCCAGCTGGCCGTTTCCTGCATCGGTCAGTGAAATCTGCGAGCCGTCAGATAAAGTCAGGGTTGCCTTATTGCCGCCCGGTGCGGCATCATGCTTCGCATTTACCGTGGTTATGGAATTTAAAGTATTGCCGGTGCCGGAGTAAAAATAGAACCCGGCAAAAATGACAATCAGGATACTGGCAGCAGCAGCCAGCTTTGGCCATAAAGGTTTTGGCTGATTGGCACGCTGGTAATCCATTTCGTCGGCATCAGAAATCTTCGCCTCTTCATTCCAGGCTTCCAGCAGCTGATCATCCAGTTTTCCTTCTTTTGTTAACTGCACAAAAAGCTCCAGTTCCTCATCACTGAGTTGTTTGTCCAGGTAACGCTGAACAAGGATCTTGTAAAATTCGTTTTCTTCCATACGGCTGACCATTCAAACAGGAAGACAATATTTGAGGCAGGCAAGGGTAGCTGGAAATAGATTTTTTTTAAAATTATTTTAGAAAGACGGTCAGAAGTACACTCAATGAGATTCCAAGGTCTCTTTTCGCAGAGGCACTCAGAATTTTCATGGAGCCCACCATGTGGTTTTTTACTGCATTTCTGGAGATCCCCAGTTCGGTAGCCACCTCATCGTAACTTTTGCCCTGTTGCCTGCATAACTTAAAGATCTCCCTGGTCCTGGAGGGTAAAGCATCCAATGCTTTTTCCAGGTATTCATGATACTCTTTACTTAAAAGGCTTTCTTCCGTATCATTTCTTTCTTCTACAAAAGAATTCAGCACTTCCGACATGGCCACATCAGAGCGTAATGCTTTTTTAAGACTGTTCAAGGTATGGTTTCTGGCCATAATAAACAGATAAGCCCTGATTGAGCGGACTTCACACAGTTTAGATTTACATTGCCAGATCTTGATAAAAATCTCCTGAGTAAGGTCCTCAGACAAGTCTGTAGAATGCACAAACTTCTTGATATACTGATAAATCGGGGCACTATAACGATCATAAAGTTCCGCAAAAGCAGTCTCCTCCCCGGCGATTAACCTGGTCTTGAGATCATGATCTGAAAGTGTTTGCTGTAATGACATGTTTGAATCCCCGAAACTAATTTATCAAAATTAAGTTAATGTAACATATATGTTTCCGAATTAATAATTCTGAGCCATGTAATCCCTAATTTTTCAACAACAGACCATACAATCAGGTTTCACCCAAAAATAATGGGCTTAACCCCTAAAAAATGAGATCGTTAACTTTATTTTTCAACAAACACAATATTTAACAACAAATTAACATCAGCGGAATTTTTTGCGTATATTTTTGGCAATCTAAACCTACGCTCTTATGAAACCATCATGATCTTACAGGTCACCACAGGAAAGCAGATCAGGATCATGATCGCTTTATAACCGCTAAACCATCACCACAAGTCACTAAGAACCAACAAACTAAGCACACAAAGGCTTGAGAAGCACTCAAAATCAATAAAAAGATCAAAAAAAACCAATAACTCCACAAAAAAAACAATTACATCCCTATGAAAAAACAATTACTCTTGTTGTTATTTTTTGCTGTTCTTTATTTTCCCGCCCAACTTCGTGCGCAAATTGCCAGTTGGGATTTCAGCGGACAGGGTCAGCCCGTCACCTCCACAGCAAACACCTATGATGCGGGGCTTACCGCAGCCCCCGTACTCACAAGAGGAGCCGGTGCCCCTGCCAGTTCAGCCAATAATTCCTTCAGAACCACTGGCTTTAAGAACGACGGAATTAATGTCGCAAACACAGATTATTTCCAGGTGACCCTCACAGCATCCAGCGGAAAAACGATTTCATTAGCCAGCATCAATGCAATTTTCGCTGGGACTGCAACTTATTATCAGAATCCAGGAGTAAGTGTACAGTTTGCTTACAGCCTGGACGGGAATACGTTTAGCCTTATTGGCGCTCCTTCTACTGTTCTGGCAGCAAACGTGACCAATCCAACAGCAAACCCTTTTCCAACCATCAGCCTGTCAGGGGTTTCTGCGTTGCAAAATGTGGCTGCGGGAACCACCATTACGCTTCGTTTTTATGCAAGCGGACAAAGCGGCACCGGTGGCTGGGGTTTCAATTCTCCTGCCCCGGGAAGAATGGGCTTTGAGATTGGGGGAAGTACCTCCAGTACCGGTGGAACGGACAATACACCACCAGTAAATGCTCTTACCTACCCAAAACTCAACGACATCAGCGCGACCTCCCTTGATCTTTTAACGAACATCAATGAAGCGGGGACTACTTATTATGTATTGATTCCAGCCTCAGGAACCGCACCAACCAGCCCCACACAAATAAAAAATGGCCAGGATGGCAATGGAATTGCCGCATTCAAATCAGGCAGCATTGCAAATACCGCCAATATAGAGGCCATTGCAACGATCAATGGTTTAAATCCGAACACCGCCTATAAAATCTTCAGCGTTTCCGCAGATGCTGCAGCCATTCCTAATCTTCAAACGACATTTTCTACCTTAAATACAACGACCCTAAATCCGGATGTCACAGCTCCGGTTAATACCGCAGGCTACCCTAAAATAGGCACCATTGGCAATACTACACTAGAATTGATCAGCAACATAAATGAAGATGGAACAACATATTATGTCTTAATTCCAGCTAGCGGAACCGCGCCAACTACCACCGCACAGGTAAAAGCAGGTCTGGACGGAAATGGAATTCCAGCATTAAAGTCGGGCCCGATGGTAAATACAGCCAATACTGATGTCGCACAGACCATCACCGGACTGGTTGCCGGCACCGCCTATAATATTTACCTGGTCGCATCCGATGAAAGCCTAAACACGCAAACAACCATCAGCATCCTGAATGCGAGGACCAAGAACCCTCCCGCCTTAAACATTCCGGTAATCATCAGCCAGTATTACGAAGGTACCTCCACCAATAAGTGGATTGAACTGAGCAACCTGAGCAACAGCCCGGTCAACACGGCTACTTTACAATTAAAGCTGGCATTGTATAACATTTCCGGAGATGCAGGAAACATTAACATTACACCGAACCCATCCCAGACCATGAACCTCAACGTGATCATTCCCGCTCAGGGAACAGTATTGATCGGCAATACAGGAAATGGTGCTGAGGTTCCCTATTTAACCTCTGCCAGCGCCGCACAAACGAGTAACCTGGTGATCAACTTCAATGGAAACGACGGTATCACCTTGTTGGACAACGACAACAACATCATTGATGCTTTCGGACAAGGCATCAACGCAAAAGACATCTCTTATGTCAGAAATATCTCTGTAACCGGACCAACGCCAACATTCAACCTGAACGACTGGACCCAATTGCCGATCTCTATCGTTCAGAATGCGATTGACGACGATGACCTGAACCGCCTGGGTGTTCACCTGCCACCAAACCTTCCGCCCTGTGCAGCACCAGCTACCATTGCCAGTTCACTGGTTTTCAGCAGTGTCAGCACCAACAGCATTACAGGGAGCTTTACCGCAGCTGCAGATGCCAATGAATACCTGATCATCAGAAGCTTATCACCAAACCTGACGGCCTTACCGGTAGATGGAACCGTTTACAACAAAGGGACTGCTATTGGTGGTGGTATTGTCAGCGACCGCATTATAGGCCGGACTTTTACAGATACCGGACTCCCGAGTTCCACAACCTATTATTACTTCATTTTCTCCTTAAACAACATCTCCTGTACCGGAGGACCAAAATACCTGAGCACAACTTACCTCAGCGGATCTGAAGTCACCAAAACCCCGGCTCCCTGCAGCATTCCTGCAAACCAGCCTACTGCTTTTACCGTAACTTCTTCAAACTACAACTTCATCCAGGGGACTTATGCACCAACAGGCAATGCCGATGAATACCTGGTGGTCATGAGCACGAACAACAGCCTTACTGCCGGCCCTGTTAACCAAACAACATACAACGTTGGAGATGCTCTGGGAGGTGGTATTGTCATTAAAAGAGGAACCGGAAATGGATTCATCAGAAGCGGACTCGCTCAGAATACCACTTACTATTTTTACATCTTTTCCCTGAACAGCAGCTGTAGCGGCGGCCCATTGTACCTGAGCAGCAACCCACTCAGCGGAAGCCAGAAAACAGGTATTTTAGATGTAAACAACCTCAACTTCTATTACGGAAACCTGCACAGCCACAGCAGTTATTCTGATGGAAATAAAGACGATAAGACTAAAAAACCTGAGGACGATTATGAATTTGCAAAGAATTCCATGAAAATGGACTTTTTAGGACTTTCTGAGCACAACCACACCGGGGCAGGAATGTCACTGGCCAATTGGCAGCCAGGTATGGATGCCGCTAAAAAAGCAACAACCTCTACTTTCCTGGCCCTTCATGGTATGGAATGGGGAGTCATCAGCGGCGGCGGTCACGTGATCGTTTATGGGATAGACTCCCTGATCGGATGGGAAAGCGGAGAGCACCAGATTTACGTTCCTAAAAGCGTATATACCGGTCCTACCGGATTATTCAGGGCCATCAACCGCCATGGATTGAATGCCATTGCCACACTTGCACACCCAAATACAACCGACTACAACAATATTGCAGCTAATTACGACTTAAGTGCCGATAGCGCGATTGTGGGGACAGCACTGGAAAGCGGTCCGGCTTTCTCTACCAACCTGACCTATTCAGATCCGGCCAGCTCCATGAGTTACCTCAGTTATTACAACCGGATGCTCGCCAAAGGATACCATCTTGGTGCCAGCATTGACCACGACAACCACAATTTAACCTTCGGACGGCATACCCGCGCGAGATTGGTGGTCCTCGCCCCTGCCCTGACAGAAAATGACCTCCTGGATGCAATTAAGAAAATGCGGTTTTACGCTTCTCAGGACTCCGCTGCAAAGGTGACCTTCACTTTAAATAAAATGCCCCTGGGCAGCGTCTTCACCGGTGTTGCCGGACCAGTGATCTCGGTCAGCACCGCCACGACCAGTCCGGTAACGAGCATCAAGCTGATGTATGGAACGCCCGGAAGCGGTGTAAACCCGACTCAGGTGAGCAACAGCAGTTCGGGAGTATTAAACTATACACACAGCGATTTAGCTAACCTGGCCACAGGTTATTATTATGCAGACATCCTGGAAACGGACGGAAGCAGGATCATTACCTCTCCGATCTGGTACACCCGCGACGACAGCTTTATTCCAAAAACCCAAACCATTACTTTTAACCCAACCAGAACAGCCACTTATGGAGATCCGGACCTGGAAATTGGGGCCAGCAGCGACAATACCGACATCAACCTGAGCTATACCAGCTCTGATGCAAGTGTTGCCACGATCACAGACCTTAAAATCCGCGTCATCAATGCAGGCGTAACGACGATTACTGCAAGCCAGGAAGGCAATGCATTGTACAGTCCGGCAATTCCAAAACAACAGGTACTAACAGTCGCACCGAAAGCAATGGTGGTTACTGCAGAAAACAAACAAAAATTAGCAGGAACCGCAGACCCGGCATTTACCTATACCTCATCAACAGCACCGATAGGAACAGATGTATTTTCAGGTCAGCTGAGCAGGAATGCAGGAGAAGCAGCCGGGACTTACCAGATTACCCAGGGCAGTCTCGCGCTGAGCCCTAATTATGCCATTGATTACAAACCGGCAACATTAACGATCCATGCAAAAGCAGCCGGAACGATCAGTGGCAATACCACAGTTGCCATAGGCAGCCCGGCACCGATAATCACTTTTACCGCTACAGCCGGAGTTCCTCCTTTCACATTCAGCTATCAGGTTAACGGAGGCGAAATCCAAAACCTAAACAGCGCAGGGAATACCGCCATGCTGGAAGTACCTACCCAAACAACGGGCAGTTTTACCTATGTGCTGACCAATGTGCGTGATGCCAATAGCAGTCAGCCTCAAACAGGATCTGCAACGGTTACCGTAAAACCTTTGCCGGTAGCTACAATTTCAGGTTCAGCAGCGGTATGTGTCAATGGCACTCCTCCGGTAATTACCTTCAGTGGCAGTACTGGTACTGCTCCTTTTACCTTCCTCTATTCGATCAATGGAGGCAGCAACATCCGCCTGATCAGCAATACGAACGTGGCCACCATAAGTGCTCCTTCCGGCAATTCAGGCTTATTTACTTATCGATTGATCAGTGTAACAGATGCCTACGGTACACAGGCACAAACAGGAAGCGCGACAATTACCGTCAACGCTTTACCAACCATACAGATTTTTAGCGGCAAAGGAACGAGCATCTCCAAGGGAGATCTGATCCAGTTAACGGCCACAGGAGGAACGCAATACAGCTGGACAGGCAATGAGCTCATCAGCGGACAAAACAGCGCCACGGTTTCCATAAGGCCAAAACAAAGCAGCAATTATAAAGTGACCGTAACCAATGCCAGCGGCTGCAGTTCTGAACAAAGCATTCAGATCAGCGTTGCCGATGATTACAAGCTGGAAGCAGGAACCCTGATCACCCCGAACGGAGATGGCATCAATGATAAGTTTGTGATTAAAAACATTGATTACTATCCGAAAAATACCCTGAGAATCTTTGACCAGAGCGGCCGGGTGTTGTTTATGCGCCAATCCTATGCCAACGACTGGGACGGCACCGTAAATGGCAGTCCGCTGCTGGAAGGCACCTATTACTACATCCTTGACATGGGAGCCGGATTAGGGAATTTCAAAGGGTATATCAATATTATCAGAGATTAATTTTTACAGACATGAGATCAATCAATCTACATATAAAATACTTCAGCCTTAGTCTGTTGTTATTTACATCGGCATTTATGCAGGAAGGAAAAGCACAGATCCTTCCCCTGAATGCGCAGTATTTTCAGAACAAATACCTGGTCAATCCGGCAATGGCAGGAGCAAACAGTGGTTTAAATATTAACGGGAGCTTTCGCAAACAATGGTCAAACATTCCGGGTGCCCCGCTGAGTCAGGGAATTACCCTGGATCAGCAACTGGGTAAAGTAGGCCTGGGCCTGAATGTATATAACGAGAAGGCAGGTGGAATACAACACACCAAGGCAGTAGCGACTTTTGCTTATCACCTCCCCCTGAATGACGACGATAAAAAGCTAAGCTTTGGCCTCTCTTTCGGTGCCAGCAAGGACCGTTTTGACCTGAGCAGCTTAAAAAACAGCGACATCAATGACCCTTCCATTGCCAGGTTTAACGACAGGGGTTATCTCGTAGATGGTGATTTTGGTGTTGCCTACAGCTCCAAAGGATTGAACATTGAAGGTTCCATCCCGAACCTGCGTTCTGCCTTTAAAAAAGAAGATTTAAATTATGCAGACAAGCCTACTTTTTACTCCGCAATAAGCTACAAATTTAACCTGGGCAGCGATGTCGATGCGGTCAGGCTGGAGCCTAAAGGGGTGTTCAGAGGGATTAAGAATTATGATAACCTATGGGATGCCGGGCTCAATGCCAGCTTTGCCAACGACAAGCTGTACCTGATGAGCATGTACCACAGCACTGAAAATGTGACGGTTGGACTGGGCATAAATTATAAATCAAGCTTATACATTATGGCCTATTACAATACTGCAACCTCTGCCATCACCGGGTATACCGATGGGGATTTTGAGGTCAACCTTAAATTCAATATCGGCAAAAAATAACCATCACAGAAAAGGGAGGAAACTCCCTTTTTTATTTGATTTTATCCAGCACAAACTCCGTTTCATCAAGAAAAGGTTCAATGGGGTTTGTCTTACCAAAACCTTTCAAAGTCAATTCCTTCTCCTCTTTACTTCCTCCTTTGACAAATTTCATTCTGATGTCTGTTCCGTTATAAACGCCATTATGGCTCTTCCTTACAATGTTAAACCCGGTAAATCCAGATAACGGATAACTAAGCAACGGCAGGCCAAACAGGTATAGGCGGATGCTTTTCCTGCTGACATCAAAAACAACCCTTCTGCTCAGCGTTGCCAGGAAAAAGCCAAGCGGGATAAATGGCAGGAAAGGGATAAACTGGTCTTTTTGCGGCCATCCATTGCCAAAAATGATGGAATACCAGGTGATGCCCGCAAAAACAAGAAACAGCGCAAAGCTGGGAACAGCGCTCCAGATGCTATTGGGTTTCAACACATAGCCATCTGCATGCGTATTGTAAAAGGCGAGCGTACCCGTTTGCCGTAATATTTTAGCAGGATCAGAAATCAGCGGAGCAGCTGGCTGCAGGACCTGAATTCCCCGGATATCGGATAATAACACCTCTTCAAACTCCTTTTTGGAGGGATCATTTGCGTTGATAAAAGAGGGAGAAATCCGGTATCCTTTCCCATATCGGTCGGCCTTACTTTTCAGGTAATAAGCCATTCCAAAATCTGCTTTTAAGGTAATCTCGCCCATTTGCTCAAAGGTCATCAAAGATTTTCTTCTAAATATGGTCTGCAGGTAAACCATTTTTTCATTTTTCTCAAAAACCATTTGCCTCCGGCTATAGGTAAACAAAGGGATACTGGCAATGAACAGCGGAAGAAGGAGGATATAGCTGGCGAAATTTTTAGCCTCGATCTCCTGAACCTCGCCTTTCAGCATAATGAGTATCGTCATCAGTGGCAGCAGGAGCAGCAATATCAAAAAAGCAATCCCTATTGGCAGCAGGAATGCCAGCGGCCTGATCACCGTCCGGTCCTTCTCTATAACGTAATATTTAGCCATCCCTGTTAAACTTCTGATTTTATGAATTTACCCTAACATGTCCCCTATGACTGCATTGTGGCTGCATTACCTCCCTGTTTTTCAGCCCTTTTTCTTTTTACATAGCCAACGATAAAAATCAACAACCCTGCCGGCACAAGCAGGACAAAGGGATTATCGGCCAATCGATTAAGTAAAGTTACCTGTCCTTCGTCCCAGCTATGGATGTCTTTGTCTACGAGTAACTGACCATTCACAGAAAGCTTAAAAATAGTCACCTCCCTTTTGTCGCCCATAATAAAGCGGTTTATGGCTTTTAGCACACCATTTTCCCGGGCCGAAGCCAGTTGCCTGCTCAGCACTTTTACGGTGATGCTGTCTCCGTCATGGATCTTATTAGCAATCGCGACCTGATCTTCAGTGAGCCCCTGCCATGGCAACCTCAGGTTAACCGGCTCATCCTTCACTTTCATATAAAGGTAAGAGCTCATCACCTGACTTCCTTTTTTCTTTTGCATTTCCCAGAGTTCCGTAACCACAAAACGGCCGGTAGTAAAATCAGCAGCCGACCTTGCCTCCGCTTCAGCATTAGACCTGTCGAAACTGTTAAAGATCCAGAAGGTTGCCCCTCCCATTACCACAAAGAAAATGACTAAGCCCAGGATTACTCTTTTTACCATCACGTTAATTTATTATTCAGCGAATCAATCATTATGCCAAAAACCTTCGGAAAATTTATTTACAATCTGCTGTAGCGTTTGATCACGATTGTCCGTTTTAATAAAAGCACGCTAGATTAAGATTCCGGGGGCAGGTTTCAGGCCCTGTCTCCGAGTCTTTATTCCCAGACATCTTCCAATTCGTTATATTTACCAAAAAAACAATTAGAATATGTTAGCTCACCACGTTTTATTCTGGCTAAAAGCCGATACCACCGAAGATCAGAAAGCTGCTTTCAGAAAAGGTCTTGAATCATTGGAAAAGATTGAATCAGTAAAGTCTTTTTATGTAGGAATCCCTGCTCCCATTGAGCGCGCTGTAGTGGATACTTCTTATACTTTTTCTTTGATCATTATTTTTGAAGATCTTGCCGGACATGATGTTTATCAAACGCATCCTTTACACCTTGCCTTCTTAGATGAATTCCGTGGTCTTTTTGAAAAGGTCACCATTTACGATGCATTATAATTAACAAATAAACCGGAGAAAACGAACGCCTCCTGCTTACATTTTCTCCGGATTTTCTATTAAAAAACAAGTATGAGCGCATTTCAGGAACTTATTCAATCAGAAACACCGGTACTGGTAGATTTTTATGCCGACTGGTGTGGACCATGCAAATCAATGAACCCTGTGATTCAGGAGGTAGCCAGAATTACCGAAGGAAGGGCAAGGGTGATTAAGATCAATATCGACAAAAATCAGGCTGCTGCGGCGAAATACAATGTCAAAGCCGTTCCAACCTTCCTCCTTTTTAAAAAAGGGGAAATCATCTGGCGCCATTCAGGAATGATAGACCAGATGAGCCTGTTAAAACAGCTTTCTATTTAACCTCAACAGCAATCATATTGCTGTTTCTTGCGCCACTAAAAGGTTCAGTTCTTAAGGAGAAGATCAGCTTATATTTTCCGGCAGATTCCGGGGCAATAAATTTGGCCGGCAACTCAACAGATTGCTTTGCAGGAATCCTGATGTTTTCGAGATCAGCGCTTACCTGCTTAAACTCAGCCAGGTCTTCTCCGTTCCTGAAACTGTATTCAAGAAAACATTTCCATTTTTCTCCGCTATTGCCGAGATAGATTTCCTGATCATATGGATTTGTAATCTTCAGTTTCAAAGATACTTCGGTTCCCTTTTTCAACGGGGCAAGCGTTTCCACAGGATTAACAGCCACTTTCTGGTAAGTCCTCAGCGCTTCAACCCAGCGTCCATAATACAAGCCTTTTGAAGTAGAGATTGTATCCTGCGACAGCCCTTCGCCATGACTGGCTGGTAAAACATAATATACCTTTTTGTTTCTGATGCTGTCTTCCAGCGGCCAGATGTCGTACTGGTTTTTCCGGTAATACCTGGAATCGTAGCCAAAACCTTTAGTACTGCGGTTGTAGTAATTATAACGTGAAGGGACCTGGAAAGAATCCGTAAAGACTACAGGAGCATCTCCGGCCTTTTCATGAATCTGTTTTGCCCAAACCTGGTTGCCAAAGTAATAGTCAACCACATTAATTTTCATTAAAAAACCGATCGGGATGATGAGAATGATGCGGGTCAGAATGATGAGTATGATGTTGACGATGGCCAGCTTCTCAAACCATTTCGGCATTCCCTTTTTTGCCATGAAAAGATAGGCAAGGATAAACAGACAAAGCATCCCCGGCAAGGTCCAGTGTGCCTCTACCCTTCCTTTCAGTGTACTAAAAAGAAAGAAAATGAAAATACCATAAAAGTTAACTTTAATCGCCCTGATGAAAGCATCTTCCGTTTTCAACCTTACGGCCGCCTGGTACAGGAACCAACCCACCAGTGGCCCGGCAAGTGCCAGCTGAGCCAGCAGATATTCCGTCGTGAATTTTGATTTATAAAAAGCCGCGGAGCGGTCAATCACATGGTAATAAAATGAAGGGTAATTGTTTTGCACCTGCCACCAGATATGGGGAAGAAAAGCAAGGACAGCAACCCCAACAATGAGCCAGAAAGAAGGTCTTTTTAATAACTTCAGGTTAGAAAGGATCGTGAAAAATAATACCAGAATTCCATGATATTTGCTGTACAATAAACAAGCGATCACTAATGCCAGGAGAAAAGCCCATTTGAGCTTATCAGAAGCTACATATCTCTGGTATATATAAAAAAACAGCACTGTGAAAAAGAACAATGGCGAGTCGGGGGTGGTAATGAAGCCATATACATGGAAAAGAACCACCGAGGAAAACAACAAAACAAAGAGCTTAATATTTTCCGCATAGGGCTTTACGATCTTCCAAAGCAGGAAAACAGAAAGCGTACTCGTGATGACCGTAAATAGCCTCAACCCCAGTGTCCCCGGCAATAAAGCGTCTCCGATTTTGATAAATAACGCCACCATTGGCGGATGGTCAAAGTATCCCCAGTCCAAAAAGCGGGAATACACCCAATAATAAGCCTCATCGGCATGTACCTCTACAAATGTTGCCTGAATAATATTCAAAAGGGTCCATATCCCTAAAAAAATGAGCAATACTTGTTCAGCACTTTTTTTCGTTTGTAGCATTTAAAGATTGGGTTTTAACTGGAGAAGGTATACAGGTAATTGGCAAAGAAGTTCCATAAAGAAATAATCACAATGGCACAAGCCTTGGCAACATAGAAATTCCATTTCAACTTGTCATTGAGCAGGTAAATCAGGGTATTGCTTAAAAATAATCCCACCAGAGAGATGACAAAGAATTTGCCGAACTGGGTAATACTGGCCGCATCATGGTTGTTAAAGGTCCAATACCGGTTTAAGGTATAATTCGTGGTAGTGGCCACAATAAAGCCCAATGAACTGGCAATGTATTTATGAATTTTCAACTTCTCCTTACAGAGATAAGTAACACCAAAATCGACGATAAGCCCGGAAAAACCTACGACACCGAATTTCAAAAACTTAAAAAGAAAAGTGTTATTTAATTCAATTGCAGCAAGGGTCATCATAGAAAAAGATACTTTCCCGCAAAAGTACATATAAATTTCAATTCCCTTCCCCAAAACCATCCTTCGCAGCTCCGGGACTTTCTTCGCAGGGATTTACCTTGACCGATCAGGGCGCTGCAATCATTATTTAATAACGATATCAAAAAAATACGAGAACTGTACAGAATAAACGATAAAAACAAACAGTCACCTCATGGAGACAAGTGTAACGTTTTTTTTAAGAACCACAGAACTTAAGTACAAAAACATAATTTAAATGCATTAAAATCAATATTTTAGGAGAAACAAACCGAACACAATCCCTTGCTCCGGATCTAAAAATTCTACTTTAAGATCAAAATTTCGGCACTCTTGGCATGACATTTGTTTTTCGGCATTTTATAATTTATAACCAATAACTATTTAAAAAATCAATGAAAAGACTTACAAAAATCCTATCACTAACATTAATTTTAAGCTTAACCTTATTATTTGCGTGTAAAAAAGACAAGAAAGATGGACCTTCAAACGGCACGCATAAAGTTGTATTCAAAGCCATCGGTTCTACAGGTACAAAAATCAGCAATGCAGTTTATACAGACGGTTCCGGTAAAAATGAAAGCTTCACCAGCCTCAATACGCAAAACTGGACCAGTAATGAATATACCATTCCTTCTTCAGCTCACGCGGTAAGTTTTGGTGTCTCGGGAACTGGTGTTGATGCCAACTCTACACTTGTAGTTGAAATCTGGGTAGATGGCGTTAAAGCAGCCGATGGAAAATCCACCGGAACGATCCTTAGCCCAAGCGCTACCCTTGCTTTTAAATAATTAATTCATACAGGGTATCCACAAGCTGAAGGATACCCTGTGTTTAAGCACATAAATCAAAGCAGAACCACCTTAACCAGGCTTCCCGGGAAGGTGTTCCAGTTTGTTTTTCAGCACCTCATATTCCTTTTCCAGGTTCCGGAAGGCCTTAGTATTGACGGGATTCCCCCGGTTATCTTTTATCTGCTGCAAATAATCGGCCTCCAGAATATCAAAACGTTGTTTTACCAGTGCGTATCCTTGCTTTTGCTTAAGCATTTCGGGGCTTTCCACTGCTCCGTTTAGATTTCCAATGTAGGCACTGTCCGAAATGGCCTTGCCATTGGCGGATTTAAAGCAGATATAAGCTTCAATAGGTTCATCAAGCCGTTTCTCGTACAAATCGATAAAATACGAGCCCGCATCTCTCCTGCAGGCGTTAATCACAGACATCGCTGTTTTTTCCAGGGGATGATAAAGAAGAATCATGACGGTATCGTCGTGCTTACCACTAGGGTCCCAGCTTATCAATACTCCTTTTTCCTTCTTTTCGATGTTCAGGTCATTTGCCCCTGGTAAATTGCCATTGCTGAGTATGACCTTGCTGTAATCCACGGAAATATTAGGATATTCCCCTTTTAAAGCGTGTTTTTTTATATAGGAAGTGGCCAGGTTATGGGCATTTCGCACAGTTCCTCTTGCTTCCAGCTCAAAGCTGACATTGATAAACTCAGAGATCCTGCTTACCATTTCCATGGTCATAGACATCGCCTGGCGGTTGGCCAGCTGATTCCTGCTTGGTTTACCCGGATCGCCGATGGTACGAACAACAGGCTGTCCGTTCAGCATATAAAAAACCAGGTTGTGTAATTTTCCGTTTAAGGCCCCTAAAGGACCATTTGGTGCTTTTGCCATATTGAACAGGTTAATCGATAATTAACAACAGTTAATATTTTAAATATCAACAATACTAATATAAGCAATAAGTTTTATTAAAGTCAATACAAAGCGTATAACATGCGACCAACTACTTTTAGATTGCAATTAAATTTCAACAGACAACAATCGGGATTGACAGGGCTGTAGCCCCTACAGGGCCCTGGCAACCTACTCTCAAAAAAGAAACAGAATAGTAGCAGTTGGAAGACTGTTATAGCAATACCTACAGCGAGGATACCGGCAGAACCAGAGGAGCTGGAGATGAAGGAGCGTCAGGAAGCAACGCTGGTACGAATAAAAAAAATGGCTGAATCCCTGATNNATCAGGGATTCAGCCATTTTACTGTTTTTCTTATTTATCCCACCATACCCTGGTGGTATAAGCGTCCGGCCCTTGTTGTGCGATGGCCTGTTTCACCTGTTCTCCGTTGGTGCTGTATTCGTTTCTCGGGAAGGTAAACCTTCTTGGAATCGTTCCACCGCTTGCGTTCCCGGGATAATTCACCGGACTTAGCTGAGGGATTCCGGTCCTTCTCCAGTTGGCGTAACTTTCCCAGCCGTTTAAAAAGGTCACCACCCAATACTGTTCATTGATGGATTTCAATTGCAATTCCAGGCTTCCTCCTGTTGGGAAAGGGTTCCCTGTTGTCAGGTAGGTACTGGTTGCTGTAGCTGAAATGGTTTTACCATACAGCTTTTGCTGATCCATGGATGCTTCGACTGCAGCGCGGTAATGTGTGGCCGCCTGATCGGTTGTCCAGCCTCTGGCCGCAGCTTCGGCCAGCATCAGTTCGGTTTCCGCATAAGTGATAAAAAAGGTAGGTGCTGCTAACGGCAGAATGGTCTTGACATTGAAAATAGAATAAGTAGTCAGGTCTCCTCCGCCCGGAGTTGCAGAAATGGTGCTTGCATTGTAACCATTTGGCAATCCTTTTTGCAGAGAAGGGTCGCTGTTTCCATCAGGAAGCGAGCTGTAGACCTCCAATCTGGGATCGTTTGTTGCTTTCAGGTAATCCATAAATGTCTTACCGATCTTAATGTCTCCTGCCCTGATCAGGTCGAACTTTTGAAAATCGAAAGCTATCGGGTTAGCCAGTTCCTGTTGCGGGCCCGTATGCCTCATGTAACAGATATCGGCATTATTCTGCATCACACCACCCTGGATGGCTTTTAACGCCCATTGTTTAGCCGTTGCCGGATCAACTTTAATCAGACGCAATGCCAGGCGCAGCATTAAGGAGTTGCCCAGACGCTTCCATTGTTCTGTTTTTCCCTGATAGATGATATCCGCCGCACCAAAGGTAGTTTTCGCCGGATCAAGCGCTTTTGTCGCCTGTTCCAGTTCGTTTAACATATCGGCATAGATGGCCGACTGTTTATCATATACCGGCTTATAAATCTGCTGCAGAAATCCCTGCCCCGCCTGGGAATAAGGAACATCGCCGTAGGCATCTGTCAACCGGTGCATCTGCATCACTTTCCAGATTCTTGCCGCAGCATAGAGGTTTACTTTTTCCGGGGCCTGCTTTAGCATATCGATCAGCATGGCCATATTTACAACCGGGACGGCATACTCTTCATTGAATAAAAGGGCAGCACTTTCCGATGGCAGGTATTTATCGCCTTCCAGGTCATCAATCTTTGTGGTTGCGGTCTGCTGAACCATCATCATTCCAAAACCAACATTGCTTCTTCTGGCAACAGACGTTCCGGCCTGGCGCAGCTCCAGCGCTGTAAACAAAGGCCCCGGTTCTACTTTTGTGGGTTGATTTGGATTGATGTTCATCTCTTCCAGATCTTTGGTACAGGAAGTACCCAGCAAGATCCACAATGCTGCTATATATAAAGTTTTCTGCTTCATGGTTTCAATTTTTAAAACTTACAATTCAGGTTTAAGCCAAATGAACGGGTTGCCGGTACAGAGAGCATTTCTATCCCCTGTACATTTCCGGTAAGGAAGGTCGATTCCGGATCCACCAAAGGCACTTTTTTATAAATGGTAAACAGGTTTCTTGCGACAAACGAAAGGCTGATATCGCTCATTTTGATCTTGTTCACCCAGGTTTTAGGTAGATTTACGCCCAATACCACCTGTCTTAACTTGACAAAGCTGGCATCGTATACAAATTCTTCTGCAATGTGATTGGCTACCCAGCTGTAATATTCCTGGGCCGGAACATTGACCGTATTTGGTTGCCCCTGTTCATTGACACCTGCCCCCACAACACCTCCTTCACGACCAGGTAAGGTTTCCTTACTCAAACCCGCCAGATAGGCCAGGTTATTTGTTCCCGAGGAGATCTTTCCTCCAAACTTCGCATCCAGCAAAATGCCAAGGTTAAAGTTCTTATACCTGAAATTGTTATTGTATCCCAGGGTATATGGAGAAACGCTGTTTCCAATATTTCTCAGCTCACCTTCCACCGGAAGACCTTTAGCGTTGAAGACAATCTTTCCGCTGCCATCGCGTTTATAGCCGGAGCCCTGAATAATACCATAAGGCTTCCCTACTTCTGCTCTGATGAATACCGGGGTCCCCCCATCGCCATATAATCCGGGACGGCTCTGCTGTATCGTCATCGATTGCTGCCCGTCGGCTAGGGAAATGATGTTGTTTTTGTTATAGCCCATATTGAACGACATGTCCCAGCTCATGGATTTCTGCTTGAAGACCGTACCCGAAATCATCATTTCCAATCCTTTATTGACCATTTCTCCACTGTTCAAACGGACATTACTGAAACCTGAACCAACAGAGATCTGGCTGCTTAAGATGTCATTTTCTGTTTTCCGGTTATACCAGGTCAGTTCCAGTCCGATGCGGTCGTTGAACAACCTCGTATCCAGCCCCAATTCATAAGACTTGGAAGTTGCTGGTTTTAAACGGGTATTGGGAATGGTCCCTTCATTGATATAGGCTAAAGATTGTCCCAGGTGCTGCTGACCGAAGTAATAAGTCAGGGATTGTGCATAGGCAGAAATATCCGAATCACTTCCGGTTTTCGACCATGCCGTACGCAACTTCGCAAAACTCAGCCAGGAAGGCATCGTAATGGCCTGTGAAGCGACAAAACTCAAACTTGCTGAAGGGTAAAAAATGCTGTTTGATGCCCTGCTTAAGGTAGAGAACCAATCGTTACGTCCGGTAAAAGTGGCATAGAAATATCCTTTATACCCCAATTCTGCGGAAGCAAAAAGAGAGTTGAATTGTTTTTTGTAGAGGTTATAGCTTCTTCCCTGTGTAACGGTATTATTTACAGAATAGAAGAAAGGAACGATAAACTGACTTCCCGAAGCATTTAAATTGGACTCCTTGCTTTTCATGATATTCCCTCCCACAAAGGCATCTACAGAAAAATCACTGGCTACATTTTTCTTGAAGCCCAGCATCAGCTGTGAATTGAATTCTCCCACATAACGCTGATTTTCGCTCATGCCTCCACTGGCGATCGCGCTTCCTTCCGGGGTAACATTTTCCGAAAGACGGTAAGCAAAATCAGTTCCTGCCAGTAAACGTGCATATAAATAAGAAGTAAAATCATATTTTAAATCTGCAGAGGCAATGAGGCGGTCTTTTCTATCCCTGTTCTGCATGTCGTAAGCAATGAAATACGGATTCGCCAGGTAGATATTTGAAGATACCAGGTATTCATTTCCATTTTCATCTACTCTTTGGCTCAGGTTTCTGACATCATAATTGGTAGGCAGCAATTGAACGCCTACATTGGGATTCCAGGAGAAATCGCCCGAACTTGGTCTGTTTTCTACGCGCTCCCTGATGTATTGAACACTCATTTGTGCGGTCAGTTTATCTGTTGCTTTTAAGTTTCCATTCAAAGAAAAGTTGTTTCTTTTCAAGCTTGAATTGGGCATAAGGTCGTGGTTGTTCAGGTCTGAGGCAGAAAAACGAAGCGTTGCTTTTTCCGAGCCTCCATATAGGGAAATGGTATTGGCAAAGGTATTTCCGTCATTGTAAAAATTACGGCTATTGTTTTTTACTGCGCTGTAAGGACGAAGTACTCCATCAAACTGCATTACCGGTGAGCCATCCAGTTTTGCGCCCCAGTTGGAAGTTCCTGCCTGCAGGGCAGTGGCTTTATCTTTTGGAGCGACACCATTTGTTCCCTGTCCGTAGACATACTGAAAATCCTTTTCATTGTTAAAGATGGGTTTATCCAAAGTATAGGAACCATTGTACTCCACGCCAATTCCTTTTTGCGCTTTTCCGGATTTGGTGGTAATGAGAATGGCACCATTGGAAGCCCTTGCCCCGTAAAGCGCCGCAGCCGGCCCGCCTTTCAGGACACTCATCGTTTCGATATCATCGGGGTTGATGCTGGAAATCCCATCTCCGCCATCGCCACCGCCATAAAACACGGAGCTCTGACCGAAATTGGTATTGACCAACGGGATCCCATCAATCACATATAAAGGCTGGTTATTTCCCGATATAGAGCCGTTTCCACGAATCACCACCCTGCTCGATCCCATAGATCCTGAAGCAGGTTTGGTCACATTGACCCCTGCTACCCTTCCAACCAGGGAATTGGCAACATTCGTTTCTCTGGCCTTGGTAAACTCCTCACCTTTCACTTCCGTTACGGCATAGCCAAGCGCCTTCTTTTCTCTTTTGATCCCGAGAGAGGTGACCACGACTTCATTCAGCGCCACATCGTCATCAGCTAAAGAGACATTAATTTCTTTTCTGCCATTTACAGCAACCTGCACTTCTTTAAAGCCTATAAAACGGAAAATCAGAATGGCATCAGCAGCGGCTTCCAGGTTATATTTTCCATCCTGACTGGTGGTGGTACCCTTTCCCTGCTGATTTTTAACCAGGATGGATACGCCCGGCAATTTATTCCCTTTGGAATCGGTTACTGTTCCCGTTATGCGGGTATCCTGGATGAACAGGCGCGTTTCCGCTCTGCTTTTGCTCCCGGCAAAGGCAGGGCCAAACAGCAATAAGAGGAGGAACAGCTGAATAGCGCTGATCCTCAACATCGTAAATAAAGTTTTCATATTTGGTTATATTTTGGTGGTTCAATTTTTTCAATGGCCACTGGCCATTAGCGGGATGTTTCGTTGGTCTGGTTCTGATTTTTATCCCATAGGCAGCTTATCTTTTTTATTCTGATCAATCAATTGATGTATTCTCTGCACAGTTGCTGCGGATCTCCACTCATCCTCCGGTGTATGAAGTACATAATCCAGCAACTGGTCTATTGTACTCGTGGCCACATGAATGCGGGAATCTGAAGAGGCATAATAGATAAAGACCTTTCCATCTTCATCGTTGATCCAGCCATTGCTGAACACCACATTGGAAACATCGCCTACCCTTTCTGCGCCCTCCGGAGCAAGAAAGTATCCTGCAGGTTTGTGAATCACCCTGCTGAGCTCCGTTAAATCCGTCATAAATACATAGAGCACATAACGCAGGCCCGCTGCGGTATTCCTCACGCCATGGGCCAGGTGTAACCAGCCATATTTCGTTTTTATCGGTGCCGGCCCCTGTCCGTTTTTAGCTTCATAAACCGTATGGTATTGCTTTTTATCAACGATCACCTCTTCCGGAACAAAGGCGTTTTCCATAGTATCAGACAGACCAAAAGCGATCCCGCCTCCTTTCCCCGCCTCGATAAAGGAATCCTGCGGGCGGGTATAAAAAGCGTATTTACCATCCACAAATTCCGGATGAAGGACCACGTTTCTCTGCTGCAGTGAAGTTGTTTTCAGGTCCGCCAGTCTTTCCCAGGTAATCAGGTCTTTGCTGCGGACTATGCCACATTGTGCCAGCGCTGCCGTCTGGTCTCCTTCCGGGGCATCAGGATCTCTTCTTTCCGTACAAAACAGTCCGTAGAGCCAGCCATCCTCGTGTGTCGTGATGCGCATGTCATAGATATTGGTATCCGGAATTTCCGTTTCAGGAATGATCACCGGGCATTCGCGGAACCTAAACTGATCGATTCCGTTTGTGCTTTCTGCGATCGCGAAAAAAGACTTTCTATCGTTCCCTTCCACCCTTGCAATGAGCAGGTATTTGTTGTTCCATTTGATCGCTCCCGGATTAAATACCGCATTGATTCCAATGCGCTCCATCAGAAAAGGATTACTGTCCCTGTTCAGGTGATAACGCCAGTATAAAGGGGTATGTTCGGCGGTTAATACCGGGTATTTGTATCGGCTAAAAATGCCGTTTCCTAAGCTTTCCGCTTCATTTTCGCGCATAATCAGAGACTGATGGGCAGCCATAAGCTGCGCCAACCTCTTGTCGTAATCCATCATATATCTTTTGTTCTGTTTGTGTGTTTAATCTTCGAGTTTATTCCACCAGGTTTTTTTGAGGATGAAAATGATGACCGCCAGGATGGCAATCGTGATCAGCAGCGGCAGTTTCATCATTAAGATCAGGTACATTGGCAATAGGGTGAGGCAGAGCTGGGCAATGATTCCCAGGACTACATTGAACATGTCCCTGCCAAAGTTTTTGTTTGCCACAAAGTGAGGATCATCCGCAATAACCAGCTGATGAACCGGTCCCCAGAATCCCCATGGGCGGACTGTTTTATAAAAGCTTTTGAGTGTTTCCTCCTCTGTTGGCGGTGCCATATAAGTACCAATAATGGACCCCGCCAAAGAAAGGATAAACAACAGGGGGAAATAATATAAAAACTCGACGCCTGCAAAGAACCTCGTAAAGACCAGTGCAGAGATGATTCCGGTAAACATGCCCCAGAAAAAGCCATTGGAATTGAACCTCCACCAATGCCATTTCAACACGTTGGCAGCAATGTACCCCCCATATAATGCAGAGACGATCCACTGCAATACGCTGTTCACATCTTTTGCAAAAAAGCCCAGCGTGATCCCCACTGCCACGACCAATACGCCGGAACAGTAGTTCATCGAGATGATCTTTTTATTGGAAGCATCAGGATTGATGTATTTCAGGTATACATCATTCACAATATAAGCCTGGGCTGCATTTAAGGTTCCGCTGAAGGTACCCATGAATGCACCAAGCAGTCCGGTAAGTACCAGGCCGAACAATCCGGCAGGGACAAAACTGTTGATGCTTGCCGGCAGGATGCGCTCATAATCGATTGCCCCATCCAGTCCGCGGAGGTTCATCTGATCGTAGTAAAGGATTCCCAGCACAGTGAGTCCTACGATGAGGGAATAACGGATCGGCAGCAATACAATCGACACAAACCCGCTCATTTTACTCGCTTCCTTTGGGGATTTTGTAGAAAGAATCTTTTGCATGTCGTAATTTGGCGGCGGCCCGGCCAGGGAAGCAAAAGCGCCTTTGAACAACATCATCATAAAGAAAATGCTAAACAGGGAGTAGCCGTCGCTTTCTATTTTTTTATTGACATCAGTAATGATACCGGTCCAGTCCAGATTCAGGCGGGTGCCAAAGAAAGGGCTGTCCCATCCTTCCGGCACCTGTAGTTTCTGCCCGTTCAGGTTAACCACTGCAATGACCGCTATGGAGATACAAACTACCGTCATGATCGCATATTTGATCATGTCCCCGAATACGATCCCATGCATCCCTCCCAGAATGGAATAGAACATGGCAAAGAGGGTAAAAATGATCCCATAAAAGTGCGGAACATAATGCGGGGCTACAGCAAAAGGAACATAATCCTTCACCAAATCCCATGGAATGAAAATCTCTACAAATTTACCAAGGCCAATAAAGCCATAGGCAAGGAAACCCAGACAGCTTAGTAAGGCAAAGGTGACGACAACTTTATGGGAAGCGCCAACCCCTCTCCCTGTTGTCCCGAACCTGGTAGACAACCATTCGGCTCCGGTGGTGGCATTTGACCTTCTCAGCCATTTGGAAAGGTACATCATCAGAAATACCTGATTAAAGACCGGCCATAACCAGGGAATCCAGATGCTTTTCATTCCGTAAACAAAGCACAGGCTGACCATCCACATCGTCCCGCTGATATCGAACATATCAGAAGCATCACTCAGGCCCAGCTTATACCATGGAAGAGACTTCCCTCCCATGATATAGCTTTCTTTATTTTCCTTTGCTTTCTTACGATACCAAAAGCCAATAATGATGGTACTGATGAGATACGTTACAATAATAATGATGTCGACGGGTTGGAACTTCATGGACTCAAAACTATACTATTTTCGAACGGAGCTTCAATACTATTTTAACAATTAATTGTATTCACAAATCAAAAACACTCACTATCATATTATTAATCCTAATTTACCATAGTACTATTTTAACAGAAACATAATCAATTCATATCAAAATTGTTATATTTATATGATGGGCAATAATATAGTCAGGGAGATTACCCCTTTAACCCAAAGTGATTGCTTTACCATTTTTTCGAGAACGAAAAAGGAGTTTGACTTCCCGCTTCATTACCATGAAGAGTACGAGCTGAACCTGATCCTTCATGCCAAAGGAGCGAAACGGATTGTCGGGGACCACATCGATACGATTGAAGATGCGGAGCTTGTTTTTATCGGTCCAAACCTTTACCATGCCTGGTTTACCCACCAGTGTAAAAGCGAAGAGATCCTGGAGATCACCATACAGTTTCACAAAGACCTGTTTGATGAACGCCTGCTCAAGAGAAATCAGCTGAATTTCATCTCCAATATGTTTGAACGTTCTCAAAAAGGGATTCTCTTTTCTGCGGAAACGATCGAAAGGCTGAGCCCAAGGTTGTTGTCTTTAAGCCAGAAGAAAGGTTTTGATTCTGTTTTGGAGCTTTTTTCTATTCTGCACGACCTGTCTATTTCCAGGAACATGAGGACGCTCTCCAATTCCAGTTTTAACAACGAGCAGTTCAATTACAACAGCCGGAGGATCGAGAAAGCCTTTGATTATATGAATGCGAATTATAACCGTGGAATTTCCCTGGAGGAAGTGGCAAAAGTGGCCAGTATGCCGGAAGTATCTTTCAGCAGGTTTATCAAGAAACGGACGGGAAGTACGTTTATCGACAGCCTGAATGAGATCAGGTTGGGACATGCGACGAAACTGCTGATCTCCAGTACGCAAACCATTGCAGAGATTGCCTATAAATGCGGCTTCAATAACATATCGAACTTTAACAGGATTTTCAAGAAAAAGAAGAATTGTACGCCCAAGGAATTCAGAGATAGCTTTTCGGGGACACGGTCTTTCATATAGACAACTATGTGTACTATTGAATATCCGTAATGCAGCGAAACAATTAAAGCTATTCCAGTTAAGTAATCTGGATGAATATGCAAGCGGAAGCATGTGCTAAAAAAAATCCCGAAAAGACAATCTTTCCGGGACATTTTAAAACTAGAGAGGGAGGGGAATTAGTAGGTCATTTTAATGGTAATATCCCAGGTTCCCGGTTTGTAAATCGCGAAATTAAACCAGTAATTGAAATAGGCACCGTTGATATCTCCGTTGTTATACTGATCTATGGTGATTCTTTTTCCTGCGATATAAGGTAAAGGAAAATTCACATCCAATTCCAATCTGTCGGGAAAGACCGTATATTTTGTTGGATTTCCAGGTCCAAGGTTATGCCAGTCCTTAAGATCCGGATCGTTTCCTGCGGTTGCATAATCGTACCCCGACAATCTCGCCGGATTAACCGGGCTACCATCAGGTTTAAGGATGTGTACGATTAACTTATTTCCTGTTGCATCGATTTGTTTAAATTCAACAGCAATGGCATCTACCTTACCATCCACTCCCGAGAACTGATAGAAATAATCACCGGTTCCGGCAAACTTAACACTTAGACGAAGTGCTTTGGAAAAGACCTTTTCTCCACTGCTGTTCTTCACCCTGATGTCGATGAGATAGACACCTGCAGGAAATTTTGTGGGATCAAGCAGCTCCGGATAAATAAAAATCTCTCCGTTTACCGGATTGATATCCAACACAGGGCGTGTCACTTTCTTTCTTTTTGCATCTACCTCAACCGTTGTTTTTTCCTTCGAGGTGTACTCCCCGTTCCAGAAATAAGTATCGATGGTTGTGTTCAGTAAGAAATCAGCAGAGCTTCCGTCTTCCTTTTTGACCGATGCGATTGAGAATTCCAGCGGCTTTGTCGATTCATCTGTAATCATTGCTCCGGAACGGTACAACAGACCACCTACGTTGGCGGTCTGCAAACTCACATTATATTTGATCCCTTCGCTTAAGAATCCATCTTTACTATTTTTTTTACAGGATAAAATAAACATTACAGCGATGATCGAGGTGATTTTGAATATTTTTTTCATCTTCTTATTTTTTAATTTTTAGGCCTGAATGAAAGCTGGAATTGTAGTTTAACACATGCATAATTCCATTTGCAGTGATCAGGTTATGCGTTTTGATGTTGGACTCATAGTTGACTGTATCCATTTTAGTTTTACGGTGTTCATAAACAATTTTGAATCTTCCCTGTCCGATGGCAGTTACCCCGCCATTATCGTAATTTTCCCTGACTCCGGAAATGAACAGGCTATCTCCGTTATTGTCTTTATAATACTTCTTTCCATCGGCATAAGCTTTCTCGATATCGATTCTCGAATTCGGTATAATCAACCTGTTTAACAATAGCCTTAAAGTATCCAGGTTCATCTTACTCAATGGGCGGTTAAGTTGTTTCAGATCTGAGGGGTTGGGCTTGTATTGATTCTGAAACAGCACCACACTTTCATTACATGGAGGAAAAAACGTAATGCCTGGCTGGTTGATTAGATTTTTTGTCCCCGTCATGTCAATAATTTTCATCAATGAGTCGAAATTCCGGGCCTGATGACTTTTTAAATAATCGTACATGTTCATCGCTTTTTCGGCTTCTGACTGCGATGCCAGACCGCCGTCAAAATAATAATCCTTCTTTTTGCAGGCCGCAATGATGGACATACAGATACAGGCGTAAATGATTATTTTGGTTTTATTTATCTTTTTCATTGGAATACATTTGTTCTTATATTGATTTTCTTCAATCTTTTCAATGGATTTCATGGCAGGCTCAGGATTTATCTCCAGAAGCTGTTTTGAGTAAGTACAAAATTACTCGCCGCTATATTTGCTGCGGTTAATGGCAATAGCCATGCACCTGCTTCATACCAGTCTGCCTGCTTGATTTTACTATGGTATTTGGCCATTTTTCTCGTTCTGACCAGGTCAAAGAAATAATGCCCTTCACCAATCAACTCTTTTCTACGTTCGATCAGAATGGTATCTGCCAGCACTCCACCACTGGTATATACCGGTCTTTTTGCCCTGTTCCGGATTTTATTCAATTCGGTAATGGCCTCTCCCGGTCTGCCAAGGGCCTCCAATGCTTCTGCACGAAGCAGGATCACATCTGCAAGGCGGGTAATGACGATATTCGATTCATTGATGTTCTGGGACGCGGTATCTCCCTGAGCTTTAAGTGTGCGGTACTTTCCGAAAAAAAGAATTTCTTTAGTCCAGGTATCCTTGATAAACCATACATCTCTGCGCGTATCCCTTACTCCTGTAGGGAACAACAAAGCCCTGTTTGCAGGGGTAAAACCCAGGACATAATCATCAGTTCCACCACCACCATCACTCTGATCTTTATACCATGGACGTCCAAGTGTTCTGCCGTACACTTTATTTCTTTGCAACTCATTGTTTCTTGAGTCAAAATCAAGCTCAAAGATTCCCTCCTGCGACTTGCCGATAAAAATCGAGATCAGTGCTGCAGAATCCTGTACCAGACTATAAGTTCCTCCGGTGATCACGGTGTTACATAGTTTTTCACATTCATCGTACTTACGTAACCAGCCCATCACATGCGCTTTGATCGCAGCAGCGGCTCCTTTTGTTGCCCTGGTTGACTTTTCGGTATAGTTGTTTTGCAAACTCGCGATCGCGACATCCAGGTCCTCATTAATCAGCTTAAACACCTCTTCCTGGGGAGCACGTGGAATATTGGTAATTTCCACTGCCTTTGTGCTCAATGGGACATCTCCATACAAACGGGCCAGATAGAAATAGCACAATGCCCTGATGAACTTCGCTTCACCGATATACCTTTCTTTTTCATTGACCTGATATCCGCTAATTTTTGGAATAGTTTCCAGCAGCAGGTTACACTGTGCAATTGTTTTATAATAGCCATTCCAGTTTCCTGCTCCTGCCTGATATAAATCTCCCACACCACTTCTTCTTTGCAGGTCCGTTTCCAGTCTGGATCCGCCATTTTTAGCCTTATTGAAATTTTCCCCCTGAATGTCTCCAAATAAAAAGACCTGATCCGGAAGAAAAGTCCTCAGTATGGCATAAGCTCCTGCCACCCCGTGGTTGATGTCGGCCGGTGTTTTAAAGGCATTGGCTTCAGTTGGACTTTGAATGATGTCTCTATCAATAATTTTTTTGCAGGATGTGATGATAAAAAACAGCCCTATTATCATTAACCCTAATTTTGGGTACTTATGTTTGATCATGGTCATTGACATTAAATATTTACAATTCAAAATTAAATCCGATGTTAAACTTCTTAGGAATTGGGTATCCGTTTCCCTGTTCTACACCATAGTAATCGACATTCTCCGGGTCAACTCCGGAATATTTGGTCAGCAGCAGTAAATTATCTACACTGGCAAAAACCCGCAGTCTTCTGCCATTAAAACGTTTGATAAATTTCTGTGAAAAATCATAAGAGAAACTGATGTTCCTCAGTCTGAGAAAGCTGCCGTCTTCGAGAAACAAGCTACTGTTACCGATATAATTTCCGATAAAATCGTAGTTGACCTGATCTTTTCTCCAGGGATTGATCGTTGGATATTTCGCATCCGGATTTGAAGGGGTCCAGATGTCATATTTGGAAATGTCTACGAAGTTTCTTTGTCCTCCGGGAAAGTTCAGGTTACCTCCACCTTCCCAGCCTATGCTTCTTAAACGGTCGTTTAGTGTCTTATTGAGGACTTTATTTCCGATAGAATAGGTCATAAAGACATCCAGCTGAATGGCTGAACCGGATTTGAAGGCATAACGAAAAGAGTGGTTTAAACTTCCGTATACTTTAGGGTTCGGATCTCCCATATACACCTTATCCGAATAATCGTCGTCGTCCAGGCGAATCAGTCCGTCACCATTCTGATCTTTGAAAATGATGTCTCCAGCCTGGTAAGAACCACCAAAACTACCTACATTTTTATAGATGGAACGCAGTTTTGCTCCGGTATACTGGTTAATCGGCACTTCATCATTCGACTTATATACCCCCATATACTCATAGAGATAGAAACCATTCAATGGTCTGCCGATCTGTAAATAAGGTCCTGTTGCCCCCCTGCTGATACTTCTTCCAAATTCAGGAAGTTTGAGCAAGGTGTTTTTATTTTTTGAAGCATTTAAAGTGATGTTGTACTGGAAGGCATTGTTCACAGGCAAGGTATATACCGTTATTCCCAGATCAAAACCTTTATTTGAAACTGCACCACCATTGATAAATCGCTTACTGAAACCACTTGTACTAGGCAAAGGATCATCAAACAGGAAGTTGTCCGATTTCTTATAGTAATAATCAAAGGTTGTTGTTAAACGTCCGTTAAACAACTCCAGATCAAGTCCCCCGCCATAGTTTACAGAACTTTCCCAGGTTAAATCAGGGAGGGGAATTCCGTTTGAACCTTCATAGTTTGGGGCAAGGATCGATACACCTCCATAGGTCAGATTGGCGTTATACTTACCTACAGCCAGATAGCTGTCGTCATATTGCTTACCTGCCCGGCCATAGCTTCCACGCACTTTACCGAGGTTAAACCAGCTGCCTGCCAATTTCTCGAAAAATGATTCTTTAGAAAAAATCCAGCCTACCGAAGCGGAAGGAAAGTAACCCCATCTGTTGTCTTTACCAAATTTAGAGGAACCGTCGCCTCTCATGGCCAGCTGAAGAATATATTTAGCCTTGTAATCGTAGGTCAGACGACTGTAATAGCCCAAAGCACCATAATTGGTATTGTTTGTTCCCAGGAAAATATCCGTTTGAGGATAACCTGAAATCACTTGCTGGGCATCACTTGGCCCGTTCTTACCGGATCCGGTAATCGCATCAAATGTACTGACATTGATGGAGTTTCCCACCACGAAATCAAAAGAGTGTACGTTGTTAAAGGTATGGTGTGCCCTCAGATAGGTTTCACTTAAAAGGTTGAGTGTTTCAGCAGAATAGTAGGAAGCAGAAGTCAGCCCGTTGCTCGCTGCCTGCGAGGGCGTAAAGCCCCGTTGGCGGTCAAAATTATAAGTTGCAGAAGCGCGTGAAGTTAAGTTCAGCCATTTCAGGATATCATAAGAAGCCTCCAGTTTACCAAGCACCATTCTGCTCAGGTTCAGGTTAACCGATTTATTGTAGGCATCCAGATAGCGGCTGAAATAGCCGCTCTGCGGAGAAGGAAATAAAGAAGAGGTAAAATCATTCCCAATCACCGAAGCCAGGTTGTTGGCGCCTCTTTTTGCACTCGCATCTACCTGATTCAAAATTGCCTGCCCTGAAATACTCAATCCGGGTGTTGGATTGAACTGTCCTGTATAACTTAAGGCGTATCTTTTAAATCCAGACCCAACCACTACCCCGGTTTCATCATAATAATCAGCGCCCACTCTGTAGTTGGCATTTTCAGTTCCTCCGCTAATGCCCAGGTTTACATTTTTAAACAGCGCATTTTTGAATAAAATTCCCTGCCAGTCGGTAGAGTTGTTATAAAATGAATTTAAGCTGTCGGTCAGTTCTACTCCCAAATAGCCATAAGAGTTTTTCGGGTTTCCTGCCGAACCGAGATTTCCTTCCTGGGTAATTTTCTGGTAAGTATCCCAAAGCCTGATTTTCTGACCCCTTTCTGCATTTCCACCAATTGTAGCCCTTAATTCGGGTGTAGTAGATAAGCCAAACTGCGCATTCACTGCAACAACTGGTTTTCCGATTTTTCCTCTTTTGGTTTTGATCATGATCACTCCATTTGCTCCCCTTGAACCATAGATGGCAGTAGAGGAAGCATCCTTCAATACGTCGATAGACTCTACATCGTAAGGGTTGATCCCTGCCAGTAAACTCGTGAGCGACTGGTTAGGATTGGAGGCATTGAAATTATCCTGTTCCATTGGCACTCCATCAATCACAAATAAAGGCGGACTTACAATGTTAGAATTGGCGTCCCTGGAAACGGCAGCTAAGCCCCTCACCTGGATATTACTTCTTCCCCCCGGCAAGCCCGTATTGTTCTGCACCAATAGTCCTGGAACCAATCCCTGCAACATATTTTCTATCGTTGCATGCGGTTTATTCATCAGTTTTTCTCCGCTGACAGAGGAGATCGACCCCGTTACTTTTAATTTAGATTGCTCTCCGTAACCGATCACTACTACGTCATCTAACTGAGACTGATCTTCCAGCAGGGTAATTTTCAGCTTATCCTCTCCTTTCACCGGTACTTCTTTAGGCTTATAACCTAAGGAACTAAACACCAGTATATCCGTATCCTCCACGCTCAGGCTAAAACTTCCTGAGCCATCAGTAAAAGTTCCTTTTTTACTGTTCTTTACCCGGACATTTACGCCCGGGAGTGGCAATCCCTTCGTATCTACGACTTTTCCGGTAATTATTTTTGCGGTGGTAATGGTGTTACCGGATTCTTCTTCCCTCTTTCTAACCACAATCGTGTTTTGATTGATCGCATAAGTTAAAGGTTGCCCTTCGAAACACTTCTCCAGTACGGAATTCAGGGATTCGTCGGTTACCCGAAGCGTCACCCGCCTGGCTTCTTTTATTAATTTAGGGCTATACAGGAAGGTAAAACCACTTTGTTTTCTTATTTTCACGAAGAGTAGCTCCAGGGAGGCATTCTTTTCGGACAAGGTGATTTTTTGAGCAAATCCGCTTGCGCTAACCTGTAAAAAAGCGGTAATCATTAACACAACGGTCATTTTTATGCGCATGATGATTTGTTTTTTTATGCGCAGCCGACTGTTTTCATACGCCGACCGGCAATGAATATTTTTATTCATACTTTTGTATAGTTTGGGTTGAAATTAAATGGTCTTCAGAAATTCATTTGGCTGATCCCAGACCTTTGTCGGGAGGTGGTTCGAAGCACTTCCCGGCTTTTTCTCCGGATCGCCATGTAGGTGGGGCGTATCTATTTCTTCATATGTTGTTGGTTTAGGTGAGTTGATCAATTGCTTTTCACAGGCAGATGATTTTTTGATATGAGTGGTTAGTTCATATTTATGCGGTTTTATTGATGCTATCGTATTAGTTTGCGATAACTGTAATTCTCCTTCCTTCTACTTTAAAATGAACTATTCCTGTTAATTTCAGTGTTTTCAACACTTCAGATACATTTTGAAAACGGGATACTGAACCTGCAAGGTCCTGATCTCCAATATTGCCTTCGTACACGACCTCCATATCATACCAACGTGCAATTTTTCTCATTGCAGCAGGGATACTCTCGGCATTGAATACAAAGAATCCGTTTTTCCAGGCCATGCTCTCTTCGGCATCCACCTCTTTCAGCAGAAAAGTATTTCCATCCAGCTGAGCCTGTTGTCCGGGTTTAAGGATGACCTGACGTTGATTAGAGGTACTCGTCACCTTTACACTTCCTTCCAGCAGTGTGGTCCTTGTCCCCTCTTCGTCATCATAACTATTGATGTTAAAATGTGTACCCAGAACCTCTACACTTTGCTGTTTGCACAGTACCATAAAAGGTTTGTCTTTATTTTTTGCAATCTCAAAATAGGCTTCCCCATTGAGCTCCACCTGACGTTCTTTTCCGGTAAATAAAACAGGAAACTTTAAAGTGGAGGCGGCATTCAGCCAGACGGCACTGCCATCGGGAAGGTTGATTTGGTATTGTCCGCCTCTGGGTGTGGAAATCGTATTGTATCTTGTTGGATCTTCTTCTGAAACCGGGGCAGAATTATAAATCAGCTGCCCGTCTTTCGTTTTGGTAATGCGGAGCCCCGACTGACTGATGATGGTGCCCGTTTTTGCAGAATCCAGGTCGATGACTTTTCCATCTGCCAGCGTTAAAATGGCTTTATTTCCACCCGGAGCCACGTCATTAAGCCCTATAGACGCATTCCTGGTTTCCGGTTTCTGCTGTTGAGGGGGATAAAAGAATAATCCGGCAGCAACCATCAGCAACAAACTCGCGGCAATGGCCAGGTAAGTTTTCCGGGAGGGCTTAGCCCTCTGCTCTTCCTTTTGGTACAAGCGGATAACCGGGGCCTCCTGATCCAGACTCCGTTCTATCCTTTGGATCAGACTGCCGTCCGGGATTTCGACGCCCGGATGCCGGGTCAGCACTTCCTCCCAAAGCTTCAGAATGGACAAGTACGCCTTCTGATCAGCTTGCTGAAGCAATTTCTGAAAAGCAGCATTTTGTTCAGCATTCAGTTCACCTGTTGCCAATTGTTCCAGCAGTTCTTTGGTCTCTTGTCGGTTCATTTAATGGGGCCGTTTAAGAGTAAGACAGCAAGCCTTTACAATTAGACACCTCCAAATGAAAAAAAATAAAAATATTTATTATTTGATCTTAAAAACTGCCGAACAGCATAGGATGATCGCTGTTAAATCCGCGTGGACGCGTAGGTATTCCTTAAGGTACCGGACTGCGGAATAGAGTTGTTTTTTCACCATAGACTTAGAAATCTGCAATTCCGCAGCAATTTCATCATGCGACATTTCCTGGTACACACTCATTTCAAATACCTGTTTACGTTTTGGTGGCAGAAGATTGACTGCATTTTGTACCAGTTTATTGTACTGGGCACTGATGAAGGGTTCATCGGCCTGATTTCCAACAGCATCACTATGGCTGCTGATATAATCAATTGCTTTTTGTTTTACTTTGCCATGTTCATAGATGTTAACCAGCCGGTTTCTGGCCATACGGTACAGGTAACTGTTAAAAGAGCTGATACGGGAAAGTTCCTCTTTTCGCTCCCAGACCTTCATAAACAGATCGTGGAGAATTTCTTCTGTATCCGCTCTGGAAGAATTTACGAAGGGATAAATATATTTATATAATCTCGGGAGATAAAACTTATAAATTGCCGCAAATGCTTCACGATTACCCGTAGCGGCATCCTGAAGCAGCATACGTTCTCCCTGGAGCTCGTGCTGTCCTTTATTTTCCATTTAAAAAGATCCCCCTTCTTTTGATTGCCGTTAAACCAAAGCTAAGTAAAATAAATGTTACTTATTTAATTCAGGTTGAACTTATCATTTCTGACCTGCACCACGTTAGAAGCGGAGATAATCCCTACGATCAGTATACCGATCAGGACCGCCAGGGCAATCTGCAGGGTGGAATATAGTTTACTTCTGGAAACCATGGACGCGGAACTCTGGATCAGTTCCTGTCCTACCTGCGTCTGAATGTTCATCAGATCGGTCAGCTTTTCCATCGTTTTCAAACCATTTTCTCTTCCTATCGTTTCGTACAATTTCCTGCCATCTTCCAGGGTATGGCTAAGACTGAGCGCCATTACATGTTGTTCTGCGGCAATTAAGCCCATTAAGCGGTTCTTTAATTCTGCGAGTTGCTGTTTTTCCTTTTTGACCAGGAAAGTTTTCTCATACTTTTTCAGCAGGGAATCTATTGTCTTGTTGAAAGAGCTAAACTGTTCTTTTAATCCTGCGGCATCAGGTTGGGACAGCTTACCGGAATAGAGGAAGCTATCCAGCGCATATTTTTTAGCAAAAATATTTTCTGCAATATAAAACAGATCTGTAGCCGGTACCAGGCGATCGTTATACATGGACACGAACGATTCGTTCATGCTTTTCACACTCTTATCCTCTAAAATTCTGATCAAGATCATACACGCCATAATTGCAAACAGGAGTGTGGCGATTTTCATTTTCTGTTTTATAGAATAAGCAAATTTCATATCATTTAATACTAGGTTAGCTGACGATTATTCTTCTAAAGGAGAAGAAAAAAGGTTAGGGGCAAAATTTACTAAAAATAATTCTCTTTTCGCTCTTGTTACGCCGGTATATAACCAACGCAGGAAATCAAGGTCGATCATATCCTCTGTCAGATAGCCCTGATCAACAAAGACGGCATCCCATTGCCCACCCTGCGCCTTATGACAGGTCACGGCATAGGCGAACTTGATTTGAAGTGCATTATAATAGGGATCTTCCTTGATCGCTTTAAAGCGTTCCCTTTTATTGGTAATGTGTTCATAATCCTCATTGAGTCCTTCAAAGAGCTTATTGCTTTGTTCGTAAGAGAGGTTTGGCGTTTCGGCTGTCAGGGTATCCAGCATCACTTTACAGGTAATTTGTCCTGCATCCGGAAAGTCCATAAACTCCAGCAGCACTTCAGAAAACCGGAAGCCATACCGTTCTTCTTCGCCCCTTACGCGCAGTACTTTTGCCATATCGCCATTGGCGATGAAAGCTGCGGATTCATTGTCCGGGAGCCAGAAATAGTTGTTCCTCACCACCATGATCTGATCCCCTCCCGTTAACTCTTCTTCCCGGTAAAGCAAGCGGGCACGGATTTGCTGGTTGTAGACATTTGCCGATTTGTTGGACCTGCAAACCACCAGTGAATTTTCGATTCCGAATTTATGGTAGGCATATTCCAGTCCTTCGACCAGTTTTAGCCCCGTCATCCTGAAGATGTCTTTGTAATCCTTAGTGATAAACTGAGGGAGTTCCAGGCTACTGTCTTCCTCTTGTTCTTCGTTAATTAATTGGCGCAGCATGGTGGCATTGGCCAGAATTCCTGATTCTTTTTCCTGTCGGACCACTTCTTTCAGCTCCACCGCTCTTACGTCCATTCCGAAATTGGAAGCTACATAATCTTTATTCAAAGCCGGACTGTCGATGCTCCCCACCGGAGGCAGCTGCGCCGTATCCCCGACAAATACAGCCGCACAGTTTTTAGCATTATATACATATTCCATCAGGTCTTTCAGAAAGGAAGAGCCTGTCTGGGTATTCCATTCGTCTGCAATCATGGAGGCCTCATCAATGATAAACAAGGTATGTTCGGCAATATTCGGTGCAATCTGAAAAGACATGTCCGTGGATACTGCCGAGCGTTTTCTATAGATTTTCTTGTGGATCGTGAGTGCTTTCAGACCCGTATAATTGCTCATCACCTTCGCGGCACGCCCCGTTGGTGCCAGCAAAACTGCTTTCAATCCGAATTTAGGCAGTGCCTTCACCAAAGCCGCTACAGAAGTTGTTTTTCCCGTTCCCGCATAGCCCCTCAATATAAAACATTGATCATCCAGTCTTTGGGTCAGGAAGGAAGCCATCTCTCTGCAAAAAACAAGCTGTTCGGCCGTTGGTGTAAATGCATAAGATTGCGCAATAATTGATGCTTTATCCATTTAACAAAGATGCAATGGTGATGTTATAGAAAAAAGGATTAATTTTGATCTTAAATAATTTGATCTAGATGAGCCATAAAAACAGCATATTATTAGTCGATCCGGAATTTGATCCTAGTACTGCGCCAGACTGCAATTTATTGTTAAAGATTACAGCAGATAGCTTTTCCTATGCAATTATCGATAAAACCAGCAATCAGTTAAAAGCAGTATACGACCAGCAGGAATGCAATCATATTCCCCAGGCCCTTTCTGCAAAATTAAAAAACGACAGCTATTTAAACCTTGCCTTCAAGGAGATTAAAGTGGCTGTATATACAGAAAACTCCATTTCTATTCCGAATGACCTGTTTGACACGCACAATCTGGATCAATATGCTAAATTTTTCACAGAAGAGCAGTCGGACAACTTATATATCAGGCCATTTAGCAGTTATGGCTTTACTTCGATCTTTACTTTACACCGTTTTATAGATGAGACGCTGGCAGATTCACTGCTCAGCTGCAAGCTGTATGATCAGCTCGCCCCGGTACTGGCAATGAGCAAAGAGCAGCAGCAGAAATCATTGATTCTTGATTTCACCGCTTCTTCTTTTAATGCCGTTGTGACGGAAGGCGAAAAACTGATCTTCCGCAATTATTATGAAGTGGCCAACGCCGAAGAATTTAACTATTACCTGCTGTTTATCATCAACCAGCTTCAACTCAATACCAAAGAGAGCAATGTTCAGCTGAGTGGTATCGTCCATGAAAACGATCATTATTATCAATGTATTGAGAAATACTTTAGAAACATCAGTTTCATTACCCCCTTAAGTGATCAGGTAGATCACAAAATTTTAGACGACATGCCTGCTCATTACTATAGCAGCCTGCTAGCCCTTGACCTATGCGAATAATTGGCGGTACATTGAAAGGCATCCGTTTCAATGCCCCGGAAAGCTTACCCGTAAGGCCTACAACAGATATGGCCAAAGAAGCACTTTTTAATATCCTTTATAATACCTATGATTTCGACAGCTGCGATGTGCTCGATCTTTTTTGCGGCACAGGGAACATCAGTTTTGAATTTGCGTCCCGTGGAATCAGAAAGGTGACCGCAGTCGACAAACATTCGGGTTGTATTTACTGGGTAAAGTCTGTCATTGCCAAACATGGGCTTGACACGATCGATGTACAGAAGGCCGATGTATTCAAGTTTCTGGAATCGCATACCAAATCTTATCAGATCATCTTTGCTGATCCTCCATATGACCTGCCTACGATCCCATTGATCCCTCAGCTAGTCATGAAAAACAACCTGTTATCGGATAACGGACTGTTAATCGTAGAACATCCATCGTTATTGAAGTTAAAGGACCAGCCTGGGTTTAAGGAAACCAGAAGGTATGGTAATTCCTCATTCAGTTTCTTTGAAAAAACAACATAATATGAAGATTGCCTTGTTTCCGGGATCATTTGATCCCATTACCATTGCCCATGTTGACATTCTGAAGCGTTCCTTACCTCTTTTCGATAAAGTGGTGGTTGGGATTGGATTGAACAGCTCCAAACAGGGTTTTCTTTCCGCAGAAAAACGCGAAGAGATTGTTAGAAAAGTCTTTGTTCATGAGCCTAAAGTTGAGGTACAGCTTTATGAGGGGCTAACGGTTGATTTCTGCAGAAAGATCAACGCGCAATATATGGTTCGTGGCATCCGGTCTGTAGGTGATTTTGAGTATGAACGTGCCATCGCACAAATCAACCAGACCATGATGCCTGAAATGGAAACCATTTTTATTCTGAGTAAGCCGGAATACTCTGCAATCAGTTCTACAATTGTCAGAGATATCCTGCGAAACAACGGAGATGTAAGCCCTTTTTTACCCAAGGACGCTATCGCTTTCCTTTAATAGCGCACCAGCTTCCAGAACCTGGACGATGGAAGGGTAAGTATTACTCAGCACCGGTGCAAGTTCAGCTGTACTCAACCAGCTGGCTTTGGTAATGCCTTCTTCCTTTTGGGGAATCAATTTGGGTTCTCCTTTGACCGTCATACTGTACCAGTTGGTTTTCTTTAAAACCACTTTACTGCCTATCGTATATACGTGATAGGTTTTACATAGCTTTTCATCATTGGTATAAATTTTCACGCCACATTCCTCTTCTACTTCCCTCAGTGCGGCTTCTTTCATCTTTTCGTCTTTCTCGACTTTCCCTTTGGGCAGGTCCCATTTCTTGTTCCTGAAGATAAACAGGTAATTTCCTTTGGCACTTTTTACCAGGCCACCTGCGGCTTTAATGAGGGTAAGGCTATTTTTAATCTTTTTGAATACCGCCTGCGGATTTGCATCCAATAATAAATAATCTTTCTTACTATCGGACGGAATGCTTTTATAAAGCTGCTTGAAATCAAAATTCTGAACGTCGATTTGCTGAATTTCTTTCTCCTGTTTAGGTGCGGAATCGGCAATAAACAGGGTATTGTCGTTGATATAAATTCTATAATTCTTCATGATAAACGCTCAAAATGGTTTTAATAACAGGCCTTTAAAATTCCCATAGAAATAACAGACCCCTTTGAATAGCATTCTAAAGGGGTTTTCAATGGAAAATTCTACAAAATCACCTGGATATTTGAGTTTTTAAAACTATAAATATTTATTCAATTTTCCATTAAAGGCAATTACTATTCTCTCTGGATCCCCATAAACCGCTATTTTAGTTCTTATGATGCTGATTCTCAAAGGATGGCAAAAAACAGCTTTTCTTCCCAACAATAAATCCCGACATTTGACGCTAAATAAGAAATATTTAAACGAGGATTTTTAAGCGATATTTCTCACATTACTGAAAGTAGTGCTAGGACAAACGTATGAAATTCTGTAATTTTGGAGCATGTATAATAAAAGTGATATTGAATTAAAGGTAGCTGAATTTTTATTACAAATAAAAGCAATAAAGTTACAGCCTAACAATCCATTTACATGGGCTTCGGGTTGGAAATCTCCTATTTATTGCGATAATAGAGTTACACTTTCCCATCCCTCAGTAAGAACATACATCAGACAGAAGCTGACGCAATTGATCCAGGAAGAATTTGGTTCCGTAGATCTGATTGCGGGTGTAGCTACTGCAGGTATCCCTCAGGGGGTTCTTGTTGCTCAGGAGCTGGGATTGCCTTTTGCTTATGTAAGAGCTAAAGCAAAAGAACACGGCACCGGAAGTCTGATTGAAGGAGAAATTGTGGAAGGACAGCGCGTAGTAGTGGTAGAAGATCTGATCTCTACAGGAAAAAGCAGCTTACAGGCTGTGGAAGCATTGAGAAATGCAGGTCTTTCCGTAGCTGGTTTGGTATCTATTTTCACCTATGGTCTTGACCAGGCAGAAGAAAACTTTAAAGTTGCCAAATGTCGTTTCGCTACTTTATCTAATTACAATACATTGATTGAATATGCTGCTGAACATAGCTTCATTGCTCAAAACGATGTAGATCTATTGGCCAAATGGCGTAGAAACCCTTCAGACTGGGGAAAAGAATTAGAACAACTAACCTAAGATCATATAATGACAGTTATCGAGAGTACTACTGAGATCAACCAGCCTGTAGCCACAGTTTATGCATTTTTAGCTGATTTAAACAACCATCAGCAATTGATGCCTGAAAACATCTACAACTGGTCATCCACCAATGATGAAGCAAGCTTTACCATTCAGAATATGGCCAAGTTGGCGATTAAAATTTCTAACCGCGTAGAGAATGAAGAATTAACGGCTATTCCTACGGAGAAAGCCCCTTTTGATCTGGAGTTGAAATGGACAGTTGCAGACAATGGCAATGGTGGTACTACCGCTAAACATATTATTACTGCAGATTTGAATATGATGATGAAAATGCTGGCCGCAGGTCCACTGCAGAAATTAGCAAATCATCAGACAGAAAGACTTGCAGAAGTATTGAAGTAAAATCATTTTTTTTAAAATATAAGAAGCGGCTGCCTGTTGAGGGCAGCCGCTTCTTTTTTAGTCTGATTTTTATTCCCGTCAGGTGGTAGCCAACGGTTAGGAAGATCTTTAATGTGGTCAGGATTTGCATTGGGTAGTATCACATCTGCGGGGAAATCTCTATCAAGTTTGGTGATGCCCACACTGACAGAAAGGACATTAAAAAATCATTATTTCTTAATAATGATATTCGAAGTCGATCAAAGGCAATAAGCTGCGTGTACTGATGTCAGAGATCCCATCGCTCAGTACCGGATTATGTTCATTACTAAAGAAACCGTTAGAAAAAGTAACGACGTCCTGTTTTAAGGGATATACCGGTGCGCCTTCTTTATTGCTTAACCAGCCGACATAATCGGTCATGTTGTGGTATGGTCCCCCAGCTACGTAAGTCCGGCTGATGTAATAGGTTTGTTCCGGGTAAATCTCCACAGGATTTTTGAGCGTAAAGAACTGAATAGAAGAAGTATGCTCCGGCTTTACCAGGCAAGTCCCCAATGCCTTCGTCTTCCCCACCTGCCATAAAGAGATCCGGTAAGTAATTCCCGGCTTCCAGGCCTGATACCCTACTTTGGTAATTAAGATCGGTTGCTCTGCATTAAACTGACAGGCATGGGTCTTGAGGTCCATGGCTACGATACTGCGGTAACCTTTATCAGACAGGAGGACAGAAATCAGTGTTTTCAGCGCATAAAAGCACATTGGAGCTTCAGGAAACTGTTGGGCCAGGACAGAAAAAGGAATGCCGGCGAGAGAGGAGATCAACTTCTTCATGGTTGTGGTTCTTGGTTTATACTTTCATATCAACCAGGAACAGAAATTGTTACCCCTGTCTTCTAATTCAGGGAGAACTCCAGATAAACCGGCACATGATCAGAGATTTTCCTTGCTGCTTTCAACTCCGTAAAATCCCTGTAAAAATGAACAATCCCCGTATCGCTGACTTTCAGTTTATCTTCCGGGTAATAGAAATTATCATATTCTGAGGCCAGACAGTTGTCGTTAATACAGCGCTGTTTAAGAGAGGTTTTCTGTTTGACCAATGCTGAAGTATAGCCCATCTTTCTCAAAGGATTAAACACGGTATGTGATTGGGGAAGGTTAAAGTCCCCACAAAAGATCAGGAGGTCATTTGGGTAGAGGTCGGGAAGGAATTTGAAATATTTAATCTCCATCTCCGGTTGTTTGGATTTTGGGCGTGCATGGAAAGAACTCAGCGTAAAGGTTTTCTTTCCTGCCCTGAACCTGGCAAAATAAGGCTCTCTGTCGATCAGCAAATTATATTCCTTTTCCAGCCAGGCCTCTCCTACTTTTTGGAGCTTAGCACTCTTCCAGATAAAGGCATACCTTTCCTTACTGTACCGGTCGCTGGAAGTCCCGTGGCTAAAGGTACACTCCCATTGCGTTCCGCTTTGGTTTAACGCTTCTGCCAGTCTGATGACTGCCTTTGGGCCACCATAACCGGCCACTACCTCCTGAATCGCCAGGACATCAAAGCTTTTGACTACACTGGCAATATAACCAATCTCCTCATCACTTTTGGACTGACCAAAATCTTTCAGGTTCCAGGAACAGACCCGGATCTTTTGTGCAGAGGCTTGAAAAAAACATAGAACGAACAGGAAAAGCATAGCATGTCTAAGCATGCGCGAAAAGGACTGCATCAGGAGATTAAGATTTAAGGGGGTTATTTAATGGTATTTAGCTTCATTCTCTTCATCACAAAGAAAAATCCGATGGAGGTCAGCAACAGTACAATTGCCGTTCCCCACCACAATACAGGAAAGCCATATACTGCGGCTACGCGTGTTCCTACAAATGGAGAAAACACATGGGCTGCGGAAACAGAAAGTGCGTTGATGCCCATATAGGCACCTCTCGTTTTTATGGTAGAGCGTTGCAAAGTGATCGTTGCCATGAATGGCATCGCCAGAATTTCGGCCAGGCAAAGCACAAACATCGCCGTATATAAGACCCACATTCCATGCGCCAGATTAAGAATCAAAAAAGAAAAACCACAGAGCAAAGTTCCCAGAACAATGATATCCCTCGGCGACAACCGTTTTTCTGCGATGTGAACCAGCAGCATTTCCAACAGAAAGACCACCACCCCACTAAAGGCCAGGATTACACCAATGTTTGCTTCGGTCATCTGATAGACCTCTCTGTAATACAGGGGAAGTGTACTTAAAAGCTGGAAAAAGCAGATGGTAAAAATGGAGCAAAGGATACTGAACAGCATGAAAAGAATATCTTTATAAGGAGAACGTTCTTTCAGTTCCGTTTCTTCTACAGGTGTCTCTGCAGCTTTCTTTTCATTTCCTTTTCTATTTCTAAAATATATAAAAAACAGGATGGCCGAGAAGAATGCGGCAATGGCATTTCCGTAAAACAAAAAGGTATAAGAAATTGCAGCCAGGAAGCCTCCCAGTGCCGGTCCGATAGAAAAACCAAGGTTCATCGCCATCCGGTTCAGTGAGAAGGAACGGATGATGTTATCAGGTTTGGAATAGTAGGCTATAGATACCGAATTCGCCGGTCTGAATGTTTCAGAGATGAGGCTCAACATAAACACACCTATTGCCAGTTTCATTACTGTATTGAGTTCAGGAAGCAGGAAAAACATAGGAACGGTTAGGATCAGACTAAACAGTTGCACCTTAAAATGTCCGACTTTGTCCGTCAGCCATCCTCCGGCAAAAGAGCCTGCTACCGCACCGATACCGAAACAGCTCAGAACAGTTCCCGTATCTTCTAATGAAAAACTCAAATGATTGATCATATAGACGCCAAGGAACGGAATCACCATCGCTCCGCTTCTGTTGATCAGCATCACCAATGCCAGCATCCATGCTGGTGCGGATAATCCCCGGTAAGCATCTAAATATAAACGTAAAAACTCCTTCATCTAATCTCGGCTATCTAATTTTAATGCCTGTTGTAAAATGCTTTCGATCACACTTACATTCAGGTCTTCATTCGGGTCTATCAAAAGTATTTTCATTCTCGCCCGCTTTTCTGTCAGCAGTTCGGGATGGTCTAACTTATTTCCATTGGCCATTCCGATATAAGGCTGTCCGTATTTTTTATGGATCCAGAGGTAACAGTACATTTTACCTTTGAAATAGAAAAAAGGAAGGCCATACTTCCATTCGGCAGTTATCCTGGAGTCCTGTTTTAATATCAGGTCTCTCAAAGCCAGAAAACATCCTCTTAGCGGTTCCTCCTTATTTAAATAAAAGTTGTCCAGGGGAGTTAGCATATCGATCGATTGAAATATCTTTCTGAAGACGCGAATTTAAGAAGAATTAATTGCCTTTCCGGTTTTAACATCCAATCATTATCGGAAATACGGATAAAATTCTGAGAATGATCAGGAAAAAATCCGACTACTTTCTCTGGCAATTGTCAGCACTTCCTTAGTTCCGGTAAAACTGCTGAAGCTGATTTATCAGCAAAAAACATATAAACAACTGAACATAAAGCAGTTATAAGACATTTTTTCAGCATAAGTCGCTATTTATCAGTCAATTAGTCATCAAATATTAAAATCACCCGACATAATTTCCGATATTTCCTCAAAGAACAATATGGCATTTACTTTGTTAATCTGCTGGTATGAACTTCAACAACTTTACTATAAAAGCACAGGAGGCGATTCAACAGGCTTCTGAAATAGCTCAGGGCAATCAGCAACAAGCTATTGAAACAGCACACATCCTAAAGGGATTGCTTACTGTTGATGAAAATGTAGTTTCTTATGTTTTAAAGAAACTAAACGTAAACCTAAATGTGTTAAGTCAGCATTTAGACAGTCAGATTGCCAAATTTCCAAAAGTGACCGGCAGCAGTCCGTATTTAACTTCAGGGAGCAATAGTGCTTTACAAAAAGCACAGTCTTACCTTAAGGAATTTAAGGATGAGTTTGTTTCCGTAGAACACTTATTATTGGGTTTATTATCGGTAAATGACCAGACTTCAAAATTATTAAAAGATCAGGGGGTTACAGAAAAAGACCTGAAAAAAGCCATTGTTGCTTTAAGAGGCTCGAGTCATGTAACTGATCAGAATGCCGAAGCAACTTATAATGCTTTGAATAAATATGCCAGAAACCTGAATGAATATGCAGAATCAGGCAAACTGGATCCCGTAATTGGCCGTGATGAGGAGATCCGCAGGGTAATTCAAATCCTTTCGAGACGTACCAAGAACAATCCGATTCTGATTGGTGAACCCGGAGTGGGTAAAACAGCCATCGCTGAGGGGATTGCTTTCCGGATCATCAAAGGGGATGTTCCATCGAACCTGAAAACGAAGACCGTTTTCTCTTTAGATATGGGCGCTTTAATTGCAGGGGCTAAATATAAAGGGGAATTTGAAGAACGTTTGAAAGCAGTGGTAAAAGAGGTGACACAAAGCGATGGAGACATCATCCTTTTCATCGATGAGATCCATACCTTGGTAGGTGCAGGTGGTGGCGAGGGTGCTATGGATGCGGCAAATATCTTAAAACCAGCACTGGCACGTGGAGAATTGCGTGCGATCGGCGCAACCACCTTAGATGAGTACCAAAAATATTTAGAAAAGGATAAAGCTTTGGAGCGTCGTTTCCAGAAGGTAATGGTCAATGAGCCGGATACTCAGGATGCGATTTCTATTCTTCGCGGATTAAAGGAGCGTTATGAAACCCACCACAAGGTGCGGATTAAAGATGAGGCGATCATTGCTGCGGTAGAATTGTCGCAACGATATATAGCAGACCGCTTTTTACCGGATAAAGCCATCGATTTGATGGATGAGGCAGCTTCTAAGCTGAGACTGGAAATGGACAGTGTCCCTGAAAATGTCGATGAACTGGAGCGCAAAATTATGCAGCTGGAAATCGAGCGTGAGGCGATCAAAAGAGAAAATGACGATAAAAAAGTAAAATCTCTTGGGGAGGAAATTGCCAACCTGTCTGCCGAACGTGACGAATTGAAAGCGAAGTGGCAAAGTGAGAAAGACCTGGTAGATGGGATAAATGCAGAAATTGAGCAGATAGAAAACTATAAACTGGAAGCCGAACAGGCGGAACGTGCGGGTGATTATGGAAAGGTGGCAGAGCTCCGTTATGGAAAAGTGAAAGAGGCACAGGACAAGGTAGAAAAACTAAAAGCTGAACTCGCAGGTCATCAGACGGAAAGCAGGATGCTGAAAGAGGAAGTGACGGCGGATGATATTGCTGGTGTAGTAGCACGATGGACAGGGATTCCGGTAACAAAACTGGTTTCCAGTGAAAGGGAAAAACTACTTCACCTGGAGGATGAACTGCACAAACGTGTGGCAGGTCAGGATGAAGCGATCGAAGCAATTTCGGATGCAATCCGCAGGTCAAGGGCCGGATTACAGGATAAGCGCAAGCCTATTGGCTCGTTCATCTTCCTTGGAACAACCGGAGTTGGTAAAACAGAGCTTGCTAAAGCGCTTGCGGAGTTCTTATTCAACGACGAGAATGCCATGACACGGATAGATATGAGTGAATATCAGGAACGTCATGCAGTATCCAGGTTAATCGGAGCGCCTCCGGGATATGTGGGTTATGATGAAGGCGGACAATTAACGGAAGCGGTACGTAGAAAACCATATTCTGTAGTCTTGCTGGATGAGATTGAAAAAGCCCATCCTGACGTGTTCAACATCCTGCTGCAAGTATTGGATGATGGACGTTTAACGGACAACAAAGGACGTGTAGTTAACTTTAAAAACACGATTATCATTATGACCTCCAATATCGGTTCTCATTTGATTCAGGATAACTTCAAAAGCCTGGATGATGAAAACCGCGATGAAGTAATTGCTAAGACCAAAAGCGAGCTGTTTGAATTGTTAAAACAAACCATCAGGCCGGAGTTTTTAAACCGGATCGACGAGCTGATCATGTTCACTCCATTGAACCGCAGCGAAATCAGAAATATTGTTGACTTACAGTTCAAACATGTACAGGATACACTGGCAGAGATGGGTGTCGAGATTGAGGCCTCTGTAGAAGCGCTGGATTGGCTGGCAGAATTGGGTTATGATCCCCAGTTTGGAGCAAGGCCACTAAAACGTGTGATTCAGAAAAGGATTCTGAACGAACTATCTAAGGAAATATTGTCCGGAAAGATAGATAAAGACAGTAAAATCAAACTTGATACATTTGATCACAAATTTGTCTTTTTAAATAACAAATAAGTTTAAAAAACATAATTTATAGTCAGGATAGTTAAGGTTTCGCAAGACTCTTAATTGTCCTGACTTTTTTTATGATTTGTTTATATTATTTTCATTATAGCATATTTAATTCAACGTATTTTAACTAATATTGCTAGACACAAATGAAATCAATAGTATGAACAAAAAATTAATCATCGCGGCCGCGTTATGTGGTCTCGCGCTCGGTTCCCGCGCGCAAACAGAAAAGGGAAATTTCCTGTTGGGGGGAAATTTCAGCTTCAATAGCAACAAAACCGACGAGAAGTATCCCCGCACGAATAGCTTTACAATAGGCCCCCAAATTGGCTATTTTATCAGTGACAATTTTGCAATAGGCCTTAAAATCGCGTACGGTTATTCCAGACAAAAGCCTTTTGTCGAATATACTCAGAACGAAGGACAGCCTTTTCGATATGCCCGTAGCGGGTATCGGGAAGAAGGACTTTACATTAACCCTTTTGTTCGCTATTATGTAAACCTAAACACGAAACTTAAATTCTTCGGCGCATTTTCAGCAACTATAGGTGATCAAAGAGGCAAATCAATAGGAGAAAACCAAAATAACAGTTTCTACGGAACTCAAAATAAGTCTTACGGACTAATTCTAGCACCAGGCCTCGCTTTCTTCCCCACAAAAAAACTGGCTATTGAATTTTCCACGTTACTGCTCAACTATCAACGATACAAATGGTCCAGTTATTCAATAACCGGCAATAGACAAGTGATCACAGACGATTTTACCACAGACAATCTATACTTTGGTGTGAGCACAATTCAGCCCTCAATTGGCATAAACTATCATTTTTAACAGCTAACTCATCAATTCACTGGCCTGCTCCGGTCTTGCCCTGACAAGCTGCAAAAAGGCATATTATCCATATTAAACACCAATAAAACCATTTATATGAAAATCAAACTAATTATCACCATAGCCATTAGCGCATTTACCCTTACTTCAATTGCACAAACAGAAAAGGGTACATTTTTATTGGGAGGTAGTATTGGCTACTCCTCAAGCGAGAATAAAAGCTCATCCCGACCAACAACCTCTAAGTCAAACTTTATAACGATATCTCCTAAAATGGGTTATTTCATTGACAATAATTTTGCAATAGGCGCAAAATTAGATTACACAACAGGCAAAAATAGATATCGTACAAGTGATTATGAAAATAGCACAGACATCTTTACTTCGTTTGGAAAGAGCGATAGATATGGAATTAGTCCCTTCGCCCGTTATTATATAAGCCTAACTGAAACACTAAAATTTTATGGAGAGCTGGAAATGTTATTTGAGACAGGAAAGTCGAAGAAAACCGACGAGGATGGAAACACTTTGAGTCTGGCCTATAAATTCAATACTTATCGTCCGGCGCTAAGTCCAGGCCTGGTGCTCTTTCCTTCAAAAAAATGGGCAATTGAATTTTCCTTTCCCCTGATCAGCTTTGAAAAAAGAACTTATTGGATGGTGGCAGAAGGAAATTCTAAAAGCAATACAAATTCCTTTGACTTCGGGTTGAATACATTTAATCCAAAACTTGGCTTTAATTATCATTTTTAGTGATATGCATAAAAAAAAGGCCGGTGTTTTTAAAAACACCGGCCTTTTTGCGACAAAATTTCCTGTCTGTCTTATAGGGTTCAAATCGGAAACACGATGATCTGCTGATTTATTTCTTCGCTTCAATATTAGGAAGGAAGCCCGTCAGCAATCCGATCAGTGGAAGGAAAGAACAAACATGGAATACGTATTCAATGCTCGTTCCATCTGCCAGTTTTCCCAGCAATGCAGAGCCGATCCCTCCCATTCCAAAAGCAAAACCAAAGAACAGGCCGGCTACCAGTCCGACTTTACCCGGTATCAGTTCCTGCGCGTATACCAGGATCGCAGAGAAGGCTGAAGCCAGGATCATCCCTATCGGTACAATCAGCACGCCCGTCCAGAATAAATTCGCATAAGGCAGCATTAATGCAAAAGGAGCTGTTCCCAGGATGGAAAACCAGATGACATATTTACGGCCAAAGCGATCCCCAACCGGGCCGCCAACCAAGGTTCCCGCAGCCACAGAGAACAGGAATACAAACAGGTAAATCTGTGAGCTCTGAACCGACACATGAAATTTATCTATCACGTAAAAGGTAAAATAACTCGTCAGACTGGCCATATAGAAATACTTCGAAAAGATCAGCACCAATAAGATCCCTACCGCAAAAATCACTTTCTTTCTGGAGAACGTACTGACTACCGTTTCTACTTTGGCCCCTTGCTTCGCTTTTTTCAGCATATAACCCTTGTACCAGTTTCCTACCCTGCTTAAAATCAGAATGGCCAGTAAGGCGATCAATGAGAACCAGATCACGCTAAATTGTCCATAAGGAACAATGATCCAGGCGGCCAACAGTGGTCCCAGGGAACTACCGGCATTTCCGCCCAACTGGAAGATCGACTGCGCCAATCCTCTTCGTCCACCTGAAGCAGCATGTGCCATTCGGGAGGCTTCGGGATGAAAAATCGAGGAGCCCGTTCCGATTAAAGCGACGGAAGCAAGCATCATATAAAAACCACTGGAAACAGAGAGAATTACCAGACCAAGCAAGGTAAATCCCATACCTATTGCCAGGGAATAAGGTTGTGGTTTTTTATCAGTATACATCCCGACAAAAGGCTGAAACAGAGAAGCTGCCATCTGGAAGGTCAGCGTAATCAGTCCGATTTGAGAAAAACTGAGGTGATAACTTTCTTTAATCACCGGATAAATGGCAGGAATCAGAGATTGAATGGTATCGTTTAATAAGTGCGAAAAACTAATGGCAAAGAGGATCGGGAAGACAGTATTTTCAACCATTTTCCCCGTGGAAGGAGCAGTATTCATGTCAAAATTAATGTTAACCACAAAGATATAAAATGTTTTGTTTAAGATTTCAGCTATTTTATTAGATAAAACGACAGGAATAACAAACCTTTTTTATTTAGAATTGTTATTAAGGCTCAGTCATCAAATCAATAAATACATGAAAATCGCTTATATTTCTTCTTATCCACCACGTGAATGTGGGATCGCTACGTTTAATCATAACCTCCTTCGTGCAATAGGCCATGATAAAGCTGCCGTATCCGACGATAGCTTTGTAGTGGCGATGAATGATTCCGAGGGTTTAGATGAATATGAATATCCTAAAGAAGTTAAATACATCATCCGCCAGGAAAACCAAAAAGACTACATCCGTGCAGCCGATTATATCAATACCAGTCTTGCGGATGCCTGTATACTCGAACATGAGTTTGGGATTTACGGAGGTGAAAGTGGCGTTTATATTCTCCCATTGATTGCGCGGTTAAAAAAACCGCTGATCACCATTTTTCATACGATCTTAAAAGATCCCAATTATATGCAACTGACCATCATCAGGGAAATTGCAAAACACTCCTCCAGAATTGTGGTGATGAGCCACAGGGCTATTGGATTTTTAACCAGTATCTACGGAATTCCTTTTTCAAAAATACAACTGATAGAACATGGCGTTCCGGACCTGGAAGCCAAAACAGAAAACCCGGTAAAACAATCACTGGCCTTCAAAAACAGGAAAGTGTTGTTTACCTTTGGCCTGATCAGCAGAAACAAAGGCCTGGAAACAGTGATAGAAGCCTTACCCGCCATTGTTGCCCAACATCCGGATGTGATGTATGTGATTCTGGGAACCACTCATCCTGGTGTAGTTAAAAACTCTGGTGAAGAATACCGCGACAGCTTAAAACGGCTAGCAAAAAAGCTGAATGTCGAAGCCAATCTTACTTTTATCAATAAATTTGTCTCTGAGGAAGAACTGTTCGACTACCTTACTGCCACCGATATGTACATCACGCCCTACCTTAATGAGGCGCAGATCACGAGCGGAACTTTATCTTATGCTGTGGGTTCAGGCGCGGCAGTCATTTCTACCCCCTACTGGCATGCACAGGAACTACTGGCCGAAGACAGAGGAAGGTTGTTTGATTTCAGGGATTCGGAAGGACTTGCCCTGATCGTAAATGAATTGTTTGCAGATAAAGAAAAACTGCAATTGCTAAAATCCAATGCTTACGAATACGGATTGCATTTACGCTGGCCAAGTACAGGACAGGTTTTTATCGATGTACTGGACGAAGCTGTTTCCAAATACCTGTCGGAAATGGAAAAAGACGGAAAACAAATCATTGAACCGGATATGATGCCTGCGTTTAGTCTGGCCCATGTCCGACGTCTGACAGACGATACAGGAATTGTACAGCATGCTAAATATGGCATTCCCAATCTGAAAGAAGGCTATTGTGTGGACGACAATTCCCGGGCCCTGATTCTCGCCATTCTTGCCTATCAGCAAAATAAGAGTAAAGTTGCCCTGGATCTCCTTCCAATTTACCTCAGTTTCATTCAATACATGCAGTCTGAGGACGGAAATTTCAGAAACTTCCTGAGCTTTAAAAGAGAATACCTGGATGAGGTCGGCTCTGAAGATTCTTTCGGGCGTACGATCTGGGCACTAGGCTACCTCATCAGCAATGCGCCCAACAATTCTTACCGGGAATTTGCCAAAGATCTTTTCTTAAAATCTGCCAGTCATTTTAAAAACTTAACGCACCTGAGAGGGATTGCCAACACCATTATCGGATTGGCAAAATACATGGAAGCACATCCTTATGATGAGCATATCCGGGAACAAATGGACTTGCTGGTGGTTCCTTTGAAAGCATCGTATAAAACACATAAGACCGGTGACTGGCATTGGTTTGAAGAAAAAATGACCTACGACAATGGCATTCTTCCACTTGCCTTATTTTCCTACTATGAGGTAAGCAAGGATCAGGAAGCTCTGGATATCGGTTTGGAAAGCATGGCCTTTCTATCCAAAAAAACACTGGCCGACGGCTATTTAAATCCGGTGGGCAATGATGGCTGGCTCTTTAAGGAAGGTCCGGAAATGGCATTATATGACCAGCAGGCGATAGAAACCATGGCCATGGTATTGATGTACTTCAAGGCTTATGAGATTACCCAAAACCTCCTTTACATCAAAGAAATGTATTTGTGTTACCAATGGTTTCTGGGAGAAAACAGCTTGCACCTTCCGCTATATGACCACGAAACCAAAGGTTGTGGCGATGGTTTGCAGCCCCATGGCGTAAACCGTAACCAGGGTGCAGAAAGTACCCTTGCTTACTGGATTTCGCACCTGATGGTGCTTCAGGCTTTAGAATCTGAGTATGAATACATTCAAAGCGGAGACTTGCTTTCTCTTCAAAAGGAAATCAACAATCCATTGATTTAAATATGAAGATTGCTGTATTGGCGCCCGTAGCCTGGAGAACTCCCCCAAGGCAGTACGGGCCATGGGAACAAATGGCTTCCAACCTAACGGAAGGATTGGTAAAAGCGGGAATTGAAGTGAGCCTTTTTGCCACAGGTGATTCCATTACGTTGGGAAAGCTGGATGCGGTAATTGCGCAGGGTTACGAAGAAAACCGGGATCAGGACGCGAAAGTCATAGAATGCTTACACATCAGCAACCTGATGGAGAAAGCCGGTGATTTCGACCTGATCCACAACCATTATGATTTTCTTCCCCTGAGTTATTCCCGTTTAATTGAAACGCCCATGATCACGACCATTCATGGATTTTCTTCGGAAAAGATCATCCCTGTTTATCAAAAATACAATGACCATGGATATTATGTTTCGATCAGTGATTCCGACCGGCATCCTTCGCTTAAATACTTAAAAACAGTCTATAATGGAATTGATACCACTGCTTTTGTGTTCAATGATCATCCTCAAGACTATCTTTTGTTCTTCGGGCGGATTCATCCTGATAAAGGGACCGCCGAAGCGATTCAAATTGCCATTCAAAGCGGGCGCAAACTCTTCATCGCAGGTATCATCCAGGACCAGGACTATTTCAATACCCGCATAGCACCATTTTTAAACGCCGACATTGAATTTTTAGGTGCCGCCGGACCAGAACAACGGAACGATCTTTTAAGAGGCGCCAGCGCGCTATTACACCCCATCAGCTTTGAAGAGCCTTTCGGTTTGAGTGTTGCTGAGGCCATGCTTTGCGGAACTCCGGTCATCGCGTATCACAGGGGTTCCATGCCAGAGTTGATCAAACATGGGAAAACTGGATTTCTGGTTAAAGAGATGGAAAGCGCGGTAGCTGCGGTTGCGCAATTGAATACGATCGACAGGAAGGCATGCCGGGAATGGGCAGTCAGCCGTTTTTCTCAGGAAAGGATGGTAAAGGACTATATCAGCCTCTACCATCAAATATTATCTGTTACTTCTTAGTTTCTTCTTTCATTGCCTCTGCTTTTTCCCTTGCTGCAATGGCACAGGCAGAGCTTTTCAGCTTATCGAGCACCAGTTCAATCTTAACCGAAGCAAAAGAGGAACAATAATCCGACAGGCCATAAGGAATGATCAGCTCATCGTTATGAATGATAGAACCGCAGGAATACAATACGTTGGGTACATACCCTTCCCGTTCGTCGTTATTAGGAACAACCAGCGGTTCATCTAACCTGCCAATCTCAATTGAAGGATCGTCCAGATCAAATAAACTCGCACCCAAACAATAGCGGCGCATCGGTCCTACCCCATGGGTAATTACCAGCCATCCGTCTTTTGTTTCAATCGGGGAACCACAATTGCCAATCTGGATAAATTCCCAGGGGAACATTGGTGACTGCAGCTTTACAGGATTATCCCAAACGGTTAATTTATCCGAATACATCAGGTAATTGTTCCAGCCATCAATTCTGGACATCATGGCATACTTCCCGTTGATTTTGCGGGGGAAAAGGGCAAGGTTTTTATTTTGGGCACCAATCCCATGCAGGGGGCTGATTTTAAAATCATAAAAATCTGTGGTCTGAAGGAGCTTCGGCATGATCATCGCCCCATCAAAAGCAGTATAGGTGGCGTAATAAATCACAGAACCATCGCTTTTCACAAAACGGACAAAGCGTGCGTCTTCAATTCCTTTGCGTTCAAATTCTGAGATGGGAAAGATTACGCGGTCGGAAATGTCTGTATCCCTGGAGAAACTGATCTCATGGTAGGTGTCAGACAGCCATAGGATTTTATCATATTCCAACTTCCTTAGGTCATTTTCCTGCAGGTTCTTAGTATCCAGAATGATCCTTCTTAAAGTTGCATAATCAAACTTTTCCTCCAGTTTTTTGCCAAGCTCATCGAGGATCTCAATATCAATCTTGGAATCTGCAGCTTTTTTGAGGAAGAGTTTCTTGTTATAAACCGCATTTTTAATCACCTCAGCTTCATCAATATAATTTCCGGCAGGAATTACCGTAATGTTATTGTCTCTGTCTATGAGGGCTCTGCGAAAGACAACAGAGGAAATATGCCCTTCACCTACGGCCCTGAAGCTGATGATGACTCTTTTCTCTCCTTCTACCAGTTCAGACTGGTCGGGATCTTCTACAATAGATGGGTTAAAAAAGGCGGCTGACTCGATGGAGTATTCATGTGTAAAATACGAACCAATGAGCAGGCGCTGGTATTTGTCCAGAGATTCGGGATCAAAACCGGCATCGTTAATCGCATTGACGACCTTCTTACAATGTCTTGTTAAGATTTTGGTAATGTTTCTATGCCGTTTAGAATACTCCTGCAATAAAGGAGAAATGATTCCAAAGACTTCCTGGTCGGAAAGCGCCATGACATGTTTAACAACTTCTATTGCTCTTTCGTCTCCATTAAAAAAGAAACGCGCGATCACTCGTTTTGGATCAGGATATACTTTAACCGGTTTTCGTTCTACTAATAATCTCATGTGTTATTAACGTTTCAGAAGGGTAAAAAGGTTTTATGAATTTAGAATTATTTTCAAATAAAACAACCTAGAATTCTAATGTTTGCTTTTTAGCACATCCTTTTTGTCAGGATCTGTGCCAAAAAGCGTACAAAACAAGCTGACAATATTACAAAATAAGTCAGACTGACTATATCATTTCAAGACGGTAAAATGACAAACCTCAGGCGATTGTCACGGCAAAATAATAAAGATATTTCACCATAAATCTTATTCACTTATCAATTAACAAGTTACATAAAACGTCCATTTATAACTCCTGAGCAGACATTTCATTTGGCACAGCAGTTGACTATATGACATCAATGGTCAGAATATATAAAACAATAAATGACCTGATTAATCAATTAAAAAATAAGAAGATGAAAAAATTATTATTATCATTAGTTGCAGTTTCTGCATTCGCTTTTAGTACTCAGGCACAAACTGAAAAAGGAAAAATTATGGTTGGTGGTAATGTTGCATTCGATACTCAAAAAAGCGATGCTTCAGGCGCTAAATCAAACACAAATTTCCAGATCGTTCCCAGTGTTGGTTATTTTGTAGCAGATAATTTCGCAGTAGGTACCGGAATAGGTTATGGTTACAGCAAAACCAGTGGTACTGTTTCAGGAACAGTGACCAAAATGGGCAACCAAAACACAGCATTTGTAGTTAGTCCTTTTGGCCGTTATTATGCAAACCTTTCTGAGTCATTCAAATTCTTCGGACAATTATCGGTTCCAATGGCATTTGGTAAAGACAAAGAAGTAAACGCAGACGGTAAAGTTGGTGCTAAAACTGCTTCTACTACAGAAATAGGTGTTGCTTTATCTCCAGGTTTTGCATTCTACCCTACTAAGAAAATCGGTATCGAGTTTGCTTTAAACGGATTAAACTACAACAACCTTCGTAAAGAAGACGGAAATGGCAACAAATTAAAAGGTGCTGGTTATGATGAGTTCAGCTTTGGTGCGAACTTCTTCTCTCCAAAAATCGGTATACAGTTACATTTTTAAGCATTTCTACTTAAATAGATTTGGTTAGATGAACAAGCCCGGGCAATTTGTCCGGGCTTGTTATTTTTAGGGATTTTTTTCTAATTTTAGCAATGAAAGCAGTTTACAGCTATGGCTAACTTATATATTCTCATGAAACCGTCGCCGATGATCACTTCATCACCTTACAAACCGATTTTGGGAGCTCTTGAGAACCATTAAAAATCAAAAAAAACAATATAGACTGATGAAAAAAATACTTTTAATTGCCTGCGGCATCGGATTTACACTTTCCGTAAATGCACAGGAAAACCCTTTGAAAACGATCAAGGATAATGCTGCGACTGCAGTTAAGAACCAGGGACAGTCGGGCACCTGCTGGAACTATTCCACAACTTCCTTAATAGAATCGGAAGAACTGCGTAAAGGACTGGGAGAATTTAACCTTTCCGAAATGTATACTGCCCGTAACATTTACCTGGAAAAAGCTAAAAATTATATTCTTCGTCAGGGGAAAGCTCAATTTGGCGAAGGCGGACTGGGACATGACCTCATCCGTGCGGTTTCTTTATATGGTGCCATGCCTCAGGAGGCTTTCCAGGGAGTAAGCGGAGAAATCCCCAACCATAGCGGACTGGAAGAAGCCTTGAAAACTTACCTTGACCAGGTCTTAAAAAAACGTCCTCTTGATGCCAACTGGCTAAAAGGTTATGAGGAAATCCTGGATCAGAAAATCGGAACTCCTCCGGCAACTTTCGATTATAAAGGGAAAAATTATACGGCAAAAACTTTTGCAAAAGAGGTATTAAAGTTTGATGCCAATGATTATGTAAACATTTCTTCTTTTACGCATCATCCTTATTATGCTCCGTTCATCCTGGAAGCGCCGGATAACTTCGCCAACGGATCATTTTATAACCTTCCATTGAACGAAATGGTAAACCTGACAAAAACAGCGCTTAAAGACGGATATACCGTTATGTGGGATGCCGATGTGAGCAGCAAAAACTTCCAGCAAAAGAAAGGATATGCGATGATGTTTGCTGATGAGGCAGATGTAAAAGCAGCTACTTTAAATCCGAATGCAAAGGAGACGGCCTATTCTCCGGAATTACGTCAGCAGTTATACGAAGATCTGACCACTCAGGATGATCACTTAATGCACCTGACCGGCCTGGACCAAAGCAGCGATGGCAAGTACTTTTTTAAAGTGAAGAATTCATGGGGCGATGTAGGTCCGTTTAAAGGATATATCGAAGTTTCAGAACCTTACTTTGCCATCAATACCGTTAGTTTAGTGGTACCTAAGGCAGCTTTGTCTAAAGAATTGAAAAAGAAATTAGGGCTATAATTTTACCCTGATATAAAAAAACGATGTCCTTAAAGCACATCGTTTTTTTTGTATTACTCCTCATGGATTGGTCCATATCAAAATCGAGATTCAGTAATGGTTACCATATTTCAGCAGGAATGCCCTGAATGATGCCTGGAATTGCCCCGACAGTAGCTCAGGAGTATCATTTGAAATAAAATAGCCTGTGTGCTTTAAGGACATGCAAATCTTTCTTTCAAAAGATTTGAGGACGCAAAGCGCACAGGCTATTTTAATACCAGAATTATTTTTTCTGTTCTATTTCTCTTTCCATCTCCACAACATCTACCTGATCAGTTTGGGAAAAATCCCCGATCAGGTATTTATTGAAATGATCTGCCAGTTTCCAGAACGTATATTCAGTTAAGTCACCGAAACCATGGCGTTGACCAGGAACGATCACGAACTCAAATCTTTTACCTGCTTTCATTAAGGCGTTTGCTACCCTGATGGTGTTTGCAGGATGTACGTTATTGTCAATATCACCAGTCATCAGCATCAGGTGTCCTTTTAGGTTTTTGGCCAGATCAGGATTCTTATCTATGCTATATTTAAAGGTAGTATCGCCTTTTGCGGAAATGATTTCTTTCACGCCATGGTGTTTCTCACTCCACCAACGGTTGTAGATACTGTTATCGTGGTTTCCTGCATTGGAAACTGCCGCTTTAAAGAAATCAGGATAAACCAGCATCGCTGCAGTCGACATAAAGCCACCACCGGAATGTCCTGTGATCCCAACCCTGCTCGCATCGATAAATGGATTTCTATCGGCCAATTGCTCAACCGCAGCTTTTTTATCTGCCAACCCATAATCACGCAGGTTACCATAACCAAAGGTATGATACCATTTTGATCTGGCAGGATTGCCACCACGGTTACCTACCGTAATCACAATATAACCGAATTGTGCCAGGCGTTCCGTTCTGTCCATACTTTTACTGAAAGCTTTATTTACCGCTTCCGTTTGAGGTCCTGGATAGACGTACTCGATGATTGGATATTTCTTGCTGGGATCAAAATCAAATGGTTTGTACATTACACCATAAATATCCGTGATGCCATCATCAGCTTTCACTTTGAAAGGCTCAGGAAATTTATAACCTGTGGCCATTAACAGGGATAGATCTGTAGTTTCCAGGTTCATCACCACTCTTCCGTTATTGTCCATCACCACCGCTTTAGGTGCTGTATTTACTCTGGAAAAGTTATCGACAAAGAATTTCGCTTCATCATTCATGCTGATGGCATGATCATAGTCGCCGGCGTTTAACAATTTGATTCCGGAGCCATCAAAATTGATGCGGTATAAATGCACATAGTAAGGGTCTTCTTTACTTTCTCTGCCATTGGCAGTAAAATAAAGCACCCTGTTTTTCTCATCTATATTAACGATGTCTTCACAATGGAAAGCACCTTTGGTAATTTGATTTTTTAATTTCCCCGCAGCATCGAACAGGTAAAAATGTCCCCATCCGTCGCGTTCCGACCAGTGGATGATTTCTTTACCATCGTTTACCAATCCCGGGCGATTCACTTCCACATAAGTATTGAAGCGTTCATCGATCAGTGGAGCAACTGTTCCCGTATGAATATCTACGGTGCAAACATCTACTCTTTTCAGGTCTCTGCTGGTCCTTGAAAAATAGATTTTACTGTTATTTCCCAACCAGATGGACGGTCTGAATTCGTTATCTCTGTCTTTATTTAGCGCAGGCGCTCCCCAGGCGGAAACACTCTGGTCTTTAAAGGCTGCGGTATTTAGCTTTTTATAGGTTTTTGCGCTAAAGTCGAACAGCAACATTTCGTCGATTGGTGCTTCCGGCTCACCAGGCATCTGGTATTTATACGTTTCCAGTGTCGGTCTTCCTGCGCTGATGTTATTGATCACCCAAAGGTCTTTCACCTTACGGCTATCTGATCTGTTTAATACAAAATATTTAGAATTTGGCGACCATAATACCCAGGCCCTTCTTCTCTTTTTATTGTTCTTTTCGTTCTCTTCATTATTTTCACCATCGCCATTGCTTCCATAAGAATAGAATTTCAGTCCGTCTTTAGTCAACTGGTTTTCTACGATGGTACTATCTTCTTCGTTCTTAACGGCTTTTTTATAATTCTCTTTGTCCATCCAATACAGGTTATAGTTCCTGGTAAAGATGATGGCTGAAGAATCCGGAGCTACCGAGCCCCAGGTCGGTTTTGCTTTAGGTTTTTCGTAGTTAGATACTTCAGTTAGCTTTGCACTGGCCAGCACATAATTGAAGAAATAGATCTTTTTCTGCATAGAATCCGCAGCTTTTTTGTCTTTTCTATCCTTTTTGAGCTCGTCAATGGAACTTTTCACTTCAAAGGTAACGGCTTTTTCATCGCTGGAAAACTTCAGGTTTTCCAAAGGCAGGTGTTGTGCATCAAAAGGATCACGAATGATCGTGGTGATCTCTGCCGCCAGTTTTGCATTGTCAAAAATTTTCTTCTTTGTCTTCGCCGATGGATCTACCAGGTACCATTCTTTTCCGGATGGTGTTTCATATTCATACCAAAAACGATTGCTCAGTTTCAGCCAATGTGGATCTACCGCGGTGGAGTAGACCATTTTCTTAAGCTTTGCAGGTGAAAATCTCGATGCCAGCTGGTAATTGGCTTTCGGTGCGGCTACTGTTGACTCTGTAATGGTGAAAGTTTTGGTTTGTGCCATCGCACCGTACCCCATACAAAGCGACAATAAAAGTGGTGTGTAAAGTTTCTTCATTTGTGCCTTTTAATAAACCGTCTAAATTATTGATTACCGACGGAATAGCAGCTTCCTTCTTTGTAATAAATGCGATAGTTTTCTTCGTTATGTTCAGGTCCTTTAACAATGTATTGAAGATGAGTTCGGGCACAATTGGTCTTTCCCTAATTTTCAATGGATGGTTTACGAGCCCGGAATTGGCCAGGAAGACCTTTTCATGGCTTTTTATCAGCGAACTGAACAACCTGCAAATGCGCAAATATCCCGAAAGCAATGGCAAATCATGCATTGCAAATTTTATGAGTAAATCAGGATTGATTTTTTAGTTTTGTATCAAATACTTATTTATGAAATACTCCTTCCTACCCCTTTTCGCTGCGGCGTTAATTTTTACTGCAGGATGCCAGTCAAAATCACAAAGCAACGGCACTGACAAAAATACAAAAGACACGCTGACGACCACTACAGACGGCACAAATACACCTGCCGCTGAAGAAGGCCAGGTGGCTACCGGCGACATCTCTAAAATGAAAGTTGCCGATGCAAAAACCATTCTTGCACGCAAGCAGGTTCCTATTTTATGTTATCATCAAATCCGCGACTGGAGGGCAAAAGACTCCAAAGGGGCTAAAGATTATATTATTCCTATTGCGACCTTTAAAGACCATATGAAAATGCTGGCCGATAGTGGTTATCATACAATCCTTCCTGATCAGCTCTATGATTATTTAAACAATGGTACAAAATTGCCAAGCAAGCCCATCATGCTGACTTTTGATGATACTGACCTTGATCAGTTTACCATTGCCGCTCCGGAAATGAAAAAATACGGATTTAAAGGGGTATTCTTTGTGATGACTGTTTCGCTTGGAAGACCAAATTACATGAGCAGAGATCAGGTAAAAGCACTTTCTGATATGGGTCATGTAATCGGTTCCCATACCTGGGATCACCATAATGTTAAAAAATATCAGGGACAGGATTGGGTAACACAAATTGAGAAACCAACAAAAACTTTAGAAGAGATCACTGGTAAGAACATTCATCATTTCGCCTATCCTTTTGGATTATGGAATCCGGAAGCCATTCCTGAACTTAAAAAAAGAGGGATGAAATCGGCCTTTATCCTGGCAACCAAACGTGATGAAAATGATCCATTATTTACCATCAGAAGAATCATTGCCAGCGGTTACTGGAGTTCAAAAACATTAAGTAACAGCATTAAAAACAGCTTCTAAGCGGAGCGTCTACCTACAGAAGATATGTTTATGAAAAGTACCTTATTAAAAGTGGCCGCTTTCTCGGCGCTGAGCCTTTCTGCCTGTGTGGGCAATAGCCAGGCAGGTAAAGAAAATGCAGTTGCTGCAGATGTTTCTGCATCTGCCAGTACAAGTGTTGTTAAAGACAGCTTAAGCAGTAAGCCTGCTACCGCAGCAGAGGTAATCGCTAAAAAAGAAGTTCCTGTGCTTTGTTATCACCAGATCAGGGATTGGAAAGCCAGCGATTCCAAACGTGCACATGATGATATTATTCCACCTGCAAATTTCAGTCAGCATATAAAAATGCTGGCGGATAGTGGTTACCATACCATTTTGCCGGATGAGCTATATGATTACCTGAATTATGGGAAGAAACTTCCTGAAAAACCAATTATGATCACCTTTGATGATACGGACCTGGATCAATATACTGTAGGTGCAAAAGAATTAAAGAAACATGGTTTTAAAGGGGTATTTTTCATTATGACTGTTTCTATCGGCAGGCCACGTTACATGAGTAAGGCACAGATTAAAGAGCTTTCTGATGAAGGGCATGTCATCGCCAGTCATACCTGGAACCATAAGAACTTTGCTCAATTTACAGATGAAGACTGGGAAATTCAGATTGATAAACCAACAAAAACGCTGGAAACCATTACCGGTAAGAAGGTAGAATATTTTGCTTATCCTTATGGGGTTTCTAAAGCGGAGAACCTGCACAAATTAAAAGAACATGGCTTCAAAGCTGCTTTTATTCTGTCTACGAAGCGGGATCCGAACTATCCTTTGTTTACGATCCGCCGTATTATAGATCCCGGAACTTATACGGCCAGGAATCTATATAACAGCATCAATAAAAGTTTTAAATAATCTTATTGAGGAGATAATCTTTGCCATTAAAAGCAAAGGTATCTCCTTTTTGCTTTCCTATAAGCAGCTTGCCAATCGGCGAGGCTGCGGAAATGGCGAAAATACTTTCTCCATCCAGTTGCAGTTGTCCGGCGCTAATGCTGATGTAAAAAGTACCCTGGGAAGTATAAGCCAGGTTTCCATTTCTCACCCTGTCATTTTCCGGTGTATCTTTAATCGCATTTAAAAGCTGCAGGTTTTGCTGTGCATCCATCAACAGGCTTTTATTCCTGCTGATGTCCTGCGCCATCATTTCCCGTGTGGTTTCAAACTTATCTCCGGCACTGCTCTTTGTATCATCATTACTGGCTTCCCTCGACTGTTCCAATGCCGTTTCGGCGGTCTGGATTCTTTGTTCTACGAAGCTTAAACAAAGGAGGTATAATTTCTCTTTAATGTCCTGCATAAATTACGATTCTACCCATTTAACTTTATCTTCAATGGGCGTTCTTTTTGCCTCTCTTGGGGCTTCGTTATGGTATCCCATATAGAAAAGTCCGAAACATTTCTCCTGATCACCGAGGTTTAAGAACCCTTTCAGGTCTTCGATCATTCCCGGTGAACTCCAGTAAGCACCAATATTTAAAGCTTCAGCAGTAAGGGCCATGTTCTGTACCGCGCAGGCCAATGCGGCCAATTCTTCCCATTCAGGAATTTTATCGGTATGTAATGCTGCGTTTAAAGTAATGATACAATTGGCTTGCGCCGCTTTCTCCAAAATGCTATCGTATTTCTTTTGCAGGAACTGATGCTCCGGCATTGCTGCCTTATACAGTCTGGCCAGCTCTGCTCCCAGTTTCATTTTCCCTTCATTTCTGAAGACGGTGAAACGCCAGGGTTCAGTCAGCTTATGTGTAGGCGCATAGTTCGCACTTTCCAGGATTTGTCTGATCAGTTCTACAGGAATCTCCTCTGTGGTATAGCTGACAGGGAAAATACTGCGGCGACGTTTAATAATGCGGCTTAATATATCTATTTCTTTTTCCATGGATCTTTCTTAAGATGTAATTATTTTCATTGACAAAAATAGCATTATCGCCTGCTCTTTTGTTTGCTAAAGGTCATTGTTTTCCATCTTAACTTTTTTCAGGGCTTTCCGGATCTGTTTCGCCCTTCCGAAAAAGGCAATACTTTCCCGGTCTTCCAGATGGGTTATGGTTTGCAGCAGTTCCTCTTTAATCCAGGTATAACGCGGAGCCAAATTGGCCAATGCCTGCATGGCATGAACTTTAGTTGCAACCAATACCTTTTCATCAATCAACCAGGTGAAGAGGATGTCAATAATCGGGTCGAAATCAATTTTATCCAGCTGTCCTTCTTTTAACCCTGCTGACTTTTTGCCAGTCAGCCAGGCGAGAATTTTCCCATAGTGCCGCATACAGCTCGGGTTTTTCTGCTCCGGAAAACGGCTGAGCAGATCTTCCAGGTGATCTCCGGCACAGTGGTGGTTCATAAAGATATACTCGAGCGTCCATGCAGCCCTGAACCCTACTTCTTTCTTTGGATGAAAGGTGAGATCGATCAGGCTTTTTATCTGATCGTATTGCTCCTGGTTTTCCAACTTAGAATCGGCAATGCCAGTCAGGATTTGCACCATTCTCGCTTCCATTGAAGCATTCAATCTTGCTGTTAATTCGTCGCGTGTCAAGTCATTGAAATTTAAAGATCAAAACTAATAAATCCCGAGTCAAATCATTTTATAAATTATAACTACCTTTGCGGCTTATTTTTCAGCAATATGATTTCAGTTTCAAACTTATCCCTCCGTTACGGAAAACGTACCTTATTTGAAGATGTGAACCTAAAATTCACTCATGGCAACTGCTATGGGGTAATTGGGGCTAACGGCGCAGGTAAATCAACCTTCCTTAAAATTCTTTCAGGTGAAGTAAACCAGACTTCTGGTAGTGTGGCTTTTACTCCCGGCGAACGTATGGCGGTTTTAAAACAAAACCATTATGAGTTTGATGAATTTACAGTGATTGAAACCGTAATGATGGGTCACAAGGAATTGTACGACATCATGAAGGAAAAAGATGCCATTTATTTGAAAGAAGATTTCACAGATAAAGATGGTGAACGTGCGGGTGAGCTGGAAAACAGGTTTGCAGAAATGGACGGCTGGAACATGGAGAGCAATGCTGCAACCATGTTGAGTAACTTAGGGATCAAAGAAGAACACCACTATAAACAACTGAAAGAGTTGGATGGTAACCAAAAGGTACGTGTGCTTTTGGCACAGGCTTTATTTGGTAACCCGGATATCCTTTTACTGGATGAGCCTACCAACGATTTGGACATCGATACCATTGCCTGGTTAGAAAACTTCCTTGCAGACTATCAAAGTATCGTATTGGTGGTATCTCACGATAGACACTTTTTAGATGCGGTATGTACACATATCGTTGATATTGACTTTAGCAAAATGAGTATTTATTCAGGTAACTATACTTTCTGGTATGAGTCAAGTCAGCTTGCTTTGAAACAACGCAGTGATCAGAATAAAAAACTGGAAGAGAAAGTTAAAGAACTTCAGGAATTCATTCAGCGTTTTAGTGCGAATGCTTCGAAATCTAAACAGGCAACTTCACGTAAGAAAGCTTTAGATAAAATCGATATTTCTGAGATTAAAGCGTCAAGTAGAAAATACCCTGCGATCCTGTTCAACAATTTAGGAAGAGAAGCGGGAGACCAGATTTTACAGATCGAGAATCTATCGAATACTTCAAATGGAGAAGTGATGTTTAAAAACGTTAGCTTCATGGTGAATAAAGGTGATAAGATTGCCGTTCTTTCTCAGAATAGCCTTGCTACCACCGCTTTCTATAACGTACTGACCGGTCGTGAGAAAAATTACACAGGAGAGTTTAAATTTGGGGTAACCATTAATGTGGCAGATATCCCGAATGACAATACGCCTTATTTTGAAGGTAAAGATGAAAACCTGGTAGATTGGTTGCGTGAATATTCAGGAACAGATCAGGATGAGCAGTTTGTAAGAAGTTTCTTAGGAAGAATGTTGTTCTCTGGTGAAGAAGTATTGAAAAACGTAAAGGTTTTATCAGGTGGTGAGAAGATGCGTTGTATGTTTTCTCAGATGATGCTGAGACATGCGAACCTGTTGTTATTTGATGAGCCAACGAATCACCTGGATTTAGAGTCGATTACGGCGTTAAATAATGGATTGAAGGATTTCAAAGGTACAGCACTGTTTACTTCACGAGATCATGCTTTAACGGAGTCTGTGGCGACGAGAGTAATTGAATTGACTCCTAAAGGAGTAATTGATAAGATGATGAGCTATGATGAGTACATCACGAGTGAAGATGTGGCTCAGTTAAGAGCAGAAATGTATAAATAGAATCAGACGCGGCTTGGCCGGGTTACAGTCGGAAGAGCACTCTTCCGACTTTTTTGTTTTTAATCGGATGGTGAATCCAGCTTTACGATGTCTTTGATCAGTTGATAGGCATTTCTTTGCTGGAAGTACCGGTCTTTATTGTTATCTACGTCTTGTTTCGGTGCAGGAATTTTAATGATCTCCCTGATGTCGTCAATAATTGTAGGACTGTCCAGGTTGATGGTCCTGAAATATTTTTCATTGTAGACTTCCGAAACATTAGGTGCGCCACTATAAATAGGGATTGTATTACAAAGCGCACAATCTACAAATTTTTCAGTGATGTAATTTCTCTCCTGTGAGTTTTCGACAGCTATGGAGTACTCATAAGGCAACAGACCGGTATGCTTAAATTCCAGCATTCCCATGTACCGTTCATCGGCAAGGTTAAATCCTTTCCCATAAATATCGATGTCCAGATCGGAGGCCAATATCCGGCGAAGTAGCCGCAAACGCTTCCCATAATTACCGATGTCTATAGCCAGGGAAGAGACAATCATAGATAATTTCTTCGTTTTGGGCACCTGTTCGGCTATCTGAAAAAAAGATTTATCTACATGGTCGTGAAAAAACATATAAGAAGGAGCTTCAAAAACCTTCTTTCCCAATTCAATCTGATAGAGATTTTCAAAGATTTCACGGTCGTGGATAATTAAGTAATCACTATTGGTCAGGAATTGATTATTAATATGGACTGAACTCCAGGAAGGTTCCTGAATAATCGTAATTACTTTTGCATTATCATTTATCTTCTGATAGGTTCTGTTAAAAACTACAGCATAATTATAATCTTCATTGGTCGTGAATTGTAAGCTTTCATCATAGACATGATAGTTGTCCATGAACCTTTTCAACAAATTTTCGGTCTTACCGTTATCCGAAAAAAATTTGATTTTCATATTTGATCAGCGCTTAAGGTTAGTAAAAATATTGATTTATCCAAGATATAAACTTGGATAAGCTTTAAGAAATACCTACACATTTTGGGACATTTGGCCCTATTAGAAGCATAGATTTCAGGGTAATTTAGGGCATTAAGATTCTAACCTTTAACGTTATGAAAACCCAAGATCCTTTAGTCTCCTGTATATGTATTACTAAGAACAGACCATCATTATTGCAAAGAGCTCTCGCTTGTTTCGACCGGCAAGATTACCCAAATAGGGAACTGGTTATCTCTTATCCAGTAAATGACGTGGCTACAAGGAGCATTGTAGACCAGATCGAACAGGTGTTTAAAACAAAAATCATACGATTAGAACATCCTGAACAGGAAAAATTAGGGACATCAAGGAACAATGCTATTTTGGTTGCAAACGGAGTTTACGTTTGTTTTTGGGACGATGACGACTGGCACGGTATGGATAGAATTTCCCAACAAATTTCAGTGCTGAGAAATGGACCATTCAAGGCAAGTGTCCTGATGAACGTACTAATTCATGACGAAGAGATTAAAGAAACTTACTACTCATTATACCGCTATTTTCAGGGAACATTGCTTTGTGAAAAGGAAGTATTGATGCAAATCAACTGTTCTGACACCGACAAAGAAGAAATAGATTCAGTAATCCGTTATTTGTTGTCAAACAATGTCTTGTTTCATTTGACAGACAAACCTGGCCTTTACATATTCATATACCATGGTGGCAACGCACTTGGAGAAGCAAGCTTCAATTACAATCTTCTGCAAAGCACTTTATTGGATCAGGAGATCAACCAAAAGGTCTTGAAGGTAACCAATCTTAAAAATCACCAGCTGAAGAACCATATCAAATGAATTGTGCTGATGCCAATCCCATAAAGTTACAGGTATTTATCTCACAACCTTAGAAAAAACCAACCCCGTAAAAATGGATAATAAATTATATAAAGAATTTGCCGGCTATTACGCTGCAATGAGCAATCACAGAGATTTTAAAGCACAACTTGAATGCATATTGGGTTTATATGCTCCTGCTAATCCCTGCAGGTCTATGCTGGAGCTATTTGCCGGACAATCATTTCACAGTATAGAAGCGCTTAACAAAGGAGGTATCGATGTCTGGGCAATAGACGGCAGTAATGAAATGAAGACACTCGCATTGAGTTCAGGCTTTAAAAAAGCAGAACAATATATCGTTGGAAACCTACCCGAATCAATTTTAATTTGCACAGAAAAAGTAAAGTTCGATTGCATCCTTTGTTTGTACCATGGTCTCAGCAACATGACAATGAAAGGTGTCTATGAGGCCTTTGGCTATATGAAAGACCTACTAAATAAAAATGGCAGAATTTTTCTCGAAATCCACAACATTGAAAAGATGATGGAGTATTTGGCCTCGCCGGAAATTCATGTAGAAGAACTTCAAACCTCAGAGAAAACTGATCAGGTCATTAAATATGCCTGGCCAGGCGAAAAGATTAGCTGGAATCCTTTTGACTACAATGCAATAGTGCCAATAAAATTGATACTGGAATCTTCAACAGGCACAGAAACTATAGAATTTACTTCCCAGGACCGTATTTTCAGTGCTGAAGATATTATGTTCATCGCCGGGCTTCTCGGATATGACAGCAGAATATTAACAGAAGAAATTCCAGGAAGGTCCTATTTTGGAAATTCGGTAATTATTGAACTGTCTGTCAACGCTTAAAATAACAATCTCATGAACTTACATATCCCTTTAATTTCCTGCATTTGTATCACTGATAACCGGCCATTGCTATTACAGAGAGCCATTTTCTGTTTTGATAGCCAGGATTATCCCACGAAAGAGCTGGTGATTTCGTACCCTCAGAGTGACGTAGCCACCAGAAATATCTTAAACAGTATAGAAGAAATTTTAAATATTAAAATGGTCAAAATAGAGCGCCCGGAACAAGAAAAACTAGGGACAGCCAGGAATCATGCGATTGCTTCAGCAAACGGTGAATATATATGCATCTGGGATGATGATGATTGGTATGACAGTAAAAGGGTTTCTCAGCAATATGAGGTTCTTAAAAGCGGCACCTTTAAGGCAAGCATTTTATTAAATGTACTCTTATATAATGCACCCGACAACAAAACTTATCACTTCAATTATCAGGAACTGGCAGGTACTCTTCTATGTGAAAAACAGACCTTCGTACAAACCAGTTATCCTGATCTTGAAAAGCGGGAAGACAATTTTATCATCCAATATTTAACTTCGAAAAATGTACTGTTCCGCATTGCAGAAATGCCACAGCTTTACATCTATATTTATCACGGCGACAACGTATCGGGAACACGTTACTTTAATCTTCATTTTATGCTCCTCAACCTTGTGGATGAAAATATCAATGCACAGGTTCAGGACGTAGTGAACCCGAAACAATATCGCATAGTTCAATAAAACGTACTTTATAAAAGTCCAGATAACATTCTATGAATTCGTCATTACCTCTTATATCCTGTGTCTGTTTCACTGAAAGCCAACCCCTGATCTTACAAAGAGCAATTGCCTGTTTTGAAAAGCAAGATTACACAAATAAAGAACTCGTGGTTTCTTATCCTGAGGAGGATCTTTTAACAAGCAATCTTCTCAATAAAATTGCACAGATTTCAGACATACAACTCATCAGGATCGAACGTTCTGGTCTTGAGAATCAGCATATCGCCAAAAACAATGTTATAAAGGCAGCAACAGGGCAATATATCTGCATCTGGGACGATCATAGCTGGCATCATAAAAGCAGGCTGTCTGATCAATACCATGTCATTAGTTCCCTCGGTAGCAAAGCTTCCATACTGAAGCAAATTCTTTTTTTTAATTATAATAGCAAGAAGACTTACGCCTCTCCTTTTTACCATTGGGAAGAAACACTAATTTGCGAGAAACAAATTTTACTGCAACAAATCAATGATCAGAAGCAATGGGAAGTATTCTGGGTGTTCGACGATCTCATCCCTATAGAAGCTTTAGCCGAAATCAACGACAAAGCGCATCTGATTGTTCATATTTGCCACGAGAGCAATACCTCTTCCGAAGACATTAGCGCTCTTCAGAATTGGCCTGAAGCTGTACATTTAAATGATAGCATTACAGGCCTGACCAGCCTGGAATACTACCTATTGTAATTTATCCAGTTTAGACATACTGAATGCCTTCTTTTGAAAGTCCAAGGACGATTTCCACATAGCCTTCTTTAAGGACGCTCATTTTCTGAAGAAATAAGATATTATACAAACCAATTGATCTTCCGTTTCCCTCAATTATGGTATATGGGCCATCTTTCTGTTTAGCAATAAATGTAATTCCCGACAACTGTACCTGACTGGTATCCGATTTAAAAGAATTAATAATACCGGTTATCCTTAAATTCAGGGAAGGGATATTTTGAACAATTCTCGCCGCATAGGGTACACGGTAAGTGAAATTTGTGATTTTCGCCAATTCCGGAACAGGCAAAGTATATAGCTTATTGAGTTCTGACTTTTTCAACTCCATTTTTGCTAAGTACCAATTGATTTTTAGGGGCAGACAATCTACCAGAGACAAATGGTGTAGCTTCAAGCTTCTTTTAATCCCTTTTCTCTCCAATCTTGGGTTATTTGATTGCAACCATTTTAAAGTTTCCTGAGCAGCGGGATCAGCCATTGCAGACAAATATTCTACATATACTTCTCCTATTGCCCAGCGCCTTAACATTTCATGCTTTTTTATTTTTCTAATGATTTCCATAGTTATTTTATTTAGTCCTGAAATAAGACCACTGAATTAAAAATCAAGTTAACAAAAACCCGAGTCGTTTAGCCAGGTCGCTAGATTTTGGGGCATTTGGCCCTATCCTCAATTTATATTTACCATTAATTTAGGAGATAGGTTAAACCTTACTCAAATGAAGCACCAACATCCTGTTATATCCTGTATATGTATCACCAGTAACAAACCACTGATGTTACAAAGAGCGATTGCCTGTTTTAGAAAACAGGACTATCCAAATACTGAACTCGTTCTTTGCTACCCTCAGGAGGATCTGTTGACTAGAATAATTGCAGACCGGATTGAAGCAATGTCAATCATTAAAATGATTCGGATCGAGCATTCAGAACAGGAAGAACCTTTATTCACTAAAAACATAGCTATTAATGCTGCTACCGGCAGGTATATATGCATATGGAACGAGGGGCACTGGTATCACGAAAGCCGGATTTCAGATCAATACACGGCGCTTAGGAAAAGTCCTTTTAAATCCAGTATTCTAATGCATGTACTTATCTTTGATTTTAAACATCAACGGACTTATTGCTCCAGGTATGCGAATTGGCAGGAAACACTCTTTTGTGAAAAACAACTTCTGCTTGAAGCCAGCTATATGCATATCGAAAGAGCTGACGAAAATCCGGTAATTCATTTTCTTTCTTCCAGAAACGTATTGTATCATATTTCTCATGCGCCTCATCTGTACATTTACATTTATAATGAGATACCAGAGGACACTTCCACATCTGCTGAGCGTATCCCTTATCTTTCGGATAATCAACCCATGGATGACATTAATGACACTGTAAAGGATATAATTGATACCGGACATTATATTTTCACAACACCGGATCATTAGAAACGTACACCTATGTTTTTGGGACATTTGGCCCTATTTAACCCTTCCGATTTTATCTAATTTTAAAATAAACAAATCTTCAACATTATGGCAAGATCATGGTATACTTATCTCGGATTTGGAGACCCCACCTCTTTCATTAACTACGCTCAGGTGACTGTTAAACATACCTGTCTTTGCGGCGATAAAATATGTGCTATTTATGTCGATGCTGATACTTTCCGCCTGGAATCTCCTCTTTCCGAGAACCTGCAGCGGTACATAAGAAACGCTTTGATAACCGGACAGCTTCAGCCTGAAAGTCCCACGGGGGCAAAAAAATATGTCTATCTGAAAACCAGCTAACCCTCTCCACTATGGCACAAACCTATCCATTGATTTCCTGCATCTGCATTACCAACCGCAGACCTGTACTTCTTGAGAAAGCAATCTCTTATTTTATCTCACAAAACTATCCCAATAAAGAAATGGTCATTTCTTATCCAAAAGGGGATAAACTAAGCCGGGAGCTGATTAAAAATTATCAGAATCAGGAAATCCAACTGATTTCGATGGAACGTGAAGAAGAAGAATCCCTGGGTTATGCCAGAAATCAAGCTATCGCAAAAAGTAAGGGCGACTACGTTTGCACCTGGGATGACGACGACTGGTATCACTCCAGCCGCCTTTCCTTTCAATTTAACAGTATGCAAACCAAGGGCTCCGGATATCAGGCAAGTGTGCTTACCCGTATCATTTTACTTGATGTCATTAACCAACAGGCTTACCTCTCATTTCCATATACCTGGGATGGTACTATTTTATGTAAAAAGGAAGTGTTAATGCAAAACCAGTATGGCTACACAAATAAGGCTGAAGATACCCATGTGATCAAATTCCTTTCCTCAAAAAAAATGCTGTTTCATATAGAGGATGCCCCGTTTCTCTACGTCTACATTTACCATGGTAAAAATACATGGGACTATAAACATTTTGAATACTTCACTTCCAAAAGTGAAGTATTGAGCGAGGAAATCAGGAAGAAACTCATGGAATTGCTTACGATTTAAGCTTCAACAATTTATATCATTCTATTCAAAACAACATCGGAAAATTTATGGAATCACCACTTGTATCTTGTATTATGCCTACTGCAAACAGGCAAAAATTTCTTCCATTTGCAATTCACTATTTCATTGATCAGGATTACCCTAACAAAGAACTTATCATCATAGATGATGGACTTGAATCTGCAAAGGCATTGATCCCTAACCATCCCCAAATCCGTTATTTCTATTCCGAACCGCTGGGAACAATCGGCGTTAAACGTAATCATGCCTGTGACAAGGCACAAGGTGAAATTATCATGCATTGGGACGACGACGACTGGTATGCTCCCGACTGGATTAGCAGACAAGTAGAGGCTTTATCAACTTCCGGTGCTGATATTACCGGGTTAAACACCGTATTATTTTATTCTCCTTCGGTAGAAAAACGTTGGGTCTATGAAGATTCCGACCTGGAAAAGCCCTGGCTCTGTGGTGCAACTATGGCTTACCGGAAATCCTTCTGGAAGGAACATCCATTTGTTGATATTCAGGTGGGTGAAGATTACGATTTTGTCTGGAATTCCGGAGCAAAGACATTTGCCCTTGATTACTTTCAAGGTTTTATATCAATTCTTCATGCCCACAATACCAGCATCAAGCCGGTAGAAAATCCCAGACATAAGAAAAAAGGAACAACCTGGAATCCGAAAAAAAACTAAGCTCATGAGTACACCTTATGTATCCTGTATCATGCCAACCGCAAACCGTCCTAAGTTTATTCCTTATGCAGCCGAATATTTTTTAACTCAAAATTACCGGAATACTGAGTTGGTTATTATTGATGATGGAAAGGAATCCATTGAACATCTGCTCCCCAAAAGTAAACGGATCAGTTACTTTTATAGCGATCCGATAGGAACAATTGGCAAAAAACGCAATTATGCCTGTGAACGTGCCAAAGGAGAAATCATTATGCACTGGGATGACGACGACTGGTATGCATCTGACTGGATCAGCCGGCAGCTTCAGGCGCTTGAAAGCTCTAAAGCTGATATTTGTGGACTAAATGACATCACATTTTTCTCCCCTTTGATGGGCAAATTCTGGCGGTATGCTGATCTGCAACAAGAGCGTCCATGGCTTTCCGGAGCAACAATGGCCTATAGAAAAAGCTTCTGGCTGGAACATCCTTTTAAAGACCTGCAGATTGGTGAAGATTACGATTACATCTGGAATTCAGGTGCTACATTATTTGCACATGACTATACTAAAGGCTTTATCGCAACCCTACATTCTGCTAATACTACATTAAAACCATTTGAAAATCCTAAACATAAAAAACATGCAGTTTTATGGATGGAGGTTACATACGAGGGGAAAGCCGGAACCCCTGAACAAAACAGGCCAAACTCTTAATATTAATCATATGCCCTGGTATCAATTTATCAACAATGAACTTGACATTTGTGACGCTGACAGCTATCAAATTTTAGACAAAGCACCGGATACTGTAGACGGTCCTTATCTGGCCGCTATTTTTGCAGATGAAATTCCAGATGATCCATTACACCGACCCGACATTGAGGGAACTCCCGGATTGCTATTTTACATTATCCGCGCTTTAGCCCGTGGAAAAGGACAGCCCTACTCTATCTTTCCACCAGTTCCACTAGAGGTTCGAATGTCTGCCATACCTGCTTCCGGCATAAAGGAAGAAGCTGTCGAAGAAGCTGGGAAATAATATCACTTCTCAAACCCATTTTGGGACTTATGACCCTAGCAAATTAGCCGAAGCTGACGTAAATTAGTACTATACTTATCTGATAAACAAACACTAAGGGGAAAACCGAAAACCCTGAAAAAGAGTAGGTACTATTAAAATTTTTGTTGCTTTTTAATGTACAAAAGCTTCCTGACTTATGGCAAATTCATGGTACGCTTATCTCGGAGCAGGAACAGATCCTCTTGTCCCGGCAAGTTACAGAAGAATAACGGTGAGACCTAGTTGTATTTGTGGCCCTAATATTTGTGCCATTTACCTTCTTGGCGAAACGGCTTCAGTTCCTTCGACAGCCTTAACATCAACCATGATTGGTTACATTAGTAATGCTCTGACTACCGCATCACCGCAGCCTACTGCCGCCGGAGGAGGGGTAAAGCTCTTTGTATACCTGAAAGGTGGTTGTGGTTAACAGTCATTCAGAACTAACTGCTAAAGTAAATTCAGAAAATGATCAATCAACATTTCTGATCAGTAGATGGGTAACGAAGGAGGACACCGAAAATCCTGAACAGAGTAGGTAGGAATAAAAATTTATTGCTTTTTAATTTATAAAAGCATACCTATTATGGCAAATTCATGGTACTCTTACCTGGGAGCTGGAAAAGATCCACTTGTTCCCGCAAGTTACAGAAGAATGACAGTAAAACCCGAATGTGTTTGTGGTCCTGCTATTTGTTCTATTTACCTTCTTGGTGAAACTGCAACTACTCCTTCTGCTGCGTTTACCCCGAACATTTTAACGTACATCAGTAATGCCCTGACCAACGGATCACCGCAACCGATTGCTGCTGGTGGAGGCTTGAAACTTTTTGTATACATGAAAAGCGGCTGCTGCGGTTAATCCGTAATTCGGGGACATATGCCCCTGTTAAATTATCAAATATCAACGTAAATTCGTATATCAATCGAACAAAGATTTTACCTCAATGGTCGACCCTAAGGTGAATCGTCAAGTTGAATTCAGAACATGATCATATATCAATAGTTTGATATTTTCAGAATAAGACCATGACAGCCCTGCTTAACCGCAGAGTAATGAAGGGAGAGGCCGAAAACCCTGATCAGAGTAGGCGAAAATCAAAGTTTTTGTTGCTTTTTGATACATAAAAGCAGCCTTTATTATGGCAAATTCATGGTATTCCTACCTGGGACAGGGAAAAGATCCGCTTGTTCCTGCAAGTTACAGAAGAATTACTGTAGACCCTTTGTGTCTGAATGGGATTGACATCTGTTCTGTTTATCTTCTAGGTGAAACTGCAACGACTCCGTCAGCTGCATTCACCCCGAACATTTTAACGTACATTACCAACTCCTTGTCTACCTTGACCCCGCAGCCTAATGGCGGCCCGGTAAAACACTTCGTTTATCTAAAAGGCTCATAAGCAGATCTGGAAATTCTAAAAAAAAGGGGGATGCCGAAAACCCTGAACAGAGTAGGCATTAAACAAAAAGTTTTTGTTGCTTTTTGATGAATAAAAGCATCTATTATTATGGCTAATTCATGGTATTCCTACCTGGGACAAGGTAAAGATCCACTTGTTCCTGCAAGTTACAGAAGAATCACTGTAGATCCTTTGTGTCTGAATGGGATTGACGTATGTTCTATTTATCTTCTTGGTGAAACTGCAACGACCCCGTCAGCTGCATTCACCCCGAACATCTTAACGTACATTACCAACTCCTTATCTACCTTAACTCCACAACCTAATGGTGGCGCAGTAAAACACTTCGTTTATTTAAAAGGTTCATAAGCGAACCTGATCATTCCAAAAAAAGGGGGATGCCGAAAACCCTGAACAGAGTAGGCGTTAAACAAAAAAGTTTTTGTTGCTTTTTGATAGAAAAAAGCATCTAATATTATGGCTAATTCATGGTATTCCTACCTGGGACAAGGTAAAGATCCGCTTGTTCCTGCAAGTTACAGAAGAATCACTGTAGATCCTTTGTGTCTGAATGGTATTGACGTATGTTCTATTTATCTTCTAGGTGAAACTGCAACGACCCCGTCAGCTGCATTCACCCCGAACATCTTAACGTACATTACCAACTCCTTATCTACCTTAACTCCACAACCTAATGGTGGCGCAGTAAAACACTTCGTTTATTTAAAAGGTTCATAAGTAGAATAAGTCGCAATTTCTGTTCCCCGGGAAGGAGTCCTTCCCGGGGTTTTTCAGAAGATACGACCAATTTCAGAATACCATCCTATCTTCTACATCGACAAGGTTATATTTCCATCAGACTTACAGACTTTTCTATGGGTCAGGTGGGAAATTAAAAGGGAAATACCAAAACCCCGAACCGCATAGGTTTTACCAGAATTTCTGTTGCTTTTTGATGGATAAAAGCAACTCTATTTATAGACCTATTGGCAGGATAAAATAAAAGACGCATCATCTCATTTGTTATCCCCCCGCTTCAAGGAAATGGCTGTTTTCAATGAAAAAGCCATTATTTCTTTTTTTGATCAGCAGATCACATTTTGAAATTTCAATATATACAAAATAAAAGGGGAACGCCGAAAACCCTACAACAGAGTAGGTATCATTTAAAGTTTTTGTTGCTTTTTGATCAATAAAAGCACCTTATATTATGGCGAATTCATGGTACGCATATCTGGGACAAGGAAAAGACCCATATCTCAATACGAGTTACAAAAAAGTGACAATAGATCCGCTATGCCTCAGTGGTTGCACGATTTGTGCAATCTACCTTCTTGGACAAACATCGGATATACCTAGTCAAATGCCGCTTTCAACACCAAAAATGATGGAATATATAACCAATAGTCTGGTCTCATTAAGTCCAGAACCTAATAGTGGCGCCGTAAAGCACTTTGTTTATCTTAAATGCTATTAAACCAATATGTTAGATTGTTATAAAATTCAGTATTTCAAGCAGGCCCATTGTACAGGAATGTAATTTATTTCGACAGAATGGCATTCATAACTTCAGCAAGCAGGGCTCAGCTATGTGAAAAACGCTTAAACAATTCTGCCAAACAAGAAAGGGAAAAACCGAAAACCCTAAAACAAAGTAGGTATCATTTAAAGTTTTCGTCGCTTTTTGATGGATAAAAGCAACTCATATTATGGCAAATTCATGGTATTCCTACCTGGGACAAGGTAAAGATCCACTTGTTCCTTCAAGTTATAGAAGAATTAACCCACAGTTCGTACCAACATGTACTGGTGGCTGCACAGTTTGCGCAATCTTCCTTCTAGGCGAAACAGCAACTACGCCTTCAACTGCATTCACAGCAAATATCTTAAATTACATCACCAACGGTCTAGCCTCGCAAACTGCACAGCCTGATTCGGATCCTTTTGTCCGTTTTAAAAATTGTTAACCTAAATGGCAATAATAAATCTCAGAAAGGATTACTTTTCCGGGGTTTGTTATTGCCTAAAAAAATACTTATAATTGACTGTAAAAGGAATTGAATCCAAAACATAGATCCCCATAATGGGTTTTCACACATGGCCTCCTACAGCTCATTTACAGATCTCGAACTCACCAATCTATTAAAGTCAGGCGATCACTCTGCCTTTCTTGAAATATACAGTCGTTTTCAGGGACTTTTATATATTTATGCCTGTAAAATTATAAGGGATGAAAATGAAGCTGAAGACATTGTACAAGAGGTCTTTCTTTATTTATGGGATAAAAGATCAACCATAATTTTAAAATCTTCTATTTCGTCTTATCTGTATAGCGCGGTACGCTTCAAGTTCTTCAATCTTTTAGACCGCAAAAAAATAAGAACAGATTATAAGGCATCATTCCAGCATTTTTTAGATCAGGGAGAATATGTGACCGACAATTATATTCGCGAAAAAGAATTCAGTCAGCTTATTGAGAAGGAAATTTCCGCTTTACCAGATAAAATGAGGGAGATATTTGAATTGAGCAGAAAGCAGCATTTAAGTCGAAAAGAAATCGCATCTCGGCTCAATTTATCAGAAAAAACTGTAAAAAACCAGATCAACAATGCCCTTAAAATTCTCCGCGGAAGGCTGGGGATTGTCGCTTTTTTACTCTTTCTTTTAAATAAGTAATTTTTTTCATTTTCATCTGGGCCTTCGTGGGCTTTGAACTTACATAGAGTATATCATGTATTTTTAAAGTAAAGATGACCAAGAAGCATTTTGCTGAAGAACTTCTCAATAAATATATCCAGGGCTCCTGTTCGGAAGAAGAAAGAGCAATGGTGGAGAGTTGGCACCTGAAAGATTTGTCTGAGAGCAATAAAATTCCATCAAAAGAGACTATTCTTCTGGTTAGCCAGAGAATGAAGTATGCTTTATCCGCCCGTACAGGCAATACTCAACCCTTACAAAGGACACAAAAGTTATGGTATCGGTTTGCCTATATTGCTTCAGCACTGTTTTTGATTTCATTGATGAGCTATCTATACATCAACAAATCAGTACATAGAGATCCTTTGACAGTAAACAGGAAATTGATCGATATCCTACCGGGAAGCAATAAAGCAATTTTGACAATTTCAGGAGGTAAGAAAATTTCTTTAGATGGCAATTCGAATGCCTTGCTTGCAGGGGAGACCAATGTTAACGCTCTTAAATCAACGCATGGTATTTTAGTATATGAACCGCTCAAAGAAGAAAACAAAAACATATATATCCATAAATTGGAAACCCCGAGGGGTGGCCATTATCAGGTAGACTTGCCTGATGGCACAAAAGTATGGCTGAATGCCGCTTCCAGTCTCACCTATCCTACTGTTTTCAAAGATAAAGAACGGAATATAACGCTTAGCGGTGAAGCCTACTTTGAAGTAGCAAAAGACAAAAACAAGCCGTTTAAGGTAAAAAGTGGCCAGCAGGTTATTGAAGTTTTAGGAACACATTTTAACATATTTGCTTATCCTGAAGAGGGGAAAATCCAAACCAGCCTTCTTGAAGGAAGTATAAAAGTGGTTAAAGGAGGCCAATCAAAACTCATCAGGCCAGGGCAATCAGCTACTACAGTTGATTCCACAACAGCCATCTCTATTGCCGAAGCAGATCTGGAAAAAAGTGTTGCCTGGAAAAATAATGAATTCATATTCAATGGAGAGAACCTGGAGAGTATCATGAAATCAATTTCCAGATGGTACAATATAGAAATTTTATACCGGGATAAAGCTGGCAAAACCAAATATTGGGGAGTCGTATCCCGAAATCAAAATCTGTCGGCAGTTTTAAAAATGTTACAGTCGACGGGGAAGGTTTCGTTCAAGCTAGAAGGAAGGAGGCTAATTGTTATGAATTAACTTTACTATTCAAAAAAATTTAAAGTAAAAACCGGAAGTGTTTGCAGCACTCCCGGCATGATTTGATTTTTTTCATCAAGCAAATTAACCTAATGAACCAGTGTTGTACTTGTTAAGCTCATAGACGGTAAGTACAACTCAAAAACAAACCAATCAAATGTATGAAATTTTATTCTAAAGTTTCATGCAGGCCTCCAGCCTGCATGAATAAATTTCTGTTCGTTATGAAACTTATCATTGTTTTATTGACTACAGTTTTTATACAGTTTAGTGTCGCAGCTGATGCTCAGAAAGTCACTTTATCAGCCAACAACTCCTCGCTCGAAAAAATCTTCAAGGAAATCAGGATACAAACAGGCTATGATTTCTTCTGTGACCTGGACTTACTTAAAAATGCAAAAAAAATTGACATCCATTTAAAAGATGTCAGTTTGGAAACGGCACTTATTTCCTGCCTTAAGGATCAGGAACTCACTTATGTTATTGACCATAAGATCATAGTGATCACCAAAAAAAAACTCAAAGACATCTATCTGACCGGGAAGGTGGTTGACGAAAGCGGACAGCCGCTTCCCGGGGCAACGGTTACCATTAAAAGAACCGGAAAATCAGTGATTACCAGTACAACCGGCGCCTACAGTATAAGCGCCGGAGAAACGGATATCCTGATCGTGTCTTACATTGGATATAACAGCAAAGAGGTCAAAGTTTCCGATTCAAAACCAGGTATATCCTTTATCGTTACCCTGTCTTTAAATCCAAATAAACTACAACAGGTAGAAATCGTAAGCACTGGTTATCAGGATTTACCTAAAGAACGTGCAACGGGCTCTTTTGAGGTGATTTCCAAAGAACAACTTCAACACAGCACAAGTGGAAACCTTCTGAGACGGCTGGAAGGTATTGCGACCAGTATGGATTTCAGCAACAACCAATTTCCAACACTAACACTTGGTCAGCCCCGCCGGCCCGCCCTTTCCGGGTTAACGATTCGGGGGAAAAATACCTTAACCCGGGGGCTTGTTCAGGATCCATTTTCTCTCAGTGGAAATGTGCTGATCGTAATTGATGGAATTGCCACTCCTTATTCAATCGATGATATCAATCCAAATGACGTGGAAAGCATTAACATCTTAAAGGACGCTGCTGCTTCCTCCATTTGGGGTTCCAGAGCATCAAATGGGGTGATTGTCATTAAAACTAAGAAAGGAATGTTCAATAGTCCTACCTCTGTCTCTTTTAGCAGTAATTTGAGTATCACAGATAAACTGGATCTGTTTTACAAAAAACGCATGAGCATCTCAGAGTATATTGATGCACAGGTACTCCTTTACAATAAGATGTATGAGGACAATGGTGAAGTCCCTGTAGAAGATCCAAATCTGATTCAACCTCAACAAAGAATGTCTCCCGTTGCCGAAATTATGAACGACCTTAAAATGGGAAGAATCGATCAGACCGAGGCAGATGCAAAACTAAATGCTTTGCGTGGTAACGACATCCGGAGGGACTATGAAAAATATCTGCTTCGTAAACCCATCACACAGAATTATACTTTGGGAATCAGTGGAGGAAGCAAAAACTTTGCTTATCGCCTGTCTGGTGGTTATGACTACTCGCTTGGCGGTGCAGTGACAGATGGAAGTAACCGGGCCACACTAAACTACACCACGACTATCCAACCTCTAAAAAACCTTGAAATACAAACTGTTGTTGCTTACAACCAACAAAACACCCATACACAACCGTCAGAATACATTGTTCGGGCACAGCTCACAGCCAATGGCTATTATCCATACAGTCGCCTCGCCGACGATCAGGGAAATCCACTATCCTTATATCCAGATTTCAGGCCTGCTTTCCTGGATTCTCTGGCAAAAAACTATGGCGATAAGATTCTGGACATGAGTTATAAGCCTCTTGAGGAAATTAAGTTAGGTTACAACAAACTCAAATCTCAGGGTCTTAACCTGAACCTCAATGCTAATTACAAAATCAACAATCTGCTCTCAGCGAGCCTCACATATAGCTATAACTGGGGCTTATCCGAAGCTACGGTATTGAATGATGTACGGTCGTACTACATGCGGCAACTGATCAATACGTATACCACCCCCGCCGCACCGGCTGATGGCAATCCTGAAGATCCGTTGAATGGTTTTACTCCATTTCAAAGACAGGTTCCACTAGGCGGGCGATACACCTATGAACCCACCAAATCCAATAATCAGACCTTAAGGGCTCAAGTTAATTTAAATAAAACATGGGATTCGAAACATGTACTTTCTGCAATTGCAGGAGCAGATGTTTCACAAAATTACAGCATCAGCCGAAGCAACCAGTATTTTGGTTATCAGGAAAACGGTTCAAGGGTATATTCCGAGATACCGTATGGAGTATACGTGTACACCTTATACAATGACAAAGATTTTGGTTTTTCCAGTAACATGATCCCAAGTCCAATACAGGGCATAACAGACCTCAAAAGCAGAATGTATAGCTTCTTTTCCAATGCAGCCTATACCTTTGATAGAAGATACACACTGTCGGGCAGCATCAGAAAAGATGCTTCAAGTTTATTTGGAAATGCTTTCAATACCGGAGGTACTCCTTATTTTTCCGTAGGAAGCAGCTGGAATATCAATAATGAGTCCTTTTATAAGTTAAGCTGGCTTCCTTATTTACAGCTCAAAGCAACTTTCGGTTATAATGGCAACACCAATGCACGTTTCAGTTCAATTCCAACTATTACCTTTAGTCAGGGCACAATTAATGGCTTGCCATTCGCAAACACAAATGAAGGAACCAACCCACAGTTAAGACCGGAAAAATCGGCCACATTGAATTTAGGGATCTATTTTGGATTGAAAAACAATCGACTTTCGGGAAGTTTTGAGTATTATGTCAGAAAAACAACCGATTTAGTCACCAGTACCCTGGTGGATCCAAGTACGGGCTTTCCAAGCCTCGCTTATAATGTTGGCAATCTTCGGTCTGCAGGGGTTGATCTCAGTCTGAGCTCTTTAAATCTCCAGGCCGGATTATTTAGCTGGACCAGCAATTTTCTTTTTAGTTATAACCGGGTGAAAATAACCAAGGATTTTAATGCCAAAACACCTACGGCTAATGATGTGATTAATCAGACCGTATTTATAGCAGGTCAAAATCTTTCTAGTCTATATGCCTGGAAATGGGCCGGATTAGATCCTCAAACCGGTGATCCCATGGGGTTTGTTGACGGAAAAGCGGTAAGCGTAACTAATTCACAGGCATATACTGCAATTAGCCAGGCCCCTGTTTCTAGTGCGAAATTCTTCGGTTCTTCAGTGCCGGTTTATTTTGGTTCCTTCAGAAATACCTTCCGATATCAGAATTTCGCAGTCTCGGCCAATTTCATGTATAAGCTCGGGTACTATTTCAGACCTCCTGCTACTGAATTTGCACTTTATAACCGGCTGTTTCCTTTAAATGAGCTTTTAGGTGCTGAATATGCCAACCGCTGGCAAAAACCCGGCGATGAAAATATTACCCATGTTCCATCCATTGATTATACTGGAAATGGCTCAAGGGACTCCTTCTACTATCTTTCAGAGGTAAATGTATTAAAAGCTGATCATATCCGGTTACAGGAGATTAATCTCTCTTACACCTTCAATACCAAAAGTCGCTTTATTAAAAATCCGAGAATTTATGCCTATGCAAATAACCTGGGTATAATCTGGAGAGCTAATAAAGCAGGCTTCGATCCTGATGTTCTGGACTATCCTCAGCCTCGCAGTTATAGTTTCGGCTTCAGCGCCAATTTTTAAGCTCTTTATAAAAAAACAAACATGAAAACTCATCACATCATATACTCACTGCTTGCTTTAAGCCTTACATTGTCTTCCTGCAAGAAATTCCTGGACATCAAAAGAGGGGATGATAAGGCTTATGTTACAACAGTTGATGATTGCCAGAAATTGCTGGACAATTATGAAAAAATGAATACCGGTTATCCCTACGATGGAGAAATTTCAGCCGACAACTATTTTATTCTTGATGCTACCTTTAATGCCACAGGTACAAGGATTTTGCCTGTGGAAAAAAACTTTTATTACTGGGTACCCACAGCACAACGGCTAACCGGAGAACAAAACTGGCTGAATACTTATCAAACGGTCTATACTGCTAATCTGGTCCTGGAAAATCTGGAAAAGATCCGAAAGGAAGGAGGTAATGAATCCGCGGTCAATCCGGTAAAAGGCGCGGCACTGTTTTACCGGGCATTTGCGTTCTGGCAGATCGCGCAATTATATACAAAACCATATTCAGCTGCCACTGCAGGCCAAGATCCTGGAATTCCGCTCCGGTTAAGTCCCGACATGAATGACAAATCTTCCCGTGGTACTGTTCAGGAAACCTACGACCGCATTGTACAGGATCTATCAGATGCAATAAACCTATTACCAAATACGTCCAGCATTTCGAGCAGACCAAATAAGGTTGCCGCTTATGCGATGCTCGCCCGGGTTTACCTGACCATGCAGGACTATCCGAATGCACTGATCAACAGCAATTCCGCATTATTACTCAAAAACACTTTGCTTGATTATAACAATCTTAGCAAAACCTCATCTACTCCCTTCACCAGGTTCAACAATGCTGAGGTAATTTTCCATGCGGTCTGTGCCAGGTCAAATATCCTGGAGCCAGGTATCATCGCCAGCTTAAGTATCGCGAAAATAGACCGTACACTGGCAGCTTCCTATGTAGCCAATGACTTACGGAGTAAAATCTTCCTAAAAGCGAACTCAGGTCCTCTCCACATTGGAACGTTTCGCTTTACAGGAAACTATGAACCCACCACTTCTTCTACATTTTTCGTTGGCCTGGCTGTCGATGAATTATACCTGATTCAGGCCGAATGTTATGCAAGAGCCGGAAATACGGAAGCCGCTATGAAATCGCTCAACGATCTGCTTGTAAAAAGGTGGTCAACGGGAACCTACACTAGCATGAGCGCTACAACTCCCGAAGGGGCCTTATCTAAAATCCTGGAAGAACGCAGAAAGGAATTGCTGATGAGGGGATTGAGATGGAGTGATCTAAGGCGTCTGAACACGGCCGACATCGTAAGAAGGGTTGACGGAAACGGTGCAATCGCCGCTACTTTACCCGCTAACAGTCTTCTTTATGTTTTATTGATTCCGGCAGATGTAATCAATGTTGGTCATATTCCACAAAATGCAAGATAGTTTCAAAAAATGAAAAAACACCTTTTTATGATGATGATCATACTAACCGCAACCGGAATGTATGCTCAGGATGCTATTGGCATAAAGCCTTTAAAGGGACAGTCCTATTTTGAAGATGAAAGTCCTGTATTTCAACTCGATGAGGCACTAACTTCTAATAAAAGCAGTTGGCTGCGATATGATGTACTTAGTGGATACCGTGAAGGCCTTGCCCCTATTAAACGTGAATTCGGCGTAAATTTCAAAGCCCTGGTTGATACTGTAAACGGTCTTCATTTCGTCAAAATGTATAATCTTTCTATTGAAGATATGCTGACCCATGGGTTAAGAAAGCCTACCTACGTAGTACTGGAGGTTAAAGATCCTTCTAAGTACCGTTATGATCCAAAATATGGTTCTGAAATTGAGTGGCTGCGCAAACATGGCTACTGCTATGAATTGATGATTCCAAAAGGAACAATGAAATCGATGAAGATAGTAGACGAAAACATCGAGAGGATTTTTGGGGTCAAATGCAGTACTCAAAAACGAAAAGTGCCTGCTCTAGTACTTTTCAGGACGTCAACTGCGGAAAAATTCAAAGCCTCTGGTGGAAAAATGTTGCAAGATGACGAGAAAGGCATCTACCGTAATGTAAGCATCGGTACAATAGGTGGCCCATGGTATCGTAAAGATATTCTTCCTTTCATCAATGAAACTGGTTATAAAGGACTTATTGATGTCGATTTAGGGATAAATGTAGCATCACTTGCAGGCCTACCAGCTTTAAAGGAAGCGTTAAAACGCTATGATCTTGATATCAAAGAAGAACCACGTGAGATAGAAGTGTTTGTAATTACTGAATTAAAATGAGCCCTATGAAATATACACGCCAGCTTTACTTTCTCCTGTTATTGCTCTTTATCAATGGAATCAATATACAGGCTCAGACATTGGATGTTTCCGATAAAATAAAACTTATTCCAAACCTTCCTGATTTAAAAGTCGGAGATCAGCTTCCCGATTTTATCATCCCTAAAATAATCAGAAGCTCCCGGGAGCAGGCCAATACTGCAGACTTTAAAGATCAATTGCTAATTATTGACTTCTGGTCCATCTACTGCACAGGATGTATTGAAGCATTGCCAAAAATGGACTCTTTACAAAAGCAATTCGGCAATCAGCTAAAAATTCTGCCTGTTACGTTTGAAGCCAAAGAACTAGTTGAAAATTTCTGGAAAAAAAACAAATACATTCAAAATCTGAGCTTACCATCCGTAGTAGAAGATCAATATTTCAGTTCTTATTTCAGACACAAATCGATCCCACATGAGGTATGGATAAATAAAGGTAAAGTCATTGCCATCACCACAGCTCAATATGTTGATGAATCAAACATAAAGAAAGTACTCAGCGGTGCGGAAATAAACTGGCCTGTAAAAAATGATTTTTATAAATTCGATGCTACAAAATGGCCCTTGTTTATGCTGAATGAAGATCAGGTAGGTGCCAGTTCACCTATTCTTCAATATACCGCTATCCGTGGTTACAAAGAGGGCGTAAATTCAGAAGGTTTAAGTGGAGGATCAGGGATTGTCAGAAATGAAAAAAACAAGACCATCCGTACTTTTTTCCTTAATCAATCTATCTATAGCGCTTATTCTGTCAATTGGAATAAATTGATCAGCCTAAAGGATTTGATCAAACCAGTTTTATCGGCTACTGCGAATCAATTCTTATGGGAGGTAACAGATCGCTCCAGATATGTATATGACCATAAGAAGGCCTATCAGGCAGAATGGATTAGAAAAAATGGAATTTGTTTTGAGTCTTTAACGCCTGATACCGGGCAGACTGACGTTCAGATCGCAGCGTCTGTAGTCCGGGATTTAGACAGATTATTGGGCTTGCGGGTCCGTTGGGAAAAAAGGAAGGAGAAAGTTCTGGTATTGATCCGGACCACAAAGGAAGGCAAGCTTAAAGGCAAGCCCCCGGTGATCAAAGGCCAGAGATTTAAAGATGAACCATTATCGCAACTGATTTACACCATAAATCAACAAGAAGGAAACCCCTATGTATTTGATGGAACAGGATATAAGGAACTGGTAGACATCGAACTAAATATCACTTCCTGGACAGATATTCCATCAATAAGGAAGGAATTGAACAGATATGGTTTGGACCTTAAGGAAGAAGAGCGGGAAGTACACAAGTTTGTCTTTTCTGAAGTTAACGGCGGACTATTTATTCGAGATCAAATCACTAAATAATAATCTATAAACCAATTAACAAATTATGAAAAAAGTAAAATTGGCCATATTTGGCGTGTTTCTGGTGGCAGTAACAGGTTGTAAAAAGGCAGAGAACAATGCCCAGGCTCTACAGAAAGACCTATTCGTAAGCACCCTTGCCGGAACCGGAGCTCTTGGTTTTCAGGATGGTCCTGGAATGACCGCACAATTCAACAGCGTAAGAGGCATTACTATGGATCCTAATGGGAACCTCTACGTTTCGGATTTCCGTAACAATCGCATCAGGAAGATCACTCCGGATGGGATTGTCTCTACTTTTGCAGGAAGTACGGCAGGGTATGCCGACGGAACCGGAACCGCCGCAAAATTCAATAATCCCATTGGTATTATAGCAGACCGCAGTGGAAATCTGTATGTGGTTGACAACGGCAATTCCCGGATTAGAAAAATCACAGCGGCAGGAGTCGTTAGCACTTATGCCGGATCGGGAGAAGAGGGCCTTCTAAACGGAAATGCTTTGACCGCACAATTTTTAAATCCAAGATATTTAACGATCGATGCTTCCAATAATCTGTATGTGACAGACAACGGTAATAACTGTATTAGAAAAATCAGCAGCTCGGGTCAGGTAACTACGTTTGCCGGCTCCGGACAATTTGGAGCAGATGACGGTCCGGCAGCAACAGCAACGATCGCTGAGCCTACCGGGATTACCATAGATCCCAGCGGAAATATTTACGTGAGTCATTTAGCAGATTATGGCTTCATCAGAAAAATAACTCCTGGCGGACAGGTTATCAGGATTGCAGGTGACTTTACACCAGGAAGTTATCTTGATGGTGTAGCTGGAGTTGCAAGATTCAGAGACATTGCCAATATGAAGTCTGATGCCGATGGAAATATCTATATCGCAGACAGTGGGAATAGTGTGATCAGAAAATACGATCCAAAAACAAATATGGTCACCACCTTTGCCGGATTCTACAACTACGTTACAGATGGCAATGGCAGACAAAGGTCTACTGGAACATTTAAGGATGGCCCTGCAAATCAGGCTATATTTAACGTTCCTTTTGATTTTGAAATTGGACTGAAGGGAGAGTTCTACGTCGCTGACCAGACAAATAATATGGTTCGAAAAATAGTATCGGTAGATGCACCTTTAAGCCAGTCCGATTTAGATAAGAAAAACTGGAACAAACCTACCAACTGGAAGTAAACGCTAAACACTCATCATCAAACAAAATGAAAATGAAAAAAAACCTACTCATAATTACGCTCTGCAGTCTGTTTGCAATCTCAGCCAACGCACAAAATAATATAGATCATAACAACTCGAAAAAAGATAGCACTGCTTATCAGAGAAAAAATGAATTCAGATTAAACATAGGCCTGGATGAAGGAATACCTACCGCCTACATCTCCAAATATTCCTCCTTCGTAATGGGTGCGTCATTACAAGGAGAATATATGGCCTTAAAAGAACTCGGTGTTACGCTAAGTGCCAACTACCTCTATTTCCTTGGAAAAGATGGCGGTGATGGATTATCCATGCTTCCTGCTTTGGGAGGCGTAAACTTCTACATCACACCAAGAGTCTTTCTGTCCGGACAATTAGGTGCATCCTGGTACATAGGAAAAGAAAGTGAGAATAAGGCTTACCTCACCTATGCACAAGGCATTGGTTTTCAAGCTTCCAAACGTGTGAGTCTTTTAGCCAAATATGAAGGAATAAATGTAGGTCCTTCCAAAACCTACTCTTTTGCCGGTCTACGGGTTGCCTATAGATTTTTCAAAAGTAAATAACACTTAAATACGCTCTCAACGACCATGGGGTTTGCAGCCTTCAACTGCCCCCATGGTTTTAATGATCTGATTATGAAATATAACATCATTAACAACATATACAAGTATAAGTATGAGCGTAGACAAGTCATTGGTCCAGCATGCGGTGGGCTACTTAATTGCCATGTCGAGATTTTCCCTCCTTCTACTTATATACGGTTCCTCAATCAGGCATTTCTCGCTATAAGACGAACCAATCTGGACGTAATGAATCGCCCAGTTATTGTCTATGAGTTTCCAGATTCATCTGCAAGCCCTTCTGGGTCTGCACGTTCAGAGTTTAGAAGTCAATTTCTTCATTCAATTGAGGTTCACCGCAGCATGGGCCTAAATAATTTAACAACCAACAATTGACATTTAACCCTGAAACATATGAATGGAGTGACAATAGGCTATCCCCTGATAGTAAACGCCACATTTAAATGTAATGACAAGATCCTAAAAAGGATGTGGACTCTTGGATGCAGACGTATTCAACATACAGCGGCACAAATCTGCTATAATATTCCATATCAGGAACAATTGCATTTTACAGGTGATACCCGTATTCAAGCGCTTACTGCTTTGTATTTATCGGGCGAAGATCGCCTGATGAAAAAAGCGATTCTTGATTTCTACAATTCCAGATCTGCACGGCAGGTTACGAATGGCTATAATTTAGGCAGTCAACTCAAAATCATCCCAACCTTTTCTCTCTTCTGGATCTCCATAATTTATGATTACTGGATGCATAGAAAAGATGATGATTTCATCATTCAGTTCCTTCCTTCCATTCAGGGAATCCTGGATTGGTACGAACGGCAAATGAAAGGAGATCAGGAAATGGTTGGTGCCATAAAGTGGTGGAATGTGATCGATTTCTACCGGTTCAATGGCTGGGGAACGACTCCCGATCCTGAAAGTGCAAGATCTGCTATTGTTTCACTTCAATACGCCTATATACTGAAACAAGCTGCAAAACTTTTTATTGCTTTCGGAAATCCTGAACGAGGAAAAAAATATACAAATCTGGCAGAAAAAATCAATGACGACACCATGAAGTTATGTTTTAACGAAGAAAAAGCTTTAATGGCAGATACACCAGAGCAAATAACTTATAGTCAGCATGCCAATATCTGGGCAATTCTCAGTGGAGCTGTTGAAGGCAAAAAAGCAAAAAAAGTGATGATTCATTCTCTATTCGATAAGTCAATTACCCAGGTCAGCTTCTTTTACAAATCCTATTTAACTCAGGCATTGAAGAAAACCGAGCTTCAGGATCAGTATTATTCCCAGCTCAAACCCTGGGAACGAACGTTCGACCCGGAATTAAAAACGGTTCCCGAGCGTACTGAACCCGAATATCCCGAACGCAACGCATGGAGCGCACAGCCATGTTATGATTTTCTGACTACCATTTGTGGCATTACCTCTGCTGCTCCGGCTTTTGAACGTATTCAGATTCAGCCATCATTAGGTCCGCTGCTAGAAGTAGAGGGTACTATGTCTCATCCTCAGGGTCGAATTCTTGTAAAATATAAAAGGATTGGGAAAACAGGAATTCATGCTGAAATGGACATTCCGGAAAGCCTTCAGGGAAATTTTGTATGGGATGGTAAAATGTTTTTATTGCATGGCGGAAAGCAAACAATAGAATGTTCAGCTATGAGGGAACTGATGCATGAATACTAAGCCACTTGTATCCTGCATCATGATTGTAACTGGCGAATTTGAACTCCTTGTAGGTGGAATTACTTATTTTCTGGATCAGGATTATTCAAATTTGGAATTGATCATGATACAATGCGGTGGCGATTCGGTAGAATTATTAATTCCACATTGCCCAAGAATTCATTTTATCTATCAACCGGATCCGGCAACATCAGCCGAATCACGAAATAAGGCTTGTACACAAACAAGTGGAAATATTATTGTTCATTGGAATGAAGCGACCTATTATGCTCAAGATTGGATAAGCCGCCAGGTAAACGCACTTAACGCCTCGGGTGCGGATATCTGCGGGCTAAACAAAACGACAGAACTGGATTCATGGTCTGAATTACAAGAAAGACAATTAGAAAATCCGGATGAAACGATCGGCTGGATAGCCGGCGCAACCTTGTGCTACTGGAAAAAGTTATGGTTAACTTATCCATTTAGAAAATCTCAAACCGATGAAAACACAGATTTCATCTTTAATTCGGGAGGAAAAGTCTATTCTCATAACTATTCAAAGGGATATCGTGGCCAAATAGATCTTATCCCAATTCCCAACAAACGTACTTTATTACCCTTGGTATCTTGTATCATGACAACCAGCAACGCTACCATGCTGGTTCCATTTATGCTGCATTGTTTCCTCTGCCAGGACTATCCAAATGTAGAGCTCATCATTGTAGATGATAGTATTCTGACTGCTCCTGAGTTAATTTTGCATTGTCCAAATACCAGTTATTTTTTCCTTGAAGGCAGAGAGACCAACGGCGCGAAAAAGAATATCGCCTGTAGTCATTCAAATGGAAGCATCATTCTACATTGGAATGACCAGGATTGGTATGCTCATGACTGGGTCAAACATCAGGTAACGGCATTGCTAACTTCTGGTGCAGATATGTCCGGACTGAATCTGGTTCAAACCTATTCAATGCCTAATCAAAAGTCCGTAACAACAGAAAAAAGTTCATGGCTATTTGAGGGAACGATGATCTATTGGAAATCTATTTGGGAAAATTATAGATTTAAAACCCTTAAAACAGGGGAAAATGAAGATTTTCAACAACAGCCAGGGCTCAAAATTATTGCCCATGATTATATATCAGGTTTCAATACGAATACCTATGTAAAAAACCAGGACCGTCAGTTACCTGATGATCCTTTAGTGAATTAATGCATCCCTTTTCATTAAAGCTGCATTTATTGCAGCTTTTTTATTGCTGGCAAACAGATAAACGGAAATGGTCCCTTCTTCTCTTTTCACCACCTCCTCAAAGGCAAGCTCAGTATCTTCAATGCTAAATAAGTTAATCACCTCCAACGGCTCTCTACTTTGCTCATTAAAGTTTACCAAATAAGGATTTCTATCCTTATCACAGATAAAGTCCGGATTAAATGCAACTTCCATCACCTTTAATTTTTCATTTCTTGAAAACCTTTTTCTAAAAGCTTCTACTTTTTCTTTCGAGTCAAACACAGCTTCTATGTCATGAACGTGCTCATAATCTCCATAGAAGACGATGTAAACCTTATGATCCCTCATATAATAAAATTAAAATCTCTGTCCCTATACAGAAAAAACTTCCCCTATTTTGAGCGCTAAGCTATATAAATAGATTAAGTTTTTTATAAAAAAAATCGCACTGTACAAAATTGTGCAACTAATTGTAAACCAATTTACAATCGACCTGTAAGCAGAGTGCAATCTGCTCCTGAGAGCCAATTCCGAGAGATGGATTTGTTATTTTAGATAACAGAAATCCAAGGGCATTTCTAAGTATTTTAATGAACCGAATAACTTTTTTAAATGGAAAATGAAGATTTTTTCAATTCTCTGGCAGGCACAAGCAAAACAAGTAATGAACTTAGAACTCAATTCTATAAAATGGTGGAAAAGGAAGTCCACCCACGACATAAAACCATTTTAAATTCCGGACAAGTTTGTAACCACGTTTGGTTTATTGTTCAGGGATTTGCCATGGCTTATATTGAAAAAGAGGATAAAAAAATCCCATATCAGTTCTGGGATAAAAGTGAAATCATGGTTCCGGTGAACAGTTTTTTCAAACAACTTCCTGCAGATGGATGTATAAAAGTTTTAGAGAAAAGCACGCTGTTGGCTATTTCTTTTAGCAACATCAAAAAACTAACAGAAGCCTTTCCGGAATTCAACTTCTTCATGTGCAACTTACTTCTGAATCTTCAATATTCAGCCGAAAGGAGGATTTTTAACCTGACTTCCATAGACCCCGGAGAACGTTATGCACTCTTAATGAAGGAATCTCCCTTTATCATCAGAAAAGCATCTGTAGAGATGATCTCTGCTTATCTGGGCGTTTCCAGAAAAACCCTGAACCGCGTCCGGGCAAAAAGATAACTTAATCATTTTGGGACATATGGCCCTTTTGAAAGAAAGTCTCCGATAGTAACTTTAATTCATCATTTATTTATTAAAAAATTGAAGAACCAATATGAACACCTATCCATTTATCATCATCATTAGCATTTTGCTTATTATCATGTGGGCCTATGCCGCGATTTCTAAATTAGCAGACCTAAAGGGATTTAAACAAGCATTGGCCACGCAGGTGTTTCCGAAATGGATAGGAAAAATCCTGGTTTGGGTATTGCCCATCTCTGAATTGGGAATTGTGGGCCTTCTGCTTTTTCAGAAAACTCAGATCCTGGGAATGTATGCTTCATTTGGATTAATGCTGCTCTTTACCCTATATGTTGGAGGTGCAGTCTATAACATTTACGAACGTACACCTTGTGCATGCGGCGGATTATTCGCAAAGCTTGGCTGGACAAAACATTTTCGCGTGAACATCTTTCTCACGCTAATTTCAATCATTGGGATTGTACTTCTGGAGTCAGGCAGATAATTGATCGCCGGGAAAACCTTTATCTTCCGGGCGGCCCTTTATTACGATCCTGCATTTACCCTTTGTTGCCTATCGTTGTTTTTATTTCTGGCTGTTTAGGGCCTTGAGTCAGACCTTACAGCCAGAATAAAGACTCCATAAATATCAAAGCATTCGTTCAAAGGGATTTTTAAATTCTTCATGCTGTGCATACCTGATCAGCTCATCATCGTTCAACAAGCAGGAATTTAATTCCTTGTTCAGTTGTACTTTATCCAGGTCCTGGCCTATAAATACCAGTTCATTTAAACGATCTCCAAAATAACGGTCCCATTTCCGTTCAATATCATCCCGGTTATCCGCATAATCTACATAGTTAAGCCTTTCCTGTAAAGGCATACTTGCCCACCATGTGCCTGCATTTTCCACTTTCAAAGAGCCTCCTGCCTGAGAGAAATTCAGTGCACGATCAGGCATCGGTGCCAGCCAGAATAACCCTTTAGTCCGCAACACATTGTTTGGAAAACTGACATTCAGGTAATCCCAGAAACGTTCAGGATGAAAAGGGCGTGGAGAGCGAAAGACTGTGCTGCTGATTCCGTACTCTTCTGTCTCAGGTTCATGTTCAGTATTTAACTCTCTGATCCAACCCGCCCCCTGCGATGATTCTTCAAAATCAAACAGGCCGGTGTTCAATATTTCGGAAAGTGCAACCTTACTGAAGGCGGTTTCTACCTGTTTTGCCGAAGGATTCAATTTGTGGATCACTGCTCTGATCAGCTTTAGATCATCCCCGGTAATCAGGTCTGTCTTATTCAGGAGAATAACATTGGCAAATTCGATCTGATCGGTGAGCAGGTTCACAATCGTACGCCTGTCTGCGCGGTCATCTACCCAATCCCGGTCGAGCAGCAATTCATTAGTTCCAAAATCCTTCTTAAAGTTAAAGCAGTCGACCACTGTAACCATAGTATCCAGTCTGCTGAACCTGCTTAAATCGATTCCCATTGCTTCATCAACATAGCTGAAGGTTTGTGCCACCGGAATGGGCTCCGAAATCCCCGTACTTTCGATAATCAGGTAATCGAACCGATCTTCATTTGCCAGTTTTTCCACTTCGGCAATCAGGTCTTCCCGAAGGGTGCAACAGATACAACCATTACTCATTTCTACCAGTTTCTCTTCCGTTCGTGATAAGGTGTGCGTGTTTTCAACAGTGCGGGCATCAACATTGAGCTCACTCATGTCGTTTACAATCAGCGCGACCTTCAGGTCCTGCTTGTTGTGAAGAATATGGTTTAGCAAGGTAGTTTTACCGCTTCCCAGAAATCCACTGAGCACAGTAACAGGTAATAGTTTTCTCATATCATTGCAATTAAGTTGCAAATATACATTGCATTATTTCAAATGCAACAATATTGCTTTTATATTTGTAACTCAATAGTTCATACGCTTTATGTTTAAAAATTCTAAGATGAAACCCTTATTAAGATCCAGCCGTTTAGATCAGGTAGGCATGACAGCCTCCATAGCTTGTGCCATCCACTGTGCCGCACTTCCATTCCTCATCACCACCCTACCTTTATGGGGTTTAAGCTTCCTTGCTCATAGCTGGGTGGAAGTTAGCATGATCTGTCTTTCCCTCCTCATTGGTACCTGGTCATTGGCCCGCTCCTATCCTAAACATAAAAAAGTGCTTCCTGTCCTGGTTCTCATTCTTGGCTTTGCCTTAATCGGCTGCGGCCATTACCTCATCACCGATCTGGAAGCCGTTTTAATTCCCCTGGGTGGATTTACCATTGCCGCGGCGCACCTGATCAACTGGCGCTATACCCGCAGTTGTACACATCAATAATTTAAATGAATGCAGTAGCAAATACTTTACACGGATAGTACCTGCAATCTTATTGCATGTACTATTTTTGCAAATACACATCACATGAACAAGAAACTTATATTTGGCGTATTTTTACTTTTTGTAAGTATGATCAACCCAGGTTGTAACCATACACAAATGGATAGCAAACAGCTATACCTGAAATATGTAAAAAGCCGCATGATAAATAGCAAACATTTATGATCTCTTTAAAATCTGTATCACATAGTTATGCCGGCCAGAAGGACATCGGCTTTAGCGACTGGCAAATCAATGATGGGGAACAATGGCTGCTTCTTGGTGAATCAGGGAGCGGAAAGACGACCCTTCTCCATATCCTGACTGGCATATTAAAGCCAAAACAAGGAGAAGTACAGATCAACAACACCTCCATTTACGGGCTATCAGCTAAAGATCTTGATCAGTTCAGAGGCAGGAACATTGGCATCATTTTCCAGCGACCACACCTGATCAAGAGCCTTAGCATTTCAGAAAATCTTGTTTTAGCTCAAAGTTTTGCTAAGCTCCCTACAGATTTAAAACGTGTAAACGAGGTATTGGAGTCCTTAGGAATTGAAGGCAGGAAAAATGCCTATCCTGATGAATTAAGCCAGGGACAATTGCAAAGGGTTTCTATCGCCAGAGCAGTAATTAATAAACCAGCTTTACTGATTGCAGATGAGCCTACGTCCAGTCTGGACGATAAAAATGCGGCAACAGTACTGGAACTGCTGATGCAGCAATCCGGTGCCAATCAGGCTACCCTGGTAGTCGCTACGCACGACAAAAGAGTGAAGGATGCATTTACCAATACTTACGAACTATCATGAGCCCGTTAAAGATCAGTTGGAAGAGCTTATGGTCTAAACCGTTGTCTTCCGCACTAAATATGCTGCTAATTGCTTTTGGCACTGGAATTCTAACCATTTTATTGTTGGCTTCCAATCAGATTGCCCAAAAGCTGGACAACAATTCTAAAGACATTGACCTGGTAGTTGGGGCCAAAGGCAGTCCACTACAGTTAATCCTCAGCAGCATTTATTACATCGACTTTCCGACAGGGAATATCCCGTTAAAAGAAGCAACAGCGTTGTCGCGCAGCCCATTTGTAAAAAGAGCTGTTCCTCTTGCCCTGGGCGATAACTATAACGGAACCCGAATTGTTGGGACCGACAGTAACTTTGTAGCCATCTATAAATTGAAAGTGCAGACCGGAAAATTATGGACTAAGGATTTTGAAACAACCATTGGCGCAAGCGTTGCAGAAAGTCAAAAATTAAAAGTAGGTGATACCTTTTACGGTGCTCATGGTCTGACGGGCAGCAGTGATGTTCACAAAAGTCATCAATACACAGTATCGGGAATCTTGGCACCTCAGGGAAATGTGACAGACAACCTCATCCTAACCAATATCGCCAGTGTGTGGAAAATGCACGACGACCATGAAGAAGGGGAAGCCCATGAGCATAAAGAAGGTGAGAATCATCATAAAGAGGAACATGGTGATGAAGGAAAAGAACTGACCTCATTACTGATTCAGTATCGTTCTCCAATGTCAGTAGCCATCTTTCCAAGAATGGTAAATGAAACGACCAATATGCAGGCCGCTTCACCAGCTCAGGAGAGCACCCGCTTATTTTCTTTAATTGGTGTTGGAGTGGAAACCTTACAATGGTTTGCTGTATTGATTATGCTGATTGCAGCGATCAGTGTCTTTGTAAACCTTTATAATTCGCTTAAGGAGCGTAAATACGATCTGGCCATCATGCGTACACTCGGTGCTTCCAGGGGGAAACTCTTCCTGATCGTCATCGCCGAGGGTATTATTCTTACCCTTGCAGGTACACTAATCGGAATTGCTTTAGGTCATCTTGCACTTCAATTTATAGGAAACTACCAGGAGAGCAGTCAGGCGAGGTTAACCGGCCTGGTTTTCCTGAAGGATGAAATTTATTTATTTGTTGCTGGCCTAGCTATTGGTATATTTGCAGCTATTATTCCTGCAGTGCAGGCTTATCGGTCAAATATTTCCAGAATTCTGTCAAAAAATTAGAAGAAATATAAAAAGATCAATAAGTTAAGCTTAAGGATCATAAATAAACATATGATGATGAAACGATTAATTCTTGTAGTTCTATTGTTTACCGGATTTGCGGTTAAAGCTCAACACAATCCTGATGATCAGATCTTATCTGACAACTGGGATGTGGTAGGCGGTGTTGATTTTAAGATCGTAAAGGATTCAGAAATGTATGCAGTTTATACTCCTGAGATCAAGAAACATGCGAACAAAACTTTTGAACTGGAAGGTTATATCGTTCCCATTAAGGATGGCATGAAACAGACGAAATTCATGCTTTCAACGTTACCTATAAACCAATGTTTTTACTGTGGAAAGAATGGTGTTCCCATTATGGTATTGGTAGAAATGGCGGAGCCGATCAAATTCACCTACAAGACCATTGTAGTGAAAGGTACGCTTAAATTAAACCCAGGCAATGCGATGGATAACCCTCCTATTTCCCTGGTAAATGCAAAATCAATATAATCATGAGACTAGATCCCGTAAATATTTTAAAAGAGCACGACCTGAAACACACCAGACAAAGGGTGCGTGTACTGGAAGAAATTGCTTTGGATACTGTAGCCATCTCTCAGCCGGAGCTGGAGAAAAAGCTGGGTAAGGAAATCGACAGGGTAACTTTATACAGAATCCTGAACACTTATGAAGATAAGGGGATTCTTCACCGCATCATGGACATGAACGGGACGGCAAACTATGCCATCTGCTCCTCTTCCTGTTCAGAAGACCACCACCATGACGAACATGTACACTTCAACTGTACCACCTGTTCAAAGATCTATTGCCTTGAAGTAGTTGTACCTAAGCTGAAAATGCCAAAGGGCTTTACAGCAAAAACCGTAAACACTACTGCTTACGGTACTTGTGAAAAATGTAATGCCCTTGCGGAAAATCCAGCTTAATTGACGTCCTTAGCTCCAGGCTTTGTATAAGAAATTAAGCCAGTTTTGATGAAAAATATGGTCCAGGTCTTCCGCAGAATAACCTTTTGCGGAAAACATGGCAACCATCTTTTGCAAGTCTGAAATGGTATCCAGATCTAATGGGGATTGTTCTGTTCCAAAAGCCCCATCCAGGTCGGAGCCTATTCCTATATGATGTGCATTTCCTGCAAGCTGACAAATATGGTCCATGTTGGCTACCACCTTCTCCAGATCACAATTCATACTTTGTGGTGTAGATACACCCCTCTGCCAGTTAGGTACAAGCATCCAGGCATCTAAAGCACCCCCAATCACTGCACCGCGTTCAATCAGGGCAAGAAGTTGTTCATCACTATATTGACGGTTATGATTTACAAAAGCCCTGCAATTGTTATGGCTCGCCCAGACAGGTCCTGAGAAATGATTTAAGGCCTGCCAGAATGCGTCGTCACAAAGGTGTGTGGCATCCAGAATGATGTTCAGGCGCTCCATTTCTTTAAGTAAAGCCAGGCCCTGAGCACCCATTTCCCCGGTTGCATCCGTTCCATTGGCATACCTTCCCGGACCATAATGTGCCGGACCGATCGCTCTTAACCCATATTGATGCGCTCTTTCCAGGTAGCTGAGGTCTACGATAGAATCTGCACCTTCAAGGCTCAGGATATAGCCAATTGCCTTATTTTCATTAGGAGTTCCGTCATTCCATCGTTCATAATGCACTTTCAGTTGTTTCGCATTGCTGATCTGCACCATTTCCCCGGCTTCTTCCATCGTTTTATACCAGGAAAGCTGTGCCTGTGTCTGTGCCCATGCCTGCTCCGGAGAGTTCCAACCCGGAATAACACTTCCGGGCTTTACGTAACGGGCAATCTGCGTGGCGACAACAATACCGATGTTTCCTTTCCTGAGCTCAGGAAAGGAAACCGTAGACCTTTCCCGGTCAGGCTTATCCGTCATTCCCTTTTCCACGGCACGAATCGCCTGCACGGGCAACCTTAAATCTCTGTTCCATTCCATGGCATTCATACTGAGATCCAGGTGAGCATCTATTATAAACATAGTCTAACACATTATTGATGTAATTCAAAAACAGCTTCTACTTCTACCGGAATATTATCCGGCAAAGAGCCCATCCCTACTGCACTACGTACGCCGATTCCATTCTCATGTCCCCAAACTGAAGCAAATAATTCGCTGCATCCATTGATAATATAAGGGTGTCTTTCAAAGTCTGCGGAACAATTCACCATCCCTAACACTTTGATAACGCGTTTTACGACATCAAGACTACCAAAGTTAGTCACGATAGTAGACAACATGGTGAGTCCTACCTGGCGGGCTGCCAACTTCCCTGCTTCCATATCCATATCTTCCCCAATCCGGCCAATAATCAACGACTTATCCGTTTGTACCGGCCCATGTCCTGATAAATATAAATATTTACCGTCTACTAAAAACGGCTTATAAATTCCTAATGGCTGCGGGGCTGGAGGCAACACTAGATCTAATTTCAAAAATGCTTCTTGGGCTGATAAGTTCATGGTATTTATTATAAAAATTGAGTATTAAATTGTTTACTGTTTATCCCACCATACACGGGTGGTTAAGGTATTTGCTCCCTGACGCGAAATGGCATCCTGGAAATTTTTCGCATTGCTTGCGCCTTCGGCATTCGGGTAAATTAACCTTCTTGGAATGGTTCCGCCTGTTACATTCCCTGGATAATTGACTGGAACCAATATCGGATATCCTGTTCTTCTCCAATTGGAAAACACTTCATATTCATCGATATATAAGGCCGCCCAGATCTGGGTATGGATCTGCTCCATTTGCTGATCAAACGTTCCGGCAACATTGAATGGGTGAGCGGTAAGGTATTGATTGATTTTATCTGAGGAAATTGCATAAGCACTACCGTACATAGCAGCATTATCAAATGATCCGGTCACCCCCTTAACATAAAACTGGCTTGCAGTTCCAAGGGTGTTCCATCCGCGGGCTGCAGCTTCTGCGAGGTAAAGGTTGGTTTCCGCATTTCCAAGCACCAATAATGGCGCGTCAAGTCTGAATACGGTATTCTGGTTAGGCTCAGAATACGTACCCAGGTCATTCGCCGAAGGCGCTGTTCCGGTTCCATTTGGAAATCCTTTTTGAATGGCAGGACCAGAATCCTGTGTTGTTCCAACCCAAACCCCGGAATAAACACTCAGTCTCGGGTCGTTGTTATTTTTCAGATAATTGATAAAGGTTGCACTTAGCTTTCCACCTTCAATGTTATTTTTACCGAAAGAGTTCGCAGAAAAATCCCTGCTTCTTGATTCCCTTGCTGTAGGATTACGGTTCAGGTCTTGCGGACCATCACTATACTTCATGATCGCATTATCCTCTTTATTCAGAATAACGCCACCGGCGATTGCCTTTTTCACCCAGGTCTCAGAAAGAGCGGCATCCTTTTTAGTTAACCTTAAGCCAAGACGAAGCATCAGTGAATAGGCAAACTTCTTCCACTTCCCGGCATCTCCACCGTAAATAAAATCGTTACCTCCATATGAGGCTTTTGCGGCATCAAGTCCGCTGGCAGCTTCATCCAACTCTTTCAGCATATCTTTATATATGGTTTCCTGTGCATCGTATTTAGGGGTAAAGTTAAGACTCGTGAGCCCTTTTCCAGCTTCACTGTAGGGTACATCGCCATAAAGATCAGTCATTCTGTGGTAAATGTATACCCGCCAGATGCGTGCCACATTTAATTTATTGACCTCCGAAGGAGTTGCTTTAACTGCCCGGATCACTTCCTCAATTTCATTTACGGCAGTGGGATAACCGTCCGTGAAATAGGGCGCCTGATAAAAATCATTGGCAAAATATTTATCTCCTATCCCGGAAACTTCTTTATAGGTCGCATAATGCTGGATAAAGCCACCTAGATTTAACACCCCGGTCAGGTAATAACTGTTACTCATCGTGCTGAGCAGCGATTTGGAAAACAAAAATGCAGGAGTCGGCGTAGACAAGGAATTCGGGTTTTTATTCAGGTCACCAAAATCTTTTTTACATCCTGATATGGCCAGGATCATTACCGCACTTATATAGTATATGTATCTTTTCATCGGAATATTTTTTAAAATTTAACACTTAAGTTTAATCCATAACTTCTGGTACGGGGCACGCCAAACTGCTCAATCCCCTGGGCATTTCCTGCACTAAATACAGATTCAGGATCTACATTTGGTGTTTTCTTGTACAGAATAAAAAGATTACGACCTACGAGGGAAAGCGTTGCAGAACTCAATTTGGATAGCATTTTCACCTTACTAACCGGCAACTGATAACTCAGTACAACCTGACGAAGTTTGATAAAGCTGGCATCATACACAAACAATGAAGAGATATTCCTGAAACCATCACCGTAGTATTTTTCCAGCAAGGATGGGTCGATTACCATATTCACCGGTTTTCCGGATACATCTACTCCATTGATGGGGACTCCAGTATCCCGACCTGCAAGCGTCATTTTCGTTAAACCCATTCTTGTACCATACAAATCTGTCCCGGAATAAAGACTTCCTCCAAACTTGCCATCAATCAATACATTCAGGCTAAATCTTTTATATTTAAAATCGTTGGAAAAACCAACAGACCATGGATGCACACCTTGTCCAAGCTCTTCAAGCGGCCCTGGAACTGGTGTAGCTACGCCTCCTGAAACATTATATACTGTCTTTCCATTTGCATCCTTCAGTTCCCTTCTTCCCATAATGATACTATATGGACTTCCCACCTGGCTATAGATATAAGCATATCCGTTTACTGCACTAGCCATGACAATAGAATTCAGGTTCTCAGCAAGCTTTAATACTTTGTTTTTGTTATAAGCAGTGTTCACACTTGTGCTCCAGGAGAAATCAGGTTTGTCTATGATTTTTCCGGTGATTAAGAGCTCTACTCCTTTATTGCTGATCTCTCCCACGTTCAATAGGGCAGTACGGTAGCCCGAGCTTGTAGATACGGTAGTTTCTACAATGTCTTTGGTCGTACTCCTATCATACCAGGCAAAATCAATTCCCAACCTGTTATCGAATAAAGAAGCCTCAAATCCCGCTTCGAAAGTGGTAGAAGTTAATGGGCTTAAATTTGGATTAGGAATTCTGGTACTCGTTACCTGCTGCAGCTGCTGCCCCAGGTGCCCATTCTGAATCATCGTATAAGAAGGGTTTAACGCATAGGGTTCCGGTGTAGCTCCTCCAACCTGTGCCCATGAAGACCTTAACTTTGCAAATTGAATCCATGAAGGCATTTTAACAATCTGAGAAAGGATCACACTCGTTCCAATAGAAGGGTAAAAAATAGTGTTGTTTTTTGGAGCAAGTGTCGAAAACCAGTCCTGGCGACCAGTTACTGTCAAAAACACCAGATTTTTGTAGTCGAAATCCGCTGATCCGAATAAAGAAGAAGTCTTGGTTTTCCCATAAGGATAGGTTTGATTTACTGTTCCAAGGTTGGAAACAGAATAAAATCCAGGCGTAATAAAATCTTTCCCCTGAATGATCACCTCATCTCTGGTAGAAGACCGGTTATTGACGCCAAACAAAGCATTCAAAGAGAAATCTTTAAACAGATTTTGCTTGTTGTAATTGATCGTAGCCTCGGTGTTGATGGTGGTAAGGTTAGAACGTTCCTCTTTGGCACCACCTAAAGGGGTGTATAGAGACTTACTTGGAACCACTCCAAAATATTTAAAGTTGTTATAATCCTGACCAATTCTCGCATTGAAAAATAGTTCAGGTAATACATTTAATTTCACATTTACCATGGATAAAAAACGATTCCTGGTATCGTTCTTTTCAAACTTATTCACTACAAAATAAGGATTACTGGCAATGGGAACAGGGTTCCAGGCCACTTCATCTCCGTTCGCATCATATCCAGGAGAGAGGTTACGGATATCTACCGTATTTCCAATCAGATAAGTTCCCCAGTTCGGATTGCCATAAGCATCGTTTACCACGGTTCTGTTTTTAGCATTTTCAAGGTTATATTGTGCTACCGCATCAATTCTTAACCACTTGCTCAACACAAGTTCACCCGCAAAGTTGAAGGTCTTTCTATTGAAATTGGTATTGGGAACAATCCCTCTGTTGTTCATATCAGAAGCTGAAAATCTTCCATTGGCAAATTCATTTCCTCCGGTAAGCGCGAGTGTATTGGTCGTCGTAGTTCCGGTCTGGTAGAAATTCTGAATGTTGTTTTTTTGTGGACTGTAAGGTCTTTTGACCCCATCAAACTGGATCACATCAGAACCATCCATTTTGGCACCCCAGGAAGATCGTCCCGCAGCGATCGCTTCCGCCTGAGTAAGGGGTTTAACACCATTTTTACCGGACCCATATTCATATTGCCATTCTGGGATCACCAGTGGTGATTCCATTGTAAATGCAGAGTTAAAATCGATGCCGACACCTTTCTGTGCAGCACCTCTCTTGGTCTTAATGAGAATTACCCCATTAGAGGCCAATGAGCCATACAGGGCCGCAGCCGTTCCTCCTTTTAACACAGTGATGCTTTGAATATCGTCGGGATTGATTCCCGAAATCCCATCTCCTCTGTCTATGTTTAAACCATTGGCAATCCCGTCAGAAGTATAACCCTCAGTTTGTGGAAGCCCCAATAAGGTATTGTCAATAGGCATATCATTTACTACGTATAAAGGTTGGTTATTTCCATTCAGGGAACCGTTACCACGGATAATGACGCGGCTGGAACCACTCGGTCCTGTAGCTGTACTGGTTGCATTTACACCAGCAACTTTTCCTACCAGCGCATTGGCAAGATTTGTTTCCCTTGCCTGGGTAAATTCAGTCCCTTTCACCTCAGTCAGCGCGTAAGCCAAAGCTTTCCGGTCCTTCTTGATGCCCATGGCAGTCACGACTACCTGGTTTAAAGTGTTCTCCTCAGCAACAGACAGAACCACATCGATCATCGTTTCACTGTTTACAGATACCTCTTTCCTTTTGTACCCGACATAAGTGAAAATCAGGACCTGGGGACCATCTGGAATCCTCAAAGCAAAGTTTCCATTCTCGTCAGTCTTGGTTCCGGTTTTCGGATCTGATTTTAAAACCACCGATACACCAGGTATGGACAGCTGATCGTCGGAGGCGGTTACCCTGCCCTTGATTTCCCTTAAGTTTTTATTATAGGTTACCGGGAAGGCCTCTTTTGCAAAAACCCGTCCTGAGCATACCATTAACGGTATCAGCAACATTAAGCATAAATGTAGTTTTCGAATCATGTTTGGTTTTGGTTAGGTGGTTGATTGGTTGGTTGGTTCAGTTTATTAGTCTCAAATATAGAATTGTTTATTTCATATTGCATATTTTTTGCAATAAAATTTTGCAAATAAAATAAAAACAACCTAAAAGTAACATTAGAGTAAGAAAACAACGGAAGTATCAGAATTCAATTGCTTAAATTTCGAGAAAATTCGGTCCATTCAATCTCGAATTCAAAGTCTTAAATCCCTAAAAAAGAAAAACACTTATCGAAAGTCATCAAATTTGCAAAAAATATGCAAACTACTAAAAAAACAACAAACTGATCAACCAGTATGTTGAAAATTAACCAAAAAAAATAGCCTGTATCATACGATACAGGCTATTTTAATATAAACTAAGATCTACTAGTGACCTTCGTGACCATCAGCACCATGTGCATGGCCATGACTTAATTCTTCTTGAGTCGCTTCACGTACAGTAAGGATTTTACCTGCAAAAATCAGGTTTTTTCCAGCCATAGGGTGATTTAAATCTACAGAAACGGCAGTTTCATGGATCGCAGTAACACCTGCTCTGAAATGATTGCCCTGGTTATCCTGCAAAGGAATAACATCACCTACAGCAGGTAATCCAGCTTCCTTAAACATATCAATTGGCAAATCAGCAAAAGCTCCCGGATCCAATTCACCGTAACCATCAGCTGCAGTAAGCTCAAAGCCATACTCATCACCAACATTTAATCCTGCCAAATGCTCTTCAAATTTTGGCAACATCATTCCTGTACCATATAGAAATACAAGTGCATTTTGCTCATCTGCTTTCTCTACAAAAACTTGTTGTCCTTCTTCATTAGTCGTATGCAATTCGTACGTTAATGATACTACTGTATTGGGTTTAATACTCATTATAATGTTATTTAGTTATCAATTTTAATGCTTCATCAACAGTAGCTACTGGCAACTGGCATACTTTATTTCGGCAAATATAGATTTTTGTTTCAATGCTTCCCTTATCTTTTAACAAAGGAAGTGTTGAATTTGTTCCTGACAGAATAATTTTATTGGGAATATAACGACTATTAATTTCCTTTTTCAGCATTCCTGCATTTTTTCCTGTAATCGCGATCTCGCTTACACCGAACACTTCATTTAACAACTGAATGGCCCAGTTTGAATAAGCAGAACCATAGGTTTTAATCTGAGGCTGTACGGCAGCCAGCATTACAGTTGCCTGATCAACATAGCTTTCCTCGTCAAAAAGCAAACCTAAAGCGTGTAAATTTTGCGCCATAACGGAATTCGATGCAGGAATTACATTGTCCATAATTTCATGTTTCCTGGCAATTAGTGCTTCTCCATTCGACGGCGTATAAAAAAACATTGGGCTTTCAGGATCTGCAAAATTTGCAATCACCTGATCAGTCAGCTGTTTTGCCTCATTTAGCCATTTTTCATCAAAATCAGCCTGATATAAGCTGATCAGGGCTTCAATAAAAAAAGCATAGTCATCGAGGAAACCTGAAATTGTTGCTTTTCCGTTTTTGAAATTCCGGAACAGCATCCCTTCCGGAGTTTTTAACTTATCAAGTATAAAATCAGCTGCTCTTTTAGCCAGCTGATAATATTCCTTTTGATCAAAGATCTCTGAACTTTCCGCCAGCGCTTTAATTGCCATCGCATTCCATGCAGTCAGACATTTATCATCAAGTCCGGGCCGCAGCCTTTTACTTCTTTGGGTCAGAAGTTTCAGTTTGACATCGCTTAGCTTCTGTTTCAGTTCCTCCAGATGAATTCCTCTTTCTGCGGCAAATTCTTCATTGGTCTGTTTTCTCAACAGGATATTGGTTTGTTCCTCCTCCCAGTTTCCTTGCTCAGAAATGTGATAATAAGCAATCAGCAAAGCACGATCGTCAAAACTCAATGTTTCGAGTTCCGCCATATCCCAGACATAAAACTTTCCTTCTATACCTTCACTATCTGCGTCCAGCGCCGAATAGAACAAACCTTCGTCCGAAGTCATCTCTCTCGCCAGCCAGGCAATCGTTTCTTCAGCAACCTCTTTAAACAGCGGCAGACGGTGACACTGATAGGCTTCAGCGTATAGACTGATCAGCTGTGCATTGTCATACAACATTTTCTCAAAATGAGGCACATGCCAGTTTCCGTCTACCGAATAACGTGCAAAGCCTCCGGCGATCTGATCATAAATTCCCCCCAGGGCCATTTTCTCCAGCGTTAAAATGGCAGCGGCATCTGCCGCATCATCTTCGGCAAGGAAACTATAACGAAGCATAAATTGCCAGTTGTTGGGCATAGGAAACTTAGGAGCCCGGTTATAACCACCTTCAGACAGATCAAAATATTGTTTCCAGGGTGTTACCACCTCAGTAAGATGCTCCTTCGTATAAGCTTCTCTTTTTATATTTGGGATGATTTTCTCCGCGTTCCTGATCCCATCTGTTAAGCGATCGGCATATTGTATTGCTTTATCTGGTTCATGCTGCCAGAGATCAGCTACATTTTCCAGAATATTTATCCAATCTTCTTTTTTGAAATAGGTCCCTCCATAAATGGGCCTTTGATCTGGTAAACATAAACAGTTTAGCGGCCAGCCCCCACTGCCCGTCATCAGCTGGATGGCCAGCATATAAATCTGATCGATATCGGGCCTTTCCTCCCGATCTACCTTAATACAGATAAAATGGCGGTTCATCACTTTGGCAACCTCCGGGTTTTCAAAACTCTCCCGCTCCATCACATGGCACCAATGACAGGCGGAATAACCAATACTCACCAAAATCAGCTTATTTTCCTTCTTTGCTTTCTCCAAAGCTTCTTTCCCCCATTCATACCAGTTTACAGGATTATAGGCATGCTGTAACAGATAGGGAGAGGAAGCGTTAATCAGACGGTTAGGTTCCATATTCATGCTATAAAGGTAAAAAGATAAGAATCTCCATTATTTTTTATTACACAAAATGACAGAAAACACGAGGGATGGTGATATCTTTAAAGATAATTTACCAACAAGAACATGATCAGATTAAATAAAGATACTCCTTCGGAAGTACTACAGGAAGTAAAGAAAGGCGATTTAGTGACGGATACCTTCAGTAAGACTGGTCTGGTGGAAGACATTGAAACTTCTGATGATGGGCTATATAAGGTTTATAACTTTCACCTCGTTACCGGGAGAACAATTACAGTTAAAAAGTAAAAAATGGAAAAATGAGGTACGCAAGGGGTATCCTGTATGTGATTTATTTTCTGATGTATTTACCAGTAGTCATTCTGGGGGTAATGATCCTCTCCGTCTCTTTGTTATGGAGAGCCTTCCATGATGGTCAGGACGATCGTCTTTTCAGAAATGAATACCAGGAATTCCTGCAATCTATCGAAGGAAAATCCCTTTTTTGCTATAACAACAACACCAGAAGTCAGCTTTTTATTGAAACCATTGTCTTACCGGCTTTAAGTCCGGAGGTCAGCATCATTTTTCTAAATGGAAGGATTCCGGAGTCCGGTTTCAGCCGGAGATTCATTTCCCACATGCTTTATGACATTAACGATCGAACTGGCTTCCCGTATCTCCTGAAGGTTGTCAATGGAGAAATCCTTGATCAATCTGTCAATAATGGACTTTTCAATACATTTAACCAGAACAAAGCGCCTGATCAATTGTTACAAAAAATCAATGCGTTCTACCTGTGTCCGGAACATCAAGCCATCAGCTCATGAAAATCACTCATACCGAAATTTACCGCTTTAGCATCCCTATGGAGCCTTTTGTGATTGCAACAGGTACCATGCATTTTGCACAAAACGTGCTCATCCGTATTTACACCGATGCTGGCATTCATGGCGTTGGGGAGTGCTCGGCCTTCCCGATGATTGTCGGGGAGACACAGGAAACTTGTCTGGCCATGGCCAGGGATTTCGCACAGATTCTGATCGGTAAAGATCCGCTGGACATTCCGGAAAGAATGAATGATCTTCTGGGTTATGCTGCACATAATGGCACCATAAAGAGCGCTTTTGATATGGCCTTATTTGACATTGCCGCCAAACATGCAGACCTTCCTCTATACCGCTTTTTGGGAGGTCAGAAGCGAAGTGTGGAAACAGACATGACCATTGGCATTGATAGCCCTGAAAACATGGCGCTGTCTGCCTTAAAATACCAAAAACAAGGCTGTCGTATCCTGAAGATTAAACTCGGAAAAAAAGTTCATGAGGACATAGAAAGGGTCCGCCAAGTCCGGGAGGCAGTAGGTGATGTGATGACCATACGCCTGGATGCCAATCAGGGATGGAATTTTGACGATGCCCTATATGCACTGGGTGTACTGGCTCCTTTTAATATTGAATTCTGTGAGCAGCCGATGCGGACCTGGTTCGACGATAGGTTACCGGAACTTAAAGCGAATTCTCCCATCAAAATTATGGCAGACGAGAGCTGTTACAATCACCATGATGCCCGTAAACTGATCAATAGCCAGTCCTGCGAATACCTGAACATCAAATTCTCAAAATCCGGCGGTATCCTGGAAGCACAAAAAATCCATGAAATTGCCCTGCAAACCGGCACAAAATGTATGATTGGCAGTATGCTGGAAAGCAGGATTGCCCTGACAGCAAACCTTCATTTTGCCTTGTCCAGTCCGAATGTAGTTTTCTTTGACCTGGACACCTGCCTGTTGGGACATTTAGTTGACCCGGTAATTGGCGGATTAACCTACGACGGCTTCTTTCTCGATGTCCCTGAAAATTCCGGAATCGGTGCAGATGCAGATCCGGCTTTCCTGAAAACCTGCGAGAAATGGATCATTTAAACCACTAAACCTACAGCTGATAAGTCATAAAAACAGCCTGTTCTCCCGGTTCTCCGTCATACAGAGAAAACTGCAGGCCATCAATTTCAAATCCCTGACTCCGATAAAACAAGATTGCAGGGACATTGGTATTCTGAGTTTCGAGCATAATGAGCCTGAACTTCTCTTTTCGGGCCTGTTCAACGGCTGCTCTGATTAAAGCAGCACCAAAGCCCAGACGGTGAAACTCCGCGTTCACCTCCAGGTAATCAATCCATAAAGAATTGTTCCAGGTCCTTTCTTCCGCAATCAATACGCCTACCAGTTGTTCCCGATGATAGGCCCCCAGAGAATGTCCCTGGTCAATGATCAGGTTATAATCTTCCAGATCCTCGGCAGAGGCAGAGCGCTGTTTTTGATATGGAATTTCCAGCTTTCGCAACGAAAAAGAGAAGGAAAAATGAAGTTCATCACCCTCCCTGTTAATGTCGTAAACAGCATCAGAGCGATACCCTGTCTCCCCTAAAGAATGATATTCTTCTACCGTCAGTTTTTCAAGCACTTTGATTCGGATCATAATTTCCTCATTCATACTACCTCCTTTCTACAATATTAACAAAATCAACCCAAACTTTTTCCACAGCACTTGTTATTCCAAAACAAACTCATTAATTTAGTAAACTAAGTTTACTATAGACCCAATATTGGACTAATTATCCCTGACAAACCCAATGGAAGACCACCAAAAACATGCTGTTATCTTCAAACAGCTATACGTTCTCAAAAAGCTCACAGACGATTGGGGCGATAAAAACATCTGCAATCTCCACCAGCCGCATTTCAACATGGCATTTATGCCTTTTTTTATGGCCGTTGGCCTGAATGGAAAGTCCAGCAGTGCCATTGCTGCAAACCTGAAAGTCAGCAGACAGGCAGCAGGAAAAATCATGAAGGAATTGGAGCAGACCGGATTGATTAAAGTAGAAAAGAGTGCAACAGATGCCCGTGCAAACCTGTTGGAACTTACGGAAGCAGGAAGGGCTTTCTACCTCCAGGTGACCGAACAATCGGCCTTACTGGCCAGGAAATATGTAAAACTGATTGGGAAAAAACAATTGGAAATGATGACGGAGACGATGGAAAAAATGATCCATTTCCATGAAAAATTAAATCATTGTCATAACATGGGAGGAACGCATGGCTAATAGCTGAGGATCCTGGGAATCCTTAAACGTTCAAATGCCGTACTATCCCCATTAAAAGCATTAAAGTCCACCACATGATTGATCCCGGTAATCCGGGCTTTATCAGAATGCTGCCAGAAAGACCAGTTGGTATCACTGCTGACTTTCAGCTTTGCCTGATGGTAATGTGCAATCCACAAAGGATATTCATCAAAATGACCTTTCAGGTAGTCTTTATAAAAGGTTAGTCCGGAATAGATCATTGGTTTTACCTTTGTCCTCTTTTCAACATAGCTGATAAATTCCTGAAGCTCTTTCCGCATATTGGCGGGCGCAACTCCATTCAGCTGTTCAATATCTACCACCGGAGGTAAATCCCCCTCTTCGAATTTCACCGTTTGAAGAAAAAACTTGGCCTGCCATTCGCCCGATTTCTGGGGCCTGAAGAAATGATAAGCACCACAAATAATCCCAGCTTTTGCCGCTTCCCTCCAGTTCCGCTGAAAATAGGGATCAACACTCAATATCCCCTCAGTTGCTTTGATAAAAGCAAATTTCACCTGTACCTCATCCTCTTTCATCGCCCTGACCTTCTTCCAGTCGATCTTTCCCTGATAATAGGAAACATCAATGCCATGAATGCTGTATTTCTTGGGAATGCGAATGTCAAAGCTGGAATAGGTCCTGTAGTTGGGATCCTGGCCCCAATCTTTAATCCAGCGCCATGTTGACGTAAAGCCCTTAATCACATATCCATAGTAAAATGGAGAAAGCAGAACGAGCAAAAGTCCGGCGATAGCTATTTTCCATTCCATTGCCAAAGGCTTTTTCTTCTTTGTCACCTTTCTTTTTGCAGCAGGTCTTTTCCCCGGAATCGCGGACTTCGCAGTTCTGGTTGTTTTTCTGGGTGCAGGGGGCTTGGGTGGAACTAATGGCGGCATGGCGTAAAAATACAAAAGGGCAACCGATTTGGCTGCCCTTTTTTGAATAACTATATATTCCTTTTAAAATCAAGAACTTATTTACTCAACTCCGCAAAATATTTGTGGAATAAAGGCAAAGTCTCAATTCCCTTATAGTAATTAAAGATATCGTATTTCTCATTTGGCGAGTGTAAAGCATCGCTGTCTAAGCCAAATCCGAACAATACCGATTTGATACCCAGCGCACTCTCAAATAAAGCAACGATAGGAATACTTCCACCACCTCTGGTAGGGATTGGTTTCTTACCAAATGAATCCAGGATCGCCTGCTCAGCTGCACGATAAGCAACACTATCTGTTGGCGTAACTACCGGTTCACCACCATGATGAGCCGTAACTTTCACCTTCACATAATCAGGAGCAATGCTTTCAAAGTGCTTCGCAAAAATGGCAGAGATTTCTTCAGAAGTCTGGTTAGGAACCAAACGCATAGAGATCTTCGCATTTGCTTTTGAAGGCAATACGGTCTTGGCACCTTCGCCAATATAACCACTCCAGATTCCGTTCACCTCTAAGGTTGGTCTTGTTCCTGTGCGTTCTAAAGTAGAGTAACCTTTCTCTCCCCATTCTGAATTGATGTCCAGGTCTTCTTTATATTCATTCAGATCAAAAGGCGCTGAATTTAATGCAGCTCTTTCTTCCTCAGACAATTCCAGTACCTTATCATAAAAAGCAGGAATCGTGATGTGGTTGTTCTCATCATGTAATGAAGCAATCATCTTACATAAAATGGTTGCAGGGTTCGCTACAGCACCACCATAAACTCCGGAGTGCAAATCGCGGTTTGGACCAACAACTTCCACTTCCATATAAGCGAGGCCACGTAAACCGGTTTCTATAGAAGGATTTTCCATGCTGATCATTGAAGTATCAGAGATCAGCACTACATCTGCTTTCAGACGCTCAGTATTTGCTTTCACAAAAACACCAAGGTTTGCAGAACCTACTTCTTCCTCTCCCTCAATCATAAACTTAACGTTACAAGCCAGGGTATTGGTTTGCATCATCAGCTCAAAAGCTTTTACATGCATGTAAAACTGGCCCTTATCATCACAGGCACCACGTGCATAAATCTTACCATCACGCACCGTAGGTTCAAATGGAGGCGTTTTCCAAAGCTCCAAAGGATCTGCAGGTTGAACATCGTAATGTCCGTAGATTAAAACCGTAGGTAATTTTTCATCAATGATCTTTTCACCATATACTATCGGATAACCCGCGGTTTCACAAATCTCTACTTTATCGGCACCTGCGTCCTTCAGTTTCTGGGCAACAAAATCGGCTGTTTTAAGCACATCACCTTTATATTTAGGGTCAGCACTTACCGATGGGAAGCGTAATAACTCAAACAATTCGTCTAAAAAACGTTGTTTGTTTTCTTCTACATATTTTTTGATCTCTTGCATAACAAATGATTTTGGACAAATATACAAGGTAAAAGATAAACGGAGGTAACGATGTCATGATTAAGCCCTAAACCCTGAATCGTCCAATTCTTCCCGCCTACTGTTCAATTCCGGATGGAGAAATTGCCTTTCCTTTGCAAGGTCAGCAAACAAAGACATCAAATGGAAAAATTACTAAAACAAAGCAGTGAGATCATCATTAAGATAGGTAAAGAATTAAAAGCAACGCAAGTCCCCTCGGTACGGGCCGACAATAAAGAAGCCCTATTCGGTCAGTTTAATATCGCAAACAACTTCTCAGGCAATAAGATAAAAGCAGAACTGCAGAAAATCGCTCCGGAAATCAAATGGTCTTATGCCGAATTTGATGTGGAAAGACAAACGTCAGGAGCTATAAAAGGGCTATATTGGGTTTGCGATGCCATTGACGGTGCAATACATTTTCTTCAGGATTTTTACCCCTGGTGCATTACTTTAACGTTAATGGACGATCAAAAACCTCTGATGGCCTTAATTTATGATGCAGAAAGAGATGAATTGTTTAGCACGATCAAAGGACAAGGCGCTTACTTCAATGGCAGGCCCATCAGCGTAAACGGCAAAAAAAAGCTTTCAGATGCCATCGTGTCTACGGTCCATCCCAATAATATTCCGGAAGAGAACGCACTCGTCAACAAGACCCTTCAAAGTGTAAGTCAGATTATGCCAAAGGTCTTTGCTTTGCGCCTTTTAGGACCTGCATCTTTGCAGCTGGCGTACGTTGCCGCAGGGCGGATCGATGGGTTCTGGGAATATGGAAATGACATCTACGACTGGCTTGCCGGCGCTTTACTGGTAGAAGAAGCAGGAGGATATGCATCAATCACTGATTCCGGAATCATTGCATCCAACAAGGCCCTTTCTCTGGAATTAGGTAAACTACTCTAAAAAATAATTCCCTAACTTCGTTTCGAACGCCATTATAGCAAAAGGAAATGCAGGATTTTACAAATGAAACGTTAGATATAGACGCGCTTCCGAAATACGAAGAAGTAGCATTAAATGCATTAAGCAGGAAATACTGGAAGGTAGTATTATTAAATATATCCATTTTCCTGTTCATCCTCGCTGCGGCAATAGCCACAATTTTACTCCTGGTAGAAGAATTAAGACCTTATTTATACCTGTTTACCGGGATCTACCTCCTTTTCAGCATCCTTTTAATTACGCTTTACCGGGCCAGTATTAAAAGAATCGGCTATGCCATCAGAGAAAAAGACCTGATTTATAAAAGCGGAATCATTTCGATATCTACTTCTATCATCCCCTTTACGAGAATACAACACATTACTTTAAATGAAGGGATTTTCTCCAGGATGTTTCAGCTGGGCGCGCTCCATGTATTTACTGCCGGAGGCATTTCGGGAAGCATCACTATTCCCGGACTGGACATTAATCTGGCAAAAACCATCAAAGAGGAACTGAACAGACAACTGGCTAAAGTCGATTAAGATGGGAACTGATTTTTCTGAACCTAAAAGACAGTCGGCCGCCGGTGTAGCCGTAATGTTTGCTGATCACCTTCAGCGCAGTATTCGGGTATTGGTGTTTCCTATCATCCTGGTCCTGGTCCGCGCCAAAGGCATGAATCATTGGTACCTGATTGCCGGGTTCCTGGTCTTCCTTTTCATTCTGATCATCTATTCTTACCTCAGCTACCTCAGGTTCAGTTTTTTTCTGGATGAAGAAAAACAGGAATTTGTAATTCAAAAAGGCGTATTGAGCAAGGAACACATCAGCATCAGACTGGATAAGATCCAGCAGGTCAACATCAACCAGTCGCTCATTCAAAGAATCATAGGCGTCTATAGTCTCGATATTGACACTGCGGGCAGCGATAAAAAAGAAGCAAGCATCAAAGCAATTGACCACCATACTGCCACGATATTAAGAGAAAGACTTTTAAACAGAGACACTCCCGGTACAACAACAGAAAAATCAACAGACGGGCAGGGGCCAAACCCTGAGCCTCTTCTAAAACTGAGCACCACTACCCTCCTTAAAGTGGGCTTAACTTCTAACTACGGTGCAAGCGTAGCCCTTCTCATGGGTTTTATCTTCGCCATTATGGAGATGCTAAAAAACTATACAGAAGCTTTTCAGCTGGAAGAAAATCCAATAAAAGCACTTTCTACAGAAGGACTAAACCTGATTTCCATAGGGGTACTTCTTTTCTTTGCCCTGCTCATCATTCTCGGAACAAATATTTTACGGAATTTCATTAAATATTTCGACTTTGAAGTCATCAAAAAGAAAGCAGTACTGGCCATCACATCCGGACTTTTTGAAAAGAAACATACCTTATTGAAACCAGCCAGGGTACAGATCAGCAGCTATAGCCAGAATTACTTCCAGAAAAAACTGGACCTGATGAACATGAAGTTCAAACAGGCTTCTTTTGATTCTGCTGATGAGGACGACAAAGACAATAAAAAACACGACATTGAGATTCCGGGATGTGATGAAAACGAGAGAGATGAACTGTTAAAGATGATCTTTGAATGTATTCCCCCAAAAAACAGCACTTTTATTCCAAACTACCGCTTCCTTTTTTTAACAATAATGCTCAAGGTGGTTATTCCGATTTCTTTCTTTCTCCTTATCGGATCGGTACTGGTTCATCTGCGTCCTTATTTCTGGTGGATCATCCCCTACACCATTCTGGTGGTCATAATGCTGTATTTTGAATTTGCACATCACCGTTTATACCTGTCTGAAAACTTTATCATCAAAAAAAGCGGAATATGGGATGTAGAACATCAAATAATGGAACCGCATAAAATCCAGGGGATCACAACCAAACAATACTTCTGGCATAAAAAGGCCAACATTGGACATTTGGTATTACATACCGCTGCGGGAACGATTCATTTTAAATATGGGAATTATGCCGAGATTCACCGTATGGCGAACTATTGGTTGTATTATATAGAATCAGGGAAAAAAGATTGGATGTAACTCCAATAAAAGCCATAGTTTTCTTATTTTTGTGCGAATGTAGTTTCATGTGCCCCTCGCACATCGATATCAGCTACTTGGTTTAAACAATACCTTTAAAAAGCAGAACAGGATAGTATTTTGGATTATTTAGCAGGATTAAACCCCCAACAACGCGCAGCAGTAGAAAATACCCAGGGACCCGTAATGATTGTCGCAGGTGCCGGCTCCGGAAAAACACGTGTAATTACTTACCGGGTAGCACACCTGATTGAAAAAGGGGTCGATGCCTTTAACATTCTGGTACTTACCTTTACCAATAAGGCCTCAAAAGATATGCGTGAGCGTATCTCGAAAGTGATTGGTGCGGAAGCCAAAAATATATGGATGGGTACCTTTCACTCGGTATTCTCCAAGATATTAAGAGTGGAAGCAGAAAAGATCGGATACCCTTCCAACTTCACTATCTACGATACGGACGACAGTAAAAGCCTGATCAGGGCAATATTAAGGGAATTGCAGCTGGACGACAAATTGTACAATGCAAATTTTGTCTACAACAGGATCTCTTCCGCAAAAAACAACCTGGTTTCCCATACAGAATACATGGAGAATGCAGAAATTCAGGCGGAGGACATCAGCAATAAACGCCCTTTAATCGGTGTGATTTATGAGACCTATACCAAACGCTGTTTTAAAGCGGGAGCGATGGATTTCGATGATTTGCTGTTTAAAACAAATGTCTTGTTAAAGAACCATCCCGATGTACTGAACAAATACCAGCAGAAATTCAAATACCTGATGGTTGATGAGTACCAGGATACAAACTTTTCCCAATATACAATTGTAAAGAAACTGGCAGCAGCTTACCAAAACATCTGTGTAGTAGGTGATGACGCGCAAAGTATCTATGCCTTCAGGGGAGCGAACATTCAGAATATCCTTAATTTTGAACGCGATTACCCCGATTTAAAAGTCTATAAATTAGAGCAGAATTACCGCTCTACCCAAAATATTGTAGAAGTTGCCAATAGCATTATCGCCAACAATAAGAACCAATTGGAAAAGAATGTTTTTTCCGATAATGAATCCGGCGACCGCATTAAGGTACAACGTGCTTTTACAGATAATGAAGAAGGTAAAATTGTTGCTGAAGCGATTGTCCAGGAACGCAGTTCCAAAGGATATAACTACAATGATTTCGCAATCTTATACCGTACCAATGCGCAATCCAGAGCAATGGAGGAGGCTTTAAGAAAGCTAAATGTACCTTATAAAATCTACGGAGGACTCTCCTTCTATCAGCGTAAGGAAATCAAGGATTTAATCGCCTATTTCCGTTTAACTTTCAACCCTGCGGACGAAGAAGCGATAAAAAGGGTAATTAATTATCCCAAAAGAGGACTTGGAGATACGACAGTAGAAAAAATTCTGGTTGCAGCAGACCAACACGACATCACGATGTGGCAGGTGATCTGTGATCCTCAGCAATATATTGCAGGAAGGATCGCCAATCAGCTGAACGACTTTGCCGTAATGATTCAAAGCTTCGCTGCCGAAGCGAAAAAACTGGATGCTTACGAAACCGCTTTATATATTGCTCAGCATTCGGGAATATTAAAGGAACTACATTCTGATACTACGGATGAAGGTCGTGGCAGACATGAAAATATCCAGGAATTGTTAAACGGTATCAAGGAATTTGGTGAGCGTGAGGACATTGAAGACCGTAGCCTGGCTGTATTTATGCAGGATATTGCGCTATTGACGAATGACGATAAAGGAGACGATAAAAATAAAGATACGGTCTCTTTAATGACGATCCACTCTTCCAAAGGTCTGGAATTTAAAAATGTATTTGTAGTAGGTTTAGAGGAAAACCTTTTCCCTTCTCAAATGTCTTTAAACTCCAGAACAGATCTGGAGGAGGAACGCAGGCTCTTCTATGTGGCGGTAACACGTGCAGAAAAGAAACTGACCCTGACTTATGCAACGTCCAGATACAGATGGGGAACGCTAACCAACTGTGAACCGAGTCGTTTTATCGATGAAATCAATGCACGCTACCTGGAGATTGAAGTGGCAAAGCCAGCTAAAAGCACTTTAAATGACGATAGCTTCTCTTCGGAAAGAAGAAGCTGGACGCAGCAAAGGGATACTTTCAGCAAGCCAAAACCGGCATCAGCAGCAAGTACAAGCGGAACATCCACGGCACCAAGACCAAAAACAACCTCGATGTTGCCAAAAGCTCACGTTCCTACTCCTGGCTTTACCCCTGATGCAGCAAACCTGTTCCAAAATGGAATGGAAGTAGAACATGAAAAGTTTGGCTTCGGTAAAATTGTAAGTCTGGAGGGTACACTTCCGGATGTAAAAGCAACTGTATTTTTTCAAGGTCTGGGTAATAAGCAGTTATTATTAAAATTTGCTAAATTGCGAATTGTTAAATAAAATATATCTTTACAGAATCTGCATGAGTTTGAACATACCTAATCTAACTTTATTTCGTTATCTCCTGATACGACAAAGCTCTGGCAGAAAATAGCTTACTCAATAAGATTCAATATGCCCAAAAGGGCCGGCCGGACTAAAGACCCGGTCGAATATTAAAATAAAAAGTATAATTATACAGATGAATTTCGATTATAATACCACAAGAAACGAGTTAATCCTCGCCGAATACGGCCGTAATGTACAGAACATGGTGAAGTACATTATTGAATTACCCGACCTTGAAGAACGTAATAAATATGCCCAGGCAGTAATAGACCTTATGGGGTTTTTAAATCCTCATTTGCGTGATGTAGCTGATTTTAAGCATAAATTATGGGATCATTTACACATCATCTCCGGTTATAAGATCGATGTAGACAGCCCATATCCAAAGCCTAGTCCCGAGGATGCTTTGGTAAAACCAGAACACATCGGTTACCCTCAGCAGAAGATCACCTACAAACACTATGGCAAAACCGTAGAAACAATGATCGAGAAAGCTAAAGCAGTAGAAGAGCCGGAACGCAGAGCTGCAATGGTGCAGGGAATTGCCAATTTCATGAAAATGGCTTACGTGACCTGGAACAAAGACAGCGTGGCTGATGAAACCATTCTAAAGAATTTGCGTGAACTATCTGGTGGACAACTGCAATTAGACGACAACATCAATCTAAACAAAGTTGAATTCAAACCTGTAGTGGCCAGACCAGCGAACAACAACAATAACCGCGGAAGGAACAACAATAACGGTAAAGGCAGACAAAACAACAATAACAACAGCAATAACCGTACTCAACGCAACAACAATCCAAAACAAAGACACTAGATTTTACCAATTTTTATACTATACAAGCTCAATACAACATGAACGCATTCGAAATAATTGGTGGAAAAAAGTTAAAGGGTGAAATCCAGCCTCAGGGCGCAAAGAATGAAGCCCTGCAAATTATCTCAGCCGTTTTATTAACTGACCAGAAAGTCACCATCAGCAATATCCCTGATATTAAAGATGTCAATAAACTAATCGAACTTTTAGGAGATTTAGGAGTAACAGTAGAACGCTTATCCAAAGACACTTATACTTTTGAAGCAAAAAACATCAACCTGGAATTCTTCCAATCTGATGTATTTAAAGCCAAAGGAGGCAGCTTAAGAGGATCTATCATGATCGTTGGACCGCTTTTAGCCCGTTTTGGAAAGGCAGCTATCCCTAAACCGGGAGGCGATAAAATCGGCCGCAGAAGACTGGACACCCATTTCCTTGGTTTTGAAAAACTAGGCGCAAAATTTATCTACGACGCTAAAAAAGAGTTCTTTAACGTAGACGCAACAAACTTACAGGGTGCTTATATATTAATGGATGAGGCTTCCGTAACCGGTACAGCCAATATCGTAATGACTGCTGTAATGGCAAAAGGAATCACAACCATTTACAATGCTGCTTGTGAACCCTACCTGCAACAATTGTGTAAAATGCTGAACCGCATGGGTGCTAAAATCAGTGGAGTAGGTTCCAACCTGCTGACGATTGAAGGTGTTACCAAATTAGGCGGAACAGAACACCGCATGTTGCCTGATATGATTGAAATCGGATCCTTTATTGGCCTTGCAGCCATGACAGAATCGGAGATTACCATTAAAAACGTATGCTATTCTGAGCTTGGGATCATTCCTGAAGTATTCAGAAAGCTGGGTATAAAATTCGAATTAAGAGGTGATGATATTTTCATTCCTTCTCAAAAACATTATGTAATTGAATCATTTATTGATGGTTCTATGCTTACCATTGCAGATTCACCATGGCCTGGATTCACACCAGATTTATTGAGTATCGTACTGGTAGTTGCTACACAGGCTAAAGGTTCGGTATTGATTCATCAAAAAATGTTCGAAAGCCGCCTGTTCTTTGTCGACAAACTGATCGATATGGGTGCACAGATCATACTTTGCGATCCACACAGAGCGACTGTAAACGGAATCAACAAACAATATAAATTAAGAGGAATCAGCATGACTTCCCCGGATATCCGTGCAGGTGTTTCCCTTCTGATCGCCGCATTATCTGCAGAAGGAACCTCAACAATTTTCAATATTGAGCAGATTGAACGTGGTTACCAGGATATCGATACACGTTTACGTGCTTTAGGTGCCCAGATTAAACGTGTCGATGCTTCAAGCCCAAGTCATTAGGCCCATTCGAAAACACAGGATATAAAAAAAGTCCCGGAAAATATTCCGGGACTTTTTTTATGCTTCATCAATTCCCCTATCCGGAGATTGCATTGATGATGTCGTATTGCGTAATAATTTCAATTTTACCTTGTTCATCTTCTACCAGTACCGCACTATTTTCTTTGTTAATCAGTGCAGAGATCTTATCAATCGAAGTATTCATATCCACAAAAGGAAAAGTACTGGACATGATTTCCTGAACAGGAGCAGATTTTAAAGACGGGTTCTCCAGAAGCGCTTTAAGAATGTCACTTTCTGCAACCTTTCCTACCACCATCCCCTTCTGAGTTACCGGAATCTGAGATATGTTTAAAGTATTCATGTTATTGATCGCCTCAAGAATTGTCTTCTCACAGTCGATCGTAACGATGTCAGTTGCCTCTCTCTTTGCAAGAATAGCTCTTGCCGTAAGTTTTTCGTCTTTCAGGAAGCCGCGTTCTCTCAACCAGTCTTCATTATACATTTTGCCCATATAACGACTGCCATGGTCATGAAAGATTACAACCACTACATCCTCAGGCTTTAACTTATCCTTTAACTGAAGCAGTCCTGCAATGGCTGAGCCTGCAGAGTTTCCAACAAAGATCCCCTCCTTACGCGCAATGTCGCGGGTCATCAGTGCCGCATCCTTATCTGTTACTTTTTCGAACAGGTCAATGATGTCAAAATTCACATTCTTCGGCAGAAAATCTTCTCCGATACCTTCTGTAATATATGGGTAGATCTCATTCTTATCCAGAATTCCCGTCTCCTTATATTTTTTAAATACAGAACCATAAGTATCAATTCCCCAAACCTGAATGTTCGGATTTTTCTCTTTTAAGTATTTTCCGGTGCCGGAAATGGTACCACCTGTCCCAACGCCAACTACTAAATGTGTAATCTTTCCTTCCGTTTGTTCCCAGATTTCAGGACCTGTCTGCTCATAATGAGCCTGTGAGTTAGAAAGGTTGTCATATTGATTTGGCTTCCATGAGTTTGGAACCTCACGCTCCAAACGCGAAGAAACTGAATAATACGACCTAGGATCTTCCGGCTCTACGTTAGTAGGACATACGATCACTTCCGCACCAAAAGCACGCAAAGCATCTACCTTTTCCTTAGATTGTTTATCCGTAGTAGTGAAAATACATTTGTAGCCCTTAATGATCGCAGCCATAGCAAGACCCATCCCGGTATTTCCGGATGTTCCTTCGATGATTGTTCCACCAGGTTTAAGCTTACCGCTTTTCTCTGCATCTTCAATCATTTTGACTGCCATACGATCTTTAATCGAGTTACCAGGATTGGTGGTCTCGATTTTAGCCAGCACTGTAGCCGGGATTTCTTTCGTAATGTTATTCAATTTTACCAGTGGCGTATTGCCAATGGTTTCCAAAATATTATTGTACCACATGATACAAAAATACAAATTGAGGCTTAGAATTCTATTTACAAATGATAATTCAATATTTAATTTTTTAAATTAAAAATAAACAAAATAACATTTTATTCTACTAGTCCAATAGACTTATCTGCAATCTATTTTATAGGTCAGGAGGAAATATCCTGATTCAACTGGTACAACTTCCCGGGCAGAGAAGTCAAAATCCCCTGCATTTCCAGGTTCAATAAATGCAAAGCAAGCTTACTTTTTGGAATTTCCAGACGCAGCTCCAGCTCATCTATAGCAATTGCGCAACCTGTTAAAACCTGAAGAATCTGTTGCTCCTCCCTACTCAACTCAACCGGGAAATTTGATTTTACAGCCGGCTCCTCCGCTTTGCAATGTTCCCAGCCAAGGTAATAAGCAAGATCTCTCGCATGACTGATCAAGCCGGCCCTATTCGTCTTAATCAGGAAGTTACAACCTTCAGAGCTCTGGTCATTCACCCTTCCCGGAAAGGCAAAAACGTCCCGGTGATAAGAATTCGCTATATCTGCCGTAATGAGTGCCCCGCCTTTTGATGCAGCTTCCACCACAATGGTCACATCTGATATTCCTGCAATGATCCGGTTTCTCTTTGGAAAATTCTCCTTGTCTGGATTTGTGAGTGATGGGAACTCGGTAAGTAAACCACCATTAAGAACCATCTTCTTCGCAATATGACTATGAGCCTGAGGATACATGCGATCTAATCCATGCGCTAAAACCCCTACCGTCGGAATTCCATTTTGGAGACTTTCCTGATGAGCAGTCACATCAATCCCATAAGCAAGCCCGCTTACGATCAGCACCTCATAACCTGCAAGTGTCTCCGCAAGTTGCTTACAGAGCAGCTTACCATAGGCTGTGGCCTGACGGGTACCGACCACACTAATGATCCGGGGATGATTTAAATCTGCATTTCCCCTGTAGTACAATAAGACAGGGGCATCCGCACAGTTTTTTAGTCGGACTGGATAATTATCATCTGTTAGAAATAACACCTGAACCTGATATTTCTTAATGAATTCCAATTGAATTTTCGCTTTGACCATCGCCTCTTTCCCAAGAATCAATGTTGCAGTTTGTAACCCAATCCCTGGTACCTCCATTAATTCTTTCTTACTGGCACTAAAGATCGCTTCAGGACCAGGGAAATGTGCCAATAGATTTTTAGCGGTAATGTGCCCTACATTTTTGATCATGGTAAGGGCGATTTTATGGATTAAGCTCATTGGCTAACTTATAACTTATCGCTTGAATAATCACTATAGAAGAGAAATATCTTGCTGAAAAAGAAGCATTACCGCTCAAAGGCTGAAATCTTTTGGGCTGAAGAAGCCCAAAATTTTTCTATGCCTTTTCCCGGAACGCATCTTTTTCAGGAGAAATATTACTCTAAATAAAGTGTTAAGGGCGCTCTGCCTCAATAGCGATCGTTGTAATCAACAGAGAGGAGAAAGTAGGATAATGAGTTCCCACAGCCCAATGTTTCAGTTAATCGGAAGTAGAAAAAATTAGCATACCTGACTTCAACAACCGATAAATCCGGTTCATAGAGAAGAGGAGATTAAGGCATTAAAAATAACGTAGGCTTTTAATCCGGCCTGGAATGATTTTGAGCAGGATTCCTGTGATGATTGCATGCAGGATTTTATAAAAAAAGCAGATGTGCTTTGAAGACATTCGAATATTTGCCCTTCAGTAAATATTCGGGGATGAAAAGAGCATCTGCTTTTTTTACAGTATTTCTTCAAAGAGAAGAACCTTGTTATTGAGGAATATAAACCACAAATTTGGTTTCGAAAAAATCTTCTTTAAAATAGTCTGCCAGTGGGTACAACTCCGCTTTCAACCTTGATTCTTCAATTTCTTCGGCAAGATCACCACCTTTTAAGTAAAGGATACCATTAGGAATTGCGTTCTTAGAATCTTTATTAAACTTGCCTCTTACCCATGGATAAAAGTCAATAAGCCTTGTCACCGCTCTGGATACGACAAAATCATACTTATCTGTCACCTGTTCAGCCCTTAAATGACTGGCCTTCACATTTTTCAATCCCAGACCGGCTGCAACTTCCGTAACCACTTTAATCTTCTTTCCGATAGAATCAACAAGATGAAACTGGGTTTCAGGGAATAGAATGGCCAAAGGAATTCCGGGAAAACCTCCTCCGGTGCCTACGTCCAATACTTTTTCTCCCGGTTTGAAAGTGCAAAACTTTGCAATACCAAGAGAATGAAGGATATGACGAACATAAAGTTCATCAATATCTTTTCTGGAGATTACATTGATCTGGGCATTCCAGAAACTATATAAATCGTACAACTGATCAAACTGAGCAATTTGTTCATCAGTCAGATCCTTAAAATATTCTTGTATTAGCGTTGATCTTATTTCCACTTTACTTTTTTAACAAATATAGACAGAATGCCGTTAAACACGAGAAAAATGAACAAGAGAATGTCCAGGATGGGAAAACACCATCGTAAATCACTATAATTTAACCGCTTTAAAATGCGGGGATAGATGAAACATCTGACCACAATACTTACAAATAAAACACCTAAAGCAGGATATAATGTCGCTTTGAAGCACGACAATGCAGCAAAGAAAGCATAAAACAGAAACTGAAAGATGATCTGGCAGGAAAGGATAAACTTATGTTTCCCTTTGTATAGCTTTCCTGCTCCGAAATGTCTTTTCTTTTGTCTCAGGTAAGCGCCAAAGCTGGTATTAGGCTCAGACCATACATGACTTTCTTTATTGATCCTGATTTCTGTATTCCCGGAATGTGCATTCGCATTAACAAACAGGTCGTCATCACCAGAAGGAATGTGCATGTGGGCAGCAAATCCTTTGTTCTTGAAGAAAAGCGTCTTTTTATAAGCCATATTTCTTCCCACGCCCATATATGGCATGCCTTTAATCGCATAGGAAAGATAGTTTACAGCGGTAAAAAACGTTTCAAAACGAATCAAAGCATTTAGAATCCCCCGCTTTTTCAGGTATGGAGAATAACCTAAAACGATCTCGACCTTAGGATCTTCAGACTGCTGCATTCCCAATAACCAGTTGGCTGAAGCAGGAACACAGTCGGCATCGGTAAACACCAGCCAATCGTTGGAAGCAGCTTTGATTCCCATCGTAACGGCAAATTTCTTACCGGCAATGAATTTCTCCCCTTCTGAAATCGTTACGATCTTTAACCGCTTATATTGCCTGGCAAACTCCTCTAAAAGTTGTCTCGTTCCGTCCCATGAACGGTCATTTACAACAATTACCTCAAAATCAGGGTGATTTTGCTCCAGAACCGAAGGAAGGTAATTTCTTAGGTTATCTACTTCATTGCGTGCACAAATGACAACGCTTAAGGGTTTTGCATCAGTTTCAGGTATTGGTTCAACCGGAAAAAATGCCAGTTTCAGATGAACAAATAAGCTAAAGTATAATTGTATTAAGAAACAGAAGATCAATGAGCCGAGCAGACAACTCTCTATTAAGGTTAATTCCACGATGTTTTTTTGTAGCTGCCAAATTTCTGCTTTTTAATCTGTAATGTTCCTTTTTGTTGATAAAAAATTTAACCCGTTTATAGCGCTATTTTTGCTACTTTTGGCAGATTTTAGTGGAGCATACAGATTTATGAAATTTACCTTACAGGCAAACGATACACATTCAAAGGCAAGAGCAGGAACAGTAACAACAGATCACGGAGACATACAAACTCCTATTTTCATGCCTGTGGGCACTGCAGGAACCGTAAAAGCAGTTCACCAACGCGAACTTAAAGACGATATTGACGCCAAGATTATCTTGGGGAATACCTATCATTTATACCTGAGACCAGGCTTAGACATTATAGAAGGAAGCGGCGGCTTGCACAAATTTATTGGATGGGACCGTCCGATTTTAACAGATAGCGGCGGTTATCAGGTCTATTCCCTGAGTAAAGTAAGAAAAATCAAGGAGGAAGGGGTGACTTTTCGTTCACATATTGATGGTTCGAAACACCTTTTCACACCGGAATATGCCATGGATATCCAACGTACCATTGGTGCAGATATCATTATGGCTTTTGATGAATGTACGCCTTATCCTTGTGATTATAAATACGCGGCAAATTCCATCAACATGACTCACCGCTGGTTAAAACGTTGCTGCAACAGGTTTGACACAACGGAACCAAAATACGGATTCAATCAAACCTTATTCCCAATTGTACAGGGATCAGTGTATAAAGACCTGAGGAAAAAATCTGCTGAATTTATTGCAGGAATGAACCGTGAGGGAAATGCAATCGGCGGATTGTCTGTGGGGGAACCTGCAGAGGAAATGTATGGAATGACAGAAGTAGTCTGCGACATTCTTCCTTACGATAAGCCAAGATACCTGATGGGTGTAGGAACACCTATTAATATCCTGGAAAACATCGCTTTAGGTGTAGACATGTTCGACTGCGTGATGCCTACCAGAAATGCAAGGAACGGGATGTTATTTACCAGAAATGGTATCATTAACATCGGAAATAAGAAATGGGCGGATGACTTCTCTCCTATCGATGCGGAAAGTGACCTTCATGCCGACCAGGTTTATTCTAAAGCCTATTTAAGGCACCTGATGCATTCCAAAGAGATGCTTGGCGCGCAAATTGCAACCCTGCATAACCTGCATTTTTACCTGTGGCTTGTTAAAACCGCCAGAGAGAAAATTATCAGTGGCGAGTTTTACGCCTGGAAGAACAAAATGGTAACTATATTAGGTAATAAATTGTAAATGAACTTTATCAAGGGCAGGATTAAGATTATCGACTGGTATATCATCAGCAAGTATCTGGGTACATTTATATATACCCTGACATTGTTTGTAGTCATCATTGTGATCTTTGACCTTTCAGAGAAACTGGACGACTTTCTCGGTAACAACCTGACCTTCTGGCAAGTGATTTCCTTATATTATGCGGGCTCCATTCCCTTTTATGTGAATATGCTCTCCCCCCTGATCAATTTCATAGCAGTGATCTTTTTCACCGCAAAGATGGCCGATCAAACGGAGATTGTACCCATATTGAGCGGGGGAGTCAGCTTTAACCGGTTTCTATTGCCTTATTTTATATCTGCATTTATCATTTTTTCCATTAACCTGGCCTCGAATCTATACATTCTTCCATATACCAATCAGATCAAGAACAACTTCGAAAACACCTTTATAAAGAAGAATGATCCGACCAGTAAGACTGATATTCACATGAAACTGGATGATCATACTTACATCTACATGAGGAGCTTTGACAACAGGTCTAAGGTTGGGAGCCAGTTCTCATTAGACAATTTCAAAGGCGATATACTGACCAAGAAGATTGTGGCTGATGAGATCAAATGGGACTCCTTAAAACGATCATGGAAGCTAACCAACTATTCTGTAAGGAACATCGACGGACTTAAAGAAAGTATGGTTAATGGCGCCACAAAAACTAAAGACACCATTCTGGATATGCGTCCTGACGACTTCTCCGCGTATGACAACGTCTTTGAAAACCTCTCTAACAAAGACCTTTCCGATAAAATAAAAAAGGAAAGAATCAGGGGATCAGGCATCATGAACGACTTGCTTTTCGAACGTTACAAACGTTATTTACAACCCCTGTCGGCCTTCGTACTCACCCTGATTGGAGTCGCTTTATCCTCCAGGAAAGTCCGTGGAGGTGTGGGACTTCCGCTGGGAATAGGCATTATTTTAAGCTTCTGCTATATTGTATTGAATCAGTTTGCGAAGATGTTCTCTCTTAAAGGAGGCATTTCACCCCTATTTGCAGTGCTTGTACCTACCATATTTTTCGGGTTACTGGGCTATTATTTACTCCGAAAAGCACCAAAATAAATGAACAATCCAGTAGGTAGTCATCCAAATAGAAACCTGTTAATCTTACATTTCACCGTTTTTATCTGGGGGTTCACTGGCATTCTTGGCGCAGTTATCTCGATCAATGCAGTTCAGTTGGTATGGTATAGAGTACTCATTGCAAGCATTAGCTTACTGGCTTATTTTTTATTCAGCAAGACCAGCTTAAAGATTTCGAGGAAGCAATTTCTCCAATTTTTCTTTACCGGAAGTATTGTCGCCGCGCACTGGATTCTATTTTTTCATGCAATTAAAGTATCTACAGTCTCCGTCACACTCGTTGCCCTCTCTTCTTATACCTTGTTTACTGCGATATTAGAACCGCTGATCAAGAAAAAATCTATTTTAATACCAGATGTTGTCATCGGACTAATTATGATCCTGGGCATCTATATGGTCTTTAAATTCGAATCAGGTTATACCTTAGGGATTATTCTCGGCCTTCTATCTGCCTTAGCCTCGAGCTTATTCAGTACAATCAACTCAACATTGGTGCAAAAAAGCGACCCGAAAATCATTGGCTTTTATGAAATGACCGGTGCTTTTTTCTGGATCACAGTCTACCGTTTGTTCGACAAATCTCTCCTTGCAGAGTCCTTTAATTTAAGCGTTAAAGACTGGTCCTATCTGCTTTTATTGGGCACCATTTGCACGGCTTTAGCTTATGTTGCCGGGGTCTCTGTCATGCGTACTTTATCCGCTTTTCGGGTCGCGTTAATCACCAATCTTGAGCCTGTCTACGGAATCATTTTAGCCTTCATATTCTTTGGCAGCAAGGAGACCATGTCCATTGGTTTTTACCTCGGCGCCATCTTAATTATCGGAGCTGTATTTCTATACCCGATCTATAAAAAGCGCAGGAATTTAAGTTAGTTGTCTTTTCCGGATCAAGTACAAAAGCGGCCACTTTCCACTCATCAATCAGGTCACAAAAGCAACTCAGATTATCCAGAGAAAAGCTAAAAGTCAAGCCGGTTATTTAACCCAATCAGAGGGCATCACCCGACCCCGGCACAAGGGGAAATCTTTAAATAGTTAACAAAACCACAACGACGAAACATAAGTAAATTCAACCCGCAGCTACCAGAACACTCCGACAGAATGTCCTTAAAACCCCTGCAGGACAGACTCATATTCTCATAGAAATGCGCGCTTATAAAATCAAAACCAGCGGCATAAAGATGGGAAAAAAGGCATAAATCCTCATTGCAAAACAACAGCAATTCATCAGAAAATGAATGTTCTTTTTTTATAGAACGCAAATCCCCCGGGGGAGGGGAGAGAAAAATGAGCTCAAAATCACTACATACAATCAGGCAATTCATAGCCGGAAATGATGGATTCAGATGTATAAAAACCAAATATCCAGACTAATATTGGTATTGTAACTAATCATCAAATAGTGTACCTTAAGCCCTGATTCTTACCCCGCATAATTCAAAGTAAAAATCAACAAACGAACACTGATTATTTAGTAAAAAAAGCCAAAAACACAAGTGACAAATCTCAAAGATAAAATCACAACACAATGATTGCCAGGCAACTAAACACAATCAACCAATATTAAAGATCAAATAAAAAAAATCCCAAAAAAATCAAAAAACTAATTATTTTAGCATCTCAAAATAATGACGATAATAGAAAGAAATAAAAAACTAATACTCAGTATAATAACCACATCGGCATTAAGTTTAATATCATATACAGGCTTTTCCCAGATCTTCAACTCAGAACAAAACCCGCCGGGTGTAAAATGGAGACAAATTAACGCTTCCGGATTTAGAGTCATCTATCCCGATGAGCTGGAGAAGGAAGCACAAAGAATGACCAATACGCTGAGACACATCTACCCTTATGTCGGAGCGAGTATCGGACGGAAGAATACCAGCATCCCGATCCTGCTTCAAAACCGGGGAGTGATTGCCAATGGCTTCGTTCAACTGGGACCCAAGAAATCAGAATTCTACACCACCCCACCCCAGCAATTCGATAGCCAGGACTGGCTGAATAACCTTGCGGTCCATGAGCTTCGCCACGTGGCACAATTCGACAAACTGACCGGTGGACAGGCGCATCCTTTTCCTGAAGACGTTTACCTTGCCTGGTTTGGGGTAAGCATTCCGCTCTGGTTCTTTGAGGGCGATGCGGTAAGCACAGAAACCTCCTTAACCAATGCCGGACGCGGCAGGATCCCTTCCTGGATTATGCCTTACCGGACTCAGCTCCTGGAGGGAAAAAAGTTCTCCTACAGCAAGGTGAATTTCGACTCGGAAAAAGACCTTACCCCTGGCTATTATCAGCTTGGATACGTCATGGCTTCCAACCTCCGGAAACAGCTGGGAAGAAACATTTTTGACAGCGTACTGACCGACATCAAACGACGTCCGCTTCGTCCTTACCCCTTCTCCGGAAGCCTCAAAAAATTCAGCGGAAAAGGCAGCAAAGAATGGTTCGTCAATACCAGCGAAAACCTCCGGAAAGAATGGGAACTGCAGGCAGAAAAGACACCATCAAAATCCTACCCTTCCCTCAGCAAAAAAGCAAGCTATGCAACCAGCTGGTTCCTGCCTGTTAAAGTCAACGACCATCAAATCCTGACCTTAAAACAAAGTAAGGCAGAACCTGCACACTTCGCATTGATCGGCCCGGACCGGAAAGAAAAAAAATTACTGTCCATCGGATACCAGGAACAACCCTGGTTCAGCTATGCCAATGGAGTGATCGTCTGGGACGAGGTTAGGTACGACCCGAGGTATAGACAGCGGAGTTATAGTGTCATCAGCAGTTATGACCTCCAAAGCGGGCGGACAAAAAAGCTCAGCTCAAGAAGCAGGCTCTTCTCCCCTACTCTATCGGCCGACGGCAAAAAAATTATCGCCGTACGGTTTGACCTGAGTAATCAGTGTAACCTGGTAGAGATCGATGCCCGCAACGGAACATTGCTGCACACTTATCCGAATCCGGACAACCTGATCCTTCAGACCCCGGCATACCGGCCGGATGGAGAAGAGATCGCTTTCATCTCTGTCAGTGAAAAAGGAAAGGCCTTGCGCCTCATGGACCGCTCCGGAAAAACGAGCGTCCTGATCGAAGAATCCCAGCAGCAACTGAGCAGACCGGTTTATCTTCCTCAGGGAATCGCTTTTAACGCGCACTACAACGGGATCGACAACATTTACTACGTAGATCCTGCCAGCAAAAAGATAAGCGCTCTGAGCGCAGCAAAATACGGCGCCTTTAACCCAAGCCTCACACCCGACCGACAGGCCATTGTTTTCAATAACTATGGTGTTCAGGGTTACGAGATTGCCGAAAGCCCGCTTAAACCAGAACAACCGGGAGAAAACAACTTCGTCTTTCTGGGTGCTGCTGCGGCGGCCCAGGAAAATTCAGGCAATGTATTCTCAGCAATCCCGGACAGCACTTTTGTTTCTAAACCTTACCGGACTTTAGGAAACCTCTTCAGCGTACACAGCATCATTCCGGTCATTGAAGATGAATACCGCGGCGGTTTACAGATCAATTCAGACAATCTGCTCAGCACCATGAACGCTTTCGCCGGCGTAAATTATTTCCGTGACCTCAACCGTTTCGAGTATAATGCGGGATTAACCTACAAAGGGTTTTATCCGGTACTGAGCGCAGTCTACCGCAACCGGCCAAGAAGGACATTCTACAGCAGCAAATCAGGCGTACAGCAGGGCGACTGGCGGGAAAACTATGTCAAGGTTCAGGCTTCTGTTCCCATTAACCTGAATGCGCTGAATGACAGTTACAATTTCTCCCTGAACACGGCAACCAGCTATACCCAAAGGTACCTCCCTGAAAATATGCCGCAGAACTACATCACGACATTGAAGTTTCCAATGGAATATAGTTTTACTTTTACCCATACCACCCGTCAGTCGGAAAGGGACATTGCACCACAATGGGCGCAGATCCTTAGGTTAACTTACCTTCATCAGCCCTTTGATAAACAGCTGGGAGGTGATCTCTTTGCCGCAGAAAGTTTTCTTTACTTTCCGGGTATCGCCAGGAACCACTCCTTCCTGGCCAATTTTAGTTACCAGAGAACCTCAGGAATCAGAAGGTACGACCGGGAGATCAATACCGTCTACGGATACAGCAACATCCCTGCAAGGAGCAAACTGAGCAATACGTTGCTCCTCAATTACCGTTTTCCAATCGTCTTTCCCGATGCAGAGATCGGCCCCCTTGCTTACATCAGAAATCTTCGCGGAGGCTTATTCTGTCATTATGAAAACCTTGGAGATGAAACAAATCTCGCAGAACCTAAAACTTTTGGCTTCGAATTGCGTAGTAGTATGAACCTGCTTCGTTACAAACCACTGTTAGACGTTGGGGGAAGGGTCGTTTTTGTCAACAAAATATACAACCAAAACCCTATATTAGAATTAATTTTAAATTATAGCTTTTAAAGTCATGCGTACTAAAACAATTTTCATTATCATCTTCACCGTTCTCATTACCATCTTTTTAATGATCAATACAGATGTTGTTGAGTTCAACTTCATATTCGTCAAGAAAGAGATCTCTAAGCTGCTGGTTGTTGGGATATGTACTTTTATTGGCTTTATTCTTGGTTATTGGGTTGGAAGGCCAAAAGTAACGGTGAGCAGCTATGACAAAAAAGAAAATCCCCAGGTGAAACCTGAGGATCATAAAAAGATCATTAGCGACGAAGATCGCGATTATATCAGCTAGCCACTCTTACTGATGAATGGTATAGCTGAAGTTTATCGTAGCAGAACGTCCAAGGATATTGGATACCGAGCAATATTTATCGAAGGTAAGTGCCAGGGCACGCTCTACTTTTTGAACATTTAGCGCACCATACAATTCAAAATGAATGTCAATGACATCGAAAACCGGAGGCATTTCCTCTGTTTTTCTGGTAGCCTTGATTTTGATTTTCACATCGTCCAGAGGCTCCTTTTGCTTGTTTAATACATTGACCATGTCAATCCCACTGCAACCTCCAAGGCCGATCAGCAGCATTTCCATCGGTCTGAAGCCTTTCCCTTCTCCACCTATTTCAGGTTTAGCATCCAGCTCCACAGTATGTCCGCCGGAATTTTCTGCTTCAAAATTAAATTTACCGCTTTTTCTTATCAGGTTGATTTCCATAATTCACTAAACGTTGTAAAATACTTTATTGGTTTTTTCGAGTTCAGGAAGTTTTACCGCTGATCCAAAAATTGCATAGACACTAGACCCGCTTCCACTCATCGAAGCATAGATTGCCCCAGTCTGGTAAAGGCTGTTTTTTATGGCTTCAATTTCAGGATATTTCAAAAACACAGAATCCTCAAAATCATTTTTCAGGTTCGCTTTCCAGTCACTCAAAGGCAAATGTATTAAATCTTTTAGCGAAGTAATAGGTTTAGTAGACTTTATTCCATCATAAGCCTCCGCAGTAGAAACATGAACATCGGGTTTAACGAGTACCAGAAAATATTTGCTAAGGTCGATACTGATCTCACTGAACTCATCCCCTTTTCCTTCTGCATAAACCGCTTCGTTCCGGATAAAGAAAGCACAATCTGCACCAAGCCGCCTTGCATAATTTTCCATCTGCTCTTGCGAAAGAGACAATTTGAATTTATCATTCCATAGTTTGATCAGAAAAGCTGCATCAGCAGAACCTCCCCCAAGTCCCGCACCTATGGGAATATTTTTCAGCAAACAGATCTGCTGCGCTGGAAGGTCAAAATCTTTTTTCAGCAAATGATAGGCTTTGAGGCAGATGTTGTCTTCGGTATTTCCCGGAATGTCCGTACCGCGAATGGTACAACTTAAAACATCTGCATCCAGTGTTTCGACAACATCATAAATCTTTACCGGATAAAAAATGGTTTCCAGGTTATGATAACCGTCTGCACGTTTCCCGGTAACATGCAACCCAAGGTTGATTTTGGCGTTGGCAAATGCAAGCATTGATTTTCTGATTGTGTCGCAAACTTACATAAATGAAGGCAAAAGGTAAACTTATGTTTACCCGAGTTTATCTCTTTGTAAACGAATCGTAGGAATAGGCGCCTGGATTCTCCTAATACGCTCCTATTACGCTCTTAGGTTGGAAGGATATTGGAAAGCTATTCAAAGGTTGTTCGAAGTAGTTCAAAGGTTGTTTTATCCTTTCAATAGCTTTCCAATATCCTTCCAGGAACCTGTCAAGAGAGAAGGCTTCCCGGAGCGTATATAAAGCCTATACGAAGCAATCCCGTGAAATACATCCCGAAAAAAAGAACCAATTTGGACAATGCACAATTATTATTTTTTTAATTTTGCACGATCCTATGAAAACCAGGAGAACCGTAGTATCTTGCGGTGAAGCATTGGAGAAAGAAAAAGGAGCTTAACAATACATGAAACAATATTTAGATTTAATGCAGCATGTGCTGGACCATGGCGCACAGAAGCATGACCGGACGGGAACAGGAACCATTAGTGTATTTGGCTATCAGATGAGGTTCAACCTTCAGGAAGGCTTTCCAATGGTCACCACTAAGAAATTACACTTAAAATCCATTATCCACGAACTGATCTGGTTCCTGAGTGGAGATACCAATATAAAATATCTGAAAGATAACGGTGTAAAGATCTGGGATGAATGGGCAGATGCCGATGGAAATCTGGGACCAGTATATGGATCGCAATGGAGGTCATGGCCAACACCTGATGGCCGGAAGATCGATCAGATCAGTCAGATCATCAATACCATTAAAAACAATCCGGATTCCAGAAGAATTATTGTTTCCGCATGGAACGTAGCAGATATTGAAGACATGGCCTTACCTCCATGCCATGCTTTTTTCCAGTTTTATGTAGCAGAGGGCAAGTTAAGCTGCCAGTTATATCAAAGAAGTGCAGATATCTTTTTGGGAGTTCCTTTTAATATTGCATCTTACGCCTTATTGACCATGATGGTTGCCCAGGTATGCGGACTTCAGTACGGAGACTTCATTCATACTCTTGGAGATGCCCACTTGTACAATAACCATATTGAACAGGCCAGACTGCAATTGAGCAGGGAGCCGAAAAAATTACCACTAATGAAGATTAACCCTGAGGTCAAAGACCTGCTGGATTTCAAATTTGAAGATTTCACACTGGAAGGTTATGAGCCACACCCTCATATTAAAGGAGCTGTTGCCGTATGATCCTTTCAATAGTAGTCGCCATTGCCGAAAATAACGCCATCGGCAAAGACAACCAATTGTTATGGCACCTTCCTGCCGACTTAAAACATTTCAAAGACATCACCAGCGGGCATACCATCATTATGGGTAGAAAAACCTATGATTCTATTGGCAGGCCCCTTCCCAACCGACGTAATATTGTCATCACAAGAAACGCAGCACTGAATTTGCCCGGAACCGAAGTGACCAATAGTCTGGAAGAAGCATTGGGTCTTTGCAGCGCAGAAGAAGAGGTATTCATCATCGGTGGTGCCGAACTCTACAAACATGCACTGGAGGCAACAGACAGAATTTACCTGACCAGAGTTCACCATACTTATGACGCGGATACTTTTTTCCCGGAAATAACACCTGGAACCTGGAATGAAACAAGTATAGAAAATCATCAGCCAGATGAAAAAAACGGGCTTGCTTACACGTTTTCAACGCTTGAACGCAAATAGTTAAGCCCCCATAATAAAAACTTTAATAACGTGGCCTATTATTTAAAAAAATAATTAGATTTGCCGACTTGTTAAAAAAATATATAGCTTATATAGACTAATAATTACAAACAAATGCAGGGTAAAGGTTTTATTAAATTTATGGCAATACTTTTAGGTATTGTCTGTGTGTATTCTCTCTCATTCAACTTTGTCACTTCGAAAGTTGAAAAAGACGCAAAAGCTTATGCTAAAGGGAATGTGGATAAGGAAAAAGCTTATTTAGACTCCATGGCCACAGTGCCGGTGTATCCTGTTTTTGGATTTAACTACCAGTTCTGTAAAGAAAAAGAAATTAACCTTGGGCTAGACCTTAAAGGTGGTATGAACGTAACGATGGAGATCTCGTTATCTGAACTGGTTAAATCTTTAGCCGGCAACACCGATGATGCGAATTTCAACAAAGCATTGTCTACTGCACAAACACAACTAAATGCAGGTGGAAAAGATTTCATCGCTTTATTTGTAGATGAGTTCGAAAAACTTTCTCCAAATGTGAAGTTAGCCGATTTCTTCTCGAATCAGGACAACGCTAAATTGCTTAAAGCGAACGCCAGCAATTCAGAGGTAAAAAATTATTTGTCGAAAGAAGCGACAAGTGCGATTGACCGTTCCTTCATCATCATCAGAAGCCGTATCGATGGTTTCGGTGTGGTAAGTCCGAACATGCAGAAACAAGAAGGTACCAACCGTATCCTGATTGAGATGCCAGGTGTTCAGGACAAAGAAAGGGTTCACAAATTATTGCAAGGTTCTGCAGAATTACAATTCTGGCAGGTATACAACAATGAGGAAGTGTACTCGATCATGGAGAACATCAACAAAACACTTGCTTCAACGTTGAAAATTGCTGAAACTGATGCTCCGGCAACAGCTACAGATACTACAGCTAAATCTGAAAGTAAACTTGCAGGTCTGGCTAAAAATAAAGACACTAAAGATTCTGCATCTGTAAAAACGAAAGAACTTACAAAATCGAATCCTTTATTCGCGGTATTAAACGTTCCTACTTACCAGGGAGAAAACGGACAGACTTCATTACGTCCGGGACCAGTGGTAGGTTGGGTAGCTCAAAAAGATACGGCTAAAGTAAACGCTTACTTCAAAAGACCGGAAATTGCTTCTATCATTCCTCAGAGCTTCAAGTTCATGTGGAGTGTTAAACCAATGGATGTAGCCACCACCAATGGTGCTAAGGTTTTTGAATTGTATGCAATCAAAGCAACCGCTATGGATGGCAAGCCAGACTTAGGTGGTGACGCGATCAGCGATGCCCGTCATGATTACGATCAGAAAGGCAGACCGGAAGTAACCATGTACATGACTGGTGACGGTGCTACAAAATGGAAAAAAATTACAGCTGAAGCTGCGGCAGATCCAAACAACAAAAAATCTATTGCAATTGTATTAGACAATACAGTTTACTCAGCTCCTACTGTACAAAACGAAATCCCTAACGGTATTTCTTCTATCACCGGTAACTTTACCGTGAATGATACTCAGGATTTAGCAAACATCTTAAAAGCAGGTAAACTTCCTGCTCCTGCAAGAATCGTTGGTGAGTTCGTTGTTGGTCCTTCATTAGGACAAGCGGCAATTGACAATGGCTTACTGTCATTTGTTCTTGCCTTTATCGTGATCCTAGTTTTCATGGCTTTATATTACAACAAAGCAGGATGGGTAGCTAACCTTGCATTGGTGATCAACTTATTCTTCATCATGGGAATCCTGGTTTCACTGGGTGCTGTATTGACCTTGCCAGGTATCGCAGGTATCGTATTGGTAATCGGTTTATCCGTAGATGCGAACATCCTGATCTTTGAACGTGTAAGGGAAGAGCTGACTTTAGGAAAGCCAACACCAGTTGCCATCAAAGAAGGTTTCAAACATGCGATGTCTTCTATCATTGACTCCAACGTTACGGTATTGGTATTAGGTGTGATCCTTTTCATCTTCGGTACAGGTCCGGTTCAGGGTTTTGCAACCACACTTTGTATCGGTATCCTTTCTTCTCTATTCTGTGCGGTATTGATCTCACGTTTAGTATTCGAATGGTTACTAGAGAAAAAATCAAACATTACTTTTGGTAACAAACACACGATTCACGCTTTCAAAAACATTGCGTTTAACTTCGTAGGACATAGAAAAATCTATTATGCAATCTCTACTGCAATCATCGTTCTTGGTTTCATCTTCTATTTCAAAAATGGCGGATTAAACCTGGGTATCGACTTTAAAGGTGGTAGAACTTATATCGTTCACTTCGATAAAGGAATGCATACGGAAGATGTTAAATCTAAATTAGCGGAAGTATTCCCTGAGTCTGAAACCATCGTTAAAACTGCAGGTGCAGACAATGAATTAAAAATCACGACAACTTTCCACATCACTGATCAGAATGCCGGAGCAGATAAACTGGTAGAGAAAGCGCTGAAAGATGGTTTGGCTAAAACAGGTGTTAACTATACCATCGAAAGTAATGAGAAGGTAGGACCAATCATTGCAAGTGACATCGTGACCAGAGCTTACGGATCTATCCTGTTCTCTTGTTTAGTGATGTTTATCTACATCGTAGTAAGGTTTAAGAAACTGAATTATGGTTTAGGTGCGGTAATCGCGTTATTCCATGATGTGCTACTGGTACTTTCCTTCTATACGATCTTAGATGGTGTTTTACCATTCTCTTTAGAGATCGGACAGGATTTCATTGCGGCGATCTTAACAGTAATGGGTTATACCATGACAGAGACGGTAGTTGTATTTGACCGTATCCGTGAGAAACTGGCAGAAAGCGGAAAAGAAGACCTACATGGTGAAGAACGTAATAAACTGATCAATTTTGCCCTAAACAGCACATTGAGTCGTACTATTTTGACTTCACTAACTGTATTCTTCGTATTACTTGTCATCTTCATCTTCGGTGGAGCAAGTATTCGTGGATTTATCTTCGCCTTATTGATCGGTCGTGTAATCGGTACATACTCTTCGTTATGTATCTCTACTCCAATCGTAATTGACTTAGGAAAAAACAAGTAAGAAATTACTGATCCAAAATACAGAAAGGGCCGTATCAATGATACGGCCCTTTTCTTTTTAATCTAATCTGACACCCTTCTTCGAATGAGTTATATATCTCGTCTTATCCGACTCCTCATAAAAGAATATTCCTCTTCAGAGTGGTGATAGTACTCATGCGATGATGATTTATTTATCTATGTCTGTTTAAAACGAATGCAATTTGACATTATTTAAGCAATAATGGTTCTTTTTTGGACACCTTTTTGATGCTTATGTATCTTTACGAAAACAGATCATTATGGAGCAGCATTTCCCAAAAGGCAACAAAACCAGAATAGTAATTGTAGGCGGAGGATTTGGAGGAATAGAACTGGCAAAAAAATTAAGAAATAAGGATATTGAAATCATTATGGTAGACAAACATAACTACCATACTTTCCAGCCCCTGCTCTATCAGGTGGCTACCGGAGGCCTGGAAGCCGATTCCATTGCTTTCCCACTCAGAAAAATCTTTAAAGGACAAAAGAACCTGACCTTTCGCGTGGCTGAAGTGAAAAAGGTAGATCCCGAAAAGAACTATATAGAAACCTCCATAGGCACCATTGATTATGATCATCTGGTGATTGCTACAGGTTCTACCAGTAATTTCTTCGGCAACACGGAGATCGAGGACAATGCCATGCCGATGAAATCCATTCCCGAGGCATTAAACCTGAGAAGTCTGATTTTGCAGAACTTAGAAGCAGCGCAAATTGCACCGGATGCGCTGACCGTAAATGAGCTCCTTAGTTTTGTGGTGGTTGGCGGCGGACCAACAGGCGTAGAAACCGCAGGCGCAATCGCCGAGCTGAAGAAACACGTGCTGAAAAGCGACTATCCGGAGCTGGACATCAATAAAGTTCATATCTATCTCATTGAGGGCTCACCCGAATTACTGGGTGCCATGTCTCCACAGGCGCAAAAGAAAGCCCATGATTTCCTGACAGAACTGGGCGTAAAAATCATGACAGAATCCAGGGTCCAGTCTTTTAATGGAAAGGAATTATCACTCGCTGATGGCAAAAAAATCCCTTCCTCAAATGTCATCTGGTCTGCCGGAGTAAAGGGCGTCGTTTTAGAGGGTTTAAGTCCGGATGCCGTAGTAAGGGGAAACAGACTGAAAGTAAATGAGGTCAGCAAAGTAGATCATTATGAAAACATTTATGCCATCGGCGATGTGGCAGCAATGATCACAACAGAATTTCCGAACGGACATCCCGGCGTAGCCCCTGCCGCGATCCAGCAAGGTAAATTACTGGCTAAAAATCTATTGAATATCATAGAAAAGAAACCTACGGAAAACTTTAAATATTTTGACAAAGGAGCGATGGCAACCGTTGGTAGAAACCGTGCCGTGGTTGACCTTCATAAAATCAGATTTCAAGGTGTATTCGCATGGTTTACCTGGATGTTTGTACATTTGATGACGCTCGTAGGCTTTAGAAATAAACTCGTGGTTTTTGTAAACTGGGTTTGGAGTTATTTTAGTTACGACCGCGGAACCCGATTAATCATTCGCCCATACCACAAGAAAGAACAACATGAACCAGCAAAAGTCGATTAAACTAGTAGAATGCCCAAGGGATGCCATGCAAGGCATTCATCATTTCATTGATACCGACCTCAAAGCGGAGTATATCAATCTATTGCTGCAAGTGGGTTTTGATACCATCGATTTTGGCAGTTTTGTGTCTCCGAAAGCCATTCCTCAGCTGAAAGATACCGCCGAAGTACTCTCCAAACTTGACCTGAGCCAGTCAAAGTCTAAACTATTGGCTATTGTAGCCAATTTAAGAGGCGTAGAAGAGGCAGTGAAACATCAGGAGATCAGTTACCTTGGTTTTCCCTTTTCGATCTCTGAGACCTTCCAAATGCGCAATACCAATTCCACAATTGCGGCATCACTGGATACGGTGAAACAAATGCTGGAACTTTGTGACCAGCATGATAAAACCGCAGTAGTGTATTTATCCATGGGTTTCGGAAATCCATACGGGGATGAGTGGAACGAGGAAATTGTAGAAAACTGGGCTGGTATACTCGCAGAAAACGGTGTTAAGATTTTATCATTGTCTGATACCACCGGTGTGTCCTCTCCCGAAAGGATAAAAGCAATCCTACCTGGGCTGATCGCAAAATTCCCGCAGATAGAAATAGGTGTCCATTTACACAGTACTCCGGAAACCAGGATTGAAAAGATCGAAGCAGCCTATGAAAGTGGTTGCCTACGCTTTGACAGTGCATTGAAAGGCTTTGGAGGCTGTCCGATGGCCGCTGATGACCTGACCGGAAACCTGGCTACAGAAGACTTGATCTGGTTCCTGGAAAGCAAAGGAGAAAAACTAAACCTCAACATGGAAAAATGGAAAGCTGCAGTACAGCTCTCCTCAAAAATTTTCCTATAAATAACTTCCGGGTAGATCCAATCCGGCTTCTACCCTTTTTTAACCATTTTAAAATGCTGGATTCCGGCCTCTTCAAACTGCGGTCCTTCTGCTACAAAGCCAAACCGGGCGTATAAAGGCATCGCTGTTAACTGCGCATTCAAATAAATATAATGTGCATCCTCAGGAAGGTCAGACAATGCAGCTGCCACCAATGCCTGTCCAATTCTTTTCCCCCTGAATTCCTTCAGCACCGCAAACCTTTCCAGCTTATAACCATTGTCTGTTTTTCTCCAGCGACAAGCACCACAAGGCTGATTATCGATCAGGGCAAGAAAATGAACAGATTCCTCTTCATGCTCCCATTCCAGTTCAGGTGGACAATTTTGCTCCTCTACAAAGACCGTCTTTCTGATCGCGAATACCTTTTCCAGTTCTTCTTTATTCGTTGCTTTATTTACAAACAGTGTTTCCATATTGAATCGATTTATACAAATATGCTAAAAATCTAATGGATGACCTTTCAGGAATCAAAAACAAGATTATATATAAAATTTTGCAATAAAACACACAATAATGACAGACACACAATAGCACTGAAATAACCAACAAATCATTGTCATTCAAATACTTGATTAACAGGTCACATCTGTTTAAATTAGAGAAATGTCTTTAATTCAGAGGGGGGATACCTCTGTATTCTTCGTTTTACAGGGCTAAAAACAGCACTGAAAAACAGGAATTATATAGGACTAAACTGAAACAAAAGATGAATAAAACTATTCTCACAGCCTTTTTATGTTGTTTTTTAGGCTTCATTAACAAAACATCTTCACAGACCTGTCAGGGTAGCCTCGGCGATCCGGTTGTACACATTGATTTTGGAAGGGGCAGCAATTTCTTCGGCCCTCCCTTAGGAAGCAATACCACCTATAACTATGTAGCCTCCGGACAGCCTTCCGATGGTTCCTATACCATTGAAAAGAGTGTAAACAGTGGCGGAGCCTGGTATTTACTCCCCAATCATACTCCTAATGATCCAGATGGTTACCTGATGATGATCAATGCCAGTGTTACCCCTGGCATCTTTTACGAAACAGATGTAGCTACAGATTTATGCCCGAATACAACCTATGAATTTGCGGCCTGGGTATCGAACCTGCTGGTGTTTTCCGGGATCAAACCGAATCTGACTTTTATGATCCTGGCCATGGACAACCAGGTATTGAGTACCTATAGTACGGGTGATATTGCCGAAAGCTCCGGCCCTACATGGAAACAATATGGATTTCTATTTTCTACACCTGCTAATGTGAACAGGGTTAAGATCAGAATCATCAATAATGCAGCAGGTGGGACCGGAAATGACCTTGCACTGGACGACATTACCTTCAGGGCCTGTGGACCCGCCATTACGGTCGGTCTGGACAACACCGGACAGACAGAAAAAATGATTTGTGAAGAAGGTAGTTCGCCCACAACGATTTCCGCCCAGGTAACAGGATCTGCAAACCTTCAATACCTGTGGCAAAGGGATAGTGGCAGCGGCTGGATCGACCTGAATAATGAGACTTCCACACAAATGACCATTGCCGCGCAATCCCTCCCACCAGGCATTTACCAGTACCGCATGGTGATTGCCCAGGCAGCGAACTTTAGTTCGCCCGCATGCAGAACAGCCTCCCCAATCGTCAAGGTACAGGTAAATCCTACGCCAAAGCCCAGCTTAGCCAATCAGCAAAGGGTTTGCGTTGGAAATGTAATTACCCTGGAACTCAATGGTACAACAGGCACCTACTCCTGGACCGGGCCTAATAATTTCAGTTCAACGGAACGGTCACCGGTAATTGAAAAAGCGACATTGGCCCATTCCGGAGTTTACCAGGTAACTGTAACTTCTGCAGGTTGTTCTGCGACTGCTCAAACCTATATTGAAGTCTTTCCTCTAAAGATTGCAGCTGTTGATCAACAGGATGTCTCGATTTGTAAAGGCACTTCAGTTACCTTGCGCGCATCCGGCGGAACGACCTATAAATGGGCCCCGGCAGAAGGATTGTCCGCTACCGATGTAGCCAACCCAATTGCCTCCCCCGGCATTACCACGGTATACGGGGTCACCGTTTCCAATGGTGCCTGCGAAAGTACGGCTTATGTCGTTGTAAATGTCTTAAAAGAAGTAATGGCTGATGCAGGAAGCAACAGGGCGATAATTGAAGGACAATCCATCACGCTGAATGGTAAAGTTTCCGGCGATCATGTCCGTTATTTCTGGACTCCTTCCAATTATCTGGATGATCCCTCAAAACTAAACCCGATCGCCAGTCCGCCTGAAGACATCACCTATACCCTGAACGTCTGGTCTGAGGAGGGTTGTCCAGGCAGTACAGCTGATGTTTCGATTAAAGTATATAAGAAACTGGAAATCCCGAATACCATTACCCCCAACGGGGATGGTATCAATGACATCTGGAATATTGCCGCACTGGAATCCTACCCCGGGGCGGAGGTAAAGATTGTAAACCGTTACGGCGAACGGATTTTTAGTTCCGGATCTTCCGGTCCGAAAAGCTGGGATGGGAAACGCAAAGGAGTAAATGTCCCGGTAGGGACCTATTACTATATGATCGACCTGCACGACGGACAAAAAATCCTCACCGGGTCTATTACGATCTTAAGGTAAATACAACCCTGAAAAGTAAGATAACCGCTAAAAAGTCACTACAAAAAAGCGCGCTGAAAACAAATTCAGCGCGCTTTTAAACTCGTCAATAAAACTTATAGTTTATCGCTTGCGTCTTTACAGTTTAAATCTTCAAAAGCCTGAGTTAAACGTTTAACAAAAGCTTCTTCACCTTTACGTAACCATACGCGTGGATCATAATATTTCTTATTTGGTTTATCTTCTCCATCAGGATTACCGATCTGGCCTTGAAGATAAGCTTCATTCGCTGTGTAATAATCTAAGATACCTTCCCAGAATGCCCATTGCATATCTGTATCGATATTCATTTTGATTGCTCCGTAAGAGATCGCTTCTCTGATTTCTTCCTGAGAAGAGCCTGATCCGCCATGGAATACAAAGTTGATAGGTTTTTCAGCAGTCAATCCGAATTTTTCTTTGATAAAGTCCTGAGAGTTTTTAAGAATTACCGGTTGTAATTTTACATTACCTGGTTTATAAACTCCGTGAACATTACCAAAAGCAGCAGCTACAGTGAATTTATCACTTACTTTACTCAATTCTTCGTAAGCATAAGCTACTTCTGAAGGCTGAGTATATAATTTAGAGCTATCTACATCACTGTTGTCTACACCATCTTCTTCACCACCTGTTACACCAAGTTCGATTTCAATGGTCATTCCCATCTTGGCCATACGGGCAAGATATTTAGCCGAGATCTCCATGTTTTCTTCGATAGGCTCTTCAGATAAATCAAGCATATGAGAAGAGAACAATGGTTTGCCGTGCTCTGCGAAGAATTTTTCTCCATGGTCCAGCAATCCGTCGATCCATGGTAATAATTTCTTAGCCGCATGATCCGTATGTAATACGACTGCAACACCATAATGTTCCGCTAATAAATGAACGTGTTTAGCAGCAGATACCGCACCCAATACACAGGCATTTAAGTTATCATTATTCAATGTCTTTCCTGCGTAAAACTGAGCACCGCCATTTGACAGCTGAATCATAACAGGTGAATTAACCGCCTTAGCCGTTTCCATTACCGCATTAATGGTATTGGTACCGGTAACATTAACTGCAGGTAATGCAAACTGATGTTTTTTAGCCTGTTCAAATAGTTCCTGAACGGCATCTCCGTAAATTACGCCTTTATAGCCTTTTAAACTCATTTTTTATAATTTTTTATATGCCGAAGTTATGAAAAATATCACGCTGACCAAATCTAAGGACAACAAAATCTAAACTTATTTAATAACTTTAACCCGACACATCTTATTATGCTACAGACCTTATTCACTTGCATTGGCTGGCTTGGAGTCATATTCTGTACTTTGGGCTATTTCTTATTAAGCGTCAAGATCCTCACCGCAGAATCCCGGATTTTTCAATTACTGAACATTATTGGCGGGCTTTGCCTCGTGACCATTGCACTGGAAAGTAATGACCTGCCAAATGCCGTAGCAAACCTGCTTTGGATGTTTATAGGTCTGTATGCACTTGGCCGTCAACTAAAAACTCAACGGAATCCGTCGAAGAAATAGCAGGTGCGATCCCTAAAACCTGATAAGCCTTATTTTTATAATAATCCAGCCGCTCCCCGTAAGCCTGCTTATCGCTCTCCAGAGAAAGGTAAAAATAAGCGCCGTCTACCAATACAAAAATTAAATCAGCAGTCCCCTGAGGATCTGAAATCTTTAACATATTCGCCTTATTGCATTGATCGATGATTGTTGCCAGCGTAAACCGAAGCGAATCGAGAATCGCTTTATATTTGACCTTAATCTTCTTCTCCCGGAACGCCAGGGCATAAAAGGTATAGAAAAGCCCATCATCAAAAAGGAGGTTCCATTTTTTGGAGAAGAGCATTTCTATTGTTTTCTGCAGGTCCGCAATCGTAACCCCTTTCTTTTGTTCTACTGTAAAAATCAGCAGATACCTTTCTAAGATGTAATCTATGAGTGCGTAAGTCAGGTCTTCCTTAGTCTCAAAATAATGGATCACAAGGCTTGGATTAATGTCCATCACCTTCGCAATTTTTGCAATTGAGGTATTCTCGTACCCCTCTTTTTTGGCAACCTTATAAAACACTTTTATAATTTCCCGCTGTCTTTCTTCCTTAAGACTTTTTCTGCCCATACTGTTTAATAGTTCTGATACGGCAAACTACTCAAAAGTAATGTTATCACACAAATTTATTTTAATAGATTGAATGAATGTTCAATTAAATTATTAATTTGATCTTAACATTGAAATAACATGAGCACAAGAACTTAGCGCCGCCTTGAAGGGGATAAATTTCTAACCAAACAAACTTAATATTAATGTTATTATGAAAAAAAAATTACCATTTTCTCCCGAATGGAGGAACAAGGTGTATCCATTATTTTGGACGATCTGCCTCCTGCTGAGCAGCACCATTAGCTTTGCACAGACCATCACTTTAAAGGGTGTAGTTAAAGATGCGGAAAGCAACGGTCCCATTCCTTCGGTCAATGTCAGTGTAAAAGGAAGTACGCTGCGGGCCAGTACAGATGTAAACGGAAATTACACCCTGAATCAGGTCCCTTCCGGATCAGTCATCCTTTTTACCTACATTGGATACAAACAGGAAGAAAGAAAACTTAGCGGACAAACCCAACTTAACATCAGCCTGAGTCCGGATTACGGTAAACTAGATGAAGTCGTTGTAGTCGGTTTCGGAAGCAAGAAAAAGATAAACATTGCAGGAGCAATAGACCAGATTTCAGGTAAAGCCCTGGAATCCCGCCCTGCAGCCAATGTCGTACAGGCACTTCAGGGGTTGAGCCCGGGCCTGAACATCACCTATGGTGGCGGCGCACCGGGAACAGTACCTGTCATCAATATCAGGGGTTATACTTCCATTAACGGAGGATCTCCTTTAGTCGTTATTGATGGGATTCCTGCCACGAGTACCGATGATATGCTCCGCTTAAATCCTTCGGATATCTCTTCATTTACGGTATTGAGAGATGCGGCCTCAGCAGCGATTTATGGCGCCAGAGCAGCCTTTGGAGTGATTCTGATCACGACAAAACAAGGGGCCATTGGTAAACAAACCATCAGCTATAACACTTATGCCTCATGGGGGAAACCTACCCTCCTGCCTAAACCGGTAACCGATCCTTATATTTTTTCGAGGGTTTTGGAAACGGCCACAGACAATACCCCATGGGATTATGTAAATTATTCAGATGAGCATTACCGCTGGGCAAAGGAAAGATCTGAAAATCCTTCCATTGCAGATACCAGAATCAACCCCAATGACCCTACAAAATGGGCATATATGGGGAGCAACGACTGGTATGATTACTTCTTTAATAAAGCCAGTTTCTCTCAAAACCATTCCCTTGCCTTTTCAGGTGGAGTGAGTATCAACGAGAAACCATTAAGCTATTACCTTTCTGCCGATTATACCAAAGAGAATGGATTAAATAAGCTGACAGACGATTTCTGGGATAGATACGGACTGCGTTCCAAGCTTGGTTTCTCTCCCTTAAACTGGCTTAAACTCGACAATAACCTGAACGTTTACGAGACAAAAAAGGCATTGCCAAATGCCAGCATCACCGACCTTTATTACTTACGTCCAACGGATGTCGCTAAAAATCCGGACGGAACCTGGGCAAATACTGCCGCAGGTACCCTGGCAGCCCGTTTAACAGATGGTGGAAAGAACGTAGAGAATATGATCGGATTCCAGAACATCACCAGTGCAACCGCTACCTTTTTGAATGGCGACCTGCAGGTAAACGGAGACGCCTCTTTTAAAAGAGAACTTTGGAAATACCATTTCGATTCCAAGAAATATAACATTGGCTACGGTCCGAATGATGTCAGACTGGAAGGCGGCAATGGCTTTGTGACAGAAAACAATGGTTATTTGTATACCAATGCGTTTAACTTATACACCACCTACAAAAAGACCATCGGCGATCATTTCTTCAGTGCCATGGCCGGTTACAATAGTGAAAACTACCGCTACTCAACGGTTAACGCCTCAAGACAAGGACTGATCTCTTCTTCATTGCCTTACCTGAGCTTAACCAATGGAGAAATGAGCGTTGGGGCAGGCTACCAGGCCTACGCCACAACAAGCGCATTTAGCCGTTTAAATTATACCTTCAAAGAACGTTATATCTTAGAGGCGACAGGAAGATATGATGGGTCCTCCCGCTTTCCGGTTTCCAGACGCTGGGGATTCTTTCCTTCGGTTTCCGGCGCATGGATTGCAAGCGCGGAAGAGTTCTTTCAACCACTTGCCAAAGTGCTTTCCACTTTCAAACTCCGGACCTCTTATGGAAATCTTGGAAATCAAAACCCCTCTTCTGATCCATACCTGAGAGATTTTGGATACATCCAGACTTTGCCTGCAGGCCTTTCACCATATCTGATCAATGGAAGTCAGCAACAGGTCATTACCAATGCCCCTGCCCTGGCGGTAGATCCGAACACCTATACCTGGGAAAAAGTATCAACATTGAACATGGGTACGGACATCGGACTGTTTAAAGACAAGTTCCTCATTGCATTTGATTATTTCATTCGTGATACTAAGGGGATGCTCACAGCAGCACAGGAATTACCCGGCGTCCTTGGAACAGCTGTGCCTAAGCAAAATGCAGCAAATTTGAGAACAAAAGGCTGGGAAATCTCTATCACTTACAGAGACCGCTTTGACCTGGGTTCCAAACCTTTCAGTTTCGAAACGAAGTTTACGCTTGCCGATTCCCGTGCGATGATCACCAAATTCAAAAATGATCAGATGCTCTTTTCTAATTACAGGGAAGGCCAATACATTGGCGAAATCTGGGGATTACAGAATGATGGATTGTTTCAGAACAAAGAAGAAATTGCCGCTTTAAATCAAAAGAGCATTGTGCCATGGGGAGCCCTGGACATCGTTCCCGGCTGGCCTAAATATAAAGACCTGAACGGAGATCAAAAGATAGAAAAAGGCCTGAGCAGTAAAGACCCGAAAGACCTTAGAATTATTGGTAACAGTACAGACCGCTATACGGTTGGTGCAAATCTGAATATGGACTGGAATGGTTTCGATTTGGGAATCTTCCTTCAGGGTGTTCTGAAAAGAGATTTCTACCCGCATCATTACCTGTTCTGGGGACCTTATCAGCAGCCTTATGCCAACGTATACCCGTGGAACCTGAACTTTTACCGAGGCGCGGCTGATTCTCCGGAGCAAAGGGCAAAACACTCTGCTTCCTATATCGCTGCCGGTCTTGCCGATGCAAATCTTAATCCGGAATATCCGGTATTGCAATCCTGGCTGGCAGATGCCAACAATGGCCAGGGCTTAGACATCCCGCAAACAAAATACCTGTTGAATGGAGCTTACCTGAGAATTAAAAACATATCACTGGGTTATACCCTGCCTGCACAGCTCACCAAACGTCTTAAACTTGGCCGTCTTCGTGTGTATGTATCCGGAGAAAACCTTTATGAATTCTCTACAATCAAGAAATATGTAGATCCGGAAGCGGTAAACCAGGGTTCAAGTGCCTGGGCCTACCCTTTTCAGAGAAAGTATGCAGTTGGTCTGAATCTGGACTTTTAACCATCAGGTATTCATCATTATTAAAAAATCAGTCATGAAGAAATATATATACATCGCAGTCATAGTGCTCACAAGCAGTCTGACGGCTTGCAAAAAAGGAGATCTGGACCGCTTTCCACAAACACAAATTGCCCCAAACCTCTTCTTCAATTCAGAAGAGGACCTGGCCTTATACGTTAACGGCCTGATCTCACAGCCAGACCGGAACAGCTACCTGAACGACCAGAGCAGTGATAACGTGGCAACCACTGCTGCGGTAGAAGTAAAAAGTGTGATGGGAGGAAATGCCAATGCACAAAACATCACCTCGGGATGGAGCTGGGGCAGGTTACGTAACATCAATTACTTTTTAGAGAGCTACAATAAAGCCAAAGTAAGCGCCGAAATCAAAAACCATTATGCCGGACTGGCCAGGTATTACCGGGCAGAATTTTACCTGGACAAGGTGAAACGCTTTTCAGACGTTCCCTGGTATTCAAATACCCTGAACCCGGATGATCCCAAATTGCTCAACGCAAGGGATCCCCGCGCCCTGGTGATGGATAGTGTCATGGCCGACCTCGATTTCGCTTACAAAAACACAAGAGAAAAGGTCCTCAGCGGAACGCCTGGAAAATGGTCTGTAGCGGTCCTTTATGCCAGAGCTGCGCTTTATGAAGGTACCTACCGTAAATACCATGATGAGCTCAATCTAAAAAGCACCGCCAATACTTTCCTTGAAACTGCAGCAAGAGTGGCAGGAGAAATCATCGCTTCCAATAAATTCTCTATCTATAATACCGGCAAACCCCTACAGGATTATGCCGCTTTGTTTGGAAGTCAGGACCTGAGTACAAACCCGGAAATGATCCTGGTAAATGCCTTTGACATGAGCAAAAACAGAAGCCAGAATGTCAATTCCGTTGTTTTTGGTGATTATGAACAGGCACCGGCAAAAGACCTGATTCAAAGTTACCTGATGAAGGACGGCAGCCGCTTCACCGACTTGCCGGACTATAATAAAATCAGCTTTGTTAAAGAATTCGAAAACCGCGATGCCCGCCTGATGCAAACCATAGCCTATCCCGGATGGATCAGGGTTCCGGATACCAAGCCTTATATCCAGAGTTTAAATAAAAACTTTACCGGCTATCATCAGTTGAAAGGTTATGTAAACAGTACCGATGCCAGCATTCTGAATGGAGTAGATTTTCCGGTTTACCGCTATGCAGAAGTATTGCTAACCTATGCTGAGGCATTGGCAGAACTCGGTACCTTAAGCCAGGGGCAGCTGGACCAGTCGGTCAACCTGCTTAGAAAAAGAGCCGGACAACCCGACCTGAATATGGGAATGGCCAATGCCAATCCAGATCCGCTGATGGTACAGCAATTTCCAAATGTAAGCTCAAATATTGGTGTCATTCTGGAAATCAGAAGAGAGCGCAGAATAGAGTTTGCCTTTGAAAATACCAGATATGATGACATCATGCGCTGGAAAGCAGGAAAACTGCTTACCAAAAGTCCTGAAGGAATGTACTTCCAGGGTTTAGGTAAATATGACCTCACCGGAGACGGTGTGGAAGACATCATTCTGATCGACCGGTCAATGACCATTCCTGCGGAAGAAAAAAAGGAATCCAATTCCTTAGGCGTAAAATTCATGTATTACCGCACCGGTACAATCGGTACTGACGCCACAGTTTACCTGAAAAACGGAACTGCAGGAGGCCTTATCGTGACGGAATCTGCAACCCGTAACTTTGAAGAACCTAAGTATTATTACCGTCCGGTTCCACAACAACAAGTACTTTTAAATCCTAATCTGAAACAAATATTTGGTTGGTAAACACCTGTTTCTTAACTGCCTCATCATAAAGTATGAGGCAGTTATAAACTAGGGCTTCTGTTCTAATTTTTTTTTGTTTCTTTGTACTCGCATTTTTCAACAAATAACATGGCTTGGTTTAAGAGAGAAAAAAAAGGTATCAGTACACTGACAGAAGAAAAAAAAGAAGCGCCAGACGGTTTATGGAACAAGTGTCCTAATTGTAAAAAAGCACTCCACAGTGCAGATCTGGTTGAAAATAAATACGTTTGCCAATATTGTGACTTTCATTTAAGGGTAGGATCAAAAGAATATTTTCAGGTATTATTTGATAATGATGAGTTCAAAGAACTTTTCCCGAACCTGACTTCAGGTGACCCATTGAACTTTACAGACAGTAAACCTTATGTAGACCGCCTGGTAGAAAGTCAGGCTAAGACCGGCTTAAAAGACGCCATCAGGGCTGCACACGGTAAAATCGAAGGCCAGGACCTGGTAATTGCCTGTATGGACTTCAATTTCATTGGTGGTTCTATGGGATCAGTGGTAGGTGAAAAAATTGCCCGTTCTATTGATTATTCGATCAAACATAAAATCCCATTCCTGATGATCTCCAAATCCGGAGGTGCCAGAATGATGGAAGCCGCATTCTCTTTAATGCAAATGGCTAAAACTTCGGCTAAATTAGCGCTCCTAAGCCAGGCAAAAATTCCTTACATCTCTTTGCTCACCGATCCGACAACAGGTGGCGTAACGGCTTCCTATGCGATGCTGGGCGATATTAATATTGCTGAGCCTGGTGCATTAATCGGTTTTGCAGGCCCAAGGGTAATTAAAGAGACGATTAAGAAAGATCTTCCTAAAGGATTTCAAACTGCAGAATTTGTGCAGGAACATGGTTTCCTTGATTTTATTGTTGACCGCAGGGCGATGAAAGCTAAATTAGCTGCCTTCCTTAAAATGCTCAACAACTAATAAAATTCTACTACATAAAAAAAGCGGGAGTACATACTCCCGCTTTTTTTGTGCCCTGTATTTCCGTTATTTATTCGGATCAGTAGAGAAAGAGTAAGGGAAATCTGTTTCCTTAGTTCCTCTTTGTTTATTCGGTGTTGCAGACATGTTAAAGTCCAGCGTTGCACCTTTGGTGAGCTCTGAATGGCTCAACCAGTTTTTAGGATAAGCAGTACCGTTGTATTTCAGTCCCTGTACATACCTGTTGTCTGCACTGTTATTGGCGGCATTGATCGTTACCGTTTTACCATTTTCCAGGTTCAAAGTCACCTTTTTAAATAAAGGCGCACCCAATACATACTGGTCTGTGGCAGGTGTTACCGGATAAAAGCCCATCGCAGAGAACACATACCATGCAGAAGTCTGCCCGTTATCTTCATCTCCACAATAGCCATCAGGTGTCGCTTTGTACATGCGGTCCATGGTTTCCCTTACCCAATATTGCGTTTTCCATGGCGCCCCTGCATAATTATACAGATAGATCATGTGCTGGATCGGCTGGTTGCCATGTGCATACTGCCCCATATTGGCGATCTGCATTTCGCGGATCTCATGGATCACACTTCCATAATAGCTTTCGTCATAGATCGGAGGTAAGCTGAACACAGAATCCAGTTTGCTCACAAACTTCTCTTTACCACCCATTAATTTTGACAATCCGTCGATGTCCTGAAATACAGACCAGGAATAATGCCAGCTGTTTCCCTCTGTAAATGCATCACCCCATTTGAAAGGATTAAACGGCGACTGGAAAGAACCATCTTTATTTTTACCTCTCATCAACCCACTCGAAGGATCGAACAGGTTTTTGTAGTTCATGCTTCGTTTCGCATATAAGTCAAGTTCTGCCTTTGGCTTTTTCAAAGCTTTACCCAATTGGTAAATTGTAAAATCATCATAAGCATATTCTAAAGTACGCGCCGCATTCTCATTGATTTTCACATCATAGGGCACATATCCCAATTCATTGTAATACTTCACTCCTGCCCTTCCAACAGCCTCTAAAGGACCTTCATTATTGGCACCATGCGTCAACGCATCGTACAAGGTATTGATGTCGTAACCGCGAAGGCCTTTAATGTAGGCATCGGCCACTACTGAAGCAGAATTGTTTCCGACCATCACATTGGCATATCCCGGGCTCGACCATTCCGGCAACCATCCTCCTTCTTTATAATCATTGATCAGTCCTTCCTGCATTTCTTTATTGATCGAAGGATATACCAGGTTCAGGAAGGGATATAAGGCCCTGAAAGTATCCCAGAACCCTGTTCCGGCAAACATATAACCTGGCAGGATCTTTCCGTTATAAGGACTCCAGTGTACGATTTTATTGCTGGCATCCAATTCATATAGTTTATTAGGAAAGAATAAAGTGCGGTAAAAACTGGAGTAGAAGGTCCTGGTCTGATCTACCGTTCCGCCTTCTACGGCTACCCTGCTCAGGGTTTTATTCCAGATTGCTTTGGCTTTTGCTTTCGTTGCATCGAAAGAATCGTTCGCCAGTTCGCGTTTTAAGTTCAGTTCCGCCTGCTCAAAGCTGATGAAAGAGGAAGCCACTTTCATCGTTACCTTTTCTCCTTTTGCGGTTTTAAACCCGATAATCGCACCGGAATGATCGGCTTTGATTTCCAGTTCATCCTTCAGCAATTCTTTTCCTTTCCAGGCATTTGCCGAGCTGAAGTCCTTGTCAAAGTACGCCACAAAATAATTCTTGAAGTTTTCCGGAGTCAGCTTATGACTATGTCTGGTGGTATAACCGATGATTTTTCTTTCTTTCGGGAAGATCTTGATGTAAGATCCTTTATCGAAAGCATCCAGTACGACAAAAGAGCTGTCGGATTTTGGAAAAGTAAACCTGAACTGGGCCGCTCTTTCGGTCGGCGTAATTTCCGTTGTTACATCTGCATCTGCAAGGTAGACGCTATAATAATAAGGTTTCGCCACTTCCGCCTTGTGAGAATACCAGCTGGCACGATCGTCCTGCTCAAACTTCTTCTTACCCGTCACCGGCATAATAGAAAATTGTCCGTAATCGTTCATCCATGGAGATGGCTGATGGGTTTGCTTAAAACCACGGATTTTATCGGCATCGTAGGTATAAGCCCAGCCATCGCCCATTTTGCCAGTCTGGGGAGTCCAGAAATTCATTCCCCATGGTAAAGCAATGGTGGGATAAGTATTTCCGTTTGACATGGAAGGCTTACTGGCTGTTCCCATTAAAGGATTGATCCATTCTACAGGATCGCTCAGCTTGCCCACTGTTTGCGCAAAGGCCGAAGAGCAGCCCGCAATTAATAATGCTGTTAGGTATCGTTTCATCATTGTGGTCTTGGGTAAATAAAATTATAATATTTGGTTTAAAATCTTGCTTCTCACTTGTCAAATCGGCATAAAGCCTGAATTAAACATGAATATGGAGGAATTCTTCTTTTCTAATTTTCATCATATTCCTACTTAAAAAACGTTTTAGCTAAACTCTAAAGTAATAGATTTTTGTGGAATAACTAAATAAAAAGTATAACATTTTAGTTAAAGAGCCCTGGAGATAGTAAAACGTTTTATTTATTTTCAAATGAACCCTGAAAATCCAACCTGATCCTGGCCGGATTCAGCCCCGGACCGGCTAAAAATACAATGAAAAAAAGAAGCGATAAAGTGGATTAAAACCGGCTTAACGGACGGAAGCCAGGTAGACTTTATTTTTGATCTTTTCCGCCATCGAACTGGCTTCCTGATCGGACAATATCCTGTTACTCATCAGTAGAAAAGGAAAAGATGCATTCGGGTCAGCATAGGCCGGCTGCCGGTAAGGGAGAGACAGTATATGATAACCCAATCTTTCATAAAAAGCGATCCTTCTGATGGAAAAAGAATCTTCAGGATGTTCTACTTCCAGAATAATCGTTCCCGGTAGCTGTTCCTTATAATGGTTCAGTACGAGCGCGCCGTAATTCTGTCCGCGAAGTGCCGCATCAATTGCAAAATGTTCCACAAAAAAACAATCGTCAATTTCCCACCAGGTAATCAAACCAATGTTTTTATCCGCAGTATACACCAGGTCCAGGTGCATCTCTTTGGTATCCGGAATCAGCTGGAGCAGGGAAGCCCAGTCCCTCCGCTCATGCGGAGGGAAGGCATCCTCATATAATGTTCTGATAAAAGTCAGCGCCGGATCGTTTACCGACGTGATGCGTTGAAACTGCATAGAAAGATGGTTTTACGCAGTAACGTTTTGACTTACAATATGTTTTACTTTATCAATCACGATATCCAGTTCTTCCTTAGTATTGTATTTACTGAAAGAGAACCTTACCGAAGGCCGGTTTGGATCGGCGTTAATGCCAGTCAGTACATGTGAACCAATGTTGGACCCGGAAGAACAGGCACTGCCACCCGAAGCAGAGATGCCATTGATATCCAGGTTAAACAACAACATGTCAGACATGTCCATCGCCGGGAAAGAAACATTCAATACGGTATATAAACTTTTATCCGCATCGGTTTCTCCGTTAAAATTTAGATCTGCAATCTCTGTGCTCAGCCTGTTTTTAAGGTAATCTTTCAGTTCCTGAATATGCTGCTGATGACTTTCCATTTCTGAATAGGCGATCTCCAGGGCTTTCGCCAAACCGATGATGCCATATACATTTTCTGTTCCACCGCGCATATTGCGTTCCTGAGCACCACCATGAATGAATGGTCCGATCTTGATGTTATGGTTTACAAAAAGGAAACCTACCCCTTTCGGTCCATGTAATTTATGTGCTGCGCAAACGATGAAATGTGCTTTTAATTTCCTTACATCATGTACATAATGGCCCATGGTCTGAACCGTATCACAATGATAGATTGCCTCATACTGCTCACAGAGCTCTCCTACACGTTCAATGTCTGTTAGCGTACCCAGTTCGTTATTGGCATGCATCAGGGATACAAAACTGCGTTCATTGTCTTTCAACAATTCTTCCAGATGTGCATAGTCTATATTCCCTTTGTCGTCAATATTCACAAAGCTCAGCTTTTCGATCACCCCTTGCTTCAACAGCATCGTTAAGGTGTGCTCCACTGCATGGTGCTCTATTTTCGAAGTAATGGCATGTTTAATATTATAGGCTGCGATACCACAACGAATCGCGGTATTGTCGGCTTCCGTACCCCCGGAGGTAAAAAAGATCTCTGCAGGAGTCGCATTTAAAAGACCGGCAACTGTTTTTCTTGCTTTTTCCACCAATGTACGTACCTCCCTGCCCTGAGCATGAATTGCAGATGGATTTCCGTAATAATTAGTCATCACGTTCACCATCTCTGTGATCACCTCTGCATCAAGAGGCGTCGTTGCCGCGTTATCCAAATAGATCCTGTTCGTCTGCATTAGTTCAATTTTAAAATTTCTTTAATATCTGATATGATTTTCGAAGCAAGGTTCTCCGCAACGGTTTCGCTGCCAGCCTCACTGTAAATACGAATGATCGGCTCTGTATTTGACCTGCGCAAATGAACCCATTCTTTATCAAACTCTATTTTCAACCCATCAATTGTACTGATAGGCTGGTTTTTATATTTCTCCTGAACCTTCAGCAATAAAGCATCAATGTCCATTTCCGGAGTTAGGGTAATTTTATTCTTAGAAATGTAATAGGCAGGATAGCTACTTCTTAAAAGAGAAACAGACTTACCAAACTTTGCGAGGTGGGTCAGGAATAATCCGATTCCAACCAGTGCATCACGGCCGTAATGAGATTCCGGGTAGATGATTCCACCATTACCTTCACCACCAATGATTGCATTGGTCGCTTTCATTTGGTTTACTACATTCACTTCTCCAACTGCGGAAGCGTGATACGCTCCTCCTGCCCTTTCCGTCACATCTCTCAATGCTCTGGTAGAAGACAGGTTGGAAACCGTATTTCCCGGGGTATTTTTAATCACATAATCCGCTACGGCTACCAGGGTATATTCTTCACCAAACATGCCGCCATCTTCGCATACAAAAGCCAAACGGTCTACATCCGGATCAACCACAATTCCTAAATCTGCATTTTTCTCTTTTACGAGTTTGGAAATTTCGGTCAGGTTTTCCGGCAATGGCTCCGGGTTATGAGGGAAATGTCCATCCGGAGTACAATACAGTTCATAAACTGTTTTTACCCCCAATGCTTTCAATAAAGCCGGTACAAAAATTCCTCCCGTAGAATTTACACAATCAATGGCAATCTTAAAATTGGCTGCTTTGATCGCTGCCACATCTACCAGTGGCAAGGCAAGAACGGCATCTATATGTTTCTGTAAATACGTATCGTTATGGGTTACCTTACCCAGATCATCAACATCAGCAAAACTGAATTCTGCTTTTTCAGCGATCTCCAAAAGTTCTTTTCCATCTGCATCGCTGATGAATTCCCCTTTTTCATTGAGTAATTTTAAAGCATTCCATTGTTTAGGATTGTGACTTGCCGTTAAGATGATCCCGCCACCTGCTTTTTCCAGCGGAACAGCGATTTCTACAGTCGGCGTAGTGGATAAGCCAAGGTCAATGACCTCAATTCCCAAGCCCTGAAGTGTGCCAATCACGAGGTGGTTCACCATTTCTCCTGAGATCCTGGCGTCACGACCGACAACAATTTTTTTAATGTTCGTTTTATTGATAATCCAGGAGCCGTAAGCTGCCGTAAATTTAACGATATCAATAGGAGTCAAACCATTACCGGCAATTCCACCGATGGTTCCTCTTATTCCAGAGATAGATTTTATTAGTGTCAAGTTATTCGGTTTTTTTTTCAAAAATAGCAAAAAAAGAACAGAATGATTGATTTTTAAGGCCCTCAATCGTAAAATTAACATCATTAAAATTGGCGATGAAGCTCAAATAATCCTCTTTGTTGCATTTCAAAATACTATATTTGTCTTTTTCCTAAACATCAAAAATTCCGGCTCTATGCAGCGTAAATGGTTTCAATATTGGTTCAATTCCCCCTATTACCATATTTTATATAGTCAACGTAATGACGCTGAGGCAGAATTCTTAATCGATAACCTATCGGCTTATTTAAAACCTGCAGCAGATTCCAGGATTCTGGACATTGCCTGTGGCAGGGGACGTCATTCCATTTACCTGAATAAAAAAGGCTATGATGTGACCGGAATAGACCTTTCAGAGCAAAGCATAAAATATGCGCAGCAGTTCGAGCAAAAACACCTTCATTTCTTTGTTCATGACATGCGCAAACTGGCCTTCATCAATTATTTTGACATCGCCATGAACCTGTTCACCAGCTTTGGGTATTTTGATACGGAAAAAGACCATGTCAATGCTTTAAAATCCTTCAGAAAGGGCATAAAGCCTGATGGAACGCTGGTTATCGACTATTTCAACACCCAGAAAATCATTAAAAACCTCACGCAGCAGGAAACAAAAACTGTAGAAGGTATAGAATTCCACCTCCATAAATTTGTGTCGGAAGGAAAGATCATTAAACACATTAACTTTGAACACAGGAACAAAACCTTTGCTTTTGAAGAGCGGGTACAAGCCTTCCAGCTGGAAGATTTTGAAAGAATGTTCCTGAAGAGCGGCCTGCAGATCACCGAGACTTTCGGAAGCTATGGCCTGGAGCCATTTGACGAGACCAAGTCCGACCGCCTGATTTTAATCTGCAAAAAAATATGATAGAAAGCCTGCAGCAGTTTGATGTCGAATTGTTTCTTAAAATCCACAGAGGCCTCGCAAATCCATTTTTCGATTGGCTGCTGCCTTTAATGAGGAACCGTTATTTTTGGGCACCCCTCTACCTGTTTATCGTCATTTTCTGTGTAAAAGAGTACAGGAAAAAAGGATGGTACATCATCGGAATGTTGCTTTTTACGGTAGCCGTAGGAGATTTATTGTCCTCCAGGGTCATCAAACCCCTGGTTGCTCGCATCAGGCCCTGCAATGACCTCAGCCTGGCAGATGAACTGATCCGTCGTGTGCCCTGCGGAAGCGGATATAGCTTTCCTTCGGCACATGCCACCAATCATTTTGCCATCGCCCTTTTTCTCATCTTTGTCTTTTACGACAAATGGAAACCTATTTTGCCCATTGCACTGATCTGGGCCTTTATCATTTCTTTTTCACAAATCTATGTTGGGGTACATTACCCGATTGATACCATGGCCGGCGCATTGCTCGGCAGCTCCATCGGAATCGCAACATCTTTTATCTACAAAAAAATACAACCGCAAGTATAATGGAAGTCTGGAAGCTGTTTATTTTATTCTTTAGCGCCTTTTTAGGGGGCTCTGCCATCTTTCTGGTAAAGAGCGATAAGTCGCAGCTGCTAAAGCTCATCCTATCTTTTAGCGGGGCCTATTTATTTGCCATTACCGTATTACACCTGATCCCTGATGCCTACAGCGGTCCGGACCATGCAGAGATCGGCATCTTTATCCTGATTGGTTTCTTATTGCAGATTCTGCTGGAACAGTTCTCCGAAGGTGTAGAACATGGTCATATTCATAAACATGGGGATTCCAAAGCTTTTCCTTATGGCATCATGATCAGTTTATGCCTGCATGCCTTTCTGGAAGGAATGCCTCTGGCAAAAGACCAGCACAATGCTTTGATATTTGGAATTTCATTGCACCATATCCCTGCGGCTTTTGCACTGGCCAGCATCCTGATGCAAAGTAAATTCAACAGAAACAGTGTGCTTTTTTACATCAGCATTTTTGCGGTTATGGCTCCGCTTGGGTTTTATGTGAGTTATGGCCTGAGCAATGGCACCATTGGAGGCGTAGAAAACTACTTCAACAAAATCATGGGAATTGTGATCGGAATCTTCCTTCACATCTCTACCACCATCCTGTTTGAATCCAGTGTAGACCATAAAGTGAGTAAGCGGAAAATGATTGCCGTGTTATGCGGTGTAGGAATCGCCCTGATCGGTTATTTCTCTGCCGGCGGACATGCACATTAAGCAGCCGGTTATCCCCGCATTTTATCCAGCAACTGATTGAGCAGCGTTGCTTCCTCTTCGGTCAGGTTTTCGGAAACCGGTGCAGAAAGGTCAAGCTCCTGGTCCATCCTTTTCAAAAGTGCAAGCCCTTTATCGCTGATCAGGATATCTACCGCCCGTTTATCGTTTGGATTGATCTTTTTGGCAACCAACTCTTTCTGAACCAGGCGTTCTGTGATCCTGGAAGCATCACACATTTTATCCAGCATCCGCTCTTTCAGGAGGTTGATGGTAGAAGGCGCAGGATATTGCCCCCTCAGAATCCTCAGGATATTGAATTGCTGTGGCGTGATCTCATAAGGCTGAATCAGCTGTCTGAAATGTTCATTACACCAGCTATAGGTAAATACCACATTCACAATAGCCTGCTGGTAAATATTTTCAAATTTTGACGTTTTTGTTTCTTTCTGCAACTGCATCTCCAATCTTTTCATTAAGTATCGTTCTCTTCTTTTGGTTTGGTTTTCTTTTTACCAAATCCCCAGGGGCAATGTCTGCATTTATTCTTACAACAATAGCCTCTTTTCAAATGATAAGCTTCGGTGAAAACCATCAGCCCATCCTCATTTAGATAATAGTCTATCCCCTCTTCCATTTTAAGTCAGCAATTTAACTACCAAACTATCCGCATAATGTTTTTTTAATTGTACGCCATCTCCGTGATTGGTCCATACCTGCGTAGGTTTCACCTGCTCTATCGTATAAATGATGTCTTCCCAATCGGCATGGTCAGAAACATACAACTGGATTTCATTGTTGTTTTGCAGGTGTTTCCACCCGGTTGCAAAGACCCTGATCACATTGATCGCGCGGAAATAACTCCTGAACACCATCGGCGGCACAAGATAGACCATATTCGTATGGTTGTTCTTCATCACCTTCCTGTCGTACATCTCATATTTCCCCATGTCTATCCCATTCTGCTCATAAATCTTCACAAAAGGCATCATGCTATGGTGTACCAATATCCGTTTTTCCGGACAATATTTATTCATCAGACTGATCAGACGCTGGCATTTACCTAATGCATAAGCACCCAGCATGATGTTGCTCTGTGTCGCATTCAGTTTCAGAATTTCCTCTTCCGCTGCGGGATGCCTGGTATTGGGATCTGCAAAAGTCGTCTCTGTGATCAGCACATCTGCCTCACGGTATTCAATAGGCTCACAGGTATCATCAGGCTGAAGTTTATAATCTCCCGTATACAGGTACTTAACCCCCTCATACTCCATCAGAATCATCGCAGAGCCCAGGATATGCCCGGCAGGAATAAAACTGATTTTCACACCATTTAAAACAAATGTTTCCTCATAAGCTTTAAGGTGAAATTCTCCCCCGGCAAATTTCTTGTACCGGTGTTTCATAAAAAGTGCCGTAGCTTCTGTGCAGTATACGTTCAGGTTTCCGCCTATGGCATGGTCGCCATGGGCATGGGAAATCACTGCGTATTTTACGATTTCCTTAGGATCCAGATAAAAATCACCATACCTACAAAATAAACCTGTTTTTGTAGCAACTATAAAATCATCTAATATCATTAAGGGAGTATATTTAAAAATTGATGGTGAAGATCCATCAATTGTATAATTAAAGAATCTGTTTCATTATTGCGGACCAGCATATCCGCCATTTTTGCTTTCTCCTCATCGGAGAGCTGTTTATCCATCCTGGCCTGAACCTGTGCCTCAGTGACCCCGTCGCGCTGCATCACGCGTTGTAATTTGAGCGCTAAAGGGGCAACAACCAATACATTCCTATCGCACATCTGATAAGAACCGCTTTCAAAAAGCAGGGCTGCTTCTTTCAGCACATAAGGGACACTTGCCGGAATATCTTTTACCCAGTGTTCAAATGCCCGGAATACGGCAGGATGTACCAATGCATTTAATTTAGCAAGTTCTTCGGCCTGATTAAAGACGATACCTGCAATGTGTTTATTATTCAAGCTGCCGTCAGGAGCATAGCTTTCTGCGCCAAAAGCTGCTTTAACGCCTGCAACCAGGATCGGATCGCTGACCATGATCTGCTTCGCCACTGTATCTGCATAGAATACCGGAATGCCCAGGCTCTCAAACACCTTACACACGGTGGTTTTCCCACTTCCTATACCTCCTGTTATTCCTATTTTTAACATTATTTTTCTATGATAAAATCAATTTTTGCCGGTTGTGACTGTACCAGCTTACAATAATCGGGAAAGCGGATCAGCTTTACCCTCAGCTCATTGTGCTGAAAAATCTTCCACTCATTCATATCTACGACCGCCTCGATAAATTCCTCATTTACCTGCGGATATTTAGAAAGGGCAACCAGCAGGGTAATCTTCACCTTTTTAGGGTAAAGTTTAACATTGTAATACTCCTTGTTATTGATAACCTTAACGGGAACCTCTATTACTTTTTCCGTAAACTCGTCGACCGGCAGTTTGACATCTACACTTGTCGGAAAGATGTTCACGTTCTTCATCTTATTTTGCATCATCGCAATCCTGGCTACCGTTGTCGCCTGAATTTTCTCCATTTTCAGCGTATCTGTATTCCACTCGTTGATGTTTCGGATGTCCTGCTCAGGACCGGAGATCGTCACATAACTGGGATTGATCTGGATCTCGTTCGAAACGCCGTACTGTGGCATATAATGCAGGTTAGAAACCAGGTTTACAGGTACCCGTTTCACCCTTCTTTCAGAAAAATCGAAGTAAAGGGTATCGGGTTTTACAGAAATGATCTTTTGGGAAGTCTCCAGTTGCCGGTTCACATTGAACAGCTGCTCAGAAAAGAGCACAAAATTCCTGTTGTTTAGTTTTTCCAGGCTGATGGAGATCGATTGAGGTTTAATCCTCAGTCGGGCAAACAGGAGCTGCCATCCGGTTCCTTCCACCTGTAAATCTACCGTGTCCGACTGTAAAGGATGAAAAGCTTTCTTCTGAGGGAAATTTCGGTAGTCCAGAACCGTCTTTGCAGTATAGACATATTTATTGTTCAAAGCCATGAACAGCCATGCACCAACTGCCAGGAACAGGCAGGTGACCAGCGCCAGAAAACGCTTTTGCTCTACTTTTGTGAGTTTGATGATTGGCATGGTGGTAAAGTAAACAAATATACTGAAATGCAAAAGCCGCACCAAACAAGGATGCGGCTTTTACCAGTATAGCTGAAAAACCTATGCTTTAGGAGCGTCAGTTTTTGCAAGATCAACTTTAGGAACTGCAGCTTTCGTTGCATCCACAGAGACTGCGGTTTTATCAAAACGGATTTTAGCACCGCTTTCTACTTCGATTACAAACGTAGTATCGTTCATATCAACGATCCTTCCGTGAATTCCGGCAGTAGTTACGACTTTATCGCCTTTTTTCAAGTCTTCAACCAGTTTTTTATGGTCTTTTGCTTTTTTAACCTGTGGTCTGATCATAAAGAAATAAAATACGACCATGATTAAAACCATCGGTACCAGGGTACCTAGCATATTGCTGCCACCTGCTTGTAAGATTACTGTTGATATCATATTGTTGTTTATAAAATTTTTGTATTGCCTATTTTACTTCTTTGATCTCTCCTGTCAGGTGCAATTCTGCAACTGCCGGATTTGCATTGGAAGTCACTGTGATCACTTTATCCTGCATCCCAAATTTACCATGGCTATCAAAAACTACTTTAATCACGCCTTCTCCACCCGGTGGAATTGGTTCTTTCGGAGGTTCAGGAATAGTGCAACCACAAGTTGCTGTAGCATTGCTGATGATCAGCGGGCTTTTACCCGTGTTTTTGAATTTGTAACTGTAGTTTACTTTCTCTCCCGGAGCTATTTTACCGAAGTTATAGATTCCGCTATCGAAGGTAATTACAGGTGCATCGGCTGCTGCAACAGGATTTGCTGAAGCTTCAGTTGTTGCTGTTGTACCTGCCGCTGCAGTACTTTCTGCAGGAGTTTTTGCTGTGTTTTGCTGGCATGATGCAAATGTCATCGCTGCAATTGCCAATAACAAGATTTGTTTCATAATCGTTATTCTTCTATAAGTCCGCGACCGATTTTATGGATGCTGTCTGTCCGCTTCAGGTCACCTAAAATTTTGTCCAAGATACCGTTAATAAATGAATTACTTTTCGGAGTACTGTAATCTTTTGATAGATCCAGGTATTCATTAATCGTCACCTTAACTGGTATAGAGGGGAAGTTTAACAATTCACAGATCGCCATTTTCATCAAAATGGTATCCATTAAAGCAATCCTTTCCGATTCCCAGTTCTTGGTACGCTCTGCGATCAGGTCCTGATATTCCTTGTTGTTTTTCAAGGTATAAACAAAAAGATCTTCGACAAACTTTTTATCTTCATCCCAATCCTGACTGATCGGGGTCAGTTTATTTTTACGGGGATCTTCAGAGGTGAAATTTTTCAAAGTCTTGGCCACCATTCCCTGCATCACTTCTTTATCTACAGACCAGTTGATAAACTTGTCCTCAAAAGCCTGAATGATGTTGTGGCTTTTCAAAATAATCTTTCTGAAAATGTATTTGATAATGGTTTTGGATTCCTCCAGGCTGTTGTCCTCATCGGCAAGATAAGCCAGGTATTCAGGAGTAGTTTTCAGGGTATTGAAAATACCTTTTACAAATTCCGGGTCAGACAACCAGTTGATCTGGTATTTGTTGACCATATCAATAAAGGCTGGGTTCTCTTTCAGAGTTACCGCAAACTTATTGTGGAGCAGTTTCATGTTTGGATTGAGATCCTCTGCTGTAGGCAAATGTTTATTTGACCTTTCTGTAGCATCCGTGCTAGTGTATTCCGTGACCTCAACAAGGAGCGAAAGCATCCAGATGTACATTTCGTACACGCTGTCAATACTCTGCAATAATGCCTTCTTCGAAGAAGCTAAATCTCTCTTGTCTGTCATTTGCCATGCAAAAATATTCTGCAAAGCTTTAATTCTTAAGTGCCTTCTGTTTAACATGAATGTAAGAACGAGTGGTAAATTACCGGTTTATTAAAATTGTTTATTAAAATGATGATTTTATTTTTTTGATGTCGATGATTCTTTGTTCTGCAATGCGGTTCGCGGCCCATATTGTTGGGATGTTGTCTTTCTTAGACATTTTTATCACATCGCGCGTGGCATTGTAAATGTTTTCTGTAAGCTGTATCGTCCGTTTCTTTCCGAAACCGGTTAATTCTGAATAGCAACTGATCAATCCGCCTGCGTTGATCAGGTAATCTGGTGCAAATAAGATCCCTTTATCCAATAACAGTTTGCCATGTGTCTGCTCATCTGCCAATTGATTATTTGCAGAACCCGCGATAATCGCAAATTTCATTTTAGGAATGGTCTTGTCATTTACGGTAGCTCCCAAGGCACATGGTGCATAAATATCTGCATCAATTCCAAAGATTTTATCCGCAGCAATAGGTTTCGCTTTATAAGTACGTGCTACATGTTGTAAACGTTCTTCGTTGATGTCACTGATGTATACTTCTACATTCTCAGCCCTCAATAACTCTACCAGGTGCTCTCCTACATTTCCTATCCCCTGCACTACTACCGAGCGTCCTGCCAGCATATCTGTTCCAAACACCTCTTTTACGCAGGCTTTGATGCCAAGGAAAACGCCTTTTGCGGTATGTGGTGCCGGATTACCTGCCCCACCTAAAGATTCAGGAACTCCGGTAACATGACCTGTTTCCATACGGATATACTCCATATCTTTTGTGGTCGTACCCAAATCTTCTGCGGTAATGAACTCTCCGTTCAGGTTTTTGATGAACCTTCCGTAGCTGCGCATCATCGCTTCCGACTTTCCTTTTCTGGAATCCCCGATAATTACTGCTTTACCACCACCAATATTCAGGCCGGTAATCGCAGCTTTATAGGTCATTCCCCTCGATAATCTGAGTACATCTTCCAATGCTTCAGCCTCTGTAACGTAATTCCACATGCGTGTTCCGCCTAAAGCCGGACCAAGCGTGGTATCATGAATGGCTATAATTGCCTTCAAGCCAGTATCGGGATCATTGCAAAAAACAACCTTTTTATGCCCTGCGGCACTTAATTGGTCTAAAACTGAATTCACAAGAGAACTATTATCAGGCATATAATTTTGTTTATCAGATATGTCGCAAAACTAGCATAAAAAAAACATTATTTACACTGTTTTAACCAAAGTCTTAAAAAAAATTACCTTCATTTGGCTAACTTTACCAACTCATGAAACACCTTAGATTCTTAAACAAATACTTCTATAAATATAAATGGTGGATTATTCCGGGGGTATTTTTTGTAATCATCTCCAATATCTTTGGTGTAATCCCCGCTCAGGTCATTGGGCATGCTTTTAATCTAATTACAGAAAATATACAGATCTATGGTTTGTTCGAAGGTTTCGAACGCCGCAGCATCATCTATGATATCTTTAGTACCAGCCTGTTTTATTTCGGTTTATTGGTATTGGTACTTTATTTAATGAGGGGTCTTTTTCTGTTTTTCATGCGTCAGACCATTATTCTAATGTCAAGACATATAGAATATGACATGAAAAACGAGATCTATGCCCATTATCAGGAACTGAGCCTCGGTTTTTACCGGAGAAACAATACCGGCGATTTGATGAACCGTGCAACGGAGGATGTCAACAGGGTCCGCATGTATGTAGGTCCGGCCATCATGTATACCATCAATACGGCGGTACTGTTTGTACTGGTGATTTATGCCATGTTCTCGGTGAACAGTACACTCGCAATTTTCTCCTTACTTCCTTTACCCGTTCTGGTGGTCATCATTTATTTTGTCAACACCCTGATCAATAAAAGAAGTGAACAGATCCAGGAACAGCTTTCCAGACTGAGTAGCTTTGTTCAGGAAAGATTCTCCGGAATCCGTGTCATTAAGTCTTACGTAAGGGAAGGCCATACCAAAGATGTATTTGCCGCGGAAAGCCAGGGTTATAAAGACAATGCCATGGGGCTGGTTAAAGTCCAGGCTTTATTTTATCCGACCATGCTGCTGCTCGTTGGACTGAGCACCATCCTTACCGTTTATATTGGCGGGAAGCAGGTGATCGAAGGGTCAATCAGCGCGGGAAACATTGCCGAGTTTATTGTATATGTGAATCAGCTCACCTTCCCGGTATCGATGCTGGGATGGGTAACCACCCTCATCCAACGCGCTTCCGCTTCTCAGAAAAGGATCAATGAATTTCTGCAGCTGCAGCCCGACATTGTTTCAGGCAGCAGTGAAACTGTTCCGTTAAACGGAAACATCAGTTTTGAAAACGTTAGCTTTACCTATCCGGACACCGGAATCCAGGCTTTAAAAGACATTAGCTTTGAGATCGAGCAAGGTCAGTTTGTGGCCATCATCGGGCGTACAGGCTCCGGAAAATCAACACTTGCCAACCTGCTGATGCGCATGTATGATGTGGATCAGGGGAAAATAAAAATGGATGGCACAGCCATTGCCCAGCTGAACCTGCAGCATTACCGCAGTCAGTTTGGTTTCGTGCCTCAGGAGGTTTTCCTCTTCTCTGATACGATCCGAAATAACATCGCCTTCGGACTGGACCAGGTAACAGAGGAAGAAGTGACAGATGCCGCTAAAAACGCCGCTGTATATCAAAACATCATCAATTTCGACCTTAAATTTGAAACCATGCTTGGGGAAAGAGGAATCACCCTTTCCGGCGGACAAAAACAACGTGTGTCTATCGCCCGTGCCTTAATTAAGGAACCTAAGGTCCTGATCTTCGACGATTGTCTTTCCGCAGTAGATACCCGCACAGAAGAAGAGATTCTGAATAACCTTGGAAGAGTGATGAAAGGAAAAACTAGTATTCTCATTGCCCACCGGATTTCAACGATTAAAAATGCGAACAAAATTCTTGTTTTAGACGATGGCAGGATCATTGAACAAGGTACACATGCTGATTTACTCCAATTGGGAGGCGCTTATGCTGAAATGTATCAAAATCAATTACTGGAAGAGGAAAGTTCTGGTGATTCTCCGCTTGCATAAGGACTAAAAAAAATGAAAACATGCATTTTAGAGGTCTAAGTACCACAAAAAGCAATAAAATAACGATAAATTAACAATTTTGCACTGAGGAAAGGCATTCCGTGTAATTTTCTATTTTGAAGTTTAATAATTATTGCTTTATATTTACCCGAACCAAAAACCAAGATCAATACCAACCATGGGAGAATTTGACAACAAAGAGAGAGAAGAGGTTTTTTCGAAGAAAGTAAGGGCCGGTAAAAGAACGTACTTTTTCGACGTAAAAGCAACAAGATCAGGAGACTATTACCTAACTTTAACTGAGAGTAAAAAAAGACTGGAAGACGGTGTTTTTGTAAAGCATAAAATCTTCCTATATAAAGAAGACTTTGAGAAATTTGCAGAAGGATTAAATGAGACTGTTGACTATATTAAAAGCCACCAGGATGTTGTAGAAAAACGCTACGAGTATTCTGAGAACCACGAAGGCGCAGGAAACAAGAATCACAATGATGATTTTTCTTTCTAACATATAAAGAAAGGACAATGCCCCTCATGAAACAGGGGCTTTTTTATGCCCTAAAAAAAACGGCCATATTAAATATATGACCGTTTTGATTTGCTAAGTTACCCAGGGGAAATTATTTCAGCAATTCTTCCAGTTTATCATGTAGTGCTTTACCACGAAGATCTTTCGCTACAATGATGCCATTGGCATCCACCAACACAGAATGAGGAATCCCCCTGATGGCATATAACTTCACCATTGGGCTTTCCCAGTACTTTAAATCTGAGATCTGATACCAGGTCAGTTGATCAGCAGCAATCGCTTTTTTCCATGCGGCAGCTCCTTCTGTTTTATCCAGTGAAACCCCCAAAATATTCAGTCCTTTCTCATGAAATTTAGCATAAGCCGCAACGACATTCGGGTTCTCCTATCTGCATGGCCCACACCAGGAAGCCCAGAAATCAATCAGGGTATACTTTCCTTTTTTAACCACCTCATTTAAGGAAAGTGTTGTTCCTTCAGGGGTTAATGCACTAAAATCAGGTGCCTTAATTCCTACAGCCACCCTGGAAAGATCAGCCAGGCGTTCTTTCAGCTTAATTCCATAAGTACTTGCCTTTACCGCTTTGGAAAGTCCGTTATAAACAGATTCCGTAACTGAAGGTTCAATATCTCCGTTAAAAATCAGATAAGGGGTATAGTAAGACTGGGGATTTTTAAGGATAAAATCATTCGTCAGCTTTGCCTGTTCTCCTTCCAGCTCGTCGAATTGTTTGCTGATATTTTTAACCAGCGCTTCGTTTTTTGCGGTACTTGCATCACGGTATTCCTTATTCAGACTTCTGATCTTCGCTGTTGTTGGCGCCATCATCGCTGTAAACCTTTGGTAATCCTCATGAGCCGGAGAACCTGAAAGCGTGACTTTGGAAAGGTCTTCAGCATCCCCTTTCAGGACCATTGAAGAATTGTCTAAAAAGGCATTGTACCTGATGCGCTTATTTTCGACCCTTAAACTGTAAAAATCAGCCCCGTTTTTCACTTGTCCTTTCAGTTCAAATCTGTTGTTTTTTACAATTTGAAAAACAGTATCCATTTTACGCTGGTCGATGCTATGAATCAGCATCACTTTATCACCGTCTTTTAAGCCGGTCAATTCCCCTTTAATGGTAAAACCCTTGGTATTTTGTGCATGGACTCCAGCAATACCAACCAATGAAACTATGGTTAAGGAAAGCATGGAGACTTTTAATGTCTTTTTCATCTGTTGCATTTTATCAGCTTATAATGATTCAATCTTATCCAATAATTCCTGAGACAGCTTCTGAATTTTGGAAGTCTCCGCATCCGCAAGCAATCTTGATTTTTTCGCTGCTTTTAATCCCTCCTCTTTCTTTTTCAGAGAGAGACATACTTTAGCAAACGTACTTTGAATGGAATATTCCTCAGGTGCCAGTTCTACGGATCGCTTTGCCAACAGGTAGGCCTGCGCTAAAATCTCAGGATTTGAAGCAGCTTTATAGTCTGCTCTTCTGGCCAGAAAGCTCAGTTTTTCAGCCTCCGACTTTAAAACTCCTTTCAATGCAGCATCGGTCACCTTTTTATAATCGGCGGTTCTATTTTGTTCCAGATAAAAATCAGCTTCCAGCATCGCCCCTTGTATTCTACGGTCTGCTTTATCAGAAGTATTGAAAAAAGCCAGTTTCTTCATGAAGGCAGCTTCATCTTTGGCATAAATATAACCGTACATACTGCTGCTGATCAGTCGGTCTGTCAGTTCTTCTCTTTCGGCTATTGTACTCCAGGCAGTATACCTTCCTGGATTTGCCATGAAGTAAGCACCCAGACGATCCGTTTCTGATCTGGCCAGTGTCTTTACCGCTTTCCATCCCAATGCGGAGTTCAATTCCTGTTCTGTAATTTTTGTCACAATGTCTTTCCCGATTTGATCCGCAGTTCCACGTTCTGATTTTTGTAAAGTCAGGTAATAATCCAGAACAAAGGGGATATCCCGTTGTCCGGATTCATATTTCTTTTTCATAGAGGAGAAATTTTTACCTGGATCTGAGGCCATTTTCCCTTCCTCCAAAAATTCGGCAACGGGCATCCTGGAAGCCGTTCTATGGATCACTTCCCCTTTATCATTTACAAACAGGAAAGTCGGAAAAGAGCGCACATTGTATTTTTTCGCCAGCGCAATCCCCTCCCCTTTTTCCATATCAATTTTAGCATTGATAAAATTCTTATTGAAGAAAGCCCCTACAGTTGGGTCTACAAAGACATTCTGATCCATCCATTTACAAGGCCCACACCAGGAGGTATAGCAATCTATGAAGATCAGTTTATTTTCGGCAGCAGCCTTTTCCGTAGTTTCCTTCCAGTTTGAAGTCTGGTTAAATTTAATGCCTTCCTGTGCTTTTATGCTTCCGCCAATTAGCAGAAACAGGAACATGGTTATATTTTTTATGGTCATGTGTTCTTTTATAATATATAATAGGATTAAGAACCCGCATCAGCTTAGGCCTGTTTACAAGGCGGCAACTGATTGCAGGTTCCTTTATTTTATGGATTTGATCCAGCTGAGGATTTAACGATCGTACACCGGTATCGAAGGATTAAACTCCAGGACATTTGGTGGCAAGGGAAGGATATACCGCTTATCATTTGCCGGTAAAGTATACGTTTCTGTTCCGTTTTTATGGGTCACTGTTTTTGCGAAACGGGGATCTTTATTCAATCTTTTCAAATCGATCAGACGTGTACTTCCCTGCAAAGGAATTTCTCTTCTTCTTTCTTCAAGTGCCATGCGCAATGCCTCATCTTTAGTTGCTGCCATCAATGGCTGATTACCAGCGATACGCATATCCCTCAATTTGTTCAAATGCTGCAAAGCGAGATCTTTACTTCCGACCCTCGCCTCGCATTCTGCTGCGATGAGGTAAAGCTCCGGTGTGCCGAATCCATAGTTAAACTCTATATAAGCTGCCCAAAGCTTTCTCCCCGGAAAAACAGTAATTGCCCCGCCAAAATTAGCTTGTCCATCACAGAAGAGAAGTTTTAAACGCTGATCTGTAGCATTTGCCGGCAGATCCTTTTGATAAACATCCAATAAATCGGCACTGGCGTACAGTTCCGTAAATACATGTCCATTACTGGAAGAACCAAAGCGGCTCCAGATACTTTCTTTACTTTCATTTGGGCGAGGGAAGACCACCGTCTGATCTGCAATGGAGCAAACCCTTCCCCAGGTTCCCTTTTTATTTGTATAAGTGCGGTAATCAATCAGATTGCTATTTAATTTCAAGGCCTCATTTGCATTCTGCAAGGCTTCTGCATATTTTCCCATATACAGGTACATCCGGCTTAAAAAGGCATAACCAACACTTTTTGTCGGGTGGAAATTATTAGGAACCTTCAGTGCTAAATGAGGAAGTGCTTCATCCAGATCCTTCCGTATCTGACTGTAAACCTCTTCTACCGTACCTCTCTTATACTTCGCGTTGATATCTTCCGTCAACACCAGCGGGACTCCCAGATCCGTTCCTGCAGTGGCAGGATCGTAATGTGCAGCATAAGCATTGACAATGGTCAGGTATTCGAATGCTCGGCCAATTTGTGCTTCCGCTTTAAGCTGCATCCGGTCGGCCATTGTTCTGTCTTTTACATTTTCTATGTTATTGATAATGGTATTGTAAACAAAGATATGCTCATAGGCAGCTTCATAAAACCGGTCTGACTGCCCGGATTCAAAAACACGCCCGGGTTTAAACTCATATAAATTTCGTTTAAAGAGGTCATAACCTAGATAATCAGCAGATTTATTAGGGTCTTTTACTTCCCCGGATTGTGCATCATCGGTTAAGTAAACGGGATACGATGAAGAAACGCCATATAGTGCAGAATTATTTAATAACCTTTCGTAATCGTCATAAAACTCCGGGATCGTATACCCTTTAGGTTTTATATCCAGGTATTTTTTACATCCTGATAGGGCAACTATAGTGATGAATAAAATGGTGAATATCTTTTTCATAATGGTTTAGAATTAAAAATTAGCAGAAAGACCAAAGGTGTAAGTTGGCGGAAGCAGTATTCCTCTGGTAGGAGGAGAAAGCGGACTAAACGCAGAAGAATTGGTCGTTCCCAGCCATACTTCCGGATCCAGATTCTGTTTATTTGCCGACCAGCGCCATGCATTTTGTACCTGAAGGCTAAGCCTTAAACGCTGCACATGGTTTCTTTTCAAGAATTCATTCGCCAGGTTATAGCTCAAAGTGATGTCACGCAATTTGATGTAATCCGCCCGTTGAATTCCCTGATTTCCCGCTTCCCATATATTGGTGATAACAGAACTTGCGGCCGAAGCAAAGCCCGGTGCTATTCCCGGAATCGACTCGTCACCAGTTTTTTTCCAATAATTCAACGCACTCCTATCCATATTAGTGGTATAGTTTAACTCCGCATATTTGGTTAAATAAGGGGAGTAGACATCACGCATCACATGACCTCCGTAATAGATGAACATAAAGAACAGGTCAAAATTCTTATAACTCATGCTGTTGGACAAAGAAACCGCATAAGGAGGAGTCGCAGTCCCTTCATGAATCAAATCTGATACTGTTAGCTGATCAGTACTTTTAACTTCCTTTCCTTCTTTGGTTAAAGCAATCGGCTTTCCTTTATCATCCAGTCCTTTATAGCGAATGCTATAAATTGAATTCATCGGGACCCCTACTCTATTCTGCCCCCTGTCAAGATAAGAATAGACGCTTTTCCCTTCATTTTCCAGTTTGGTCAGTACATTTTTATTGTAATTGAAATTCAATGTAGTATTCCACTTAAAATCATTTGTCGTTAAATTTGTACTGGTTAACGAGATATCTGTTCCACGGTTTCTCATGCTTCCATAATTCAGCATCACAGAACTCCAGCCGATCGTAGGATCGGTAGTCTGAAAGCCCAAAAGATCACTCGTAGATTTATTATAAAACTCAACAGATCCGGAGAAACGGTTCTTAAGGAGGCTAAAATCAAAGGCAAGATTGGTTACATTCGTCTTTTCCCAACGCAGACCAGAATTTGGCGGACTTTGAACATAAGCCTGTGACTCATTCGTATTGGAATTAGGTCCTCCATCCTTGGTAATCATATAAGGACCATTCAATTTGGAGATGTTACCATTGATACCATAGGTACCCCGAACAATAAGACGGTCGAGCCAGTCGTTCTGATTTTCAGAAATCACATACATTAAACCTGCAGACCACAACGGTTTGTATTGGTATTTAGGATCTGTACCGAACAAATTTGACTGATCCATACGAATACTGGCGCTTGCAGTGATCTTATTGTCGTACGTATAAGAACCATTCCCGTAGAAAGAGACAAACCTGTTTTCTGTAGAACTGAATCCTTTCTCAAGTCTGGTTAATTGAAAACGATCATTGATAGACTCTGTGCCCAGTGTAGCTACCGCAAGTGCAGCTTCGTTGATCAATTTATAGCTCAGGTTATAATCATCGTATCCATATTTGTAGATGTTTGTCCCTGTGCTCAGAATCTTACGTTGCTCTGCACCAGCAATCATTTCCAGACGGTGTTTGCCAAATAACTTACTGAAATTAACCTGTGCCCTCAAAGTATGGGAGTTTTTATCACCGCGGATTTCACTCAGCTGTCCGCCAACAGGAATCAGATTCGTAACCGTTCCATCAGGTTTGATCAGCGTCGCATCATTGATCTGTGTTTTTACATTGTAGGCGTTTTTTGTATAATATTGCTTGAAATAATCATCGGTTCTTTCCTTTTGATAAAGCAGATTCAGTGACAGCCCATCTATGATTTTGATATTCGTTCCTATATTGATGTTCAGGTAATTGCTCTCATTATTTAAATGCTTGGTATTCATTTCATTTACAGGAGCAAAATTTTCGTCTTGTAAACGCAAACCATTCAGGCGGTTTATTTCAAACTGTGATTTGGAATTCAGCCAGTTTACCGGATTGCCCTGTGCATCTCTCAACATAAAATAAGAAGCTTTACCAGTATTCAACATCCCCGTTCCACTGATCCCATTGTCATAATCCTCATTCTGTTTGCTGCCCAGTACGCCAATATTCAATTTCAACCATTTGGTCAGATTGAGGGTATTGTTGAAATTGAATCCAATACGATTATTGCTTTGTACGCGATCATAGGGATTAGATCCCATATAATTACCACTAAAATTATAGGTATAAAAATCTGAACCTCCGGATAAGGAAAGGTTATGTTGCTGATCTATCGCAGTCTTACGGATAAACTCACTGACCACCTGGTCATAGCGATCATTGTTCCGGTAAACATCCAAAGCAGTCTGCAGCTCCGCTTCGGTCATGTGTCCTTCCCGCTGTTCGTAGAATAATTTATACACATCATTCATTGCCTTGCGCGGGTCTATCGCCGAATAAGAACCAGAGCGGTAATTGAACATTTCCCTTTGAAAATCTACCAGCTCGGCACTGCTCATTTTGTTGGCATAACCGCGGTCAGGAAGCGGGGTAAACTTGACCGTCCCGTCATAGCTGATCTTTAAAGGACCTTTCTTTCCTCTTTTGGTATTAATCACAATGACCCCGTTTGCAGATCTCGCACCATAAATAGAAGCCGCAGTCGCGTCTTTCAAAATAGTAACACTTTCCACATCAGCAGGGTTTATCGATTGTGGATCACCCTCAAAAGGCGCACCATCGAGCACATATAACGGCGCTGTTTCTCCACTGATGGTGGAGATTCCACGAATCTGTGTTTTCCGTACGCCACCAACTTTGTAACTGGTTAATCCCGCAGACATGCCCTCTATACGGTCCATGATATTGCCCTGTAATTTACCACTCAGGTCTTTATCCGCATTAATTACGCTGAAAGAGCCAGCCGCACGTTCTTTTGGAATGTCCTGGTAGCCGGTAGAAACCACGGATATCTCCGACAATAAAGCAGAATTAATTTCCAATGTGATCGTCATCGGGTTTTCCTGGTTTGCAGGCACCTCTTTTGATTTATATCCGATATAGGAAACCACCAGGATCGCTTTGTCGTCTACCGCATGGAGTTCAAATGCGCCATCCGAATTGGTGATCGCCGTCTTTTTGGTGTTCTTGACCTGCACGGTCGCACCCGGTAAAGGCCCTCCTTTTTCATCAAGCACCTTCCCTTTCAGCTCAATAAAACTGATGTAATTTTTCATCTGATCCAATACAGAGAAATCCTTTTTCTTGATTACGACCGTATTTTCAATGATCTTAAAGCTGAGGTCCTGCCCCTGAAAACAAGCCTCCAGCGCCTGCTCCAGTTTAACGTTCTCGAGATTCAGGTTTACTTTTTTTGCAGCTTTAATCAAATCACTATTGTACAGAAAAGTGAATTTTGTCTGTTTTCTGATCGATAATAATACCCGCTGCAGACTGGCATTATTTTCATGCAGTGTCACACGCTGCCCAAAGGTGCTGGCCGCAGCCTGCAGCAACGATATGGCGATCATTATTGCTATCAAATTAATCCGCATAATAATTTGTCTTCTCGTTAAGGATTTGAGAGCCGAAATCCAGATATCAATGACATGAAATGGTTTAAAATATGGCGTAAGGCGTGGCCTGTCCATACTTGTTGAAGTATTAATAAAATACATACATTTGTAAGGTTGGGTTAAATAAGTAAGGTCTATTGCTACGTGTTTTTCATCCCGATTTATCGGAACAAATGGAAGAAATGGTTAGCCCAACATTGATCCTGGTATCAACAGGATTCCGACCGGGGAAGTGCTTCAACACTTTCCCGGTTATTTATAGGCCAACATTTCAAGCTTCCTACTCTTTGGCTGGTAAATTTCTATTCATCTTTTTTTAGTTTATGGTTTATGATCTGTTGATTAAAGCGATACCACAATTTTATTTCTGGTATTGGTTTGCTTTTCTATTTTAAATTTTACGTTCAGGTACCTCAGCATCTCCAGGAAAGCGGCAGCATTGACGCTTCTTGGCACCTCTCCTGTAAATAAGGTTGGCGGAATGTTGCCATCGTAAACGACGTCTACATTGTACCACCTGGAAGCCTGGCGCATCACGCTCTTTAAATCGGTATCGTTAAAAAGGAACAAGCCGTTTTTCCAGCTCATCACTTCTTCTGTGTTGACTTTGAGCACAGACAACCTGTCTTTCAGCACGGCCTGCTCTCCGGGTTTAAGCAACACGCCCTCTTTTACCTTTGCAGGTTCAGAGACTTTCACGCGGCCTTCCAGTAAGGTGGTCCTTACCGCTGGTTCATCGGTATAGGCATTGACGTTAAAATGTGTGCCCAGCACTTCGACTTCCTGTTTGTCTGTCATGACGATGAAAGGAACACGCTCCTGTTTTCCTTTTTCTTCTTTTAGCTGTTTGGCGACTTCAAAATAAGCCTCTCCTTTTAGTTCTACTTTACGCTCATTGAGGTGGTCAAAGGTCAGCGGGAACCTCAGGGAAGATCCTGAGTTTAACCAGACGTTGGTGCCATCCGGCAAGACAACCTGGTATTGCCCACCGTATGGTGTAGTGATGGTATTGTAGGAATTGGGTTTATTTACATTTGAAAGGTGATAAACCAACCGGCCATCCTTGGATTTGGAAATGTTTACTCCAGACTGACTGGCAAGGGATCCGTTCTTCGCGTCCGACAAGGAAATCTCCGTTCCATTGTCAAGTGTCAGGATCGCCCGGTTTCCACCAGGCACTATTGTTTTGGCAACGACCAGCTGTTCTGCATCGCTGTTTGCGGGTGTTTTCGATAAATAAAAAATGATTCCTGCAGAGAGACTAAGCAACAAAACTGCAGCAGCGGCCAGCTTTGGCCATAAAGAAATCCGGCGGGGACCTTCTTCCGGCAGCTCTAACCTTTCCCAAACCTCATCCAGATCATGACTCCGGTCCTCCATGCTTAAATCTTCATTTAAACTGGCTGTCCTGCTCAGATGCCAGCTTTCTAACAGCGCCTGCTCTTCTTCAGTACAATTACCGGATAGGTACCTGTCTAATAGTTCTTTTGCATCTGGTTTTTTCATAATCAGAAAGGGCCATGGTTGCCCTTATAAAACAACAGACAGGTAAGTTGGCCGGAGGGGGTAAATAAAAATGAAAAAAAATTTAGGGAGGCCGCTCTTAGACTTAATAATGAGAAATTAAAAACAGGAACACCATCAAACCCAGCTTGATTCTCAATATTTTCAAAGCATGTTGTACGTGTTTCCTTACCGTTTGCTCAGAAAGATCCAGCTGTTCTGCAATTTCCTTGTGGCTCAACTGGGATTTTCTGCTGAGCTCAAAAACTTCCCTCATCTTAGGAGGTAAAGCAGAGATTTCCTTTTCGATCAGGACCGTCATTTGTTTTTCCCTGACCAAATGATCCGTCACACAAGCTCCTTCATCGATAAAAGCCTGCAGAGAACTCAAGTATTGGGAAGCGATCTTCCGATGGGAAATCGCATTGAAGACACGGTTTCGAATCGCAGCATACAGATAAGCAGATAGATTTTCCGGGAAAGACAAGCTTTCACGTTTGGTCCATAAAGTGGTAAAAAGCTCATGAACAATGTCCTTCGCTTCCTCACGATCCTGCATCCACTTATACGCATGGATGTGCAACAGCCATATATACCTGTTGTAAATTTCTGTATAGGCTTTTCTATCCCCCGACTTTAATAACCCGGCCAGTTCGTTGTCCGATATCGCCTGATAATTAAGCATTTTTGTAATCTCCCCAGGGCGAATATAGTAATTATAGGCTTATTCAAAAAAGAACTCCCATACCGGATAACCAATATGGGAGTTCTTTGTCATGCTGTTATGGCTTATTTCATCAACTCTTCCAGCTTTTTATGCAGTTCCTCTCCTCTAAGGTTGGCGGCAACAATTTTTCCCGCAGGGTCAATCAGGTAATTCTGTGGAATCCCCTTTACACCATATAGTTTTGATGCCGCGTTGTTCCAGCCTTGAAGGTCACTCAACTGAGTCCAGGTCAGTCCATCTGTTTTAATCGCATTTAACCAGTTGTCCTTCTTTCCCGGCTGATCCAGAGAAACACCAAGAACGGTAAAGTTCTTCTCTTTATACTTGTTATAGGCAGCCACTACATTTGGATTTTCCGCACGACAAGGTCCGCACCATGATGCCCAGAAATCCAGCAACACATACTTTCCACGGAACTCAGAAAGCTTAACCGGCTTATCGTTCACATCATTCTGCGTGAAATCAGGCGCAAGCGCACCCACTGCAGTAGACTTCGCAATCTCGATTTGTTTAGCAAAATCTAATCCGGCCTTACTTTCTCTCAGACGCTTGGTTAGCGCTAAAAACTTAGGCTCTACTTTAGCCACCTCCATATCATACTCCGAAGATTCCTTTAAAGCCACCAGACTAAAATAAGAATCCGGATGCTGCACGATAAAACCTTCCTGAATTTTCAACTTTTCGTCCGCCGCCGGCTTATGTCTGCTTTGCAAGCTCTTTACAAATTCTTCTTTTTGCTTTTGTTCATTGCTCGCCGCCGCCCATTCTGCATTCAGTCCGTTAATGATCTTTTCAGGCGCTGCAACTGCTTTTAAATATACTGCGTGCTCGGCATTGATCGGAGATCCCGTGATCAGCGCATTTTTTACGGAATCTTTGGCTTTTAAAGCAATCTCTCCTTTATCCAGGTAAAATGACAGGACATCCGGATTTTTTGAAGCTACATTTGTTCCCGAATGATCAAAAGTAATTTTAGCAGAGGTGGGCCCGGAAACCTGCCCTTTGAAGTTAAAAGCGCCGTTTTTAAGGACAGCGGAATCCTTAACCATGGCCCCATCCTGACGATAGCTCAGGTAAGCTTTTGAACCAGCAGCGGCCTTTGCTACTGCTCCTTTTAAATTAAATGCGGCATTTTGCGCATTGGCCAATACCGGAACGGCACATATTAGTGTTAAAACTAACTTTTTCATTTTGTTGATTGATTTGGTTGAATTATTAATTATTAATTTTCTTACTTGTAAGCGTCGAACCGCTCCCTATAGGTATTGCCCATCGCCTGAATGTCCCAGCCCTCCGACAGAAGATAGGTGACAAAGGCTTCATACTTTTTAGCCCTGGCCGGACTATTATCAAGGTATTTTCTTTTGATGTTTTCTTTTGATTCCAATGCCAGCAACCTCAGCCAGGAAGAGAAATCGTTCTCAAAAGAACTGGAGCCTGAAGCTTCAATAAATCCTCCTGTCATGGCCAGCAACTCATATGCGGCATCTCTCTTTTCAACGTCTTTATCTTTATCATACTCTTTTCTGATCTTATCCACAGCAGCACCACTATCATAGGCCTTTCCTGCATCTGCAAATGCTTTTACCGGTTCGGGAATGCGCAACGTAATCATCGAAGAGAGTTGTGCCCATATGGCATTGCTCAACACAGAATCCTGATAATAATGTCGCTCGGGATTCAGCACAGGCAAAGCATTGGTCATTTGATTTGGCCAGCAGATCACAAGCCTGCTCCTGCCTATCTTTTTGATATTCTCCGCAAAATATCCCCTTCCATAGCTTTTCACAAAGAATAATTCGAGTGGAAAAAATGTTTTTGCATATTTCGGATTCACACCAGACATCAATGCCTTCGTGTAAAGAATGGCGCTCTGTCGTTCCTGATCGGCGATTTTTTCCACGCCAAAGCGATTGTATGGATCGTTATCAAGAATCGCATTCGTCACTTCTTTCCAATCCTTAAAGTCCATCCGCATCCAGACATTATAACTCTGGTACAATTCCTTCACCGCAGGATCTGCATCCGCCGCAGGCGAAAAGGCATTTTCAAATTTTAAATCTTCCGTAGAATTGAGCACTTCTTCCTTTTTGCAGGACCACAGCAACACTGCCAGACTAAAGGCTATAAAGTATCTGTTTTTTAAGTTCATGTCTTTTAAATTTAGGCTAAGCTTATCTCTTGTTTAATGGCATTTCCGGGCTATTGATTTGTTCCGATAAAGGGATCTGAAGGACATAGCGGGGATCTTTCTCTTTTAAAGTATATACCTGTCCGTTTTTATAACTATGCGTTATAGAAGGCTTGCCCAATCTCCTCAGGTCAAACCACCTCAACCCTCCTTCAAATGCCATTTCAATCCTACGCTCTTCATAAATGCGTTTTAGAAGCTGGTTCTTATCTGCAAAGTCGGCCAATTTCAAGGGTACAAACTCCTCTTTCTTAATCCTGTTGACCAACAGATGATTCAAATCTGTAACCGCCAGTTCCAAACGGCCCAATTTGGCATAAGCTTCAGCACGCATCACATAGGCCTCACTCACTTTGAGTCCGATATGATAACTGCCGTTTTCCTGCTTGGCAAACATGTTATAAATGGTAGGCCCCGTCTGAATGCCATCCGCAGTGCTCAGGTCAGCAAAAGAATCGAAAATAAACCTTCTGTAATCCTTAACACCGTTCCGACGACATAAGTCTAACAGCTCAACGGATGGCTTACTGGCGGCCCTGTCATGGTAAAAAATATTGTTATTTGCTTTTCCGGCCATAAAGAACAAGATCTCGTTCTTATAATCAGAATCAATCATTCCATAATTATTTGTAAAAGCTTCGCTTTCCCGATCCTTCCCATCAATATGTGCCTGGGTCTCATTCATATTAAATAAGCCCCTGGTATTCATCACAACAGTTGATGCGGCAATGGCACCTTCATGATCTCCCATGAAAAGATTTACCCTCGCCTTGAACAATTGAAGCGAATTGTAATTGAAGCGAAACTTACTTTTCAGTGGTTTCCCCATCAGCAGTGCCGAGGCCTGATCAATGTCCGTCTGTATCTGAGCCCATACTTTCTCAATGGATGCCCTGACATTATTTTGTGTGTTTTGATGGATGTCGACAGCTGTTAAGGGCATAGGTACCCCCGGCTCTGCCAACGTTTCCGGCGCATAAACATCCGCATATAAGTTTACGAGATAGAAATAACTGAAGGCCCTCAATGCATATGCCTCTCCTTTTACCGTTTCAAAAAGCACCTTTTCCGAAGAAGAAGGAATGCGTTTGGAAAATTCATCCAACACCGTATTTGCATAGTACACGGATTTGTACAACTGCCCCCAATAAGGATCATCAGCCACTCCTGCCAACTGATGAGTTGATGCCCAGACAAACCAGGGTTCATCAGCGCGGTTCAGCGTATTACTTGTTTGCAGGTTGACAAAAGCATTATCCGTCATGAGTTCTGTTTTAAAATAGAAATCCTGCTTCGGGTATCCTCCAAGTAATACAGATTCATAGTCGGCAATCGTTACCGGCATCATGCTGTTGACCGGCTTGATGTCGAGCATTTTCTGGCAGCCGGAAGACAACAGAACCAGCATACCTATAAAATTCAAATAAAATATCTTTTTCATAATTTCAAGCTTTAAAACTGTACAGATAAAGAAACAGAGTAAGAACGGGGTAGCGGCAGGAAGGTATTTCCAAAGGAGACATTTGCACTTCGGGTATCATTGTAATTCATCAGCGAGCCGGTAGATTCCGGATCCTGCCCCTTTAGCGCCTTATTTTTCCATACATGAAGGTTATTTCCCTGAAGCATCAAACGGATGTTCTGAATTCCTTTTGCCCGCAGTGCAGGGGTAAAAAGGTCATAACTCAGCGAGAGGTTTTGCAAACGGACGAAATCTCCCTTTACGGTTCTCAAATCACTGTTGTCATACATATTTCCGTTATATGGACTTGTTCCGGTTACGGCAAGGTCCCATGGATCAGACTCCAGCTTTGGAACATTGGTATGCAGTTCATCCCCCGGTTGTCTCCATCTTTGCGCCCATTCTTTTGACATGTTCTGCGTGGCATCAGGAAAACCCAATGCATATCCCTGAGAAAGATTGCGCAAACGGATCACATTCCCGAAATTCCCAATCAATAAGGCAGAAAGGGTAAATTTCTTATAAGAAAAAGTATTGGTTAAACCACCCTGAATCATGGGCATGGTGGTCCCGGAATAGGTCAGTCCATCGACCTTGTTCATCCCATATAATACCTTTTCTCCTTCTTTAGTGGTATAGAATGATGCCCTTCCATCGGCATTAAGGCCTGCATAACGATACGACCAAAGTCCATTTATAGGTTTCCCCACTACTGCTGAAGCCGCAAAATCGGTCCGTTGTGCGCTGGTCAGACTGCCTACCGTTGGTACGGAATAGACTTCCAGCACTTTGTTTTCATTGTAACCCAGGTTCACATTGGTAGACCATCGGAAATCTTTTCCATCGATATTAATGGAATTTAAAGACAACTCAAAGCCCTTATTCCTCATCGAAGCCCAATTCACCTGTATAGAGTTGAATCCCGAAACCTGTGACACCTGCTTGGTTCCTAAAAGATCAGTCCCCCTTTTGTTGTAATATTCAATGGTACCACTCAATCTGCGCTTCCACAAACCAAACTCCAAAGCCAGGTTAGTGGTATAGTTCATCTCCCATTTCAGGTTTGGATTTTTAGGGGCAGAAATCACAAGGTAGCCCTCTTTATTGATCACATCCGTAGCCCCTATCCTGGCCACCAAATCAGAATAAGCCTGTGAGGCCACATTCCCCTGACTACCATAAGAACCTTTTAAGGTCAGATAGGTGAGCCAATCCTGATCCTTTAGGAAATTCTCTTCCTTCATCTGATAGTTTAATCCCAATGCCCATAATGGCTGAAAAAGCTTATTTGTCTTTATCCCAAAACGGTTTGATCCGTCCGTACGGGCATTCAAACTCATCGTATACCGGTTTTTATAGGTATAGCCGGCTACACCGAAATAGGATACCGCGGCAGTCTCGTTCAGGTTCTCTGTCCAATATGGAATCCCCATGGTCTCCATGAGTTCAAATTGAGGAACCTGCTGGTGCCCCCGGTTGTGTACATATCCATAGATATCTGTACTCACCTCTTTATATTTAGAGGTCCTGATCTCCTGACCAGCCATCACATCAAAGCGATGGTCGTAGCCGATCACCGGCATAAAGGAAAGCTGATTTCTAAAAGTCAGGGAGTTGTTGTTGTTTGACCTGTCCTGTCTGAAACCTCCGTCAAACCATATCGGAACGCCAATATAATCGACCGTTTTAAACATGTCTCTTTTTCTTGCGCGGACAAAATAGCTGTCCTCGGTAGCAATATCCTCATCTACGGTATTCTGCTTCGAAAAAGAGAACAAACTGGTAAAAATCAAATCGGGGATTAATCTCCATTCGAGGTCTACTGTCCCCCGCATCCCGAAGTTTTTGGAGGTTCTCCAGCCTTGCTCCCTGTTTTCCAGGAAATTGTATTTAAGACTGTTATAGTACAAGTGGTTATATCCACCATTTTCATCAAATACATTTTGTGCCGGAGTGGTATATATTGCCCATTCGTAAGGATTTTCACGGGAATCGGTGGCAAAGAAACTATTGTTTTCTCTTGCATTGATGTCCAGCATTCCTCCGATCCGGATGTTGTCCCTTAATTTGGTATACACTTTAACCGATCCGGTATACGTTTTCTGTCCGACTTTTTTTGCGGTAGCCTGGTCGTCCATCATGCTGCCCGACAAATAAAAAGTGGTTTGTTCCGTTCCCCCGGAAAAGTTCAGACTGTGTTTATGGGTAAAAGCATTCCTGAATAAATGTTTAAACCAATCTGTATTTACGGTTTCCAGCTGTTTTACTTTATCATCAAATTGCCCCCAGGTCAGCTTCCTATCGTGTACATCTATAAAATAGCGTTCAAAATCAGATACCGTTCCATATTCACCTGGTTTGGTCGTACTCGTGTTCAGGATCCCTCTGGAAATCATTTCCAGGTTTACATTGGTCCGCTCTTTGGAGTTCATCATATAGGCATCAGACATCTGAGGGCGCATGTTCACAGAAAGGTGACTGGAATAACTAATCCTGGTCTTCCCGGAAACTCCTTTTTTAGAGGTGATGACAATTACGCCGTTTGCCGCTTTTGTTCCATAAATGGCGGTTGCTGCGGCATCCTTTAACACATTGATCGACTCGATATCGTCCACATTGATCCCCCCGATTCCGGAAGCAATCAGGTTTCTGTTGTTCATAATGTCATCTACCGATACATTCAGGGGATCGTCCAGAATAATTCCATCGACCACCCAAAGTGGCTGAACATTACCGCTGATGGTAGAAGTCCCGCGGATCCTGATCTGAGGGATGGCTCCCGGTGCGCCTGAAGTACTCACAATCGTTAATCCGGGAACCTGTCCCTGTAACAGTTTATCGATATTGGGTTGATTGATGCTTTTCAAGACATTCATATCCACGGTCGTAATGGAGGAAGTCAGCCTGCGTCTTTCGATTTTCTGATACCCGCTCACCACCACTTCAGAAAGGTCAGACATATCTGCTTTGAGCTTAATCAGGAGCTGATTTCTGCCTTTCAAAGGTTCTTCTTTACTGATATAACCGACACATGAAAAGAGCAGCACAGCCTCTCCGTTTGGAACAGTGATGGCAAAAGCGCCGGACTGATCTGTGGCCACGCCTAGCTTACTGTCTTTGAGGCGAACGCTGATCCCGGGTAAAGGAAGGCCATTTTCATCGGTCACCTTTCCCTTTACTTCAATGAACAATGGTTTTTGAACCTCTGGTTTCCGTTGTACGACGACCGTATTCTGCTGGATAACATAGGTGATGGGCTGATCCTCAAAACAGACCTCCAATGCCTCTTTTAACGATACATTTTTCAGTTTAACATTTATTTTTTTTACGCCTTCCAGCGTTTGGGCGGTATATACAAAGTTGTAACCACTTTGGATCCGCAGTTCTTTAAAGATTTTATCCAGAGAAGCGTTTTGCTCAGAGATGGTAATGTTCTGGGCAACACTTTTTGCGGCGATCTGGAAGAAAATGGTCGTCATTAGAAGGATGGTTAACTTCATGATTCGCAGTATTTTATTTTGGGCATAAGCAGGCCGCTTAGACCTCAGGAGATCGTAAATATTCATTACATTTGGGTGGTTTGGTTTGTTGATTGATTGTTTTCTGCAAAATATCGGGTAAGCCAGGCCAGTGTCAGACCACGATGGCAGTCGGGTCTGGCATGTTTATTTGAACCAGGAAGCTTACCGTAGGTGTAAAGTAGATTTATGGCATAACTATAATTTTCCTCCCTTCGATTTTAAAGTGTACTGTTCTTGTTAATTCTAAAATATTCAATACTTCAGATACCTCTTTAAATCGTGATACCGTCCCTATAAAAGTATTATCAGTTGTTTTTCCTTGATAAACGATCTCCAGATTATACCACCTGGAAATTTTCCGCATGATGCTGCGGAGGTCCTCGTTTGCAAACATGAAATAGCCGTTTTTCCAGGCCACCGCTTCTTCTGTGTCTGCCGGAACCACATGAAAATGGTCATAGGCAAAGATGGATTGCTGGTTCGGTTTCAAAGTCAGTCTGTTGTTCAGCCGGATACTGCCCTCCAGTAAAGTTGTTACGATGCTTTCCTCATCGGGATAAGCGTTGACATTAAAGTGTGTCCCCAGTACCTCTATGATTTGTTCCCGGCCTTCCTGGTCCGGGCGGACGGCAGTGATGACCTTAAATGGCTGATGCTTGTTCTTTGCGACTTCAAAGTAGGCTTCGCCGCTCAGCTCTACAGTACGGCTCTTCTGATCCGTAAAAGTCAGGGGAAACTTGAGAGCAGAAGCGGCGTTCAGCCATACTTTGGTGCCATCTGGCAAATTGACCTGATACTGGCCGCCCCTGGGAGTGGTAATGGTATTGCTCGCTTCAGAGGGAGATCCGGAAGCACTGGCATCATAAACCAATTGCCCATCGGCCGTCTTTGTAATTTTAATTCCGGATTGTTTTGTCAAGGCCCCGTTTTCCGCATCGGTCAGGGAAATTTCAGAACCATCAGACAAAGTAAGAATTGCCTTATTTCCGCCAGGGAGAATCCTGGAAGCATGCTGCGAAGGATAAATTGCTTTTCCCGCCTCCCTGAAACCAGGGTAAAAATACCAGCCAAAGGCGATTAAAACCATGGCCGCAGCAAGCCACCTGAAAACAGGCTGGAATTTCAGAGTTGGCGGGGATAGTTTTTCTACGATCTGCTGGTCAATCTGACCAAACAAACGCTGACTAAATACCGCACGCTCCCCTTCTTCCATCCGGGCTACATACCCCTCTTCCTGCTCAAATGAATCGTACCATTGATCCAATTCTTCTGCCTCTGCTGTAGTCGCCAGATCTTTTTCATATTTTTCTATAAGATCCAGCAGTTTCTGATACTCCATAATTAATTCCCTAAGACCCCCCGTTCCTATAAGAGTCACCCGGACCTGAAAAATCCGCTACTCCCTTCTGGAACTATTTTATAAGAAATTGATTACCAGCTTAATAATTTTAAGATTGGAGGAGATAAAATGTAATGAGCAGTTCCAGTTTATAATCACCAAAATGCTCGTTCATGATTTTCATCGCTTTGCTGATGTGTTTCTCCACCGTGCTGACCGAAATTCCCAGTCTAAGAGCAATGGCTTTATTGGACAGTTTTTCAAATCTGCTCAACATAAAAACCTCCCTGCACTTTTCGGGCAGTGCTGCCGTACTTTCTTTTATTTTTTGTGACAACTCCTTAGCCTGTAAGGTATGATGAGGAGTAATATCTTCGAAATGAAGCTCCTGCTTCATCTTCGTTTCAAAATTGTACTGAACCTGTTGTGTTCTGATATAGTTTAAGACTTTATATTTTACGGCCGTCTTCAGGTATCCGGCAAGTGAAATCTTTATTTCCACAGACTTTCTTTTCAGAAAAAGGCTTACAAAAATATCTTGCGTGATTTCTTCGGCCGCTTCAATGGATTTTAATCTACGATAAGCAGTATCCACCAGCAGTTGCCAGTAGCGATGATAAATCTCTTCAAAAGCGACACGATTATCTTCATTCTGGATTAATTCCAGAAGTATCTCGTCTGTAAAGGTAGCTGATCGATAAGGATACATGATTTCCCTCAATGATAAAAAAAAAATACCAAGCTACCAATAATCGCAGGGAGCGCTGCGATTATTGGTAGCTGTCATTGAGCATGTTCCATTAAGATGGAAAAGGGGTAGTATCCCCTATTTGGAAAGTATGCTTTTCAACTTCTCCTGAAGCGCTTCGCCCCTCAGGTTCTTTGCAATAATTTTTCCATTTGGATCAATCAGGTAGTTTTGAGGGATGCCCTTGATGCCGTACATCTTTGATACCGCATTGTTCCACCCATTCAGATCACTCAATTGTGTCCAGGTCAGCGCATCTGCTTTGATGGCCTTTAACCAGGCTTCTTTTTCTCCAGGCTGATCCAGAGAAACGCCTAGCACCGTAAAGTTCTTATCTTTGTATTCCGTATAAGCCTTAACGACATTCGGGTTTTCCGCACGACAAGGGCCACACCAGGAAGCCCAGAAATCCAGCAATACATACTTTCCACGAAAATCAGAAAGCTTAACAGCCTTGTCATTGACATCATTTTGCGTGAAATCAGGTGCCACAACACCAACTGCCGTAGCTTTCTCAATTGCAATCTGTTTGGTAAAGTCCAGCCCTTCCTTACTTTCTCTCAGACCTTTAGATAAACGCAGGAATAAAGATTCAGCTTTATCCACCTCCATCTCTCCGGACAATTCCTTTAAAGCCTGCAGACTAAAATAAGAATCAAGGTGCTGCCCGATAAAGGCCTCCTGAATCTTCGCCTTTTCTTCTGAGGCAGGCTTGTATCGATCCTGCAAACCCTTCATAAATTCCTCTTTTTCTTTCTGCTCCTTACTTGCTCCCGCCCAATCAGCATTGATTCCCGCAATTATTTTCTCCGGACCTGCAATCGCTTTCCGGTATAACGCATGAGCTGTATTGATCGGGGAACCCGAGATCACCGCATTCTTTACAGAATCCCTGCTTTTCAATTTCAGCATTCCTTTATCCAGATAAAGCGATAACACATCCTGATTTTTTACCGAGCGGCCAGCTTCCTGATGTTCTAAGATAATTTTGGCTGAACTGGGGCCGGAAATCTCCCCCTTAAAAGTAAAGACTCCGTTTTTTAACACGGTCGAATCTTTTACCATGGCCCCATTTTGCCGGTAACTCAGGTAAACTCTTGATTTGGCTCCCGCCCCCGCTATTTCTCCCTGTACATGGAACGCCACATTTTGTGCATAAGACATTACCGGCAGGGCAGCTATTAATGTGAAGATTATTTTTTTCATAACTATCGTTTGTTTTTTATTGTTTTAAGTGCTTTTTATTCATTTTAATTTCCTTCGGAACTTGTATTCCAAATTTGCCTACTATGACCAAGCTCATGATCCTTCCTTTTTTTATTTCCTGAGTCTGATCCCGTCCAGGCAGAAATAAGGAGGAACAGGTGTAGAAGAAGAAAGATGAAATACGAGTTTATCTACCGTTCCTAAAGTTGCCAATCCTACTTTGAACCAATCCTGCTGTACATAATTTAATTCCGGATTTGCAGGATCTACTTTTGGCCGGATGGCCAGCCAATAATCCACATTTCCAGTGGGCGTTCCGGCCTTAAAGCCTTTCACCGTCAATTTCACGTACCCCTTTGAAATGCCTTCCGCAGCCTTAGTTGAATCCGCTTTTACTGCGGCTTCCGGTTTTCCGGCGAGTCTTGCAGACTCCGCTGCCGTATGTCCCGCCTGTGCCTTGGCCAGGTTTTCTTCCCCCGATAGCCGGATCACATTTGTCCCCCCGGGCCCCGGTAAACTAAAGCGGCCATAACGCGTGGTAGAAGTATTGGCAATGAGGATGTTTTTAACCTTCCCTCCCGTCATCAGGTACGTCTGAGTCTTTGGATCCAGCGTTCCTGAATAAGCAGAACCATAAGATTCCAGCAATACATTGTAAGTCGTATTGGCCACCAGGATGTGTTCCACCACCCCTGGTTTTTCCAGGGTAATGGCTGCATCTTCATCCTTTACACTCGCCACCAGGTAACTTCCCGTCTGGTTTGGTTTGGAAGTAAATACACTAAATATCGTGGAATCTATGCTCGCCTGCTTTTGAGCAGCCGTTAAGCCTCCCACAGGCGCAAAATCAGGACTCAGGTTCCATGGATAAGAACGCCAGTTCTTATTCGACAGCGCAAAGCCGCTGAACGTTCCATCCCCATTCTTTTTCACATTTACAGTAATTCTTCCGCTTCGATCATTTCCTACCTGAAATGGAGCGTCTGGAATCCTGTACGAGAATTCAGGAAGACCTTGTTCTTCAAAAGTAATGTCATCCGGATAGGGAATCCGGATTTCCTTTTTCTCTTTTGAGCAGGAAAAGAAAGAGAGCATCGCTGCCGCAATCAGCAGCATTCTATAAGAAAAGTTCTTTTTCATATGTTCAGTATTGTCTATTTTAAATCTGGGTTTTGTACCATCAAAGTATTGTTAACCATTTCCACACGCGGGATGGGCCAGCAGAGTTTATTCAGCTCAAAGGCTTTGTTCTCCTTAATGGCAACAATCCAGGGTTGTCCATCTTTTTTGAAGCGGACAGTAGCAAACATTTCGCTTCCATTTTCCATAAAGAGCTCCATAAAAATTTCTTTAAAGATCAGGTCCATCAGTTCCTCCGAATTTTGCGGGTTTAAAGGCGCCAATACAGGATTCGTTCTTTTGGAACGCATCTCATTGATTGGAGCAATCGCCGTTGAAATTGCAGCTCCCGTTCTTGCCAGTAACTCCGCCTTCATCAGGTACAATTCTGAATACCTGAAATAATAGGCCGCATACTTTTCATCCTTCGGATTCGCTTGTGCCCCCGCATACCTGCCCAACCTCGCCAGTTTTTTGAAGCAGTAACATTGTTTATCGTCCCAGGTTTCCGGTGCACGTACCGCTCCGGTAACTATTGGCCATCTGGGGTCTGCTTTAAACCAATCTGCGCCGTATTTCAGTCCGGCTGTTAAAGTTTTATCTATCGGTAAAGGCAGGCGGTCACCCCCATAAATAATTCCATAGGTATAGGTAAAACCACCTTTGGAAGCCCTGGAACCATCATCTTCCAGATACCTTACAAAAAGATTCTCTTTGGAATCCCATGCATTGCTATACACCTCAGCTAGGTTAGATTCCATGGCAAAAGAAGCGGAAGGATTGGCCAGGATTTCGTTTACCAATGTCAAAGACAATTGAAGATCCGCAACCGTATTCCGGTATCCTCCACGGTACAGCAATAATTTCGCCTTCAATGCTTTTGCAAATTGCTTTGACAGGTAACGCGGAGAACTGAACTCCCCTAAGTTTGCAATGGCATAATCCAGGTCCTCATAAATTTTCTGATAGCTTTCCCCTACAGTGGAGCGGGCTTTCAACACATTTTTAAGACTAATCACTTCATCCCTGTAAATGATGCCATACGCATCTGCATCTTCGGCCCACCAATGACCAAAATTCCAAAGCAAATTGGCATGAATCCAGGCCCTCAGACACCTGCCTTCCGCCAGCATAGCCGTCCTTTCCGGGAGGGGGACTGCAGCGTCTGATAATTTACCAATTCCCTGAATGGCAAAGTTTGCCGCATTCAGGCTCTTATAAAAACTCTGCCAGATCACAGGTATATTTGTTCCGGGATTCGACTCGTTATAAGTCAGGTCATAATCCGTCTGCGCCGTAATATTTACAAAGCCCGATTTTGTGGCCTGTGCCACATAAAGTGCTCCCGACCAACTGTCGTTCTGAAAACTGGCATACACCCCTCCAAGGGCTGCTTTTGCAGTACTCAAATCTTTAATCGCATTATCGCCGGTAAGGGAATGCAAAGGTTGCTCATCCAGGAAATCTTTGCAGGATGGCAAAGCAGAACCAATGAACAGCAGGAGTATAAAATATAATTTCTTTTTCATCAGTATATATTTGTTTTTTTATCGGTGATGAAGCGATCATGATCCTGATATACAATTCGTTGTGTAATCTGTAAGATCATGATGGTTTCATCAGGATAGCCTATTTAAAAGTGAACTTAATGCCTAGATTGTAATTTTTTGCCGATGGGTAATAGCTGCCATCAATCCCCATTCCCGTGCCTATAGCACTGGAGGACCAGTTTCCCTGAGGATCAAAGCCCGGATAACGCGTTAAAGTAAAGAGGTTACTCGCCTGGAAAGTCAGGTCAATTCCCTGAATGATTTTGTCTTTAAACATTTTTTCCGGCAAACGGTAGCTGATGTTCAACGCACTAAGCCTTACATAAGAAGCATCATACAGCCAAAAATCGGAGAACTCTCCATTTTCACCCAGTCCATAAGGTGTGATCCTTGGCATGGAAGCCTCATAAGGACTTAATAAAGTAGCACTTCTACCAGCAATCAGGTTACTATGATTATAACTTCCCATATACCCGGCATCATCCATTGGCATGCTCCAAAGACGTTTATTGCCGTAAGCATAAGTGAACGTGCCATTGATCATAAAGCTTTTATAAAAAAAGGTCATCCCGAATCCCCCGAACAGCTTGGGATCTGAACTTCCTAATTTCACCCGATCGTCTGCGTTGATGATTCCATCACCGTTCTGGTCTATAAAATAAAGATCTCCCGGATTTTCGGCCGCATCCCGGTAATATTGCTTTGTGCCCACAGACTTCCTTCCCTGAAGGGCGATGACCTCTTCAGCCGTCACAAATAAGCGGTTTGCCGTTTGATAACCAAACCATTGACCTGTCCTTTCTCCCTCTTTCACTTTCATATACGTCGTAACATCACTCGGGAAATTAAGCTCCCTCGTCACCCCGTTAATCTGCATAATCCGATTGTTGTTTCTTGCCGCATTAAAATCAAGCGTCAGGGTAAAATCTGTTCTTTTCAAAACATCAACACTGACATCGAACTCCATTCCGTTATTCTTCAATGAAGCAACATTAGAACTGACGCTGTTAAAGGAAGTACTCGAAGGCAAAGGTTTGCTATAAATCAATTTGTCTGTTTTTTTCTGGTAAATACCGAAAGAGCCCCGAACCCGTTCATCCCAAAGCCCAAAGTCAAGCCCTAAATCTGTCATTTGGGTTTGCTCCCATTGCAAGTCATTATTTCCTATCGAGTTCGGTGCAATCGCAGGGTTTTCATTATACCTGGACGAGCCAACCCGGGTCATCCAGTCGTAATCTCCAAGGTTTTGCGATCCCGCCTTTCCCGTTGAAGCCCTTAATTTCAAATAGGAAATGACTTTACGCAGCTTTTCATTTTTCATAAAATCTTCCTCTGTGATGAGCCAGGCTACCGCTGCAGAAGGAAAAATCCCCCAGCGCTTATCCGGTCCAAAACGGGAGGAACCATCACGGCGAACCGTTCCTGAAAGGATATACCGGTTGTTATACTTGTATTGCAACCTTGCAAACTGGGAGATCAGCCCGCTTGCTGTATAGCTCTCCCCAAGAGCTCCCCTCGTTGCTGCAGAGGGAAAGTCATTCAGGATGTCATCATCAGGAAAATTCGTGCCTTCCATACTATAGCCCAACGCAGTATTCTTCTCCATGGAGTAACCTGCCAGCCCCAATACGTCATGCTTTCCAAATGTCTTGGCATAGGTCAGCGTGTTTTCCCAGACACTCGTCTGGTTCTTGTTATTGCTCCAGGATCTGCTCCCTTCCGTATTAAAAGTACTGCCCCGGCGATCGTAATCCAATCGCTGTGTATTTGCATAATTGGCAGTATAAGCCGTTCTTAACAGCAGTCCGTCCAGAATGCTATATTCCAGAAATCCAGTTCCATTAAACAATTGTCCCGATCCGGATCTGGTATTCAGAAGTGTGGTGTATGGATTTTCAGTATAGGCATCCTTAGTGAACAAAGTTCCATCAGGATTGTAAACAGGGATATCCGGTCTGATCTTTTTCAGCACATCCAACATATAATCCTTATTGTTGGTATTTCTGGTAGAACCGCTTAGATTCAGGCCAAATTTAAAACCCTTTCTTAATTTAGCTTCCAGGTTAAGCCGACCACCATACAGCTTGCTTCCTCCCGTTTTTACAATACCATCCATATTGGTATTGTTCAGGGAAACATAGTATGCGATATTTTTAGTTCCGCCCCTTAGAGAGACATCATGCTGCTGTGTCAATGGATTCCGGGTCATTTCCTTCATCCAATTGGTGTTTCCCTCATAATATGCACCCTTTAGTTTTTTAAGGTCACTGGCTTTGAACTCACTGGTATTCAAGCTAAAAAAAGCCTGCTCATCAAGGAACAATCTCGTAAAGTAGTCGAAACCTCCCTGATTCATCACCTCAGCCCTTGCCGCTATATCTGCAAAATGCTCATATTCCGGCCCCTCCATATATTTATAACCATTAAAATCCTGCCGCTGATAACCGAAGCGGGTAGAGACTTCAATCGTGGGATTCATCCCTTCTTTTCCTCTTTTAGTGCTGACAATCACCACTCCGTTTGCAGCTCTGGATCCATACAATGCCGTTGCAGAGGCATCTTTGAGGATGTCGATACTTTCTACATCATTCAGGTTCAGGTTATATAGAGAATTGGCAATGTTTCCGGAGGTAGCCGTAGAATAATCCGGAACGCCGTCAATAACCCATAACGGCTGGTTATTTCCGGAAAGGGAGGAGGCACCCCTGATCACTACACTGATCGGAGAAGTTGGTGAAGCCGACTGGATCGCCACGTTTACCCCGGAGGCCTTACCTTGTAATAAGCTTTGAATCGTGGAACCCATTGGGGCATTTTGCACTTCTTTTTGTCCAAGACTGGCAATAGATCCGGCGATGTCCTTCTTTTTTGCGGTACCATAGGCCATCACCACAATCTGTTCCAAAGAACCCAGATTTTCTTCCAGTACGATGTGCAGCTCGCTCGCCCCTTTCAGTGCAATTTCTTTTTGCTTATAACCAATGAAAGAAACGATCAACACCGCTTTATCGTCGACATTTTTCAGCTCAAATTCTCCCTGAGCATTGGTCATCACCGCCTTCCCGGTCTCCTTTACCTTTACAGTGGCTCCTGGTAAAGGTTGTCCTTTTGCATCGGTGACCCGGCCTTTCAGCTCTTTTGGAGGGAGCGCCGCGGTTGTTTTGGCTTCTTTCCCCGGGGAAATCCTCTGGGCAATCACAATCGTTTTATTCTCTATGCTATAATCAAAAGGCTGGTCCCTGAAGCATAAAAGCAAAACTTCAGAAAGCTCAGCTTTCACCACATTCAGCGTAACTGGTTTTGCCGAACGCAACAGGCTAAAATTATAGAAGAACACATAACCGGTTTGTTTTTTGATGGAGGAAAAAACTTTTTCCAATGGCACATCTTTTCCGGTATAGGTCACCGTTTGTGAATAGCTGCTGGCAAAAACGTTCATCACGACCAAGGTTGTCAGAAAAAAGGTGAGTTTCATAATCAGTCCTAGTTGAGCTGAAAACTGCAGTTTTAGCATACGAGAAACCGGATGCCAAAATCTTTGTAAGTCATCATCATGGCGACCACTTTTCAGGCGGTCACCAGGTATAAAAAAAATCATACATTTGTTAGGTTTAGGTTGAAGAATAAGGTTTGTTGAACATTTTTTATTGAATTAAACCTGGACAGGGGACCTTCTTAAAAAGATCCTTCGCCAGGAGTGTTGCAAGCGCTCCTGGCTTTCTTTTGGTTTAATTCTTTGCGGGTAACATTAGGGCATAACGATTACCTCCCTTCCTTCAATTCTAAAATGAATCTGGCTCTTATTTAATATTTTGAGTGCCTGAACCAAGGTCAGGTCCTTCTGAATTGCCCCGCCGAATTCCAATGCCGGAACAGGACCTTCATAGCGGACCGTCACATCATACCAACGGGAGATCTGCCGCATCACGGTTTTGATGTCAGCACGGGTAAACTGCAGGTAGCCCTCTTTCCAGGCCAGGCATTCCTCCGTATCGGCGGGAACAACCTTTATTTTATCCTGACTGAGTATAGCTTGCTGTCCTGGCCGAAGCAGGAAACTTCCCGTCCCGGGCATTACCCTCAGACTTCCTTCCAGTAAGGTCGTCTTCGTACTCTCCTCATCATCATAAGAATTCAGGTTAAAATGTGTTCCCAGTACCTCAATCACCTGGGCTTTTCCGGCTGTGCCGGAGCCGGTACTCACCTTAAATGGCTGTTCTTTATTTTTCGCCACTTCAAAATAGGCTTCCCCCTTTAGTACGACATGACGTTCTTTGAGTTTACTGAAAGACTGCGGGAAAGTCAGAGCAGAAGCGGCATTGAGCCAAACCTTCGTTCCATCTGGCAAGTTGATCTGATATTGTCCACCTCGCGGTGTAGCAATGGTATTGAATTTTGGCTGCCCGTTGGAAGCTTCATTTTCCGCTCCTCCGGCAGCCCCGGTATCATAAATCACCTGCCCCTCTGCGGTCTTTCGGATGGTAATCCCTGCCTGCCTGGCAAGGGCGCCATTTTCGGCATCGGTCAATGAAATCTCTGATCCGTCGGCAAGGATCAAAATGGCTTTATTCCCTCCGGGAGCAATATCTGCCGTAACCTGTTCCGGAAAAACCCTTTTCGCTTCCGGAACCACTTGTTTATAAAAATAAAGGCCCACAGAAAGCGTTAACAATACCACCGCAGCAGCAAGCCATCGGAACCTCGCAAGAAGCGGTTTCCTGGTGATGACCACAGGCTTATCTATTCCAACAATTTTTGTCAGCATCCCGGACCAAACCAAGTCTCCGGTCATTTTCGTGGAAGGTTCCTGCTCCTCCAGCATCATTTCCGAAATCCCTTCCACAACAGCTTCCGCTTCCATCCCCGTCAATTCCAGCAACTGCCGGCTTTCCTCCAGACTGAGTGTCCCTTTTTCAAATTTTCCCAATAGCTGTTTTATCTGTTCCTTCATAGCTTCTGATACTAAGAAGCCGCAAAAGGAATTAAGGACTATCGGGAATTAAAAAAAAATAAGATTACTTCAATAAGGCCAGATAAGCCAATATACTGAGGGTCACGCCATGATGACGTAAATGTTCCCGAATAGACTTCAGAGAGATCACTAATGCATTTTTTACGGTATTTGGAGAAAGTTGGAGGGAGGCTGCAATTTCAGGAATATTTAATCCCTCGCCCCTGCTCATCAGATAAATTTTTTTTCTTTGTGCCGGTAGGCGGTCAACAGCATCGGTAATCAGCTGATTGATTTCATTGAGCTGAATCGTATCAATCGTCGTATTGCTTTCATGGGCTTGATCTTGTCTGAGGTTGTCAATGGCCCTGGCTTGCTTCAGTACCTTTCTAAGGTGACCAAGACATTCGTTTGAAGCATACTTGTACAACCATGCTTTTACATTCTCTACCTCATCCAGCTTATCCCTGTTTAACCAAACCCTCAAAAAAGTATCCTGAATAATTTCCTCAGCCGCAGCAGCCGATTTTGTAAAGCGCAAAGCGAACGCTTGTAATACAGGGAGATAATGATAGAACAAAACACCAAATGCCTGCTCGTCCCCTTCCGAAATTTGCTTCAACAACAGCCGTTCATTAAAAATTTGTTTTAATGTCATACCCTTAATTTCCCCCTACATATCCTGAAATGTCTTTTTAAGACCTGAAATACGTACCGTAATGTTAAATAATTATTTTGAAACCATTCGCATTGTAAAAAACAACCTCCAATGATCCCACAAAAATCCAACACTAAAAAAAGGGCTTCACTAGCTGCCTGGCTCAGTCTTATTCCTGTTTCGGTTCAATTTCAAGGTATCTGAAGGAGCATCTCCCAAATAAAAAACCACAGGAGGACCTGTCTTTGTTTGCTTTGGCCTGTCCCTGCATTCGCCTGAAAATTTGATGCTGTCGGTGAAGAAAACCACTTTCGAACTGTCCTCAAAATAATACCTTCCAAACACAGAAGTAAAGCAGTCATTTCCACACCAGGCAACGTAATTACTTACAAAGTGTTCCTTGTCTACAAAATCAATGATATTTCCCACCCACATTCCAACACTATCGGCATGGGGTATCAGTACATAATTACCAGGGTCGCTGGATGTCCCAAACAATTCTTTGGTTTCAAATCTCTTTTTCGAAAGCGTGTTTTCAGTTGCAGTATACTTATGTTCTTCTGTGTGGCGGCTGTTACAGCTTAAGGTAAGCGTAAGCAGCATAAGGTATAAAATAGCAGGCTTCATATGGTAATGACGCCAATATCCGCGCGATTCCATAAACTAACAACGTAAACTTTTTAAAGAGTTTCATTCTGAGCAGAAAACCAGTTTCATCCGCTAAAAACATCAATCTGTTACCTCTGCAGAAACAGCGATAAACAAAAAAAGATGGCCTCTCCAGGCCATCTTATCAATTTACAATTAAACACGAGAGCGTTTACTTTTCAAAGCGGATGCTGCTAAAATTGAAGCCTCCGGTATTTATATAAACTCTTAATTTCTGTATGCCTTTTGTTAGTTTGATTCCTTTCAGCAACAGGGGCTTGAAAAGCTCCGGCCCACCGGTTTCCGGAATATTTTTATTGTTCAGCACTGTTTTTCCGTTCACTAGTATGGAGATGTTTCCTTTATCATCCTTTGCAGCGACATTCAGTTTCAAATTATAAACTCCTGCCTCCTGTACATTGAGCGTATACTGCAGCCATTCCCCGGCTTCAGTATCACTTACAAAATATCCTGCTTTCGGGGCCTTTCTGATATCTACGCCATCATTCCGATAGGTTCTCCCCCGGTTTCCGATGGTTGTCTTTTGAGTGGAAACATGATAATCTGCCGTATCCTGGTCAAAATAAGCTTGTCCGTTGATCCCCAAATCATAATCTACCGCAGCAAGACTGGTTCCGGCTTTAATCACATTGGCTTTAAACGGTTTGGTTTCTGAAGAGAAAGGCTGGCGAAACATGGCATCTACCACATCAGCATGAAAGATATTGTGTTCTATTTTTAAATCTTCAGCCAGTTGCATCAATCCTTTTTCCGCAACAGCAGCCGAAGGTCTTGGGCCTTCCCCATTCCAGTACTTCAGTACCGCATCGTATTCCAGATTGCTCTTTACCTGCAATGGATTGTTATGCCCCAGCTTTTTCAATGGCCACCAGGCCCAGCCGATGTTGTTCTTTTCGAAAAGCCGGATCGCTTCGGTGAACCAGACGTTAGAGTTTTCCCCGGTTTCTCCCAGCCAGACCGGTACATTCTGCGCTGTTCTTGCCTTTTCCATTCCTGCCACAGAAGCCTGATCATTAAATGCCCAATATTTATGAAAGCTGAGCGCCATATTCGGATCCCAGACCGGGAAAATTCCGTTATAGTTATTGCCCCAGCCATTTCCCTCAATGATCAGCAAGTGCTTTTGATCCACCTCTCTTATCGCTTTGGTAATCTCTACCATCAGCTTTCTCAACCCTGCATTTTTTTGTTCTTTTAATCCGTTCTTATCATTTTCCCGATCTTCAAATCCCCAGTTCGGTTCATTGATCAGATCATAGGCAGCAACCCAGGGTTCATTTGCATATCGTTCTGCCAGCTTACGCCAGAGTGCTACTGTCTTTTGCTGGTTGGCTTCACTATCCCATAAAGAAGGAGTCTCCGGATTCCGGTCAGAAATGTTTAAGTCGTTCCCTTGTCCGCCGGGTGCAGCATGCAAGTCCAGGATGAGGTAGAGCTGGTATTCTTTACACCAGGCCAGCAAGCTGTCCGTCATCGCAAATCCCTGCTCAATCCAGGTATTTTGCCCGGGTACAGGCTCCTGATCTACCGGTAAAGTATACAAGTTAAAATGCATCGGAAGGCGGACAGAATTAAACCCCCAGTCTTTCATTGCCTTGATGTCTGCTTTACGCGTATGATTGGAAAGCCAGGCTTTATAAAACAATTTGGTTTTATCTTCCCCAATCAGGTCTTTTACCTTTTCCCGGATTTTAAACTGCTGGCCCCCGCCCTGCAGGCCTAACATGTAGCCCTCCTGAACCATCCATCCTCCGAAACCCATTCCTCTCAGCAGCACATTCTCCCCTTTTTCGTTTACGATCTTCTTTCCTTCTGCCCTTAGAAAACCCTGAGCAACAGCCTTTTTCAAATCGGAAAAAAGCAATATTATACACAACAGTGCAGTTAAAGGAATTACTTGTCTTATGTTCATATTTTTCATCAGCATATCACTGTTTTTTTTCGTGTTGTTTATTGATTCTCAATGGTTCTCAAGAACTCGTAAACTCAGTTTAGCGGTTATGAAATGATCATCAGCAGGTTCATTGCTTTGTAAGCGATTGCCTGGGATGGCTTCATTTGCGCAGGCTATTTTTCAATCATTTTATAATACCTGACGTAATCCAGTTCAAATTTTTGCGGGAAGATGGTATCGTCGATTCCTTGTGCACCTCCCCAGTCGCCCCCTACTGCAATGTTTAACAACAGGTGGAATTTCTTATCAAATGGCCATACTTTATAGCCTGATCCTTCATTCACAAACTCAAAGACTTTCTGGTTATCAAAATATCCCCTGACCGCATAAGGCGTCCAGTCTACCCGATACAAATGGAAAGCCGAGCTTGCTCCGGGAATCTTCATTGTACTCGTTTTTTGGGTATTGATTTTAAAATAATAGGCTTCGGTATGTGTCGTGAAATGGACGTTATCCTGATCATATCCAACATGCTCCATGATGTCTATTTCTCCTGATTTCGGCCAGTCTCCATAGGCCCGATCTGTAGGCAACATCCATATTGCGGGCCAGGTTCCTTTACCTGAAGGCAATTTTGCCTTTACTTCAATCCGCCCGTAAAGGACATCAAGCTTATTGCGGGTCACCAGTCTTGCCGAAGAATAAGCCATTCCGGCACTGTTTTCTTTTCTTGCTGTAATCGTCAGCAGGCCATCGCCAACCTTACTGTTTTCCAGGTTATTCGTGTAGTTCTGCTTTTCGTTATTTCCCCAGCCGCTCCCACCGAGGTCATAATCCCATTTTGAAGAAGATGCCGGACCGGTATAATCAAATTCATCATACCAGAATGGAACAGTTTCAAAGCTCCAGTTTTTGTCGACAGGAACATTGGTAACCGGGGGAAGGATAACTGGTCCCTCATCTTTGGAAGTGGAACAGGAAATTAAAGAAAATAAAGCTACAATTGAGGCAGTAAAGATGGTCATCATTGCTATTCTTTTGTTGATATACATACAAAGCTATTTTTAGAAAAAAGGAAGCCAGCCTGAATGCAAACGATTCAGCCTGGCCTTCCGGATTCCTTATTTAAATTCAAAATCGTCAATGTAGAAAATTCCAGGATTTGGATGTCCTTCTCCTCCCAGCTGAACTACAATTCTGTCGTACACCTTGTCTGCTGCATAGGCAGAAAAATCAAATTCCAGTTCGACCCAGCTGTTAAAGACACTGATTACTTTTGCGACGTCTCTTTGTGTGGTCCATGCATCACCTCCAAGTAAAGAGTTTTGAAGTTTGACCGCCACTTTCGGGTTTACTTTGGCAAAATCATTATAAGAAGGCAGGAAGACCTTCATTCTCAGCTTATTTTTGGTACTCAGGTCCAGTCTGTGGGTTAAGGTAGCCTGTAAATTTCCGTACTGAAAATCCACCCCATCTTTTTTTGCATAAAAACCAACCTTGGCAGAGGTGTTGCCCGTCAGCGGTGCAGGATTATCATAAGCCCTTTTATAAGTGATATTTTCCGCCAGCCAGGTCACATTCCCCGCGGCATCAAAATCATCACTCAGGTTTGCTGCTTTCAGGGGTTTTTCCACCACAACAGGTGGTTCCGGGACAAAGCCCTTTCTCGACAGGCGCAGGTACCAGGCCTGATCACCTACCGCCTTACTCGTAGTCCTCAGGTACATCTGATCATTGGTAATGGAAAGGATCTCATATTGAGAGGCCCCTGTATAATAGGCAATAAAACCATTGTCCGAAATATTGATAAACTTCTTACCCCCACTGAAGACCAGTTTCCAGGTCATATTAGCAGGCGGAGTATAATTGACCATTACATCTTCTGTAGCTCCGGTTACGCCCAGGTCTTTCGCATTGTCTTTATTGGCATAGGTTGTTCCGTTATTCGCATAAGTATATTTCCAGCCGTTTAGGTTGAACGTCATCTCATCATCGTAAATACCAAAAGCTTTCTTTTCTTCCGGTCCCGCTTTAAACCATTCATCCGTGCTCCCGGTGATCGGACCTAATCCAAGATGTCCTACCGTTCCCTTTTCTATCACCCAGGTCTTTCCGTTGACATTCGTTGCAGTACCTGTTAAGGCATCGTACTCAGGTCCCCTGAGCATATCAGTATTCGTTTGTGCAATCACCACCTGTTTGGTCACAGAAGCAAATCCTTCTTTTGTGAAGACGGTGAGTTTTACCGTATAGGTTCCTGCTTCCGGATAGGAACCACTAATGGTATTTCCTTCCCCTGAGGTGCCATTTCCAAGGTCCCAGATGGCCTTAAAGCCTCCGGATTCATTTTTAAAATCTACGATATTTGCGTTGGAGGCCTTAGGGCTTGCACTAAAACTTACAGCTCCGGGAGTGCCCCCCTTATCTACAGGAAAATCTGTCCGTTTACAGGATGCCATCATTAAAATCAGCCCTGCCAGCAGGCAAGTCCAGGATTTAAGGCAGTTATATGGAGTTCTCATCTTCTTTTTAATTAATTATATCCAGGATTTTGTGTGATTCCGCCTTTAGTAAGGTCGATTTCTTCTTGAGGGATTGGCAGGTATTCGCTCCTTCCAACTGCAAATCCAGTCAAAGCAGCTGCTGCTTTCTTCGTGCGTACCAGATCAAAGAAACGATGTCCCTCTGTAGCCAGTTCCATTCTCCGCTCGTTATAGATATTGTCGAGTGTAGCCGATACACTTGTCAAACCAACCCTTGCCCTCACCAGGTCCATTAAGGTCTGTGCCCTTCCCTGATCGCCACCGGAACGTACCAGAGCCTCAGCTTCCATCAGATAGGTATCGGCAAGCCTGATTTCTACTTCATTGATCGGCCAGTTTAGGTCAGCCGTACCGCTCGTTGCCCTTACGGCCGCCAGTGGCGCATATTTTTTAATAAAATAATCCGTATTCTGATACCTTGCCCTGTAAGTTGCACCCTGTGTTTTTAATTCATTACCGTCAATAATGGTATAGGCAAACCGCGGGTCGTTCTTCATGAAATCCACCAGACTTTCAGTTACCGGACAGAAGCCCCATCCATTGGAATAAATTGGTCCGTTATAGCCGTCTGCCCCGATAAACTGAGGTGCAACATTACCTTCACCGCCGTTTATGAAACCCCAATCTCCCCATGCCGCGTTATTGGAATGTGGAATTTCGAGAATCGACTCTGCACTGAATTTATTTCTCGGATCAAATACATCTCCGAAATTTGGAAGCAGCTGGTACCCATAATTGGTATTCACATCCTTTAAGATGCCTGCTGCTTCAGCCATTTTAGCATTATCATTGGAGTACAACAAGACTTTTCCGAGTAAAGCTTTTGCCGCTCCCTGGGAGATTCTGCCTTTTTCTCCCGCTGCAACTGAAGCAGGTAAAGCAGGAAACGCTTCTCTCAGGTCTTTTTCAATCTGTGCATACACCGATGCGGGATCCACCTGTTTCTGTCCATAAAGTTCAGCCGTGCCCATTATCTTGGTGATCAAAGGAATCCGTCCAAAAAACCTCACCAGGTCAAAGTAAAAATAGGCCCTCAGGAATTTTGCCTCTGCTTCAACACGGGTTTTGAAGGCGGGAGTTAAAGAGGTATTGAGTTCCATCTTGGACAGCAAAATATTTACCCGGTAAACCCCGGTAAAGTTTTTACTCCACAAACCTACCTGAGGCCCTACCCTGGAATCCATTTTAAAATTATCAAAGGCAACCCAGTTCGGCTGATCAGAAGGACTGCTTCCTCCGGCATAACAATCGTCTGAGGCAGCGCTCAGCAAAGGCATTTTCATCGTATAGCCGCCTGAGGTTCCCCATTGCATCACATCGTAGGCCGCAATCAGTCCCTGATATACTTCTTCATCGGTTTTATAAAAATTCCCTTCCAAAGCAGTCCCTCTGGGTGCCACTTCCAAAAAGTCTTTTTTGCAGGATGTTCCTGCTTGCATGACCACTACAATAGCGATCAGATATTTTATTTTATTGAATGTCATAATTTCTCTTTTTAAGTTAGAAACCTAAGTTTAAGCCAATGAAAAAAGTTCTTGCCTGAGGGTAATAACCGCGGTCAATACCAAAACTCCCCCCTCCGATCTCCGGATCATAGCCATTATACCTGGTCAGCGTTAACAGGTTATTTGCCATCGCATAGATCCTGACTTTATCCAGGCCAGCTTTCTTACTGATCGATTTCGAAAGGGTATAACCCAGCTGTACAGTCTTGATCCGGAAATAATCCCCATTTTCTATAAACATTTTAGACACCCTGCCGAAATTCTGATTGGCATCATCGGTGGTCAGCCTCGGAAAAGAATTGGTAGATCCTTCACCAGTCCACCTTCCTAAAGCTTCGGTAGTATAATTGGATGAAGGAAGGTCAAAGCGGCGTAAGCCATTAAAAATCTGATTTCCCGCAACACCCTGTCCGAAGACCAGGAAGTCAAATCCTCTCCAGGCAGCAGACAGTGTCAAACCATAACTAAAGTCGGGCGTAGGATCTCCGAGAAATTCTCTGTCGGCATCGTTGATCTTTCCATCTCCATTGAGATCTGCAAAACGGATATCACCAGGTTTTGCATCCGGCTGAATGGGATTTCCCGCAGCATTTTTATAATTTGCGATCTCTGAGGCATTCTGAAATAAACCTTCGGAACGGTATCCGTAAAAAGACCCGATGGCATGCCCAACTGCAGTCCTTGTCAGCTCCAGCTGTTGAGGAGTGATCCTGGCACCGGCAAGAAAATCTTTATCATCTCCAAGAAAATCAATCCTGTTTTTTATAAATGTCGCATTGGCATTGGCTTTAAAACTAACCTCTCCTATCGTTTTGGCGTAACCCAGCTCAAATTCAATCCCTTTATTGGTCAGGGTTGCTATATTTCCGATTGGTCCGTTGTTACCCACATAAAGCGGCACCCTTACATCCAGCAACATATCTGTTGTCTTTTTGGTAAATACGTCTGCAGTGAAAGTAAATGTCCCGAACAAAATGGCATCCAATCCAATATTTGTAGAGGTTGTTTCTTCCCATTTGAGGTCTGGGTTTGACAAGGCATTAGGACTCACCCCATTTACCAGAACCGGGAGAAGACCAGTACCAAGACTATAATTTCTACCTCCGCTTACGGTAGACAGGTACCTGAAATCACCGATCCTGTCGTTCCCGGTTACCCCGTAAGAACCTCTGAATTTCAGCAGGCTGATCACTTTGTTTTCAGGAAAAAAGTCTTCTTTCGAAGCTACCCATCCAAGAGATACGGATGGAAAATAACCATATTTATTATTTGGGCCAAAACGGGAAGAACCGTCTCTCCGGATGACCCCGGTAAAGAGGTACTTTTCTTTGAAATCATAGGTAAGACGCCCAAATAATGAACTCAGTGTACTCAGGTATTCGCCCCCATAAAAATTATTATCCAGACGGGCTACAGGAAATTGCAATGAGGCATCTTTCAGGTTATTCACCGGAATTCCTTCTTTCACACCACCCAGATTTTCGCCTTTATTCTTTTGTGCAGACATCCCCGCAAGCGCCTGAAAATGATGATCTCCAATGGTTCTTGAATAGGTAGCCGTATTCTCCAGCGTCCAGAAAAGTCCCCGGTTCATGTTACGGGTATAGGCATTTACTTTTGATTCTGAAGTCGAGGACAGGTAGAAGACAGGTCTGAAATTCTGATCACCCCAAAAGGCAAGATCTACCCCACCCGAAGAGCGCAGTTTGAGGCCTTTCAAAGGTTCTACTTCCAAAAATAAATTAGCTACCACTTTATCTGACCAGTTGTCTCCCTGCGCTACGGCCAATGCAGCCAAAGGGTTTAAGATTTCCGACTGCGCATATGGGGAAATTCCGTAAGGAAAACCCTCGCTGTTTCTAACCACCGGAAATTTGGTATATGGAGGCGCATTAAACTTCGCGGGATCACGCTCTACTGCCGGAGTGATCGGATCCATATTGATGGCCCTTACCAGGGGACTTCCATACTCATCATTTGTGGCGACACCAATACTATTAATTCTGGTGTAACCGATATTATTTCCAAAAGTAATCGCGTTGGTGATTTTATGTTGTGAGTTAAACCTCGCTGTAAAACGTTTGTATCTGGAGTTTTTACTTGCTACGATCCCTTCCTGATCAAAATAGCCCAGGGAACTGAAATAGGTAGACCTTGCAGATCCTCCCTGAAAACTCAGTTCCTGATTGTGCCATAAAGCACTATTGTTAAAAACTTCTGATTGCCAGTCTGTACCCTTACCCAGCGCAGCAGGATCAGGGAATACGATTGCTGTTGCCGGGTTTGCAGCTTTGGAGCCTGCTACGGCCGCTTCATTGTAAAGGGTTGCATACTGAGCGGCATTCAGTAATTTAAGCTTATGATCCGGTGCCTGGGTGCCTACAAAACCATTGTAATTCACTCTGATTCTTCCATCGGTATCCTTCCCTTTTTTGGTCGTCACCAATACCACTCCATTCCCACCTCTGGCTCCGTAAATGGAGGCAGATGCAGCATCTTTAAGCACTTCTATCGACTCAATATCTGATTGACTCAGGTAATCAATTCCACCTTCTACCTGCACGCCGTCCACAATAAACAGGGCGTCGCTGTTTCCAATGGTGGTTGTCCCCCTGATCCTCAGGGTAGCGCCTGATCCCGGTTGTCCGGAGGCACCAGTGATGGTAAGCCCGGCGGTTCTGCCTTGCAGCGACTGTTCGATCCTCGTTACCGGCATATTCTCCAGATCTGAAGCTTTTACACTGGAAATGGCTCCTGTAACTACACTTTTCTTTTGGGTACCGTAACCGATCACTACAATTTCATTTAGTGAGGTTTCATCTACAGTCAGCGCTACATCAAGACTACTTCCTGTTACGGTAATGATCTGGGGCTTCATGCCCAGCTGACGGAATTCAAGCTTTGCACCCAGGACAGCAGCGATGCCATACTTTCCTGCACCATCTGTACTGGTGGCTTTCGAAGTCCCTTGTATTGTGACGGTAACGCCCGGCAGTGGTTTCCCATCTGCATTGTCTGTTACCCTGCCCGTTACTGTTACTTCCTGTGCCCTGGAGGCAAATGGTGAGAGAAGTAAACAGCACACGAAGAAAATAAGAGTAATACTTCTTTTCATACGATTTAATTTAGGTTAATTAATATTTGGTTAGCTGGCCAGTGTATATTTTACACCAACAGAATCAAATCTATATCAGGAGGGAATTATTTGTATAAACAGGCAGACCTACACCGCCACTACAGCAGCCGGAGAAGCAGGACAACAGCGCTGCGGCAGGCCCTACATTACTACTACAACGAATACTCAAAAACCTAATTAACAGTAACTTAAAATAAATTAACCTGTTGCATCAGATCTAAAGATCGCAATGAGAAAATCATACAAATTAGTTTCGGACTGCAGGCGCAGTTTTTTCCTCAAACGGTAACGACCCACCTCTACTGCCTTAATGGTGATGTTCATCAGTTGCGCAATTTCCTTAGTAGAAAGATTCATTTTGAGGTAAGCACTCAGCTTGAGCTCATTGGGGGTAAGGTCCGGATACAGGTCCTTCAGTTTATTGAAAAAGTCTGCATTTACAGAGTTGAAATGCATAGAGAAATTATCCCAGTCCTGATCGCTCTTTTCCACATCACGGATCAGGCGGATCAGGTGCCGGAAACTTGGCGAGCTATCATTGATGTCGTGATTTTTAATGACGCTGGAGATCACATCTTTAATTTTAGCCAGGACCTTTCCTCTTTGCACAAGGTGCATGGTCATGGTCGACAATTCCCGGTTTTTATAATCCACGTCTGCCTCCAGCTTTTCATACTCCAGCCGGACGATTTCCTTTTCTGAACGGTCCATTTCCAACTGGTGCAGGTAACTCAGTTTTGCCTGCGCAATGCGGTGTTTCTTTTTCTGCCATTTAAACAAAAGGTATATGATCAGGCCAAACACCAGCGCGTAAAGAAAATACATCCATAAGCTCTGATACCAGGCCGGCAAGACTTCGAAGGTATAAGAAACGGGTTCAGATTCATTACCGACACTATTCCTTGCCTTTACGGTAAAGCTGTACTTACCGGCAGGCAGGTTGGTATAGTCTTTTTCTGTCTTTTGCAGCCATGGCGACCAGCTCTTATCGAAACCGACCAGCTGGTAGCTGAATTCAATGTTCTTGCGGTGCTCAAACAAGGTAGAAGAATATTCGAAATGCAGGGAATTGAAAGCATTGGCCAACCTCAGACTGCCGGAGAGGTCCTGCGCATTGCTGATCGTGTCCTGTTTCATAAAATAGCCGCCAAAAATCAGGCTATCCGTTTTCCCGATCAGGCGGATATTACCAATCACCACCTGAGGTCTGGAAATATTATCCAGGTATTTGGCATAATTAAGGTGATAGGCCCCTTTATTTGCGCCGATAAATACATTCTCAGGATTCATCACATAAATGGATTCAAAACCGCCAACTACCTTTCCATCTAACTGAGGAAAGTAATGAATAGAAAAGGGCTGATTTCCGCGGGCCTGTGTAAAATCAAGCACTCCTACTTTTTTATTGGAGATAAACCAGACATTTCCTTTGGCATCCTCCTTTAAATATTGAATGGGCATTCCCTCTAATGCACTGTTGAGCAAGGGAAAAGGCGCAAACCTGTTTTTTGCCGGATTATATTCATATACACCGTTTTCGGTAGCGATCACAATCCTGTTTTTGAGCTTAAACACATAGTTGTACATAAACGAAGGGAGTCCTTGTTTATCATTATACACGTCTTGCTTAATGATCTTTTTATAATCAGCAGAAAGCTCAAATTTATAGACCCCATGATAAGGATGAGAAGCCCAAATGTGGTTATCGTTATCAAAAGCAATAAACCTTAAAGACTCTGTGATTCCCTCTACCTTGTTTCCATTGGTAAAATTTCCGTTCTGATAACTGATTTTCTGAAGTCCGAGATAAGAGCCTGCAATAATGTCTGCGGATGGAAAGACATTGGAAACCGGCTGAAACAGCCAGGTTCCCGGCACCGAATAAATCTGCCGGGCTGCTTCCCCTTCAATCACAGAAAAACCATCTTCATGTCCCATCAGCAGATGATTGTTCAGTTCAGACAAACTCCAAACCTGTCCTTTGGTATTTTTAACTTCGGAAAACATTCCTTTGGAGAGACTGAGGTCTTTGATACCCGGCTCTACAGGTGTTACATAGAGCCCATTTGAAGTCCCGATATAGAGGCGGTTATTAAATCCGGCCACCGCATAACTGGTGATCTGTTTACTTCTGTCCGGAAAAATATTCTTGACGGCGCTGTTGATGGCGATATAATCAATTCCATCATCCAGTGCCAGCCACAGATTTTTATTCTGATCAATGATACAGCCCCTTACGTTATTATTCTGCAGGCCATCCCTATAGGTATATCGTTGTACCAGTTTGCCGGCTTTATTGATGATGATCACCCCTCCTGAGGTGGTCCCTATCAGATACTTTTCTCCATCAATTCTCTTTGCATAATAAATCCGGTCGTTATAAAAAACCCCGTCAAGCACTGTTTTCTTTGCAATGAGTTTGCGGTCATGCATCAGCAACAATCCATTCTTCAGCGTGGAAACCAATAAGGTGTCCTGGGCATATTCCATAATACCCGTTACCACAGAATTGTTCAGTATCGGATCAGTACAGTAAGGCTTCCATATATGATCTTCATAGACCATCAGTCCTTTTCCTTTGGAATGTGCAAACAGCTGTCCTTTTGCCTGGCCGGCAAACTCCCAGGAAACTTCCGGTTTGTAGACCTTTACCGCCCCATCTTTATAATGGATAATGGCCGTTGTGGTTCTGAAAACCACTTCGTCATTTAAAATCGTTAAGTTCCAGACATCGGCAAATTTGCGGTACTTCTCCGGAATCAGCGGAACAATGGAATGGTATTTTAGCACCCCATGATGATCAGGGAAGAAATATCCCAGTTCATCTTGTCCGCCAACAAAAATCCTGTTCTTAGTATCAATCTCTACCGAACGTACTGAAGTAAAATTAGGAAGCCGGATGAGGTTCCAGAATGATCCGTTAAAGCTGAGTAAACCTTCATTATTTCCGAAATACAAAATCCCGTTTTTATCCTGAGCAAGGTCCCAGTTCTGAATCCCGGCCTTATATTGTTCGTTATTATAATTTACAATCTGCGGACTCGCCATCTGATCCTGAGCTACTCCGGCTCCAACAAAACAAAAAAATAAAAGTGTATACAGCAGTAAAGGTTTTCCCATAAATGATCGCGCAAAAAAAATCCGTATAATGACTAATAAGCCAAAATACGGATTTTAAGGTAGATAACACTGCTTAAATTCAACCCCTGCCCCCTCCCCAGGCAATGCCGGAGTTGAATTGGAAGTTCTGAGCCGGACTAAAGCCTTTAACCCGGAAATTCCCCGACAAAATCAGTGTCTGCGAAAAGGCCCCGGAAGTTTGCCCCTTTCAGGGCAAAAATTCCAGCCTTTGAGCAGCGCACTAATTTTGCCCTACATGAAACTACCATCCCCCCTACGCATAATTCCTCTGCCATTTTTGCCCTTCGCACCGGTCCATTTTTGCAATCTCATGCTCAAACGAACCATAAAATATCTGCTCAATGCATTTGATCTGGTATCTACAATTGCATTTTCAGAAACATCCTGGCTCACAAAGTTATTTTGATTCAGTAAGTCAAAAGCCTGGAAAGTAACCTTTCCTCTCCTGTCAAACAGTTCCTTTTCCACATACATATTGATGACAAACGGGTTACTGGTTACATTTGCACTAATTCCCCTCACATAGTTTTTACTCGCACTATAGCCAAATAAATAAGTGTCCCAGAGATAAACTCTTCCGTCCAGATTCAACGCAAGGGTATTGGTATTACTGTTAGCGTTTATCAGCAGACTATTTGTTGATTTGGTATGATTATAAGAGACATTTGGATTGATTTCGAACCATTCTGTTGGATTGATCCTCGGACCGAAACGTTCCACCATCGTTAATACATTTGTGTTATTCTGTAAACCATTCGTCATAGACATACGGTGGTCGTAACTTACTGAGCCACTCAGAGCGAGGTTGTATTTTCTGTCATTCAACTGTTTATTAACCGAGTAGTTTGCATTTATCCTGTATATGCCATTCTGGTTCAGGTACCTCGTTTCATTGATATAATTGGTGATCCCGCCCGCAAGAGATTGTCTGATCTGAACCGTGTTTCTGATGACTGCATTATCCGTCATTGTACCGTTCAGATTGAGCGAGTAATTGAGTTTCGAGTTGGCGATATAATTATTGTAATTGGCATTAATGGTATGCGTAAAAGCAGCCAGCAGGTCGGGATTACCCACGATCGGATTCTGAGGATTAGACACATCTCTTACGGGCTGAATCTGATCAAAGGTAGGTTCTACCGCCGTTCCTGAATAATTGATCTGCAGTTTATGTTGTCTGGACCATAAATACTCGAAACGGGCGATCGGAATCATGTTAAAGCTGTTTCTATGGGTGGTTGTACCCAGGCTTTGTTTCGTCCCTGAAAGTACTGCAGGCACTGCAGTTAATCCAAGGGAGAACCTGACTTTAGAATTCCTGTCCATACCATAGCGGTAATTCAGCGCAATACGCCCCTGAGTAAAGGAATAATTATAAATGTTACTTAGCGAATCAATGATGGCCAGGTTTCCATTGGGTCCGATATTTCTCGTTGTCGCGGTATTGTCGTAACCGTTATAGTTGATCTGCGCATTAAATTCCAGCTGCGTATTTAAAGTCAATGGCTCCACATAAGTCAGACTACCTCTGTAATTGTCCTGAAGATTTTTACGGGCAATCATCCTGTTGACTAAAGAGTCCCGGTGTTGGGTCTCTGCAATATCGGTATAAAAGATATACCTGGAATCCTGGGTTTGTTCCGCATCCTGATTATTGCTGTTCAGTTCTATCTGAGTGGAGATATTTCTCCTTGGCTTTTTAAACAAATGCTGATAAAATATCGTTGCCCCGATTTGCGGTCTGGTATTCGTACTTAAATTTTTCGTGAATTCGTCCCTGTGGTTAAACCCATCCTGGAAAATCGTATCAATTCTGGAGTTCCGGGTAGAATTGTATCTGAATGTAGGTATGAATTTCAGAAAGTTATTGCTGTCGAGTTCGGCTTCAATCTCCAAACGGACATTATGGCTCTTGGTCAGGTTATCAGCAATGCTCCGTCTCACTTCATTGGTTACATTATCAACAGGTGCAGCTTGCGCATTAGGGTCAATTGCGGCAAATCGTTTTGCGGTACTGTTGTTAAGGGAATTCACGTCTGTGGTATTAAAACCATAATTTAAATTCACCTCCACCTTCTTGCTCACCTTATCCCGGTAACTAAAGGAACCAAGACCGTTTTGTGTGGTTCCCCCACTTCCGGTAGCAGCTCCACCGTTATTGTTATTTCCACCACCATTTCCACCTCTTCCACCGCCGCCACCGCCACCGGTATTACTTCCGTTATCTCCACTTGGAGCTACACCATTAACAGTATTGTTAAATCTTCCATTGACGCCGATGGTCTGGTTTCCGTTCACTCTCGTACCGAAAAGTCCGGATTCAAAGCGCTTATTGCTTCCCGCCCCTACGTTTACATTGGCCATATTTCCGACAGATTTATCGGTCCTGGTGGTAATGTTTAAAATCTTTTCCGGATCTCCGTCTTTAACGCCGGTTCTTGCCGCCTGATCCCCATAATCATCCACCACCTGAATCTTTTCCACGATCTCTGCCGGCAGGTTTTTAATGGCATTTGCCAAATCCCCGCCCAGGTATTCCTTTCCGTTTAATTTAGCCTTGGTTAAAGTTTGCCCCTGGTGGGTAACTGTCCCGTCCGTCCCCACTTCCATCCCTTCCATCTTCTTCAGCAATTCGTCTACCGTAGCGTTCTTCCTGACGATATAATCGCTGGCTTTGTATTCTACTGTATCCGTTTTATAAGTGATCGATGGCGTTCCGTTGATCACCACTTCATTCAGCTGGTTCTTTTCTTCCTTCAATGTGATGGGATCCATGACAATTCTTGGAACAGCATCATTTTGTTTATAGCGTACCGGTTTGGATGCTTTATACCCTATACTCTGGACTAAAAGCGTATAAGTAGCCGATTTAACATTTTTAAAAATAAAGATCCCGTCTGCATTTGTGCTCGTTTTCAGGGTGTCTTTATCTGAGGTCAGACTTACCGTCGCACCGATCACGCCCAGGTCTGTTGAATCTTTTACAATCCCGCTGATTTCCCGGGTTGGCAATGGAGGTGGAGGGTTCTGCCCTTTAGGCTGGTCCTGCGCAAAAAGAAAAGCCGAACTAAAAATAAGGCTGAATAAGAGGACTAATTTCTTCAAAGCTCCAGATTGTCGGGCGCGATGGACTTGCTGCAGCCGGAAAGCTGTGAGCTTGTAAGATTGGTTCATGTTGTCTATATGGTTGGTTTGTGTGTGTCTTTTTATTTCCGGGCTAAAGTATATTTACCCCAAAAATCGGTAGGGCTGGCCAGTGCCTGAAAATCAAAGCCGGAATTTCCTCCCCCTCTTGGTCCGAATCCACCACCGCCAAATCCACCTCTTCCGCCGCCGCCACCGCCGCCGCCAAAACCACCACCATCTAACCCTGGTATCTGTAATCCGTTTAATTTGATATTATAAGCAAACTCCGTACTGCTGTCTTTTGTAAGACCAAAAGCGGCCAGTGGAATCGCTATTTCATAGAAAAAGGCATTGTCGGCACCAACTGATGCGACCGCTTTAATTCCATGTTCATTATATATAGATATCAAGGTATCTGCAGTATTCTTAAATCCACTGATCCTGATTTCTTTGACCTGGGCAAGTTGTGTTCTCTGCACTGCGGCCATCATAGAATCGCGCTGTTGCTTGCTCTGCTGCTGGCCACCGCCTCCGCCCATCACTGTTCCCATCATCATCCTGCGGCCTCCACCCTGTCCGCCTCCACGGTTTGTATTGCCACGGTTTATTAACGGATAAGTCAGTGTGATGCTTTCTTTTTCCTTCTTTTTACCATCAGGATTTACAGAAAATGTGATCCCTCCGGCCATAATCTTCATGTTATTGGCCCCATCTGTAGATTTAATCGCTACATAAAGATTATTGTCATCATTGGCGATGGTATAATAAATATTTGTCCGCTTATTTAAAGCCTGAAAACTGTCGTTCCATTCTTTGTCTTTACCATCCACCCTGATTCCGGCAGGAGCAATTAGCCCGGCTGTCTGTACATCTGGTAATTTCTGCGCATATCCTGATAAACTGAAACCGGCAAGTAAAATGGTGTGGAAGGTGAATTTGAAAAATTTAGCTTTCATAACGGGTCAAATTAATGGCAGTATTTTGTATGGTTGATGTGGTTAAGACTTTGTAAAATGATTTAGGTTTAATCGCTATAATTAATTTTTTTCTTCTTCATTTAGTTTGTTACAATCAACAATAGATTTCCATAACAGGCGCCCTTCTGAAAGCGGTGTTCGATATCAGTAGATCCCCTGCTTGTCCGGAATATATCGTCGAAACCTACCAGCAACATCTATTTGACCGGAAAGATGTCCCTGGTGCATTCCCGATACATCTCAGGGACGTTCCGGTTAACTGTGGTCATCGAACAACAATCGAATAAGGTTACATCCGCAAAACAAGTATTGATACTTTTTAAACGAAAACCTGTCTTTTTGCGTTTTAATTGTATACCTTGAAAAAAAGAGCCAATATGATGATATACGGAGTAAAAGTTGGATTTTCAGAAATAATGATCATGATGATGGGCTTAATTATACTTTTCCTGGTGATCAGGGCCTTTATTTTTCAACCCAGAAGTTAAGTTGACATTTGAGCTGCCCGGTGCAGACACCATTAAGAGCATTTCCGGTCAGAAAGCATTTTACAATCTATAGTGGAAAAGAAGCTGAATTTAGGTTAAAACAGATCTAATGATCTGAAGGCAGCGCTCCCCGTTTCTGAAAAATATAGATCAGGTAAAATAAAGCAGGCAAAATAAAGATACTCCCGATCAACAATGCATAAGCCAGGGAGTCTATTGTTTTTGTTTGTCCCTGATGGGTCAGTAAGGAAAGGTTCTCACCATTCTTCAGCATCACAATATCCGGAAAATGACTGTAGGTCGCAGCAAACAATATCATGGAAACCTGAAAACCGGCCAGCAGCCTCAGCATAATCGGCTTGTCCCGCTCTAAAATAAAGAACATGATCACCAATGAAATACTGGCAGCAATAATGGCAATCAGGCCGGGAGTATCTCCGAAGATCCAGTTAAACAAAGGAATTTGTTCCAGATAAGCGGCAAAGAAGACCAGCGCCCCACACCCCATTACGATAAAAATGGTTCTTCGTGCTTTTCTGGTAAAGTGTTTCCGGTCGCTTTCGTTATCGGTTTGTCCGATGATAAAGATCGTGGCTAAAAATCCGCAAATGCTTACCGTAAAAATTCCAACCGCTATAGAAAACCAATTGAGCCAGCTAAAAACATAAGCCGATAAAAAATCATTTGCCAAAAGGTCGATCCTGCCCGAAACGGCACTTGCCGCAATGATCCCAAGAAAAAAGGGCGTAATCAGGCTGGAATATACAAAGATCGGTGTGTACACCTTTTGCATGTCATCTTCTACGGCATCGTAATTTCGAAAAACAAAAGCCGTTCCACGGGCAATGATACCGAGCAGCATGCAAACCAGCGGAATGTGCAGGTAAACGGAAACCGTGGTGTATATTTTAGGAAAACCTACAAAGAGAATCACAATAGCGATGATCAGCCACATGTGATTGGCTTCCCAGATCGGGCCTATTGCATCATACATGGTTTTACGGGTCCTGTCTTTATTTCCTTTAGAAGTAAAAAGCTCGATAATTCCTGCCCCAAAGTCGGCGCCGCCTAAAAGGATGTACAATAAAATGGCGGTCCAGAGAAAAATAATAACAACGTAGATCATAGGATTAGCTTTTAGGGACTTCAGTGGAAGAATCGTATAACTTACCCACCATGGTAATCTGGCGGTACAACAACAAACTCACAATTACAGAAAGCGAAATGTATACTCCTGTAAAAAGGTAAAAGGAATAGGCAATTCCGGGCATTGGTGTTACCGCATCGGCAGTCCTCATGATCCCATGAATGATCCAGGGTTGCCGTCCAACTTCGGTAACGGTCCATCCGGCCTCCAAAGCGATGAAACCCATCGGAGTAGCGATCACAAATAATTTCAGCAGCCAGTTGCTGTTCAGCCATTGTTTCTTCTTCCAGAGGGCGATAAAATACAATAGTGCAAGCCCTACCATGGCCATCCCCAGTCCAACCATCACCTGAAAAGCATAATGGGTTACACCTATCGGCGGCTGGTCTTCTTTAGGCACACTGTCGAGCCCCTTTACTTCTCCGTTAAAATCACCTGTGGCCATAAAACTGAGCAATCCGGGAATTTTGATGGCATAATCCACTTTTTTTCCGGCAGTATCGGGAATCCCTCCGATAATCAGCGGGGCATTTCTTTCGGTATGAAAATGGGCCTCCATGGCCGCGAGTTTCGCCGGCTGACGCTTTGCTACATCTTTGGCAGAGATATCGCCGCTGATGGGCTGTAAACAAGCCGCAATCGTTCCGAATACCGCGGCAATCTTAAAGGCTTTACTGTGGAAGGCCACATTTCTACCCCGAAGGATCATTAAGGCATGGACCCCGGCAACCGCAAAACCTGTGGACACAAAAGCAGCCACCGTCATGTGGAGTGCCTGGGAAAACCAGGCATCATTAAACATGGCCTTGATCGGATCAATATTGAGGTATTGCCCGTCTATATAATCGAAACCTGCCGGACTGTTCATCCAGGCATTTGCAGCGACCACCAGAATTCCAGACAGCAAACCGCTGATGCCAACCACCACACCTGTTGCCCAATGGAACCAGGGATTAATCCTGTTCCAGCCATACAGGTAAAAACCAAGCGCTATCGCTTCAATAAAAAATGCCGTTCCCTCTAAAGAGAAAGGCATTCCGAATATGGGTCCTGCATGTTCCATAAATTTGGGCCAGAGCAGGCCCAGCTCAAAAGACAATACGGTTCCTGAAACTGCACCGGTGGCAAAGAAAATCGCCACTCCCTTACTCCAGGCCTTCGTGACATCCCGGTAAACTACATTTTTGGTTTTAAGCCAGTAAAAGTGAGCCAGAGACATGAAAAATGGCATCACCATTCCAATACAAGCAAAAACAATGTGAAAGCCAAGGGAAAAGGCCATCTGAAGGCGGGCAGCTAAAAAATCGTCCATATTAAGGTTTTAATAAACGGTAATGGCTAAAAGAAATTCTGCGGGCAAAGTTAATGCTTAATGACTGTAGAACATATTATTTCCTGATTAATTAAACATAATGAAGTAAAAAAATTCTACGATTAATTAGTATTATTACGATACTTTCGTATGTTTACAATATTATCGTAGTTAACCCTCATTATTCAACCAAAAACAACCACATGAAAAAACAAATTCTTCTGATAGGCGGCCTTACCGCCTTACTTTTCGGCCCCCTTAAAGCCCAGAAAGCAGACAGCATCCGCGCAAAAGCAATTTACAGTTTTACCCATATCAAAGACACCATACAGCGTGATAAGGCATCAAGCGAAGAAATGGTGCTGCTTCTCGGTACAAAAACCAGTGCCTACCTGAGCATGGACAAAATCCAGTTCGACATTCAGCGCAAAAAAGACATTGAAGAACAAATCAAAAACGCTGTTCCCGGGAAGTTGAGCATCAACATCAAAGGCAGCCCGAAGAGCCTCACTTATGATGAGTTCTACCAATATCCTGCGGAAAAGAAAATCATCATCAAAAAAAAACTGGTTAACAATTACCTGGTCGAGGAAGCGCTTCCCGAAATCAACTGGAACATTAGCTCAGATACGAGTACCATTTCCGGTCTGAAATGTCAGAAAGCAACCACCCGCTTTAAAGGCAGAGATTATACAGCCTGGTTTTGTCCGGATCTTCCTTTCCAAAGCGGGCCATGGAAACTCAATGGCTTACCCGGATTAATTGTGGAAGCCCAGGATGCAAAAAAAGAAGTGGTTTTCAAATTTCAGGGATTTGAAAAGGTACACAATACCGCCGCAGTAAAACCAGAAGAACCAGAGTCCTCCATTGGTGGGGTCAGTATTGGTGGAAAGGTGAACATCTCCGGATTAACCAGTGCCGACCTGTTGAGCTCTCCAACCTTTTATTTGCCTAAAGGCAGTATAAAGACCACGCAAAAAGAATTTGATAAGCTGAGCGAGGCCATGAAAAAGGATCCCGATGGTTTCATCAATTCCTCACTGGCAGCGGAAGGACGTGGAATAACCGGACAAAGAACAATGACTAAAAGTAAATTCATCACAGAAACGGTTAACAATCCGATAGAACTACCTGAGGTAAAATGAGATTAAGCATGCTCCTGATCCTTTCTTTGTTCTTGACGAAGCAGGGCATCGCACAAAGCCAGATCCGGGGTCAGATTAAAGACCCTAAAGGCAAAGCCATAAACTCAGCCACCGTAACTTTGAAAAGCGGGGATGGAAAGATCATTGCCTATACCCGCAGTGATGAAAAGGGAGCTTATCAGCTCAAAGCAGCAGCAGTGCCGCCCGCCGGTTCTTCCCTTGAAGTGAGCAGCCTGGGTTATAAACGTGAAGTTCAGCCCTTTGGCGATCAGCATAAAAACTATGATTTTGTGCTCCATGAATCGGCCATCGATCTGCCAACGGTAGTCGTAAACAACAGGCCCAGACTGAAAGTAGATGGGGATACCCTAAATTATAAGCTATCGGATTTTAGCAATAAGCAAGACCGGGTATTGGGGGATGTCTTAAAAAAAATGCCTGGTATCGAGGTGGCTACAGATGGCAGAATCTCTTACAATGGCAAGAACATTTCAAATTTTTACATTGATGGAGACAACCTGCTGGACGACAAATACAACATTGCTACTAAAAGCATTCCAAAAGAAGCGGTAGATAAGGTTCAGGTGATTCAAAATGACCAGCCGATCAAAATGCTCAGGAATAAGATGAACAGTGATGATGTCGCCTTAAACATTACCATCAAAGATGAGGCTAAAATCAAGCTCATCGGCCAGGCCAGCCTGGGTGCCGGCCTTCCCAATCGTTTTGATGAAAACATCAATGGCATGATGTTCAACAAAAAATACAAGGGCATCAACTACCTGAAAGGAAACAACATCGGTAATGATCCGGCCAGAGAGCTGACTTCCCATAACTTTTCAGAACTCAAAGAGCGCCTGAATAATAATAAACCAGGTGCAATCTTATCTACCGGAGCTGCCGGTGTACCCGACCTGCCCCAGAACAGGTATCTTTTTAACCGTGCAGCCCTCCTCAACGTAAACAACCTCTTTAACCTGAAAAAGGATGTTCAGTTAAAAACAAACCTCTATTACCTCCTGGACCGGCAACAAAGAGATTATGATAAATTTACGGAGTATTACCTGCCTTCAGGAAATGTGAGTTTTACGGAAAAACAGTCCAATACCTCCAAACCAAATCAGTTCCGGGCACAGGCGAGCCTCAACATCAACCGAGAGAAATCTTACCTCAACAACACCTTCATCAGCAATTACAGCCCAATGAAATACCAGGTCGGTTTAAACACCAATGGCATTCCCTTCGGACAGCAACTCCGGCAAAAGGCATTTGATGTCTCCAATGAATTCAGTTACCTCAACACACTGAAAAACGGGAACATCTATAACCTGTACTCCTACCTCAGTTACAGCAATCAGCCGGAGAAACTACAGGTTAATTCGGGCTTAAATGAGGAGCAGCTGAACCAGGGAATTCCCTATTCAGCGCTCATACAGACCAGCAATACCCCTGCCTATTTTACCAATACCTACCTCTCCTTTAAAAAAGTATTTTCCGGAATTATCCAGACTTATAAAACGGGCTTTAGTTTCCAGGCGCAGCAATTAAATTCTGCACTAAACACCGTCCAGGAGGATTCACAAATACAACCGGCCGCAATTGAGGCCTTCAATAACCTGGAATGGAAACGGTCAAACCTGTATACGGAGGGATTGTATGAATATGAAACGGAAGACGAAAAACTGAAGGCCAGTCTCAGTGTACCATTGAGCTATCAGTACATTCAGTATCGGGATCCGGGTTATGCACTGGATCAAAAAATGAATAAGTTTTTTGTAAGTCCGGGCCTAAGACTCAAGTATCAGACAGGAGTAGAGAACTATTTGCAGTTTTCCTATGCTTTAAAAAATGAACTGGGGACTATGGATGATGTCTACCGGGGAGCGATCTTGAAAAATTACCGCAGTTTGTACGCCAACAACGCTCCCTTATCTGAGCAAAAGAACCATACGGCGGCACTGAGTTTCAATTACCGAAAAGCCATTACAATGTTCTTTTTTAATCTGCAGGCAAGCTATAGCAGGATCAACCTGAATACCATATCTTCCAGCATCCTGACCAACAACCTGCAGCAAAGAATCGTATTGCCTTACGACAATAACATCAGCGCGTATAATCTGGCCGGAAATGTCAGCAAGTATTGGTTTGAACTAAGGACAACCTTCAGTATGGGATTGAGCTGGTCGCAAAGCATGAATAACCAGTTTCAGAACAATACACTGCTGCCCTACAAGGCAATAAACAACGGCATAAAAGCAGGCTTTCAAAGTAAAATCAGCAATAACACCAATTTAAACTATGCTATAAATTACAACCAGATGGAGAGTAAAAGCACAGCAAATAAAGAGGAACCAATAAGATATCAGCAGATCAGGCAACAGGCAGAATTGTCTCTGATGCCCTTCAATGATTTTTTCCTAAACTTATCGGCTGAGCATCTTTACACCAAACAATCCGGACAAGGCAAGCTGAGTTATCTTTTCTCAGACCTCAGCGCCAGGTATAAGCTGAACAAGATCAATACTGATTTTGAGTTCGGGATCAGTAACCTTGGAAACATAAAAACCTATCGTGCAGTGTACCTGTCCAGCAATGCTTTTACTTCCGGTACTTATGAAATACCCGGCAGAATAGCGATACTTAAAGCTACTTTAACTTTTTAAAGTCTTTTGTATAAATACGAACCCCTTTGGTTTTTGGGTATTGATCCGTCTTTTGGACATTTACACTTTCAATATCAATGGGGTTCAATTCTCTCATCTTTTCTGCCGAAACCTCTACATCGTCAATATAAATTTTAATGTCCGGATCCTCCCCAATAAAGGTTACCTGAGCAGGTTTTGTGTCGCTCCTGTTTCCTTTAAGCACCAGCACTTTCACCGAATCTTTACTCGTTAAATGCATAGATCCGACTCCCCTGGTTTTGAAAACTGCCATCCTTGTTGCTACCGGAGCTCCATCGGCATTGGTTTCCCCTGCATCAATCCGCCTGATCTGTATGGTAGTTAGCCGTTTCCCGGTATCTGTTTGTGCTATGTTTACAGCTGTTTCCATTTCGGCTTTCTTGCTGGTTTGCTGCAGTTCAGGAACAATTTTTGAGCTTTTATTTTTCTCTTTAACGATCTTTTTTTCAGTTACCAGAACTGATTTTTCTGCCTTTGGCGCAGCTGACGATCTGCTGTTCGTTTTAAGGGCAGGCTGAAAACCAAGGTTCGCTTTTATCTCTGTTTTAAATAAGGTAAATGCAGTAGTCAGCACCAACAATACCGGTAACAAAAACACGTACCTGATTAACTGAACACCCGAAGATTTTCTGGAATTCATCATGATAATCCGCCTTTTTATTCCTGTGATATTGAAGTTATTCATCAGGACTGAAGGTGTTCCCGAAGAAACAGTATGGATCATACTGTATTGATAAGCTTTTCGGTCAATCCCTTTTTTCAGAATCTGCTGGTCTGTGATAAACTCTACATTTTCCTTAATTGCTTTTCTCATGTACCATACCCCTGGATTAAACCAATAAAAAACAGTGGTCAGTTCTGCCAGAAGAATATCTACCGTATGCCATTCTTTTACGTGTACCTGTTCATGCTCCAATACAGCATCCAGCTCTGTTGGCTGATGAAGATCAGGATTGAGGTAAATGTTCCGCCAAAAGGAAAAAGTGCTGATGTTTCCTTCCAGAAAACGAACCTCATACGCGTTCACCTTCCCAGGGACCGAACTTTGGTGCACCCGGTAGAGGGAGTAAAACCTGATCAGCATCCGGCCGGACATGATCAGCACACCTGCCCAGAAAATGACCCTGGCAATGAACCAGTAATCAAAACCTGCAGCATCAGTGGCTGCAATATAAAAAGTAGGCAAAACTGCAGCGATTGGTCTCAATGCTTCCTCGTGTTGGCCGAAAAGGGCCATAGGATCCACGAATGGATACAAAGAAGAAAACACAATTCCCGCAAGCAGGAAGAAACGGTTAAGCGTATAGAAAGTAAGCTTCCGGAGAATCAGGTAATAAGCCAGGCAAAAGAGGAGCAATCCGGCATTTACCTTCAACAGAAAAACAAAGAATTCGGGCATCACATCAGTTTTTAGGGTTTTCTATGAGGTTGATAATTTCCTTTAGCTCATCAGCACTAATCTTATTGTCTTTTGCAAAAAAGGCAACAAGCTCCTTATAGGAATTCTGAAAGTAGTCGTTCACAAAACCACTCATAAAGCGCTTTTTATATTCTGTTTCTTTCACCTTAGCACTATAACGGTAAGCATTTGCAAATTTCTCGCTCTTTAAAAATCCTTTGCGTTCCAGGTTTTTAACAGTGGAGGCCAATGTTGTATAAGGAGGTTTAGGCTCCTGCAGCAGCTCCATAAAATCCTTAATAAAGCCAGCACCAAATTGCCAAACGGCCTGCATGGCCTCTTCTTCCTGTATAGTTAACTTTTCCATAAATACGATATTATCGTAAATATACGAATTGTACGTTGACTTTATCAAAAATATTGCACTGCATTTCAGCCTGCATCAATCAACATAAAACAACAATAAATTAATTATTAGTTACAAATATTACTTTATAGAAATAATATTGTATAGATTCACCACTCATCAATCTCATTTAATTATGATTCTAAAAATTGATTTTAACCGCAACAACCTAAAAATCCCGGTTTACGGATTTGCATTCCTTCTGTTGTTTTTTGCCCAGGCCTGCAAAAAACAAAATCCCTTGAGCGATTCTTTGCCGGAGGAAGAAAAGAAAGAACCTTTGAAGGAGATCCTGATTCCTGTAAAAATTGAAACGGGAAAGCTGGTCACCGAACTGAAATACCAGGAGGGCAAATCTTTGCTGAATGAGATCAGTTATCCTAACGGAGAGGTATGTAAAATCGTCTACACGAAAACAGGTTATCCCCAAAGACTGGAACGGTATAAGAACAATAAACTATTCCGGTATTTTAGCTATGCACTGGACGCTGAATTCCGCATCAGCAAAATACAAAACTGGGACAACAGCAGTGCAGGTCTAATCCTGCTGAATCAGTATGTGGTCGGGTACGACAAACAATCCATCATCAGCACTAAAAAATATGATGCTGTCCCAAACCTCCTTGAAGAAGAAAGCCGGACTTATGGGACCACAGGAAATCCGGAAACCACAACCAGTATCAAAAAGAGCATCAGCGAATCACGGAGCTGGACTTACGACGATAAAACTGGAATATTCATTAACCTTCCTTACGCCAGTTTGTTCTTTCTGGAAGAAGCATATGCTGAGCTCAGCATGGGAAAGGGCAATCCCTTAAGCGCTTCTTCCCTCAAAAGCCCATCGGAAAACAAGACGTTCAGTTATATCTATAACAGCAATAACTACCCTTCAGAAATCACCATCAAAAAGGGAAATAGCACAGAAACCATGAAAATTACTTACAAAGTGATCAAACCGGACCTTACTTCTTCAACAGGCGTTCTGCCCTGAACAGGTAATCAACCGACTGCAGGATTTTGGCCTTTAGCTTAGGATTGTAATCAGGATGCGCTTTCAGGAAATTTGTCACCACCTGAACGGCTTCCTCAGTCTGATAATTGCTAAAAGTAGCGGACAACCAGTTCTGTGGAAAGAAAATATCTCCGGTAGTTTGAATTTCTGACAGCATCTCCAGGCTCTTAGGCAAGTACTTCACTGAAGTAGCTTGCCGGAGCGGATGATGCAAATAATATAAGGCAACCCCCACATTCGACTCCTTTGCGCGATTTGCTTTTAACTCCAGGCTTTTAAAAAACGCGTCCCGGTCTGCAGGAACAGAAGACACTGCCGGCATAATAAATTCGAAACGTTTCCTCCGGTCTTCATTGCTGATCCTGTCCAATTGTGCTTTCAGGATAGCTGAATTGTCCTCTTCCCGGAGTGCCAGTGAAAACGCTAAAGCCGTATAATCATCTTCAGAGAGTTTCAGGCCTTCAGGCGCCTTCCGGTCCTTCCAGATCTGATACAATTGACGGCCCGCTTCTTTAGATAAAAAGATATCCTGATAGGTTTTAAAAAGCAGCTTTTTATGGTTGGCTGAAGTCTGGTTCCCCATTGCTTTCCAAAGTGCCCGTTCCAGCGAAGCTGCTTGCTGCAACCTTCCACCTGCATCAGTAAATTCCCAGAAAATCGTAGAAATATAACCACTGATGAGCTTGAGGTTCAGCTCTTCTTTTTCTTTATCCAGCCCGGCAATGAAAAGGTTCAAAAGTTCAGCCGGCTTTACAGACCTGCCGCTCAACATGTTCTCATATAAAGAGATATAAGCTGAAGCGCGCTCCAGTGGTTTATCAATGGCATACAGACTTTTAAACATTCCCGGATCTACAGGCCATAAACCATAGCCCTGACCAGAAGAATTGAACTGTACAAATAAAGGAGCATCCATTCCGATCACCTCTTTCAGCTCTACCTCTGCCGCATTCAGATTTACCGTCAATTCTTTAACACTGCCAGGATAATGCAAGCTGACTTCAAAAAGCTGCGGCCAGATTTTATCTTTTCCATATTCCGGTTTTTGCTGAATGCTAAACCTGCTGATTTTATGATCTTTCTGTTCCAGCACATAATCTACAACAGGTCTGCCGGTATCATTTACCCAAACCTTGTTCCATTCCTGTAAATCCGCATCTGCATATTTATCCAGAATGGCAATCAGCTCAGGCCAGGATGCATTGCCATTGGAAAACTTCTTCAGGTACTCCCTTACGCCCTGCCGGAATTTCTCTTTCCCCATCAGGCGCTCCAATTGCCGCATCATGATCGGTGCTTTGTGGTAAATGATATTGCCATAAAGCGTTCCCGCATCTTTTAAATTATTTAAATCCTGTCTGATGGGATTCGCACCAATACTGCGGTCCACCCCATAGGCAGCAGGGAAATGGTCTACTAAAAATTTAAGGTCAAACACATCCTTTCCAGTAATGGCCTCCGTGCTCTTATCTGCCATAAAATTGGCAAAAACTTCTTTCATCCAGACATCGGTGAACCAGTTCATCGTCACCAGATCACCAAACCACATATGTGCCGTTTCATGGGCAATGAGGTTATTCCTGGAATTCCATTGGTCTTTTGTGGCACCCGCATCAAGAAACAAAGCCGATTCTTTATATTGAATTGCGCCTACGTGTTCCATTCCTCCAAACTGAAAATCGGGAATAGATACAAAGTCAAACTTTTGAAACGGATAAGGAATCCCCGTCCAGTCTTCCAGAAACTTCAGGGAACTTCCATGAATTTTAAAGACTTCGCTGAGGCTATGGTTGATTTTGGCCGTATCAGTTTCCCGGTACAAAAAGTTCGCCTGCAAATGATCCATCTCCCCTTTAGCAGATTTGAATTTACCCGCAGCAAAAGCGAAGAGATAAGTGCTGATCGTATCTGAGGTTTTAAAATGATAGGTTTTACGTGATCCGGCTAAAGTAGAGTCTTTTAGTCCGCCATTGGCAATTGCTTTCCAGTCGGCCGGAACTTTTAAGGTCAGGGTATATACGGCTTTCAAATCCGGCTGATCGAAACAAGGAAAGACAGTTCTTGCCCTGTCCGGAACAAATAAAGTATACAAATAATCCGAATTCCGGTTCAATGCACCATCTCCTGCAGTAAATTCCAAATCAACTACATTTTCTCCAACCTTTAAGTATTTAGCCGCAATGATGATGTGCTCATCCACATGCAAAAGTTCAATCGGGACACCGTTCACCGCAATGCTTTTAAGCTTCGCCGGATCCTCCTTAAAGTCAAGCTCTACCGAATATTTTTTTGATTTCAATTGAAAAGAAACCTTCTCCACAGCGCCGATTTTCTGATCCTTTTGGGCAGGAATATCCAGTTCCAGCTGATAATGAACTTTACTGATGACTTCCTTTCTATGATTGGCAAGTTGTTGGGAAACTCCCTTTTCCGGATAAACAACCGAGGCAGATTTTATTCCTGAACAGGAAACCAGAACGGCAGCAAATACCGGAAGAATATGACGTACATTAAGCATTTGGCTAATTTAAGTAATGATTTTCTAATTTATCTGTCAAGTTTAAGAACAAAGGATGGATATCACTGAAATAAGCATTCTTTAATGTAATTTAGTAGCAACAAAACTTAAATCAGATGAAAACATCATTAAAGACGGTACTGATTCTTGCATTAGCAGTATCATTAAACACGGAGCTTCAGGCCCAGGGCGTTAAATTGCCACAGGCGAGTTCTGCTCAAACCATCACACAAGGCTTTGGATTAGGAAAAGTGACGCTCTCTTACTCACGTCCAAATACAAAAGGCCGCAAAATTTTCGGAGCAATGGAACCTTTTGATAAGGTTTGGCGTACCGGAGCAAACGGAGCAACCTCCATCACTTTCAGCGATGCAGTAAAAGTAGGTGGTCAGGAATTAGCTGCCGGAACTTATGGTTTATTTACCATTCCCGGTAAAGATGAATGGACGGTAATATTCAACAAGGACTCCAAACAATGGGGTGCTTATGAATACAAAGAAGCAGAAGATGTGTTGCGCATCAAGGTTAAACCAGTGAAACTTAAAGAAAAAGTGGAAACCTTTACCATTCAGTTTGCCAATGTTCTTCCAACCACAGCTCAGATCCAACTGGCCTGGGAAAACACAGGATTAAACATTGACCTGTCTACAGAAATTGATGCACAGGTAATGGCAAGTATTGATGAAGCAATGAAAGGGGAGAAAAAACCTTATTTCGCGGCAGCACAATATTACTATGAAAATGGTAAAGACCTGAATAAAGCTTTAGAATGGGTCAATGCAGCGGAAGCAGCAGATGGCAAAGCACCATGGGTAAAATTATGGAAAGGCCGTATTCAATTGAAAAAAGGCGATAAAGCAGGTGCCATTGCAACCGCAGAAGCTGGAATCAAATTAGCTACAGAAGCTAAAATTGAAGAATATGTAAGGTTAAACAGTGCATTATTGGCTGAAGCTAAGAAATAAGCTTAACCGCATTTTATAGCCCATGGCTATTTAAAGAATCCCTGTTGTGCTTATGACAGGGATTCTTTTTTGATCTCTTTTGGTTTATCTTTTCCTATGACTCGTTGCAGGATAACCGCAACCAGCACCACCAGCAAACAGCCAATCACATTGAGCCATAAATAAGCCACCCATTTCTGCTGGCCAATAAAGATCACCGCTGTTTCTGCTACGATGGCTGCCAGGAATACAGCCCTTCCATTCACCTGCTTCAGATAGAACGCAACCAGGAATACCCCCAGGATAGTTCCATAAATGTAGGAGCCGAGAATATTCACCGCTTCCAGCAGATTTCCGATTTTACTGGCATACAATGCCATAATGATACAGACCACGCCCCAGAATACGGTTGCCCATCTGGAGGCTTGCAGGTACTCATGATCAGATCCCTTTTTCCGGATGAGTCGTTTATAAATATCAATTACCGTAGTCGAGGCCAAAGAATTCAATGCGCTGGCGGTAGAACCCATGGATGCCAGAAAGATAATGGCGATGAGTAAACCAATCAATCCCTTTGGCAGGTATTGCGTCACAAAGCTGAGGAAGATATAATTGTTATCGTTGATGTCTGCAGTCTTATCATTTTTGGTCATCAGATCGGTCACCTCTTTCCGGATCCCTTTCCCTTTTTCATCGGCAGCTTGCAGCGCCTTCCGCTGAAGGTCGATCTCGGTTTTATTGTCCTGATCCAGGGCCTGGTTCATCTTATCAACGACCAGTTGCTTTTCTTTAAAGGCGAGGTCATAATCGGCCTTTAACTTATTCAACTCCGGATTATATTCACTTTTCTCGAGCTTATTCAGTTCAAAGCTGTTGAAGAAAATAGGTGGACGGTTGTATTGATAAAACGTAAACACCAGCACGCCTATCAGTAAAATAAGAAACTGCATAGGGATCTTTACGAGCCCATTCATCAACAAGCCTAACCTGCTTTGATTTACGGAGGCGCCAGACAGGTAACGTCCCACCTGACTTTGATCAGTTCCGAAATAAGAAAGCTGTAAGAAGAAACCGCCAATCAATCCAGACCAGATCGTATAAGGGTTTTGGAAATCAAACTTAAAATCAATCGCATTTGTTCTCCCCATCTTTCCGGCAATGCTGAGCGCTTTGCCAAAACCGATATCTCCCGGTAATAAATGAACCACCATAATTCCCGCCGCAAAAAGTCCGCAGAAAATGATGCTCATTTGCAGCATTTGAGTATAGGATACGGCTTTTGTACCGCCATATACCGTATAAAAGACCACTAAACTTCCGATAAACAGTGTCGTATAAGTGGTGTTGATGTCCAGGATCGTGGAAAGGATAATCGAGGGCGCATAAATGGTGATCCCGGTAGAAAGACCCCTGGAGATCAGAAACAGAAAGGCCGTTAATGCCCTGGTATTTAAATCGAACCGTTGTTCCAGAAATTCATAAGCAGTGTATACTTTCAGCCGGTGATAGATCGGCACAAAGGTAATACACAATACAATCATCGCTAAGGGCAAACCGAAGTAAAACTGCACAAAGCTCATCCCCGAAGAATAAGCAAGACCCGGGGCAGACAAAAAAGTAATGGCACTGGCCTGCGTAGCCATCACCGAAAGGCAAACATGGTACCAGGGTAAACTTTGATTGCCCAGAAGATATCCCTGAATATTATGGGCCCCGCGACTCTTATAAACGCCGTAAACAACAATCACGACCAAGGTGAGGATCAATACGCCCCAATCTACACTACTCATTGAAAATATTTAGTAAATGCATAAAAAATCAGGATCAGGAAGATCAGCCAGCCAATCAGGAAACGATAAAAGCTCCTGTAATTCTCCATTATTTTTTGTTCGAGATTAAATTAACAAACAGACGGAAGGCACCCGGTACCCCGGCAGGCAATTGCCTGAAGAAAGCAAGAGAAGTATATACAAACCTTCCTTTGCCATAATCAGCAACAATCAGAGAACCGTTCTTTGCAGATTCTCCCGTGTCATGCATCTCCAGAATCGGGGTATATTTAGGATCAAGGTCTACCGCAAAGTATAAACCCCGCTCCTGCACCCAACCCTCAAAATCTTTGAGGCTGATTTTGTTCGGATAGTTTAACACCGGATGATTTGGTGCCAGCAAAGTTACTGCTGCATCTTCCTCCGTTACCCGGTCTCTGGATAAGCTAAAAGGATAAGGCCCGATATCATTCCTTTTCAATGGCGAATTTACATTGTACTGAACAAGCAGAACACCACCATTCTCCACATATTTCAGGAGTTTAGGCTGCATCGCATTGAGCTGTTCATTAATGTTGTACAAACGAACCCCGGTCACGATGGCATCAAAAGCGGAAAGGTCTCCCTGGATCACCTGTTGCTCGGAAAGCAGCTGCACCTCAAAACCAATCTGTTTTAAAGATTCCGGAACCAGGTCTCCTGCTCCTGCAATAAATCCGATCCTTTTACCTGCAGTTTTCAAATCCGTATGGTCGATTCTGGCTTCCGAAAAAGGGAATAAGGTTTGCACAGGAATGTGATCATAGCTCAGTACACGCAAGCCCTGATGAAAGCTTTTGCCATCCACCATTACATTTAAAGCGAAATCTCCGCCAGCTGATTTTGCGGAAGGACTCAGTTTAAAGGACACACTTTGTTGTTCTCCTTTTTTACCGAGCTTAAAATCAATCTTCTCCGGACTGATGCTCCATCCTTCAGGGAGTTGAGGAATCAATGTTCCGGCAACCTGATCGCGGAAGCCTTGCAGCTCAACAGGAATGGTTTTACTTTCATTCCCGTTAAACAGAAAAGCTTTCTCCCTAATGGTAGCCGTCACCGGAGGAGCAATTACCAATGGCTGGTATACCTCTCCTTTTACAGGGTCGGTAAATTTATAAATCACCGGGTATTTCTTCTCTATGATCTGATCACCGATCTTGATTTTGAATATTCCGTTAACCAGGGCATGGTTTTCAGGAAGGCCAATCAGGGCTAAATCATCCACTTCATAACTGCCTTGTCCATGCTTTTTTGCCAGCCAGTAAGGCTGACTAAGCTGATCGGTACTCCCAAATATCTTACGGTCCATCGCCATCATTCTGTTCGGAGAAAGATCGGCCTTCACCTTACTTTGCATTTCCTGAATATTGATGGAATATGGAAAATCTTCTTTTACCCTTGCAATGGCCTGTATTTTTACCGTGATGGAATCATTAACGGCATAGGCAGGATTTAAAGCCGCTACTTCTATCCAGATTCCTGAACAGGCAAGGATGAGTTCATCCAGTAACTCCTGTTTGAAAGGTTTTCCTTTAACCAGCTCACGCAGCTTTAAAAGTTTGGCTACCGAAGCGGAAGGGTTTGAAACCTGATAAGTCGCATTGATATCGTTTAACAATTTCTGAACTTCAGACATACCGGAGTTCCTGTTTAAAGTAAAATCGATTCCTTCAAAGAGATCTGATTTCGCTTTTTCACCAGCTACAGGGCTAAAATATTCAATTGCTGAGCCCCGCTGTCTGGAAGACCCAAATCCCTGGCTCTTATGGTTAGACCTGCTTTCTGCAGCAATCTCTCCATAACCTTTGCCCAATAGTGCATTGTACGAACCTACATCAATTTTCAGCTGATCTTCTGAAGTGGTATTCGTTCCTCCAAAATTAAAAGTATTCCAAACGATGCGTTTGGCCTGCCATGGCTTCACAAAAGCAAGTTGCTCCGGAAACTGTTTAGGATCTGCAGCGGCAGCAAAGGCTTCCCGCGCAAGGATGGCAGAACCGGAATGATGACCATGTCCTGCACGGGCATCTTCAGGAAAACGGGTAATGATGACATCGGGTTGAAACTTACGGATCACCCAGACTACATCGGAAAGAATTTTTGTTTTGTTCCAGATCTTAAAGCTTTCTTCCGGATTTTTTGAGAAACCAAAGTCGTTGGCCCTCGTAAAGAATTGTGCCGCTCCATCCATTCTCCGGGCAGCAAGCAGTTCCTGCGTCCGGATCAGACCTAAGAGTTCGGCCTGTTCTGTACCGATCAGGTTCTGGCCCCCATCCCCTCTGGTTAGGGAAAGATAACCTGCCTTTACCTTTTTTTCCTTGGCAAGGTAAGCCAGCAACCGGGTATTTTCATCATCGGGATGCGCAGCAATATACAAGACGCTCCCGCTAACATTTAAGCTTTCCAAGCCTTGTTTTATCTCGGCAGCGTTGAGTGTTGGACTGTATTGCGCCTTTATAAAAAAAGGAAACACAACGAGTAATGAAAACAGGTATTGACGAAATTTCATATACAGATCTTAATGTTCGAATGTAAATAAAACATCCCCAATCTGAAACTTAATTCCGTCAATATCCGTAACAATCCTGAAAAAGACGACTTGTCTTATAGGAGAATCTTGCTGCTTACTTCTTTATCAATGGTGATAAATCCGGGATATTTCACCAATGTTCCACCAACTTTGAAGCTTGGTCTGATTTTTAAAGTCAGAATTCCTTTTTTCTCTCCACCATTCTTATTGCCTTGTAGAAATTCAGTGATTTCATTCATCACCTTGCTATTGGTTACAAAAGGATAGATGTTTGCAATCATATCCAATGGAACTGTAGTAGATTGCCCGGGCTGAATGTTTACTTCCTGATTCACAAATCCATTTACAAGCTCCTGTCTGTTGATCAGGATTTTATATTCAAACTCATTGATCGCTGCTGCATTTGAAGTTGGGTTGGTAATTTCGAGGTTTAACCTCGCCTTTAATGGGATGTCTTTCCTTAACAGACCCAAGGCCAGCCCCGGAAGACTTCCTAAATTGAGATCCTGGTTGTTTAGCAGCCTTTTAACATCGGTACCTGCCAGAGAAATCTGATCAGCTGAATGGATTTTGTACGTGCATTTTTCCAGCGCTTTTATTTGGCTGGCTTGATTGCCAATCCCACAACTCTGAATAATAATTGCCGTCAGGCAAAGGAAAATGATCTTTTTCATGATATATCTGTTGTTTTCTTTGTGTGCAGATTTAAAGGTACAATAATAGCGCCATTTAGCTATAACGGACGAATCCCTCAAAAGATATCAGCAGAATTTATTTCCTTCCGGTTTAGCCGATCGCATTTATAACCTGAAAAATCTCCTGCTTCGATTTTTCAAAGATTTCTCCTCCAAACTCTTCGTTGTCCAGTGAAATGGTGCTTACGTCTTTGACCCCCATCATTCCAAACACGAACTGCAAATAGCTGGTTTGAAAATTCATACTCTCATTTTTTTCATGCTTCCCATAACCCGTATCACCTCTGCTGGAAAGGATGTACATCTTTTTATTTTCAAGCAAGCCTATGTAATCCCCGTCCGGTTTACCAGACCGGAACTTCCAGGTTTCATTGATCCGCATCACCTGATCAATATAGGATTTCAACCCGCTGGGGATCGACCAGTTATACATAGGAGTTCCAATCACATAGATATCATGTTCTTTCAATTCCCGAACCAATTCATTACTGAATTGCAACGCTGCCTGATTTTCAGCGTTCTTATCCTCTGATTTTAAAAAGGCACCTGCAATCCATTTTTCATCAATGGCTGGTATAACTTCAAGTCCGATCTCCCGGAGTGTAAAACGATCCTCCGGATACCTGCTTTTCCAGTTGTCAATAAATAACTGCGTCAACATTCTGCTATACGATCGTTCCCCTCTGACACTTGCGTTAATAATGAGTAATTTCTTCATTTGCTTTAAATTTTAGGAAAGCAAAATTCAGCATCAGGAACCTCAAAAATATTGACCTAGTTCAATGGCTTTTTATTTCTTCGCCTGATCCTGCTCAAAAATTCAGCAGAAATCCCCAGGTAGGAAGCAATAAGGTATTGCGGCACTTTAGCAGCAAGTTTTGGATAGTTTTGCAGAAAATCCAAATACCGGGATTCTGCATTATGGACATTGTTCATTACAATCCTTCGCTGCAAAGTACCCAGATAACTTTCCAAAATAATCCTGAAATATCTTTCCAGAGCAGGAATCTGCTCCAGCATCCTTTGAAAAGAAGCAAAATTAATCTGCAAAAGCTCGGTCTTTTCCAATGCCTGGATGTTGTATATGGAAGGTTCCTGCCTGCGAAAACTCTCTATATCTGTGGCCCACCATTCATCTGTCGCAAAGTAAAGAATTTCCTCTTGTCCGGTATCCGCATTGATATAGAATGCTTTTAAGGTTCCAGATATGATATAATTATCTGTACGGCAAATCTCTCCGTTTCTCAACAGGTAGTCATTTTTATCCAGCACCTTTTTCGTCCAGAATGAATTGATGAGCAGGATCTCCACTTCGCTAAGTCTGACCTGCTTCGAAATGTTATCGGTTAATTTCTGTATTGAGCTCAAATTGATCCTTAATGGCATTTTCCAGGTAAATTTATAAAATTCCCTCCTGAAAAACTGCCGGTTTGAAGCTCCGCCATAAAAAAACAAGTGTAACCAGGGTCATCATCAAATCAATCGCCGCGCTTCCCCAATACACACTGTCAATCCCGAAAAACAAAGGCAATACATACATGAGAGGAAGGTAAAATAGCGCCTGCCGGGAAATGGCAAGAATGCTGGCTTTCTTCCCTTCGTTAATCGCCGGGAAATACGATAGCGCCATCACAATCACAGGCAGGAGCGGCAATACAGACATATAGATCCTAAGGTTATGAATCAATTTACCGGTAATGACCATGTCGGGCATGATTGCAGAAAGTACCTGATGAGGAAAACACATCATCACCGCCCAGAAAGGAAGCACAACCAGCAGCCCTGTACCAATAAAGATCAGCAGGGATTGTCGGGCGCGAAGCAATTGTCCTGCACCATAATTCATTCCCGCAACCGGCTGTAAGCCCCTCATCAAACCAAACAAGGGGGTCAATAAGAACAGATAAAACCGGTTCACCACGGTATAAAATACCAGATCTGGTTCAGAACCAAAACGCGAGAGCGCATTAAACACCACCAGATTCTGTAATACCGCCATCACCGTAAAGATCATTTCCGGTAAGCCCAGAGACAAAATTTTCAAGGCAATGCTTTTATCGAAATCAAAAGAAGTCCATTTCGTTTTAAAGGATGCCTTCCCTTTGGAAAAATGCCATAAGCCCAAAACAGAATATAAGATCATTCCGACATTGGTTGCCCATGCGGCGCCCGAGACGCCCCAGCCAAGGGTAGCAATAAAAATGGGTTTCAATAAGACATCAATTCCTAAGCCGAGGCCAATCATCCAGGCAGCAGTTCTCATTTTGCCCTCTCCCCGAATCATCATGTTAACGGAGAAACCATGAATCCAAAACAAGGAACCCAATAAGGTGACCCTAAAATACTCGGCAGAAAGTACTGCCATTTCTCCCCTTGCCCCCATCATATGAACCAGCTGTTCCGCAAAAACGTAGGCAGGAATGGAAAAGAGCAGGGAACCAAACAGAGAAAGTACATTCACCGTCCCAAACACCCGATACAGTTTATCCTGTTGCCCGGACCCAAGCCACATGCTGATGGAAGCACTGGACCCGATCCCGATCAAACGGCCAAAACCGAGTGTAATCTGCGACAAGGGATAGGCAATCCCAACTGCGGCCAGGGCATTACTGTTCATCAGATGGCCCACAAGAATGGCATCCAGGAAATTGTTAAGCCCATACAGCACAATCGCCAGAACTGCCGGCCAGGAGGTTTGCCACATCACTCTTTTCAAAGGTCCGTTCAGGATGAAATGTTTTTGACTGGTCATCCGCTGTTATATTCCGAAATGCTGGAAGGCGATCTTGCTTTCCACTTTGTAAACTTCCCTTTTTGTAATGGCATTCAGGATGCTCGCATTGCGATAAGCACCCATTCCCAAATCCGGGGTAACAAATCCATGGGTATGCAACTCCGCATTCTGAACGAAAATATCATCCTCTTCCTTACCGATACTGTAATTGCGTTTCACATCAAACAAACCATCTTCAGTCCTGGCGATCCGACTTTCCATCCCTTTGATAAAGGCTGGTGTTTTATACTTATATCCTGTGGCCAGTACCACAAATGCAGCTTTATGGGTAAAGGATTGCTGTTGCTGTACCTGAGTGAAATGTAAGGTGTTCATTCCCGATGCATCCTGGCTAATCTGATCCAGCTGACTGCATGGCCTCAATTCGACATTCAAAGGTTTGTTGTCAACACTCATTTCATAAAGCTGGTCAAAAATCTCATTGATCAGGTCAAAGCTGATGCCCTTATAAAGTGGCGGCTGTTTCAACAGGATCGCTTTGCGCTTTTCAGCAGCCATATTATAGAAATAGTCTACATATTCCGGCGAGGTCAGTTCCAGTGTGAGTTTGGAATACTCCATGGGAAAGAAGCGGTCAGGGCGGGAAAACCAGCTCATGTGCAAACCATTTTCCGTTTCCGGCAAAAGGTCCTGAAAGATCTCAGCCGCACTTTGTCCGGAGCCAATTAAGGCGACAGATCCTCTTTTTACAATTTCTGCACGATTGGACAAATAATCCGAAGTATGAATCACCTGCTCAGCCGGGATGCCGCCATCAAGGTCTGGAAAACAAGGTGTAGTACCTGTCCCGAGTACAATCTTTGTTGCATAATAGATTTCTTCCCGGCCAGTCAGACTGTTGTTCACCTGTACACAGTAGTGTTTTTCGGCTGCAATGTACTCCACCTGCTCTACCCCCCTGCTAAACAAACAATTGGACAGGCTTTCGGCCACCCACTTACAATAGACATTGTATTCTTTGCGCAGGATGTAAAAGTTCTCCCTGATGTAAAATTTATACAGGCGGTCTGTTTCCTTTAAAAAGTTAAGAAAGCTGTATTTGCTGGAAGGATCTGCCATCGTCACCAAATCAGCCATAAAAGGCACTTGTAAAGTAGCCGAGTCCAGCATGAGGCCCGGATGCCAGTCGAACGCTGCCGAACGGTCCAGAAATAACGTGGATAATTCCTTTACAGGTTCACTTAATGCGGCAAGGCCGAGGTTAAAAGGACCAATTCCAATCCCTATGATATCGTATTTTTTTGTAGTGCTCAACTTAAATATATTTTACAAATGTGATGTTACTGATACATAACACCCTGTAAACCGGCAGGTCTGCCGGAGTACAAGGTGTATTTGAAATTAAACGAGAGAGGGTTTACAATAGGGAATTAACAGATTTACTTTCCGGACATTTTTCAAAATAAGATTCCCGGGTACAAAAGGTCAGACTGGCTGTTTTATGTGGCATTTCGATGATGCCCTGCAAGCTATATCCCAATTTAACAATCAGTTTATTACAGGCGATCGCATCACTGGATGCCTCTCCGATACACCTGCCTACCTCCGGCTGTGCAAAGATCCAATCCAATGCAGCCTGGAAAGACTGGAAAGAAAACTTCTTGTCTTTCTGTGTTTCTGCAACAAAGAAATGAGTTCCATGATCCGTTGGCAAGGCATCATAATGTGCCCCCACAACATCTCTCATAGGCCAGTAAGGCTCAAAGGTAAATGCAGGAACACCATTGATCTCACCGATAAAACTGTGCATCTCATCACTTGGCAATATGGTCCGGTAAAAAGTCTCGAGGTTTCGGATCGGACCGTTCATTTTCCAGAAAGGAATCGCATGTTCACGGTTGAACCATTCATGAACCAATTCCAGGTCACGGTCAATGTCGAAGGGACGAAGTGTGACCTTAATGTCCTGCGCTTCAAAATAACGGGTATAGACCACCTCTTTACCCAGAGGCTTGATCAGGTCATGACATAAGAAATATTTACTCAGTGGATTTGGGGCATCCCTAAAAACAGCAGGATATTCCATAGATACATCCGCCTCATTGATGTTTTGTAAGCTGGTCAGGTAATTGGCCTTGGTATCCCAGCTGCGGCTGTTCAGAATATAGCTGACCAAACCTGTTTCATCGGTATCCTCCAGGTCTTTGAACTCTTTGTAAACCAGATCCAGCAATCTTTTCTCCTCTGCGAGTCCCTGAGAACCAAAGGCATTTACGACTCCAAGAATATTATTCGTGGCCAGGTAATAGGTATATTTTGGTGCCAGGTAAGCCTCATTCATGATCGACTGGCTTTCCTCGGCAATACCGGGAATTGCAGCGCTCACCTCAGCCTGTCTGCCTTCTCTGAAAAAAAAACCTTGATTGTCCCTGAAATACAGCTTTGCCGGAAAAAGGTTTTTATCCAGCTCTACCATTACATTCTGCTGGTGGAACTCACAAGCGAGGCCATATTTGTTCAACATGCCAACAACAGGCCTGATACAGATGTGCAGGTATTGCTTAAACCAGAGTTCAGCAATATAGGAAACCGGCTTTCCCTGTTTTTCAGCGGCAGTCGAAATGAGCTTACTCAGCCTCGAAGGTTGCCCTAAGATCCCATCCTGACAAAGCGCAGCAAGCAGGGTCACATTCTTAGTACCGGCTTCTCCTTTAAAAGGATTGCGGCGAATGGAAATATTGAACCCATTCATCACTTTATTGTTAAAACGAACGGCGATAAAAGCAGGATCAACGATAAAATCAATTTCAGGAAAATCCCTTTGCAATCCCTTTCCCCATTCGGTTTTCAGCAATCTGCTGATGTCGTATCCCCGGTGTAATTCAGGATACAAATTGATCCTTTCCGAATTGGTGATTTTCACATGCAGGGAAAACTTAAACATCCAGTCACAATCCTCATTGTAGACGGTACGAACGGAAGACGTTGCGGTAAAAAATTCGCCCCATTGTCCTAAGCTAAACAACCTATTTTCCGCCTGCATCTGTTGTACTTCTTCCTGCTGAAGCAAATAACCAGCCTCCCAGGGATGCATAGGAACAACGGTAAATTCAGGATATTCCTGCAAGAGCCCAAAAACCAGTGCATCTTCTGCAGCCAGTTTTAAAAGTTCTTTTTTTAATACGACTGATGGTAAAATATCATCGGCTGTTTTTTCCAGGATGTTTTCATTATGGATCAGAAAATAATGAAGCTGAAACCTGCCACCCGTCTCAGGTGAATACTTCAACAGGTCTTCTTCATTAAAGCCGAGTTTTGATTTTGGCAATGGATGAACGATGTGTCCCAGCAGTAAGGATTGCTCTGCCTGGATAAAAGACATTTCTGTTTCATTCACCAGTCCTCCGTTTTCCAGGAAATGGTTCAGATAAGTCTCCAGGTTATCAATGCTGTTTTGTAAACGGGCCTGTGTGATCGCGGCATCAATTCCAGGATACAGGCTTTTTCCATAGCTTACCGTTAAACCGACAAAATCATGAGGATTAACTGATTTGATCTCATCCGTTTTCAGGTCCCGCTGAACAACAGGGAAATGGAAAAGATGGCGGCCACTTTCTGAAAAATATTTTAAAGGGACATAGACTTCCAGGTCAATGGAAGAAAAGTCTATCCTGAGGTGCTGCTCATATCCGGAAGCGATGAAATGATCCGCCACCGGCTGATCGTATTTGGGAATGCCCATATACCGGCTCCAGTTGCTGAATTCCCTGCAATAGCAATTCAATAATGCGGTATAGTTTACTGCAATCGCCTCTTCCAGCAACTCAGTTGTTTTCAATATAGTCGTTTCCATGTTTTTTAATCGTTAGGAGGATGTTTTTAATGTGAGTAGTGGTTGTAAATGGGTTGAGTAAGGTAAATTTCAGGTAAAATGCGCCGTTAATTTTAGTTCCGGCAACAAGCGCATCGCCCTGCTGGAGCATTTTAGCTTTGATGTACTGGTTCATTTTCGTGGCACTGACCGGTTTGATCAGGAATGGGTTATACCGGAATACCAGTGCAGAAAGATCGGAATGGTTCAACAAGTCAAAATCCGGATGCGCATCAAGAAGGACTGCTACCTGAGCAGCGGTTGCTATAATTTTATCGATGTAAGTCCCCAGCTTTTCTCTGCCCATAATCCGAAGGGTAAACCACAATTTCAGGGCATCAAAACGACGTGTGGTCTGAATAGATTTATTCACCTGATTTGGGATGTCATCCTGACTTTTTGGATTGAGGTAATCTGCATAATGGGTAATCAGGCCGAAATACCGTTTATCGCTCACCAGAAAAGCACTGCTGCTTACCGGCTGAAAGAAGGCTTTATGGTAATCCGTAGTCACCGAATTGGCCAGCTCCATGCCACGCAGCAAATGTCCGTGTTGATCTGATAACAATAAACCACAGCCATACGCTGCATCTACATGGAACCAGAGTTTGTATTTAGCGGCCAGCTGTCCGATCTCCGTCATGGGGTCGATGTTTCCAAAATCCGTAGTCCCTGCCGTGGCCACCACTGCAATCGGGATATTACCAAGTTCAATTTCCCTGCGGATGGCATCTTCCAGCAATACGGTATTCATGCGAAAAGAGCGGTCTGTTCTTACGCTGATCACAGATTTTTCGCCCAGACCAAGGATGGCAGCATTCTTTTGAATGCTGAAATGTCCGGCTTCCGAAACAAAAATCCTGAACCGGGAAGCCTCTGCCGGCAATCCGTTTTCTTTAATGTTATGCCCTAAATGTTCGATAGAAAAATGATCACGGGCCAGTAGCAAGCCCATGAGGTTACTTTGGGAACCACCACTGGTAAAGATCCCATCTGCCTGTCCGCCGAAACCAATCGCGCCGGTAGTCCAGTTGATCAGTTTTTGTTCAATCAATGTTCCGCCAGCACTTTGGTCCCAGGTATCAAGGGATGAATTAATCGCACTGATCATCACTTCGGCGGCAATTGCAGGGATTACAACGGGGCAATTCAGGTGGGCAACATATTTGGGATGATGAAAGGCGATGGCATGTTTGGTGTACAGTTGCTCGACCTCTGAGATGACCGTTTCATAATCCGGAAGTGGCTCATTGAGGTTAATGGACTCAAACTGAGGCCTGAGTTGAGCGGGACTTACCCCGCTGAACGGTTTTTTATTGTTATGCAGGAAACTGACCACAGATCTGCTGGCCAGACCTATCGCTTTGATATATTCATCAGAAGAACCTTCATAGAAAATATCATCAAAAGGGGTATTCGCTGCCAGGGCAGCAAGCACATCCTCATTTTCATAATTGACGTTTGAGTTTGCTATCATTTTCGTTGTTTCTAATAGGTGATGAAATCCTCATGAGCCCGGGGGGATGCTCATGAGGTTTCTTGATTATAGATGTAGGGTGGATGTTAATACGTAATGGAATAGCTCAGCATATAGGTTCTGCCTCTGCCATTGTATTGATAAAGTTCTGATGGAGCACCATAAAAGATCACTGCGCGCTGTCCCCAGAAGGTCAGGTACTGCTTATTGAATACATTTTGTACGCCTGCAGACAAGACACCAAGGGGAAGTTTCAGGCTTCCAAGAAGGTCTATGGTTGTAAAACCTTTCAACTCCAGTGCCTGATAGTCTTTCAGGTTAAAGGTATGTACCCCCTGAACACGGACAGAGAAATCATCGGCCTTCCAACCCGCATATGCCACTGCTTTTGAAGGATTATTGGTGATGATGGAATTTCTTTTCCAGCCATCGGCGGGTGTTTTAATTTCCGCAACAATCACATGTGCACTTGCGCCTACGTCAAATCCTTCAGGCGCCTGACGGTAACTGACTTCCGCTTCAAGCCCATAATTGCGGACATGCTGATCGCTCAGCGAAATGGTAAAGGTGCTGAAATTGGTCAGCAGTGCTTTATCGGAAAGCGAGTAATAAACTGCAGCCTGTGCATTGAAACCGGTTTTTGCAGGTCTCCTCCATCCCAGTTCAAACTGATTGGTCTTCACCCCGCTTAAAGGACTGTCTTTTACATTGATGCTGTTTAGTAATTTCCAGTGGTCTCCCTCTCTTTGATAGGAACCAATGCCATAAGTTTTTGCCGGATCAGGAACAGAAAAGCCCTGGGCAAAATTAGCCCATACCTGCTGCTGGTCGTTCAGTTTGTAAATCACACTTCCATTAAACAGAGTGACATTATAACTGTTCTTTCCACCCGGAATGGCGTCTGCAGAAGTACCCACACCATAGTTCACAGATACCTGCTGCTGAAAACGAACGAAATCGTCGACAGATACGCTCATGTGCTGGCGGCGAATTCCACCGGCAATAGCCAGTTGATCAGTTACCGCCCAGCTTGCCTGTGCAAAACCAGAGAATCCAACAATTCGGTTGTCCGGAAAACGGCCAAGGGTATTTGCAATCCGGTTGGTTAAACCACCGGTACTATAAGTAGTCGGCGCATCAAAAAATGCTTGTTTCCCAATAAAACTCTCCCTGTCGAAATCAGCACCATAGGTCAGGTTTACCTGATCAAACTGTTTGGAAAGCACCATTCGGAAACCCCAAAGGTTGGTGTTCTGACGGGAAGCTGCCAAAGGCAATGGCAATACATTTCCCGGTGATACGGTCAATTCCCGGGTTCTTACAATTCCTTCGGGAAAAGAAGGACTGAAATCCAATTTTTCTGTTCTCCAATAGCCCTGAAACTGGAAATTCTGTCCACCTAAAATATCAGTAATCCGGTATTGTCCGTTTACAAAAAATCTTTTGCTGCGTGGAACGACATCCGAACTAAAACCATCTCTGATGTCGAGCAGGGATGGGTCAGGAGCCTGGCCATTATTGGCATTTGCAGGTAAGCCTCCCGCCAGATTTTGTCCGAGGAATAAGCCCTTATCACTGTTGTATTTGGATTCGTAATACTGTGCATCAAAGTTAAGCGTCTGGTTTTTCCCTGGCTTAATGTCTACATTACCAAAGAGGTCTATGGTCCTGTTGTACTGAAAATCACTCTGTTTGGTATCAATCACGATCTGGCGATTCTTGCCATCAAAGGCACCGGCATTCTGCTGATAAGCAAAACCCAGCCTTCCTTTCACCACCTCATTTCCTGCAGAAATGGATTGCGCAAAACGCAGGTCATGATCGCCACTGTTGCGCAGGCCGCTTCTTCCGCCAACCTCGGTCTCCAGAGATAACTTTTGCGCTTTTGCCTTTTTAGTCACAATGTTAATGATCCCTCCGGTAGCATCACCACCATAAATAGCGCTGGCACCAGATAAGACTTCTATCTTCTCTATATTGAATGGGTCAATCGCATCGAACTGCCGGTTGGTGGCACGACTGCTGTTTAATGAAACACCATCAAGCATCACCAGGATATTTCTGCCACGCAGGTTCTGTCCGTAATTAGACCTCCCCTGGTTACCAATGTCAAGACTTGGGATCAGGATGCCCAATGCTTCTTTTAAAGGAACACCAGACCTGATCTGTGCCTGCAGCTTAGCACTGTCTACCACCCAGACTGTTCCCGGGATATCGCTGATATGCTTAGGCGTGCGGGAAGAGACCACCACCACTTCATCCAGATCTTCCATCTGCCGGATATTTTCAGTGGTCGCAGAAGGTACCTCCTTCGTCTCTATCGTAATGACATTATCTTTGACATCCAGTCTTTTCAGCGATTTGCCCAACAACTCGTTTAACAATGTTTTTAATGATTTATTAGCAGAATTTACAGTGACAATTTTATCGACGTTCAGCTTGGTACTGCTGTAAGTAATATTTACGCCTGCTTTATCACCGATGGCGGATAAGGCGTCGGAAAGACGTACATTCTTTAGCTGAATGTTTACGGCACGGTCTAATATACTCGTCTGAGCGGCTACATTTAAGGAGAAAAACAACATTAAAATCAGCGTATATGCTAATGCTGAAATGGCTTTTGTGTTTTTTTTCTTTTGGATCGGATCCTGACCGCAATATTTCTTGAAAATATTGCCGACAGTAATTAAGTGTTTCATATGTTTGTTAAGTGTTAAATTGATATACTCGATTGACATGCCCGGTGCGTAGTTTGGCGATGAAACACCGGGTTAATGTTTTTAATAAATTATAATCCTGTTCCTTTCTGTTTTATATTTAAATTGAATGGCAACAGACAAGCTGTGCATGACTCCTGATACCGTTGGCTGATCAAACTTTCCGCTAAACCGGTCTTCTTTCAACCCTGCTCTTTCGATGATAACTTTCACATTAAACCAGCGCTCCATTTTCAGCGCCACTGCAGAAAGCTTTTCATTGTCGAATACCAGTTTTCCTTCCTTCCATGCCGCATATTTTGCCGCATAAACATTGCTGCTGAGCAAGGGTTCTCCGGGAATATAAATCCCACGCTGATCGGGATTAACAAGAACCGATTGCTTCCCGGCCTGATCAGAGAAACTGACTTTTCCTTCCGTCACCACGATTTCGGTTGCTTTATCTTCAGGATAAGCCTTTAAATTGAAACTCGTCCCCAGAACTCTGGTGCTGGTTCGGGCAGTATGGATGAGGAATGGTCGGTTGGCATCTTTTGCCACTATAAAAAAGCCTTCTCCGCTAAAATCAAGGACTCTGGAAGAATCACTGAAATGTTCTGGGTATTTCAAACTGCTTTGCGCATTTAACTGAACAACGGTACCATCAGGCAAAATATGTCTCAATTTCTCTCCCTTTCCGGTTTTGACTTCAAGAAAGGTCAACGCAGCCTGGCGCTGATCAATTCCTTGTCCGGAATCCCGCAGGGCATAAAGCAAAGCTCCGGTTCCGATAATTACAGCAAAACAAGCTGCAGCTACAATCCTCATCCATGGTTTAAAAATTACCAGACGAGGTTTTTTAGTTAAATTAAGACGATGAGACAAGCTGTCCCATTCCTGATCTTCCATCAATTGGAGATCAGTATCTTCAGGAAAGTCAGTGTGAATAGAAGCTGTGCCCAGCCAGTCCTCTACCGCAGCTTTCTCCGCTGCGCTGCAAAGTCCGAGATGATATTGCTCTAAAAGTTCTTGTGTTATTTTGATACTCATCCAATAATAATCCGGTTACTCCCGGTGATTTGATAGTATAGCTGATTAACTCGGTCTTTTTCCTAAGACTGATTCTAAACAATATCGCAAGACACTGATATTAAGCTAAATAATTTTAAATTATTTTTTATCTGTTGTAATCTACGAGGTTTTCCCGGAGAAAATCAAGTACTTTATACAGGTGATACTCTACTGTTTTCTCTGAAACCAGCAGCATTTCGGCGATGGATTTCTTATCCAACCCTTTTTCCCTGCTCAAACGATAAATTTCACGGGACCTGCTGGGTAGCTGATCGACCAGAGAATTGACACTGGCAGCAAGCTCCCGGTATTTCAACAGATCTTCGGTATAGGTACCGGCATTAGTATGGTCCTGCAAGGCTTGCTGAAGAATCCTTTTTCTGTTGGCCGTAGTCCGGCAATATTGAAAGACTTCCAGCTTCGCAGAACGGAACATATATTCTTCTATTCCGGAGCTAAGCTTCAGCGTGTCCCTGCGCTTCCAGAGCGATTCAAAAATATCCTGGGTAAGCTCTGCAGCCACCTCCTTATCCTTCAGCGAGCAATAACAAATCCCAAATATTTTCTGCCAGTACGTACGATACAACTGCTGAAACGATCTTTCATCTAAATGAAAGGCAACTAAATCGCTATTGTTGGTGTGCTCTGACAAATCCCTGTGTTTTGGACAAAGGTATTATTTAGACTGATTATAAACAAGTGTAAGCCACAAATTATTCAACCTGGCCAAATCGCTTTCAGCTATTTCTTTTGCTGCAATTTCTCCTGCTTTAAATAAAGAAAAGACGATGGATGAGGCTGGATGAATTAAATTATAAAAATATTTATTAACCTATTGTGACAATATAAAGTAAAATAAGAAAATTAGACAAAAGGATACCTTTCTTATAAAAAACAGCATACTCAATTCAATGATAAAAATGAAGGACTTAGAAATGCACGACCGGCTTTATACCGAAATATCCCTTGTAGTCAGCAAGGCCAAACAAAGAGTTTACCAGAATAGCAATAAGATCTTACTGCAGATGTATTGGCAGATTGGAAAATTAATCATAGAAGATGAACAGGAGGGTAAAGCCAAAGCAATATATGGTAAGGCAACACTGAAAAATCTCGCTAAATTACTGACCATTAAATTTGGGAAGGGCTTCGATGAGCGAAATCTCAATAATATCCGCTCTTTTTTCAATGCCTTTCCAATTTGGAACGCAGTGCGTACCGAATTGAGCTGGACGCATTACCGCATCATCAGTCGCCTCGAAACAACATCACTAAGATCGAGGTACATACAGCACTGTGTTGAAGGCAATTGGGATACCAGAACCCTCCAAAGAAATATCAAAACCCAATACATTGGAAGGATACTGGAAGAAGATGATCCGGAAATACCTGCAGCAAAACAACTCATAAAAGATCCCTATATTTTCGAGTTTCTTGGAATTACAAAAGACCTGCCCGCTTCCGAGAGCAATATTGAAATGGCTTTAATCAACCATATTCAGCATTTTATGATGGAATTAGGAAAAGGTTTTGCTTTCGTCGCCAGACAGCAGCACATCGTAACAGATACCTCAGACTTTTTTATAGACCTGGTATTCTATAACTATTACCTCAAATGCTTTGTGCTGATCGATCTGAAAACTCAGAAACTTAGTCATGAAGCCATTGGCCAGATGGATATGTATGTAAGAATGTACAATGACTTGAAAAAAGGTCCCGATGACCAGCCTACACTTGGAATGATCCTTTGCACAGAAAAAGATGAAACCCTGGTAAAATATTCGGTATTGGCTGAAAATGAAAAATTATTTGCCAGTAAGTACCGGCTGTACCTTCCTGATGAATTGGAATTGAAACAATTGATGGATCAGGACCGTGTCAGGTTTGAACTGGACAACCTGGAAGAATAAAAGAAAGATCAGCCCCCACATAAATGAGGCTGATCTTCTTTAATACTTATCCTTTAAGTCTCTTATACCTTAACAAGGCTTCCAGGAAATAATAATCTGCATAAATCAAAGGAACATCGATCTCTGAGGTATGAGGAATACTCCCTACAGAATGCTTCAGAATAAATCCTGCATTCGTACCGGGCTCAGCTAAATAAGGCGCCTTTGATAAAGAATTGATCATTTGCTCCGCCTGCTGATAATAAGCTTTTCCACCTTTCCCCAAATAGGTACTCAGTTCAAAAAGTGCAGAAGTCGCCACCGATGCCGCGGAAACATCACGGGGAACAACGGCAAACTTAGCGGCATCATATTTCCAGTCCGGCTGATAGCCCTTTTGGTTCACGTTAAAATCCCAGTAAGGAATCTTGTCTTTCGGCAGGTTGCTGTTTTTCAAATAGAAATCAGCCATTTTCCTGGCCGTCTCCAGGAAACGCTTGTCTTTGGTTTCCCTGTACACCATGGTAAATCCATAAATTCCCCAGGCCTGTCCCCTTGCCCAGGTGGAATTGTCAGAATAGCCCTGATTGGTCTGGCTGTTCAGGACCTTACCGGTCTGCGCATCATAATTGATCACATGATAAGAACTGTAATCCTTTCTCACATGGTCTCTCATCGCGTTTAAAGCATGGCTAACCGCAATGTCTTTATACTTAGGGTTTCCGGTTACTTTCGAAGCATAGAACAACAGCTCCAGGTTCATCATATTGTCAATAATTACCGGATACTTCCACATCGTTTTCTTGTCCCATGACAGCTTTGGGTTCCAGGACTTGATTGAGCCAACTTTTGCATCATATCTGCTGCATAGTGACTCCGCCGACTGGATCAGGATGTCTTTATAAGCAGGGTTATTTGTTAAACGCAAACCATTTCCATAACTGCAATACATCACAAAACCTACATCATGATGCACTGTATTGTATTTGCCTTCTTCCAATGCTGCAGTCCATTGTTCTGCCGCTGCTTTCCATTTCGCATCACCGGTATATTCATATAAATACCATAGCCCTCCCGGAAAAAAACCTCCGGTCCAGTCGTGTACATCCGTATATTTCACAGATCCGTCCGGATTGGTCGTACGCGGAAACAGCTTCAGGTCCTTCGCCGTTGTCAGCATTTGGGTGTATTGTTTTTCCGCTACAGCAAAGTCCTTTCCGATGAGTTCTGTCTTGGGAGAGAACCATAAAAAGGAAGAAGCGCAGACAGAAAGTGCCAATGCCGAAGCCAGCAACAACGGCTGTTTTTTCTTAATTAAGTTGTTTAGTCTCATTTGATTGTTTTATAGGGTTATTATAGGTGTTACCAACCTTTATTATTTGGAAGCAAGAGTTTGTTCACCGAAGTTTCATACAATGGAATCGGGAAGAGCAAGTGTCTGACATCCACATTACTCCCTCCTATCGCGATATATTTGAAATTTGTCGGAGCCCCTGCAGTAGCGTCTGCAGCTGTCTTTTGCAGGTTTCCAATATAGTCTTCCCAGCGGATCAGGTCTGCCCTGCGCAAAGCCTCAAAGCAAAGCTCTTTCTCTCTTTCATTCTTAATCACAGCGCGGAAGGCATCTTTTGAAGCCGTTTGTGCTGTGGTTAAAGCCTCATCTCCCGCAACCGATATCGTTGCACCCGCTACCGCTCCTGTCCCTACCCCACCAGAAAACGTCACGGTAGGTACAGAGGTATAAAAAGCACCAAAATCGGTAATGTTGACGGCTGTAATTTTACCAGCGGTAATGGTCACTGTAGCCGTAGCATTCCGGCTTGCTCCTCCACCCGTAATGGTCACTACCGGAGGGTTCGTTGCCAGGTATCCGGCGCCACCTGCAGTTACGTTAACCGTTCTCAATTGTTCGCCCGACAAGTTCTTGCCGAAAGCCCGCTTTCTCAATTGGTTTACCGCGCCGATACCATCAGCACCGGGTCCATTCACCTCATTGTCTGCTTCAGCAAGCATCAGCAATACGTCCGCATACCTTAACAAAGGGAAATTTTGAGGGGTATAGTTTTTCTGTTTTTCCAGCAGTTCATACTCTCTTCTGAACTTGCCGGAATTTCGCTGATAGATTTCCGCAGCAGTCCAGTTGATCCGGGTGGTAGTTGCCCCATTATACCTGAATGGTGCAATGGCCCAGTCCCTGCGCAGGTCCCCATTCTCATACAGCCTGAACAATCCCGGTGTTGCCCCTATAAATCCATAGCCATACCCTTCTTTTTCATTACTGCATAAAATGCCATTGTTGTTTCCAACCCTTCCGGCTTCGGTATATGCATTTCCGATACGGTTTCCCCAGAACTCTACTTCCCAGATGCTCTCCTTAATGTCGTACTTATCCTGGGCATAATTGATAAAAATCTGTTTGTAATCGTTATTCAAAGCATGACCGGCAGCACCTGAAACGACTTTTTTGGCCCAGGACAAGGCTTCTGCGTATCTGGAAACATCTTTCAAAGGATATCCTGCCATGTAGAGATTCACCCTCGCCAGGATTCCCTGCACGGCACTTTTGCTCACACGACCACCAAATCCAATCTCCGTAATCGATTTCACCAAGGTTTCGGCCTTCGTCATATCCGCAATAACCTGGTTGTATACCTCCCTTGCCGGCGTTCTGGCCACATCAGTAGAAACAATAGAAGCAGTAGGTTTCAGGATCATTGGCACATCTCCCCAATTGCTGACCAGCAAAAAGTGGTAATATGCCCTTAGAAATAGGGCTTCCCCTTCAATCACCCCGCGCTTAGTTTCGTCCATAGCCGGCTTTTTGATATTGGCCAGTACCAGGTTTGCCCTTTCGATCCCCTGATAAAGCGATTGCCAAAGCAAACGGATATCCGGATCGGAGGAATCAAAGTTGAGCACCTGTGTGCCCGTTGCCTGGGTACTCCTTTGGTAATAACTTTCATCGGTAGCTGCGGTGAGCCTGGTAAAAATGGAATTTCCATACACATTCTCACTTCCCATAATGTCATAGACGCCGGTCAGCGAATTGTTCATCTGTGCCTCTGTTGCGTAATAATAATCCGGAGACAAAGTATCTGTTGGTTTGGTGTCCAGAAACTTTTTACAGGAAACACTTCCTGTAACGATGATGAGGACTAATAAATATCTTAAAGCTTTCATTTGATCAGATTTTAAAATTAAAATGAAGTATTGATACTGAACACAATTGCCCTTGCCCGTGGATAGGCCGAATAATCGAAACCTGGTGTCAATGCAGAATTCCTGACAGAAACCTCCGGATCCATTCCTGAGTAATTGCTGAAAGTATATAGGTTCTGTCCGGATACGGAAGCCCTCAGACTTTTTAACCTCAGCCTTTTCAACACATCTGCTCCAAAATTATAGCCCAGTGAAACTGTCTTTATCCTCAGAAAAGAACCATCCTCAATCACACGGGAAGAGTAAACCCTTGGCCCCTGTCCTTTTGCCCTGTTCAGCGTATTGCTTGGATTTTCAGGTGTCCAGCGGTCTGCATAATTTGCATATTGGTTCAGGTTGGTCTTATCCAGCATATTTCCCTCAAACAGCATTCTGTTGGCATTATAGATGTCGTTTCCATAAGACCATTGCAGGAAAATACTCAGGTCAAAGTTTTTATAGTTGAAGTTATTGGTTAAGCCACCTACATGTAAAGGCTGACCTCTTCCAATCACGGTCTGGTCTTTTGTATCCACTACATTATTTCCATTCAGGTCCTTATACTTTACATCACCGGGTTTGATCGTACTTCTAACATTTCCGTTATTCGGCACATTGTCTTTCAGGGTATATACGCCCGGGCTGTTTTCGTTGAAATCACTAAACTGATAAATCCCGTCAAACTGATAGCCATAGAACTGCCCGATCGGCTGGTTTACCCTGGCAATGTACAATGGTATGCCGTTATAGGAATTCTCCCAGGCCAGGGAAGTGGTCCTGAAATCCTGGCCCTGATTCAAAGCCAAGACTTTAGAGCGGTTAAAACTGATGTTGAAGCTCGTCGACCATTTAAAGTCCTTGTGGTCTATATTTCTGGTGTTCAAAGTAAATTCCAATCCCTGATTCCTCACCTTTCCGATGTTTTTGAAAGCGCTCACATATCCTGTCGTATAAGGAAGATCGGCATCCAGCAGCAAGTCGTAGGTCGTTTTACGGTAAACATCTACCGTTAGTCCGATCCGGTCTTTAAACATGCTCAGGTCGTAACCAATATCCGCCTGGGAAGTACTCTCCCATTTCAGGTCCGGATTTCCAAAAGCCAATGGTACTGCTCCGGGATTGATGGTATTGTTAAATCCATAGGAGGCCCCGATGGGTAAACCCAATACAGAGAGGTAAGAGAAATCTCCAACCCGGTTATTTCCGGTTACCCCATATCCAACCCTCAGCTTTGCATCATTGATAAAAGTCAGATTTTTCAGAAAGTCTTCACTGCTCATCCTCCAGGCCAGGGATCCGGAAGGAAAATAGCTCCACCTGTTTCCTGCCATAAATTTAGAGGAACCATCGGCACGGAAAGAGGCACTCAGAAAGTATTTTGATTTGTAATCGTAGGTGACCCTGCCCAGAAAGGAAAGCAGTTTACTGTTGGAACTTACCGCGGTTACCGGCTGCGGAATCCCCTCATCCAGGCCATCCAGACCAAGCGTTTCGTTCGGTACCTGAGTTGCAGAAAACCCATATCTGGAGAAGCGGTCTCCCTGAAAAGTAAGGCCTCCTAAAACATTCAGGTTATGCACCTTATTGATGCGCTTTGCAAAGGTCAGAATGTTCTCATTTAACCAGCTGCTATTTTGATTATAGATCATAGAGCCATTTACACCGGTTAAACTTCTTGGTCCGCCGTAATAAGTCTGGCTGTTATAGAACACATCATTTCTGCGCAGGTTATTCGTAATCCCTCCGGATACTTTTAAAGTCAGGTTCTTTGTAAAAGCGTACTGTGCATAAGCATTGGCACGTAAGTTATTGGTTGTGGCATTCCTCAATTCATTTTTCGTGGAAATCACCGGGTTCACGCGGTAATCATTGGAACCATCTACTCCCGGATCAAAGAGCTGATCGATTAAATCGCCAGTCCCGCTTGCTGAAGCAGGCCGGTATCCCCATACACTATACAGCAGGTTATTCGTTGCGGAGTTTGTTCCTGAACTTGGAATCGTTCCGCTGGTCTTGATATTGCTATAATCAAAACTTCCAAAAACCTTTAATTTGGGGCTGACTTCCTGTGTCAAAGACATTCTTCCCTGATAGCGGGAGAAACCTGAATTGATAATGATCCCATCCTGATCATTGATCGATCCGGAGATCACATATTTCGTTTTGTCGGTTCCGCCGGTCAGGGAGATGTTGTGCTCCTGTGAAGGTGCGGTTCTATAGATCTGACTTTGCCAGTCGGTCCCTGTCATACCTTTATAAGAATCAAGGGTTTTGCCATCTGTAAAATACAAAATTGGCGTATTTACAGGGTCCACCTCCTGCTGAAGTCTCACAAACTCATAAGGGTTCATCAGTTCCAGTTTTTTGATGTTTTGCTGAAAACCTACCGTTCCGGTGTAGGAAATGACAGCAGCCCCGATCTTACCACTTTTCGTGGTAATCAGGATCACTCCGTTTGCGCCACGCGCACCATATATCGCCGTTGCAGAAGCATCTTTCAAGACTTCAATAGATTCAATATCCGCCGGGTTAATGGCATTATTATTGGCGGTTTCAATAGGAAAGCCATCCACTACATATAAAGGAGAATTGTCCTGAGTGATGGAATTCTGACCACGTATGACAATGTTAAAGGAAGAACCCGGTTGTCCGTCATTGGAAGCCACCTGTACCCCCGCAACCCGGCCTGCCAAAGCTTCATCAAAAGATTTTACCGGTGCCTTTTGAAGGTCAGCCATATTCACACTGCCTACAGCTCCGGTCAGGTCTTTTTTCCTCACGGAACCATAACCAATCACCACAACATCGTTCAGCACTTTGCTGTCCTCGGCCAGGGTCAGGTTAATCACACCTTTATCGCCCACCGCAATTTCTCTTTGCAGATATCCGATATACGTAAAAACCAGGGTGGTGCTTCCCTTTACAGGAACCTGGATCGCATACTTTCCATCTTTATTCGTTGTGGCACCTCCTTTATTTCCTTTCAGGAACACGCTTACGCCGATTAAAGGAAGCCCGTCTGTACGGTCAGTGACGATGCCTTCTACCCTCCGCATGTCCTGGGCAAAGCCTGCACAGGCATACATCATGCACATCATAAAAAAGTACATTTTTTTCATACTCAGTAAGTTTAGATTTGGTTTTTAATAACCCTCCCATGGATTATTGATATCAAATTTGCATATCAATAATCCGAACCAGGGGGGCCTAATTGATTTTTATAAGGGTAATAATCGGTTAAAAAACGGCCATAATCGTAGATCCAGCCATCTCAGCCTGCGGAACTGCAATTTCAGTACTGATGACCTTTCCTGTTTTTGAGTCGGTCAGGCTCAGCAATATGCTTTTCTCTTTCTGTAAAGGATCGCTGACATAAACCAGCCTTTTGCCGGCTACATTTCTAACCATGACGATACATGCTTTATCTGTTTTTATGGAGAAAGATGGAAAGCTGATGCTTCCTGCCTGATAAAACACTGCCTGAGCAATGTCCAGCTGTTGATGATACACCGCCTGAAGCAGTTCGGTATTCGCAATCACCTGCACACGGCCCGGATCGTACTGCTCCATATCTTCCGCGGCTTTTACGCCAGGCAACACGATATAAGCATATTTACCATTTACAGGTTTCGCTCCGTGATTGATCCAAAGTTTAAATACATTTCCAAATAATTCTTTTTTTGGATGTGAATTATTGATCTGAAACCAATTGCCCTTCTGAAGGTTCGTGCTCAGGCTGAAATTTCCGCCCTCAGGAAAAACATAGGCAATGCCATCATGCCAGATCCAATCCTGAGCTTTTCCTTTTAAATTCAAGGTCTTTCCTGCCCCCAGCGGAAGCCGGTCTGAAGAACGCTGTACTGGTCCATTCAGCCAGCTTTGATTTAAGGTGGTTGTTACCGGTTCAGCGGCAGAACTGCGGATTCCGGCACCGAGGCATACCACTTCCTCATCAAAAAAGAACCATGATTTTTTTGCCGATAAGCTATCGTAATCCAGGGCATAGGCACTTGTGCCATAGGTCTTATCGGAAACTCCGCCTGCAAAAGCATTACTTCCTTCTTCTCCCCAGAATTTGGTCATCAGACGATCTGAAGGATAATCCCTGGCCGTAACTCCCGGAATTTTATCCCATTCCCAAACCGGCATGATGTTTTCATATTCCGGCCCGCGAACCTGGATATTTGTTGCCCCATCTGCCAGGGTTCTGCCCAGCAGGTTTTCTCCGTTTCCGCTTTCACTACGTTTTGTCCGGTTGCTCACCATGCGCACATTAAAGGAATAACCGGGACGCAAATGAAGGGTATAATCTCCGTTCCAGAAATGCTGATGCAGGGCCTGAACCTGATCTCCCGGCCCAACAATCCCCTCGGTTCTCGCAATGGCACTTTCCCATTCCTGCTGATGTTTAGGGTCGATCAGTTTCGCAACCTTTAACCGGCCGGACTCTCCTTTTTTATTTAAAATATTAGGCCTGCTTACCCCACGTCCTTCCACATTAAAATCAATATAGCTTCCACGAATGGTTTTCAGATAGCTGTCTCTATAGTATTTGGAGAACAGCTGAAGCTTATCTTCAGCAAGTGCATAAGGGGTATCTCTTACATATCCCGCCAGTTTTAAAACTCCGATGATAAATACTGCACCGTAACTGGAAATCTGGAGCTGCGGCCCATGCTGGAGGTAAGAATAATCATATTGAAGTCCCTCTTTATAATGAACAAACCTAATCGGCTCAAACAACTCCCGGGTAGACAAAGTCATCAGCGACTGATCCCTTGTTAATAAGCCGCGGTAAAAATAATGCAGGGCGATATCGGTCTTGTTTGCTCCGGTCTTTTTCTCCGGATCACCACGTTTCATGCGCTCCATTAATGATCCTTCCAAAGCTTTCGCCAGTTGTTTCTTTCCAACACGCATCTGAATCAGCAATTCCCCCAAAGCCTGGGGAGTCGCGATCTCGTTGTGCCACCAGTTGCTGCTTTTAGGATCGGCAGCATACCAATAACTGAAAGCATTGGAAATCCCCTGAAACAGCTGTTCATCCTGATAATAGCGGCTCCCTTTAGAGATGTAAGCCTGAATAAGTGTTTGTAATTTCAACAGGTGATCGCCCGGGATCCAATTGGTAATCGCCGTATCTTTATAATTGATGTCCTTCCAGCTTCCATCAGCTTGTAAGGACTTTAAATTTCTTGTTGCCGGTCCATCCAGCTGCCCAAGGGGCTTCAATAGGTCCAGCACGATCCTATTCATGATCGTATCATAGGTTTGGGCAGATTGTGCTTTCGTAAGTTCCGGGATCAGCAACCATAAAAACAAGCTACAGCAGGATAATAATTTCTTCATTTTGTGATGTTTTATATTATGGGTAAAGTCTTTCCATTTCGCGGCCCTTCAGGTCCATGCGGTGTTTGATGATCTGATTTTCGTCGCCGTAGCTGCTGTACCAATGTGGCTGATCGAGGCCCTTTTCCCAATGGGAAAGCATGGCCATTAATGCTTTCACTTTTGCCGGATATTTTTCCGACAGGTTGTTGTTTTCTGAAATGTCCTTACTAAGGTCAAAGAGCAGCACCTTGTCTTTCACACGGATGAGTTTCCAGGATGCCGACCTGATGGCCGCAGCAACTCCTCTCCTCCAGTACAAGGCCTGGTGTGGCTTCCCTTTATTGCCGGATGCGAGATAAGGAAGCAGGTTTACGCCATCCAGCTTCTTTAACCCTTTTTGTTTGCCTTTACCTGCAGCAAGTACCGTAGGAAGGATGTCCAGGGAAATGACAGGCCGATGATCTGTTCGGTTGGCCGGAATATGACCGGGCCATTTCATCATCATGGCTACCCGGATTCCGCCTTCCCATTTGGAACCTTTCATTCCTCTCAGTATTCCGTTATCTGAGGAGTTTACCGTTGCCCCTCCGTTATCATTGATAAAGACAACGATCGTATTTTCTTCCAGTCCGTTTGCTTTAACCGCTTTCAGCACCGCGCCTACGCCATCATCCAAAGAAGTCATCATCGCAGCATAAGCCCTTCTTCCGCTATCCGGGATATTCGCAAACCTGTCCATTAAATCTTTTCTCGCATTCATGGGCGTATGAACGGCATTGTAAGACAGGTACATGAAAAATGGGTTGTTTTTATTTTTCGTGATGAAAGCGGATGCTTTATCGGTAAACATATCTGTGAGGTAGGTAATTTCCTGCTCCGGAATTTCCTTCTGATTGTCGTACAAGGCATACTCCTTCTTTCTCGGGCCCTTATAGGGAAAGAAATCCCGGTGTCCGCCTGTAAAACCATAAAACTCATCAAAGCCCCTGCGCAAAGGGAAATGTTTCTGTTCTTCTCCCTGATGCCATTTCCCGATGGCAATGGTTCTATAGCCATTGTCCTGCATCTCATTTCCGATCGTCCTTTCCGCAGGGTCCATTCCTACATCGCTGAGCTGATATCCTGCTGCAACTTTGGTAGAAGTATTGTGTTCAAAGCCGAAACGTTGCTGATAGCGGCCTGTTAAAATACCTGCACGGGAAGGCGCACATACAGAAGCAGAGACGTAGGCATCGGTAAAACGGATGCCCTGCTTTGCAATCGCATCTATATTTGGCGTAGGAATCTGCGTTCCCCCATAACAACCAAAATCCGCGTACCCGGCATCATCGCTGACAATAACAATGACGTTGGGTTTTGTCCGCTTAGCTTTGCCGGGCAGCGGATCTCCCGGCCCCATTGCATTTGCTGAAGACATCGCCAGCAAAGCGCTAAACATCATGATGATCAATTGATTTTTCTTCATAATTCTTTTACTACAGAAATCAAATATTCGGTTTAATTTGCTGATTGAAGAGGAAAAATCGGTTAAAAAGGGGGGACTAATTTGTTTTTCTGGCGTATTCCGAAGGTGCCACATCGAATTGCTTCCTAAACTCTTTGCTAAAATACTTCCTGTCGTTAAAGCCAACCGCATAGGCCACCTCAGAAATATTCAGCTGATGTTCGGACAAAAGCTGAGCGGCCCTTTTCAATCGCTGAGATTTGATAAAATCTGTAATCGACAGGCCTGTCAGCGCTTTGATTTTTTTATACAACACCGTCTGACTCATCCCGATCTCCTCCACCAAACTTCCTACATTAAATTCCGGATCTTCCATATGCGCCTCCAGCAGCCTCATTAACTTGTCCAGAAACTGCTCATCGGGAGAGGTAATTTCGATTCTTCCCGGCATGAGTAAAACCTGCCTGTTGTATTTCTGCCGGAGTGCTTCGCGTCCAAGCAGAAGATTGCGGATACTGAGTTCCAGCACCTGTATGCTAAAAGGTTTGGTCAGGTAAATATCTGCGCCCGCTTCCAGCCCGTCCACCTGATGAAGATGTGAAGCCATGGCCGTCAGCATAATCACCGGGATGTGATTGGTCCGTTCTTCCTGCTTTAATTTCGAGCATAACTCCAGCCCGTTCATGCCTGGCATCGTCACGTCACTAATGATCAGGTCAGGGAGTTCTTCTATCGCCACATTCCATCCCTCCAATCCATCTGCACAAGCCAGTAAATGGTAAGAATGCTGTAAAGACTGCAGGATAAAACGGCTCAGTTCGTTGTTATCCTCAACCACCAGTATGGTATATTTCTTTTCCCCCGAAGGAACATCTTCATTACCGCCCGCAGCGGCAGAAAGGATTTCCGGAAGCGCCGCAGGAGCAGGAAGCAAATCCGATGGTACCGTCAGTTCTTCTGAACTAAAATGAGCTGAGCCCATTGGCAGCCTTACCGTCAGGCTGGTTTGTCCGCTGCCCTGGGCGCTAGCCTGCTCGCTGGAAACAGAAATCTCTCCATGATGGAGTTCTACAATGTTTTTTACCAGTGCCAAACCAATGCCCCAGCCTTCTGTAATTATTTTTCCAGATTTCACCTGATAGAAATTGCTGAATATCTTGTCCAGCAGTTCCGCAGGGATTCCAATTCCGTTATCCCGGATCACCAGTTTTGCCTGTCCGTTTTCAACTCCCGCAAAAAAGCTGATCTCTCCGCCATCAGGTGTATATTTAAATGCATTGGACAGGATATTATAGCAGACCTTCTCGAGTTGTGCCGGATCAAAAAAGAGCATTAACTCTTCCTCTGAAGATTCAAAACGGTAAGTTATATTTTTGAGTTCGGCAAGCGCTTCATAGCTGTTAAAGATCTGTCTGCAAAAAGCAATCAGCTCATTTTCCCTTACCCGGAGTGTCACATTTCCCGTTTCTATCTTGCGGAAATCCAGCAGCTCCGTAATTAAGCGCAGCAAACGGTCTGTGTTTTTCTTGATGCCCGACAGCTGATGATTGATGAGTTCATTGTCTTTACTCATGTGGATCAGTTTTTCCAGAGGCGCAAAGATTAAACTGAGTGGGGTACGGATTTCATGGGAGATCCTGGTAAAAAAGTCCAGCTTCATCTGATAAAGCTCCTGCTGCCTTTCATTGTTCAGGTGCTCATAATAAAGCTCCGACTCCAGGCGCTCCTGTCTGCGGAAGAAACGAAAGATCAGGTAAAGCAGGGTGCTTCCGGCAAGCACATAAAACAAATAGGCCCACCAGCTGCGCCATAAAGGCGGCAAAACCCGAATGTCTAATGCAGTAGGCTGTTCATTCCAGACGCCATCATTATTGCTTCCTTTAACCAGCAGTTTATATTTCCCTGCAGGCAGGTTCGTATAAGTTGCAGAAGGAATTGTCACATAGTTCCAGTCTTTTTCAAAGCCTTCCAATTTGTACGCATATTTATTGCGTTCCGGCTGGATATAATTTAAGGCCACGAAATCAATACTGAAGATGTCCTGATCGGCAGAGAAAGTAATCTCTTTAACGTTACTGATGTCCTGCTTTAACAGCTGATCAGGCCCTCCTACCAAAACAGGTTTATTGAAAAGCTTCAATCCGGAGAAATCAACCTTGGGAAGGTGTTCATTCTCTTTTATTTCTCTTGGGGTGAACGCCACCAGTCCGTTATAACTACCAAAATAAAGCTTTCCTTTTTCATCTTTATAGGCAGAGTTGAAATTGAATTCATTTGCAGGTAATCCATCGGTGATGTTGTAATTTTTAAAGGAACGCTGTTTCAGGTCAAACTTACTCAGCCCCCGGTCGGTACTCAACCACAAACTCCCCTCATTGTCTTCAAGAATGCCAATCACGTTGTCGCTGGCAAGGCCATTTTGTTTGGTATAAGTGGTAAAGGACTGCGTCTTTGGCTGATATAAGCTCAAACCGCCATGATGCGTTCCTACCCAGATGTTGCCATCATGATCTTCCTGAATACAGTTGATCTGGTTCGATTGCAGGCTGTCTTTATGTGCTGTGCTTTTCAGAAAAACTTTAAACTGTCTGGCTCCCGGCGACAAAAGATTGAGGCCTCTGGGGGTACCCACCCAAAAATTCTTTTTGCTATCCGAAAAAGAAAAACGAATGTAGCTGCTGCTGAGCCTTAAACCCGGCGAAGGCAAATCGGTTAATACCGAGAAGCTTTGCTTTTCGGGATCAAACAGGTTCAATCCTTTTGAAGAAGTACCCACCCATAAACGTCCCTCATGGTCTTCAGAAATACTGCTCACATAACCATAGCTCAGGCTAGTCCGGTTATTGGGATGATGCCGGTAATGTTTAAATTTCCCGGTTGCAGGATTAAACAACTCCAGCCCGCCCTGAAATAAGCCGATCCAGATCTGTCCTTTCCGATCCTTATAAATGGCTTTAATGGTATTGGAACTCAGGCTATTCGGATCTGAAGGATCATTTACATATTGTTTAAATTCACCTGTCACCGTATTAAAATAGTTCAGGCCCTGCCCTTCCGTACCGATCCAAAGGTTCTTTTTCCCGTCTGCGGCAATGACACTAATGATGTCGCTGCTGATGCTGTTCCTGTATTTACTGTACTTATACACGGTAAAAGGCACGGCATTTTTATGGGTAACATTTACTCCGCCAAACATCGTTCCGATCCATACAGAGCCATAATTGTCTTCATAAATGTCCTTGATGGAATTGTCGCTCAAGCTTTTTCGGTTCTCAGAATCATGTTTAAAACTCTTAAAACGGAGCGTTAGGGGATCCAGGATATTCAGCCCGTTCATGGTTGCCACCCATAAATGGCCATCTTTTCCAGGCATTATCTTACGAATGATGTCATTGCTGATCCCATCATTCCTCATTGGATCATGTCTAAATCGTATAAATGAACCGGATTCCGGAACAAAGAGGTTCAGTCCTTCCGCCTCCGTTCCAATCCAGATCCTCCCTTGCCGGTCTTCGGCAATGGTCTTGATGGAATTGCCACTGATGCTGTTTGCCCTGGAAGGAAGATGAACAAATGAGCTGAAAACATAACGGCCATTTTCAGGTGTCATTCTGGTCAGTCCCTCTGTGGTACCAACCCAGATATTTCCCTTGCTGTCTTCAAAAACAGCATAGACAATATTCCCTGCCAGTCCGTCTTTCTTAAAGTATTTCCTGAATTTTCGGCTTTTCGGATTTTCAAGGATGCTCAGTCCGTTGTAAGTACCAAACAAAACTTTCCCTTTACTCCCTGCAGCGATAGCAAGGATAATTTTATCACTGATGCCGTTTTGATCTGCTGGTTTATAAGTGATGCGCTCAAATTTTCCGGTTTCCGGAATATACCTGTTGAGCCCGTTCTGAGTGCCTATCCAGAGGTTCTTCTGCCGGTCTTCCGTAATGGCATAGATATAATCCTCAGAGCTGATAGAGGCCGGGTCGCTTTCCAGTGTTTTATATATTTTAACCGTTTTACCGTCATAGCGGTTCAGGCAATCCCTTGTTCCGAACCACATATAGCCCCTGCTGTCCTTACAGATGGCCAACACCGTACTCTGCGACAAGCCATTGGTAACCGATAAATGATCAAAGGAAAACTGACCAAACACAGTATTAAAAAACAAAACAATTGTTAAGGTTATAAATAGGTGTTTAGGCATGGTGATGGTCAGGAAGGCTTGGTTAGGTCCTGACAATTATACAAAAAAAATACGCTTAATGCGGGTAGACCTCTCACATTAAGCGTATTTTCAGAAAAGCAGACTAGCGTCTGCGTTTGCTCAGGTTATTGCTGATGATCTGATCAACGCTATATTTTCCGCTTCCGGAAACAAAAAGGAAAGCATAAACAATCAGGTAATGTAATGCCATTTCTTTTTTATCAAAACCATCAGGTCCATGAATGATAAAAATTGCGATCAGCATGGTCACGATCAAAGGAATCACAGCCAGTCTTGTTCCCAACCCTATTAATACGAGAATAGAACATAAAAATTCTGCAAAAACAGCCAATGCCAGTGAAGCAGGCTCACCAACCCCTATCGGATCTCCAAATTGAATAGGTGCCCCACTGGTGAGCATCTGTAATTTCTGATAGCCATGAAACAACATAAAAACGGCAATAGAAACGCGCAAGACAAGCAGCATAAAATGAATGCCTTCATGATTGAAATTGGTGTTGAATATTTTTTTCATCCGGGTAGATTATTTAGTTTGAATCGTTTATTAAATAGTGTTGTATATTAAAGCTATGAATTTATTTGCTCGTTATGGAAATAATAAAGCCTGAAATCGCATCCTGAAGGATCATTTTCTTCGAAGCATCCGGTTTTCCTTCTTTTTGAATCATCTGAATAGAAACCAGACCGTGAAGAATAGATAAATAAGTATGGTATTTAAGGAAATAATCTGTTTCCGGATGATTACTTTGCGCAATCGCTTCTTTGATCGTGGAAATCATGATGCCTGTAGCGGTCTTCATCTCTATGATCTGTTTTACGCGGTCACAAGCCGGAATCCCAAGGCCAAACATCAGTTGATAATATTCATTATGGTCAAACGCAAAATCCCAATAGGCATGTGCCATCGCTTCCAGCTGCTGAGCCGGAACCTCATATTGGTCTTTTACCTCCTGAAGGGTATCAGCCAGCTTTTGAAATCCTTCTTTTGTGAACTCCAGCAGGATGGCCTCCTTATTTTCAAAATGGTTATAAATTACCGGAATGCTGTACTCAATTGCATCTGCAATCTTGCGGATCGATAAAGATTGCCAGCCATCAGAGATGACCTGCTGCCATGCCGCTTCAAGAATACTTGCCTTAAATTCTTCCTTCTGCCTTATTTTACGTTCTGCAATTCCCATAGACTATGAATTTTTGTTAACACTGTTAACAAAAGTAATGGGTAAATTATATTTTAAAAAGGCTTTATGGAATTCTGACTTAAATACAACAAATAACCGCGCTTATCGCAGCAATTAATCGATAATCAGGCGGAAAGTAAGGTTAATCCGGGGCGAGGTCACCTGCACGGTTTTTGGTAAACGGTGTTCCCAGTAACGTTGTGTCTCTCCCTTCATGATCAGCACACTGCCATGGCTCAGGTCTACGGAAATAATGGGGATCTTTTCTACATAACGCCTGAATTGAAAAATCCGGTGCGCACCAAAGCTGACGGAAGCAATCAGCGGATATTTACCCAGGTTCTTTTCATTGTCCCTATGCCAGCCCATACTGTCGATCCCATCACGGTAATGGTTGAGCAGGCAGGCATTGAACCTGGCATGATACTTTTCTTCAATCCGGGCTTTGATCTTTGTCATCGTTTCCGTCCATGGCAAAGCATTCATCGTAATTCCGGAATAGCTATAGCTGATTCCTTCATCTCCATAAAATGCGGTGAACCTGGGCTGCAAAACAGTTTTGCCGAATATTTTAATGGGCTCCTGTTTCCAGGCAACTCCGGTTGTCAGCTCATTAAAATAGGTATTACTTTCTTCCTCATTAAAAAATCCGGGAAGGAATAAAGCCTCTCCCGGAATCGGAAGGAGGTTAACATGATCTCCGTACATCGAATGAAGTAAAATAGTTCTCTATAAAGATAAATTAAATTTAACTAAAAATATGCATCTGCTATAAAACAAGAATGCAGATGGAAAAGATACCTGAGTATGCTAATCACCTGCAATTCTGCCCCTATTGATCTCTTTTTTTCTCTACTCCTAACGCTTACTTTGCAATTGAAGCTTCAGCATTTCCCTTCCAGTCGCCAAATGCCTTTTTTGCCAATGCTTTTGCCTGGGCAAGGCTAATGTTACCAGCTATAGTGATATAAGTTCTTGAAGGTGTAATCTGCTGGTTATAAAATGTCTTTACTTCAGCTAAAGAAACCGCCTGTTTAGTACTTTTGTTCACTTTATCTACCATAACCTGATCGATTGCCGATTCCTGCAAAGCAGATGACATCACTAAAAACGCATTTTCAAAATCTTCGGCCGCTGCAGCTACATTCGCTTCATCAGCAGTAACGCTTACTTTAGGTGCAATTTCTTTCAGACTATTTGCAAAAACAACTTTACTTTTAGCACTTGCCCCTTCCGCTAAAATGTTGGTTAAGGCTTCAGTTACTGCTGCATTGGTATCCAGGGTTTCACCTTCTATTTTAACAGAGGCGAACACTTTTCCCATTCCGATATTTTCTGCCACTACGACCTCTATTCCGTTTTTTAATTTAAAACTTACCGGATCTTTCATCGTTACCTGCGCATCAATCTTACCGAACGCGAATACACCTATCATCATTATTAATGCTTTTTTAATTGTTATCATTTTTAATTTTATTTTTCTGGTTGATATACTTGAATTGATTACTCTTTAAACAACAATGCAGATGGGATAAATACCTGGGTACTTAAACCACCTGCCATCCACTCCTCTGATCTCTCTGCTCTTTGTTGCGCTCTCCAGCTTATTTTGCCAGTTCGGATGAACTGTTTTCTTTCCACTCACCAAATGCTTTCCTGGCCAATACTTTTGCCTGGGCAAGGGTAATATCACCGGCAATGGTGATGTATGTTTTTGCAGGTACCAGACTTTCATGGTTCCTGCCTGCAGCTGTCAATGCTTCAGCAGTTGCTAAAAAAGCATTTTCAAAATCTTCCGTATCCGCAGCTACATGTGCTTCATCAGTACCGAAACTTACTTTAGGCTCAAAGTCTTTACCATGATCAGCGATTGAGATATTGGTATTCGAAGCCAGCTGTCCGCCTTCGATTTTAACAGATGCCAATACTTTTCCCATTCCATTATTTTCAGCAACGATAACTTCTACGCCGTTTTTTAATTTAAAGCTTACCGGATCTTTCATGATCCCCTGTGCCTGAATGTTACTGAAAGTGAATAAGCCGATGATGATGAATAATAAGTTTTTCATATTGATGTTTTTTAGGTTGTGTTTTTTTAGGTTGTGAATTTTTGGTCGATGTTTTTACTTGATGCATCAAAGGTATGCCGGTTTTGCCGGGCAGGAAAGGCAGAATAGACGGAAAGGCAAAAGTGATCGGTGAACGGATATTTTTGCCCTTTGGTCATTTGTAAAGGCAAATCCCCACTGCTGCGATCATTCCTATCGTCCGGATAAAATGCCTTTTAAACAACAATGCAGATGGAGTAAGTACCTAAGTACTTAAACCACCTGCAAATCCTCCCCTCGAGTTCCTCTGCTCTTTTGTTGCGCTCTCCAGCTTATTTTGCCAGTTCGGATGAACTATTTTCTTTCCATTCTCCAAATGCTTTCCTGGCCAGTACTTTTGCCTGGGCAAGGGTAATGTCGCCTGCAATGGTGATGTATGTTTTTGCGGGTACCAGACTTCCATGGTTCCTGTCCGCAGATGTTAGTGCTTCAGCGGTTACTAAAAAAGCATTTTCAAAATCTTCGGTATCCGCAGCTACAGTTGCTTCATCGGTACCGAAACTTACTTTAGGTCCAAAGTCCTTACCACGATCAGCAATTGCAACACTGGTATTTGAAGCCAGCTGTCCGCCTTCGATTTTAACAGATGCCAATACTTTTCCCATGCCATTGTTTTCTGCAACGATAACCTCTACGCCGTTTTTTAATTTAAAGCTTACCGGATCTTTCATGATTCCCTGTGCCTGAATGTTGTTAAAAGCGAATAAACTGATTAAGATGATTAGTAAGTTTTTCATAATGTTTTTTCTTTAGTTTATGTTTTTCCGGTTGATTATTTATTGATTGATGAACCAAAGGTAAAACCCTTTTAAGCAGACAGGAAGGGGGTATCGACAGAAAGGATAAAATGAACGGTGAACAAGGCTTTTGACTCTTTCATTTTCCGATCTATTATAATTATATTAGTATAGGTTAACGAAATCCCGATGAATTGCTTAATTGTTGACGATAACAAAATTGCCCGGACTACGCTCAAAAAACTGATTAGCCTGGATCCCCTGTTAGTATTGGTTGCTGAATGCAGCAATGCAACCGAAGCCTATATCAAGATTCTGGAACAACCCATTGATTTGTTGTTTCTGGATATAGAAATGCCTGGAATGACCGGAATGGAACTGGCCAAGAGCCTGGGACAAAAACGGCCGCTCATTATTTTTACAACGTCAAACAGAGATTACGCCGCCGATGCCTTTGACCTGGACGTGATCGACTTTATCACCAAGCCGGTAACTACTGTAAGATTTTTACAATCCGTAGAAAAAGCAAAAGAATTCCAGAAAACCAAAATCTTACCCCAGGACCTTATAGAAGAAGATTTCATCTTCATCAGAGATTCCGGTACCGTAAGAAGACTGGAACTGGACAATATCCTCTATCTGGAAGCCCAGGGCGATTATGTGAAAATTTATGTGTCCAATCGATTTTACAACGTCCATACGACCTTAAAATCTGTAGAAGAAAAATTGCCGGCCAGTGTCTTTCTAAGGGTACACCGCTCCTTCATCATCAATGTCAGTAAAATAGATACCCTCGAAGGGGGTACGCTGATCATCAACAAAAGTCTGGTGCCTGTTTCAGATGCCTACCGTGCAACACTTAATAAAAGGATGCAGATTCTTTGATAATTGGCTTGTTTTTTGCTCAATATCTATACATTTCATCCCCTGTAAAATGTCGGCTCAAACTCCCTATACCGCTGGAAGTTACCAACTCATAGACCTCAGTTATATTGAGCAGCTCAGCAATGGCGACAAGGCCTTTGAAAAAGAAATTGTCCAGATTTTCGTGGAGCAGATTCCTCAGGACCTGGCCTTATTAAAGCAGCACTTTGCCGCCGGTGATTTCAGCAAGGTGAAACAAAGTGCACATTATATGCTGCCCAGCATTTCCATTCTTGGGCTGGAAACAAAATTAAAAGTGGAGCTGGAGGCATTGGAAGCATTGGAATCCGCATATAAAGTCCTAAAACGTCACATAGAAACCATTGATAAGGTCTGTAACGCAGCAAGGGCGGAAGCAATAGAATTGCTCCATTCCTATGCCTGAAGAATGGAGCAATCGCAACTACTGACTGTCTTTTTTCTTACCGAAAATATTGTAATAATTATAATCCGTCATCGGTGCGCCACTTAAGCCAAGGTGATGTGAAATGGTGGTCACCTGCCCGCGATGGTAAGTGCTGTGGTTCATCACCTGCTGGATATATTCAAAGTTGGCGAAGTCACAATTAAACCATGGATTGACCACAAGGTTATTTTCTTCAATAGATGCGGCGGTCATCTGATGCACATAGGCCGAAAATTCTTCCGACTGCTGAATGAGCGTCGCAAAAGCATCTTCTATCGACCCTTCGAATTCGCCCTCCGGCTCAAAGGCTTCTTTTTTAATCACCGACAACCAGTAGGCCTGCGTCTGCCAGATGTGAAGTATCGTTGGTTTGATACCGGAAAAGCTTGACCGTACTTCTTTATCCAGTACGTCCTCCGGATAGGTTCTCAGCCAATTGATCAGCGTGGTATTTGCCCATGCATTATAAGCCACATAATTCCTCATTAAGTAAGTAATTGCATTTGTAGCTGTTGCAGTATTAAGGTTGTCAGGTGTCATAATTATTTGGTTTGTTTTCTACTACAAATTAAATATACGACACTGACAACCTTATGGCAGTGTAAATTAAAAAATCTACAGATTTTTTTGTTTCCGCTCGTATTCTTCCTGAATCGCCATCAGCTCCGCATTGTTCTCCAGGTCATGTGCCTGATTGGAAGACATGGTCTGGGAAAAAGGAACCGTTTGCAGGATAAAGTCTTCCTCATGTCCTGGCTTACTGTAATCATAGGCCCAGCGGTGAACCACAGGCAGTGCTCCCGGCCAGTTTCCATGGATATGTTCCACGGGAGTAGTCCATTCCAGGGTATTGGAATCCCATGGATTTTGCGTTGCTTTCTTACCTCTGAAAATCGAATGAAAGAAATTATACAGGAAGGCCACCTGCACCAGTGCCGCAATGATGGCCGCCCAGGTGATCAACACATTAACCGACATCCATTTTTGCATGAATTCAAATTCTGTAAAAGCATAGTACCTTCTCGGTACCCCGTCCAGCCCCAAAAAGTACATGGGAAAGAAAACCAGGTAAGCACAGGCAAAAGTAACCCAGAAATGGAGGTAACCTAATTTCTCATTCATCATCCTGCCGAACATCTTGGGAAACCAGTGGTATACCCCTGCCAGCATCCCGAATACTGCTGCTGAGCCCATCACAAGGTGAAAATGGCCAACCACAAAATAAGTATCATGCAGGTTGATGTCCAGAACGGCATTTCCCAGATAAATCCCGGTCATCCCGCCGGAAATAAAGAAGGAAACCAACCCAATGGCAAACATCATGGCCGGTGTAAACCTGATGTTCCCCCTCCATAGGGTAGCCAGGTAATTGAAGGTCTTTACCGCAGAAGGAACGGCAATGATCAGCGTGGTGATCATAAACACCCCACCCAGAAAGGGGTTCATTCCCGTCACAAACATATGGTGCCCCCATACGATAAAGGATAAGATCACAATTCCGATCAGGGAGTAGACCATGGCATGGTAACCAAAAATCGGCTTTCTTGCGTTGTTAGAGATCACTTCGGAGGTGAGCCCCAATGCCGGCATGATCACGATGTATACTTCCGGGTGTCCAAGGAACCAGAACAGGTGTTGCCACAGAATCGGTGACCCTCCTTCATTCGGCAATACCTGGGTCCCGATCACAATATCCGAAAGGTAGAAACTCGTGCCCATACTGCGGTCAAAGATCAGCAGGATCACTGCTCCGGTTAATACCGGAAAAGACAATAAGGCCATCACTGCAGTCAGAAAAAGCGACCAGACGGTCAAAGGCAGACGCCACATGCTCATTCCCTTGGTTCTCATGTTCAGCACCGTGCTGATGTAGTTCACATTCCCCATCACCCCGGAGATGATAAAGATAATGATGCTGACCAGCCAAAGGGTCATCCCCAGCCCAGAGCCTGAAATCGCTTTGGGCAAAACAGACAATGGCGGATAAACGGTCCAACCTGCACTTGCAGGCCCGGTTTCTACAAAACAAGAACCCAGCATCACGAGACAGGCAACCAGGAAAAACCAATAAGAAAGCATGTTCATCAAAGGGGAAGCCATATCTCTGGCCCCGATCTGTAAAGGGATCAGCAGGTTACTGAAAGTTCCGCTCAGCCCGCTGGTCAGCACAAAAAAGATCATGATCGTTCCATGGATCGTCACCATGGCCAGGTAAAAGTCTGGTTTGATGCGTCCTCCTTCCGCCCAGTTTCCCAATAATACTTCCAGAACAGGAAACTCTTTGTCCGGCCAGGCCAACTGTAACCGGAAAAGAACGGACATCAGCATGGCGATCACCGCCATAAAGATCGCAGTGATCAGGAACTGCTTGGCGATCATTTTATGGTCAGTACTAAAGATATATTTTCGGATAAATGATTGCGGATGTTCCTGATGTTCCGCAGTGGAATTTGTGACTTCTGTATGCATTGACGGATAAAATATAAATACCCTGCAAAAGTCATTTAAACGAACTTTAATCTATGGTAGCAAACTCATATAATATGGTATAGATTCAAGATTAGGCCTTGTTCTTCCGGAACTCTTCCGGCGTCATGCCCACGAGTTTTTTAAAGAACTTGGTAAAATAAGAGTTGTCATTAAAGCTCAGCTCATCCGAAATCTCAGAGATGGTCATGTCCTGACTTACCAGCAGCCGTTTTGCTTCCAGCAGGATTCTGTTCCTGATCACCTCTCCTGCCTGCATCCCCAGGTATTCCTTGCATAAGGCATTTAGATGATTGGGTGTAATGTACAACAGGTCTGCATAATCTTTAGGCAGCCTCAGGTTCGTGAAATGCTGTTCAATTAATTTCTGAAAGTTCCGGAGTAAGGTATAATTGTATACCGGGAATTTGTGTTTTTCTGCAGGGCTTACCTGTTGCTCCATCCTCATGAATACATACAATAACATCACGCTCACCAGATCCTTTTGCAGCGGTTGCTCCTGGTTCACCTGCTCATAGATCCGCTCAAAAAAAGCAGTCATTTCATCTTCCAGATGAGCAGGAATCTGGAATGCGCCGTCTTGTGCAATGCCATTCAAAAAAGTAAACCCATTTAAGAAATCAGGCCTCAGCAATAAAGACTGGAAGAACTCCCTGCTGAAATTGATGACGTAACCATCAGGGTTTCCTTCAAACTCCCAGGTATGGATCTGCCCTGGAACCATAAAATAAATGTGCATTGGCCGTACTTCAAAGCGTGTAAAGTCGATAGAATGTGTTCCCGATCCGGAAGTAAACAACACCAGGTGGTAAAAATTATGCCGGTGTGGAAAGGCAAGGCTGCTGTGTTTGTGCAGGTAGCTGGCAAGATGATCTACCAGCAGTTCATCCTCTTTATAACCGGATAAGGTACAGCAATCGAGAACCGGAATCTGTTTTATCATGCCACAAAGTTATTGGGTTAAATCCTGCCAAAAGCGGTATTAAACCTTAGTTTAATGGTACTTATTACCGACAGGCAGGGCAAATGTTACCGACAGGCAGGGCACATGGTTCAAAATGGCAGTGATACCCTCCTGACTCAGTTGAACAACCTTGCTTCGAGGTAAAGAATCAGGGGCATTACAAATTTATGCTTGCGTTCATCTCCATCAGAGATACAGACCAATGCCCAGCCAAAATGGTCTTTTCTTAACCGGAGGAATTCGGTATGATCAGAAAGGTAAAAGAAATACTCCCCATTGGGATAGGCTTCGAAGTAACCTTCTATTTTCTCATTGCCCCTGCCGATGATCGCCATTTCTTTCCTCAGGTACTGAAAATGCATCCTGATGTGATTTTCCAGCAGCTCTTTTTTAGGGCAATCCCCGGTTCCGGACCACAGCCTGCCATACCTGTCCACAGCCAGTTTCATAAAAATAACGGCAGGCGCAAAAGCAGATAGAAAGAGTACACCATGACCGGCAAAATGATTCATCCTCCAAAATTAGCATCCGGTCTGGTCAACAGTGGGTAGTAATTAAGGGATTAATGGTATAGATTAAATATATCCTAAAATCTTCAGTGCCTGTTTGCTGTTTTGCTCCTCTGCAAAGACCCTGTAATTTAAGGTTTCATCCTTATTCCGGTCTATCAAAATGTGTTTAGGTCCCGGCAACAGGCAATGGTGAATCCCTCCAAAACCACTCAGCACCTCCTGATAAGCCCCGGTATGGAAAAAGCCGATGTACTGTGTCTTTCTTGTTTTGGGCATAAAAATCTTATCGTGCCCGGAATGGTAATAATCATCCCCGTCGCAGGTCATCCCTCCAAGGTAAACCTGCTCCTGTTCCCTTTCCAGGTTGTTTACAGGCAGCAGCAGGTATTGTTGTCCGATGGCCCAGGTATCCGGTAAACTGGTGATGAAAGAGCCATCGAGCATCAGCCATTTCTCATTGTGGTTCTGTTGCTTGCGGCCCAGCACCTTGTATACAATTCCGGATGCTTCGGCAACGGTATATTTCCCAAACTCGGTAATCAGGTCTGGCTCCGCAACGCCAAAAGTATGGCAAACGGCTTTAATCCTTTGGATGATGCGGGTTACAAAATCAAGGTAGTCGAATTTGAAATCAAAAGAATCCATAAAGGGCATTCCACCACCGATGTCCAATGTGCTTAACCAGGGGTTGATCTGACTGAGTTTACAATATAAGGCAACATGTTTATCCAGCTCTTCCCAGTAAAAACGGGAATCAGAAATGCCCGAATCGATAAAGAAATGCAGGGTAGTCAGCCTGAAATTTGGCCTCCCCTCTATCTTATTGCGGTAGAAGTCCAGGATCTCTTCCCTTCTGATGCCCAGTCTTGAGGTATACAGCTGGGAACTCGGCCGGTCATCTGAAGCAATCCTGACGCCGAGGTTTAGCGGCTGATCGATCTGCTCCGTATAGTAATGAAATTCGTCTTTATTGTCCAGAACGGGAACGATGTTCCGGTTTCCCTCCCGGATCAGCGCAACAATGCCCTGCTGATAGGCTGCGGTTTTAAATCCGTTACAAATGACCAGCGTATCCTGATCCATCTTGCCGGATGCCAGTAAAGCGCTGAGCAGAGGAATGTCAAAGGCAGAAGAAATTTCAATGCCAATCGGATTGCTTAATGCTTCATTCAGGACATAACTAAAATGAGAGCTCTTGGTACAAAAGCAATAAGTATAGCTGCCCTTGTATTTTTCAGCATTCATCGCGAGCCGAAAAAGTGCCTGCATGTTTCTGATCTTTTCGCTGATCGAAGGAAGGTAAGTGAAACGCAGGGGTGTTCCATACGTTTCAATTACCTCCAGTAAATTTATCCCATGGAAATGCAGGGCATCGTCCATAGTCTCAAAACCAGCACTTTCCAGCGCAGTATGTCCGCTGATAAATTCCAAATAGTTCTCCATAGCCATCCCTTTTTTTGGGATTGCAAAAGTAAAACTGAAGCCAGCTAAACCACTGGTGTTTTTTTGACTGAAATTGGTATTAAACGGAGATTGTCTTTATACTTCAAGTACCAGATCGTCCGTATTGACAATCGTCCCCTCCTTCAGTACAATTGATTTCACCACACAATCGGCTATTGCCGCAATATTGGACTCCATTTTCATCGCTTCAATCATGAACATTGGCTGGTTTTTCTTCACCGCATCCCCTGCTTTAACGAAAACTTTCGACAATAAGCCCTGCAGCGGAGAGCCGATATGTGCCGGGTTCAGCTTGTCTACCTTACGGTTTTCGGCAGTCGTCACCTTAACCGACTTATCCTGAATTTCGATATTTCGGGTCTGTCCGTTTAGCTTAAAGAAAACCGTACGCATCCCCTTGTCGTCTGGCGGGCCAATGGATAGTAAGCGGATCAGCAGGGTTTTGCCCTTGGCAATTTCTATTGTTGTTTCCTCTCCCGGCTTCATTCCATAAAAGAAATACTGCGTAGGGATCACCGAAACATCACCATACAACCTGAATATCCGGATGGCTTCTGCTGTTACTTTAGGGTAAAACTTATAAGCAAGGTACATGGTATAAGTCAGATCATCCCCAAACTCCAGCTTAAAGGCTTCAAATTCTGCTTCCAGATGCAATGGCTCGAGGTGCTTGTTCGGACGGTCGGTAAAAGGTGTTTTCCCTTTCAGCAGGATTTGCTGCAAAGCTTCTGGAAAACCTCCTGCAGGCTGACCGATTTCCCCCATGAAGAAGGAAACCACAGATTCCGGGAAAGCAAGCTGTTCCCCTCTGGCAAAAACATCTTCGGGACTAATGTCGTTGGCCACCATAAACTGGGCCATATCCCCCACCACTTTAGAACTCGGGGTCACCTTTACAATGTCGCCAAACATGGTATTCACATCGGCATAACGCTGTTTAATGAGTTCAAACTTATCCCCCAATCCAAGTGCAATTGCCTGAGGTTTTAAATTGGAGTATTGTCCGCCCGGAATTTCATGTTCAAATACCTCGGCCGAACTGGCTTTTAATCCGGATTCAAAAGGATAATAATACTCCCTTACCGTTTCCCAGTAGTTCGAATAAGCATTTAAAGATTTGATGTCATAGGCATTTTCCCGCTCATGAAAGCGCATCATTTCTACGATGGCATTAAAGTTCGGCTGTGCCGTACTGCCGGATAGCGCGCCCAGCGCACAGTCAATCACATCTACTCCTGCTTCGATGGCCATGAGGTAAGTTGCAGGCTGTAAGGAAGAGGTATCGTGTGTATGTAAATGAATCGGGATCTTAACCGTGTCTTTAAGGGCTTCAATTAAAATTTTAGCGGCATAAGGTTTCAGTAAACCAGACATGTCCTTAACCCCTAAAATATGACTTCCTGCATTTTCCAGATCCTTCGCCATCTTTAAATAATATTCCAGGTTGTACTTACTGCGTTTAGGGTCCAGAATATCTCCCGTATAACACAATGCACCTTCGGCCAGGCCATTTGTCTTTTTACGAACCATTTCTATGCATGGCGCAATGTTTTCCATCCAGTTTAAGGAATCAAAGATTCTGAAAATGTCTACGCCTTTCTCCCAGCTCTTCTCTACAAAAGATTCGATCAGGTTGTCAGGATAAGCCGCATAGCCCACCCCGTTACAACCACGGATGAGCATCTGAATTAAAATATTGGGCATGGCAGCGCGCAATTTTTCCAGTCGCCTCCAGGGGTCTTCATTTAAAAAGCGCAGGCAGACATCAAAGGTTGCCCCGCCCCAGGCTTCCATACTAAAGGTCTGGGAATGGTCTTTGGCAAACCCTTCCGCCACTTTGAGCATGTCGTAAGTACGCATTCTGGTGGCCAGTAAGGATTGATGGGCATCCCGGAAAGTAGTATCCGTATAGTGTATTTTCTTTTCTGCTTTCAGCCATTTGGAAAATCCCTCCGGCCCCAGTTCTGTTAACAGATCTTTGGTTCCTTTTGGATAATCGGCCCGGGCTGTCAGCGGTACAACCGGCTTTTCAAAACGTTTATTTTCATCGACCTCACGGACATCCGGATTCCCGTTTACAGAGACCTCACCCAGATAAGTAAGGATTCTCGTACCACGGTCCAGCCTCCTTTTCGATTCAAAAAGTTCCGGATGTTCCTGGATAAAATTCACAGTCGCCTTTCCCTGTATAAAAATGGGATGGCTGATCAGACTTTCCAGAAACTGCACATTATTTTTCACACCCCGAATCCTGAATTCTCTCAATGCCCGGTGCATTTTCCTGGCCGCATCGTCCAGCGTATGTCCGCTGGTGCTCACCTTTACCAGCATAGAATCAAAAAACGGACTGATTTTCATCCCGGGATAGGTACTTCCTTCATCCAGTCTGATGCCAAATCCGGTGGCATTTCTATAGGTAATTAAAGTGCCGTAATCCGGTTTAAAATTATCTGCCGGATCTTCTGTTGTGATGCGGCATTGCATGGCAAAACCATTACAACGGATGGCTTCCTGATTTTTAATCCCAATTTCTGCATCGGTCAGGTGATAGCCGTCGGCAATAAACAACTGGGTTTTGATCAGGTCAATGCCGGTCACCATTTCTGTTACCGTATGCTCTACCTGAATCCGGGGATTCACTTCAATAAAATAAATATTTTCCTGTTCGTCAATTAAGAATTCAACCGTCCCTACATTATTATATTTTACGGCTTTTGCGATCGAGGTGGCAAAATGATACAGCTGATCCCTCGTCTGCTGACTTAAATTCAGAGAGGGTGCCACTTCCACGACTTTCTGAAAACGGCGTTGCACAGAACAATCACGTTCAAACAAATGGACCACTTCCGAATAGTTATCTGCTACGATCTGCACCTCGATATGTCTCGGCCGGTTGATAAATTTCTCCAGAAAGACCGTGTCATCCCCGAAAGCATTCTTCGCTTCACTCCTGGCTTCAAAAAAACTCTTTTTCAGCTGATCGTCGTTTTGTACGATCCGCATTCCCCTTCCCCCACCCCCCGAAGCGGCCTTGATCATTAAAGGATAACCGATCCTGTTGGCTTCAGTCAAAGCGAGCTCAATGGTCTTAAGCTCAACTTCATTGCTTTCAATGATCGGCAGGCCTGCAGTTTTAGCCACCTTTTTTGCAGTGACCTTATCCCCAAGGGCCCGCATCACATCTGGTCGGGGACCGATAAATACAATTCCGTTCTCCGCACACTGCGCAGCAAAATCCTCATTTTCCGATAAAAAACCATACCCCGGATGTATGGCATCTGCTCCGGAATATTTTGCCATTGCAATCATCCCTTTGATGTCGAGATAAGGTTTCAAGGGTTCATGATCGGCCCCGATCTGGTAAGCTTCGTCGGCCTTGTACCGGTGGAGGGAATACCTGTCTTCATAAGTATAAACTGCCACGGTCTGGATGTTCAGTTCACTGCATGCCCGTTCAATACGGATTGCGATTTCGCCCCGATTGGCAATCAGTACTTTCTTAATGTTCATAAATTTGGTTGTAGATTGTATCAAAAATATCACATTCCAATTAAACCAACACTATTAAAATCAATTTAATATCAGACAGTTACCTTGTAAAAAATACACTATCCAAATAAACATTCCTTCCAAATAGGGGTAAAAGGGGAACCTGTTGTCACATACCTGAACAGATCAGAAAACAACTAAGACATGTTGAAAAAAAATCCCCTATTAAAGAGCATGCTGATGGTACTGCTCATTTTATCAGCAACAAATGTATTTTCCCAGTTACCCCCTTTAAATACCATTGATATCAATACCACCTATGTCCCCGAAAGTAAGTACAGGCAAAAAGACGGCGACCTGCAAAACACCGAAAAAACCCAGAAGCGAATCGACCTGGGCTATAGTTTCATGATCTCCAACAAAGTAGATACCAGTACCCGAAAAATGGACAACTGGACCGCAATGCTCAATGGAAGTTATACCTGGATGGGCAAGCCCTCCAATGAACATGACCTGATGCCCAACCGTTTATTCAGCACACAATTTGCAGTGGTTAACTACCATTCCATCAGCAGAAAATGGGGAATGGTGAAGGTCGTCCAGCTGGGCCTGAACACAGACCTTCGTAAATTCGACATTCATGACCTGTTCCTTAGCGGAGGTTTGCTGTTTATAAAAAACCAAAGCTCCAGGTTTTCCTTTGGTTTTGGTGTCTTTGTTGCCAATGCCACCAATGCACCACTCGTGTTACCGGCAGTTACCTTTCAGCTGAGATCGGAGGGCAAATTTAAATTCAATATAGACCTGCCAACTGAAGTCAGCAGCGCTTATGAGCCGAATAAGAAGATGGAGTTGAAACTGGCATTGAGGTTCAGGAACCTGAGTTACGATGTGGAGAATAAACTGAGTCCTAAAAAGCGTTACCTCAACTATATGGAACTTCCGCTTGGATTAGAAGGGAAATGGAAAAGCAAACGTTTTGACTTTACTTTGGGTGGAGGATATATGTTCATCAGGAATTTCCAGCTTAAAGAAGGTGGCATTAAAAACATGTTTAAAAGCACACCGACCAATAAACTAAATGGTAATATCTATGTAAATGCCGGAATCAGCTACCGGCTAAAGCCGGCCTCAAAATAACCTAAAAATGCCTTTCCATTTGGAAAGGCATTTTTAGGTTTAAGCAGGTCTTCGGATTTAAATCGTTTCCAGGTACAATTTCTGGAGATCTCCCGCAGAGATGTCTTTTGCATTTAACGTATGAACCAATGTGCCCTGACGCATAATCCCTATCCTCGTTCCTACATTTACGGCGTTAAAGATATCATGAGTAGCCATAAATACCGTTTTCCCCGCAGCTGAAAGCTGTTTTACAATTTCGCTGAACTCATGGGTGGCTTTGGGATCCAATCCACTCGTTGGTTCATCCATCAGAATTAAGCCTGCATTTTTTGCCACAGCAATGGCAATGCCCACCTTTTGACGCATCCCCTTGCTATAATTTCCAACGCGTTTATGAAAAGCTTCCGGCTGTAAGCCCGCCTGAAGCAAGTATTGCTCAAGGACCTCTCTTTTATATTTAAATCCGGCGATACGGCTAAAGAAATCCAGGTTTTCCAAACTCGTCAGGTTGGCATACAGCATCACCACTTCAGGAATATAGGCCAGAAACTGTTTGGTATCCGCCTGGTTCGGAGAAACCAGCATCCCATTAACCAAAGCCTGCCCGGAACTTGCTCCGGTAAAGCCTAAAAACAAATTGATAGTGGTGGTTTTTCCGGCTCCGTTTTGCCCAAGCAAACAGAACACTTCACCAGGTTCCACACTCAGATTCAGGCGGTCGAGGGCAATCTGGTCCCCATATTTTTTAGTCAGTTCTATGGCTTGTAACATCATAAGGATGGCTTAAAATTTTATACCTACAGAGAATTTTACGTTAAAGGGATCTCCATCGATATAATAGAAATTACGCCCTTCATAAGGATAACTGGAAATGATATCACCCGACGACATATACCGTTTTCCGGTAAGGTTATCCGCAATCGCACGGAAGAAATACTTGTCTTTTACATAACTGATCCCGGCGTCAAATTTGGTAAAATCAGGAATAAACTCTCCTTTTTCTGAAGTGCTTCTTTTGATCATCGTTGTTTGTCCCACGCTCAGGTTCAGGCTTGCCATATTCCTTAAAGGGAACTTATACTGGACCCAGGTATTGAGGATCTGCTGCGGGGTCTGCCCCAGCTGCTTCCCTACACGTGCAGCATCATCGTCTTTAGTAACGGTCGCTTTTACGAAGGTATAATTGGTCACCAACGAAAGCTGATCGGTGATGTTTCCGATGATATCGAGTTCTATTCCATTGCTCGTCACCTCGCCCAATTGCTGAGAAAAGCCGGGATGGGCCTGATCTGCAACCAGAACGTTGTTCTTAACGGTATGAAAACCGGTTAAAGTCGTATACAATTTAGAGCTGAACCAGGTCCTTTTCAGCCCGAGCTCAAAACTCCTCCCATGCTGAGGATCAACGGCATCTGATCCGATGAGTTCGTTTGCAGCATTAACAATCGCCTTCTGACCGCTTTGAGGAAAAAAAGACTGATCAAATAAAAAGAAAGCTGTGGTTGCACTATCGATCAGATAAGTCAGCGTAGCGCGTGGAGAAAGCGCTTTTTGCTTGTAGTTATTGGTTTTAACCACCCCTTTGGCATTGGTGGTCGTTTTCTCATTCGTATACCAGGTGTACCTCGCACCCAGCGTCAACAACAGTTTTTTATGCAATTCAATATTGTCGTAGATGAAGGCTGATTTTAAAAAGGTATTGTTGTTGATCCTGGTGAGGCGTGTCGTTTGACGGACCTGATCGGGATCCAGGGTATTTACCGGATTTGCCTGAGCATAGGGAAATTCGATCTTACCATTGTTCAGGACCAGGGAATCCCTGCTATTGGTATAATCGGCACCAAACAGCAACTGGTGACTGATCGGTCCGGTCTTGATTTTACCATTGGCAAACAACTGGCTGGAAAACGTTTTTCCTGCGCCCCTGTTAAAACTGGCCCTTCTTTTCGTCAGCCCCTCAGGGCTAAAATTCACCATGCTTCCTTTTGAAGTCATGTTCCAGCTCGTATAAGGAGCCAATAAATAAGAAGATTGTGAAGTCAGCTGCCAGTTGTCATTGAACTTATGAATGGCATAAATTCTGCCGGTTTGATTTTCGGTATAGCTGATTGGCAATCCCCTGCCAGCACTGTAATTCACACGTATAGGTCCTTTAAGCATATCTGCTTCACTGCGTACCTTGACGATTGCCGATCCGTTTTCACTTACTCCACGTATAAAATCATATTCGGCCAATACATAGGTATTCGGACTGAAATTATACTGCAATACCGGTGCAAACACATATTTCTCCGTACGCAGGTCGTTCAGATAGGTATCCTTATGCTGGTAGGCGGCATTGAATCGGTAAGAAAAACCTTTTCTCTGAACCTGGGAACCAATATCCACAGAGCTCCGGAAGAGGTTAAAACTGCCACCGTTAACCACTACATTCAATAGTTTTTGTCCCGGTGTCTTGGTCGCAATGTTAATCGTCCCTCCCGGCTCACCAAAGGAATTTAAAAATCCCGCAGGACCTTTTACAATCTCTATACTTTCTATGATTGCTTCGTCATCAATCGATGCCCCATAGCTGAAACGACGCGACATCCCATTGAGTGTGGTAAATGCAGCGAATCCACGGATTTGAGCGGTGGCGGAATTGTCAAAAGGCGTACTGTTGTATCCGAAATAAACACCACTCGCATTCCTGGCCACATCCCTGAGCTCAAAGCCACCTTGCTGCTGCAGCAAAGCGGAAGAAACCCTGATAATATTCTGAGGCGTCTGCAATAAAGGGGTTTGTAATTTCATGGTATTGGTCAGGGTATCTGCAGAAAGTTTGACCACTCTTTGTTTGACCACATTGACTTCCTTTAGTTTGTTGATTTTTCTGGATACGGTATCCGCTTTTTGCCCATAACTAAGGGGCTGGTAGATCAAATAAAGGAGGGTTAAGTAAATTATTTTTTTCATTAGTGTATATTGTTTTTTATGGTTATCAAGCTATCATCATCTTAATATTCATTTCGTCAGGTGATTTGCAAGATGATGATGGTTTCATTTATGTACGGGTTATTTGAGTATGCTGTTTTTCCGGGCAATCCATAAGATCAGGGCAATGACCAGCCAGATGGATAAGCTGTTGATGAAAATTCCCGCAGTTCTGGTTTGATCCTCTTCCGGCCGAAAAACGGGGAGCTTCAGTACCTCATCCCGGCTTAGTTTTTTATTGGCCAGCAGGTAACTGTTCATCAGTTTTACCCATCGGTTTTGAAAATTGCCGGCCTGTTGCTGGTAAAACAGGTAATCATTTAAATCCGTCCGGGCAGTTCCATTGATCAGGCTTTGCATTTGAGCTACCGGATTGATCCATGCGGTCTTGCTTAACCAGCTGTTGTGTGCCCTGGCTTCTGCATGGTATTTTTTAATATTCTCATTCATCCGCCTGCCCAACAGGTCATAATAGGCCACAAACCTCTTATTTCCATATTGGGCAGTATCTGAAGGTTGTTTTAAGGGAAGGTACCGGGGATTATTGCGGTAAAAATATACCAGCAATTCCTTGATCGGCATCTCCCAGGTATCCAGCATGATTTCCCGTTGATGGGATACCAGTTCGGTTCTTAAAGGCATCGGATATTTCAATGCGGCAAACTTATTCATGATGGCAGGCAGAATTAAAGTCAGCAGTAACCAGATGCCGAGAAGGACTAAGGAATTGATGCGGGAAGATTTGCGGAACACCACAACCAGCCAGCAAACAGAAAACCAGAATAAGAGATAAAGGGTCAATACGAAAAACCAGAGCAATACATCGGAAGCTGCTAAAAAAGTACCTGCAGGATGCATCAAAAGGCCGGCAACACTCAGGCCCCACCCAAGCATGCACACCAGCAACAGGCGGAACAACAGTTTATGAAGCAGAATCTGGTTTAGATTTCCGCTTTGCACATTGAGCAGGCGGTCTGTCTGCTGCTCCTTTTCCTTAGCAAAAAGATCGTAGCAAAGGATGATGATCAGCAATGGAAATAAATAGATCAGCACAAAAGAAAAATCAAAATTACCGGAAGCCAGCTTTTCCGGATTCGCAATCTCCGCATTTGGTGGGGTCAGGATGTCCCGTTTGCTGTTAATGATGTCAAAATAAGGAAGGATATCCCTTTGTCCGATGGCCATCAATGCCAGTCCCCGGGGAGGGTTGCTCGCCACCGGCGATGCCCGGTACTCGATCACCTGCGGCAGTCCTGCCTGTGCAGCCAGGGTCTTTCCTTTGGCTGTACTGGTATCTGCATCAAAACGTTCCAGCAATTCCTTAAAATGAGCCTGTTGGTTTTTCAGCAGCGTATCCAGCCCGGATAGCTGTTGCCCTACAAAGTGATGCCCCACAGTCAGGCTATAAAAGCCAATCAGCAGGAAGAATATCAGGATCAGGAGTTGTGAAGGCTGACGAAGAAATTGTCGCCATTCAAAGCTGAAAATTAATTTAAATAAGGGCATATCCTAAAACAATGAAGATTTCGAAACGAAGTGTAAAGACAGAGCGAGCAATAATACCCAGCAACAGATCGAGATGATTCCGGTTTTTTGCATCCCGGCGACCCTGTATAAAGCAGGAAAATCATATTGAAAATCCTTCAGCTGCCGGAAGAATTCCGGATCGGCAATATAAGCCTCCTGATGTTTCTGAGGGTGACTGGCCAGTTCCAGGTTTAAGTCCCGGATCAATCCGTTCCTGTATTTTTTTGCCTGCCTGAAAAAATCCTGATGGTGGTAAAAATCTGTCCCCGACATGGCCATGGAAAGCCGTTTCAGACTGATAAAAGGGTTCAGTAAACCGGCATTGTTTAGAAAAAACTGCTGCTGGTTAAAGGTTTGTTCCAGTTCGGCATAGTAATGGTCAAATACCTTATTCTGGTAATCTTCATTGTACTGCAGGATTAAGCCATCGACATTTACAGGCAGCTGAGCGGCACTATCTGCCTTATATTTTTTGAGCAGTGATTTCAGGTAAATTTCAGCCCTTTCCTGATAAGGCGGATCTCCGTTAATTCCTTTTAAAAACCCGACCTTAATGTGGTCCTTAAAAGCAGCTCTGGACATTAAAGGATAACGTTGATCGGCAAGGCCCGTTGCAATCTTAGGCAACAACACACCACTAAAAAGCCATAAGTTTAAAACAATCATGACCGCTGTTCCGGAGCGTTTACTCCATACAGAAACGAGCACACCGGCTAAAGTCACGAGCAGATAAAAGAGTAAATATCCGGCGGTGATGATCAGGAACCTGCCGATCAGCAATGTACCGGACGGAGCAAACAGTAAGAAAAGCAGCAGCAGTATAAATATGGGTAACACCAATAACACCACAAAAAGGTAATTGGCAAAAACCTTTCCCCAAACCAACTCCGTTGGTTTGATCCCCTGGGCCATCAACATTTTAAACGTACCCGATTCCCTTTCAAAAGTCAGGGAGGAGGAACTGATAAAAAACAACAGTAAAGGAATGAGCAATTGCATGATCAGGGCCAGTGTAAAAGAACCGAAGCGCATCAGTGCATCATTGCTTTCTGCATTGCTGTAATCAACCTCATGCTGCACATGTGCTTCCACCCTGTAGGTAGTGCCGAAATAATCATTTAGTCCGGGGTCAAAGGCACTGAGCAGGTTTAAAGGTTTAAAAAGATAAGTGCCGAAATGGGCGGCATCATGCGGATTGGTATGCTGGGCCTTAAACTGAGCCCTAAATTTCGCGTTAGACTGTTGCCTGCTCTGCTGGTCTTGCTGATACTGAAAAACGGTCAGCAAACTGCTGACAGCAAACAGGGTATAAACAATCACCGCTAAGGTGCTCATGATCCGGTCACGGTAAGCCAACCGGAATTCTTTCCAGACTAAACTGCGTAATGGGGTGGATAAGTTCAGAGACATTTACATAAATTAATTGCATCAAAGTTGCATTATAATTGTCATATTTGCAACAGTGTTGTATTTAAGATCGTATTATATATGTCTCCTATTTTCTCTTTCGGCAGGTTTCCTTTTTACAAACAACCAGATGCAATGGACTGCGGACCAGTCTGCCTGAAAATCGTTACGGAGTACTATGGAAAAACCTTTCCACTGGCGCATTTCCGGAAATTATGCAGTATCGGAAAACAGGGAACCACTATGGCCAATATGATCGCCGCTTCGAAATCATTGGGATTTAAGACCCTCGCCGCAGAATTGCCCTATCTCCAGTTGCGAAACAAAGTACCCCTCCCCTGTATCCTGCACTGGGAAAAAGAACATTATGTGGTTTTATACCGCATTACCGATAAATACGCCTGGTTATCCGACCCTGCAATGACTGGCAGGCTAAAAGTCAAAACCAAAGATTTTATCCAATCCTGGCAAATCGAAGAAGGAAGTGACCTGGGCAGGGCTTTACTGCTGGAAACAACTCCGGTCTTTCAGGAGCAGCAAAGCGTAGCAGAAAAACCGGCCTCCTTATGGTCCCTGCTCCCCTACCTCAGATTACATCGCAAAAGCTTAATTCCGATCGGCCTGAGCCTCATCCTGGCCAGTGTTTTTTCTTTAATCATTCCTTTACTCACACAGCTGATTGTCGACAAAGGAATCAACGGAAAAAACACCAATCTGCTGTTCCTGATTTGTATCGGGCAGCTGATGTTGTTTTCGGGACGAATGCTGATGGATTTCCTCCGGGCGCGCCTCCTGTTCAGATTGGGAGCAAGAACAAGCATCACCCTGTTGAAAGAATTTCTGGCGAAGCTGATGCAATTGCCTTTCTCCTTTTTTGACAACCGGCAGGCAGGCGATAACATGCAAAGGGTAAACGACAATCAGCGTGTCGAAGAGTTTTTAACAAATTCGCTGATCAGTTTTATCCTCTCCCTGATTACCCTCGTTGTGCTTGGTGGCGTATTGTGTTATTATAACTGGCAAATCTTTTTAATCTTCCTCGCCGGCGCCAGCCTGAGCGTCCTCTGGTCAAATTCATTTAAACAAAAAAGAAAGCTCATCGACCAGAAGAAATTTAAAGTACTCTCGGCAAACCAACAGCTTTTGCTGGAGATTTTTTATGCGATGCAGGAAATTAAGCTGACCGGAAGTGAAAAGGAAAAACAACAATTGTGGGAAGGCCTGCAGGACCGTTCCTATGGCTTAAAACTTGAGGCCCTGCAGCTGGATCAGCTGATGCAGGGGATTGGCTACTTCATTAATGAGGTCAAAAATGTATTGATCACCTATGCCGCCGCTATGCTCGTGATCAACAATGAGGTGACCTTAGGTGGCATGCTTGCCATCACCTATATCTGCGGACAACTCAATACGCCAATCACACAACTGGTAGAATTTGCCAGGGTTTCCCAGAATACAAAATTCAGCCTGCAGCGCATGGCTGAGGTGCAGCAGGAAATTCCGGAGGATTTTGGACTTATAGCGCAACCCATCCCTTCAAAACCAGAAGATATCCTCTTAAAACAAGTCAGCTTTCAATACGGAAATCCACAGGCCCCATTTGTCTTAAAAAATCTGGACTTATTGATCCCCGCAGGAAAAGTGACCGCCATCGTAGGCATGAGCGGAAGCGGGAAAACAACCCTCATTAAACTCTTGCTAAAGTTCTATCAGGCCAGCAAAGGCTCCATCAATATAGGAAACCGGTCTATAGATCAGGTCCAGGCCAGGGCCTGGAGGGCGGCCTGTGGCGTAGTGATGCAGGACGGATATATTTTTATGGATACGATTGCCAATAATATATACGCAGGTGCACTTGTCAAAAATGAAAAAAGGCTTCATGAGGTCGCCGGAATGGCAAACATGCATGATTTTTTTAGCGCCATGCCTTTTGGTTATCAGACTGTGGTAGGAAAAGACGGATATGGCTTAAGTGAAGGACAGAAACAACGTTTGCTGATTGCCAGGCTGATTTATAGAAATCCTGCTTATGTTTTTCTGGACGAGGCAACCAATGCACTGGATGCACACAATGAATTGTCTATCGTCAATAACCTGAATGAGTTTTTCAAAGGCAAAACAGTGCTGATCGTGGCACACCGGCTGAGTACCGTAAAAAATGCAGATCAGATTGTGGTACTGAATCAGGGCGAACTCGTTGAAAAAGGCACACATCAGGAATTGATCCAACTGAAAGGAAGCTATTACCACCTGATCAAAAATCAGCTTGAGTTAAGTAAATAATCCAATTTAAGACAAAACCCGAACACAAATGAGCATTGAAATATTCCCACATTCCTTAGTTAGATATGCTGGTATGGATTACCGGACTTTTGATGGTTTTAAATTTGGAGGGACCACAGACATTCTGCAAAAACACCAGCAAATCATTGCTGAAAAAGCAAAATTAAAGCTATTGATCTGTGATCAGTTGTACGATTTAATTACGGCACAGACAAATGACGAAAACAGACTGATCCTGATCAGGCTGAAACGACAGATTTATAACGATAAAAAAATAGTCCTCCAAAAGCTGGAGGATTCAGCCGTGTTATTCCCTGTTGAATTGGCTTTAGCACTCAAACGTTACCTCTATCTTGAGCAATCGATCACCAATTTCCATGATGCAAACCGAACAAACTTTCAGCATCAGCTGATTGGACAACATCGAAAACTTCAGGAGCTGGCCTTAGATCCGTCCTTACAAAACGGGCTCCTCTTATCCAGCCCTGTTTTACTGGAACAGCTTCCGGGATATCAAAAAAGCGCGGCGGAGGCTTTTCGCCAGAAGGAACACAGGATTAGTTTTAGTTTGCTCCGTTACCTGACGAGGATGTGTTTTAAGACCTCTCCTTTCAGCACCTTTACTTACACAGGGATCATGCGGCTGTCTGAAAAACAACAATTGGTACCGGAGTCATCCTCCAAAGTCATTGATCATAAAATCAGGCTCAACAACGGCTTGTTTGAATATTTAAAATCAGTACTGATCCATCATCCCCGGATCAATGAATTGATGAAGGTCAAACTCAATAAGACTGCAACAATCAGGGAAGAAAAGATCCATTTCCTGATCAACTTTAACAATATAGAATCCTTCCAGCAATTGCCTGCAACGGGATTACAGCTGTTGGTGTTTCATTATTTAAAACAGGAGAAACAAATACCCAGTTTAGCTCAGTTGACAGAGAAGGTATCGGAGGCTGTAGAAAATGCCGGTACCGGCACCATCAAAGCTTATTTGTTTAAGCTCATTGCTGCAGGATTATTGGAACTGGGAATGGAAACCTCCGGCATCAATCCCAAATGGGATGAACAGTTATTGAAATTCTTTCAGGAGATGGATACACAGGATGCAGATGTCAGGTTGCTTACCGGGTTGTTTGAACAATTACAGGAACACAAATCGGGGTATTCAAAAGGAAATACGGCGGCAAGACGGGCTGTTCTGGAAGCTGCAGAACATCAGCTGGCGACAGTTTTAAAAACCTTACAGGCTTCGGCCGGACTAACGGCTCCTTCAACTGCAATTGCCCCCCCTTCCGAATCCAGTCCACTTGCTGCATTTGAAACCATAAATTTTAAACCCCATCATTTTTCCGGCAGGCAGCTATTTTATGAAGATTGTTATACGGCTGAACCGGAGTTTTTAAACGAAAGCCTGATCAAAGAATTCACAGACAAAGCAGATCAGTTACTGAACCACCTGAGCCCGCTTGATCTGCTAAAAAATGAACGTCAGAAAATGACACTTTTTTTCCGGGAACACTACCCTGAAAACGCAGTGGTTAAAGTCGCCGATTTTTACCATGCCTATTATTTTCATGTAAAAAAACCAGAGAAGGAAAATCCGGCAGCATCAACTTCCCTGAACCCCGGCGACTGGGAAAAAGCGGTAAGCAGGAAACTGGCAGAGCTGACCGCGGACCAACCGGATTTCATCGACCTGGACCATCAATTTTTTGAACCCTTCTCAAATCCAAAGCCTGTCAATCATCAATACTCCAGGGCATTGTTTGTTCAGTTTTATCCTAAAAAACAGTCTGGTCATCCGAAAGGTCCGGAAGGAATTTGCGGGGTCATCAATTCCGTTCTGCCGGGCATGGGCAAAGTAAGCGGCCGATTTTTGCCTTTATTCTCCCCTGATGTCAGTGCTGACTTTCTCCGTTACAACTCAGCGCTTCATCCGGAAATGCTCAAAGCAGAGATCAATGATGCTTCCAGTTTCAATGCGAATATACATCCTCCCCTGCTTGATTATGAACTTGCTTTACCCGGAGGAAACAAGAGTTATCCGGAACATCAGCAAATGCAGATCGATGACCTGCTGCTCAGCTTTGATGAAAAAACAAATTTCCTAAAACTCAGTTACGGAGAAAAACAGGTTTACACCTATGACTTGTGCCTGGAATCATTTTATAACCGTTCCAATTTATACCAGCTGATGGCTCATTTTAATGAAGAAGAAAAGCTCTTTCTTCCGCCATTTATCAGCCTGGTAGATACGCATTACCTGAAAGCTGAAGAGGAACAGCCCGGAGAAATCCTCTCTCTTCCAAGGATCACCTATGAGAAAACAGTAGTTATCCGAAGAAAAACCTGGCGTATAAAAACGGATTCCATACCAGCACAGCGGCCAGGGGAATCAGATTACGACTATTTCATCCGGATCAACGACTGGCGCTTCGGTCATAAACTTCCGGCCAACATCTTCCTGTTTTTAAGAAAGAGATCCTTTTTCATCAAACCTTCCGCTCAAAAGAACACAAAAAAAGAAGGATTGAACGATGATTACAAGCCCCAGTTTATTGCTTTCGAACAGCCGCTGCTGATCGAATTGTTTAAGCGCTTACTGGCCAGGGCCGGAGATTATGTGGTCATAGAAGAAATGCTCCCCGGGCTCCCTTCCGAAAACCAATCTGAACCGATCAAAGAATACCTCCTGCAATGGTACAAATATTAAACTATGGAAACTAAATGGTTTGCGGTATACCTGTTTTATCCTGGTGATCTGGACCTGATGTTAAATCAGCTGGTTCAACCTTTTATACATGATTTTTTCAAAGAAGGATCAGCGGAAACCTACTTCTTTATCCGATACCGGGAAAATGGAAGTCACATCAGGTTGAGGATGAAGGTCCTTCCTGAAACGCAGGCAATGCTGGAATTGGAAATAAATCAGCGGGCAGCCGGATTTTTCGTCCGGTACCCGGAGTTAACGCTCCCTCAGGACTTAGCAGCGACAACTGCCCCACCCGGTCATAAAGTGGTTTACAGCAGCTATGAACCCGAAATAAAACGCTATGGAAACCTGCAAAGTATGCCATGGGCAGAGACACATTTCTGCAGGTCTTCTGTCTTCATTTTAGATTGGATCAAATCGAGAAAAACCGGGGCTTCAGTATTGGTTCAGGCCCTAAGCATGCACCTGATTTTATTGTATGCAACCGGCTGGGAATTCTCCCGCCTGCTTCAGGTATGCGATGTCTTTATCAATGGCTGGCTTCCAAGGTTATACGACCCGAATGAAGATCCTGTTCAGGAAAGCGCATTCTGGCTGAAGCAATTTGAATTGTCTTTTTCGCCTGCGAAAACGCAGACCTTAATCGCTTCGAAAAGTTTTTGGGAATCCATGACCGAGGATGCTGCAAGTGATAAAATCAGCCGGTATACACATGAAAACAAATCAATTATGAAAAATTATCTGTCTGCGGGATTTGAGGAAACAAAGCTGACAGAGATCGTTACCAGTATGATGCACATGAACAATAACCGCCTTGGCATCTCCAATTACGAAGAGGCTTATGGTGCTTATTGCCTGCGCCAGTCGCTGGACTTTATTGCCCAATCTTAATCTCTATTACATGTCTCTATTTCATCCGGCACAAACCGAAAAGATAAACGAACAACTTCAAGGCCTCAATAAGGAGCTGCTGTCTGCTGCTGTCAGAGACGATGCCGGTCTGTATTGGCCAGGTCCCTATTACGAAAGTACCGGTCAGCTTTCCTTTAAAACAACAGCAGATATCTTCAATGGCAGCAGTGGAATTGCCCTGTATTTTCTTGCTCTTTTTGAATATTCCGGCAGAAAAGAAGATTTACAAATCGCGGAAGACATCGTGAGCAGGACCCTGAAATCTGAGGAACTGCTAAAACCCCGTTCCTTTGGCTTTTATACCGGCCTTACAGGTGTCATCTATACCTGTATCCGGCTCTATGAGCTGAACAGGAAGAAAGAATACCTGGATACTGCCCTGGATCTGAGCCTAAGCAATCAGAAAAACATCATTGAGCATACCGCAAAAGCCGACTTATTGAGCGGATACTCAGGAAGCCTCTTTGTATTTACCTTACTCTATCATCACCTCCGCTCGGCTGCAATCTTGGCTATGATTCAGCAGATTGTGGACAGACTTGTGCAGGAAGCAAGGATTTCTGAAACAGGACTAAAATGGGATTACAACAGGTCGAAATCTGCATTCGACAGCCTGGCAGGTTTTTCCCATGGGGCCTCCGGGATTGCCTATTCGCTGATGCAGGTAGGAAATTATTTTAAGAACGAGGGGCTGATCTATCTTGCAGAGCAGGCCTTACAATATGAAATGCAGTATTTCCATCAGGAATCGGACAACTGGCTGGATTTGCGGTTGGGGAGTTACAGGTTGGGCCTGCCCGATGCTTATAAATGGGACCTGAACCTCTTTCTACCGGAAATGAAAGAGGTCAATTCCTGGGCACATGGTGCTGCCGGAATCGGATTATCCAGGTTGTATGCCTGGAAAATCAGCAAAAACCCGGTTTACTTTGCACAGTGTAAGGCCGCGCTTAACAGGTGCCTTTCCGATTTGAAAAAGATGGACAGAACAGATTTCAGCTTATGCAGCGGCTATTCGGGCATGATCCCTTTTCTTTTAAAATTTCAGGAGCTGAGCAAAAAAGAGCTCAGCAATGAAATCTGGTCTGTTATTGAGCAGGCGAGCCTTCAATATGAAACGACAGGCAGTTACAATACTTATATTTCTGCCAGTCCGCTTGATTTCGGCCTCCTGTCGGGAAAAGCGGGAATAGGTTATATGCTTTTACAGTTGCTAAATCCGGAAATGGATAATGCCGTTTATCCGGCTTTACCAGTTGCCCATGATGCTGTACCTGCTACTATTGGCCCGGATAAAAGGGCCATACAGCAAGGGATTTTTTCAGTGCATTATCCCAAAACAATTCAATTGCTAAATCTTTATGAACCCGGTTTTACTGAAACGCTTCATGCAGACGACCTCCGGGAATTTGAAGGAAAGATAAATCAGAAAATCAACCTGCTGTCTGCTTCCAAAGGCTGGGAGTTGATGGAAGTCTTTAAATTTGAAAAAACAAGGACCAGCTGCTGGAAGATACACAAAGGATATTTGTGTTACGCGAAGAAAAATGAATTCATCAGAAATCAGAATAAGCAGTTGCTGTTCAGCACGGATGAAGTACTGCTGGACTTAAAGCTAGGTTTATCTGATCATGTCAGGTTCTATCCCATCGCCTCCAGACTCAGGAAAATCATGGAATTAAAACAAAGTGATTACGCGGCATTGTTCCTCTCTGAGGAATCAGGACTCCATACAATTTACATTGGTCAGCTTCCTACATTAATCCTAAGCCATCTGCATAAAGCACTGAGCAGCGGAAGGAAACTGATGGATTCAATTCTGGATGATCTTCTGCAGCAGGACCAATGGACAATGGAACATGAGGCCTTAAAACAAAGGCTTCTCCTGCAAATCAGGTCGCTCATCCGGAATGGAATACTAAGTGTTAAAGCCTAAGTAAGGGAAGTCAGCAAAACTGACCTCCCTTGTTTTATATGTTGCTATAGAACTAGCAGATTACAGTAGTACATTTAACCGGATCCGCATGGTGGTCATCTGTAGGTTCAGTATGAGTTGGCTCAGAAACGTTACCCAAACCACCCGATAGGCGACTGGCAACTTCTGTATCAATACTGGTCACAAAGCTCTCTAATTGAAGGTCTTCAAGATTTAACTTGATTTTATCCATTGAATTGTTCATATGTAATAATTTTAAGAATGATGCCTACTGTGGTATCGGGTTTTTGGCTATCCCCGGTTGCAACAGGACTAAGTTAGCTATTTGCAACAAAGTTGCAAAACTTATTTAACTATTTTTTTTCCTCTCTTTTTTATGCTAATCTGCCGGGGTCTGGCAGCCTTTATCTGCAGCTAAAATTAAAATCAATACATAAAAACATATAGATATCTATAAATCATGACATCTATTATTTCAGAAGGATAAAATCTGCCATTCTATTTTATTTCCACCTAAAATAAAATACTCCCGGTTCAATACTGCAATTATTGCCCTATTAAACCGGGAGTATCAACTCTTAATTTTTTATTTAGCTCAGCGCTACTGCAGCCTCCAGTATCAGTGCGGTCACCTCCTTAGGATGGGAAGCCAATGAAGCATGACTTGCATCCAGATGAATGATTTTTTTCGCGTTGATGTGTTCTGCCATTTCCTGTTCCGTTTGCGGCGGAATCATATGGTCATGGTCTGAAACCTGATACCAACTTGGTTTACTTTTCCATGCCGGTTTAGTGGTTTGATCAGAAAATCCGCTTCCATGAATCGGCTTCTGAGATAAAGACATCACCAATGCTTCATCTTCGTTCAAATCCTGGCAGAAAGACCGATGAAACTCATCATATTTAATCCATAAAAAACCCTGACTATCCGGGTAGATGCCCGCAGCACCCTTTGGCGCTTCTCTTCTTCCAAAAATGCTGCCGAGGCTATCGCCTTCGTCGGGAGCAAAGGCGGCGATAAACACCAGGCCTTTTACTTTTTCATGGTTTCCAGCGCCCGTGATTACCGCCCCTCCATAGGAATGGCCGACCAGTAAAACATCACCTTCCTGGGCATCAATCAGGTCCCTGGTTTTGTTGATGTCATCCTGTAGGGAAGTCAATGGGTTTTGAACTGCTCTTACTTTGTAACCTTCTTTGCTTAAGGCAGGAATAACATGCCTCCAATGTGATCCATCACCCCATGCTCCATGAACCAGGATAATTGTTAAATTTTTGTTACTCATTGTTTTGTTTTTTAAGGTAGGTTTTGTCTTTAATTTAACAGAAACCGAAGAAAAAAGTTTATGGTTTCCTGTTAAATTAACGTTAACGGTTATCCGTTGTATTTGAACACCAAGTTGAAAGAAATAAAGGAACCTTACCCATAAACCAGGTTAAGAAAAAACCTTAACCTGGTTTAAGATCAGCAATTCATTCCCGGAAAAAATGATGATAAGAACTACCTATTGACACAATTGAACATTTTTTGTCAAAATGTTCTTCAAATCCGTTTAATATGCTGTTAATTCCTATTGACCAGCAATTGGTCGTCAATAGGTGGTTGATAGGTCCGTGATTGGTCTGCCAGACCTTTTAACGATGTTTTCGAGGCCAATTGAAAGATAGCATTAGGTTAACGCATATGAACATGATCTGCAAAACATTTCGTAACTTACTATCAATCAATTTAATCATTTAATTAAAAACATCAAAATGGGAACATTAAGAAATGGGTTATTTGGCGGATTCCATGGCAGAGTCGGCAACCTCGTAGGTTATACGTTAAAAGGTAAAAATGTCATCAGAATGATTGGCAAAAGCAATAAACCGCTTACCCCGGCAAGAAAGGCAAACTGTGAAAAGATGAAGGTGGTCAATGAGATCCTGAAGCCTTCACTTCCTGTGATCCGTACAGGGTTCCGCCTTGTGGTTGCCGGAACGGACAGAAACGAATACAATGAAGCGGTTTCTTACAATAAAAAGAACGCAGTTCAGGGCGAATATCCGAATATCAGTCTGGACTACACCAAGGTATTATTGAGCATGGGAACACTTCCTGTGGCTGCTAATCCAACCATCAGCCAGCTGGAGGAAAAAATCACCTTTAGCTGGGATAAACCGGACATCCCGATGAGCCAGTATGATACTGACCGTGCCATGCTGGTGATTTATTTCCCGGATTTAAAGAAGACCAGTTGCCAGTTAATCGGGGCACAAAGAGTAGAGGGAAAAGATGTAATTACCATTAGTTCAGAACATATAAATGAACGTATGGAAGCCTATATCTCTTTTGCTAAACAGGATGGCAGAGAGATCTCCAATAGTGTGCATGTGGGTTCTTTGAATACGACTCCCCTGGTTTCTACGGAAGTAAAACCCGAAGAAGCGGTTAAAACCGCTGAGGTTCAGAAAAAGGATCAACAGCAGGAAAATCAAAGCAATGAACCCGTTATTTGTCAGCAATCTCCTCTTTCTGCGGATTTAGGGCCTGCAAAACAAAACAATGCTTACGTCCCTCCTTCGTAATTGCAAAAGACAAGCTTTTAGCGGATTTTCAGGGCGAAAAACTAGAGCTCCAGGACCTGTTTAAACCTGGCGATATGAAAGCCATTCTTAAGTACTCTTTTTGTTTGCGGACTTTTTGGGTCCAGCAGGGGATTGGTATGGTTAAGATGAATGAAATAGATCTTATTTTTCTCAGATTCAGGAAGCGATTCAAACAGTTTCATGCTTTCCACCACAAAAGGGTGCGGAATTTCTGAAATGGGCCGGTTGTTGATTTCTTTTGCATCGTAAAAGGTCGCATCAATCAGTGCATAATCTACTTTCTTTATTTCCTCCACAATGTTTTTATCCCATTTCGACCATTTGTCGATATCCGGAATAAACAATGCTTTTTTATGAGGTCCTTCAATCAGGTATCCAACCGTTTCAGAATACTCATCCCGATGCGGCACCTTAAATGCTTTGACCTTTACATTGGGAGAAAGGATGTTTTCCTTTGCTTCTTCGATGGGTTTGATCTGAATATTGTTCAGGCTAACCAACTGGCTCCATGGCCCGCTGCTTTCCAGAAATTGCTTCATTTTCGGCATGGCATAAACCGGAACGCTTTTAGCATTGAGGGCTTCCCTGCCGAGGTACATTAAGCCGGTATAATGACCAATATGCGCATGGGTAATAAAAATACCATCGGGAACCTCCTTATTGCTGAATAAGGAAAGGTTCCTCAGGAGTTTTGCCTGCGCCGGAAAATCCGGTGTCGGATCAAACAGCCAGTTCAATTTATACTCCGGATCAATCAGGCCAAGGGAAGCCACCATTCTGGTTTGATCCGGATTTTTAAATAATTCCTTACAGCAGGCTTTGGTACAGCCAATATGAGGAGAACCTCCATCCTGAACATTCCCCAATACGATCAAGGCCGGTCTTTTCTGTTGTCCTTCCGCTTTAAAAAAGCTGATCAGGCCCAACAAAAGCAAGGTGCTCCATATTTTCATCCAGGTTATGCTTTTTTGTTTGCAGCAGCAAGCCCCATGAAGTCGGCCATTACTTTTACAGATTCATCTTCGATAAAATCAAAAGCATCGTCTTTGGTTGCTTTATCTCCTTTTTTCAAGACCGGAAGACCTCTGAAGACCCTTAATTCATTTCTTCTGGTAAAGCTTTCTGCCTCTTGTTCGTCACGTTCTTTTTTCAGTTTAGCTTCATTCAGGGTCACAGATTTTTCATTGTTCCGCTTTTTAGCATCCGCAAGGTTTTGCTTGAAATACTTGAAATACAAAGATTCCGCCATGCGTTTTTCGCTTCTTTTGATCAGTTCGGCCTTGATGGCAGAAAGGTTGCCCAATGGCTGAAAACCAGCACTGTTGATCACATCCCATGATAAGGCAGAAGGCTGGCTGCTTTCCCCTATTTTATCGGTCTGGTAACGGGAAGGGAACATCACATCCGGGTTCACCCCTTTCAACTGTGTACTGCTTCCGGTAATCCGGTAATATTTATCCATCGTCAGGTTGATCTGTCCTAAATTGATCGCTGCAGGGCTGATCTCTTTCTTCTGACTGGAATCTACCTGACTGATTAAAGCTGCCATTTTTTTCAGCACCTCAGGATTTACCAGCCTGTTTAAGTCAATCACAGACTGCACAGTTCCTTTACCATAAGTCTGACTTCCCATCACAATACCACGGTCATAATCCTGGATCACTCCGGTAAAAATCTCCGAAGAGGAGGCACTGGAACGGTCTACGATCACGCCCAATGGCCCGGTCCAGGAAAGCTCATTTCCGCTTAAAGTTTCGACCCTGGTTTTACCGCTTAAATTCTTTACCTGAACGATCGGTCCTTTATCGATAAATAAACCGGCCAGAGAAACGGCTTCCAGTAAAGCGCCGCCCCCGTTTCCACGCAGGTCCATCACGATCCCGTCTACCTTATCCTGATTTTTTAAGGTATCAATCAGTAATTTCACGTCGCGGGTGGTACTTTTAAAATTCTTATCTCCGGCTCTTGCGGCCTCAAAATCGAGATAGAACGCAGGCACATAGATCACCCCCACTTTATAATCCTTTCCGTTGTTGCGGACTGTTTTCACGCTTTTCTGGGCAGATTGTGCCTGCTGAATCACCTTTTCACGAATCAATTCCACGATTACAGGCTCAGATGAAAGCTCCTTGCCATCAGGAATCACTTTAAGGCGGACTTTTGTTCCTTTAGCGCCTTTAATTTTGGAAATACTCACATCCAATCTCCAGCCTACAATGCTCTCAAAAGCTCCATCTCCCTGAGCTACCGCCACAATCCGGTCGCCGGGACTTAGTTTCTGTCCTTTTGCCGCAGGGCCTCCGGGAACAATACTTACGATTTTAGGCACTTCATTCTCGATCATTAATAAGGCGCCGATGCCCACTATAGAGCGCGACATTTCTTCGTTAAATGCTTTGGCATTGGAAGCGTTAAAATAATTCGTATGCGGGTCTAATGAAGCCGTCAGGGCATCCATCAGCATTTGAAAGACATCCTGATTGTTTACTTTCGCCACCTGAGATTTTAAATCCAGGTAGTTTTTGCTCACGGTTTCTTTACTTTTAGCCGGTGCTGAACCTGCGAGGTTTAAATTGATCAGTTCATATTTAACCCTTTTCTTCCAGGTATCATTTAATTCCATTGCTGAAGCAGGCCATGCCTGTTTTGAACGGTCATAAACATAAGTATCATTCTGACCAAAATTCAGCTCTGTTTTCAGCTGGGCAACCGCAAAATCGAGCCTTTCATTCAGCCTTTTCGCGTACATGTTGTAGATGTAAAAAGGAACCGTTAAATCTCCGTTTTTAAAATCATCATCCAGCTGATACCTGTACTTTTCAAAATCTTTGATATCCGAGCTCAGGAAATAATTTTTCCCCTGATCCAGGGTCTTAATGTACTGATCCAAAACGATGGAAGATATCGAATCATTCACCCTGATCTTTTTATAATTGTAGTTTTCAATCAATGCAACCACTTCTTTGATGACGAATTGCTGTTGTATATCTGGTTTAATATTCTTTACTCCATCCACAATTGGCTGTGTTTTAGGTAGGGCCGCCTGGCAGGCAAGTACAGCCGTCGTTAAAAACACAAATGATAACCTTCCTAACATTTTCTTAAATAATTTAAAATTCAACTCTATTTTACTGACCTCAATATGTATCATTATATTTTTCAAATTCTATGCGAATACCCTGAATAACAGATTTTTTGTTAATTTATCTCCTAATATACTAAAAAAGACGATCCCGATATTCAGGCCAATCTCTTGTATCAATAATTTTAGCATACGTAGTCCGGTTATCAGCACTTTTCCTGATACATTTTCAGATTGCTTTTCAGGCTGCCTCTTGCAATGTGAATCCTGGTTTTCACCGTTCCAATGGGGATGTTTAGTTGTTTGGCAATTTTATATTTTTTCATAAACTTCAAAATAAAGGACAAATCTGGCATAGTAATGCGGCTGTAAATTTCTCAATATCTAAGGGATATCATCCATAATAATGAAGCGGCAGACTTTAAACTAAAAAAAGCAAGAAAGGTTTAAATACCATAAATGTAAAGTGCACGTTTTCCGCGGATACCTGATACTAATTTTAATGTATATTTCTATCCTAAAAAGTATGGAATTAATCCAAAAAAAAATCTGATATTTAACCTCAGTTCACAACAAAATTTTCGCTTATTATTGTTCATGACTCAGGTATTCCTAAAAAAGTTGTTTCAAGGACGTCAAAGCCCGCAAACGCTTGATACTATTCAAGCAATTATGCATGCAGCACGGGTAGGAAACACTACCATTTTGAAAGAAATGATCCGCCTTGGAAACAAGGTAGACTGCCGGAACTTGAAAGGTGCTACGCCATTGATTGTTGCCAGTTATCATAATCAGCTGGAGATTGCTGAAATTCTGGTAGCCGCAGGTGCAGATATTAATGCACAGGACAATGGAGGTCACACGGCGCTCATGGGTACCATACATGAAGGTTATAAAACCATGGCCGAATTTCTAATCCGCCATGGAGCAGATCTGAACCTGCAACATGAAAACGGGGCTACTGCATTAATGTTTGCGGTCATGTTTGATCAGAATGAAATCCTGAAAATGTTATTACAACATGGTGCTGACGCTTTCATTCTGAATGTCTGGGGCCGTTCAGCAATCGATATTGCCCGAAAACAAGACAATCAGGAAGCACTCTTTCTACTAACATCAATCACTTGACTATCAGTCGTATTCTAATGGAATCTCCGTATCTGCGAGTCTTTTTCCCTCGTTCCAATACCGTCTTAAAAAAATATCGATCCTTCTCATCAAATCAGTCAATTCAAAAGGTTTGGCAATAAAGGCATCATGACCATAGTCACCCAAAGACAATATATTACTGGGAAAAGCTGAATAAATGACTACAGGAATATGCCGGGTCAATTTATTCTCTTTTATCTGAATACAAAGCTCTCCACCATTTACTATTGGCGACAAGTACTCCAATAAGACCAAATCAGGCCGGAAGCTCAGGATTAACGGAACGATATTATTTATACCTGAATAAATCCTGTAGTCGAACCCCGATTGGTTAAAACACGAGGAGAGTTTTTTACGCATTTGCAGATCAGATTCGATCACCAGAATCCTAAATGGCTTGACGACTAAATTTTCCATAAGAGATTAATCTCTTATAAAATTATAAAATATATTGTCCCGAATCAACTGTTTTCATAGGGATCTTCGTAAGATGAAATACGTATTTTTAAGGTTTGCTTGCTGAAAAGCAATTTCTTAATTTTACGTGGTTTTTAAATGCCAATGATAAAATCTGATAATTTTTCCCAGGAGATCCTAAAGGATATTGAGGACATCAACCGCATCTCGGTAGTACCTACAATTTTAGAAGTTATTTGCCTGACTACTGGTATGGGTTTTGCGGCGATTGCAAGAGTAACGGAAGACAAATGGATTGCCTGTTCTGTTAAAGACGACATCCAGTTTGGATTGGGCAAAGGCGGGGAACTGAAACTGGAGACCACCATCTGTCATGAAATCCGACAAAGCGGACAAGAAGTAGTGATTGACCATGTAGACGATAATCAGGGTTTTTCTTCACACCATACTCCAAAGCTCTATGGGTTCCAGAGCTATATTTCGATGCCAATTATCCGGAAAGACGGCAGTTTTTTCGGGACCCTTTGTGCCATTGACCCAAAGCCGGCAAAATTAAACAATCCACAGATCATAGGGATGTTTAAGCTCTATGCAGACCTGATCTCCTTCCACCTCAGTGCCCTGGATAAAATGGAGGTCACGGAAAGCGACCTGGTAGAAGAACGTAAGACCTCCGAGTTAAGGGAGCAGTTTATTGCCATTTTAGGGCATGATTTGCGAAACCCGCTGGCTGCGGTATACAACAGTGCACAGATGCTGATGCGATTGCCTTTGGACGACCGTCCTCAGCGTCTGGTCCGGATCATTAAAGACAGTGCGCACCGTATGACAGGCCTGATTGAAAATGTATTGGACCTGGCACGCGGACGTATGGGAGAAGGGATCAATGTGAGCAAGAACAATAACCAGCCGATGAGGGAAATTCTGGAAGAAGTGATCTCGGAATTTCAGGCCATCTCCCCTGCCCGGACGATTCAGGCAGAGTATCATCTGGATGGGCCTGTGCATTGCGACGGGATGCGGATTGCGCAGTTATTCTCCAACCTGCTGGGGAATGCAATTACCCATGGTTTGCCCGAAACGCCAATTATGGTGAAGGCAGACAGCAATGAAAACAACTTCAGGCTCTCCATCACCAACTTCAGCGATCAAATCCCGGAAGAGGCCATGGCGCAGCTGTTTCAACCGTTTTCCAGAGGAAAAGTAAAACCCGGACAAGAGGGCTTAGGCCTTGGCCTGTACATCTCAGCCGAAATTGCCCGGGCACACCGTGGTAAATTAGAGGTCGTATCTAACGATAAAGAAACCTGTTTCTCCCTGCAAATCCCGGTTGATCCATCGATTTCTCTATCCTGATTTTTTAAGGTTTATACTGGTAATCCAGCACGATACCATTTATGGAAAGCTGGTTATTTTTAACCTTTGTCTTTTTTCCTGCAGGAACACAAACCAGCACCAGCGATTGCAGAGATGGAATCTGCACTTTAGCTCCCGAGCTTACATTTCGGGCGATAAAACGCTGGCTGATCAGGTCATACACGTCTGACTTTCCTTTTGCGGGCGTTTTAAAATTAATGGTTTTCGTTGTCCCATAGGGATTGTAAAACAACCAGGTCGGATAAGCATCCCCGCGGTAAAAATCAGTCGCCAGCAGGTCGAGGCCCAGGATGCCTTTAATCTCCGTTTCCTTGACAATGCTGCCGAAAATCCCGACATGACCGCTTCCGTAAACACTGAATTGTGAGACTTCAGGGTTTTGTCCCGGCATCCATTTAGGACCGTCCCCCTGTGCTACAGGCGCTTTTAAAGATTGGTATAAGGTATCAAAAGTAGAAGATTTCGCAAAACCTTCATAAGCAATCACCCCTTTGGTTACATCCGCGAAGCCGGGCAGGGTCTGATGTTCCTTTGGCATATACTGAGGGTAAAAAAATCTGGAGGCATTTACCGCATTTAACATCCATTTCCCGATTGCATTTGCATATTTGGGCTGGTACCTCACCAGGGGAACCAATGGCCATGCCGCATCAAAGGTATTCATCAAAAAAGCATAGCCGCCATGATCTACCGTACTTCCAACCGTTCCGGAAATGTCGAAACCATTCCAGTTGCCCACTAAGAATCCCCATCCTTCCCGGCATACCGCAGTTCCATCGAAAGTCCAGTTTAACATTTTTTGAATGTCAAAAGCAGTTCCCTGTTCTGCGTTCATTCTTGCTGCGAGGTAAGCGCCAAAAGGCATTAACAGTTCGTAGGTAGGATTGATCTTCTGGCTTTCCAAAGCTTTCATTGCTGAGATTGCTCCTTTGAGGTAACGGGGATCGCCAAACTTTTTATAGGCTGCGTACAAGACATAGGCATGCCCCGCAGCGGCATCCGGCTGTGCACAGATTTGTGTCGTCATTGGTTTCATCTTCCCATAATCAAAATAGGAATAATTGTAATTGCCATTTAAAATGGAATCCGCTTTATAGAATTTCTCCGCAATGCTTCTGGCCATCATTTCAAAATCAGGAGCAGCCGGATATTTATCGTAAATCGCATAAAACAATACATTCGGATAGACATCGTACCACCAGTCTCTTCCATATCCTCCACCCAACAGTGCCACTTCCGGTGCGGTGTTGTTCATCATGATGTCCCATCCGGTATCTTTATTGAAATAGTTTTTCAGCATGCCGACGTAATTCAGGCCCTGCTGGTTGCTTTTATCCAGTCCAACCAGGGTTGCGCCCAACACAGCGCCCATATTGGCCAGGGCCTCATGAAACATGCCTTTGTTGTGCCCTGCGCCCTGCCTCACATCCCCTACCGCGGTATACATGCCCATCACCGGCTGTTTGAAATTCTTGCCTGTGCTGTCCATCCAAACCATTGGCCAGTATTTGCCTTTGGCATTAAAATCATAAATCGTCCGGTCAAAATTAAGGGCCATTGCTTTCCAGTCGATGATCTGCAGTGGTTTGGGCAGGTCTGCCATCTGGTTTACACGGTCAATTTTAACCTGTTTCACCTGGGCATGGGAAAGTGCAGCAATAAATAAGGAAAGGAAGGTCAGTTTAAGTTTCATCATTGGGGTTCATCTAAGATATTAAAAAAAATTCTGCTCTGCTTCTGGCTGCTGTTCCGCTTAAACAGCAGCAGGAATAATCACTTTAGCCAGGCTTTCTTCTTCCAGCTGCAATTCTTCGTTCATTATTTTTCCCTTTTTAAGGATTCCTTTGGCCACCCAGTAAGAGCTTAGCTGCAATACCGCAACAATAATAATGGCATAACGAAGGGCCACTTCATTTGAAAAATAATAAGCCAGGAGCAGGAAGGTTCCGGCACCGGTAAGGCGGCCTACATACAGGCCCGCTTCGTGGTTCAATATATAGGCAAATTCACTCCTTTTTTCTTTTTTCGTCAGGATATCGATCACACTAAACTGAATCGGGAAATAAGCAAGATCCAGCAGCGGTTTCGCCAGTAAAAGGAACAGCATAAATAAGATCACACCGGTTTCGTTAAAGAGGATTCCGTTGATGAGGGCTGCGATGGTAAATAAGACCAGGCCTGTTCCGAACACGTAAATCCGATGTTCCGGCCCGGTTTTACGGCCAATGATGTACATCAGTACGGCGGCAAAGATGGCACCTACCGACTGTGCGGTTCCCAGCGCACCTTCTTTTCCAAGCAACAACATGATCAGCATGGCCGGAGCCGTCACCAAGAATCCTTGTACCAGGCCTTTCAAAACGGCCAGGGACATCAGCCTGTACCAATAGCTGTGAAACTTAAAATAAATAAACTTCTTACCAATGGGATTGGTAAACTTGCCGGTAAAACACATGACCGATGCCCCTATGGTTACCACAAATACAATACCCGTCACAATTTTATACGCCATTTTTGCATCTCCTGCGCCAGCATAAGACTCAATGAACCAGCCAATGATCACCGGAATGACCACGGCAATGATGGTATAGAAAAATGTTTCCAGACCATAATAGTAATTCCGGTTGCTGTCGTTGGTGGTGGCCAGGGCCAGGAAGTCCCGGTTTGCCCAGTAAAAGCCAAAGGACATGCCCATTACGATTCCTGCAATTCCAATCCCGGTAATGTCCAGTGTGGTCAGCGACATCATGATCATCATGGAAATTGCACTGAGCACCATTCCGAAGGAATAGAGCACTTTAATTGGAAAGCGGTTTAGCAGCCAGCCATTGATCAGAAAGGTTAAAGGGATTCCGGTATAAATCGTTAACTGGTACACGACTACCTTTACCGGGTCATTGGAGCTCCGCATCACATAGGCTGCCACAAAAATATCGATCACCGGCAATACGATGCTATAGATCAGATTGGTTAAAGTCAGGACTTTAAAATTATGGGACTGCGCTTTGAAATGCGCGATTTCAGACTTTAGTTTATTAATCATGCTCGTAGGATAAGGAGTTTAAGATTTCAGCGATGGAAAATTTAGCCCCGCAAACAAACTCGTCGGCAGCACCATAATAAATTGTGAGCTCATCTCCCTTCACCACATGACCGTTGGTGAATACCACATGGCCGAAAAAGCCGCTCAGCTCGTAGGTTGTGGCAGGGATCATGATTGGATCTTCAGATCTGGCAATGACAATGGAAGGATCGTTGAGATCAAGCAGAAAAGCACCCAGACAATACTGATGGGCCGCATTTGCACCATGATAGATCTCCAGCCAGCCTTTTTCCGTCTTGATTGGTGCCGCTCCTGCACCTACCCTTGCGCTGTCCCAGCTCCCTTTACGGGTGGTAATGATGCATTTGTGTTTGCCCCAGTGGATGCCATCCGGAGATGCTGCGATCCAGATGTAGTTCCCGCCGATATCGACACTACTGGGGCGGTGCAGGGCATAAAATTTCCCGTTGATCTTTTCTTCAAAAATGGCACAATCCTTATTGTGCGGAGGAATGATCATGCCTTCGGATTCGAAGTGTTTCCAGTCTTTGGTTGTGCGCATGCCTACCCCTACCCCTTGTTCTGAAACGGCGGTATAGGTCAGGTAATAGGTATCGTCCAACAGCGTCACCCTGCAATCTTCTATTCCAAAAGCTTCCTGGAGGGTTTCGCCCTGGAGGATCGGATAACCTTCCGGTTCATAAAAACGGATGCCATCCTCACTGCGCAGTAAGCGCAGGTGCGACAGTGTTGTTAAATAATCGATCCCCTTGTAGCGGATCACCCTTGGGTCATCTGCATTCAGCTCCGGATCATCCGCAGGAATTTCTATAATTTCAATCCCATCGTTCTTCAGTACCGGAAAAGAAATGATGCCTTCCTGTTGTGCAGGTCTTTCAGCTACGCGAACCAACAGCCAGGTCTTTCCTTCAAAAGTAAAGACCCCTGGGTTTAAGAGACAACTGATCTCCAATCCCGCCCTGCTTGGTTTTAAATCTGCCGGTGATAATAATGGGTTTTCTATAAATCGTTGTGCTTGATCTTTCATAAATATTTAGTAACCTGAGTTTTGGACAATTGCTTTTCCTGATTTATCAACTTCGCCTTGTGGTACGGGATACAGGTAATTGTGGTCCTGAAAATTCTTACCCAATACAGTCAACACTGTTTTTGCTGTTTTCCAGCGTTTCAGGTCGTTGAGGCGTTGTGCTTCAAAACCAAGCTCCACCCTTCTTTCCTGCATCAGCCAGTTTTTGATCTGTACTTTATCCGTCACCGCAACCGAACGATCCGGCAAGGTCCCTGCCGGGGCGGTACCTCCTGCAGCTGTTGGCGAGGTTCTGGCACGTCTGCGGATGTCGTTGATCAGGGCAATGGCAGCCGGATAGGCATTGGTTTCGTTATACGCCTCTGCTTTCCAAAGCAAGACATCTGCCATCCGGATCATGATTTTATTGCTTGGTCCGTCGTCATTGCCTTTATTGGCCCCGTTAAGCGATCCCAGTAATTTATTGACATTTTTATCTGTTACATTCACCGTATAGGCCAGCCTTGGGTCGTTCGCTTCAAAAGCATTCAGAAAATCCGGACTTGGTGCAAAAAAGCCCCAGTCTAACAAGGCACTGATGCCATTGCCTTTGCGAATCGTTTGACCGGAGATATGGTCGTAGGCAAAGATCACTTCATTATCGCTGAACTCTTTGGCTACGCTGAAGCTGTCAAAATAATTGGCATTCAGGCTGTAAAACCCTGTTCCTTCCAGCTCCGTTACCAGGCTGATGACCTCTGTCCATCGCTGGTTATACAAAGCCACTTTTGCCTGTAATGCAACCACTGCCCCTTTTGAAACCCGCCATTTGTCGACTGTACTCGAGAATTTAGCTGCAGGAAGTGCAGATTTAGCTTTGCTCAGATCTTCGTTGATCAAGGCCCAGGCTTGTGCCTGAGGGACGGTTCTCGCCACTTCATAAGCTTCGTTAAAAGTTTTGAGTGGTTTGGTAATGATGGGAACGTCTCCAAAATTGTTGACCAGGTCAAAGTAATAATAGGCCCTGAGGAAATAGGCTTCCCCAAGCAGTCGGCTTCGAAGCGCGGCATCCATTCCTATTTTGGCTACCAGCGCATCATCTGTCAGGTAACTCAGAGCCAGGTTGGCTTTCGAGATCCCCTGATAATTGAAGGCCCAGATGCCGTTGAAGCCTCCGTTTTCGGAGGTAAACCGGAAACCTGAAATATCGTCCATCCAGGGCTGATCACCATCAGGGTTCCATTTTTTCAGCACATCACCTCCGGCGATATCCTGCAGGATCACATCCGGACGGATCACTTTACCACCCGCCCAATCCCAGTTTCCCATCAGGTTTAAAGTATAGGACAGCATCCGGTAAGAAGCGTCTACGGAGGAAACTACGGTATTTAAAGTCGGATCTGTGCTCACCTGTTCGGGGGTGATCAATCCGATCGGGTCTTTATACAGTTCTTTTTTACAACCCGCGGTAAACATTAAGGTTACGGCGAATAAGGAGATATATAATCGTTTCATCTGAATATCTTTTAAAATTTAACATTTACACCAAACAGGAATGCGCGCGACTGCGGATAGGTTCCCATATCTACCTGATCGATAGACTCCGGGTCCAGGCCGCTATATTTCGTACTGGTGTACAGGTTCTGACCTGATACATACAGCCGGACATCCTTTACCCCCAGTTTTGTTTTCTGCAGCAGGTTGCCGAAAGAATAACCCAGCTCCACGTTTTTAATCCTGAAATAGGAAGCATCCTCCACATATAAGCTCGAAACCCGGCTCACACCGGTATCCGTAGTGCTGACTCTCGGCATCGTGTTCGATGTTCCCGGGCCATTCCAGCTTTGCAGCACCGCCGTAGAAGAGTTGAACGGCCTGCTGTCGAAGTCTGTGATTTTCTTCGCATCATTGTATTTGTCTACGCCCTGAACGCCCTGCATAAAGACAGAAAGGTCAAATCCTTTATAACTGCCGGACAGGTTAATGCCATAGGAGAATTTTGGGATTGGGTTTCCGAGGAAGGTCCTGTCGTTGTCGTTGATCTGTCCGTTTCCATCCAGATCTGCAAACCTGATGTCACCGGGCAGCTGTGAAGGATTGGTTGTTCCGGAAAGGTGTTGTGTGATCTCGGCCTGGGTCTGGTAAATGCCTTCCATTTTATAGCCATAGAATGCATTTAGCGGCTGTCCGGGAACAGTTCTGGTAAAGGGCCCGCTCAGGGTTGGTACATTTGGATGTAACTGGATCACCTCATTATTTAAGGTCGCCATGTTTCCACTCAGTGAGTAGTTAAAATCACCAATTGCATTGCGGTAACTGGCAGAGAGTTCAAATCCTTTATTTCTCACTTTACCTGCATTCACATAGGTTGGGCCTACCGAACCCACCATTTCCGGTAAGCTTAATTGCAAGAGGATATCGGAAGTTGTTTTTACGAAATAATCCGCAGAAATGGCCAGTTTATTACTGAACAGGTTAAAGTCCAGCCCGATGTTCTGCTGCGAAGTGGTTTCCCATTTCAGGTCCGGATTTCCATAACGGTTCAGCGAATAGCCCTCACCATCTTTGACCATGGTACTCAGGTACGCATAATTGGGGATCTGCTGATTGCCCAGTTTTCCGGTACTTGCCCTTAATTTCAGGTTCGAAATCCATTTGATCTCTTTCATAAAAGATTCTTCTGAGATGGCCCATCCGGCAGAAACAGAAGGGAAATATCCCCATTGTCTGTTCTCTCCAAATCTGGAGGAAGCATCTGCGCGGAGGTTGGCCGTCAGCATATAGCGGGAATCATACACATAAGTTCCGGAAGCAAAGACCGAGAACAAGGCCCATTCACTGGCATTTCCGCCATTCCAGAGGTCTCTGGCCGAGGATCCGAAGTCTATATATTGGAAACTATTGGTCGTATAATCGTATCTTTTTCTGGAAGCAGAAAGTCCTGATGCCGTATTTTTGATGTATTCTGTTCCCACAAGCCCATTGATGGCATGTTTGTTAATGGTTTTGACATAGTTTAAGGTATTGTTCCAGGTGAGGTTCAGTTCCTCGCCTCTTTCCTCATTCAATCCGTTTGGCCTGTTTTGTCTGCCTGCGCCCGGGTCAACTTCATTGGGGTCGTTGTTGTCGTCATCTCCAAAGTTTTGCAGGAATGCTTTATTGTGAAGGAAGTTCAGGTCCACACCCAGGTTTGTTCTTAAAGTCAGTGATTTATCTCCCAGAAAAGCATATTCTGCATAGGCATTTCCAAAAGTTTTCACATTATTTCTTTTGTCGTTGGCAAAATAAGCGAGTGCAATTGGGTTAGATGTTCTTTCATAATTGGGGTCCCATCCGCCATTGCTGTTGTTGAACTTGTAAAAAGGCAGGTCCGTAAAAGGGTCATCTGCTTTATAGCCTGGGTCTGAAGGATTTTTATACACGCCCAGTACCGGTGGCCTCAACAGCGCATGGCGAATGATGCCCGGTGCATCTCCTTTGGAAGACAGCCAGTCTTGTTTTGCCGAAGAAAGCTGCAGGTTCGTTCCTATTTTAAAACGGTCGGTTAGCTTTGCATTGACATTGGCCCTGAAATTAAAGCGTTCATACTGGTCATGATTGTAAACTACAATTCCATTTTGTTTGTAATAAGCTCCCGACAGCAGGTATTGCACCTGGTCACTTCCACCGCTTGCGCTCAGTTGTGCACTTTGGGACCTTCCGGTTTCAAAAAGCTCGTCCAGCCAGTTGGTATCCGACAGATCTGTTCTGCTTTTGGCAGCGGTATAAGGATTCGGATCAGGTTTACCTCCATTTTTCCAGGCCTGTTCCTGTTTACTCAGGTATTGGGCAGTATTTAACAGCGTAGGCAAATTAGCCACCCGCTGAATTCCGTTAAAATAATTCAGATCAAGCGTAGAGCGGTTAGCGGTTCCTTGTTTCGTTGTAATCTGAACAACCCCTCCTGCCGCACGTGCGCCATAGATCGCAGCAGAAGCCGCATCTTTCATCACCGATAGACTTTTAATATCCGAAGGATTTAAAAAAGAGATGTCCAAAGTAGGTGTTCCATCCACGATATACAGGGGGCTGTTAAAGCCAATGGTATTTTCCCCGCGGATGCGGATATTGATCGGATCGCCAGGTGCACCGGTGCTTTGGGTAACCTGTACCCCAGAGACCTGCCCCTGCAGCATCTGCGCTACATCAGGAACCCTTCGCTTCTCCCCATCGCCAACGTTCAGGTTTCCCATTGCGCCGGAAATTGTGCTCTTACGTAAGCTGGTATAGCCCACCACCACCACTTCATTCAAATCTGAAGTGCTCGGTTTCATGGAGAGGTTCAGTACCGCATTCCCCGTGTAAGGAACCGTTACCGGCAAATAACCTACATAATTAAATACCAGTGATTTTGGGCCGTCCGGGAGCAGGGTAATCACATATGCTCCATTGGCATCGGTTGCCGCTTTGTTTGGTGTATTGAGTTGCTGAACAACAACCCCGGGAAAGGGCTGCTGATTTTCATCAGTCACTTTTCCACTTAGTTTGACCTGGGCCAGAGCTGTGAGCCCTGATAGTACTATTAACAGTGACAAGCCCAGAGAGAAGAGTAGATTTCTTTTCATCTGTGATATATTTGGTTAGAACAAATTTATAGGAGTAGCCCCCCGAAGGAGTGTACTATAGTTACATTTTAGTTCACTATAGTTACAAAGAAGCTATATTCTTCCCGTATTGTTCTGACCAGGACTCATTTAGTTCAGGCTAATGAGTTCCAACCGTATATATCAGGTATGATTTAGAAATGTCTTTCCAGAAAAGCTTTGGCGTTTTGAAACATCAGACGATCTGTAATTTCTGTGGCAGTAAGGTCAATGCCGGGGTAATTGGGCAGTTCCAGTTCCAGCTCTGTTTTTAATGCCTCCGCAAAAGTTGCCGCTTCCGTTGAATTCCGGAAACAATGTATTGCGGCAATCATGCCATCGAAATCCGATCCGATACATAAATTATTCCAGGGGGCCGGTATGCCATACCAACCTGCAATTTCCCAGATCCGGACGAGCTGGTTCAGTACCAGGCGCACGTGATACCGGTAATCCGGAGACTCATCGGTTTTCTTTTTCGGGGCGAAAATGCTGTTGAGCTCTGCATCGGCTTCCTTCGAATCCTCTATATCCTGAGGTTCGGGATGAACCAGGTTGAGCGTGGTATTGCCATTGTCGATATGCCCGGTCTCAAACTGTTCGAATAAGGTTTGGATCTTTTGATCTGCATCAGGATCAGTCAGCAATTCATATTCCTCATGACTGTAAAAATCATTTTGCAAGGTTCCGGTTTTATCCTTTCCTCCCAGAATCCGCAGGTCCAGCGAAATTCCGATCAGGCCATTGCTATCCAGGATTTCCCGGATGTCTTCATTGTATAAATTTATGGAGAGCGGGTAGAAATCTGTTCCCTCCAGTCGCCCTCTGTTTTTAAGCCAGGTCAGTTTATAACCATAGCTCTTCCTGACAGGATTGATGATCATATTTCTATCTTTCCGAAATACCGTCCAGCTCTCCCCTGCCAGGCCGATATGGCTGGCTATAATGGGCATATGCGGAAAGTATTTTTTTCTGAACAGGTAGAAGATCCTCCGGGAAACGAGGCTCATGTGTTTGACATCGATGAACACCTTTTTAGCATAGGCATTTTCGATCATCCGCTTACCAAATGCCGTGATCCCGATTCCCTTAGGGAGCAGTGGCCCTTTTGTGAGCAGCTTATTGCCATAGGCATGGGTAATAAATTCGTTCGGTGTTAAATGTGCCAACGTGAAATACAAGACCTTAAAGCCTTTATTGATAAAGGAATTGAAATTAATGACTACCTGCTCAATGTCATTCACCCTGTTGTTAAGGTCGTAAAAAGTATGCCCTCCTTCCAGGTTAAAGACGATGTGTAAGGTATTGAAATCGGCCACATTGTATTCGTTCCAGTTTTTCAGGAATTTAACTTTCTTCCTGGCTTCGATCTGATCTTCCGGTCTTGGGGCAGCACTGATATTGGCAAATTCCTGCCCAAAAGTTTGCTGGTAAGAACTCGTCAGGGTGATCATATCCCTCAGTCTCTCCCTGCTCAGGAACTTTTTATAAATCGTGGCAGCGCCTATTTTTAACAGAAACTGATCGATCATCCCGATTTCCGGCGGGTGAAGGGTGAGACAAATCAGGTTGATATCTCCCTCCTGCATCAGCATTTTTAAGGAACATTGAGATTCCAGGATATCACCAATCAGGTGGTCCTTGGGGTTCAGGTTGCTCCATACGGAAAATTGCCTGCCATCCTGTGGCAGGAAGAGGGTTTTTAGTCCCGGGTGACAATGAAGATCGAAGAATGCCATACCTGTTGATTGTTATAAAGGTTATTTATTAAAGTTCATGACCAGGCCAAACTGCCAGGAGAAGACCGCATCATCGTAACGGATGTTCAGGTAATCCCGCCCAAGAAAGGCATGGGTAACAAATCCGACATCACTGGTTACCCAGGGCATCCAGGTGAAATAGGCATGTCCGCCAAGCCTGTATTTCTGAGCCAAAGGGTAACGGGAAAGGTTCTGATCCATAATATAGGTCAGCTCTGTCCTGAAGCTCATTTGCGTACGTGTGGTTTTTATCGTCGATCCTTTTTCTTTCTGGAGCAACCGGAACTGAGAAGCCCTGATCCATTGCAGATTGAGCAAAAGCCGGTTTAATCCGTAGGCATCTTTAAATTCATCACTCAAAGTAAGGGGTCCGCCGATATTGATTTCCCGCTGGTAGCCCAGGCCGGCACTGAGCAAATGGTCGTTCAGTGTTCTCGTAAGGCCGTTAAAGACCACACGGAAATAGTTGGTACTAAAATCGCCATTTTTATAGTTGTTTCTGCCGGGTGTATTGTTGAGAAAAAAGGAACCCGCCTGTCCGTTGGAGTAATGGTGAACCTGAAGTTTTACCCATAGATTTTTTGTGTTGGGCTGAACGACATTCGCTATCGGCGTTACCAGATAATCAAAGCCTAAACCGACATTATCGCTTGTAGGCAGCAAGGGGCTGGAATTGTCTCTGGTCATCCTGATCATGAAGCCGGCATCAAAGGTTGCCCTAAGCTTTTTCAGGAATCCGGGACTGTAATACTTCCCACGGTAGAGCGAGATCCGGTGGGCGATATTTCCTTCTGCCCAATAACCATCTTTCCCTTCCCCGTCCTGTAATGGGCTTTGCCGGCCTTTAAGCGGGTTAAACTGCGGGAGAATGCTGATGTAAAGAATCGGATCATGATCACGGTACAGTTTATGGAGCTCATTATAGGGAATACTGAGGGTATCGGCACGCCTTCTCATCACCTCCTGATCGGCCTTGTCCCTGAGGGTTTCGGTGGGCCCGACTTTATTTTTTCCTTCGGGAACCTGTGCCATTGCAGACATTGCGATACCATTTGACAGCACACAAATGGATACAAAAAGTTTGAGAGACGTTTTCATATTAAAGAAGTTGAGCGTTTGTATCCCTAAATTACAAAAGACAGCCTGAAAAACGTAAAATACTTTTTGACTGAAAAATCAAAAAAATATTCATTAACAACAAGTTAAGGAAAAAAAATCAATATTATTCATCACCTATAATGGATGGGTATGTTCCTCATATTGCTGCTGGCGATACTCGTTTGGAGCGCAGTGGTAAATCTTTTTAAACTCCCTGAAGAAGTAAGATTTGTTGTTGAATCCCGTGCGGTAAAATATTTCAGATACGGTGTATTGGGAATTAACCAGCATGTCTGCTGCATGTTTCAATCGAATTCTTTTAATAAATTCAGCAGGGGTCATTCCGGCCAGCGATTTCAGTCTCCGGTACAATTGCATTTTGCTAATGGAAAGGGCATCTTCAAGTGTGGCGGCATTGAGTTCCGGCTCATTCAGGTTTTTCTCGATCACCTTCAGCAGTTCTTCCAGGAATTTCTTGTCTGTATCTGCAATATCTGCATCCATGAACTGATTGGTGATGTGCTGATCTTTGATCAGGTGTTCCATCCGGAGCTGATCGTCGAGGAGTTTGCGAATCCTGACCTGGAGGTAATTGATCTGAAAAGGTTTAGGAATATAGGCATCTGCCCCCAGCTCATATCCTTCCGTCTTATGTTCTTCAGAGCCTCTGGCCGATAAAATGACAAATGGAATCCGGGCCATTGCAGGCGTTTGTTTTACCGTCCGGCACAATTCCAGTCCGTTCATATCCGGCATCATCACATCGCTGATGATCAGGCTTGGAATCGTTTTATGTAAAAAGGCCAGTGCTTCCAGTCCGGTTCCTGCTTCATAGACTACATAATGATCTTTTAAGACGTTCCTGATCAGGAACCGCAGTTCAGGTTCGTCCTCGACCAATAAGATGCTTAATTTTTCCGTTTGCTGCAGGTCGTCAATCAGGCTGTTTTTATTTCCCTCTTCTGCAGAAACCATTTCCGGCTGTTCATAGACCTCTACCAGTGATTCATATAAAGCAGATGGTGCAGAGGTGATCACTTTTGTTTCTGCAGTACCTGTTACTTCCCTGAGCTGTATTTTTATCCTGAAATCTATCCAGCCATTCTGCAGGCTCACCTGAATATCAGCGCCCATCAGGCTGATCAGTTCTTTCGTAAAAGCCAGGCCAATCCCGGTGCTGAATTTTTCTGTCTGCTGCTCGTTGCTCACATAGAAGCGGTTGAAGATTTGTTCCAGGTGCGCTGTTTTTAAGGTACAGCCGGAGTTGGAAACGCTCAGCTCCAGGAGCCGGTCCTGAGGATGGTACCAGACTTTAAAAGCCACCGTTTCCCCTTTTCCGGAATGTTTGAAGGCATTAGACAGGAGGTTGTATAAAATCTTTTCAAATTTATCTTTATCAATTGAGCCTGCCAGCCCCTGGGGAATACTCCTCAGGTATTCCTGTTCATTTTTTTCACTGGTGGGGATAAACAATTCGGAGAGACTATCCAGCATTTTACTGATGTCCAGATAATCCTCTTTCCTGGACAGGTAACCGGCCTCTGCTTTTCTGAATTCCAGCAGTTGCTGCACCAGATAGGTCAACCTTGCGGTATGCTGATGCACCATAGAAATGAAATAATTGTTTTCTTTCTTTCTAAGGTGTTCTACAGAGCCCATAATCATGGTTAAAGGGGTCTGGATCTCATGTGCGATATTGGTAAAGAAGTTCAGGCGCTGCTGATGCTCTTCCTCGTCTTTCTGCCGGAGCAGGTGTTCCATCTGCAACTGGTATTTCATCCGGAGTTTATTTTTCCGATACAGATGGAAGGCATAACCAGAGGCGACCAGGATCAGCACATAAGCAAAAAGCGCATAATAGGTTAACCAGAAATATTGCTCCACATGAAGTTTAAACACCTTGATCTCTGTCGTCCACAAGCCTTCCCCATTGCTCCACCTTACTTTGAGGATGTAATTTCCCGGAGGAACATTATTATAAATGATATTTCCGACGGAACCTGCATAGTTCCAGTTCTTATCCAGTCCTTCCAGTTTATAAGTAAATTCATTTTTAGCTTCATTTAAAAAGCTCATGGATTTCAGGCTCACCTGGAAGAAGTTATTTTTACGCGCTAAAGTGTATTCCGGAATCGGTGCCTGAACAGATTTCAGCACCTGCAAGCGGTTCTCATCCAGGTTTTTTCCACCCATCTGAATGTTGGAAACCAATACATTAGGCTGGAGTTTATTGGCTGTAATCCTTTCAGGGGCAAAATAATTAAATCCATAAATCCCTCCAAAATACAGTAGCCCATCTGCCGACTTCCAGACTGCGCCATCACTAAATTCATTGCTCTGCAGCCCGTCGCCCGACCTGAAATAAGCGACTGCCCCATTTTCCGGGTTCAATCTCGCAAGCCCTTTATTGGTACTGACCCAGATGCTGCCCGAATTCGCCCCGGCAATGGCATGAATGGTATTATTGGGCAGGCCTTCATTCATGGTGAATTTTCTGAAGGAGGGTTTTTCCCTGAAAGATTCGGAATGGCTGAGCATATTTAAGCCATAACTCGTCCCGATCCATAACCTTTTCCGGGCATCCAGATAAAGAGAAAGCACATCATTATTGGACAGGTCATTTGGAGCAGAAAAGGCTTTAAAAGTTTTAAACTTCCCTGTTTTTTTATGTAAGACGCTTAGGCCACCATACCTGCAGGCAATCCAGAGCCGATCCTCATCATCATTGCTCAGGGCATAAATGATGTCGTTCGCAGGGCCGTTTGCTCCGCCGGAAAGGTATTGTTTGAAATAGCTGATGCTTAGACGGCCTTCCCTGGTTTTGCTTAGTTTCAGATGAATCAATCCGCTGCCACTTGTTCCCAGCCACAGGGAGCTGTCTTTATCCTGCAAAATGGCATAAACAGAACCAAATGAAGGTAATTTCGCCGTTCCGGCAAGGTCAGTCCAGCTGATGTTTTGTTTTTTATTTAAATCATAAATTCCGAGTCCTTTGCCGTCTGTTCCGATATAGATATAAGGAGAACTGCCTTTTTTCAAGGCATAGACCGAATTGTTTTCCAGGCCATTGCCGGTATTGAGCACATTTTTCGCAGAATTGAAAGGAGAGCCGGACCAGAAATTATTTAAAATCACAATTCCTTTTCCCTTGGTCCCTATCCACAAATTCCCATCTACCTCCGCAAAGGCGCGAACAGGCTTGTTCAAATCTGCAATGCTGTTCTTATTGACCAGCCCGAAATAATTGATCTTCGGATAGATTTTGATCAACCCATCGCCATCGGTACCGATCCACAGGACATTGTCTTTGGCGACTTCAATACCCGTTACTCTGATATTGGCCAGTTGCCTGACTTCCTGCTGCATGAAGGCGGAAGGCTTAAAATCATTGTCGAACACTGCTATTCCCTGACCATCCCGGGCGAGGATATAATTCGAATGGTAATACCTGATCGATTTGATGCTTCCCGAAATGCCGTTTATTTTTTGAGGCTTTGATTGGGAATCTACAAGCCATAAGCCGTTGCTGATGTCCGTAAATAAAACCCGGTTATTGACCAGAAAAAAATTACTGACCTGCTTTGGGGCCTTGATCATATGGATCTGGCTTAAGCCCGATTTGCTGACTTTGCAGCTCAGCAGTGTCCCATCGTTTTGGAGGAACCACATCAGGCCATTCGCCCCTCTTTCCATTTTCAAGACCTTTTTGATTCCTGCCGGGAAAGAGATCGGCTTAAACTGGTTCCCTGTTAAATCAAACCAGCTCAATCCATAGGTTTTGCTGTAACAGAATACGGTTCCATCTTCCGCTATTGCCAGTTCATATTCCTTTTCAGCGATGCTTCTTTTTGTCGCCTGGTTATAAAAATAATGATAAAACTTGCCCTCAGGTTTTTCAAATCTGGTAATTCCCCCGATGGTACTGATCCAGATGTTGTCTTTTTTATCTTCTTTAATGTCCTGAATGACATTGTTCCCGATGCTGCCGCTTTTATTTTCACTGTTGTAATTGAAGACCCTGAAATCGGTGCCATCATACCTGTTTAATCCATCCCAGGTACCCACCCATAGCAATTGATCTTTATCCTGAAAAACGACATTTACGGCACTGTTTGACAAGCCATTTCGGTTATCAAACTGCTGAAAATAAAACTGACCGGGGTCCTGACCTATCGCTGCAAGCGTAAGTTTGGTAATGCCAATCAGCATAACCGTGAAACAAAATTTAAAGAAGCCCCTCATTGTAAAGTATTGGTATCCCAGGATATTGCATCCAATATACAACAAATCACAAGGATTCAGGCAGCTGCTCCCCCGGCAGAAGTGAAACGATACTGATACATTTAGCTCTTGACATCTTGATGTATAGGTATCAAAAAACCCGGGACCTGAGGTCCCGGGCTCTTCTATCTGGCATTTTCTATTAGTTGTATTATTTTTTTGGCTACACCGCTGGAGGATTGAAAATTTTGTCCGGTAATAATTCGCCCGTCAGTTTCAACGTGCGCAAGGTTCCTGCCTGAAAATTTAAATGTTCCACCTCTTTCTTCTATAGTCTTCTGAATCAGAAATGGAAAATGCTTAAAATATTCGCCATCTTGCTTTTCGTAAACATCGGGATAACCACTTATTCTTTTTCCTTCCACTAAATACTTCCCGTCTTTAGTTTTTAAATGGGCAATACCCGCCGTACCATGGCAAACTGAAGATATAATGCCCATATTTTCTTCATAGACCTTTAATGCGATATCCTGAATTTCTTTATTTTCGGGCACCTGGTACATCGCACTCCCCCCGCCGATATAATGTACTGCTTTGTAATTTCTATAGTCTGTTTCTGCAGGTTTTTGGGTATGCTCCATCGCGTACATAAAGCCCTGATCATACAGGTATTCTTTTTGTAAGGTATCAGAGGTGTTGATATATGCCAAAGGAATGCTTCCTCCTTCAGGGCTTAGAAAATCTACCGTATATCCTTCGGTAGCAAAAGTATGATAGGCATTGACAATTTCCGAGAAACTATTTCCTGTAGCAATCGCAGATTTTCCATAAAAATGTGCGTTAGATACAATAAACAAGATGCGTTTCCCCGATTTATTTGTCGGCATACTGCTGGCTGATTTACTGATGATTTTCCATTCGCCCTGAAGTTTCTTCAGTAAAAACATATCCATAAATTCCTGCTTCCGCTGTGGGATGAGTATCTCGGCCTGGGCGATGGCGATATCATTATAAACCTCTATTGAAATAACCCGCCCCAGGCGGCCATTAAACACCCCTTGTTCTCCTTTTTTAAACCATTGCGTATATTCAGCAGCAGGCACCAGCCATACCGGTTTTTCTTTATGACTTAGAAATAAATTAGCCTCCGGATAGAAAGCTTTGGCGATACTGTCAGGCAGGTTATAAGAAGTGCCTTTCAGATAATTTTCGATAGTTTTTTGAACAGCTGCCTGCTCAGATTGTGCGAATAGCAATGCTGCCTGTAGTATAAGCAACAAAGAAAGAAACATTTTTTTCATATACTTTTTGAAATTTTATTTTTCACAAAACTATATGAGGCAATGCCCTAAGTGATTACAAGTGTATAATAATGAAGTACTATTGTATAATTCCGGAGTAAAAACTCATGTTTCCACATAATTAGAAGGCGTGGTTCCGGTGATTTTTTTGAAAGTACTGTAAAAGGTACTGCTCGAATTAAATCCACATTCTATACCAACCGCGTCTATTTTTAAATGCACATCTTCTTTTAGTAGCCTCTTAGCTTCTTCCACTCTATATTCATTGATAAATTGATTGAAGCTTTTATTCAGGTTATCGTTTAGGAACTGCGATAAAAACTGAGGTCTTACATTCAATTCTTTAGCAAGTATGGTAAGGGTAAGATCAGGTCTTTTATAAACTTTTTGCTCCTCAAAAACAGTTGTTATTTTCAAAAGGATATTCTGGGCTAAACTTTCTTCTATCTTGTTCGAATAGCTTTCTTTTTTGAGGACGGAAACGTTGAGCGTCTTATTTCTTTCATAGAAAATCACCATAAGGGATAAATAAAAGATAAAGGAAAATGACAGGGCACCCGAAATGTAGGAAGTATACCTTGCGGTATAATAAGAAGCCCATATGACAAAAATACCAGATATTACGGTTAAGATCCACACTTCATCGTAACTCATCTGCCTGGAACGGTCAGCCAGTTTAGCAAATGTGGCTCTGGCAGAATAAAAGGCGAGTAAAATGAAGAATAACCACTGTGCATTGATCACATAGTACACAGGCTTCGTCCACCAAATGGTGTATCCTTCATAGGGAAACAACCAACCCAGAATAATCAGGAGCAGGAGCAGCCCTGCAAGGCTGTATTTTGCTATTGTGATGTTTAAGCGCTCTTGCTTTGATTTTACGTAAAAGAACAATAGTGGCCCAATTAAAAAACAAGCCGATAAGCCAATTTGCAGATAAATTTTAGACAGTTGAGGATGGAAATAAAACAATACTGATTTGCCCACCCTAATGCTCAAAGCAGCAAGCAACCCTCCTAAAAACACATCGGTATGCGTTTTTTCCTTTTTAAAAACCGCAAAATACAAACTCAAAACAACACCGTTAAAAGCACCGAGTGCGCTTAAAAAGAATAATATTTGCTTGCTAAAATTCATTTTTTTGAAAAAACATGGATGGTTTAGGCTCAGCCCTAAAATCGGGGTTTTATTATTGTAAAGGTATTAAAAAGCCCCGGATTTAAGGTCCGGGGCTTTTCCATTATCGTATAATATGATGTTGATCTATTTTTTATCCCAGGTTTTCTCTCCTTTTTGCATTTTGTCAAGGGTAGCCTGGTAAGTTGGTTTATCTGATGCCGGAACAAGGGCAATCGCTTTCTTTTGTATGGCGATGGCTTCGTCTTTCTTGCCCATTTTATAAAGCAGATTGGCATAGGTATCCAGGAAGGCAGGCTCTTTGCTTTGTGTGTCCTCCACACTTTTCTTGCTCCATGCCATGGCAGAAGCCACACATTCTGCGTCATGACAGTTTTCGAATACCGTCCAGGCGAAACTGTTCAACATGGAACCGTCTACTTCAGTGCCATATTTTTTCATATAGGCCAATACTGAAGTTTGAAATTTCGGCCAGTTATTTTTGCTTTGATAAAACTGAACCTGCAGCAGGTCAGTGGATTTGTTCAGGTCTACTGTAGGGTATTTTGATTTTGCCACCTTAATCAACGAGTCCAGGTTGGCAGAAGGTTTTCTCAAATGAGGATAAACTTCTTCCTGCAGGATCACGCCGCTCAGGACTTGATTTGATTTACCTTTACCCAGTACGGCATCAACTTTTCCAGGTTCTTTCAGCATCAGCTGAAATCCTTTGCTTTTGCTGCTTTTGGTAAACTTACCCAAAAAGTCCAGGTTGTCTTTAGTGTACAGGTTGCTTTGTGTTTCCAGGTAAGCTGCAGCTATTTTCCCTGCATTCTCCTGATCGTAAGCTTCCTCAGCAACAGAGGCCAATTGCTTTAAAGTCTCCGGAGCGGCATTGCCTGCTTCGTATTTTTTTAGCAGGGTATAATACTGTGTTTCCGGATTCAATGCTTTTTCCGCTTTGGCAATAAATTCATCTGCATCACCGCCACCTACAATCCGGTGAACCAGTTCGCCCTTAGGTGAAAAGATCAGAAAAGTAGGGTACGCCTGAATTTTATAAGCTTTATTGATGGCATCCGCATCGGCATACCAGCTTTTCACTTCTTCGTTATCGTCCTTGGTTTTATCGAACTGGACTTTTACATTCACAAAATTCTTATTGAAAAAAGTACCCATTTTCTCCTGAGGGAAGATGGTGCTGCTCATGTATTTGCAGGGACCACACCAGGTGGTAAAGCAGTCGACAAGCAGGTATTTATTTTCCTTCATTGCCTTTTCGCGAACCTGTGCCCAGGTCAGCCCATGTTCAAAATGTGTTCCTTTATCCTGTGCAAGCCCTAAGAAAGGGATCAGGAGAAATAATAAAATTAACTTCTTCATTTGATTGTTTTTTTATGATACGCCAGATTGTTTTTTCTAATACCCAAGATAACAACTCTCTATCATATAACGATATAGCTTTTAAACATTTAACGAAAATAGTCCAGATATCCCCCTTCTTCTAACCCTTTCTTCTCTTTTCAACGGAAAAATCACAAGAGAAACACAAAATATCCTATATAAACATAAAATTATTAAAAAGTAAAATAAAAAACACAAACACTGTGATATAACAAAATATATTACTCAACATTGCACTAAATAAACATTTATGCAAAGTGTTAAGAAACATCAAAAATAAATGAAACAACCTAAGCATCCAATCCAGGCAAACCCACTAAGAAACAATTTCCAGCCGCTTCTTAAAAACATTAAGGCCATTATATCGGAGAGTCAGAACCAGGTTGTCCAGAGTATTAACTCAGCGATGATTCTAGCCTATTTCCAGATAGGCAGAATGATTCTTGAAGATGAGCAGGCAGGAACTCAACGTGCAGCATATGCAAAGGAAACCATCCTGTGTTTGAGTAAAGAATTAACAAGCGAATTTGGAAAAGGCTATTCCACAGACAACCTTGAAAGGTGTAGAAAATTTTATACTACTTATCAGCACAGGATTTCCACATCGGTGATGCGGAAATCTTCCAGTCGATCAAAATCGGTCTCAGCGATCCGGAAATCAAAGAGTCCTGATCGAACGGAATTTCCATTTCGTTTAAGCTGGACGCATTATATTCAGCTCTTAAAAATTAAAGATGAAGATGAACGGAGCTTCTATGAAATTGAAGCCGCAGAAAACAACTGGTCAGTCAGAGAGTTACAACGGCAATATAATTCGGCGTTATTTGAACGACTGACCTTGAGCAAAGACAAGGAAAGCGTACAGAAGCTGATTAAAAAAGGGCAGATTCTTGAAAAACCAGCAGATGTTCTAAAAAGTCATTACGTATTGGAGTTTCTTGGACTAAAAGAAGATTCCGGATATTCTGAGAATGATCTGGAAACTGCGATTATCGACAAGTTAGCATATTTCATGTCTGAATTGGGAAAAGGATTTTTGTTTGAAGGCAGACAACGAAGATTCACATTTGAAGGAGACAGCTTTTTTGTGGACCTGGTTTTCTATAACAGACTGTTAAAATGTTTCGTTCTTTTTGATCTTAAAATTGGCAAGTTAACCCATCAGGACGTCGGCCAAATGCAGATGTATGTAAATTATTACGACAGAAAAATAAAGAATCAGAGGAAAACCCAACCATAGGCATTATTCTATGCAAAGAAGAAAACAGAACCATTGTAGAATTCACCTTGCCCGAGGATAATAAGCAGATTTTCGCAAAAGAGTATAAGGCTGTTTTACCGAGTAAAGAAGCACTAAGAAAGCAATTATTGTAATGCCGTTGTGCTTACCTGATCATCGGATGAAGCTCTGCTCCCGATATCGCAATAAAAAGGCCTCAAGATTTCCGCNNGCGGAAATCTTGAGGCCTTTAAAACGGATGAAGTTTACTCTCCCTCCTCTCCTCCGTTTTTCATCTTCATCAGGATCGCATAAGCGTTTTTCATGACAATATTCTTCGCAGGCAATGGGGATTTGATCTCTGTAAAACCTTCGCTTAAAATGCCAGGCTCCACAGCGATCATTTTGTACTGATGGTTTCCTTCGTCGGTAAATACATAAAACTTGTTCTCCCATTTTACAACCGCTTCATCAGGGACCGCAGTAACACTGGTATGGTTCAGCTTTACCGCAGCATTCAGATACGTTCCCGGCAACAACTCTTTGCCGTAGTTTTCCAGGTCACAATGTACACTGATGCTTCTGTCTTCTCCAATAGCAGGACTGATCAGATGAATCGTGGCCAGGTATTTTTTATCCGGATTTCTGTTTGTCGTACATACAATTTTCTGTCCTTCTTTAAGACTCGAAGCATCATTTTCCAAAACGGTCAGGTTCACATGAAGCTTCTTCGGGTTGATCAGTTCAAACAGGACATCCGTTGCATTTACATATTTCCCCGTATTTACATTTACTTTGGTGACATGCCCCTCAATAGGGGAATAAATCTGAATGCTGCGGGAAATATTACCTGCAGTTAAGGTAAGCGGGTTGAGTCCGATCAGCTGTAACTGCTCCGCTAATGATTTCACCATGATCTTTTGCTGATTAAAATCGCTTTCTGTCTGCTGAAAAAGTTTATCACTCGTCGCTTTTGTAGCATTCAGGCCTTTTTGTCTGATGTAATCTGATTCCGCAAACTTCAGTTTGTTTTTTGCCATCAGGTAATCCTGTTGCAGCTGTACATATTGCTGATCTTCGATCGTTGCCAGTACTGCGCCTTTGCGGACCATCATTCCCGGAATAAGGTTCGTCTTTCTGATATAGCCTCCTAATGGAATGCTGATGGAAAAGACATTTTCCGGTGGTACATCTACCAGTCCGTTTACGTTGAGCATGCTGCTCATTCCCCTTTTCTCAGGTAGCCCTGTGGTAATCCCTGCAATTTTTTTCTGCTCAGCAGTAAACTGAACCAGGTTCGTTTCCTGTTTAACTGCTGATTTCGGTGTTTCTTTGGCCGCTTCTTTTTCTGCATTTGTGCAGGACATAAAAAGGAGGAAAAGAGAGAGGCTTAATATGATGTTTGTCTTCATGATGATGTTCTTTTTATTTGCTGGCACTGATTCTTTCGATTTCAAAAGCAGCTTCGTTGAACTGCTGAACGGTATTAAAATATTCACTGCGGATCTGGATGCTTTGGTTTAAGAGCAGCGCCCAATCCAGGTATCCGATTTCGCCCGCATTGAGTTTCTGCGTAGCAGTAGCGATGATCGCCCTTGCATTTGGCAACAGCCTATCCTGGTAAGACCTGATGAGCTTCTGCTGCTGCTCATATTGCTGATGCGCTTCCTCCAGTTCCATGCTCAATTGCTGACGCGCCAGTTCCAGCTCCTGCTGCTTTTGAAGGATCAGCACATTTGAAGCTTTTATTCTGGATTTTTGTGCGCCGAAGAAGAGCGGAATTCCGATCCCCAGACTAACAGAAGAGAAGCGTTTGCTTCCTCCATAATACTGCTCCGTTCCCATCGCATTGGTTTGCCAGCCGATAATGCTCGCGTTGTTGTAACCGAGGCTAAGCGAAGGCAAGAGCCTGCTCTTCTCCAGCTGCATTTGTTGCCTGGACAATAGCAGTTCCTGTTCTTTTAAGCGAAACCCCGGATTTCCGTTTACCTCAGCAGCCGGGGAAACCAGGCCATAAACTGCCGCCTCCGGAGCAGGCTCCAGCTTTACACGGGCATTCAATAAGATATTGAAGCGGTTTAAAAGTAAACGGTAATCTTTTTTCAGCATCTCCAGCTGATTGCTGATCTGAAGTTTCTGGTTTTCCGCCATATTCAGCTCCAGAACATCCACGTCTCCCGCCTTATAGCGCTGCTTTGACTTCTCCAGGAACTCTGAGTAAACCCGATCTGCTTCCAGCAGGAGCTTTTCCTTTTCCTGAATAACGAGCAAGCCGTAATAACTCAGCTTCACACTGTTTTTCACATCCAGAGTCTGTTGCTGCAAGGCGATCTCACTGAGCTTTACATTGGTTTTAAGTACAGCCGATTGCCTGGCATATACTGCAGGAAATTCCAGGTTTTGGGAGATGGAGAACTTATGGTCATTTGCCAGGCTGTTAAACTTGCCATATTCAACACCAAGATTTGTTTTCTCCAGATCAAAGCTGCTTTTCTTTAAAGCCTGCTGATAGCTGACCTCTGTAGCTGAAACCTGTAAGGAGCGGTTATTTTTGCTTGCGGTATCCAGTGCTGCGGCTAAGGAGATCCGCTCCTGCGCTTTTACATTTCCAAAAACACCACAGATCAGTACCATGGCAGTGATCATTCTTTTTCCCGGTTTAAAATAGCCGAAACCTTTCTCAAATACGATATAAAGCATGGGTAAGACAAATAAAGTTAACATGGTAGAAATGATTAAACCTCCGATGACCACGGTGGCCAGTGGCTTTTGTACAGCACCTCCTGCCCCTGTGCTGATGGCCATAGGAATAAAGCCCAGAGAGGGAACCAGTGCCGTCATCAGTACTGCACGCAATTTAGATTTGGTTCCATGGACCACAATCCGTTTCACGTCATCCCATCCTTCCTTTTTCAGGCGGTTAAATTCTGAGACCAGCAAAATTCCATTCAGCACAGCGACACCGAACAAAGCAATGAAGCCTACCCCCGCCGAGATGCTGAAAGGAAGGTCTCTCATCCAAAGTGCGAAGATGCCGCCGATTGCGGAAAGCGGAATGGCCGTATAGATCAGGAGTCCCTGTTTTACAGAATTAAAAGCAAAATACAACAACAGGAAAATCAGAAAGAGCGCGATGGGAACCACAATGCTCAACCTTGATTTCGCGGCCGTCATGTTCTCAAAAGATCCCCCATAGGCGATGGTATATCCCTTTGATAAATCCAGGTCTTTGGCTGCTTTTCCCTGAAGCTCCTGAACGATCGACTGGACATCGCGGTCTTTCACATTAAAGCCGACAATGATCCTTCGTTTCGTATCCTCCCGCTGAATCTGATTGACCCCCTCCACTTCTTCAACAGAGGCCACCATGCTTAGCGGGATCTGCGTCCCATTACCGGTAGAGATCATCAGGTTTTTGATATCGTCTACGTTCTTGCGGGCATTTTCCGATAGCCGGACCACCATGTCAAAGCGTTTCTCCCCTTCATAAACCTGTCCTGCAATCTGTCCTGCAAAAGCAGTATTGACCACCCGGTTGACTTCGCCCACGTTCAGGCCGTATTTGGCCATGCCGTCCCGGTCATATCTGACCACCACCTGAGGCATCCCTGTTACCTGTTCTTCGTAAATGTTTACCGCACCTTTTACCGTTCCGATAATTTCGCCAAGACGATGTGCATACGCTGCAAGGGAATCCAGGTCCTCCCCAAAGATCTTACAGACCACATCCTGTCTCGCCCCGGTCATCAGTTCATTGAAGCGCATCTGAACGGGAAACTGAAAGCCTACCGTAATGCCCGGAACAGCTTCCAGTGCTTTTGTCATTTTCTCACTTAATTCCGGAAAAGATCTGGCAGAGGTCCATTCCTTTTTATCCTTTAAAATTACCATCATGTCTCCTGCTTCGAAAGGCATCGGATCGGTAGGAACTTCCGCACTTCCGATTTTGGTGACCACCTTTTGTACTTCAGGAAAATCCCTGATCAGTATTTTAGCTGCCTGCTGTGTCGTCTGAATTGTATTGTTCAGGTTACTTCCGGTCAGTAAACGGGTTTCTACTGCGAAATCCCCTTCTTCCAGCTGAGGAATAAACTCTCCTCCCATTTTACTCAGGACAAATAAAGAAAGTCCGAATAAGGAGATCGTCACCAGTAAAATGGTTTTTGGAAAACGAAGCAATGCGCCAAGTAAAGGCTGATATTTTCTTTCCAGCCAGATGATCAGCTTATCGGTCAGGTTTTTCTTATGCTGTAGTTTTTTATTCAGGAATAAGGCCGACATCATCGGGACATAGGTAATGGACAGTATAAATGCACCGAGAATGGCAAAGGCAATCGTGAAGGCCATAGGCTTAAACATTTTTCCTTCAATCCCTTCGAGCGATAATATCGGCAGGTAAACGATCAGAATGATAATCTGGCTAAACACCGCAGATTTGATCATAGCGCCTGTTGATTTGCTCACCTCTATATCCATCTGTTCCTGATTGATCCGGTCCAGTTTCCTGAAATGTTTGGAATGGGAGAAGCGGTGTAAAATGGCTTCGACCACAATCACAGAGCCATCCACAATGAGGCCGAAATCTATTGCCCCTAATGACATCAGGTTTCCGCCCACACCAAATTTGTTCATCAGAATGATCGCAAAAAGCATGGATAAGGGAATCACCGAAGACACGATCAGTCCGGCTCTGAGGTTCCCTAAAAAGAAGACCAGGACGAAGATCACAATCAATGCACCTTCCAGTAAATTGGTTTCCACCGTTTGAATGGCATTGTCCACCATTTTTGTCCGGTCCAGAAAGGATTCTATGACTACGCCTTCGGGAAGCATTTTCTGAATTTCAACGATCTTCTCTTTTACACGTTTTACAACCACGGAAGAGTTTTCGCCTTTAAGCATCATCACCACTGCTCCTGCCACCTCGCCCTGATCGTTATAGGTCATGGCGCCGTACCTGATGGCAGAACCCAACTGTACCGTTGCCACCTGACTCATCAGCACCGGCATGCCATTATTTAACTTTTTAACAACGATTTTCTGAATGTCTTCCGGAGTTTTCGTCAGTCCTTCGCTGCGGATATACAATACGGTAGGCCCCTTCTCTATATAAGCGCCCCCGGTATTTTCATTGTTCTTTTCTAAAGCATCAAAGATATCAGTGATGGTCAGGTTATAGGCTTTTAGCTGTTCCTGTTTAACCGCAATTTCGTATTGCTTTAATTTCCCTCCAAAGCTGGACACCTCGGCCACACCCGGTGTTCCGAGCAGCTGACGGCGAACAATCCAATCCTGTATGGTGCGGAGTTCCTGCTCGTCATATTTACCTTCATATCCTTTGAGTGGTCTGACCACATATTGATAAATTTCGCCCAGACCTGTAGATACAGGGGCCATCTGTGGTGCGCCGATTCCCTGGGGGATCTCCTGCTGCACCTGCTGTAACCGCTCGCTGATCTGTTGCCGGGCCCAGTAAACATCTGTTTCTTCATTAAAAACAATGGTAACCAGGGAGAGTCCAAAACGGGAAAAACTCCGGATTTGTTTCAGGCCTGAAATACTGCTGCAGGCCTGTTCTATGGGAAATGTAATGAGCCTTTCAATGTCCGGTGCACCAAGGGAAGGTGAAACGGTAATTACCTGAACCTGATTGTCTGTAATATCAGGAAGGGCATCTATGGGTAATTTTGTAACCTCGTAAGTACCCCAACCCATCAGGGCGAGTACAAACAAGCCAATAATCAGCTTATTCTTTACAGAAAAGCCAATGATTTTATTTAGCATAATCATGGTGTATTAATGAAACCGACAATATAAACCCTGTCTGATCAGGAGGAATAGCCCTGCAAACAATGGGAAAAAGAAAAAATTAATCTCGGTTTATGCCCTTGGTGGCTTAAAGAAGGTTCCCTGTTCGGGATTAGAATGCAGGTATTTTTGGATACTCCGGTTTTGATCTGCGATCAAAACTGAGCTTGCTTTCTGAATGGTGATTTTTCCTGCCGGAATCGCCAGGTGGATGATGGTAGGGCATTCTAACTTCTTAAAGGGAAGCTCCATATCCTCTTTTTGGTCGTCGTCGTCAATGTCCTGCCCCAGGTAATGCATGGCGATAAAATCCAGCACCCCGATCCTTTTATCCAGCTCATGGTGTCTTAAAAAATGAGACACCAGCTTTGGCATTTTAAATACTTCAATGAAAGAAGCATTTAAGATGAGCATGGGAAACAAGATGAATAAGCAGGCCTTTTTCACAGGGCAAATATAAGTCAACCTATTTAAAAAGCAAGGCCCGGCCTGCCTCATTCCCGTTACTTTTTCAATTGAAATACCGTCATCAATGCCGCATGGTCTGAAGGAAACATGACCGGGTGGTAATCAATGACCCTGGATTCGATGGGCTCAAGTCCTTTCCCTTTATAGTAAATGAAATCAATTCTATCCCTTAATCCATATAAATCCGTTGTTGGTGCCGCCCTGACTCCCCAGGTCAGTCCCGGGTTTGATAAAGGATTGACATGGAGCTTCCGATAACTATCGGTAAACCCTGCGTTGAGCATTTCCAGACTTTCAGGCCATTCTACCACCAGTCCGTAATGAATGGCCCTGGTTTCTTCCGTCCAGTCCAGGTGAGATCCCATATTGAAATCACCACCCATGATGACCGGCAAATGATCCGCATTTTTCAGATAAGGATTGATCTTTTTCAGGATCTCTTTTATTTCTGCATGCCGGGTTGGCCCTTCCTCTTTGATCAGGGTCTGTGCATCTTTTTTCTCTTGTCTGATGCTGGCATCTACATCCGGCAGGTAATCCAGCCAGGTATTCAGATAGACCAGTTTTTTATCCGGGCCTAATTTTAAGACGACCCCACCAAAATTAGAGGGATGGAACTCCCGGATCGTTTCCTCAACCGGGTAGCGGCTCATGATGGAAAGGTTGGCACTGATCAGGTAAAAATAATACCCCAGCGAATCGGCAATCACTGCTCCAGAGCCATAGGTTTCTATGAGGCCTACGACATCAGGATTCGTGGATTTGATGGTTTCAATCAGGCGTTCCAGTCCTACTGCCTGTCCGTACCGGTGCCCTCCATGCCAGATGTTCCAGGAAAAGACCTTCAGATGAGCAGGAGCGGGTGCCTCTTCTTTGATCAGATCCGGAAAGAACTGTAAATATTCCTTTTGCGCTTCAGCGGAAGAAATGGCGCGGTTCCAGACCTTTACTTCATCTACAAAGCCGTTAAAGGCATTCCATTGCGCATTCGATCCATATTCCCATTTCTCGTCCGAACCACCGGCGACTGTTGAGAATTTGGTTTCCAAACTGCCAAGGCCGGGTGTATTGTAGATTGCGATATTTTTTCCGTCCAGGTAAATCCAGACTTCATGTGTTTCTCTTTTGACGGTAAAAAGAAGCTGATGCCATTTGCCATCATTGATCCTCTGCCTTTCTGCAGTTGGTTTATAGTCATAACGTTGTTTTCCGTCGTTTAACAGCAGTGCCCAGGCTCCGTTTTCCTGGGTATAGATCTGCCATCCTATCGTGGAGCCGTCCTCTGCGATCTTATTTCCCATGATTGGCGTTCCCATCTTTGCATTCGCGATGGTTTTTACCCAGATCTGTACCGAGAAGGAAGCCTTTTCTGTGAATTCAGGCAAGCTTCCTTGGTCCAGCTTAACCGGCCTTCTCAACATCGCATTTGCAGAAAGGTCCAGTGCTTTTCCGCTCAGGCCTTTAGCATATTGCGATTGCTGCAAATCAACCCCATAATAGGCACTGTCTTTAGGAGTGATGTGTTCCTTAAAACTAAAATCATCAAAGTTCAGCCGATACCTGGGTTCCTGGGCCTTTGCCCTGTTCTGGCCAAAGGCCAGGGCTGAGACTAAGATCAGTACTAAATTTAGTCTCATTCCGGATTTCATGACCATCGTCTTATTTTTTCAGGATGCTTTCAATTGCCGCTCCGATTGGGTTCACCGAGCTGAATTCAAATCCCAGTAACTTGCCCATCGTTTTTGCCAGCTGGTCCTGATAAATCTGACCTTCCGTTTTCAGCTCTCCTAAAGGTTTAATCCCGGGGCCCATTGCAATCAGCCAGGTATCGTTGGCATGTGGAATGCTCGAGCCATGGCTTGTCCACTGGCTGCCTTCTCCCCTGCCATGATCCGGCATGATCATTAGCGTCGTTTTTCCTTTGTAAAAAGGATCGCTTTGCAGGTAATTCCATAAGCTGCCAATCATGGCGTCGATGTTTCTGGCAGCATCCAGGTAGAAATCATATTTATCCTCATGTCCGTATTCGTCCGTATCTGCAAGGTCCAGGTACAGCACTTTAGGATGTCTGGCTTTGAGGTAAGATTTTGCCAATGCATAAGTTGTGGCATCCAGGCGCTCTTCATTGCCCCATATTTCGGGCTCGTAATGCTGGATTTCATTGGCCAGTGTTTCTCCTTCGCTAAGGTTTTTTCCGCTGAGGTTCTCGCCGGGAAGGTTCACCAGCAAACCATTCCGGTTTCTGTTGATGATCCTGCCAACAGCGCCCCAGGAAGCAAAGCTGACCACTTTACCTTTATACCCTTTTTGCTGATCCAGAAATTCCAGGATGTTCCGGTTCTCATTGTCCGGATGTCCATTCGACTTCACTTTTGGATCTGCATAACCGGTCAGGTTTTCACTGCGACCAGGATAAGAGATCCAGTAAGGGTTTTTAACGTTTACCTTATTTCCCAAATCCCTGTTTCCATAAATTTGTCCGTTCTTTACGATCGTCGTCCACAGGAAGGGCATTAAACGCGTTCTTCTTTGCTGCAGGTCTTCAGACCAGTATTTTTTAAACCGTTCTGCGGAATCCTGAGAATTGAATTTCTTATCGAGCAGCAGTTCTTTTTCTGCTCCTTTGAAGACTTCTCTCCACCTCAGGCCATCGATTGAGATGATCATTATGTTCCCATCAGGAGCTTTACTTTGTGCAAGAGTTCCCTTTACGCAAACCAGTAACAGGAAGAATAGTATATTTTTTTTCATGTTTTATTTATTTAATGGGATCCGGTCCAGGATCCCGGTGATTGGTCCTTTAACCCCTATTTTCCGGTTAAAGAAGATGGCAGATAATATGAGCAGCAGCATGCAGATCACGGTAAGGAAATAGCTGAACTGCATGAGCACTTTTGCCCAGCTTAAATCCTTCATAAAAAATTCCTTGTAAAGCAAGAGACCAACGCTGCCCAGATAACCCGCAGAATCGCACATGTATACAAAGAAACCCGCATTGGCCTTGATCTTGAATAAAGCAATCATCCGCTCAAATAAGACCACCTGAATTGGTGTGTAGGCTAAAAACAAGCCCAGTCCAACCAGGAGCATCCAGAAAAAAGGGCTCAGCAGATGAAGGTGAAAGAGCAAGGTACTTCCACCGCTGATCATCAGGCCCAGTGCCACCAGATATTGGGTTCCCCAAAAGCCTTTGATGTTGTTTCGAATCAGTGATAAACATCCTATGGCAATCAACACGACCACTCCGCTGATGGCTTCGGTGAGCGAAAAGACGGTTTTATCCCAATGTGGTGCAATTTCATTCCAGATCTCTACGGAGAAATTATCCCGGAAATCCCGCATCGTGGTCAGCATTGTGTAGACCAGCCCAATGCCTAATATCGCCGGACCATATTCTTTTAAGGCCAGGCGTTTGTCTGCAGCCGTCATAGGAAGGCGTTCTACCCTTAATAATTTATCTGTCTCATCCGGTTCGGGAATTACGGAGAGCATCCATACAAATAAGAGGAAGGCAGGTAAAAAGAGTAAGCCCATGACACAAGGCATCCAGAATTCATTAATGAAGGGGAGCCATTCGTGTACCATAAAATAAATGGTTTTGATGATTCCTGAAGACACAATGAGACTGATGCTCATTCCCATGGCCAGCATCTCTGTGAAACGTCTTCCTTCGAGGTAGCTAAAAATAATGCCCCAGACCATTCCTAAAGGCAAACCGTTCAGAAACAAAAAGAAAAAGTTATAGGGATAAGGTACCAGGCCGAAGAGCAGCAGGGAAACTTCCGAAAAGAGGATCAGGCAGATGATGAGTTTTTTTCTTCCCGAGGCTTTGAGCTCAGAGATCACTTTGATGCCCAGAAATTTAGAGACCATATACCCGAATACCTGGGCAATGATCAATACGGCCTTATAGTCCAGATCCCAGAGGCTCATTCCGGCATACGTACCACTGGTAAAGGGCTTTCTGAAGGCATACATACAGAAATAAGTACCAAAGGCAGCAATCATACACCAGAACACAAAGAATACTTTGGAATGGCTCAGCAAATGTTTAAGTCGGTTCATTCTGATGGTTTAGGTTTAGCCACTTACTTTTGTTGATCTCGCACGCGCACATCTTTCCAGCCATTCCGGACTGAAAGCATCGACCTCCCCAAAGCGCTGAAGGTCAAAAGCAGAGAAGTCGTAAGGGTTTGCTTTTCCTGCTGCAAGTTCGGCAAATGCCAGTCCTACTCCCCCGCTCACGGAGATTCCTGCGCCCACACATCCGGTTGCCATCAACAGGTGATTTACACCGGGAGCAACGCCCATAGACAGGTTATTGTCCGGCGTATATCCGGAAAATCCGGCTACATAATACTTCATCCCGATATCGTAAACTTTGGGAAAGAAACGGGCCAGCTTGTCGATCACTTCTGAAAGGTCCTGAACGCCTTTATCAGGGCTAAAAGAGAAGTCATTGACATTCTGTGGAATCAGATCGGCGGAGACACTCAAAGAGTTCCGTTCCCTGATACCAAACAGCAGGCTGCCACCTTCCGGGCGTGCATAGGCCTGGGCATCCGGCAACAAGACAATCGGCGAATTTACCGGAAAAATATCATTCTTTTCTGTGATCCAATATTGGCTTCTGGTGGGGGCCATTGGCAAACTCACCCCTGCTTCACGGGCAAATTTTGGTGCCCATGCACCCGAAGCTACAATGGTGGTCCCGGCAGTGATGTCCCCTTCTTTGGTATGAACACCAAGGACATCATTGCCGTCCATGATCAGATTTATGGCTTCCAGGCCCTGAATAAATTCTGCGCCCTGCAGTTTCGCACATCTGGAGAAGAAGGTGCCCAGCAGATAGGGATCACAATAGGCTTCATCAGGCATATAGCCAATGCTCAATGCCTCATCTGTCTTTAGCCATGGCGACATTTGATGTGCTTCCTCCGGGGAGATATAATGCGCAGGCTGATTAAATTCAGCCGCAATTTCCATTAGTTCTTTCAGTTCTTTTTCCCTTGCTTCAGAAGCTGCGAGGTGAATCACGCCGCTGAATTTCATGTCCATAGATTCGCCCAGGATTTTCTCCATTTCGGCAACCACCTGATAAGTTTCGAGAGAAAGCGGGATAAAAGGCTTTTTAGCCCTGATTTTGGTCACCAATGCTGCAGCATGACTCGTGGCAGCATTGCAAAGTTCATTCCGGTCGAGCACGATAATTTTCTTTCCCGGATTGTTCCGGGTATAATAATAGGCGATGGCACAACCAAAGACACCTCCCCCAATGATCACCGTATCGGCGCTCTTATATTGTTTGTTCATACTCAATTTGGTTTTAAAGGTCTTGTTGTTTACTGGTATATCTTTTTAATGCTCGCTTCGGCATAGCCGGCAGCGGAGGTCATCCCCTTTCCGCCTATTGCGGTCCGAATGTGGATCCGGTCATCAATATCGTACTCGACGATTGGCCTGGTCTTGTGCTGGGGATAGAATCCCGCCCAGGTTTCCGAAATCTGACGGACATCAAAGTTCACAATACGCTGTGCTTCCCTGATCATCAGTTCATTCAGCTGGCAATTGATTTTGAAGCCAAGGTTGTCTGTTTCATTTACCTCCGCGTATTCATGGGAATCTCCGATAATGATGGAGCCATCTATCCCCTTTTTGAACAGGATATGGATGCCCCATTTTCTCAGTTCTTCCTGATCTTCGGGATTTGAGAGCTTTTTAAAGGAAAGACATTCCTGAAAAGATTCGTACCTTCTGATGGAGAGGCCAGTCAGGATATTTCCTTCCAGCTGTACTTCCGGCATGGGGAGGGTTTTCATCATTTGCAGCTTACAAAGCGTAATTCCACTTTCCTTAAACAGGTCGGCAAAAAGCAGTTTAAATTCCCCTCCGTTGCAGATCACCACTTTCTCTGCATGGATGACCTCTCCCGCAGCGCTGACCAATCTAACCTGATCAGCGAGCGCCTGACATTCCACAATTGCTGTAGCAGGTTTATAGCTGAGGTCAGGATATTTTCCGCTGGCCCAGGTAATCAGCCTGCGGATCATCTGATCCGGCTCTACACTGACTTCCTGAGGGAAGAAAAGTCCTCCTTTGCAGTATTCTTTGTCAAGAGATGGATATTTGGCGATACATTCTCCGGCAGATAACAATACCGATTTATAATCCGCCTGATCCATTTTGGTTTTTAATTCCAGGATTAGTTGCAGTTCTTCCTGATCAGAGGGGATATAGAGTGTCCCGTTATTGCGGACACTGATGTCAAATTCCTGCTGAATTTCTTTATAGAGTTCAGTTGCCCGCAAGGCGTAAGGGAACCAATCGGAGGCCATTCCTGAAGGCACCACCTGACCAAAATTCCTGACCGTAGCATTTACCGGATACTGGTCTTTTTCTGTCAGCAGGACTTTCTTTCCCATCCGGGCAGCATGGATCGCATGAAAGGTTCCGAGCACCCCGGAGCCTACAACTATTAAATCATACATCGGTGTTTTCATCATTTTATTTTACCAGGGCATAGAAAATGTTTTCACATAGGAGAAGCATTTGATCGCTTCTACCACTCCTTCTTTGATACCAAGACCGGAATCTTTGATTCCTCCAAAAGGAGAATTCTCTATCCGGTATCCCGGCACTTCGTTGATGTTGACGGTTCCTACTTTCAATTCTTTCACAAAGCGGATGGCATGGTCCATATTGTTGGTCACCACGCCGGAGGACAAACCAAAAGCAGTAGAATTAGACAAGGCGATGGCATCATCGACATCTGTGAAAGTCAGGATTGGCGCTAAGGGTCCAAAGGACTCCTGCACAACCATTTGCGCATCTCTAGGCACCTTCACAATCACGGTAGGTTCCAGCAGCGCACCATTGCGTTTGCCGCCAAACAGCACTTCTGCGCCTTGTGAAACCGCCATGGCGACCACCTTTTCCAAATAAATGGCGGAGGCTTCATCGATGACTGTACCTACTCTGGTTTCCGGATCTGCAGGATCGCCACAAGTGTATTCTTTTGTTTTTTCAACGAGGCGTTTGGTGAACTCATCAGCGATGCTTTCCTGAACCAGGATTCTTTTTACCGCAGTACAGCGCTGGCCGGAATTCCGGTATGCACCTTCGGCAGCCAGGCCAACGGCAAGATCCAGGTCTGCATCTTCCAGAACAATCAGCGGGTCATTACCACCAAGTTCCAGGATTACTTTTTTATAACCCGCAGTGGCTGCGATTTTTTTCCCTACCGCCACACTTCCCGTAAAGGATACCAGATCAACTTCCGGAGCCTGGACCAGGACTTCGGCTACTTCTTTGGTTTCCCCAAGCAATACGCTCAGCATGTATTCAGGTAATCCCGCTTCGTACAATAATTCCACGAAACGGATTGCCGTTAAAGGTGTTTTTTCTGAAGGCTTCAGGATCACCGGAGTTCCGGCCGCCAATGCAGGGGCAATTTTATGTGCCACCTGATTTAGCGGATGGTTAAAGGGGGTGATGGCCACAGCAAGCTTTAAAGGCTCACGAAGGGTAAATATTTTACGTTGTTTTCCATTGGGGGAAATGTCACAGGAATAGATTTGTCCGTCGTCTTTGAGGCATTCAATCGAGGCAAACAGCAGCACATCGTGTGCTCTTCCAATTTCATAGTTGGCTTCCCTGATGCACAAACCTGATTCCGCAGTAATCAACTGCGCAAATTCTTCTTTCCTCAGCAAGAGCAAAGCCCTTGCTTTGTCTAAAATGCTATACCTTTCATAACGGCTTAAAACGGGTCCTCCTTTGAGGGCAAGGGCTATCGCATTTTGGGTATCCGACTGGCTGGCCATTTCTACAGTGCCTACCAAACGCCCATCGTAGGGGCTGTTTACCGCTAACTGTTTTCCGGAAGAAACGGGTTGGGCAGCAACAAGGGAAGCTAGTTTAATGATATTATCAGTGGCGGTTAATTCTTCTTTCATATACTTATTTTAAATTGGATGCAGATCCCCCCTGCAATGGTGTCTGCTAAATATTAATGAGTACCATTTACGGTAAAATCAAATACATCGAAATTGCGGGGATCACCCTGTGCTTTCATTTTGTAGGTTGCATTGAGGGCATGAGAAACCACCAAAGGAACCATTTCTTCATATCTTCCGCCATGGGAACGCAGCGTTCCATCCAGGGCCTTCAGGTCGTGATCAGCAGGCGTTTTTCCGACTACCACATCACGTGCAGATAACACAAAAAGATCACCTGTCCTGTCTGCCGGTTGTTCCAGCAAGCGGCAACCTTTTTCTTTGTTGTACACTTCTGTAATGCCTGGTTGTGCCGCCAGCCATTGTTCTACTTCATTGATATCTGAATTGTTATTTACATAGACCAGCACATAAGATCCGAGTGCGCCATGGTGTTTCACATAAGGATCGGTAATCGGGCAAATCACGCGGAATCCGGCACCAAATTTTTCGGTCAGCATGGTTTCGATAAACAGGACATTTGGAGATCCATCAGCTTTCACTTTAGCGTTCATGCCATGATCTGCGGTAGCACCGATAATGGCGCCCATTTCCAGCATTTTTCCGATTTCCACATCCTGAGCTTCATAAAAGGCAAGGGATTCTTCCGTATCCGGAGCATAAGTATGCTGCATATAATCCGTCAGGGAAAGGTATAAGAAATCGGCCATGCCGTTTTTAATTAATGCCACCCCTGCACGCAGTACGAACAAACTGGCTTCGGCACTATAGATGGCAGGAGTTTTATGACCGATCACTGCTTCAGCATTTTCGATGCCATGGGTATCCAATTTTGCCTGGTCAGCTTTTTCTGCGGAGAAAGCAATGCCTTTCAACTGATAAGAAAGGATGTCGCGCAATTTCTCTTTTGCCGTGACCACCGCTACTTTACGGCCTGCGTTTGCTGCGGCAGCTAATAAAGTCTCTGCTCTGAGGTATTCAGAAGAGTTCATCATCACTTCCTGATCTTTTTTAACATCGTAAAAGAAATTACCGCAAATGCCATGCACGGCAGGACTAACCCCGGTAACGATCGAAGAGTTGTTGACATTGGTAAAAGAAGGCAAAGCACCACGCACCATCCCTCTATACCCTTGCAACACCATTTTTTTAAGGTTCGGCATCCTGTCGTGCGCCATGGTCATATCCAGATATTCATCTGCAGAACCATCCATGCAGATCACGACGATTGGTTTTGCAGGTGGGTTATAATCTATACCGTTGACTGAAAAGGGGGTTGTTGAGATATTGTTCATTTCTGTTTTATTTTATACTGATGATTATATTTTAATTTACGATTATGTTTTCATTAAAAAGGGAAGGACCGCGACCAAACGGTCCTAACCCAACGTACTAACCTAACTTATTTTTTATTTTAACAGCCACATGATCTGGTCTCTATCGTCTACTTCTGTTCCAAATTGCGCACGCAATGCTGCCCTGTAATTTTCTGTATTGTCCGTATTTTCGGCGGATGGATATGCCCATCTGACCGGAAGTTTAGTGACGCTGTTTACTCCTGAAAATTTAAATTCAGGAATTCCGGTACGGCGGTTCTGGAACCAGGCTTCCGCGCCTGAGTTTTCGGCCAGTGAAAGGTACATCTGCTCATGAATCAGTTTTAAGCCATCAGGACCTCCGATATAAGGGGCTTTGGCGCTCAGGTAATCTCCAATCGGCGCATTATAAAAAGCCATGGAAGCGGTGACGCCGTTGTCATAATGTGTTTTTGCATTCTCCGCAATCCAGCCTCTGTTTGCTGCTTCTGCAATGTTTAATTCCTGCTCTGAGTAGCCCAGAAAAATGGAAGGTTGACCAACGAAATTCCAGAACCTTTTCTCATTTGGTTTGGAAAGTTCTCCATTGTTTTTCCGTTGGTTATTGACAATTGCAGTAACCGCTGCACTTGCGCCTGTATATGAAGCAAAGTCTGCCCTGACAGCAGTTTCATTTGTAGGGTTGGCTGCCAGCGCTTTCGGTGTAGGATCGGCTACGACCTGTAATCTTGGATCCAGGTATTTTTTAAGCAGGTCGATATAAGTATCCACATACAAAACCCCTTCCCTTAAAATCCCGGTATTCGGGTTATAGGTTCCCCTAAAGCCATCCTCATCTCTGTGGCTGAGCTGCATGTTGTCGGCCAGGCTGCTAAACAAAGGATATTTCGCCGGGTTTTGAACGATATTCTGGAAGCGGCCTTTTACATTCAGCTCCGCATCACCTTCTTTTTTACTCAAAAGGATTAGCATTCTGATCGTGTAGGCATTGATTGCTTTTTGCCATTTTTTAAGGTCTCCGCTAAAATAAATATCACCGTCAACGGAAGCACCCGGATTGGCCAGAATGAAGGCTCCCAGTTCGTTGTTTGATTCGTCCAGCCATTTTAAGCATTGGATGAATACCGATTTTTGGGCATCATATTTAGGTTTTGGAAACTTTGCACCCTGCATTGCTTCTGATAGTGGGATGTCTCCCATTTGCCTGGTCATGATGCTATAGTAGTAGGCTTTTAAAAATTTAGAAAGAATCACGTAGACAGGCGTATTTGCTTTTTCTGCTTCCTGAATCATTTTTTCGATATTTCTCAACGCACTGTTTGCTGCTGAGGATGCTCCAAAATAAAAGGTTCCTCCTCCGTATTTATAGCTCAACGGCCCTGAGTCTGCGGTAGCAAAAGTATGGTATTGCGGGTCCTGATAAGCATCTGAAAAGGCGCTTACCGGAGCTGGGGTCACGGCAGTAAATAATAAACTCGGCGGTACGGAAGCCGGATTATTTGGATTTTCTCTTAACTCATCATATTTCAAACAACTGCTTGCTGTTACCAGGAGTAAACATAAGCCAAGCATTCTATATATAGTTTTCATTCGTATTAAAATTTAAGATTGATATTGAAACCGTATGTTCTTTGTGCTGGCTGCTGCAAATCCGTATCGCCGGTACTCATGCTGTAAGTATCGAGGTCGCCGAAAGTTTTGTCTTTGGTCCAGTAATATAAATTGCGGCCAACAAAGGATAGAGAAGCAGCCTTTAAAAATTTGTTTTTCAGGAATGCGGTTGGTACGTTATAGGTGAGCACAACTTCTCTCAGCTTGATAAAAGTTTTATCGATCACATTGTTTTGCCATGCCGCCATGTATTGTTTTGCCCAGGTCTGATAATCTACTTTATAATCATTCGGAGCAAATACCCTTGTGTCTGAAAGCATCTTTCCATCCGGATCATACTTCGCTTCTCCGCTTACAATTTTTACCCCGGGGATGAGCATTGTTCTGGGATCAGTACCATTTGCATAAGCAATATTCGAGAGTTCTCTTTCGGGCGCAATGGCATCAGGATGAGATCCTGATCTCCAGAGATCACGTTCAAATCTATCGTAGGTAATCCCACCAAACCTGCCATCCACCAGGAAGGAAAGAGAGATGTTTTTATAGCTGAATGTATTGTTCATACTCACAGAGAAACTCGTTTTCTGATTTCCGATATTCAGGTCATAGTCGGTAATCCTGGGCAATCCATCTGCGTTCATGATGAGTTTTCCATCCGGAGATCTTTCCCAATCCGAATACCAGTAATCATCCAGTCGCCCGCCAACAGGCGTTCTTCCTTCTTTTAACTGCGGACTTCCATCTGCAAGCGCTGGTAAAGATTTCAGGTAATCTTTTCCGCCATCTACATTGATCAGGGCTATCCAGGAGAAATTATCGGTTCTAACCGGAGTGGCATTGAAAGAGAAATCAAAACCTCTTCTTTGTGTGGTCCTACCATTCAACCTGATTCCCGTATACCCGGAGGTTTGAGAAAAGATTTGCGTAAAGATCTGGGGACCATAATTATTACTATAGTAAGAGAAGTCGAACCCTAACCTATCGTTCAGGAACCTTGCTTCTACTCCATATTCGTAAGTGGTATTGAACTCTGGTTTCAGGTTGGGATTGTCGATGATCCCCGGATAAGCTGCAATTGGTAAATTTCTATTCCGGCTACCGGTAGTGTAGGAATTCACGGCATTGTAAACGTCATAATCATCGCCATCATCTCCAATCTTATCACTACCTACTTTTGCATAAGCAGCTCTCAGTTTTAAGAAACTAATCGCCTTCGGTAAATGAAGCATATCACTAACCACTGCACTTAAAGATAAGGAAGGGTAAAAGAAGGTGGAATTTTTTGCAGGTAAGGTCGATGATTTATCCACCCTTCCGGTCATGCCCAGGAAGAGCTGATTTTTGTAAGCCAGGTCAATGGAGGAATAAGCACTGTAAATCCCTTTTTGATCTTTGTAGCTCGTAGGCAAAACTTTATCTGTAGAGTTGTCCAGTTTGAAAATCCCCGGAACAATCAGTTTAGTGGTAGCCGCATGTGCTTCTCTATTGCTTTTATAGAGTTGATTTCCACCAAGGGTAGCGTTTACATTAAAATTATCATTGAAAAAGTTGTCATGATATTTAAGGAGGAAATCTGTATTGGACTCCAGCATCCCAAATTCATTATGTCTGTATCTGCCACCACGATCGGAGATGTCATAATCATAGATATCCATAGAAATTTCTTCATCCTTAGTCAATGAATAGGTATTTAAACTGGTCCTGACATGAGCATCAAATTTATCGCTGATTTTGTAATTCAGTTTCAGGAAACCCAGGACATCATTTTTGGTGTAGGGCCTTTTCCACTCGTTGGCCAGCATGTATGGATTATTGTACCTCCAGTTCTCCACAAAGCGTTGTTTAATGCCTTCCTTACCAGGAACCCAGTAGTCTTTAAAATCCCTGATGTCGAAATGAGCTCCACCCCAGATGCTCAGGTTATAAATCGGCGAATGTGGCCCATAATTATTTCTCGGCAGGTTACTTGCATACTCATAGGTATGTTGTAATGACCCGTCTACAGACAGCCTGTCTGATAAGTTTAAATTTCCATTTAAGCGGAAAGTATTGATGTTTAGTTTGGCACCAGGTACCGATGCTTTTGAATATTTATAGGTATCGGACAGGGTAACACCACCGCTTTCACCTTTGCTTTGCACCGAGAAGTTATTTGAGGTAACCAGTCCGGTTTCCATAAAGTTCCCCAGGTTATCTTCGCCTCTGGAAAGCCATGGTGTAGGGATTCTTTTTCCCGTCGCCGCATCGATTGGAGAATCATATTGCGGCAATAAGCGTCCATCAAACTTAGGGCCCCATATCGAATAATCAAAGTCGTTGATTCCTCCGCCTCCGGGACCTCCCGTACCAAACGCATACTCCCCTGCATCACCGGGGCCATATTGTGTTTGTGCCTTAGGGATCCTGATGAACCCACCCTGAAAGGTGGTAGAAGAATTAAAGGACATCGTTGTTCCTTTAGCCGCGTTGCTGCTGCTTTTAAGACTGATCTGTACCGCACCGTTCAATCCTAAGGAGCCATATAAAGCAGAAGCTGCAGCTCCTTTTAAAACGGAAATATTTTCAATATCATCAGAACTGATGTTCCACATATCTGTGGTGGTACTTGGCACCCCATCAATTACAATTAAAGGTTTTTTCCCTCTTAAATACAATTTAGGATCAGAAAAGAAATCACTGCTGTTGGTTACCGTAAGGCCGGCGACTTTTCCCGTCAGCGATTCCACCACATTTGGGGAAATGGCTTTTTGCAAGGCATCTCCTTTCACTTCCTGAACTGCATAGCCCAGTCTCTTTTTCTCTTTTTTAATTCCCAGAGCGGTGACGACCACCTCATTTAAGTTGGCCTGATTGGGTTCAAGTTTCACATCGATCTGAGTTTGCGTACCAATAGCAATTTCTTTTGGCTGATAGCCGATAAAACTAAATACTAAAGTTGCATTTGCCGGTACTGCTAAACTAAATTTCCCATTGGTGCTGGTGGTACCACCATTCTTGCTTCCCTTTACCTTGATGGATACACCAGGCATCGGTTGATTGTTTTCGTCGGTAACCGTTCCGGTAACCGTACTTTGTGCGTAAGTCGCGCTTAGCGCTAACAGCCAAACTAACATCGTCAGCAGGCATGCTCTTTTTGCCGTGTAGAAAGATTTCATATTTTCAAAAGTTTAATTTGGCTAGACTTATGTTTAGTATTTATACAAAAAAAGAATAGTATTTGTAAAAACAATGTTAAGTAATGCTAAACTTTTAAAATATTTTTCCAGGCAAGGATTTAAGAAAAAATCACATAACTAATTGTAAAATAGTTATGTACAGCAATTAATTAAAATAAAACGGATTAACAAAAATTAAACGAAGAACTCTTATTTAGTATTTATAAACAACTAAATGTTAGTTATATATTAAGAAACCTATCCATTTCATCTTAAAAAGATCAATGAATAGGTTTCCCTATCTACCAGAAATTGTGGATTTTATAATTTTGCCGCCAGGTCCATCGTCCAGGAGTTATTTGCCCGGGCAACGCCGATTTCTTTTGCCCTGCTGTCCATGATATTTTTGCAGTGCCCCTGGCTGGTCAGCCAGTAAGCAACGACCCCTTTTTCATCCGTATTGATGATGGCTATGTTTTCTCCATAGAACCTGTAGGTATAACCAGCCGCTTTTATGCGGTCGCCGGGCGATTTTCCTTCTTTGTTTACATGGTCAAAGAAATTGTTCTTTACCATATCTTCGGAATGTAGCTTCGCGGCAAGCGCCAGCTGATCATTCCAGGTCAGGGCCGGAACGGCAGGCATCTTTTCCCCGCTGCAGTCACATCCTGTTGCCCTGATTGCATTCACGGCCTGTAACATCAGTGTATTGTTCAGGTTGGTACCGACATTGTCTTTCTGCGGGTTAGACTGATCGCTCTCCTCAGTGGAAGAGTCAGATTTTTTACAGTTCGAAAGCAGGCAAATCATTAAAAACAGCGGCAGGATCAGTAATTTTTTCATAGCAATCATCATGTAACAAAAACGCTACCTGTAGCCTTTAATTGCCCTGGCTAGCTAAAAAGTTCCTGTTCCTCTGTATAGTAGGTCTTTCTTGCGCCTGCTTTTTTAATGATGATTTCTCCTCCTGCAGGGCTTTTGCTGTGTTTCTGTGTATGAACTTTCAGGAAATCCCTGAACTCTCCTGTAATGCTTCCGGGATGAGCTTTTCTAATCTCTGCGATGGCATCGTTCAAGACTTCGACTATGGCCTGATGTAAATCTTTCAATTTTGCTTCCGGAATTTTTCCCGCAATTGAAAAGGGAGAAATCCCGGCCTTCCATAAGATCTCATCGGCATAAGCATTTCCAATGCCCCGGATTTTGTTCTGGTCCAGGAGAATGGCCTTTATTGCGGCCTTCTTTCCTTTGAATTCTTTGCTAAAGAAATCTGCGCCAACACTTTCATCCAGCGCATCAGGGGCATCCGCAGCGGAAGGATTTAAAGTCGGTGTTGCGATCTTCTGGAAATCAGACATCACCAATCCTGTTCCACCCTCGAAAAAAAGTTCGATGACAGGAGATTTGATCGCATGGTTTTCTTCAAAAAAATGAAGCTGCCCCCGCAGCATGAGGTGCAGGGCAAGTACATCTCCTTTTTCAAAGTTGAAATGTAGTTCCTTACCCGAACGGCTCACCGATTTGAGCTTCTGCCCGGACAGTACTGCTCTCAGTTCATCACTGGAAACATTTAATTTTTTATCGTTGGGGACTTGTACTGTAGTCAGTTTTTTTCCTGCAAGACGTTCGTCAAGATTTGCACTAAAAACTTCTAAATCTGGTAATTCCGGCATAGTTTAAGGATTAATGTGGGAGTAGAACAATCTAAGGGATTTAAAGTTTTAATCGTTGCTTACTGCCAGCAGCTCCATCACCAGTTCTTTATTTTCATCGCCCCATTTTTCCATTAAACGGACCACAGGAAGCAGTGATTCTCCAAATTCCGTTAAAAAATATTCTACTCTTGGCGGCAATTCGGCATATATGACGCGACGAACAATCTTGTGTTCTTCCAGTTCTTTTAATTGCTGGTTTAGCACTCTTCTGCTTGCAGCGGGATTCTGCTTTTGTAATTCTCCAGGTCTCCTCCAGCCATTGCTAATGTTATAAATCAGACAGGTCTTCCATTTACCTCCGATCACCTCCATGATCACAGATATCCCACAGTCTAAAGTTTTTGGAATTTTTCTCTCATACATAAGCATTCTTTTAGGGCTTCAAAAATACGAATTATTCCTGCCCTCAGACCTCATCAAGCCAATTGGGCGGAATTCCCCCCTATATGATTCGTAAGTACGTACTTGCAGGAAATCCGGGCCGGGTCTAGTTTTGCAGGGCATTCCTTCCGGAAATGTCTATTTATAATTTAAAAAAAACATGAAAAACTTATTTAGGTGCCTGCTCTCCATCCTGCTATTTAGTCAGCCCATCATCGCTCAAACTTTAAAAAAAGCGGAAAAAGCACAAGCTGGTTATTACCGGATGAAGTTTGGAGATTATGAAATCATTGCGTTATCAGATGGAACGCTTCCGCTTCCCGTTAAAAACATCCTGCTGAATACTGCTGAAGGGCAGGTCGAAAAATTACTGGCAAAAAATCACCTTACTAAACCCGAAGCATCCATTAACGCCTATCTCATTGTTACCGGTTCAAAACTAATCCTTATTGATGCAGGAACCAGCGAACTCTATGGCCCATCTTTAGGTTTCCTTCCCAATAGCATCCGGGCCGCAGGTTACCAACCCGAGGACATTGACATGGTCCTGATCACACACATTCATACCGACCATACGGGAGGACTGATGGATGGAAACCACATGGTTTTTCCGAATGCCAAAATTTATATCAGCAAGGCCGAGGTTGATTTCTGGCTGGGGAAAGGTCAGAAAGAAAAAGCAGCCAAAAGATTGGCTCCGTTCTTTGATGAAGCCCATCTGAAGGTTGACCCCTATTTGAAAGCGGGCAAAGTGGTAACTTTTAACTACGATCAGGAAATATTCCCGGGAATCCGACCAATAGCGACACCAGGCCATACTCCCGGTCACAGTTTTTTCTCTTTAGAAAACAAGGGAGAAAAAATGATGTTCTGGGGTGACATCATGCATGTGGCCGAAGTTCAGTTTTCAGATCCCGGGGTAGCCATTCTTTTTGATGTAGATCCGGCAGCTGCGGTATTACAGCGTAAAAAAGCTTATGCGGAGGCCGCTGAAAAGGGGTATTGGATTGCCAGTGACCATATTTCTTTTCCCGGAATAGGACATATCCGGGCAGAAGGAACCGGGTATGTATGGATCCCGATTTCTTACAGCTATCAATGATTTGTAAACTGGAGGATAAACCTGGGCCGTCTGTTGACCGCCGGGTTTAGGGGGAATTTAGCTCAACTTAATATTCAGGGCGATTGGATCAGGTAAAGGATACAACTGTTCAAGGGGCAACAGGCTTTTAGCTTCCTCAACTTTATTTTCAAGAAGCAGCCGGTGAATCCCTTTTGAATATTCCGTAATGTCTTCAATTTGCACGATCCAGTCTGCACAATATTTTTCGACGGCAATACCAGACAACCCGATCTGAATAGAGCGATAAGGCAATGCCTGCAGGAAGATGTCCTTTTCGGGATCCCATTGAACCCTCACCGGCGATCCCGATAGTTTTTCTTTCCAATCTTCCGGAGAAGCATGTACGCCGGCTTCAAAATGAGACAAACAAGCCTCTTGCAGTGCCCATTCAAATCCTGATCTCTTGATTTTAACAGCCAGGATATGTTCCTGATTTTCTTTAAGTGCCCATCCCGAACGGTACATCATCCAAAGAAAGGATGGCTTGATCCAGGTCATTCTTTCTTTTTTGAAGGGGGGAGAAACAAAGGTCTGGGCTGCGACTGCACTTTCCGCAATGTGGCGGTTGTAAGCCTGATAAACAGTGATCGTTTGCTCATCATTTAAGGCTCGGATTACTCTTTCATTCATTGTTATTTTTATATTTAATCATCCTCAAATCTAACCATTAGCTATAAAAATTTAACTAAATTAGCTTTAAAAAGATCCCCCATGAAAATTAAACAAGTATTATTTACGGTTTGTGCGCTGCTTTTTTTCGCGACAAGCTATGCACAGGAACCGGCAAAACCGGCTGATGTGATTCTCAAACAAGCGTATAAACAAGCCGCTAAAGAAAAGAAAAAAGTATTTGTCATCTTCCATGCTTCCTGGTGTGGCTGGTGTCATAAACTGGATACAGCAATGAATGATGCCAGTTGCAGGAAATTATTTAATGATAACTATGTGATCTCTCACCTGACGGTATTGGAGAACGATAAGAATAAAGCACTGGAAAATCCAGGAGCAATGGACTTTCTGAAAAAGAATGGCGGCGATAAACAAGGGATTCCTTTTTGGCTGGTTCTTGATGCAGATGGCAAAGTACTCGCTGATTCTCAGATCAGACCAGATGGAGCGCCTTTAACTACGCCAGGACAGAATATTGGCTATCCCGGATCAACAGAAGAAATTGCTGCTTTCCAAAAAGTATTGAGAAAAACATCAAAACTTACAGAAGCTCAGCTGAGCCTTATTGGCGAACGTTTTTCTGCACTGAAAGGGAAGTAGGTAAGGTCATGTTCGGTTACAATAGTTAACCGGAACATACCTCAGTCAGCCTAAAGATGTATCAGGAACGTCTTTTCGATCGAAAAGACGTTCCTGATACGTTCCTGATACGTCCATGGGACGTTCCAGTTAACTGTTGTGGTCGAACGAGGTACGAAGGAAGACAGGCAAATCTCCCCGCTTCCACAGGGTTACTTTAAATTCCAGTTTACCCGGTCGCTGATCTCGTTTTTACCGGCAATTGCTTCAATACGGTTACTTCCTTTTTGAAGTTTAACCTTTTCAAAAACATAGTGAACCGCAGTAGTACCCTTTTTTACACCCGTTATTTTTTTACCATTCACGATTAGTTCGGGTGTTCCTGTATTGGAATAAACCGTTACTGTCGTTAAAGCATTGACTCTTTTATTGTTCCGTCTGCCTGCGATGTATACCATAGGCTCCGGATTCCAATTCGCTTTATACCAGTAAAAGGCATCTTTCTTAACTTTTCTATCATAGGTAACCAGGCCTTTCATATTTCTTGCCGGTACCCCTCCCCCATTTGCAGGAGGCACAGCGAAGTCGAACATATTCCAGACATAGGAAGCTGCGATATATGGATGTTTCTCAATGATTCCCCATTGGATTTCATGGAACTTCTGCTGATAAGCTTCCGGCCAGAACTGCCCCGAAGGGTTGCCCGTATCTCTGCTCAGTTCTTCCTGCTGGTCAATATTTGCTTCTACTCCATATTCTGAAAGCACCAGCCTGTTGTCCGGGTATTTTTTCTCTAACCCTGACACCCATTGTTCCAGATCGCCAATATGACCTTCATACCAGCCATAATAGCGGTTCATTCCCTGGATATCTGCATTTAAGTTGGTAGGACGATCCATTTCTCCATAACCACTTACACTCACGGTATAACGGTCCGGATCTTCCGTTTTAGCGATATCATCCAGCTCTCTGGTTAATACTGCCGTATAATCGTCTGGTGTTTTTCCGTACACTTCATTGTGAAGCCCCCATACATAAATTGAAGGATGGTTATAATTCTGGCGGATCAGTTCCCTTAGCTGGTGCTGCGCATTTGCGGCTTCTTTTCCCGAAACGGCATTTACAAAAGGAATTTCGGCCCAGATGACAAAGCCCATGCTATCGCATTTGGAATAAAGATATTCAGATTGCTGATAGTGCGCAAAGCGGATGGAAGTAGTGCCCATTTCCCGGATGTCCTTTAAATCTGCTACATGTTGTTCGTTGGACAAGGCATTTCCCTCATCCTGTTTGTCCTGATGCCGGCATACGCCAAGCAGGCGGTAAGGCTCATCGTTCAGGAAAAAACCTTTGCCGGGTTTCATTTCAAATTTACGAATCCCTAAAGGCTGAGTCACCTCATCCAAAACCTCATTTCCATCCAGAACCCTGGCTACGAGTTTATAGAGGTAAGGATCTTTAATTCCATTCCATAAATGCGGATTTGTGAGGTTCAGACTTTGGCTAAAAATTTGTTCTCCCTGAGTAGAGACATTGATCGGGCTGTTTTCTTCCTTAACCAGTTTACCTGCTGCATCATAAATTTTTGCAGACAAGGTCAGCGCCGCCGCCTTATCTGATTTATTCTCCATCTTTACTTTCAGCTGAACATCAGCCGATTTTACCGAGACATTTTTCTGGCTAATGTAGATTCCCGGCGATGCAAAATCGGTTACGGCAATGTTTACTTTATTGGTTACGATCAATGAAACCGGGCGATAGATTCCTCCATAGATTGGAAAAAGACGGTTGTTAATTGGGATGATATCTTCCCTTTCCTGATTGTTAACCCGGACTTCAATTTTATTTTTCTGTCCATATTTCAAGGCGTAGGAAATGTCAAAGGCAAAAGCAGCATAAGATCCTTTATGTTCGCCGATGAATCGCTCGTTGACGTACAGGCGGGATTCCGATCCTACCCCTTCAAAGCGGATAAATATCCGTTTTCCCTTCCAATTGGTATCGACCTGCAGTTCTTTTCTATAAGTAGCATCTCCGGCATAAAAGCCATTTCCCGACTGGATGTCTTTGTCATTCCAGGTATGTGGAATATTTACATTTTTCCATTTCAAATCTGTTAAAGCAGCATCTCTCCGGTTGGCATCTTTTTTAAACTGCCAATCGTTATTTATGGCAATAACTTGTCTTGCCGCCTCTTTCGCCTTCGTCTGTGACCTGGCTGTGGTATGAAAAAGCACCATGGATGCCATCAATACCAACAGAGATCTCCCGCGTTTTATCATCATATCTGTATTTCGTTTTAAATTTTAGCTTTCTCGTATTTAGTCCCACTGTCCTGCCCTGCTTTTATGGTTTCCAGAACAATCACAAATGGTTTTGAAGGTGTATTTTTTTTCAGATGCAGGAAATATTCATCAGCACTGATCTCTTCCGGAATAAAACTTTCCTGTGCATCCGCCAGTATATATGCTTTTTTGATTGCCGTTTTTGAGGGCGTCTTTATTCTTAAAGCACCAGATAGCGGCACATTAAATACCAGCATATAGACCTTATCGGTACCGGTTTTTCTGGTAAAATAACCCCAATCCTGTTTATTGAAGCCTGCATATTCGCAATTGTAGATCGCTTCCTGATTAATTTTCATCCAATCACCAATTTCCTCTGCCAGTTTGATTTCTTCCTGACGGATAGAGCCATCTCCTTTAGGGCCGAAGTTGAGTACAAAATTACCACCCAATGAAACGCACCTGGCCGTCATCTCTATCAGCTCGTTCCCGGTTTTTAGGTGTCCGTTCCAGGCTGCATTATATCCCCATTGGTTTTCAGGGACGGTCATCACACAATCCCAGTCGTTGCCATGAACATCTTCTATTTTAGCAGGTATTTTTCTTTCCCATCCCTGCTCATAATCGCCCATCAATACACCGTTCGAATCAAAATGACGTTTTCCGTTCTCATCTGCCCTGAACCTGCTGCCAATGATGAGACCGGGACGAAGCCGACGCATTTCTGTTTCCAGTTCATCCGCAAAAGCAGCCTGTTTTACCCAGGATTTATCCCAGGTGCCATCAAACCACAAACCTTTAACCGTAGGGTAATTGGTCAGCAATTCAATCAGCTGGTTGCGGGTGAATTTTTTAAAGCGCTCAAAAGCAATGCTGTCCTCTTTGGTTTTAATGTCATAGCGCCAATCCGGATGATTCCAGTCCATCACGGAAAAATACAGGATCACATCGATTCCTTCCTGATCATAAGCATCCACTACCGCCTTTACGATGTCCTTTTTATAAGGGGAATTCTTTACGGTATATTTCGTGTATTTACTTGGCCACAGACAAAAGCCATCATGGTGTTTCGTGGTAAAAGTCACATATTTTGCTCCCATTTGTTTGGCTGTTTTTGCCCAGGCTTTGGCGTCAAATGCAGTTGGATTAAAACTATAGTTTAGCGAATCATAAGTAGATTTAGGAATTCCATCCCATGACCTGATCCATTCTGCGGCACCATTGTATTGTTTTCCTTTCCAGGCTCCGCCAGGGATGGCGTACAGTCCCCAATGGATAAACTGACCAAGGCCATAGCCTCTCCATTTTTCCATTGTTGCATCCGTTCTTTTTCCTACTCTATGTGCGCCATGCAGTAAGGCTATCTTTTCTTTTGTGCTGCTCTGCTGTGCAGAGAGCGGCTGTAAATTCATCAGAACTGAAAGTCCAAATGCTGCAATCATCAATCTTTTCATCAGTATATATTTGCTTTTTTTCGATCTTTTGCGATCATGATCTTGCCATACGCTTCGTTGTGTGATTGGTAAGGTCATGATGGTTTCTTTGTGGGTTGTAATTGGCTGATATTATTTTTTATAGAATTTAAGGACAACCTGATCCTTTAATGATTTACTTTTAAACCGGAGCTCCACCCGATATACTTTTTCGCCCCAGCTATTTTTAAGGCGCGGGTCTTCGAGCAATTTCTCTATGACCTTTACCTCAAATTTCGAAGGGTCGTATTTCAGGGCCAGGCCTGTTTTGCCGAAGGTCAACTCTCCCGGGCTTTGCTGTACCGGTGCCGCGGTCATAAAATTCAAGACCGAGGCTTCCTTAAATTTCTTCAGCTGATACGACTCTGTTAAGGTTAACATTTCTTTTGCCGGATAGAAATCCAGGTTACGCTTCCATTGTTTGACTTCCGCTGTTTCAGGATAAGCCGCAGCCAGGTCCAGATGCAGGTTTTCATGATCCGCTTCATGCGAATAGGTAAAATCCTTAGCCGCATATTTTTTTCCATCCGACTGTGGAATGCCGTTGATGACCGGGCAGTTGTGCCATTGAGACTGCAGGTTCCAGAGCTCATAACGTTGTTTACTAAATGTCTTGCTGGTATAGGTTCCCACCCCCACATCAATAATTGCGGGTTTCCCGTCCATGTATATGATAAAATTGCCAATATCATTGTGGTTATGGCTTTCGGCATTGTTCCCTCCTTTTATCGCCACAAACATTCCTTTGCTGCTTCCGGCTTCAGACCTCATTGTGAGTACCTGCAATTGTGGAAGTAAGGAAATTTTCGGATAAGCTGCGGTCGCGGGGATTTTCAATAAGTCGGCATAAATGGCTACCGACTGTACAAAATCCGTTACATCTCCGGATGGAAGTTCCTGGTGTTCCTGTTTAAACTGAAAAGCAGCAAACTGCTTTAAAACCGGGTCATTAAACAGCATTCCAAACTGATAGATGCTTTCAAAGTCAGGGGTAGAACGTGCCGTAGCATCGGCAAAATTCACCATGTAATCATCGGCGATGTGCATTTTATAAATATAATTGCCCATCTCATGAATCAAAGGCTTATCCTCCCAGTTGAGCTTGCCTTTAGTTGCACTATTTAACAAGGTTAATAATCTGATCAGTTTTCCTCCCGCTTCTCCCCAATAACTCGGGCCTTCATCACAGCCTCCATCCAGGGGATACTGATTCAGAAAATTATCGGTGCTGCGCATAATTTTCTCTGTAAATCTGTTCAGGGAATCCGGAGTTTGCATTGCCAGTAAAGCCGTATGCATACAATTGGTATTTACCCATGCATTCCAGTTGTTTACCGCATTTCCTTTGAAGCCCATCCACCAGAATTGATTGTATTTCATGTAGGGTTGAAAAATTCTTTTGTCCAGTTCAGACAAGATCCGTTTATTGATCACTTTTGAATAAGTATCCAGCTCCGGAGCCAGCAAATGATAAATCATGGCTACCGTTACTGCCGTACGTCCGGCATTCAGATCGATGTAGCCCTCTTCAGGATTAGGAAGGTCTGCACCTTCCTTTTGCACCACAATGTGTGCGGGTGCTACCCAGGTGCTTTCCTCCAATACCAGCCAAAGACCGTTGACCAGCTGAGGAATAAAGCGTCCTTTTCTTTCGATCAGCTCCCCGATGACCAGGTTTGATAATTTCCTTCGTCTTTCCGACTGCAATTGTTCGTAGTTTGTCCTTGTTCCGGTATGCTTATAGTCCAGGTAAAGGCTGGCAGGTAAAGAAGGCCAGACATACAAATTCGCCTGCTCCGCCTGTTTGACGAAAGCTGATTTTATGTGTTCCGGCAATGCATCAATCTTTTGAAAGGTTTGCAATTGCTGTTCATTTCTCCATTCCCCGATCTGATTGAAATCAACACCTTTTTTAAATGCTGTACTCAGCCAGTTTCCCGGTGTTTCTTTCTGTGCAAGCCCCAAATGGAAACTCAACATCAGCAGTACAAATAATATCCATTTCCCCGGCCTTAAACTACTTTTATTCTCCGCTGTTGTTTGAGTTTCCATAATTATATCTATCATTTTTATACGTTTACCATCCTGGGTTTTGGATGAACAAATTGTTTTTATTGATCTCTTTCAGTGGAATCGGATGGTAATACATCTGAGGACTATTAAATATCCTTGTTTCAAATGTGATCCTGTTCCCGGTAAAGGTACTGCCCGTTTTTGTCCACCTCATTCCATCCATTGGTCCATTTAACAGGGTTTCGGCAGTCTTCCATCTAAAGATATCAAAAAGACGGTGTCCTTCTTCAGCAGCGAACTCAATTCGTCTTTCATGACGGATTACCGTACGCATTTCTTCTTTACTCATCCCTCTGTTGATGGCAAAAGGAACCAGGCCTGCACGTTTGCGGATCGCTTCCACTGCATCATATACTTCTGAAGTTGGCCCCTGAAATTCATTGGTGGCTTCTGCAAATTCCAGCAGGATATCCGCATATCTGGAAACCACCAGTCCGATCTGGCTTGTTACGCCATAATTGCCTCCGGCATTCTCATTACAGAATCTTCTCCAAAGGTATCCGGTAACTGTATTGTAAGCTGCGGTACCCATACCATCTCCTGGTGCCAGTGCATAAAGATCTACCGGTTTTTTGGTTAAGCTCGTCCTGTCCAGCCAAAGTGCCTGATTATAAATCACCGTATAATAGAACCTGGGATCACGGTTCAGGTATGGACTTGTGGCCACATATCCTGATCCCTGCTCAGTGATCATTTTCCCATTGCTCATTGCATAATCGTCTACCAGTTGCTGGGTCGGGTTTCCGTAGTTTTGTCCGCCACGGGAAGCAGGCAACAGGTACTGCTCGTAAAAGCGTCCGGTATTCATCATGATCTGGAAGATGTATTCGGAATTTTTACGCTGGATGCCCATGTCATAATATCCATATCCTGGTGCCGTAGTATTGTCTTCTACCAGTCTGTAAAGACCGAGGTTCATCACCTCTTTAGCAGCATCGGCTGCTTTCTTCCAACGGCCTGCATCATAAGCTTCATAGCCAAGAAGTACCTTTACCGGTCCGGAATTGGGATTACTTTCATTAAAAAGCGGACTTGCAGCTGTCAGCAACAGCTTTGCTTTTATTGCAAGCGCTGCTCCTTTTGTAGGTCTGCCAAAATCCTCCGGAAGGTGTTCCAAAGGCAGGATGACCGCCACGTCATTGAGTTCTTTCTCAATATAGTTTACGTTTTCCGCAAAGCTGTTTCTTGGCAACAGGAAGTTGTCCTCAAGGTTATACTTTTTATCTCCAAGCAGCGGAACACCTCCAAATGTTCTCAAAAGATGAAAATAAGAATAAGCCCTTAAGAATCTGGATTCTGCCCTGAGCCTCGTTTTTTTCGCGGCAGAAAGCGGTGCACGTTCAATGTTGTCCAGGAAAACATTTACCCTCCTGATCATCGCATAGCAGCTGTTCCAGGTGCTCAGGCTAAATACGTTATCTGCTCCTCCTGCTACGTTTGCACGGTTGAACCCCTGAGAAAAGCCACTGGACCAGCGGGCTTCCCCATCATCGGAAGCATCGGAAAAAGCCCAGATTCCACCTCCGGTAATTCCATTTTGCATGAAATAAGTTCTGGGCAGGTCTCCGTATACAGAATTCAAAAACTGAATACTCAGGGCACTATCGGCAAAAACCGTTTGCTCATTGATTTGTCCTATATCCGTAGGATCCAGGAAACTTTTATCCGTTGCTTTTTTACAGCCCGCAGTCCACACTGCAAATCCTAAACCTGCAGTGATCATGATATATTTAACTAATTTTTTCATGGTTTCTTCTTAAAAAGTTACTTGTAATCCAAAATTGACAATCTTCATCTGAGGATAATTCTGATAGGCCTCCACACTTCCTCTTTTAGATTCCGGATCCACGTCATAAATTTTCAATTTATTAAAAGTGAGTAAGTTGAGTCCATTCGCATAAAATCTAACATCTTTCAATCTCAATCTTTGTGTAAACGGCTTCGGCAGGTGATAACCCAACTCCACATTTTTAAGGCGGAGGTAATCTGCTGGTCTCAGCCAAAATGTAGAAGCATCAAAACTCACACCTCCCAAACGGGGATATTCAGCAGTATCTTTTGTTTCCGGCGTCCAGCGTTTCAAATGAATTGCTGCGGGTATTCCATTGACATTTCCAATTTGAAGTAAGGTATTGGAACTGATGCTGCTTCCTGCTGCTCCCTGCAGAAGGAAGGAGAAATCGAAATCTTTATAGCTGAATCCGGCAGAGAAACCATAGGTCAGCTCCGGAGTTTCCGGTTTTCCGATGGCAGTGATGTCTTTTCCGTCAATGATTCCATCTCCGTTCACGTCCCTGTATTTCAGGTCACCTGGCATTACCGTCTTTCCTAACACTTTCGGACTGTTTGCGATATCTGCATCATCACGGTAGAAACCTTCTGAAATATAGCCAAACAACTGACCTACAGGACGTCCGGTTTTCTTCAGGTTTGCCGCCACTGCATCCGGTTCATCCCTGAAAAGAATTTTATTCCTCGCAAAGGAAGCATTGGCACGTATGAAATACTGAAAATGATCATTTACCGCGTTACGGTGATTGACTTCCAGCTCAAATCCCTTATTGCTCACCCTACCCAGGTTGACAGGTGGAAGGCTTAAGCCCGTATATCCGGGTACAGTTTCCCTATTGGTCAGGATATCATACCTCAGGTGGTCAAAATAGTCGGCCGTAATTTCAAGTTTGCTGTTGAACAACTTCATGTCGACACCAATATTTGCTTTACGTTCCTTTTCCCAACGCACATCGTTGTTTCCCAGCGTTCCCGGCGTTACTCTTGGCTGTCCCGTAGGGCTTTCCCCAAAATAATAGCCGCCCGGTGCCACAGCATACACCTCATTGTATAAGTACCTGTTTCCCTCTACCACATCACTTCCGACCGTACCATAAGAACCTCTGATTTTCAGGTAATTGACCACCTTTATATTGTCCTTAAAGAAAGCTTCTTCACTGATGTTCCATCCTCCGGAGATGGCAGGAAACAATCCAAAACGATTTTTCGCTTTAAAGCGGTCTGAACCATTATAACCCGCATTGAACTCAATTAAATAGCGTGACTTAAAGTTATAGCCCAATCTTCCGGCATAACCCTGAAAGTTACCCGGCGCATTGGATCCTTTAATGTCTCCGGTACGGTTCGTTAACAGTAAACCATAAACATTATGCTGTCCGAACTGTCTGTTGTAATTCAGGATGGCCTGAAAATTCAGCTTTCTGAAAGGTGCTTCATAATCTCCGCTACCCCGAACCAGTGGTTCAATCCTCAACAATTCAGGATATACCGGGTCCAGCGTACTTGTTCCCGGAATCAGGGTATACACCGGGAAACGCCCACGACCAAGCTCTCTGTTAAACTCAGATTTATTCGTGTAAGCCAGTACTCCTTTCAGGGACAAGCCTTCAGTGATGAAATCCAGTTTATGGGTAGCGCTCAAATTCAGGTTCAGGTCATTGCTGTAATTCCGTTTGTATCCCCCATATTCCAGGGCACCAACAGGGTTCAGTGAACCACCCCTCACCCCACCATAACTTCCGTCGGCATTGCGGACCGGATACACCCAGGGACCGAGTAATCCGCTCGAAATTCTACGCCAGAAAGGAAGTGATCCTCCCGGCATCGGATCCGGTAAATTAGGCTCATTGATTTCACTGAAGCGTGTAGAAAGGTCTAATTTCAGGCTTAGGTTTTTGTTGACATCCAGATCAACGTTAGATCGGATATTGTATCTTTTTAAAAAGTAATTGTTGTCAAAATCTTCTTTTCGTTTTACATCTTTAAGGATTCCATTTTGATAAAGGGAACCGGCAGAAATGAAATAACGAAGACTGTTTGTTCCCCCGTTGATGTCAATATTATTGCGCAACTGAACTGCGCTTTTTTTCATCACTTCATCGTACCAGTTTACATTGGGGTAGCGGAAGGGATCGTCGCCCCGGCGAAAATGTTCCAAAGCCTCATCGCTTACCAGGCCAGGATAGGCAACATTAGGATCCTGACCGGAATTAACCGCCTGTTCTTTCAACAATTGCAAAGACTGGTAAGAATCCAGTGACTTTCTTAAAATGGTAGGCATTTGCACACCAGCTTCTGTTCTGAAGGTAATCACTGCGGGGCCTTCTTTTCCTCTTCTCGTTGTAATTACAATGACCCCATTTGCTCCTTTAATCCCATAAATTGCAGTTGTGGATGCATCCTTAAGGATGGAAATACTTTCTACCTCATTCGGATCAATCTGGTTCAGCTGGGCATACTGGAATTCCACATCATCCACAATCACCAATGGAGTACTGCTGTTTCCGGCAAATGAGCTCACTCCACGGATATAGATATTGGCGGCATCTTTTCCCGGTTGTCCGCTGGTTTGCTGCTGGAACAATCCCGGTAATCTTCCGGCCAATGAGTTCTGGATACTTGCCGCAGGACTCTGGCGCAATTCCTTTCCACTAATGGTGGAAATGGAGCCGCTATTGGTGATTTTCTTTTGTTTGGCAAAGCCCACCACCACCACTTCATTCATCTGTGAATTGTTATCCAGCAGTGTTACGACAATGGCATGCTTATTTCCGATACTGATGGTTTGTACTTCATAACCGATGCTGCTTACTTTAATTTGCTTTCCGGTTATTTTCAGGCTAAAATCGCCGTTGTTGTTACTGAATGTTCCGTTTTTTTCATTTCCCGTTTCAGTAATCGTAGCACCTGGAATAGGACCGCCGTCTTTGTCGGTCACCCTGCCGCTCAGTACGATCTGTTGCGCAAATGCCACCGTGCCCAGGCATAGCATAAAGCATATAAGAATTATTTTTCTCATTATTTCTGTGTTTGTTTGGAGGAATTAATAAGTATATCCCGGATTTTGAGTCATGTTTGGATTGGTCTGGATTTCCGAGTAAGGAATTGGGAAAAGATAGTTTTTCGAAGCATCGAAAACTGCAGGAGCAATATCCAGGATGGTATAATTAAAAGTCCCGTCTGCATTTTTAACAATGTTCACTCCTTTCAGTGGAGCATTGAGCACCTGCTCCGCGATTTTCCATCTTCTGATGTCCCAGAACCGTTGCTCTTCAAAAGCCATTTCCACGCGACGTTCATTTCTGATCAGGCTACGCATCTGATCTTTCGTGATGCCAGCAGCGATGCCATACCTCGCATCCGTTCCTGCCGTAATTCCCGCTCTTTTTCTTATGGCTGTAATGGCGTTCATCACCTCGGCTACCGGGCCGTTGACCTCATTCACTGCCTCTGCATAATTCAATAAGATCTCTGCATAACGAAACAGCATGACATGATGACTCTGATTGCTGTAAACACCGGAACTTTCAAATTTACCCATGAATTTACGCAGGTAATACCCAGTTTTGGTCTGGACCCTGCTTCCTCCCGGGCGGTCTAAACCACCATTGAATGTTTCTACCGGTCTGTTCAGCCATTTCGTGGTATTGAACATAATTGTTGCCGCAAACCTGGGATCTCTGCCTGCGTATGGATTTGCAGCGTCGTATCCTGACCCCGTTTCCGTTGGCATTTTACCATTTTTCATTGGAAAAGCGTCTACCAGATTTTGCGTAGGACTTGTTGTTCCGTTGCCAATAGTATATCCAATCGGCCCGTTATTCGTTTCCACCGTCTGGTTTTGGCTCTGTTCCTTCATGAAAATAATTTCCGTGTTCTTCGTTGCATTAAACAGGGCAATGAAATCTGTTCCCAATGAGTAATTACCCAATTGCATCAGGTCTTTTGCCGCATCAGCGGCTGCCTGCCAGCGTTGCAGATCTCCGCCAGGGTTCGAAAGCGGGCTTGCACGATATAATAATATTCTTGATTTTAAGGCAAGCGCAGCCCCCTTATTTGCTCTTCCGATATTCTGATCAGCAACTACTGCCGGCAGTAAAAGGTCTTTTACCGCTTCGATTTCCGAAAGGACATAATCATAACACTCATCCGCTGTATTTCTTTTCAGATTGACATTATCGTTAAGGCCAAATATTTTATCGCCGATCAGGGGCACTCCCCCCCATCTCTTTACCAGTTCAAAATAAAAGTAAGCACGGAGGAAACGCGCTTCTGCTTTCCACTGGATTTTCAGTTCAGGAGTAGTGGGTACAATATCGATTTTGCTCAGGAACATATTCGCCCTGCGGATCCCCGCATAATTCCTTGCCCACTGGTTGTCTGGTACATTTTGTCCGGACACCAGTCCGGTTCTGTAGCCCTCTACCGGACTTCCATCTTCCGAAGAGACCGCATCATCAGTTCCTACATCCAGAAAATTCCCGATCACCCTGTTGTATCCGTCAGGTAATTGTGAATAGGTACCATTGAGAAACTGTTTCGCATAATCTGCATTCTTATCTATATTATCGAAAACCAGGTCTTCCCCGATTCTTTCCAGCGGTTCTTTTTCCTGGGATTTGGAGCAGGAAGCTATGATGGCAAGCAAGCTCAGTCCTGTAATTATATTTTTTATACGCTTCATTACTTTAAGGTTCAGGTTTAAAATTGTAGGTTGATTCCAAAATTGAATACGCGTTGGTTTGGATAATCCCAGGCAACGACTTCAGGATCTACTCTTTCCAGCGGGGTAATGGTGAGCAGGTTGCTGCCATTTACAAAGATTCTTGCCCGGTCCAGTTTTACAAAACTGATCCAGCGCTGCGGTAAAGAATAAGCGAACTCTACATTTCTAAGACGCAGGTAGCTGCCATTCTTCAACCAGAAAGAAGAGTTTCTTTGGTTGTTAATGTTGTTTCCAACTGTTAAACGCGGGTAAGTTGCGGTCGCTGCAGTTGCAGGTGTCCAGCGGTCCAGGTGATGGGCAAATGCCTGTCCGGAACCTCCAACTCCTACCGATTGAAATTCATAAGTTCCGGCTCCGTTTACAAAAACGTTTCTGTTGGCTACGCCATTCCATACCATAGAGAACTCAAATCCTTTATAGTTAAAGCCTGCTGTTAGTCCGTAAAAGATCGTTGGTTTGGTGCTTCCTATCGCCTGCTCATCAAAAACATTAATCACCCCATCTCCGTTCAGGTCCTTATACCTGATGTCGCCAGGGACCGCCTTATATCCGTCCACTTTGGCACTGTTGTCAATTTCTGCCTGATTGTTAAAAAAGCCATCTGCCACCATTCCAAAGGGCTGTCCTACCGGAAGCCCGGTTCTCTTCATCCATTCATAAGGTCTGATCACCTCGTCCATATAGTCGATCCTGCTTTTGCTCAGTGAGGCATTTCCATTTACAAACCAGTTCATGCTGCCTGTTTTACCGTAATAGCCTGCGGTTAGCTCTAAGCCGCTATAGGTTCGTTTTCCAATATTTTCATTAGGTCTTGTATTTCCCAGAACTGTACTTGCATTTGTGCCGCGTGGTTGTAAAATGCCGCTGTAGGCATTGTGGTAATACTCTGCGGTGAATTGAAGTTTATTCTGGAATGCAGAAATGTCCAGACCAAGATTCAGCTTATCTGCAGTTTCCCAGGTGATGTTGGGGTTGGCCAGAAGGGCTTCAATAATAGAACTGTTGCCGGTTGCCGGGTTGCCAAAATAAACCGTATTGGAAGAGGTATAGAATTGCTGATAAACGAAATTACCCGCCCCGCTATTGTCGGCTGTACGTCCGTAACTTCCTCTTAATTTAAGGGTATTCAAAGATTTGAAAGATTTCATAAAATCCTCCTTTGACATGTCCCATCCTAAACCTGCCGCAGGAAAAAATCCCCACTGATGATTGGTTGGATAGCGGTTCATTCCCATATAGGAAGAGGCCAGCTCCAGGAAATACTTTTTACTATAGTTATACTGAAATCTTGCGGCAAGCGCAGTATTGTCCATACTCAGATCAGAACCGTTTACAAAGCTATCCATGTTATAATTCAGGGAAGCGTTCAGTTCATGATTTCCAAAGACCCGGTCATAGCCTGTCATAAACTCCGTATAGATCTGCCTGTTCGTTACATTCTGGGAAGAGCTATTGTTCTGGGAGCCGTCTGTACCAAATTTAACGATGTCTGCCGCTCCTCCCGGTTTGGGGGTATACTGATAAACTGCGAAGGATTTGCTCCGGTTGATCAATTCAGAATAATAGGTATTAAAGGATCCTTTTCCCTGTACATACCATCCTTCCAGCAATTCGTCCAGCTTCTGTTTCAGGCTCAGGTCAACGCCAAGGTTGCGGTTGTAACTAGGTCTGTAGCCCGAACCGATCACCTGTCCGTATAAGTTATTGCCGAACTGTTGATTTCCTCCAAAAGAACCATCCGGATTTAACATCGGATACGCATTGTTTGGTGTTCTCAAAAGACTTGTATAAATCAAGTCTGAACCGGTAATATCTGTTAAGTAAGCATCAATGGCTCCAGGTTCATTTCCATTTCTGATTCTTCCAAAAACATTGAGGGAAAGCAACAGGTTTTTAGTAAGGTCAGCATCTATATTCGTTCTGAAACCATATCGTTTAAAGGAGTTATTGGTCTCGTAGGTGTTCCTTTTGGGATCAGAAACAAAGAAACCATCCTGATTCAGGTAATCCAGGTCTACAAAATAGCGGGCTTTTTCGTTTCCTCCTGAGAAGTTCAGGTTGTACCGCTGCAGGCTGGCCTGTTTTTTTAGAATACTGTTGTACCAGTCTACATTCGGATACAGGACAGGATCAGAGCCATTGCGGTATTTCTCTATTGCTTCGGCTGTGTATATGGGTTGTTTTCCATCGTTTGTCAATGCTTCATTAAAAAGTGTAGCATAGTCACCTGCGTTCAGAAAAGACGGGATATTCAACTGTTTCTGGATCCCTGTTTGAGCCGTGAAAGAAATCTTCCGGGGAGCAATACCGCCTCTTTTCGTCTCGATCAGGATCGCCCCATTGCTTCCCCTCATTCCATAAACAGCAGTCGCCAATGCATCTTTTAAAACGGAAACGGAAGCCACCTGCTCAGGGTTAATGCTATTCAGATTTCTGGGTACCCCATCTACGACGATCAATGGGTTTCGTCCCCTCAGAAAAATAGATGCCGCATCTTCTCCTGGCTTGGCCGATGGCTGAACCATCGATAAACCGGCTAGTTTACCATATAAAGTTCCCTCAATCTGTGCTACAGGGAAGCTGAGCAGTTCATCTCCGCTCACTATTCCCTGAGATTGTAACAGTTGTTCTTTGCGTTGTGTGCCAAACCATACCGGAATCTTGCTGGAAGGCAATTGAAAGGAATAAGAACTCCTGACTGCCTTTCTTGCAGAATCGTTCAATGCTTTCTTATTGAAAGTACTGTCCTGGGATTGGGCATACGCAGTCTGTTGAGACCATGCCGTTAAGCACAGCATCCCCAGCCCCAAATTTCTAAATGAATTGCGTAGTTTTTCTCTCATATATCTGGTTTTAAGTTTTGGTTGAGATCATTTGATATTACAGCAGTTAAATAGAGCCCTCCGTTGTTGCGACCAAACAACAATCGAAGGGCATTCAACCTAACCTTAGTTTTATAATTATTTTTGCAACTGCGAGCTGCGAATAATGATCATTACAGAATGATCAGGTACTAGCTACCTTGCGATTTCCTGATGTAGCCGGATTGGGGAAGAGTAAAAGTTTGTGTCATGGTTTGGAGGTTTTGGTTTGGTTAGTTGGTTAATTGACTTTTTGATCGGAAGACCCAATCTTGTTTTTTTGGTTGTACCAAAGCTGTAGGATAATTCTTTTTTAAAAGATGAATATTCTAAAGGAATAGGTAGAAAAATCAAAAAAAAGCGCATTCAGAAACAATTCAACAATATTTTGCAGATAATAAGAATGAATAATCGGATATTCACAGCTCAACAAAACCAATATTAACAGCCCTTGGGGGGAGCCGGTATGAAACTTATAAAAAGGAGCTTTGATCTGTCATGGCTCTGCTTTCTTATTTTATTGCAAGTCGCGGCCTATGCACAGAAAAGCATCCGTTTCAGTAACCTGACACTGGAGAACGGACTTTCTCAGAATTCTGTAATGGCCATTACCCAGGACCACCGGCAATTTATATGGTTTGGCACCAAACATGGCCTGAACAGGTATGATGGCTATCAGTTTAAGGTTTATAAAAATAACCCCAATGATCCGGGCAGTATTTCAAGCGATGAAATCACGTCCATTTTAACTGATCATGCAGGTGTTCTTTGGGTGGGAACCGTGAAAGGCCTCAACAAGTATGATGAGAAAAAAGATGCCTTTACCCGTATTAACGCCAATCCGAAACTCAAAAACAGCATCAGCAGCAATGCCATAGAGCACATTTATGAAGATAAAAAAGGACAACTCTGGATCAGCACATTGTATGGGGCCAACCTGCTCGTTAACCGGGAAGACAACAAATTCAAGACCTACCTGTTTAAGGATGCCCGTTCCAACAGGGGCGTAAACAACGTTTACGCAGCTTTGAGGGGCCCTGATGATCAGATGTGGTTTGCCACGAGCGATGGACTGATCCGCATGAACACTAAAAACGGACAATACCGGATCTACCGGCATGAGCAGGCAAAGGCAGGCAGCATCAGTTCCAACTACATTACGAGCCTGACTGCCGATGCACAGCAGAACATCTGGATTGGCACCGATAACGGCTTAAACCTGTTCAATAATGCCGATGGATCTTTCTCTGTTTACCGGCATAATGACAGCGGCAATTCACTTGTTCACAACGACATTCGTGAAATCATGCTCGACCAGCAGGGCATGCTCTGGATCGGGACCCAGGAGGGGCTGAGTATTTTCGACCCCGGCAACAAGCGCTTCAGCAATTATCAGCACAATCCGGAGTTAAAAGAAAGCCTCAGCCATAACTCTATTCACAGCATCTTTCAGGACCGGAACCACTGTACCTGGATAGGGACTTTTTATGGAGGTGTAAATATCGCTTACCCCTTCCCTACGGAGTTTCATGCTTATAAAAACAGTAAACTGCGGTCCAGCATCAGCAGCAATATCATCAGTTCCATTGTAGAAGATCAGTATCAAAACCTGTGGATAGGTACCGAGGGCGGCGGTTTAAACTATTATAACCGAAGCAACCAGACCTATTCAAATTATAAGATCAGTCTGAACAATAAACAAGGGCTCAGCTCCAATCTGATCAAAACCATTTGTAAAGACAGAAACGGAAATTTATTAATAGGGACCCATCACGGTGGCCTCAACATCTTTAATCCTAAGGACAAAACATTCAGGTCTGTCGTCAATGTGAAGGATACGAGTAACAACATCAGCACTGCCGAAATCATTGCCATTTGCGAAGACAGCAACCGCGACATCTGGGTGGGCTCTTATTCAGGACTCAATCTGATGAAATGGAAAAATGGGGAAACTGCGTATACGATAAAGAGCCCACTGGAGAAAAAGCTGCAGAACAAACACATACAGGTCCTGTTTGAGGATAGGGAGAAGAACCTTTGGATTGGTACGCAAGCTGGCCTGCATGCCTACGACCTAAACACCAGGCAACTGTATTCTTTCTTTAAAGACAAAAACAACCCGCAGAAACTTCAATCCGACTATATCAACTGTATCGTGCAAACCACATCCGGGAGCCTCTGTTTAGGTACTTATTTTGGTGGACTCAGCATTTACAACCCCAAGACAAAACAGTTTAAAACCTATACCGAAAAGGAGGGTTTATCCAACAACAATGTGCTCGGTGTGATTGAAGATGAAGCGGGAAGTTTATGGATCAGCACCGATAATGGTTTGTCAAAACTTAATCCGAAGACTGGAAAATTCAGAACCTATACCAAGAGTGACGGGCTTGCAGGTAATGATTTCAATGTCAGGTCTTATTTTAAAGACAGTAAAGGAGAACTCTTTTTTGGTGGTTATAATGGCCTGACTTCCTTTTTTGCTCAACAAATAGAAATCAACCGGTCTCAAAGCCCGATAATTTTTACCGGATTAAAGCTGTTTAACCTTCCTATTGCGGTAAATGGTCCTGATGAGCTGTTGAAAGAAAACATCAGCAGCAGCAAAAGCATCACCTTTGGTCATGATCAGAATCATTTTACACTTGGCTTCGCCTTGCTAAACTACGTCAAACCCGACAAAAACAGGTATGCTTACCGGCTGCTGGATTACGATAAAGAATGGAACTACACCAATGAACCGACTGCAACGTATTCCAACCTTCCCTCCGGGAATTATACCTTTATGGTGAAAGGAAGCAATAACGATGGCATCTCGGGTGCCGGCATTGCCAGTATAAAGATCCGGATCAAACCGCCCTTATGGGCAAGCTGGTGGGCCTATTGCCTTTATCTGTTGATCTTTGGTGTTATTCTGTTCCTTACCATCCGTTACATCGTGGTACGGGCACTATTGAAGCGATCTGTAGATTTACAACAGATGAAGCTGAGCTTCTTCACCAATATCTCTCATGAGATCCGCACGCCTTTAACACTCATTCTGGGACCACTGGAAAACTTATTAAAGAACACTCAGGACAATATGGAAGTCCACAGGCAGGTTATCCCGATCAAGAACAATGCAGACCGCTTAATGCGGCTGATCACTGAACTAATGGATTTCAGAAAGGTAGAAGCAGGACATTTAAAACTGACAGTCGGCCGGGAGAATATTGTGACTTTCAGCAAAGAGATCTTTCTGGCCTTCAGCCATATTGCCATCAGCCGGAACATTCAGTATACCTTTGAATGCACAACTGAATCTATTCCGCTTTATTTTGACAAGGCGCAATTGGAAAAAGTATTATTTAATTTGCTGAGCAATGCTTTTAAGTTCAGTGATGATGAGGGACAGATCAGGCTTTCTATTGTGGAGCATCCTAATTTTGTAACGCTGAAGGTAAGGGACAACGGAAAGGGCATCCCTTATGAAAGCCAGAATAAGTTGTTCAGCGACTTTTTCCAGGTAGATGCGCAGGGCTCAAGTCATATTGGTTCGGGAATAGGTCTTGCTCTTTCCAAAAGCATTGTGGAATCTCATCGTGGAAAAATTGGCATAGAAAGCCACCCCGCCGCAGCCGAAAAGGCCGGAGATACCTGCTTTACCGTAACACTTCAAAAAGGGAAGGCTCATTTTAAACCAGCAGAGCTGATGGAAACCATTGGCTATGACCTGGTCCTGGAAAGTCTGGCTCCTACCCTGCTGAACGATGATCCGACAACGGCAGAAGAGATTAAAAACACAGCGCAGCATGAAACTATTTTGGTAGTCGAGGATAATCCGGAAATCAGGCAGCTGATTTCCGGATTATTGAGCAAAAATTATCAGATCAAAGAAAGTGAGGATGGATCAAAAGGATGGGAAACAGCGATAGAACTTCTTCCTGACCTGATCATCTGTGACATCATGATGCCGGTAATGGATGGGCTTGAACTCTGCAGGAAAATAAAAGGCGACGAAAGGACCAGTCATATTCCGGTGATCTTATTGACGGCAAGGTCCACGCACATCCACCAGGTAAGTGGACTTGAGACTGGCGCAGATGCTTACCTTACCAAACCTTTCAGCACGGAATTACTGGCCCTCAATATCAAAAACCTTTTGAATTCCAGGGCCACCATGCGACAAAAGTATGGTCAACAAGTGACTTTACAGCCTCAGAACGTACTGATCGGATCGATGGATCAGGCTTTCATGACCAGGGTATTAAAGTATATCGAAGAGAACATGGCCGATCAAAGTTTTGCTGTTCCCGACCTCGCCATTGAAGTCGGGATGAGCCAACCTGTCTTATACAAGAAGATCAGGGCGATTACAGACCTCTCCGTAAATGATTTCATTAAATCTATCCGCCTAAAAAAGGCAGCTCTGCTTTTGGAACAAAACGTCTATACCATATCCGAAATCTCTTATCTGGTTGGGTTTAATGATCCTAAATATTTCAGCAGGGAGTTTAGAAAACAATATGGAGAAACGCCGAGGGGTTTTATCAATAAGCTCAAAGAAAATGAAAAGTGAGTTAAGCCATTTTGTTGAATAGCCGCTGAACTGCATCTATCTCTTCTACTTCCAGATTCAGCATATTTAAGGTCTCCATATAAAGTTCTTCCCAGGGCAGATCTCTCCCAGTTACGTTATTTATGTAGTTGATCAGCTGCCTTTCGATCAGCTGCTGAAAAGACTCCTGAAGTTTGATTTTATATTCCTCTGAAATCCAATCATTACCCAGTAATGGATGATAATAGTCTTTAAGGATTCTGCAAAAGCCAAACCGGGCAGCCTTTTTCTTTTCGTCCGACATGGGAAGGAAGCGATAGAAACTGTCATAATCGCCAGTCGCGAAATAAATAGCTGGTTTTTGAAGAACTGCTCGTAAATTAAGCTCAATATCCTGAAGCCGTTCATAATCTTCATTCCAGCCGCCTGTTTTTTGTAAAAAATCCTTCCGCCAAACCGGGGACATGGTATGCCAGGGAACCTGATGCTTCAGCAGCCGGTATATGATGTCTTCGATATTCGGATCCGGGTTGCTGAAGGTTCCTTTGATATTTTTATCATTATCAATAAAAGCAGTCTTAAACACATACATGTCATTTGATAAATTGGATTCAATAGCGAGCATTCTATTTTTCAGACAATCTTCTTCCAACAAATCATCCGCATCTAAAAACATCACCCAATTTGTAACTGTCTGTTTCAGGCCGAGGTTTCTACAACTATTTGCGCCTTTTTTTAGCGTACGATCTTTGCGTTTGATTAAGAGAAACCGCTTGTCATTTGCGATGTATTCCTGCGTCAAGTCAATTGAATGGTCAGTTGACCCATCATCTATAATTATACATTGCCATTCCCGATAGGATTGGAACTTAACGCTATTCAATGTCTCGATCAGATATCTTTCCGCATTGAATAGTGGAATTACCAGGGTAATGACCGGATTAATTGCAGGATAACTCAAAAGATCTGACATTGGTGTATAAAATGAATAGTAAATGTTTGCCCTTTTCGCTTTGCCAATAGGACTGATCTTCTTCATAACGAAGACGTGGTTGTGGAATAGAAAAACATACTTTTTCCCAAATGGCAATTGTGGAAGCATTTTTATATTTTTCATTCAGCGCCATTTTTAGATCCAGATAAGCCTTGGTTATTCTTTCTGTCCAATGGGAATTTTGATACTGCTTAACGCAGACCAGAAATTTCAGCAAACTAATCATTAGCCCTTCAGTGAAGCGGGTTGGTTCAGTGCCATTAAAGTAAATGATTAGCTTTTCAATCTGACTATAAAATGCCTCTTCAACAAGGGTTTCTATAATTCCAGATTCGGCCAGATAACTATACTTTAGTAAAATATTAATTTTCGTACACAGGTTTTCATCGTCAACAGGAACTTCAGACAAGAAAGCATTCAGCTTTTCTGTTAAGAGCTTCATACACTCAAAGTGACTGAATTTACGATAGAAATTATGGTTGGCGATGCCATCTGTAAACCTTTGCTGATAGAAGGTAACCAGCTCCAGCAGTTGGTCAACATTTGTTGGTTCACTTAAAATGGATTTTATAGTAAACTTATAAATGTTATCATCAACGTCCTCCAGTATTTCATCTACGTTTCCCCCGATATGTTCCCTTTGAATCAGAAAAGCGATAAGCCAGCCTAAACCAGTCACACCATTGTCAAAGGTGTAGTTGTTTATTGTGGTTACTTCTTCGGCCCAGCGATCCAGTAAGGCATTTGATGAACCCTGGTCAATTTTTGAGGGCAAAAAGCGGCTCAGCACCGAGTATGTATTTTCTTCAGAATGCATCTTTTCAGGTAAGATTAAAAGCCATCAGATCCATATCAGGATCGTTTATTAGCCCGACTGCAGTGTTAGATTTCTCCATCAACAATTTGAATGTATTCAGGCTTTCTTCGTTTAGTTCTTTCAGTTGGCCATTAATTAGCCACACAGACTTACCGATCGTCTTACATTCCATGTTAAACTTCCCGAGGTTCTCGTAAAATAAAGCGTCGTCCAGCATTTTGGAAAATGCGGCTACAAACAACTGGTCAATTTTATAGATCTGCCTGAAATGAAAGTTTTTCATTTGCCGGCGGTCTGATATCGGAGAGGAAAGTATTTCTGAGATTTTCGTTACATCAATTAACCGATTAAATGGCATCCATAATATCTTTTTTTTCTTATTTAACCGGGACTCAGAATCCTTGATCACCAGGCCATCTGCTCCGAAGAGGAATACCTCTATATCCAGATTCTTTGTGATATAGCATTTTATAATCTCGTATGTTTCCAGCAGCTGAGCGGATGGATATTCTGTTTCCAGTACGATACAACTGTCGGGGAAGCGGGTCCGCTGCTGATCTATTTCCGTTCTTCGTCTTTTGATCAGACGAACAATTTCATAACTGCAATTGCTATCCGGGATGCTGTTTAAGGCGTGATCATACCAGGGCATATAGTTCGCATATTCATTTTTTTTGAAAAATACTCCCTTCTCTTTAATATTACCTGAGTAATGCTGAATGGCGAGTTTCTTCCAACTCTCAATTGGACTATAGGGCCAGGAGAAATGCAGCTCCTCATGAATTTCTACTTTTTTATTAAAATACCAGAGGTTCCATAATACCGCCCACATGTCTGCACACCAGGCCTGAATTCCTCTTTTCTTACTTCGAAACTCTCCTTTTACTGGATATTCACGTTCCCATAGCTCATTATTAAAAGCTTTCATTGCCATATACAGCGACTCTGAATCTTTTTCTACCTTTTGCCAGAATTCTGAGGTGATGCCTTTTAAGATGTATTGTGCACCGCCTGCATTTGAATCTTCTCTTTTCAACAGCTCTTTTGAAATCCCTACCACTTCCAGCATCTGATCCAGTAAATCCTCCGACCCTACCTGTCTGATGTATTTTATATCGAGATAGTTACGGGTATCAGAAACATAACAGGCTTCGGTATTTTCAATATCTGGGATTTGTGGAATCCGGGAAAAAAGGATATCCGAATCGTGGTAAAACAAGACTTCTTCCTTCAGATAGGCATGTGTTTCAAAATGTTGCTTTAATATATTGGGCCGAATGGACGATGTATATACAGGTTTTTCCCGCAGATCCGGATAACAATAAAAATTCGCAAAGGAGTTGTGCTGCGTGATGAAGTTTTTAAACTCTTTTCTTAATCCCAATTTTTTATGGTATCCCACAAGTACATGGACCTGATCCCTGCTGATATTTAAGGACCGGAAATTTCTCAACTGAATTTCCAATTGCCATATAAAATAGATGGAATCAGGCTGGGCAGATATATATATCATCAGGTATCAATCCTTAAAAATACTTTTCAGCTTTTTTAAAAGCTCCTGCCCTCTCAAACCTCTGGCAATAACAACACCATTGGGATCCAACAGGAAATTATCCGGAATAGCCCGGATGAACAGGCTTTTGGCTACTGAATTATTAAGTCCTTTCAGATCTGAAACCTGCGTCCAGGTCAATTGATCATCCTGAATCGCTTTCAACCACAACGCTTTTGACTCATCCAGAGAAACGCCAAGGATATCAAAACCCTTTGCTGCAAACTGTTTGTGAGCTGCTATTAAATGTGGATTCTCTTTTCTACAAGGACCACACCAGCTGGCCCAAAAATCTACGAATAGGTACTTCCCCCTGAAATCAGACAATTTGACTGGTTTTGAAAGGGTATCAGGCTGTACAAAGTCGGGCATTGTCTTTCCAATCCCAACCAAATTATTAACCTTGATGCGCTGAACTGTTTCTTTCCCCAGATAAGTGTTTTTAATTTTAGCCGAAAGCCTGTTTATTAATTTCTCAACAAATGGATAGTCTGGCTCTGAATATCTTAGACGGTTATTGAGCAGGTATATGGAATAATAATTATTTGGGTGCTGAACAATAAAATTAGTCTCGATACTATCGACAAGCCGGGCACGAACCAGGCTGCTTACTGATTTCCCTGTATTTTGTTCCAAAGTTCTTAATGCCGCCCCATAACTTTCTCTATAAGCACGCTCGATCACTTCGGTATCCGAATTCCGGATATCGAATTTTTTAGAATTGGTAACCAGCCCTCTCGCCCCTTTCAGCAGCCAGCCCGTTTTTCCGGTAAAAGATATGATCTTTCCGGGCTCAACCCAAAAGGTGTAAACATAGCTATTACCCATAAATAAGGGATTGACCGTTTTAATCATCAAATTAAAGATCGTCGGTTCCGTGATGGTTCCTGTATACCTAAGCCTACGCTGCGCATCTAAAGAAACTGTATCGTACTTAACCTTACCTTTTTGAAAATAGGTAATGAAATAAGTTGCGTGCGGGACAGTATCTATTACACCGTTGACTGTAAATTTACCAGCGGATTGGGCCCTGGTTTCCACTTGTACAAACAGGACCAGCACAGTAGTCAGTAACATGGAGCATATTTTTCTTTTCATTCTAAATCAGCAAAATTGGAATCAAATCGTTAGCACTATCAGACCTAAAGGTAGTCAGAGACCGCCTTAAAATTTTAAAGCGGTCTCCTTTTCAGGCTATTTATCTTTAACCCGCTGTGCCGTCCCAGTCACAGTATCCATGATAGCTCGTGCCGCTAGAGTCGCAGCCCCCCATACAATCCTGCGGCTTTTGGCCCGGACTCGTTGGACAATCGACCTTACTGTTACAATTGCATTTTGACTCAGGAGGAACAGTTGCATCGGTTCCGTCAGTTGATCCACCCAATACATTTTTTAGCTGCTCACGGGATAATTGTTCCAATTCGTTTAGGTTCAGATTTTTTAGACTAATCTTTTTCATAATATTGTTCTTATTTGGTTTAGATGTTCATTTGCTCCTGAACATGATAGGAGGGCCTCTAAAAAGCGCCTTTTGTTTTGCACTGGTGTGGCTTGCAATCCCACCGGGCTTACTACGTAGTATTTTTTAGAACAGGTTTTTTAATTCGTCGATTCGATAATCATCTGGAAATTCATATCCATCGATGATTAAGGTGGGGGTTGCCCGAATTTTAAATTTAAAACACCATTCGTTCATTGAGACTGTTTTGTGTTGTTGTGCCATCAGCTCTCCATTGATAGGATACTTAGTGGAAAACGTGTCATAGTCCTTTATGGCGGCGCCGTACCAGTCATCCACAGCCCTCTCTGCTGCTTTTGCACCGTATTTTTCCTGAACGGCCAACAAATGCTGAGCTGGAATTGCTGTCGGATCGTCAGCTCTGCCGGAAGATTTAAAAATGATCCGAACTTTAACATCCTGGTTATTCCTGACAATATCTTCCAATATTGGGTGTGCCTTTGAGCATGGGCCACAGTAGGGGTTACAGACTTTTATAATTTCATGTTTTGCGTTGGGGTTTCCCATCACGATGCCCAGGCTTTCGGGAACCGGACTGAGGTATTTACCCTTTGAGAGGATTAAGCGGAAAACATCCGGATGAAAGCGCAATTTCTTCCATCGTTTCTGATAGTTCCTGCCATCACGGGCCTGTTTGATCAACGGGATCGCGTAATAACCGAGTAACAACATGCAAATTCCCAATACCACTGTTGCGTAAATGGTATAGCCTTCAATTGCGACAGAAAAATCGACTGCATACAGGAGAAAAAAGGACAACAATGCATTTAAGAACAAGATGCATTGTACCGCTAAACAAAGGGGGCACCATTGCTTAACGATTTTTGACTGGTAGTAGATTGAATATATGATATATGGACTTGCCAGTAGCGAAAGAATAGCCCACAGGTGATGGTAAGTGATTTGATTGGCAAACAGAATCTGACTGAGAAAAAAAGCAGCAAAATAACTCATGCCCCAGACAGACCAGCTAATTCCCATAAACATGGCGCCTGAGGAGCCTAAAACGGCATCACAGTTTGCCTTTTTTCCAAAACCACCACAGACTTGTTTGATAAAAGGATTATGTGCGTCAATTTCGTGCCAGAGCAGCAAGGATGAAATTGCTAATCCCGTAAAACTCGTGCATAAAAAAACGATACTTATCCAATTCAAACTTGAGGGACTGCTGTATAGTTTAAATGCGGTAAAAAAAAGAGCGCATATCATAAGGCAGGCAGGAATCCGTTTGATTGATTTTGCGACGCGCTCTTTTTTTTTATTTTCCGCATAAAAAACTTCGTCTTTTTTAGCTGTCCCATCCAGTAAGAGAATAATTTCCCTGTCTATTTTTTCAAAATCTAAACTGGAAATTTTAACCAATGTATGATCCAGGGGATTTAGGTATTCAATTTCTTGTTCGCTGGCAGCGGTAACTACTGTAAAATTAGCCTGGGCCCAATCTTCCTGTTGTATTGCACAAACAAAAGGAGTTTCAAAATCATGGTAAAAATGATTTCCTTTTTGGATTGCACCTGATGCGATACCATAGTCAAACAGCACGTCTTTAATTGTAAGAAGAGAGGGATATTCTACATGATTTAATATGCGGTATGCAAGATGGGCATCAGTTGCTTTAACCTGAAAGTACCTGATGATGAATTTTGTTGTAAGAAATAGGTTGTTCTCCTGGTTTTTATTTAAGATGGAGCCAATAGCTCCAATTAAGCCTGATTTTCGTACAAGTAATTTCATCGCCTACTATTTTATTTTAATTTCTACAATCGTTATACTACAATCGTAATAACATAAATATAGAGCTGGCAAATGCAATAAAAATGCATCGGAGATGCCATGTTGTATTATTGTAGTTACAACATGGCCAACACAAACCTTATGTTTGAATAAAACGAAAATTAAAGTAACCGGAACACTCGTAATAATAGCTTCCTCTATGGCGGCAATATTTTATTTCCGCACCCAGTGATTTCAGGATGTCTATATATTCGAATACGGTTCTTTTAGATATATTCATTTTTCTTGCAAGCATATCTGGTGTGCCGGTAGATTTACAATTAATGAGTTGGTCCAGATATTCCAATCTGTCAAAATAGTGCTTGGGCATGGAGCAGGTTAATTAGCGTTAAATTTGGTTAGTGCAAATCAGTTGAAATAGATTTACGTTAATCAAAACTCTAATTTCCTACATTGAAAAAAGGTGAATTTTCCAAGCATTTAGGTAGAAAATCCATAAGTACCAGCTGCTCCTCCATTATAAGAAAGCAAAAATATTTTTTTCTACCTGTCGTAGGGGTAAAAGCAAATGCTGTTGTCTTATAGACAAAGAACGTAATGCGCTGTCATGAAAAATCAATTCCGGCTAAATCCTTTCAAAACATCCGTTCGTGGATATATTTCCACATCTGGTCAATTTTTTTTCTATAACCGGAAAGTATGGATTAATTTCGCCCCAGTTGATTTTCACTGAAGAATAAAGACGTTTTAAATTAAAAAATCTAATGATACGATTAAAAATCATGACAATACTCACCGCAAATCCATATTTTTGGATCCTCAGCATCTTGCTCATTGCAATGGTGTTAATGATTGTTTTAATTGCTTATTTACTAAAGATTATCCATGAACCCTGCGAAGAATAATCCGCTAAAAAAATTCCTGCACGATTGCTCATTTCTCTCTGTTTGCTTTCCGGTTTATTTGCTTGGATTACTCCCGCTTCAGGTTGCCAATGGCACCATTGGAAAAATGCTTTATTTTCTCTCTTACCGGGTCTTCAGGTACCGTTATAGTGTCGTTTTACAAAATCTTTCCCGGGCCTTGCCTACAAAATCGTATGCAGAAATTCAGGAGATTTCAAAAGACTTTTACCGGCATTTATCTGCAATGATAGTGGAGACCACAAAATTATTTTCCATCAGCCGGGGCGAGCTTCGCAAAAAGGTAACGCTTTCCAACGTGGAAATGGTATTAGATTATTATCAGCAAAACAGAAGTATCATTGCTGTTCTTGGGCATTACGGCAATTGGGAGTACCTGAATATCCTGCCATCCTACCTGCCCTTTAGCGTTAATGCCATTTATAAGCCCCTCAGCAATCCTGTAATGGGCAAACTTATTCAGCACATCAGAACGCGCTTTGGAATGCGTTTAATCCCCGCAAATCAAGCATTAAGATATCTTTTGAAACAGAAAGGACAACCACAGATGTCGATTTTTATCGCAGACCAATTTCCGGGAATTAATGAAGATACCAAATTTGACTTCCTTCATCAATCAACGAATATGTTCAATGGTGCGGAAAAATTGTCTATCGCGACAGATGCCGTTGTTGTTTATATTGATATGAAGAGAAAGCCGAACAACTGCTGGGAGGTCAACTTTTCCCTGATCACAGATGCCGCCAGGGAAACCGGGGATCATCAGATCACCAGGTCCTTTGCCGGTAAGCTTCAGGAAACGATCAAAGAACATCCGGCTTATTGGTTATGGTCGCACAAAAGGTGGAAGGTCGCCTAACTAATGATCGTCATTCACTTCCAGCCAATGTCCGTCGGGATCCTGAAAATAGATCTGTTTGATCCCATCAACCCTTAAGGTAACAGTATTAGCTGCTCCTGCCCAATTTTCATAGGCAATATCCTTGGCCTTAATCTTTTCAATAAAGGTTTCTATTGAAGCCACACTGAAACACAGGTGCTCGTTTTTATCGAAGTTCCCCTTGCCTTTCGCTCCCTGAATCAAATGAAGCTGGCCTGCAGGACCTAAACTAAACCAGGTATGCCGGCCATCATGAAAAGGTTCAGGAATCTGGGTAAATTCAAAAACATCTTTATAAAACGTTGTGGATTTCTCCAGATCGGTAACATATACTGCAATGTGATTTAACCTTGCAGCTACTTGGTTTTTTTCGGTTTGTGCCATGGTTTTATGAAAAGGACTAAGGGCAATCAGGGCGGTAGAGATCAGGACAGTTATTTTCATTTTTTTTCTTTAAACTAAGTTTACATCACGGTCTAACCTGTACAGATCAAAACCCTCATCCCAGTAATCTTTCACTACTTCTCTAAGCTCCAGACCAAATTTTGCATAGAACTGATGGGCCAGCTGAGAGGTTCGTACAGAAACCGTCTTTATTCCTTCTATTTCTTTAATTTTTTGAATCCTGAACTTCGTTAATGCAGAGCCGAGGCCTTTACCCTGACTTTCAGGATGGAAGAAATCCCAGGATAACTTTCCTGTTTCCCCGTCTTCCGACAAATTAAAACCACCGCAGCCGAAAATTATGCCATCCAGTTCCACTACATAATAATTGTCGGCATGATGGTCTAAATAATCGATCAGATCGGCTTCCTCATTTGGAGAAAAATATTCAGGTATGTTTAATTTCAGCAATTCCACAATGCGGCTGCGATCGGCAGCTTCATGTTTTCTGATGACTATATTATTCATTTTAAATCATTGCTTGATGGTAAAAAAACAAAATAGCAAAACAAGATTAAGAACGGAAATTTCATGAATAAAAAAAGAGGCGGTAATTTTGTTATTCCATTGCTTTTAAATAGTTTTAGTCGCAAACCTCCTGAATAAGCATTAATGTATGAAATCGTAGAAACCGGTGGCGCAAACATTGGTTCTGGCCGGGCCACATGGCCATTTGCCAAATTGTTAGTGAATAAAAATGAGTTGCAATTAAATGCATCCATCATAGGCAACGTGTATTTCAGGCCTTCTGATGTGATCTCTATCGAGCCATTTACCTTATTTTCCGGGACTGGCATAAAAATTAATCACCGGGTTAGCGGATATAGTGAAAAGGTTATCTTTTTAACTTCCGGTAGCCGCGACTTGATCAAACGAATTAACGATACCGGATTTTTGAGTAACTCCGATACCATACCTGCAGAAGTCGAGGCCAGGATCAATAAGTACCAATCAAGCGGAAGCTTTCCAATGAAATGGTCAGCGGTGATTGTTTTCGTTGTTGTTTGGAATTTATTATTTCTAGGCGATCTGCTTGGTTATTTTAAAAACACCAGCAATCACTTACCTATTGGAATGGGCGTACAATTGGCCTTAGCATTTGCCTTTTTGTTTGCCCTGACCACTCAATTATCAGCGCCTTTTAGCCGGCTTGTATTAAAAGATGGCCGTAAAGCAGAAGAAATTAAATCATTTCTGCTTTTTTTAATGTTGATCAGCGGATTGATGTTTATCCTATTTTCGTTCATCACAGGTTAGCATCAAAAAAATATTTTCATATAAAGACCTTTAAATAATTTTACATTAGTTTTTTTTAGATTTTGTAGCGTCTTATTGAGTTGCCACGTTATAGGGATAAAATTAATACTCATGAGAAAATACTCCATTTATGTCACGACGGTCTTATTGTTTATATCAATGATTCTCGTTTCCTGTAAAAAAGATGCCCAGCATATGGAAAAGGGAACACGTTTTATACAAAAAAACGCGGCCCCGGGCTTTGGGTCTGGGGATGAAAACAGTCAAGCCATAATTCTTACGCTTTATCCTCGTGGTGAAGCTAATTTAATACCAGGAGGAGACGTCGGTTTTGCTTCAAAATATAAGATCAGGGGTAAAAAAATTACCGTAGAGATCCTACCTCCCAATGAGCCATTAAAGCTTCGCTTCACCGTCGTTTCTGAAAAAGAGTTACGTGGAGAAAAAGGGCAAATTTTAAGACTGGATGAGTAGATTTACCAGCATTAACAGACATTTTAGTCTTTATTATCATCAAGTATAGTAAAAACCTGCCGTAAAAAAGGGGTTGCAAAGCAAAAAGCCTGTAACCCCTTTTAAGGAGATTTAAATATATAATGTCGCTAAAAACTGCGCTTATGCAGTTTGTAACTTAGCTATATTTCTGTAAGGGAATGAAGTAAAGATATGACGACGTGCAAATCTACCAGGAGAATCTGCATTTACCAGCTTCACATAGATCGCTTTAGGAACACCGAAATATTCATAAGCACTGCCATCCAGGAAATGAACCGTCAGGACTAAACCAGCCCAGGAATAATCCGCAATTCCGCAGGTTGCAGTAGTTTGAGTATATTCCTCGATAGAAAGCTCTAAAGTTTCAGGAGCGATACTTACCAAAAAGTGATAAGCTTCGATGATTTCCTTACTTTTAACTTCTGCTTCCACTTTGGCCTCTTCACTATCCTGGAATTTATCAGGATGCCAATCTTTCATCAAATTCCTGTAAATGGTCTTCAATTCTTTTAATTCGGTATCCTTTTGTACACCCAATAGTTTTCTGTAGTCAACAATCTTCTTCATAAATGTGTTTAATGGCAATTATTGTCTTTGAAAAGCAGCATAATTTTAAGCGCCACAGATGCTCCAGGGAAACAATTTTTGCAAAGGTACACTTTTTTATACGAAAGAAAGATTAAGATTATATTAACAAAGTAATTGATAACCTGGCAGATAAGGAGAACAACTTTTAAATTACCTTTGCAGCTACAACAATAACCATTTTCAGCTATGTTTAAAATTGGGTTAGCAGAAGACGACCTTAAAATAGCCGGGCTCATTAAAACCGGACTGGAAGAACAGGGATACCTCGTTACCATTGTTTCCAATGGAGAAGAGGCCCTTCAAACTTTCAAAGAAACAGATTTCAACCTGGTTATCCTGGATGTGATGATGCCTGGGATGAACGGGATTGCCGTTTGCAAGTCGCTCCGCAGCGGGAACAAGGACCTGCCTATCCTGATGCTTACGGCATTGGGTTCTATTGACGACAAAGTAACCGGTCTGAATTCCGGAGCAGACGATTACCTCGTCAAACCTTTCCATTTCAAAGAGCTGCTGGCCAGAATTGAGGCCTTACTGCGCAGACAGCATGTAGCTACCGGACAAGACAAAGACGATCACCTGCTCAGCTTTGACGACATCAGTCTGAATACCTATAGCAAGGAAGTAAAAAGGGCCGGAATCCTCATTGAGCTGACAGCAAAGGAACATACACTACTGGAATTGTTTCTCCGGAACCCAAACCGCCTGCTCTCCCGGCAATACATTGCAGAAAACGCCTGGGACATCAGTTTTGATACCGGCACCAATGTAATTGATGTATATGTTAACTTTCTTCGCAACAAAATCGAAAAGGGTTTTTCAAGAAAACTGATCCATACTAAAATTGGGATGGGCTATATTCTCAAATAACGTTTGAGCCAAATTCAACAGATGAAACTTAAAGACCGCCTTTCCCTATACTTCACCCTGATCAGCACCTTAACCCTGCTTGGTGTCTTATGTGCGGTATATTTTACTTTTATCAAATTCCTGGAGGCCGATTTCTTTGACCGCTTAACGGACCGCACCATGGTAACGGCAAAACTCTACCTGGAAGCGGATGAAATCTCAGCGGACTCACTCAATACCGTCAGAAATCAATACCTGGAAACCTTAAACGGAGAAGTAATCCGTATTTATAACTCTAAAAACAGCGCTACATTTATTGGGGACGACCAGCAATACTGGAGCAATGAGACCATTAATAAGGTCAGAAAGCAAAAGAAAATGCAGTTTCTTGATGGAAAAAGACAGGTGGTGGGAATCTTTTATAAAGACAATCAGGGGGATTTTGTGATTCTGGCCTCTGCCATTGACCAGAGTACCTATTCCCGGATAGACAAACTGCAAAAGATCATGGTGATGATTTTTATCGTCATCTTTATCGGCTTGCTGCTCTCGGGAAGATGGATTGCGAAGAAGATATTAAAACCACTGGACCTTTTCATAGATGAAGTGAAACAGATCAAATCCAACAACCTGCATTTCAGGGTTCAGGAAGGAAAGAACAAAGATGAAATCAACCTGCTTGCGCAGAATTTCAATAACCTGATGGAGCATCTGGAACAAGCTTTTGTATTGCAGAAAACATTTGTGGCCAATGCTTCACACGAACTAAGGACCCCGGTTACAAGGATGATGATCGGTGCGGAAATTGCCTTATCACAAGAGCGACAAATTACCGACTACCAAAAAGCATTGGCTTCGGTGATGGAAGATGCAGAAAAGATGGACAATATCATCACCGGCCTGGTTAGTCTTGCTCAGGCAGATCTGGAATTTGGTGCTCCAAAGCTGCAGGACATCAGAATAGACGAAACACTTTGGGTCCTGGCTGAGGAATGGAACCAGAAGCCAAAAGGTAAACTGACCGTGGATATCCTGAATATGCCGGAAGATCCGGCTCAACTCCTCATAAAGGCCAACCCCACCCTTTTGGCCATTGCCTTGAACAACATCATCTCCAATGCCTTTAAATTCTCCGATGATCAGGACGTCCATTGCGCGCTGGATATTCAGGCCGAGTTCATTCACCTTTCCATTACCGATCATGGGCCCGGAATTCCTAAAGACCAACAGGAAGATATCTTTAAGCCTTTTTACAGCTCGGCAGCTGAAAGCAGGCACCAGGGTAACGGAATGGGCTTATACATGGCCCATAAAATCATCAGCCTTTTTAAAGGAAATCTCAGTGTAACGTCAAAAAAGGGAGATGGCACCTCCTTTAAAATTAGTTTCCCTAAATTTTAATCCCATTTTAACTTCCCTTTAATTCGGGTTTAATTCCCTCCGGATAGATTTGCCGGAGATGAAAAGACAATTAATTCTGACCGGCATTCTTTTACTCGGACTTGGTATGGCGGGCAGGGCTCAGGACAGCCTGAAACTCAGTCTTCCTGAAGCAGAGAAAATGTTTATAGCAGGAAACTATGAGCTGATCGCGCAGCAATACCAGACGGAACAGGCAAAAGCAGATGTCATTACCGCCAAACTGTTTGACAACCCGGAAATCAGCTATGAAAATCAGCTGTACAATCCGGTCACCAAAAAATTCTTCCAGAATTCTTTACCCTCCGGACAATATAACGTACAAATTTCACAGCTCATTAAACTGGCCGGAAAGCGGAATAAAAATATCCAGCTGGCCAATACAGGGATCAAACTGAGCGAATATGCTTATTTCGACCTCATGCGCAGTCTGCGTTTTCAATTGAGAAGCAATTTTTATAAAGCTTATTATGCACAGCAATCCGCCATCGTTTACCAGCAACAAATCAAATCACTGGAACAACTGCTGGCGGCTTCCGAGCAACAACTCAAAATGGGCAATGTTGCGTTAAAAGACATTATCAGAATAAAATCACTTGTGTATAACCTCAAAGGAGAATACACCACGCTGCTCAATGAAATTGAAGACACAGCAACAACTTTGAAGCTGATGACCAATATCAAGGCCAGCACCTCTTTGTCCTTAACCGCTCCTTCGGAGGAAGAACAGGATTATTCCCTGCAAAAACAACCTTATCTGCAGCTGCTCGAAACGGCAAGAGCCAACCGGGCCGATCTTCAGCTGGCAAAAACCAGCATCACACAGGCGGAACACAACCTGAGCCTGCAAAAAGCAATGGCGGTTCCCGATGTGGAAGTTTCCCTCACTTACGACCTGCAAGGCAGTGCACCAAATCATTATACCGGCTTAGGCATCAAAGTCCCGCTTCCTTTATTTAACAGAAACCAGGGCGAAATCAAAAAGGCAAAGATTGCCATTACTGCTGGAAATGTAGCCCTGAAACAACAGGAAGCGACGCTGGAAAATGAAGTTTATAACAGCTATAAATCAGCCCTCAGAACCGAAGCCCTTTATCAGGGCATGGACCGGAACTTTGGTCAGGACTTTACAAAACTCATCACGGAGGTCAACAAAAACTTCCGGAGCAGGAACATCAGCCTGGTAGAATTTATCGATTTCTATGATTCTTATAAAGAAAGCACGCTGCAGCTGAATCAACTGAAATACGAACGAATGAATGCCAAAGAAGAAATCAATTACGTCACCGGTGCTAACATTTTTAAATAAGTAACATGCAAATCCTCATAAAAAACATCAGCAAACTTTCCCTGATCGGACTGGTTATCCTGGGCCAAAGCTGCACCAGCTCCAAGGAAGCTCCCGTAGCGGAGAAATTTGCCGTTACCGATTCATTAATCAACAGGCTCCTGATTGACACCGTACAACAGGCCAATAACCGGACAGACCTGAGCTTCTCGGCAAAAATCACGGCCGATGAAGAACGTAAAGCAGAGATCTTTCCCATGGTAAGTGGTACCGTTCGTAACGTATCCGTAAAACTGGGTGATAAAGTAAGCGCCGGACAGGTCCTCGCCACGATGGGCAGCACCGAAATGGCCGGATTTGACAAAGAGGTAATCAGCGCCGGGGCAGAACTCAGGAATGCAGAAAGAAACGTCAAACAAATCCAGGAATTGTATAAAAGCGGGCTCTCTTCGGGCAGGGAACTGGAAGAAGCGAAGAACGACCTGCTGATCAAACAGGCAGAAGACAAACGTGCTAAGGCTACGTTGAAGCTGAACGGCGGAAACAACAATGGCAATTATGCCATCAAATCCCCATTGACTGGTTTTATCATCGAAAAAAATGTGACCTCCAATATGCAATTGCGCCCGGACAACAACAAAAACCTCTTTACTGTTGCAGACCTTTCTTCGGTCTGGGCCATGATCAACATTTACGAATCAGACATTTCCAGAATAAAAGAAGGTGACGAAGTGAGCATCTCGATCCTCTCCTACCCTGAAAAAGTTTTCAAAGGAAAGATTGATAAAGTGTACAACATGATCGACAATGAGAGTAAGGTAATGAATGCAAGGGTCAGCATTGCCAACCCGGGTTACCTGTTAAAGCCAGGAATGATGGCCACCGTGCTGATCTCCGCAAAATCCGGCATTGACCTTCCCGTGGTAAACTCCAGAGGCATCATTTTCGATGAAAACAAAAGCTATGTGCTGGTGGTAGATGCGGCAAAAAAAGTACGCATCCAGGAAGTAGAGATTGGCCGTAAAACGGTAGATAAGGCCTATATCAGTAAAGGACTAAAAGCCGGCGACCGCATTGTGGCATCCAAACAGGTATTCTTATACGAGAGCCTTAAAAATTAACCTGTTCATTTTCACAAAAAACAGCTGTAATGAATAAATTCATTAAAACCGTCATCGGTTTTTCGCTAAAAAATAAATACTTCATCTTTTTTGCCACTTTTATTCTAATTCTGGCGGGGTACCTCAGTTTTAAGCATACCACCATTGAGGCTTTCCCTGATGTAACGAATACCAATATTACCATTATCACCCAATGGCCGGGCCGAAGTGCCGAAGAGGTGGAAAAGTTTGTGAGCAGGCCTTTGGAAATTGCCATGAACCCAACGGAGAAAAGAACGAGCATCCGCTCTTCTTCTCTATTTGGTTTATCTATTGTAAAAATCACTTTCGAGGACGATGTAGATTATGCTGCTGCAAGGGTCCAGGTGAACAACCATATTGCTGAAGCAGATTTGCCTGAGGGCTTAAAGCCGGAGGTACAGCCACCCTATGGGCCCACAGGAGAGATCTTCAGGTATACTTTGAGCAGTGACAAGAAATCAGTGAGGGAACTGAAAACCCTGCAGGACTGGGTGATCCAGCGGGAACTTTTATCAGTGCCCGGTATTGCCGACGTGGTGAGTTTTGGCGGTGAGGTAAAAACCTACCAGATTACCGTAGACCCGCAGAAAGCCATACAATATGGCGTGAGCGCGGCCGAATTATTTGAAGCCGTTTCCAAAAGCAATATCAATGTTGGCGGCGATGTGATCGTACAAAGCGGACAGGCTTATGTGGTCCGCGGAATTGGAATCCTCAACAATATTGATGAAATAAGAAATGTGGTAGTGGATAACTTTAACGGTACTCCGGTATACGTTAAAACCATTGCAGATGTCGCAGAGTCGGCCCTGCCGAGATTAGGACAGGTAGGCCGCGATCACGATCCCGATGTGGTGGAAGGGATCGTGGTCATGCGCAAAGGAGAAAATCCAAGCGAGGTGATCAGCAAACTCAAGGAAAAGATCAAGGACGTAAATGAAAACATTTTACCGGCAGATGTAAAGATCAATCCTTTTTACGACCGGGAAGACCTGGTCAACTATGCCACGCATACCGTGATGGGCAATATGATGGAAGGGATCATTTTCGTGACCCTGATTGTATTCCTGTTTATGGCCGACTGGCGTACGACATTAATTGTATCCATCATTATTCCATTGGCACTGCTTTTTGCATTCATCTGCCTAAAACTGAAGGGCATGTCGGCCAATCTGCTTTCCATGGGGGCGATTGACTTTGGAATTATTATCGATGGGGCGGTGGTCATGGTCGAGGGCATATTTGTTGCCCTTGACCATAAAGCCAAAAAGGTGGGCATGGAGAAATTCAATGGCCTGAGTAAACTCGGACTGATCAAAAAGGCCTGTTTAGAAAACGGAAAAGGAATTTTCTTTGCCAAGCTGATCATCATCACCGGACTGCTGCCCATCTTTACTTTTGAAAAGGTAGAAGGAAAAATGTTCTCTCCCCTAGCCTGGACGCTAAGCTTCGCCTTATTGGGAGCCCTGCTCTTGACCTTTACCCTAGTGCCGGCAATGGCAAGTGTGTTGCTCCGGAAAAATGTAAGGGAGAAACACAACATCTTTCTGGAATTCCTGACCAAACATGTGATCCGTTTCTTTGATGTCTGTTTTAAATTCAGGAAACTGGCCTTCGGAGTATCTATGGTGGTGTTGGTCCTGGGCTTATTCAGTTTTAAGTTCCTGGGAACGGAGTTCCTTCCTACCCTGGATGAAGGCTCAATCTATGTCCGCGCAACGGGTCCATTGAGCATTTCCCTGGATGAAACAAAAAAACTGTCCAATGACATCAGAAAGATTTTTTTAAGCTTTGAAGAAGTGAAACAGGTGATGTCGCAAACCGGGAGACCCAATGATGGAACCGATGCAACCGGCTTCTACAATATGGAATTTCATGTAGACATCTATCCCAAAAAGGAATGGAAGCGAAAGGAAACCAAAGAACAGCTGATTGAACGCATGCAGGAAAAACTGAAAAGCTTCCCGGGCATCAGCCTGAATTTCTCGCAACCGATCTCCGACAATGTGGAGGAAGCCGTTTCGGGTGTTAAGGGCTCTATTGTAGTCAAGCTCTTCGGCAACGATTTTAAATTCATAGAAAAAGAAGAAGAAAAGATAGAGAAGATTCTGAAAACGGTAGAGGGCATTGAAGATTTAGGTATCCTGAGGAACCTGGGTCAGCCGGAATTGCAAATCAACCTGGATCAAAAGAAAATGGCATTGTATGGGGTGAGCACTGCCGATGCGAATGCGGTAATTGAAATGGCCATTGGAGGTAAGGCTGCCACCCAGATTTATGAAGGGGAAAGAAAGTTCGACCTGATCATCCGCTATCCGGAAGATTTCAGAAAAGATGAAAGTTCGATAGCCAAACTGAGGATTCCCACCCTCGCCGGTGCGAAAGTTCCTCTGGGAGAGATTGCCAGCATCAGAAAGATTACCGGACCAAGCATGATCTACCGCGATAAGCATCAGCGCTATGGTGCCATCAAATTCTCCATCAGGGGAAGAGATATGGGCAGTGTCATTGCGGAGGCTCAGGCTAAGGTAAAAGCAGAGATCAAATTGCCTAAGGAATATAAAATGGAATGGGCAGGAGATTTTGAAAATCAGCAAAGGGCAACCAGCAGGTTATCACAGGCAGTTCCGATCAGCTTGCTGCTCATTTTCTTCATCCTTTTTGTATTGTTTGGAAACATCAAGGATTCCTTACTCGTACTGAACAATGTTCCTTTTGCAATGGTGGGTGGAATTTTAGCCATCCTTGCTACAGGAATTAATTTCAACATCTCTGCCGGAATTGGTTTCATAGCCTTGTTCGGGATTTGCGTGCAAAACGGAGTGATCCTGATCACCAGGTTTAAGAGCAACATTACGGAGTTGAAACACCGGCCCGACTGGAGTTTTGCCGATGCCATAAAAGATGGGGTAGCGAGTAGGATGCGTCCGGTAATCATGACTGCATTGATGGCTGCCATTGGACTGATGCCCGCAGCCTTATCTACAGGAATAGGCTCTGAAGCCTCAAAACCTTTAGCTATTGTGGTGATCGGAGGATTGATTACTAACACTTTATTCAACCTTTTTGTCTATCCGATTGTGTTTTACTGGGCCTATAAAAAGAAAGTGAATCATTTACAATCAGCAATACCACAGGCATAAAGATTTATCGATACATAGATATATCAACATCTTGATATATCTATGTATTTGTTGCAATGCCTATAAGTCCGGTGCCTTATATACAGCTATTTCCGACAGCACCGGACAGGCATTTGCCTCCAGTACATTGATTCTGATTTTAGTTGTCTTTATCGTGGCAAAAGAAAGAATCCTTTTATGACCTATCGTAGTTTGCTGCAATAAAGGTTTAAATTCTTTTCCATCCAGGTATTCTACGGAGAAGGATTTGATGCGTTGTCCCAGGGCAATATATTCCTGAAGTACGATGCGGTTCAGTTCCGTTGCTTTTCCAAGGTCAATTGTTAAAGTCGCTGTTTTTACCTGATCTGATGTTGCCCAGTAAGTACTGGTCTTTCCATCCGTCAGGTTTTGCGCAAGAAACTGTTTCCCTGTTCTTGTATTGCTGGCCAGTACTTTCTTTCCTTTGGCAAGGTTCGTCTTAAAGCTCGCATCAATGGCTTTTTTAAATTCCATTAAGCGTGTGGAATCAGTTGGATGAATTAATCCGTCACGATCTACCGGAACGTTTAACAACAGGTTACTGTTGCGTCCCACTGAACTCTCATAAATAGACATCAGTTCTTCCAGGGTTTTCACTTTATTGTCTGTTGAAGCGCTATAAAACCATCCTGGTCTGATGGACACGTCTACTTCAGCAGGAATCCAGTATTTACCATTTTCATTCCCGGTATTCAGGACTGCCGATGCGGGTGCAGCAGCTCCAACTCCAAAACCATCTGTATTCAATGTTGCCCAATTGGTTTCCCCGGCAACACCTCTTTCATTTCCCATCCAGCGGACATCGGGGCCGATATCGCTAAAAATGACTGCTTGTGGGTTATGGGTACGGACCACACTGTTAAACAGCTTAAAGTCATAGGCCTGATCTTTCTCATTGGCTCCTTTTGCACCATCAAACCATTGTTCAAAAACAGGTCCGTATTGCGTATGCACTTCTTTTAATGTATTGGCGAAGATCTGATTGTATTCAGGGGTACCGTACTTGGGGTGGTTGCGGTCCCATGGCGATAAGTACACGCCAAATTTCAGTCCATATTCCTTACAGGCTGCAGAAAGCTCTTTCAGTACATCTCCTTTTCCATCTTTCCAGGCACTCTCCCTTACGGTATGCGTGCTGTACTTACTCGGAAACAGGCAAAAACCATCATGGTGTTTGGCGGTAATGATAATGGCTTTCATCCCTGCCTCTTTTGCTGTCCTTGCCCACTGGCGGGCATCCAGTTTTTTGGGATTAAATATTTTAGGGTCTTCATCTCCATGTCCCCATTCTTTGTCGGTAAAAGTATTGGGGCCAAAATGGATGAACATATAATATTCCATGTCCTGCCAGGCTAGCTGGTTTTTATTGGGGATGGCACCAAAAGGTGCAGGCGCCTTTTGTGCAAACCCGCCTGTGGTTAGCAAAAAGGAAAACAATAAAGGCATCGATAACTTCTTCATACAATAAAGGTTCGTTTGTGGTTAGCATTGGAGCTTTAAAATTGCAACATATTAGCCGTCGGAAATTCATTTCTTTTGTCATTAAATTAAATGATTTTGGCCTGAAGACAACATCAATACAAACACAATGCGGGTTCGTTTGTTGTTATATCTGCAAACTAAACCAGCAGAAGATGAAACAGCAGCATTCACATCCGGAAGAATTCGAGATACTCGTTACCATAGACGGGACGGATACCCGGATTATGGTAAAACCAGATGAGACCAGCGATGGCGCTCCCTACTTTATCTGCGACCTTTCCGGCAATACCATTACCCAATTGAGAGAAGAAAACGATGGCAACTGGGAACAACTCTGGGGGAAACTGGACCATCATACGGTCACGTTAATCGGAAAGGCAATTAAATACAAATTAACGATATGAACACACACCTGAAATTACGATCTGGCAGGTTCTCTATTGAGAAGCACCAGTATGAAAACATTGGATGGTCGGAACGGATGGTCTCCATGTTTTTGAGCGGAGCTTTGATCAGCTGGGGATTAAGAAAGCCATCCAAGGCTAAGTTTTTATACGGCGCTTATATGGCTTACCGTGCAGCCAGCGGAAGGTGCCTGCTGTACGAGCAACTGGGCATAGATGCCAAAAGGCCCCGTGCGGTAAATATCAGGGGCGAATTTGAGATTGAAAAACCAGCCTCAGAGGTGTATACCTATTGGCGAAACCTGAACAACCTTCCGGGAAGCATCAGGCATTTATTAGACGTGAAGGTGATTGATGAAAACCTGTCGCATTGGAAATCCAATGTCTTGGGCAATTTATTCTCGATTGACTGGGATGCGGAGATCGTCAAAGATGAACCCGGACATTTTATTAGCTGGCAATCCTCTGCAGGTGCCCTGATCCATCACGTAGGAAAAGTGGAGTTCACACCCGGACCCGACGGACGGAGTACTATTTTAAAAGTAACCCTGTCTTATCGCCCTCCTGCAGGTGGGGTAGGCATTGGCCTGGCTAAACTCATGAACCCCTATCTGGAAGGTCTGTTAAAAAAAGAAATTAAAAGCTTCAAACATACCATTGAAAACAGAACCCCCGTTTATACCTAAATCCGGCTATTTTATTTCGCGGATCACCTTAAAAAATTCGTCCCTATAGGTTTCCCCTACCGGAATGATATTCTCTTTAATAAAGATGGAGTTGCCATCGATCATCCGGATTTTATCTATGGCTATGATATAAGATTTGTGCACGCGATAGAACCTCGTTTTAGGCAGATAGAGTTCCATTTCTCTTAAGGTTAAATAAGTGATGATGCGTTCTTCTGCCGTAAAAATGGAGATGTAATTCTTTAGCCCCTCAATATAGAGAATGTCGTCATAACTGACTTTGATAAACTTATTCTTGCTTTCTCCTTTGATAAACATATAATCGGTTCCTGCAGTTGGGGTTTGAAGCAAGGCCATGTTTTCGCTTTCTGCAACCGGGGCAGGCGGATGAAATAAGACTTCCACTTTTTGAACCGCTTTATAGAAACGTTCAAAAGAGATGGGCTTCAGGAGGTAATCAATCACATCGTGTTCAAATCCATCCAATGCATATTCAGGATAAGCGGTGGTGAGGATAACTTTACATTTATGTCCGCAGATCTTCAGAAATTGAATTCCCGTCAGTTCAGGCATTTGTATGTCCAGAAAGACCAGGTCTACTTTCCCCTCCTGCACCATGGTTAAAGCTTCAAATGCATTGGTCGTTGTGGCGATCAATTCCAAAAATGGCAGTTTACGAATATGGGTGGCTAGTATCTCAGAGGCATAAGCCTCATCATCAACGGCAATACAGCGAATCATCGGTTATTTTTTGGTAATGGTAAAATATTCATTAAATATAGAGAATAAACTACAGTTCAATTCTCAGGTTGACCTGATACGATTTCCCATCATTATGGACTTCCAGGTCATGTTTACCTGGATAAATCAAATACAACCTTCGTTGTACATTGATCAAACCAATCCCACTGGAATGGTCTTTCTGGTTCTGGTTAATCTTATTAAAAACGCTCAATTTCAACTCCTGCCGGATCACTTTAATTTCTACGCGAACAGGATTTTCCGGATCATTCAATACCCCATGCTTAAAGGCATTTTCTAAAAATGGGATGAGCAGCAATGGTGCCATCCGCTGCTGATCAGCAAGCCCCTCCACCTTAAAATTGACGTAGAAAAGCGGATCAAAACGCATTCTAAATAGCTCTACATAACTCTCCAGATAGTCTACTTCTTTGAGCAGACTCACTTTGCCATCGGGACTTTCAGTCAGCGTATACCGCATCAGATCGGAGAGCCTGATCACCGCCTCTGCCAGTTTATCGGAAACCGGAAGGGCAAGGGAATAGATATAATTCAGGGTATTGTATAAAAAATGAGGATTGATCTGAGATTTAAGAAAGGACAATTCTGCTTTTTCGGCTTCCCCTCTGAGCTGCTGGTTCATCTTCTCATTTCTGAAGGCATTCTGGGTACTCCAAACCGCTGCGGGAATTACAATATAGGAAGTTCCATAATATAGATTGTCCAGGATATAGTATAGCGTCGTCGTACCTGCCCCATAATTACCAAACCCAAAAAAATGTCGGTTTAATACTTCTTCCAGCAAATAACGCAGGGAGATAAACATGGCCATGGTGAATGCAACTCCGGCAATCAGCTGTGGAATTTTCGATTTACGGAGATAACAGGGATATATCCAAAGGTAACAGATATAAAATTCCAGGACATGTAGAAAATTCATAGTCACACCAAAATGCCAGCTCCCATCCTTCCAATTGTCTTTGAGGATATCGCCGACGTGATAATAGCCCAACAACAGCGCCCAGCAAAGTATATGTATGAGCACCTGCTTTTTTGTATTCATGCCATAAAACTAATAAAAGTCATTCTTTATTTTATTTTTCTTATCCCAACCCCATCTTTAATTACCCCAGCCCTCCCTTTTGGCGGACGAATGGCGCCTGATCAGATTTAAACGGTTTGCATAATACTTCAGGGGGTTGGGATCATTTAATTTAAGAATCAGCGCATATTGAGTCCATTTGATCAAACAATCAAACAACCATGCGTAACCATTTAAAACTCTACCTACCCTTCTTATTCTTATTGCTGATCAAAGTCAACGCCTTTAGCCAAAGTTCAAAATTAAGCGGCAGCATTCTTAGCGCAACAGATGGCAATGCCGTAGAATTTGCATCCGTTGCATTGATCCAATTGCCGGATTCCACAAGAGCAGGCCTTGGCATGAGCAATGAAAAAGGAGTGTTTTCATTTGAAAACATCAAACCCGGAACTTACCTCGTTAAAGTGATTGCAGTAGGTTATGAAAGAACCCAAAGTAAAACCTTTGAGCTTGGCAACATCGCGATGGTATTGCCTGCCCTGAAATTGAAGGGTTCGGTAAAGACTTTAAAAGAAGTAGGCATCATTGCTAAAACACCTTTAATTGAACAACTCGCAGACCGTACGGTTCTGAATGTAGAACAGATAAATACGGCAGGAGACAATGCATTGGATGTGTTAAAAAGAGCACCCGGTGTTAAGCTCGACAAAGACGACAACATCATCCTCAAAGGCAAAAGCGGGGTAAATGTCATGATAGATGGCAAAATGAGCTATATGTCGGGGCTGGAACTGAGTACCTATCTGAAATCTTTACCCGGCTCTGTGATGAGTAAAGTGGAACTGATTTCTAACCCTCCTTCCTCTTTTGATGCTGCCGGATCTGCCGGAATCATCAACATCAAGTTAAAAAGAAATAAGTTACAAGGCTTTAACGGAACTGCAAATATCGGCGCAGGGTATGGCGAATATGGAAAAGGATATGGTGGTACCACCATAAACTACAACATTGGAAAAATCAGCACCTATGCCCGCTTCAGTTATGGTTATTACAATTCCTTTAACCGGCTCACCATGAACCGCAAGATTGGAGATGAACAATTCAACCAACGCAATTTCTGGCATCCGATTACCAAAAGCAGTGACTATTCTGCAGGAGCCGATTATTATATCAACGACAGGCATACGGTTGGTGTATTATGGAAAGGTTCTTCCGCTCCCTATACGACCAATAGTGAGAGCCGTTCCATTAACTACAATGCGGCAAACCAACAAATGGGGAGTGTGTATTCTCAAAACCCACAGGACAATACCTCCGGGAATTATGCCATTAACCTGAACTATCGTTTTAAAATAGACACTGCAGGCAGAGAACTTGGTTTTGATCTCGATCAGGTCAACTATGACAATTCCAGAACAGAGCAATATTTTAACAGTTATTTTGACGCTGCCGGAAGCCGGATCGGAGAAATCGTCAATCTGAGAAACAAAGGATTTGGTGATGTGAACATCTATGCCGTTAAAATAGATTATGTGCATCCCTTCTCCAAAACACTTAAAGCAGAAGCCGGATATAAAAGCAGCTGGGTAAAAACCAATAGTGATGTCAGTTTCGATTCCCTAAAAACATCCAACTGGATAAACGATCCCAAACGCACCAATCAATTTATTTACCGGGAGAACATCAATGCCCTTTATTTATCCTTCGGCCAATCCTTTAAGCAGCTGGAGTTGAAAGCAGGATTGCGGGCAGAACAAACACTTGGAAAAGGAGCTTCTTCCGGTACCCAGGAAAAGATAGACCGTAAATACTGGCAACTCTTCTCTACTTTTTTCGCTTCCTGGAAGATCAATGAAAACCACCAGATTCAGGGAAGTTATGCGCGCCGCATCAACCGGCCATCCTACTCAGATTTAAATCCATTTGCCATCTATTCTGACCCTTATACTGCTATAAAAGGAAATCCACTCCTGCTGCCTTCATTTTCCAATAATATTGAACTCAATTACCACATTAAAAGTTTTAGGGTAATTACACTGAGCTATGCTAAAAGTACAGATGTGATTTCCCCGGTAATTTATCAGAATAACCAGACCAAAGAAAGCATCAGCGTGGATGAAAACCTGGGCAGGGCACAAAACCTCTACATCGCTACCGGAAGTCCTTTTGACCTGACGAAATGGTGGAACAACAATACCGAAATATCCTTTGCTTATGACGATGTAAAATCGGCGGTACAGGGCAGAGCCTATAACACTCATAAATTCAGCTGGTCGGTCAATACTGAGCAGACCTTTACCCTTCCCAAAGACCTCCAGTTCACTTATACGTTCTATTATGGCTCCCCTTCGGTTTCCGGATTATACCGCTCGCTGGAATATTATGGAATGGGTGTTTCGGCCAGAAAAACCTTTATGAATAAAAAAGCAACGGTTAGTTTAAAAATCACTGACATTTTTGACACGAATAAATTCAGGGCCAATCTTCGCTATAACAATGTGGATACCTATTGGCAAAACCAGTGGGAAAGCCGTAGGATCAACCTGACTTTGAATTACAAATTTGGCAACATGAAAGTCAAAAATGCAAGGACAAGAAGTACCGGCACTGCCGATGAGGAACGCAGGGTTAAGAATTAAACGTCCGGTAATCTATTGTTTTAAAACAGGAACAGCCGGCTATTGCCGGCTGTTCCTGTTTATCGGAAAGCTTTGGTAATTGCTTAGCTGACCCCGATACTCGCTACCACAGCGAATAAAATTCCAACGATATAAAAACTGAGGATAACAATCGTAAATACTCCCCAGAACTTAAAGAACGACTTCATTTTGCTCATCGCCACACCTAAATTCTGCTGATCCAGAAACAAAACTGCCTTTTGTGCAGCGGTAGCGTATTTAAACAACATTAGACTCGGGTAAAAATAAATGAGTGCAATGAATAAATAGGTTATTGTAATTGCTGCCGGAGCCACCTGAGTTAAAGGCGACTGACCGCCCATCATGGTCATCGCAGAGATTACTGAAGGCATAAAAAATGCGAATATGATGATCAGTACGCAAAAAATAAATCCGATAATGGATAAGAATTTAGCCCATTTAGCCGTCTCATAAATATAGCTGCGGATGTCTTCTGTAACTATAAGGGTTTCATTTTCTGCTTCAAGGGGTTCTTTTTCTTCGAAATCTTCCATAAGGATCGTGTTAATCTTTAAATACTTTTTAGATACCCTAAACATAAAGATTATTTTTAAAAAATTGGTAGCTTTGCGCCAAAACTATAAAAATATCATTCATGGCATTACAATGTGGTATAGTTGGTTTACCAAATGTTGGAAAATCCACCTTATTTAACTGTTTATCGAACGCAAAAGCTCAAGCGGCTAACTTTCCTTTCTGTACAATCGAACCTAATATCGGCGTAATTACTGTACCCGATGACAGGTTGACTAAATTGGCCGAACTGGTACAGCCCAACCGTATTGTTCCCAATACTATTGAGATTGTGGATATTGCAGGTTTGGTAAAAGGGGCTTCCAAAGGGGAAGGTTTAGGAAACCAATTTTTGGGTAATATCAGGGCTACAAATGCCGTGATCCATGTATTGCGTTGCTTTGACGATGGAAATGTGATCCACGTAGATGGTTCTGTTGACCCGATTCGCGATAAAGAAATCATTGATACTGAATTACAGCTTAAAGATTTGGATACCGTTACCAAACGGATTCAGAAAGTAGAGAAAATGGCAAAAACTGATAAAGATGCCAAAAGAACTTTCGACATTTTAAGCGTCATCAAAGCACATCTTGAAGAAGGTAAATCTGCCCGTTCTGCAGCTGTTGCAGCAGAAGATTTTGAATTCATTCAGGACCTGGGTTTATTGACTCAAAAACCGGTAATGTATGTATGTAACGTAGATGAAAACTCTGTGATCAACGGAAATGCATATGTAGACCGCGTTAAAGAAGCTGTAAAAAATGAGAACGCTGAAGTATTGGTGATCTCTGCGAAAATAGAATCAGAAATTGCTGAACTGGAAAGCTACGAAGAGCGTCAGGAGTTTTTAGCTGACCTTGGTCTTACCGAGTCTGGTGTGAACAAGCTGATTGTTGCTGCTTACCGTTTATTAGACCTTTACACGTACTTCACTGCAGGTGTTCAGGAAGTAAGGGCATGGACGATCACTAAAGGATTCACAGCCCCACAAGCTGCTGGTGTAATCCACACTGACTTTGAAAAAGGATTTATCCGTGCGGAAGTCATTAAATATATTGACTTTGTAACCCTGGGTTCAGAGGCTGCCTGTAAAGATGCCGGTAAATTAGGTGTCGAAGGTAAAACATATGTAGTGGAAGATGGAGACATCATGCACTTCCGTTTCAACGTATAATTACACGTATTAAAAAAGAAAGGCCGGATGATCATCCGGCCTTTCTTTTTTAAGTTATTTTTTAGAGCAGCACTCCCGTCAGGAACATCACTGCAACTGAGAAGTAAATGATCAGACCCGTTACGTCAACCAGTGTTGCTACAAAAGGAGCAGAGGAGGTTGCAGGGTCAGCGCCGAGTTTCTTTAAGATCAGGGGAAGCATAGAACCTGCCAGTGATCCCCATAGCACCACCCCAACCAGGGCAATGCCAACGGTAACGCCAATCAGCGCCCAGTGCGGCCCGTACATATCGGTAAAGAAAGTCCAGACGAAGATCCTGAGGAAACCAATGGAGCCGAGCACAATCCCGAGCATCAGCCCTGAAATGAGTTCCCTCCGCATCACCCTCCACCAATCGCCTACCGTAATCTCTCCCAGCGCCATGGCCTGGATAATCAGGGTTGAAGCCTGTGAACCACTATTTCCTCCACTGGAAATGATCAGCGGAACAAACATGGCCAGGATTACCGCCTTTGCAATGTCGGCTTCAAAATGTCCCATGGCCGTTGCGGTTAACATTTCTCCAAGGAAAAGCACCACCAGCCAACCGATTCTTCGTTTAAACAAACCGAAAATCGGCATATCTAAATAGGGTTCATCCAATGCCTGGGTACCCCCTATTTTGTGCATATCTTCTGTATATTCTTCGTTTGCAATCCATAGGATATCATCTACGGTTACAATCCCAAGCAATACATTATAATCATCCACAACGGGTAATGCCACCCGGTTGTTCATCCTGAAAATATTGATGGCTTCTTCCTGATGGTCGTTTGCTTTTAAGGCGATCAGACGCTGATCTGTCAGGTCCCCGATTTTAGCCTCCGGATCTGCCAGGAGAATTTCCCTGATCCTGATGTCGTCCAGCAGCACCCCGTCTTTATCGATCACATAGATGACATCAATGGTCTCCGAATTCTTACCATAACGTCTGATGTGCGCCAGTACGCGGGAAACCGTCCAGTCTTTCTTAACTGCTACATAGTCTGGTGTCATCAGCCTTCCCACACTGTCTTCTTCATAACCCAGCAAAGAGAGTGCTTCGACTCTGTCTTTGGCAGGCAACAGAATGATCAGCTTTTTCACTGCGTCGCCTTTCAGCTCGCTGAATAAGGAAGTACGGTCATCGGGAGGCAGCAGGTTAATCAGCTCTGCAAGTTTATTTCCGGGAAGTTTTTTAATGATTCTTTCCTGAGTCGGAAAGTCTAGGATTCTGAAAACATTTACGGCCCTTTTGATGGACAATGTATCAATAAATGTGACTGCATGTTGGGGAAGCTCGTCTATTAAATGCTCCACATCCGAAATATTCAGGTCGTCCAAATATATCTTCAATTGTGCATTGTCTTCCTGCTCTAAGAGCTTTACGATTTCTTCAACAATCATTTCTTCCATAAACGCCTTTTCTTTTACATGATTTTCATCACCATTACAATTGTTCTTTACCCCTTATGAAGCCATTTTCCTGCCATGGTTTCATTTTTGCAAAAGTGCTTTTTTATTTTTGAAAAACGGCCTTAATGGGGGAATATAATTCCCGCTAATAAAATCAGGGAGATTCGCTCATCTAATTCCTTGATTTATAGAAAATAAAGAGGAAATAGCGAACCTTGCGTTAGGATTTTCCAAGGCTATAAGTTCTAAAACAGGACAGCCTGTTCTATATCCTCTTTAATAAACACCCACTCTTTTTCACGTAAACAGATCGGATCAAAATCCTGATCAGCAGACTGGAAGTTTATAAAATTGTCAAGAATGAGTTTTGGATCATGCGTCCACTCATATCGTTGCCTATGTAAATCTATCATAGCTTTGATATTATACCTTGCTAACAGCTCATGTAAATCCCAGAAGTCTTTTTTGCGGCCGCCACGTTGAATAACATCTATTTTCATTGCTATAATTTCTTCAACTGTAGCGACTCTTATTCCCTCTTGCTCAATTGCACCCTGAAAAAACGGGTCCATGGAATAATAAACATCAAGCTTAATAGCTTCGTCAGAACTACTACCGATCAGATATGATTTTCCCAATCCTGGATTCCCTCCAAAATCACCCACAACGTAATTAAAATTACTTTGTAAATAACTGTCAATTGCATCAAAATCAATTGATCTGTAAGTAGCATCGGTGAACAGATCGATATCAATTGAAATCCTGTGTCCTAAATGGAGACTTAAGGCCGTGCCTCCAACTAGTCTGAATTCAAGAAATTCATTCGCTTGCATTAATTTGAGCAAAGCATCCTTTAATTCATCACTGACCGTATTCCAATAAAGCATATCCATACTATTTGTTCTGGCCGAATAGCGTTAGGCTTCCGGAAACAGAGGTATTTCCAACAACTTCATTTACTTTATCATTACCGTAAAAATCCAGAATGACTTGCTTTTCTCCCGAGTCTCCCCGTTCAAATATTCTTCTGATAATCGGCTTGTACTGTTTCTCCCAATCGAGCTTGCGCATGTCAGTATCCCAAAAAAGGGCTTTACGAAAAAGACTCAAATCAGGATGCCGCTGAATCCGTTCTTTAAGTTGCTCATTTTTAATCGCGTAATAAGCTTGAAGGAGATACATCGTTCCTTCTTCAAAACCGAGTGCACGGTCTATTTTTAAAGACACTTCAGGAGTAAGATTACGTTTCCCCTTTGTAATGTCATTAATGGTTTGTGGATACTCCGGCAAGGAAAGTGCAAACGGACGTTTCTTAAGTTGTCTTTTCTTAAGCTCACGTTCCAATATCAATCCGGGGTGGATCCCCTTATATTTCTCCAATGACATTTCCATAAACAAATATAAACAAATTTGTTTACAAATGAATTAGCTATCAGAAGGCTTTAAAACTAATAATACTATCGAATTATACATCGTGGCCCCAAATCAACAACTTGTCAATATCGTCGATGTTTAGGCCCTCATCAATGTTTATTTTAATGATCCTGTTTGCGAATATTTTCAATTCTGTTCTTACTCGTTGTATTGCTTCTTTAAGTTCAGCTCTTTCAAATTCTATCTGAACTACAGGCGGAGGTGGAACAAAATATTCTCCAAACTCCTCAACAGTAAAATCAAAGATTATTTTATCGGTGATATAACTTATACCGGGCTCCGGATGTCCCTGATAGAAAAAAGGTTTATCATCTGTAAGCAGGCCTTCCCAATATTGAATGACACTTAAGTCACTACAACATTGAGGGAAATATTTATCTTGTCCATCAATATGTAAAACATAGCCACCAAAAAACGGGCTTGCCTGTTCTCTTGCATATTTCCCGTTTCTCATTTCTTCGGTGTGATCTTTCGTGAGCTTAATCAAATTGTTATCGCTAATGTCCTTCAACCGGTAAAATGATGAACCAGGAAGGTATGCTATAAGCCTATCCTTAAAACCCGCCTTTTTATAACAGTCATCATTATATTTATCCCAGACTTCAAAGTTTCTCCAATAAGGAGATTGATCAGGACTCTTTATGTTCTGGTTATGATATCCGATTTCGATTACTGGAATTAACTCTATTTTCATTGGAAGCATATTTATGCTGTTGGCCCTTCATCTTTCATAACACATGTGTTCATGTAACCTGAACAATCAAATTTATTGAACGAAACTACCTGTTTGCAAATCATCGAAAAGAAATAAAAGTGGAGGCAGAAGCTATGGCAAAAAAAAAGTTAGTTCTAATTTAAGAACTAACTCTATCAGTGTGCACTCGAAGGGATTCGAACCCCCATCATCAGAACCGGAATCTGACATTCTATCCATTGAACTACGAATGCATGGATTTTCAAGATTGCAAATCTAAGAAACTATTTCGGATTACAAAATGGATATTGGCATCGTAGTTTCGTCTTATTTTTGCCATAAATTCAGATCCTCTTATTTTTCTGCCCTATCAAAACCATCTTTGCCGAAGTTTAGGGAAAATCCATCGCCTCGCAACTTTAACCTTTCTGCCGGGTGCTGAAAATGAATAAGAAAAATAAGAATGATTAAAAGTTTAGGAAAAATACTCTTCTCCACCCGTACAATGGGTGCCATGCTGTTGTTATATGCTTTTTCCATGGCCATGGCCACATTTGTAGAAAACGATTATGGAACAGCCGTAGCCAAAGCATTGATTTATAACTGCTGGTGGTTTGAACTCATCATGGTGATCCTGGTGCTTAACTTCATCGGAAATATTGGAAGGTATCAACTTACACAACGTAAAAAATGGCCGCTATTGGTCTTTCACCTTGCGTTTATCGTCATCTTTATTGGCGGATACATTACCAGGTACATCAGTTTTGAAGGATCTATGCACATCCGCGAAGGTGAAGCGAGTAATGAAATCATTTCAGATGCTACTTTTTTCAAAGTACAGATCGGAAAAGACGATCAGGCACTGGCCTATGATGATGTTCCGGCTATTTTAATCTCAAATAACATCCCTACCTATCTTAAACCATTTAAAAAAACCTTTAAAGCCGAATACGACTACAACGGAGAACGGGTAAAGATGAAGGTCATTGACTTTTATGCAAGGGCTCAGGACTCCCTGGTTCGTGAAGCTTCAGGCAGGCCTACCCTACACCTGGTGGTCCTGGAAAATGGAAAAAGAGTGAACAAATACATTCCCTCAGGAAGCGTTCAGCTGATGCAGAACATGCTGGTGAGTTACAATAAACCAACTCCGGGTACCATTAACATTGAGGATGCCAACGGCGCCCTGCAAATCACCTCTCCCTATCCGGGAAATTATATGGTGATGGCTACGCAGGAAAAGAAAACCGTAGAAGGAAATACTGCGCCGCAGGCTTTCAATTTAAGAAGTCTGTACACCATTGGTGCTTTGGCATTTGTGGTTCCGGAAGGACCGATCCCCGGACGGATCACGTATTTTGAAGGGGATAAGAAGAATCATGAACACGATCCGGACCTGGTAAAACTGGAAATCACCACTTCAAATGCAAAAGATACCGTTTCTTTTTACGGCGGAAAAGGCATGACCAATTTCCAGCATCAAAGTGAGATCGGCGGACTGAGAGTTTCTTTAGCCTACGGATCAAAAATATATAAATCTCCTTTTACGCTTAAGCTGGTTGACTTTAAAATGGAAAAATACCCGGGAAGTAACAGTCCTGCTGCCTATTCTTCCGATGTCATGATTCAGGAAGAAAGTGGCGAACGCCCTTATAAAATCTTTATGAACCATGTTTTAGACCATTCCGGATACCGCTTCTTTCAGGCGAGTTTCGATGATGACGAAAAAGGAACCGTACTTTCTGTGAATCATGATTACTGGGGCACAAACGTGACTTACATCGGTTATACCCTGCTTTTCCTTGGTATGTTTGTGACTTTATTCTGGAAGGGAACACATTTCTCTAAATTAAATGAGCAGTTGAAGACCATTTCTAAATCCAAGACCCTGATCTTATTGCTGTTGTTCCTGCCTCTGGGTGCCGCTTTCAGTCAGCAAACAGACCAGAAGATAGACATGCATGGTAAGGATGGAAAAACACCTATGCCAGCTGCCGGGATGCCCCAGGCAGAACATGATCACGTACATACAGAAGGTGATGGTCATGACCATGGCCCTGCCAGCCCTGCTGATCAGGCGGCACAACATGTCCATGATAAAGATTACATGGCGGATGTACAACAGCTTTTATCCGCCAAAAATGCAAATGCACAGGAATTTGCTGCTTCCATTAAAATTGACAAAGCCCATGCAGATAGCTTCGGATACCTGCTGGTGCAAAATATAGACGGACGGATTGAGCCTATCAATACCATGGCCCTGGAAATCCTGAGAAAATTACACCGCAAGGACCGTTTCTATAACCTCAGTGCAAACCAGTTCTTCCTTTCTGTTTCTACCTCTCCTTTTATCTGGATGAATGTTCCTTTGATTAAAGTAGGGACTAAAGGCGGTCCGGAACTGCTTAAAGCAGTGAAGGCAAACGAAGAGGGCTATACTTCAATGATCAATTTACTGAGCATCAGTCCGGAAGGAGCCTTACAGTTTGTGTTGAAAGACCAATACTTAAAATCATTTGCGAAGAAACCTGCCGAACAAGGCGGTTACGATAAGGATGTCATAGACCTTAATGATAAACTGCAGGCGATGCAACAACTGATCGATGGTCAGTACCTGCGGATTTTCCCTATTGCCGGCGACACCAATAATACCTGGATTGCCATGCCCCCTACCGATCCTTCCAACAAAGCGATCGTATCCAGCGCATTGGATCCTTATGTGAAGAGCATTAAAACGGCAGAACAATCCGGAAACTGGGACGGTGCAAATATTGCCTTAAATGTCATTAAAGACATCCAGCTTAAATTCGGAAAAGATGTGGTGCCCTCTCAGTCAAAGATCAACTGGGAAGTGAGTTACAACTCCTGGAACATCTTCCTGAACCTTATGATCACTTATGCTTTATTAGGAACAGTAATCCTGACACTGGCATTTTTCAAACTCTTTAAATCTTCCAAAATGCTGGACAGGCTGGTGACTTTCACCTTAATCCTGATCAGTGTTGCCGCCCTACTTCAGGCAGTAGGCCTGGGCGCAAGATGGTACATTTCCGGACATGAACCATGGAGTAACGGTTATGAAGCCGTTTTATTTATCAGCTGGATTGGTGTCTTATCCGGTTTGCTGATGTACAGAAACAGCAATGCCTTTATCCCTGCTGCCGGATGTCTTATCGCGGTGATTCTAATGGGATTTGCTCATGGAGGATCACAAATGAACCCGCAGATAACCCCATTGGTTCCGGTACTTAAATCTTACTGGCTGATGATTCACGTAGCCATCATCACCTCCAGCTATGGCTTCTTTGGCCTCAGCGCGCTCCTGGGCATGGTTGTACTGGTGCTTTACATCATCGACAGCAAAAAGATCAGCGCCAAAGTAAAAGCCTCGGTAACAGAGCTTACGATTGTAAATGAGATGTCGCTGACGGTAGGATTGTTCCTGCTAACCATAGGTACCTTTTTAGGAGGAATCTGGGCCAATGAAAGCTGGGGACGCTACTGGAGCTGGGACCCTAAAGAAACATGGGCTTTCATATCGGTAATCGTTTATGCCTTTGTCATGCACGTGCGTCTGATCCCAAAATTAAAGAGCAAGTACCTGTTCAACCTGCTTTCATTGCTGAGTTTTTCTACGATCATTATGACCTATTTCGGTGTAAATTATTACCTGACAGGTCTGCACTCTTATGCACAGGGTGATCCTGTTCCGATCCCATCATGGGTATACATCACCATGGCGGTAGTCTTCCTTTTAGCCGTGGTGTCTTATAAACGATACCAGGCCAGGAATACCAAAAAGGTCAGCAAATAATAACTTAGCGCCTATGCAAAACCTGCATAGGCGTTTCTTTTAGCCAGAGGTCCTGCTCCGGTAAACCAATGCGGCAATCACCAGCATCACCGTCAAAACCGAAGCGACCGTACGAATGCGGTGAAACCTGTTCCATGGGATCTCAAATTTTTCTCTTTGTATGGCCATATCTTTGGCAGAAGCTGATGATAAGTTGAACCGGTCGAGGGCCTCATTTAGGGGCACATTCCCAAACATGGTTAACCCGAATACAGCGATCGTATAAACAAATGTTGTGGCCAGCAATAACCAAAAGCTATCCGTTATCCCTACCCTGAACTCAAGCCAGGTACTCAGCGGCAGGAGCAACAGTGTTCCCATAAAACTGCTCAGAAACAAAAGGTTTTGTATTTCCTTATTGATAGACTGCATGGCGGCCAAATAGCCTCCATCAGACAGCCTGGCCAAACCTGGATTTACTGCACAGGAAAAGGCATAGAAAAACCCTCCCGTGAGGGCGGTTAATGTTGCGGTCAGGAGGAATATTAAATCAGCCATTTCATTTTATCTTTAACTGAAGTTAATCATCTTCCTGAAGATAAAATAGAACAAAACCGACCAAGGGCAAATTGCCTCGACTACTTAGTCTGCACTTTCTCGTATTTGTAAGCGAACATTCGTCCACTCGCCCTGTAAATACTATCCTTTTGTTTGTTCTTCTGACTTTCTGTTAAAGCAACGAAATCAGTGCTTACGTAGACGGAATTAGGGGCAATCACCATATCTGTAGAACCCACCAGTGCAGGTCCTTCCTTTGTAATTGCGCCCCGGTAAAGGTCACGTTTCCAGTTATAAACGGTATTATCGTCTGAACTATCCTTTTTACATCCCCATGCAAAAACAACCAGTCCTGCCATTAAAAAAGTCCATCTCATTTGTTTCCTGTTTTTAATTGTAAAATGGAACCTTGTCAGGTTCATATTGTATGTGTTTCCCAAAAATATTCGGGAATAACTAAAAAACAGAATTTCCAGGATTGATTTAACATACTTTAACAGGAGCTCAGGACCGGGTAGTTAAAACCATCAGTTCCTTTCTGCCAGTTCTTTCAACTTCGCATTCATTTCCATAAACCCTCTCCTGGTATTGTTGTCCAGCTGTTTGGCGAAAAGTGAAACCAGGATCCCTTTGAAATGCTCGCTTTGAATCAAAGTCGTGGTTCCATTTCCATGGTCAATCAACTCAAATTTATGCTCTCCATCGAAAAGCCCGGAGAACAGCAAATTCCCAATCCACCGAAATTCCTTATTGGCTTCGAATGCCAGAACCCTTGGTTTAAAAGTCATGCTTTTTGCTTCCGGTGGCTCAATCCTTACCACCAGCCGATTACCAACAGTACCATCGCCCTTAATTGACTTGATAAAAGGGTTCCAGTCCGGGTACTGATCAAATGCAGTTAAGATTGCCCATACACTTTCCGGCCTTGCATTGATTAAGATTTCTGTTTTAATTTCCTTTGTCATCTTTAGAATTTCATAAAGTAAACTGTTGGCAAACAGGAGCTGAATTTCCTGCGCTGCGAACAGGACAAAGGTCAGCAGGAAGCATCAGCTTCCACTTGACAAAAATCAAGAACATTTATTTTTTCCTGATCCGGCTCAGTGTTTCCGGTGTCATCCCCAGCATAGAAGCAATGTATTGCAATGGAACCTCATTAAAAAGACTTTTATTCTGCTCAAAAAACAGCGCATACCTTTCTTCGGCAGTCATAGAAAGATGGGTAAAAATCCGGTCCTCTATAGTGATAAAACACCGGGCAATGAACAATTTTTCCAGTTCATGCCATTTGGGCATCAAAACCCCGATCTTTTTGTAATCTTCTCTTTTTATGGTAAACAACACGGTATCTGTCAATGCCTGAATTGTCCAGCGGGCAGGCTTTTCAAAGATGAATCCGGAGAGGTCAGTTATGAAAGATCCTTTCGTAGAAATCCATTGCGTCACCTCCTTATTTGCCGTCTCTACAAAAACCCTTAAAATACCGGTTTGTATAAAGCTTAACCTATCGGCAGCTTTCCCGGTCAACAGAAAATAATCGCCCTTTTTTATCATTTCCGGTTTGAACAAAGAACTGATCTCTGCCAGTTCCCCTGCTTCCGCCACGCCGAAATAAGAATTTACATACTGTTCAAGCTCTGTCATAATTATCGTCTGTCAATGGGTTAGATCCAGGGTTCATAAAATACAAATATATCCCTGCGAAAAAGGATCAGCAAATATCTCTATAGAAACAGCGCTTTTAATTTTTGTATTATTGCGGCAATAAAAAAGAAACCAAAGGACACCAATTATGAAAACCTGGCTACAAAGAAACTACCTTCACCTGCTCATTCTTTTCCTTTTTCTCGCCATCAGTTTGATCTACCTCAGCCCTGTACTACAAGATAAAGTCCTTTATCAGGGAGATGTGATAGAAGCGCAAGCCATGTCAAAAGAGATCATGGAGGTAAAAGCGGAGACTGGTAAAGGGCCGTTATGGACCAACTCCATGTTTGGTGGAATGCCTGCTTTCCAGATCTGGGTTCAATACCCATCCAATGTCAGCAGTTATGTGGTTAACTTTTTCAAAACCGTCTTCCCGAATCCGGTAGACACGGTCTTTTTGTATTTAGCAGGTGCTTATCTCCTATTTTCTGTTTTAGGCCTCAGGCCCTGGCTCGCCGCAGGAGCGGCAATTGCCTTTGCATTCTCTTCCTTTAACTTCATCCTGATTCAGGCCGGGCATGCGAACCAGGCATTTGCCATCGCTTTTTTTGCACCCATCCTTGCCGGAATCATCCTCACATTAAGAGGAAAACATTTGCTTGGCGCATCCCTGACTGCCCTTTTCCTGGCTGTAGAAATCAGGGCAAATCACATCCAGATGACTTACTACCTCTTCATCGCCATACTGATCCTGATCGGCTTTGAACTCTATCATGCCATTCAGTCAAAAACTACGCAAAGCTTTTTCAAATCCATTTCCTATCTGGCAGCCGCAGCAATTGTTGCCATCGGGGTAAATGCAGGAACCTTATGGACTACCTACGAATATGGAAAAGAATCTATCCGTGGAAAAGCCAACCTCAGCAAAGCAAATCAGCCCATACAAGATGGTCTTGATAAAGAATATGCCTATTACTGGAGTCAGGGTGTAGGGGAAATGATCACTTTTCTGATTCCGGATGCCTATGGTGGTTCCACCTCCACACAACTTCCCGTTAAAGGATCTGAAGTTGTAAAAACCCTGATCAAAAACGGACAGCCTGAAGATCGTGCTGAAGATTTTGTCAAGCAACTGCCCAGCTATTGGGGGGAGAAATCTACCACTTCCGGACCATGGTACATTGGTGCCATCGTCTGCTTTTTAGGTGTTTTCGGTCTGTTCATGCTGAACGACAGAATGAAATGGTGGGTTTTATCCGCTTCCTTTCTGTTTATGTTTTTATCTTTTGGCAAGCATTTTCCACTGATTTCCGATCTGTTCTTCGACTATGTCCCGCTTTACAATAAATTCCGTTCGGTAGAGTTTACCCTGATCATTCCCTGTCTGCTGATCCCTATCCTGGGTTTCCTGGCTGTAAAAAAAGCGACTGAGGGAGAGGAAGAGCTGCAAAAGACACAAAAAAACCTATTGAAATCTATCTATATCGTGGCTGGCTTTTTAGTCTTGTTCCTGCTCATCCCCACCCTTTTTTTTAGCTTTAGTTCTTCTGCTCATCCACAGCTCATTCAAAAGCTCAACGAGATCACCGGCAGTCCGGCCTTTGCAAATGAAATAGGAAATGCACTGATCAAAGACCGCATTTCAGTAGCCAGGGCAGATGCCTTCAGGTCCCTTGCTTTTGTATTGATTGCAGCTGGATTAATCTGGTTAATTTTAAAAAAGAAAATCAGTCAGCAGATTGGTTTTATGGTCCTTACCCTGATCATCCTCATTGATGTCTGGGGAATTGATAAAAGGTACCTGAACGACCGCAGTTTCATCGATGCAGACCTGATGGCTTCACACTTTGACCCGAGGTCTGTAGACAAACTGATCAAAACCGATAAGAGTTTAGATTACCGGGTGTTTGACCTTTCCCGTGGCAATCCGCTTGGCGATGCGACACCTTCAATTTTTCATAAATCCATCGCCGGCCGTCATTCTGCCAGACTCCAGCGATATCAGGAAATGCTGGACAGGCAATTCAACAAAACCATAAATGAGCCGATCCTGGATATGCTCAACACGAAGTACCTGATTGTTCCAGACACGGCAAGGGGCATCTCAGAAAAAGCCATCCAAAGGCCTACTGCCAGTGGCAATGCCTGGTTTGTTCCTCAGGTAAATTTTGTCAAAAATGCAGAAGAGGAAATGGACGCAATCAGTAATTTCGATCCTAAGAAAGATGCTTTTATTCATCAGGACTTTCAACCGCAGGTTGACCAGCAAAAGCCGGGCTTCGATCCGCAGTCCGAAATCAAACTGATCAGTTACCATCCGGACAATTTAGTATACCGCTACCAAACCGATAAAGCGGCGATGGCCATCTTTGCAGAGATCTGGTACAGCAAAGGCTGGAAAGCTTATGTGGATCAACAGGAAATCCCCTACTTTAGGGCGAATTATATTTTAAGGGCAGCGGTATTGCCCGCAGGAAAACATGAACTGGTCTTTAAATTCGAACCAAAATCTTACTATTGGGGGGAACGGATTTCCCTGCTTTCCTCTATCCTGCTGGTCGGCTCCTTAATTACTGCACTTGTACTTAATATCATCAGGCCAAAACCATTGGCCTGAAAAAATTCAGGGGGCAATACCACCGCATAGGGAAAGCGCATCCCTGCATTGCATTTCTTTAAAACAAGGGGTGGTAGTCAATGACAGGTTTTATGCGAATACCAGCTGAGCATGCAGTCAAGAAGGCATCAGCATATTTTAAGCAGGATGTGCGTTTATGTACACCCGAACTGTCCGTTTCCGAACAGGCAAATTGCAATAAACGGCTTTAAGAGCAAATAGATTAAGTTATTAAACCAGAAAACAAAGATGGCATACAATTCGCAAAACCCAGAAAAAAAGACACCACATGTTCAGAATAAACTTAAAAATTGCATTAAGAAACCTTTGGAGAAGTAAGGGATTTACTTTAATAAACGTAGGCGGCCTGGCCGTTGGGCTGGCCTGCGCCCTGATGTTACTGCTATATGTGGGCTATGAATGGAGTTACGACAAACAGTTTGCGGATGTCGACAGAACCTATTTCACCAGGCTTAACCTAAAAATCAACGGAAAACTCAATACCACAGTAGCCACCCCCAATAAACTTGCAGCCACTGCTCTACAGACCATCCCCGGCATTGAAAACGCCGCCAGGATTGCAATGGCAACGCCAGACAAGCTCTTTAGCCATAAGCAAAACAATTTCAAATTGAAAGGGCTTACCGTTGATCCTGCTTTTTTAAAAATATTTGACTATCAGTTTATTTATGGAGATGCGAATTCTGCTTTAAAAGATCCAAATTCCATCCTCCTGACCTCTTCAACGGCAAAAAGGCTTTTTGGAAATGAGAATCCTATCGGACAAAGCGTGATGTGGGATAATCGTAAACCATTAAAAGTTGCAGCAGTTATCAAAGACCTTCCAAAAAATCAAAGTATTCAGTTTGACATCCTTCAAACCTGGGCCCTTTTTGAGCAGGAAAACCCTTCGGAAAAAGAAAATGGATGGGGAAGCATCACCTGTATCACCATTATCAAACTAAAGGACAAAAAGACTTTTGCCGCTGCAGATGCTGCGGTAAGAAAACTGATTTACTCAAAGGACAAAGAGACAGACCTTGAAGCCTTTCTCTTTCCCTATTCCAAATACCATCTTTACGATGAATTCGAGAATGGAAAAGCAACGGGCGGAAGAATAGACCAGGTTAAACTCTTTGCTTTTCTTGCCTTTTGTGTATTACTGATTGCCAGCATCAATTACATGAACCTCTCTACTGCCCGTTCTGAAAAACGTGCCCGTGAAGTGGGAATCCGCAAAGCGATGGGCTCCTCAAGGTTCAACCTGATGGGACAGTTTATCCTGGAATCCCTGCTTTTGTCTTTCGCAGCCATGCTGATCGCTTTTGTACTTTTAGAAATTTTCCTTCCTTATTTCAACAACCTGCTGAACATACAGATTCAGATCAATTACCATTCCTATCTGTTCTGGGCTACATTGGTTGCCATGGTTTCGATTACCGGACTTCTTGCAGGCAGCTATCCTGCTTTCTATTTATCTTCTTTCAGTCCGACAAAAGTTTTGAAGGGTTCTAAAGGAAACGGAGGATCTTCCATGTCGATCCGGAAAGTCCTGGTGATCGTACAGTTTAGCCTTTCGGTCTGCATGATCATCTGTGCAATTGTCATCTATACCCAGATCCAGTTCATGAAAAACAAACCACTTGGATTTGAGCGTGATAGCTTAGCACAAGTGGACATTGAAGGAGAATGGTCCAAACCAGGGAAGCTTGATCTTTTTAAAACAGAATTAAAGAAAGCCGGCGCGATTGTATCCGCAACCGAATTTGCCTCTACTTTTACTGAAGGAGGAAGCATCACCGGAGCCATCAGCTGGCCTGGAAAAGCGGCGAACGACAATTCTGTCATCGATTACAGAAGTACAGGTTACGAATTCACCAGTACCATAGGCGGCGGACTTGTTGCCGGCAGGGACTTCAGCCCTGAATTTGTGGCAGATACCTCCACCTCTGTGATGCTCAATGAACAGGCGGTAAAAACAATGGGGCTTAAAAATCCGGTGGGTACACGCATTAACTGGGGAGATAGCCCGGCGCTAACGGTCATTGGCGTGGTAAAAGATTATTCCAATGAAGCTATCGGACGGAAACCAAAGCCCACCTTATTTTATTTTAACCCTGCAAAAAGCCAGATCTTGTTGTTGAGACTGAATCCTTCGCAACCCCTGAATAAATCTGCACAGCTCATCAGGACCATCAGCAACCGCCTGAACCCGGCATACCCGGCAGAACTAAAATTCATTAGTCAGGGAATGGAAGAGCAACTCCGAAATGAGAAACTCCTCAGCGCCCTATCTAATATTTTCGGTGGATTTGCCATTCTGATCTCCTGCCTGGGGCTCTTAGGTCTTGCTTTATATATGGCCGAACAGCGAAACAAGGAAATCAGCATCAGAAAAGTACTTGGTGCCGATTTGAAAAACATCCTGATCCTGCTGAATAAAGACTTTATCAAGCTCGTGATTTTCTCTAATATGATTGCCTTTCCCCTGGCCTATATCTTTGCAAAAAACTGGCTCAGTAAATATGACTACAAAATAGACATCGCCATCTGGCCTTTCCTCATTGCAGCGCTGCTCTCTCTCTTTATTTCAGTATTAACCGTGAGTTTGCAGACCTTCAAAGTAGCGAAAGCCAATGCGATAGATGCCTTAAAATACGAGTAATTCCGGAGCGGCTGAAGGGATCATCAGCTGCTCATTAAATTCATTTTCAAAGATCCCAAAAAATGAATTCTCGACCTCTTCTGCTTTCCATTGGTTATGCCAATGGTAAGCATAACATCCTGTAAAAAATTTCTTGTAAGAATCTATATCGAATTTATTGATAAACTTCCGGTCAAAAGGTTTGAAGAAGTCCGGGAAATCCTCAAGCGGACTGTTCTCCAGTCCTTCTCCCTGCCATACCGGGTCAAAAAAAGCACAGGGAAAAACATATAAGTCTTTCAGCAGTGCATCCGAATAATTCAAAATTACCCAGGGCAAGACGGTATGTTTTGCGATGCTCTTATGCAGGATATAGGTAGAAATTAAACTCTGACGGTTCAGCCTCAGTAAAGCACTGTTGGCAAAAGGTTGTGATTCCCATGCATAGCAAAATTCCGAATCACGAAGACTCCCGAAATCTTTAAGGAACATCACGTCCAGATCAAAGTATACCCCGCCATATTTAAACAGCACTAAAAACCGGAATCCATCTGACCGTTTTGCTAAATTTTCGGACTCCGTCACCAGGTTCTTGTTATTTTTCCATGGCGTCTCTTTCATTTCCAGAAACGGATCATAAGACCGGACTTCGATTAAAGGCAGAATTGCTTTTAACAGCGGATTCTGCTCATGATTTTCAAATCCATTATCCTGATCAAGCCAAAGGATGACCCGGCACTTACTCAGGTCCTGGGTACACAGGAACGATTTGATAGAGAATGCCTGTTTGCGTCCTATAGCTCCAAACCAGTAGCAATGATAAATTGTCTTCTCTGCCTCTTTTTTCTGCGGCGTAAATCCTGAGGCATCCAGGTCAAATCCATTTTCAAGACTTGTCAGTGCATAATCGTTGTCTTTATAAAGCTGCAGCTCTTTAAGGTGTCGCCAGTTCTGAATACTTCCGCCTGTCTCTGGCATAGATTCGTAATCGTTAGCGGGTTTATTTTTAAAGTTTCTTATAATTTTCTGTAGCTTTTTTAGCATCTGGGAAGTATCGGCAGGTATTTAATGGGCCGCAAAACTAAGCTAATTTTAAAGAGCGCCGAATTAAGCGCCGAGTTTTTTTCATAAAAAGTCATATTTTTTCAAAAAACCCCAGGAAAGTACACCAAATACCTATCTTGAGAAAAAAAATAAAGCATGAAATTCTTCATAAATGAAACTGATCAGATTGTAAACGAAGCGATAGAAGGATTATTAACCAATCCGAAATTAGCCAGACTGGACTCCTTTCCTGAAGTAAGGGTGGTGATCCGCAAAGGCTGGGATAAATCAAAAGTGGCCATCATCTCTGGTGGTGGCTCCGGACACGAACCTGCGCATGCAGGCTTTGTTGGCAAAGGCATGTTAACCGCAGCCGTATGCGGAGATATCTTTGCTTCCCCGACAGTGGATGCGGTATTGTCTGCCATCCTTGCCGCTACCGGACCAAAAGGTTGTCTGCTAATTATAAAGAACTATACCGGCGACCGCCTCAATTTCGGTCTGGCAGCAGAACAGGCACGTGCACTGGGATATGAAGTTAAAACTGTTACCGTAGATGACGATATTGCACTCGGTAAAGAAGTAAAAAAAAGAGGCCTTGCAGGAACCCTGTTTGTCCATAAAATTGCCGGACAGCTTGCTGAAGAAGGAAAATCTCTGGAAGAAATCGCTGCTATTGCCCAACAGGTGATTGACCAGACCGCTTCTATAGGCCTTTCTTTAACAGAATGCCAGCACTTAGGGCAGGAAACCAGTTCCCGGTTAAATGACAACCAGGTAGAACTTGGACTGGGAATCCATGGTGAACCCGGCATCGAAGTGATTCCTTATGCTAAAGCAGATCATCTAATGGCCCTGGCCATTGGAAAACTCGAAGCAAATTTACCAGACACAAATGGCCGTTATGCCATGATTTTCAACAATATGGGAAGCGTAAGCCCAATTGAAATGAGCCTGCTGGTCAACTCCTTCCGCAAAACAAAACTGGCCGCAAAAATAGATTACATGATTGGCCCGGCAGCCCTGATGTCTTCGATCAATATGAGTGGTTTTTCTGTATCCGTTTTATTGCTAAATCCGGCAATAGAAAAAGCTTTACTGGCAGAAGCGGAGCCCGTTGCCTGGCAGGTACAAGCCTTTAAAAAACCTGCTGAAGTCAGCAGTCCAAAACTTCCGGAAACCATACCCTACTCAGCTTCAGCCAATGATCAGGTGTATCAGTTGATCAGCGAAGTGGCGCAGCTGCTGGTTTCTGTTGAAAAGGAAATCAATGCCCTGGATGCCAAAGTCGGCGATGGAGATGCAGGATCCACCTTTGCACTCACCGGCAGAAGATTGCTGAGCGTGATCGACAAACTTCCGCTCAATGATACCGGAAAGTTACTGCTCAGTATTGGCAGGATTCTGGCCAGAGAAGCCGGAGGGTCCAGCGGTGTCTTATTGTCCATCTTATTTACTGCTGCCGGAACGGCTTACACCAAATCTCCCGAACTGGGAAAATCACTCCTGGAAGGATTGCAAAAAGTAAAGGATTATGGTGGTGCACAAACCGGCGACCGTACCATGATAGATGCCCTACAACCTGCTTTTGAATCGCTTGCCAATGGAGAAACAACGAAACTTGCCGCTCAATATGCGCGTGAAGGCGCGGAACATACCAAGAGCATTATCAATACCAAATTCGGCCGTTCCTCCTACCTTTCTGAAGAAGTGTTGAGAAATGTCCCGGATCCCGGAGCCGAAGTGATCGCCAGGGTCTTTGAAAAGATTGCCTTACAAAATTAAACATGAAAGTTAAACTGATCGTTTTCGCCTTATTGATATCAGGCACATTTAAATCTTTTGCACAGGTAAAAAGTAAAGACCTTTTATCACAGCTGACAGACTCGGTAAAACATCCCGCCTTTAGCGGGGTTCACAGCATCTTAATTGTCAAAGGTAAGGACCTGCTGTATGAACAATATTTCAACGGATATGCCCGGGATTCGCTCCACGATACCCGTTCTTCTTTTAAATCCATCGCAAGCTTATTGATGGGCATTGCGATCGACAAGGGATTCATCAAAAGTACCTCACAAAAGATGCTGGATTTCTTCCCGGAATACCCTGCCTTGAAAAATGATCCCTTAAAAAAAGACATCACGATTCAGCAATTGCTGGACATGCGGGCAGGCTTTGATTGTGAAGAATTCAATGGCACAAAAGATTGCGAAGAACAGATGGAACTGACCAGAGACTGGGTAAAGTTTTCCCTGGAGGTTCCGATGAAACACCCGGCGGGAACAGTATGGTCTTACACTTCTATTGAGCCCGTCATCATTGGGGGAATTATCCGGAAAGCCACTAAAATGTCGGTCACAGATTTCGCAAAAAAATACCTCTTTGCCCCCCTGCAAATCAGCAAATACCGGTGGACACTTGATGCTGCCGGAAATCCCAATACTGCGGGTTCCTTTTTTATCCGCCCTGTTGATATGATAAAGATCGGGCAAATGGTCCGTGACCAGGGAAAATGGAAAGGGAAACAGGTCATTTCTAAAGAATGGATAAAAAAATCAACCGTCTGCGACATTCCCATTCCTGATTTCTCCAACATGAAATATAGCAAAAGCAAAACCGGAATTCCGCAGCCCACTTTTTATGGCAGTTACTGGTACCGGGAAAAGCTTAAAACCAAAAGCCTGGAGGAAGAAGTCCTGTTTGCCTCCGGTAACGGCGGACAATTTATGTTCATCTCAAAAAAGCTGGACCTTGTAGTCCTGTTTAACCAGGGCTATTATGGCAATGCGAAAGCAAAAAGGGCTTTCGACCTTATGGTTCAGTACATTCTTCCCGCTTTCGAAGCCAAAACCAAATAGCGCCTATTTCAAATCAAGCTTCATCAGAAAATCGGTTTGTTCATCTCCTCCCAATTTAAAAACATGGGTACCGAATTGAACAAACCCATTTTTTTGATAAAAAGCGATTGCCTTCCCGTTTTCTTCCCATACGCCAAGCCAGATGTAGGCTTTACCCGCTTTTCTGGCAATTGCGATGCTGTGTTCAAAAAGAAGCTGTCCGATTTTCATCCCCTGAAACTCCTGCAACACATAAATCCTCTCGATCTCCAAACCCTGCTCCATATTTGGTTCCGTTTGCGACAACCCGGTATTTACTTTTAAATAACCGGCAGGCTGATCCCCGAGCCATACCAGATGGAATCCGGAATCGGGGTTATTGATTTGGGCCAGTAAACTTTCCAGACCAAAGTCTTTATCAAGATAATGCTGCATGTTCTCTGCCGTATTCTGTGCAGCATAAGTTTCCAGAAAGGTTTTTCTGCTGATCTCCTGCAACAGCGCAACATCTGAGGCTTCGACCTTTTTAAATCGGGTATTCATCAAGTAATGACAATTTATGTAAAGGATAAAGGGTATAAGGCAAAAACTCCTGATTTAGTAAATATAAATCCTGAATTGATAAACAGGGCTGATCCTGCTCCCTGTACTTTTACAAAAATCGCATAATGAATTCATGGAAACAAGAACCCGCATCATTACCATCTTCACTTATATCGTAAGGGCCTTACTGGCTTACGTTTATATTCCTCACGGACTGGAAAAACTCTATACCAAAATCAATGTACAGGAATATATTGATTTCAAGCTCGGCCAGGACTTCATCAACTTCTACCTGATCTGGGAAAAAAGCGGATACATCTGGATCATTGGCATCGCGCAATTCCTTGGCGGATTGTTCCTCCTGTTTAAAAGGACCTATCTTTTCGGAGCGGTATGGCTGCTTCCCATCTCTATCGGCATGTTTTGCTGTCATGTATTCATCTCTCATGCTGAAGAGTTCCTGATCTTCGATGCACTGGTACTGGCCCTTAATCTTTACCTCATTTTATTGCATTTCCGCTCATTGACAAACACCTTTTTTAAGCCACAAAATACCTGGATCTAAGCCCCGGAATAAAATACCTCTGTCAGAACTCATTAAATAATTTGATATGCCCAGAATGCCCAAATGGTTAGCTGATTTTTCAGAAAAAACGTTTAAAGCAGCTTACAAACAAACCGTGATTACTGAAGTTGAATATTATGCCCCTAAGCTAAAAAGAATAAGGTACCAGGGCGATGCACTCAAAAGCATCGAATGGAAACCCGCACAGGAAGTGGAGTTCAGGGTTACCGATACCGAATACCGGCACTATACCCCTATGTACTGGAACAAAGAAAAAGGATATACCGATGTCTTGTTCTACCTTCATGGTAAAGGTCCCGGAAGCTCATGGGCATCCGAATTGAAAGTAAATGACGAGCTCCTCCTGATTGGTCCCGGTGGAAAATTTATCATCCCGGACAACAGTTCGCAAATTGTCATGATGGGTGATGAAACAACATTGAGCACTTTCTATGGCATGCAACAGCAACTGCCGGGGGGAGTAACCAATATCCATTGCCTCATCGAATGTGAAGCCGAAGCGATGGGCTGGCCGGAAAAGATTGGCATGAAGGCCATTCCCCTGCAAACCATCCCCTCATTTCCGGGAAGAATCCAGGAAGAATGGCTTCGGCAGCACCTCCACACGGCCGATTCTGCTACGGCTTACTTCCTGAGCGGCAATGCCAATACCATAAAAAATCTGCGCCGCATCCTGGTCTCCACCGGAGTTCCAGGTGCACAAATCAGGATGAAACCCTATTGGCTGCAGGGAAAAAAAGGCCTTTAGCCCGTCTGTTGCTGACGCTGATCAAAATGCAGCAACCAATTGTTTCCATACCGGTCCTTCAGGTCGCCAAACAAAGCTCCCCAGAAACTATTTTCCAAAGGATGGGTCGCTGTACCTCCCACTGCAAGACGTTCATAGCAACTGCGGACTTCAGCTTCCGTACTGCAATTGAGCATCATGGAAACGGCATTTCCCTTCAGCAGGCCTTCGCTTCCCACCATATCTGAGGCCATAATCCTGATCAGTCCATTGGTCAGTGTAGCATGTAAAATATAACCTTTCATCTCTTCCGGCATCTTTTCTGATAGCGGCGATGTTCCAATGGTTTGAAAGCTCAGTTCTCCACCCAGGCAGGACTGGTAGAAAGTCATCGCCTCCCTGCAATTGCCTGCAAAAGTGAGATAGGAGTAGATAGATGTCATCATGATTAAAATAAATTACCGGTTCAAACTTAACAGGAAGTGGCAAAAAACATCTTGTGTGAAAACGACAATTAAAGGGGTTGTTTACGACAATAAAACACGATATATTTGATATCAAATCGAATGCACAGATGAAACATATTTCAATTTTAGTTCCTGAAACAGCCGTCATCGAATCTATTGCCGATCCGGGTTACCTCTTCAGGATGGTCAATGAGTTTCTGGAATCTTCGGGAAAGCCGGCCCTGTTTCATGTACAACTGGTGGGTTTATCCAAAGAGACCAGATTGAACAACAGCCTCTTTTCTGTCCACGCGGATCAATTGATTACTGAAGTCAAAAAAACAGACCTGATCTTTATTCCCGCATTGAGCGGACATATGAAAACCGCTTTGGAGCTGAACAAAGACTTCCTTCCATGGATCATTGACCATTACCATAAAGGAGCTGAAGTCGCTTCCCTCTGCATCGGTGCTTTCCTGCTCGCTTCTACAGGTTTGCTGAAAGGAAAGCAATGTTCTACCCATTGGCTTCATGCCACAGAATTCCGGGAAATGTTTCCTGATGTCACCCTGGTTGATGGCAGCATCATTACCGAAGAGCAACGCATCTACTCCAGTGGGGGCGCCAATTCCTATTGGAACTTACTGCTTTATCTGGTAGAGAAATATACCGACCGCGATACGGCAATTCTGGCTTCCAAATTTTTCGCTATTGATATAGACAGGGAAAGTCAGGCTGCATTTATGATGTTCCAGGGGCAGAAAGACCATGAAGACATCGAGATTAAAAAGGTTCAGGAATTTATAGAAAGTAACTATCAGGATAAAATTACCGTAGACCAGCTGGCCGGCATGTCTGCTCTGGGCAGAAGAAGTTTTGAGCGAAGGTTCAGTAAAGCCACCAACAATACCGTAGTGGAATACATCCAGAGGGTAAAAATTGAAGCCGCAAAAAGAAGTTTTGAAAGCAGTAGAAAGAACATTACCGAAGTGATGTTCGATGTGGGGTATACGGATACGAAAGCCTTCCGCGACGTGTTTAAAAAGATTACCGGCTTAACCCCGATAGAGTACAGGAATAAGTATAACAAGCAGGCCGTAATGGCTTAACAACAGCTCCTATGCAAATCTTCCCATCCCCTCATCTTTCCAATATGATCAAACACTTTCTCATTATCGAAAGTGATCATGTGGAACTGATGGAACATCATTTTTTTCCGGATGGCAATTCGGGGATGGTTTTTCATTATGGAGATCCCTTTGTTCAGCATCCCGGGAGCTTTATCTATGGACAGGTGAGCAAATTCAGGCGCATCCGGTCGGCGGGTAAAATTGGAATGCTCGTGGTCGTCTTTCAGCCTCATGGAAGCCATCTGCTGCTGGGAATTCCCGCCAGTGAGCTCAGCGACGAAATTTGTACCCTGACTGACTTCTGGGGCGCTGAAGCCCGGATTTTAGAAGATCAGGTCCTCCATGCAGCCGACAATTCGAAGCGGATTGAAATTCTGGAAGACTTTCTGAGTAAAAAATTAAGCAGCTGCCTGGAGACAGATCCGCTGATCCGGCAAAGTCTGGAACTGATTTATAGCCATCACGGCTTAACGCCGATAAATGAATTGAATCAACTACTCCAGGTCAGCGAACGGCAGCTGGAAAGAAAATTCAAAGAGCACATCGGAGTTTCTCCTAAAAACTTCTCCAATATTATCCGTTTACAGTTCTTTTTAAAGCTGTTCCGGACTAAGTCCCCGGAGCAAAGCCTCACTGACATTGGGCACGAAAGTGGTTATTACGACCAGGCGCACCTCATCCGGGAGTTTCGGAAAAATGTAGGGCTCAGTCCCGGTCAGTACATCTTTAAAACAAACCGCCTGGCGGTCAACCTCGTCCAGCTTCCCCCTCTTTTATAAGCGGATTGTAAAGCTCCTGTTCCTGTCGGCTTTGTACAATTTCCTTTGCTTATTTTCCAATACGTTTGCCTTCATATCTTTTCCTGTTACCGCAACAGGCATTATTAAATAAAAATCAAGATGATGAAAACATTGAAAATTGCAACCGCACAATTTGAAAACCGCAGCGGCGACAAGGCCTATAACCTGGAACGCATCAATGAACTCTCTGCCCGCGCGGCAGCCTCAGGAGCCGATGTCATTTCCTTTCATGAGTGCAGCATTACCGGATATACCTTTGCCAGAACCCTCAGCAAAGCACAGATGCTGGAACATGCAGAGTTGATCCCCGATGGCCCTTCTATCCAGAAACTAAAAGAAATTGCGGCTGAACATCAGATTGTAGTGCTGGCAGGATTGTTCGAAAAAGACAGCAATGATGATCTTTTTAAGGCCTATGTAGCTGTAGACAAGAACGGGCTCATCGCCAAATACAGAAAACTGCATCCTTTTATTAACCCGCACCTGAAACCCGGGAATGAATATGTCACCTTTGATCTTTTCGGATGGACATGCAGCATCCTGATCTGTTATGATAACAACATTATTGAAAATGTCAGGGCAACGACCTTAATGGGTGCACAGATCATCTTTATGCCCCATGTCACGATGTGTACCCCTTCTACCCGTCCGGGTGCAGGCTTTGTCGCACCTGAATTATGGGAAAACAGGGCAAATGACCCAACCTCTCTGCGTGCGGAATTTGATGGCCTGAAAGGCAGGGCATGGCTGATGAAGTGGCTTCCTGCCAGAGCTTACGACAATGCGGTTTACGCCATTTTCTCCAATCCGATAGGCATGGATGACAATCAGCTGAAGAACGGATGTTCCATGATTATTGATCCTTACGGTGATGTAATTGCAGAATGCCGCGAGCTGGGCAATGACATTGCCATCGCTTCAATTACGCCGGATAAGCTGGAAAAGGCCGGTGGGTTCCGCTATAAAAATGCGCGCAGGCCCGACCTGTACCGGGACATCATCGGACAGGAGCATGAACCAAACCAGCAGGTTACCTGGATGACCAAAGCCTGATCCCCTATCGATCAAAACATAAAAGGGGCAGTATAAATTATCCTGCCCCTTTTACATCTGTTCTATTATAAATCGCTTATCTGGTCAGTCCAAACATCAATACCAGGTGATTGTTCTGGTAAAGGTTTAAGGTCTGGTCAGCGACATCAAAGCTGAAATCTTTAGTTCCCAATATGCTCAGAAACTTATTTTCCAAAGCACTCAGTTTTTGATCTAAACAAGCACGACGGGTACTTGCTGCCGGACCAAAAGCAATGGTCTTGCTTCCTGCTTCGTAAGCACCAACGTAGTTGTTACAACCAGAGTTGCCATTGAAACGTTTCTCTGCAAGGTTGAAGTTGATCGTTACCGGTGATTCGGTCTGGGTCTCTCCGTTCATTTGAATCAGTCTCCATTTATTACGTCCAATAAACTTCCAGATGTCATTTGAGCCATCGTCTGCCGCTCCTTTTCCGTTACTGAATTCTAAAGCTTTTACGCCTCCTTTATAGAAAACCATGGTATTGCCATTGTTTGCAACCCTGAAAGTCTTAGTGTTTAATGTTTCTGTAAATTCATGCTCCAGTTTATTCACTTTTTCATCCGGACAAGCCATTAATGTAGAAGCTACATTTCCTATCGTGATCAGCTTACTTTTCTGATCGTAACTGAAAGCACCAAAGATGCCGTTACATCCTCCGGAACCAGAAAACTTATTGCCTTTAGGATCTAAAGACAGGTGAATTCTACCTCCTTCTACCGCTTTTCCATTCATGTTCACTAAAGTCCATTTTTGATTTGCAACAGCGGCAAGCGGATCTTTGCCGGCATTATTAACTGCTATTTTCTGCTTTTTGATTACCTTTTTTAATTTGTAGGTATAAATGGACGCATCGGCAGGTACATTCTTTCTTTTAGTACGAATTACAGAAAGCGTATAACGGTAACCTTCCTGATGTTTGAAGCCTTCAATCTCTCCGTAAAATAACTCCCAGTTTTTACTATTCTTATATTTTACCTGTAAACAATTCATTGGGGCAACTCCCGTGCAGGAAGCCCTGTCTTCCTTCACCATCAGTCTGATAACTTCAGCTGCCATAGTGCTGGAAATACTTCCGAGAACGATTAATAAGGACAAAATTCCCTTTTTTGTAATGATACTTTTTAACATTGTGTGTGTATTTATATTGTGTTTTTAACCTTTGTCCATTTAACCGGACGTCAGTATGCTTACAATTCTCACACCAAATTCGAAACAAAAAGGGCGGCCACCATTGGTGACCGCCCTTTTCAGGAGCTTCAAAGTTCAATTAGTTCACCGCGATACTCAATGTTGCCACACGTTGAATACTTTCAAATGCCTGTCCTTCTACTTTTTCATTATTGCCTGCTTCCAGGAGATAGGTACCTGGCCATTCCGGTGTAAAAGTAGTCTTTCCATCAGCACCTGTTTTCACTTGTTTCGTCCATCCTTTCGGGGCGAAAACAGATACTTCCACATCCGCTGTCGGCTGCGCTTTGAAATGGCTGCTTAAAGTGACTGCTTTTCCTGTCTTCAGACTGGCCAAAGCATCTACAAACACGCCCAGATCTGCTTTATTTGCAAGGGCAGTATTACCTGTGTTTGCTTTACCTACACTCACCAATGCAGCTGCATTAAACTGATATTGTTTTTTACCGGCGATTTGTTTTACCGTATGACTGATACTTAAGGTATACACCCCGTCTGCTGCCGGAGTAAAGTTTGCCACAAAATGATCTTCTTTTGGAGTCACTTTCAGTTGCTCTTTCTCTCCCTGAGGATTGATCAGCCAAAGGCTGAATTCTTTCGTATCCGACCACCAGTCGCCCAGTTTCTCAGGTTGGCTTTCTCCGGGTTCACCATAGAAGATTTTCACTTCCTGAGCCGTTCCCTTTTTGCCATTTGCCGCTGTTTTAATAAACAAGGCATGCGCAAATAATTGATTTACGCTGAACATCAGGGCCAGCGATAATACGAGTGTTTTTAGTTTGTTCATTTTTTTATTTTGTAATTAGGTGATACTTTCTTCCACAACCGCCATCTTTCTAGCGCTGGGTTTAGCTGCTGCCGTACCTGGCTTCTTTGGTTTCTTTTTTCGCTTGCCCCACCAGATGATAAATCCGGTAATGGGTAAGGAAGCGCCGATCAGTGCGCCAAAAAAAGCAAGAATTTTACCCGGCAAACCCAATATCGAGCCGACATGGATATCGTAGTTCATTTTTCTGATTTTCGCCGGGAAAGAGGCTTCTGAGAATTTCACATCATAAACCGGATGTGCAGGAAACTCTTTTAAGGTATGCCGGTCAAAAGCAAAACTCATGTTGTCATAATACCTTCCGGCAGTGGGATAGATATAAATGTTGATCGTGGACTTTGCATCCGTGGTATCCGGATAGCCATAGTAAAATCCCTGTGCTTCCGGAGTTTTGGTAATCACCTTTTTCCAGGCCAGGTCCATTGCCGCACGGGAAGTATAAAACTTGTTGGCCTGCAGGGAATCAGATTTTACGTCCTTATAATCCGGCAGGCTCTGCCCCGCTGAAGTCACCCAATACAAACCTTTGCTATACCATTCAATTCCGTAAACCATCCCGGTTAATGCAATGGCGAGCAGCACCAGCAAAGAATAAAATCCGAGTACATTATGAAAATCATAGTTTACCCGTTTAAAAGAGGCACCCCATTTAATCTGGAAACTCCTTTCCCTGGTACTTTTGGTCCATTTCTTTGGCCACCACAAAACCATTCCTGTGATTAAAAGGAAGACAAAAATCAGGGTGCTGTAATTCACAATCGGTCGTCCGATCTTATAAGGCATCCATAAAAACCGGTGTCCGCTCAGCACGAAACTGAAGAAGTCGGTCTCTCCCTTTTCCTTGATTTCTTTTTTAATGAGTTTCCCGGTGTATGGATTGATGTAAAGCGTGATGTTCCCTCTTCTTCCTTCTCCCAGTCCGACAGTAATCGCTTTACCTTGCTGGTAAGTGGCATAACTTACCTTCTTATCCGGATAAATTTTCGCAGCCGCATCGGATAACTGTGAAGGTGTTAAAACAGGTTTATCCTGTCTGGCAATATTCGTTTCCGGATTTAAGACCGACTTAATTTCATCTATGAACACGTAAAGGCAGCCCGTTACGCAAACAATCACCATCACGATTCCGGTTACCAATCCCAGCCAAAGGTGAAGCCAGGCAGAGATCCTGTAGAATAAGGAACGTGGGTGTTTTTTCTTTTTAGGGCTGGTAGTTTTGGCTATCATGAGGTTAAGGCTTCTTCACCGTCAGGTGATCCGTCATACAATTAGTGCTGTACGGCTTTTATCTAAAATTTTTGATTTCTGTTTTTCCCGTAAATTAACACCTGCAAACACCAGGCATCAATTCTGTGATGATTAGTTCATTTATTAACGTTCGCAAATATAGCCTTATTTAGAATAGGTACAAATAAAGATTAGATTTATATCATTGTTTTCTCAGGTAGCGGACGCTATTTGATCATACAAAGCATATGGGCCTTATTTATCCGGCTGTTCCAATTTTATCTGAGCTTTCAATTGGGATGCTTTGTCTTGAATCCCCCTGAAACAATTCCGTTTTACCCCTTTTAACCGGACCGTATTCGGCTTACCTTTAAAGAAAAAAAAATGGCTAACATAGAACACATCAATGTATTAAAGGCACCTATAGCAAAGGTATACGAGGCATTAACTACCGAGGAAGGACTGGCAGCGGTATGGACCAGCGAATTGAAAGTAAAACCTGAAGTTGGGTTTATCAACACGTTCAGCTTTGGTGCTGAAACAGATCATTTTGAGATCAAAGCACTTGTTCCCAACCAACGGGTGTTGTGGTACTGTATAGATTCCGATCCTCAATGGATAGGAACAAGTGTTTCTTTTGATTTGGAAGAAAAGAGAGGAAAAACATTCGTCACCCTGAAACAGACCGACTGGGTAGAAGTAACGGAGTTTTACAGGCATTGTAATTACAACTGGGCCTTTTTCCTATATAGCCTTCAATGTTATTGTGAAAACGGAAAAGGCATTAATTATCAACAGCGCTACTGATCAGATCCCCAGGATCTTTTTTAAACTTGCTTCGGTATAACCGGCACTTGCCGTCATGCCTTTACCACCAATACATGTACGGATGTGGATACAGTCTTCAATATCATATTCCAGGATATGTTCCGTAGGATGCTGCGGATAAAATCCGGCCCAGGTTGTAGCCATATCACGGAGGTTGAAGTTGACAATCCGTTCTCCTTCTTTCAGCATCAGTTCATTGATGTGTTGTTTCACATTAAAGCCAAGTTCATCAAAATGATTCACATCGGCATATTCATGAGAATCCCCGATGATAAAGCTCCCGTCTTCGGCTTTTTTAAACAACAGGTGAATTCCCCATTCTTTAAGTTCGCGATAATGTTCCGGAATGCTTAAATTTTTGAAGGAAGGACAATATTCTTCAAAACTCTCATACCTTCTGATGGTCAAACCTGTCAGGATATTCCCTTCAAGTTCCACTTTCGGCATCGGAACCGTACGCATCATCTGAAGCTTACTGATCACTTGTCCGCTCTTTTCAAATAAAGCAGGAAACAAGAGTTTAAATTCATAACCGTTACAAAGTACCGCCTTATCAGCGGTATAGACCTCTCCTCTGCTCAAACGAACTTCAGCTCCTTTTCCATTGGCAATACAATCTACCACCGGCGAATTGCAGAGCAAGGTATAGTCTTCAAATTTTCCGCGCATGAACTCCTGCAGGCGATAAATCATTGCAGTTGGGTCTACACTGATCTCCTGGTCAAAAAGCAAAGCTTCTTTAGCGTAACTACTTCTTATGGCAGGGTATTTAGTCAGAATTTGTTCTTTTCCCAGCAATTGCTGCGAATAACCCAAAGTATCATAATGTGCTTTCAGTTCATGAATCAGATTTTGTTCCTCCTCATCAGAAGCAATGTATACACTTCCGTTTTTTCTTACAGAAATGTCAAACTCCTGCTGAATTTCCTGATAGATTTCCAGGCCGCGGACGCCATAGTCAAACCAGACACCCGTCATCCCGGAGGGAATCACCTGACCAAAATTTCTTACCGTAGCGCCTACCGGATAGTTGTCTTTTTCCAGTTGCAAAACCTTCTTTCCGTTTTTCAAGGCATGGTAAGCATGAAAGGTGCCTAATATTCCACCTCCAATTACAATCAGGTCATAATGTTTTGTATTCATTTTTAAAATTTTATTGATGATTTATTCTGCTCCCCTTTTCACCTCCAGGCTCAATCCGGAGAGGGTAATATTACTTTCTTTTTTCTTATTCTTTAAACTTTTCTGGCGGAAATACAGGAGAGACAACATGCTGCAGCTGACCCCGACAACGGCTGCGATTACCGCGCTCTGCCTGAAAAAATGACCCCAGCTGATCTCTGCATCTCCAAACTCTTTGAACAACAAAATACTCACACTTCCCAGGTATCCGATAGAATCTGCCACATACATGACGAAACCGATATTGCTCTTGTAATGGAAAGTAGCGATCATGCGCTCAAAGAAGATGGCATTGTAAGGAATATAAGCCATGTACAAGCCCATTCCCACCATCACCATCCAGACTACCGGGCTAATGTAATGTGCATCAAAGAGCAGGGTACCAATTCCTGTCAAGGCACATCCTGCGATGATCATTCCATGAATGATAATGAAAGCTTTCAGGTTGTTCTTTACCAGGATCAGCATGCTCACCAGGAACAAGACCACCAGGGCGATGAAGCCATCTATCTTGGTATAGATATGGTTGTCCGTTACGCCCAGGTCATGCCAGATCTCGACTTCAAAATTATCCCTCAGGTCGCGGATAACGGTCAGTACCACATAGATGATTACCGTAAGGATAATCCCGGGCAGGAAGTTCAGGATAAACTTTTTACGCTGTGCAGCATCCATGGGTGCCCTTTTGGTCCTCAGCAGCTGGTCTTCTTTGGTTGGTGGCGGCATGAGTTCCAGAAAGCCCACAAAGAGCAACAATGGAATCACAAACAACAAGCCTGTACAGAAAGGCATCCAGTACTCATTTACCGGGAACACGGCCATAATGGTCCTTGCCACTGTTTTTATAAATCCCGAAGCAAAGATCAGGCTGACGGAGAGGATTGCCCCCATAAACTCGGTATTGCGCCTTCCTTCCAGGTAGCTGAATACCAGTCCCCAGATCATTCCCAGGGGAAATCCATTGATAAACAGGAAAGCAATGTTCCAGGGAGCCGGTACCAGCGCAAAACCCAGTAAGGCAAACCAGGAGATGCCAATCAGTTTCAGGATACTCCTTCCCCTGTTCTTCCCGGAAGATTCTGCAATAAAGCGAATGCCATAAAACTTGCTGAAGGTATAGCCCAATACCTGGGCAATGACCAGCCATACTTTATAATCGATCCCCAGATAGCCATGTCCATCAAAGGTGCCTGCCGTAAATGCTTTACGAAAAGCATACATACTCGTATAACAACCAAATGCTGCTAAGCCGGCCAGTATGGAGATATGACTATACGACCATCCGGCAACCTTGTTCCGGCAATGCTGTAAGAGGCTCATCCTGGTATTATTGACTAATGATTTCTAACACTTCGGCAATATCATCGATGATATGCGTAGGATGGTATGGCAGCAATTCATCATGGGTAAATGCACCTGTGGTAATCCCAATGGTATACCTGCAACCCGAATTTAAGCCTTCGTTTACATCCACTTCTGTATCTCCTACCTTAGCCACTTCCATTGGATCTGAGATGTTTAATTCTGCCATGATCTTTTTGATCATATCCGGATAAGGCCTGCCATTGGTCACTTCGTCACTGGCAACCATATAATCAACGGTATCTTCCCATTTCAGACGGGAGATGATGATGTCGGCGATATCTCTCGAAAAACCAGTATCCAGGCCTATTTTAATGCCCATTTTTTTCAATTGAACAAAAGTATTTTCTACATTGGGAAGAGGAACCACATCGGCCGAGGTCTGGTAGAAATCAATCATGAAAGCCACAAAATCGGCGTGGATCTCCGCAATCAGTGCCGGAGTGATTTTAGTTTGATCTGACTCTTCCTTTTGAAGGATCATTTCTATAGCAATGGGTTTCTCATAACCCATCATTGGATTTATTACTTCAATATTTACTTCATAACCATGCGCTTTCATGGCTTGCTGAAAGGCCAGACCTACGTAATTCTTATCTTTTACGGTGGTACCGGCCATGTCGAACACTACTAATTTTATAGACATCTTAGAACATTTATTTGTTCTGCAATACTAAACTTTGTTTATTAACACTAAACAAAGTTTAAGTTAAGGAATTGTTAGGTTTATTTAAATCGCCCGGATAGAATCAAAATCTTAGATTTGCGTTGTTCACCTTATAAAATATACAGATGAAGTTCAATCCGATCGCTTTTGTCGTTAACCTGGCCATCCCTTTAGCTGCAGGCGCAGTGGGCAGCATACTCACGCTAACCTCCGTAAAAACATGGTATCCCACTTTGGCTAAACCTTCTTTTAATCCGCCCGACTGGCTTTTCCCTCCGGTATGGACTTCTCTATTTATCCTGATGGGATTTTCCGCTTACCTCGTGTGGCAAAAAAGGGAACAGGTGGCTCATTTTCCAAGAACCATTGCGGTTTACTTTATCCAGATCGTATTAAATATTTTGTGGTCTTTCCTGTTTTTCTATGCCCATTCTATCGGTGCCGCATTATTTGAGATCTTCGCTTTGCTGATCGCAATTGTGATCAATGCCAGGGTATTTTATAAAATCGATAAGACTGCAGGCCTGCTTTTTATCCCCTATTTTTTATGGGTATGTTTTGCAAGCCTGCTGACTTACAACATTTTCATTCTGAACGGATAATTTATTGAGCAAGACCTGAAAACCTAAGTGCTTTTGCTACATTTGGGAGATTTTTTATTATCATCAATGATTTGTAGCCTAATGAAACGTATATCCTTATTGTTTTTTCTATTCCTGGCCTATGCTTCTGCTTTCGCACAAAATGCAGACATCAATAACTTTATCGTTAAAGAGAGTTTGCTTAAAAACAGCAAACTGGCCATCATCGCCGCTGATTCACTGGATCATCCGATAGAAAAAATTAATGGGGTATATACCTTTACAGTAAGTGGTTTTACACAGTCTATTACCTTCAATGATGGGGTTGCGGTATTGCCTCTGCAACTGGAAAGGTCTGCTTTTGTATACCTGAAACATCAGAATGATAAAGGCACACACAGCAAGCTTTTGTATGTCTACAAAAAGGACGGGACACTAAACCCTTATACGATCAACAGCATGTGGCTGATCCTGTTTCCGGTGATCCTGGTATTCCTGGCCTTTGCCTTCAGAAAGTTCATCATTATCGCAGTGATCCTGTTGCTGGTTTTCTTCTACTTTAACCATAGCAACGGACTGAATGTATCAACTTTCTTTGAGACGGTCTTTGACGGCCTGAAAAAGATGTTCTAGAAAGGCATCCCTATCCCGAAATTGTATTGTACAAAGCGATAGCTGTCCGGATCATTTTTAGCCTTATATGCAGCCTTGAATGCCCTGCCTCCGCTAAAGAATTTGTTGATTACCCATTGATCTGATCCTGTAAATTGCGGGTCTTTAAGTTTAAGTCCGACATCAAAGCGGAATACAAAGTATTGTACATCGTAGCGGAAGCCCATACCGGTACCGATGGCAATTTGTTTGCCCAGGTTTTTAAGCTGGAAAACTTTTTCCGGATTTGAGGGATTGGACAGGTCCCAGACATTTCCCATATCCAAAAATACTGCCCCTTTTAGTTTCCCACCAAAGAACCTGTTAATCAGCTGATATCTATATTCCAGATTTGCTTCCATATGCATTTCACCCAACTGATCGAGTCCAAATAATGCCCTTCGTGCAATTGCACTGGGAATACTATCCCCTCTGTTATAATTACCAGGTCCGAGTGTTCTCGCCTGCCAGGCCCTTACCCCTGAAGAACCTCCGGCAAAGAAATACTTCTCAAGAGGAACTTCTACAGAGTTTCCATAAGCGTAAGCTAAACCTGCGTTTAATCTCGCTACAAACTGACGCTCTCCACCCAATCCTTTATACCAGCGTATGTCAACCTCCGGTCGGAAATACTGGGTATAGGGCTGTCCCAGAATTTTTGCCGGATTATCATTTTTAGGATCGCTCTTAGTTCCGGCAAGCTTTGATATCGCTTGCAGCAAATTGCCGGCAACATCAACATTCCCACGGAAGTAGACAAAATTCTTATTACTTAGCAGCTTATCTGCATTTAAGGAATAAGTATATTTTATCCCAAGCGTAATGGCTTTCCTTTGCAACAATTGAATCGCGTAGAAATTATTTAGGTAGATATTTGCACCTTCCGGGTCATTTGGGTCCTTCGGATCAAAAAGTAATTTACCAAACCTGTATTCAAAATTTAAAGGGGTAAGCGAGTGTATTTTTGATTTTGTTTCAATAAATTCATAAGTCAGGGAAGTTTGAATTACCCTCCGGGAAAAAAAGTCCTTCTGTAAAGCGTAAACATAACTCGCAGAAAAAATAGTGTGTGGCATTCCACCTTTACCAGTCACATACTTAGAGAAGAAGGGGGCCATCAGTCTGGGAACAGATAAACTGGTACTTATGGAAAAATCGCGCTGATAAATATCCCCAAAGAGGCCTCCACCCTGTCCGATTCTGGACTGCAAACCTCCTTTTACCTGAAATTCAAACTTTTCTGCACCTCTGAAAAAATTATTGTTGGTATACGTATTACTCAAAGTAAAACCAACTGTTCCCCCATTAAAAGGAACCTCCCCCTCTACTCTGTTGCTCATGATTTTCTGAGGAATCAACTGAATAAAAGGGTTCACTTTATTGGAACTGTCTTTTGCTTTCTGATACTCGATCTTTACATTCTTAAAAACATTCAACTCGTACAAACGATTAAAGGTGGTCGTTTCATTCCGAATGTCATATTGTTCTCCCTGACGCAAAAAGTTATACCTGACTACAGGATTCCTTCTGAATTTTTTAGAAAGGTCAGTATACCTTAATCCATTAAAAATCCGCTTATTTAAAATAATCGTATCCGGATATCCGTCTGAATTTGGGGCAATCAGCAAATTCGTCTCTCCAATCGTATATTTCACATGGTGAGGCTTATCCAAAGGATTGTCAATCTGCAGGGTCACCTTTGCTTTACTGGCGTTACTGTTAGAGTCGACCAGGTATTTCACATAAGGCTTTGCAAAATCGTAATATCCATTCTCTTTCATCAGCTGATAAATCTGATCCCTTTCATGTCCGAGGGAGTCGTCATCATAACGCATCCCTTTTTTAATATGGGTAAACAAGTCTTTCTTCGACAGATACAAGCTTTTAACGGCAGAATCCGGAATCTCATATTTGATCTCGCTAATCGAAAACTCAGGGCCTGATTTTGTCGTAAAAAGCACTTCTGCTTTCTGATCCTTAACTTTAATATCAGATTTCACCTTAGCCATGAAATAACCTTTGGAAACAAGGTATTTTTCAATCTGGTTACGGGAGATTTCTACCAGCGCACTATCCAGAATCGGAGGCGGACTTCCGATGGCTTTAATGTTACTCGTCTTATACCGTCCGTTCTTGGTGTTGAATATATTATACAAAAACACATTGATTCCGATCGTTGAAGTAGGCCGGATGTCTTTTTGAATATAGTTGTAGGCTTCTTCTTCGAAACTCTTATTTAAGCTGTCTATTTTGACCTTTTTAACGACGGATTGATAGTCTTCGATGTATTTTGTTGAGGAACATCCTGCAGCAAAAACAATAATAAGTAGTAATATTGCACGAAACTGAACATTCTTTTTATAAATATAGTATGCTTTCAAAATCTCAAATAAGTTTTATTAAATCGTTACATCAAAAAAAGTACCGTAAAGAAAATGGGATATTTATTATTGAAGGTATAAAATCTATTGCAGAATTTATTCAATCTTCATACCAGATTCATAGTATCTATTATCTGGCTCAATATCAGCCGCTGCTTCCTGCTTTACCGGCAAATATAAAGTTATTTGAAGTAAACAACGCTGAACTGGATAAGATTAGTACGTTACAGACGCCACAGGGAATTCTCGCCCTGGTCAATATTCCTAAAAATCCGGAACTGGATGTCAAACAACTTCAAAATACTTTTTCTTTAGTACTGGACGACATACAGGACCCCGGCAATCTGGGCACCATTATTCGTACTGCAGACTGGTTTGGCTTTAAGCAGATCATTTGTTCCAGGCATACCGTAGAAGTTTATAATCCGAAAACCGTTCAGGCGACAATGGGTTCTTTAAGCAGGGTAAATATTTTTTACCAGGACCTTCCCCCCCTTCTGTCGGCCACAAAGGTTCCGGTCTTCGGAGCGGTATTTAATGGCAAAAGTATGTACGATACAGATTGGGGAACGGAAGGACTGGTCATTTTGGGCAATGAAGGGCAGGGAATTTCCCCGGAAATCATCGAACTCATTACTGATCCGGTCACAATTCCGAGGATTGGAGGAGCAGAATCTTTAAACGTAGCTGTTTGTGCTGCAATACTATGCGCAGATATTAGCAGAAATTTTCAAAAATAAATTGCATACTAAGTTATAATTACTATTTTTGCATCCTGAATTTCAACAGGTCGAGTGGCCGAGTGGCTAGGCAGAGGTCTGCAAAACCTCCTACAGCGGTTCGAATCCGCTCTCGACCTCAGATTTATAATAAATTAAAAAATTAAAGGTTTACACACCATGGCAGTTACGAGATTAAAAAGAAAAGACAGAAGAAATAAGACTTTCGCTAAATTAGACGTGAAAAACTTAAAGTTAGCTACAAACATCGAGTTAGGTAGCCGTTCTAAACAATCTACTAAAGACCAATTGGCTAAAAACAATGCGGTCCTTGACAAACTTACTGCAAAAGCATAAGTTTCTGTTTTTTAAAACACAAGAAAAAGACCTTAGGATATCCTAAGGTCTTTTTTTATGCCTGTTATTTTCTGCAGGTCAATTCAGGTATCAAAAGCAAAGAACCCGTTTAAACGAGTTCTTTACAGATTTTCTTCACTACACCCGGTCCTTCATAGATGAAGCCCGTATAAAGCTGCACTAAGGAAGCACCAGCTTCCAGTTTATCTTTCGCATCCTGCGGAGAGTGAATCCCTCCTACCCCGATGATCGGGAATGCTTTATTTGATTTTTCAGACAGATACCTGATCACCTGTGTAGAGCGGACCGTAAGCGGCTTACCACTCAGGCCTCCGGCTTCGCTGAGCACCTTATCAGTGGTACGCAGTCCAGATCTGTCAATTGTTGTATTCGTTGCAATCACGCCCGCGATACCGGTCTTCATCACAATCTCTACAATATCGTCCAGCTGTTCATTGGTCAGGTCAGGCGCAATCTTTAACAGAATCGGTCTACAAACCTCATGTGTCTGATTTCTTTGCTGCAAAGTATTCAGCAAATGCATCAGCGGTTCCTTTTCCTGCAGCTCCCTTAAACCCGGAGTATTCGGCGAGCTCACATTGACCACAAAATAATCCACCACATCGAATAAACGGTCGAAACACTTGATGTAATCATTTACCGCTTCTTCATTGGGGGTACTTTTATTCTTTCCGATGTTTCCACCGATCACGATGCTTTTATCTTTATCCTTCAGGAGCCTTAAACGCTCCGCCAGGGTATCTACTCCTTTATTATTGAAGCCCATTCTATTGATGATGGCTTCATCTTCGGGAATCCGGAACATGCGGGGCTGCTCATTTCCGGGCTGCGGTAATGGCGTAACCGTTCCTACTTCTATAAAGCCGAAACCCAGATTACTCAGTGCCTCTATGTATTCTCCGTTTTTATCAAAACCTGCAGCAAGCCCGACAGGGTTCCTGAATTTAATCCCAAAGACTTCACGCTCCAGACCTTTGATGTTCACATCAAAGCTGCTGCGTAAAATTGTTCTCCCAAACGGGAAATGATTGTGGAACCAATTCAGCTGTTTCACCACAAAATGGTGGACTTTTTCCGGGTCAAACTGAAAAAAAAGAGGTTTAATTAGACGATACATTTAACGAATATAGAAAGGGGTTAGACAAAACGCAAAAATACGCAGTAATGTTAACAAAACATCAATACTGCGCATAAAATTCCCCCGCATTAAAGCACAGAACTTTATACCCGCTCCGGATAAACGCATAAACATGCAGAAAACAGGTATTTAAACGCCATAAAACAGGGAAAATAAATTACAAAACCATAGCGAATAATATACCAGTGAAAAGCAAACAAAATTGTATTTTTGCAGCCAAATGATTTCAATAAACGACTTAACATTCCTGATAGGCTCCAGAGCTTTATACGACGAGGCAAACTGGCACATTAAACCAGGCGAAAGAATTGGATTAATCGGAGCCAACGGAACCGGTAAATCAACACTTCTAAAAATAATAGTTGGAGAGTACGGCCCCTCTTCAGGCAGTATTTCCATGTCGAAAGACCTGAAAATAGGCTACCTGAACCAGGATTTACTTTCTTACGACTCACACCATAGCATTTTACACGTAGCGATGGAGGCCTTTGAGCGCCAAAATCAACTTCATGATGAAATTGAAGACCTCTTAAAAAAGATTGAAACAGATTATTCTGAAGAAGTTTTAAACAAACTAAGCGATAAACAACAGGAGTTTGAAGCCCTGGATGGTTACAGCATAGAATACAGGGCAAATGAGATCCTTGCAGGTCTTGGTTTCAGTACCGCAGATCAGCACAGACCATTGAATACTTTCTCCGGAGGATGGAGGATGAGGGTAATGCTTGCAAAGATCCTTTTGCAAACCCCGGATATCCTTTTACTGGATGAGCCTACCAACCACATGGATTTACCTTCCATCAAATGGCTGGAAACTTATCTATTGAGCTTTGAAGGTGCAATTGTGATTGTTTCTCACGATAGGTACTTCTTAGACAAAGTGGTGAACCGTATTGTAGAATCCCGCAAAGGGAAACTAACGCCTTATGCAGGAAATTATACCTTCTATCTGGAAGAGAAATCCCTTCGCGGAGAGATCCAGAAAGGAGAATTCAAAAATCAGCAGGCAAAGATCAAACAGGAAGAACGCCTGATCGAACGTTTCCGTGCCAAAGCTTCAAAAGCAAAAATGGCGCAATCAAGGATGAAAGCCCTCGATAAAATGGAGCGTGTGGAAGATGTCGATGACGACAATCCAACGGTAAACTTCCAGTTCAAATTCTCTAAACCATCCGGCCGTCACGTGATCCGCGTAGAGGAAGCTTATAAAAGCTATCCGAACGTAGACATCCTTGAAAATGCGGAAGGTCTGATTGAAAAAGGAGATAAAATCGCTTTAATCGGTGCCAATGGTAAGGGTAAATCAACCTTGTTGCGGATCATCGCAGGTGCGGAAGCCTTTGACGGTAAATGTGAAACCGGTCATAATGTAACCACCACCTTCTTTGCACAGCATCAGCTGGAGTCCTTACACCTGGACAATACCATCTTAGAAGAGCTTCAGGCATTTGCGCCTAAGCATACCGATACAGAATTGCGCGGGATCCTGGGCTGTTTCCTTTTCACCGGCGACGATGTTTTCAAAAAGATCCGCGTCCTGTCCGGAGGAGAGAAATCAAGGGTGGCACTGGCAAAATCGTTAACTACAGATTCGAACTTCCTGATTCTGGATGAGCCTACCAATCACCTGGACATCCAATCGGTAAACATCCTGATCCAAGCATTGACACAATATGAAGGAACTTTCATCGCGGTATCCCACGATAGGTATTTCCTGGATAATGTGGCCAACAAGATCTGGTTCATCGAAGATAAAGACATCAAAGAATACCCTGGTACCTATGCAGAATATGAAGAGTGGAACAGCAAAAGAGCACCTGCTGCACCTTCCAGTGTTCCGGTAAGACCAGACAAAGAGGTGAAACCAAAAGCGGTAGTAACCGAAAAACCAGCACCGAGCAATCAGCAGCAATTAAAAAAGCTGAATGAGCAATTGAAAAAGATTGAAGCAGAGATCGCTGATTTTGAACAGAATGTAAAAAATATCGAGGCAGAAATTGCAGACGAGGCTGTGTATTCAAATGCCGGAAAGTTAGCAGAAGCCAACAAAAACTATATCAGTGCAAAGCACCAGCTGGACAATGCCCAGAACAAGTGGGAAGAGCTGGCATCAGACATTATGGAGATGGAAGGATAATGATAAAATCAGGCGGATTCTTTTTCCTGCTGTTATTAAGTATACAGATTGCTGTGGCTCAGGACCGGCAATTTGTATACGATAATAAAGTGTACCTGCCCGAAATCCGGACGGTACAGTGTTACAACACAAAGAAAGAACAATCACTGCCGGTTATCGCCCTGAATTCCGATGAAAAGCTTTATTTCTCTTTTGACAACCTCAATGGAGGTGCTAAGATTTATTCCTATACGATAGAGCAGTGTACCTCAGACTGGAAGCCTTCCCGTTTGTCGCCGCTGGATTACCTGGAAGGCCTTTCGGAAGACCGCATTACGGAGTATAAATATTCTTTCAGCACCTTGCAAAAGTATACCAATTACTCCCTGGTGCTGCCCAACTCCCAGGTAAAACCAAAGATCTCCGGCAACTACTTATTGAAAGTATACGAAGAAGGCAACCCTCAGCAGGCGGTGCTTTCCCAGCGCTTTTATGTGGTCAACAACCAGGTTACTGTTGGCATTAACATTACGGCAAGTCAGCAGGTTTCCCAACGTCAAAGTAATCAGAAAGTTGATTTCACGATTGCCCATACCACGCCCATCCAGAATCCTGCTCTCGACTTAAAAGCAGTGGTGATGCAGAATGGCATCCCTCAAACCGCCATTTTAAACACCAATCCCACTTTTATCAGACCGGGCTCTCTTGTCTATAACGACCTGAACAGCAATGATTTTTCAGGAGGAAATGAATTCAGGAAATTCGACACCCGCAGCTTTCGCTATAAAGCAGAGAATGTACGGGAAATCGTCAGAGAAGACACTGCCATCAACGTCACGCTGTTTACAGACATCAATGGCAATGCTGCAAAATTCACCAACAGATTTGATGAGAACGGCAATTTCTTTATCAGGAATACTGAAGGTCGTGATCCAAATACGGACAGCGATTATGCAGACGTTCAGTTTAGCTTAAATGCAACGCCTCCGAATGCGGGAGGAGATGCCTATGTAGTTGGCCGTTTCAACAATTACGTGCTGAACGAAGCCAGCAAGCTGAGTTATGAACCCAGCCGTCGTCGTTTTTACAAGAACATCAAGTTAAAGCAAGGCTTATACGATTATAAATATGTATGGCTGGATAAACAAAGCGGAAAGACAGACCAGTCTGTTTTTGAAGGTACTTTCTTTGAAACAGAAAACACCTATCAGGTTTTCGTTTATTACCGCAGACCGGGCTCCCGCTGGGAGGAACTCATCGGTTTTTCGAATGTAAATACCACTAAAAGATAAAGTTATTCCTGCTTAAACAGTTATTTCTGCTTAAACACCCATACCGAAAGGCTTTCTGCGTTGCAGAAGAATTCTGCCCATCCCTCGTCATTTACACTGACTTCTTCTGTTCTGCCTCCGATTGCATCCACCATGACCCGGCCTGCATGCTGAACCCCCATTTCTATGGCTTTGAAGCCCTCTGCTCCATTGCTCAGCAATACCGCTAATCCAGAACCTACCTGGTCTGCAATTCCTTCCCTTGTCCAGCCAATACAATTGGGAAAATCAAGGTAATCCCTTTGTAGACCATAGGCCAGGCCTTTTCTGATTTTAATCATTTCCACCAGGCCAGACAAGACCGGAAGACTGACTTCCTGCTCCTCTCCTTCTTTATCTTCATCGGTATAAGTTGCGCCATAAAGGTCAGGGTAAAACACACAGGGAATTCCCTGTTCCCGTAGCAGGATTAAAGCATAAGCCATTGGGCGGAACCACAATTCCACATAAGACTCCAATGCCTGTAATGGCTGAGAATCGTGGTTGTCCACAAAAGTAACCGTTAACAGCGGATGTGTTTGAACGAGGGTATCTTCAAATATTTTAGTCAGGTCGTAATTTTCTCTTTCTTCCGCAGCAAGATGAAAATTCCGGTGAAGAAGCGAATCAAACAACTGCATTCTTCCTTCCGTCAGTTCCAGATACTGCTGCAATTGTTCCAGGCTTTCGATGTTCCAGTTTTCGGCCACGACAAAGAATCCTTCCGGGAAAGCATTTTTCATATGGTCCAACCAGTCGGTCAGAAAGTCGGTAGAAATGTGTTTCACTGCATCCAGCCGGAAGCCCCTCATTCCGCAGGTATTTACATACCATTCGCCCCAGCATTTCAGGTCTGCCCTGACTTCAGGGTTTCTGAACTCGACATCGTTGTACATCAGGTAATCATAATTCCCAAGCTCTGTTGAAGGAACCTCTTCCCAACCTTCCCCATATTCGTTCTGAATGGAATAGATGCCTGTTTCCTTCCGGTCTTCAGCCCAGTCGATTCCGCTAAAGCAGTCCTTGTTCCAGATAAATGCCGAATATTGCCCTTTCCTTCCCGGAAAGTTAAATTTTGTCCAGGCTTCAATCTCATAGGCTTCGGAGGTGAATTCTTCCCTGTTTTCGGGATTTACCGTTCTAACCATCATCTTTTCGAGTTCATCTCCTCCTGCTTTATGGTTAAAGACCACATCGGCGATCACTGCAATCCCTTTGTCCTGCAACACCCGGATTGCTTCCTGGTAAGCCGCTTTCGATCCGTATCTGGTTTCTATGCTGTTCTTTTGATCAAACTCACCGAGATCATAGAGGTCGTAAGGATCATAGCCAACAGAGGCTGCGCCGGAATTGGCTTTATAGGCCGGAGGAAACCAGATGGCAGTAATTCCAATTCCTGCAAGTGTTTCCGCCTCATTTTTCGCTTTAACCCATAATTTTTCTTCCTCATTGTAGTACCAGTGAAAGTACTGTATCAGCGTTTGATTGTCCATGTTTAACAATAACAGCAAGGCTTATAATTTGTTTATCAGCCTTTAAAGAATTCCGTTATCTTTGACGAAAATTAATTTTATTCGCTAATCACAGCAATTTCAGGTGGATTAGCCCGTTAAAGTTTTTTACCATTTATAAATGCAATTCAGACGCCATTTTTACCCGCTCTTATTCACCGGATGCCTTAGTTTCTTCAGTTTAGCTGGAAAAGCACAATATGCAGACAGCACTTTACAACAACCCGTTGTCAACACTTTTTGGAAAAGTACCTTTGTTAAGAAATCGACCGTTCCTTTACTCATGTTTGGTGCAACAGCCCTAACCTGGCCCCATCGTAAGGAGATCAGGGAAGTGAGAAACCGGTTTATTCCTGCTTTCAGGTATAAGTTTGACGATTACATGCAATATGCTCCGGCTGCGGCAGTGGTGGCACTGAATATGGCTGGCGTAAAAGGAAAACATACGCCTAAAAGGGCTTTTGTTTCCTATGCTTTTTCCATCGGAATTATGGGCGCCATTGTAAATGGGGTAAAACACACCTCAAGGGTGGAACGGCCAGATGCCAGTTCAAAGAACTCCTTTCCTTCGGGACATACGGCCATGGCCTTTATGAATGCGACCGTTCTGGACAAGGAATACGGCCAATATTCACATCCGCTCTATGGTGTTGCCGGCTATGCGATGGCTACGGCAACCGCTTTGGGCAGGGGACTAAACAACAGACATTGGGTAACAGATGTACTCGCAGGAGCCGGTGTGGGGATCATTTCTACTGAACTCGGCTACCTGATTACCGATCAGATTTTCAAAAACAGAGGGATGAATGAACCGGTTAAACGCAATCCTGTTCCGATTCAGGCGAAGCCAAGTTTCATTGAAATGCACCTTGGTTATGCTACGGCTACCAGTAAAGACATGACCATGGAAGAGCCCGGGGACATTCGTACGAAAGACGGATTTAACTACGGACTGGAAGGTGCCTGGTTTATCAACAAAAACTTCGGGATTGGTGGTGAGTTCGCTTTCACCAGTTTTCCTTTAAACTCAGATAAAGTAGACCTGGGCCCGGAACTGGGGGAAATCAGCAATGGCTTATTTACACAGGCACTTGGGGTAAGGTATTTGAACATTGGTCCTTATTTCAGTCTGCCTTTAGCCAACAACTGGTTTGTGACGGCAAAATTAAACGCGGGTCTGTCGTCCGGAAGTAACGGAAACATTATTTTAAACATCAAAGAGGAATACCAGAAAGAATACGGAACGGCGGAATTGCCTTACCTGAAGTATAAACCAAGGGCAGCCTTCAGCTGGTCGGCCGGAATGGGTATCCAAAAAAGAATTGGCAGAAATACAGCCATCAAAGCATATACGACTTACTTTAATTCTGCGCATAAGTTTGATATGCAGGGTCTTCAGGATATCGACGACGATGGACATTACATCTACGAACCCCTTCCTCCCGACTACAATAAAACCAGGTTTAACCACCTGACCTTTGGCCTGGGGATTACGGCTTTTCTCTGGTAACTCATTTTTACTTACTTTTGCAGCAGCTATGAGCACAAAAATAAAAAGCCCGAAAGAATCTTTCACCATCATGAATGAATTGGTATTGCCGAATGATACCAATACACTGAACAATTTAATGGGAGGCAGATTGCTTCACTGGATGGACATTGCTGCCGCTATTTCTGCTCAAAAACATTGCAACAGGATTGTGGTTACCGCATCTGTGGATAATGTATCGTTTAAACAACCAATCAAACTGGGTGATGTAATTACGATTGAAGCAAAGGTAACCCGTGCATTCAATACTTCTGTAGAAGTGAGACTGGATGTATGGGCAGAAAATATTCCTTCCGGAAGCCGTGTAAAATCTAATGAGGCCTATTATACTTTTGTGGCGGTAGACCAAAGCGGAAGGACCATTCCTGTTCCTGAGCTTAGCCCGGAGAGTCCGGAAGAAATAGAGTTATTTGCCGGAGCTTTAAGAAGAAGGCAGCTGCGCCTGATCCTTGGCGGAAAAATGAAAGCCAATGATGCTAAAGAACTTAAAGCTTTGTTCTTTGAAGATTAAAACCATCTCCGCGGAAATCCGTTATTAAAGAAAAGGAAATATGACGACATACACGACACTGATTATTTTAAGCGGACTCGTCATCTTTTCTTACCTCTTTGACCTCGTTGCCAGTAAGACCAAATTGCCTTCTGTGCTCCTGCTCCTGCTTTTAGGAATCGGGTTACGTGTCCTCGTCGATAACCTTCAGCTGCATACCTTTAATTTTCTAACGATTCTGCCTACACTGGGGACTGTTGGACTGATCCTGATCGTTTTTGAGGGCTCTCTGGAACTCAAATATGAACGGGAGAAGAACAAACTGATCAAAGGAGCGTTTCTGTCGGCCTTTTTCATTCTGATCACCACAGTATCGGTCATTACCTTTATCATCTATCAGATCACCGGAAAAGAGCTGTACGTGTGTTTTACCAACGCCATACCTTTCAGTGTGATCAGCTCGGCCATTGCCATTCCTTCTGCAGCAGCATTGAGCAATAAAAGCAAGGAGTTTATCATTTACGAATCGTCTTTTTCAGATATCCTGGGAATTATCCTCTTTAACTTTGCGATCTCCAATCCGCACATCTCAGCTTCCTCCTTTACAGGCCTGGCGCTCAGCACAACATTGATCCTGATTCTTTCTGCCATTTCCTGCATTACGCTATTGTACCTGATGGGTAGGATTTCACACCATATTAAGTTTTTCCTGATCATTTCAATTCTGATCATGGTGTATGCCATCGGACAGTCTTATCACCTGTCTTCACTGGTATTGATTCTTTCCTTTGGCTTGTTCCTGAACAATGCAGACACGATCAAACATGCCTATTTCAGGAGCATCTTTATTTATAAGAATTTATCGAATGACCTGACACAGCTCTACCAGCTGTCGGCAGAAAGTGCCTTTATTATCCGGACCTTTTTCTTTGTGATCTTCGGATTTACGATGAATATTTATGCGCTGAATGATGGCATTGTGATTGCCAACGGACTGATTATCCTGGCTACGGTCTTTATCATCCGTTTTGTTTACCTGAAGATTTTCAGAAAAGAAAACAGTGGTACAGAGTCTTTTATCGCCCCGAGGGGGCTTATCAGTATCTTATTGTATTTTAACCTGCCTCCGGAGTTGAAGATCCCGGAGGTAGGTACGGCTTTCCTGTTCCTGGTGGTACTGGGATCAAGCCTGATTATGAGTATCGGATTGCTATCTGCGAAAAAAACTGCAAAAACAGCAGCAGTACATTAAACAGAACCCATTTCCAGGATTTTATCAAACTCTTCTGCTTTCAGCTGCATCACAGATAAACGGCCTTGTCTGACTAATGAAATGTCTTTTAAGCTTTCTTCTGCTTTGATCTGCTCTAAAGTAACTGGTGTTTTTAATGCTTCCAGAGGCGCTAAATCAACCACTACCCAATTCGGATCTTCGGTAGTCGGGTCCTGATAGAACTCTCTTACCACTTTGGCAATTCCTACCACATTCTTTCCTTCATTGCTATGGTAAAATAGAACAAGGTCACCTTCTTTCATCAATTTCAGGTTGTTACGCGCCTGGTAGTTTCTTACCCCATCCCAGAAGGTTCTTCCATCCTGGTTAAACTTTTCCCAACTGTATTTAAAGGGTTCACTTTTTACGAGCCAATGATTCATGGTATTCTTTATTTAAACGGGCAATTTTGCGACTATTATTTAATAGTCCAAAACTAACAAAAGGGAATGGATTAGGAAGCAAGGTGTCCTATTTTATTCAATGCTGTATTCAACTCCTCCGGTTTATTCGTTCCGATAAGTAACCTCCCATGGTCATTAAATTCCAATTGTAATCCTTGATTTCCTGAAATATTAAAAGCTTTTCCTTCCGTTCCAATCCTGATCCCCCAACCTCCATATTCTCTAAGCGGGCTATATTGTCTGATGTAAGATCTGTCGATCTTGTCCCAGGAATAATGTTTAAAGGAACTATGAAAAGGAAAAAACCTCACATAAATCCCGTCAGTTTGAATTTTGGTTTCCAGCCGGAAGTTGAAGAACAGGATGTTCAGCAAGAAAATAAACCCTGTCCCTGCTAAAAGTACAACATCCGTTGATGACAGATTCCCAAACTTCTCCCCAACTACAACCTGCTCAAAAGCCGTAAAAACAAACAGTCCGTTTAAGCCGATCAAAATCAGCCACAACCACCATTGGTTAAACTTTTGCTTTTCCCAAAAAACAACCTCATTACTCATTTCTTTACTCCTTTTATACAGGAAAGATACCACATTACATTCAAAATTAATTCCCCGGACCAAAAAATCATTTTAAACTCAAATCGGGCTCCAATATTAATTAAAACTGTACATTCGTTCCAACATCAATACCATCATCCAGAAATTTAGTTCATTTATGAAAAATTACAGGCAAATATTACTTATAGCTCTTCTGCTTTGTGTTTCCAGCGTAGCCTTTTCTCAGCAAATCAGTATTGATCAACTGAGAAAATTTAATGAAATGGACTTAACTAGTTTTAGAAAGGAAATTAAAGAAGTACACAAATACAGTTATTACGACAAAACGGAAACAGACGATTTTCGTTTATTTGAGTACGACAGTCCGGATTACGTCAATAAAATTTCAAAATTTGATTATGTGAAGGACAAAAGCTCAAATATGATTGAGCTTTCAACAACAGATGAGAAGGCCTTTGCTGCCTACAAAAAAAACATCCTTAGCCTTGGTTATAAAGAAACAGGAACAGGCAAAGTTCCCGGCGGAGAAGCATATAAAGACTACGCTAAGAAAGAATTGCGACTCAGACTGGTATTCCCGAAAGAAAACACAGAACCTCCGAAATCATATACGATCATTGTTCTAAAATAAAGAGGATCTGTTGCCTATATCCAATTTCATACAAGGGTTCTACAAAAGCCCACGATTTCTCATGATCATTGAATAAATACTCAACCCAAATATTATAAAAGAAAAGACCATATAAATGACAACAGCAATATTTCCCTTTTTAACTGTTGCTGACGGCTCGATTTTATGTCTTTTAATTATTTTCTGATATCTCTTACGGTATTTACCTAAGATATCTATCGGCCTCCATCCGGCGACAGCAGGGAATCAATATTTTTTACATACAGCGTTCCGCAAGTATTAAAGCCACAGCCACCATTGATTAAACCGCTGTTTCTCTGAAAAAAATCACACTATTCATATTTTATTTTTTACGGAGTAGCTTCTACCGGTATTTCCTTCGTCTCCTGCTTGCACCAAACCAGGCTATTTATTTTAATAGTTTTGAAAAACTAACAGTATGATCAAAAAACTCCTCAATTATATAGAATGTGTCTACTTCTATGTCTTTTAATTTTAATATAAACACAGTTTTTCCGTCAAAAAAAGTTTCGCTGGTAGATTTTTCAACCTCCACTTCTGTGATTTTTGAAGACGCTGATATTGATTTATAAGTAAACCAACGGTATGTTTTTAAAGAAACCGTATCATTCTCAATAACTATACTTTTCACGAGATGATTTATATACTTTCTTCTCACAAAGTATGGAACACAGACAAACGCTACCACTACAATAGTTATCAGCAAGAGTGAAATAAAAAACAATCCTAAAGAAACGCCAAGAATCATACTGAAGCATCCAATAAAAAAACAAGACAGGCAGGAGCCGCCACAAAAACACTCCATTTTGTATCATTTTGCCATTTCCTATAAAAAAGCGCTCCTATATCGTTAGCGATTAAATGAACTTTATCTTTTTCTATCCTATTTTCCTTCATTACTTAAACCACCATCCATTAATATCTAAGTCACGAAAATGCCTGCTCATACCAAAACTAGCAGGTCTTAACGCTTCATCAGGTTAAAAAAATCCAACAAAGGGTTTAATTTTAATAAAATAACTCTATATGAAATAAAAATACCATAAAAATAAAACAAAACAGTAACATCAGTTAAAAAGAGCAGTCAAACAGTTGCCTTATAAGAAATCAAAACACAATCTTTGCATTACAAAACCAATTATTACAATTTTAGAAAATTACTTAAACACTCAAAATGAAAAGAACACTAATTTTAACGCTCTGCTCAGCAATACTGGCTGTCAGCTCTTGTAAAAAAAAGGACGAAATCATTGTCATCATCGATCCGCCAGTTCCCGCACCATGTCAAATGATTAAAACAAACCTCAGCTCTAATCTATTTCAGTTATCCGACGTACTGACTTATGACGACAAAGGAAGAGTCGTAAAAACACTCTCCAGCGACAAAAATGAGGTCACTTATGCCTACTCCAGTACAAATATCACCCAAACTCTGGGAAAATCTCAAACGTTCAATATCAACTATGTTCTGGATGACAAAGGCAGGGTCGGTCAGGAAAACATTTCAGAAACAGATAAGATCGTATATGTCTACAATACAGACGGCTACTTATCGGAAGTTAAGGACATAGGCAAACAAGGAGAAAATTATTCGATGGTCTATTCTTATACAAATGGAAATCTGACTAAAATCGAGAAAAAAGGAGGAACTCCAGATCCAACTTCAACCATTAATATCAGCTATGGAGCAGATATTGCGGTGTCGAACTTCTTCATTCCTTCAATTTCAGATCTACCGGAAAGCATGACCGGAGTACTTAGTCGCTATTTCGGAAAACCATCAAAAAATTTGCCTACCAAGATCACAAGAACCCTACCTGGCAGATCCTTAATATTTAGTTATGAAAAGGATGCAAAGGGAAATGTCATCAAGTTTACCAATACAACATCTGCCCCATACGAATCCCAATCATTTACATCGACTGCTGAATACAGCTGCAAATAAGAAAATGAGGAGCCACAAAATTATGGCTTCTCATTTTTACAGTAAATCTCATCACGGCCCTCTTTCATAAAACGGGTTTACAAATCCCTGGATGTCCATAACGATGTCTTTCGTCTCTGTTAATCCCGCCCTTTCATCACTATTGTCTCGTTGAGCATCCTTCATTTCCGTTTCCGGAATCACCTCCTGCGCTTCTCCTTCCTCTCTCAATACCGGCTCCGGACCTTGCACAATTTCATCCTTCCCAGATACTGGCTGTCCGACTGACTACACCTGTCTTTAGCCACTACAGCAATATAAATATCAACTTCCTTTCCAATCAAATCTTCTGAAAGCACCAGCACCTCTGTTCCGCTGCTTCTGAAATTACCTGTACTTTGAAAGGAAGCCTTTCCAGCCTCCATATCTATCGCCAGCAGCATCATCTGATCATAAGAGGAACCACCTTCAACAAAAGAAGGGTCCCAGTTAAAGCGTAACAGTCCTTCTCCTTCCTCTACAACTGCAGCTCCTGTTAAACCAGTCAGATTTCCACCGCTGATTTTAAACGCAGCCGGATCAATGTAATCTCCTTCCTCCACCGCTCTGAGGGCAATTGTCTGTTATAGGAAAGTGCAGCACGCATCCCTCCACTCTTTGTCCAATAATCTTTGAATCCAACCTTTACCAGCCCTTTAACCACATTTAAAACATCTTGTACCAGCTTAAACCGACTTCTGCTTTTCAATTCATTCTCTGTTGGCGGAGCAGTCCGCTCCGGTAAACTCCTCATCCGGTCTACACCATATAAAGTATAACCGACCACAGGGCCCACCTTTCCACTGAAACCACCCAATACACCATTTGTAATTCTTGCCATAATGCTTTATTTAAATTAATGTCATACCAACCTTATCCCTGTCTCGGGGCTAAGTTGCAGTTCACAGGACATTTACCCATTGCTTACACGCTGTTTACACGTTATCAAGCGTGTCTCCACCGAGTATAGACCGAGGATACACCTCATATAGAGCCTGGTACCGGGAAACTGATCAAGCACAAGATACGGAGCAAAACCCTTCCGGAGTGCCGGATAAGAATTGCCCTTTCATCTGTATACCCACCATAATCAACAGAAACGATCTTTAAAATGCAATTTTTGAGCAGAAGATCGTCAACACCTATTTTTCCCCCTAAAGATTACCTGTTTCCGAATAGTGCATTACCATTAGCGAATAGTACAAGATTCGCCCTCCCCCTTTCCTGACTTTTGCATCGTTGATCATTAAAACCTCAGCAATGAAAAGTCTATCAAAAACAGGAATATTTGCCCTATTACTTTGCAGCAGTCTTACCATTATGGTAGGAACAGTGATTGCCCCATCTTTAACAGAAGTTTCCATACATCTTGGTTTTACCCGCAATCCAGGTTGGTTAATCACCTTACCTGCGCTGGGGGTTGTCTTATTTGCACCCATCATTGGAAAAATAATGGACCGTAAAGGCCCTTACGTGGTCATGTGCTGGGGACTGGTTCCGTATGCCCTGTTTGGTGTCATTGGAATATGGCTGAACAATCCCATTCTCTTAATTGCAGACCGCATTCTGCTGGGTGCCGCGACTGCTGCCATTCAAGCCTCCACAACCGCACTTATTGCCTGTTTCTTTGAAAAGGAAGAGCGCATAAAAATGATCGCCTGGCAGGGGATGTCTATAGAATTAGGAGGAGTGCTGTTTCTGAGCATAGGAGGAATTCTGGCAGAAATGAATTGGCAATACCCTTTTTTCATATATCTTATGGCCCTTTTTTGCCTGTTTATGGTCCGGATTGGCATTCCAGGGATCAAGGTGAATAAAGTAACTGAGAAACTGCTCCAGCCAGAGATTATCCCTAAAAACATGATCCATATCCTGGCCTGCGTAATCATGGCCATGGTTCTGTTCTTCATCGTTGTTGTTGGCCTGCCACAATACCTCCCACAGGCTTTTGGTTTCAGCGCTTCGCTGACTGGCTATTTCATGGCATTCATTTCGGTAATTGCAGTATGTGCGGCAAGCCTGTTGCCTTACCTGATCAAACAAATCGGCTCAAAATATACGCTGGCAGCAGGTTTTACCTTCTTCGTCGCGGCACACCTCTTGTTTTCTTTTTCAGCCCATACAGGATCCCTGATCCTTGCTGCGATGGCCACAGGAATTGGATTTGGCTTTACCGTTCCCCTCCTCAACCACCTGACACTCGAAGAAAGTGATGCCTCCAACCGGGGAAGAAATCTCGGCTATTATTCCATGGGAATTTTTGGAGGCCAGTTCCTCTCTTCCTTTATGGAAATCTTATCGCTGGACCTCAAAACCACCTTTTTCATGGCCGCCGGTATCGCTGCGCTGGTTGCAGCAAGCCTCTTTTACCAGGCCAGAAAAAGCACCATCAACATTGTAAACAATAATTTTAACCTTAATAAATAAATATCATGAGAATTGAAGAAGCAAATGATCTGCTAAAACCTGGTTACCTGTCTTTTGAAGCCGGTTACAAACGTTACGAAGACGGACTGTTGGTGATTGCCGCACGTTCCAGCCTGATGAACATCACTAAAGAAATGATCGAATGGTGGGTGGGCTATGTACACAACTCCGAACAGTATTCCTGGTGGCATAAAGAAGACCATGTGTTCAGCGACTGGATCGGAGAACGTGGTACAGGCAAGTACATCGGGGGAACGCATATTGCCCATGAGCGTCTGGGTGGCGAAGAAATCCATAAGCTCAGGATCAATTTCTTAGACCCCTCAGTGATCATGGACACCAGTAAATTTGAAGCAGCCGGAGTAACGGCCATTCATGCCCGTCTGGCCCTCGACGGAGAACCTGGTTATGTGGCCAAACTGCTTCATTTTGTCCGGGATACGCCATATGGCTGTGAAATGCGCAGCAGGTTCTGGATGGGTTGTTTCGAGGGAAACGACCTGGAGAACAATTTTGAAACCCGCAGCAGGATTTACCCTGATGAAGTAGGGGCGGGATTGCTTAAACATTGTCATGAGGAAATGAGCAATCTTGGTATTTTCCTTCCCGAATTGTATGAACGCGAAACGGGCAAAAAAGTTAAAATCGGCTCCATGGCCGACGTCATGTAAGCCAATATACCAGCGGCCTGCAGGAGGAGAATGCTGCAGGCTGCTTTTCAGAATATAATCAAAATACTATCTTTACCCATGAAGTTTACCCATCGGATTGATCCGGAAAAGTTTCTTATTTACCAACTGAACGATTGTCCGGAAAGTTATCTCCAAAGCGCCCACCGCGAGGAATACTTTGAAATGATCTGGTTCAGGTACAAGGAAAATATCAATCCGCAAGCTCCTGAAGAAGGACAATACGTTTACCTGATTCCTCCGTACAGAGCTACCCCTGTCTCCATAAAAGACAAAGAAGGTTACCTGATCGCCTTTAAAAGAGATTACCTGGACGAGGATGATAAAGAATATGCGCTTGATGTTTTCAATCTCTTTAACATACAGGGTCAATATTCACTCATTCCTTTGGATGTCGCTACCGTAGGACGTTTTGTTCACCTTTATGCGCTCATTAAGGAAGAATACGGGCAACCCATGGGTACTTACCTCGTTTTAAAATCATTGCTAAAGGTTTTTCTCTTAAACCTGATCAGGATCAACCAGAAAGCTTTTTTAAATCAGGATGTAAACCAGAAACGTGTATATCAGTTTATTCTCCTGATGGATGCTCATTATGAAACAGAAAGAAAAGCATCGTTCTACGCAGGCAAACTGGGGATCAGCGTAAAAAGGCTCAACCAGATCCTGCTGGAGAAAATGCATAAAACACTCACCCAGCTGCTCCACAACCGGGTAATCCTGGAAGCCAAAAGAAGGCTGATCAGCAGTGACCATACCATTAAAGAGATCGCCTATCAGCTCAATTTTGAAGATCCGGGCTATTTCTCCAGATTTTTCAAGAAACAAACGGGCCTGAGCCCTGAAAAATTTAAAGCTTCAGCGGCGTTAAAGTAAGATCTTTATATTTGCTGAAACATCGACCTCTACGAATGGAAACCCTCAAAAAGATCATTACCGATATTGCTGCTATTTCTGAATCCTCAGCCGAAAAGCTGTGCGAGCTTTTTGAGGAAGTTCATTACCCTAAATCCCATCTCCTGTTTCGTCAGCATGAAATGGACCCTACCCTTTATGTCATCAAATCGGGAATTGCCAGGGCCTATTACCGGACCGACGACAGTGATGTTACCTTTTGGTTCGGGACCGAAGGGAGTGCTGTGGTTTCCTACAATAGTTACATCAACCAGACTCCCGGCTACGAAAGCATCGAGCTGCTGGAAGATACGGTCCTTTATCGTCTGGAACACCGGCACCTTGGTGCTTTATATGAAACCGATATAGAAATTGCCAACTGGGGGCGAAAGCTGATGGAAAAAGAAATCATCCTCGTAGAAGAAAGGCTCATTTCCAGGCTATTGCTCAATGCCACCCAACGCTACAAAAACCTGATGGACCATCAGCCGGAACTGCTGCAAAGGGTTCAGCTGACTTATATCGCCTCTTATCTGGGAATTACTCCCGTTTCTCTAAGCAGGATCAGGGCTGAGATCCGATAATTTCTTATCATTTGTTTAGTTTGCTTTCCACAGCAATTGCGGAACTTTGTCGGAGAATTTAGCAGCAATTAATGCTGTAATGCAAACCAATAAACACAAAGAACACCAATATTATGAGCTGGATATTATTAATTTTAGGAGGCCTTTTTGAAGTCGCTTTTGCTTCCTGTCTTGGAAAAATGAAAGAAACAACAGGAAACACTGCCCTGATGTGGGGAACAGGTTTCGTAGTTTGTCTGGTCATCAGTATGGGGCTGTTGATTAAGGCCACACAGACCTTACCCATCGGAACTGCTTATGCAGTGTGGACAGGGATCGGCGCAGTAGGAACAGTACTGGTTGGGATTTTTGTATTCCAGGAGCCGGCTACCTTCTGGCGTATTGTTTTCATTACGACACTGATCTGTTCTATCATCGGATTAAAAGCCGTTTCTTCTCACTAAAATCTAAGAATTAAAGGACAATAAGACTGACTTAGCAGTTTGTAAACTCATAGTAGTAAAATTGTATAAGATTCGAGGTTGCTGAGGGGTTGGTGAGGGGTTGACGTAGGGTTGACGACGTATATTACCTCAGCACCCCTTACCAACCCTTCAGCAATACCAGGGCCTATACAATTTACTGACAATTGTCCTACACTACGATAAGTTTACCTTTTGCTGTCCTTTAATGGATCATTTTAAAGAGTAATTCCTTCAACAGCTCTCCGTCCGTGATGTTTCCGGTACTGTCTACCCCTTTACTTTTCAAGTCATACTCCCTCAAAAGGCTGATGATATCAAAAGTTTTAGGCAGGCTGTAACTGCGTGCTGCAGTTTCAAAATCCTTTACAAAATAGGGGTTTACGCCCAGCTCCTTTGCCGCATCTCCTTTATTCGGCAAATAATGATATTTGAGAATCTTGGAAAAATAAGCATTCAGGTTGGCCATGACCATCACCATTGGATTGGCCTTCGGGTTGTCGGCAAAATAGTTGATGATCTGATTGCACTTCAAAACGTTCTTTACTGCCAGTGCTTTTTGCAATTCAAAAACGTTATATTCTTTACTGATCCCTATATTTCTCTGGATCAGATCGGTATCAATGGTTACTTCTTTGCCGATATTCAGCATTAGCTTCTCTACCTCATTGGCGATCTTAGAAAGGTCGGCACCCAGGTATTCAGCCATTAAGGCCGAGGCCTGAGGGGCAATCTTATACCCTTTCTCTTTCACAAAATCGTCGATCCAGGCGGCAAGCTTATAATCGCGCACCAGTTCCGACTGAAATACCAGTCCGTTTTTATCGATCGACTTATAAATTTTCTTCCGCTTGTCAAAGTTGGCATATTTATACCCGAGTACGAGGATCGTGCTGGGCATAGGTTTTTCAAAATAACTCTGAACAAACTCTGCTTCCTTACTGCTTCCTTCGGTTTCTTTGGCCCATTTCAGGTCCTGTGCTTCCTTCACCACGATCAGCTGGTAATCTGACATCATGGGATAGCGTTTAGCCGCATTCATGACAGCAGCCATATCTGTATCTTTCCCATAGAGCACCGTTTGGTTGAACCCTTTTTCCATATCAGTCAAAATATGCTCTTCCATATAATGAATAATCTGGTCTATGTAATAGGGCTCTTCACCATGTAACAGGTAAACAGGTTTAAACTTTCTGGCTTTAATGTCTTTGATTATGTCGGCAGCACTCATATATTTATCCAAATGTAACGGCTAAAAACTAAATATTAAAGGTTATTTTTGCACAAATGGCATTTACCCCTACCGCATTGAACCTTCCTGAGTATCCTTTTAAAATTACACTGAAGGATAACAGGCATTTTATCTTTGATGAAATCCGTAGAAAACACCTTGTCCTGACCCCTGAAGAATGGGTAAGGCAACATTTCATTCAGTATCTTATTCTTGAAAAAAAGTTCCCCAAAACACTGATCCAGATTGAGGGGGGACTGAACCTGAACCAACTGCAAAAAAGAAGCGACATCGTTATTTTTAACACTTCCGGAGAAAGGTTGATGGTGATTGAATGCAAAGCCCCATCGGTAAACATCACACAAGCGGTATTTGACCAGGCATCCCGCTACAATTCTGTCTATAAAGCCAAATGGCTGGTGGTGACCAACGGGCTGAAGCATTGTTACGCCCGGATTGACCATATCGCAGCGCAATTTCAGTTTAGCCCTGAGTTACCGGAATACCAACAGCTCTAAGTACCCTTCAGGAAAGGCCCTTCCTTTTTGATAAATTTATCCGGAGGAGCTTCATTTTAGTATTACCTTTGTCAAATGACAGTTCCTGAATTAGAAGATTACTTTTCCGGCATAAACCTACCGCAGTCCCTGGAGCTTTATCCGGGAACAAAACTCAATGATGTGGCACAATGTGTAGATACACATCTTACTGTACTGAAAATCTATGGCAATATCAGGCCCTATGAATGTTTCTACGACAGGCTCCTGAAGATCAAAGAAATGGTGGAGAAAGAACAGGAAAACGCCGAAGAATAAAAGAAAACTTAAAGATAAGTGCAAGGAAAAGAAGCCGCATAAAACAAATCAACGGCAGTTCATAAAACAAGCGAAAGAACAGCTGTAAAACAAGTAAAAGAGCTGCTATACAACAAGTAAAAAAACACCCCAAAAAAAGGCAACCCCTAAAGGTTGTCTTTTTCATTTGATAATGTTTATGATAAAAGAATCCTGATCAATTAAACCAGGGATTCGATCTGTCCTACAATAATGCCGATCTTAGCTTCCGCATCTGCTTTTTTATTGCGTTCGTTCTGAATGATCTCCGGTTTCGCATTCTGCACAAAACGTTCGTTGCTGAGCTTTGCATCAACAGACTTCAGGAAGCCTTGCAAGTAAACTAATTCTGCGTTTAAGCGTTCCTTTTCTGCTTCTACATCGATCGTCTCGTTCAACTGGATAAAGAACTCGTCGTTCCCCACCATAAAGCTGGCAGCTCCGACAATCTTATCATTTACAAACTCCACTTCATTGATATTTGCAAGTTTGAAAATGATGTTCATCCATTTCTCATAGTCCAGTCCGGAGTTCACCTTAATGTTTAAAGGCAAAGCTTCTTTAGGTGAGATCTGTTTGGTATTACGTACGTTTCTAATCTCTGCAACGAGGCCTTTTACGACTTCAACTTCTTTCAGCAATGCTGCATCAGCCGTTCCTACGACAGGATAAACCGCAACGATACAGCAGTCCATCTCTCCCTTTTCACCAAACAATTCATCATGCCATAATTCTTCCGTAAGGAAAGGCATATACGGGTGTAATAAGGTTAAAATCTTCTCAAAGAAACCGATGGTTACTTTCAATGTTTCCGCATCAATAGGATGCTGATAAGCAGGTTTCACCATTTCCAGATACCAGGCACAGAAATCATCCCATACCAGTTTGTAAGAAGCCATCAATGCCTCAGATAAACGGTATTGTTTAAAGTTATCTTCAATCTCAGCCAATGCTTCATTAAAGCGGTTTTCAAACCATAAGATCGCCTGTGCATTAGGATTAGCCAGGTTTTCATCTACTTCCCATCCTTTAACCAGACGGAAAGCGTTCCAGATCTTATTGGCAAAGTTCCTGCCCTGCTCGCAATAGCTCTCATCAAACATGAGGTCATTTCCTGCCGGAGAACACAGCAGCATTCCTACCCTTACCCCATCAGCACCATATTTTTCAATCAGGCCAATCGGATCAGGTGAATTGCCCAGAGATTTAGACATCTTACGTCCTTGTTTATCTCTCACAATACCGGTCAGGTATACATTGTTAAAAGGTTTCTTTCCACGGAACTCATGTCCGGCCATGATCATTCTTGCTACCCAGAAGAATAAAATCTCCGGAGCAGTAACCAGGTCATTGGTCGGATAGTAATAGTTGATCTCCGCATTGTCCGGATTTCTGATGCCATCAAAAACCGAGATCGGCCATAACCAGGCAGAGAACCAGGTATCCATTACATCGGGATCCTGTTTCACAAACGGCGCCAGCTGATGCTTAAAGCCCGCAGCTTCCGTCGCCGTAAATACACCGTCAATATCTTTAAGCTTTAAAAATTCATCTAAAGCAGCTTCTTTAGTTTTTGCAACCACCCAGTTTCCCTGGTCGTCGTACCATACCGGAATCTGGTGTCCCCACCATAACTGCCTGCTGATATTCCAATCCCGGACATTCTCCATCCAATGACGGTAAGTATTTCCAAACTTCTCCGGAATCAACTTTATATCACCGTTTAACACATCTTCCAGTGCCGGTTTAGCCATCTCATCCATCTTACAGAACCATTGTAAAGACAATTTCGGCTCAATGGCCACATCTGTACGCTCTGAAAAACCAATCTGAGATTTATAATCTTCTACCTTATCCAAATGTCCGGCCTCATCCAATAACACCGCGATCTTTTTTCTCGCAATGAAACGGTCCTCACCAACAAGGATTACCGCCAGCTCATTTAAAGTACCATCGTCATTTAAGATATCGATTACAGGAAGCTTGTGCTTAATTCCAAGTTCATAATCGTTTAAATCATGCGCAGGTGTAACTTTCAAACATCCTGTTCCGAAATCCATCGTCACGTACTCATCCTCAATCACAGGAATCTCCCTGTTGATCAACGGAACAAATACTTTCTTCCCTTTCAGGTGTGTATAACGCTCATCATTCGGATTGATACAAATTGCAGCATCCGCCATGATCGTCTCCGGGCGGGTAGTCGCAATGGTCAGGAACTCCTGATCATTCGTACCTGCAACCGTATATTTGATGTAGTATAATTTCTGATTTACCTCTTTACGGATTACCTCCTCGTCAGAAACTGCAGTCTTACCCGCAGGATCCCAGTTCACCATCCTTATACCACGGTAAATTCTTCCCTGCTTATGCAAATGAATGAAACAGTCAATCACCGCCTCAGACATTCCTTCGTCCATTGTAAAACGAGTCCGCTCCCAATCGCAGGAAGCACCCAGCTTTTTCAATTGCTCCAGGATAATACCTCCGTACTTTTCCTTCCACTCCCACGCATATTTCAGAAACTCTTCCCTGCTCAGGTCCTTCTTCTCAATACCCCGCTCCTTCAACATCGCCACAACTTTCGCCTCTGTAGCGATGGAAGCGTGGTCTGTACCAGGTACCCAGCACGCATTCTTTCCCTGCATCCTCGCCCTGCGGACCAAGACATCCTGAATCGTATTGTTCAACATGTGTCCCATGTGTAAAACACCAGTCACATTGGGCGGTGGGATTACAATGGTGTAGGGCTCGCGCTCATCCGGCTCAGAATGGAAAAAGTTCTTTGACATCCAGTAGCTGTACCATTTATCTTCAGTCGCTGCCGGGTCGTATTTTGTAGAAATGCTCATTTTAAAAAGAAAAGTATCAGTTGAGCTGCAAAAATAAGAAAAAAAATAGGGATACTATTCGCTGGCTCAAATCTTTTGCTGAAGGGCAAAACATTTGGAAGGCCAGCTCATAGCACCCAATTTTTTGTTGGGCGGCAAGGCAAGGAGGACAGTCTGGGCGTAGAAAAGAGATAGACAGGGAAACGCGCATACAGCGACAGGAGGTTTACTGTAAAGGAAAGACCATTGGGCTTAAAGAGGAATTGAAAAAATGCTAATTTAGCTTTAGAGGACAATAACCAGTAGAGATAGTGCTTTAAAGAGAAAAAAATGAGAGATAAACGATTTGTTGCTGTTCATCGTGGGGGTCCGCTTAGCAGAGACGCACATCACCAATTGATAAATTGGGCCCATAGTTGTGTTTCCCATGTATTGGCTCTTTTTCCGGGAGGCATAGATGAGCGTTTAAAGGATGCTTTGAATATTGCAGAGGCCTGGGGGAACGGGCAGGCTTCAGTTGGAGATGCCAGGAATGCTTCTTTACAAGCTATAGCTGTTGCCAATGCATCTTCCGATCCGGTTTCAATTGCCATTGCACGTGCAGTTGGACATACGGTGGCTACTGCTCATATGGCTGATCATTCGTTAAGGGCGGTAGAATATGCATTGAAAGCTATAAAGGCCGCAGACAAATCAATTGAGAAAGAAAGAAATTGGCAGGATGATCACATGCCATCAGAAGTTAGCGCACTTCTCTTATCCGCCAGATCTAAAAGTTAACAGGTCAGCATCATGCTGATACGATCCTTCTTCCGGAACTTAATTTTATAAAAAAAAAGCCTATGTGCTTTGAGGACCTGTAAAATCTTTCCTTCAAAAGATTTTGAGACCGAAAAGTACATAGGCTTTTTTTTAGTGTAAAACTTTAACACAAAACTCTAACGCAAGCTTCAACATAAAGCAATAACGCAAGCTTCGATATAAAGCACTAACACAGGCTTCAACATAAAGCGATAACTAAAGCTTCAACTTAAAGCAATAACATAAACCTCAACGCAGCGCATTAACATAAAACGTCAATACACATAACGTCAAAACCGAATTACTTCAAATGAAGCATAAAATAATCCGTTACTTTCTGATAAAGATGCGCACGGTCTTTGCCCGTCACATTGTGCTCATGCCCCGGATAAATCATATAATCTACCTGAACATTTTTATCAACCGCATGTTTTACAAAATCAACAGTGTTCTGTTGCAATACCACCGGATCCTGAATCCCGTGAATCAATAGCAGATTTCCTTTCAGATTCTCTACTTTATCAGATAAGTTAGTGGCAGCAAAACCTTCAGGATTCTCCTGAGGAGTATCCATATAACGTTCTGTATACATCACTTCATAGAACTTCCAGTTGATCACGGCACCACCTGCAACCGCAGCTTTAAAGACACCAGGATGATTTACCATAAAATCAACGGTGTTGAAACCACCAAAGCTCCAGCCAAATAGGCCCATATTGCTGCTATCTACATAAGGTAAACCTTTCAAATGATCGACAGCTTTCATCATGTCTTCCATTTGAACATCACCTACTTTTCTGAACATAGACTGCTCAAAGGCTTTACCTCTGTTATCACTGCCACGGGTATCAATGGTAAGCACCACATATCCACGCTGTGCCATGTACCTGAACCAGTAATCGCCAGCTCCGGCATTCCAGCTATTGGTAATCAATTGCGCATGAGAACCACCATACCAGTAAACAATGACAGGGTATTTTTTAGTATTGTCAAAATTGGTTGGCTTATACAGACTGCAATAAATGTCATCGCCAGTATTGCTTTTGATGGTAAAGATCGAAGACTTTTCTGTAGCATACGCCGCAAGCGGATTGGCTGCGGTAAGTAGAACTTTAGTTTTGGCAGAAGCGGTTTCTATCAGCTGGATGACCCTTGGCTGATCCTGATTGCTGTAACTGTCGATCACCGTATTCCCCGAGCTGCTCACCTGTGCATTATGAACCGCAGCTCCCAGGGTAATCCTTTTCGATTTTCCGGATTTGATGTCCAATACATATAGATTTCTTGTGATTGGCGATTCTTCGGTAGATACATAATACAGCTGATCACCTTTAGGGTTAAAGCCTTTTACTTCTATCACCTCCCAGTTGCCTTTGGTCAGTTGTTTTAGGACTTTCCCTTTAAGGTCATACAGGTATAAATGATTCCATCCATCGCGGTTGCTCTGCCAAATAAATTTTGAAGGATCGGTTTTAAGGAACAGCATTGGTACCAGTGGCTCCACGTACTTTTCATCTTTTTCCTCGAAAATGGTTTTGATAAAATCACCTGTTGCCGCATCATATTGATTGAGCTTCATGTGGTTTTGTCCGCGGTTTAAGACCGCAATATATACATATTTATCATCCGGACTCCAGGCAATATTAGTCAGGTATTGTTCTGCAGGCTGCCCGGTTTTCAGGTATACCACCGCTTTTGTTGCCGTATTATAAATGCCAACTGTAACCTCATGACTCTTGTCTCCTGCCATTGGGTATTTGATATTCACATTTTTTGCAGGGCGTGAGGTCCAGTCGATGATCGGATAGTCTGAAACCATTTGCTGATCCATTCTGTAGAAAGCCAGCTGTTTGCCGTTGTTGCTCCAGAAGGTTCCTTTGGAGATTCCAAATTCATCTCTGTGAACAGAGGAAGCATAGACGATATCTTTGGTTCCATCAGTTGTAACTTGTTTTGCTTCTTTTCCGTCGGATACGAACAGGTTGAAGTTGTCCAGATAGGCCACATAACCCGCTTCGCTTTCTTCTGCATTTGTTTTACCTGCCAGGTCTGCACTAACCACCGTTTTATAGGTATTCTTTGCGGGGTTAAAGGCTACTTTGGCACCATTCAGGAACAGGATCCAGTCGGCACCCTGGTTAAATTGAATAAAAGGCATTGCCTTTAATGTATCCTTTTGTACCGCTTTTAATTTCTGGTTCAGCTGGCTGAGGGTAAGGAAAGTTTGTTCTTCTTTAGATTTGAAATTACCGGTCATCCATACCGGGCCATTGGCCAGGCGCTTTGCATACACATAATCTTCAGTTCCATAAATGAACTGAACCTGCGAGAGGTTTTCAGGAGCAAGGGTAGTGCGGGCATTACTCATTGCATCCTGCATGGTCAGTGTTTTATTCTGGGCGATTCCATAAAAAGCAATCGATACCAACTGACATACTAAGATAAGTTTCTTCATTGTTTTTGTAATTGATGCGCCAAATGTAACAATTAACTGTGGACGAGTGTTAGGATGCAACAATATTGCAACGTTAATTTTATAACATCAGTTTTGTTTATCGTCTCATTTGAAGCATCACCCACGCTAACAGCATCATTATATAAATACTTTCAACTAAATTGTCAGGAAGGGACTCCGTTAATACCAGTTTAGATTCATGCCGAAGTCCCTCCTTCTATTCCAATAACAGATTTAGTTAATTTTCAGCGCATATACATTTCCTGCAAAATCAACCACAAAGAGCTCCTTACCCTGTAATACCGGATCAGCAAAGACAGGGGCACCGAGGTTTAGTTTTTGCAAGACCATACCTGAATCTTCATTAACCACATAAATATGGCCATCAGAAGCGCCAAACAACAATTCATTTCCGTGTTTTACAACCGTACTTTCCACTGTTCCTGATTCCGGTCCTGTATATGGAGCCGAATAAACCAGCGCATTTCCTGTAGGTCTGTTCCATACTTCTTTTAAGGTTTTCAGGTCGTAGGCCACTACTCCGTTTTTTGCCGTAGGCATCACGATATATTTATCCGTAATCAGAGGTGTAGCCATCACTTTAAACTCGTAACCTGCTTCGATTTTATCCAGGTTTTTTCCTGTTAAAGGATCGAGAATAAATAAGGTATTTAATCCTGTGATGTACAGTTTACCATCTTTATAGATCCCTGTACTGCTTCTGAAGCGGAGTCCTTCGTCGCTTCTTTTCCACAATAGTTTTCCTGTTTTACGGTCGTGCGCAAATAAGCTCTGCCAGTTGCTTCCGGTAATGATGACATCTCCTGCGATGGTCATCTTTTCCGGGGTTCCCTCCCCGCCGGTCCATTCTTTGTTTGTCCATAAGGTCTTTCCTGTTGCCACTTCCAGCGCCTGGAAATAAGCTCCGGAGCCTGTATAATAGATCCCTTTTTCTGCAATTCCGCCGGATACATAACCCGGAAGGTATTTCATTCCCAGGTCCTTTTTCCAGACCAATGTTCCATTACTGGCTTTCAACGCATAAGTAAAGCCTTCCATATCCGTACATAAGATCAGGCCTGAATCGTAAGAAATTGCGTGTTTCACAGAGTTCCGGGTTTTAAAATGCCAGGCAACTTTCCCCGTTTTAGCATCCAGTGCCGTTACGCCGCACAGCAGGTTATTCGCATCGTCTATCGTTGCTGTAAACAATTTTCCTTCCGCCAGTAAAGGGTTGGCTTTCCATACGCTTCCTTTAACGTTATTAGTCCATTTCAATGACAAATGAGTCTGCTTGTCTGATGATGATGAAGTTGTTGCTGTTGCCTGGTTACTGCTCAGTGGCAGGCTGAATTTCTGTTTCTGGATATACTCCTGTCCGTCGTTGAAGATCAGTTCCGTCTGAATCGTCAGGGATTTCCCTTTGGATAACTTTGTTACCGGAACCTGTCCGGACCAGCTCCAATCTGTATTTGCAGTTAAGGCTGTTGTGCTGAGCTGATTTCCTTTTTCATCATAGATGATGCTTTTTGCGGATTTCAGCATCGTCTCACTATCGTAGATATTTGCATTGATCTGCAATGCACCATCTTTGATCCATACCATATCCCTGCCCGAAGGACTATTCACCACCAGGTGCTTATGCAGGTAGGTATAATGCGGTTTGATCTCTTTTACTCCATCCTTATCAATCTCGATAGATAGAAATTGTCCGGCTGAATTGTCTATTCCGCCCATGCTTGGCGAAGCAGAAGAGATGTACTGAATGCCTGTTTTCTCGCTTTTTCTGACGAAGTTATTGTGCCAGTGCCCATAGACCCATGCTTTCAGGTTGTTCTCATTCAGTTGAATCGAATCGTTCTTTCCTTTGAGCACAAACTGATCATTATACGTCAGGAGGTCATGGTTAAAAATGATCACCGGCTTATTTTTATCCGTTGCCGCAAGGTCATTCTTCATCCAGCTGATCACCTCATCCACCGTGTAAGAAGGCTGAACATCTCCCGAGCGCATTGGCGTAACGATAAAATGCGCAGGCCCTGCATCGAATGAATAATATACCGGACCGAAGAGGCTTTCAAACAATTCCTCTCCGTAAGCCCCTTTTACCAGATCGTGGTTTCCGATGCAGTAAAACACCTGCTTGCCCAGGGTTTCTGCTGTTACCTGACTTGCATGGAAATTAAGACCTTTTTCATAACAGATGTCTCCGGTATGCACAATGAAGCTGATGTCCTGCTTTTTGGAGAAGTTCTTTAAGTTACCGATCCAGTCGTTGTATTTGTCGGTTTCTGTATCCGTGATTTGCAGCATTTTTACCGAAGCACCTGCACTCGTCGGATCTGGCAACAAGCCGAAGTTATACGCTTTTACTTTGTCGTCGGTTTTGATGTAGTGTTTATCGGCAAGTTTGTATCCTGCGGGAAGGGTGACGAATATAAACCTTGTTTTGGCATGTCCCGGCAGGTTAAAGTTTCCATCCTGATCCGTGCGGACCACATGCTGTCCATCAGAAACCGCCACTCCTGCCATTCCTTTTTCGGAGGCCTCGGCCGTTTTATTTCCGTTCTTATCTACAAAGACTTTGCCCTTGTATTGCGCCCCTGCAACCGAAGTCAGCAGTGCCATTGTGACCATTAAAATTAACCTCATTATTTCTATTTGTGTGTGTTTTAAAAATATAAAAAAAGCAGCAGGTCTTTCAACCTGCTGCTGGATTAAGGCATTAATTCTTCATCGTTCATTACCAACCGAATACCTGTTTCAGCTGTGGGTTCACGACCATTTCGCTGATTGGAATAGGTCTGTAATAATATTTAGGCTCTATAAAAACCCTCGGCTGATCCCTGTCGCGGGTAAAGGCGATGAAACCGGAAGTCCCCTTGCTCAGGTAGAAATTCTGGTCCTTTCCATCTTTATCCTTCAGGTAATACTTGGATAATTTTTCTTTGACAGCTGCAGGCAAGGCTGCGATCGGAGATTCATCATTTGGAGAAGCCAGGATGGCGATATCCGGTTGCCCGTCGCCCGTCACGTCCATTGCACCCAATGCGGGCACATACATTCCCTGCTGACTATCCTGAAACAGTTTACCTGATTTCCAGCGCATCAAATCATCAAAACGACGACCTTCGCAAGCCAGCTCTACCCTTCTCTCCCTGCGGATTTCCAGTAACAATGCCCGGTTTGAAGCGTTTGCATTTGGATAAGTAGCCGATAAAACAGGATCCAATGCAACACCTACATTCATTGAAGGCATTTTTACACGTGCACGCAGCAGGTTAACCGTTTGGTCCAGATCGGCCTGACCGATGGTTCCGGATTCGGCTTTCGCTTCTGCATTGATCAACAATACTTCTGCATACCTGAAGATCGGCAAATCCGTATAATTCAATTCCCATCCCTGTCTCAGGTCCGCAGAACGCGGATAAAACTTGATCTGGTTGTAACCGCCCAATGTAGGCTTGATCCGGTAAGGTTCATCCAATGTGCTCGCGCCTCTGAATGCAGGATTGATAATGGTTTCCATCATTCTCGGATCACGGTCTGCAAAAACTTCCGTGTATACTTTGGTATCATATCCGGGGCTGGACGTGAAAGGTGTACCATCAGTTTTCAGATAGGTATCTGCAAGATTTCTGCTCAGCGACCAGGTATAATCAAGAACCGTATGGCTGTTGTTTCCCAGTCCCAGTTCTTTGCTGTAATCTGCCAGCATGATCACTTCTTTATTTGCGGTAAGGTTGGCACTGGCGAACAAATCCCGGTAATCCAATCCTCCTTTTCCCGTGTTCGTGATGCTGAATCCACCATCTTTCATGATTTTTGCCGAGGCAGCAATTGCCGCATCCAGGAAGCGCTGATAATCGCCGCTCAACTGAATTTCATCATGGTATTTCCTGAACGTACCTTCATGCAAAGCGAAGCGCGACAATAAGGTTAATGCTGCCCATTTTGTAACACGGGTATTGGTGCCATCCGGTTTGATATTTTCTGCTGCATAGTTCAGATCGCTCAATACCGAGTCGGCCACCAGTGCCCTTGGGTCCTGGCCTTTCATTAAGGCTGGATCATCTGCAGTTAATGTTTTACTGAACCAGGGAACATTGTGGTATTTCCTGATTTTTTCAAAATAGAAATTGGCGCGGAAGAAGCGTGCAATACCTACAAAATGTCTGATCAATGCAGGATCGCCCTTTACCTGAGGGATGTGATCCAGCATGAAATTGATTCTGCGTAATGCTTCCCAATCTGCTTTGCCCCAACCGCTAGCATTGGCCGAGGATAAGCCACCTCTTACCAGCAGGTCTACTTCCCCATCGGCATTATAGTTCGCGATATTATCCGAATTGATGTCCGAATAACTTGGAGAAAGATACCTGTAAAAGCCATTGCTATAGGTTTCCAAATCGGCCGGCGACTGGAAGAATGAGCCTTCTGTAATTTCTGTTTGCGGATCTCTCTGCAGGAAGTCTTTCTTGCAGGCAGTCATCCCTATAGTAATCAATCCTAAAGCAAGGATATATGTTGTTCTTAGTTTCATGATGATGCTTCTTGCGTTAAAAATTAAGGTTCAAACCAAAAGAGAATGTTTTCTGGAAAGGATAGATTTTTCCGTCCAGTCCTTCAGGGTCTAATCTCGCTTTGATGTGCGACACATCAAATACGTTTTCAGCACTGAAGTACACTCTCAATTTATCCATCTTCATCTTGCTCGTTAAAGATTTAGGAAGGGTATAACCTACCGTAAGGTTCTTTAAACGCAGGTAAGAAGCATCCTGAAGGTATCTCGTCTGTGGATTTCCAAGCTCCGTTGCATCTTCAGCAATGTAAGCTTTCACCCTTGGGAAATAAGCGTTTGGTGTTTCCGGCGTCCAGTGGTCCAGGTTGTGTACCTGAACATTTGTCCATGGTTGTGCATATACACCCCAGAAGTAATGGTTGCTGGCATTTGGATACCAATCTCTTTTTCCTACACCCTGGAAGAACAGGCGGATGTCAAAACCTTTCCATCCTGCCCCCAGGTCAATTCCGTAACGATAGCGTGCTTCATCATTTCCGATGATCTTCTGATCTCCGTGATCGGCAAGTGTATTTTTTCCTTTGTTGATTTTACCATCATTGTTGAGGTCTTTGAATTTCAAATCTCCCACATCAAATTTATATCCGGTATCATCCGCACCTACTGCACTTTGATCGGCATGACTTGCCAGTTCTTCTTTGGACTGGAAGAAACCTTCGGTCTCTAATCCCCAGATTTCTCCGATTTGCCTGCCCACATAGTAATCAGATAAGAGGCCATTCGGGTTGTCGAACTTGGTAATGAAAGTTTTGCTGTCCCCCATATTGAAACCAATGTTGTAATAGAACTGGCTGTTGTCCAATAAGAAACCATCTTTCCATCCGATTCTGATCTCCCATCCTTTGGTTTTCAAATCCGCTGAATTTACTTTAGGTTCTACCGTTCCAAATGGTCCCGGAAGTGTTCTGCCTTTGGTCAGCATTCCCTCTGTATAACGGGTATAGGCATCAAAATTAAGGTCTAAGCGGTTTTTGAAGAGGCTCACATCTCCACCGAAGTTAACTGTAGATACCCTTTCCCAGGTCAGGCTTGGTGCTACTGCTGCCGGAGGTCTTACCTCTGTTGGCCTTTTGCCATCCAGAATCTGATTGATCTGTCCGGAGCCCATTGCAGGGATGTAATAATACGCGCCTACGTCCTGGTTACCCAATGCGCCATAAGAAGCGCGGAATTTCAACAGGTCGATGCCTAACTTTTCCGCCACCGGCTTAAAGAATTTCTCTTTGCTCAGCACCCATCCAACGGAAGCCGAAGGGAAGAAACCCCAGCGGTCATTGGTAGGGAAACGGGAAGTCCCGTCGTAACGGCCATTCAGTTCCAGGATATATTTATCGTCGAAAATATAATTCAAACGGTAAAACCAACCCCTTACTGCCCAGTCCTCGATGTACTCTTTACTCGTTAATTCGCCTGTAGCCAGGTTAACGGAAGGAAGTGTACTGCTGATTAGACCTTTACGGTTTACCCATGCGGCATTACGGTTTCTGTACTCCTGGTTGAAACCGGCAAGTACCTGTACATAATGTTTGGTGTCGAATGTTTTATGAAAATCCGTGTAAATGTTATAGATGTTGTGTCTGATATGTCTGTCGTCATTTTGCGCCCAGCCCGGGTTTGAACCACTATAGCTTATTGCTGAATTCGGACCTGTTTTATAAGCTACCGGAATTTCGTAAGATTTCCCTGCGGTATCGATCCTTCTGATGGTCGCATCTGCTTTCAGGTCCCAGATGTCTTTCACCAGGCTTGCTTTTGCGGTGAATGTGGTCTGGAAGTTATTGCTTCTCGTTACCGAACGGCCTCCGCTTTGCAACCTGCCAAGCAATGCTGCACCTGTAGAAGTCCAGCTTCCGTCAGGGTTTCTCGGTACGTCTAAAGAACTTTGTCTGTTCACATTGTGAAAAAATCCTTCTCCACCATACGAAGAAGCATCGTAAGTACTCGACATGAAAGAGGTATTGTTTCCGATCGTCAGCCATTTTGAAAGACTATAATCCGCTTTTGCACGCAGGTTATAGCGGTCATAGGTATCATTACCATAACGAAGCATTCCATCATTCCGGAAATACTCCGATGACATATAATAGCTCAGCTTCTCATCTTTCTTGGAGATGTTCATGTTCGCACTATAGGTCGGTGCACTTGGTTTGTACACTTCATCCATCCAGTTCGTACTGCCATAATACATCCAGGCATTGGGATCCGAAGGCGAAATAATCACTGAGGGTAAGGAAGGATTTTGAGAACGCTGTCTCGCATATTCCCTTACATTATCCGGAAAGAGGTTATACAAAGGATAAGCCGCATCATGTTTATATTCCATTACCTCTAATGGGTCGGTTACCACAGCTGGTACTTTCCCCAGGTTTCTTATGGCATAATATGTATTCACACCAACTTTCAGATCTGCACTTTTGGCGCTTTTTGTGGTGATCAATACCACGCCAAATGCACCTCTTGCACCATATATCGCAGCAGATGCCGCATCTTTCAGTGAGGTTACGCTCTCGATATCTGCAGGATTCAAAGCCATCAGCTCATCTGAGGTAAAAGGAACGTTATCTACCAGGATATAGGGTCCTCCTCCATTTACGGAAGTAAAACCACGGATATTAAAGGAAGGTGCTTTATTCACCTGTCCGCTCGTCACGCTGATGTTCAGGTTGGGAATCAATCCCTGTAAACCTGCTCCGACACTTGAAAAAGGTCTGTTTTCAATTTCTTTACTCGTCACCCCATCTACGGCACCACTCAGGTTGGTTTTCTTTTGAACACCATAACCTACTACCACTACCTCATTCAAAAATTTATCGTCGTCTTTCAGGACTACATTGATCAGCTTTCTCGTTCCGATCACTACTTTCTGTTCTGTTAGTCCGACATAAGAGAATACCAGTACATCGGCAGGAGAACCTGCTTCAATCTGATAGTTTCCATTTACATCTGTGGATACGTTTTTCTGAGTTCCCATGATGCGTACAGAAACGCCTGGAATCGGCGCGCCCTGCTCGTCGGTAACCACCCCTTTAATTAAAATTGCTTCATTGATCCAGGATAGCACCGGAACGGCATCCTGATCCCGTTTCCGGAAGATCACGACATTTTTATCTGCCTCTCTATAAGAAAAAGGCGTCCCCTTTAGCAGCTGGATCAGTACCTCATTCAATGGCATATGGCTCACGTCGAGCACAATCCCTTTCACTTTTCTCAGCTCATTATTGTTATAAGAAAAGTCCATTTTGCTCGTTTTGCTGATTTTTTCTATGGCCCTTTCCAGGGATTCGCCTTTAAGATTGATACTAACTTTAACATCTTTAAGGTTCTGGCTGAAGACCGTTTCTGCTAATAAGGTCCCCGCAGAGGTCAGTAACGTTGCAAACACTATTAATCCTACCTTCATTATCTTAAGAATTAGTGTAGTAATGTTTTTTTTCATATTTTTATTCGTTTTAAAAATTGTTTGAAACAAAGCACAGCCATCCGGAAAATTTTTCGAAGAGTTGCCCGCATGCTGTACATTCAGATCAGTATCTGCTCCAACAGGTACTGATCATTTTTTTTATACTAATGATCAATTAATTACATCCGCTACCTACTATAAGTACCTCCTTTTCTTTGATTTGGTAAGTTATTCCTTGTATATCTTTTAGGGTTTCCATTGCATCGGTCAGACTTTTTCTGGTATCGAAGTTGATCGTGGTGCTGCAGCTTTTAAACTTTTCCAAGTCGTAGTTGATTTTCACCTGAAAGGCATTCTCCATTGCCAGAATGACCTCTTCAAAACTGGCTGCATTCAGGATCACTTTGCCGCTATTCCATGCTGTCTTTTCCCGGGCTTTCACTTTTACCACGCTAGGCTTCCGGTGGTCTTTATGGTACACCACCTCCTGATCTTTTACCAATACGCTCAATTGTTTTTCGTCATCGCTTACTGCGACCTTTCCTGTGACTACCGAGACGCTCATGGTCGATAGTTTTTTATAGGATTTGACCACGAAAGATGTGCCCAGCACATTCGTCTTAATGCCCGAAGCGTCCACCACGAAAGGCACGTGTGCATCATGGACTACGTCAAAGAAACCTTCTCCATCCAACAGGTAGACCGTCCGTTTCTTTCCAAACTTCTTCGGGTATTTTAAGGTACTTGCTGAATTTAACCAGACTGTAGATCCATCGGGCAAGCGCAGTTCACGGGTCTGTCCTTTTGGAACCACCACGGTAATGTAATCCCCCTGGGATCCTGAATTTTGGTAATACAACATCAGGGCTGCGGAAATCAGGATCAGCCCGATAGCAGCAGCCATGCCGATAAAGTTTCTCTTTATGCCAGGTCTGCTTTGCTGTTTGCTATGAATTTCTTTTGTAGCCTGGATCCGTCCCAGGATTTCCTGACGGATGGCTTCCCGGTCATTTTCCCCTTCGAAAAACTCATTAGGGTCATTGATTCCGAACTCTTTATAAAGGTCTTTTTTGTCTTTTTCGTTCATATACTAAGTACATAACGAATGAGGACCAAAGAGGTACTATGCGGAAATGATCTTTTTTTATTTATTCATCAGTTTCTTCAGATGAGCAGCAGCATTGGGGTTTCCGGGCTCAAGTTCGAGCACCCGTTTATAATTAAGGATTGCAGCAGCTTTATTTCCTAAAACCTCGTAAACTTCCCCGAGGCTATCATAGGTATTTGAACTTTCGGGGAACAGGTATACATTTAGTTTAAAGATCTCCAGCGCCTTGTTCTTTTCTTTTTTTCTCAAAAACTCATAGCCCAACACATTCAATTCAGTTTCCGGCAACTTAAAAAAGGCATCCTTTTTCTTTAGCTCATTTGTGAGCACAATGGCTTGTTCAAAGCCCCGTTTATTCATGGAATCGAGTAAGATCCTGACCCCTGCAGAAAATCCGAATCCTTCTGCCGACCGCTCTTCTGCGGTAAAATAGAAAGCATTGTAAATGTTTTGAGCGAGATCAGACAATCCATCCTCCGAACCATTGTTATTTTGATTGTTCAGTACGACCACTGCAAAATTCCGCTCCGGGTAAAGCACACTATAACTCGCGAAACCAAAAGTACCTCCGGAGGCCCATATCTTACGTTTTCCATCGAAATTCGTCTTCAACCTCCAGTTTAAACCTATTCCCGAGTCGTCCGGATCTCCCCAGCGAAGCTGATGCGCCATGATCACCTGTGCTTCTTTTTCCTCCAGCTGATGACCAATATATTTGATCATATCCATCAGACTTGAGCTTAATGCCCCGGCGCTTCCTGCACTCTTTGGAATTTCCGGCATTAAAACCCCTTTCTCATTATAACCACTTGCAGCACGTGATTTTAAAGCAGCAGGTACAGTAACAAATGTGTTTTCCATTTTTAAAGGGCCGGTGATGTATTTTTTCAGTAAGTCCGTATAACTGCTCTTATAGATATTTTCCAGTAAAAAGCCCATGAGCTGCGCAGCTGTATTGGAATGTGCCGGTATTAGTCCTGGTTCCCGCGTCAATTTAACCAGATGAAGGTCTTTCAGAAACTGGCTTTGCGAATATACATCAAAAATCTTTTTTAGTTCAAAAAGCTGTCCTGCTTTGTCCTTTGATTTAAATGCGGGCATTTTTTCGGGGAGGTTATCCGGAAGTCCCGATGTGAGGTTTGCCAGATCAACCAGGCGAATCGGCTTTCCTTTATATTGCAGGTTGGGATAACTGCCTTTAAGGTATTTTCTGATGTCGTCATTTAGATCCACCTTTTTTTCATAAACTGCCTGAGCCAGTAACATGCTGGTAAAAGTCTTGGTGATGGAGCCGATCTCGTAAATCGTTTCGTTATCCGGCCTGCTGCTTTTGCCCCTCGTTGTTGTTCCAAAATGCCAGGTAGAAGCCACTCCGTTCTTCAGGACCCCAACAGAAAGTCCGGCTTTTGTTCCGTCTGCAAAGAACGGGACTGTGGCCTCCCGTACAATTGAATCTATATCCTGGGCATGAACACCCTGAATTAAACAAACAACAAGAAGGGATAAAGCGCATGTTTTTTTCATATTCAACAAATTTACCCCTGAATTAAGCAATAAGGGGTTTAACTAAGATAATCGAAATAATGAAACGAAATCAACATAGGGGGAATAAAAAAAATCTCCCGGAGGTATACACTCTGCGGGAGATTTTAATTTTATATAAAAGGACCTGTACTGTTAAACAGTTAGTTTTTCAGCCCGGTGAAAGTAGTTACACTTTGAGCCGGAATGTTCAATGTAAAACTGCCATCGGCCGCCGCACTTACAGGACTGCCCTGCTGCCAGTGTGCAGCGCTGTTTCCTGTGGTTTGATAACCGATCAGACTACCTGCAGAAAATCCCTGCAAATTCAAGGTAGTTGTCAGTTGCTGAGTTCCGGGATTGATCACCACAAGGCTAAACTTGCCCGTTGCCGGATCTTTATAAGCAGAGACTTTCAGCTCTGAGTTGTTTTGAACGTTTGCCCCAAAGCGGAAATATCCGGCACGTACATAACGGGAAAATTGCCCCATTACATCGTAGGTCTTTGGAAAATCAAGGGAACCATCTCCGTTTGTACAGATCAGCGATTCATTGTTTCTGATGGCCAGCATTCCCAGCCAATATACAAAAGCGTTGACATTACATTCTGCCATGAATTTATGCATACTTGTTGCCATTTTCAATCCACCGGTAATGCTGTTGTCGTAAGTGCCACCATCATCCGAAGTTTCGGTCATCCATACCGGCTTATTGCCTGTGGCGTAATTCCAGGTGACCGGATTTTGATTCAGGCCTCTTTTTCCTCCGATCAGCTCTCCAATTTCCACATAACCATGTCCTGCAAGAATATCTACATTGCTTTTATCCATTCCTCCGAGGAAAGTATTTGCGGTACCCCATGCTGCATTTTCGGAAGACAGGATTTTTGTTGCGTTCAGTCCCTGCTGATTTAATGCAGGTCTTAAATTATTGGTAATGAATTCTCCCAGATGAGCAGAATTCCAATAAGAAGCATCCCAATCGGAAAAGACATTTTCCGGTTCATTGGAAGGTGAGATTGCATAGAAGTTAATTCCTTCATTCTGATAGGCTTTTGCAAAACCTGCAAGATATCGCGCAAAGGCACTCGAGCTGGTGTTGAAGTTCAAGCCGTTAAACCACTTTCCGCTTTCGCTGTTTGGATTGGTTTTCATAGACAATGGCGGCGTCCAGGTACTGGCAAAGGTAATCGGTACCTGATACCTTTCTTTAATTTTCTTTAGGATCCACAATTGTCCTAAATGTTCTTTCTGAACATCTGTAAGGGTCTTATACGCATTGCTGTTTACATCCACATCAATGTCTACCCCTGTCGGCTTAATTGTCACTACTCCCGTTTGCTGGTTAAAGCCATAAGTATGCAGCACTTTGCCACGCACCATGTTCAGGTGTAAACCATTTTCGCCCCAGAGATAGGACAGGATGCTATCCCTTTTCTGGGACTCAAAGAAAGGAACAATCCTGCCACCGAAGGCACCAAAGCCATCGATCCGCTGATAAGTTTGGTCCCAGTTCAGCGTAATGCCGGCGTTTCCGGCCGCAGCGGCTGCCGACATTTCTTTTGTTTTCAGACGCGTTGCATCTGAGAGCAGATCTTCCGTAGATTTCTGCTTACAGCTTTCTGCAATGCTAAGGGTGGCCATCGCAAAAAGGGCAATTTTCAGGTTTTTGTACCTCATGGGGATTTTCGTTAAGTAACTGGTTTTCATTTACATAAATATATTTCAAGCTTTCCCATTTTTTAAATGGTTTTTACGCATAAACCGATAGTTTTTTGCGGGCTCCGAAATACATAACGGACATGAACTGAAGGAGTACTATGGCAAAAAGGGCATTTTGCCAAACTTAACAGAAACTTAATGGAAGGGATATTTTGACTTGAGTCTTTTTAAGGCACTGGTGATTTGGTTTTTCACCGTTTGTGAGGAAATGGAAAGCCGGCCGGCAATTTCATTGATAGACAACTCTTCTTCCCTGCTCATTAAAAATACCTTACGCATTCCTACCGGCATGTTTTGGATTTCCAGCTGCAGGTGTTGTGCTGTGTCCTTAGAGGCGAATTGTTCAAATAGAGAATGGTCAGTTTCGCTGCTCACTTTCAGCAGCTCATCATCATGTTTGATCCGAAGGCTTTGACGGCGGTTAAGGTCGGTGAGCTTATTTTTCAGGATGATATAAATATATCCGATAAAGGTAGTTGTGATGGTAAGGGTATGGCGCTTCATCCAGATCACCATAAACAGGTCGTGAACAACGTCTTTGGCCTCTTCCCGGTTATTCAGCTTCTTACAGGCAATGGCGTATACCACATCCCAATAACGCGCATAAATTTCATTAAATGCTTCATCATTGTCTTGTTTCAGTAAGGCCAGCAATGCCGGATCTGTCAGCGATTTCAATAAAGGTTGGTCTTAGGTGGTTTATTTGGTGATACCAATATATAAATTTATTGCAAAAATAAAGGAATAGAAAAATACCTATGGCATGGGCACCGTTAAGTTTTTATTAAGTTCTTGTCCTTATTCCTCACCTGATGACTCCAGCAGCCCTTATTCCTGTCCCTGTGGAACGACTTTCATCACATGCTCCCGGTTTTCATTTCCCCACTGGTCTAAGGCCCGGATCACAGGTAAGGTACCCTCTCCTATCTCCGTCAGGTAATATTCTACTTTTAGGGGAAGCCCGGGATAGACCTTTTTACAGATGATCCCATATTCTTCCAGCTCCCGAAGCTGCATATTGATCACCCTTGGTGCTGCAGCATCGATGTGCATGTGCAATTCACTCGGCCTTCTGATTCCCCTGTTAATGCCATCAATGATACAGGGTTTCCATTTGCCGCTCAATACTTTCATCGCTATATTAATTCCGCATTCGAGGTCTTCCGGGATTTTTCTCTCGTACATGAGCATAGATTTTATCCCACAATGTATAAAATATTTGCGGCCTGTTTTCCTTCACAGGGAATAATTATTCCCCCACTGAATCTTTTTTCCCTTATTTTCCGGCCGCACAATTCTGTTGAATTTTGTCTTCATAAAACAGCAAAAAGATGAAAACAGAAAACAACAACAAAGTAAGCGTTATAGGTCTTGGCTCAATGGGAACTACCTTGGCCAGGTTATTACTTCAGAAAGGATATGAGGTTACCGTATGGAACCGGAGCAGCGGAAAAGCCGATGAGCTGGTCAAAGAGGGGGCTATCCTTGCCAAAGACATTGCCGAAGCCATCATCGCAAGTCCCGTCATTGTCATCTGTGTTTACAACTACCAGGCCAGTCAGCAAATTTTAGATACCGCAGCAGTCAGGGCAGTACTGAATCAAAAGTTAGTCCTGCAACTCAGTACCATCAGTCCTGATGAAGCCATTGAAGCGGAATTATGGGCAGCAGAAAACGGTGCAAGCTATATCAACGGGGGCATTCAGGCAGCGCCAAGACAAATGGGACAGCCGGATACCCCGATCCTGATTTCCGGAAAAGAAGCAACCTACCTCGCTGCTGAACCAATCCTGAAAGTTTTTGGTGGTTCCATCAGTTACCTCGGCGAGAAAATAGCCGCATCCCCAACCGTAGACCTTGCCACCTTATCCTATATATATGGAGCGTCCATCGGTTTCTTCCATGGTGCCAGGATCATAGAATCCCAGGGGCTCTCTGTTGCAGCCTATGCGAAAATTATAGCAGGCATCAGTCCATCCTTTGGCGAATTTTTAAGACATGAGGGAAATATGGTACATGCCGAAAACTACACCATCACAGAAAGCCCGCTCCGCATTTCAGTGGCCGCTACTGCGCGACTGGAGCAAACAGCCATCGATGCGGGCATCAACACCCAATTCCCTGCTTTTGCCGCCGCACTCTTTAAAAAAGCAGAGCTTGCCGGTTATGGTGACCAGGAAGTTGCGGCCCTGATCAAGGTGCTCCGGGAACAGTAATCCGCATTAACATTTCATATTTCAGGATCATCATGTCATTTTTCGGACCATCGTGTCATTTTCCCGATCAATAATTTCATTTTTCCGGACCGTCATTTCATTTTAAATGGCCAGATAAACCCCCAAATTTGTTAGGTTTAACAACAAATGACAAAAGACAGCCTAAAGAACATCGGAACCGGGATATTATTTTCTATGCTTTGGGCTTCTGCATCTGTAGCTACCAAATTTGGGGTACTATCTGCTCCTCCTTTAATTCTGGCAAATATCCGTTTCCTCCTGGCCGGCCTGGTCTTACTCGGGTATTGCTATGGATGGAGCAGCAACAAAATATACCGGCTGCCCAGTGCAAGGGAATGGAAACAACTCGCCATCTTCGGCTTTTTGAACACCAGCCTTTATCTGGGCCTATACGTATATGCCATGAAGTTTACCGCCGCAGGAATCGGAAGCCTGGCCGTATCTACCAATCCCCTGCTGATTGTGCTGTTTTCTTCCTGGCTCATCGGGCGCAGGCCTACCTCTTCCGAGATCCTCAGTATTTTCCTGGGAATGTCGGGAATAGCCTTCGCCACCTATCCTTTACTGCAGGATAAAAGCACCAGCATTTTGGGCATCGGCTTGCTCCTACTCAGCATGGTGATCGTTTCTTTTGCCAGTGTTTACTATGCCCGGATTAAATGGACCTTACCGAACCTGCTGATCAACGGATGGCAGGTAAGTCTTGGTGGTTTATTCCTCTTACCTGTAACCTGCTTTTTTGCCGATTTTCAATCCTTTCATGCCGACCAGACCTTCTGGTATGCGGTACTATGGCTCAGCCTGGCCGTATCCGTGATTGGCCTCATCTGCTGGTTTTACCTGCTAAAAACAGATACTGTAAAAGCGTCTTTATGGCTCTTTCTATGTCCGCTTTTTGGCTTCTTCTACGCCTGGTGGTTAATGGATGAAGCCATCACCTGGTACACCATTTGCGGCACATTTCTCGTGATCCTTGGGCTCTATATCGGTCAGCGCAGGCGACAAAAAAAACAAACATTATAACCTATATTTTCCCCCAAGCACAATAATATATGTTAAAATATGTTAAATAGATATAAATACCCAAGATATGAAAGCGATAAAGTTAGTTTTATTTACGGGGGTGATCATCAGAAAACTCGGGTTAACCAAAATCTATTACTGGTTCAATAAGTAATATTTTCATTAAGAACATTATTTGTTAAATGGTATTTCCTAAATTGATCCCATTGAGGGATGAATACTCCTCATACTATTAACTTATTGACTTATGAACATAAAACTGAAAAGCTATTTTGCGGCTTTGGGGATTATTGCTGCGAGCTATTCTGCACAAGCCCAGTCTCCTGCAAAATTTATAGATCCTGCAAATATGGATCTTACCGTAAAACCTGGGGACGATTTCTATAAATATGCGAGTGGTACCTGGATCAAGAACAACCCTGTTCCTGCAAAAGAAACGCGTTGGGGAAGTTTCAATGCCCTTCGTGATTTCAATATCAATGCCGTTAAAGGACTGGTTGAAGATGCGGCGGCCGACAAATCTGCTCCTGCAGGTTCTGTTAAAAGACGCGTAGGTGATTTCTACACTGCAGCAATGGATAGCATTACCATCGAGAAACTGGGCTATACGCCTATCAAAGCAGATCTTGCAAAGATCCAATTGATCAAGGACATCCCTGGTATTCTGGATCATGCCGCTTACCTGCGCACTTCGGGCCTTGCTGCACCGATGTTCAGCTTCTTTGTCGGACAGGACAGAAAGAATGTTAACAAATATCTCGCACAACTCGGACAAGGAGGAACAACCCTGCCTGACCGCGATTATTATTTAAAGGACGACAGCAGGAGTGTAAAAATCAGGGAAGCCTATCAAACCTATATGACTACCCTTTTTACGCTGACAGGAAATACCGCTGCCGAGGCGAAGAAAAAAGCAACGGCAGTAATGGCCATTGAAAAGCAACTTGCAGAGGCACAAATGGCAAGGGTGGAAATGCGCGATCCACATAAAACCTATAATAAATTTACCGTTACCGAATTCAGCAAAACCACTCCGGGATTAGACTGGAGCGCAATGCTTCCTAAATTTAAGGTAAAGGGACAGGATACCATTTTAGTTTCCTCCCCTAAGTTCTTCACGAGCCTGGACGGAATGCTGAAAACCGTTTCTCTTTCAGACTGGAAAACCTATCTGGAATGGAATATTTTAAAATCTGCGGCACCGAACCTGAGTTCTCCTTTTGTTAACGCCACCTTTGCTTTTACACAGGCACAAAGCGGACAAAAAGTACAAACACCAAGATGGCAAAGGATGTCTCAGCTTACTGATGGCACCATAGGCGAGCTTTTAGGCCAGCTTTATGTGGCTAAATATTTCAAGCCTGATGCCAAAGTGCGCATGACCGAGCTGATCAGCAATCTGAGAAAAGCATTTGAGATCAGGATCAAAGGACTGGACTGGATGAGCGATGCAACCAAAGAAAAAGCATTGGCTAAACTGAATGCTTTTGTGCCAAAGATCGGTTATCCTGAAAAATGGAAAACCTATGATGGATTGGCAATAGGCCGCACTACTTATTTACAAAACCTGCGCAATTCAGGTGCATGGGCTTATAATGAAATGGTAGATCAACTGGGCAAACCTGTAGACCGGACCCGTTTCGGCATGACTCCGCCAACAGTAAATGCCTATTATAGTCCGACTATGAATGAGATTGTGTTCCCTGCGGGAATTCTTCAGTTTCCATTCTTTGACCCGAACGCTGATGATGCGGTAAATTACGGCGGTATTGGTGCAGTAATCGGACATGAGATGTCTCATGGATTTGACGATTCAGGAAGCCAGTACGATAAAGACGGAAACCTGCGCAACTGGTGGACACCGGAAGACAAAGTTAAATTTGAAGCCAAGACCAAAGCATTGGGCGAGCAGTTTGATGCCTATACAGTATTGGATACCATCCATGTCATCGGTAAATTGACCATGGGCGAAAACATTGGTGATCTTGGTGGTTTAAATGCGGCTTATACGGCATTCAAATTAACTAAACAAGGTCAGTCTGAAGATAAAATCGATGGTTTTACCCCAGATCAGCGTTTCTTCTTATCCTGGGCTCAGGTATGGAGAGGAAATGTTCTGGACGAAACCGCAGCGCAGTTGATCAAAACTGACCCGCATTCGCCAGGCCCTTACAGAACGATTGGTGCTCCGGTAAATATGGATGCCTGGTACAAAGCATTTGATGTTCAGCCAGGTGATAAACTGTATAAAAAACCTGAAGACAGAATCAGGATGTGGTAAAAACATATTGACACATAGAAATATAGATATCTATACTTCTATATATATAAAAGGCATCATTTTAATGATGCCTTTTTTGCTTATTTATACTTTTCCTGAAGCTTCTTGCTCAGCTTCGCAAGCACCAGGGCCCTTGATTCGGCAATCCTTCTTTTCAGCTCATCATCCGGCATCACTTCCAAACCATCAACCCTTACCCATTGCCTTTTGGCCATATGGGATGCCTGTTGAATTCCTGCCCTGCCAACCAGCGCATCAAAATCCTCAGGATCACATTTAATAGAAAAGCTTCCTTCTTCTAAAGAAATGATCACAAACATCTTCTCTTCAATCATGAAGCAAAGGTGTCCCCATTTCATGCCTTCGGTAGTTCCGTTTAAAGTCAGACAATGTTCTCTGAATGTTTCAATATCCATAATTTCCAAATAAAGCCTAAAGCTAATCAGCTTTTGAATAAATGCAAGCCCGTTCCTCCTGCAATTTAAAAAACATTATCTTGCGGCAGATCTGTAAAAATGAATAAAATAACCATCACTGCCGACGGCTCGAACACCTTATACAACGAGACTATTGGCGAACATTACCATTCTAAACATGGTGCACTGCAGGAAAGCAAACACGTGTTTATCGAGGCAGGCCTGAAACATGTTGCTGCGGGCCGGAAGGACATTTCCATTCTGGAGGTCGGCTTTGGTACCGGTCTTAATTTTATATTGACACTTGCACATGCAGCGGAAGAAAACCTGCAGCTCAGCTATACCGGAATAGAGGCTTTCCCCCTGGAAACGGCAGAATTGCAATCCACAGGATACGATCAATATGTTCCCGAAGAAATATGGAACAGCCTGGAAACAAATTACCTTTCCGCATTGAAGGCTCCGGTAGCAATTTTACCCGGACAACAGCTCTATATTCCACATACCACACTCGATCAGTTTCAAAGTGCCCCAACATTCGACCTGATTTATTTTGACGCTTTTTCTGTGCAGCATCAACCGGAAATGTGGTCTGATGAAATCATTGCACATACCTGTAGTTTTCTTAAACCCGGCGGCACCTTTGTGACCTATGCCATCACCGGAAAATTAAAACGTGCACTTAAGGCCAATGGGTTCAGCATTGAAAAACTGCCCGGGGCACCTGGCAAACGGGAAATGCTCAGAGGAACAAAATTGTAGTTTCAGCATAGGGTTCAAATCTACCGGCAGAAAAGTCAGCGGAATGTTTAATTCCTTCATTTCTTTATATTTTCCAGTAAGAAGCTAGATATTGTGGAACAAAATCATCCCTGATATTGTTGATCTCTCTACGTTCTCAATATCATCATATAGCTACAAAATGGAAAAAAGAAAATTAGGAAATTCAGACTTATTTGTATACCCGATCACCTTTGGTGGTAATGTTTTTGGCTGGACAGTAGATCAGGCTAAATCATTCGAAATACTGGATGGCTTCACTGAAGCCGGCTTTAACTTTATAGATACCGCAGATGTATATTCCAGATGGAAACCAGGAAATTCCGGAGGAGAATCAGAGACCATTATCGGAAACTGGATGCAGGAAAGAAAAAACCGCAGCCAGGTGATCATCGCCACTAAGGTGGGTGCCGATATGGGACATGGAAAATCCCTGTCTAAGCAAAACATCCTCGCGGCTGTAGATGCCTCCCTTAAAAGATTAAAAACAGATTACATCGACCTTTATCAGTCGCACTATGACGATCCTGCTACTCCGGTTGCGGAAACACTGGAAGCTTATGACCAGCTGATCAGGGCAGGTAAGATCCGCTGGATTGGTGCTTCCAATTATTCGGCGGAGCGTTTAAAGGAATCACTGGAGACGGCACAAAAGCTCAGTCTTCCGAAATACCAGACCTTCCAGCCGGAATATAATTTATACGCCCGTGAACGTTATGAAAAAGAACTGGAACAGGTGGCCAGTACCTACCAGCTGGGCGTGATCAATTACTATGCACTTGCCAGTGGCTTTTTAAGCGGAAAGTACCGTTCTGAGGCCGACTTAAATAAAAGTCAGCGGGGCGGTGGAATGACACAATACCTAAACGCCAGAGGTTTTAAAATCCTGAAAGCTTTGGATGAAGTTTCCGAACAATACAATGCTTCTCCTGCAAGTGTGGCCCTGGCCTGGCTGATTGCCCGCCCTTCGATAACGGCGCCAATAGCCAGTGTAACCAGCTTAAACCAGCTGGAAGACCTGAAAAGAGCTGCCGCTTTAAAATTAAACATCGAAGATATTGCCATATTAGATGAGGCAAGCGACTGGAAATAAGCCATTCAGCTTTGCTAAAAAAGAAGTCTATTAAAATATTAATGCCCTGCCGAACAATAATTGGCAGGGCATTTGTCTTTATGTGTAAATTACCTTTAATTTAAAACCCGGAAAACCCCTATGAAGAACCTCTCCTCACAACCTTTTAACACCAAACTGGCAATGGTGCTGTTCTCCATCATCTGTTTGGGATACCTGGCCATTTTAGGTCAAAGCCTGCTTGCTCCATTGCTCACCTCTTTTTTGCTTGCAGTGCTCCTGTTGCCCATGGCTAATTTCCTGGAACATAAATGGCGCTTCAAAAGGAGTATGGCTTCCATTGTATCGGTGATCATTATGATTGCCGGGATTTCCGGAATCCTTTACTTTCTGGCCAACCAGCTGACCGATCTGTGGCAGGACTGGCCACTGCTGAAGAAACAGGGAGAAACCTCTTTTCATGAGCTGCAACACTGGATCTCTTCCAGTTTTGGCGTAAATGCGCAGAAGCAGATTGAATATGTGAAAGATGGCGCTTCCAAAGCACTTTCTACCAGTGCTACCGTATTGGGTGCGACTTTACTGACCCTCTCCTCTTCTCTTTTATTTTTATTTTTTCTCCTGCTCTTCACCTTTTTCCTGCTCAATTACCGCAAGGTATTGTTCAGCTTTCTCACCTCCGTATTCGAGGAGCAGCATACAGAAAAAGTAAGTGAAATTGTAAGGCGCATACAATACATCATTAAAAAATACATTACCGGACTGTTTTTACAGATGCTCATCGTGACCATCATGATGATGCTCGTGCTTTGGGCATTGGGGGTAAAATATGCCGTATTACTGGGCTTAATAGCCGGGATTTTTAACATCATCCCTTATATCGGAATTTTCAGTGCTTTACTCATTAGTGTACTCATCACCTTTGCTACGGCAGGAGCTGCGAAAGTATTACTCGTTGTGGTGGCCTTTGCAGCGGTACATGCCGTTGACGGAAATATCCTCATGCCATTGGTGGTTGGCTCAAAAGTTAAAATCAATGCCTTGTTTGCCTTCATCGGCATTGTGGTAGGAGAAATGGTCTGGGGCATCTCGGGGATGTTTCTTTGTATTCCTTACCTCGCGATGTTAAAGATCATTTTTGACAAGGTAGATTCGCTGAAACCCTGGGGAATCCTGCTGGGTGGTGAGGACAAACCAGATAAAAAGCGAAAGGTTTACAGGATTACCAAGAACATCAAATTAGAAGAACAGGAATAGGTTATGCGAGAAAACAGGTCGCCCCATATCTTAAGTACCTCAGCAAATCTGCTGGGTTTATGTTTCATTGTACTGACCTCCATCAAGGTATCGAAGATGCAGGATGTGACGCTGATCGATGAGACCACCGCATTGGCAATTATCCTGTTTATGACCAGTTGTATCCTTTCTTTTCTGGCAATGAGAAGGAAACAGGGAAGTGACGACCGGCTGGAGAAAATTGCCGACATCATCTTTTTATCCGGCCTGATTGTTCTTTTTTTAACCACAATGATGATTACCTTTAACGTCATAAAATAATTCGTCAAAATGCCCAACCATATCGCCCCTTTAACCGCTGCTGATCCTTCTTCTGCTTTCCTCAGGTTATTAACTGTTTTAGATACCCTTCGCACAGATTGTCCATGGGATAAGAAACAAACCATGGAAAGCCTCCGTCATTTAACCATAGAAGAAACCTATGAATTGTCGGACGCCATTCTTGAAGGCGACCTGGAAGAAGTAAAGAAAGAGCTGGGAGATGTGATGATGCACCTCGTATTTTACGCAAGAATCGCCTCAGAGACCAACGATTTCAGTATTGTTGATGTATTGAATGGGGTTTGTGATAAACTCATCAACCGTCATCCGCACATCTATGGTGATGTAGAAGTTCAGGATGAAAATGATGTAAAACGCAACTGGGAGCAGATCAAACTTAAAGAAGGAAATAAATCTGTTTTAGCGGGTGTGCCTGCGGGTTTGCCTTCTTTGGTGAAAGCCAGCCGGATTCAGGAAAAAGCCAGAGGTGTTGGTTTTGACTGGGATGATAAAACCCAGGTTTGGGAAAAGGTAGAAGAAGAGCTTCAGGAATTTAAAAATGAGTTCAATACCGTAGACCATACGGCAATAGATGTGGAAAAGGCAGAAGGAGAATTTGGGGACCTTCTTTTTTCCCTGATCAATTACGCCCGTTTCATCAACATCAATCCGGAAAATGCTTTGGAGAAAACCAATAAAAAATTCATCAAACGTTTCCAGTACCTGGAAGCCAAGGCGAAGGAAAATGGAAAAGCTTTGCAGGATATGACCCTTGCCGAAATGGATGTTTACTGGAATGAAGCAAAGAAAGTATAAGTATTCTCAAAATAGCGCATAAAAAAAATGCCTTCCGGCTGGAAGGCATTTTTTTGTTAACCATGTTTCTTCTTCATGGTCATTTTGGCTTTCTGGCCAATGCCGTAGTTATAATCTTTACTATTGCTTTCTTTCTTGTCATGGTAAGCTCCGCCACCCTGAGGTGCCACATTCTTCTCCTTAACGATCCTGCTTTTATCAATACCACCTTTGGCTTTCGTTACTTTATCGATCACCAGATCCTCAGGCAATTCCATTACGGTTAGTTTCTTTCCGATAGATTGTTCGATCTTTTTCACTTCTACCAGTTCCATATCTGTAGAGAAAGTGATGGCCACCACTTCTTCCTCATTGGTTTTCACGATTCTGCTCAGGAAAGTTTCCTTTTGCTCCGGAACTTCAAAATGGAAAAGGAAAGGGATTCCGGAAAGATCTAAAGTAGAAGTACCTTCATTTGCAACGATCAGTACCCTTGCTTCAGGAGTTTCCTTGAAATCTTCGATATGGTCAAAACCTTCTTCGTCAAAGAACAAAGGGTTCAATACGGAAACGACACCAGGTCTGGCGGAATGTAAGCTTTTACCCAATTTTTGAGCCGTAAGACGGGTATTCACGAATACCACCACTTTATCAAATACCTCATCATCTCTCAACAGGAGGTTCAGCAGGTTAATTTTTGTTTTAAAGTTAGGAACAGGATACAAAATCAGTTCATGGGTATTGGCCTGGCTATCGCCCAGGTCTTCCACTTCCAGTGTTGTTGGGAAGTTCAGGAACTGATCGATCATATTGTTCAGTTTTTCATGAACCACCGTGGTAAAGATCAGGTGCTGACATTTACCGGCACTTCTTGCCAGTTCAGCAACCGGAAGCTGCATTCCCTGTTTTACGATCACTTCTGCATCATCCACAATAAACATTTGCAGTTTGCTCGTATTTAAACCCAGTTTCAGGTAAATCGCGCGGGCACGTGTTGGCAAGGCCACTACGATGTCCACGCCGTCTACCAGGTCCAGTACATCCTGTTCTGTTCCACCGGTTCCGTAAAGGCCCATGATGCGGAGATTTTTATTTCTGTTCAGTTTGTCGAATTCTGCTATGACTTCCAATACCTTTTCCTTACTCGGAACAAGGATCAGAACTTTCGGAGCTTCGTCTGTCGTATATTTAAAGCGCATTAGAACCCCAAGCACATAATTTGTTGTTTTACCCGCCCCTTCAGGAGCAACAGCTATGATATCCTGTCCGCCAAGAATTCTTGACATTGTTTTTGCCTGAATCTCTTTTGCGGATATATATCCGGCATCAGTCATCGCTGTTACCAGTTGCTTGCTTAGTTTTAATTTCTCTAATGACACAGTTTCCTTATTAGTATATAATTCTGCAAATTTACGTAATATTTAATTGAGGTCTGTAGGCTTTTCAAATTGTCTTATTAATTGCGTGTAAAAGCTGTTTAAATGATCAAAAATTGGTTTTCCGGTTACCGTTCTGCCGATCTTAATGCCATGTTAACCGAAAGCAGTCACCGGCCATGGCCCATACCTGCAGGAAAATGGCAATATTATCAGGAATGGAATAATGTATTGTTCTTTCATTGGAAAGTTCCTGCGGAGTTGTTAAGGCCCCTGATCCCTGCAGGATTGGAACTGGACCTTTTTGAAAATGAGGCCTGGATCTCCCTTGTTCCCTTTACCATGGAAAAGATCAGTCCGGCAGGACTTCCTCCTGTAGCTTTCATTTCTGATTTCCATGAAATTAACCTGAGGACATATGTGGTAACGGAGGGCAAGCCAGGCGTTTATTTCCTGAATATAGAAGGGCAAAAACATTTGTCGGTATGGATTGCAAAACTGTTATCGGGTCTTCCATACGAGAAAGCAAGGATGCAGCGCGGCAAAAACACCTATCTTTCAGACCATGCGGTAAAAGGCTTTAAGCTGGATGTTGAATTTGAGCTGAAGGCATTCATCTCTTTAAAAAGTAAGCTTGACCTTTGGCTTTCAGAAAGGTATTGCCTCTACCTGAACCGGGGGCAAAAATTGTACAGGTATGAAATCCATCACCTGGAATGGCAGATTGCGGAGATGGAATTAAAAAAAACAAAGATCAATTACGCTATAAACGGACTCAGCTTTACGGACCGGACTCCAGACCTGATCCGGTATTCTCCAGGTGTGAAAGTACTGGCCTGGGGCAGACAAGAAATTAAAAGATAAATCCCGATGTCAACAACACTTGAAAAACTTAAATTCCCGATAGGGAAACATGAAAAGCCGGCATCCATTACACCGGAATTGATGGAGCAGTACATCTCAACGATTGCGGCTTTCCCGGCAAAGCTTAAAAAGGAAGTCATCCACCTGAACGATGGGCAGCTGGATAGTCCATACCGGCCGGATGGCTGGACAATAAGGCAGGTGGTACATCATTGTGCCGACAGCCATATGAATGCCTTAATTCGTTTCAAACTGGCTTTAACGGAAGACAATCCTGTGATCAAACCCTACCATGAGGAAATCTGGGCAGAACTCGCAGACAGCAAAACAATGGAAATCGCGCCGAGCCTAACTTTACTTGAAGGATTACATGCCCGCTGGGCGCAATTGCTTCGCAGCCTTTCTCCTTCGGATCTGGAACGCAGTTTTATTCATCCGGCACATGGGAATAAAGTCTTGCTAAATGAAAATACCAGCATCTATGCCTGGCATGGGGAACATCACCTGGCACACATTACTGAATTAAAAAAGAGACAAAACTGGAATTAATATGAAAAAAATCATCATCACCCTTACTTTAATCTTAGCCGCTGCAACACTTTCCTTTGGCCAGGACAATTCTGTCTACAAAACCACGCTTCAGGACATGATGAATATTTCCGGCGCTACAGAAAGCTATAAAGTGGTCATTACACAGACCTTTAAAATGCTCAAAGAGCAAAAATCTGAGGTTCCTGCTGAAGTATGGATACAGTTTGAAAAGTCATTTCTCGAGGCTTCCCAGGAAGAACTGTTGGAAATATTACTCCCTATTTATCAGAAACACATCAGCCTGCCCGATATGAAAGCCATTATCGCTTTCTATCAAAGTCCTGCAGGCAAGAGGTTCTCAGAAAAAACACCCCTCATTATGCAGGAATCTATGCAAGCTGGCCAGCAATGGGGCTTAAGACTGGCAGATCAGTTCAATAAAAAGCTAAAAGAGAAGGGCTATTAGCTCTTCCTCTTTCCTTTAAGCAGCATGTCCATTGCATGATCAAGTGTACCGGCCCTGATCACTTCTCCCGAGTTCACAAAAAAGATTTCATCGGCATTCTCAATGGTATTTAAGCGGTGTGCAATGATGACAAGGGTGGTATCCTTAGACAGCTTTTTTAAGATCATACCCAGCAACTGTTCTGTAATGGTATCGATGTTTGCCGTTGCTTCATCCAGGATTAGCAATTCCGGATTTCGCAGCACCGCCCTCATGAAAGCAATCAATTGCTTTTGTCCGAGGCTGATGTTGTCCGATCCCGAGGTAACTGGTGTTTCCAATCCTTCGTCAAATATCGCCAGCAGAGCTTCCAGATTGGCATCTTTGATCACCTCTTCCAATTGTGCATTCGAATAATCCTTATATTTAGGATTGCCGTATAAGATGTTGTCTTTCACCGATCCGCTAAAGAGAAAAGGTTCCTGCAAGATAAACCCGATCTTGCTGCTTCTTTCCTCATCCGTATACGAACGGATGTCCTTACCGCTGAGCAGCACCGTTCCCTGGGTGGCATCATACAACCTGGCAATCAGCGAGGCTGTGGTTGTTTTTCCGCCTCCCGTAGGACCGATCAAGGCATATGTTTTGCCTTTTTCCAGACTGAAATTGATGTGATGGAGGATTTCCTGTCCCTCTGCATAGGAAAAATGTACGTTTCGGAATTCCAGCAGTGAACCGGAGGTTTCAACAGTATCTTTCAGCTGAGGAAGGTCATTTTCCAGGGATAAAATCTGTGAAACCCTGTCCCAGCTTGCCATGGCCACCTGAAAACTGGCCCATAAGGCTGCCAGCTGTCTTAATGGATTGTAAAAGTTAGTGGCATAAGACAGGTAACTCACCAATAGGCCGATCGTGAATTGCCCCTGGGAAATCAGGTAAATTCCAAACAGCAATACAATCAATTGTGCCATACCGGAAAGCAAACCATAAACCGGCATTAAAATATTATTGGCCAGTCCGGCCCCTATTGCCGTACGGTAATTATTCTGGTTGGCCTCATCAAATCGTTTTCTGAAATAATCCCTTCTGTTAAAGGCAATGATCACTTTAAAGTTATTCAGGCTTTCCTGAATCTCGGCACTCATCCCCCCTACACTCTTTAAGTTGGCTGCATTCCTTCTTTTTACCCAGGGTGAAACCACTGCCGTAAAGATCAGGATCAGTACTGCCGGTAACAATGCCACAGACCCCAGCTCAAAATTGATCAGCAACAGGAAAATACCAGCTCCTGCCATCGTTACGATACTCCCGATAAACTGCATCAGGGACTGAGAGAAAAACTGGTTAATTTTATCGGTATCACTATTTACCCGCGAAATCAGGTCGCCGGCTTTGTTCTCATTAAAAAAAGCAACCGGCAATTCCTGTAACTTATTAAAGATGGCATTTCTTAAAGTAAACAGCATTCGCTGTCCCACTCCTCCCATCAGTTTTGTTTGCAGGTATCCCGTACAAAAGGTAATCATATACATGACCAGCAAGATGCCGGAAAACTTCAAGACACCCGAATATTGTTTCGTCCGCACATAGGCATCGATCGTATGTCCGATCAGCAAAGGCCCCAGCAACAGCAAGCCTGAGTTTAAAAGGATCGTCCCTGAAGCAATCCATAAATTTCTCCGCTCATCACTGATCAGTGCTATCAGCTTTTTCAGCGCCTGATAAGTAGATCGCTTTTTCTGCGTGGTACTTTCCTGGTTAAGATTATAATTCATAATTGCTGGTGCTCTGTTGTGAGGTATAAATCTGAACGTACTCAGGACTGCTTTTCATCAGCTCCGTATGTGTTCCCTGGGCAACGATCTCGCCCTGCATCAACACAATAACCTTATCATAATGCGCTACAGACACGATTTTCTGAGTTACAGAAAGTAAGGTGATGCCCGGATAATTTCGCTGGACATTTTCTAAGATCCTCTTTTCTGTATTGTGGTCTACGCGGGAAGTGAAATCATCCAAAAGCAATACCTTAGGATTTAAAGCTAAAGCCCTTGCCAGCATGATGCGCTGTTTCTGGCCACCGGAAAGGTTCGAACCGCGTTCAGAAACAATTGTATTCAGCTGATCGGGAAGCCCTGCCACAAAATCGTTCAGCTCGGCGGTTTCAATCGCCATTTCCAGCGACTGATCTGTCACCGTATCACTAAATGCAATGTTTTCCCTGATGCTCATGTTAAAGATGATGCTATCCTGAAAAACGAAGCCTACCTGCTGGTGAAAAACTTCCTGGTTATAACTGTTGATATCATGTCCGTCAAACAAGACTTCGCCCGATTCCGGGAGGATCAATCCGGTGAGGATGTACAGTAATTGCGACTTTCCTGCTGCAGTGGGGCCGATAATGGCCGTTTTAGAACCCGCTTTTAAAGCAAAGGAAATGTTTTTCAAGGCAGGTTTCTGTCCGTAAGAGACCGAAACATCTTTCAGTTCCAGCTCCCCCCTCAATGTTGCCTTGATATTGCCATCTGCAGGATTTTCTGCAATGTTCAATACGCCTTCAATCCTTTGATAAGAGGTGGTGGCCTGGGCAATCACATTGCTCATGAAACCAATCACCAGAATCGGAAAGATCAGCAAGCTCAGATAACTCGTAAAAGCAGCAAATTCTCCCAGACTCATCGTTCCCTGGATCACGAAATGACCGCCCAGGGCAAGGATCGTTAATCCGGCCATATTGGCAACAAAGATGATCAGTGGAATCAGTCCTGCAAATAATTTAAGAATAGACAAGCCCAGGTTCTTTGCCTGGGTATTTGCCGACAGGAATTTATCATATTCCAGCTGCTGCGAGTTGATCACCCTGATCAACGCCGCGCCAAGGATGCTTTCACTGATGACTTTATTGAGCCAGTCGATCACCTCCCTGCTCTTTTTAAACAATGGCTTCACTTTACTAAGGACCAGGTAAAAAGAAGTCCCGATGATGGGAACAATCGCAATTACCGCCAAAGCGAGCTTCCAGTTCAGACTCAGCAGCAGGATACTCGCGCCGACAATAAGAAATATGGAAGAGGCAATGGACACAATGGCTTGTGAGACAAAAGATTTGATCGCATCTACATCCGTAGTCAGGTTAGTCAGCAATTTCGAAGGGTTGGCTTTTTCGATATAGGCATGGCTCTGACGGGAAATCTGATTGGAGAGCCTCGTCCTCAGGTCCCTTGCTACCCGCTCTGATGCATAAGTCTGCACCAGGCTTTGAAGGTAAGTAAACAGGAAAATGAAAAGAATGGCAATCCCGAATTCCAGGAATACTGCGCGGATTCCAAAAGTACCTGCAGTATAAGCATCAATACTGTCCGCTATAATTTTAGGGAGCAGCAGGTTCACACCATTGCTCAGCAAGGCCAGGAATATCAACAAAAAGATCATTCCCCGATATGGCTTTAGCAGACTAAAAACACTTGACTTCTTCTCTGCTTTGTTTTTTTTCATATCCTGATGAGTTGTTATAATCTGCTATTTGAACCGGATCGCTTTGAGTGGTGAGATTTTACTGACCAGCATGGAAGGCAGGATCAATACCATAAAACAGATGATCACCGTACAGACATTGAGTATTAATACTTCTGAAAAATGAATTTCTATAGGGACATAAGATAAATAATAAGATCCCTGATCCAGCTTAAACAGGTGTGTGTATTGCTGCAGGAAGCAAAGACCAAGGCCCAGTATATTTCCCAGCAACAATCCGATCCCTACCAGATAAACCGCATTGTAAAGGAAAATCTTCATCACACTAAAATCTGTCATCCCGAATGCTTTCAGCATTCCTATCATATTGGTACGCTCTAAAATCATGATCAGCAGGGCGGTAATCATATTGATCACCCCAACAATCATCATTAAGATCAGCAAGACCCTTGTATTGACATCCAGTAAAGACAACCAGGTAAAAATTGCCGGAAAAAACTCATAAACCGATTCTGATTTAAGGTTCACCTCAAGGTTCGTATAGATGTCCATTGAAACCGGCTTGAGTTTCGAGAAATCTTTAATCCGGACCTCTATTCCTCCGATCTCGTCTGCTGACCAGTTGTTTAACCTGCGGATTACATTCAGGTCTCCCAAAACAAAACCTTTATCAATTTCCTCTACGCCAACGCTATATATACCTACGATTTTAAATTTCCTGCTCCGGGGTGGGTTCTGTACGAAATTCATGATAAAAGAATCTCCCGTTTTCAGCTTGAGCCGGTTTGCAGTAAATTGAGAGATCATAATTTCCTTCATCGCCGCTGCGCTATCGGTGAAACTGATCACCCTTCCACTCACTAAATGCTCAGAAATATATTTCCAGTTGAAGCTCTTGTCTATCCCTTTAAAATTAATGCCTTCGACTTCGTCGTTCACCGAAATAATGGCAGGCTTTGTCGCATAAGGCTGAAAGTAAGCTACATCCTTGTTTTTCTTAAGGTTGCTAATCGTTTCTGCCCCCGGAACAAAAGGTGTAAGCTCAAAGGAATTATTCAGGTCGAACTTAAAGATGCGGACATCCCCGATATAGCCCCTTACCTTTTCCCGGATCTCTGTCTTAAAACCATTGATAATGGCGACCGACAGAATCATCACCGCTAAACTGAGCATGACGCCTGCTATCGCAATGCGAACGATCAGCTTGGAAAAAGTACGCTCAGATTTAATGGCTATCCGCCCTGCTATGAAATATTCTGTATTCAATCTTTTGCTATAAATGGTAACTTAGCAAAAATGCTCAATTGATTTTGATTTAAAGTTATAATTATAAAAAAAGGTTCCCCAATGAGACAATCACTTACCTATATCGTACAAGCTGCATTTCTTACTTTTAGTCTTCAGGCTTGCGCTTCCAGTCGGCCTGCAAAGATGAAACCGGCAATAACCCATTCTTCGGCAGCCAGTACCAGTAGTGCGAAACTGCAGGAAAACCCCATCCGTACCGGAGCTGAACAAACGGAAAAATACTTTCCCTACCTGAAAGGCAAGCGCATTGGAATGGTGGTCAACCCAACTTCCGTGATCGGAAATGAAACTTCCGTAGACAGCCTGTTGAAACTGGGTGTAAATATTGTAAAGATCTTTGGTCCGGAACACGGTTTCCGTGGCAATGCCAGTGCAGGGATTCATGTGAACGATGCCATAGATACCAAAACGGGAATTAAAGCGGTTTCCCTTTATGGAAAGCATTCTACACCCACCAAAGAAGACCTTGCAGATGTAGACCTCATGATCTTTGACATTCAGGATGTGGGCGTTCGTTTTTACACCTATATCAATACCCTGCAACATGTGATGGAAGCCTGCGCCGCAGAAAACAAGGAAGTACTGATCCTTGACCGCCCCAATCCGAACGGGTTCTATATCGATGGCCCCATTCTGGACCCGAAACTCGTTTCCGGAATAGGCCTGCAGGCCATTCCTATTGTTCATGGCTTAACCGTTGGGGAATACGCACAGATGCTGAATGGTGAAGGCTGGCTGAAGAACAAGGTAAAGTGTAAAATCAAGATCATCACCGTAGAAAATTACAACCACGATCTTCCATATGACCTTCCGGTAAAACCCTCACCGAACCTGAATACCCAGCAATCTATTTTACTGTATCCGACCTTATGTCTTTTTGAAGGCACTTATCTGAGCCAGGGACGGGGAACCCAGTTTCCATTTACGGTATTAGGTGCACCGGCATTGAAAGGAAAATACGATTTCAGCTTTACCCCTAAAAGTATCAAAGGAATGGCAGAAACGCCTTTGCATCAAAACAAAGTATGTTATGGCATGGACCTGAGAACTTACGATGTGGCAAAGATCCGAAGGAATAAAGCCCTGAATTTAAACTGGCTGATCGAGCTTTATAAGGCTTACCCCAATAAAGCAGATTTTTTCAACTTTAAACTCAGTACCCAGATGGGAAGTTTTGACAAGCTTTCCGGAGATTATAACCTGAAACAGCAAATCATTGACGGGAAATCAGAAAAAGAAATCAGGGCCAGCTGGGAGCCTGGATTAACTAGGTATAAAACAATGCGTCAGCAGTACTTGTTGTATCCTTAAAAAAGGATCCCAATGAACAGCGAACCCAAAAAGAAAAGCGGAAAACCGGGGAGCAATTACCTGGAAGAAATCCCTAAGGATAAGGTTCCTGCCGGAGATAAGGCAGTAAAGAAACCGGAAGACAAAGATTATCAGAAAGAAGAAGCCGATTTTAAACATCCGGCTAAAGAAAGAGAACAGGGAGAACAACCGGTACACCCTATAAAAAACGCACCTAAAACATAATCAAGGCCCTGAATTTCTCTCAGGGCCTCTTTTTTTTCTGTACCGCACGGAGAAACGACATCAGCACTTTCTCATCGTTTTTTATTCCCGCCAAAGTATTCCTCTGAGCAGGATTGATTTTTTTCAGGTACTTTGTAAGTTCCCCCTGTTCAAAGGCCTCCAGCAACATCGGATACACATAAGAACTCTTACATACTGCCCGGGTATTTCCAAGTCTTGCCGCTACACAATCCAATACTTCAACAATCATCTTTTTCTTTGGCTGCTCTTCACTGGCTCCCGCTTCACAAACTGCCAGTTGCCGCAATGCTTCCAGTGTCCCTCCCCAGGTCCGAAAATCCTTGGCACTGAAATCGCCTCCGGTGATTTCTTTAATGTAATTGTTTACCATTCCTGAATCTATCGCACGGCGTTCCGCATCATCGGCATAATACTGAAACAAGTCCTGGCCGGGGATTTCTTTACATTTCCGAAGCAAGGCAGCCAGGCTTTTATCGTTCAGGCTCAGCTCCTGCTGAACTCCCTTTTTGCCAACAAAGCTGAGTAACAAATGATTTCCATTGATCTTCACATGTTTATTCCGAAGCGTACTCAATCCGTAACTTCCGTATAATTGTTTGTAGGATTGATTACCAATCCTGATTAAGGTTTTCTGCATAAACTCCACACAGATGGCCAGCACTTTTAATTCATCAAAACTTTTGCGCCTCAGGTCCTTTGCAATCCTTGTCCTTGCCTGGGGCAGCGATTTTCCGAAATCCAGCAGCCTGAAATATTTGCTGTCCGACCGCCTGGAGGTCCATTCCGCATGATAACGGTATTGTTTCCTTCCTGCCACATCCATCCCCGTAGCCTGCAGGTAACCGTTCTTCTTTGGAGAGATCCAGACCTCTGTCCATGCCGGAGGAAGGACCAGCTTTGCGATCCTGCTCAGTTCATTTTCGTCCTTCAGCAGATTTCCGTCTTTATCTTCGTACCGAAAATGCCCTGGCTTTCCCTTCCTGTATATCCCAGGTTTGCTGTCTGTTACATAAACCAATCCGCTTGATTTGAGCGCTTCCAGTGTCTCCACCATATACTTTCCATAAAATATGCGTGAAATTTTTAGTTATTTTGTTATCTAAAACAACGGATGATGAGATTAGTTTTTATGGGTACCCCCGATTTTGCAGTAGCTTCTTTAAGCGCTTTGGTGGAAGCTGGATTTGATGTGGTTGGTGTCGTTACGGCTGCCGACAAGCCTGCCGGAAGAGGCCAGAAGCTTCAGGAAAGTGCCGTAAAACAATATGCTGCAGCAAAAGGGATCAAGGTATTGCAACCCTTAAAACTAAAAGATCCGGAGTTTATCACTGAATTAAAAGCCTTAAACGCCGATTTACAGGTAGTTGTTGCTTTCCGTATGTTACCGGAAGTGGTCTGGGATATGCCAGCAAAAGGAACGATCAACCTTCATGGCTCGCTATTGCCGCAGTATCGTGGAGCCGCCCCGATCAACCATGCCATCATCAACGGAGAAAAAGAATCCGGGGTAACCACATTTTTTCTGAAACATGAAATAGATACCGGCGATGTGATCTTCTCTGCAAGTGTGCCTATCGGCGATACCACAACCGCAGGTGAGCTTCATGATCAATTGATGAATGTAGGTGCGGAACTCCTGGTAAAGACCGTAAAAGCAATTGAGGAAGGAAATTATGAAGAACAGCCGCAGCCTCAGCATGAAGAGCTGAAACATGCGCCCAAAATATTTAAAGAAAACTGTCTGATTGACTGGAACCAGCCGTCCAGAACGATTTACAATATGATCCGCGGACTGAGCCCGTATCCTACCGCCTTTACCAGGCTCAACGACAAAACACTGAAAGTATTCCGCGCGGAGCTGGAAGAAAAAGAAACGGGCATCTCTCCCGGAGGATTCCTTTCGGATGGAAAGACCTTCCTTAAATTTGCCGCAAAAGACGGTTTCATTAAGCTGACCGACCTTCAGTACGAAGGCAAAAAACGCATGTCAACGGAGGAATTCCTAAGGGGTTACCGCATTGAGTCTGGCGCTTAGGTCTTTGGAGATCTCGTTAAAATAACGTTTCCTCCCATAGCCCATCACCCACCTGATCCCGCCTGTTGCATTCGTGATAAAAACCTCTTCTGCTTCTTTAAGCACTTCAGGATTGATCTGCGCTTCAATAAGCGGGATGTTATTGCTTTTGGCCATATTCATCACCACACTGCGCATCACTCCCGCAACACAGCCTTCCGATAAGGCAGGGGTATAAATCTGCTTATCATAAACGACAAATACATTGGAGCTGATGCTTTCACATAGAAAACCATGCTGGTTTAAAATAAAAGCCTCATCCAGGTTGTGCTGTTTTTTATACAATCCCGCCATCACATACAATAGAGAATTGGTGGTCTTGTAATTGGACAATTTGTTCACAGGCTTCGTGATTTCATCGTAAACATCTACGATCAATCCTTTCTTATTCAGCTCATAGGTTGGCTGAGCCAGTGGACTTGCTTCCAGGACATAGCCGGCTTTATTGCTTTCAGGGGTATATAAACCTTCTCCCTCCCTGTACACAGAAAGACGGAAACGGATATGGTCCTTCAGCTTGTTCTTTTTGGAAAGCTCCGCAGTTTTCTGCTTCAGAAAATACTCGTCCATCAGGTTACTGCCATCCATTTTCAAAGCCTTCATCCCTGCCCTGAGGCGATCGGCATGCTGCTCTGCAAACTTCAGTTTCCCATTGTCCATGCGCATAGATTCGAACAAGCCATCACCGTATCTGAATGCACGGTTCTGCACTCCGATCACAGGATGGTTTGCCGCTACAAACTCATCATTATGTAAAATATATTCCTGTTGCATTTACGACGGCTCAACGATATAGTTTCTCCATTTGTTTAATACCGAATCAAAATCAGCAGGTAAAGGCGCCTCAAATTCCATGTACTCTTTAGTAGTCGGGTGGATAAACCCTAACGTTTGTGCATGTAATGCCTGACGTGGCAACATCTGAAAACAGTTTTGAACGAACTGTTTGTATTTGTTGAAAGTCGTTCCTTTTAAGATCTTATCTCCGCCGTAATTGGCATCGTTAAATAAAGGGTGTCCGATATGCTGCATGTGCGCTCTGATTTGGTGTGTGCGGCCAGTTTCCAGCTGACAACTGATTAGGGTTACATATCCTAAACGCTCTAATACCGAATAATGTGTTACCGACCACTTACCTTTTTCTTCCTCATCATATACATCCATCACAATCCTGTTCTTTGCACTCCTTCCGATGTAGCCCGTCACGGTGCCATCTTCCATCACATCTCCCCAGGCCATGGCAATATATTTACGGGTAATGGTATGGTCAAAAAATTGTTTCGCCAGTTTGGTCATGGTGATCTCGTTCTTACTGATCAGCAACAAACCGGAAGTATCTTTATCAATCCGGTGAACCAGGCCAGGCCTGCCTTCATTTCCCGGTAATTGTGGTAATTTTTCAAAATGGTAGGCCAGCGCGTTGACCAATGTTCCGGTATAATTATTAAATCCCGGGTGAACCACCATGCCCGCCGGTTTATTCACCACCAACAGATCGTCATCTTCGTAAACAATATCCAATGGGATATTTTCCGGATAAACTTCCGTATCTCTCGGCGGGTGCGGGAAGACGATAGAAATCTCATCCGCAGGCTTAACCTTATAACTCGCTTTAACGGTCGACTGGTTAACGAGCACATTTCCAGCATCAATTGCATTCTGAATCCGGTTACGTGAAGCATTTTCCAGGCGCCCCATTAAGAACTTGTCTACTCTTAACAAAGACTGTCCTTTATCAACAACAATATTAAAATGTTCGTATAAATCCTGCTCTTCTAACTCCTGCACATTGCTGCTATTTTCCATGAAATGTATCTCTGTTTATGATTGTGGAAGCCATATTCTAGGATGGTTCCATAATGCAAAACTAATCTTTAACTACTACATAATTCAAAAAAAATAAATTGGTCTGCTTTTTGATAACCCCGTAGTCCGATAACAAATATAATTTTTGTGAATTCTTCAGGGCTTAGGCTAATAAAAAAGCGGGTAGCAAAGGTCTCGACGAATCAGAATTGTTAAATTTTAATTCAAGGATTATGAAAAACTTTACTCAGAACGTTAAAATTATCTTAAACTTTTTTCCTTACCTACTTAGGAAGATCTATTTTAAGCCCTAATTTATCTGCTTAACAAAAGGCGCCTATCTTTGCAGGCATGTTTACAGATATTTATAGCCCGCTACAACAATTAAAGCATCCTGTTCTTCGGGAATTCTGGATGAAAAGAGATGATTTAATTGACCCTTATATCTCGGGAAATAAATGGCGTAAACTTAAATACCTTTTATCAAAAGCATTTAAAGAGAATAAGCATCACCTCATTACTTTTGGGGGTGCTTATTCTAATCATTTACTCGCTACCGCAGCTGCTGCCTCAAGAGCAGGGTTGAAATCTTCCGCATTTGTACGGGGTGAGGCAGTAGAAAATGAAATGCTCATGCTCTGCCGGCTGTTCGGAATGAACCTGATCTTTACCGACAGAACCAGTTACAGAGAGAAAACTCAATTATTTCAGCAACACTTTGGCGATGATCCCAATGCCCTCTTTATTGATGAAGGTGGTGCAAGCCTGGAGGCAGTACAAGGCTGTGCGGAGATCATTGCAGAACTTCCAGGAGATATCGACCATCTTTTCTGCGCTGCCGGAACCGGGACTACCGCAGCAGGATTATTGAAAGGGATTCAGCAGCAAGGGTTAAAAACCATCCTCCATGTAGTTCCTGCTCTAAAAGCAGGAAGCTTTATTGAAGAAGAGGTCTTCAAATATCTGGGCAATACCGATCAGCTCATCCTCCATACGGATTACCATTTCGGAGGTTATGCAAAGACCCAACCGCCCCTCATCGACTTCATGAAAAATTTTGTAAGCAGCCAGGGCATTTTAATCGATCCGGTATACACCTCAAAGATGCTCTACGCAATTGAGGATCTTTCTGCGAAGAATTACTTTAAAAAGGAAGACAAAATCGTTGCCCTTCATACCGGCGGCTTACTCGGCATCCTTGGGATGAAGGAGAAATTTAAATAGGTGCAGAATGCAAGGCCACCCTGTTTCCTTCCGTATCCAGAAAAACAGCCATAAAACCATACTCCGGTGAAATTTCTGTTTTAGGCGCAATAATTTTTCCGCCCGCCGCTTCGATTTTATCTAAAACAAGCTGTACATCGGGATTTGCATTCAGGTAGACAAGCGTCCCGCTATCTGATGAAGGAGTATGAAAGCCCTCACACTTTACCAATGTCCCTCCAATATCGTCCATCATATTTTCAAGAGGAAACATCCGCATCTCGTAACCGGGAGAGTCCATATGAACCATTTGGATGTCAAAGATGGTTTCGTAAAATTTTTGCGCCCGGTCAAGGTCAACTGCCGGTATTTCAAACCAGCTTACTGCATTTTTAAAAATCATATCCGTAAATTTTAATAAATGAAATACACCTAAATATAATAAGAAAAATGCATCCGGCGTTTATTAAATTAGCCCCCAAGAACCTGAGCTTAACCTATGGATTTATACCATCAAACCGGACAAACCTACAATAGCACCAGAACTGCAGATCCCCTGATCACCAAACGCCTTTCTGCCCTGACCGGCAATAAAAAAGACGATAAAATCCTTGATGTAGGCTGTGGAACCGGAAACTATACCCTGGAACTCTCTGCAAGCGGTTTACAGATGTATGGAACGGACCCTTCGGATCAAATGCTGAAAATTGCAGCAGAAAATGGCAGCTCCGTTGTCTGGAAAAAAGGCTATGCAGAACATATAGATTTTCCTGATGCTACGTTTGATGGCGCTATTGCAACCTTAACTATCCACCATTGGATTGATCTGGCCAAAGCTTTAAAGGAGCTGTACAGGGTCCTTAAACCGGGCTCAGACCTCGTCATATTTACCTCCACTTCCGAGCAGATGCGCAATTACTGGCTGCATCATTATTTTCCAAAGATGATGAGCGCTGCGATGAACCAGATGCCCTCTTTTTCAAAGATCTGGGAATACGGTACCGATGCAGGTTTTGAAATTACTAAAACAGAAAAATACTTCGTCGCCACTGATCTTGAAGACCTCTTCCTCTATGCAGGAAAGCGAAAACCGGAAATGTACCTCGACCCGGAAATCAGAAAAGGGATCTCCTCTTTTTCAGATCTGGCCCAGGCCGATGAAATTTCCTCCGGACTGGAATTGCTGGAGCGGGATCTCAAATCGCAAAAGATCAATATTGTCAGGGACAGGTTTGATGACCGCATGGGCGATTACCTTTTTATTGTGCTGTCTAAAACAAATGAGTTTTAAAAATATTTCCGACAAAACAGGCCTGCCCCCAAGCTCCACACAAACGTTTGCATTATAGATCATTGACTGCAAAAAACCACAGAAACTATCCTCAGGCCGCTTTTTTAAAACACAAAAAGAAAAACCAAACAGACAACTGTCAGTCAAAGTCATAAAGCACTCATTTTATGGCATTTAAAATCCTCCGCTTATCCGCTCAGCGGCTAAATTCAGTGGTTTCGAGCTACACAATCGTTTGCGTAAAGGAAGAACCTCACATTACCATGCTTTTTAGGGAACTTCAATATAACCTAAACCCTTAACCAACAAAGACATGAAATCAACCCGATTTTTTTCCTGGCCTGTAATGGCCATGCTCTTGCTCTGTGCTGCACTTTCTGCCTGTCACAAATCCCTGGTTCCCGAAAACCCGGCGAAACAACGTGCTGAACTCAGCGCGGCAAATGCTGCCCTGGCAGGCACAGAAAATGCCGCTCCCTCCGAGCACATCTACTTTAACTTTCCTTCGGATGCGATTGTTAAATTACACAAGATAAAAATTACCGCTTCGGCCAACGCGGAATATTTCTCTGTACACAATTATTCAGGCGGCTATGCAGGCCTGCAGCAAACGCCAGACAATTCTTTTGGAACGCCCAACATCCTGATCTCCTCTTTATGGGATCCCAATACTGCGGGAGGCATCTTTTCAGAAGTCGCCTACACCGCTCCGGGAACCATCAGCAGCAGATTTGGTGGAGAGGGAGATGGCTATAAAACCATCAATCCCTACCAATGGGCCCTCAATACCTGGTACAACATTGCCCTCCGGGCCTGGAAACTGAATGGGAAACTGTACATCGGCACCTTTATTCAGAACATGACTACCGGAAACTGGTTCCATACCTCCACACTGGCTGTTCCTGAACGGACTACTTTCCTGGGATCGGGTAATGATGCCTTTCTGGAAAACTGGACAGGCAGCAATGCCGCCTACGATGGCCGTTTTATCCGAAAGGCATTCTTTAAAGATTGCTGGAACCTGAATACCGCCAATAGCTGGCAAAAACACAGCAGCAGAAGTTTCAGCGCCAATGATGGCGATCAGGGCCGGAACGGCATTTATGACCGGGCTTTTAATTCCGGATATGATGTTACTGAGGATGCCTATTTCATGGAACATGGCGGTACCGTTCAACCCAGTGCAGGTTTTGGAACAGGGCGTACACTGGCACTTCCTGATCAAACCAATCAGGGCACTGCACCCCTGCTGACCATCGCAGAGGTCCAGTCTGCCACCGCCACAAGCAGCGGAAACACCGTTACCGTAAACTGGATAAACAATCCGACTAAAAGTCCTCAGTTCTCTTCAAAGGTGGAATTGCTGAACCCTGCAGGCGGAGTGGTCAGTACCGTTAACGAGGTATTGCCTCAAAAGAGATCGGCCAGCATTTCCAGTACATTGGGAACCGGAACCTATTCAGTAAGAATTACGGTCACAGATATCTTTAACCAAAGCTCCAGTCCCATCACCATTCCTGTAACTTCAGGTATTTCCGGAACAACCTGGTATAAAATAAAGAACGCCTCCAGCGGACTCTACCTGGCACTGGAAAACAACAGTACCGCCAATAGTGCTTTTCTTGTTCAGGCAACCAGCAGTACCGGAAATGGTCAGAAATGGAAATTTACCGCGCAGGGAACAGCCTATGTGATCGTCAACGCAAACAGCAACAAGGCCATCGATATTTCAGGAGGCACACAAACCATAGGGGCAAATGTGATTCAGTACACCATCAGCAATGCAGTTAACCAGCAATGGAACCTCGTTTCTGCAGGCAGCAATCAATATGTGATCCAAAGTAACATGTCGAGTCACTATGTACTGGACAATCCGGGGAGCAGCAGTACTTCCGGCACTAAAATTACACTCTACTCCATCAATGGTGCATCAGGATCTCCAAATCAACAATGGATTCTGGAAGCGCAATAACATTGTAAAAATCAGCAAATCAATCTAAAAGCAGGAGTGAATCATTTTCATTTCTGCTTTTTTGTAATAATCTTGTTTCTCAGCGCCATTCATTCGCAAGCCAAACAAAATCCCCGGGATTAAGTCAATAATACATTCAAACTGGCAACATTTTTGTATCAACAGAGCCATACCGAATGATAATTTATTTAATAACAAGGTTTATGGCTTTCATAGTAAGACCAATTTTTTCAAATAAGAATTATAAAATTCTTCCAAATTTCATAGTGCAGGAAGCCTCTTCCTATAGAATCAAGCATTTTGAACTATTTTCCATAGTACCGAAGTCCTGCTCAGCGGACTGATTTATAAAACATTAATCTTCTAAAATTTAATTCCCCGAAAAAGCACAGGCAAAGAACTGTCCGCAATTTTAGGGAAAGAGACCATTTAAACATACACGATAGCATGAACCCTATTACAATTAAAACTTATGGAAAAAAGAACCACTATAGAAATAGAAATTAATGGAACAGAAATTCTGCACATCAGTTCTTTTAAACTAATTCAGAAATTCAATAAACACCATGAGTTCGAGTTAGTCATCAATTATGATGTTGTGGAACAAAGCGGGACACATAAGCTTGACCAGGCACAGAAATGGGTGGGAACGATCCTGACGGCCAGTTTTGATCAGGGTGCCAACAATTTCAAAGGGATCATTTGCGAAATTGGTCTTTCCCAGAATCATGGCTTAAGGTCAAATATTGTGGTAAGAGGATATTCTACAACCATCCTTTTAGACTCAGTAAAACAGATCCGTTCTTTCAGCGCAATGACCTTAGAGGAGATCGTTCAGAAAATTGCCGACCCTGAATTGTCCGGCTTCTCCAGTATGATCATCAACAATAGTTTCAAAGATCAGATTCTATATCAAACGCAGTTCAAAGAAAGCAATTTTGATTTTATAAACCGTTTGTCTTCAGAATATGGCCAATGGTTCTATAACAACGGCGTGGACATTTGTTTTGGCAAACCCCGTGACTTAAAGAGTGTACACCTCGTTCTGGGCCAGAACCTGTCCTATTTAAACTCTTCCCTACGCGTAATTCCATTGCAGTTCTCCTACTATAGCTACCAGTCTGAAGAAGACAACATGCTCGACGAGCATACCGGATCTTCGGTAAACATCAGCAACCACTATGTGGGAACCGCAGTTTCCGGATCTATGGATATCTTCCCTTCAAAAGGAAATATTCCTGTAAAACCAAGACCAGCCAATAAAAGCCAGCTTTCCAGGTTTATCCGGGACCATCAGGCCGGGCAGGCCGCAAATTTAACAGATGTGACCGGGGAAAGCACCAATTCGGCATTGGCCATCGGTTCGGTTGCCGACATCAATGTTTCCCTGAGGGATGGATTGGATAGCTTTAAAAAAGAAGCGCTCGACAAATACCTCATTACAGAAATCACCCATCAGATTGATGGCTTGGGAAGATATAGCAATACCTTTAAAGGAATCCCAGCCGATGTGAGTGTGGTGCCGGCAGATAATGTCCATAGTCCACAGGCAGAGTCGCAGGTGGCGACCGTGAAAGACAACAAGGATCCCAGCAATCAGGGCAGGGTTAAAGTACAGATGCTTTGGCAAAAACACAATGAAACCACAGACTGGATCAGGGTATTGACCCCCGATGCAGGAAGCAGTAATCTCGTCACTCAAAACAGGGGCTATGTCTTTGTTCCGGAAATCGGTGACCAGGTCATTCTTGGTTTCCGTTATAATGATCCGAACCGTCCTTTTGTACTCGGCAGTATCTTCCATGGAAAAACAGGTGCCGGAGGATATGAGAAGAATCACCTTAAGCAAATCTCGACAAGAAGTGGCCACCTCATTGAATTTGATGATGAAGAAGGAACCCAGGGGATTAAAATCACTGATCATCACAAAAACAGCATTCTCATCGATACCAAGGGCAATAATATTACCATTACTGCTTTGGAAACGATGACCTTTAATGCAAAGAACATGCAGATCAATGTGGAGGAAAACATGCAGGTCAATGTGATGAAAGACATGAATACCCAGGTGAGTCAGAACCATAAGATCAGTGTGGCAAAACAATCTACCTTACTTGCAGAAAACATTACAGAACGGGCAACGAATGATTATAAAATCACCGCTAAGAAAGTAGAAAAAACCGCAGACCATGTCAACATCAACAGTAAAGTTGAAAACCTGACCCTTTATTCGGGGAAATCTGTAGTTTCCAAAAGTGTGGAGAAAAATAAACTCTTTTAACCTGCCAAAAAACAATGCAAAAGGTAGATCTAACCAGCACCTCCCCACTTTTCTATAACCCTACAGGCTTAAAGCGAACCTATGGGGTAATTTTTGATCTGGCAAACGGAGAAAAAAAACTGCATGTTCATTTCGAGGTTGTCATAAAATACCTGGGAAAGCTTCAGGACCAATATCTTTTGATAGAAATGGATAAAAAGGACGTTTTTATCAATAATCAGATGCCCGAGAATACAATTGACCAGTTCACGGCTGCCTGTGGTGCCATATTATATCCACTGGAGGTCATCACCAGCAGCCATGGTGAGTTTCTTGGCATCAACAATAAAAAGGCGATACGGGAAAGGTGGGAAGAGAAAAAGCCGAAACTACAACAGTATTACAAGGGGGAAAAAGCAGAAGAAATTTTCACCTATATGGACCTTGCCCTGGGCAGTGATCACCACCTGGTGAATTCCGTATTTGAGGATCAGTTTGTGGCACTTTATTTTTCTAAAGCCATTGCCATCAGTCATAAGATCGGCCTTGAAACTTTCGAAATCTCGATTCCCGGGCTTCCTTACACGAGGGCGGTAAAATACGAAATCAAACAGGAAACAGACGGGAGTCCAACAGATAACGGAACTATTCAGCTCTCACAAAAAGGGCACTGTACCGATGAACGGGACCAGATTGATCCTGGTAAAGGTGAGGTAAACCTGCGTTACTCTCTGTACCGTAAAGACCATACGATCAATTCGATCACCGGAAGTTTCGACCTCTTTACAAAAGGAACCTTAAGGGCCATTCAGGTACAGGTATATCACTTAAGGGAAAAAGATGAAGCGGGAACAGCAGCGTTACAAGACAACAAAGAAGAAGAAGAAGAAGAAAAGAAAGTAGAAAAAAAGCGCAGAAGCTTTTTTTCATTTCTTGATTAAATAATTCAGAGCACTATGAGTGAGAAACATTTAGTATGTCAGGGCGCCATTTGCGAATGTAAATTCGGTTCTACACCGGATCAGCTCATGGTCCTTTCGCAGAAAAAACATTATATCAACGACGAACAGGGCTCCGAGAAGCCACTGGGTAACACCATGGACCTCGGGCAACCCTTTAAGGCAAAAACTTTTGGCAGCTGCAAGTTAATGAACAATGCAAAATGTAGTCCGGCGATTACGGCCTGGTTAAAATTTTACGAGAACGTGGTGCTCGACAACGGTGGAAAACTGTTGCTCGAAAACAGCAAAGGAACCTGTGCAGTTGCCGGGGCACCCTGTGTGGAGTTCACTTTTCACGGACAAACTGCTGCAGTTTCCAGTCAGAATACAAAAAAAGCAGAGGAGGATAGTTCCAGTTACCTGAACCCACTGATGAACGTAACGAAGATAGCCGATAAACTTTTCCGATTTGACCTTCCGGCAGCAGCGGATAACCTATAGATATGCGTATAATTAAAGAAGTAAAGATAAACGTTAGTCCTACCAAAGGAGTAGTGAACCGTGCAACGAATCAACTCACACTTTACGCTGCCGGCGATTTTAATGTGGAGGTAACGACTACCGGAGAAGAAGAGCCGGGTCCTATAGTGATTACCGCCAACCGGATCAAGGGTAAGAAAAAAAAACCTGGAACACCTGAAAAACCTCCGGTTGAACCGGTTCCTGAAATGGATTGGATCTGGAGCAGTCTTGGTGGTAAATCAAGCTTTCAAAGTATCGATAGGAACGCCAAATTATTTGGCCCTAAATTACAGATCAATTTCCCTAAGGTCATGGAAGGCGGGGGGCTGGTCTGGCTAGAGCCTTTTGTTCCTGGAACCGAACCTACAAATAAAGCACCCAACGGCTATTTTATCTCCGCCAAAGGGGAGCCTAAAATCCTTTCCGCAGTATGGCGGGAATACAGCAAGAATAACGATGGCAGGATCATCAATGGTTCCTTAAAAAAAATCAACCAGAGTGTACAGCTCCATGTTTATACACAGGCCATGTACGGTCATGACCTGCAGATCACCCTGATGGACCATGATACTTTCGATCCCAACGATATGTTGATCATTGACCAGAAATCCCAGTATGGTGCACCGGTCGCATTTTTCACTACTGAAGTCAGGGTTCATCAAATGTTGCCTGATGAAGAGAAATCCAAATTAAGGGTTGCCTCTACCCTTGCCCAGAGAGATGCTTCAAAGCCCAAGGTACTGACCGATACGAGTAAATACCATGTCCAGAAAACGGTAATAGATGTCTACCTTGAAGAAGGATGGCTGATTAATGGTGGAAGTCGTTTGCAAATTTATCCTAAAGTGAGAGGAATAGGCCGGGCCAAAGAAGAGGAATTTACAGACGCCTTTATCAATGTTCAGGGAGTGGCGAAAGAAGAATCTGCCTTAACCTTTTCCGGCAATAACCCCGTTGTGGTAGACTATATCCCTACGGAGATCGGCACTTACCATGCCTGTAAATATACAGGAATCACTTTATTGATCCCTGAGAAAGATGAAGTGAGTCAAAAGGACATCGTAAAAGATGTTATTCTCTACGAACAAAACGGCACTTACCGGAACATGAGAGAGTTTGAAGTGGTGGTAGGGGAAACCAAAAATGCCAAGAAAATCAGCATCAGGCTCGACAACCTGGAAACGCTGGAAAGTGATTGTTCTCAGCCTCAGGGGCAAAAACATAAAGGAAATGTCATGAGAATGGTTGGCTATCCTGAAAGTTCCATTGGTAAGAGTAAACCAGGGGCTGTTGTGGAAAAAAGCAAATGGAGTTCTACGTGGAAACATGGGTTTGAAGGCTTTGGTTTAGGGAAGACAGAAGAACATGCCTCAACAACGGGCGAGAATGCGCTGGAAATCCTGACCAGCACGGATGCTTTATTCGAATTCAATGCCAGATACATTTACAACAAGCAGCAGTTGAACCTGGCAGGTTTAGCCATACACTGGATTTTCAGGTATTTCTGGATCGGCAAAAATGTGCTCATCGAACCTTACGTGGTGCTGGCCAGAACCTGCCGGCATCAGCGGGAAATAAAAATATTCACTTATCCTGATGTTTCCTGGGAAATTGCACTGGAGTTTAAATCCAGCAGGTCTAAAAAGAAAGCAACCTATAGCCCCTTACCTGCCCCTCCTACTCCTCCAATTAAATTTAAACTCGGACTGGAATGGGAAATTACACTTGCACTGCATGCCAAATGGGATGACGGAGAGAAACTAGACCTTGCTGAAGACCTGAAAGACAACATCTTAAAAAAGATAAAGACCTTTACAGAGATTGCTGACATGGTCAAAAGCATTTTCAATGGAGAGCAAAACAGCAACACTTCAGAACATACCCAGCCGGATGCTGCAGCCAGGGAAAGGTTAAAAGAGGCCAGAAAGAAGTTTGGCACCGAGCAGGACGAAGCCGCTCAGAAAAGAGCAGATCTGCTTCGCCTGAAACAGCAGGTGGAGGATAGCAAAGACAAAGTAAAGGCAAATTCTGCCGATAAAAACAGTGACGAATACAAAGATGCGAGGTCCGAACAGAAAGACCTTTTCAATAGTGTCTCAGACCTCAAGAGGTCGGTTGTAGGTTTTGATGTAGAATGGCCGGAGATCGCCTTATCCTTCAGCTGGTGCAGGGTAAACACCAATGCAAAACAACGACAGGACCTTCGCAATCAAACCGGTATTTTACTAAGTGGCAGCGTTGAAGCCAAACCATTGATCGGACTGTCTGCTTATCTGGACTTCCTGGCATTGATCCAAAGGGCACACCCGATCGCACTGGCCGTAATCGCGGCAGTCGACCTGAGCATGAAACTCATCGGAGATGGCAGTAAAATTGTTTGTGAGCTTCGTGCAAAAGGAACCATCGGTGGAAAACTGGAAGGTTTCTTTAATACCGTAACGAAGGAAAACTCGTTTAACAAGGTAGACCAAGCCAATAACGCAAAGCCTCTGGCGACCATTAACGGCGACCTTGAGTTTACCCTTCTTGTACAGATTAAAATTGAAGTCAGAAAAGATTATGTACTCGTACAGGTTCAGGGAAGCGTGGAAGCCAGTCTGGAAGCCAAAGCAAAGTTCTCCGGAAGGGGAACTGTTGGCTATGACGACAAGGGATTTTATACCCAGTATTATGGTAACTTCGCCGGACTGGAAGTCGTAGGTAAAGCCAAGATCAGTGGACAGGTAAGTGGGAAAAAGTACAAAGACCCCGTACCTCCTCCTCCGGCAGGTGCTGCTCCTCCTTCCGCCGAAGAAGCAAAAAAGCCTACAGAAACCTCTTCTGCCGGAAAAGTTAACCTGGAAAAATCAATTAAATACCAGGCGATTGATAAGCAGGATGAAAAGGAACTGGGTAGATTATACCTGGGAATATGATCGAATCAACTCAATAACCATAAAATGAAAAAAACAATTCTGTATTTATTAATTGGCTGCTCACTGGCATCCTGTGCACAAGAAAAGAAAAAAATGAACGATAATTTAATTCCGGATTTATACAAAGAAGTAAAGTTTAAAGATCAAAAAATCAGCTACCGTGCCGGTATTCAGGTGGGTGCTTCCAATTTCGTTTTATTGATCAATGATGTTCCGGTAGCTCAGAATTTTGAAGAAGCAGGCGGTACTTTTAACACCAGTGCCCCTATTAACGACATGATCCTGAAAAGCGGAAAACAACACTTTAAACTCATCTTATACCCTGGTTTTAAAAACAGCCAGCCACTGACTGCCTTATCTGAAAATGTGCTTGCGAAAATCACCATCGAAGGTTTAAAATATGAAGGAGAAGGGGTAAAAACCGTGGTGGAGCCTTTCACTATTCTTGAAATCGGTGAAAATGGCAAGGCTTTTACTGAAAAAGGAAAACCCACTGCCATTTATGAAGGAACATTTGATGCCAAAGTTCCTTACGACCTGACTGCCTGGTCGAAAAGCAAAGACCTTAGAAAGGAAGATCCGAAAGTCCTGGAAAAAGAGGTACTCGCCTTTTATCAGCAATACATCAACATCGTAAAAAATAAAGATGCTGGCGCACTGGCCAAACTGGTTTATAAAAAAGAAAAGAATTATGCCCAGGCCTTGTTTCTGGATCGGGAAGGCACCCAAAATCAATGGGACTCCTACCTGGAACTGGTAAAAGACCCTACACTAGTGATGGAGCCTGTAGAAAAATATAAAATGAATTTTTATGCAAATGGCCGTCTTGTGACCCTTGAGCGCATAGATTATCCCAATATTGGTGAACCCGCATTGCGTTCTGAATCCAAAGAGAATGGAAGAGCAGTCGTGGGCTTTTATTTCTGCCAATTGCATAAACCGGAAGGCAGTAACACCCTCGAACTTATTCATTAATTCTATACCCGTTATCCAAAAAACCACCTCACATGTATTTGTAAGGTGGTTTTTTCGTTTAGAACCATCTATTTCAGATATCTCTTGACTTTTTTATAAGAATTCTTACCTTTGCGGCCGATTAGTCTTATTTAGACTTAAACTAAATAGCTATCCAAATCTCCGGGGCTTTCTCAGGAGGGGTACCATCGTTTCCGCGAACAATTAGAATACACAATATGAATAGATTTTTTACCATTTTAGGACTCACTATGCTCCTTTGCACTGCTGCACATGCGCAGCTGATCAAAGGCACCATATATGATAAGCATACAGGAGAGAGCATCATCGGGGCAAGCATTGCCATCAAAGAGCGCCCGGGAAAGGGAGTAATGGCCGATGAAAAAGGACAATTCAGCATCCAGCTTCAATCCGGAGAAACCATGATCGTTAAAATGGTCGGTTATAAAACCTACCAAAAGCAGTACCAGAGCAAAGATGGACAGCAACTGGCCATTTATCTTGAATCCGGGCTCGCTTTAAATGAAGTGATGGTGACCGCCAGTTTGGCAAATTCAAGAAGTAAAAAAGCAATTGGAACGAACGTAGACCATATTGATGCCGCAGCTGTTGCCGCAACAAGTAACCCATCTTCCCTTGCTGACATTGTAAATGGAAGAATCAGTGGTGCACAGGTTTTCAATACCAACGGTAAAGTAGGAATGCCCATTCGCTTTGACATCCGCTCTGCGGCAACGTTCAGCATGGAGCGTGATCCGCTGATCTTTATCGACGGTGTGCGTTACAACAACAGCAACACTGCCGACGTCAACTCTTCACAGGAGGCGATGAGTGCATTAAACGACCTGCCTTTAAATGACATTGCTTCGATCGATGTCATCAAAGGTCCTGCTGCTGCTGCCTCTTACGGTGCAGAAGCAGCAAATGGTGTAGTCATTATTCAGACCAAACGCGGATTAAGCGGACAAAAAGGAATTGCCGTAAATGTAAAATATACTGCCGGTTTCAGTGAACTGGCCAAAAAGTACGATCAGTTTGTCAACAATGCCCCCTTGAATGACTTCTTCAGAAAAGGATCAGAGCAACAATTGTACGCCAATCTAACTGCACAGCTGGATCAGAGCAACAGCATTTTCTTCTCTGCAAATACCAATAAAAATGCAGGTATTGTTCCGGGAAACCAGGACAACAGACAAACTTTCCGTACGGGTTACGACCTGGTAAAAGACCGTTTCAAATTATCTGTTACTGCGGGTTATGTGAAAGGAAAGCTCAGCATTCCTCAATCGGCCTCCGGACGTGATGATGCAATCTGGAACTTAATGAGAGACCGTACACCATGGCCTTTTATTTCGGAAGAAACCTGGAGAGCCATTCAAAAACAATACGACAATGACCGTTTTACCGGAAGTGTAAGATTGGGGTATACCCTTCCATTTGAAATCAAGATGGAAACGCTTGTAGGATTGGACTTAAACCACATTGAAGGCTTAAACTACCTTCCTTACGGTTATCTTCAAGGCACAAACAACACGGGAGCAAAACAAGTGAGTACCCGCCGTAATCAAAATATGAACTGGGACTTTAAACTGTCCAAAAACTTTGTGTTCAGTCCGAAATGGCAATTAAATTTAAGTGTACTTTCCCAGCTGACCAGTGCTACAGAACGGGTGAACGGAATCAGTGTCAAGAACTTTGCGGTACCGGGCATCAGTAACATCGCTTCAGCAGCGGAGATCCTGACCGTAACAGATACGGATTATGAGAAACGTACCCATGGTTTATATGCAGAAGCTTTCCTGAATTACGACAACAAATTGTTCATCAACGCAGGACTCAGAAGAGATGTTTCCAATATGATTGGCGCCAATGTGGCCAACATCTGGTACCCTACCGTTAGTGTTGCCTACAATGTGGCCGACATGCCTTTCCTGAAAGGTAAAGTGGAGGAATGGAAGTTCAGGGCAGCTTACGGAGAATCCGGCCGCCTGCCTTATCCTAACGACGCCCAAACGGCTTACCTCGTAGAAGGTTCTTCTTTTGGAACCCTGGTGAGACCTTTGAGAAAAGGAAATCCTGACATCAGACCGGAAAGAACGGGAGAATTGGAAATGGGAACCGACATCAGCCTGTTTGGTCAGCGCTTTGGCTTTACCTATTACGAACAACATACCCGTGACGCCATTGTATATACTACGCTATTGCCTTCTTTAGGCTGGCCTTCCAGCTTAAGCGGCGACTACCCGGAGAACATTGGAAAGATCAGGGGAAGAGGAATTGAAGTCACTTATAATGGCCGTGTATTTACCAGCAGCAATAAAAAACATAGCCTTGATATCTTCGCCATCTTCAACCATCAATCCAACGAAGTGGTGAACTCAGGCGGCAGGGATATCCTGAATACCGTGAACCTGATCCGTGAGGGATTGCCTGCTTTTGCCTTTTATTCCAACGTTTCTGAAGGCCCGCTCTTCAATGCAAAAGGGGAATATACCGGCGCTAAAGAAAGTGCTTTAAAAGAATTGGGCAAGCCCTTCCCTACTTATAACGGGTCATTCGGATTCGGTCTTCAGTTATTTGAAAACCTTCGTCTGCAATCGTTATTTACCTATTCAAAAGGCGCGAAAGTGTATAACATTTCACACCGTAACGTAGCAAGTCAGGGAACAAACTTTAAAGCCAAAGAAAGCCTGAAAGAACAACTGGCCACACAAACTCCAGGCACACCGGATTATATCGCCACTGCAACCCAATTGTCTAAATACGAAGGAACAAGGGGTGATTATATTCAGAAAGCAGATTTCCTGAGGTTGAGCAATTTAACCCTTTCTTACGACCTGGGTTCATGGGCAAAGAAACAAAGTAATGGTGTTTTGAAACGTTGTGTAGTTTCTGTGACCGGAAATAACCTTTGGCTCAGCAGCAATTATGGTGGAGCTGAACCTCAGATCGATTCTCAGGGAGGAAGTAAAAGAACCAGAGGCATTGGTTACCTGTCTTCAGACTGGACCACCGTTCCTGCTCCCCGCACTTATGCATTTAGTTTAAATATTGGATTTTAATAAAGACTGCCTTCAGTCTGTTGATATAAATAATTTATGTTAAAGAAAACAAAAAGCCTTTTGAGCACCGCAGCAATGTTTGCCCTTGCTTTCAGCCTTTCTTCCTGCGACAAGTGGGTGAACGACTCAAAATTGCCCAACAATACCGTTGATGAATCCCAACTGAGCAATATTCAGATGCTGGGACGCATTGAAAAAGGAAATTATGTATACGGACCTGTTATCGCCGGAGTATGGCGTGCAGGTGCTTCCTCTGCTTCAGACCTATTGGTAGCTTCCGGTGCTATCGTGGATGAAATTGTTCCAACGGCAGTCCCAAATTCGCCCTTCTACAAAGAACTGGATGAAGATAAACTTGCTCCGGACAACACTTCTCTTTTTAGCGTATGGTCTAATGTACAAAACTACAGGGCCCGTGCAGAAGATGCCATCAAAATTGCAGAACAGCTGAACCCTGTTGATGCAGACCAGATCAAGGTGAAACAATCCGCTACTTTTAACGCGAAACTTCATGCTGGTTATGCCTGGATGCTCATGGCTGATTATTTTAGCGTGAGTGAAACAAATCAGGCCGTTTATGCAGACCATCAGCTGGTAAAACATGCCGATGCTTATGCAAAAGCCCAACGCTACTGGGAAGAAGCCTTGCCCCTGGCCAACGACCAGGAGAAAAGATTGCTGCATTCCCTGCTGGCTAAGCTTGGCATTCATACCAGCAACTTCCCGCTTGCCGTATCGCACATCAATTCGTCTTTTAAACCAACAGAGAATTTCTCTTTCCTGAATACTATAGGTACAACAAGCAATGCCTTTTTTACGGCATTAAATGTCAATGTAAGGGATGCCGCAGTTGATCCTACCTTAGTAGCTCAGCTGAAAACAGTGGCAGAACAAACCCGGATTCCTGTAGTCAAAGCCGCAAAAGGGCATTGGTCATTAACTTATTATAAAGAAAGAGATCCTTTGATGGTCACTGATGAGGAAGAAATGCAGCTGATCAGGGCAGAGCTTGTGATCCGCGGCCTGATTCCGGGTGATGCCACTGCACTGGTTAACAGCGTGATTCAAAAATATGATGCGAGCGGTAACTCAAACCTCAAAACCGCGTTGTCGGATCTAGGCACGCTTACTGCCATCCGTCGTATTTTCCTATCCTGGAGAGGGACGCGCTTGATTGACCTGAGAAGGTTCAATGTCGATGGTGACCTGAACCCGGGTTTTACGAAGAGGAAATGGCACTGGATCAGTGTTCCTGAAATTGAAACCCGTTAAAATCTTATATCTATCAAAACACCCGGTATGAATCTAATTTCATACCGGGTGTTTTGTTTCGGAGCAAATGCAACCCTGATTTCAGCTCCCCCCGTTCGGAATCAGGAAACGAACAATTACAGGTTCAAAATGAAAAACACCACCCCATTTTGAAAGACTACAGCTAATCCCCCTTCCTTCTTAAAAAAAAAAATACATTTCAGATGCCCTGAGGGGCATTTATTGATTATACCCAGTTTAAGGCATCCCCTTTGCCGCTTTCCGCGTATAAAAATCAAAAAGATGGAAAACTACAAACTCCTCCAACATCCGGCGCATCATTCTGTGCCCCGATTACCATTCAAAAAAGTAACTGTAAACCTGGATTTTAACCTTAATTAACCCTCAGACGATGTTTCTTATTATTTTAGGATTGCTGATCACCACCATCAGCTTCATTATTGCCAGAACTGATCAGCAGATTGCAAAATTCAGCAAACTTATCCGTATTGCAGGTATCGTTCTCACCTTACTGGGCGCCGCACTTTCTATGTTCAAGGTAGTCGACGCAGGACAGGTAGGCGTAAAAACCTTATACGGAAAAGTAGATAATGATGTACTTTACAGTGGACTTAACATTATTAACCCTCTGGTTGAGGTCACTACTTTTGACGTTAAAACACAAAACTATACCATGTCTGCCATTCACGATGAAGGCAGTAAATCAGGTGATGATGCCATCCGGATTTTAACCTCCGATGGACTGGAAGTCACGATCGACCTTTCCGTTTTATTCAGTGTTCAGCCAAAGGATGCACCAAAAATTTTGAAAGAAATCGGTGGGGATTACCTGGATAAAGTGGTCCGTCCGATCGCAAGAACGGCCATCCGCGACAATGCCGTGTCCTATGAAGCAGTTGCCCTGTACTCCACCAAACGCCAGGAATTTCAGAACAAGATCTTTTCTACCATCAATCATAGTTTTGCCAAAAGAGGGCTTAAACTGGAGCAGCTGCTGATCAGAAATGTCACTTTACCTGAATCTGTCCGCAAAACGATTGAATCAAAGATCAATGCTGAGCAGGACGCACAGAAAATGCAGTTCGTATTACAGAAAGAAAAACAGGAAGCAGAGCGGAAACGGGTGGAAGCACAGGGTATCGCCGATTATCAGCATATTTTGTCTACCGGTCTGAGCGATAAACAACTCCAGTACGAATCTATAAAGGCACAAAAAGAGATCGCCTTATCTCCAAATACCAAGATCATCATTATGGGGAACGGAAAAAATCCTGTAATTTTAGGCTCAAACTAAGTCGTTATAAACCTTACATGTTAACAGTAGAAAAAATAGGCGGCACTTCGATGAGTGCCTTACAGGAAGTCATAAAAAATATCATATTATTTGAGCGTAGCGGTCAACAATTATATAACAGGATATTCGTAGTCTCTGCATTTTCAGGGGTAACGGATCTGCTGCTGGAGAACAAGAAAACCGGGGCTCCGGGTGTTTACCACCGTATTGCAAAACAGCAGGATTTTCATCGTCCCTTAAAGGAACTGATTGTTAAATTAAAAACGATCAATAAAAAATATGTGGACCTGGGTCTGGACCTTGCCGTTGCTGACCGTTTTATTGAGAACCACGTTAAAGAAGCGCAGACCTACCTGGAAAACCTGGCCAATATTCTGGCTTCGGGTTATGTGAGCAGAGAGGGCATCCTTCAGGCAGCACGTGAAATTCTTGCATCCATCGGAGAAAGCCATTCGGCATTCAACTTCACCAATATCCTGCAGAATATGGGCATCAATACCCGCCTGGTTGACCTGAGTGGATTTGGTGATCACCGTCCGTTTACGATTGACCAGCGTATCAAACATGCCTTCAAAAATATTGATTTTGAACAGACCATTTGCATTACAACCGGTTATGCGAAGGGTACGGAAGGGATCATGAGGGAGTTTGACCGTGGTTATTCTGAAGTGACTTTCAGTAAGATTGCGGAGTTCCTGAAACCTCAGGAAGCAATCATTCATAAAGAATATCACCTTTCCACGGCCGATCCGGCATTGGTAGGCATAGACAATTGTATTCCTGTAGGCTATACCAATTACGACATTGCTGATCAACTGGCGGATGTGGGTATGGAGGCCATCCACCCTAAAGCTTCAAAACCGCTTGAAGTAAGTGGCATTCACCTGAGGATTAAAAACACCTTTGAGCCTTCACATCCGGGAACATTGATTACCCGTGAATTTATATGTGAACACAAACGTGTGGAAGTTATCACAGGAACGGATAAACTGATGATGATCGATGTGTATGACCCTTCCATGGTAGGAAATGTAGGAAGTGACCTTCAGATCATGCAGACCTTTTTCGATTATAATGTAAGTTATACCTTTAAAGCAACAAGTGCCAACAGCATCTCTATCGTTATCTGGGCACGTGATTTTAATAAAAAACTCATCAGTAAACTGGAAGAGGATTTTGAGAAAGTGACCGTAGAAAGTGTGGCGATGGTTTGTTTGCTGGGTACGAACATGGATCAGCCGGGTTTATTGGCAAAAAGCGCCTACGCCCTTACGGAAGATGGAATCAACATCAAAAGTGCGGGTTTTGCGCTAAGAAAAGTAAACATCCAGTTCTTAATTGCACCGGAGCACTTCAAAAGAGCCATTATCGCATTAAATAAAGCTATGGGCTAATGACAAACAGAATTTACCTCAAAAAATTCTCTGCATATACTGATTTTTCAGACTATTACCTGCTCGTTTCCAATGAGCAGGTAATGGCTATGGTTACTGAAAGGGGGCTTCCCATGGAAGAAGCCACAGCAGAATTTGAAAACGTCCTCAAAAGGAATGAGAAATATCCTGATTTTGGTCGTTTCAAAATATTCGACTCCGCTACCGATCAATTTATAGGCTTAGGAAAAATGGACCTGAGTGATACCGTGACCGGTGAAGCAGAACTCGGCTATTTACTATTGCCCGAATATTGGGGTAAAGGTTATGGAACTGAAATCGCACAGCATTTAATGGCACTTGCAGAATCCAGTCCCTTTCTCCATAAGATTACCGCCATCATTGATCCTGCAAATGCCGCTTCAAGAAAAATTCTGATCAATCAGGGTTTTGTATCTGAGCAGATTGCCGAAATAGACGGACTTCCGGGAGAAATATTGGGGAAAAAGATCAAAGGCTAAAGTGCCAGATTAGCCCGGCTCAGGCCATGATAAGCATCAATATAAGCACGGGGCGATTGCCCGGTCACGCTCTTAAACACGCGGTTAAAATTGGTAATGCTGTTAAATCCGGCCTTGTAGGCAACTCCGGAAATGCCATCGGTTTTTGTTCCTGCAAGTAAACTTTTGCAGGCATCATTTACCCTCACTTCATTCAAAAAGGAAACAAAGGTATGTCCGGTATGCTGTTTAAAATAGCGGCAAAATGCCGGTGGAGTCATATAAGCGGTATTTGCAATGTCGTCCAGCGTGATCTGCCGGTTATAATTGCGCATGATAAAATTGATGATATTACTCAGCCTGATCCCTTCATCTTCAGAAATATCTGAAGAATAAACCTCGGAACAAAGAACTTCCACCTCCTCATTTATCCCCTGAAGTGTATTCAGCAACTGAACAAGGTTAAACAGAACATGGGTCCCCGATGACTGATGAACTTCAAGAATCTGGTTAGAAATCTCCTGAGCCCATTGCTGCGGGATTTTAAAACCATGTTTATTGTTCTTGAAAAAGGAATTCAGCAGCTTCATCTCCGGTAAGTCAAATAAGGCTTTCAGGATCCCCGAAGGGTTAAAATAAAGAGAACAGGCAGAGATATTTTTATTTTCATCACCAGCAAAGTACTCAGGATTCGACTTAAAAAGATGTGGCAGATTCGCTCCTATCAGAAAAACATCCCCTGAGGAAAAGGAATGCATGTTATTCCCCGCAATTAAAGTCCCCTCTCCTTTCTGAACCCAGGTAATCTGCCATTCGTCATGACGGTGAAGATACTGGTAAAAGTAAGGCTGGGAAATGTACTCCGATATGACACTTTTATCGTCTGGTACAAACAACGTAAATGGAAATACTTTCATATCTGGTCGGTTTACTGAATGTTAATATACGGATATTAACATTCAGTAAAGACGTAAAACCATTATCATGTTAAAATACGGTTACACCTAGTTAATATTTGCCAAGCGTTAAAACCTTGAAAGAGAAAAAGCACTGATTTCTATTTCCGTTTTTTGGCCTGAAATGAGTTGGCTTACCAGGGCACCCGTTGCAGGGCCCAAACTTAATCCCATCATGCCATGTCCCGTAGCGACAACTAAATTTTTCAATTTCTCACTATGTCCGATATAAGGTAAACCATCAGGCGAAGAGGGTCTGAATCCAAACCAGACCTTTTCGGCAGCAGGAAGCTGCGGATGCAGGTTACTGAAATACTTCGGTACTGCCTCCACAATGCCTTTTACCCTTTGCATATTGACGCGATTGTTAATTTTATCCAGCTCCATTGTACCGCTATACCTGATCGATCCATTCATCGGCGTGATCGCCACCCTTGCTTCACAAAGCAAGGCCGGAATTGTCATGCGTTGTTCAGGTTCCTTTTCCATAAAAGAATAACCTTTGCCCGGCATCAGTGGCACACGGATGTCCATCATTTTTGCAAGGGCCGGCGACCATGAGCCGGAAGCCAGGACATAATGATCTGCCTCCCAGGTTTTATCTCCGGTAAACACTTTTGTTATTTTTGTTCCGTTTTGTTCGATTCTGCTCACTTCCGAACGCCGCACAATATTGACCCCATTGTGCTCCAGGTAATGAACCAAGGCCTCCATTAACTTTGGCGGATACAAATGTCCGTCGCAGCGATAATGCACTGCGCCAAGCACATCCAACCGGAGTTCAGGCTGGAGCAGCTGACATTCCGCAGCATTTAACACCCCCATATCCAGACCTAATTCTTTTGCTTTTCCGGCAAGATGGGCTTCCTCTTCTGCTACCTGCTCCGTTTTATAGAAAGCAAGTATCCCTTTGCTTTTCAATTCAAAATCAAAACCGGGTTCCCTGGCAAGGGTTTCAAAAAGTTGCTTACTGAGTAATGATAAATCTCTTAAAGGCACTGCTGAACGGGATACATGTCCGGAATTTGCAGATTTCAGGAACTTCAGTCCCCAACTGATCAGGCTCAGGTCTGCTGATGGCCGTACATAAAACGGGCTCTTGCTGTTGAACATCCAGCGGATTCCCTGCTGAACCATTCCCGGCGAAGCAAGGGGTACAAAATGACTCGGCACAATCATCCCTGCGTTTCCAAAAGAACAGCTATCAGTGACCTCTCCTTTATCTAAAACCGTGACCTGATGACCTTGCTTGTGGAGGTAATAGGCAGAACTTAATCCGACAATCCCAGCCCCTATAATTAAAACATGCGACATTTATTTTTTTCCTTTTTCTTGAAACAACAGACTATTAAATCACTTGAAATCCATGAGCGTAGGGATCATCATCATCAATCTTGATGGTATTGTATCCATAAACCTTCGCCCAGCCTTCCACACTTGGAATAATTGCATCAAAGTCTGCCAACTTCAGCACCTCCTCTACCTTACCGGTAAATTTGCTTCCTATAAAGCTTTCGTGAATAAAGGGCTGTCCCGGTAATAACTTACCTTTTGCGTGCCATTGTGCCATACGTGCAGAAGTTCCCGTTCCGCAAGGAGAGCGGTCTATCGCTTTATCTCCATAAAAAACGGCGTTGCGTGCGGTTGATGTAGGGTCTAAAGGATCTCCGGCCCATAGGATATGGCTGCAACCGTTGATCGTTTCATCCAGAGGGTGGACAAACGTATGTTGTTCATTGATGCGTTTACGGATCACCTGACTCCAGCTTATCAATTGCGAGGCGGTATAGTCCTGTACTCCCGAAAAGTTAGGCTGAGGGTCTACAATTGCATAGAAATTACCCCCATAGGCCACATCAAAACTAAGCTTTCCAAGTTCCGGACAGTCTACCTCAAGATTTGATGCAGCGAGATAGGCAGGAACATTTCGCAGTTTTACGGCGGTCACTTTTTTTCCTTCCTGCTTATATTCAATCAGGACCAGGCCTGCCGGAGCTTCCATTCTCACGATTCCCGGGATACGGGGGCTGATCAAGCCTTCTTCTATGGCGATGGTAATTGTTCCGATCGTTCCATGCCCGCACATCGGCAAACAACCACTTGTTTCTATGAACAGCACAGCCACATCATTTGCAGGGTCATGTGGCGGATAAAGAATACTCCCCGACATCATATCATGGCCCCTTGGTTCGAACATTAAGCCCGTACGGATCCAGTCGTATTCCCGTAAAAAATGTTGTCTTTTTTCACTCATATTGGCTCCTCTAAGCTGGGGGCCGCCCCCGGCTACTAATCTTACCGGATTTCCACAGGTATGTGCATCTACACAAAAGAAGGTTTTACTAGACATTATGTGTTGGTTCTGTTTTGGTTGATCAATCTATAAATCCCCAGAGGGTTGCCATCTTTTAGTGCGTCCGGCAAGAGTTCCAGTGCCCAGTCCTGCCAGGCAAGAGGCCTTACAAAACGATAAATTGCAGTCGTACCCACTGAGCTAAACCTACTGTCGTTCGTAGCTGGGTAAGGTCCGCCATGCTGCATGGCGCTGCAAACCTCCACTCCTGTAGGCACCCCATTCCTGATCATCCGCCCTGTTTTATCCTGGATTTTACTGATTAGTTCCGGGTATTGGCTCAGCTCATTTTCCGCAGCAAAAAGCGTTACCGTGAGTTGTCCCTCCAAAGCATCCAGCACTTCTTCCATTTGCCGGATGTCTTCCGCAATGACCAGCAAGGAATATGGACCAAAGATTTCTTCCTGAAGATGCGCTGACTGGAGAAAACCTGTAGCGCTAACCTGAGCTATTTTAGCGATAGACTGATTTTGTAAATCAGTATTCTTCAATCCTGACTCCGCCAATAAGCTAACTTCAGCCGCGTTCAATACCTGCTGCGTACGTTGCTCATAGTTGCTGAAGATTCCTTCAGTCAGCATTGTTGCTGAAGGTGTTCTGGAGATGATCCGGTTCAATTCCTGTTTAAACTGGTCCAGTTCCTCAGACTGCACAGCGATTAACAGACCGGGATTGGTACAAAACTGTCCTGCGCCCAGGGTGATCGATGCAGCACATTTTGCAGCAAGCTCAGTTGCTTTTTCTGCAATTGCCTCCGGCAATAAAACCACCGGATTGATGCTACCCATTTCTGCAAATACCGGAATGGGTTGCTTACGTTGTTGCGCCAGTCTGACCAGCGCCATCCCTCCTTTAAGAGATCCCGTGAAGGTCACTGCCTTAGTTTTTGGATGGGTCACCAGATAGGTTCCGATTTCATAGCCATCGTCATACAGTAAAGAGAAGATTCCATCAGGAAGCCCGGATTTACGAACCGCATTTACTATTGCCGAACCCACCAACCTGCTTGTTCCCAAATGCGCCGGATGTGCCTTTACAATTACCGGACAGCCTGAAGCAAGCGCAGAAGCGGTATCTCCTCCTGCAACAGAAAATGCGAGGGGAAAATTACTCGCTCCAAAAACTACTACCGGCCCCAGTGGAACCAGCATCCGTCGGATATCCGGTCGCGCAAGCGGTTGTCTTTCAGGCATTGCAGTATCTATGATCGCCTCCACCCATGATCCCTCTTCCACCAGCTGAGCGAACAACTTTAACTGTCCTGTTGTACGGCCAAGCTCTCCCTGCAATCTTCCTATCGGCAAACCACTTTCTTCAGCTGCCCTATTGATCAGGATATCGCCCAATGCAGCAATCTCATCCGCAATGCACCTTAAAAAAGCTGCTTTGACATCCTTGTTAATGTTTTTATAACTTTGAAAGGCCTGTTCAGCAGCCGTAAGTGCTTCATCGGCCTCGCTTAGTCCGGATTTTAAAAACTCACCTTCCAGGGCTTTGCCCGTAGCCGGATTTAAGGCATAAAAAGTCCCATTCATATGTTCCATATTTAGATCCCCCAGCTACCTTCCGGCAATTGCGGACGATTCGCCAATGCATCATTAATGACCTTTAGCACCCTTTCTCTTTCTTCGCCTTTTATTGCCAAACGCGGTGCCCTTACGGTTTCCGTTCCTATGCCTGTAGCGGTTTCGGCAAGCTTGATATACTGAACCAGTTTAGGGTGGATATCGAGCTCCAATACCGGAAGGAACCAACGGTAAATCGCCAATGCTTCGGGAATACGGTTTTGTTTTACCAATCTGAAAATGGCAACGGTCTCTTTTGGAAAGGCATCTACCAGTCCGGCTACCCATCCATGAGCACCCATCACCAGGCTTTCCATTGCTAAAGGATCTACACCTGTAAGGATCTTAAACCTGTCGCCAAAACGATTGATCATCCTGGTTACATTGGAAATATCCCTTGTCGACTCTTTTACCGCCTGAATATTCGGATATTTCGATAAAACCTCGAACATATCCAGGGTAACTTCAATCTTATAATCCACCGGATTGTTGTAAATCATGATCGGTAGTGGTGTGCTCAGGGCAACCGCTTCAAAAAAGGCCAGCGTTTCTTCCGGATCAGCATAATAGCGCATTGGAGGAAGCAGCATTAAGCCGTTTGCACCGAGTTTTTCTGCCTTTTTTGCTGCTGCAACCGCTTTTTTTGTCGTTGGTTCTGCAATGTTCAACAAGACGGGAACCCTGCCGTTCACCACCTTTAAAGTGTGTGACAACAATTCAAACTTTTCTTCATCACTCAATACGCTCGCTTCTCCTAAAGAACCACCCAGGATAATTCCACCGGCGCCTGCGGCCAACTGCGCCTCCAGGTTAATGTTAAACATGTTAAAATCCAACTCATCCTGATCTGTGAATTTTGTCGTCACAGCGGGAAATACCCCATTCCAATTGATACTCATACGTTGTTTGGTTTATTTTTTAATTAAAAACAGGGACTGATTATTTTTCATAGCCCTTGATCAGAATCAAATTTAGGCGTTTAAAAGGCCTGCAAATGCCCGGATATTAACCAATATGCCCTGTAAATACACCAGAACATCTTGCTTAACATGAATGGATTTTGATCATTTCTGCAAACAAAGGTGGAAGAAGTTACCCCCATTATCTGTGCGCCCGTTATGGAAACGTCCTTAGGCAAGGTGCCGGAGACTGGACCGCTCCTTTTTCTATATGCCAAAGTAATCGATGATATCAGAACCCGTTCTCCTCCAGCCAGTGCTGGCACATGTCGATCCATTTATCTTTATTTTTAGGATTGTCTAGTCCAAATCCGTGTTCGCCAGCCTGAAAAATATGCATGCCTGCTTTGACTTTAGCTTTCAATAAGGCATCAAAAAAATCAAGGCTGTTTTTAACCGGTACGGTATCGTCATCTGCGGTATGCACCAGGAATGTCGGTGGTGTATCGGGGCTCACATGTTTTTCATTGCTAAAGCGGTCTAACAATTCTTTAGATGGCGTCATTCCGATTAACCGTTCCCTCACCCCACTTGGGATTTCTGGATCAAAAAGAATCACCGGATAAACCAGGATCATAAAATCAGGCCGCAGGCTGATATTTTCTTTGTTATCGATCACCGTCCATCCCTGATGTGTTCCCAATGTAGTTGCGAGGTGGCCACCGGCAGAGAAACCCACAACACCAATTTTATTCGGGTTTATCCCCCATTCTGCTGCCCTTTTACGGACGATGAGCATCGCTCTTTGCAGGTCCTGTAATGGCCCGATCGTTTTATCGATCATCACCTTATCATTTGGCATCCGGTATTTCAAAACAAAAACAGTAACGCCCATTTTATTAAAGGCTTTTACCGTAGCCAAAGTATTTTCCATAGCTGGCAAAACCAGATAACCACCACCCGGACAAATAATGACGGCAGTTCCCGTCGCTGTGCCTTTTTCCGGAAAATAAGGCCTGATGTTTGGATTGCTTGAATTGCGGGTCAGACCAGCACTATCGACATACTCCACATAATCTGCCGGAGCTATTTTTGAATTGGGAATCATGCCTTCGTACAAAGGAATGGCCTTCTCCTGGCCATAAGAAGGCTTAAAGAATAGGGCCAGCACTAAAATTAAGATTACTTTTTTCAATGTTTTCAGATTTACTTAATCATACAATTGATTGACATCAAAATTATGCTTTCAGCAAGAAGGGAAATATGCAGAAATGCTCAATCTACCCCTGCAATTTCCTGAAATTCAGAGGCTGTATACCGTAACCCAATTTGAAAGCGCGACAAAAAGCACTGACATTTTCAAAGCCAGTCATCCAGGTAATTTCATGAACCGGTTTATCCGTAAACTTTAACAAATCAGCCGCATGTTTCAGCCGGACCCGGATCAGGTATTGATGAGGAGTGATGTGAAAGACAGCTTTAAACTGTCTGACCAGTTGAGGAACCGACAAACAGGCTAAGCTGCTGATATGAGCCAGGTCTGTATGTTCCATATAAGTTGAATACAGGATGTCCCTGGCAATACATAACCTTTTGTAGATTTCAGTTCTTGTAGTTGGTTTAAGCGCCGCAACCTGTCCTACGCGGTTAAAAGCGGATTGATGTGTCCGGATGAGCTGATGCAATAAGAAAACCAGGTGTTCATCCATCATGTTCTCCTGATAACCCTGTTGGTCAAGCAAAGTCAGCAGTCCTGATAACTGCAATTGTAATTCGGGTGTGATCTGGTTTAAAGTCTGAAAAAACTCCAGGGTCTGCGCGCCATTATTGAGGGGTTCGTCCAACAAGAATGACTCCGTATGCAAGGCATCGCGAAATACAGCGGAGGCAAATTCCTTTTTAAAAAACACCGACAGGATCCTTAATTTTTCGCCATTATCACTCCTGCAGGAATAGTTCTGGTCATCGTTTAAAATCAGGAATTGTCCTGGTCTGACCGCAAGTTTCCGGCTATTAATGCCATACCACTCTTCCCCGCTCAGCACTGTTTTAAAAGAAAGGCAGCCGACATGACTGTCGCAATTACTCCCACTGCTTTCTGCATTAAAAATGATGTTGTGCTTCCTGAATCTGCTGAAATGTAATGCTTCATCAAATCCTGGTTTGGTATGGTCTGGCAGACTTGTAAAATACATACCTACAAGATAATGATTTCCGCTAAGATCTTAAAAAAGAAACAGGTACGCGACCAAACGCACCTGTAACTTCATTAACCTAACCGGAGAGCGTTAGTTCTTTCTTATCTTTTTTTTATTACCATCCCGGGTTCTGTTTAATGTCCGGATTCAGGCTCATTTGGTCAATTGCAATCGGAGCCAGATAATCTCTTAATACATTAAACTGATAGCCGGAAGCCATCGCCGGAATATTTTTAAACAACTCGATATAGCCATTGGCGTCGACCGGATAAGTAGCAAGGCTGGCAGCCGGAACCAATCCAGTCCATTGACTCAGGATTGCTCCTTTTGGTTTCCATCCCACCAGTAATTCATCAGCCGCAGCCCAGCGATACACATCATCTCTGCGGTATCCTTCACAGGCCAGCTCTATCCTTCTTTCTCTGCGCACTTCATTGATTACCGGGCTCAGCGTTGGAAACTCCCATTTAGGATCGTTCACAATACCGCCTACCATCAGGTTAGGCATGCCTACACGGCTTCTTAGTTTGTTCAGAGATAAATCGGCATCTGCCTGACTAAAAGTTCCCAATTCAGCTTTGGCTTCTGCATAAATCAGGAGTGCCTCTGCAAACCTGAAAATGATGTAGCCTGTGGTTCCTCTGTCCTGTTGCTGTGTATAATCCGGATTATGTCCTTTATACACCTGATACCCGGTAGCTGGTTTCTGTTCATTTGGAGAGGTAAAAGTCGGTACTTCAAAAATTGCAGCAGCAGCTCCGTTTGGTCTGTTGTTCGTAACGATATGGTTTCCGTCATTCACATATAGGGTTTGCAACATCCGTGGATCTCTGTTTTTGACTACATTTAGCAAGTTGGCATCTCCCTGATACAATGGATTCCCGGTAATTGGTTTTCCATCCGTACATAAATAGTAATCGATCAGATTTTTGGTGATTCCTCTTCCTGCACCTGTGTTTGTATAGCGGTGCCAATAGTGGCCTCCATTTGCATTCAGGTCAAACTGTCGCCAGAGCATGATTTCCGGATTTCCATTGTAATTACTTTGATTGAACAATTTCCAATAACCATCCGTTCCCGGTGTAGCGGCCAATCCGTTTCCATCCGGATTGTCAATCAGGTCTTTAGTTACCGTTGCTGCCTTTTGCAGGAATTTAGTACCATCGGCACCACTTACTCCGAAAGGGGTATTGGCATGGTATTTCTCCCAGGTTCCTTCGAAAAGTGCAATTCTTGCCTGAAGCAATTGTGCAATCTGTTTATTTACCCTGGAAGGTTGAGCTTTGCCTTTAGAAGGCAGGTAATTTACTGCTTTATCCAGGTCGTTCATGATGGAATCTACAATGACTGCCCTGGATAAGCGTGCACCCTTTAACTGATCCAATACCGGGTTCAGGGGCGTATTTATCCATGGAAGGTCTCCGAATTGTCTCAGTTTACCAAAATAAAACCATGCCCTGAAGAACAATGCTTCACCAACATAACTTTTTTGATTGTCCCAGGCTGCGTTTACCTTATTGTAATTCACCATAAAATAATTGATATTCCTCAGCATGCTCCAATCTCCCGGAGCCCATCCCCCACCAGATCCCGGCACCACCCTTGTTCCGTTTAAAGGGCCATCCACAGACATCGTGATCATATTGTCGCTGCCCTGATCCGCATCCAGTCCGTAAGGGCCTATGGTACCAAAGCCACCGATGGTAGAAGGAAAGGTCGAATAAAAGTTATTGACATAGAGTTGAAGGTCGTTGGGTGTTTTCCAGAATTCCGCTTCACTAATGCTTGTTTCCGGAGTCTCATTCAGAAAGTCTTTCTTACAGGCAGCCAGAGTGGTCAGGCCTGCAAGAATCAACAGATATAGTTTATTGCGCATAATCGTATTTTTTTTCATTGCCTGTAGAATTAAAATGTCACACTTAGTCCTGCTGAATAGCTCCGCTGAAGCGGATATACTTTTCCTTCGTTTAAAGTCAGTTCAGGATCAAGTGCCTTGGTAAATTTGGTAAAGGTGGCCAGGTTTTCGATGCTGACATAAAACCTTACTTTACTGATATTGATGCGGTCAAGCAGTGCTTTTTTCAGGGTGTAGCCCAACTGAACATTCTTGATCCTCATATAGGCTGCATTTTGAAGATACTTGCTCTGTACCTGTGTATTTTTACCGTTTTGTTCACTCATGTAATACTTAGGATAATATCCATTCGGATTCTCGGGAGTCCACCTGTCCAGATGGGTTGTAAACAAAGAGCTTTGCCATTCATCACCTACGATACCCCAGAAATAGTTACCTCCGATTGCAGCATCACGTTTTCCTACCCCCTGAATAAAGATCATAGCATCAAAGCCATTCCAGTTTGCATCGGCAGTAAAGCCATAGCTGTATCGTGGTGTGTTATTTCCGATGACCTTACGGTCGCCGGGATTACTGAGTGTATTTGTTCCGGCATCAATTTTACCATCTCCATTTAAATCTGCATACCTGATGTCCCCTGCGGTCCATGGATTGCCGTTGATTCTGGATTGGGAAGGTGCAGCAGCAACTTCTTCCGCACTTTTGAAAAAGCCTATTGTTTGGTATCCCCAGATCTCTCCCATTTGCAGTCCCTGATAATAGGTCCCTAAATCGCCTGTTGGATTTGGATAACGCACCACTTTTGCTTTATAATCGCTCAGTACTCCTTTCAGTCCATAGCTCACATTGCCGATTTTATCTCTCCATCCGACAGATAGTTCCCATCCTCTGGTTTCAATGGCAGAGTTGTTAATCCCCGGTGCTGAGGTTCCTAAAATTGCTGGCAATGCAGCTGCTGGTCCCATTACATCATTTGCTTTACGGATAAACCAGTCGAAAGTTGTATTCAACCTGTTGTCTAAAAAGGCGGCATCGGTTCCAAAGTTCAAAGTGGAAGTACTCACCCAGGTCAATGACCTGTCTACCAGACCAGGCTGACTTACCGCAGCTTGTCTTGATCCACCAAAGAGCCAGGATGTACTGGTCGGACTCGTCGTTCCCAAGCTCGGATAGAAAGGATAATAGTTATTTTCTAAAAACAACTGATCTCCCAGTTTGCCGTAAGATCCCCGGAATTTCAAAACGTTCACATATTTTTTTACCGGTTCAAAGAAAGCCTCCTTATCGATATTCCATCCCGCAGAAATTCCCGGATAAGCTTTCCATCTTACATCAGACAGGAAACGGGAAGTTCCATCATAACGGGCACTCAGTTCCAACAAGTACTTTTCTTTATAATTGTAATTAAATCTTCCAAAAAAACCTTCTGAAGCCAGTTTTCTAACACCATCAGAGATAGAAGGCGTAGTTCCATACGAAGTAGACAATGATGGAATATTATCCGAATATAAGTTTGTGTTGCTCGCTCCATAAGATTGGAAAGCGTTATAATCGCTTACAAAACCACCCATCACACTCAGATAATGGTCGCCCAGCTGTTTTTCATACTGAGAATAAATGTTCACTACCTCATGCTGGATTCTTTCGTTATACCTCGCATATCCATTAGGAGTAGTTCCTCCAACGGTTGCCTGTGAACCATCCGGTAAAAAGGTATACAGGGTTTTCAGGTGTGTACTTCTGTCGAAATAGGTTCCATCAAAAGTATAATTTGCCGTTGCAGTCCAGCCTTTTACCAGTTTCAGGTTCAACTCTCCTGTCAACAGACCTTTATCTTTAGTCGTAATTTCTCTTCCTCCCTCACTCTGCAACTGGATATTACTTTCTGCAGAGATCCGTCCATCGGGGTTGTACAATTGTACCGTAGGAAACTTGCGGGCAATCTGGTGCATATAAGCCCTTTCGCCACCGCCTGTTTGCGCGGCATAGAGATTCGGCGTATCGAACAACTCTCTGGAAAAACTCCCCCTGAAACTAAAAGTAAGCCATTTGGTAACGTCAGTAGTTAGGTTTGTTCTCAGGTTATAGCGTTTGTATTTATCATTTCCATAATTATACATACCGCTTCTGTCGTTAAATCCGGCACCTACAAAATAGCTGGAAGATTCCGATCCTCCGTTTACACTCACATTGTGTTGCTGACTATAAGAACGGTCTTTATAATAGATTTTAAACCAATCGTTATTTGAATTGGCTGCATTCCAGGACAAATAGCTGTTGTTTGCCGGGTTGGGATCTTTTATCGTTTCGGTAGTCAACGCACCCGATTGATAATCTTTAATGCGCTGCAGCGTTGGTGCATCATAGAAAGGAGACCTGCCCGCGTTCACAAAAGCTTCATTATAGATGTTTGCAAAATCCAGGGAATTCACCATCGTTGGCAAATTGAAGATTTTGTTCATCGAAATGTTATTGTTGTAGGTGATGCTTGGTGTCTTTCCACGACCACCTTGTTTGGTTTTAATCAGGATCACTCCATAGGGAGCACTTGATCCATAAATCGCCGCAGATGCCGCATCTTTCAATACAGAAATATTCTCAATATCATCCGGATTAAGGCTATTGATATCACCTCCCTGAATTCCATCAATTACAATCAATGGCGAAGCGCTTGTTCCAAGGCCTGTATAGCCACGGATATTAATACCCTGCGTTGCATTTGGTGATCCCCCAGCCCCTCCGATACTGATATTCAGGTTGGCTACCTGTCCCTGTAAAGCCTGAGTGACCCTTGTGATCGGACGATCGGCAAGGTCTTTTCCCGTCACCTGTGCTACGGCACCGGTAAGGCGCGTTTTTCTTTGGCTCCCGTAAGCCACCACAACCACATCATCCAGTTCGTTGGGTTTTGGGAGTAGCTTAATGACCATATTTTGAGAAGAGGCCTTGATTTCCTGACTGATATAACCAACAAAGGAAACTTCAAGAGTTGCATTCTCCGCGACATCTGAAAGGATAAAAGCACCGTTTTGATCGGTAACAGCTCCCTTATTTGCACCTTTAACTTTGATAGAGGCGCCTGGCAAAGGACCACCATTCTCATCCACTACCTTTCCTCTGACCTCCAGGAAGCGCAGGAACTGGTTTAATTTTTCAGAGATGACCGTTTCTTTTTCCCTGATGACTACGATTTTATCTTCAATTATGTAGGCCAAAGGCAAGTCTTTAAGACAGACATCCAAGACTGTTTCAAGAGAAGCGTTGTTAAAATTTGCATTTACACTGGTGGTATTTTTTACTTTTTTTGCCGACCAGATGATGTTATACCCTGTTTGTTTATTGATTTCATTAAACACTTGTTTAAGGGTAGCATTTTTTCTGGAGTAGGTCACTTTTTGTGCAAAGCCTGTTGCACTTACCTGCAAGGCGGTTGCGATTAAAAAGATGACGGTCAGCTTTATACTCACCAGAAATTTTAGGGTATAGCCGGGAGGCACACCAAGACTTTTAGTATAATTTTTATACATTTGGTTGTTCTTTTTCATCTGACTGCCACAGCTTTCGAAGGTTTCGGGCAATCAGAAAAGGATTTAAGAAAATGGTTGAATCAATTGTTTTCAGTGATCACAGAACATTCGGTCAGGGGCGTTCCAGCGCTCCTGATCTCGTTATCTGAATTCTGACAGCGGTTCGGATTTAAGGGTCTTTTCCTTGAGGTTTCATACTTGGTTAGGTTTGGTTAGTAATCTATTTTCTTTCTGGTCTCTTATTTCTTTTGTTTGATGATGATCTTATTCCCTTCCAGCTTAAAGCTCATTGTTGTTGTGAGTTCCAACATCCTTAATACTTTAGATACTTTCTCTGATCTGCTGACAATTCCTCCAAATTCCAGTTCCTTAAGATCAGGGTCCTGAAATTCGACCTCCACATCGTACCATCTTGACACCTTCTTCATGATGCTTTCCAGCGATTCATCATCAAACCTGAAATATCCCATTTTCCAGGCCATCACACTTTCCAGATCTGCAGGAAGAATTTTAATATTTTTTCCGTTGAGGATGGATTGTTGTTCTGGCTTGAGCAGGGTTCCATTTACGCTTACACTGCCCTCCAACAGGGTGGTATAAGTATTTTGTTCGTCAGGATAGCTGCTAATGTTAAAATGGGTTCCAAAAACACTGACTTCCTGTCCGGCTGAGCTCACTTTAAATGCTTTTTTCGGGTCTTTGGCTACTTCAAAATAAGCTTCTCCTACGAGTTCCACTTTACGCTCCCTGGTGGCCGAGAAATTTGTTGGAAACCTGAGGGAGGATGCGGCATTTAGCCAGACTTGTGTTCCATCCGGCAGGTTCACCTGATACTGACCCGCCCTGGGGGTACTGATGGTATTGTATTCTAACTTACTTCCTGCGGAAGGCAATACCGTATAAATCAACTGGTCATCTTTTCCTTTGGTAATTTTCACACCAGCCTGTTCTGCAAGTTTTCCGGATTTAAGATCGGTCAGAGAGAGCCTGGTGCCATCCGCAAGTGTAAGAAAAGCCTTATTTGTGCCTGGTGAAATATCGCCGTTGGCGAAATTCTGCGGAACGTTCTGAAGATTTGAGGGATAATGGTAGAAGAATAATCCGAAGGAAAGACTGATCAGCAGGATTGCTGCGATCGCGAAACGGTAGCGGATCAGAAAAGGTTTTTCGGGACGGATCTCCTGCTGGATTTTTTTAAACATCCTGCTTTTATGCCAATCTTCATTGTTGACAAACGTTTCCGGAATATCCAGTTCCAGGTCCTGGTCTCTATTGTACCAATTGGCAAATTCGACTTCTTCTTCCGCTGTAATTGTCTTATCCAGCCATTTAGAGGCCAGTTCCTGGTATCGTTTATTTTCTTTAGAATCGTCCATCCGTTATAGGGGCTATATAACAGAGGTCTCTTGTGAAAGACGAATCCCTTACTCCGCTGAAAAATATTTTTACAACAAGGTCATCATAAATTGATTTAGCCCTGCACGCAAAGATTTCATCGCCTTTCCTAGATGTGCTTCAACCGTCTTTTCAGAGATCTCCAGCTCTTCCGCAATCTTTTTCTGAGACAAGCCCTGTTCTTTACTCATTCGGTATACCAGGCGGCATTTTTCCGGTAAGGCACAAACCAATTTCTCCAGCCGCTCTTTAAGCTCCAGAAAATCCAGCCATTCCTGAGTAGAATCATCGGCGATTCCTTTCATCCCAAGACTATCAGTGTACTTTTGTTGATGGTATTGCTTGTCCAGCGCTTTGATGACCCTATATTTTACAGATACAGACAGGTAAGCGGATAAACTGGAAGTAATCTTTAAGCTTTCTCTCCGGTTCCAGAGGGAAACGAAAATATGCTGTACAATTTCTTCTGCCTCTTCCAGGTCCCTGACTTTATGTGCTGCAACGAGAAATAGCTTTTTCCAATACCGGTTATAGATCTCTGTAAAGGCCGTATGGTCTCCATCTTCCAATAAGCCAGTTAATTCCGGATCAGTAAAACTGCGATACCTATTCATGATGCGCTCCTTTTCTTAAGTTCTAAAGAATAAGACCATAGAGATTGGCCTTGCTGTATTGTGTTCCCTCACAATTGTAACAAAATAATTAGGTAAAAAGAACTGAGGGATGCCATAAAAAGTTGCGCATACGTTTGCATTCGACATTTCAAACGTATGCGTAAATTAGGTAGTCTGAAAAATCAATGGCGTAATTTTGACCGGCAATAGATATTGACATCTTAATATCAAGAAATCATGACATCATGATACATTTATACGTTTATAAACGAGGTCCTGATTTTCCGGCTGTTTTGAACTACTTTGAGCGCAGCAAACATAAAACTCCTTTGAAAATATTTTTCATTTCCTATTGAAATGCTTTTCACTTTCGTTTTAGTCCTATTGATCGTCTTTTATTTTTTTTCATTTTGAAGACTGCTTAAGTCCCCATTTCTACATCATCCCAGTCATTTGTTCTATTGAAAGCCCATTCCAAAGCTTTTCGTCTTTCATATACCTGTCCTTCGTTTAGCTTTGGTTCACGGCCATTTAACCTTTCGTCAACACAATACCAATGAAGGCGATAATAGTAATCCAGCGTGGTGTAAATCTCCAATTCAGGCCGAATTTCTTTTATGTTATCAAGCTTTTCATTGGTATCACCATCTTCCAGATTTGGCAATAGAGAAGCCATATTGTCTCCCACATGTTTTTCGGCCTCCAGCTTATCCACCATCTTTGTCAGCCACATCAATGCCCATAAGGCTTCCAGATACCACATTAGTGTATTGATCTCTTCTTCTGTTAGTTCTTCATTTTCCTTTGCTAAAATCTCTTTTTCTGAATCTGAAAGAAACGCAGTTAGTTTTTGAGCTTTGATCCATTCATCAATGATATAAGTAGGTGCTTCAAAGGCAATGTTGATCATTGCATTCATGACCGACATACGTCCTTTTATTTCTTCGGCTGTCCTTAACTTCGGTGTATCTAAGATTGGCAGCCAATTGTTGACGCGGAATCCTTTTTCGTTAATAATCTGATCGTTTTCTAATTTTATTTGCTGTTTCTGTTCGTCTGTCATAAATGATAACTGCTAAAGTTTAAAGTAATGTCCCAGGATGCTCAATAAAGAATCCGGATGGTCTTCCAGCTATACAAAAACCATGCTAAGGTATCCCATTCGAAACTATTCGAAAAAAATCCTGATTTACTTAACTTCTATAAAATGACTGCCAAACAAAATTTACACAGTTTTTATTACATTTATCATCACCACATGACTCAGTTGCCAACGATTTAAAAACCAGGCCCTGAAGCTTTTTAAAGAAGAAATGATAACAGAGCCGTCTTTAGCGCCAATCCAATAATCAGATAGATCTTATAAATTGACCAATAAGCATGAAAATTGAAACCGGATACTATTTAGAGAAATTTCAAAAAAGCCTGGAGCAACTGGATAAACAGGAAGCTTTTCATCAAAAAAAGCTGGAATGTAAAGTTGGGATATGGTTAGACTCTGTGGTGTTAAAAATTCAGAAACAAAACTGGACCAATGCCTCTGCTGAGCCTTTTGGGGAGGGCATTTTCTTCTCTGTCTGGTTAAACGACGAGTCCATCGGAAAAGGTAAACTTTACTATAATATACACGCCTTAAAATTAAGAGGACTAACAGGACATACCATCAAGAGCAGAGCATTTGCGGAGGCTTTCAGATTGCAATTCAAATCTTTTGAAAGTAAATGGCCAAATGTCAGTGTAGATTTTGGTCCTTTGACACTTATGGAGGGCTGGGTCTCTATTATTGATCATGAACAGATTCCGGATATCGTCACAAATTTGGCTTCCGGATTCTCAGAAATAGATTTTATTATTAATGATTTACTGTCGGAAAGAAAAATAGGGTTAAAAAGATAAGTCGGATATACCTATGTTTTTAACCCTATACGAATAAATTGTTTAATTATTGATCCAGACCTTACCGTCAAGGCTCCATTCCGGCCTTATTGGGATGCGTAACCAGGAGTAAACCTGCGCTGTGACATCAACAGTTTTGGGCACATCGGCCTGCACAATTGCACTACATAAATTCTTTCCTGTTTCTTCCCATTTAGGCGCACCAAATATTTTCAGATTGCTATTTTTAAGGCTATAATCCTTCAATATTGCACCTTTTGCATCATTTCCTTTCCACCAACCAAGTAAGTTTTCGTAATAAGGATGATTTGTTGTAACAGTCGTATCACATTTGGCATATGTAGCCAAAGTAGTGGGATCGATCACAGTATTCCATAGCCTCACATCTGCAAAATTTGCCTTAAGCTCATAGCCCCATTGGTTTCTGCTGTTTATGGTTCCATCTTCAAGGATAGCCAGGGTTGCCTTTTGATTTCCTTCCCAGTTTGTAACCCCTGATACATTAATTTCACCAAGAAAGGCGCCATCCTGATAAATTTTAGCAAGACTGCTTTTATTAACAGAAACGGCCAAATGGTGCCATTTACCATCGCTTAATACCGCTGCAGTTTCCGGTGCAACAAGATCTCTTCTGTTTGCAGAGATTCCGTCTCCAACATTAAACCTCCATCGTTGTCCCGAAACAAATAAACCCCATCCGGGATTACCTCCACTCCCCCAATCCTTATTAGAGGCAAATGCCGGATCACTTTTCATGCTTACATCCACTTTGACACGCATTTCGAAAGTAAACTGTGGATACTTGTTGAATTTATAAAGACTCGAATCTGAGTAGGCATATTGCAAACCATCTACCTGATTGATTTTTAAGAAGGTGGTATTGGTTTGGGACTTCACAATAGGATTGGCATTAAAACTTTTATTATAAAATACGGTAAAGATGTTCCTTGATTCGTATTCATTTCCACCGTGGCCGGTCAAAGTTCCTCCATGATCTGAAGAAATCACGATCAGCCAGTCTTCTTCATTGATTGAAGCTCTGGCTTCTACCGCAGCAAGCAATTCTCCAACATAGGCATCTGCAGTTGCAATCGCCTGCATATATTCAGGAATTGATGCGTCAAAACCATATTGATCACCCGCAGCATCCAGGCCTTTAAAGTTAACCAGAACCACATCTGAACTGACATCAGCAAGCTGGGCCAAAGCTTTATCCTTCACGGCCAGATCTCCATTCCCGGGGCTTTCCTTTACGTCTGCATCACTAACCAGACTCGCATTTAATGCAGCGTCTGCTGATATTGAAACCGTTTTAAGTTTCGCGTTGAACTCTTTGATGTGCTTAAAAAGCATGGGGTATTTCTCGAAATTATTTCCTGCATAACCTTCGCTGATCACGCCATGTTTTGCTCCCCAAACACCGGTTAACGTTGAAGACCAGCCGGTACTTTCCAGGGTAGGGGCTTCTGTCAACGCATCAAAACTATAAATTGAATTGGTCAGCATTTTACGAATGTTAGGGATCGGAGCTTTTAAAATGACATCGCCCCTCCCCCCACTTATGCCTACGATTAAAACTTTCCGATGTTTTCCCGCAGGATTTCCATCATCAGTTGCTCCGGTCAGATCATACCTCGGTTTGTTACAGCCCGCTGCAATGAGCAGCAGCACCAGTATCAAAAGTCCGCTACTTTTTGTACCAATTCCATTGTAAAATTTTCTCATATCGTTTAATTTTTCTTAGCTAATAAAATCCAAATCTTAGTGTAAAAACAACACCATAACGATGCAAAGCATCGAGGCTAATAATTTAGTATATGTAAACTTATTATTTCAATAATATTAATGTAACATTCCAATAAACGCAGACATCAAAGCAGTAATACGCACTAAAGTAGTATGTTACAAAAACAAGCAACTTAAATGGGCTACTGAACAAAGTTTACAAATATTAAAAAAAATATTTTATTATCTGCAATTTTTATTTTACAATTGCATTACAATAGCAATCCATAGCTATTCAGAGTTTTCGAAAAAAACAGGGGAATACGAGAACTTTTTTTGATTAAAGCTCAGCTACCAACAACATTATTTAAATAATAGTAAAACACTAATAAACCAAACTCTATGCAAAATTGTTACTCACTATTTTCGCGGAAACTATTAGCGATAGCATTACCATTAAGCTTCTTAATGCTGGCTGTTGAGGGCTTCGCTCAAGATGTAAAAATTGCCAGCCGGACAGACACTGCCAGGTCGGTAATTGATACTTTGGCAAAGTTCTCTGATAAGAGAAAGATTTCCGACCTCAACATTGCCAAAGCAATTCAAACTCCTTTTTCAAACATCGTGCAATTGCTTCAAAGCAATGTCACCGGGCTCGATTACCGCAGAACCACAGCTGAACCCGGAGTTCCCTCCTCCACATTAATCAGGGGTACATCAACCTGGTTTATCAACGGAAAGAGCAGCTATTATGCACAACCCACTTACGTAATTGATGGTGTTCCCATGATTGTAGAACACCCTTTTGCCTTTGACATCAAACCCTATGATTACGAGAGAATAGGCCCTAACACAGACATTAGCTCTATTATAGACCTAAATGACGTCGCTTCCATCAGGGTATTAAAAAACTATGGGGAGAGTGCAAAATACGGCCCCCTGGCTGCGAACGGCATTATAGAAATCAATACAAAGCGGCCTTATGCCAATCAGGGAAAAGTACTATTCAATACCTATTTCGGATTGAGTCAGAAAGGAGCCGCAAACACGGTCAATGGGGCATTTGAGAATGATTTCAGGATGCAGTTCTACAACAAATATGCTTCTGCTACCCTTAAAGCGAATTACCCCATTTACCTCTCTGATGCCTCTCAACAGGCCTATTTTGGTGCAGCAAACTGGGACGAGCTATACTATAGCAACAACTATATTACCGGGAATTCCTTCTCGATCTCGGGTGGTAAGCAGCGGGCAAATTTCTCTTTCGGAGTAGGACAACAAAGAGAAGCAGGAACCGTAGACAAAACAGGCTTAGACCGCTACAATGTATACCTGAAAATCAACATCCTACCCATTAAAGATTTAGAAATATACACCAACCTATCTGGTGCTTTATTGAACAGAAAACGCAATCAATCTCTGTTAAGCAGGTATACTGAAGAAGAGTATTTACCCGATTTAACCACCCCTCTTCCGCCAAATAAAGATCATCTGGACATCTTTTACCGCAATTCGGAGAAACTTTCAGACGTCAATAAAAATGCTTACCTGCAAGGCCAGCTTATTGCCAAGTATAATGTATCTGATAAAATTCAGATCAGGTCACTTTCCGCGATGGTGGTTGGCGACAATACCAGAGAGTATTTTGTGCCTGCTTCCATTAACGAAGGCAATAGTTTCATTTCTTATTACACAGGCTTCAACAGAAGGGTATACATGGATAACTCCATTTCTTACAACAATAGCCTGAACGGAAAGCACAGAATTTCGCTTACCCTTGGTCAGACCCTGCGGTATGACAAGTACAAATACGACTATACAAAAGCATACCGGGGTCCTTCAGACTTCATAAAGGTTATTAAAAGCAATGGTTATCAAAACAATACGTTCGATCCAACCATGGTATTTAGCTACAAAGACTACGTGAACCAAAACATGACTTCTTTTTACGGAAGTATGGGCTATAGTTACCAGGAAAAATATGGCATTGAGGTAATGTTGCGTACAGATGGAAGTTCAACATTATATCAAAACGGGACCAGCTGGTTCTTCTCTCCATCAGCAAATGCTTACTGGAATCTAACGAAGGAAGATTTCCTCAGCAAATCAAAACTGATTAACAATTTAAAATTGTATGCTGGTTACGGCAGAATAGGTCGTACATTTTTAGACAACAATGGATATGGCCCGGGATATACAGTAGACATCGGTTGGAGCGGCAGTCAAAACATTCCCTCATATGCAGGAATCCCAACCCTAAGCTTACCATTTAGCAAAGGCTACGTTGGTTTTGGCTTAACCTCACCCTACACCGAACAATTAAACCTCGGTTTTGACCTCTCTATGTTCAACAACCGGATCAATACCAATATTGAACTTTATTCCAAGTCTGATAAAAACCTGGCTTTACAGATCCCTACTCCCTCTGAATATGGCTTTAGCAACCGGCTTCTGAATGGCATGAACGTAAGAAACCAAGGGATTGAACTGAGTTTAAACGCCCTCGTGATTCATGGCAAAGACTTCCAGTGGACTCCGGGGATCAGCATACAAACCAATCAGAACAAACTGATTGCTTTACCAGGCAATGCAACCAGCATCATTAGCAACAACAGAAAAATAACGATCGGTAAACCAATCGACAATTACTGGCTACTACAGAATGAGGGGATTTACAATACCGATGCGGAGGTTCCTGTCAATGCCAGTACAGGCAAAAAACTCAGCTATAACGGAATCCCATTCACCGCAGGCGATCCGATATGGAAAGATACCAATGGTGATTTTGTGATTGACGACCGCGATAAAACACTTAAAGGTCATATCAGTCCTAGTCTCTCCGGAGGAATCAGCAACAATTTCAGCTATAAAAACCTCTCTCTAAGCATCTTATTTTCTTATGCATTAGGTCGCGACATCATCAACAGTCAGGTAGCAAATCATTTTGATTTTGCCAACAGAGAAGGTATAGATAAGTTAAGTGGCATCAAAGAAATCACCTTCTGGAGTAAAACAGGAGATTACACAAAGTACCCGGTTTACAATCCATGGAGCTCTGTAAACCCCTATCAGACGGATCAGACGCTGTTTCTGGAAAATGGGTCTTATGCCAAACTCAGGTCGGCAACGTTAAGCTACGACCTGAGCAATGCCGCATGGTTTAAAAGGCGTAAGATCTCAGGAATTCGGGTCTATGCCACCGGAAACAACCTGTTCACCATTACCAATTATACCGGCGCAGACCCCGAACTGGTCAACTATATGGGTTACGATACCGGCTACGGGATGCCTATACCGAGAACCTACACCATTGGTTTGAACCTAACTCTTTAAAGCAGTCAAATGAAAACAAAACTACTATTTATCATAACCGGCCTCCTGCTTTTAGGCGGTTCCGGATGCAAAAAGACGCTCGACGTCAATACTACCAGTCTGGTTATGGCAGAACAGATGTGGAAGGTTAAAAATGATGCCAGGTCGGCAGTTTTTGCAACCTATGGTCTACTTCGTGCTGCTTTATCCAATGAGAACGCCTTCTTTGTCTATGGCGAATTAAGGGGAGGAGATTTTAAAGTCTCCAACAGACAGGACATCAGCGCTGTGACAAAGCAGGATTTGAATGCCGATTACGGCTCGATGGCGGAATGGAAAGACTGGAGAAGATTTTACGCCGTTATTGCACAGGCAAACCTATGCCTTGAAAAACTCCCGCTGATCCGTCAGAACGATTTCCGGTACCGTCAGGAAGATTTAAAACTTGACCTCGCCAATATCCGGTTCTTAAGAGCCTTGTCTTATTTTTACCTGGCCAGAATCTGGGGTGATGTACCTTTGATCAGGTCGAATGTGGAGGGGGATTTCACAGAAAAACCACAGACACCTGAAGCAGACATTTTAGCATTTGCTGCATCAGAGGCTGCTGCAGCTGCTGCAGATTTACCCTGGCGTTATAATGGCTTATGGCCTGAACAAGAGGGCTTATATTATGCTCAGACTGATGCACAACTCCAATCCATTATCGCCACCAAAGCCGCAGCCTATGCCCTTTCTGCTCATATTGGAGCCTGGCAGGGTGATTATGCTACTGCAGAAAAAAACTGCAGGTTAATCATCGATAACAATTCGAATGGAGGATACAACACTACATCAAGCTCTAATCTGACTTCTCCAAACGGTGTATTTACCGGGCAGGGCTTCAGTGTAATCTTCTCCATTAACTTCGCCGCAAAAAATCAGGAAGCTTCAGTCAGAGGTCATGTGGAAGACTGGACCTTAAGTGAACCTTTTATCCCCAAGAAAACAGCAGACATTTATGTCCCTAAAGACAGCATCACCAAAATATTCAATGAACCTAACGATGCCAGGTTCTCATTGGCTGCGGATGGCTCTACAGTAGGAGATTATTTCACCAATTTTAGCAATACTGCACCCATGTTCTCCAAGATCAGGAACCTGAGTGTCTCCCAGGTCCCGGTATTTAAAAGCTATCAGTCGGCAATTGTAATTTTCCGTTTTGAGGAAATCCTGCTGCTTCGTGCTGAAGCTGCGATATTTCTAAATTTCAGGTCGGATGCACTCAGTAACCTCAACAAGGTGAGGACTGCGAGAAATCTGTCTGAGTTCTCCTCCACAGACAATCAAGTGATCCTGGAAGCCATCTTTAAAGAAAGAAGGAGAGAATTGCTGGGTGAAGGCTGGAGATGGTATGACCTGGTCAGGTTCAAAAAAGTCAAAGAATTCAGCAAGTTAAGCGCTTCAGATATCGCCAATGGCGCAACCAAATGGCCAATTTCCAAGGTCGTACTGAGCAACAACTCAAAATTAATTCAAAATAATTTCTGGCATTAATAAACCTAGACTCATGTTACGTAAGCAATTCATACTTCTTTTATCTGTACTGATCACCGCCATTGTGCTGACACAAGGTTGTTCGAAAACAGATGACACCTATAGAAACAGTGTTCCCATTAATAAAGTGGACCTGAATGTATATGATTATCTCCTTAGCAAAAAGGAAACTTTTGAGACCCTTGTTTATATTGTTGATCAGGCACAGCTGGCCGACACGCTTCGAAAAACAAAGATCACCTTTTTCGCGCCGACGAATCAGAGTATTTTAACTGCATTAGAAAACCTCAATGTCAACAGAAGCCTAACAGGCCTGCCGCCTTTAAAAATCACAGAAGTTCCCCCTTTTATATGGAGAGCAATGCTGATGCGGTACATCATCCCGGGTGAATTTACCAGTGAAAATTTTGCATTGGCGGACGGACTGGATGTCATCACCATGAACAAAAGAAAACTACATGTAAATGCACAGGCTACCACAACACAAGGCAGCATGGGCTCCGGCAGTTTATTATTAAAATACAGTGACCTAAATGGCTCCCGTTTCACCAAGGACTGGGTTTTCTCATATGTAACCAGCAGCAACCTGCAGGCAAAAAACGGGATCATTCATACCCTGGAGCCCAGTCATGTTTTTGGCTTCAGGAGCTTTGTCCAGTTTGCCGGCACTCTGCAAAATCTATATTCAGACAGGTATTATATTTCTTCCGGAAGGATTATTTTACCCACCGCAACCCGCGACTGGCTGGAACTCGGTAAAGAACTCATCGCGATTGACGAAAGTACCGTACAAACTGACGGGGCCGATCTAAAGTCCAGCGGATATTTTATGCGTTTGAAGGTAAATCCGGAAAACAACCTCGTAACGGTTAGCCCCGCGCCTTCTTCCGTTAATCAAACCCTGAGAAATAATGGCGATTGTCATTACGACCCAATCAACCAGGAGTTCGTACTGAACTACAAATACACGACAAGCGCCGACCGCTTCATATCAGAACGTATCAAACTTAGAAACTATTAAATGAGGACAAAAATGATGTTCAAAAGGAATATAAATATACTGTATGCCGTAAGTTTAATGGCATTCTTCCTGGTGTCCTGCAAGAAAGCACCAGCAGAAAAAGATTACCTGAGCGATAAAGCCACCTTTTCAAATGTGGCCATCTATGAACCCGTTTTAGGTAGAACTTTTTTATACAAAACCAATTTTAGTGCAGATGGATCCAGTTATCCTTTAAATTTCTCATTGGAGAATATGCGCCATTTTGATGGCAGTGCAGCCCCTGAGCTGATGAAGTCTGCCCAGGTTTTAGAATGGACTGGTTTATACGACGGCAAAGAAAAAACGTTAAAGGAAATTGAAGAGAAACGGAGAGTGGTGAATAAGCCATTCTTTGAAATCAGACCAGGCTCCGGAGATCTTATCTTCTATAAATCAGGTTCAGGAATCGTCAGCTCCTATCCAAATGAAGGCTATCTTTTTGACATTAAGGTTAGCAATAAGGGGAACGAGCGGCTCATCAAAAATTTAAGGTTACGCCCGATTCAGGATATTGCCTATGAACCTTTCGAATATGATCCCTATACCAGAATACGGAAACAAGAGTCCAGGGTAAGGCCAAACGGAGTTCCTTATACCACTGCATTTGTTAATCATGCGACCATGTCCAATGTCTACCTTTCCAAAGACACCCTGATGAACGACTCTCTGAGCAGGGTTTATTTCAGGAAAACAGGAAATGGCAATTCTTTAACCTTTAAGTTTTTTGATAAGGATTCTGCAGTGATCGACCCGGCCAGGTTTAACCTTACAAAATGGGAAGAACTGGTACATGGGTTCAACCTCATCAAAACCAACACCCAGGTGAGTTATGAGGTGGCCTATCCGATCCCGCTGACCGACCTGGATACAAAGTTTGCCATATCAAATAAAGCAAAAATCAATATTGGCTATACCAGAACAGGTTTCAGCTCCACGAGGATTGATGCCAATCTGCTGTTAAACTTCAGCATCTACGAAAAGGGCGATTGGGTAATTATTTTCAAGTTCCAGCGAACGCCACGTTTCCAGAACGAATAATGCCAAACTAAAAAATTTAATTAAAACCAAACAAAGATATTATGATGCCAGGATTTACAAAATTTCTGCTTTTCAGTTCGGTACTTCTGCTTCTCTTTTCGGGCGCATTATCAGCCCAGGAGGTGATTACAGTAAAAGGAAAGGTGTTAGAAGGTACCGAACCTCTTCCCGGGGTGTCCATTTCGATGATCAATGCCAATGGCAAAAAGCAAGCCATAGCAAGTACGGACAATGACGGGAATTTCAGTATTAAAGTGAGCAAAACTGCGAAACTTGAATTTAATTACATTGGTTATTCCAGTAAGATTGTAGAAGTAAAAGGTCAGACTTACCTCAGTGTAAAGATGATCTCCAGCACACAGAATCTGGAAGGAACTGTTATTGTTGGTTACCAGCGCAAAACCAAGGAAACAGTTACCGGCTCTGTCACCAGAATCACTTCAGATCAGATCAAGGACATTCCGGTATCCAGTGTTGAACAACTTTTGCAAGGTAAAGTTGCCGGTCTGAACATCCAGAATAATACCGGAGCACCAGGATTCAGAGGCTCTACAGCCATCAGGGGACTATCACAGATTGGCGTGAAGGGTTCCGGAAATAACGCTTATCTAACCCCCTCTTCTCCTTTATATGTCGTAGATGGAATCCCTATTGATGCCAATTCCGGATTTGAGTATGGTTTCGAATCAAAAGGTCCGGGGACAAGTCCGCTTGCACTGATTCCACCTGAAGATGTGGAATCGATAGATGTCATGAAAGATGCTGATGCAGCTTCTCTATATGGTTCCAGAGGCGCAAATGGGGTAATTGTCATCACGACAAAAAGAGGAAACTCCCCTGTTCCGATCATTCGCCTGACCAGTAGTTTCTTTGTCAACACCGTCCCACAACTGAGACAAACCATCGGAGGTAAAGAAGAAAGAGACAACCTGATGAACAGGATTATCAATACGAATGATTACCGGGAACTTTACAAAGTTTCTTTATCTCCATTCCTGTCTGACAGCTTAAATGCGTTTTACAACAATGCAACCGACTGGCAGGGCTTGTATTATCAGCCCACCTTTAACCAAACCCACAATCTTTCAGTAAGTGGTGGAAATCAAGGATTGAACTACAAGAGTAACCTCAACTATTATAACGAACGCGGAGTGATTAAAAATACCGGTTTTGACCGGTACTCCCTGTCTTCCCAGGTCAACTACAAACCAAATCCTAAATTGAATTTAACAGGTTCTGTAACCTTATCCTTGGGCAATAAGCTGAAAGGCAGCGGCAATGGGCTTACGGATGTCGGTGCAGGAGGAAGTCTGAGCTCTTCCTTATTACCAGGTCCTTCCTATTTCCTGAACGATTCCAGATTTACCAGCGCACTGAACAGTAAAAATGATTCCAAGACCTATAGCGTATCTTCTTATCTGGATGGATCATATGAACTCCTTCCTGCCCTGAGACTGGGAACCACATTGAGCGTTTCTTACCTCCAGAACAATGAAGATTCCTTTATTCCCTCTCTGGCCAATAATGATCGGTCAAAGGTCTACGGCTATGTCGGCAGAACCACAAACCTTTACAACAGGACTGCATTAAACTACTCTAAATCTTTTGGAGATGACCATACCATTTATGCTGGTATCTTCTCCGAAATTACCTCCACCCAAAATATCGCCAGGGAAGCAAACCTCATAAATGGTCCAAACGACCATTATTTCGGACCGCTTGGCTACTCTTCCTTATACAATGGCTTTATTGGAATTACACCAAACCTTGAAGATCCCAATGATGCCAATGATTTCAGCAAAGTTCACTCTGTTGGCGCGGGCGCTAATTTCTCCTATGATTACAAGAAAAGATATGTCGTCAATTTCAACTATCGTGCAGATGGCAACTCCTATGCAGGCGTCAAGTCCAGATGGGCAAAAAGCCCCTCTTTAGGTGCAAGATGGAACATCGAAAAGGAAGATTTCGTAAGTCATTTTAAATGGCTTGATTATGCTTCTGCCAGATTTTCTTATGGAATTAACCTGAGGCCCTCTACCAATGTTTATGCTTCTTTGGGGTCTTACAGCGTGGCCGGGAATTATAACAATATACCCCGGATCAGTCCAAAACTTGGGGTGATGCCTAACCCTTTTTTAAAGCCTGAACGTGTGGAACAGTACAATGCCGGTTTTGACATTAGTGTCCTTAAAAGCAAATTCGGATTAACAGTTGATGTTTACCAAAAGGTCATCACAGACATGCTATTTACACAGGACCTCGCCACCTCTACCGGTTTCAGCACCGTAATCACCAACAGTGCTTCCATGATGAACAAAGGGATTGAACTCACGTTAAACTTCCGGCCTTTGCCCAGCAGTTCCAAGCTTTACTGGAATATGAGCGTAAATGGAGCGATTAACCGCGATGTTCTCCTGTCACTACCAGGTGGGGCAACCCAGCTCCTTTCGGATGGAGGTGCTATCATTTCTAAGGTAGGCAGAAATACACAAAACAACTTCCTCTACATCTCGCAGGGAGTTTACAGCAGAGATCAGGATGTACCTGTGGATCCGGTAACCGGAAGGGCTTACAGAAATGCCAGAGGTGGCGAATATAAGGGCGGGGACTTAATCTACAAAGATGTAGATGGCAATTTCATTACCGATAAAAATGATTTGCAAATCGCCGGCAATCCTGTCGCCAGGCTCACAGGTGGTTTTTACTCCGTCCTGACTTATGGTAAATTCGGATTAACACTTAGCGGAAGTTTCACTGTTAAACGTGATTTGTTAAACAATGCCTTATCCTCCAGCCTCAGCAACAATTACAACCCATTCTCAACCGATAAATCGGCGATGGTAGACATTTCACAGTACAACTACTGGAAACAGCCCGGCGATCAGGCAAAGTATCCTAATCCCTTGAGATACCTGAGCAATACAGATCCATACAATTCTTCGCAAACCTTATTTCAGGAAGATGGTACTTATTTTAAGCTCAACTCCGCGACGTTTAGCTATGCCCTTAAAAAGGAATTTTTAAACCGTTACGGGATCAACAACCTCAGGTTTTATGTGACCGGAAACAACCTGTTCATTCTTTCGAAATACTCAGGACCAAATCCTGAAAACGTAACCGAGCTGGGACGCGACCGGATAGACTCTTATCCCAATTCTCCATCTTATGTACTTGGTCTTAACCTTGAATTTTAAATCAGCACATGATGAAATTATTAAAACACACCATACTATTATTTGGGGCATGCAGTTTAATACTGGTTAGTTCCTGCAAAAAATTTCTTGATGTTGAGCCTGTCGACAGACTGGGATCCAATTCTTTCTGGAAAACAAAGTCGGACGTAGAGTCTGCTGTTGCAGATTGCTATGGATTGATCTATGACCGCCTTACAGTAGGCCCCTATCATAACCTGAATGGCGACATCAGGGCTGGAGAATTTATTTGCCCCGGCTTTCCTGTATTTCCTACTGTTGCAAAGAATGACCTTTCCAATTCCAGTCAGATTGCACTTCCTGCAAGGTATAAAGGAGATCTACTCGCAGACTGGTATCCATTTTACCAGGCCATTGCGGCCTGCAATATTGCATTAGACCGACTCGATGAGCTGACTTTTTTAGACAACAATGAAAAAGCGAGGTATAAGGCTGAAGTGAAGTTTATCCGCGCCTTTACTTATTTTTATATTTCGCGCATTTATGGAGATGTCCCCCTATATACCAAAGCTTATGACGGCACGGCAAAAGGAAGAACGAATTTCATCGATGTCCTTAAATTTTGCATCCAGGAGCTGGAGGAAACAAAAGAAGCATTGCCATGGCAATATACTGACCCTACCAACTGGGGAGTAAGGGCCTCCCGCGCCTCTTCAGAAACACTGATCGCAAACTGCTATATGTGGATCGCAGGTTTCGATAAATCCAATCAGCAAGTCTATTGGCAAAAAGCTGCTGACGCGGCCCTAAACGTAAAAAACTCAGGCTTCTTTCAGTTGTTGCCAATTGAAGATTTCAAGAAGATCTTTAAAGGCAAAACCCGGGAAAGCATTTTTGAGTTCTCAGTAAACAAGAACTATGGCTCGGAAACCAAATATGTATCATTAGGGCAATGGAGCACCCATGCCCCAATCGTTAATTACGGTTCTACCAGTGATGGTTACTACCTCGCTTCCTATGTACAGAAACTATACCCCGCCAATGCTCCCGACAAAAGAAGGGACGTTTGGTTCTACCTTCCTTACATCAATAATACGACCCAGATGTTTCTGAAATATTCAAACGTCACAGATGTAAACAATTTCCTTTTTGATGACAACATGATCATTTTCCGCTATTCAGGAATTTTGCTGTTAGGCGCTGAAGCCTTAGCTAACCTGGGTAAAAACGGAGAGGCCATTCCTTTACTGAATATGGTTAGAAACCGTGCAGGTGCAACCGAATACAGCCCATCAGAAAGTTCGCTTGTTGATGCTGTTTTTATGGAAGAACAGAAGGAACTGATTGGAGAAGGCGTTCGGTGGTATGACCTGATCCGCACAGGACGGGTGATGGACATCGGTCAATGTGTAGACTTTCTAACTCCTGAACAATTCAATCAGGGTGCCTGGACCTGGCCAATAAATCCAAAAGCGAGAGTAAACAATCCGAATATCGTCCTGAACCAATATTGGGTAAAGTAGTGCTAAAACTAAATTTTATGAAAAGAAAAAATCAATGGCTGCTACTCTTTGGGGTCCTCCTGTCTGTAGCGGTTATCTCTTGTAAAAAAGATTATTTTAATGGTGGAAGCTTACAAAATGGGGTCTTCAAGATGAGCGCTTATGAGTTCATGAAAACCAAACCATTCTATTTTGACACCCTGATCACAGTGATCGATAAATCCGGACTAAAGGAAGTATTTGAGAAAGAAGATATTACCTTTTTTGCACCGACAGACCATGCGATAAAACTCAGCATGGATCTGTTGAATTCTACACGTTATTCTGCATCAAAAGATTCCATCTTTATTAAAGACATTCCACCGTCTATATGGAGAAAGTATTTGTCCCAATACCTGATCAAAGATAAATACCTGTTAAAGGACATTGCAAGATATGATCCGGTCCAGGCGAACGTTTATCCAGGCCAGTACATGGCTTCTTACGATGGCTATATCATGAATCTTGGCGTACAGTTTAGTGATTATAAAGGCACCAGAGACGTAGGTCCACGTACGGTCGTGATCAGGAACATTGGCGATATTGGCAATCCCTTAAATTTCGGGGCAACGATTGCCACTTCAGATCTGCAAACCAATAACAGCATTATCCATGTCATCAATGACATGCACAATTTTGGTTTTAATCCTTTCTTATTTATTACTGACGTGAATGAATATTTCAAATAGACCACAAATTCAGATCAGCATTTCATCAAAATAAAATACCGCCTTATGATTTTTATTTCTAAATATAATATAGTTCAGTTTCTTTCGGCAGCCAGTATCGCGTTCATTTGTAGCCTGACTGCCTGCAAAAAGAATGAAAACATCGGTAAAGATCCTTATGGAGACGCCAAGCCGCCCCTGGATTTAAAAGTCAACGCCGTTGCTTCAAGCCCAGTCCAGGGAGATATCGCTTCCACCGTCACCTTAACCGGCTCCGGATTCCTAAAATACAAAACGGCGCTCAGCATATTGTTCAATGGAGAAAAGGGAGAAGTATTATCGTTATCAGATACAGAAGCCAAAGTGAAAGTTCCGGAATGGGCCAGTAGCGGAGTGATCACCGTCATGGTTGGAGCACAAATCCTGCCTGGTCCAAAGTTTCGGGTAAACGGAAACACCAAAACAGACAAAACCTTTAATTCTTATGTTGGTGCCAATGAAGACATCAATAACATTACCGCGCTTCCGGATGGCCGGATGCTAATTGTGGGTAATTTTACAGACTACAATAATTCTGGTATCCGTTCGGGATACAGCAAACTGGCAATCATTTCGGCAGAAGGAACATTAGATAAATCCTTTAAACCGGGCAAAGGAATTCCTTCGGGTAGTTTAGCTAAGGCTGCACTACTTTTAGACGGAAAAATCCTGATTGGGGGACAGTTCAATACCTATAACAATAAGAAAGACAGGATCGGTAACATAGGAAAAATCTCTTTGAGCGGTGCAATGGACTCTACCATTTACTCATTTATTGATCGATCCGGTGAGCCGAAAAAAGACACTGTACCTTCCTTTGGAGCATTCTTTGACGGCCCTGTTACCGAAATGATGGTCCAGCCTGATGGCAACATCATTGTTGCAGGAGCCTTCAAATATTACATGACCAAAAGATATTATCCGAATCAAAAAGACACCATCATTACCGACTCTGTAATCGTAAACAACATTGCCAGAATTAAACCCGATGGTGCACTGGATAAAACTTACAACTTCAATCAGTCGGCAAACAGAGCCAACGACAACTTTAATGGCTACATATATGATGCCTATATGCAAGCAGACGGGAAGATCATCGTTGCAGGTGCTTTTAGTAGTTATAACGGAGAAAATACCAATAGAATTGCCAGGATCAATACAGATGGAACACTGGATAAAACCTTCATTACAGGCTCTGGTCCAAACGATCTGATTAGTTCCATACAACCCTATCCGAACGGACAGATTTTAATTTCCGGTAGTTTTTCGGCTTTCAATGGAAAAGCGATAGCGAGGGTCGCGATCTTAAATCAAAACGGAAATGTAGAGGAGCGCTTTAATACTGGAGCAGGCGCAGACGGAGCGGTGACTCTGGCTGTCCGACTGGGCAATGGAAAAATATTGCTGACAGGTCCATTTCAAAAATTCAATGGCATTAACAGGAATGGTTTCGCCATTGTAGAACCCACAGGCCAATTAAGTGCAAACAACAATACTATCGGAGGGTTTACTTTCTCAGACAATAGGTTCAGAAAACCTGTTTTTGATGTGATTAATACAGATAATGGAGCTGCGGCAATTCTGGTAGGAGGGTTCAACTCCCTGGACCTCCAGCAAAACAACCGGTTGGTTAAGATCACTTATTAATTGTCCGATTTAGCTGCTCAACAAAATGATTCTGGTCTTTAACCAGGATCATTTTGCATTTGATTCCGAGATTTCTATTCAACAGGCTATACAATTACAAAGTCTCGATTTCTTCAATTGAAAGTTCGTTGAATTCAGCTATCTGCTTAATAGACATGCCCTGTTGCTTTTGTTTCCGGGCTGTAATGATTTTTTGTTTGTAAATACCTTCCTGCACTCCTTTTTCAATACCCTTTTCCATACCCTTTTCCATGCCTTTTTCCATGCCTTTTTCCATGCCATCCCTGAGTCCTTTTTCGACTCCCTCCTTGAGCCCTTCTTCTATTCCTTCCCTCCTCCCCTCGATTTTCGCCTTTTCTCCAGCTTCTTTACTGGCCCAGGCAATACTATGCTCATAATCCCACTTTGCCTTTAAGTTCGACTCATAAAGTGTCCGTTGCTCCTTTGTTAATTTACTCACCTCTGCGATTTTAAACATTTTTTTGAAAATTCCCTGATTGAGGTGTAATGGTACCTTTTCCATCCTGCTCATATTTTTAAGAATATAAAACCACTTATCTAAATCGGACGACAGCTCATTCACCTCTTTGTCGAAGTTAGGTAATTCCAGAAATTTAAACCTAAACTTGTCGTAGAAAACTTTGCCGGTATCCTTATTCATTAAAACAATATCATGTAAAAACCGCTCATCATCCTTATCTCTGAATTTGAAATCCAGAACTGCTATCAGATACACCTCTTTAAGCTGACCATTCCAATTGGATTCTCCTTTAGGAATCTGCTCGCTCACTAATCGGGATAAATAGTATACACAGCGCTCACGAAAGCCCCCATGTTCAACACGTTGCATCTCAATGATAAACTGCTCACCACCGCTTCCCCTGCACATCAGATCAAAAAACACTTTCTTATTCTCATTAGTGCTTGCTGCATGTTCTGTGGGACTAAAAACCAAATCAACGATTGTCTTTTGTCCGGCAAAAATGGCATTCAAAAATTCAATTATGATCTCCTTGTTTGGTTCGCCTCCTAAAAGGTGCTTAAATCCAAAATCTGTAAGTGGGTCAATAAATCGTCGGTTCGTACCGGAGGCTATAGTAGTAACTGTCATTGTCTAACTTATATAGTTAAAACAACAAAAACAAAATATTAATTAAATAATTATCTTAAAAATAAACAAAACCACCTAAAAACAAATAAAAAGAACATCCCAAAAATGCATTTAAAGAAGATTGATTTGTACAGCCGAATCTATAAATACAGGTGACAGAAAAAAAACTTCAACATAGACCTTGATACCAAGATATTTTTAAACCTTGACATCTTGATATCATACACTAAGCTTTATTATAGAATGAATAACGGAACTATAGTAAAACAGGTTAACTTTAAAAGCATGGAACTGATCTATTTACAAACCATGTTAAAGGCTTTTGCCAATATCTCGGCAGAAGACTACGCCTTATCAAAAGATTTCTGGAGTATAAAGACCTATAAAAAGGGTAGCTTTTTTAATAACTATAGGGGAATTTGTAAAACTGCCGGATTTATTATGGATGGCGCATTTCGTGCCTATCATATTGACGAAAAAACGGAAGCAGAAAAGAATGTCTTTTTATATTCTAAAGATCAGATTGTGGTGGCGTATAAAAGTTTTATCGATCAGGTGCCCTGTAATTATTACACCCAGGCACTCACAGATGCAACCATCATTTCTATTTCTTACGACAAATTGATTAAACTTTATACTTTATCGCATGGATGGGAACGATTCGGAAGATTAATGGCTGAATATGCCAGTAAGATCGCCGTAGAACGCATGGAGAGTTTTTTATTTCAGACACCGGAAGAGCGATACCTGAACATGATGAACAATCATCCGGAAATTTTAAATACTGTTCAGCTTTACCATATATCTTCTTATCTTGGAATTCAGGGTCCTTCTTTAAGCCGGATCAGAAAAAGATTATGCCATGTGAACGATTTTAACCGAGGTTAAATTTTTTGGCTTTGTTTCTGCTGAACTTTGGACTCAATATCTCTTTACCTAAAATTCAACAATTATGAAAAAGAAAATCAACATTGCACTGGTACATGGAGCCTGGGGCGATGGTTCTCACTGGCGCAAGGTGATTCCAATATTAACTGCAGCGGGATATACCGTCGGTTCAGTTCAAAACCCATTGACTTCCCTTTCCGACGATGCGGAGCGGACCCGCAGGCTCGTAGAATCTTTTGATGGCCCAACGCTTCTGGTAGGACATTCTTATGGTGGAGCCGTAATTACAGAAGCTGCAGGAAAGAGTGATAAGGTAGTAGGGTTGGTTTATATTGCTGCTTTTGCACCGGACGAGAATGAGAATCTTGGCATGTTATTGGGCAGAACTACTGCTCCGGCCGGCGCCGCAGCATTACGCCCCGATCAATATGGTTTTCTATGGATTGAAAAAAGCATGTTTGCGGAAAACTTCGCACATGACCTTCCTGCAGAAGAATCTCTGGTGATGGCCCTTGCACAAAAACCAACCTCAGGAAAATGCTTTGAAGATAAACCGGACTATGTGGCCTGGAAAAATTTACCAACCTGGTATCAGGTATCTGAACTGGATAGAATGATCCCACCTGAAACACAACATTTTTTCGCAGAAAGAATGAAAGCAGAAACGATTAGTTTGTCATCAAGTCACGCTTCTATGGCTTCTCATCCGCAGGAAATTGCTAATTTGATTATAAAAGCAGCAGAAACACTGGAAGGATAATCTTCTTCTCTCTCAAAAATAATCTGATCGCAGGTCTCATTAAAGCCTTCGATCAGATTAATATTTTTTTTATTTACCTCAGTTTCGTAAAATAAGGGCCCAGGCTTTCTTCAGGAATAAACTCCCCGCAAGGCATAATGCTCGTACTTAACATCGTTAAGAAGGCGCCTGCAAAGTTTGTAAGCACCACAATATGCCGTTTCCCTCATATACATAGCCTCTGGAAAACCTTAGATTTAAGGAAGAGGAGAAAATGAATAAGCTGGAAAGTTATAGTCATTATACGTACTAAAAAATGCTGTTCCACAATTTTCCGGTAAAGTAGCCAAACCAAAAAGCATAGAAGAAAAGTCTATTCCCTGAACTTCATTGGCAGTCCATGAAGGGTTGCTAACACTATAGCGCCATAGAATCTTGTAGGCCGTTCCCGGAAGTGTATATACTCCTTTATTCGCATTATACAAACTGAGCAAGTCTGTTTTTGCAGTTGCGTTAATGGGAATAAAACCGCTAATAATATGAGGAGAAACGACCTTACCCGCATTATCGTTGATGCGGTTGGCATGATAGCCTGAAGGGTCGCTGCCGGCACCTAAACCCCACTCGTAAGCAGCAATACCAGTAGTAAACGTCCACCATTTTTTATCAGCCTGCATCGCATTATTCATATACTGCATGTATTGGGCATTTGCTGAATAAGGATGACACAAATAATAGCAAAACTGAGGTATAAAATCAGAAAGAAAAGCACCAGGATAATCGGTTAAAACTTCAAAACCTGAATAGGTTGATTTAGGTAAGTTCGTGGTATTGGCATAAAAATTATTCCATAAAGTAGTTGCCGGTCCAGCTGCTCCGTTTTCGGATTTAAAAGCAAGGTAAGCGACAATCATGTATTCGTTAAAAACAGCTGTATTTCCGATCCCATTGCCATTCGCGTCTAGTGATAAATAGATTGACCCGGTCGCGGGGTTCGCGATTGCCTTAGACCAGTTGATAGATTTATACAGGCGATCCACGAGCGTGGCAATGGTGGTGTTTGTACTGAAATATTTCTTACAGAACAATGCTCCGGAGACCATTATAGCTGCATCAATGGTACTATATTCTGAATTCCAGGCTCGGGCTCCGGTTTCCATATCTACAAAATGCCTTGGAAAGCCTGCGGTGTTCACATCCAGTTTAAAGTTGCTGTTCTGACCGATTAAGGTTTGCAAAGTTGTAACCGCCTGCTGACTACCATCGGAAATCCAGCCCATTTTATCGGCAATGCAAAGAGAGACAAGGCCTGTTCCTATATTGGCAACCGAAGCCGGGTGATAGTCTGTTCCGCTAAAAAGTTTTGAATCCCTGTAAATTCCTTTCGCATTCCGTTGCATTTCATATACACGGTAGGAATTTCTGAACAGATCTGTTAAAATAGGAGAAACAACAGGTTTTCCATTTACGTCTTCTCCTGTTGAAGGTTCATTCTTCTGTTTCGAACAAGAGGTCATCATGACCGTAAGAAACAATAAGGCAATAAAAGGCAATTTTGCCTGGTTTAGAAATTTTAGGTTCATCACAATCAATAGGTTTGGTTTAACATAATATTAAGGAATCAAATTAGCTCCGGCAATAAAAAGCACCTCTACATTACTACATCATCAATGGATGATATACTTCCTTAAGGAAGCCAAAACATCGTTTCAATCCTCAAAAAGCAGTATACATCTTAGATCATATTCAAAAAACAGCTAAAAATACCGACTTGAAAAAGAAAGATTAGAGAGGTAATGACGTAGTCTATCTTACCCCTTCTCTAAAGTTTACCAAAGCTAAACTTATGTTTACAAAAAAAACACCGGTAGTTTATTTTGAATAGAGGTCGAAATCAGGAGAGTCATTCAGGTAAGTCATACTATTTTATACTATCTGAGGTGTATCCGATCAGGATTTGATAATACTTCCCAGGTTTTACATCCGGAATTTCATCTTCATATGTAGAGATTGGAGATGGCTTCGTCACTCATCAAAAAGGCTTTCCGGAGATCCGGAAAGCCTTTTTAATTGACAATATCTGATTTTAATTATTTCTTACGGATCGCTTTAAAATTCCCGTTTGGCTGTTTGAAGGTCAATGATTCTGCCTGATATCCTTTGAGTTCAAACTTCAGGCTATATCCTATTAAAGTCTTGATTTGAAAAGTATCTGCTCCTATAGCAATCGTTTCATAATCCGGTTGTCCGGAGATTGATACGAAAAGAACCTTATCTTTAAGGTATACTTTAACTGCCGTTTTACCCAGATTGTAATCGCCTGTATATTTTTCGAGCATTTCTTTAGTCAAAGCGACTTCTTTAGGGCGAAAAGCAAATACTACCTGTTTGCCATCCAGTGGTAGACTGACTCCTGCTATCTTACCATCTGTTCCGGAGCTGAAATTGATTCTGAAGCTACTTGTTGCTGTATCAATTTTCCCCTTTTTATCGATATCTCTCGCTTCAAAAACATCATAATGATAGTGCTTAAGAAAAACACGCTCTTTTCCGAATGCAGCAAACAGAGAGTCGGCTCTTTGGGACACGTCAATTGTTCCTGCTATTGGATTTTCATAGAAACCGACATAACTTTTTGCGGGATGTGAAGGCTTTGTATTTAATACCTGCTCTGCTTCCGCTTCCGGCTTTTCGGCTTTCTTCTTTTTCATGGCCTCGTCTTTCTTCTTATTTTGTTCCGCATTCCAATCGGTCTTGTTTAGATTAAGGATCCGGTCGGCGATGGTGTTACGAACCAGGCCAGGAACAGCGGAAACATTCTGATTGCTCAGGACAACGATTCCGATATCGTCTGAAGGAAAGAAAGCGGCATTTGCTGAGAAGCCATCAATATTTCCACCATGTTCAACCAGGTAATGTCCACGGTAAGAGCTGATCATCCATCCCAGACCATAACTGGCAGAATAAATGTCCTTAAACTCTCCCGGTAAACCGCCACCCATTACCATTTGTGCAGTCGCAGCCTGCTCAATATAAGACGGAGGCAAAATCTCCTTACCATGATAGCGACCACCACTTGTCCAAAGCTGTAACCAGTGGGCCATTTCATTGACGCTACTGTTGATCGATCCTGCAGGTCCCATACCAGAAATATCGTAATAATCCATCTTCTTAATGATGCTATCCTTTTCCAGTGTATATGGCAGGGAAGCATCCGCATCCTTCTGCATATCATAGATGCTGGTATTTGATCTGGTCATCTCCAGCGGGATAAAAAACTTTTCCTTTATATTTTGCTCCCAGGTTTTTCCGGTAATCTTTTCGGCAATCATGCCCTGTGCAAGAAACATGTAATTGTTATACTGCCATTTCTCTCTGAGCCCGGCATTTGGTTCCATATACTTTACACGTTGCAAGATGCTGTCTCTGTTAGGCGTATTGAAGAGGTACCAGGAATAATCATAACGGGACAATCCAGTCCGATGGCACATCATGTCCCGAACCGTAATCTGGCTGTTCATGTTATCATTGAAAAACCGCAGCTGTGGCAGGTAAGTTGTTGCTTTGCCATCCAATGAAAGTTTACCATCTTTTTCCAGCAAACCAAGCAAGGCTGAGGTAAAAGCCTTAGAGCTTGAACCTATGGCAAAAAGTGTATTTGGCGTAACCGGTTTTTTCCCTTCTACATCCCTATATCCGAAACCTTTACTATATATGATTTTATCACCTTCCGTTACCGCTACTGCAAAACCGGCCACTTTTTGATCTTTCAGTACCTTATTCAGCACTGCATCCAAATCTGCAAGCCGGCTATCCGGTTTAACATTCTTTTGCTGAGCAACTACCGTTAAGCTGAGAAAAGAAAGAAAAAGGTAAGTAAATGTTTTTTTCATATCAAATGTTTAGTTTTTTGATGGGACGTAGGATTTGAAAAATAGTTACAGGATTTAAATAATTATTCCCTTTCCCCAATCAGTACCCCCGATACATTCCATGCACTAAAGCTTGTTCCTTCAGGCTTGCCGAGCGGAATAGCTACCTTTAAAGTATGTTTTCCTGGTTTAAGTTCTGGCAAAGGGATTTCTACCGGAAGGGTTAAGGTTCCCGGGCACCAGTTAGAACGGCTCAGATCTGAAGAAGATAAACCATTACCAAAATTACCTGAGGCAGGATTCAGCATGCGGTAGGTTGCGCAATCCTCTCTCCATGGAATAAAGTGATAGACGCGTTTTCCATCCACAAATATTTCATTTTGTTTGGGCACAAATTCATCGCCGTTCCCCCATCCGCCATGTCCGGTGGTCAGGTATCTCAAACGAAGATTTTTTACGCCTGCCGGTACCTCTACCGAAACGGTAAGGGAATCTTTGTCGAACATCGTTCCATATTCCTGTCCGGACATTTCCATCAGATTCGTGGTATTAAACACAGGCATCATCCAGTTTTTCTTACCATTTTTATCATCATCCTCATCTCCGGGATAGTATTTAAAATACAAACTGGCTTTATGACCACCTTTGTCGTAATTACCAATAAAAACCCCGATCCAGACCTCACCTTGCAGGCTAGGTAATAAAGCAGTAATGTCTTGTTTATACACCACTGAATCCGCCCAGTTGTATCCCTTTATTTTAGCCTGCTCATTAAACTTCCCTACACCGAAAGAAGTGAAAAAGCGCATCAGTTCCAGGGGAGGAAGGTATTGATCCGTAGCAGTTACACCCTGGTATTTCTTTCCGTTCTTTGCGTTATATACCGGAAGAACCTGTACACCATTTTGCAGTGCCTGTAAAAAAGAAATCTTTTTGTCGACCGGAATCATGAATACAGATCCGGTACGGTCATAGGCATCGCCGTTAGAATGTTGCACCAATTCCGCAAACAAATGCTGTCCTGCTGAAGTCTCCGGAAGTTTCACTTTTTTAAGAATAACTGTACCGCCTGAAAAGTGGTAAGTAAGGTTCGCCTGTTCTCCTGCAGGATTTTCTATTTTCCTACCAAAGTTGATTTGTTCGTCATTAAAAATTTGGAGGGTGGTATACCTGCTTTCAATGATTTGGCGCTGGTAAGCAGGTTCATCCAATAGATTTCCCCATTTTGATGGCCATTTAAGTTCTTCCGGAGTCACGGTCCGGTACTCTATATTCGTAGCTACGGTTTCAGAATTTCCGTTACGGATCACTTTTAACACAAGGCCCATTGCCGGAGCAATAGAGATGGTGGGTGTTCCTTTAATCTTTAAATCCGTATTGTACCATATTTCGATGGTGTTGGAGCGGATGAAAAGTTTCGCTTTTTTACAGGGAATGCCGGCAATAGTATCTATACCCGGAAGCAGCTCTGCCTTCACATAGTCTGAAAATGGTTTCTTAAGGCTGTAAGAAAGGCCATTGTTGCTGAGTACCTGGTAGGTTGCCGCTTCTTTAAACTGCAGAAACTGTTGTTCAGTCTGCGCCCCCTGCCTGGCGATGCGTGCCTGTGCTCCTTTTGTAAATAATTTCAGTTCTCCTCCAAGCTCTTTTCCGTTGCTACGAAACTTGTACGTAACTACAGCCTGGGAAACATCAGTGCTCTTTTGTGCAAATAGTGATGTGCTCATAAAGAATAACACACATCCGGTTAGTAAGATTTTCATGGAGGGTAAAGTTAGCATTTGTGCTAAAGATTTATGGACAAGTAAATCCAGATTTTCTACAAAATCATCTGTTATTTTGGCATTAAATCGTTTAAACCAGCGTTATGTATGTATTTTGAAATCAAATTGATCATATTACCAATAAAATGAATAAACAAAGAAACCTTATTTTAACCTATCTCTTGATTTCAGCCCTGCTGGGGTTTATCCTGCTAACCATTTTCATCAGCTATATGCCCTTATCTGACCTGGATAAGAACTTCTCCACTTTCATACAAAGTTACCAAAGCCCCTCCCTCGATCCTTGGATGAAATTTATCAGCTTTATCGGTGTGATGCCTTATTCGGTGATCATGGTCCTGCTGACGGCCTTGCTGTTTTTCGTTTTCAAATTAAAGAGGGAAGCGTTATTTACCCTCAGCACCTTATTTGCAGGTGTGGCCAGTACCATCGTCAAGATTCTTGTAGACCGGCCCAGACCTGCCGCACCTTTAGTGCATGTTCTGGAAAAGACAGTTCAACAGAGTTTTCCCAGTGGGCATGTAAATTTCTATGTTGTCTTTTTTGGATTTCTGATTGTCGTCATGTCTCATGTCAAGACCATACCTTTCATTTTAAGAGTTATAGTGATCATTGTTTGTAACTTGCTGATTATACTCATTCCAATCTCCAGGGTATATCAAGGTGCCCATTGGTTTACCGATGTACTTGGAGGGAGTTTATTGGGTGGCTTGATATTGTTTGTCAACAGCTATTTTTATTTCAGGGTTAAGGCATAAGGAATTTACATAAAATGTAAAATCATCGAGCATTTCTGATGGAATTTCTGAGAAACCGGCCTAAATTTTGTCCCGAAAATTATTAACATTTGTGAGCGTAAAATTTATTTTTCACTAAAATCATACTTTAAACAGTTTAAACCTAGTTTTTGGGTTTTCGAGTCCAAATAGTGCCTGCATTTGTTAATTTGGCACTTTTTGTTACATTTGGTTACACCAAAATATAGATTTTATGTATCAACTAACTGTAGCTCCCGATCAGGTAAATGAAACTTTAAGCAAACACATTTTAGCCGATGGTTTTGACCTTACCTATGATATGGAAAAAAGTCAGGGGGCTTATATTTACGACTCGAAGTATAAGCGGAACTTACTGGATTTCTTTACTTGTTTTGCCTCTGTCCCATTGGGATACAACCATCCGAAAATGGTCAATGACGAAGCCTTCAAAAAAAGCCTTCTATTGGCAGCAATGTCGAATCCTTCCAATTCTGATGTTTATACACAACAATATGCTCAGTTTGTAGATACGTTCTCTAAAGTTGGAATCCCCTCTTACCTGCCTCATGCTTTTTTTATTGCAGGTGGCGCATTGGCAGTTGAAAATGCCATTAAGGTAGCGATGGACTGGAAAGTTCAGAAGAACTTTGCCAAAGGGATTAAAGAAGAAAAGGGATTTAAAGTTCTGCATTTTGAAAAAGCTTTTCATGGCAGAACCGGATATACCTTAAGTTTAACCAATACTCTTCCTGATAAGACGAAATGGTTTGCGAAGTTCGACTGGCCAAGGGTTTCCGTACCAACCATTAAATTTCCTTTACAGGATGAAAACTTAAAAAAAGCAATTGACACTGAAGAAGCTTCTATTGCTCAGATCAAACAAGCTTTCGCAGACAATAAAGATGAAATCTGTGCCATTATTGTGGAGCCTATTCAATCTGAAGGTGGTGACAATCATTTGCGTGAAGAGTTTTTAATTCAGTTAAAAACGCTTGCAGATGAGAACGATGCCTTTTTAATTTACGATGAGGTTCAAACTGGTGTGGGCCTTACCGGTAAATTCTGGTGTCACCAGCATTACAGCGAAAAAGCACGTCCTGATATTGTTGCTTTTGGTAAAAAGATGCAGGTATGTGGAATTCTGGTGGGCGATAAGGTAGATCAGGTGGAGGGCAATGTATTCAGGGTTCCTTCCAGAATCAATTCTACATGGGGTGGTAACCTTGTAGACATGGTTCGCTCAACACAAATCTTACAGATCCTTCAGGACGATAATTTATGTGACAATGCAACAATCGTAGGGCAATATCTAAAAGAAAATCTGGAACATCTTGCGCAGAAACATGATAAAATCAGCAATGTAAGAGGTAAAGGTTTGCTTTGTGCATTCGATTTCCCAAATAAAGATATGCGTAACGCCTTTATTCAAAAAGGAATGGATCAGAACGTTATGTTCTTAGGCTGTGGCAACCAGACCATTCGTTTCAGACCGGCACTTTGTATCGAGAAAAAACACATTGATGATGGCTTAGCCGTAATGGAAAAAATCTTACCTGCGTTATAATGGGTAAAAAGAAGATCAATATTTTTCTTGGTATCCTCGTGGTACTGCTTGTAGCCTGGATGATGAAGGGTACTTTTACCCAACCGGGTATTGAGGACCTGAAAGGAGAATTCACAGAAGTGGCACACTATCGGAACGACAACAATACCGGCCCCATACAGCATGTGTTTGCGGTAACGGTTAAAGATACACTCTGGTCTGAAATGGAAACTTATGGTAATTTCAAACCCCATCATAAAGGCGGAAATACCAAGGTATATTTTTTCATCAAAGGCAGTCCGGCTCCCAATCAGCTAGGTCCTGGAAAACAGAATTTTGATCCTTCATTTAACAATACTTGTATTGCCCTTTACGAAAAAAGTGCAATGGGCAATACAAGTATTACCAAATATCCTTTTAAATAGATTATACAAAGGCAGAAAAGCCGGTGATGGCCCTGCCTACAATCAGTGTATTGATTTCTTTTGTTCCTTCATAAGAATAAATGGCTTCAGCATCCGCTACAAAACGGGCCACGTCATATTCCAACAGAATCCCGTTCCCTCCCATTACTTCTCTCGCCCTGCTTACTACATCCCTGGTTTTCATAGAACAGAATACTTTAGCCAGTGAAGCGTGTTCGTCGGTTAACAGATTCTGATCCTGTAGCTGAGACAACCGGAAACAAAGGGTTTGCATTGCAGTCAGGTTAGATAACATTTCCACCAAATGGTTTTGAATCAGCTGAAAGGAAGCAATCGGTTTTCCGAACTGTTTTCTTGTCCGGGTATAATGCAAAGCGCTTTCATACGCTCCCCTCGCACAGCCTACAGCCTGCCAGGCTACTCCTGCCCTTGTCATCTTTAATACTTTTGCAGTATCCTTGAAGGAATTGGCATTTTGAAGACGATCGGTTTCTTCCACTTCACAATTTGTTAAGGTAATCAGGCCGTTTTGTACAATTCGCAAAGCCATTTTGTCTTCCATCTTCTCTACAGCAAAACCTTTGGCCCCTTTTCTTACCAAAAATCCTTTTACTTCCTGATCATCCAGGTCTCTGGCCCAGATAATCGTCACATCAGAAAAAGTAGAATTACCGATCCATTTTTTCTGCCCGTTGAGCACCCATTTGCTCCCCACCCGTTTTGCCGTCGTCGTTAATCCTCCGGCAACACCTGAGCCCACTTCCGGTTCTGTCAATCCGAATGCGCCAATCAGTTTCAATTGCTGCATATCGGGCAGCCATTCTTGTTTTTGAGCTTCAGATCCAAGCAGATAAATGGAGCCCATGGCCAATCCACTTTGTACCCCAAAAAAAGTAGACATAGAAGTATCCACTCTCGCCATTTCCATTGCCAGCATGCCTTCCATCAGATTTGATTTATTGGGACAGCCATAACCTTCGTAGGTAAGGCCACAAATATTGAGTTCTGCAATTCCGGGAATCAGCTCAAAAGGAAATTCTGCTCTAAGCCAGTACTTATTGACTACAGGCTTAACTTCCTTTTCCAGAAATGCACGGACTTTCAATTGCAAAGCACGATCATCATCACTCAGTGCTTCATCTCCGAGGTGATAAAAATCTCCTTCTATCGGAGGAAGTTCTCTTTTCTTATGGGGTCCGCCCATCATCTTCATCAACCCCTGTAACTGGGTTTCATCAAGGTTGGATACCGAATCTACAATTTTAGTCAGGTCTACCTTTTTAGAAAGCGCTTCCAGTTTCTGAAAATCGACGGTTTTAAAAAGGGTATATGCGTTTTTTAAGGAGGAGAAGATATTGGCCATGTTTTGCTGTTTCCTTTAAAAACAGCAAAACAGCCAATTTGTTGGCTTAGCCAGATAAAGATCGTTTAAAGAGTGTTAGCTCAGGTTAAAAAGATCATTTACACCTAAAAGTTTACGACAAGTAAATCCTTCCCCATAAGTTGTTCCTATTGATTTTCCGAATTCACGGGCACGGCCGATCACACTATCGAAAAATTCAGGAGAAGAGATATAGGTTTCCGCTTCTTCATGATCAGGATTAAAGAACTGTGTTTTAAAAGCCTTAATCGAATCAATTTTGGTTTGGATGTAAGGGGTAATGTCTACAATGATATCAGGTTCGATATAACGGTCCTGAATATACTGAAGGATCAGACGTGGTCGCCAGGCTTCCTGTTCCTGTCCCTCGATATTCGTAGAAATTTTGGACAATCCGGATAAGAAACAAGCATCATTAGCCAGGTCTCCGGCCCTTCCATGATCCGGATGCCTGTCGTGCAAAGCATTTGTCAAAATGATTTCCGGTTGATACTTACGGATCATTTTGATTACTGCGATTTTATGCGCTTCGTCGTTTGCAAAAAAGCCATCTTTGAACCTCAGATTTTCCCGGGCATGAAGACCTAAGATCTTTGCAGAATCTGCTGCTTCCAGGTCTCTGATCTCTGCGGAACCTCTTGTTCCAAGCTCTCCCCGGGTAAAATCTACAATTCCGACTTTCTTTCCCATTGCGATATGTTTGGCAATAGTTCCGGAACATCCCAACTCTGCATCGTCCGGATGAACGGCAAGGACTAATATATCTAACTTCATCATGTGTTCTAAAATGTTTTGGGCTTAACCCAGACGCTGTATTTTTTTCTTCACTTTTGTGGATAAGGGTTTGGTAAAAGGGAAGAAATAGTCCACCACTTCTCCTTTTTTATTCACCAGGTATTTGTGAAAATTCCACCTCGGGGTGGAAGTCAATTTTCCATTGAGTTTTTTATCCCCCAGAAATTTAAATAAAGGGTGTGCCTGTTCTCCTCTGACCATGATTTTTTCAAAGACAGGAAATTGAACACCATAGTTTAGTTCGCAGAAAGAATGGATCGCTTCCCCTTCAAGCGGCTCTTGTCTTCCGAAGTCATTGGATGGAAAAGCAAGAACTTCAAAGTCCTGAGATTTAAGCTCTTCCCTAAGCTGTTGCAACTCCTTTAACTGGGGCGCAAAGCCGCATGCAGAAGCAATGTTTACAATTAATAAGTTTTTGTTTTTATAGTCAGAAAGTTTCTTTTCTGTTCCATTGATCAATTTTACCTTAAACTGGTGTATACTTTTTGAGTTATCAGACATATTTTATTGGTAAAACCCGGAAGAAAGAATAATGGATTCGATGTCCCGCTCTTCCGATGGGTTGTATTTACTTTTAAGATTATGGCCAACAACTCTGGCCACAGATTGATATAAAAATGCGGTGATTCCACCTTTGGTTTCCTTAACGATTTCATAGGTAGTCCTTCCGAGCTCCCTGTCGATCAGTTTTGTTAAAATCTGTCCCTGAGAAATGGTCAGTTCTTTGATTTCCCGGTTAAACATGTCTTTAATTTCTTTATCACATTGTTTAACGAGTTTCTTTTGCAACTTTTTATCTTCGGCTCCTGCCAGGTCCTTTTCCAGCTGTTCATACCTTCTTTTTGCATATAAAGCATAAGGCATCACTTTCATCACATTGTAGCGTAAGCGGTTGAAGGCGGCACGGTCTTCAGGGGTTTTGAAGATTCTATAACCGTAGATGATTACTTCATTGAGCGGGATCCAGGGGATCATTTCTCCATCTTCATTGGTAGAGGCTACCCGAATCGTGTCATTCTTTCCCAATACGGGAAATTTCACTTTCACAGTGCTTTGCTGCGCTTTAGCAGAAGCACCTGTAATAATGACAATTGACAGAAAAAATAACCTGTAAAATTTCATAAATTTATACCTCTTTCCATTTACGGCAAAAATAATATATTAGTTTTATTTCATGTCTAAGATAATCTTTTAACAACAAATCGTTATCATCCTGACGTAAATAATACAATTGAAACCGACCTCATTTAAAAAGGTCTTCAATAAGAACGAACCAGAGTCTTACCTAATATGACAAACTTAAATTTGGAGGAATTATTGCATATACTAACATGATCTTTACAAAAAGCTTATATTAACAAAAGTATCCGGTAATGGACTGATAAATGCGTAAATTCGTATGTTCATGTGCCCTTTCAGGATGAACAACCGACAAAATAGCAGATTAAGAAAAAACACCATATATATTGATGAAGAACACATTAGTGATTGATTTAGAAGCAGAGAAGCAAGAGATATTGAAGCGATACCGTGCGCTTTTGCGTGCCTGTAAGCCAACACTTCAAAGGGGAGATAAGAAAGAGATTCGTAAAGCATTTGATATGGCCCTTGAAAGTCATAAAAATATGCGAAGGAAATCAGGAGAGCCTTATATTTATCACCCTATTGCTGTTGCACAGATTGCCGCGGAAGAAATCGGATTGGGAACCACTTCGATTGTATGTGCTTTATTACACGATGTTGTAGAAGATACCGACATCACATTAGAGGATATTGAAAGGGAATTTGGAAAGAAAACGGCAAAGATCATTGATGGTCTGACTAAGATATCCGGTGTTTTCGATTATAACAGTTCTTTGCAAGCGGAGAATTTCCGGAAAATGCTGCTGACTTTAGCGGATGATGTACGGGTGATCCTGATCAAACTTGCTGACCGGCTGCACAACATGCGGACGATGGACTTTATGCCGAGGCAAAAGCAGTTAAAGATTGCTTCTGAAACCATTTATTTATATGCCCCCCTGGCCCATCGTCTGGGTCTGTATGCCATTAAATCTGAACTGGAAGATCTCTCCATGAAGTATCTGGAGCCAGACACCTATAAATATATTGCCACTCAGCTGAACGAAAAAAAAGCAGAACGAACCTTATTCATCAAAAGATTCGTCGAGCCTATCAATGAAATTCTGGCGGAGCAGGGACTAACGGCTGATATATATGGCCGTCCGAAATCAATTCATTCGATCTGGAATAAGATGAAGAGCAAAAATATCCCTTTTGATGAGGTTTATGATCTTTTTGCCATCCGGATCATTCTGGACAGCAATCCTGAAAATGAAAAAGCAGATTGCTGGAAAGCCTATTCCATTGTGACCGACCTCTACCGTCCGAACCCGGACCGCTTACGTGACTGGGTTTCCTCTCCGAAAGGAAACGGATATGAGTCGCTGCATACCACGGTTATGGGACCTAAGGGACAATGGGTAGAAGTTCAGATCCGTACCCAAAGAATGAATGAGATTGCGGAGAAAGGTTTTGCCGCACACTGGAAATACAAAGAATCGAGTAATGACAATGGTCTTGACCAATGGATCATGAAAGTGAGGGAAATGCTGAACAATCCGGAAGCCAATGCTTTAGACTTCCTGGATGATTTTAAAATGAACCTATTCTCGGATGAAATTTTCATTTTTACGCCTAAAGGGGCATTGTTACAATTGCCTTTAGGAGCTACTGCTTTAGATTTTGCTTTTGAGATCCATACTGATGTAGGGGCAAAATGTATTGGTGCAAAAGTGAACCACAAACTGGTTCCTTTATCTTATAAACTACAGAATGGAGATCAGGTAGAAATTATTACCTCCAGTAAACAGACACCTAAAGAGGACTGGCTGAATATTGTAGTTACAGCGAAGGCCAAATCGAAAATCAAGTCTTCTTTAAAAGAAGAAAAAAGGAAAATTGCGGAGCAGGGCAAAGAAACTTTGGAGCGTAAGCTTAAATCTTTAAAGATTACTTACAATACAGATAACCTGAATAAGCTGACCTACTTTTTTAAATTACCTTCTACACAGGAGTTGTTCATCAACATTGCCAATGGTAAGATTGAGTTAAAGGATTTAAAAGATTACCTGGCGAGTGAAAAAGAAATCGAGAACAGGGGTTCTTCGGAGAAAAGCGATAATCAAAAGATTGAAGCATTACTGAGCCGTGTTAAAGGCCCTGAATCTGATATCCTATTGATTGGTGAAGATCTTCAAAAGATCGACTACACCCTTGCAGCCTGTTGCAATCCTATTCCGGGAGACGATGTATTTGGATTTGTGACGGTTAATGAGGGAATCAAGATCCACCGCACCAATTGTCCGAATGCCGCACAACTGATGGCAAACTATGGCTATCGGGTAGTAAAAGCAAAATGGAACCGTCAGCAGGAGCTCACGTTTTTAACCGGATTACACATTATCGGAATTGATGACGTAGGTTTGATCAATAACATCACTAAAGTAATTTCGGGAGATTTCAAGGTAAATATGCGTTCTATTACTGTAGACACAGATAATGGCATTTTCGATGGATCAATTATGATCTTTGTAAATGATAAAGAGCACTTAGACAACCTGATTAAAAACCTGCTGGAAGTAAAAGGCGTAACGGGTGTTACCCGTTTTGATGCCTAAAAAAACGAATAAAACATACAGATTTATATAAAAATTGGTACCTTTGAAAGGAGTTTAAAAACTATGTCTACAAACCACAACAGCGAGTTAGTAAGAAAAATATTCGAAGCTTATCTCGAAAATAAAAGTCTGAGAAAAACACCGGAACGTTTTGCCATCTTAGAAGAAATATATTCCAGAGATGACCATTTCGATGTAGAGACCCTCTATATCCACATGAAAAACCAAAAGTATCGTGTAAGCAGGGCTACTGTATACAACACTTTGGAGCTATTAGTTTCATGTGATCTGGTTACTAAACATCAGTTTGGTAAAAATATGGCCCAATTTGAGAAATCATATGGCTATCATCAGCACGACCATATCATTTGTATTGACTGCGGGAAAGTAGTAGAATTCTGTGATCCACGGATCCATCAGATCCAGAGTATGGTTGGTGATTTATTAAAGTTTGAGATCAAACATCACTCTCTTAATCTTTATGGCAGCTGTTTCGATTGTTCTGCAAAAAATGCGATGAACAATCAGAATGCCGACATTAAACATGCAAGTTAACATATCCAATTTATAATATTTCTATTCTTAAATTTAAATAATGACGCAAGTAGACGTGCTTCTGGGCCTGCAATGGGGCGATGAAGGCAAGGGAAAAATTGTTGATGTTCTAAGTCCGCAATATGATTTGATAGCTCGTTTTCAAGGCGGTCCGAATGCCGGACATACTTTAGAGTTTGATGGCAAAAAATTTGTTTTAAATACCATTCCATCTGGTATTTTCAATGAGAAAACAATGAACTTGATTGGAAATGGTGTGGTTATTGACCCTATCATTCTAAAAAGAGAGTTAGACAACCTTAAAGCAGCTGGCCATGATCCTGTAGCAAAAGGGAAATTGGTAATTGCCCGTAAAGCACATCTAATTTTGCCAACACACCAGTTACTGGATGCGGCAAATGAGCAAAAAATGGGCAAGGACAAAATTGGTTCTACGCTAAAAGGTATTGGACCGACTTATATGGACAAGACCGGACGTAATGGATTAAGAGTTGGTGATACTACCCTTCCTGATTTCAAAGACCGTTACAACAAACTGGTTGAGAAACATAAAGACATGCTTTCTCATTATAATTTTGAATATGACCTGACGGAAAAAGAGGCTGCATTTTTTGAAGCAATCGAATTCCTGAAAAGCATTCCTCATGTAGATAGTGAGCATTATGTAAATGGATTCCTTAAAGAAGGAAAAACAGTATTGGCAGAAGGTGCACAGGGAACACTCCTGGACGTAGATTTCGGATCTTATCCATTTGTAACTTCTTCAAACACCACTACCGCTGGTGCATGTACAGGTTTAGGGATTGCCCCAAACAGAATCGGTCATGTATACGGTATTTTTAAAGCTTATTGTACCCGTGTTGGTGGTGGACCTTTCCCTACTGAACTGGACAATGAAGTTGGAGAAAACCTTCGCCAGGTTGGTCATGAGTTCGGTGCAACTACCGGACGTGCCCGTCGTTGCGGATGGATTGATCTGCCTGCATTAAAATACGCGATCATGTTAAATGGTGTAACTGAGCTGATCATGATGAAAGCAGACGTATTAGATGGTTTTGATACCATTTATGCCTGTACACATTATGAGCACAATGGCGAAACCATTGACTACATGCCATATGACATCATTACAGTAAAACCTACTCCGGTATTGAAAGCGATTGAAGGTTGGAAAACAGATGTGACCAAAGTAAATAAAGTATCTGAAATTCCTGCGAAACTTGCGGACTATATTGCTTTCTTAGAGAAAGAGTTAGCGGTACCTGTAAAATATCTTTCAGTTGGACCAGACAGGGTTCAAACTTTAGAATTGAACTAGAACGTAATTTTTAATATAAAAGGCGGCCGATGGCCGCCTTTTTTGTTTTACAAAATCAGGATTCAGTAAATTATTTTTTTTAACTTTAGCTTCAAATGAATTACCTAGATATATCGTTATTTAAAAGCAAGGCACTTCAATGGGCCAATTCCTTCGACATCTGCTGTTGCCTGGATTCTAACAGCTACAGCGATCCTTTCGGAAAATTCGATTTTGTAATTGCTGCCGGTGCAGATCAGGTTTTGGATATACCTACAGGGCAAGCTTTTGAAGCCTTAAGGTCTTTCTACAATTTGCATAAAACCTGGATGTTTGGTTTATTTAGCTATGACCTGAAGAATGAGCAGGAAGAATTGTATTCCAGGAACCCGGATTCCCTCCATTTTCCGGATCTCTTCTTTTTTGTTCCTGAATACCTGATTACCGTAAAAGATGGCCAGATCGCTGTAATCCTTGGCGATCAGGAAGTCCTTAAAGAAATCAGTCAAATGGAGCCGGTTGCTCCAATTCCTGGACAAACATTAAATATTCAACATAAGCTGGATAGAGCTGCTTACCTGAAAAAAATATCGGAGTTACGGCAGCATATCAATAGAGGCGATATTTATGAAGTTACTTATTGTCAGGAGTTCTTTGCAGAACATGCAGAAATAGATCCTTTAGCCATATTCAACCAGCTCAATACACTTTCCCCTACCCCATTTGCAGGATATTTCAAAATTCAGGATCAATACATTCTTTCCGCGAGTCCGGAGAGGTTCTTATGTAAACGTGAGGAAAAACTCATCTCCCAGCCCATCAAAGGTACAGCCAGAAGAAATCCGGATGCCATTATCGATGAACAGGTCAAACTGGACCTGAGAAAAAATGAAAAGGAGCAGGCAGAAAATGTAATGATCGTAGACCTGGTTAGAAATGATCTGACCAAAAGTGCCGTAAAAGGCAGTGTAAAAGTAGAAGAGTTATTCGGCATATACAGTTTTCCTCAGGTACATCAGATGATCTCGACCATCAGCTGTAAGTTAAACCCTGAATTACATTTTATTGATGCCATAAAGAATACTTTCCCGATGGGTTCCATGACCGGTGCTCCAAAAATCAGGGCAATGGAATTGATTGAATCTCATGAACTGAGCAAGCGTGGTGCCTATTCAGGCTCCATTGGATACATCAGTCCGGAGGGTGATTTTGATTTTAACGTCATCATCCGCAGCATCTTGTATCAGGAAACAGCAAAATATTTATCCTTCCAGGTTGGGGGTGCCATCACCTATGCTTCAAGTCCTGAGGGCGAATATGAAGAATGTATGGTCAAAGCATCCGCCATTATCCAGACACTGGCCCCAATAAAAAAGGCCGTTATTAGCTAACGGCCTTTTTTCCAAAATTGGTTTCAACTACCTGATTGGTTTCCCTGTAGTAGAGTTATAATATCTTTGTGCCTGTGGTAAAAGTCTTTGAATTTGGGCAATACGTGTTGCGTCTGCAGGGTGTGTACTTAGAAATTCAGGTGGTTTTTGAGATCCTCGGCTCGCATTTGCCATACGTTGCCAGAAAGTAACCGCTGTAGCAGGATCGTATCCGGCAATGGCCATAAAGGTAAGACCTAAATTATCGGCTTCCAGCTCTTGTTTTCTGGAATTGGGCAACAATACAAAACCCTGAGCTCCTAATCCATAAGCCTGACTAATCATCTCCTGAGTAGCACTTGATTTACCAGCTGTAGCTACGCCCAGGATTCCGCTTCCCGCTTGTGCCAGGGCAGCTTGAGAAGCACGCTCTGACGAGTGCTGTGCAATCGCATGGGCAATTTCATGTCCCATTACTGTAGCCAGTCCTGCATCGTCTTTTGCCACCGGCAAAAGACCGGTATAAACCGCTACTTTACCACCTGGCATACACCAGGCATTTACTTCTTTACTGTCTATCAGGTTAAATTCCCAGGCGAAGCCCTGAATCTGACTGGCATAACCATTCGCATTCATGTATTTGGTGATAGCGGCCTGAATTTTCTGTCCTACACGTTTTACCCTTTGGGCATCTGCATTATTAAGGACTTTGGTTCCCGGATCCCTCAACATCTTGCTGTATTCCAGTGAGGCCGCGCCTCTCATTTCACTTTCACTGATTAAACTCAGCCTGCTACGTCCGGTTAGGGGAACTGTTGAGCAGGAGGATATCGAAAACATCGCTGCCGCAGCAATGACCATTAAATTTAAAGCTTTCATGAATTCTTTGTTTTAGTTGTTTTTCTTTTTAAACAGGTAAACTTTGGATTCTTTGCCTTTGAGAAGTCGCTCCAGATTTTTCTGGTGGGTTACGAGGATAAGGATACATACGCACATCCCGTATAAAACCTCCGATTTAACCGAAGAATGAAATAGGAATACAATGCTCAACGGGAAGGTGAAACCTGCACATATAGAGCCTAAGGAAACGTATTTAGTGGTTAATAAGACGACTACAAAAACAAGAACACAAAGCATCGCTGCAGGGAAGTTAACTGCCAAAATCATTCCAAAAAGTGTAGCGACTCCCTTTCCGCCTCTAAATCCGGCGAATATAGGGAACAAATGTCCCATCACGGCAGTCACTCCCAATGCAAGCTCATAGTTAATGAACTGCGAAGAATTTTGTGGACCGGTAACAGATAGACCTATAAAGTAGGCAAGTTTGGTTGCAGTATAACCTTTGGCAATATCTATGGTCATTACGGCAAGGCCGGCGCGCTTTCCAAGAACCCTGAAAGTGTTGGTCGCTCCTGCGTTTCCACTTCCGTATTCCCTGACATCGACACCATAAAATGCTTGTCCGAGCCACACCGCTGTCGGTATAGACCCAAATAGATATGCTAAAATTACTGCTGATATAGAATAGACCGAAATCATTAACTACAATTATAGTAAAAAAACAGAATCAAATTCTGGTGAATTATGGTTTTTAGCATGCCTTTAAGCTCATGTCTAAACTTTTGACAGAATGGGTTAAAGCGCCCATAGATATAAAATCTACCCCACAGGCTGCATATTCGACTACATTTTCTTCGGTAATTCCACCGGAAGCTTCTGTAACAAATCTGCCATCAATGAGGTTTACAGCTGCCTTTAAATCAGCGAAGCTAAAATTATCGAGCATAATCCTGTCTACACCTCTTGTAGTTAAAACATCATTTAGCTCAGAAAGGTTTCTCACTTCGATTTCTATCTGCAATTCTTTTCCTTTATCTGCCAGGTATTGGTTTGCGGCTTTTATTGCGTTAGAGATGCCGCCTGCATAATCAACATGGTTATCTTTGATGAGGATCATATCGTATAAACCGATGCGGTGATTTACCCCACCACCAATACGAACGGCCCATTTTTCCAGATACCTCAGGCCAGGTGTAGTTTTACGGGTATCTAATAATTTAGTGGGGTAAGCAGTAAGCAGACTAACAATACGGTTTGTTTTCGTCGCAATTCCACTCATCCGCTGCATGCAGTTTAAAACCAGGCGCTCAGCCAGTAAAATAGAATGTGTACTTCCCGAAACCGTAAGTGCAATGTCGCCGTATTTAACTTCCGAACCATCGGTAATCATTACTTCCGTAACCAGTTTCGCATCTATATAATTGAAAATCTCCACTGCAAGTTCAACCCCGGCAATGATTCCATCCTCTTTGATCAGCAATTTTGCTTTGCCTTGTGCATTGGCTGGAATGGTTGAAAGTGAGGTATGATCTCCGTCGCCTAAATCTTCAGCAACAGCGTTCTTTATGAATTGATCTATGATTTGCTTATCCAAAACTTATAATTAAACCCAAAAATAGCATTTTTACTATTATTTATCCGGCTCTATTCTTAATTCTGTAATAAAAAAAGCATTGTTAGACTTTTTCATCGTGATAGAAACCCTGAATTTTCCATTCTTGGTGTGCAAGGAAAGGATGCCAAACCTAAAATTGGGATTTGCATTGATGAGGTGAATAACCGAAGATTTTACGGGTGGATATTTAGTGAAAAAATTTCTTAAAATTTGTTCAGCCTGTGCTTTAGAGTAGACATCCTCTTCATCAATTATGATTAATTCGACAGAAGAAGAGAAATATCCCGCAACATCTTTAGAACTTCCACTCTTAAAGTAAGTAGATAAGTTATCAATAATATCGCTTTGTGTAGCAATAGAAGAGGAAAGGGAGGTAAACAGGATCGTCAAAAAAAGTAAGGGCTTCATATTCTCTATATGGCTAATGTATCACCTGCACATAAATTATGCCATTAATGGCGGCTAAAAAAAACAAAGATACTACAGAGGAATTACAATTTGACTCAAAAAAAACACACAATAGGTTTATATTTGTTAGATATTAAAAAGCAATTCACTGATGAATCATAAAAAATTAGTCCTACTTATTCTTGATGGCTGGGGATATGGAAAACAAGACAGTTCCGATGCTGCATATGCCGCCAACACTCCTTTCTTTGACTCTTTAATTAAAAACTACCCGAACTCCAAACTGGAAGCTTCTGGTGAAGCGGTGGGTTTACCTGCCGGACAAATGGGCAATTCAGAGGTTGGCCATATGAATTTAGGTGCAGGAAGGGTAGTTTATCAGGAATTAGGCCGGATTAATAAAGCGATTACAGACAGGACGCTTCATCAGAATGAAGTGCTGCTGAATGCTTTCAATTATGCTAAACAAAACAATAAAGCAGTTCATTTCATCGGATTAGTTTCTGATGGAGGGGTACATGCACATATCAATCACCTGAAGGCTTTGTGTGATGCAGCTACTGAACAGGGATTAAAAGATGTATTTGTGCATGCTTTCCTTGATGGCAGGGATACTGACCCGAATTCAGGATTAAATTTCATTAAAGACCTTGATCATCATCTGGAAAACAATACCGCGAAGATCGCCAGTTTAATTGGCCGTTATTATGCGATGGACAGGGATTCACGTTGGGAAAGGGTAAAACTGGCTTATGATCTTTTAACCAAAGGCGTTGGACAGCCAACAAGCAATGCCGCAATGGCCATTGAGCAGTCATATAGTGAAGGCATTACGGATGAGTTTATAAAACCAATTGTTTTGACCCAGGCTGATGGCAGTCCGGTAGCAACAATCCAACCGGGTGATGTAGTGATCTGTTTCAATTACAGAACGGACAGGGGCCGGGAAATTACTGCTGTATTGAGTCAGCATGATTATCCTGATTTCCAGATGCACAAGTTACCGTTATATTACGTGACGATGACTACCTATGATGAGAACTTCCAGGATGTGAAGGTGATCTTCACCAAAGATGACCTTTCTGAAACATTGGGTGAAGTATTAGAGAAAAACCATAAAAATCAAATCCGTATTGCGGAAACCGAAAAATATCCACACGTTACCTTCTTCTTCTCAGGAGGAAGAGAAGCTGTATTTGAAAATGAGAAAAGAATTCTGATTCCCTCACCGAAGGTAGCTACTTACGATCTGCAACCGGAAATGAGTGCTGCAGGAATCACGGAAGCGATCAGTAAAGAACTGGAAAGTGGCTGGGCAGATTTCGTTTGTCTGAATTTTGCCAATCCTGATATGGTAGGCCATACCGGTGTTTTCGAAGCTGTAATTAAAGCGGTGGAGACTGCAGATAGTTGTGCGGAGATTGTGGTAAACAAAGGGATTGAAAACGGATATTCTTTCATCATTCTTGCGGATCACGGAAATTCGGAATATATGCTGAATGCTGACGGCTCGGTAAATACCGCTCATACCACCAACCTGGTTCCCTGCATTTTGATAGATAATGACTATAAAACTGTAGCTGATGGAAAACTTGGCGATATTGCCCCTACTATTTTAAAAATATTAGGTATTCCGGCACCGGCCATCATGACTGGTAATTGCCTGGTATAATGAGATACAATCATTTATTATGTGGCTTTCTTTTGTTGCTATGCTATAGCTGTGGGGATTCCACAGTAGCCGGGCAAAAGAATGCCCATACTTATTTTAACCTTAAAGAATATATTGAACAGGAAATCAGCAGGTTAAACAGCTCAAATCCAAGCATCTTCAAGACCGTAATGGTTAATGATTCTTCCGAAAGTAAAGAGATAAAAATTCAGGACTGGAAGAAAGAGTTATCGACTTTTTCTGATGCAGATATGAACAGGGCAGCATGGAAAGGATTATTCCAGGTGAAAAAATCCGGGGAGCAGGAAATATATACTTCTGACCATAAAAAGGTACCGGTGAAGGAAGTGATCATCACCCGGCGCAATGGTCAGCTTTATGGCCTGCAGATATTCATCCGAAATTCCAACACGCTATACACCTCAGCTGACACGCTTAGCTATTACCCTGATAGTTTGTATGAGGTAAAGAAAACCCAAAACATCAGGCTCCTTTCCACAAAGAATTACCGGATCACCGGAAAATTTAAATAACCCGGAATTCTTCCGGCTTCCAGCCATACATCATTTATTGCAACCTCCTTTTATCCAGTTCAGTATCTAACTGAATAAAAGGCAGGTATGGCATGATAATAGGCCTATTAACAGAGATAGATATCGCTTTTTTTAGCGTTCAAATGCCTGACAAGCCTGAGAACGTGTCTTTTATGATTTACAACGAATTGGTTTAGCAATGTCGCGATATCTGTTTAAACAGATATCGGGAAATATATTCCTCATTTAATGGATTCATATCAGCGGTATATATCAAAGTCATTGAAATAGATCTCAAAAAAATGGGAGGAGTAAAATTATACTGGAAAAAATACAGGAAAGCAATCGAGCATGTTATTCCTGTGGAAAATCAGTTTACACTCTTCCGGATCAGTTCATGGCGGGTCATTTTATTCAGGAATACGGTTTTGTATTGTATTCCGGTAAGCCTGGTTGGACTGGTTCTTTTTCTGATCCATGAATTTATGACAGGGAAGGTATTCTTCCCTGTATTTATGGTTATTGTCGTGATAATGCTTATGGGTTTTGTAATAAATAGAAAAATTGAGCTGGATTACAGAATGGTCATTGTGGTCATCCTTCTTTATCTTATTGCCTTAATTTACCTGATTTTTGTGGGTTCTGATGGACCTGGGGCGCTTTACTTACTGATCATCACCTTTTTTACTGCGATGATTTTCCCACCAAAAGCAACCTATATTCCATTGATCATTAATACCCTGATCTGTATTGGAATTGGTCTGGTCATTAAATTCAATATTTTCCCCACCCCACTCTCGGATACCTACGACCTTACTTTATGGATTGCCTATTCAGTAAACCTGATTTTCGTCAGTTTTGTAAGCGTCCTTATGATCAGCAGCATTCTCAATGGATTTGAGAAGACCAGAATAAAGGAGGTGATGTTGTTAAAAAAACTGGATGCCTCTGAACGGTACTACCGGAATGTTTTCGATTCCAATCCAGTCCCTATGTACATTTTTGAGTTAAATACCGGTAATTTCTTAAAGGTAAATGATGCCGCGGTTAAAAAGTACGGATATTCTAAGGAGGAGTTTCTATCAATGAACATCACCAAAATAAGGCCGACTTCAGAAATCAGTAAACTGATGGACATCTTCAGCACAATTAAGACCAGGACCTATTCCGGCATATTGACACATATGAATAAAGAAGGGCATTCTTTTCCAGTAGAAATAGACACCAATATCGTCAGTTTAGATGGCGTTGAGGCCAGGTTGGTATTGGCAACAGACGTATCTAAGCGTGTCAATTATGTACGTATGATCGAGAAACAAAATCAGGATTTCAAAGATATTGCCTGGATTCAAAGTCATAAGGTACGCGCTCCGCTAACAAATATCATGAGCCTGACAGAGATGATGCTTCAGAATCCGCATGGAGATCATATTGATCTATTATACATGCTTAAAGAATCTACGACACAACTAAATGAAACCATAGCGTCTATTGTTCATCAGGCAGAGGAAAACCAAATCCCACCTGAATAAACGGGGCTAAATAAGAATTTATTAAACAAAGAATACAGCGATAACGAACCAATAAATATATTCCAATGAAAAGATTTTATCTGATAGATGACGATTCTATATTCGTTTTTTTGACCAGAAAAACATTACAGGTTGCCAATCTAAATACCGACCTCACCGTCTTCGAAGACGGGCAAAAAGCTTTATTAGACCTAGAGCTGAGTGCAAATCAGCCTGGACTATTGCCTGACATTATATTTTTGGATCTTAATATGCCGGTATTAGACGGCTGGGGATTTCTGGACAAGTACCAACAGCTGGCCCCCCTGATGAGCAAGAAGATCGCCATTTACATCGTATCGTCTTCCATCTCTCCTTCAGAACTGGAACGTTCGCAGGGGATTCCTGTGGTCACAGATTTCCTCACCAAACCGTTGAGCCGCTCAAAGTTTGTAGAAATCTTCGAGGAAGCATAAATAAAAAAGGGTTGCTTTTGNNCAAAAGCAACCCTTTTTTATCTGATGCCAGAATTTCTTTATTTTAAGCTGGAGATCTGTGCTTTGACATAATCGATTAAAGAAATGATGTCTTTACGTAAAGGCTGGACAACCAATACCTTTTGAAAATCGGCAATTGAATTGTTAAATAAAGCGACTACAGCAGCCTTTTCAGTGGATTTCTTGATCTTATAAGATTTATAGATTCCATAATCCTTATAGGCCAATGCCCTGTTCTGCAACAATTGGGTATCTTCTTCCCCGTTAATCTCAATTCCTTTAGTAAAATCCTTAATTGCAGAAATGTAAAAGCTCTCCCTGATTTGATTTAAAGATTCTTTAGGGTCATTGGCTACGTTTAACCTGGCCTTACCCCTATAGTAATAGGCAGAATTATCTGAGGGTTTCAAGGCAATTAAGCGGCTGTAAGTTGCAATAGAATTTTCAAAATCACCACACTGGAAATAAGAATACCCTAACATTTTCAATACTATTGGATTATTCGGGTTTTTTGTATCCGCCTTTTCTAATTGTCCTACCGCACCTTTAAAATCGCGTTTCATCATGGCATCCATACCCAATTTATCATAACCGCTGCTTTGAGCGATGCTCAATTGAGTAGAAAAGACAAATAATAATAATAATAAGATGATTTGCTTGGAATAGTTCATTAAGTTTTATTTAAAAAAAATAAATATATTTAGATTTAGTTCAATACCCTAATAAAATCTACAAAACGTATTTATCGGGAGTATTGGGATAAAGATATTTGTAGGCAACTATCATACCATTTACAAATATTCCTCTTAAACGCTAAATAAATGAAAATATGATAAGGGGAGAAATTATTGTTTTTTTATCCAAAGAAACAGCGGACAATCAGACCTGTTTTTAAGTTATAAAGGAAATAGCCCTGACTTTTTAACAGGGAAAAGAAGGTATCACTGTTTTGGCACAAGAGTTGAAAATATGGATAGTTCAATATAATTAATAATTTCGTAAACGACATGCTGTCAGATTGTCGTTTTTATTTTAGAAAGACTTACTTAAATGAGTAAACAAGATCATTTTGATTTTAGCAATGCACTACCCATCATAAATGAAGATACAGAGTTCTTTCCCTTGATGTCTCAACAAGACGAAGATGAAATGAATAATGAAGAGACTCCTGAGATACTAGCTATTCTTCCATTAAGGAATACCGTGCTATTTCCGGGCGTTGTCATTCCGATTACTGTTGGCAGGGATAAATCCATAAAACTTATAAAAGAAGCATACAAAGGTGATAAGATCATTGGTGTTGTTTCTCAGCGTGATGTTTCCATTGAAGATCCTACGTTTGAGCAATTGAATAGTGTGGGTACTGTGGCCCACATCATCAAGATGCTGCAGATGCCGGACGGAAACACTACCGTGATCATTCAGGGAAAACAGCGTTTCCGTTTAATTGAAGAAGTTCAGTCTGAACCTTATATTAAAGTGACCATCAGCAAATTTGAGGAAGGTAAACATAAGGCAGATAAAGAATTTAAAGCGATGGTAGCCTCGATCAAGGAAATGTCTTCTCAGATCATTCAGTTATCACCGAATATTCCAAGTGAAGCAGGAATCGCACTGAAGAACATTGAAAGCACTTCGTTCCTGATCAATTTCATCTCTTCAAATATGAATGCAGATGTTTCTGATAAGCAAAAAATGCTGGAAATGACCAATCAGCGCGAGCGTGCAATGATGGTCATGGAACTTCTGACCTTAGAGCTTCAAATGCTGGAGTTAAAGAATCAGATTCAATCTAAAGTTCGCACAGACCTCGATAAACAACAACGTGATTATTTTCTGAATCAGCAATTGAAAACGATTCAGGAAGAACTGGGCGGAAATTCATCAGATCTGGAATATGAAGCTTTACAGATTCGTGCCAAGAAGAAAAAATGGTCGGATCCCGTAAAAGAGCATTTCAACAAGGAACTGGATAAACTGGGAAGAATGAACCCCGCTGCGCCTGATTATTCGGTACAGATCAATTACCTGGAACTCTTATTAGACCTTCCATGGAATGATTTCACCAAAGACAATTTCGATCTGAAACGTGCTCAGCGCGTATTAGATAAGGATCATTTTGGCTTAGAGAAAGTGAAGCAGCGTATTATCGAATACCTGGCTGTGCTGAAGCTGAAACGTGACATGAAGGCACCTATCATTTGTCTGGTGGGCCCTCCGGGAGTTGGTAAAACTTCATTGGGAAAATCTATCGCAAAAGCACTGAACCGTAAATATGTACGGATGGCATTAGGAGGTATCAGAGATGAAGCTGAAATCCGCGGCCATAGAAAAACATATATTGGTGCAATGCCAGGGCGTATTATTCAGTCTATTAAAAAGGCAGGAGCAGCTAACCCGGTATTTGTACTTGATGAGATTGATAAAGTAGGTTCTGACTTTAGAGGGGACCCTTCTTCTGCATTGCTGGAAGTTTTAGACCCTGAACAAAACAGCGCCTTTAATGACCATTATGTAGAAGCAGATTATGACCTTTCCAATGTGCTTTTTATTGCGACAGCAAACTCACTGAGCAGCATCCAGCCGGCATTGTTAGACCGTATGGAGATCATTGAAGTGAACGGTTATACGATAGAGGAAAAAATTGAGATCGCAAAGAAATACCTGATGCCTAAGCAAAAGGAACAACATGGGATCAAAACAAAAGACATCAATCTGAAAAGCGCTTTAATTGAGAAAGTGATTGAAGATTACACCAGAGAATCTGGTGTTCGTGGTTTAGAAAAAAAGATAGGTTCATTAGTACGCGGTGTGGCCACTAAGATTGCCATGGAAGAAAGCTATGAACCTAACCTGACCATTGAAGATGTGGAACGCATTTTAGGGGCGCCGATTTACGACAAAGACCTTTATGAAGGAAATGAAGTTGCCGGTGTAGTTACAGGACTTGCCTGGACACAGGTAGGTGGTGACATTCTGTTCATTGAAGCGAGCTTAAGTCCCGGTAAAGGCAAGTTAACCCTGACGGGAAACCTGGGCGAAGTGATGAAAGAGTCGGCAGTTATTGCACTGGCTTATCTCCGTGCTCATGCAGACTTGTTTAACATCGATTATGCTTTGTTTGACAATTGGGATATCCATGTGCACGTTCCGGCAGGAGCAACGCCAAAAGATGGTCCATCTGCAGGGATAACAATGCTAACCGCATTGACTTCTGCTTTCACCCAACGTAAAGTAAAATCAAACCTGGCGATGACGGGCGAGATCACTTTAAGGGGAAAAGTGCTACCTGTAGGAGGAATTAAAGAGAAAATTCTGGCGGCAAAACGTGCCAACATTAAAGACATCATTTTATGTAAATCCAATAGAAAGGATATTCTGGAGATCAAGGAAAGCTATATCAAAGATTTAAACTTCCATTATGTTTCTGAAATGAAGGAAGTGATTGAGCTGGCCTTAACAAAGGAAAAAGTGAAAAATGCACAGGACCTTAGTGTAAAAATTAAGCCGATTGCAAACTAGGTTGATTTTTCTTAATATTGCGCCACCAAACAAACAAAAATGAGAAAATTAACATTAGTTTTTAGTCTGCTGTTAACGGGACTAAGTGTACAATCCCTTTTTGCACAACAAAGCACTACACCTGCTCCTGTTGCCGCAAGGGCACAGAACATATTCATTGAACTTGGTGGTCAGGGTTTAACTTTCACAGCGAACTATGACTCCCGTTTTTTCAATAAGAGAGATGGTTTAGGCGGTAGAGCTGGTATTGGTTATTTTTCCGTTGATGGGGACAAAGTGACTACTGTTCCGCTTTCCTTAAACTACCTGCTGGGAAAAGGAAACAAATTCTTCGAACTGGGGCTTGGTGCAACGTATATTTCTACGAGCGGTAACGCTGAGATACTTTTCAATAAGAACGAGAGTAACGTTGTTGGAACAATGAGTTTCTTCTACCGGGTTCAACCGGAAGACAGTGGTTTTGCCTTCCGTATAGGTTTAAGTCCTGTGTTCAGCAAAGATTTCTTTTTACCTTATTACGGTGGTCTAAGTCTTGGCTATACTTTTTAAGAATAAAAATACGATATTCAACTCCGGCAAATCTGCCGGAGTTTTTTTTTAGAAAAATAATAATGAAAGCATTAAGTAAAGTACTTCTCCCCTTCTCCCTGATCTATCTGCTTGCTGTAAATACAGCTGATGCACAAACCTTTAAAAACGAGTTTGGCTTTAGCAGCGATAACGATTCCTATTTACTTCAGGGCTCGGATAAATACTATACCAATGGTCTGTTTATTAATTTCCGTCACGCTTTAGATCAGCAAAAGCTTAACGAAAAGCTGGAAAAGAAAACTTATGAAATTACCCTTGGTCAAAAGATGTACAATCCTTATTCAGGTTCAGCACCAGACCCGGCAAAGCAGGACCGTCCTTTTGCAGGGTATTTATACGCAGAAGGAGCTATGAACTGGTTTTATAAGAATGAAAGTATTTTAAAAACCAGCGTTCAAATTGGTGTAACGGGTCCGGCATCCCTGGCAGAAAAGGGACAGGAACTCCTGCACAATACTGTTGGCTTCTATAAGCTTGAAGGTTGGGACTATCAGATCAAGGAAGAAATGCAAGTCAATCTTTCCGCAAAATACACGCGCTTACTACACCGTCTTGACAGCAAGGCCGCAGATTTCTCCTTTGAGGGCTATGCAAATGTAGGAACCACCTTTAGTGGTGCCGGTGCAGGCATTTTATTCAGGGCTGGCCGGATTAACCAACTTTTTAACGCAGCCTATACCAATTCGATGATCGGAAACAATTCAAAGACCAAAGGATTAGTGAATAGTGAATTATTCTTCTACGCCAAACCGCAGCTTAACTTTGTGGCTTATGACGCTACAATACAAGGGAATATGTTTAACGATAAAAGTCCGGTAACTTTTGGGGTAAAACCAGTGGTTTTTGCACAGCAGCTGGGATTTAATTACAGCAGTCAGCGCTTTACCTTTGATTTCGGTATGTTGTTTAAAACCAAAGAAGTAAAGAGCAGTGCCAAAGCCCATCAATATGGCACGATCAGTATGTTTTACAGGTTCAATTAACCATTATATGATTTAGTCGAGAGAAGGACGTTTACGGAATTCCTTTTTTGCAGATACAGACTGTTTATCTGCCAGTCTTTTTCTAATTACCGATTTAGGAGTTTTCGTAGGCTTTCTTTTTTTCTGAATGTGCAAGGCTGATTTGAGCAGGGCGATCAATTTAAGGATCGTGCGTTCTTTATTCATCAGCTGGCTTCTATCTTCCTGCGACACGATATGCAGGTTTCCTTCCTGATCCAAACGATGGGCAAGCCGCTCATGTAAAAGTAAACGCTCTTCTTCCGTAAAAATGCCGGAAGAATCAATATGGAGGATTAACTCCACTTTACTGGAAACCTTATTTACATTTTGGCCGCCTTTTCCACCACTGCGTGATGTTTTAAAGGTCACTACTTTAACGAGATCTTCTTTAACAGGTAACATAGCTGCAAAAGTAATAAAGAAAACCGGGGACAAATAAAAAATGATTTAAAACAATTCCATAAAATATTACCTTTGCCCTATATGAGAAAAAACCTGGTTGTAGCTATAGATGGTTATTCATCTTGTGGAAAGAGTACATTGGCGAAGGCATTAGCAAAGAAACTCGGTTTTATTTATATAGACAGCGGTGCGATGTATCGCGCAGTAACGCTTTACTTCATTCGCAATCACGTTGACATGAATGATCCTGAGGTAGTCAAAGATGCACTTCAGCATATTGAATTAAACTTTCATTCCAGAGATTACCAATCGCATATCACTTTAAACGGAGAAGAAGTTTCAGATGAAATCAGGCAAATGCCGGTTTCTGAAAATGTAAGTGAAGTTGCCGCAAACAAGTTTGTCCGCAAAGACATGGTGAAGCAGCAACAACGCATGGGAAAATCAAAAAACATTGTCATGGATGGTCGTGATATCGGCACTACTGTATTCCCGGATGCGCAGATTAAATTCTTCATGACAGCAGACCCAAAGGTTCGTGCAGAACGTCGTTTCAAAGAATTGCAAAGCAAGGGAGATACGACAACCACTATGGAAGATGTTTTTGAAAACATTGCGCACCGTGATTATTTAGATACGACCCGTGCAGAGAGTCCGCTAACCAGAGCAGAAGACGCGGTCATCTTAGACAATACGGAAATTACAGAGCAGGAACAACTTGATTTTGCGATTGAACAGGTAAAACTCCATTTTCCTGAGTAAGTATTTCTCCCGAATAACTACTTCTTTTTCTACATAAGACGCTTAGGCAGAAAGGTTTACTTATTCATTACATTTTAATGTATTCAGTAAATTTTACCATTTCTGCTATTTTCTTTTTCCTATACAAGCCTTTCATCGTTGTATTTTTGTCAATATTCAGTTACAAAAGGGCTGCTCAGCTAAACATTACATTTCAATGTTTTAAGTAAAAAATACGATTGATACTTTTGTTTAACAATTTTGTTAAACTCAAAAGTCTATGTCTACCCGAGATACAGGTACAGAACAATTAATTAAAGATACCGCCAAGCATCTATTTTTTGCGGAGGGCAAATTACACGCCACCACCCAGGAAATTGCAGATGCTGCAGGAGTAAACCGTACGCTGGTAAATTATTATTTCCGCTCCCGCGACATTCTCTTCGATCAGGTATTTACTGAGGCTCAGGAAGGTTTCTCCAGTACATTGGATGAAGTATTCAGATCCAGCATGCCTTTCAAAGAGAAAATCAGGAACCTGATTCATGTATTTATTGATGAGACCACGAAATATCCTTACCGCCAGCTTTTCATCATCACGGAAATGAACAGGCATGTAGTGTTTACTGCCAAGAAATCAAGGGCAAAAGAAGTAAAGATTTTTCTTGCTGAAATACAGGCAGAAATGGACCAGGGAAACGTCCGGCAAATGGAACCTAAGCAATTCATTATGAATCTTTTTGCCCTAATGGCATACCCCCTGATTACAGCTCCATTGCATCAAGCTCTTTTTGGCATGAATGATGACGAATACGCAAAACTGATGGAAGAAAGAAAAGAATTAATTTTTGAAACCATTTTCCGATAAAAAAAGCAAACCCTCCAATATCCATAACAATGAAACATTCAATTCAATTACTATTATTACTTCCGGCAGTCCTGATCCTTAGTTCTTGCGGAGGTGGTGCCCCTCAAAAAGGTGGCGCTCCTGGCGATCAGGTTAAAGAATTTAAAGTATTAGAACTTCAACCCCGCGTAGCGGTATTGAATACAGATTATCCAGCCAGCGTTCAGGGACAGGAAAATATAGAAATCAGACCTAGAGTAGATGGGTATGTAGAGAAGATTTACGTCGATGAAGGTTCTGTAGTCAAGAAAGGACAACTGCTCTTTAAAATCAACGCTCCTCAATATGAGCAGGAAGTACGCACTGCTACTGCGAGTATTAAAAGTGCGGAGGCAGAAGTAAGTTCCGCGAATATGGCGGTAAATAAAGTAAAGCCGTTGGTAGAGAAAGATATCGTCAGCAAATACGAGTTGGAATCTGCTCAATATACCTATCAGGCAAAAGTCGCTGCATTGGCACAAGCTAAGGCGGCCCTTTCCAATGCCAGAACAAATCTTGGCTATACTTCAGTAACCAGCCCGGTAAACGGAGTTGTTGGTGCGATTCCTTTCCGTTTGGGAAGTTTGGTAAGCGGCAATAACGCCGAACCTTTAACCACCGTATCCAGCATCGGGAATGTATACGCTTACTTTGCATTTAATGAAAAGCTATTGCTGAACTTCTCTAAAGAAGGCGAAGGCAGCAGCCTGGCGCAGAAGCTGGCAAAGTTACCTGAGGTCTCCCTACTGCTTTCTGACGGCACTTTATATGAACTGAAAGGGCGCATTCAAACCATCACAGGACAAATCAATACCGCAACAGGATCTGCGAACGTACGTGCAACGTTCCCTAATCCTAAAGGACTCATCCGCAGTGGGGCAAGTGCAACGGTAAGAATTCCTAATGAAATCAAAGAAGGTTTATTGATCCCTCAAAGTGCGACTTACGAATTACAGGACAAACGTTTTGCAGTGGTTGTAGACAAAGATGGTAAAACCAGAGGTGTGGCCATCACTGTATTACAAAACACAGCAGGTAATTTCTATGTCATTCAAGATGGATTAAAAGCAGGCGACAGGATTGTCCTTGAAGGCGTAGCTACACTTAAAGATGGCACACCAATCAAAGCAACTGCGGCAAGCGCAGAAAGTGTTTACGCTGACCTAAAATAAGAAGCAGATATGTTTAAGCAATTTATACAGCGCCCAGTGCTGTCGACCGTGATCTCCGTGATCATCGTCATACTGGGACTTTTAGGGTTACTTGCGTTGCCCATTTCACAATATCCTGATATTGCGCCTCCTACGGTTCAGGTTTCTGCTTCATACACTGGAGCAAACGCAGACGTTGTACTAAAAAGTGTAATTATTCCTCTGGAAGAGCAGATCAACGGGGTAGAGAATATGACTTACATGACCTCTACCGCAACGAATGAAGGATCAGCAAGTATCAACATCTTTTTCAAGGTAGGTACTGATCCAGATTTAGCAGCAGTAAACGTACAGAACAGGGTTTCCAGAGCAACGAGCTTACTCCCTCAGGAAGTTACACAAGCCGGGGTTACGGTGACGAAGAGTCAGAGTAGTAACCTTTTGATTGTTTCCCTAAACAGTGACAACAAAGCTTACGACCAGACATTTCTTCAGAATTATATAAAAATCAATCTTGTACCTCAGATTCAAAGGGTAACAGGTGTTGGTAACGTAAACGTTTTCGGTTCAAAGGATTACTCAATGAGAATCTGGCTGAAGCCGGATGTAATGGCACAATATAGCCTGATCCCTGCTGATATTTCTGCCGCATTAGCCGAACAGAACATTGAAGCGGCACCGGGTAAATTCGGAGAGAACGGCAACGAATCGTTTCAATATGTAATCAAGTTTAAAGGAAGGCTGACAAAAGCCAGTGAGTTTGAAAATATTATTGTTAAATCTGCCGGAAATGGACAATTGCTGAGACTTAAAGATGTTGCCCGCGTAGAATTGGGTTCACTGACATATTCATCCAACATTGTAACCAACGGTTTACCATCAGTAGCCTTCGCGGTGAGCCAGACTCCCGGATCAAATGCAAGGGACGTTATCAATCAGTCTAAAAAGATCCTTGATGCTGCGGCTAAAGATTTCCCTAAAGGAATTAAACACATCTACCTGGTGGATGTGAACGAGAACTTAGATGCTTCTATTGAAAAGGTAATCCATACCCTTGTGGAGGCCTTTATTCTCGTATTTATCGTGGTATTTATCTTCCTTCAGGATTTCCGTTCTACATTAATCCCGGCGATTTCAGTTCCGGTGGCCATTGTGGGTACATTCTTCTTCCTGAATTTATTTGGGTTTACCATTAACTTACTGACGCTATTTGCGCTCGTCCTCGCGATTGGTATTGTGGTCGATGATGCGATTGTGGTCGTCGAAGCGGTCCATGCCAAGTTAGACCAGGGCTATAAATCGGCCAGGAAAGCAACGGTGGATGCCATGGGCGAGATCTCCGGTGCGATTATTTCCATTACATTGGTGATGGCTGCGGTATTTATTCCGGTAACTTTTATCACCGGATCAACCGGGGTATTCTACAAGCAATTCGGACTTACCCTTGCTGTAGCGATTATTTTATCTGCAATCAATGCCTTGACTTTAAGTCCGGCCTTATGTGCGATTTTATTAAAACCACATGCAGATGACCATAAACACAGTAGTTTTATCCAACGTTTTTACACCGCTTTTAACGTTGCATTTGACAATGTAACCAGTAAATACAAACGTTCCATTCAATTCTTTTCTGTAAAGAAATGGATGATCATTGCCTCGATTGCCTTTTTTGGAATTGCCCTGGGGTATATGATGAAAACTACGCCTTCCTCTTTCGTTCCTTCGGAAGATCAGGGAACGATTTTCGCCAACATCAGTTTACCTCCATCCGCATCGATGGAAAGATCTGAAGTCGTGACCAAATATGTAGATAGTCTTGCAAAATCCATTCCTGAGGTTAAAAATACCTTGAGAATTGTAGGACAGAACTTTACTGCAGGCCAGGGTAGTGCCTATAGTATGGTAATTTTGAAGCTAAAAACATGGTCCGATCGTGACCGGAGTGTGGACCAGGTTATCGGGGAACTTTTCGCCAAGACCTCAGGAATACGTGATGCAAAGATCTTCTTTATCGCTCCTCCTACTATTCAGGGATTCGGACAGAGTGGAGGGTTTGAGTTCCAGCTTCAGGATAAAGGCGGGCACAGCATTCAGGAGTTATTTAAAGTAAACACCGACTTCCTTGCCGCATTGTCAAAACGTAAGGAGATTCAATATGCACAGACTTCCTTCAATCCTAATTTCCCACAATACATGCTGGACATTAACCTGGAGAAATGTAAAGAAGCAGGAATTACTGTAAACTCTGTACTGAATACTTTACAAGGTTATTATGGTGGATTGTATGCTTCGAACTTTAACCAGTTTGGAAAGCAATACCGCGTGATGATTCAGGCAGACGCGAATTATCGTAAAAATCCGGAAGGATTGAATAAGATCTTTGTCAGGAACAGTAAAGGGGCGATGGCACCGATTACCGAATTTATCCACTTAACAAGGGTATATGGTCCGGAGTCGATCACCAGGTTTAACCTTTTCAGTTCCATTGCGATCACGGGAGCACCAAATCCGGGTTACAGTTCAGGAGATGCCATCAAAGCGATTCAGGAAGTTGCAGCAGAATCTTTACCTGCAGGCTATGGTTATGACTTTTCTGGTCTGACCAGGGAAGAGCTTGCTTCTGGTAGTCAGACTGCATTTATCTTTATCTTATGTCTGGTATTCGTTTACTTCCTGTTAAGTGCGCAATATGAGAGTTATATTCTGCCATTTGCCGTGTTGCTTTCAGTACCATTCGGTTTAGCAGGTGCCTACATCTTCTCGATTATATTTGGCTTGAACAACAGTATTTACCTGCAGATCTCTCTCATCATGCTCATTGGTCTATTGGCCAAGAACGGAATTTTGATAGTGGAGTTTGCTTTAGAGCGCAGACGCCACGGCCTGCCAATTGTACAATCTGCAGTGGAAGGAGCAGTTGCCCGTTTGAGGCCGATTCTAATGACTTCCTTCGCCTTCATCTTCGGATTGGCGCCATTGATGATCGCTACCGGAGCAGGTGCTGTAGGTAATAAATCTATTGGTACTGGTGCTGTGGGTGGGATGCTCATCGGAACAATTCTAGGGGTATTCGTGATCCCTGTATTGTTCATTATCTTCCAGACTTTACAGGAAAAAGTGAGTGGTCCTCCGCATTTGAAAAAGCACGATGACGATGATCCAAATCCAATCGACCCGGCTTTAGCGAAAAAGCTCCCAGTGATTTAAGTTCATATATCAGAGAAAGACAATGATTCAGACATATAAAAAACAGCTTTTCACCCTGGCAATTGCAGCTACAGTATTTGCATCCTGCAAGGTGACCAAGACTTACGAGAACCCTTCGCTGAAAACAGCCGGTTTGTTCCGTGAGCAGACAGCTACAGATACCACTACCATGGCGAATACGCCATGGAAAACCCTTTTTGCTGATCCTTTATTATCAGGATTGATCCAGGAAGGTCTTGACCAGAACCTGGATTTGAAAAATGCCCTGCAAAATATTGTACAGGCGCAGGCCACCTTACAACAAAGTAAGGCCGCTTTTCTTCCATCTTTAACATTGGATGCCAATGTAACCAGGTCAAAGCAATCTGAAGCAGGTTTAAACTTTCCTCCGGGAATTAACATCAATACCCTGACCACCACTTACAAAGCGCAGCTGAGTACCAGCTGGGAAGCGGACATCTGGGGCAAGCTGAGCAGCACTAAAAGATCTGCTTTAGCAGCTTATTTCAGGACTGATGCAGCCAAACGTGCAATTCAAACACAATTGATCGCTGACATTGCCAACAACTATTATAACCTGCTTGCTTTAGACAGACAACTGGAAATTACTCAGGAGACTTTAAAGAGCAGGATTGCAGGTGTAGAAACCATGAAAACTTTGAAAGAAGGTGCCGTAGTCAATGGCGCTGCAGTGGTTCAAAGTGAGGCCAGCCGTTATGCGACAGAGGTAACCATTCCTGATTTGAAAAGAACGATCAGAGAAACGGAAAATGCGCTTAACATTTTATTATCAAGAGCTCCGGGACCTATCAGCCGCAGCAAACTGGCAGATCAAAGTTTGAGTCCGGATGTCAAAATTGGCGTCCCTACGCAATTACTGGAAAACAGGCCTGATGTTCAGGGGGCTGAATTTGCTTTCAGAGCAGCCTTTGAAAACACCAACCTTGCCCGTACTTACTTCTACCCTTCTTTGACCATCACGGCAGCAGGAGGATTATCAAGTCTGGATATCAAGGATTTCTTTAGCAAGTCTATCTTTTACAACCTGGTTGGTGGTCTAACACAACCGATCTTTAACAAGGGCCTAAATAAACAAAGACTTGTTACGGCTAAATCTGCTCAGGAACAAGCTTTAAATACTTTCCAAAAAACCTTATTGGTGGCCGGACAGGAAGTATCCAATGCCTTGTATACTTATCAGACAGCAGTTGAAAAGGAAGAAGCGAGGGCAAAACAAATTGCAGCATTGGAAAAATCAGTAAACTATACTCAGGAATTACTAAGGTATAGCTCTGCTACAAATTATACTGATGTATTGACTTCAGAACAAAGTCTTTTAGCCGCTCAATTGAGTGGAGTGAATGATAAACTACAAAAACTACAATCTGTAGTTAATCTTTACAGGGCCTTAGGCGGAGGCTGGAAATAGTCTTTTCCAAATCACAAAAAAGGGGATTTCTGAACAGGAATCCCCTTTTTTTATGGATCAGCATTTTGGTTCTCCTGATTAAATAATTTTTTACGTAATATTGAACGCATGAATATCCTGATCGTTGAAGATGAAAAAAACTTAGGGCTGGAGATTGCAGAATTCCTTGGTAAAGAAGGTTATACTATAGAACATGCCTGGAAGAAGTCCTCAGCTGAAGAGAAAATATTTGTGAATACTTACGACTTTATCTTGCTTGACCTCGGCTTGCCCGGAGGAGATGGGTTTGAACTCCTGCATCAGCTCAAACAACTTAAAGACCGGGAAGATGCCGTGATTATTCTTACTGCCAGAGGCGATGTGGAAGACCGGATTAAAGGACTGGAAGCCGGGGCTGATGATTACCTGCCCAAGCCTTTTTCTTTAACAGAACTGCTGGCACGCATGCATGCCATCATCCGGAGAAAACACAAACTGGAAATGAATGAAGTAAACATCCATAACTTCATTCTGGATATTAAAAACCATAAGGTGAGTTTTGAAGGGCAAAAAATCAGCCTTACCGGTAAAGAATTTGAGATTTTCAATTACCTGGTATTGAATAAGGACCGTGTGATCTCAAGAATCAACCTGACGGAGCATGTTTGGGGTGATATCCTGGAAATCAATTCCGACTCCAATTTTGTAGATGTTCATGTTAAAAACTTACGCAAAAAACTCTCAGGCCACGCCCCTATTGAATGGTTTGAGACCGTCAGAAGTATTGGCTACAGAATAAATTCCGGCAAATAAAGATCGATGATGAAACTGCAACTAAAACTGGCCTTATATAATACGCTGACCAAAGTTGCGATCATCACAATGATGGGCATCTTAATCCTGGTTTCCATTAACAGGATTTCTGTAAATCACATCCATCAGCGGCTGATTCAGAAAAAGAACAAACTCATTACCAATCTTTCCAGTGTAAAGATAAACGACCTGTTAACTCAGCAAAAGACCTTTACAGACTACAACCTTCTAAAAGAAGAGTACATCATTCTGAAAGAAGTAAAAAACAGCGATACTTCAAAACTGAAGCATTATTTCAGTCAGGAAACCAGGGAGATTGAGGACAGCCAGGAAGAATACCAGATCCTCAGTGCCGAGTTTAAATATGGAGGCAGACGATATTTGCTGGAGCTGGGAGAAACGATGTCTACCGTAGGCCAGCTGGAGCATACCATTTCCGTATTTACCTTTCTCATTCTCCTTGCAGCAGTAATTCTGACCTTACTGACAGACCTTGCTTTCAGTAAATTTTTACTCGCACCTTTTTATCAGATCATTGATCAGAAACTCAATAAGGTGAATGATCCCATCAGTTTCAATTATGAGCCTGTAAAAACGACAACGGAAGATTTTAAGATCTTAGACCAGAGCATTAGTATTCTGATGAATAAAATTGCGGACCTGTTCATTACTGAAAAAGAGTTCATCGCCAATGTTTCCCATGAGCTGCTCACCCCCATTTCTATTCTGAATACCCGTTTGGAAAATCTGCTGAATGATGAAAAATTAAGCCCTGAAGGGGAAAATAAGGTCTTTGCCTGTTTAAAAACATTAAACAGACTCAAATCGATCATTAACAGCCTGTTGCTCATCTCAAAAGTAGAAAACAACCAATACAAGAAACCAGACAGTATTTTTATCAGGGAGTTGGTTCATGAAGTTTATGAAGAACTGGAACACCGTTTAATGATGATGGATTTGAAATTTACAATTAACTTATCCGAAGATCATCATTTTACGGGGAACCGTTCCTTATTCAACACCTTATTGATGAACGTGGTCAATAATGCAATTAAGTATAATTTACCTTCCGGAAGCGTAAGCATTTACGACACCTACGTAGACAAGCATTATGAACTCATCATAGAAGATACCGGTCAGGGAATGGACCTCAATGAGGTTCAGCATGCTTTTCAACGGTTTGAAAAGTTCCAGTCGGAAAAGGAAGACAGTCATGGTCTGGGGCTTTCTATTGTCCGGAGTATTGCTTCTTTCCATGACATTGAAATCGAAATTGAGTCGGAAAAAGGGAAGGGAACACGGGTAATCATTATTTTTCCCGAAAAAGATTAGTCCCTCTTTCATCTTCATGAAATCTTCATGTTTGATATGCAACTTTGATCTAACAAATCACATTAAATATTAAAAAACATGAAAAGAACAATTTTAGCGTTAGCATTAGTTGCAACAACTTTCGGCGCATTCGCACAAACTCCAGCTGCTACTGCAAAACCTGTAGCTCATAAAGTAAAAGCAACTAAAAAAGCTGAAGTAAAAAAAGCAGAAGCAACTAAACCAGTTGAAGCAGCAAAAACTGCTCCTGTTGCAGCTCCAAAAGCACCAGCAAAACATAAATAAGGTCTAAACACCTCGTTAAGAACTATAGCCTAAGAGGATGTCCAACCATGGATATCCTCTTTTTTTTGTATTTTGTGATCAACCAAACACCGCTGTGAACTGAATCATGAAAACAAACTTATTAGCCCCAATCCTTTGCTGCATTATTTTTTTTGGCTGTAGTACGACAAAACGCCAGTCTCAGGAAGCTAAGACTGACCAGGATAGATGGATTTCCCTTTTCAACAAAAAAGACATTAAAGATTGGTTTGTAAAAATTCATCACCATGGGATAGATGAGAATTTCGGCAATACTTTTCGCGTAGAAGATGGCATGGTCAAAGTGAGGTACGATCAATACGGTGATTTCAATGATCAGTTCGGTCATTTATATTATAAAGTCCCTTACTCCTATTATCACCTCGTGGTGGAATATCGTTTCGTAGGCGAACTTCAAAAGGGAGCCCCATCTTATACCCTGCGAAATAGCGGTGTGATGTTTCATTCCCAGGACCCAAGGACGATGCTTAAAGAGCAAGACTGGCCGATATCTGTGGAAATGCAATTCCTGGGTGGTTTAGGAGATGGAAAACCAAGACCAACAGGAAATATGTGTTCACCAGGGACAAATGTAGTTTATCAGGGCAAGCTCGCCGACGCTCATTGTCTTAATTCCAGTTCAAAAACCTATGATGGCGATCAATGGGTACGTGCAGAGCTGATCGTTCTTGGCGATTCTCTCATTACCCATATCATTAATGGAGATACGGTATTGCAATATTCAAAACCTCAGATTGGAGGAGGAGTGGCAAACGGCTATGACCCAAAAATGAAAATAGATGGTAAGCTACTCAGTAGTGGTTACATCGCCCTGCAAAGCGAAGGACAACCTATAGATTTCCGCAAAGTGGAACTTAAAGATTTATCGGCACTAAAAGAAAAAGCGAAGCGCAGGTAATTTATTAGAAATATTCTGCCAGGTATGGGGTTCTGCAATTCTGTCTCAGGGTTTTCAAGGCTCTGTCTTTTAACTGTCGGATTCTTTCTTTGCTCAGGTTGAATACTTCCACCATATCATCCAATGTTAATGCAGTGTGGTTATCCAGACCAAAGAAAAGGGTAATGATCCATTTTTCCCGCTCCGGCAGCACGCCCAACGTCCGGTTGAGGTCTTCACTCAATGACTCCGTCATCATTAATGCATCGGTATTGGGAACATTGTCGTTGGCCAGGGTATCCATGAGGGTAAAACCACTTTCTTCGTTGGTGGTCATATCCAGAGAATAAGACAGGGGCGCGCTGGACAAATAATCTGCTACTTTTTCCTGAGAAAGTTCAGTAGCTACAGAAAGCTCTTCATAAGTAGGCAACCTTTCCAGCTTTTGCTCTAACAGGTCGGCGGCCTTGTTAATTTTAATAATTCCCAGCACCTGGTTTCCAGGAAGCCTGATCATTCTTTTCTGATCGGCAAGGGCCTGCATGATACTTTGGCGGATCCACCAAACAGCAAAAGAGATAAACTTGAAACCTTTGGTATCGTCAAAACGGTGCGCTGCTTTAATGAGCCCCAGATTTCCTTCGCTGATGAGGTCGGCCAGCTGAAGACCCCTGTTCTGATATTTTTTTGCGACTGAAACGACAAAACGTAAATTGGTTTTCACCAATTTATCCAATGCCACAGTATCTCCTTTTTTTATCCTTTTAGCCAGGCTCAATTCCTCATCGATGCTCAGAAGGTCGATCCTTCCAATATCTGTGAGGTATTTATCAATGGAATCTGTATCTCTGTTGGTAATGGATTGCGCGATCTTTAATTGTCTCATACAGATTCACTTTGTGCTAGTTCTATTTCTTTATTTTCTTTTTCAAAATCATTCATGCAGTTTACCAGAACTTCCACACTTGAAATTGGCAGTGCATTATATAAGGACGCCCTGAAGCCACCCACCGAACGGTATCCTTTCACACCTACCACTCCTCTTGCAGCGGCGAAGTCAAGGAATTCCTGCTCCTGAGCCGGATTCTTCATTTTAAAGGTTACGTTCATTCTTGACCTATGGTCCGGATCAGCAAGGCCATAGAACAATGGGTTACGGTCAATTTCGTGATATAGTAATATTGCTTTCGCAATATTCTCCGTTTCAATCTGTGATACGCCCCCTTTTTCCTTTAGCCACCTTAGATTTAACATCGCCACATAGATGGAGAATACCGGAGGTGTATTAAAAAGAGAACCATTGTCTCTATAAATGCGGTAATCGGACATGGATGGAACCTGACGTTGTATTTTTTCCAGCAAGCTATCTTTTACCACCACCAGGGTCATTCCTGCCGGTCCCATATTTTTTTGTGCCCCTGCGTAAATCAGTTCAAAATCTGCAACATTTACCCTTCTGCTAAAGATATCTGATGACATGTCACAAATCACGGGAACAGTAGTTGGCGGAAAGCTGAACATTTCAGTTCCCTCAATTGTATTGTTAGAAGTATAATGAAAGTAGGCGGCATCTTCCGGGATTTCATATCCAAGAGGGATGTAGTTATATCCTTTATCTTTTGAAGAGGCTACAATATCAACACCGCCAAACAATAAAGCTTCTTTAATTGCTTTTTGAGAGAAATATCCGCAATCCAGATATGCTGCTTTTTTGTCCTGATGAAGAAAGTTCATCGCAAGCATTGAAAACTGAGTACTTGCTCCTCCCTGCAAAAAGAGAATGCTGTAGCCATCGGGTACTTCCAGCAATTCTTTTACTAAATCCTCAGTTTCTTTCATGACCGATTCGAATTCCGGAGTACGGTGCGAGATTTCCAGAATACTCAAGCCAATGCCATTGAAATTCCTGACAGCATCTGCTGCCTCATCTAAAACTTTAGCAGGTAAGATACAAGGCCCGGCTCCGAAATTGTGTTTGATAATTGTTGTCATTAGTTGCAGTTGATTGCTCCAAAGTTCGGAAGGCCAAAACAGATATCTAATTTTTCCACTACATTCAGCAAATTTTTCTGTTTTGACTACTTTAAACCATACAATTTTTGGTAGTTATTTATTATCTATCCATCAGGCAAAATATAATTTCCCTACTATCCTATTTTTTAGCGAGTTAAGGTATTAAGTACACTATCCTTAATGCACAAGGGACAAAATGTTTCATAAAAAATAAATAATACTATATTTGACAGGAATAACGTTATAAAAAGATACACTAAGTCAGAAATTCATTCTCAGAGCAATGTCTAAATTAGATCCTACACATCTTGGAATTTTACGCCTGTTACAGGAGGATGCCAGAATGACTCACAAGGAGTTGGCAAGACGATTGAGAAAAAGTGTTTCCCCAATTTTTGAACGGGTAAAATGGCTCGAGCAAAATGGCTATATTAAAGGATATACCGCATTGGTAGATTTGCAAAAGAGCAGTAACAGCATCATTTCTTATACACATATTCAAATGAATGACCATTCTGAGGAGGCTTTGAGTGCTTTCCAAAGAGAAGTTGTTCTTTTTGAGGATGTCAGAGAATGTTATTACATCACTGGAAATTTCGACTTCATCCTAAAGATTGTATCTCCGGATATGAAAGGGTATAATGATTTTCTACGCGGCCAATTGTCTAAATTACCCAATGTAGGAAGTGTGCAAAGCTTCCTGGTCTTATCCGAAGAGAAAAGGGATACGACTTATAAAATATAGCCTCCCCCCTTCTTAGCCTGTTGAAAAAATCCCATTTCAGACCGGCAGAATTATTCCAATTTATTTTGTGGATAAGAGCGGAGTTGCTTTCTTTGTAACTAACTGGATTTAATCCAAATAGAAGCAACCAAATTCAAACCCTTTGAATAAAAACAAAAACAGGTTCAAATACTGGATCGGACAAATACACCTGTGGCTGGGATTGGTTTCCGGAATTTTTGTATGCTTCTTAGGCATTACAGGATGCATACTGGCATTTGAGCGTGAGATAGAAGACCTCGCACAAGATTATCGCTTTACCCGGGTACAAAAATCAGCGCTGCTCCCCCCTTCCAGGCTAAAACAGATTGCAGACCAACAGGTACCTGGAAAACACGCGCACAGCATCGGTTATCAGGTTGGTAAATCTGCTCAGGTTGTTTATTATGCTGCAGATCCTGAATATTACTGGATTGTATTCTTAAATCCTTATACCGGAGAAGTTCTAAAAGTAAAAAACATGGATGACGACTTTTTCAGAATTGTCATTATGGGACATTATTACTTATGGCTTCCACCGAATGTGGGACAACCTGTATTGGCCAGCGCCACTTTAATGTTCCTCTTCCTCCTGCTTTCCGGTTTGATCTTATGGTGGCCTAAAAACAAAGCTGCCAGCAAGAAGCGGTTTTCTATAAAACTAAATGCCAAATGGAAAAGAGTCAATTATGATTTACACAATGTACTCGGCTTTTACATGACCTGGATCCTGATCTTTATTGCGGTCTCCGGATTGGTCATGGGCTTTCAATGGTTTGCTGGTTCAGTATACTGGATTTCTTCTGGTGGAGAAAGCATGAAACCTTTTAAAGAAACCTACTCAGATACCACAACGATAAAACCCGGGATTCACAAACAGCCGGCAATTGATCTTTTATGGGCAAGAACAATGGCAGGGCTTCCCGGCTATACAGGAGGAATAGAAGTCCATGTACCGGAGAATGATAAATTGGCCATTGAAGTAGCCGTTAACCCGGATACAGAGACCTATTGGAAAGCCGATTATCTCTACTATGACCAATATACATTGAAGGAAATTCCAGTAGATCACATTTTTGGAAAGCTGTCGGATACAAGCCTGGCCGACCGGATTTCCCGAATGAATTATGACATCCATATTGGGGCAATCGCCGGACTGCCCGGCAAGATCATGGCATTTTTTGCCAGCCTGATTGCTGCAAGTTTACCCATCACCGGCTTTATCATTTGGTGGGGAAGAAAAAAGAAGCAAAAAACAAAAGCCCAGGCCTAGTCCGCAGATCAACAAGGGATTACGATTGATTAAAAATAGAGAAGAGAGGGGTATTTGAGACAAATTTTCTTAATTTGCATTCTATAAACATATAACGTTATGATACAGGTAGGCTTATTATTAACCAACAAATACCGTTTACTTAGTGTCGCAGCAATCCTGGATGTGTTCGATACAGTTAACAGTTATTATAAAAATAATGGAGAGGCCCCTTTCTTCAAGATCAATCTGATCCGTAACGGAAGTTCAGCTTATGAGGGCGCTTCTTTTGAAAAGTATTCCTCTCTTTCCTTAAACGAATCCGGACAACAAGACCTGGTTCTAATTCCAGCATTTGATGGAAGCGACCTCAATTCTTCTATCCACAACAATCTGGAGTTTTTACCCTGGATGCAACAACAATATAAAAAGGGTGCAGAACTCGCTAGTTTTTGCACAGGAGCGTTTTTACTGGCTGCCAGCGGACTTTTAAATGGAAAAAGCGCCACAACTCACGTCAATGCCAGTCAGGCTTTCTCCTCTAGCTTTCCGGATGTTTACTTTAAACCGGATAAGGTGGTTACCATTGACAAAGGAATCTATACCAGTGGTGGCGCCACGAGTAGTTTTCATTTAATGCTAACACTCATTCACAATTACTGTAACCGTGACCTGGCCATTCATATTGCAAAAATTTTTGCGATCGATATGAACAGGGAGCAGCAAAGTTATTTCGGAACTTTTCATCCGGCCAAAGATCATGGAGATGAGCTGGTCGTTAAAACACAGCTTTGCATTGAAAATGCTTATAAAGAAGCGGTCACTATTGAGGATATCTTACAGCAAATTCCATCCAGCAGGCGTAATATTGTGCGTCGTTTTAAACAAGCTACCGGAAATACGCTGATCGAATATTTGCAGAAAACCAGAATAGAGGCTGCTAAAAAGCTGTTGGAGCAAACCAATTTCAGCATTTTAGAGATCATGCTCCATTCCGGTTACAATGACTTAAAGACATTCCGGCAGCTTTTTAAGAAAAACTCCGGAATGACTCCTAAAGATTACCGGGATAAGTTTAAGCCGAAAGCTGCATAGCAGGTTTCTGTTTTACTTTTTTATTCTTTTTCTTCATCTTGTTCAACCAGATCAAAGTTCCGGTAATGGGTAAACTTGTGGCAATCAGACAGGCGAGAAAATAAATGATTTTTGTAAACATACCGTAGACATCCCCTAGGTGTAATGCCTTAATTGAGCCAGAGATGCGCTCATTAAATGGTTTATCTTTAAATACGTCTATCTTAAGTACGCCAGCAGTGTATTGGTCCAACAGCAATTTATCTCCCGCTGAAGGTGCAAAAAAGCCGACTTTATTTTTTGTGATGGCAATTGCAGAACTGGAATCTTTAGGCAGGCTAATGCTGTAATCTCCGGAGTAGGGTAAAACTGCATCTGCTTTTTTAATATAATCGGCTAAGTTAAGAGGGGCGCCGGATGTTCCTGCTTTAATGACTGAAACAGGATCTTTTGGTGGCTCAAAGCCTTCCGGCTGATAAGTACCTAATGTTTTACGCAAGGCTTCCCGGTACCAGGGGAAAGACCATTGAGGTCCTGTAATGCCCATCAGAAATAAAAAGATGCAAGCATAAAAACCCAGACTATTGTGCAGGTCGTGATTGGTTCTTTTCCAGCTTCCGGTCCATTTAACCTTTAATCCCTGTTTCCAGGATTTCAATCTCTGCGGAAACCAGATGACCATTCCTGTGATGACCCCAAGTGTAAAAAGGATCGTTGCAGCACCGGAAATATAACTCCCTAACTTTCTGTTTTCCAATTCTCCGAAAATGGGCTTTTCAATCTTATCTAAGAGCAGCCATCTGTGAAGGCTAAACATCGTCTTCATGAAAGAAGCTGCTGCACTTTTTGTTTCAGAAATATTGCCAATTACTTCTCCGGTGTATGGATTCACTGCAAAAGCTGAAGGGCGCTTCCCTTCTGCAGGTTTGTCTTTTCCTGCTTTCCCTTTCTCTCCTTTATCTTTCTCTTCTTTAGCCGGTGTCTTCGCTGCTTCTCCTTCTTTTTTCTCCTCTTTCATTTTAACCATGAACTGATAAGTCCGGTTCGGATCTGAAGGGATTTTTACAGAAACAACTTTTCCACCTGTATTGGCTTTCACTTTTCCGATGAGTTCTTCAACAGGCAAAGCTACTGCTCCCGCTGTACGTTCTACTTTATACAACTCAGGGGTTGCCATTTCTTTAATTTCCGTATTAAATACATAAAGTGTTCCGCTGAGACAAACTACAATGACAATAATTCCGCTGGCTAATCCCAGCCATAAGTGAATGTCATTAAAAAGTTTACGCGTAATCTGCCAGGCAGATTTTGGTGTTGACTGTTTCATTTAGGCCTTGTGTTTTTTTCAAATTTAGCATAATTCCCCAAGCATTAAGAACTAGTCTAAATACCCGGGGAATTATTTATCGTTCTTTAACTTATTTATCCCACCAGATTTTACTTTCGGTGACTTCATCATTACCCTGCAAACCAGTTTGTTGCGCATTGGTTTGGCGTTCAGATTCAGGATACATCAATCTCAATGGCCTTGCCGTAACCGAAGGGGCAAGCAGGGAATTGGGAATTTCAGGAAAACCTAATCTTCTGTAATCGCTCCAGGCTTCCAGACTACTGATGCTGTTTAAAGCCAGCCATTTCTGTTCTATGATTCTTTTTAATTTATCAGGGGCGGCATCCAGGCTCACACTGCTCTGTTGATTATAGGCTGCAAAGTTTGATGCAGCCACTTCCATATATTTAAAAGACTCCGCAATTCCCTGCTCGTAAAATGTTTTTGGAACACCTGGAATCCAACCGCGTAAAGCAGCTTCTGCCTGGATAAATAAACTTTCAAAGGAAGCCAGCAGGACCGATGGCTGGTCGAAACTTTTGAAAAGTCCGGATGCTTTACCCCCATTCTCAACAGGGCCTTTAAAAGCAGAAGTGTTCGCGGCACTATATTGTGCATCTACATTTGGATTACCAAAAAGTACACCTTTATAAGTACCGTTTACACTCGTATATAAAGTTGCCAGTCGTGGATCCTTAAGTGTGGTATATTGATCTATAATATAGGCTGTGGGGCGCAAACTGATATGGTTCGTCGTTTGTCCGCCCGCATTCCGGTAATTCACTTCCCAAAAAGGGTTCATTTTATCTTTTGAATTCAGATATCCGGGTTTAGCATAAGCATTTTCTCCCAGCCCTAAAAAGCCGCTTCCTTCCTGGTTAATCCTGGCAATTTCTGCCGAAATATAGGCATCATTACCTGTTTCACTCTGGCGAAGCAGTGCCCTTAATTTCAGGGTATTTCCAAATTTTGCCCACAGTTGCCTGTTTCCTTCAAAAATCACATCGGCTTTCCCCGGAGCGTCCAATGAAGAAGCCGATTTAATGTCGTTAACTCCCTCAGTAATGAGCTGCAGTGATTTTTCATATACAGTTTTGCCGTTCTCATATTTAGGTGTCAGAAACTGGGTTCCCAGCAAAGCCTCTTCAAAAGGAACATTATTATAAAGGTCCACCAGGTGTAAAAAATGCCAGGCCTGCATAATTTTGGCAATCCCGGAATAAAAAAGCGCGCCTTCCTTTTGTGCCTGTTCCTTTATCAGCTGGTAATACAATAAGGTGTTATAACTACCTTCCCAAATCTGGATCCCATCTCTCGTTCCACGGATGGCCACCCCATTATACGTCTTTTCTTTAAAGAACTGATTGGTAGCTTCACTTGTTGTGCCCCAATAACCTGCCCATAAAGCGGCGAGCTGGTTCATCTGTCCGGTTTCCTGATTAACGGTGCTAATTAAAGCGGCGGGCAACTTCGCGCTCAACAACAGGTTTTCGTTTATCGGTGCATTGGGATTATCATTTACATCCAGAAATTTTTCACAAGAGCTCAGACCAAACAGGCCTGTTGCAAGAATGAATATTTTTATACTTGTCTTCATTTTATTTGTTATTCAGCGTATATATCTTAATTGAATTAGAAGGTCACGTTTATATTAAAACCAAACATCCTTGAAGGAGGGATTTGTCTGAAACTCAGGTATCCGTCTGTTTGATTGTATAAAGATTCCGGATCTCCGTAGGTATTGTCCTTATGTCTGAGGATAAACAGGTTCGTTCCAACGAATCCAATGCTTGCCTGACGAATGATCTTCTGTCCATCTAACAATGATTTTGGCAGGGCATAGCTGATGTTCAGTTCCCTGAGTTTAAAGAAATCAGATTTGGCAGCAGTATTTCGCTGTACTTTACCCTGAGCATCCCAAAAAGCTTTATCGCCCTTGGAATAAATCGTTGTATTTTCTACGTAAACAGGATTTTTGTCTGTGCCTGTATTAATGACAGAGTTTGGAAAAATGAATGGCTGACGATCATACGCTATTGTTGCCGGATGAGTTCCGGCGGTATACATTCTTGGAACAACCTCGGAATATAACCAGCCTCCCAGGCGGGCATCAAACTGAGCACCTATACTGAATCCTTTAAAGTTAACCATCGTGCTTAATCCCATCTGATAAGGTGGTACCATGGTCCCAAGTGGCGCGCTGTCTGCTATCGTAGTTGTGTTTCCTTTAGCATCTACGATTACCCTTCCCTGGTCATCTCTTTTGTAATCACTTACTTTTAACAAAGGATAAGCCTCACCTACTCTGGCATAGGCTTGTCTGAACATTCTGAATTCTTCCTGTCCGCCAAAAATAGTCTTTACCTGGTTATTGATATGAGTGAAATTAAACCCGATATTCCATTTAAAATCATCCTTACGGATCACATCTCCATTGATGCTCAACTCAATAATTTTGTTCGTCAGGCGGCCAGCGTTTACCATCATGTTATTGTAACCTGTGGAACTGGAAACCGGTGCCTGAAAAATTTGTCCGTCAGAATCTGAATACACATAAGCAGCTTCAAAATTTAAGCGGTCATTGAAGAGTCCCAGTTGTAACCCGGCTTCATAAGATTTCACAAATTCAGGTTTGATATTTCTGTTCGGATTGAGCAGACTTGGGGTAAAACCTACGAGTCCGCCAAAAGGAAACCCATTGATCTGGCTATACGCATTATTTAAACCGTAAGGATTTAAAGTTACATTTCCTGTTCTGTTATAAGAAGCAAAGATTTTTCCAAAGCTAAGGATATTGCTGCCCTTAAGGCCTTTAATCGCCTCACTGAACACAAATGAAGTACTTAGCCCCGGATAAAAATAAGAGCGGTTTTCCTTGCTCAGTACAGACACTACATCGTTTCTTCCGGTTAGCGTCAGAAACAGGTAGTTATGGTATCCCGCAGTGAACTCTCCATAGGTTCCTAATGCACGATATTTAGTCAAAGCAGCACTTCCATTCAACTCCCCTGTACGACTTCCTGGATTAAACAAATCCGGGAACAATAAGTTGGCACTACCAACTGCCGTGTTCTTCGTATCGTCCATTCGGATGTTCTGCCCCAGCAATAAGCGGGTGGTAAATTTTCCAAAGTCCTTCTTAAAATTCAGGATTAAATCACTGTTGATCCTGCGGAAAATATTATTCCCATCAGTTACAGAACCATTCACATTTCTATTTCCGGAAGTTGAGGAAAGCTTATTCGTTGTCACTCTGCTTTCTTCCACAGTACTAAACAAGCCCATACGGTAAATTGCACTGAACCATGGCGTGAATGCATAATCCAGCTCGATTTTACCATTGATCGTTTGCTGATCAGACATATTTCTATTATTGTCCATTAAAAAGAATGGATTCTTGGCTCCTGTCGCGTCTGTATAATAATTCAGGGGATGCGCGGCTGAATTAGGATTTCTCCAATTTCTCAGCCCTGCAACGTCCAGGTTTGCGGGTTGGATGTAAAGATTGAACCAGGGGCCATCTGGTGTTGTATTTCTATTGGCAAATACATAGTTTACATTATAAGAAGTATTCAGTTTGCCGAATTTCTTTGAACCATTGAACCTTGCACCTGTTCTTGCGCTTTTATCCCCGGGGATGACCCCTCTGATGGTGACGTTCTGTACGGAAAAAAAATAGGTAGAGGTTTCATCTCCACCAGAAAAAGACAAATCGTTTTGTAAGGTAGTTCCGGTATTGAACATATCCAGACGGTTGTCTTTTGCCGGAGCGCCAAAGAGCGCCTGAGGCTGTATACCATCAGGTAGTTTCAATCCAAGATCCCTGGTTGTTCCGTCAAATGCAGGTCCCCAGGATTCGTATTCTGTTGCAGAATAGACACCGTTCTGTCCCTGCCCGAATTTGTTTTGTGCGGGAGGCAACAGGTATACTTCGGAGAAAGAGGTGGTATTGGAAAAACTCACCGTTCCCTTTCCTCTGCTTCCTTTTTTGGTACTAATCATTAAGGCTCCGTTTACACCTTCAGAACCATACAGTGCCGCTGCATTCGCTCCTTTGAGTACAGTGATATTTTCGATATCGTTCGGATTCAACCGACCGATATCAGGAACAGGAACCCCATCTACTACATAAATAGGATTATTTTTTTCATCATTAAATGAGCGCGAGCCCCTGAGTCTGATTTGAATAAGGGGATCTGTTTTCCCGGTCGTCGCATCGTTCATATTGATTCTTAATCCCGCTACTTTACTCGTCAAGCCAAATAAAGGGTTTACGGTTTTTCCCTGATTCAGGTTTTCCGAATTCACTACCTGTGCCGAAGTTCCAAGTTCCCTTGCCTGACGTTTGATTCCCAAAGCCCCGGTAACCACAATTTCCGACAACTGGTTTACGTTCTCTTCCAAATAGGCATTAATCGTATTCTTCCTGGCATCTACTTTCAGTTCTGCCGTCACATATCCGGTATAAGAAAAGGAAAGCAACTCTCCGATTTCAGCGCTGATGGTATATTTACCTTCTGCGTCTGTGCTCACCACTTCTTTAGTGCTTTTCCGGAGCACCGTTGCCCCAGGTAGAGTGGCACCTGATTTTTGATCAATAACTTTTCCTGAAATCGTCCTTACCTGTGCAGAAACACCGATAGAAATCATAAACAGGATCATAAATAACGTAACTTTTTTATTCATACTTAACATTACTTTAATGATGTATTAAGATTTAGTCTTAATAATCCTAACTTCGCGGCAAAGATATCATCAGCCAATGACGTATAAGGGAGAACAGGTGACGCATAAAGGAGAATTTCAAGGGAGACTATTTAGGGAGTCGAGAGACATTTCAGCATTCTATTTAAGGGCTTCATCCGCTCATTTACTGAGAGAAATGCAGGAATCACTTCTTCAGAAAGCACCGAATCCCGTTTATCAAATGATTTTTGTCATTAAGGGTAAACTCTCCTTTTCTACTCCCGGTTCTCCTGCCCCTCTATTTACAATGGAAAGTCAGCAGCACAACCTGATCCGCACAGATCAGGAAGTTTTGACATTGAACGCTTCCTTCATTGAAGCAAACGAGATCATCTTTATTCATATCAGTGCGGATTTTCTATCCAGGTATTTTCCTTACGATCATCCTGCCTTCAGTAACTTATCTTCAGGAAATCTCCACGATAGCAAAACGGCCTTATTTTCCGAACAGCAGCTTCACCTGACACCGGAAATAAATGCCATTTTAAACAGCATGGAAAATTCTACACATACCGGATTTTGTGGTAAGCTTTTTTTGGAATCAAAAGTAATAGAGCTGCTGGCCATCCAGCTCTCACAGTTTGCACTGTTACAGGAACAACCAAAACCACTGTTAAAACCTGATGAACTGGATAGAATGGAAGAAATCAGGTCTATACTGATCAACAATATGGACCGCCAGCTTTCGCTCAAAACCCTGGCACACATGGTGGGCACCAATGAGTTTAACTTGAAAAAACAATTCAAGGCTGCCTATGGGACTACTGTATATGGTTACCTGAACCAATACAAAATGGAGCAGGCAAAAGCGATGCTGATTCAGGGGGACAGCAGGATCTCTGAAGTATCCGGAAAAATGGGTTATAAGCATGCCACTCATTTCACCAGTGCCTTCAAGAAGTACTTTGGTTACCTGCCCAATAAGATCAAAATGCTGATGCTGGTATTTGATCCGGAATTCTGTCTGGTTTTATTCCCGATATCCTGATAATTCCATGTTTTCTCTACAATCTGTTCTAAATCAACAACATTTATCACAAAATTCTTTTCTTTAAAATAATTAATTTCTATCTTTGCCGTCCCTCACGGGAAAAGGAGATTAAATTTTAATGGCTAAAAAACAAGTAGCAGAAAAAGAACTAGAGGCTAAAAAAGCCGAATTACAAGGTGCAGACGCTCGTCTGACCGAGAAAGAAACCATTGAGTCAGAAGCTGATTCAGTGTCGATCGAACAGATCAAATCATCATTAGCTACCCCTGATCAAGATTTTGACTGGGATGCAGATGACAAAGTTTTCGGAAAATATTCTGATGAAGACCGTAAAAAGTTTGAAGACATGTATACCGATACTTTCAATCAAATCAACCAGGGTGAAATCATCAGCGGTATTGTTGTATCAATCAACAATAAAGATGTAGTATTAAACGTAGGATTTAAATCTGACGGATTAGTATCTACTTCTGAATTCCGTGATACACCTGACTTGAAAATTGGTGATACAGTTGACGTATTCGTTGAAGCTCCGGAAGATGCGAATGGTCAGTTAATTTTGTCTCGTAAAAGAGCTAAAACCCAAAGATCATGGGAGTCTATCAATGAGGCTCTTGACAATGACAGAATCATCAACGGATTTGTTAAAAGCCGTACTAAAGGTGGTCTTATCGTTGACATCATGGGTGTTGAAGCTTTCTTACCTGGTTCACAAATTGACATCAAACCTATCCGCGATTACGATGTATACGTGGGTAAAACAATGGAATTCAAAGTTGTTAAGATCAACCATGAGTTTAAAAACGTAGTAGTTTCTCATAAAATCTTAATCGAAGACGATTTAGAAAGCCAAAAAGTTGAAATCGTATCTAAACTTGAAAAAGGACAGGTATTAGAAGGAACAGTTAAAAACATTACTGACTTCGGTGTATTCATCGATTTAGGTGGAGTTGACGGTTTACTTCACATCACTGATATTTCTTGGGGCCGCATAGAGCATCCAAAAGAAGTATTGAGCTTAGATGAGAAAATCAACGTTGTAGTTCTTGACTTTGATGACGAGAAAAAACGTATTGCATTAGGTTTAAAACAATTGACTCCACACCCTTGGGAATCTTTAGACGCTAACTTAGCTGTTGGATCTAAAGTTAAAGGTAAAATTGTTACTGTTGCTGATTACGGAGCTTTCTTAGAAATCATTCCTGGTGTTGAAGGTTTAATCCACGTATCAGAAATGTCTTGGTCACAAAACTTACGCAGCCCACAAGAATTCTTGAAAGTTAGCGATGAAATCGAAGCTGAAGTATTAACTTTAGACAGAGACGAACGCAAAATGAGCTTAGGTATTAAGCAATTAACTCAAGATCCTTGGCAAAATGTTGCTGAAAGATATCCTATCGGAAGCAAACATACTGCAGTAGTTAAAAACATGACTAACTTCGGTGTATTCGTAGAAATTGAAGAAGGTATTGATGGATTAATCCATATCTCTGATCTTTCTTGGTCTAAAAAAGTTAACCACCCTAACGAATTCACTAAAGTAGGTGATACATTAGACGTAGTTGTTCTTGAATTAGATGTTGAAAGCCGTAAATTAAGCTTAGGTCACAAACAATTAGAAGAAAACCCTTGGGATACTTTTGAAACTATCTTCACGTTAGATTCAATCCACCAGGGAACTGTTGTTAAAGTAACTGATAAAGGTGCTGTTATTGCTTTACCATATGGTGTAGAAGGTTTCGTACCAACTAAACACATGGCTAAAGAAGACGGAACAACTATCAAAGCTGAAGAAACTAATGATTTCAAAATCATTGAGTTTAACAAAGATGCTAAACGTATCGTTGTTTCTCATGCCCGTATCTGGGAAGAGGCTAAAGCTGAAGCTGTTGCTGAAGAAAGAGCTACTAAGAAAAAAGAAGCTAAAGCATCAAGCAGTGCAGTTAAGAAAGTTAAAGATTCAGTTGAGAAATCAACGCTTGGCGATCTAGGTGTATTGGCTCAGTTAAAAGAGCAGATGGAGGGTGAAGAAAGCAAAAACAAAGCTAAATAATCTTTAAAGCTTATATATTAAAGGCATCCCCAACCGGGATGCCTTTTTTTTTGTTACTTTGTTTCATAAAACCAATACCCCATTCATTTTATGAGAATCTTAATCAGCATCATCAGCACCCTGCTGTTGTTCCAGGTAAGTCGCGCACAACTCCCATCACTTATCCCACAACCTGTGGAAATGACCATAGGAAAAGCATCAGAGAACTTTTCTATCGACAACCGTAGCACCCAGTTATTCATCAGCGACAATAAACTGAAACCAGCTGCAGATTTCTTCATTAACTATATTAAAAAATATTATAACCTGGACCTTAGCCTGACCACAGCAACTGATTTAAACAGAAAAAATGTGATCAATCTAACCCTCACAAAAGTCGCTGATCCAAATCCGGAGCAATATGCTTTGGGTGTAAGCAGTAAATCTGTCAACATTCGCTCTTCTTCAGCCACAGGCGTATTCTATGGCATACAAACCCTGATCCAGCTGTTGCCTCCAAATGCAAAGGCATTTCCTTTGCAGGTTCAGGCAGTAACGATTACGGACTATCCCCGTTTTGCCTATCGGGGAATGCACCTGGATGTCAGCAGGCATTTTTTTGACCTGAGCTTTGTCAAAAAGTACATTGATTACCTTGCTATACACAAACTCAATTATTTCCATTGGCACCTGACCGATGATCACGGATGGCGTATAGAAATCAAAAAACATCCAAAACTTACCCAGATCGGCGCCTGGAGGGCCGGCACCATCATCGGTCTGTATCCCGGAAACGGAAACGACGGCATCCGGTATGGTGGCTATTATACACAGGAAGAAGTAAAAGAAGTGATCCGGTATGCCGCAGAACGCTACATCACCATTATTCCGGAGATCGAAATGCCGGGACATAGCATGGCAGTACTCGCCGCTTACCCGGAACTGAGTACCACACCTAAATTGCCGAAAAAAGTAGCAGAAACCTGGGGAATCTTCAATAAATTCAACAATGTATTACTTCCTTCTGAGCAAACTTTTACTTTCCTTGAAGAAGTACTCACCGAAGTGATGGACCTCTTCCCTTCCCCTTACATCCATATTGGCGGAGATGAATGCTCAAAGATCTGGTGGAAGCAATCTGCATTTTCCCAGCAGCTGATTAAAGAGAAAGGATTGAAAAACGAAACCGGACTGCAAAGCTATTTTATCCATAGGGTAGAAAAGTTTGTGAACAGTAAAGGAAAAACCATTATCGGATGGGATGAAATCCTTGATGGCGGCCTCGCCCCTAACGCCATAGTAATGAGCTGGCGCGGAGAAAAGGGAGGCATTGCAGCGGCAAAACAAAAGCATAAAGTCATCATGACCCCGGAGAACTTCATGTACTTTAACCATGCACAGTTTTTAAAGGACGATTCCCTTACAGCTGCGAAATTCCTACCCCTGGCCAATGTCTATAATTATGAACCTGTGCCTGCAGAGCTGAGTTCTGCTGAAGCCAAATACATCTGGGGAGCACAAGGTAACCTCTGGTCGGAATACATCAGCAACCCCGCTAAAGCGGAGTACATGTTATTCCCAAGACTGGATGCTTTAAGCGAGGTATTATGGAGCCCTAAAGCCAAACGCAATTTCAGTAATTTTCAACAAAGGTTAAAGCAGCAACTCAGGAGGTATGACCAAATGGGAATAAAATACAGCAAACGATATTGGGAGAATTAAGTTCTCCCATAAAAGTTTCGTAGTTTCCCATTGCAATTATATATTTACACTAAACAAACGCGCTCTTAATGGAAAATATAAATTATTGTAACTGCTGTGCGGTTAAATATGAAGCAATGGATGCTTTTTGCAATGCCTGTGGGTTTCCTTTACAAGGGACAAAACAGGAGCAGGACTTTTATATATCAGAACGAAATGTAAAAGAGATCGAACTGATTGACCTCGACGAGAAAGTAGAAAGGGCACGCAGATCTCTGTATTGGATTTCCGGACTCACCTTATTCTCCCTGGTTTTTGTTGTATTTAAACCATCACCGGACGAAGATGTTTCTTTCCTTGTCATCACCACCCTTATTTTATCCACGGCCTTCTTAGGCCTTGCCGTCTGGGGCAAAACAAGAACCTCAACCGCACTAATTTCCGGCCTCTCGCTCTATCTGATCATCCATATTCTGAACGCAATTCTGGATCCCCGCACCATACTTTCCGGGATCATTGTAAAGGTCGTCATTATCGTATACCTTGTTAAAGGCATTAAATCTGTGATCGAGCGCGAGAAAATAAAGAAGGAACTCAACCTCATTTAATTGGAGACCCAGGATCAAGCTCCCTTGTATTGCAGCAATTGTGAGCAACCGGTACTGCTGACAAACAGGTTCTGTCCTACCTGCGGTACCTCGCAAAATCAGCGGGAACTTGTAGATGATTCAAAAAAATGGTCGCAGCTTCAGGGGCTTGCTTTGTTTTTTATCCTTGAAATCGTCACCTGTCTTTCCACCTTATTCGTTGCTCATCCAACCATACAAACGGACATTTTCTTTGGTGTCCTGATGGCCATCATTTCCGTCTTATTTTTCAGCTCCGACTGGAAAAACAACAAGCACCTTTTAAAATGGCCTGGTTTCTCATTTGTGAAATTACTGACCTTTATTATTTTAGCAATCATCGGATCACTGATGGTGCAAGTCATAGCCTGGTACTTAAATCAACATGTTTTCCATGAGGAATTTTTCGATTTTCCATTATATCAATCGCATCCTTTTGGAACTTACATTATGATTGTTTCGATTGCGGTTTTCCCTGCACTATTTGAAGAACTGGCCTACCGGGGATATCTCCTGCAAAAACTATTGAATATAGTCGACAGAAAAGAAGCGATGTATATCACTTCGATCTTGTTTTTTCTCATACACTTCTCTTTGTTTTCTTTTTTTTGGCTGTTGCCTTTTGCACTGCTGCTGGCTTATATCCGGATAAAAGAAAACACGATCTGGTACGGAATTCTAATCCATTTTGTGTTCAATTTAACGGCTTGTCTCGTAGACATTATCTATTCTTAACAACTACTACAGGAATTTCGATTTGAGTTCCGGAGAAGGAACCATACAACTCTCTGTTTTCCCCCATATCCGGTACCTGTTATTGGCAATAAGCTTGTATACAAAATCCCGTATTACTGCCGGAATAATGATCAATCCAAACAGGATGGGCCAGCCTCCACCCAGCTGTCTCGCAATGCGAAGCGCGGCAGTGGAGCGGAAATAAACCTGGCCATTTTCCAAAAGAATGATCGTTTTCAGATTTTCAGCATTGAATTCAAAGTCCGACAATTTCTGCGTTGCAATATCACTTTGCAAAGCTGCAAACCGGAAGTAATCTTTATGGTCTCTCTTAATGATGAACTGCACAGAATGATTACACAAATTGCAAACTCCATCAAAAAAAATCACCGCATGATCTCGATCTTCATTCATTTGATTGTTTTCCTCTTAATAGCCCCAGATATTGGATTTATACAAATATAATTTTTTAAATCCAGAGCTTCATTCTATAGTTTTATAAATAAGACAGTTAAAAGTTTGATCGCTTTTAAAATCAGCGTAATTCATCAATCCCGGATAATAAATCCACATTCAACTTTACAGAATTGAAACATTTTCCTATATTTGGCCAATCCTTTAGTCAATGCAAAAGAGAACCCTGCTAGACGGTCAAAAATTCCAGATCACAATTAAGAGACTTTGTCATCAATTAATTGAGAACCATACCGATTTTTCAAATACTGTTTTAATTGGCATTCAGCCAAGAGGCAGTTACTTTGCCGATAGAGTACAGACCGAACTCTCCCAAATCCTTAAGAAAAACACCATCAAAAAAGGGAATTTAGACATTACCTTTTTCCGTGATGATTTCAGAAGGAAGGACGGAATTGTTTCTGCAAACAGCAACACCATAGATTTTATTATCGAAGGAAAGAACGTAATCCTGATTGATGATGTACTCTGGACCGGACGCACCATTCGCGCCGCTATGGATGCATTACTGGCTTACGGCAGACCCGAAAGAGTAGAACTGATGGTCTTGATTGACAGGCGTTTTTCAAGACATCTGCCTATTGAACCCGATTATATCGGTCAGCAGGTAGACAGCTTAAACTCACAACAGGTAAGGGTGAGCTGGAAAGAAACAGAAGGAGAAGACAAAGTAATCTTAATATCAGAAAGCAATAAATAACATGGCAGCAGACAAATTATCGACCCGACATCTTTTAGGTATCAAAGATATTAACCGAAATGATATCGAATTGATCTTAGAAACTGCAGATAATTTTAAAGATGTGATCAACAGGCCAATTAAAAAAGTGCCTTCCCTGAGAGACATCACCATTGCCAATATTTTCTTTGAGAATTCTACCCGTACCAAGCTTTCTTTTGAACTCGCAGAAAAGAGACTTTCTGCAGATACGATCAATTTTGCGGCTTCCTCCTCTTCGGTAAGTAAAGGAGAAACGCTGATTGACACGGTAAACAATATCCTTGCCATGAAGGTGGATATGGTGGTCATGAGACACCCCTATGCCGGAGCAGGTCAGTTCCTGAGCAAACACATTAATGCACAAATCGTAAACGCCGGAGATGGCGCACATGAACACCCGACACAAGCCCTTTTAGATGCCTTCTCTATCCGCCAGAAACTGGGCGATGTAGCTGGTAAAAAAGTGGTGATTGTAGGTGATATTTTACATTCCAGGGTGGCGATATCCAACATTCTATGCCTGCAAAAGCTAGGTGCAGAAGTGATGGTATGCGGCCCTACTACCCTGATCCCTAAACACATTGAAAGTTTGGGCGTAAAGGTAGAACACAACCTGATCAAAGCTTTAAACTGGTGTGATGTAGCCAATATGCTGCGCATCCAGCTGGAAAGACAAGATATCAAATATTTCCCTTCCCTTAGGGAATACGCCATGATGTACGGCTTGAACAAGCAAATCCTGGATAATTTAGATAAAGAGATCATTGTAATGCACCCAGGCCCGATTAACCGTGGTGTGGAGATCACCAGTGATGTTGCCGACAGCAAACAATCCATCATCCTTGAACAGGTGGAAAATGGTGTTGCTGTAAGGATGGCTGTACTTTATCTGCTGGCTTCTCAGAGAGATTAAAATCTCCGGCAAGTTTTTTATACCAATCTCGTTTTCTTTTCGTTAAACCAGTGTTATCAACAGTTGTTAATTTCTTATGTTAATAAGACATAATACTATTTTTATATTAGTACCAACCATATTTGAAACCAGATGCAGAAAAAATACCTTTTTATTCCGCTATTATTAGCAGGTAGCTTTACGTCTAGTTATGCGCAGTCCAGCATACTAGTCAATTTAAATCAGAATTACCGAACCGGTCTGGAGTTACTGGACAATGAAAAGTACATCGCAGCAGCACAACAATTTAGGTTGGTAGAACAAGCCAGACAAAAACCGGGTGCGCAACAGGAAAGTAACTCAGAACTATCCCTTCTTAAAGAAAATGCAAAGTTCTATGCTGCCGTTTGTGCACTGGAACTTGGAAACAATGATGCGGAAAGCCTCTTCCAGAACTTTATCAAAGATTACCCGCTGAATGCAAATACCAAACTGGCTTATTTCCATGTCGGTAAATCCTATTTTGCTCAGGAAAACTATCAGAAAGCATTGGATTGGTTTGAAAAAACAGACCCTTCTACCCTTTCCGGAAAACAACGTCTGGAATATCAGTTCAAACAAGGTTATGCTTATTTCATGTTGAAAAACACAGAGAAAGCTGAACCTCTTTTTGAGATTGTAAAAAAAGAAAAATCCCCATATCAGGAAAGTGCAACTTACTATTTTGCGTACATCAATTACCTGAACAAGGAGTATAAAACCGCATTGGCGAATTTTGAGAAATTAAAAGGCTCGCCAACATATGAAGCAAGTTATCCTTACTACATCACATCCATGTATTACCTGGATGAGCGTTATGATGATGTCATTTCCTATGCCATTCCCATTCTAAAAACATCAAAGCAACAGTACGAAGCAGAAATGCTGAGCTTAATCGCAGCCTCTTATTTTGCCAAATCTGATTATACCAATGCAGAGAAATATTTTAGTGAATATTATGCAAAAGACAAATCAGAGGTGAAGAATAACCTGTTTATCTATCAGTATGGATATTCCTTATTTCACCTGAAAAGATACCAGGAATCTGTAGCGATTCTGGAAAAACTGGATACAGATGATGTATACCTGCAAAGCGGGATGTATACGCTGGGCCGCTCTTTCATTCAATTGAAAAATAAAGAAAAAGCGCGCAGTGCCTTCTTCAGGTCTTCAAGACTTGACTTTGATAAATTCATACAGGAGGAAGCATGGATCAACTATGCCCGCCTGAGCTATGAGCTGGATTTCAATCAGCAGGCCTTAGAATCTACCCAGAATTTCTTAAAGCAATTCCCAAAATCAAGGAAAGCCAATGAAGCTAAAACCTTATTGGGTGAGATCCTGTTAACGAGTAAAAACTACCAGGCGGCGATAGACATTCTCGAGCCTATCCCGGACAAATCACCGGAAGCAAAAGAAGCTTACCAGAAAGTAACCTATTTCCGCGGACTGGAGTTCTACAATGAAAGGGCTTTCCCTAATGCATTGTCTATGTTCCTGCGTTCAGAGAAGTTCCCTGAGGACAAAGAAATCCATGCCTTAAGTACTTATTGGAAAGCAGAAGCCAGCTATGAACTGAGAAAATTCGGAGAGGCAGTGAAAAACTTTGAACTGTTCCTCGACATGCCGGGAGCAGACAAAACAGAAGTTTACAATTTCGCCAATTATGCTTTGGCTTATGCCGCTTTCGAAGATGAACGTTATGGAAAAGCAGCTACCTATTTTGAACGCTTCCTGAAAGGAAATGATAAAGACCAGAAAACGGTAACAGATGCAACCATCAGGTTAGCGGATTCCTATTTTGTGAATAAAAGCTATGGCAATGCCTTAGAAAATTACAATAAGATCATTGCTTCAAAATCTACGGGAGAAGATTATGCCCTTTTCCAACGTGGAATGATCCAGGGACTTGAAAACCAAAATGATGCAAAGATCAATACGATGCAGAGTTTATTAAAACAGTTTCCTGCTTCTAATTATGCAGATGATGCCGGATTTGAAACTGCCTATACTTATTTCAATAAAGGAGATCTGGACAGATCAAAAACAGATTTGACTTCCCTGATCAGCCAATACCCGCGCAGTAGTTATGTACCGCGTGCCTTGGTGACCATCGGATTGGTACAATACAACCAGGACCAGGATGATGCAGCTGCAGCAACTTTCAAAAAAGTAATTGCCGACTATGGAAGCAGCGAAGAGGCCAAACAAGCTTTGGAATCCATCAAGAACATTTACGTAGACAAAGGAGATTCAGAAGGTTTCATCAGCTATGCAAAGACCACTCCGATCGGAGATTTTTCTTTAGCTGAACAAGACAACATCATCTTTACCGCGGCAAATAACCGTTACCTGAAAGGTGATGCCAAAGGAGCTTTCGAAGCCATCAATGCTTATTTCGACAAGTTCCCTAAAGCCATTCATACCAAAGAAGCTAAATTTATCAGAGCAGAATCACTGGTGAAATTAGGAAGACCAGATGAAGCAATCCCTGACTATGAGTTCATCCTGAACGACTGGACCAGTGATTATACAGAACGCTCCTTAGTTTCTATCTCCAAATTATTCCTGGATCAGAAGAAATACAATGAAGCCATTGTCTACCTGAAAAGACTGGAAACAACGGCAGATTATAAAGTTCACTATACTTATGCCATCAATAACCTGTTGAAAGCTTACAGTGCTTTAAACATGCCTGATGATGTCATCAAATATGTGGCACTGATCAAAGAGTCAGACAAATCTTCACAGGAAGAAAAAAGCAGCTCCGAACTATACGCCGGAAAAGCTTACCTGGCAAAAGCAGATACGACCCTCGCTGTGAAGTCCTTCAACATGGTGGTGGAGAAAACAAAAACGCTTGCTGCCGCAGAAGCAAAATATAACCTTGCTGCAATTCAGTATGCAAAAAGAGAATATAAAACTTCTACAAAAACCTGTTTTGACCTGATCAATAACTTATCATCTTATGATTATTGGGTGGCTAAATCTTTCATTCTGTTAGCAGATAACTATGTTGCATTAAAAGACAATCTACAAGCTAAAAGCACGCTCCTTAGCCTTATAGACAATTATGATGGCAAGGACGATATCGTCCAGACTGCTAAGGAAAAATTACAAAAAATTAAATAAGACAAGCACGATGAGATTGACGAAATTAATATATACCACCCTGTTTTTTATTACCGCTGGAACGCTGAGCACATTGGCCCAGGATACCAAGACTAATGAAAAGAAAACTGAAGAGAAAGCCGTAACAGAAGAGATTGAAGTTGTAAGGCCTTATAAACCAGTTCTGGCAGAAGCCGTAAAACTGAGAAGAAGCCCGGACCTGAATACGGTAAAGACCTATAAAGCAAAATTCAATTATAGCCTGACCGACAGGAAGCTGGAATTGAATTCAGACATCAATAAATTACAGGCAGAACAGGTTGCCAAGGAAAGAGAAGCAGAACTGATCAACAATTATGTGAAAGGTGGTTTTGGAATCCGTACCACGATCTTAGGAGAAGCCTACATCAACCTGGGCAGAGATGAAGCCTTACAGGCAGGTGCTTTCTTTAAGCATTTCGGACAAAAAGGAAAGCTTGCGGGACAAGAAGTAAACCAGCAGCAACTCAGCGTCTTTGGAAGAAGCATCGGGGATCAGGTGACCATGAGTGGCCGCATCAATTACCAGAGAAACGGATTGTTCTTTTATGGCTTTAATCCGGCAAAACCAGAGCTGAACCTTAACCCGGACAGACAAACCCTGAACTTCATCGAAGCAGAAGGAGAAATCGTAAATAAGTATACAGACGATCCTGATGCCCTTAGCTATGCGGTAAAATTAAACGGATATCTATGGAACGATAAATATGCTGCAAAAGAAAATTCTATCGTTCTCAACGGTTACGTGAACAAAAGAATCAGCAGTTTTAACTTAGGACTTGCCGCTTCGGCAGAATTTGGAAATACCAAAGATGCCCTGGTGAGTGTTGGAAATAACCTGTTAAAATTAAACCCTTACATCAGGCTTCAGGCAAATGGGGTAAAGATCAATGCAGGTATTAACTTCGTACAGGAATTTGGTGCTTTCTCGAAAAGCAGAATCTTCCCTGCAATTACTGCAGACCTGACACTAATCCCGGACTACCTGCAATTGTTTGCTGAAGTGAAAGGTGATGTAAACCGCAACTCTTTAAAACAGTTTACGGATGAGAACCCATTCCTGAACTCGAATATCCAAATCAGAAATTCAGTAGAGAAATTAGGTTTCAGTGCAGGTATTAAAGGAACTGGTGGCCCGGGCTTCGGTTATAAAGCAAGAGTTTACCACAAGAAAATCTCCGACATGCCACTTTTCGTCAACAACTTCGCAAACCCTACCCGTTTCGATGTGATCTATGATTTTGGATCTACAACAATGACTGGTCTTGAAGGTGAGATTTCGGTACAGGTGAGCAATTCCCTGAAATGGACAGGAAAACTGAACTTTGAAGACTATAAACCGGCTCAGGAAACTGAAAGCTGGTTTAAACCTCAAATGAGAATCAGTTCGGACTTATTGTTTAACATCACGGATAAGATCGGATTAAATGCATCCGTAGCCATTCAGGATGCCAGCAAAGCAAAAGTTTACACTGCTGCACCAGCTAGTCCTTATCTGATTCCTGACCGTTCTATCGAAACCGTAGCAAGTGTGAAAGCTTTTGTAGATCTTGGTGTTGGTGCCAGCTATAAAATCAACAACAAATTTTCTGCCTTTGCAAGAGCAAACAATCTGTTGAATACCTCTTACAGCAGGTACCTGTATTATCCAACCATTGGAACCAATATTTTCGGAGGTTTAACGTACTCCTTCTAAGCGGTTTTCAATTATTAATTGGTTGATATAGAATTAAAATTTAATTTTACCAGAATGGACATGCTAGCGTACCTTACAGAGCTTATTAAAACCCGTAAAGAGGTTGGGATCCCCGGACTTGGAACGATCTATAAAAAGAAATCACCAGGAAGGTATGATGCAGAAACACATTCTTTTCTGCCACCCAGTTATGTATTGGATTTCAGTTCTGAATTAAGAGAGCAAGCACTGTTAATTGCCCATATCTGTAAAAAAAGAAATATATCCCCGGATGCGGCCAACTATTATGTGGATCAGTTTTCGGACGAAATAAAAAAACAATTAGAGGAGCAAAAGGAAGCCAGTTTATACCCCCTGGGTACTTTATATGGCTCCCCGGAAACAATCAGCTTTAAACCTGTAAATAATCAAAACTTCGGTTTTGATTTTTACGGTTTACCGCCAGTCAAAGAAGAAGCAGATCTGCTGGCTCAGCCGGAAGAAATCCTGCCTTATTCCGCAGAACCGGTGATCGCAGATCTTCAGTCCGGGGAAGAAAACCCTGAAGAAGATTCCAGGACACATCAGGTTACTGAGGAGCAACTGGAACTGGAAAACAGTAATGCAGACCTGAGAGAAGAAGAAATTGCTTCCCTTAATCCTGCAGAACAACAAGAGCTTTCTGAACGTGTTGACGAAGCAACTGCAGCAGAAGAAGTTCCAGTCATCGAAGAAATACCTGCTCAGCAAGAAGAAGAACAAATTGCCCTGCCTGTAACCCATTCTGAAGATGCAACAGCAGCAGGATCAGATCTGGATGCTAAAGATGTACCTGATGATGAAGTAGCTGATGAAGATATACCTCATGAAAATACACAGGCTGAAGAAGCACCTAAAACAGAAATCCCTGCAGCAGCGCTTCCTGTAGCAGCAGTATCCGGAATTGAGGAAGAAGCTCAACCTTTAGCTGTTCCTGATGAACAACCTGTTTATGAAGAAATCGCAGAAGTTGAACTTCCTAAAAAACCGATAGAACAACCCGTAATTGAAACAGTAGTCCCAACTACCCTCAACGATACTTATGCGCAAGCCAACAGGGCCATTTTTGAGCCCCGGCCAGCACCGGTACGGGAACAGCCGGTAGAACGGGAGCAACCAACAGAAAGGGAACAACTCACAGAAACAGGATTCTACAATTCCGACGGAGAATATTCAGACAAAGCTAAAACCCCTGTTTATTTAAAAATCCTGATTGCACTATTGCTGATTCTGATCGGACTTGCGGCGGCTTACTTCATCCGCCCTGATCTTTTTGACCCCATTCTGAAAAGAGGGCAAAACCCAGCAGTATTGCCTGCAGCCTCAGGCCCGGGCATTCAGGATGCTAAATTAACAGCAGACTCTCTTGCAAAAGCAGACAGCCTTAAAAGAAGTTCAGCGGAAGTAGTTCCGGTAAAAGACAGCACTAAAAAAGACAGTTCAACAGCCACAAAACCGGCTGCTGCAAAACCTGTAGTTCCAAAACAGGAAACAGCGGTCCCTGTAGCTCCAAAAACCATTGCAACAACTCCTCCTGCAGCAGAAACCGAAACAACCTACGAGGTTATAGGTTCTTCGGTAACCAGCCAGAAGGAAGCAGAGCGCTTTATTGCCAATATGAAATCTTTGGGAATTACAGCGAAAGCCATCCCTCCTACCAATGGCAGAAAAATAATAAAGCTCAGTGTTGGCTCGTTTAAAGACTACAACACCGCGCATCAGGAAAGACCAAAATTAGAAAAGAAGTTAGGTATTAAAGACACATACATACACACAAATAAACCATTATAAATTATGATCGCATTAATACAGGGTGCTACTGATAGCCTGAACAAACTTGCTGATACTGCTAACAACGCTACTCAAGCCCTCGCTGCAGCACCACCGGAATTACACTTTATCGACCTGTTGTTAAAAGGTGGATGGGTAATGCTTCCCCTGGCTTTCCTTGCTTTTTTAGGATTAGTCATTTTTGTTGAAAGATACCTGACCATCAGAAAAGCGTCTAAAACAGAATCCAATCTGATGCTTCAGATTAAACAATATATCCATGATGGCCGCCTGGACAATGCAATTGCTTTATGCAAGAACAACAACTCTCCTTTAGCCAGAATGTTGGAAAAAGGGCTAAAACGTATTGGCCGTCCGATTAAAGATATTGAAGCTGCAATTGAAAACAATGGAAAACTGGAAGTATCCAAACTGGAAAAAAACATTGGTGTACTTGGTATTATTGCCGGTATTGCACCGATGCTTGGTTTCGTTGGTACCATTATTGGGGTAATTACCATTTTCCATGATGTGTCTATCAAAGGCGCTATTGAGATCGGAACCATATCCGGAGGTTTATATACTAAAATGATCACTTCCGCAACTGGTCTGATCATCGGTATCATCGCTTATGTATTATATCATATCCTGAATATGATGGTAGAGCGCATCATACTAAGAATGGAAACTGATGCTATTGAGTTTATTGATCTATTAGAGGAGCCAGGTAAATAATGAATCTACGCAAAAGAAATAAGGGAACTGTAGAGGTTCATACTTCTGCATTGAACGACATCATGTTCTTCCTCCTGCTGTTTTTCCTATTGGCATCAGCCGTAGTTAACCCACAGGTAGTGAAACTGCTGTTACCCAGATCAGAGTCAGGACAACAATCTTCTGCTCAGAAAACCGTTACGGTATCTATAGACGAAAAGCTGAATTATTTTGTAGACAAGCAACCTACAACGCTGGAGAATATCCAGGCCGCAATTGAGACTTATCAGAAAGCATCGCCTGATCTGACCATTGTGCTTTACGTGGCCAGAGGAGTTTCCATCGAAAATACCATGCTTGTATTTGATATCGCCAATAAGTTAAAACTGAAAGTTGTACTCGCTGTAGAACCTAAGAAATAATGATGTACCCTAAGGAAGAAAACAATTATCCTAAAGCAGTAGCCATCTCTACTGGTATTATGATTTTCCTCATCGCCCTGAGTTTCTTCATCGCGATAGGAACATTCCAGCCTCCTGTAGAGGCAGGTATGGGAGGGATTGTGGTCAATTATGGTACATCGGTCACCGGAATGGGAACAGACTATACGAGTATAGAAGAACCTTCTGCAGATCCGAATGCCAACAATAAACCACCGGATAAGGTGGTTCCAAAAGAACCCACCAAAGAGACACCGACCAATCAGAACAGTACCAAAGAGATCGTTACCCAAAGTACAGAAGAAGCCGTTAGTGTGAACACGAAAAGTAGTAATAAAAGTACTGCACCTACGGCAACTACAGAGACTAAGCCGGCAAAACCTGTCATCAATCAAAACGCTTTGTATAAAGGTAAAGCCAATAAAGGCACAGGTGGCGGTGATGGAACCGGGACTACCCCGGGAAATCAGGGCGATAAAGACGGCGATCCCTTGGCCAATAATTATGGCGACGGTGGCTCCGGATTTGGCGAAACCCCAATTGCACTTAGAAAGTTTACGAATCTGGTCACCCCTCAGGATGACGGGCAAAAGACCGGAAAAATCGCGGTAAGGATAAAGATCAATAAAAGCGGTATCGTGATAGACGCAACTCCGGGAGTTAAAGGGACTACCCTGAACGACAGAGAGCTCTGGCAAAAGTGTAAAGATGCCGTAATGGGCGCTCGTTTAACCCAATCCGAATCTGCCCCTGATGTTCAGATCGGAGTGGTCGTATTCAACTTTAAAGTGAAATAACACCTCTGGTATTCTTTTATTGGAACTCCAAAATGAACTATAAACAAACTCTGGATTATCTGTACGGTAAACTACCTATGTTTACCCGTGTTGGAGCCGTAGCCTTCAAAAAAGACCTGCACAACACCATCGCCATGTGCGAGAAACTGGGAAACCCTCAGCATAAATTCAAAACCATACATGTCGGTGGAACCAATGGTAAGGGTTCCACCTCACACATGCTCGCCGCCATCCTGCAACAGGCAGGTTATAAAACCGGACTGTATACTTCCCCTCATCTTAAAGATTTCCGGGAACGCATCCGGATCAACGGGGAAATGATTGCCGAAGATTTCGTCACTGATTTTGTTGCACAGCAACAAGACATCATGGAAGAAATCAACCCTTCATTTTTTGAGGTAACCGTTGCCATGGCTTTCTCTTATTTTGCAGAAGAGCAGGTAGACATTGCCATTATCGAAGTTGGTTTGGGTGGCAGATTAGATTCTACGAATATCATTACACCGGAGCTTTCAGTGATCACCAACATCAGCCTTGACCATACCAATATCCTGGGCAATACCCTACCCGAAATTGCGAAGGAAAAAGCCGGGATCATCAAACCAGGAATTCCCGTAGTGATCGGTGAACAACAGGAAGAGACCAAAGCTGTATTCCTGGAAAAAGCGGCGGAAACCAATAGCCCGATTACTTTTGCAGATCAGGAATTAAAGATCATACACCTGGTTAAAAAGGAGAAATACCTGCATGCAGATGTCTTCTCCGGAAACACGCCCTTATACCAGGAGCTGGAACTGGACCTGAACGGATCTTATCAAAGGAAAAATATCCTGACGGTGATTCAATCCATACAAATTTTAAAAGAAAAAGGTTATCGGATCAGTGACGGGGCGCTCTATCCAGCTTTAAAAGATGTGAAAGGACTAACCGGCCTGCAAGGCAGATGGCAAACCCTGGGAGAAAATCCATTGATCATCTGTGATACCGGGCATAATATTGGTGGAATCACCGAGGTGGTACAAAACATCAACGATACCCCGCACGATCAGCTCCACATCGTCATCGGAATGGTGAAGGATAAAGACATCAGTGGTGTATTAAAAATACTTCCAAAGGATGCGCATTATTATTTTTGTCAGCCTGAACTGGAAAGGGCACTCCCAGCTGCTGAGCTGGCAGAGGAAGCAAAGCAGCATGAACTTATCGGAGATGTCTTTCCAACGGTTCAGCTCGCTTTTCATGCCGCAAAAGACAATGCCGATTCCAATGACCTGATCTTCGTAGGCGGAAGCACCTTTGTCGTGGCAGAAGTCCTATAAAATCTTTACATTACAGTCAATTCATTAATTACATGGATTAACTACCTTTAAAAATTCTTAATACACACAAATCAATGAAAAGAATTTACCTGTTATTTTCTGCACTACTTGTTACCTGTAGTGTATCTATGGCACAAAAAAAGACAGTTGCCCCTGCCAAAAAAGACTTCCCCGCTTCCATCAACAGACCTAAACTGGTCGTTGGTATGGTCATAGATCAAATGAGATGGGATTACCTGTATCGTTATTACAGCAGATACGGTTCAGGAGGCTTTAAAAGACTGATCAATGAAGGTTTCTCTGCCGAAAACACTTTTATTCCTTACACCCCTACTTATACCGCTTGCGGACATGCCAGTATCTATACCGGTTCTGTTCCGGCTATCAATGGCATTATTGGTAACGACTGGTATGATCCTCAGTTGGGCCGCAATGTATATTGCGCGGAAGATACTTCTGTAACCAGTGTGGGAAGTACCACTATGGCAGGTGTAATGTCGCCAAAAAACATGCTGACGACCACCATCACTGATGAACTTCGACTGGCTACTAATTTCCAGGGTAAAGTAATCGGCATCTCCCTGAAAGACCGTGGATCTATTCTTCCTGCAGGTCATTCCGCCAATGCGGCTTACTGGTTTGACGGACAAACCGGCGACTGGATCACGAGTACCTTTTATATGTCTAAACTGCCTGCATGGGTAGAAGACTACAATAAAATCAAACTGGTAAACAAATTTTACGAGAAAAACTGGCCTACACTTTACCCAATCGAAACGTATACCCAGAGTACAGCAGACGACAAGTCTTATGAAGGAAAAGCAAGAGGCGAACAAAGCCCTGTTTTCCCTCATCCTTTGAAACTGTATGCAGGAAAGAATTTCGAGATGATCAAAAGCACGCCTTACGGAAATACCATGACTTTAGACCTGGCTAAACTGGCCATCCTTTCTGAAGACCTGGGTAAGGACAACATCACTGATTTTCTTGCAGTAAGCTGCTCTTCTACAGATTATGTAGGCCATATGTATGGTCCGAACTCGATTGAAGCAGAAGATACCTACCTCAGGTTAGACAAAGACCTGGCAGAGTTTTTTGATTACCTGGACAGCAAAGTAGGTAAAGGAAACTACCTGTTCTTTTTGTCCGCAGATCATGGTGCAGCGCATGTACCGGGATTCATGGCAGAGCACAAATTACCTGGCGGAACAATTGACGACAGTCCGGTAGTAAAAGAGCTGAATACCCGTCTGGAAGCTAAGTTTGGCATCAAACAGGCGATCATCAAATCCATGAACAACCAGATCTATTTTAACCATAAGAACATAGAGAATGCAAAACTAGATTTTGATACCCTTAAAGCTTTCAGCATTGAATTCCTGAAAACTCAAAATGGTTTTGTCAATGCAGTAGACCTGAATAAAGTTGGCGCAAGCACCCTGCCTGAACCAATCAAAACCAGAATCACCAATGGTTACAATGCCAGAAGAAGCGGAGATATCTATTTCATCCTTCAACCCAACTATTTCGATAGCAGCAGCAAAACCGGTACCACTCATGGTTCATGGAACCCTTACGATTCCCATATCCCTTGTGTATTCATGGGATGGAATGTAAAACCGGGAAAGACCAATAAAACACATTACATGACTGATATCGCAGCAACTTTAGCGGCGATGCTCCACATACAGATGCCAAGTGGCTGTGTCGGAGAGCCGATCACCGAGCTTACTCATCAGTAAATCAATTTAAAAGAAAGAAAAGCTCCCCTGAACAAGATTCAGGGGAGCTTTTTTTATGCATCATGCAATTGTATTGATTTGGCTATTTTAACCACCCTACGCTCAGTTTTTGTTACCTTTACCTACCAATTATAAAACCTTCCTATGGAGAAAATTGAAATCTATAAGCCCAAACATAAAATACGTTTTGTTACTGCTGCCGCCCTGTTTGACGGACACGATGCAACGATCAATATCATGCGCCGGATCCTTCAGTCTTCAGGAGCTGAGGTCATACACCTGGGGCATAACCGTTCTGTAGATGAGGTGGTAAATTGTGCCATTCAGGAAGATGTGCAAGGTATTGCCATGACTTCTTATCAGGGTGGCCACATCGAATATTTCAAATACATGTACGACCTGTTACAGGAACGTGGTGCCTCACATATTAAAATCTTTGGTGGTGGTGGCGGAGTGATCCTCCCTTCCGAGATCGCCGAACTACAGGCATATGGCATCACCAGAATCTATTCGCCCGATGACGGACGTAAAATGGGCCTGCAAGGCATGATCAATAACATGCTCGAACAAACGGATTACATCACTACAACCACGCTTAACGGAGAACTTAAATCCATTCCTCAAAAGAATGTAAAGAGCATTGCTTCTGCCATTACTGTGGCAGAAAATGATCCGGAAGGTGCACAGGCATTTGTGAATGAGCTCAAAAAACTCACCCTAAAAAGTCAGGCCCCGGTACTTGGAATCACAGGCACAGGCGGCTCGGGTAAATCTTCACTCGTAGATGAACTCGTAAGACGCTTCCTGATAGAAGTTAAAGATAAAACCATGGCCATCATCTCTGTAGACCCCTCCAAACGTAAAACCGGAGGTGCTTTACTGGGCGATCGGATCCGGATGAATGCCATCAATAACCCAAGGATCTATATGCGCTCCCTGGCCACCAGACAAGCCAACCTCGCTTTATCTAAAAACGTTCAGGAAAGCATAGACATCTGTAAGGCCGCTGGTTACGACCTGATCATTGTCGAAACTTCCGGAATCGGCCAGTCGGACACAGAAATTACCGAACATTGCGATGTTTCCCTATATGTCATGACTCCTGAATTTGGAGCTGCAACACAGTTGGAAAAGATCGACATGCTTGATTTTGCTGATCTGGTAGCGATCAATAAATTTGATAAACGTGGTGCCTTGGATGCCCTGCGCGACGTTCGCAAACAATACAAACGAAACCACAACCTTTTTGACGCTAAAGACGACACGATTCCTGTTTTTGGAACCATGGCTTCCCAGTTCAACGATCCTGGCATGAACAACCTCTTCACCGCCCTGATGGACAAGATCAAAGAGAAAACCAAGGTCGATTTCAATGCGCAAATGGAGCTGACTTCAGAGCAGTCAGAAAAGATCTATATCATTCCGCCAGACCGGACAAGGTATCTCGCAGAGATTGCCGAAGCCAGCCAGACTTACAATGAATGGGTAGAAAAACAAAGTGCCATTGCCAGGAAACTATACCAGCTTCAGGGCGTGATCCAGCTGTCAAAAGAACAGAAACTGATTAAAGACCTCCCTGCAACTGAAAATATTGGCGACGCATTACAGGACATCTATCAGCACCTGGAAGAACAACTGGACGGAGAGTGCAGAAGGTTATTGCGCCAATGGCCGGACACAAAGCTCAAATACAAACAGGAATTCTTTGTCTATAAAGTAAGGGATAAAGAGATCAAACAACCTTTGTTCTACGAGTCTTTATCCAAACTTCAAATCCCCAAAGTATCCCTTCCCCGTTATGAAGACTGGGGAGATATCCTGCGTTGGCTGCTGACAGAAAATGTTCCGGGAGAATTTCCCTATGCTGCAGGCGTATTCCCGCTAAAGCGTGATGGCGAAGATCCGACAAGGATGTTTGCCGGAGAAGGTGGCCCGGAAAGAACGAATAAAAGATTTCACTATGTGTCTTTAGGCCAGCCTGCACATCGCTTATCTACGGCATTTGACTCGGTGACTTTATATGGTGAAGATCCACACATCAGACCCGATATTTATGGTAAAATAGGAAACTCAGGCGTAAGCATTGCCACCATAGATGATGCTAAGAAACTGTACTCTGGTTTCGACCTCTGTGCACCTTCCACCTCGGTGTCGATGACCATCAACGGCCCTGCACCTATGTTACTGGGTTTCTTTATGAATGCAGCCATCGATCAGCAATGTGAAAAATACATTATTGAACATGAGCTTCAGGAAGAAACAGAATCTAAAATAGCGGCCTTTTATAAAGGCAAAGGAATAGAAAGGCCCAGTTATAGCGGCGACCTTCCGGCGGGCAATAACGGCTTAGGCCTGATGTTGCTTGGTGTAACCGGAGATCAGGTGCTGCCGGCTGATGTATATGCCAAAATCAGGGCTTATGCCATCAGTACGGTAAGGGGAACTGTACAGGCCGATATCCTGAAGGAAGATCAGGCGCAAAATACCTGTATTTTCTCTACAGAATTCGCATTGCGGATGATGGGCGATATTCAGAACTATTTCATCACCGAAAAAGTAAGGAATTTTTACTCTGTATCGATTTCAGGTTATCATATCGCCGAAGCCGGTGCGAACCCTATTTCACAACTCGCCTTTACCCTGAGTAACGGATTTACTTTTGTAGAGTATTACCTGAGCAGAGGGATGAATATTGATGATTTTGCCCCTAACTTATCCTTTTTCTTCTCCAACGGAATCGACCCGGAATATTCGGTTATAGGCCGTGTCGCCAGAAGAATCTGGGCGAAAGCCATCAAGAACAAGTATAAAGGAAATGACCGCTCGCAAAAACTAAAATACCATATCCAGACCTCCGGCCGTTCCTTACATGCGCAGGAGATTGATTTTAATGATATCCGGACCACCTTACAGGCTTTGTATGCGATTTACGACAACTGTAACTCACTGCATACCAATGCTTATGATGAAGCGATTACCACACCTACAGAAGAATCTGTACGCAGGGCGATGGCCATCCAGCTGATCATCAACAGGGAATTAGGTCTGGCAAAGAATGAAAATCCATTACAGGGCGCTTTTATCATCGAAGACCTGACCGATTTAGTGGAAGAAGCCGTATTACTCGAATTCAAGCGGATCAACGACAGAGGTGGCGTACTAGGTGCCATGGAAACCATGTATCAGCGCGGTAAGATCCAGGAAGAAAGCCTGTACTATGAAACCCTGAAACATACAGGCGAATACCCTATCGTAGGCGTAAATACTTTCCTGAATAAAAACGGTTCTCCTACAATTGTTCCAGGAGAAGTGATCCGTGCTACAGAAGAGGAAAAGCAATACCAGATTACTGCATTAAAGGCCTTCCAGGACCGAAATGCCGATCAGGCGAACGCTGCACTCAGAAATTTACAAAAGTCTGCTATCGCAGGAGATAACATCTTTGAAGAGCTAATGGAAGTTTGTAAGATCTGTTCATTGGGGCAAATATCAAATGCCTTATACGAAGTAGGCGGACAATACAGAAGAAACATGTAAAACCTTCTTTATTTCCGGTATATAAAAAAAGCTCCGCCAAAATGACGGAGCTTTTTTTATGAAGATATCAACTTCCTTAAAAATTAGGCTTATTCACATCCCACCATAGTCTCGTCCCGCCATTATCTGGTCCGCCCAGTAACTGAACGGCTTTCTGAACTTCAGCTCCATTCGTAGAATATTCATTAGCCGGATAAGCCAGTCTTCTGATCTGAACCTGTGTATCTATCGCTCCGTTGCTGTTGTTGTTTACTACGGTAAACAATTTAGGATATCCGGTACGACGGAATTCTGTCCATGCCTCCTGCCCTTCCGGGAACATGGCCAACCATTTTTGCGTAATGATTCTTTCCAGTTTACGTTCACTGGAAGCTGCAGCATCCCAGCTGATGGTCACCGTAGAAACAGCAGGAGCGTTATTGGCCGCATTCAGCGGATCAACATAAGCTTTAGGCAGGCTTGTCGCATCGTCTTTATAAGTACCTGCCGATACTCCCCATTGGTCCATTGAAGCCTGGATACCGGTTTCGTAATTAAGCTTTACATCTCCTGCACCTGTCCAGCTACGCAATGCCGCCTCTGCTTTTAGAAAATAAACCTCAGCAGCAGTCATCATCCACATCGGTGAGGATGAACCGAAGGCAGTAGCCCCATTCAAGGTCGAAAATCCGTTATAACCCGGCTTTGCAGTTACTGCTGATCCGATACGGATTCCTTTATACTGGCCTTTAAAAAGAGGGTCAGTAGCAGGGGTGACATATTTAGGCAAACGTGGATCGTTGTAACCCGTCATGTAAGACTCTAAAGAAGCCCCCATGGAAATATCTGTCCAGCTGGTTGCAATGACATTTAAAGGATTGTGGTATCCTCCACCTGAAATCCCTGCATTGTCTGCATTTGTGGCCAATAACCCACCATTGGCAGGGTCCAAGGCTTTCTGGCCCTGTGTCTGAGCGGTAGCAGGGTCGGCTTTTACAATGTGCATTGCCAAACGCAACCTTAGAGAATTTGCCAGTTTAATCCATTTCTCATAATCTCCTCCATATACCAGATCGAATTTTTCAAAAGGCTTTTTCTCCATGCTTGAGTTTAGAGCGGCAGCTTTTACGTAAGTATTCAGATTCGTTACTGCAGTATCTAATTCCAGAAAAAACTGCTTGTATAGGTTCTGTTGACTATCGTAAGGAGTTGCGATCAAAGAGCTTCCTGCTTTACTATAAGCAATTGGACCGAATTTATCAGTTAAACGGCTAAAGGTCTCCACCTTGAGAATCAGGGCAATTCCCCAAAAATCAGGAAGTTTAGTTCTCGTTCCGGCCTGGGCGATCGAGTTGATTGCAAATAACGAATTCGTATAAGAAACGATAAATGACTGTCTGTTCCAACCATCTACAAGGTCATAGTTTAGGTTATTGATGTTTCCCCTGAAAGGATTGGGAGACATCATATACCCTGCATAACAATCTGCATTTAAGTTCTGGGTCAGCTGATAATCGCCTTCCAGCCCAAAGATGGCACTTTGAATTCCGGGATAAACCAGGCCGATATGATATTGTTCCGGAGTAAAACCGGTATTGTCTGTATTGAATTTTTCAAAGTCTTTTGTACAGCTGCCAAACGAAAATAACAGGAGGAAACATAAGACTGCCTGGCAGAACTTAGCTCCATGATGTACCATTAATATATGAGGTGTTTTCATTGCTTTTTCTTTTAAATTGAATAATTTATAGGGTAACATTCAGGCTAAAACCAATGTTACGTGTTGCTGGCTGACTAAATACGTCTACACCAGAAAGTCCGTTACCTGTAGACATGGTAACTTCCGGATCAAATGGCGCTTTCTTATGAATGTATAAAAGGTTCCTTCCGATTAAAGAAAGTCTTAAATTTTTCACAAATCCCTTTGTAATCGGTACGCTATACCCAAGAGATACCTCACGCAAACGAATTGCCGTAGCGCTATAAATATAATTTTCGGTGATCCCATCACGTCCACCAACAGTAGTAAACCATTTTTTAGGATCAACACTGCTGATTGGCTTGCCATTAGTAGCATCCACACCATTGATATTTACACCACCGCGGTCTCTTGCTTCTCCGGAAGCTTTAGACACCCCATATTTATCCAATAAAGCCTCTGTAAGAGAAAGAACCTCACCTCCAAATTTACCATCTACCAGGAAGCTCAGGCTAAAGCTTTTATAGTCGAAAGTATTGCTCCATCCCAATTGAAATTTAGGGTTAGGGTTTCCGATATAATTAAATCCTGGATTTACCATTGGCGTACCACCGCTGCCAATCAAAATTCTGCCCTGTGCATCACGCTGGAAAGTAACACCATGAATATCGCCGAAAGAACCTCCGGTACTCAATACGGATTCGTAGGTATTGTTGCGGTTAGGCGTCAATACAAAGCGGTTTATTCCATCTTTTGAATCGACATCGATAACTTTGTTTTTATTGGCAGATCCGTTAAATGAGGTGTTCCAGTTAAAATCGCCATTTTTGATCACATCATATCCTAAGTTAAATTCAATACCTGAGTTTTGAATATCACCTGCATTTACATATCCCAGAGAGAATGTTGTCGTATAAGCTGGAATTACCTGAATAAATTGATTCAACGTATTTGACTTATAATAAGTGAAACTAAGGCTCAGTCTGTTGCTGAGAAAGCGGAAGTCTGCACCAAGCTCAAAGGATTTCGTTTTTTCAGGTTTCAACTGAGGGAATGGGGCAACGGAGTTCAAAAGTACACCACCACCAATAAACATGTGGGTTAAAGGCCTGGTTACATAAGAAGGTACCGTATTTCCCACCTGTGCATAAGTACCTCTGATTTTAGCATAGCTGATTACCTCTGGCAATGTCAGTGCCTGATTCAAAATAAAAGACAAACCTGCTGAAGGATAAAAATAAGATTTATTGGGCGTGAAGGCCAGATTTGACGACCAGTCATTTCTACCGGTAAGGGTTAAAAAAGCCCAGTTTTTATAAGAGAAATTCGCGTTGGCAAATACAGATTGAATCTGACTATGGTTATTTGGCAAGGTCAGTGTCGGAGGTCCCCCGGCAGCTGTTGCAATGTTTTCAGGCAAAAAGATATTAGGAATGGTCAATCCCGGTTCGGTGTAATTATTACTGGCATCCGGACCAGTACGTGTCCCTACCGTTTTTGAATCGGTAATACTCGTACCCAAAACTCCATCAATTTTCAAATCCGACTCGCCGGGTACAGAAAAAGTAAGCAATAAATCCGCATATTTTTGTTCATTAGTCTGGTCGCTCATCAACAGCTGACCATTCTTTTTCGCCAGTACAGGGTGCGTGCCCGCGTAAAGACGTTGTTCATACTTATCGTTTGTACGGTCAATACTACCACGTGCCTGTAAGTTCAGCCAATTGGTAAAATCATATTTTGCACTTGCATTCAACAAGATCCTGTTTCTCTTGGATTCATTAAGGTTACGGTTCAGAATCCACCATGGATTCTGTTGTACATCCTCATTAAAAGGCCAGTTTTGAGTTGGAGCACCATTCCCTCCGGGAACTGCAGCCAATTCAAATTGACTTCTGTATGGAGAAAGGTCTTTTCCCCTTGGAAACAAATACAAACCGGTTAAAGGGTTCAGATACAATCCCAATCCGGGACTGTTTTTGATCGTTTGAGAAATGTAGTTTATATTTCCGTCAACGCTTAACTTGTTGTCGAAAAATTTAGCACTCTCGCGGAAGTTAAGGTTATGTCTGGAAAGCTCATTCGTAGGTTCTGTTCCTCTCGATGCCGTATTAGCATAAGAAAAATAAGATTGCGCCGCTTCGGTACCTCCTGAAAGGTTAATCGAATTTGTCCAGTTTCTTCCGGTTTGATAAAAGGAAGACACATTGTCCGTTGCACCGTTTAATTTCGCGCCCCAGCTATCTGTTGCCCCGGCTTTTGTTTCACCATAACCATCCTGCAATTTTGGCTTATAAGCAATCTTATCCAGGGTAAAAGAAGAAGAATAATTAACGACAGGCTTTCCTGCTTTTCCTTTTTTAGTGGTGATCATGATGACTCCGTTCTGCGCCTGGCTACCATATAAGGCAGAGGCTGAAGCTCCCTTCAATACCGTGATGTTCTCTATATCGTCCGGATTCAGGTTAGAAATACCGTCACCACCATCCTGACTCGCACTAACAGGCGTAGTTCCTCCTTGTCCGACGTTGGATCCAAAGGTATTATTAGGCTGTCCGTTGGCATTTGATCCATTGGAGATGGGTACACCATCGATCACATAGAGTGGCTGATTGTTACCACCAGCTGATTTATTACCCCTCAGGACGACTTTAGCAGATCCCCCCACACCAGAAGCACTGGGTGAAATGGTTACACCTGCGATTTTACCATTCAGAGAGTTCATCAGGTTGTCGCTTTTTGCCCTGGTTAATTCAGATCCGGCCAACTGCTGACTGGAATAGGTGATTGATTTCTCTGATTTTTTAATTCCGAGGGCGGTTACCACAACTTCACCAAGTTGTTGGGCATCCTCTTCAAGAACAATATTTAATTGTTTAGCACTGATCACGACTTCTTTCGTCGTATATCCGAGATAGCTAACGACCAATACATCACCAATATTAGCTTGTATTGTAAACTGCCCGTTTCCATTAGCGGAAACACCAGTCTTTGTACCTTTGAGTAAAATGTTAACACCTGCCAGAGGCTGCCCTTTGGCATCCCTTATGGTTCCGTTGATAACTTCTACTCTTTTTACAAGTTCGATCCCGGTTACGGATCGAATTCTTAATGCACCATGATCTGCATTGGAAGCCAAAGCTCCCAGCGCAAGACAGGGCATTACTACGGTCAATAGTAATGATTTTTTCATTGTAAGTTTGTGGTTGGGTTAGGTTAATAGAGTTGGGTTGATTAATTATGTTTATATATTCATTTGAATTCTTTTAGTGTTAATAATTAGTTTTTCCTGATCAAAGTTCTCCATCACCAATACAGCAGCGCCAATAATCTCCCCGTCGAAACCAAGTTCCGAAATCAAAATTTCTATGTTTGCTGCCAGTCTTGGGATACAATATTTGTTGAGTGCGAGTTGAATGGGTGCCATCATGATCTTACCACCCTTTGCCCCTCTTCCACTCAGTACTATAGTTTTTGGATTCATGATATGGATCAGAATGGCCAGTGCCTTCCCAATCTTATACCCGGCATCAGAGAGCAATTCAATCACAAAAGGATCTCCTGTTGCAGCCACTTCAAAAATGGCGTCTCCCATTAATTTCAAAGGATCATCAATAACGGATTGCAAAGTAGATAAGCGACCTTGTTTAATTCCTTCCTTTGCTTTTTCTACCACGACTAACATGGATGCTTCCGCCTCAAGGCAACCTTGTTTGCCACAGATGCACAATGCACCGTCTTCAAATAAGGGAATGTGACTAAATTCTCCGGCGAAACCGTCGTAACCTCTAAACACCTCGCCTTTAACAATCATTCCAAGACCGATTCCCCAGCCCAGGTTGATGACCATTACCTCTTCCTGAGCTTTTGCTACGCCGAACTTCTGCTCTGCCAGCGCGATTACACTGGAGTCATTGGCCACATAAGTAGGTAAACCTGTTGCCGAAAAGATATATTCATTCAGGCTCTGACCATGTGCATCCAGGTAAGAATAATTGATCCCATCTGCTGCACTTACAAAACCAGGCATTCCGATCCCGATTCCTAATATTCGTTCTTTAGCTATTCCGGTTTTTAAAATATAGGCATTGATGTATTCTATCAGTTTATCTAATGCTACTGCATTGTTGTTCAAAAGCAATTCCACCATCTCCACTTCTGCAACCGGCCGGTTGCAGAGGTCCACAATTGCAATCCTTGTAGAAAGCTGATCCATTGCAATTGCCATAATATACATTGCATCGGCTTTAACGGCATAGTTCAAAGGTCTTCTTCCTCCGCTCGACGGCGCATATCCAACTTCGACAACAAATCCTTCATCAATCAGCTCGTTAATGGCTTTCATAATGATCGGTAAACTTTTACCAAACAGGACGCTTAATTCTGCACATGAAAGAGCATTTTCATAGTAAAGCTTTTTTAAAATCTCGCTTTTCAACTCAGATGCTTTTACAAGTTTAATCTTCATAAAAAATAGTTTGTTTATTAAACTTAATAAATTATTTTAATATCTTTCAATTATTATTAAAATATTTCAATTATTTATGTATAATATCAAATATATAGCAATAACTAATCGCAGTTAATGAGATAAATCAGAAAGAAGAAACGTCGGTTAATTCCCGCGCAGCACTGATAAAAGGGATTCCCTGTCAATCCGGGATAAAAAAAATACGGATAACAAAAAAGCCCGGATAAGAGTATCCGGGCTTTTCTGTTATATTAAGGAGTTTAGACTAAGAGTGTATCCAGCTAAATTTGTAATCCATTGTTGGAGTTTTCATTCTTTCAGCAACGCGCAGTAACCTGTTAGGCAAAGCCATGATATAGTCGCGGGCCTTTTCGCCGGCATCATTTAAATCACGCATGCTTTCCAGTTTCCACTCTTCGATCAGCTGCTGCATAATTTCCACATAATCAACTGCAGTATATACGCCCAGACGTTGTGCCGCATCTGTAAAGTGTCCAAAAGTCTGTCCGATCTTAAGTCCCATTTCACGCAAGAAATGCGCAGGCATAACGATCTTCTTACGCATCATATCTTCAAAAGCGATCATGGCTTCATTAGGATCAACTTCAAAGATTTTAGCCATAAAGTCCTTATATGCTTTTGCATGACGTGCCTCATCAGAAGCAATCACTCCGCACATTTTAGAAAGTAAGGTATCGCCATCTTTTTTTGCCATCGATGCAACCCTTCTGTGCGAGATATTCGTTGCCAATTCCTGAAAACTTGTGTAAACAAAGTTTCTATATGGATCATGGCCTGTTCCAATATCAAAACCATCAGCAATTAAATACTGGGTAGAAATTTCCATCTGACGCATGTCAACGCGTCCTGACAGGTAAAGATATTTATTTAATAAGTCTCCGTGTCTATTCTCTTCAGCAGTCCAATGACGTACCCATTTCATCCAGCCACCTTGCTCATTTTTTGTGATACCATCAACCATTGTTAACCATGATTCATAAGTAGGCAAAGCCTCTTCTGTGATGGTATCTCCGATCAATACTGCAACAAGGTCATAAGATAACCCGTCAGCATTCTCACGCAATAGTTTTATATCCTGGAAAAATGTATCGCTGGTTGAATCAGGCAGGAAGTCAGACGGTTGCCAATTAGTGTCAATCGGTTTCAAGTAGGTGTCCATCATATCCAGCATATAGCCTTCAATGTGTAGCATCACTTCCCTTCTCTTTTCTGCGAAAAAACTCATTGTTTTTTTATGTTTTAAATTAGTTCCAAAGATAACCAAAAATTGCATATTTTATCGTTTCGACATTATTTTATTCGCAATTAAGGGCCTTATAAAGGAGCTTTCCCGACATAATATTTGGCGATATATCTAAACAACATCCGATAAAAGAATAAGTTTTAAATACCAGGAATAATGGCCGAAATAAGGGCTTTCAATATAGAATGGAGTCAATCTTTCAGGGTATTCCGGAAAAGCTTGTAAACAAGAAAACCCTATAAACAAGAAAAGCCTGTAGTTTTCACTACAGGCTTACTTTTAAGATTTGGCACCGA
>NZ_QAJL01000004.1:0-221058 GCF_003852525.1 Pedobacter sp. KBW06
ACCATTATAATTGTATCACAACCATAACTACATGATTTACAGTAAGAAATACTTAAAACTAAATACACAGCAACAACAAACAACCTGTAAAATCCAAAATCAGGATCGAAATCAATAGGTATACTATATATGGAAAGGATTCTGACAAGTGTAAAAACCAACAGGGCCACCTATATATACTATATAGCTATTCAGCAAAACGGGGATGCTAAAGCAGCATCCCCAATAACTAAACTTATTTTGGTACAGAATAAAGTATGAAGTCGAGACACTGGAACATTTCGGCTTTACAAGTCTGTTCAGCAAAACCACAAAGTCTTTTCAGTATCGGATTTTTATGTGAAAAATTTTAGTGCGGGACAAGTACAGGACAAAGGCCCGAAAAAGGTTCGAAACTTCTTCGTATAAACCCCGGATAGAACAGGGACAAATTCCGTGTTTGATCCCTGTTCTATCCCGCCTTGATTGCTCCTTATTCCGAACCTGCTCCTACCCCCTTTCCAGGCAGGAAAAATCAGTCCGGTAAAAGACCGCAGCCACAGCCTGAGCCGCCTGTATACCAAACCCGGAATACCCTGAAAAATAAAATGAAATCCTATACCCGCAGTGGGAGTTTAATATTGTCCTGTAGCCAATAAAACTAAAGTACAAGCCTCCACTGGCTCTATGCCATTGTCATTCAATAGCGCCTCCAGCTCCGGGTTTTCTGTTCCAGGATTAAAGATGACCCTTCTGGGCTTTGTCTCAAGAATATAATCATAATACAAATGCTGTACTTCTTCCCCTATATATAAAGTAATGGTATCTACATCATCATGTGGCACTCCCGGCTGTTCTATAACCGTCCCTGCAACCTCTCCTTTTTTAATTCCTACATTTATAATGTCGTGCCCTTTAGCTTTTAACATATGTGCAGCCTTATAAGCATAGCGCATTGGATTAGGGGAAGCCCCAATAATTAAGGTATTACTCATAATTTTAAAATTTCGATAGCAGGGCAATTTGCCCTCCGTGATAAGCGTGATGCTGAATTAAACCGTTTAACAGTTCAAAATGGCTTAATGCCTTTGCTGGCATCGGCCCTGTAAATAATTTAGCAGCCCATTGTTCTTCCGAAAATTGTGCCACTAAAATCAGTAAATCTTCATTTATCTGATTAAAATCCCTCAAAATAGCATCCCAATGCGCCTCAGTTTCATACAACGGGACCGGCCAATCCCCTTTCTGCGGCTCTTTATGCAGATTCCCGGATAACCTTGAAATCACTTCTTCCGTCCAGGAACTCAGGTGCAGTACCAATTCAGCAATGGAATGCGCACCGGGGATTGGATACATAAAAGCCTGCTCTGCCCTTACGGCGGCAATAACAATTGAAATATTATTACCATGCCAGGCATCGCCGGAATATGCTTTTCTTAATTCGTAGGCAAAATCAATCATTCTGCATTATAAACAAACCTATTTTAAATCTGTTTCTATTAAATGTATTTTAAGACTGCATTTGCACAGTTTACCCCATCAATCGCAGCAGATACAATTCCACCCGCATATCCGGCTCCTTCTGCACAAGGGAATAATCCTGATACCTGCGGATGCTGAAAGGTTTCTTTGTCTCTTGGAATACGCACAGGCGATGAACTTCTGCTTTCTACCCCTACAAGAATGGCCTCATTGGTATAATAACCTCTCATCTTTTTCCCGAACATTGGCAATGCACTCCTTAGACTGGAAGCTACAAAATCCGGAAGTGTTTCTTCAAGCATCACACTCTTAGTACCCGGCAAGTAAGAATTCTTAGGCAAATCAGCTGAAATTCTACGCTCAACAAAGTCCACCATCCGTTGTCCGGGCGCAACCAGATTTCCTCCTCCAAGCTGGAATGCGGTTCTTTCGATCCCGGCCTGAAAATGCATCATTCTTAAAGGATCATCTCCCTTTACATCTTCCAGCGTGATCTGTACGACGGTTCCGGAATTAGCAAATGGGTTATTTCTTTTGGAAGGAGACCAACCATTCACCACAATCTCATTTTCATAGGTTGCACAAGGAGCAATAATCCCACCGGGACACATGCAAAAAGAAAACACGCCTCTGCTTCCCACCTGCTCCACCAAACTATAATAAGCGGGAGGCAGGAATTCGCTTCTGATGTCACAATGATATTGTGCTGCATCAATAATGGCTTGCGGATGCTCAATTCTTACTCCCAATGCGAAGGGCTTGGCTTCAACCAGAATATTCTTTTGATGTAATAATTCGTAAATATCTCTTGCAGAGTGGCCCGTGGCCAGAATCACTGCCTCTGCTAACAGCTGATCTTGTCCGTTTACCACCACTCCTTTTATTTTCCCAAAGTCAATCAGGATATCGGTTACCTTCTGGTCAAAACGAACCTCACCGCCTGCATTCAGGATCCGTTCCCTGATATCGGTAATGATATGCGGAAGTTTGTTCGTTCCAATATGAGGCCTTGCATCCACCAGGATATCATCTGTGGCGCCATGCGCTACAAAGATCTGCAATACTTTATTGATATCCCCACGCTTATTAGAGCGGGTATAAAGCTTACCGTCAGAATAAGTTCCTGCCCCACCTTCACCATAACAATAGTTGGATTCCGTATTTACAATACCTTCTTTATTAATGGCAGCCAAATCGCGTCTCCGTTGCTTCACATCTTTACCACGTTCCAGAACAATTGGCTTCAGCCCGTTTTCAATGCACTGCAATGCAGCAAACAAGCCCGCTGGTCCTGCGCCAACAATGATTACATGTTTATTATTACTTACATCCGGATAATTTACCGCGAAAACTTCCGGTACCGGCTCCTCTTCAATAAAAGCCCTGACCTGCAAGCGGTAAATCACTTTCCGGGAACGGGCATCAATGGATCTTTTTAGAATTTTGTATCCCTTTATTTTTGAGATATCGACTTTTAAAGCCAGAGAAAGGCTATTCCTGAGCTGAGCTTCCTCGCCAACATCTTCCGGAGCAAGCGTAATTTCTATTTCTTTTTGCATAAAACATGTCAGGTTTTTATCCTGAACCGCAGCAAAGGTACGGAAATCCCCCAAGGATTTTAAAAGCACATAGATTCGAAAAACATAGGGCTTAAGGTAATCCCGAAGCACAAAGTTCTCTATCATATTGGCATAAATACCTCTCATATTAGCCTGTAAATTTGCCGCGCCAAATTTTTCAAAAACAAATTTAACAGAGAAATATTTAAGTATACTTCAAATAACAGCGGCTGTAATTGATTTTAAAAACCGGCCATTCCGCCATGTAACACCATTTTTACAAGCCATTTTCTCCCTTTAACCTTCAAAACAAGGCAGCGGAATCCGGGATCTTCTTTATCAAAAAAATTTCATTTTAGAGAGGGATAACCAGGCTGATTTAAAAGAACTTACCTCAACCGCCGGACGACAGCAGGGATTCACGAAACTGAATTATTGGTATATTTAAATATGTTTATTAAAAGTGCTAAATAAATAATAAGCATAGAATCAATCATCCCAAAACAAAATTTATGAAAACCTACAAAAACCAAATCTATGTAAAAGCAAAGATGCTTTTCATCGTCATGACAGCAATGCTTCTGGCCACATCATGCAAACAAAACTCAGATCCTGCAGGTCCTGAAACACCGGAAGCAGCCGCACAGAAGGCGGCAAACTCAAATGTATCCGCAGCAGCGGAGGTATGGAACAAAGCTAATCTAACCAATTATGAATCTTATCCCGATCCAGGCAGTCCGGAATGTATAGAATACAACGGTTGCCTTTGGGCCGGACAATTCGCGTTTGTATCGGGGGTCAAACCAGAAAGTTGGGTGAAAGCCAACAACATCATCTCTATTCACTCTAAAGATGCAGCAAAGTACAAGCTAAAAACACTTAGAATAAGACAAGGGAACAAGACGATTGACGCCAAAGTTTACGACAGGTGTTCTGATTCTGATTGTGAAGACAACTGTTGTACCGTCAATGCCAGACAGAACGGACTTAATTTCCTTATTGATATTGAGAAATATACCATGTGGCGTTTCGGCTCCGGCGATGGTATCGTAGAATGGAGATGCCTCGATTGTAATTAGCAGCAGACGAAGCAGGATAAAAAGGATTCAGACCTGGTCTGGGTCCTTTTTTTTTGGACACCCATTGCTCATCAGGCGCCTTTGGAAACTGACAAAAGGGCTGTTTATCCAAACCAAAACTGCTTTTTTGTGCTTTTTTGTAAAAACCTGTCATGTTTTTATCGGTATTCGTAACAAAGGAACGGAAATTGAGTTCTAATGTGTAAATTAACACTTAGAAAAACAGAACTTAAAAACTGAAATAAGCGACATGCAAACTTCAGTTCAATTAAAAACAGAAATTATGAAAAAAACGGTATTAGCAATAGTTGCCATCTTAGTCGTATTTGTAGCCATCAGTGGATGTGGATACAATGGTTTAGTAAAATTAGATGAAGATGTTAAAGCAAAATGGAATCAGGTGGAAACCCAATATCAAAGACGTGCAGATTTAATCCCTAATCTGGTAAATACGGTAAAAGGTGCTGCAAAATTCGAACAGTCTACTTTAACTCAGGTGACAGAAGCCCGCGCTAAAGCAACACAGGTAACTATTGATCCTGATAAATTGACTCCTGAAAATATCGAAAAATACCAGGCTGCACAAGGACAGGTAAGTCAGGCATTGGGACGTTTACTAATGGTAACTGAAAACTATCCTGAACTAAAAGCTACAGAGCAATTCAGAGATGTTTCTGCAGAACTTGCAGGCACAGAAAACAGAATTGGTGTGGCCCGTAAAGATTTCAACGAATCAGTACAGGTATACAATACTAAAGTGAGGTCTTTCCCGAATAACATTACTGCCGGTTTGTTTGGCTTTAGTCAAAAAGCAGGTTTCAAAGCTGAAGCTGGCGCAGAAAAGGCCCCAAAAGTAGAATTCTAGTAGACTATAACAACATTTAAGGGTAATGCGTGTTTAATTAACAACATGTATTACCCTTATCTTTATCAAGTAATCCTATCATGGGAATATTCACAGAACAAGAACAAGAATTAATCGCCAACGCAATTTCAGAAGCTGAAAAAGCAACTTCCGGCGAAATTAGAATTGCAGTAGACAAACACTGCGAAGGTGACGCATTTGAAAAAGCAACCTCCTATTTCTCTAAACTGGGAATGGAAAAGACGGTTAAACACAATGGAGTACTGATCTACCTCGCATATATGGACCATAAATTTGCCATCATTGGAGATAGCGGCATCAACAAAGTCGTTCCTGCAGATTTCTGGGAAACGACAAAGGTGGCCATGAAAGCACATTTTTCAGGTGGAAATCTAACTCAGGGAATCATCGCAGGTATCGTCCTGGCGGGTGAAAAACTAGCTTCATTCTTCCCTTTTCAGAGTGGAGACATCAATGAACTCCCAAATGAGATCATTTTTATGGACCAATATAAAGCAGCAAAGCCATGAGACAATCCATCATCGCTTTACTCTTTACCTTAATTTCTACCATTGGATTTGCACAGGAATTCCCTGAGAAACCCAACAAACTCGTTAATGATTATACCGGAACCTTAACTGCAAGTCAGATTGCGCAACTGGAGCAAAAACTGGTTGCCTTTGACGACTCCAGCTCTACACAAATCTCGATCGCCATGCTCAAATCGGTTGGCGATTATGATATCGGTGAATACGCACTTGGGCTAGGTAGAAAATGGGGTGTTGGAAGCAAAGGCAAGAACAATGGGGTATTGATTGTGGTCGCTTTAGGAGACAGAAAGATCTCTATTCAAACCGGATATGGGGTTGAAGGCGTGCTTCCCGATTTATACGCAAGAAGAATCATAGACAATGACATTAAGCCTCATTTCAAAACCGGCGACTATTACGCAGGACTGGAAGCAGGTACAGATGCCATTATTCGCTATACCAAAGGAGAATATAAGAATGATAAACCTCAGAAAGGCGCTTCCGGAGGCGGTGCCTCAGGAGTATTAATCATTATCATTATTGTGGTTGTCGTCATCATCATCCTCAAAAGAGGCGGCGGAGGCGGTGGCGGTGGCCAGGTAATCGGCGGTCGCGGTGTTGCAGATGCACTTTTCTGGAGTATGCTGCTTGGCGGAGGAAGAAGTTCCGGCGGTGGCGGAAGCTGGGGCGGTGGAAGCAGTGGCGGCGGCGGAGGCTTTGGTGGCTTCGGCGGTGGTAGTTTTGGTGGCGGTGGTAGTAGTGGTAGCTGGTAAATCATATGTATAGAAAAGACTTAATAACAGCAGAAATTCAAAAACTAGCTCAGGTACTGGCCCGCATTATGGGACTAAAGCTGGAAGGAAAACTGGAAGAAGCAGAAGACTTGTTCCTTGAATCTTTATTAAAAGACTTTGGAATCACAGAGGAGCAGCTATTTTCAAAACAGCATGATGCGTTTGAAGGATTACTTAGGGATTCCGCATTTCCGGCAGAAAAACTGGAGATGCTGAGTCAGTTCCTATATGCGGAATTTGATCCTTCTCAACCTTCCGATAAAAATGAAGGCCTGGCAGAAAAACTTAACCTGATTTATCAAACGCTCGAAGTACAACACCGCATCGTGAGCATGACCAATCTGGACCGTCAAAAAAAGGTTCAGCAATACCTTAACTCCTAACATGGAAATACTAAAATGGCAAAAACTTTCCTCCAGATACCTGGTGAAAGAGCAATGGGCCACCTTACGCGTAGATACCTGTGACCTCCAAAACGGGGTGGTAAAAGACGACTATTTTGTCCTGGAATATCCAAATTGGGTAAATGCAGTTGCACTGACCGAAGAGAATGAGATCATTATGGTGCGTCAATACCGCCATGCAGGAGACATCATTTCTCTTGAAATTCCAGGTGGAGTGATCGATGGTGATGAAAAACCGGAAGATGCGATCAGAAGGGAACTATTAGAAGAAACAGGTTATTCTTTTCAAACGATAGCACTTATTGCAACGCTTTATCCTAATCCGGCAACAGCAAACAACGTCACATACACCTATCTGCTAACCGGAGGCATTAAAACTCAGGAACAGCATCTGGATGAACATGAGATTCTGAATGTAGAGAAATACAGTATTGCAGCAGTGAAACAACTGCTTCTGGAGAATAAAATTGACCAGTCTTTACACGCTTCCGCTTTATTCTACGGATTACTGAAGCTGGAAGCAATTCAATAAGTTTAGGTGCAAAACAAAAAGACCGGATAAGNNCTTATCCGGTCTTTTTGTTTAATGATCCGGGGATTCCTAGGTCATTTTTAATTTCTTCTGGATGTCGTGAACATAACCTTTAAATTTTTTATCGGTATCAATGAGATCTTCTACCGTCTGACAGGCATAGATCACCGTAGAATGGTCTCTTCCTCCAAAAAAGGCACCGATCGTTTTCAAGGATGATTTGGTATGGCTTTTTGAAAGATACATCGAGATTTGCCGGGCCTGAACGATCTCACGTTTCCGCGTAGGTGATTTCACCATGTCTACAGGAACTTCGAAATACTCGCATACCAGCTTTTGAATGTATTCCATTGAAATCTCCTTGGAGGTATTCTTAATGAAGTTTTTCAACATCTGTTTGGCCAGATTCAGGTCTATATCTTTCTTATTTAAGGTAGACTGAGCCAATAGGGAAACCATTGCTCCTTCCAGTTCACGTACATTGTTATCAATATTATGGGCTACATATTCCACCACCTCGTTGGGCAGCTCAATCCCGTCTGCATACATTTTCTTTCTCAGGATGGCAATCCTTGTTTCCAAATCCGGAATCTGCAGATCTGCAGATAAGCCCCATTTAAAACGGCTAAGCAACCGTTCTTCCAATCCTGCCAGGTCCTTTGGTGCTTTATCCGAAGATAGAATCACCTGCTTACCAGACTGATGTAAATGATTAAAAATATGGAAGAATATATCCTGGGTCTTTTCTTTACCCGCAAAATTATGAACATCATCCATGATGATCACATCCATCGCCTGATAAAAATTAACAAAGTCATTAATGGTATTATTTTTCAGGGAATCGACAAACTGCTGGCAGAACTTTTCGCAGGAAACATAAATGACCAGTTTATCGGGCATGTTTCTTTTGATCTCATTTCCAATCGCCTGTGCAAGATGCGTTTTGCCTAAGCCTACGCCTCCGTAAATCATCAGTGGATTAAAGGATGTCCCGCCAGGTTTAGCCGCAACAGCGTAGCCCGCAGAGCGCGCCAGACGGTTACAATCTCCTTCAATATAATTTTCAAAAGTATAATTAGAATTCAGCTGGGGATCAACGTTGAGTTTCTTTAATCCGGGAATGATGAAGGGATTTTTAATGTCTTTATTTATGGACACCGGAATGGGCATGGACTGAAACTTTGCCGCTGCCCCATTTCCGTTACTGGGTATATTGGTCGTATAGGGAGAACCGGTGTTTGAAGACTTATCCACCACGATATTGTATTCCAGTCTTCCCTCATCTCCTAACTGCTTCTTCACCGTCTTTCGCAACAAACCAACATAGTGCTCTTCCAGCCATTCATAGAAAAATAAACTAGGCACCTGTATCGTCAAAACTTTGCCATCCAACTTGAGAGCGGATATTGGTTCGAACCAGGTTTTGAAACTTTGATTCGGTATATTATCCTTTATGATTTGGAGACAGTTTTTCCATACTTCGGTACAAGTTTTTTCCATTGTCATAATATAATTTGTTGGTTGATTGCGACGAGAACAACACAAAAGGCGTGCTGATTCGAGAGATCGAATATTCAAAAAATTATCAACAAAAAAAACTTAATTTTAATTTATTTGGCAAGTACTTAAACATCAGTAGCATACCATAGTTAACCTGAATTTATTGTGTGGATAACTATTTTTTAACATTCTTTTTAATACTCTCCAAAAACGCTACGCAAGACATCTGCAATCTCTCCAAGACTTGCATAGGCCTCTACGGCGACCAGAATATAGGGCATCAGGTTTTCTGTTCCTGCCGCTGCAATTTTTAAATCGCTCAAAGCTTTTTCCACAGCCACATTGTCCCGCTCTGATTTCAGCTTATTCAGCTTATCGGTCTGTATCGTTCTGATGGATTCATCAATGGTAAAAACATCGTTGATTCCTTCCTGTTCCTGGGTAAACTTATTCACACCAACGATCACCCTTGTGCCCGCTTCTATCTCGACCTGATACTGGTAAGCAGCATCGCCAATCTCATTCTGAATATACCCGTTTTCAATCGCATTTACAGAACCGCCCATCGCGTCGATCTTATCAATATACAACTGCGCAGCGGCTTCAATTTCATCGGTCAGGTTTTCCACAAAATAAGACCCGGCAAGAGGATCAACTGTATCCGTTACGCCACTTTCAAATGCGATGACCTGTTGTGTCCGCAACGCTATTTTTGCAGCCGCTTCCGTAGGTAAAGACAGTGCTTCATCATAACCGTTGGTATGTAAAGACTGGGTTCCACCAAGTACAGCGGCCATCGCCTGATTGCTCACGCGGATCACATTGTTCAGGGGCTGTTGCGCGGTCAGAGTAGAACCACCTGTTTGTGTATGAAAACGCAGCATCTGCGCCTTCTCATCGGTGGCTCCCAATTCTTTGGTAATTTTCGCCCACATTCTTCTTGCAGCCCTGAACTTGGCAATCTCTTCGAAGAAATTATTATGACAATTAAAGAAGAACGACAATCGCTTTGCAAAAACATTGATGTCCAGTCCTTTTTCCAAAGCCGCATTTAAATAGGCTTTTCCGTTTGCCAGCGTGAACGCCAGCTCCTGTACCGCCGTAGAACCTGCTTCCCGGATATGGTATCCGGAAATAGAAATCGTATTCCATTTTGGGACCTCCTTGCTGCAGTATTCAAAAATATCGGTAATGATCCTCATCGAGGCCTTTGGAGGATAGATATACGTTCCTCTTGCGGCATACTCTTTCAGGATATCATTTTGAATGGTGCCTGAAATTTGTCTGATATCTGCTCCCTGCTTTCTGGCCAGTGCAATATACATGGCCAATAAGATGGATGCAGTCGCATTGATCGTCATCGAAGTGGTGATCTTTTGAAGTTCGATCCCGTCAAATAATATTTCGATGTCTTTTAAAGAATCGATTGCTACCCCAACTTTCCCGACCTCACCTTCAGACATTTCATGATCAGAGTCGTACCCGATCTGCGTTGGAAGATCAAATGCAACCGACAGGCCCATTGTTCCCTGTTTCAATAGATAATGGTAACGCTTATTGGATTCCTCTGCGGTAGAAAAACCGGCATACTGACGCATCGTCCATAAACGGCCACGGTACATGTCTTTTTGAATCCCCCTGGTATAAGGGAACTCACCTGGTAATTCTGTAATGGGCCTGGCACTTGTATATATTTCTTTAATTTCGATACCAGAGGTAGTCGTAAACTTTTTATCTTCCATAATTAAAATAACTGATGAATATCCTTTTTAATCAGATCAAGGGTTAAATCGTAAGGATTATCGGCAATCCCCGCCATGTGCTGCAACACTTTTTTACTCAGGTCTATTCCCGTAGCATGCTCCGGTAAGTCTCTCGCCCCATTACTCACCATCGCCAAAGTATCATCCTTTAGCTTCCGGATTACATTCCAGGTGGCAGCGCTCACATAGAGCTGTTGGGTTACGTTGTGCTGGTACTCTGACCTGATTTCATTCAAGGCCAAAGCCTGCAAATCTTTAACGGCAATGCCCTGATGGTGCAGACGAAGAAATAAATTCGATGGATTAATGCGTTCAATGAATACGATCAACCGTTCATGTGCCTGCAGCCTCAATGGCAACAGCTCTGCCTTTCCATCCTGTGGCCTGCCTGCAGATGTCAGCCGGAAAAAGGTCTGAATGTCATCTTTAATCAGGTAATAACCAACAGAAACGGTAAGCACTCCGGCGATCGTCAACGCCGCAGTTTCGGTTAATAAAGATTCTATGTTCATTTCTTTGTTTGAATACCGTAATAATTAGCGAATAACACCGACAAAAATGTACATTTTATTTATATTTGTTCTTCCTAATTTTAAATAACATGAGTAATACAGTTGATACGGCATTTGCACCGGTTACCTTTACAGAAACCGCTGTGAAAGAACTTCTTAAGTTAAAAGACCAACAGGAAATCGCTGAAGACTTCGGCTTACGCGTTGGCGTAGAAGGTGGAGGCTGCTCCGGAATGAGTTATGTTTTAGGTTTCGATCAAAAAAAAGAAGGAGATCAGGAATATATCATTGATGGCATTAAGGTATTTATGCACAAAGCCCATCAAATGTATTTAATGGGAATGCAGGTAGATTGGCAGGATGGCTTAAATTCGAGAGGATTTACATTCAACAATCCAAATGCTGCCAGCACCTGCGGTTGTGGAACCAGTTTCTCTGCATAGATAGTATTCGTTCTGATGAACTTTATTTAGAGTTCCTTTGTAACATTATAAGAGGTCTCGTTGTCTTAACAACGGGACTTTTTATTTTTACCCTATAAAGCATTATATTTCTTAAAGAATGACCTATACAGAGAACGTAAGAATTGCCATCCAGTCTATAAAGAGTAACAGATTACGTACGATGCTTACGGCATTGATCATTGCGATAGGCTTATCTGCTTTAGTAGGAATCTTAACCACTCTTGATGCGGTTAAGACCAGTATGACCGAAGCTTTTTCAAGTATGGGAGCTAACGCCTTTACCATTAGAAACCGTGGAGTAGGGATTCGAATTGGTGGTGGCGGAAAAAGGCCTAAGCCTTTTAAAAATATTCGATATGAAGATGCCATTGCATTTAAAGAGCGCCTGAAGACCCCTGCTACTGTAGCTATTAGTGTAAGTGCCAGTTTTGGTTCTACCATAAAATATGGAACAGAAAAGACCAATCCAAATATCAACATACAGGGTGTTGATGAAAACGGATTGAATTCCCAGGGCCTTCAACTGGCATTGGGACGAAATTTCAGCCAGACTGAAACTCTTCAGGGCAATAATGTCTGTATCATTGGAAGTGAAGTGAGCGAAAAATTATTTAAGAAAGAATCTCCTTTGGATAAAGTCATAAATGTGGGCAACAACCGGCTTAAAGTTATTGGCTTGCTCGCGTCTAAAGGTCAAAGCATGGGATTTAGCGGAGACAGGGCGGTATACGTTCCCCTGCAAAAAGCAAAGCTCATTAATTCCAATGCCAATCCTTCTTATACAATTACGGTAATGGTTCCCACCAATGACCTTCAGGAAACCATTATCGGAGAAGCCACGGCAGAATTCAGAAACATCAGGAAGATCAAAATCACAGAACCCAATAATTTTGAGATCACAAAAAGCGATGCCATTGCGCAATCTTTATTTGAAAACTTGAAATATGTAGTCTTAGGAGGAATTGCTATCGGAGGAATTACCCTTATCGGGGCTTCTATTGGCTTAATGAACATCATGCTCGTTTCTGTGACCGAGCGGACGCGGGAAATCGGAATCAGAAAAGCCATTGGCGCAAATCCTTCCGTAATCAGAAAACAGTTTTTAATTGAAGCTGTCATGATTTGTCTGATGGGTGGAGCATTTGGAATATTTCTGGGTATTGCAATAGGCAATATCATTTCCTTCACCATGGGTGGTTCATTTATTGTTCCCTGGGTATGGATCTTCGGTGGTTTCGTGCTTTGCGTTCTGGTAGGTATTATGTCCGGATATTACCCTGCAAAAAAGGCGTCCAAACTGGATCCTGTAGAGGCATTAAGGTACGAATAACAAAAAAGGGCATCTTTTATATAAAAGACGCCCTTTTTTTATGATTTACAAAAGCTTATCTGCCTTCGTATTGGTTTTCATAATAAGCCTGATAATTCCCTGAAGTGACGTTAGAAAGCCATTCTTCATTCTCCAGGTACCACTCTACCGTTTTTTTCAATCCTTCTTCAAACTGTAAGCTAGGTACCCAGTTTAAGACCGTTTGCAATTTAGAAGAATCAATGGCATAACGTAAATCGTGCCCTGCCCTATCTGTTACGAAAGAGATCAGTTTTGCTGATTCGCCGGCAGTTCTACCCAGTTTTTCATCCATGATTTTACACAACAGATGAATCAGGTCGATATTCTTCCATTCATTATGTCCTCCGATATTGTAGGTCTCTCCGGTTTTTGCCTGATGAAAGATCACATCTATTGCCCTTGCATGGTCTTCCACCCAAAGCCAGTCCCTTACATTCTCTCCTTTTCCATAAACCGGAACAGGTTGATTATTCTTAATGTTATTGATGGCCAGAGGGATTAACTTCTCCGGGAAATGATGAGAACCGTAATTATTAGAGCAGTTGGAGATCACCACATCCAGTCCATAAGTATCATGATAAGCACGAACGAAGTGATCTGAGGATGCTTTTGAGGCTGAATATGGGCTATGTGGATCATAAGCCGTAGTTTCCGTAAACATGCCTGTTTCTCCTAAAGCGCCATATACTTCATCGGTAGAGACATGATAGAATCTCTTCTGCTCATAAGCACCTTTCCAATGTTCCCTGGCAGCGTTTAAAAGGTTTACCGTACCAATTACATTGGTCATCACAAAGGCTGTAGGGTCTGAGATGGACCTGTCTACATGTGATTCAGCTGCAAGGTGAATAACGGCATCAAAGTTCTCTTGTTTAAACAATTCGCTCATCGAAACCGCATCTGTAATGTCGGCTTTTACGAAACGATAATTAGGCTTATGCTCTATGTCCGTTAAATTAGCCAGATTTCCTGCATAAGTCAACTTGTCAAGATTCAGGATTTCATACTCCGGGTAATTGTTCACAAAGCGACGAACGACATGTGAACCAATAAACCCCGCGCCACCCGTAATCAATATTCTCTTTTTCATCAGTATAGAATGTTTTTTATGGTTATGAAACTATCCTAAGCACGTTCATCGTCTTTTTGCAGACAGGATGCTCAGGATAGTTTCATACCAATAGATATCACATTATTAAATTTCCTTAGGCAAGCCTAATTCTGCCGCTACTGCGGCTGTTTTATAAACATATAGCTTGTTCAGTACTTCATTAAAACCCGCTTTCAGATCAAACTGAATATCTTCATGCATCTTTTCATATTTATTAAATACAGAAAGAACAGATTTAGCAAAATAGATCATGAGCTTTTCATTGAACTTATGCAACGGAGAAAACACACCTTCATTAAAATCAATAGGTACGCTCTGAAAAAGATGAATTCTCAGTTCGATCTCCGTATTCAGGTCTTTTGTCACCTTAAAATGATGGGTAATGCTTCCATTCAGCTTTCTCATTTTTAGCAAAGCATCTTTGGAATTCATTTTCCGGTTCGACAGCAGCTCAGCGATTTCCAGATCAATCCGCGTTCTTAATTTCTCCTGCCTGTCTACCAGGTCATGTTCATCTTCCAGCAATTTAAAATGCAGGTGTTCTGTTAAGATCTTGTCTTTGGCGATCAACCTGAGCAAAAGCTTATCCTTTTCCTTTTCAGGAAGGGATTTTATTTCCAGCTTAAGGTCTTTATGCTCGCTTAATAACATCTAAAAAGGGTTATCTTTTAAATATTTCTCCCAGTTCCAGGCAGAAGACATCATCGCATTGATATCCAGTTCTGCTTTCCATCCTAAATCACGTGCTGATTTGTTGACATCTCCCCAAACTTTCTCAATATCACCTTCTCTTCTCGCGCCGATCGTATAACTTAATTTCTCTCCTGTTGCTTTTTCAAAGGCTTCAATCACCTGCAACACCGTAGAACCTGTACCAGTCCCTAAGTTAAAGACTTCATAATTAGATTCCGCATGATCGCTTTCCATCCTTCTGATGGCCGCTACGTGTGCTTTAGCCAAATCCACAACATGGATATAGTCTCTGATCGCACTGCCGTCCGGAGTATCATAATCATTTCCATAAACTGTAATCGGACCACGTTTACCGATGGCAGACTGTGTAATAAAAGGGACCAGGTTTTGCGGAACTCCTATTGGCAATTCGCCAATCAGTGCAGTATGATGTGCACCAACGGGATTAAAATAACGCAAAGAAGTCACCTTCAGAGCTGGTGTCACCGCACAGGTTTCCTGCAAAATCTCTTCTGCAATCTGTTTGGTATTTCCATAAGGAGATTCTGCCTTTTTTACCGGTGCACTTTCTGTTACCGGCAAAACATCCGGCTGACCATATACTGTGCATGAAGAAGAGAAAACCAGGTTCACTTTACTCTCAAAACCATTGATAATATTGATCAATGAATAAAAGTTATTCCGGTAATATTTTAGTGGTTGCTGTACTGACTCACCTACGGCCTTAAATGCTGCAAAATGAATCACTCCGCTAATGTCCGTATGCTTAGTCACAAATTCTTTCACTTTCAATTCATCACATAGATCAAGTTCTACAAATTCAGGCTTCTTTCCTGTGATGGCTTCTATCTGGTTAAGGATTTTAGGGTTGGAGTTCGAAAAATCATCAACGATCACCACTTCATATCCAGCGTTGTAGAGCTCTACAACGGTATGTGATCCGATAAATCCCGTACCACCTGTTACTAATATTTTAGACATTTTTAATTAACGATTATAGGTTGTAAAATCTTTGTGTTCTTTATTAATTAAGGCATCAGCAGGTAAAGATTTGAAATATTCATACGTAATTTTCAGTCCTTCTGCACGGCTTACTTTAGGCTCCCAACCAAGAATTTCCCTTGCTTTTGTAATATCCGGGCGTCTTTGTTTAGGATCATCAACAGGTAAATCTCTTAACACCAGCTTCTGATTTGTTCCTGTAAGCTTGATGATTTCTTCACCAAATTGCTTAATGGTAATTTCATCCGGGTTACCAATGTTTACAGGCATGGCATAATCGCTCAACAGCAGTCTGTAAATCCCTTCTACCAAATCATCCACATAGCAGAATGAGCGGGTTTGAGAACCATCACCAAATACGGTCAGGTCTTCCCCACGCAATGCCTGTCCGATGAAAGCAGGTAAAACACGTCCGTCATTCAGACGCATTCTCGGTCCATAAGTATTGAAAATCCTAACGATTCTCGTTTCTAAACCATGGAAAGTATGGTAAGCCATGGTCATTGCTTCCTGAAAACGCTTCGCTTCGTCGTATACGCCTCTCGGACCAACGGGGTTTACATTTCCCCAATATTCTTCCGGCTGAGGATTTACATTTGGATCACCATAGACTTCAGAAGTAGAAGCAATCAGCATCCTCGCATTTTTACTCTTTGCCAGGCCTAATAAATTATGTGTTCCAAGGGAACCCACCTTTAAAGTTTGAATCGGGATTTTCAGATAATCAATAGGACTTGCCGGAGATGCAAAATGAAGGATATAGTCCAGTTCACCTGCAACATAGACAAACTTAGAAACATCATGATGGGCAAACTCAAAGTTCTCCAGCTTAAAAAGATGTTCAATGTTTTTGAGATCACCTGTGATCAGGTTATCCATTGCGATGACATGGTAATCTTCTTTGATGAACCTATCGCATAGGTGTGATCCTAAGAACCCTGCGGCTCCTGTAATTAATACTCTTTTACGTCCCATTAATCTATAAGTTTACGGCCAACACTGTTATAATAATATCCTAAGTCGATCATTTTCTCCAGATCGTATAGATTACGTCCATCAAAAATCACCTTATTACTCAGCACTTCTTCCATTTTCTCAAAATCAGGATTCCTGAAGACAGACCATTCTGTAGCAATCAATAACGCATCCGCATGTTGTAATGCTTCATACTGATCTTCTACATAATTGATTTTATCTCCTAAAAGTCGTTTCACATTAGCCATAGCTTCCGGATCGAAAGCCGTTACTGTGGCACCATGTTTAACCAGTTCATCGATGATATACAAGGCCGGAGCTTCGCGGATATCATCCGTTTCCGGCTTAAATGCCAGTCCCCATAACGCAAAGTGTTTGCCTTTCAGATCACCTTTATAATATTTCAGCAGCTTTTCTACCAAAACTGTCTTTTGTTTCTCATTCACTTCCATCACCGCTTTCAGGATCTGGAAATCATAATTGTTTTCATCCGCAGATTTCGCCAATGCCTGAACATCCTTAGGGAAACAGCTTCCGCCATACCCGATTCCAGGGAAAAGAAAGCGTTTACCAATCCTCGCATCCGATCCGATTCCTTTACGTACCGCATCAACATCTGCACCAACAATCTCACAAAGATTTGCGATCTCATTCATAAAGGTAATTTTTGTCGCCAGAAAGGAATTTGCCGCATATTTTGTCAGCTCTGAAGAACGTTCATCCATAAACAATACCGGATTTCCCTGTCTAACATAAGGGCCGTACAACTCAGACATCAGTTTCTGTGCCCTTTCACTCCTGGTTCCGATTACGACACGGTCTGGTTTCATAAAATCTTCCACCGCTACACCTTCGCGTAAAAACTCAGGGTTAGAAACGACATCAATCTCGATATTGGTATGTGCTTTAAAAACCGCTTGTACCTTATCTGCCGTTCCCACAGGAACTGTAGACTTATTCACGATGACTTTGTATTCAGTAACTAATTTAGAAATGTCTTTTGCCGCACCAAGAATATAAGAAAGATCTGCTGCCCCATCTCCTCCCGGAGGAGTTGGCAACGCCATAAAGATAATCTGTGCATCTTTAATTCCATGAGCCAGATCGGTAGTAAAAGTCAACCTTCCCTGTGCAATATTCCGGTGAAATAACACATCAAGTCCTGGTTCATAGATCGGTACCTGACCTTCCTGCATTTTCTGTACTTTGGCAGCATCTATATCTACACAGATTACTTTATTTCCTGTTTCTGCTAAACAGGTACCGGTAACCAAACCCACATATCCTGTCCCAATAACAGCTATTTTCATATATTAATTACGTTTTAATTTTAATGGAGTATCTTCGGCTAAGATAATAAATAAACACACAAAATGCTTTGGCTTTATAATATAGGAATCTCATTTTACGGATTAATCGTTAGCGCATTTTCTATATTCAATTCCAAGGCCAAACTGTTCATTGAGGGGCGAAAAAATATTTTTGATCACATAGAAAAAACCATTGACGGCACAAAGAAGCACATTTGGTTTCACTTTGCCTCTTTAGGTGAGTTCGAACAGGGCAGACCTCTTCTGGAAAAGGTCAAGGAATTACATCCCCAAAAAAGAATAGTTATTACATTTTTCTCCCCATCGGGATATGAAATCAGGAAAAACTATGCACTTGCATCCGGTGTTTTTTATCTGCCGCTGGATTCGGCCGGTAATGCCAAAAGGTTCATTTCACTGATCAATCCGGAGATGGCCATTTTTACCAAATACGAGTTCTGGTATCATTATTTTAAAACCCTGAACGACCAGCAAATCCCTTTATACCTCATTTCAGGAATATTCCGGCCAAATCAGATTTTCTTTCGCTGGTATGGTTCATTTCATCGCCGGATCCTGGGTTTTGTAGACCATTTCTTTGTACAAAATACCGAGAGTGTGAATTTGTTAAAGCAATTACAACTTGAAAATGCCAGTCTGAGTGGAGACACCCGCTTTGACCGGGTAGCAGAAAATGCATCATCCCCTAAAAAGGTTACACTTGTGGAAAACGAGTGGATAAAGAAGCCTGTATTTGTTGCAGGATCAACATGGCCTGCAGATGAACGTTTAATCGCGGTATTAATTCAACAACAACCAGATTGGCAATTCATTATTGCGCCCCATGAAATTGACGAAGCGCATATCCATGACATTGAGAAACTGATTCCCGGAGCGCTGCGCTATTCCAACTTACATAATGGTAAGGCAGAGACCGCTCAAACCTTAATTATAGACAATATCGGCTTGCTTTCTTCTCTTTATCAATATGCCAGCGTTGCTTATATCGGAGGTGGCTTTGGCGTAGGCATTCACAATACCTTAGAAGCAGCAGCCTTTGGCATTCCAGTTATTTTTGGCCCTAAATACGATAAATTTCAGGAGGCTAAAGATTTGATTGCCCTTACTGCAGCCAGGAGTATTGAAACAGAAAGCGACCTTTCCGCAGCCTTTACCCATTTCATAGCGCATAAGGAAGCTGGAAAGATCGCCCAAAAATATGTAAATGAAAAAACGGGATCAACCCGTCAGATTCTGGAATTTATAGAAAAGCAGTTTTAGTCTCTTACCATCGCAACCAATGCCTCGATGAATTTAGGATCATCATTCAGACTCGCAACGAGCTGAACTTCTTCTCCACCCAGCGCCCTAAACTCTTCATGGTATTCTACACTTACCTCATACAAGGTTTCCAGACAATCCGCTACGAAGGCCGGACAGAACACAAGCAGCCGTTTTTTACCCTTCTCAGCAAGCTCTTTTAAAACTTCGCTGGTATAAGGTTGTACCCATGGTTCTTTTCCTAATCTGGACTGGAAACATACAGAATATTTTTCCGCTGGAATATTTAGACGTTTAGCTATCAGCCTTGCCGTATCATGGCATTGTGCAGAATAGCAAAACTTGTTGACATCTGTTAAGGTAGCACAGCAATCATTTTTTTTCAGACAATGCTGACCGCTATGGTCGCATTTTTTCAGTTGTCTTTCCGGTAAACCATGAAAGCTGAACAAAATCTGATCATAACTTTCCGGTTGATATTTTTCTGCATTTTGAGCAAAAGTATCAATCATCAATTCATTATCATGAAAGGAATTAATGAAACTTATCGGTGGAATCGTCTGCCATTTACCCACCAGCTCCATTACTTTCTGGATCACAGACCCTGTACTGGCAGAAGCATATTGAGGAAACAACGGGATCACCTGTATACTTTCTACCATCGCCGTTTTCAGCTTATCTAAAGCAGAAGCGATGGAGGGATTTTGGTAACGCATGGCCAGCTCTACATGGTATTCATCACCCAGTTTTTCCTGAACCATAGCCACCTGAATCTTACTGAAATACAGCAATGGGGATCCATTTTCGTCCCATATCTCTTTATACAACTTAGAAGTCTTCGGACTGCGAAAAGGAACAATGATGCCCTTTACCAGTAATGTTCTTTTGAAAGCATTAATATCAATTACCCGCTCATCCATCAGAAACTCATCCAGATATGTCCGTACATCACTTACTTCCGGACTATCCGGAGTTCCCAAATTCACTAGTAATACGCCCTTTTTTCCCATAATTTTAGCAAAAATAACTAATCCATTGATTATAACCCCGTATCTCCTAAGGGAAAACCAATAATTACTTTTTAATGATGTTTGATTATTTTAATAAGATTCCAGCTTAGCCTTAACCTGCTCCATTAGCCACATCGGCGTAGAGGTTGCCCCACAAATTCCAACTTTATCCTGAGCAGAGAACCAATTCAGGTCGATCTCCTCGATGGTAGAGATGAAATAAGCGTTGTCATTGTATTTTTTGCACACATCATACAATACTTTTCCATTGGAGGATTTCTTGCCGGATACAAAGAGAATTTTATCGAAATTAACGACGAATTTCTCCAGATCACCATATCTGTTGGAAACCTGTCTGCAAATGGTGTCATTTGCTTTCACGTCGTATCCCCTGCTGATCAGTTCGTCTTTGATGTGGTAAAATTTATCTGTGCTCTTTGTGGTCTGGCTATACAGCGTAAACTTCGGCGGCAGTGCTACTTCGTCCAGTTCTGCAAGGTCCTGAAAAACGATCGCTTTTCCATCGGTCTGTCCCTGCAATCCAATAACTTCCGCATGGCCATGCTTCCCAAAAATCAGAATCTGTTCGTCTTCGTCATGAGAATTTTTGATTCTGTTCTGCAGTTTTAGTACCACCGGACAAGAAGCATCAATTAAGATCAGCTCATTCTCCAAAGCAAGCTGATAGGTGGACGGAGCCTCTCCATGTGCACGGATCAGGACTTTTTCCTTCTTCAATTCACGCAGTTGTTCATGATCGATGATCCTTAGCCCTTTAGCTGTTAAGCGCTTCACTTCCTCATCATTGTGTACAATGTCGCCCAGGCAATACAAATATTCTTCTTCATCGAGAATGTCTTCAGCCATGTCGATCGCATACACCACTCCGAAACAAAACCCTGATGCCTTATCTATAGTTACGGCTAAATCGTATTTCATAAATCAATTATATAGAAACCAATGAGACTACAAAATTACACAAAAAGAGTTTGATATGCTATTTCTTATCGCTAAGACCTGAGAATAGCCGATTCCATATGTTACTAAGCAATAGCCATACCAGGGCCAGCATTTGCAACGGATGCAGCAAAATATTGGGAACAGGATGCTGAGCCGACAAAAATGAAGTCATCACCCTCGATAAAAAGATCAGGCCGAAAGGCAAAACCAAAAATGCAGGTTCCAGCTCTATGCTCATAATGATGGGGCCAGCAATGACAAAAATTAAATAGAAAACAGCAACTAAGACGTTGTTGCTAAAGTTGAGCATCAGGCCCCTGGAAAAAGCAAGAGAACCGGGTTCCAGTTGTCTTGCTCCAAAATAAATCAGTCTGTTGCCTAGCAGAACATCTGCCTTCAAGCCCTCCTGCTTTACCATTTTAACAATTTCCACCGCCCTGGATGCCCTTCGTTTTACCCTCTCGTCCCATTTAAACCGGCGATACAGCGAGGCATCAAAAAAAAGACAGGATTCATTTGCGGTTGCAAATACAGGATGATTGATCAGGCGGACCAGTCTTAAGGGGAACAGGTTTAACAAGACAAAGTCGGTTAAAGGATAAACGCAGTTTGCCAGGAAACCCCTGTTTCTTTGGGTTGGGATTACGCTGAGCAAAGCGAGATTAAATATTTTTGTCCGATAAATCAGACTGTGAATAAAGCCATTCTTCAACAGGGTATCTGCCGTTAAAAACAAGAAATAATCACCTGTAGCTTCCTTTACAGAGAAAGGAGTTGCCCCATATTGAATAATGATTTGCAAATGTTTATAATCCTGCGCAGCTATGGATGCCAATAGTTCATCCGCTTCAGACTTTTCTTTTTCAACCTTAATGATCAGGGAAACCAGATCGGTAAACTTTCTTCCATAATTTCCCATTTTTGGATTAGACAGAAAATTAAATAAGGTGACTGAAAAACGTAAGACTAAAAAAACGAGAACCGTATAAATGAAAATGATCATGCCACCTCTTTACTTTGTTTACTGACGGCATTGTTATAATGTTTGTTGTATTCTCTTTTCAACAACTGCAGGCTCATGTATTCTTCTGCTTCCCAACTTAAAAGGTGGCTTTCTGCCTTTGGCTTTCTTTTATCAAAGTAATCGATGAGTGTTGCGGAGAATATGATCTGGAATTTCTTTTTGGAAGCATTGATCAGCTGCATCACACCTCTTTCAAAGGAAATGCTATTGATATAACTCGTATAAAGCCTTCCCTGAGGGAATAACAGCACCAGGTTTTGCGGCTGGTCCAGGAGTTGTCCGGCATAGATCAATGTTTCTACCACATCTTTGCCTTTGGCATCTGCGGCAAAAGCACCAAGGTATTTCAAAAACCATTGCTTCCGGTAGTCTTCATCTGTCACCAGCACATGGAATTCTTTTTTAAATACTACCTTATTCAACTGGAACATCAGAAAACCATCCCACCAGCTAAAATGGTTAGACAAGAGCAATATGGCTTCATCTTCTTTAAGCTGAAGCCTGTTATAAGTATAGCTGGAAAAGTCCTTCTTTATGATATAAGCAATATACCAGGAAAAGAATTGAAAAATTATTGGGCTTTTACGGGACCGGTACATCCCTCTAAAATGAGAAAAATAAGCTTTAAATGCAAAAACTAACTCAAATAAACCCGGTCTTCCTCTCCCTCTACATCAATAACTACATCAACATGTTCCTTTAAAACCGTCGACATTTGTAGTCCTACAAAATCTGTAGCAATGGGAAATATTTTATGACTCCTGTCTACCAGCACCACTGTTCTGATTTTTTTATGGGGCGTATTCAGGAAAACACCGAGGCCATATGCCAATGTTTTTCCACTGTTCAATACATCATCCACTAAAATAATCACTTTATTTTTCCAGTGACTTTCGTCTAAGTCGGTATTGGCAACGAGCTTCGTACTTACGCGGTCAAGGTCTACCTTCAGCATGGTGATCTTAAGATCGGAAATCTTAGACAAGACCTTTTTTAAACGCAATGCTATCTTATAGCCCCTATCCCATATTCCGGCCAATACAATTTCCTTCTCATCCAGGTTATCTTCCAAAACCTGGTAAGCGATCCTGTTAATCTTTTGTTGTATCTGCTTCTTATCAAGAATAAGCAATTGAGATTCTGCCATTTGTTATTTCATTGTTTATACTACAAAAAGAACGATTTTAAGGGTCATATTCAAATATTTGAAAAATATTTTCTAAATGATGCAACGTTTCCTGCCTCGCAGCGTCTAATCCATACAAACCTTAACAAACCCACGACATGAAATGTATAACCATATTTAAATCTGCCCTCCCTGTACTTCTTGCATTTTCACTGAATACCCTGACTGCAACAGCACAAGAGAGCAAAAATATAGCACTTACCAATTTCAATGAAATAAGTGTTGCCAGCGGAATAGACCTTTACCTTACACAAAGCAATTCGGAAAACATCAAGATCAGCGGACATGAAGACCTGATTAAAAATGTAGAAGTAGAAAAAAGCGGTTCTTCCCTGAATATCAGGTACAAAAAGAACATCAGCTGGCAGCGTATGTTTAAAGGTCAGACTTTAAAAGTTTATGTGAACTACAAGACTTTACAGGCCATTTCTGCAAGCGGAGGTAGTGATGTCTACGGGCAAAACACCTTAAAAACAACTTCACTTAAAATTCAGGCTTCAGGAGGCTCTGATATCAAATTGGAGATTGCTGCAAAAGATCTTGAACTGAGCGTAAGTGGTGGTTCTGATGCCAACCTTAAAGGAACAGTAACCAATATGAACATCCAATCGAGCGGAGGCTCAGATGTTGAGGCCCTCAACCTGGTATCTGAATATGCAAAAGTAACTGCAAGTGGCGGTTCTGATGCCAATGTACACGTTACAAAGGGATTGGAAGCGAGTGCAAGTGGCGGAAGTGACATCAATTACAAAGGAGATCCGGCTGTAAATAAAACATCATCCTCGAAAAGCGGAGACATAAAGAGAATAAAATAATTTAGACCATTAGTTTTTAGTTTATCCCTACACAGGAATTCCTGGTAGGGATTTTTTTGCTTTTTTATATGAGAACATCCTTATTTTCCGCGCTGATCAGCCTTTTTTTCTTAACCAGCAACACCTACAGCCAATCCATTTCCAAAGACCGCCTTGATAGTCTTTTTTCCAGCCTCTCCAAAGCAGAAGAACCTGGTTTTGCCATCAATATTGTCCATAAGGGAAAAACAGTGTATGCGAATGGGTTTGGACTTGCCGATGTGAAAACGCATCGCAGAAATACAATTCATACCCCCTTCAATATTGCCTCCGCTTCAAAGCAATTTACTGCGGCCTGTATCTATTTGCTGGAACAACAGGGAAGACTAAAAACTACAGACCCGCTTTCAAAATATTTCAAAGGACTTCCCGCTTATGCGGATACGATTACGATTGCACATCTGATTTATCACCAAAGCGGGCTAAGAGACTACGACAGCTTATTATGGCTCAGGGATATGAAATCAGGCCATAAGGACACCGATAAAGATGCCTATCGCGTTCTCGCCAGTCAGCAGTTATTAAATTTCAAACCTGGTGAAGCGCATAGTTACACCAATTCCGGTTATTATTTTCTTGCCGGAATTGTAAAGCTGGTTAGCGGACAAGACCTGTCAGACTTTGCTTCGGACCATATTTTCAGTCCCCTTGGAATGAAAAACACGGCATTCTCCAGGAGCCACAAGGTTCAGGGAAAAGCAAATGCTTATATCAAAGGCAAGAAGGAATATTCTGAATTCAACCCAACTTCTCCAATCATTGGCCAGTCGAACGTCTACAGCTCTGTAGACGATTGGGACAAATGGTTTAAGGAAATGAAGACACACCAGCTTCTTGGGGATAAAGTGTGGAAAAACATGACTACACCGGGAGTCAACAATGACGGGACGGTTTTAGTTTATGCCGGCGGACTGGAAACCTGGCCTTTTCATGAAAAACCAATGATTAGTCATGGCGGAGACTTGCCAGGTTACCATAGTTTTATGAGCTATTTTACAGCCGATGATCTCGGTATTATCATTCTAATCAATAATAACAACTACTCCTACGAGACCATCCTTCAATCTACCTACGACGCCATCTATACACAGCACAACATCAGCAGTCTTGTTGAAAAAAATTCACAGAAAACAGCAGCAAAAACCAGAATAATTGATGGCATCACAAAATATACCGGCACCTACAGGGTGGACTCTAAGCCTGAGCGTAAATTTGAACTTGTTAATGACGACGATGCATTAATGGTCATTCAAAAGTGGAATGAAATAATGTATCCGATTATTCCCCTTAAAGATTCTTTGTTCTGCATTAAAGGAAATGACCTTACTTTCGGGTTTAAGAACCTGCAGCATCAGCAGTTCTCCAAAATGGAAATTACTCAGGATGGTAAACTGACTCCCACAAGCAGGATTAACGACACAGGGGTCAGCGAACAAGACTTTAATTCTGCCCCGGGTCGCTATTATAGCAAGGAAATCAATGCCCACCACCGCTTAAAGAAAAATGGGACACACCTGGATCTTCTGATTGGTAACAGTACTTTTAGATTAGTTTCCTTAGACAAAGAAGGAAAGTTCTACGTTGCAGGACCATGGTTCAACATAACGCTCAGAAAAAACAAAAGCCATCAGATTGATGGCTTTACATTGGATCATGTCCGGATAAAAGGGCTGCTCTTTACAAAAGAATAGCCCCTCAGTGCTATTTTTTATACGGATAATAAATAAAGTTGGCTCCCTCAGGAACGATCACAAAAACGCACATAAAATCCTCAGGCTTTTTGTAGCTTTTCAGAAATAAGGCTTTCTTTTCAGGATTGATAATTCCCTTTTCTACAAACTCGTCCATTGTGGAGGCCTGGATGGTCCAGTCCGTATTCAATTCTTCTCTATCCAGAATGACTTCTCCGATGCTCACCGTATGCTGGTGGGCAACAAAGATCGGATGTGTTGAAATACCTTCCGACATAATTGCGATCGAGACCTCTTTAACAGAGTCTGAATACAATTCAAGATCTTTTTCTAAACTCACCAGCGGGCTTTGTTTTTTAGGTTCTTCTTTCGAACCTTCAGGCTGCTGAGGCAATAACTCTTCAATATCCATTCTAATATATCTTATTTGCTTAAAGAACTTCCGGAGAAGTACTTCCTGTAAATTTTAACAAAACTACGTTTTCAACATGCTGGGTATGTGGGAACATATCCACAGGCTTAATACGAACGACTTCATATTTCTCTTTTAGCAAAGCGAGATCTCTTGCCTGTGTAGCGGCATTACAGCTCACATAAACAATCTTCTCTGCTTCCATCTCGAGTAACCGTGCAACAACATCTGCGTGCATTCCCGCCCTTGGCGGATCTGTAATTACGACATCAGGTTTGCCATGTTCTGCAATAAACTGAGTAGTCAGAATATCTTTCATATCACCAGCATAGAAAACAGTATTGTCTATGCCATTCAATGCAGAATTGAATTTGGCATCTTCTATTGCTGTTGGCACGTATTCCACACCAATCACCTGCTTTACGCTGGAAGCGACAAAGTTGGCAATCGTTCCCGCACCCGTATATAAATCATAAACCAGTTCATCTCCGGAGAAACCCGCAAACTCTTTGGTGATCTTATACAATTCATGCGCCTGCATAGAATTTGTTTGGTAGAATGATTTTGCACCAATCTTAAATTTCAATCCATTCATCTCCTCAAAGATGTGATCTCTTCCGGCATAGGTGATGACCTCCTGATCGAAAATAGTATCATTTTTCTTCTGATTCATGATGTATAAAAGCGAAGTAATTTCCGGGAAATTAACTTTCAGGTGTTCCATCAGACCATTTGCCTGTTCCTGTTCCACATAAGCAAAAACCACCACCACCATTACTTCTCCTGTAGAAGAGGTCCTGATGATCAGGTTTCTCAGACTTCCCTCATGGTTACGAAGGTCGTAAAAGCTCATTCCGTTTTCCAGGGCATAACTTCTTACCGTGTTTCTCAAAGTATTGGAAGGCTCGGCCTGTAAATAACAATGCTCGATATCCAGGATTTTATCAAAACGTAAAGGAACGTGAAAGCCAAGGGCATTCATTTCCAGCTCCGCTTTTTCTGTTCCGGCTTCCTCTTCTCCGTTTTCCAATACAGGCTCTGCCGCCGGCATATCCTGTTTGTTCAACCAACGTTTGTTAGAAAAAGTATATTCCAGTTTATTACGGTAGTATTTATTCTCCGCAGAACCTAAAATAGGCTCCATAGCAGAAGTGTCAATTTTAGCCAGTCGCTGCAAAGCAGCTTCCACATTTTTATGCTTAAATGTCAGTTGTGCATCGTAACCCATGTGTTGCCATTTACAACCACCACAGGTTCCGAAATGCTGACAAAAAGGATCTGTTCTCAGTTCTGACTTTTCGTGTAATGATTCAATTACAGCCTCAGCAAAATTTTTCTTTTTCTTTACTACACGAACATCAACGACGTCGCCCGGTACAGCTTTATCCACAAATACCACCAATTCATCTGCTTTACCTACCCCTTTGCCTTCTTCAGCAATATCAATAATTCTTAGATTGGGAATAATGGTTACCGTTCCGGATTTTCTATTTCTACTCATTATGCCGCAAATTTAAGATTTTTTCATTGGAATATAATTGTTTTTTATCGGTTATGAAGCGATCATGATCTTGTTATTCATTTCGTTGTATGATCTGTAAAATCATGACGGTTTCATCAGTATATACTGTTTTTTTATGGTTTTGAATTGATCCTGATCTTATCTGATTTATTGCGCTCAATGGCATTCATGAGCTTGCAAGCGTTGTTCAGGTCATTATGGAATCTGTGAGGTCCTGATGGTTTTATGCCCATTATTTCTTCTACATCATCTTTCCCACCGGAAGTTTTGACGCCTTTCAAATCAGTATGGATTAATAAATGACAGTGGAAAACCGGAATTTCAAGACATAGGGATCTCCTGCCGGCATTTTAACGCCTTTTAAAAAAGAAATCAGGATATCAGATGCTACTTACCAAAAACATTAAGGATAAAACCAAAAATGCCTTCAACAAGGTTAAAGCTCATATCAAACTTCTCATCAACTAAAACAGAAATCTCTAAAACTTCTTTACTCATTGTCTTATTCATTGATAATGATGCCAATATAGATATTTTTATACCAAATACCAAAACGGTATATATTAAGTTTATGTCAAATTATCTTAAAGAGATTTATAATTATGTACCTTCAAAATATGAAAAAACTGTATTTCTTTTTGCTTTTAAGCATGAGTACGATAGGTTATGCACAGGAAAAAAGTGCAGCAAGACAATTTTGGGAAAACCTGAAGAACCACTGCGGAAAATCTTATGAAGGGAGTATTTCTGCCGGCGCAGGAAACGACGACTTCAGCAATAAAAAACTAACGATGCATGTTCGCTCCTGTGCAGACAATACCATTAGAATTCCATTTTTTGTAGGGGAAAATAAATCCAGGACCTGGGTACTGACCTTTGCCAACGACCGGATCAGTCTTAAACATGACCACCGCCATGAAGATGGTTCAGAAGATAAAGTGACACAATATGGGGGCACAAGTACAAATGCGGGCTTGCCGGAAATCCAGTTTTTCCCGGCAGATCAGCAAACGGCCAGCCTGCTGCCCAATGCATCAACCAATGTCTGGTGGATTACATTAGATAAAGCTTTTTTTTCCTATAACCTGAGAAGGATAGGCTCCGACCGTCTCTTTACCCTGAAGTTCGATTTATCAAAAACAATAGATACGCCTTCCGCTCCCTGGGGATGGAAGGACTAATGATTATAAAGCAGCTTTAACAAGAAAAGGCAAAAGCTCCTTCTGGAAACTTACAAAATTCTTCCGGACATCAGAATCACTAACAGAAGTAAAGGCGAAAGAGAATACGATGCTCTTACTGGCTTTCAGCAAGAAGGCCAGTCCTTCTTTTCGGGAAGGGTTATTTTTAAAGTGATCAAGCTCCAGATAAGCGGAAAGCAATAGTGATTCCAGCTGATCAGAAAGGTGTTTCAGGAACTCCTGAGAATTGGCATTCTCTCTTACGAAATCCCAGCCGATAAATTCGTTACAAACGGTATAAGTTAACCTGCAGGTCTTCATCACCAATGCCTTCAGGTGTTCTTCTTCATTTGCAAACTGAGCTTTATTTTTAAGGATCTCATGCAGGTTCAAATCCAGATAATCCATTAAAATGGCATCCAGAACCTGTTCCTTACTTTCAAAATACTTATATATGGTGGCTTTGGCTATACGTGCTTTCTTCGCAATCTCGTTTACACTTGTTTTGTGATACCCGTATTTCCTGAATAACTCTTTAGCTGCTCTAATTATACTTTCTTTAATTTTCTCTGGTTCCATCAATTAGATACATTTATTTCGCCACTACCGATACCGGATAAAGATACCTGGTATGACTTTAAAGCACGTACTGCCGGCGCTTTTTGAGGGCTGCCATCAGTAAGTAAAAATTTAGCTCCTGAACAAGGGTCAGTGGCAGTAATTCCACTTTCATCTACCGTTACTTTGCAGCGCTGTTCAGGATTGACAGAGCTACAGCGGTCAAAAGCAACATAATTATTCACTGCGAGCTTAATGATCATGATCCCCGCAACTCCTATGTTCTCAACGATATAGACCCCATTTTTTGCCTCGACACTAAAAGCGGCGGCAGTCATATGGTACCTGACCTGAACATTAGGAATATAGCTTCCATCGTCTTTACCACATCCGGCAAAGAGCAATAGCAAGACAAATGCTGCGGTTATTCTTTTGATCATTATATCAATGAAGTTTTATATTGTTTCAGGAATCTGGCGTCATTCTCAGAGAACAACCTTAAATCCTTAATTTCAAACTTAAGGTTTGCAATTCTTTCAATTCCCATTCCAAATGCAAAACCACTATATTTTTTCGAATCAATACCACAATTCTCCAATACATTCGGGTCTACCATTCCACAGCCCAGGATCTCTACCCATCCGCTGTATTTACACATCTGGCAACCTGCTCCTTTACAAATGGTACAGGAAATGTCCATCTCTGCCGAAGGCTCTGTAAAAGGGAAATAAGAAGGACGGAAACGCACTTTAGTTCCTTCTCCATACAACTCCTGTACAAAATAAAACAAAGTCTGTTTCAGATCTGCAAAAGAGACGTTTTCATCCACATAAAGACCTTCTACCTGATGAAAGAAGCAATGTGCTCTTGCTGATATCGCTTCGTTGCGGTATACACGACCTGGCATAATTGCTCTGAATGGTGGTTTTCCGGCTTCCATCATTCTCACCTGAACGGAAGAAGTATGGGTCCGCAAGGCGATGTCTCCCTTTTCTCCACCTTTTTTAATGAAGAAAGTATCCTGCATGTCACGTGCCGGATGTTCCTCAGGAAAATTTAGTGCAGAGAAGTTATGCCAATCGTCTTCGATCTCCGGGCCTTCAGCCACAATAAAGCCTAACTTATTAAAAATCTCTACGATCTCTCTTCTTACCAATGCCAAAGGATGGCGCGCGCCAATCTCAAAGCCTTCACCCGGCAAAGTCAGGTCTAAGCCTGAATCTTTGGAGGTATCAGCCACTTCAGTCTGGTCTTTAAGCGTTTGGTATTTTGCTTCAGCCAATTGCTTAAATTCATTTAAAACCTTACCCAGGGTTCTCTTTTCCTCAGGTGAGACAGCTTTAAACTCATCAAAAATATCTTTGATTATCCCTTTCGTACCAAGGAATTTAATACGGAATTGTTCTAACTCATCTGCGTTATCCGTAGAAAACGCATTTATTTCGGCGGTATATTGTGTTATCTTATCTTGTAACATGAGGCCAAATATACAGCTATTTATACAATATTTTTATAATCGCTGAGTCCAAAAATCAACTTGAACTGATCTCCAACAGGTAAATGGACTCAGCGTTATATTTTAAATCACGCCAAGCGCTTTACCTACTTTGGTAAATGCAGCGATCGCTTTATCTAAATGATGTTGTTCATGGGCTGCAGACAACTGTACACGAATCCTCGCCTTACCTTGTCCAACTACCGGATAATAGAAACCAATTACATAAATTCCTTCTTCCAGCATTTGCGCCGCAAATTCCTGCGCCAGTTTTGCATCATACAGCATTACCGGAACAATCGGATGAACTCCTTCTTTAATGTCAAAACCTGCCTCAGTCATTTTCTTACGGAAATAAACGGTATTACTTTCCAGTTTATCTCTCAGGTCAGTAGTCTCACTCAGCATATCCAATACTGCAACAGAAGCACCGGCAATCGCAGGAGCCAAAGTATTAGAGAATAAATAAGGACGTGACCTTTGACGTAACATGTCTATAATTTCCTTTTTACCTGCAGTAAACCCTCCGGACGCACCGCCCAATGCTTTACCCAATGTACCGGTAATGATGTCTACCCTGTCCATTACATTAAAATGTTCATGGGTTCCACGGCCTGTCTTACCAATAAATCCAGTACAGTGCGACTCATCAATCATCACCAATGCTTCATATTTATCTGCAAGATCGCAGATCTGATCAAGTGGGGCAACGACACCATCCATAGAGAACGCACCATCAGTAACAATAATGCGATGTCTGGCATCTTTTGCGGCGATCAGTTGCTGCTCCAGGTCTGCCATATCTGCATTTTTATACCTGAAACGTTTGGCCTTACACAAACGTACCCCATCAATAATGGAAGCATGGTTCAGTTCATCTGAAATGATGGCATCCTGATCGTTAAATAAAGGTTCAAAAACACCTCCGTTTGCATCAAAAGCAGCAGCATATAAAATGGTATCTTCTGTACCTAAGAATTTGGACAACTTTGCTTCCAGTTCTTTATGCACATCCTGGGTACCACAGATAAAGCGTACTGATGACATGCCATAGCCATATTTATCAATTGCTTTTTTAGCAGCTTCAGTGACACGAGGATCAGAAGACAACCCTAAATAATTATTCGCACAGAAGTTAATCACTTCCTGTCCGGTACTTACCTTGATGTCTGCACCCTGAGGCGTAACAATCACGCGTTCACGTTTAAATAAACCGTCTTTTTCTATTTGCTCCAGTTCTTGTTGCAGAACAGGTTGTAATGTTTTATACATACTATTATTTGCTTATTGCAACCAAAGTTATAAAAATATCGTCTTCTACGAACAACCTTATTAAATCATCATTCACAAACTTTAACAAGATTATTGTGTTAATCTAACATTAACATAGCGATATTTAGGCTTTAATACATATATGAAGAGAATCCATTTAACGTTTTTATTAATATTCGGAAGTATCAGTACCTTATTTGCACAAGAATTCAAACTAAAAGGCAGTATTAAAGACACTGAGGGTCAGGCGGTCCCTTTCGTTTCTGTATATATTAAAAATACCACAAGAGGAACCTCGGCAAACGTTGATGGGATTTACACACTGGCATTGGACAAAGGCACTTTTACCATCGTTTATAAAGCCATTGGCTATAAAGCGATAGAAAAGGAGCTCAGCATTGCTGAGAATACTGAAGAGAATGTCATCCTGGCCGCAGAATCTTATACCCTTTCAGGAGTTACGATTGATGGCAATGCCGAAGACCCGGCTTATGAGATCGTACGCCAGGCCATAAAAAAGAGAAAGCAACATTTAACGGAGGTGAAGTCGTATACCGCCAATGTCTATATTAAAGGGGTACAAAAGCTCGTCGGCGCCCCGAAAAAGTTCTTTGGAAGAGATGTACAAAAGACGCTTGACCTGGACACCAACAGAAAGGGAATCCTTTATTTATCAGAATCCACCTCTATTTTTTCCTTTCAGCGTCCAGGTAAAATCCATGAAGAAATGATTTCTTCCAAAATATCAGGACGGAACAATGCATTTAGCTTTAACAAAGCTTCCGATCTTGTTGTTAATTTCTACGACAACATCCTCCTGGAGAACAGCATGAGTGCGCGCGGATTTGTATCGCCTATTTCTGATAATGCATTCCTATATTATCGCTATAAACTTTTAGGATTCAGCAATGAAAATGGAGAGACCATCAATAAAATCCAGGTGATTCCAAAAAGAGAACACGACCCGGTATTCAGAGGGATTATCTATATCAAAGAAGACAGCTGGCACCTGGTAAATGCCAACGTTTACCTGACCCAAAACTCAGGAATCAATTTAATAGATACCTTAAAGATCTCTCAGCAATTCCTGAAAGTAGAAGATACTTATATGCCTTCCAATATGAATTTCCAGTTTAATGGAAATGTTTTTGGCTTTAAGTTTGAAGGTTACTATGCAGGGGTCTATAGCAATTACAACCTCCATCCTAACTTTCCCAGGAACTATTTTAACGGAGAAATCTTAAAAATAACCAAGGCAGTCAATAAAAAAGATTCCCTTTTCTGGCTAAACAACAGACCCATTCCATTAACTCCGGAAGAAAGCCGTGATTACGTTAGAAAAGACAGCATCGCTGCTTTAAAGACTTCAAAGCCTTATCTGGACTCCCTGGAAAGGGCAAATAATAAATTTGGGATCGTTAAAATATTGCTAACCAGCTATACCATTAATAACCGTTACGAAAGGAAACGCCTGAGGTTTGACCCCATTCTTCCTGCTTTATTCTACAATACGGTGGAGGGCTTTGGGGCAAGATATGGTCTAACCTATACCAAAGATCTGGAATACGGCGCTTTTTACAGTATTAGACCCGAAGTAAGGTATGGGCTATCCAATAAACTGCTCACTGGATCACTAAGCGGAAATTACTACTATGACCCTGTAAAACGTGCCAGCATTAGTGCAAGCATCGGCTCAGGAATCTATGACCTGAATAACCATGGCAGTATGAGTCTGCTGGCGAACTCCTTCAACTCCCTGTTCTTCGAAACCAATTTTTCTAAATTCTATAAAAAGGAATTTGCAAATATTGGAACAAGCAGAGAACTGACCAATGGATTGCAAGCCACAATTTCTGCTGAATTTACAAGGAATACCAATCTGATAAATACCACAACTTATAAGATCAAGGATTTAAAAGGAGAAACTTTCAAATCTAATAACCCCTTTAGCCCTGAAGTAGAAAAACCTTTATTTCCTACTTATGAAGCCTTTATTCTGAATGCAGCGCTTACCTATACCATCGGACAAAGCTACATCACCCGTCCAGACCGTAAGATTTACCAGGAGTCAAAATATCCAACCATCAGACTCTCTTATAAGAAAGGAATTAAAGGCGTTCTGAGCAGTGATGTAGATTACGATCTGATTTCTGCGGAGATTTACCAAAACAGGATCAGTTCCGGTCTATGGGGCTATTCCTCTTTCGTTGTCGGTGCCGGGAAGTTTCTTAATAACGCACAGGTTTACTACCCGGAGTTTAAACATTTCAGAGGAAACAACTCCTTATTTGGTTTACCGGAATTGAGAAAGTTCCTATTTCTTGACTTTTACTTATACAGTACAGACAGAGAATATTTTGAAGCACATTTCGAGCATAATTTCTCCGGATTGCTGACCAATAAGGTACCATTACTCCGGAAGTTAAAACTGGAAGAACTTGCCGGTGTCAGTTACCTTAGCCAGCCTTTGAAAAGAAATTATACGGAGTTTTATTTTGGATTACAACGACTGATTTTCAGGGCCGCTTATGGTTTTGCTTATGATGGTAACAAAAGGGTAAACCACGGCTTCAGACTTTCTTACGGATTTTAAACCCCAAAAAGCATTCATCCGCGCATTTTTGTCACGGATGAATGTTTGATACTCAATTCCCGAGACTCAGCATCCGATGGTAAAGGCCCATCATGAGTTGAGGCGGAAAATAATTGTAGTCCCTGTTGATGACATCCGTATCCAGAGGCAGGACATTCCAGCCTTCATCCCTCTTGATTTTTACCTCATGGATCACATGAATACATTCCAATAGCTTTTCCAGCAATTCATACATGGCAAAAGAGAGGTGGCCATTATCACGTTCCTCGGACATCGGTGTAGACCGCATGCTATAAAACAAGACCATATCCAGCTCATCCTGCCATACCGAAAGGCTTTGATGCTGAAAGATCTCATCAAATACAAACTTTACATTATTGATCTCCTGATCTTCCAGTAAGCGACAGTTTTTCATAATGCCATCCGACAACCTCTTCTGCACTTCTACAAAAGAAGTCTCTCTCCACATCCCCCCGCTTTGATAAAGCGGATCTCCCTCCCGGATAAACAGATCTATATAATCATCATTTAACAGGATCCAGGCCATTTCAATAAATCGCGTGGCATACTGGTGCACGCACATCAGCCTGGCGCGGTCATATACCTTTTCCTGTCCATAAGATGAATTACTAAAGGAAAGGCTAAATAATAAACGAAGTTCCTGCCTGAACAACTCCAGATCGGTTGCATCAAAAAAATCTTCCACCACCAATAATGGATTTCTAACTTCTACTTCTTCCAAATACCTGAAACCGGGATTCTCTAATCCCTCATACCGTCTTCTCATAATATGCGAATTTTAATTAATGATATAATAATTATAGTTTAAAACATTATATTAGCTAAATAATTAATGCAATCTTACGTATAATTAATCAAAAGACAAATTAATTAAGACAATAAATAAAGCTATGAGAAAAAACATTTATTTAGAGACCGACAAAGCCGGCGCGAGGCTGAGGGAAGTCAGGTTAACAAAACAGATGACCTTGTCCCAGTTTTACACCCCTATTACTAAACATATAGGGAACTGCTCTTCCATTGAAAGCGGAAGAAGAAGAATTGGGAAAAGACTTTCGAAAGAAATTCTGGAATACCACAGGATCAATCCAAGATACCTCAATACGGGAATGGGAGAAATGTTTCTGAGGTCTGATGATCCTGCAGAGCAACTGCCTCATCTGGAAGAGGGCGTTCCATTTTTTAATGTAAACCTGACTGAGATGACCTTCGGAGAACTTCAGGTCTTTCAGGACCCTCCGGAATACTATGTCAACTACCGGCCTTTTAACGACTGTGATGCTTACCTTCCTATCTATGGAGACAGTATGTATCCTAAATTCAGCAGCGGAGAAATTATCATTGTAAAAGAAATCCGGAACCGGGACATCATCCAATGGGGCGAAGCCTATCTGGTTGTCACTGATGAGCAGGCGAACAACATCACCACGGTAAAATTGTTATTTGAACATCCCAATCCGGAAAAGATCGTTTTGCGCGCTCTCAATCCTGAATTTAAGGGTGATACTGTGATTCAACGGGGAGGCATCAAGCGGATATTCCTCGTCAAAGGGAAAGTAACCCGAAATCACTTATAAACATCGGGATTGACGACAAATGGGATTCGTTCTCCTTTGAGGCCGGCAATGATATTTCTGGCAGCCAGGACAGACATTGCCGCCCGGGTTTCCTCTGTTGCAGAGCCGATATGGGGAAGAACGGATACGTTAGGCATATTTAAAAGAGGATGATCTGGATGCATTGGTTCAGGATTGGTTACGTCCAGCCCCGCTCCCCAGATCTTCTTTTCTACCAATGCCCTTAACAAATCTGCCTCATTATGAATTGCCCCCCTTGCCGTATTGATAAAAATAGCTCCGGGTTTCATCTTATTAAAAGCAGACCAGTCAAACTTTCCCTCTGTCTCCGGGGTTAACGCGGTATGTACCGTAAGGACATCACTCTGTTCCAGCAGTTCATCAAAAGAAACCCAGCTGGCATTCAGTTCTTTTTCGGCTGCTTCGTTTCTGTTCCTGTTGTGATAAATTACCTGCATGCCAAATGCCCCGATACAACATTTCGCCATTTCCAACCCGATTTTCCCCAAGCCAAAAACACCTATTGTTTTGCCCCTCAATTCTATTCCCAGGTTAGATGTCGGATCAAAAAAGTCCCATTCTCCTTTTATAATACTTTTATGCATATGGAAGGCTTTCCTGGAAGTGGCCAACATCAATAAAAACGCGACATCTGCGGTTGCGCCACTCAGAACACAAGGGGTATTACCTATCGGAATCTTAACCTCAGTTGCTGCTTCAACATCTACATTATCATAACCCACAGAATGTAAGGCAATTACTTTTAAATGGCTGGAAGCCTGAAGAAAATCTTTGTCCAGCCTTGTACTTACACTCAATAAAGCATCACTATCCCTGGTATAAGCAATCAGTTCCTCCTGACTAAGTGCTCTTTTCTCTTTCCACTCTTCCACTTCAATCCCCGCCTCAATCATCAATTTTCGTCCTTCTTCCGGAATCACCCTGGTTACAAATACTTTCATAAATCCTCTTTTATATAAAAAAAACAACCCTTCCCTGCAAATGTTCTCAAAATAAAGAAGGCGGCTCCAAAAATTTGGAACCGCCTTCTTTATTGACAAGCTAACTAATTAAAGACTAAGCTTTTTACGAATGTCAGATGGAAGACCTTTTTTGTTTAACAGGAAAGCTGTGGTTTTATACTTCACAAAATTCTTGGTTACATACAGGTATCCTTTATAATCATTGGTTGCACCCCATGAGTTTTTAACGATATAATATTCTTTACCATTCTGATCTTTTGCAATACCGGTGATCTGCATTCCATGATCATCTGTAGTCTGGTAATTGTCAAATGCTTCCTGACGCATTTCAGTAGTAATTTCTTTTTCAGGTTTAGGTCCGTTGAACATCGTTGATTTCTCTTCTTTGGACATACTTTCAAAGTCTTTTTCAGGAACAAAAGCAACCCCATTTTTCCAGCTGAAACCTTTTTCACTTACATCGGTAGCCCAGGCAACTGTAAATCCTTTTTTCAAAGCATTGTCAATTACTTTAGTAATGTCGTCCATCTGTACATTATATACCTGATCATAAGACCAGTTGTCCGGAACCATTAAAACCGTTTTTGTATAGTAAGGGGCAGTGTTGAAAGAAGAAAGCTCCACATAGTCTGATGGATTAATCCCTACCACTTCTTTAGCAAAAGTTTTTGGCGTATAGTTTTTACCTTCAAACGTAAAGTTTTCAGGAACAGCACCAAGGCATGAATCTATCGTAGCGATGTATTTCTTTTTCCAGTTCGGATCAAGCTTACCGTTAGGTGCTTTAACTGCTTCTTCAAGAATAGCTTTAGTCAGCTTATTCATGTCATCAGACTTATTTGCCGCAGTTCCGTAATCTCTGCCATTATAAACTTCCTGAGGCAGTGCACCATATAAAGCAAACATATTGATTACATCATGACATGCACCACCATCGCCAAGCGTTAAGGCACCATGCATACGTACATAGTTAATTCCTTTTTCAATATAAGCATTGCGGGCAGTAAAAATATCGGCAAGGTCAACCGGCTTTTTACCTGCACGGATCATTTCAGATTCCAGGAATGAGTTGGTACTATAGCTCCAGCAGGTTCCTGATGATTTTTGATTTTTAACAGAAGTTGCCTCTGCATTGATCACAGGAGTAAAAACAAAACTATTTTTACTATCTGTACTTTGGTTGTTTTTTAGTGAATTAACAAGATCATCCTGTGCAAATCCGCTCCCGGCACTAAGTAGAAGGCCTGCAGCCAACAATACCGGTTTAATAGAAATTTTAGTCATTTTATATGTTTAAATTTAATCCGCCTCACAAATCAGGATCTGATTTATAATGACGGAAGCAAACTTAACAATATTCCTTTCAGTCAACAACAGCTTAAAAAGAATGTTACCGAAGGTGTTTGCGGAAAATTTCTATAATTTTATGCTTAAATCAGGATATGGACATCTCATTAAAAGGAAAGTACGCATTAATTTGTGGCAGCACACAGGGAATCGGCCTTGCTACTGCAAAAGTTTTAGCAGGTCTGGGTGCGAACTGCATCCTGATGGCCAGAAACGAGGAAGCCCTGAAAGCGGCGCTTCAGCAACTGGCCTGCGATCAGGGTCAGCAGCATGGTTATCAGGTTGCTGATTTCTCTGAAAAGCAACAAATAGAAACCGCAATCCGGAAAATCACTGCAACTAATAACATCTCGATCCTGATCAACAACACTGGCGGGCCTAAATCCGGTCCGGTTACAGCAGCCCTTCCACATGATTTCGAATCTGCATTCCAGCAACACCTCATCGGAAATCAGATCCTTTCTACAGCAGTTCTTCCAGGGATGAAAGCATTGGGATATGGCAGGATCATCAATATTATCTCGACCTCTGTCAAAACGCCATTGCCAAATCTGGGTGTTTCCAATACCATCAGGGCTGCGGTTGCATCATGGGCCAAGACTTTGTCCAATGAGGTTGGGAAATTCAATATCACGGTAAACAACGTCCTGCCAGGACTAACGGAAACGGCAAGGTTAACCAGTTTAATTGAACAAACAGCAAAGATTCAACAATCAGAAATCCCTGATCTGGAAAAAAATATGATCAGTACGATCCCTATGGGCAGATTTGGAAAAGCAGAAGAAATCGCCAATCTCGTCGCTTTCCTTGCTTCCCCAGCGGCATCCTATATAACAGGGACGAGCATCAGAGTGGACGGCGGACGCACACCTTCCATTTAGATTTTTCCTATATCATTTATCTTTCTTAACTTTGCAACGCATTAAACGCTGTATGCAACAGTATCAATGATTATATGAAAAAATTCCAGACCCTACTTTACTATTGCTATAGTTACATAGCAGAGGCAGAACAATTTGCTGCCGATCACCTTACATTTTGTAAATCTCTAGGCCTTGTTGGGCGCATTATTGTTGCCAATGAAGGATTAAACGGAACTGTTTCCGGGACTAAAGAAGCTTGTGAAGCTTATATGGCTGCCATTAAGGCCGATGAACGTTTCGCTAAAACTGATTTCAAAATTGACGAGGTAGATGAACCTTCCTTTATCAAAATGCACTGCCGCCATAAAGCAGAAATTGTGCACTCAGGACTAAGAGACACGAGTATTATCAACCCCAATGAGCGTACAGGTAAGCACCTGGAACCCGCAGATTTTCAAAAGATGATCGATGATGAGGATGTTGTTATTCTTGATGTCCGTTCAAATTATGAGCATAATCTCGGTAAATTCAAAAATGCAGTAACGCTGGATATTGAAAATTTCAGGGATTTTCCTGACAAAATCAATGAGCTCGCTCAGTATAAAGACAAAAAAGTACTCACCTATTGCACCGGCGGAATCAAATGCGAAAAAGCATCTGCCTTATTGCTGCACCATGGTTTCAACGATGTATATCAGCTTCATGGAGGAATTATCAAATACGGTAAAGAAGCCGGAGGAGAAGATTTTGAAGGCAAATGTTATGTCTTTGACAACCGCATTGCTGTTGATGTCAACTCGGTAAATCCCAGTATCGTTTCCAAATGTTTCAATTGCGGAACAGTTACGCCGAAAATGATCAATTGTGCCAATCCGGAATGTAACGAGCACATCACCCAGTGTGATGCCTGCGGGGAAGAACTACAAGGGTGCTGCTCTGTAGCCTGTACAACCAACCCACGTAAACGCAGTTATGACGGAACCGGATATTATGTAAAAGTACCTCAACAAGTAAACGTTGCTTCTAAATAACTATCTTAGTCATTAATGAAGATCGGCTACCTGAAATACTTTTTATTACATATCCTGCTTGCATTTGTTTCTTTCTCCGCTACAGCAGAAAATATTAAAAGTATTGGAGTTCCTTATGTACAAAATTATCCAAAGTCTGTATACCTTTCCGGAAATCAGAACTGGTCAATTACCAAGGATAAGCAGGGCATTATGTATTTTGGAAATGCACAGGGCCTGCTTACCTATGATGGCAAATACTGGCAGCAATACAAAATGCCCAACAGGCAGATTGTCCGTTCGGTGTTTGCAGACCCTTCGGGAATTATTTACACCGGCGGATTTGGAGAACTTGGATACTGGTCTAATAAAAACAGAAAGCTAAGCTACACTTCGCTAACAAAGCTTGTTCCTCCTGCAAGTGGGGTAAAAGATGAGATCTGGAAGATCTGTTCGGAGGGGAAAAAGGTGATTTTTCAATCTTTTACCACCATCTATATTTACGAAAACAACAAGATCAAGGTTGTCAAAGCAGGACATCCATTTTTGTTTCTTCACCAGGTAGGAAAGCGTTTTTTCGTGGAGGTGCTGAGCCAGGGCCTGTTTGAACTTATTGGCGACAAGTTGGTTCCACTAAAAGGAAGCACTCCTGCAAACTCCACAGACGTATTGTCGATCTTACCCTATAAAAACGGAAGCCTGTTAATTGGAACGAGCAAAGACGGCCTGTTTACCTACGACGGGAACAGTTTCCAGCCTTTAAACACAGCAGCCAATGCTTTTTTGAAAGTCTATCAGTTAAACAACGGGGTAAAGATCTTAGACAAATACTACGCTTACGGGACAATATTAAACGGGCTGATTATCATTGATGAGCAGGGAAATATCGTTCAGCGCATCAATAAATCCAGTGGTTTACAGAACAACACGGTCCTTAGCCTTTATGCGGATAATGACCAGAACCTCTGGGCAGGGCTCGACAATGGTATAGACCGTGTAGAACTCAACTCCCCATTATACTTCTATTTTGATAAAACCGGACAATTCGGAACCGTTTATTCCAGCCTGATTTACAACAATACCATTTATCTGGGCACCAATCAGGGACTATTCTACAGTCCATGGAAATCAGGGCAGGACCTCTTCAGTTCTTTTGATTTCAAACTGATCCCAGGCTCTCAGGGACAGGTCTGGGACCTATCCATTATCGATGGGCAATTGATTTGCGGACACAATAACGGCACTTTTAATGTGACCGGAAATAAACTGGAGAAAATATCCAGTGCCAACGGTGGCTGGACCATCAAAAAACTCGAAGATGGTCAGGATTGTCTGATCCAGGGAACCTATAACGGACTCGTCATTTATAAAAAAGATCCCAGAGGCCTCTGGAGATTTCACCATAAGATTTCCGGTTTTGACGCACCTTCCAGATATGTGGAAAGAGATGCCAAAGGCGATATCTGGGTAAGCCATGCTTATAAAGGACTTTACAAACTGACCCTAAGTCCTGACCTCACAAAGGTCATTTCCAGCTGGCCTTACAATGAAAAAAATGGCCTTCCTGATGACTATAACATCAATATCTTTAAAATCGCAAACAAGCTTGTCTTTTCATCTGATCAGGGATTTTTCATCTATGATGAGATCAGTAACCGTTTTAAAAATTACGAGGAGCTCAATAAAGGACTAAAAGGGTTTTCTACTTCCAACAAAATAATTAGCGCCGGACTGGACAGATATTGGTTCATTAACCGCGGAAAAATGGGCCTTGTCCACTTTACCCAACCAGGTAAACTCAATATTGATTCCAACAGGTTCAGCATTCTTGATGGCAGAATGGTTCAGTATTATGAGAACATCAGCAAGATCAGCAACGACATTTACCTGATCAGTGTAGATGACGGCTTTGTCATTTACAACGGAACTGATGGTCAGCCCCGAAACAAAGAGGCTGCTTTACCATCGGTACTGATTCGCAGGATAGAAGACATCACTGATACTTACCATACCCTGAGTGAAATTGGAAGCAATGGATCTGAGATGGAGATCCCTTTCAGCAGGAACAACATCAGGATTTCTTACGCTCTCCCTTACTACCGACAGGCGAAAGTGAAGTTCCAATATTATCTGGAAGGCTACTCGAAACAATGGTCCGACTGGAGTACCGCTTCTCAGAAAGACTTTACCAACCTCAGCAGAGGAAGTTATGTGTTTAAAGTAAGGGCCAAGCTCAATGATGAGCTGGTGAGCAAAGAAACTGTATTTGAATTTAGCATCCTCCCTCCATTTTATGCAACAAACTGGGCCATAGCTCTGTACATTTTAGTGATCATTGCCCTGCTCATCTCTTCAAAACGGCTTTATGAGAAAAAGCTAAAGAAAGACCAGCAGGCCATTTCCAAAAAACTACAGGCAGAAAAAGAAGCTTATCTTAAAAAGGAAGCTGAAGCAACAGAAAGACAGATCATCAAACTACAGACCGAAAAGCTACAGGTGGAGCTGGCAGGTAAAAATAGAGAGCTGGCCAATTCCGCAATGAGCCTTGTCTATAAAAACGAATTGTTGCAAAAGTTGAGTCAGGAAATTCTGAAGTTAAAAGACGGCAACGGGAAACCATTGGCGGAAGATCAGCTGCGCAAAATTCAAAAGGTAATCGACGAAGGAATGAACGATGAGCGCGACTGGAATTTATTCGAGAGCAGCTTCAATGAGGCACATGAAAGTTTCTTCAAAAAGTTAAAGGCAAATCATCCGGATCTTGTACCAAACGACCTCAAACTATGTGCCTATCTGCACATGAATATGAGCAGTAAAGAAATGGCATCGTTACTTAACATTTCTCTGCGAGGTGTAGAAATCAGACGCTACAGACTCCGAAAAAAGCTCGAAATCCCACATGATAAGAACCTTGTCGAGTTCTTAATGGAACTTTAGGACTACATCATTACCACACAAAGCCTTATTCTACCCCCACATTTTTGCATTTTAGCAAATACTTGCAAAACCATACATAATTTTGCTTAACAGCATAAATAACATCATTTTTAGCCCAAAAACTGATTTGGATAAGCTGTTTAAAACACTACACATCGGCATCTGATGTATTAATGTATAGGCCATTTTTTTGTAATAGCGGTTATAGTCCCAGAGATTTAACAAACAATTAAACAAAACTTAAACGAGCATGAAAAGAATCTTTACAAAATTTTCTGTTTTAACATTTCTCTGTTTTCTTTTTAATTACACGGCCTTTGCACAGAACATTACTGTGAAAGGAACTGTAACCGATGGCGGTGATAAAACCACCATTCCGGCAGTAAGTGTACAGGTAAAAGGCACAACAACAGGAGCACAAACAGACGTCAATGGAAACTATTCCATCAGCGCCCCGGCGAACGCGACACTGGTATTTACCTATATAGGTTATACAACACAAGAAGTACCGGTAAACAATAGAACTACCATAAATATAGTATTGGCTTCATCTGCTCAGCAATTGGATCAGGTGGTCGTAGTAGGTTACGGTACACAAAGAAAAATTGATGTGACCGGATCTGTAGCTACTGTAAAAGGCGAAGAAATTTCAAAACAGGCTTCAGTAAACCCGGTAAGTGCATTGCAAGGTAAAGTTGCCGGTGTGTCCATTTCAAATAATGGTGCTCCGGGAGCCGCTCCATTGATCACCATCCGTGGTACGGGAACAGTTTATGGAAATACAGGTGTTCTTTATGTTGTTGATGGGGTATGGCACGACGATATCAGCTTTTTAAACCCTGCCGATATCGAAAGCATCAGTATTCTTAAAGATGCTTCCAGCTTATCCATATACGGAATCAGAGCCGCCAATGGTGTGGTACTGGTAACAACAACAAGAGGAAAGAAAGGCGATGCAATTATCAACTATAACGGATCTGTAGGTGTTCAGAGTGTAACAAATGCTGTTAAAATGGCAAACGGTACAGAATATGCTACTGCCATTAATGAAATCAACGCTTCGAAAACTCCACCAGATGCGCCTTTGTTTAAAGATCCTGCAAGTTTTGGAAAAGGAACAGACTGGTATGGCCAGATCTTAAGAAATGCGATGGTAAATAATCACCAGCTATCGATCAGTGGTGGCGGAGAAAAAACCAGTTATAATTTCTCATTAGGCTACCTTAATCAGGATGGAATCGTGGAGAGAAATAATTACAAACGCTATACCGCCAGATTGGCAAACGATTTTCAGGTCCTAAAACCTTTAAAAGTTGGATATAATGTCTCAGGAACAGCCAGCAACTCCAATGACATCCCAAATAGCATTTTCTATCAGATGTATTCCGCAGGCCCGGTAGTGCCGGTCCGCTATGCAGATGGCACTTATGGTGATCCAAATGACTTTGGTCTGGGTGGTGGCGCTAATTTCAACCCTCAGGCAACATTAGACTTTTTCAACCGCAAGTCCAAAAACTATAAAGTTACCGGAAATGTCTACGCAGAGTTAAATATCTTAAAAAGCTTAACTTTCAAAACCAGCATTGGCGGCGACTTCGGACAGGCAGAAGTAAGAAACTACAATCAAGTTTACGTTGCAACAGCTTCTCAGCGCAATGAGACCAGTGAACTTGGAGTAGACAGAACGGAAGACAGAAACTGGATTATAGAAAATACATTAACCTATAAAAATATTTTCGGTGACCATAACCTGACTGTATTGGCAGGTCAGACTGCACAACGCAGAAAATCGTATACGATCAACGCCCTTGCCAGAAACGTACCTTATTCAAGCGAAGGAGATCTTTACCTGGCTTTAGGTGATTCCGACAACAGGTACATCAATGACTCAGGAGTACTAACAACCGCTGCTTCTTACTTTGGAAGGGTAAACTACTCCTTCAAAGACCGCTATCTTTTAAACGCATCTATGCGTGCTGACGGTGCTTCGCAATTTTTTGGCGGAGGAGAACTTTGGGGCTATTTCCCTTCTATCGGAGCTGGCTGGGTAGTTACAAATGAACCCTTCATGAAAGATCAGAAAGTCTTCAGCAACCTGAAACTACGCGGAAGCTGGGGTAAAGTAGGTAATGCAGGAGTTCCGGTAAACCCTTCAACACTTGTAATTACTCAAAAAGGAGGTTATGTAGCTTATTTTAACGGTGTATCTTATACCGGTAAAAATATTGACACCATGGTTCCAACCTTCCTTAACTGGGAAAGAAGTTCAGGTACAGATATTGGATTAGAAGCTGGATTCTTAGACAACAGACTAAACATCGAAGCTGATTACTATACTAAAACTACACAACAAGCCATTTTTGAAATACCTGTTCTTTCTTCAATCGGACTTGGAAACAGTAAACAAATTGGAAATCAAGCAGATTTCAGAAACCGCGGATTTGAATTTGTTGCCAGCTGGAGAGATAAAACAGAAGGAGGACTAACCTACTCGATCAGTGGAAACTTTGGTTACAACCAGAATAAAGTAATGAAAGTTGTTACAGGACAGAACCCTGTATATTCTGGAGGAGAAGGCCTGGCGAATGGTTCATTACCTACACGTACTATGGTAGGCAGACCAGTTGGGGAGTTCTTCGGTTATCAGGTTGCAGGTATTTTCCAAAACAAGGCAGAGATTGCTTCTTCAGCACAAACCGGTGCTAAACCAGGTGATTTTAAATACATAGACACGAATGGCGATGGACAAATCTCGGAAAAAGACCGTGTTCCTCTGGGTAATCCAAACCCTAAATTCAACTACGGTTTAAATACCAGCTTCGCTTATAAAAACTTTGATCTTGCTGTGGACATCCAGGGAGTGGCCGGTGTAGATGTTTATAATGCAAATATCGGGCTTAGATTCGGTAATGAGAACTTCACACAGGATTTCTTCAAGAACAGATGGCATGGTGAAGGTAGCTCAAACACTTACCCATCCACAAATGTTGGAAGTACCGAAAATGCAAGACCTAATTCATTTTACGTGGAAAGTGGTGCTTACATCAGGTTAAGAAATGTTCAGTTAGGATACACCTTACCTGCAGGTCTGCTGAGCAAATGGAAAATGCAGAAAGTAAGGGTATTTGCAAACGCACAAAATGCAATCAACCTATTTGGCTACAAAGGATTTAGCCCCGAGGTAGGTAAACCTACAGTCGGAAATTACTCACCGCTAAGAGCAGGTGTGGATGCCAATGTCTACCCTTTATATGCAACTTATAATTTAGGTGTTAACGTTACTTTTTAATTGATCAGATAATGAGAATATATAAAAATATAAACCTGCATAAGGTATGTGCTGTTCTTATCACAGGCACAATTTTATTCAGCACTTCATGTAAGAAAAGTTTCTTAAATGTAGACCCTCAGGGCAAACAGCCCGCAGTAACCTTTTGGAAAACACAACAGGATGCCATAGATGGCGTGAGTTCCATTTATGGAAATTTGCGCAGCTGGTCCAATGTTGGCTTCAATTCGCTGGCTGTGGAAAGTCTTGGAGGAGATGATGCAGAAAAAGGAAGTTCATCCAATGATGCCAGTTACTTAAATGCATTTAACGATTTTACAGTAACCTCTACCGATGGACAAGTGTCTGGTTTCTGGGAAGGTCAATATCAAAATGTCAATTTATGCAACCAGGTATTAGATAATGTTCCGGCAATTAATATGGACCCGAATCTGAAAGCACGTTTACTTGCTGAAGCTAAATTTGTCAGGGCATTCGCCTATTTCAGATTAGTCAGAGCATTCGGTGCAGTTCCATTGAGATTAAATGTACCAAAAACACCTGCTGAATTTAACCTTCCCCGCACGCCGAAAGAACAGGTATGGGCTGCAATAGAAAAGGATCTTGATGATGCAGCAGCAGTACTTCCTGCTTCTTATCCTGCGAAGGACCTGGGACGCGTAACTAAAGGAGCAGCGCTGTCTCTTCGCGCCAAGGCCGCCATGTATCAAAAGAAATGGTCTGAAGTGCTTACTTTAACCAATTCGGTAATGACTATGGGCTATAGCTTGTTTCCGAATTTTGATGACTTATTCAGAATTAACAATGAGAACAATTCAGAATCTATCTTTGAACTTCAATGTGAGTACAACCCGGGTATCAAAGATGCCAGTAACAGTCAGTATGCCCAGATTCAAGGCATAAGGACCCAAGCCGGATATTGGGGATTCAACGTCCCTACCCAGGAATTAGTGGATGCATTTGAAACTGGCGATCCACGTAAGGAAGCTACCATTCTTTTTGTAGGCACCACAACGCCTCAGGGTGACCCCATCACTGCAAACCCAGGTGATCCGAGCAGGTATAACCACAAAGCCTACGTTCCTTTTAATACGCCATACGACAATGCAAATCCAAGAGGAGGACAACAGAATGTACGTGTTTTACGCTATTCAGAAGTTTTATTGATGAATGCTGAAGCAGCAAACGAACTGGGCAATTCAACTCAGGCGATCTCTTCTCTTGAGCTGGTAAGAGCCAGAGCCAGACAAGGAAATCCAGGTATCCTGCCTAAAGTAGTTTCTACAGATCAGGCGGTACTGCGGAATGCCATTTACAAGGAAAGATTCGTAGAGCTTGCCATGGAATCCGACAGGTACTTTGATGTTATCCGTCAGGGAAGGGCTGCAACTGTTTTTGGACCAAGAGGATGGAAAACAGGCAAAAATGAGGTTTGGCCAATACCAAATAACGAAATCGAATTGAGTGCCAATATGCTTACTCAGAATCCAGGTTATTAACATCATCTAAAGAATACAGAAAATGAAAACAAAAATATCATATATAGGTTCGGCGATCGCCATTGCGCTTACTGTATCATCCTGTACAAAAAAATTCGATCCCTCCAGTTATGCCCCTCCCGTAAATATTGGAGGTTTTACCAGCTCTAAACAAATTGCACCGGGCAATTTAGTGGCACACTGGAGCTTTGAGGATAACCTAACCGATAGCATCTCAAAGAAAGTGGGAACATCAACAAACACCTCATTTACAACAGGAATGAAAGGACGGGCACTTCAGGGTGCACTGAATGGATATGTCATCTCAGACACTCCGACGGAGGTACAAAATCTAAAAAGTTTTACCACAATGCTTTGGTTCAAATCTGAACTAAACACCGGTGCCACAGGATTAATAGATATCGCCAATTCAAATTCAGGATGGGGAAATCTATGTATCTTTCTTGAAAATGGAGGTGCTGAAGATAAAGGGGTAATTCAATTCCGCGTAAATAATAAGGGCGTACTTACCCAGTCTGAAAACTACACCATCTCCAGTCCATGGAAAAAATGGAATCACCTTGCGTTAAGTTATAACGAAACGACTTCGGATTTTATCATCTACCTTAATGGAAGCAGGATAAAGACCTTACATGTAGCAAACAATGGTCCATTGACTTTTCAGAATGCTTCTAAAATGGTTTTCGGAACCCTACAGTTCCAAACCACACCAAGTCTGACAACTACTGCCGGCAAAGAATCCTGGGCCAGTTATCTTACAGGACAGTTAGATGAAGTAAGAATCTATAACAAAGCACTAACTATTGATGAAATCGGTGCGATTTCCAAATTGGAAAGTAAAGGAAAATAATGATGAATTCCTAAGTTAACTTCATCTGATTAAAGCGCTGCGGCTAGCCTGCAGCGCTTTAAAAATCATCCCAACCTCACATGACTTTAAAATTTCAACTCTTCTGCCTTATCTCTACATCTCCCGGAACGATGGATTTCAAAAAACATCAGGGTGATAAAATTTGCAGTGACAACCACTTCACAAACGCATTATTCCAACATCAGGCCGTAGTTACCAAAGCGATTTAAAATGAAAAAAAACATACTTTCTGCCTGCTTAACCTTTATCGTGATTTGTTCCTTTAGCCAGGTCATGGCGCAAAAGAAAAATACCGAAACCATAAAACCTGAATTAAGGATACAAAAGAATTTAACCGACGACCAGCTACTGGATCTCGTACAAAAACAAACTTTCCGTTATTTCTGGGACTTTGCACATCCGGTAAGCGGAATGGCACGTGAGCGCAGCAATGTTGCCTTCGAATACGGAAATGAAGTCGTAACCACCGGAGGAACCGGATTTGGTATCATGGCTACCATCGTCGCTTCAGAAAGAAAATTTATTACCAGAGAACAAGCCGCTGCCAGAACAAAAAAGATCGTAGACTTTCTTTGGAAAGCCGATATGTTTCATGGCGCATTCCCGCATTGGCTAAATGGAGAAACCGGAAAAACCATCCGTTTCAGTCCTAAAGACGATGGCGCTGACATTGTGGAAACATCTTTTCTCTTTCAGGGATTGTTAACGGCGCGTCAATACTATACGGCAGACAATGCCACAGAAAGAGACATCAGAAATAAAATATTGTGGATGTGGGAAGGCATTGAATGGAATTGGTTCACCCAAAATCAGAATGTACTTTACTGGCATTGGAGCCCAAACAACGGCTGGAGCATGAACCACCAGATCAGGGGGTATAACGAATGCCTGATCACCTATATCCTTGCGGCCTCCGCACCGAAGTATGCAATTGATAAAAAAGTATATGACGAAGGATGGGCCATGAGCAATACCTTCTTCAATGGCAAGAAGTTCAACGACATTACACTCCCACTAGGGTTTGATGGTGGAGGCCCATTGTTCTTCTCACATTATTCCTACCTGGGACTGGATCCGAGAGGATTAAAAGACAAATACGCAGATTATTGGGAGCAAAATAAAAACCATACCCTTATCAACAGGGCTTATTGCATAGAAAATCCCAAAAATTATAAAGGATACAGCGCAAAAAGCTGGGGCTTAACAGCGAGCGATAGCTGGCAGGGTTATGCCGCTCATTCTCCTGCAGAGGATCTGGGAGTCATCACACCTACCGCAGCTTTATCTGCATTTCCTTATACACCGGAATACTCCATGCAGGCTTTAAGACATTTTTACGAGGACATGGGTGATCAGCTCTGGACAGAATATGGATTTGCAGACGCTTTTAGCGAACAGCACAAATGGGTGGCCAAATCTCACCTTGCCATTGACCAGGGGCCGATCATTGTCATGATCGAAAACTACCGGACCGGATTATTGTGGAAATTGTTCATGAGCAGTCCGGATGTACAAAAAGGATTAACAAAACTAGGCTTTAGTACGCCTGCAATTAAGTAATTTATAGAATCGGGGGATTCAATTTATAAATGTTTAGCCATATCATATCCATTAAACTCTAAATCCAAAATTATGAAAAGAACCCTCACTGCTTTAACAGCACTCTTACTAACAGTTGTACTCTTAAGTCCATCAAATCAATCTTTTGCAAAAAGCAATAAAACCACGCCTTTAAGAACAAATGTAAATTCGGCAAAAAAGGTAAAGAAAACACAGGCACAAATTCCATTAATGGCTACGAACAGTACAATCGATGGTGTTTATGTACAATTATGGAACACCACCTCCGGAGGTCATGTTTCCTATTACCTTCCGCCAAATACCAACAATCCAACCGTACTGGGGTATCTGCCGGCAAACAATGACATCTACAACGTCAGCTTAACTTCTACCGGAGGAGCACATGACATGTGGATCTACTGGGAGCATAAAACAAAGGTTACCGGATTAGTTGCCAACGGAATGGCACTTGCATGTCCGAGCTGTGCACAAATAAAAATCTTTAACTAAAATGAGACTGGCTAAACATTTAAAAATATCATAATGTCTATTAGAAAATACCTGACGATTTTCATGCTTTGTTTCTTACAAAGTCTACTGACATTTGCGCAGCAAAAACAAATGACCTATTGCAATCCGGTAAACCTGGATTACGGTTATACCCCTATCCCTAATTTTGCCACTCAGGGAAAACACAGGGCAACGGCTGACCCCGTAATTGTTAACTATAAAGGAGATTATTACTTATTTTCCACCAACCAATGGGGCTATTGGTGGAGCCCGGACCTCAACAACTGGAACTTTGTCTCCAAATCATTTTTAAGACCGGAGCACAAAGTATACGACGACCTGTGTGCCCCTTCTGTTTGGATCCAGGGCGATACCATGCTTGTTTTCGGTTCTACCTATTCCCGGAACTTTCCCATCTGGATGAGTACCAATCCTAAAGGTAATGACTGGAAAGAAGTGGTTCATGAATTTGAAATCGGCGGATGGGATCCCGCCCATTTTGTAGATGAGGACGGAAAACTATACATGTATAACGGCAGCAGTAATGTCTATCCGCTCTATGGTGTAGAACTCAATAGAAAAACATTTCAGCCGATAGGAACAAGAAAAGAACTGTTACTCCTGAACCCAGACCGATTTGGCTGGCAGCGCTTCGGGGAAAATCTCGACAATACTTTCCTCGACCCTTTTATGGAAGGTGCCTGGATGACAAAACACAATGACAAATACTACCTCCAATATGGTGCACCAGCCACGGAATTCAGTGGTTATGCAGATGGTGTAGCAATTGGAAAAACACCACTCGGACCATTCGAACATCAGTCGCTTCCCTTCTCTTATAAACCCGGGGGCTTTGCCCGGGGTGCCGGACATGGAGCCACTTTCCAGGACAACTGGAAAAATTACTGGCATGTTTCTACCATGGTACTGGGTGTTAAAAATAATTTTGAAAGACGCATCGGTATCTGGCCGGCAGGCTTTGATAAAGATGATGTGATGTACATGGATGCCGCTTTTGGAGATTACCCTCACTACCTTCCCAATAAAGCTACAGATCATTTAAAAAGCGGCTTCACCGGATGGATGTTACTCAACTACAATAAGCCCGTGAGTGTATCCTCTACGCTGGGGAATTATAACGCCAATAATGCGGTAGACGAAAACATCAGAACCTATTGGAGCGCCGCCTCTGATCAAAAGGGAGAATGGATCCAGTCTGACCTTGGTACCCTTTCTACCGTAAACGCAGTACAAATTAATTACGCGGATCAGGATGCTGCCTTTTTGGGGAAACAACAAGGTACTTACCATCAGTATAAACTCTGGTATTCAGTGGATGGACGCAGCTGGAAAATACTCGCTGACAAAAGCAACAATAAAAAAGATGTACCGCACGATTACCTGGAACTGGAGAAACCCATCAAAACCAGGTTCATCAAAATGGAAAACATCCACATGCCGACCGGAAAATTTGCCATCAGCGGATTGAGGGTCTTCGGAAACAGTAACCTGCCCAAACCGGAAATGGTCAAAGATTTTATCGTCCTGAGAACGGAAAAAGATAAACGTAGTGCCTGGATCAAATGGCAAACATCAAACGATGCCTATGCCTACAACATCTACCTGGGAACAGATCCGGACAAATTATACAACTGCATTATGGTTCACAATGCAAACGAATATTGGTTTAAAGGAATGGATAAAGAAAAAACTTATTATTTCAGTATTGAGGCCATTAATGAAAGTGGCTTGTCAGAAAGAACAAAAGTGCAGGCGATTAATTAAACACAAAAGAATGAAGCGATTTTATTATTTCCTGGTTTTATTAAGCATCAGTTGCGGAACAGCAACGGCGCAGGAAAAACCAGCCTTCTGGAAGGAAATCCAGGACTTTAAACACAAAGACAGCATTTCAATGCCATCAAAAAACGGGATCCTGTTTGTAGGTAGTTCGTCATTTGAAAAATGGAAAGATCTGGAAACCGTCTTTAAAAATTATCAGGCCATCAACAGAGGTTTTGGCGGTTCTACACTGGCACAGGCCAACTATTATGTGGCCGACCTCGTGTACCCTTATCAGCCCCGTCAGGTGGTGATTTATAGCGGTGAGAATGACATTGCCATGGATGGCGTCAATGCGCTGGAAACCTTAAACAGGTTTGCCAGCTTTTTTACCAGCATCAGAAATAAATTCCCGGATCTTCCGGTATTGTATCTTTCTATAAAAAACAGCCCTTCCAGAACTAAATTTTCTGCCACAAACACGCATACCAATGCCCTGATCAAAGAATACCTGAGTCATTATAAAAATGCGCAGTTTCTGGATGTAAACAGCAAAATGTTAAAAAACAATGCCGTCCGTCCGGAGCTTTTTCTGGAAGATATGCTCCACATGAATCCGGAAGGATATGCCATCTGGATCAAAGCCATAACCCCTTGCCTGATTAAATAACGAACACACATAAAAACAACATATAATGAGAAAAGCGACTTACTTATTTTTTCTGGCCGCCCTTTTTAGTCTGAGCTCCGGCTTTGCACAACAAAAGAAAGCGGTAACAGCGGCCGATCAAAAGATGAATGCCTTTATTAAAAACCTCCTGTCAAAAATGACACTGGAGGAAAAAATCGGACAGCTCAATCTACTGACAGGCGGAGAAGCGACCACTGGTTCTGTAGTGAGTACAGGCGTAGAAAGTAAAATTAAAAACGGACAGGTAGGAGGAATTTTCTCGCTGACTACCCCTGCCAGAATCCGCAAAGCACAGGAAATTGCAGTGAACCAGACCCGTCTGAAAATCCCGATCATCTTTGGTCAGGATGTGATTCACGGTTATAAAACTACTTTCCCAATCCCATTGGCTCTATCCTGCAGCTGGGATATGGCACTCATCGAGAAAACAGCGAGAATCGCTGCCGTTGAAGCTACTGCTGATGGTTTAAACTGGACCTTCTCCCCTATGGTAGACATTTCCAGAGACCCACGCTGGGGAAGAATTTCTGAAGGATCAGGTGAGGATACTTACCTGGGTTCAGAAATTGCAAAAGCAATGGTAAAAGGATATCAGGGCGATGACTTGTCTAAATACAATACCATGATGGCATGTGTAAAACACTTCGCTTTATATGGTGCTGCCGAGTCAGGACGAGATTACAACACTACTGATATGAGTCTGCACAGGATGTACAATGAATATTTACCTCCATATAAAGCAGCTGTCGATGCAGGTGCCGGCAGTGTAATGACTTCTTTTAACGACATCAATGGAGTTCCCGCTACTGCCAACAAATGGCTAATGACTGATTTGTTGCGCAAACAATGGGGATTTGATGGCTTTGTGGTTACCGATTATACCGCAGTAAATGAGCTGATCGATCATGGATTAGGCGACCTTCAGGCAGTTTCAGCACTATCTATAAATGCCGGAGTTGAAATGGACATGGTAGGAGAAGGATTCTTAACCACCCTGAAAAAATCAGTTCAGGAAGGAAAAGTTAAAGAACAACAAATCACCAATGCCTGCAGACTGGTACTGGAAGCAAAATACAAACTGGGTTTATTTGATGATCCTTTCCGTTATTGCAGTGAAGAACGCGCAAAAAATGAAATCCTGACCCCGGAACACTTAAAGGCTGCCCGCGAAACTGCAGCTCAAAGCTTCGTTTTGTTAAAAAATCAGGGACAAATCTTACCACTTAAGAAAACAGGTACAGTAGCCCTGATTGGCCCATTGGCAAATACAGGAAGCAATATGCCTGGAACCTGGAGCGTAAACAGTGACTTAAAAAACACCATCTCTCTTTTAGAAGGACTAAAAGCCAATGCAGGTGCAGACCTTAAAATCTTACACAGCATGGGTGCCAATTTATTGACAGATCCTGAATATCAGAAAAGAGCAACCATGTTTGGCCGTGACATTCCAAGAGACAACCGTTCTGAGGAAGAAATGATCAACGAAGCCGTAGCAACTGCCAAAAAATCTGACGTTGTTGTTGCCGCACTTGGAGAAAGTTCTGAGATGAGTGGAGAAAGCTCCAGCCGTACCAATCTTGACATTCCTGAGCCTCAAAAAAGATTATTACAAGCCTTGTTAAAAACCGGAAAACCAGTAGTGCTGGTATTGTTCACCGGACGACCATTAACCCTGAAATGGGAAGATGAAAATGTTCCTGCCATCTTAAACGTTTGGTTTGGTGGTACAGAAGCAGCAAATGCCATCTCGGATGTCTTGTTTGGAAAAGTAAACCCATCCGGCAAACTAACGGCTACTTTCCCGCAAAATGTAGGTCAGATTCCACTTTACTACAGTCAGAAAAGCACTGGCCGTCCTTTAGAAGAGGGAAAATGGTTCTCGAAATTCCGTTCCAATTACCTGGATGTCAGCAATGAGCCTTTGTATCCTTTCGGATATGGCCTGAGCTATACTACTTTTGACTACAGCAACCTTAAACTGAGCAAAACTAAGTTTAAAGCTGGCGAAACCATTACCGCAACCATCACTGTTAAAAATACAGGTGCAGCAGAGGGTAAAGAAGTTGTTCAAATGTACATCAGAGACCTGGTGGGCAGCATTACCCGACCGGTTAAGGAATTAAAAGGCTTTCAAAAGATCAGTTTAAAAGCCGGAGAAAGCAAAGACATCAGTTTCAAAATCTCGGTAGAGGACCTCAAGTTCTATAATGCAGATTTAAAATTTGTTGCAGAACCTGGTGATTTTAAAATATTCATCGGAACCAACTCCAGAGACAATTCGGAAGCATCCTTCCAGCTGACACTTTAGTTCTTTCCACCTTGTGTAAACCTTGACTGTATAAATGCAGTCAGGGTTTATTTTTTTTAAATGATTCTTAATTTGTTTAATTTTGGAAGATGAACCGCCCTACAATAATTATTTCGATGTTACTGCTGATCTCTGCGATGAGTATTAAAGCACAGGATTTTAAAAAATTTGATAAAGGAAGCTTTATTGAAGGAAAAGATAGCATTTACTACCGCATCCTCTTTCCCCAGAATTTTGATGCGACGAAGAAATACCCGATCCTCTTTTTTTTACATGGAAGCGGAGAAAGGGGCAATGACAACCAAAAGCAATTGACACATGGCGCAAAACTGTTCCTGAAAGACGACATCCGTAAACAGTTTCCCGCCATCATCGTTTTTCCGCAATGTGCTGAAAACAGCTTTTGGGCAAATGTAGAATTCGGGACAGATCCGCAAGGCAAACGTGCCTTTAATTTTCAAAAAAGAGGAAAACCAACCAAGGCCATGCATGCATTGCTGGGCATGATTGACAACTTCATGGATAAACCTTTTGTAGACCACAAACAGGTATATATTGGCGGCTTATCTATGGGTGCTATGGGTACCTACGAATTATTGAGAAGAAAAAAGAAACTTTTTGCAGCAGCCTTTGCCATCTGTGGAGGCGATAACGTAGCAAATGTTCAGAAATATAAAGATGTTCCCCTTTGGATTTTTCATGGGGAGAAAGATGATGTGGTACCGGTAGTTCATTCTACCATCATCGCGGATCAGCTTAAGGTCTTGGGGAAAGTACCGAAGCTTACTTTGTATCCGAATGCCAACCACAACAGTTGGGACACTGCCTTTGCAGATCCCAAACTATTGCCCTGGTTATTTTCTAATCAGAACCAGCGTTAGCTAGTCTGCCATATTGTGATAAACGGCCTGAACATCATCGTCCTCTTCCAGCTTATCAATTAATTTAAATACATCTACTGCCTGCTCTTCTGTAATAGGAGTGGTAGACTGAGAGATGCGCTCTAATTTTGCACTTTTCATTTCCAGACCTGTATCTTCTAAAGCCTTCTGCATTTTTCCAAAGTCTTCAAAAGCAGTTTGTACTACTGCAATGTCATTTCCTTCTTCATCCGCTTCCAGGTACAATTCTTCTAAACCGGCATCAATCAATTCAAATTCCAGTTCTTCCAGATCTTTCTCTCCCGGTAAGAAACGGAAGACAGACTTGCGGCTGAAAATAAAATCCAGAGATCCTGTTTTACCTAAAGTACCCCCTGTTTTATTGAAATAACTGCGCACATTCGCTACAGTTCTGTTGGTATTGTCTGTAGCTGTTTCGATCAGAATGGCTACACCATGTTGTGCATAACCTTCATAAACAAACTCTTCATAACCATTTTCATCTTTATTCGATGCCCTTTTAATGGCAGCATCTACCCTATCCTTAGGCATATTTACTGCCTTCGCATTCTGGATCGCAGTACGTAAGCGGGAGTTGGTATCCGGTGAAGGTCCACCATCCTTAACGGCCATTACAATCTCTTTACCTATCCTGGTAAATTGAACGGCCATTTTAGCCCAACGCTTAAATTTTCGCTCTTTTCTAAATTCAAATGCTCTTCCCATTGTATATTTTTATTTAAGGATCTCCCTTATTAATGATTACTCTGTAAGTTTTTCAACATATCTACCGTCATTTTCGACAAGTCAAACTCCGGCTTCCATCCCCAGTCTTTCTGAGCAAAGCTGTCGTCGATAGAACGTGGCCAGCTGTTCGCGATCGCCTGACGTGGATCGTTGTCTTTGTAAGTTAAGGTAAAATCCGGAATATGTTTCCTGATTTCCGCCGCCAAAACCTCTGGTGTAAAACTTACCCCGCCAAAATTATAACTGGAACGGATAGATATTTTACTCGATTCCGCATCCATCAACTGGATCGTACCACGGATGGCATCGTCCATGTACATCATTGGCAATTCCGTTTCTGCATTTAAGAACGAAGCATAACTTCCTTTGGTTAATGCATCATGGAAAATATGAATGGCATAATCCGTTGTTCCTCCACCCGGAGCAGCTTTCCAGCTGATCAATCCGGGATAACGGATACTGCGGACATCCAGGCCAAATTTCTGGTTATAATATTCGCACCAGCGTTCGCCAGCCAGTTTACTGATTCCATACACTGTATTCGGGTCCATCACGCAATATTGAGGCGTTGCATCTTTAGGCGAGTTTGGCCCAAATACTGCAATTGAACTTGGCCAGTATACTTTAGCTGTTTTGTAAGTAATCGCCAGGTCTAAAATATTAAGCAAACCATTCATATTCAGGTCCCAGGCCAGTTTAGGATTCTGTTCTCCCGTAGCCGACAACAATGCCGCAAGTAAATAGACCTGTGTAGGTTTATATTTCTGAAAAATGTTGTTCAGAATGTCTTTTTCAAGCACATTCACAAACTCGAATGGTCCTGAGTTCTTGATGTCATAATCAGGTCTGCGAATGTCACAGGCCACTACATTACTCTCACCATAGCTCTTACGTAAGGCGGTTACAAGTTCAGTGCCGATCTGACCGTTAGAGCCCAATACTAATATTTTCTCAATCATGAATTATTTGGATTTTGACAAAGTTAAAAAAACGTAACAAACCTATATAAAATGTTTATGATTTATCATGCATCTCCCTGATAATTCCTCCCCTACCTCTCCCGGTCCTCCCAAAGAATAGCACAGGAAATTGATTAAGTAACAAAAACATTATATATTTATAAATACTGTGTATTTATAACACTAACTGTTAATTTTTGCTTATTATTACAAAACAAAACACACTTATAACCACATATAAACACCTAAACCGCCTAATATGGACAGAAGAGAAGCAGTGAAGAGTGTTGCCTTTTTAATGGGGGCAGCATTATCCGCAACTACGATCGGAGTATTTTTAGAGAGTTGCAATTCACCATCCACATCAACTGCCGGTAGTTTATTTTCCGCAGATCAGGAAAAACTAATTACCGAAGTAGCTGACATCATTATCCCTACCACAAGCACACCTGGGGCTAAAGAAGCTGGAGTAGGACCATTTATCGCCATGATGGTCAAAGATTGCTACCCTTCAGATGCTCAAAAAGCATTTACCAAGGGTCTTGAAGATCTGGAAAAACAATCAAAAGACACCTTTAAAAAATCATTCCTGGAAATTTCTGTAGCACAGCGTCAGGAACTTTTAAACAAAGTTCGTGAAGCAACCATTGCAGCAAGCAAGGTGGAAAAAGATGCACTAGAAAAACAACAGGAAAACGTTACTCAGAAAAAGTCTGAAAAAGAAGCTCCCGGAAATGCAATGACCCCTAAGGATAAGCCTAAAACGGCCCCTCAGTTCTTTGCAATTATCAGGGATTTAACCTTATTGGGTTATTTCACCTCAGAGATCGGTGCTACCAAGGCCTTGGCCTATGTAGAAATCCCTGGCCGTTATGACGGCTGTGTGGACTTAAAACCAGGTCAAAAAGTTTGGGCATAAATCTTTTATAAAATTTAGACAATGAGCAATTTAAATACAAAGGCAACGGCGCAGAATACCTATGATGCGATTGTTGTAGGATCAGGAATTAGTGGTGGCTGGGCTGCAAAAGAATTAACAGAAAAAGGTTTGAAAGTTTTACTTCTGGAAAGAGGAAGAAACGTTGAACACATAAAAGACTACACCACGGCAATGAAAAAGCCATGGGAATTTGAACACCGCGGAAGGTTAACGGAAGCGCAAAAAGAGTCACATCCGGTTCAGATCAGAGATTATCCTTATCAGGAATACAATGAAAGCTTCTGGGTAAATGACCACGACTGTCCTTATACAGAAGTGAAACGTTTTGACTGGTACCGCGGTTTCCATGTAGGTGGTAAATCATTGATGTGGGGCCGTCAGAGTTACCGCTTGAGTGACCTGAATTTCGAAGACAATGCAAAAGACGGACACGGTGTAGACTGGCCGATCAGGTATAAAGACATTGCGCCATGGTACGACTATGTAGAGAAATTTGCAGGTATCAGCGGACAGGCAGAAAACTACCCTCACTTCCCTGACGGACAATTCCTTCCACCAATGGAAATGAACTGTGTGGAAAAAGATGTGAAGAAAAGAATTGAAGACAAATGGAAAAAATCCAGGATCATGACCATCGGCCGTACGGCAAATTTAACGGTGGAACATGGCGGAAGGGGTAAATGCCAATACCGTAACCTGTGCAGCAGGGGATGTCCTTTTGGCGCTTATTTCAGCACCCAGTCCTCTACCCTTCCGGCAGCAGTGGCCACAGGGAATTTAACCCTTCGTCCTTTTTCCCTGGTAAATACCATCATCTACGATAAAGAAACACAAAAAGCAAAAGGAGTAGTCGTAATCGATTCCGAAACTAAGGAGACGATTGAGTATTATGCAAAAATTGTATTCGTTAACGGATCAACTTTAGGCTCTACTTTCTTATTGCTAAACTCTACTTCAGACATCTTCCCTAACGGATTAGGTAATGGAAGCGGCGAATTGGGTCATAACCTGATGGACCACCACTTCCGTTGCGGTGCTTCAGGAAGAGCAGAAGGTTTTGACGATAAATACACTTTCGGAAGAAGGGCAAACGGAATCTATATTCCGAGATACAGAAACATTGGCAACGACAAACGTGACTATGTAAGGGGCTTTGGATACCAGGGTGGTGCAGGTCGCGGAAACTGGCATGCCGATGTAGCAGAACTTGCTTTTGGTGGTGATTTCAAAGACCAGATGACCGTTCCGGGTGCATGGAACATGGGCTTGGGTGGTTTCGGAGAATCGCTTCCATACCATGAAAACCGTGTTTACATCGATAAAAGCAAAAAAGATAAATGGGGACAACCTGTTCTGGCAATTGATTGTGAATTCAAAGACAACGAGCAAAAAATGCGCGTAGACATGATGAACGATGCTGCCGAAATGCTGGAAGCCGCAGGAATCAAGGATGTACATACCTATGATAATGGTTCAACTCCGGGAATGGCGATCCATGAAATGGGTACCGCACGTATGGGACATGATCCTAAAACGTCTGTGCTGAATAAATTCAACCAGATGCATGAAGTGAAAAATGTATTCGTAACCGACGGTTCATGTATGCCTTCTGCTGCTTGTCAGAATCCATCATTAACCTATATGGCACTGACCGCAAGGGCATGTGATTTTGCAGTTAATGAACTTAAAAAAGGAAACCTTTAAAATTAAACCTGCATGCTTGTAAAACTGGCATGCAGGTTTTATATTTAAGCCCTGCTAAGTCGGTTTAGATATCATAAAAACAACAAATAATAAATTATTCTGATGAACAACAGAAAGATGAGAATGGGCATGATCGGTGGAGGTAAAGACGCATTTATCGGCGCCGTTCACCGCATTGCAGCAAATATGGATGGTCAGGTTGAGTTTTGCTGTGGCGCTTTAAGTGTAAATCCTGAAGTAGGCAGGCAATCCGGAAAAGAACTTTTCCTGGACGACGACAGAATCTACGAAAACTATCAGGAGCTGATCGAAAAAGAAAGTCAGCTGCCCGCAGATAAACGCATAGATTTCGTCACCATCGTGACCCCTAATTTCGCTCACTTTGCACCTGCAATGATGGCGCTTGACCATGGCTTTAATGTCGTAATCGAGAAACCTATTGCCTTATCTCTGGATGAAGCAAAACAACTGCAACAAAAAGTTGAAGAAACAGGACTGGTGCTTTGCCTTACCCATACTTATTCCGGTTACCCAATGGTGAAACAGGCCAGGGAAATGGTGAAAGAAGGAAAGTTCGGTGCCATTAGAAAAATAATGGTCGAATATCCACAGGGATGGTTGAGTACGCTGACTGAAAAAGAAGGCAATTCCGGTGCTGCATGGCGCACAGACCCAAAGAAAAGCGGCAAAAGCGGCTGTATGGGAGATATCGGCACACATGCTGCCCAACTGGCAGAATACATCTCCGGATTAAAGATCACCAAACTTTGTGCAGATTTAAATATCGTAGTTCCTGGTCGTGGATTAGATGATGATGGAAACGTCTTATTAAAATTCGACAATGGTGCCAACGGTGTGCTGATCGCTTCGCAAATTGCTGCGGGAGAAGAAAATGCACTGAAAATTAAAATCTATGGAGAAAAAGGAGGCCTGGAATGGCACCAGATGGAACCGAATACTTTAATCGTAAAATGGCTGGATCAGCCGGCACAGATTTACCGCGCCGGACAACCTTACCTGTCTGACATTGCCAAACACAATACCCGTGTTCCGGGAGGACATCCGGAAGGTTACCTGGAGGCTTTTGCAAATATTTACAGAAACTTTGCGTTAACATTAGGAGCGATCCAAAAAGGTGAAGAACCAACAGCTGCGATGCTCGACTTCCCTAAAGTAGAAGATGGCGTAAGAGGAATGGCATTTATTGAAAATGTGGTGGCTTCCTCAGCCTCTGATCAAAAGTGGTTTGATTTTAACATATAAACATCATGACAACAATTAAAGGACCCGGAGTTTTTCTTGCCCAGTTCATTGGAGATGAAGCCCCTTTCAATTCACTGGATGCCATTTGTGAATGGGCGGCAGGATTAGGTTTTAAAGGCATTCAGATGCCTACACTTGATTCCCGTTTTATCGACCTTCAAAAGGCGGCAGAAAGTAAAACCTATGCAGATGAGTTAAAAGGTAAGGTACAGGCACATGGATTAGAGATTACAGAACTTTCCACCCACCTTCAGGGACAACTGGTTGCTGTAAACCCGGCCTATGATCTTGCTTTTGATGCATTTGCTCCTGATCAATATAAAAACAACCCTGCTGAACGGACCAAATGGGCGGTTCAGCAATTAAAATATGCAGCGAAAGCTTCGCAAAACCTGGGATTAAATGCCCATGCTACTTTTAGTGGCTCCCTGCTTTGGCATATGTTCCACCCCTGGCCACAACGCCCGGAAGGTTTGGTCGATGCTGCCTTTACAGAACTTGCCAAAAGATGGACCCCTATTTTAAATGAATTTGACAACTGCGGTGTGGATGTATGTTATGAGATTCACCCTGGTGAAGATCTGTTCGATGGCATCACTTACGAGATGTTCCTGGAAAAAGTAAACAACCATCCCCGTGCCTGTCTGTTATACGATCCATCACACTTTGTTTTACAGCAACTGGATTACATTCAGTATATCGATTTCTACCATGAACGCATCAAAGCTTTCCACGTAAAAGATTCTGAGTTCAACCCTACCGGAAAACAAGGAACTTTTGGTGGATACCAAAGCTGGGCAAACCGCGCAGGAAGATACCGCTCGCCAGGTGATGGTCAGGTGGATTTTAAAACCATTTTCAGTAAATTGGCCCAATACGATTATCAGGGCTGGGCTGTAATGGAGTGGGAATGCCCGATTAAAGATGCTCAGGTTGGGGCAAAAGAAGGCGCTGAATTGATCAGTAAACACATCATTAAGGTAACGGACAGGGCTTTTGATGACTTTGCCGCTTCCGGTGGAAATGATGATTTCAACAATAAAATTTTAGGTCTATAATATTAATACAACACAAAATGAAACACACACTATTTATCCTAGCCTGCTTTATTCTTGCTTTAGCTTCTTGCGGAAGCCCGGAATCAAATGCAACAAACACCGCCTCAACAACTGAAAGTACACCTGCTGCAAGCACTGCCTCCACAGAGAAACACCCTGGAGAAAGACTGATTGCGACTGCAGACTGTATCGGATGCCACAATAAAGTAACCAAAGTAATTGGCCCAACCTATGAAGAGATTGCCGCCAAATACAGCTTGAATGATGAAACCATTGAATTATTGGCAGGAAAGATCATTGCCGGTGGTAAAGGTGTTTGGGGAGAAGTTCCAATGACGCCACATGCCAGCCTTTCTAAGGACGATGCCAAAGAAATGGTAAGATATATTCTATCATTGAAAAAATAACCCTGAACCACAGAACCAACCAATAAACCACAGAACCAACTGTAAACCATGGAAGAAACCAACAAGAACCAGGACGCTACGTCGAGACGGAGTTTCCTTAAGACTGCTGCTGTAGCAGCAACTGCATTTATGATTGTTCCCCGTCATGTTTTAGGCGGAAGAGGATTTACCGCACCAAGCGACCGCCTGATTATTGCAGGGATTGGCGCCGGTGGTAAAGGACAGTCGGATATTGCTAATTTTTATAAAAGTGGCAAGGCCGAAATCGGATTCCTTTGCGATGTACATGACTCCAGGGCTGCTGCCAGCGTAAAGGCATTCCCGAAAGCAAAGTACTACAGAGATTACCGTGAGCTGTTCGACAAAGAATCCAAGAACTTCGATGCAGTGTCGGTTTCTACTCCGGATCATAGCCATGCCATACAGGCTTTAGCGGCTATGCAGCTGGGAAAACATGTATACGTTCAAAAACCATTAACCCACGACATTTATGAAGCCCGTGCATTAACCGCAGCAGCTTCAAAATATAAAGTAGTGACCCAAATGGGAAACCAGGGTGCATCCAATGATGGACCAAGGCAAATGAAGGAATGGTATGATGCAGGTTTAATTGGTGATGTACATACGGTATATGCCTGGACAGACAGACCGGTATGGCCTCAGGGCGTACCATGGTCGACCAACAAAGCGCAGGTACCAAGTGACCTGGACTGGAATTTATGGTTGGGTACTGCCCCTTATAAAGATTATGTGGAAAAACTGGTTCCATTTAACTGGAGAGGCTGGTGGGATTATGGAACAGGCGCATTGGGCGATATGGGATGCCACTTGTTAGAGGCTCCGTTCAGCATGCTGAACCTGAAATATGCTTCAGAAGTTCAGGCCAGCGTTGGTTCTGTATATGTAGATGAATTCAAAAGGGGTTATTTCCCTGACAGTTGCCCGCCATCAAGCCACGTGACCCTAAAGTTCCCGAAAACGAATAAAACCAAGGGTGATGTAGTTGTTCACTGGATGGACGGCGGTATTCAGCCGGAAAGACCGGAAGAACTGGAAGCAAACGAAGTGTTTGGTGATGGTGGAAACGGAACCCTATTTATTGGTACCAAAGGAAAAATGATGGCCAGTACCTATAGCGCAGACCCAAGGTTATTGCCGTTGAGCAAAAATAAAGACATCAGGGTTCCTGAAAGTCTGGCAAGGGTTAAAGGTGGCGCAGAAGGACATTATGCACAATGGGTGGAAGCTTGTATTGCCGGCTACGGTAAGAAAGAACTAAGTTCTCCTTTTGAGATTGCAGGTCCGCTAACGGAAGCCTTATTGATGGCCAATCTTGCGATCAGAGCAACTGATATCCAATTGAAAAATGATAAAGGCAGGGCAAGTTTCCCTGGCAGAAACATCAAATTACTTTGGGACAATGACAAAATGAGAGTCACCAATTTCGATGCGGTAAACCAATATGTACAACGCGAATACCGTAAAGGTTGGTAATCCTCATTTCAGCTAAAAAATAAGAAGATGAAGCCGGTACCAAAGGCTTCATCTGACAATTAAAACCAAAAAATAAATAGATGAAACAATATATTTTCTCAGCCATGTTCTTAACTGCGGTCATCGGATCTGCAACAGCACAATCTGGCAAAAAAGGATTTACAAAACTGTTCGACGGTAAATCTACCGCCGGATGGCATACGTATGGCCAGACTACAGCAGGCAGTAAATGGCAGGTAGAAGATGGTACGCTTCATTTCGTTCCTAAATCAGGAAGAGAAGGTGGCGGAGATCTGGTAACCGACAAGGAATACAGCAATTTCCACCTTAAAATCGACTGGAAAGTAGCGCCAAAAGCAAATAGCGGAATCATTTTCTATGTTAATGAAGATAAGGCTAAATATTCCAATACTTACGTTACAGGTTTAGAGATGCAGGTATTGGACAATGATGGACATCCGGATGGAAAGATTACCAAACACCGTGCAGGAGACCTTTATGACCTGATTAAAAGCAGTTCAGAGCCGGTAAAACCTGTCGGAGAATGGAACACAGCAGAGATCATCAGCAAAAACGGCAAACTGGAACTTAAATTAAATGGCGTTAAAATCGTGAGCACCACCTTGTGGGACGATCAGTTTAAAGCCTTGATTGCAGGAAGCAAATTTGCCGGATGGGAAGGTTTTGGAACTTTCAAGTCAGGAAAGATTGCCCTTCAGGATCATGGTAATGAGGTTTGGTACCGCAATATTATGATTAAAGAACTATAATTGATAAAAAAACGAGATATAACTAACCAAAAATGAACCTAAACAACCGCATCAAATTGTCAGCCATGATGTTCCTGGAATTCTTTATCTGGGGCGCATGGTTTGTTACACTGGGCACCTTCCTGGGGAATAACCTCAGTGCAACGGGAGGCCAGAGTGCATCAGTGTTCTCTACCCAATCCTGGGGAGCGATCATTGCCCCTTTTATCATTGGACTGATTGCTGACCGCTATTTTAATGCGGAGAAGATTCTGGGAGTCCTGCACCTAGTAGGTGCCGTGCTGATGTATCAGATGTATAATGCCACAGACATCAACGTATTTTACCCTTATGTCCTGGGCTATATGATCCTGTTTATGCCTACCCTGGCGCTGGTCAACTCGGTTTCTTTCAATCAGATGAAAGACCCGGAAAAAGAATTCTCTACCATCCGGGTATGGGGAACAATCGGATGGATTGCTGCAGGTTTATTGATCAGTTTCTATTTCCATTGGGATACCGCAGAAGCTGCGAAAGCCGGAATGTTGAAAAATACGTTTCTAATGGCTGGTATTGCCTCTCTGACATTGGGATTATTCAGTTTTACCCTGCCAAAAACACCTCCAAAAGTATCATCCGGAGAAAAGGTAAAAATATCGGAGATTTTAGGCCTTGATGCCTTAAAGCTGTTAAAGGATAAAAACTTTGCCATCTTCTTTATCTCTTCGATCCTGATCTGTATCCCATTGGCTTTCTATTATCAGAATGCACACCCATTCCTTTCCAATGTTGGTCTGGAAAACCCTACCGGAAAAATGACCATCGGACAGATTTCCGAAGTGCTCTTCCTGTTACTTTTACCGGTATTCTTTACCAAATTCGGATTTAAGAAAACCATTTTAGTGGGAATGCTGGCCTGGGGAATCCGTTATGCGCTGTTTGCTTATGGAAACGCAAGTGACCTGAGCTTCATGCTGATTCTCGGAATTGCCCTTCACGGTATTTGCTATGACTTCTTCTTTGTATCGGGACAGATCTATACCAACTCTGCTGCCGGAGATAAATACAAAAGCTCTGCACAAGGCTTAATTACCCTGGCCACCTACGGTGTAGGAATGCTGGTAGGTTTTGAAGTTGCCGGATGGATTACCGATACCTATAAACTTGCCGATGGTTCTTTCGACTGGAAAATGGTCTGGATCATTCCTTCAGGAATCGCATTTGTTGTTTTCTTACTGTTTGCACTCTTCTTTACTGATAAAAAGAAAGTGGAAGCCCAACTGAACCACTAATGAGCGAAGAACTAAGCAGGAGAACTGCATTGAAAAGTATTGTTGCCGGAACTGCCGCATTGGGCGTATCCGCAGCCTTACCTGCCTTTGCACTGGAACCCTATAAATCAACGGCATTGAAAGGAAATGTAAACCACTCCGTTTGCCGATGGTGTTTCGGCGGAATGGAATTAGAGGCGCTCTGTATAGAAGCCAAAAAAATAGGACTGAAAGCAATCGACCTGGTAGGTCCTGCAGACTGGCATATCCTGAAGAAACATGGTTTGTATTCTTCAATGTGTAATGGTGCAGAAATCAACCTTGTTGATGGCTGGAATGACCCTAAATTTCACGCTACCCTGATTAAAAATTATTCAGAGATGATCCCTAAGGTTGCAGAAGCCGGATACACACAGCTGATCTGCTTTAGCGGAAACCGTCGTGGTAAAGATGACGAAACCGGATGGAACAACTGTGTGGAAGGATTAAAACAAGTGATCGGCATTGCCGAGAAACACAATGTGGTATTGGTGATGGAATTGTTAAACAGTAAAGTTGACCATAAAGATTACCAGTGTGATACGACTGCATGGGGTGCTGAACTGGCTAAAAGACTAGGCTCAGAGAACTTTAAACTGTTGTACGACATTTACCACATGCAAATTGATGAGGGTAATGTGATTGCCAACATCAACAAATACCACCAGTACATTTCACATTACCATACTGCCGGAGTACCCGGAAGAAACGAAATAGACGAGACTCAGGAGTTATTTTATCCGGCAATCATTAAGGCCATCGTTGCGACGGGCTTTAAGGGTTACCTCGCCCAGGAATTTATTCCACGGTACAAGGATAAGCTCAAATCACTGAGAGACGCAGTAAATATTTGTGACGTATAAATTAAAAGCTATGAATTCAAGAAGAACATTTATAAAAAATGTAGGGATTGCCGCAGCAGGTGCTATTGTACTTCCTTCATTGGCTTTTGCAGCAGCAAAAGGAAAACCAGTTGGTCTTCAATTGTACACCTTACGTGATGTGATTGGGAAAGACGTTAAAGGAGTGATTGAGAAAGTGGCCAAAGCAGGCTATAAAGAAGTGGAAACCTATGGCTATTCTGCCAAAGGCGGCTACTGGGGACTGGATCCGAAAGCATTCAAAAATCTACTGAAAGCAAACGGATTAAAAGCACCAAGCGGACATTTTGGTTTAGATGCCTTCATTAAAGATGGCAACCAGGACGATTTAAAAATCAATATCGAAGGTGCAAAAGGAATCGGAATGTCTTACCTGACCGTACCATGGTTAGGCGAAGACCTGAGGTCCAGCCTTGATGATTATAAAAAAGTAGCTGCGCGTTTAAACGAAGCTGCTGAAATCTGTAAAAAATCAGGCTTAACGCTTGCTTATCACAACCATGATTTTGAATTCAAAAAATATGATGGTGGAACCGGATACGAAGTGATGCTTCAGGAAACGGATAAAGACACTGTCAAGTTTGAAATGGACTTATATTGGGTAGTGAGGTCAGGAAATGATCCTGTAGCTTTATTCAATAAATATCCTGGACGTTTCCCAATGTGGCATGTGAAGGATATGGACAAAGCAAAACCTTCTATCAATACCGAAGTAGGTAGCGGAAGCATCGACTTTAAGTCTATTTTTAAGCACGCCAAGCAGGCTGGGCTGAAACATGCGATCGTGGAGCAGGAAAACTTCTCAATGGATCCATTTGTCAGCATTAAGAAAAGCTTCGAGCATGTAAATCACGATTTGATTTAAGAATAAAGATCTTAAAATATCAGGGGAAGTGGTTTACAAAACTACTTCCCTTTTTTTATGTCAGGAAATTCGCGTTTGGGCTTACATTTTACATCAACCGGCAAAGATCTCCTGATAAAAACAAATCAAAATGCAAGTTTTAAGTTCTTGGGGAACAAAAAGCGTAAAAAAATCACCATATTTGAAAAATCTGAGACCTGCTCAGACCATTGAGAATAAAGAACTTATTATAAAAACTGAATACTATATAAATTAATAAAAACGATTAAAAAAACCATTTAAAAAAATGAAAATTGCAGTTGTAGGCGCCACCGGTCTGGTAGGTACCGTAATGTTAAAAGTGTTAGAAGAGCGTAACTTCCCGTTAACCGAGTTAATTCCGGTTGCATCCGAAAAAAGTGTTGGTAAGGAAATCACTTTTAAGGGTAAGAAGTACGCGATTGTAAGCATGGATACTGCAATTTCAATGAGACCTGATATTGCATTATTCTCTGCCGGTGGAAGCACCTCTTTAGAACATGCACCACGTTTCGCTGAGGCAGGTACTACCGTGATTGACAATTCATCTGCATGGCGCATGGATCCTTCAAAGAAACTTGTTGTTCCTGAAGTAAATGCCCATGAATTATCTATTGATGATAAGATCATTGCAAACCCAAACTGTTCGACCATCCAAATGGTAGTGGCTTTAAAACCATTACATGATAAATATAAGATCAAACGCGTTGTTGTTTCTACCTATCAGTCTGTAACCGGTACCGGAGTAAAGGCTGTAGAGCAAATGATGAACGAGCGTAAAGGCATAGACGGGCCAATGGCTTATGCTTACCCGATCGACTTAAATGTAATTCCTCAGATTGATGTTTTCGTAGAAAACGGATACACTAAAGAGGAAATGAAAATGATCAATGAGACCCGCAAAATCATGAGCGACGACAGTATCCGTTTAACGGCAACTACGGTACGTATTCCGGTAATGGGTGGTCACTCAGAATCAGTAAACATTGAATTTGAAAATGATTTTGATGTAGCTGAAGTCAGAGAATTATTAGAGAAAACAGAAGGAATTATTGTTGTAGACGATATTGCCAACCTGAAATACCCAATGCCAAAAGATGCCCATGAAAAAGATGAGGTATTTGTTGGAAGGATCAGACGTGATGAATCTATGCCGAATTCACTGAACATGTGGATCGTTGCGGATAACCTGCGTAAAGGTGCAGCAACCAATGCCGTTCAGATTGCTGAATTCTTAGTAAAAAAAGGATTGGTTTAATCTTTAAATAAAATCACAAAGTGATGTATGGAAAGCTGGTCAAGGCAATCTGTACATCACTTTTTTCGTTAATATCCATGTTAAACAAAGCTGTTTTGATGAGTACTGCAAAAAAACTATCCCTGTTATTCTTTCTGTTGATCCAGCAGTATGTATCTGCACAAAGTCAAAGTCCGGCACAAAAGCTGGAACAAGCTTACAATACCTTAATTGCAGACCCGCAGGCAAAGTATGGCATTGTTGCCTTATGTGTGCTCGATGCCAACACCGGAAAAACCATTTTCGGAAGGAATGAAAACCTTGGACTCGCTACTGCATCCACTTTAAAGACAATTACTTCCGCTACAGCATTCAGTTTACTTGGAAAAGACTTTCAATACCAGACCACACTGGCCTACAGTGGAAATATTACTGCGGAGGGGACTTTAAAAGGCGACCTGCTGATCATTGGCGGAGGCGATCCTACCCTGGGCTCCTGGAGGTACGAAAGCAGCAAAGAAGCACGGGTGCTTGAGCAATGGCTGAAAGCCATTCAGACCGCAGGGATTAAAAAAATAGAAGGCAGGATCATCGGTGATGACAGCCTTTGGGGCAGTCAGAGTACACCCGACGGCTGGATCTGGCAGGACATCGGGAATTATTACGGTGCAGGCCCTTCGGCCCTTAGCTGGCGCGAGAATCAGTTTGACATCCATCTTAAAGCCAGCAGATCGGCAGAAAAGGAAGTCTCTCTCCTGAAAGTGGTTCCTGAAATGCCTTACCTGAAAATCGTAAATGAACTGAAGGCCGGTTCTGAAGGAACCGGAGATAATGTTTACGCTTACCTTCCGCCTTACAGCAATACGGCTTACCTGCGTGGCACCTGGGCCCTGGGGATTTCCAAATCAGGTGTTTCCGCAGCTCTTCCTGATCCTGCATTTGATGCGGCTTTCCGTTTACAGGATACCCTGAAAAGAATCGGTATCAACGCCCAGTCAGGGGTAACTACTGCAAGACTACTGGCAGTTGACCAACAGGCTTTACCAGCTGTTAGCCAGAAGTTACTCACCATCTCTTCTCCTTCTTTAAGCGAGATGGTCTATTGGTTTAACAAAAAGAGCATCAATCTTTACGGAGAGCACCTGCTCAGGACCATTGCCTGGAAATCCGGGAAACAACCCACTACCAAAAATGGCGCACAGGCCGAGATCAGCTTCTGGGCAGGCAAAGGTCTGGACAAAGGCGCACTCAACATTATGGATGGCAGTGGCCTCTCCCCTGCAACCAGAGTAACGGCAATAGCAATGGCCAGTGTCCTTTTTCAATCACAAAAAGAAGAATGGTTTCCTGACTACTATAAATCACTTCCGGAAAACAACGGCATGAAGCTAAAAAGCGGCAGTATCAATGATGTTTCTGCCTATGCAGGATATTATACCGATAAATCCGGCAACAAATACATCATCGTCATTAACATCAATAATTATTCAGGATCAGGCATCAGCAGGAAGCTGTTCAAGGTCCTGGATGCGCTTAAATAAAATTATTTGTCTTTTTATTGATAAATTGCGCCCGTTTATAAAATTCGAAATACACTGTTAGCCAGTTCTATGAAAAGATTCTTTCTGTTTTTATCCTGCTGCCTGATGAGCACCTTTACTTTTGCACAGGCAATCGCTCCTGAATCCGGTAATATCGCCGAAGCAGCTTCGGGAACAAATATCCCCTCCGAAATTGCCATCATCCCTGAACCCGTTTCTGTAGTTAAAAACGAAGGTCACTTCGTCTTACCTGCCAATGTGACGATCCAGTCGGCCGGAATACCAGAACTGAAACAGGTGCTCGCATTTTTACAGGAAAGACTGTCCATTCCTACCGGCAGTTACGTTTCAGTGGTCAATAATGCTACTGGTGTTACGCCAACGATCAAACTTGTATTGAACGACAAGGCAAATCCTGTTTTAGGAAATGAGGGATATCAGCTTTCTGTAAGCAACAGTCATATCGTCATCAAAGCAAATAAAGCAGCAGGTCTGTATTATGGGGCACAAAGCCTGATTCAGTTGTTTCCGAAAGAGATAGAAAGCAAAGAACTGGTAGAAGATATGGACTGGAAAAGTCCCTGCGTAGGCATTACCGACTATCCCCGTGTAGGCTGGAGAGGTTTAATGTTTGATGTTGCCCGTCATTTCTTTACAAAAGAAGAAGTGAAACAATACATCAATGCCATGGTTCGCTATAAATACAACGTCCTTCATTTGCACTTAACGGATGATGAAGGATGGAGAATAGAGATCAAAGGTTTCCCAAAGCTGACCGAGGTTGGCGCATGGAGTGTTAAAAAAACCGGGGAATTTGGCAATTTCAGCGTACCTGGAGCCGATGAACCACGCAATTATGGTGGCTTTTATACGCAGGAAGACATCAAAGAACTCGTACAATATGCACAGGAAAGGTTTGTCAACATCCTGCCGGAAATTGATGTTCCCGGACATAGCCTCGCCGCAATTTCTTCCTATCCGGAATTGTCCTGTACACCGGGAGCAGAAAACTACCGCGTTCGTTCGGGAGAGAGAATTATGGACTGGTCCAGGGGCGCACCTCCGACAGCGTTGGTAGACAACACCCTTTGTCCGGCCAATGAAAAAGTATATAGCTTTTTAGACAGCGTAATTACACAGGTAGCTGCACTTTTTCCTTTTGAATACCTGCATATGGGTGGTGATGAAGCCCCTTTCAACTTCTGGGAGAAAAGTGATGCCATAAAGGCCCTGATGCAAAAAGAAGGATTAAAAAACATGCACCAGGTTCAGGGATATTTTGAGAAACGTGTGCAGGGCATCGTAGAATCAAAAGGCAAAAAATTCATGGGCTGGGATGAAATTCTGGATGGCAACATGTCTCCTAGTGCTGCGGTGATGAGCTGGAGGGGAATGAAATATGGTACGGAAGCGGCACTGAAGAAACATGACGTGGTGATGAGCCCTACCACCTATGCCTACTTGGATTACATGCAGGCCGATGTCATTACTGAGCCCAAAGTTTACGCTTCATTGCGATTGAGTAAATCCTATGAATTCGACCCGGTTCCAGCTGGCGTAGATCCTAAATACATCAAAGGCGGACAAGCGAATTTATGGACAGAACAGGTGTATAACATCAGACAGGCAGAATATATGACCTGGCCAAGAGGGATGGCGATCGCAGAATCGGTATGGTCCCCGAGGGAAAAGAAAAACTGGACTAATTTCTTCGGAAGAGTAGAACAGCATTTCAAAAGACTGGACATCGCAGAAACCAAATATGCGCCTAGTGTGTATGATCCGATATTTAAAGTCAGCAGATCTGCAGACCGTCAGCTCCTGGTTGAATTGAGCACAGAAGTAGCGGGACTGGACATTTATTATAGTTTCGACAACTCTTTCCCGGATCGTTTCTATCCGAAATATACCGAGAAATTAAGCGTACCAAAAGATGCCGGAATGTTAAGAGTGATCACTTACAAGGGGAAACAACCTGTAGGAAGAATGCTGAGCATGCCGGTAGATGAATTAAACAAGAGAGCAAGAAAATAGGACATTGAGGTATTTCGTACATATTGGCTATCATGGCCTTCATTTTAATGGATGGCAAAAACAACCCGGGATTCTGAATATTCAGGGGGTATTGGAACAGGCCCTGACCCAGGTGCTGAAAACTCCGGTCTTTATCAACGGATGCGGCAGAACAGATGCACAAGTCCATGCCAGCCAGTTCTTCTTCCACATGGACATTGAACAGCCCTGGGACTTCGATCTCGTTTTCAGGCTAAATAAGCTCTTACCCGGAAGTATTGCCATTTTTGATATCATTCCTATGACTGGTATGCAACACGCCCGCTTTGACGCTGTACAACGCTGCTACGACTACTTTATCCATACCTATAAAAGTCCCTTCTTAAACGGGTTGAGTGCTTTTTACCTCTTAAAAGACCTGCACATTGATAAAATGCAGCAGGCAGCAGCTTTACTGCCACAATATAAGGACTACCGCCCTTTTTGTACCAGCCCGGATAAATACGAACATACGATCTGCAATGTCATGTCAGCGGGCCTGACAGTAGACCGTTCCGGAGACCGCCTGCGGTTCCAGATCTCTTCGAACCGATTTCTGAGCAAAATGATCCGGATCATCATGGGACAATTGCTGAAAATAGGAAAAGGAGAGTTGAGTGTAGACCAATTTGAGCATTACCTGATCAGTAAAGAAACACCCCTACTCATCACTCCTGCCCATCCACAGGGATTATATTTATCTAAAGTCACCTATCCTTACCTGAACCTGCCGCCAAGAACAGAATTCTCTGCTATTCTGCAGAATCAGGTGGATCAGTTCGGTTAGGTTTAATCTTAGTTTTTGCGGCATGAAAAGCCCATTCTATGATTTGCCGTAAAGACTTTTGAATTTCAGCCCTGCCCTCTTCCGTATTGATGTCCAGGCCACAAATCGTGCTTTCGTTTTTCTTGGCATGAAGGACGACGTAATAGATCCCGCAAACCAATAAAGCAGAAACTCCGCGCATACTCACAGCAGAGTTCTTAAAGTAAGGATCAGACAAAGCCAGGAGTGCATTACCATATTCTTCACGGACTTTGGAAACACTGTCCAGCAATTCTGTACTTTCGGAAATTTCCCATAAAATGATCTTCTGCATCTCATCTTCGTTCCAGAAGAATTCAAATTGCTTTTCCAGAATGGAAACGTAGTTATCAATAATGCTGTTTTTTTTGTCTTTAAGATCTATCTGACTCAGAATCTTATTGTTAAATGACAGCCAGTAATCCTTTTCAATCACATACGTTTCAATCAGGCGTTCCACATTGTCAAAATACCGGTAAATCAATTTCTTGTTCACCTTTGCTTCTTTTGCAATCGCATTCACACCCAGCCCGGTATATCCCTGAGTTCTGATGATCGACCCTACGGCATCAATAAGTCTACGTTCCGTCAGCAGACGGTTTTTTATTGGTTTTTCAATTACTTTTTCAGCCATATCAACAGGGGGATTCTTCAAAGGTCCATTTTGTTACTTCGGAGAGGCGTTATTCAACGTCAATTCAAAGAAATCGACGTTTTTTGAGGGAATTTAGGAATAAAAATTATTTTTCAAGGGAAATAAAACGACGATCGCGAGATTATTTTTGAGGAGCTCCTCCTCTGGTCTGATCTTCACCACATTAAAATTGAGGAAGAAAAGTCACGAACCTCATGGCATTTGATAACAGACGCCATGAGGAGGGATTATTCAATATAGGGGGGGGGATATTGAATCTTATTTAAGATGCGTTTCCTTCAATGCATGGCCACAAACGCATAATGCCATGAGTTTTTCAATAGTACAAGTCTGAGAGCGGGAATTTTTACGATATAAAGATAAATCAGATAATCCAGGTAAGTGGTGACATGGTCAATTATATTTTTTCTTACCTGCGACTAATAATTTCCCCATAAATATAGAAAAAGAAACATAATACTGCAATAGTAAGAGCTCACCGTATAAACTATTGATTATCTCATTTTTTCTCGGTAACTTCAATAAGCATTTTTAAAAAAGGAGGTTTATCATGACTGTTATTCAGAGAATTGAGCACTGGGGTGATGTACATCATGCCAAATGGCTTGACGTAATCCGCATTGTTTTAGGCATACTTATTTTCTTCAAAGGTATCGCTATCGTAAGCAATACCGCCGTTCTTCAGGACCTGTTACTGGAAAACAATGTATTTGGTTTTTCGGGAATGATGGCCAGTGTGGCCATACATATTGTAGGTTTTGTACATCTGGTAGGAGGAATACTGATCACATTGGGGCTTTTGACCAGGTTTGCTGTAGTGATACAAATTCCGATTCTTCTATGCGCGGTATTTTTTGTCAACCTGTCCAGAGGATTTTCGATGCTGAATTCAGAACTATGGTTATCCTTAATCGTACTCCTGCTATTGGTATTGTTCTGGGTAATCGGATCAGGTCCTTTTTCTGTGGACCATCAGATGAAGCGGAAACCGAGACGATAAAACCGATTCCTTTATTACGCCCCTGTGAGATTCTCTAGGTGCTAAAAGCTTATTTTTGAGCAAAATCAGTACTATGAATTTTCACACGAGAAAATGGGTAAAACCAGAAGACTTAAATCCTAACGGGAGCTTATTTGGCGGGAGCCTGCTCCGCTGGATCGATGAAGAGGCGGCAATTTATGCCATTGTTCAATTGGGCAATCCAAGGGTCGTAACGAAATACATCTCAGAAATTAACTTTGTCAGCTCAGCAAAACAGGGAGACATCATTGAAATGGGGATTACGGCAACGGACTTTGGCAATACTTCCTTGACCATGCGCTGTGAGGTGAGAAATAAAATCACCAGAAAGAGCATCCTGACCATTGACAAAATGGTATTTGTGAATGTTGATGAAGATGGCAATCCTGCAGCTCATGGCAAAACCCACATCAAGTTTATAGAGGAGCAGTTTGAAAAAGAAGACAATTAAACGTCAGACAGGAGCAATGCCCTGAGGTCGTCCGGTGTCAGGTTGATCCCATTCACTTTTAAGCTTGCCTGAAGGTAAAAGGGATTACGTTCTTCCAGCTTGTGTTCAATAAAATGGATCATTTGCTCCGGATTCATATCCTTTAGCAGGGGACGTTTGTCTTTTCCATTTTCCAGACGTCTGGCCAAAGCAGTGGCAGACATTTCTATGTAAACTGAAGTTCCATTGTTATTGATCCATTCCATGTTATCGAAATAACAGGGCGCACCGCCACCTGTTGCCACAACACAATTGGAAGGATAATTAAATTCCTGCAAGGTTTTACGCTCAAATGCCCTGAATGCAGCCTCTCCATTCGCGGCAAAATATGCGCCGATAGACATGCCGATTTGTTTTTCGATCTGCTGATCGAGGTCAATAAAATCATATCCCAGTTTAGTGGCCAGCTTTCTTCCCAAAGTGCTTTTACCACAACCCATAAATCCAATCAGAAATATCTTCATTCTTTTAAGCGAGTTTTACCCTTGGATCAACAAAGGCATATAATACGTCTACCAATATATTGATCAGCACAAATATAAATGCAATAAAAAGAATTGAGCCCATGACTACCGGAAAATCTGACATTTCCAAAGCGGTCACTGTTGTTCTTCCCAAGCCGTTGTAACCAAAAATATATTCTACAAAGAAAGATCCGGCAAGCAGGGAGGCAAACCAACCTGAAATGGCAGTAATCACAGGGTTTAAGGCATTTTTTAGCGCATGTTTATAGATGATTGCATTTCTTCCCAAACCCTTCGCCCTGGCGGTGCGGATATAATCCTGCGCCAATACATCCAGCATTGCGCTTCTCGTGAGCTGGACGATAATCGCCAATGGCCTTAAGCCCAAAGTAAGCATCGGGAGCCAGAGGTTCTTCCAGGTCATGATCTCTCCTTTAAAAGGATCATAACTATATAAACTACCCGACATATTTAATCCGGTATAGTCGCTCCATACGAAGCCAAATAACCAGGCGATAATAATGCCCGCAAAAAAAGAAGGGGCAGAAATCCCGAGGATGGCGAAAGAATTTGCCGTTTTATCAATCCAGGTATCTTTATGAACGGCAGAAAGCACACCAAGAAACACACCGATGATGGTGGCAAAGATCATTGCTGTTAAGGCAAGGATAAAGGTATTGGGAACTGTTTCTCTTAGAATAGAAGTCACTTCCCTCTTGGTCTGATAGGACCTGCGCAGATAAGGCCACTTCAGGGCAATTACTTCTTCCCCGACTCTAAGCAGTCTGAGGTAATGGTATTTCTCCAGGCTCTCTTTGTTGTCAGGATGAATGCTCAAAGGAGAAAGGTCATTCAGGTATAAGAAAAACTGAACCGGCCTGGATTTATCCAGACCAAATTCTTTACGTACGGCTTCCAGAGATTGCACATCAGAGCGCTGGCCCATGGTCATTCTCGCCGGATCTCCCGGTAATACGTTAAACAGTACAAACACCACACTTACCACCCCGGCCATGACCGCTAATCCGTATAAAAACTTCTTGATGGCGTACTGCAGCATGGGCTATTTACTGAAATATTTTTCGGAAAGCTCCTCAAAGGAAGGTATGGCATTATATGCCCATTTATTGATGACCACCCCGTTCTTTAGCAACAGCACACCGGGATTGGCCCTAACCATACTCTTTAAAGGCACCGCATCTGCATAAAAGATCTCTGTAAACAACTTCATCTTTTTGCTAAACACAGCTGCATCCTGTGCAGAGTTTGAAGTGAGTAATACCGTCCTGATGTTGAACTGTTCCGCTGCATTTAAAGACATCGCATTTAAGGCAGACATTCCCTCTTCGTCTGTATCTTTCAGGTTGTAGGCAACGATGATCAGGTTGTAATAAGGATTTTCTATCAGCTCTTTTGTATAGTCTGTACCTGAACCATCACTGATGTTTAAATCTTTGATCTTAGGTTCGTATCCCTTTTTAATCAGTTTTTTTTCTGGTGTTCCTATAATTTCCCAGTTGTCATCCTTCCAGATTTCTGTTTTCAGGTACTCCTTATCGCTCATCAGCTTTTTCTCTTTGGTCTTCTTGTTCGTCAGATTGTACATGATCTGAAACTCATCCGGCTGTGCTCCCGGAGGAATACGCATCAGTTCAGGAATATTCGCACCCACTTTATAAGGCAGAAAATCCAGAATAGGTAACCTGCGATAAGTATAGAGACTAAATAAGGTCGACAATACCAATACTCCCGCCAACAGACCTTTTTGTAAGCCTGGTTTATCGGTAATGGGTTTAATCAAACTATGATAAAGGAAAAGATATACAATCAGCACCAGCAGCACCAGGTCTTTGGAGAAAGACTGCCATGGCGTTAAAGGAATGGCATCACCGAAACATCCACAGGAGGTTACGATTTTGAAAAATGCAGAAACAAAGGTTAGAAAAGTGAAAAATATAATTGTCCCCAACAGGCCCCAGGTGACTTTTTTACTCCAGAAACCAAAAAGTAACAAGGCACCCAATACGATTTCAAGCACACAAAGCAGGATCGCAATTCCGGTAGCCATCTCGCTTAAGAAAAAGCTTCCCCCTGCATCTGATCCTATAAACTTTAAAAAGATGTTATGGAATTCATCAAAATATTCCTGCAGCTTATATCCAAAACCCAGTGGGTCATTGGCTTTAATGAGTCCTGAAAAGATAAACAGCACTCCAACAAATATCCGGGCAAAATTCAGGGCAATTTTCTTCATTATTTCAATTTCAGTTTAATCAATGCAAAAACAGCATAATTGAGCATATCCTGATAATTGGCATCGATACCTTCAGAGGCCAGTGTTTTGCCAGAATTATCTTCAATTTGTTTGACCCTCAGGATTTTCATCAGGATCAGGTCCGTTAATGAGCTGGTGCGCATGTCTCTCCATGCTTCTCCATAATCATGGTTTTTGGCCAGCATCAGTTCTTTGGTCAGGTTCACCTTTTCATCAAAAAGGGCTTCGACCTGGCCAACTTCCATTTCATAAGGATCATCGGCTTTCAATTCCAGCTGCAGCATCCCGATGACGCAATAGTTGATGATGCCAATATATTCGGAGCTGATGTCCTCTCCTACTTTCGAGACTTTCTTTTCTTCCAGCGTACGGATGCGCTGTGCCTTAATGAAAATCTGATCTGTAATAGAGGATGACCGGAGGATTCTCCAGGCGGTTCCATAGTCCTTTGTTTTCTTTAAAAAAAGCGATTTACAAATCGCGATTACTGAATCGAATTCTTGAGCTGTGTTTGTTGCCAAAACAATTAAAATATTTAGTTTAAAGCTATTTAAATACTGTATTTTTGTATTATACGATGGCTAAAGATACATTTTTAAACCGAAAGACCACACTAAACCTAAAAGGTAAGCTGGCAGATTTAAGTCGGCCGGCCGTGATGGCAATCCTGAACCTTACCCCGGATTCGTTTTACAACAACAGCAGGGTTGGCACTGCCGATGACGCCTTAAAAAGAACGGAAACTTTTCTAAATGAGGGGGCTAAGTATATTGATATCGGGGCCTACTCTTCACGTCCCGGTGCCGCCGAAGTCAGTACGGATGAAGAGTTAAACCGCATTGTTCCCATCGTAGAATTGCTCAGCAAAGAATTCCCCGAAGCCTGGCTCTCTATAGATACTTTTCGCGCAAAGGTTGCTAAAGAAAGTATTGAAGCAGGAGCTCACCTGATCAATGACATTGCAGGAGGAGGAATGGACGAAGCCATGTTCCAGACCATTGCAGATTTACAAGTTCCTTACATTCTGATGCATATGAGGGGAACCCCACAAACAATGCAGCAACAAACGGGTTATACCGATATTGGCCTGGACCTGGTAGATTATTTCTCTTCAAGGGTTGCCGAGCTTCATAAATTAGGCGCTAAAGACATCATCCTGGATCCTGGATTTGGTTTTGCAAAAACAACCGATGAAAATTACCGGTTATTAAACCATCTGGAAGACCTCGATGTTTTCGAATTGCCGGTACTGGTTGGTTTTTCGAGAAAATCTATGATTTATAAATTTTTAGGTGGCGGCCCGGCCGAAGCACTTAATGGCACTTCGGTGTTAAATACGATCGCATTAATGAAAGGAGCAGGTATATTGAGGGTTCATGACGTTAAAGCAGCAGCAGAATGTATCGCTTTGGTGGAAAAGACCAGGTTATATTAGTCTCAAAAAATACCTAACTTGGCGATAATGAAAGGATTTGATTTCGATTTTCTAAAAGTATCATTGACAGATGTAGCAGACATTATTTTTGTTGCCCTGCTCATTTACTATATCTACAACCTGATCAAGAATACCCTTGCTGTAAATCTATTGCTGGGCATGCTGATCATCCTGATCATCTGGTTTGCAGTAGACCAGTTGAACATGCGTTTGTTGTCTACCATTATCAATAAATTCATGAGTGTGGGGATCATTGCGCTCATTGTGATTTTCCAGCCGGAGATCCGGCGCTTTTTGCTGATGATTGGCAAAAACACCTTTCTCCAGCAGAACAAGGCCTGGTGGGGCTACCTCTTCGGAAGTAAGAATATTGAGCGGGATAACCTTGTTCGGATCAAGCCAATTATTGACGCCTGCAAAAGCATGAAGAAATCCCGCACCGGGGCCCTGATTGTATTTGTCAAGTTTTACGACGACCAGCTCTTTGCGAACAGCTGTGAGATCATCGATTCTAAAATATCTAAAAGATTGCTGGAAAGCATTTTTCAAAAATATAGCCCGCTCCATGACGGTGCGGTAGTTATTGCGGAGAATAAGATCAAAAGCGCAAGCTGTATCCTCCCACTAACGGACAATGATAAACTTCCTCCTCAGTTTGGCTTACGCCACAGGGCAGGCATCGGGGTTTCTGAAACTACCGACGCAGTTGCAGTGATCATCTCTGAAGAAACCGGAGAAATTGCCTATGCCAAACAGGGACGTGTACGCATGAACGTTTCCTTTGGAGAACTGGAGAAATTGCTCAATAAAGACTTCTAACATTTCCTTTTAATTAATTCTGTATTCATTTTTGGATGAGGCTGAGATCTTTCCGGATCTCCTCCTATATGGCTTCGTACTGAGTCCACAGTAAGTCCACAGTGAGTCCAGGGTGAGTCCACGTTTTTACGGAGAAAATGTGGACTCACCCTGGACCTGATATAGAGTAATGGTGGAGTCAATACGGACTTAACCCGGGGGCATCCCGGAAGGAGATCAGACCAAATATTTACTCAGAAGAAAATTGGAATATGGAGCACAAAGACCAGGAAGGACTTTATAAAAAAGGGTCTGATTAATTTAACCAGACCCTTTTTAAGATATTTTTGTTTGACTAGCAGTATTGCTCAAAAGCGCCGATTAAGCTATCAGCGATCATTTGTGCAGGTCTGCCTTCAATTTGATGACGTTCAATCATGTGAACTAACTTACCATCTTTAAACAAAGCCATAGATGGCGAAGATGGAGGAAAAGGCAACATATAACCTCTTGCTCTGTCAACAGCATCTTTTTCCATACCTGCGAATACCGTTACCAGTTTATCAGGATGTTTTTCATTTGCTGCGGCTAATCTTGCTGCAGGGCGTGCATTCGCTGCCGCACAACCACAAACAGAGTTTACTACTACAAATACAGTCCCTTCGCCAGTGATGGCACTATCCACATCAGCTGCAGATTTCAACTCCTCAAAACCTACTTTAGTAAGTTCTGCACGCATAGGTTCTACTAAATATTCAGGATACATATTTTCTATTTTTAATTCTTTAATCCATACAAATGTACAGTACAAGTCATTAGCATCAAAGGAATAGATGAGAAGCTCATTCGATTTTACCTTTAAATTACTTAGAGATTGATGATTTCTTCAAATAGGCAGCGTACATCTCCTTCATTAGAACTGCCTTTTCTGATATTTAATCCACACAGGTATAAGCGCTTAAAAAAAAGTTAAAAAAAAATTAGCCGGGGTTCTTTTAAAATTGAAACAGAATCTCTAATATTGCACTCCGAAAAAAGAGGATCTTTTTTTGTTTACAAAACCAGATTTCTTCAAATCGAAGGATTCCCGAGTAGCTCAGCTGGTTAGAGCATCTGACTGTTAATCAGAGGGTCACTGGTTCGAGCCCAGTCTCGGGAGCACAAAAGGGCAAGCACGGTAAAACGGTCGCTTGCCCTTCTTTTTAACTGGCTACTTTCTTTTTTCTATCCTCCAGCTTTCTACCAGATAATAATTCCAAAGGCCTTTTTTTGCTTCGATGACGATGACGTAATCTTCCGGTTTTTTATCATGATATGCACGGATTGTTTCTCTGCCAGCTTTAAGATGCTCATACTGATCATTGAATTTAAAATTAACTGCAGTTCTTTTTCCGGAACTAAATCCGGTCAGGTTGCCTTTCAGAATTTCGGTGGGATTTTTTTCCGCTTCTTTTATATTCAGGTAATTCCAAATCACCATTGAGACCTGACCAAAGCTTAAAAAAGAAATCACAATTCCTTGTATCAGATATAGTCCCAGTGCATATATCTTTTCATAGACCTTCTCCAGGCCCGAATACTGCCGGAGCATCTGTTCTTTTCTATAAACTCCCAACAACAACATTCCGCTGAGTGTGGGTAGCAAAAAGATGTAGAGATGGTATCGCTGATCTTCCCCGATAGTTTCCGCCTCGAAAAAAGCACCATACAGCAGAAAAGAGATTATAAGTCCCATTACAATTCCATATTGCAATCGTTCCAGCTTCTTCTCCTTAGTGATGGCCCCCGCTTTTCGATAGGTTTTTACCTTCCTCATATCAATATTAGATCCACTATTTCCGATAATATTTATTTCTTCTTTCAGGTGTTTGGATAAATATACAACAGGCATCGCACAGATGGACGTTAAAAAATTGAAAAGTATATCCTTAAAACAATTAAAAACTATATTTATACCTTAGATAGCGCTGCGGTTATTTATGGCAGCGATGAATCATACTCATTAACTGATTTAGAATAATTCAATATGAAAAACTACCTTTTATTACTCATTTTAGCGCTCCCATTTTCAGGCTTCGCCCAAAAGACCATCAATAATTACAAATACGTACTCGTACCTGAGAAATTCAATTTTCTTAAACAAAATGACCAATACAGATTAAATACCCTGACCAAGCTGCTTTTAGAGGAAAAAGGATTTACAGTATATTTTGACAATGCAGAGTTACCTACTGAAATTGCCAACAATAAATGCAGTGCACTGATGACTGATGTATTGGAAAAGAACGGGATGTTCACTACCAACATTACCCTTTTATTAAAGGATTGTCAGGGCAATATTGTCTTTAAAAGCAAAGAAGGAAAAAGCAGAGAGAAAGAATTTAAAGCTTCTTATAACCTTGCACTCAGAGATGCCTTTACCTCGTTGACAGAGACTGAATATGCCTATAATGGTTCGACGACTGCCCCGGTTCAACAAACCGCAGCAGTGATCACAACGGTGGCTACACCGGTAAAACAAGTTACTGAAGCGATTCCTGCAGCTAAAGAAACAGTAGCAGCAAACCTCCCTGCAGGAACCTTGTATGCCCAACCAACGGCAACGGGTTTTCAACTGATAGATACTACGCCTAAAAAGGTTTTAACCTTGCTTAAAACTTCTGTACAGGACTATTTTATTGCAGAGAACGGAACTGCTAACGGCGTCGTACTTAAAAAGAACGGAGATTGGTTTTTTGAATACTATAGCAATGGCCAGCTTAATTCAGAAAAATTACTCATAAAATTTTAACAGCAGTACGGTAAAAATTGATGTTGACAGCGGAGCCTCAATAAAGGAGGCTCCGCTGTCAACATCATCTGATAGATGGGCAGGTTATGGTTTATGATGCAATAATCGCGTTGTCAGCTGGAGTACGTGTGGATCTGTGAACTTATGTTTTTCATCATCAGCAGTAACATATTAAAAAGAGCATAGTCTACTCTTTACAGCATATACAAAACTCAAGCATTTGAAAACACTTTTCACGGCATTTTTCTGCCTGTCGGCCTTAACTCTTTGCGCTAAAAGTACCCCTTCCTTAGAAAACAAGTCCATCCTCAGTTCAGGTCCTTCTGACAGTTTAAAACTTGATAGTCTGATCAGAAAACAAGCATTTAAATTCGAAAAAGGAAACTTTGAGGGCCCGGGCTGGGAGTTCCTTCAAAAAGAAATCGCAACTACTCAGTTTCTGATGATAGGTGAACAGCATGGAGAAGCTGAAATTCCTGTTTTTACAACCAGAATAGCAGAGATCTTCAAACCGACAGCATTAGTAACTGAAATCGATCCATTTAGTGCCATGCGTCTAAAGAAGTTAAGCGTTCAGCCAGAGAAATATTCCTCGCATTTTAAACAAAATCCATATGATTTTGCCTTTTATTCCTGGGAGCCGGAGATGGAACTGGCCAGACAAATGCAATTAAAAAAAATTGACATCTGGGGACTAAACGAGCTCAATACCATGGGTCTTGGCAGCTTTTTCGAGATGCTGGCCAATGAAGCAAAGTCACCCGCCAACAGGAAAAAAGCATTGCAAAAGAAAGAAGAATGCTTTAAATGGGATTTACCCATTTATCAGGATTTAAACAGATACGGTGATTTCAGGGGATATCATATCACAACAGCCGCCGTCGACTCCCTTCTTATTGATTTCCAAAAGGAAAGTAAGTTATCGAAACAAATGCTGAACTACCTTAAACTGAGTATCCCTGCCTTTGGGAATAGAAGCTACCCGTTAAGGACAAACCTGATGAAGAAAAATCTGATGAACTACCTTTCCCCTTATATTACCAGCGATGAAATTAAGGTTCCCAAATTGCTTTTTAAGCTTGGTGCCAATCATCTTCCCCGCACAAATGATCTTAAAGGAGTCTTTGAGGTAGGAAACCTCGCAGACAATATTGCGGCATCGGCTAATAAAAAACCTTTACATATCCTGATATATGGTAAAGAAGGAACCATCAATGTCATGGGGCCAGTCAATAATAAACTGGCAATCCAGCCTAATACTGATGATAAGGGTGATGACTTAGGTATGCTCAGCCCATTTACCGCAAAGCTGAAGAACAAAGAATGGGCAACTTTTGACTTAAGACCGATTCGAAATGCTGTGTTTATGGGCAAGCTTAAAATCTCTGAGCCGATGAAAGAATGGATTAACGGCTATGACTTGCTGGTGGTATTTTCGGAAAGCACCGGAAGCAGGTTTATCGAATAACAATTTTGCTAATAACCTTCAGGAGTAGCACAAACATTTCTCAAAAAAACAAAACCATGTAAATGTCATGTTAACAAACTGACACTTTATCGCAGACAACGCTTTTGAATTTGGCCAAACTATTGTGTAATTTTGCAAAAGAAAAATTTGAGTTTGAAAAAAGCTGTGCAAGTTGCTCAGCATAAATACGAAAAGCTCATTAATCGTTACAATTCAACAACTTAAAAAACAAAAATATGTCATCAGTAGAGACAACTTACGTTCCTTATAAAGTTAAGGACATTTCACTGGCAGAATGGGGTCGTAAAGAGATTGGGTTAGCAGAGGCAGAGATGCCAGGCCTAATGTCATTACGCGAAGAATTCGGTCCTTCAAAACCACTAAAAGGTGCGCGCATCGCAGGATGTTTGCACATGACTATCCAGACTGCAGTTTTAATTGAAACTTTGGTTGAACTGGGTGCTGAAGTTACCTGGTCATCATGCAATATCTTTTCTACACAGGATCACGCTGCTGCTGCTATTGCTGCTGCAGGAATTCAGGTTTATGCCTGGAAAGGTCTGAATGAAGTAGATTTCGACTGGTGTATTGAGCAAACTTTACATTTTGGTCCGGAGCGTCAGCCATTAAACATGATCTTAGATGATGGTGGTGATTTAACCAACATGGTATTCGATAAATACCCTGAGCTGATTGCTGCAATTAAAGGATTATCTGAAGAAACTACTACAGGTGTTCACCGTCTGTATGAGCGCATGAAAAATGGCACTTTACATTTACCTGCGATCAACGTTAATGATTCAGTTACCAAATCTAAATTCGACAATAAATACGGTTGCCGTGAGTCATTGGTTGATGCGATCCGTCGTGCAACTGATGTAATGATGGCTGGTAAAGTTGCTGTTGTTGCTGGTTACGGTGATGTGGGTAAAGGTTCCGCGGAATCATTAAGTTCACAAGGTGTACGTGTAATTGTATCTGAAATTGACCCGATCTGTGCATTACAGGCAGCAATGGAAGGATATGAAGTAAAAAAATTCGCTACAGCAGTTAAAGAAGCTGACATCGTAGTAACCACTACCGGTAACTGTGATATCGTTCGTGCAGAACACTTCAAACTGATGAAAGACAAAACTATCGTTTGTAACATTGGTCACTTCGATAATGAAATCGATGTTGCCTGGTTAAATTCAAACTATGGTGATACTAAAATTGAGATCAAACCTCAGGTTGACAAATATACCATTGACGGTAAAGACATCATCCTATTGGCTGAAGGTCGTTTGGTAAACTTAGGTTGTGCTACAGGTCACCCAAGTTTCGTAATGTCGAACTCTTTCACCAACCAAACTTTAGCGCAGTTAGAGCTTTGGACAAATACAGATAAATATGAGAACAAAGTTTATGTTCTTCCTAAATACCTTGATGAAAAAGTTGCCCGTTTACACTTAGCAAAAATTGGTGTGGAACTGGATGTTTTAGATCAACATCAAGCGGATTATATTGGTGTACCAGTTGAAGGTCCATTCAAGCCTGAAGCTTACAGATACTAGAAATATCTTTTCAATAAAAAGGGCTGCTGTGTAAAACAGCAGCCCTTTTTTCATGAAGCAGTATTCAACTAAAGCGTTGTACTCAATGCTAAGGCAACTGTTCTTGGCATCTTTCCCAACATGCTTTCTTTTTGGTGCTGAACAATGTTTCTTCCAATTACATTGACCCTAAACCCTTTAAAGGTTTTATTCGACATCACAGACTTGAAATCATATCCCAGTGAAAGGAAATTCAGGTTCAGATAGGTCGCCTTTCTGGTATTAAGTTTCAGGACAGATCCATATTCAAGAAAGGTTTCCGGCTGCTTAAAATAAGCATACCCATTCACATCCAAAGAGAAATTGCCATAAGCAAACTGATGTTGCATTCCCATTTGTAGTGGCTGATTGTTTTTACCATCATCATTCAATTGGAAAAAAGATTCTCGCAAACTACTCCTCTTTACGCGGTTTTTGTAGATGCTTAAACCTGTAGTCCATCTAAAAGGGGTATTTCTGAAAATATCTGCGGACGACCAGAGCCTCCAACCTTCGGTTTTTGATTCCGTCTCCAGATTGACCCCGGCAAGGCCATCGCCACCTGTTGGCAGACTGATCCTTAAATAACTATAGTTATTACTTCTGAACCAATCTCCGGAAACACGTAACCTATTGTTGAAGAAAGCGGTATTGATGCCGTAATTCTGCATGCTCAGTTTATCTCTGTCCCTGTTCAAAACGAATCCAATATAGTTTTCAGAGCCGGTACTGATCTCAACCGGAGTTCTGTATTGACCGAAAGCAGCGAAAAGCTGCAGCTGAGAAATTCCATCAATGTCTTTGACCAGGGCGTTCTTTAAATTCAATTTTGCTGCATAATATGGAGCGTACATGCCTTTCTTTTTATTCTCCAGCAAAGATTCATTCACACTAAACCCATCTCTTCTGACACCCGCCTGCAGGAACAAAATATCATATAAATTAACGGAAAGATCTCCAATCAGGCTATGCAGACCAGACTTTCCACCAGTCCGGGTCTCTGAAGTCGATAAAGTAGTGGAAGGCACTCCGTTTGTCTCCTGATAATATATAGCGGACTGCATTCCCTTTTGATCAATACGCTCAAACTGATAGATTCCCGCTACTTTAAATTTAACCCGGTCCTGATGAATACCAAAAGAATAGTTCAGGTTATTCATAACGGAAAAATTATTGATTTTAAGATTTCCGGCCTCATTTGAGATAACCCGCGGCATACCTGGCATATCGTTAGTCCCCTGCAATTCATTTTCATTTCTCAGGCTTTGTTTCAATACATTAAATTCATTCAGTAGTCCTTTAACCGGTCTTATTGCAGCGGTAAAAAATCCATTCCAATGGTCTATATCAATTTTGTTTTCTGACCGGTAGAGGTTATTGGCTCTTCCTCCCCACTCACTGTTCTCGAAATTAGCAGGAGCATAATTTACGCTTGCACCAAGATCAAGCCATTTTAAAGGTCGGTATCTGACATTTCCATTTAGCTGAAACTGTTCATCCCGGTCGATCTTTTCGGCATAGATATAAGAATTACGATAAGTCGCCGAGCCCCTCCAGGAAATTTTATCAGACCCCTCTGCAAGGATCACATTATAACTTTGAGGATACATTCGCTTGTTGTCAGATCCTTCTTTTGGAAAAGTCACGCCTGCCAGAACATTTGCAGTTGCAGAAAAGGCCTGGTTAAACCCCGCTGTTTTAGTACGGATAAGAACAATACTTCTTCCGGAATTTTTTACCCCGAACTTACTAGCCAGACCGCCTCTATAATAGGAAATATCTTCAATGTTGTAAATGTTAATGGCATTCACATTATTCCAGACCAGCCCATCCACCACGAATACCAGTTCATTATATAGCGGGGCTGTTTGCTGCTGACTTAAGCCAGGCAGACGGCCAAGCAATAATTCTGTTAACGATGAACCCGGAAAATTTTTAAGGTCCTCCCCTTTGATCACCACATCAGGCTGATCAATCCAGGTATCTTTATTTGGTGATGATCCCGTTGTCTCTTGTGCCATACCCTGCAAAGAAAGCAGGGATATGCCAATAAGAAAGAGCATTTTCTTCATACTGTTTTTATTTTTTCTGACAAAAATATAAAAAAGCAGATATCATTAACTCTGAATTAAAAAATAATCAACGCTATAGACTTTGCTGTGGTAAAGTGCTCGCATTTCCATCTCTGATGGCCTGGTAATGTGGCGACATGATCTCAACTCCAGCTGCATCAAAAGCCTCATGGATGTTCTTATGAAGCTCGGAGTAAATCAGGGCCATAATTTCCGGCTTATTAACATAAGCATTGACCTGATAGGATACATACCAATCGTCCAGACTGGTTTGCAATACAAATGGCTGTTTTTCTTTAACCACTCCTTCTGTCGCCAATGCCGCATTGATCAGCAGACCATGAATGGTTTGCCAGGGGATATCATATCCCAGTGTCAGGGTAGAATGAATAATCAACCCTTCGTTCCCACATAAACTGGTATAATTGACCGTATTCCCATTTAAAATTGCACTGTTAGGAATGGTTATGATTTCATTCTTTATGGTTTTTAACCTGGTAACGAGTAAAGATTTTTCGAGCACTGCCCCGGTAATGTCCCCTATTTTAACGACATCCCCAAGTTTAAAAGGCCGCATATAGGTGATCACCATACCTGCAACCCCATTGCTGATGGCAGAAGAAGAGCCAAAAGAAATCAGGAGTCCTAAAAACACAGAGACTCCTTTGAAAATCTCAGAATTGGAGCCTGGAATAAATGGCCAGATCACGACCAGCATAAATGCATTGAGGACAATCTTTACAATATTATAGGTTGGCTTTGCCCAGTCGGGATAAAAACCATTCACTTTGAGTTTCTCCGTTTCTATTTCATCTGCCAGAAACTTAATTCCCTTTTTAATATAATGAAAGACAAAAACGATGACAACAATGGTAATCAGATTGGGAATAAAATTGATCGTTGCACTGAATATATTTTTCAACGGATTCAGTACAAAACTAATCAGGCTATCTCCCCAGGGCTTTGTCCATGGAAAAAGACGGAATACCAGTGGGAGGGTAATGTAGATCAGTAAAAAGATCAGCAGAAATTTAAGCAGGTTCAGTGACCTTCCGATGAGTAACAGTTCGCTCCTCTTATTGATCAGTTCGTAATCTTTGATTTTAATGTTTCCGATTCTTTTCTGCAGTTTCACACTAATCCAGGCTCGGAAACGGTTGAAGTATTTATTTAAATAGAAGATCAGGGCCCCCAGGATCAATAAGATCAGAAGTCCTAAACCTGCGCGCTTCAACAATTCAGAAACATCAGTCTCACTTTTGTATTCTTTTACATTTTTTACAATGATCTGCTGGTATGTTTTTGCAAGCACCCCCTTGTCCATACGCACCGAATCTGCATCGGCCTTAGATAAACTGATCAGGATATTGCCCTTGTAGACCAGGTCAGTAACAAGAGAATCGTCTTGAATCTTGACAGAATCGGCCACAAAAAGAAGGTCTTCCGCTAATTTCTCTACCTTTTCTGAAGTTCGCTCTGCCCTTTCTGATGCAGATAAAGAACCCAATCTGTTTTTAATATGAAACAGCGTATCCTGATGTACAATAACAGGATATCCTTTCAGATCAACTTTAGCTTCCTGGGCGTACAATATGCTTTGTAAACTCAACAGGCATAGAAATGTAAAAAGGGACTTTTTGAACATTGGTGTAAGAAATTATCGTGATAGCTGACAACAAAATAAGGAAATAATCCACTATTTTTACCTCATGGCAAAATTATCTGTAAACATTAATAAAATCGCGACATTAAGAAACAGTCGCGGGGGTAACAATCCGGATTTGGTAAAGGTAGCGCTAGACTGTGAACGCTTTGGTGCAGAAGGCATCACCGTACATCCACGGCCAGATGAAAGGCATATCCGTTACCAGGATGTGTTCGACTTAAAAGCTGTAATTGCCACAGAGTTTAACATTGAAGGCAATTGCCGGGAACAGAAATTCGTAGATCTTGTACTCGCCAACAAACCAGCACAGGTTACTTTAGTACCGGATACAGAAGGACAAATCACTTCCAATCACGGATGGGATACCATCAAAAATCAGGCATACCTTAAAGAGATGACAAGCTTATTCCAGTCTGCCGGAATCAGGGTTTCCATATTTGTAGACCCGGTAGTCGATATGATCGATGCAGCTGCGGAAAGCGGAACGGACCGGATCGAGCTCTATACCGAAGACTATGCACGTCATTACCATACCCATAAAGAACAAGCTATTCTTCCTTACGTTGCAGCAGCAGAAAGAGCCAACCAACTCGGCCTTGGTATCAATGCAGGTCATGATCTGGACCTTCATAACCTGAACTATTTTGCCGCCAATATTCCCGGACTACTGGAGGTAAGCATCGGCCATGCCTTAATCAGCGATGCATTATACCTTGGATTGGAGAATACCGTTCAAATGTATTTAAGACAACTAAAAGACTAAATATTTCTCCGATGAAACCGTCATGATCTTACAGATCAAAGAATGAGATTAAGATCATGACCGCTTCATAACCATAAAAAACATACGCTTATGAAAAACTTAACCTTATTAACGATCTCTGCAGTATTTCTTTTCTTTATCATCGGATGTAAAGGTGGCGCGGGCAACCTGGATGAAAGTACCGCAACAGATGTCATTACTGCACACCTGAAAGCAAACCCTGAATTCGAAAGTGTCCGGATCAATGTTGGAGAAATCAAATTCAGGAGTAAAAATGATAAGGTTGAGTTAGAGAAATACAAGGAGCTGGAAGGAAAAGGCCTGGTTGAAATGGCCTTACAGGATCAGAAAAAGAAATTCTTATCAAAAGACAGCGTCTATGTGTATCAGGTCTCATTAACCGATAAATCAAAACCTTACGTCCTGAAACAGGATGCATCAAAGGCCACCCTCCGGGTGTTGGACTATGTTTTGGATCCCGAAAAACCCATCACCCTGATTAAAGGTGATTCCAAGGTAGCGAGAGTCACAGTATCCTTAAAAAAGGAACAGAATGATTTCGCTATTTTCCTGAAAGACAAGGGAACCGCGAGCAATTTCATCACAAAAACCTATAAATTAAAGTTCAAAAAAGAAGAAGGCTGGATACTGGTCGGGGATTAGTTTTATCAAAGTCTTTTACGCTTAGAGCTAAGGGGATTTTTTATTACCTTTGCGGAACTTTTTATATATAGATTTCATGAGCTTAAATATTCATTACAAAGAAGACTTTAAAGATCGTCACATTGCCCCCAACACAGCCGATGTCGATGCCATGTTGCACACGCTAGGACTGGGTTCTGTTGACGAATTAATAGAACAAACCGTTCCTCAAACGATCCGGTTGAAACAGCCATTAAACCTGCCACAGGCGAAATCTGAAAAGGATTACCTGAGCAGCTTAAAACAAACTGCTGCTCTAAACAAGGTTTTCAAATCATATATCGGTCAGGGATATTATGATACTACTACTCCAGGTGTGATCTTACGTAATGTAATGGAAAACCCGGGATGGTATACTCAATACACGCCTTACCAGGCAGAGATTGCTCAGGGCCGTTTACAGGCATTGTTAAACTTCCAGACCCTGGTGATCGACCTTACCGGTATGGAAATTGCAAATGCGTCCCTGCTGGACGAAGGTACTGCTGCAGCTGAAGCCATGTTCATGCAGTTCAGCTTACGCAAAAATCAAGGTGCAAAGAAATTCTTTGTATCTGAATTGCTTTTCCCACAAACTATTGACATTTTAAAAACCCGTGCCAATCCTTTTGGTATCGAGTTAATAATAGGTGATCACCAAACAACAGTCCTTAATGAGGAGTTCTTTGGCGCGATCATCCAATATCCAGCCGGTAACGGTGAAGTATTTGACTATACTGATTTTGCACAAAACGCACATACACTGAATGTAAAAGTTACTGTTGTTGCAGACCTTTTAAGCTTAACCTTACTGACTCCTCCGGGAGAATGGGGAGCTGACATTGTAGTGGGTACTACACAGCGTTTCGGTGTACCAATGGGCTTTGGTGGTCCTCATGCTGCTTATTTCGCGACTAAAGATGAGTACAAACGTTCCATTCCAGGACGTATCATTGGTGTAACCATCGACAGCAATAACAACTATGCTTTACGTATGGCCCTTCAAACCAGGGAACAACATATCCGTAGAGATAAGGCAACTTCAAACATCTGTACTGCACAGGCTTTACTAGCTATTATGGCTGGTTTCTATGCCGTTTATCATGGGCCTAAAGGATTAAAACTAATCGCTGAGCGTACGCATGGATTGGCAGTAACCTTAGCTGAATCTTTAGAAAAAGCAGGTTATACCCAATTGAATAAAGTTTACTTCGATACCATCCAGTTAGATCTTGGTAACCTTGTAGACTCGATCCACAGAGAATGTATCGACAATGAAATCAACCTGAACTATAAAGGAAGTATAGTGACCATCGCTCTAGATGAAACTACTGCCATTGAAGATGTTCAGTTGTTGGTAAAAATCTTCGCTAAAGTAAAAGGTATCGCTGCTGATGCAGTGGAACTTGCGGATGAAAATGTAACAACGGTTATCCCTGCAGCACTTCAACGTACTTCTGCTTACCTAGGCCATCCGGTATTTAATGCACACCATTCAGAGCATGAAATGTTGCGTTACATTAAATCACTGGAAGCAAAAGACCTTTCTCTTTGTCATTCGATGATTGCCTTAGGTTCATGTACCATGAAACTAAACGCAACGACTGAAATGATTCCTGTGACCTGGCCGGAATTTGGAAGAATCCATCCATTTGCACCTGCTGATCAGGTTGCAGGTTACTATACCGTATTTAACGAACTTGACAGATGGTTAAGTGAAATCACTGGATTTGCAGCAATGAGTTTACAGCCAAATGCTGGTGCTCAGGGCGAATATGCAGGTTTAATGGTGATCAGAGCTTACCATCAGGATCGTGGTGATCATCACCGTAACATTGCATTAATTCCTTCTTCCGCACACGGAACCAATCCTGCATCTGCAGCGATGGCAGGAATGAAAATCATCATCGTAAAGTCTCTTGAAAACGGAAATATTGATGTTGATGATTTAAAAGCAAAAGCAGAAGAGAACAAAGAAAATCTTTCCTGCTTAATGGTGACGTATCCATCTACACACGGGGTATTCGAAGAAAGCATTATCGACATCTGTAACATCATCCATGAAAATGGCGGACAAGTATATATGGATGGTGCCAATATGAATGCTCAGGTAGGATTAACCAGCCCTGGTAATATCGGTGCTGACGTTTGTCACCTTAACTTACACAAAACATTCTGTATCCCTCACGGTGGTGGTGGTCCTGGTATGGGCCCGATCGGTGTGGCTAAACACCTGGTTCCTTACTTGCCGGCTCACGCAGTAGTAGACATCAGCAAAGAAAAATCTATTCATGCCGTTTCTTCTGCTCCATGGGGTTCCGCATCGATCTTAGTGATCTCTCATGCATATATCGCAATGATGGGTGGCGAAGGTCTGACCAGCGCAACCAAACATGCGATTCTTAACGCAAACTACATGAAAGCGCGTTTAGAACAACATTATCCGGTATTGTATTCAGGTGCTAACGGACGTTGTGCACACGAGATGATCCTGGATTGCAGAGCTTTCAAAAACTTCGGAATCGAAGTGGTAGATATCGCAAAACGTTTAATGGACTATGGTTTCCACGCACCTACAGTATCTTTCCCGGTTGCAGGAACGCTAATGGTAGAGCCTACAGAAAGCGAGCCTAAACATGAATTAGACAGGTTCTGTGATGCTTTAATTGCCATCAGAAAAGAAGTAACAGCAGTAGAGAACGGAGATTCGGACAAAACAGATAACCCATTGAAAAATGCACCACACACAGCTACGGTTGTGACAGGTGATGAATGGAACCATGGCTACAGCAGACAAACTGCGGCATTCCCTCTTCCTTATGTTGCGGCCTACAAATTCTGGCCTTCAGTAGGTAGGGTTAATGATTCATTCGGCGACAGGTCACTGGTTTGTGCCTGCCCTCCGATTGAAAGCTATATGGAAGAAGAAACCGTTTAAAATAATGGAATCAGTTAAACCTTTTAATATATTTATCATCTGAATATATTAAAAGGTCTAAACTGACCGAAGCATAAAAAAACCACAAACCATTAAACATGAAATTAAAATTAACTTCCCTGGCCTTACTGATTGTAGTAATTGCCTCATCGGCTTTCGTAGCTCCGGTATTTAAAGCAGATACTTACAAAGTTGATGCATCAAAATCATCCATTACATGGGTAGGTAAAAAACTAACAGGCAGTCACAATGGTACTATTGACCTTCAGTCTGGTTCATTGTCCTTCAATGGAAAAAAATTAGCAGGCGGTAATTTCGTGATTGACATGACCACTATTAAGGATGCTGACAAAAGCGCAAATTTAGAAAAGCACTTAAAAGCAGACGACTTTTTTGGAACTGATAAATTTGCTTCCTCAACATTCACAATTAAAAAAGTTGCAGGAAACGGAAACACCGTGAATGTAACCGGTGACCTAACCATTAAAGGGATTACAAATTCTATCACTTTCCAGGCTACCTTAGTATGGAATGCAGATGGCTCTGTGACTGCTTCAGCAGACAAAGTGAGTGTCGACAGAACTAAATTCGGAATTAAATACAAATCAAAAAGTATCTTCCCTGACGTAGGTGATAAGATGATAAATGACGAATTTGAGCTGGCTATTAAACTGGTAGCTAAAAAATAGTTCGTTTAATTTTATTAAAAAAAAGGCCATTATTGTATAATGGCCTTTTTTTTGTAACATAATAGATATCACTTCCGCCATTTAGACATATTTTATAACTTTATAGTTACACAAGAATTTTACCGTTACGCTTTGACCTCTATGATGACCTCAAAAATTAAGCTACTTGTAATTGATGATGATGACATCAATATCTTCATCATAAAAAAAATAGTAGAAAAAACGGGGTATAATGTAGAAATGATCTCCAAAACAAATGGTCAAATGGCCATCGATTATCTGACAGGGGTACTCAGTTCTGCTGAAGACCTTCCACAGCTGATCCTTATTGATATTAACATGCCAGTCTTAAATGGATGGGAATTTCTGGAAGCCTACGAAAAACTGGGCGTACCTCAGAAAGTAGACATGTACATGCTCTCTTCCTCCGTATATGAGAATGACATTGAAAAAGCAAAAACCTATAACATGGTTAAGGGGTTTATTTCCAAACCCCTGTCTATAGAAAGGCTGACTGAACTACTGAAACTGGTAGAACAGCAGACTAATGGATTTTAAACTGTCCGTCGTTAAAAGTAACAAAACCTGTCGCCCTCGACTTGCCATGATAAAACAGGCAGTTCCAGTTCTCTGCTGCTGCCTTCTGGCCAAACTCCTCACGGAGCTCCATTGCTTTTCTTCCGTCAAAATCATACTTGGCAATAAACTTTCTCAATAGCTCTTCAGGCTCCGGCAATACGTCACCTCCAAAGAATACTTTATCTGTTCTATCGTCCAGCAGGAAAACCTGATGAAAAGGACAATGTGCCCCCGTAAGCTCATAGCTGATTTCCGGTGTCAGTTGCCCGGAACCTTCAATGAAATTCAACTGCGCATTCCTTTGTAAGAAATCAAAGATCTCTGTTTTATAGGAAGAAGAAGTGTTGGTAAAGGCATTTTCCCACTCTCCACGCTGAATCACATAAACGGCATCAGGGAAACTCAGTTCTACCTTATCTCCAACCTGATGAATCATTCCTCCGGAATGGTCAAAATGTAAATGAGACATCAGCACCATGGTGACATCTTCCGGCTTAAAGCCCGCCTTTTTAATATTTTCATGCAAAATCAACTGTCCTTTTTCATTACTATAGCCCAAACCGGTATCAAACAAGATCAGGTCATTCTCCAGTTTCACCAGGAAAGGCTGGACATGAATAAACAAGGAAGCAGGACGGTCTTTTGGATTATCCGTTTCCGGATTGAAAGGAAGGAATTTTTTTGTTGCATCTACGGAATAAGATCCTTCATATAAAGTGAAAACTTGCAATGGCGTAGTTATTAGTAAGAAGAAATAATTTAATGATATATTTACGATTCGTTGCAAAGATATGGAACCTCAGGGAACTTATGGCTTAAAAACAGGAGCAAGAGGTTCATCGGAGCGTCATAACAGCACAAGAGCGCTTCTGCGTTCGGGAACAAGACGAAGAATAACCAATTATCCGACAAAAAAAGAGAATAAACACTAATGGAAAAAAGATGGGTGCAAGCTGTACAGGGGAATAAAGAAACAACAGATTTGCTTGCACAGCAACTAAATATAGACCACAGTTTAGCGCAGATATTAGTACAAAGGGACATTTCTACCTTTGAAGAGGCAAAAGATTTTTTCAGGCCGCAAATGGCGCAATTACATGATCCTTTTCTGATGAAGGACATGGATAAAGCAATTGCGAGAATTGACATCGCCCTCAGCAACCATGAAAAGATCCTGGTTTATGGAGACTATGATGTGGATGGAACCACTTCTGTAGCCCTGACCTATAGCTTCTTTAGCCAGTTCACCGAAAATATTGAATATTACATTCCGGACAGGCATAAAGAAGGGTATGGCATATCTACCCAAGGAATTGACTACGCCCACAAAAATGGACAAAGCCTCATCATTGCATTGGATTGCGGGATAAAATCAGTGGATAAGGTAGCTTATGCAAATACGCTGGGGATAGATTTTATCATCTGTGATCACCACCTTCCGGGAGATGAACTGCCCGCAGCAGCAGCATTACTGGACCCCAAGCGAAACGATTGCTCCTACCCTTTTAAAGAACTTGCAGGTTGCGGGATCGGATTTAAGCTGGCCCAGGCCTATTGCATCACGCATGGGCTTCCCGCAGAAAGATATGAGCAATACCTGGACCTTGTCATGGTGAGCATTGCCGCGGATATTGTTCCCGTGGAGGATGAAAACAGAATATTAGCCTATCATGGGCTGATCAAATTAAATAAGAATCCATGTATGGGCCTGAAGGCACTGATGGACATTTCGGGAAGAAACAAGGATTATACGCTGACCGATGTGGTTTTTGTACTGGCGCCAAGGATCAATGCTGCTGGCCGGATGGACCACGCGAATGAGGCCGTAAAAATGTTATTGTGCGCGGAAGACAGCATTGCATTGTCGCAAAGCGAATTTATCAATCAGCAAAATACAGAGCGTAAAACCTCCGACCAGAACATTACCGCAGAGGCATTGGCTTTGATCGCAGATTGCGAAATTCTGATCAATAAAAAGACCACTGTAGTTTACCATGAAAGCTGGAATAAAGGGGTGATTGGTATTGTTGCTTCCCGTCTGACAGAAAAATATTACCGGCCAACGATTGTGCTGACAAAATCCAATGGCCTGCTTACCGGTTCTGCCCGTTCCGTGGCAGGCTTTGATCTTTATGAAGCATTACTGGGTTGTGAAGATTTACTGGTACAGTTTGGCGGACATAAATTCGCAGCCGGGCTAACCATGATGCCGGAAAATATTGATGCTTTTTCAGAGCGGTTTGAAAACATTGTGGCTTCCAGCATTACAGACGACTTATTATGCCCTGAAATTAAGATAGATACAGAGATTCAATTTTCGCAGATTGATGGCAAATTTCAACGCATCATCTCACAAATGGCACCGTTTGGACCGCATAATCCGGCGCCTATTTTTGTAACACATGGGGTAAGTCTGGTAGCAAAGCCTTATGTTGTGGCGACAAAACATTTAAAATTAAATGTAAAACAACAAAATTCAGCTATTTTTGAAAGCATTGGATTTGGTCTGGCAGAGTTTGAAACGATCTTACAACCAAACCAGCCTTTTTCTATTTGTTATACAATAGAAGAAAATATCTGGAAAGAACAGAGACGTTTGCAGTTGAATATTAAAGGGATTAAGATATAAATGATATTAAGAGCTGAGAATCTAATCAAAAAATACAAACAGAGAACCGTCGTAAATGACGTTTCATTTTCTGTGAGCCAAGGGGAAATTGTAGGTTTACTTGGACCTAACGGAGCGGGAAAGACGACTTCATTCTATATGATTGTCGGCCTGATCAAACCGAACGAAGGCACTATTTTTTTAGATGATGAGGACATCACAGCTGATGCCATGTATAAAAGGGCACAGAAAGGAATTGGCTATCTTGCACAGGAAGCCTCTGTATTCCGTAAACTATCCGTAGAAGATAACATTATGGCCATCCTGGAGATGACAAAGATGAGCCGGGAAGAACGCCATGAAAAACTGGAAGAACTGATCAATGAATTCAGTTTGCATAAAGTCCGTAAAAACCGGGGAGACCTGCTTTCAGGAGGTGAACGCCGGAGGACAGAGATCGCAAGGGCCTTGGCAGCAAGCCCAAATTTCATCTTGCTGGATGAGCCTTTTGCAGGGGTCGATCCCATTGCAGTAGAGGAAATCCAAACGATTGTAGCTAAACTAAAACAAAAAAACATAGGGATCTTAATTACCGACCATAACGTGCAGGAAACCCTCTCTATTACAGACAGGGCTTATTTGCTGTTTGAAGGTAAAATATTAGAATCAGGCACTCCTGAAGTACTTGCTGCCAATGAAATGGTAAGAAGAGTATATCTTGGATCAAACTTCGTGCTCCGTACTAAAAAATTATAACCCTTATTCAACGTAACAGATGGCAATTGTAAATTCGATTTTTACCTGGTATATGAAAAAGCGCGTCCATCAGATCGAGCTTTTTATGAAATATCCGCATGATGTACAGGAAGAATGGTTTCAGAAACTGATTTCCAGCGCAGCTGATACAGAATGGGGGACCAAATACGAATACCGCTCCATTCTTTCTCCCAAACAGTTTAAGGAAAGAGTACCCATACAGAACTATGACACCTTAAAGCCTTATATAGAAAGAATGCTTAAAGGGGAACAAAACATCCTCTGGCCTTCAGAAATTAAATGGTTCGCAAAATCGTCAGGTACGACAAGTGACAGAAGTAAATTTATTCCGGTATCAGAAGAGTCTTTACAGGAATGTCATTTTAAAGGAGGTAAAGACCTTTTATCCATATTCTGCAACAACCGTCCTGACAACCAGATCCTGACGGGAAAAGGATTGGTTCTCGGTGGAAGCCATCAAATCAATCAGCTAAATGAAGATTCATTTTATGGTGACCTTTCTGCTGTTCTGATCAAAAATCTGCCGATGTGGGCAGAATATTACCGTACGCCAAACATTTCCATCGCCTTAATGGATAACTATGAGGAGAAGATGGAAAAGATGGCTGAGGCCACTATTAAAGAAAACGTAACCAATATCGCAGGAGTACCTACCTGGACAATTGTTCTGGCAAAAAAGGTACTGGAAATCACCGGAAAGAAGAACCTGCTCGAAGTATGGCCCAACCTGGAACTATACATTCATGGTGCCGTAAATTTCAAACCTTACAGGGAACAGTTTAAAGAACTGATTCCATGTAATGAAATGTATTACCTGGAAACGTACAATGCTTCTGAAGGCTTCTTTGGGATTCAGGACGAAGGGGATTCAGATGAACTCCTGCTCATGCTGGATTATGGAATTTACTACGAATTCCTGCCCATCGAGCAATTGGAAGATGAACATCCTGACACTTTATCTCTGGATCAGGTGCAGTTAAATAAAAATTACGCCATCATTATTTCTACAAACGGAGGTCTATGGCGTTATATGATTGGCGATACCATTCAGTTTACCAGCCTTTCTCCGTACCGCATTAAAATTACCGGACGAACCAAACATTTCATCAATGCTTTTGGGGAGGAGGTGATCATCGACAATGCAGAACAAGCCATTTGCAAGGCTTGTACCGAAACCGGAGCGGTCTTCAAGGATTATACCGCCTGTCCTATTTATTTTAAAGGAGAGGAAGTGGGAGGCCACGAATGGATCATTGAATTTGATCAGCAGCCTAATGATTTTGAAAAGTTTGTCGATGTTCTTGATCAGACACTAAGGGAAGTAAATTCCGACTATGATGCCAAACGTTTTAAAGACATGGCCCTGCGCAGACCAAAGGTTCACAATGCGCCTTACAATACCTTTTACAACTGGTTAAAGTCTAAAGGCAAGTTAGGTGGGCAACATAAAGTGCCGAGGTTGGCCAACGAACGTACCTATGTGGAAGAAATATTACCCATGATGAAGTAGAGAATTTTTTCGGCAGGTCCCCATTGTAAATTAGCTTTTATTTCAGTAAATTTAATTAGCTAATTATTAATGTGTTATGAAAACCGTAAAACAACTACTCAGCACTAAATCAGCGGATATTTTTTCTGTTCCTGCGGATACATCCGTTCTGAATGCCCTTAGGGTAATGATGGAAAAGAACATCAGTGCCCTGCTTGTTCTGGAAGAGCGTCAGTTATTAGGAATCTTTACGGAAAGGGATTATGCGCGAAAGATTATTCTTCAGGGAAAAGCTTCTGCAGATACCCTGCTCAGTGAAGTCATGACTGCCGACCCCATTACGGTAGCACCGGGAGATAGCCTTGACCATTGTATGCAAACAATGACCGATAAACACATCAGACATTTACCGGTGATCCAGGAAAATCAGTTGATTGGAATGGTATCCATCGGAGATGTGGTCAAATTCATTATGGAAGATCAAAAACAAACCATATCTCAATTAGAGAACTATATCAGTAGCTAAATAAAAAGCCGGCCTCTTTAACAAAGGCCGGCTTTTTATTTAAATCTGGATCATCTTACCAGATTTTAACTCTTTTCTCTGGTGCCAGATACAGAGAGTCTGTTGTTTTCACTTTGAAAGCGGTATAGAATTCAGGAATGTTCCTCACCACACCATTTACCCTGAACTTTGCAGGAGAATGTGGATCTGTACCTACCTGATTTCTCAATGCCTCTGCATTGGATTTATTTGACCAAACCTGTCCCCAACCGATAAACACACGTTGCTCTCCGGTAAACCCATCCATTACTGGTGCCGGCTTACCATTCAGGCTCGCTTTATAGGCTTTTAAGGCGATGCTTAATCCACCAAGGTCACCGATATTCTCACCAAGTGTAAATTCACCGTTTACATTCAGATCCGGGAATACTTTAAATGCGCTGTACTGCGCAACTAAAGCACTCGTTCTTTTCTTGAATTCTGAATTGTCTTTTGCAGTCCACCAGTTGCGCATTACGCCGTCACCATCAAAGGTACTGCCCTGATCGTCAAAACCATGACCAACCTCATGACCAATTACTGCTCCTATTCCCCCATAATTTACTGCATCTTCTGCATTCATATCAAAGAAAGGAGGCTGTAAAATCGCCGCAGGGAATACAATCTCATTCATTGTCGGATTGTAATACGCATTTACCGTCTGAGGAGTCATTCCCCATTCCGTACGGTCAACAGGTTTACCCAACTTATTCAGTGTACGGTTATATTCAAATTCTGCAGCACGTTTCTCATTTCCATAAAGGTCATGTTTAACCACTTTTAAGGCAGAGTAATCTCTCCATTTATCAGGATATCCGATTTTAGGTGTGAACTTACTGATTTTCTCCAATGCCTGCTTTTTCGTCTCCGGGCTCATCCAGTCCAGTTCTTTAATGCTTGATTCGTAAGCTTTCAACAGGTTACCTACCAGTTTAAGCATGCGTTCTTTTGCTGCAGGTGGAAAATGTTTCTCCACATATAGCTTACCAACCATTTCACCCAGACTGCCATTCACCACGTCTACTGCCCTGCGCCATTGCGGTTTTTGTTCTTTCACACCATAAAGGGTTTTAGAATAAAAATCAAAGTTTTCCTGATCTACAGCGGTATTCAATGCTGTTGAGGCACCGGTTAAGGCACTCCATTTCAGGTAGGTCTTCCAGGTATCCAAAGGTGTATTCTTCAGAATCGCATTCAGCTCTTTAGTGTAAGCGACCTGAGTTACAACCAAACTATCCTGATTTTTAACTCCTGCTTCAGAAAGTAAAGTTGTCCAGTCAAAATCCGGCATCAGTTTACCCAGGTCTTTGATGGCATATTTATTATACAAGCCAGCCATATTCCTGGTTTCTTCTTTCTTCATGTGCTTTGAAGCAATCAGTGTTTCCAGTGCCATGATCTGAGCTGCTTTCGCCTTCGCATCGGCCACACCACCAAGGGTCAGCATGCGCTCAATATGAACCTGATATTTGGCACGGATCTCTTTAGATTTGGCATCTGTCAATGAATAATATTCACGTTCAGGAAGCCCTAATCCACCCTGCCAGGTGTACAGCATATATTTCTTAGGATCTTTAAAATCTTCAATCACACCTACATTAAAAGGAATGATATTTCCAACCTTATTTGCATAAGCAAAGTATGCAGAAAGGTCTTTTGCCGAAGCAATCGCATCAATCTTTTTAAACTCTGCTGTCATCGGTGCCAATCCAATAGAATCACGCACTTTCATGTTCATATAAGATTCATAGAAATCGCCGATCTTCTGTTCATCAGAACCATCAGTAGCACTGCCTTTGGCGGCATTTTCGATAATTGCCTTGACATCTTCCTGAGCCTTATCGTTAACGATAGCACCTACGCCATAGGAAGCTTTATCTGAAGGGATCTTCGTGTTTTTCATCCAGGTACCATTCACATACTCCGTGAAATTATTTCCCGGAGAGGCCGTGGTATCCATATTTTTAAGGATGATTCCCGAGTGCAGCTCTTTATTTGTATCAGAGTTACTGCAAGCAGCGAGAAATAACATGGAACCTGCTACCATAGGAATTCCAATCGATTTTTTCATTTTTATCATAAAAAATATTTAGGTATGATTCAAATTTAACAAAAGATATGGAATGGAACCAAACGATGGTCAATTTACCTCGTTGCGATAAAAATGTCTACCGCTGCATCCTCCGGATTTTGCGCAGCAGCACCATAAACCTCGAAATCGGCAGTATAAGCACGTGAAATTCCTGAATTCCAAATGTCTACCCAGGCATTGTACACAAGGCCCTGTAATAAATTCCCTTTCAGGGCATGTTTTTCATAAGCACCACCTTCAATGGCTAATCCACGCATTCCTTCGGGAATCTGTTCCAGATTTTCTACTGCATATCCGAGGATCGTGGTATAAGGCAGGGTGTAATCTCCCTCGTAGTCAGTATAGATACTGTATACTTCATCACCTGTTTTATTGCTGAGCTTTGCTCCGATATTCTCTGATCTGAACCTGTTCCAAAGCGCAGGAATATCATTTGCAGCCTGTGCGTTTTCATTACTTGTTCTTACAGAAATTCCAATCACGAAGAATGGTTTAAGTGTTTCTTTTTCCATTTTGTTTTTTCTATTGATTTAGAAAGCAAAATTAAAGCCGCTACTGACAGCCCTATGTCAGGGGTCTGGACTTTGCCAGACAATATGCGAAATATTCAGGAAGGGTCATTTTATGAGGCTCAAAATGTTCATCCAGAATCTCCAGCTTTTCTATTCTATCCAGGCGAAAAGCCCGGTATTCCTGCCGCAATCTGCAAAAAGCAATCAGTATCCAGTTTTCCTGAGTGCTATAAATGGCAAAGGGCTCTATTGTTCTCTTGGTACGCTCCGCCTGATCCGCTGCCTGATAATCAATTTTCAACAAGTTGAAATTGGTCAATGCCAGCTGAATCGTCGACATATTATTGCTCGTACTGTCGTTTCCCGGGTTATTTCTGATGGCAATGCGTTTAGACAGCAGGTCTGCTTTATCCTTTGTTTTGTGGACTAATATCGCCTTGATTTTGGTAATGGCATCACTATATTCCCGTACAAAAGAAGCATCTTTATTTCTGAGTACCAGTTGTTCTGCTGTAATCAGCGCATTCGCCTGACTTTCGGTAAAACTTACCGGAGGAAGCCGGTAGCCTTCTACCAGGGAGTAGCCCTTTCCTTCTTCGGTAAACACAGGAATTCCAGCTTCTTCCAGTGCGCGGATGTCCCGGTAAATGGTCCGGATACTCACCTGAAACTTTTTCGCAAGATCTGTTGCATTTGTGAGCCGCTTGCTTTGGAGCTGTGTCAGTATGGCTGTAAGCCGGGATAATCTCGGAGTTTCAGTACTGTCCATTCATTTTTTTTTTCAAAGATACATGCTATATCTGACTTCTGAAATCCCGGCAACAGGCCTCATTTCAGGCGGATAAAACCGGGATCAACATGCAGCTCTGTGTTAGGATTATTTTAAACTTCTGTTAAATATTTAACACTTAATCATACGTTAATATGGATCCCTTAACTTCATGACAAACCATAAATCTACGACTATGATCAGCACGAAAATTCTTTACAAAGCGGTTTTTAAAACAGATCAGATTGATGACAGTCACACTTTTCAGCCACTGCCATTGCCCTCAGGAAGTTATCCTTACCGCCTGAAACTGGAAGAGGAACCTGCTTCGGAAAAACCTCAGGCCATGGTATTCCATATGGTGGGCGATACCGGAGGTTTTAAACAACCCGAACTGCAGAAGCAAATCGCCGGACAGATGGCGCAACAATATTTAAATGCAATATGCCCGGAAGAACGTCCTTCCTTTTTATATCACCTGGGAGACATCGTATATCACTATGGGGAAGCAGATCAGTATGAATCTCAATTCTTACAACCTTATGAAACCTATCCGGGTCCGATATATGCCATTGCTGGAAACCATGATACAGATGTAAATCCCAACTGCAGCGAGCATTACGACAGCCTGGAAGCGTTCTATGCTGCATTCTGTAATACCTGCCCGGCCACCATCCATTTCGGCACAGGATTGAAGAGAAAAAGCCAGGTTCAACCGAATGTATATTGGACCATGCAAGCACCTTTGGCAACGATCATCGGCCTTCATACTAATGTGCCTAAATACGGCTGCATTCAGAAAGAACAAAAAAACTGGTTCATCAAAGAGCTTAAAGAAGCAGCAAAATACAGCGCAGACAAAGCAATTATCGTTTGTATGCACCATGCACCCTATTCTGCAGATGTGAACCATGGCTCAAGCCAGCCTATGATCCAATTTCTGGAATCTGCTTTTGAAGAGGCAGGTGTCAAACCAGACATCATCTTCAGCGGTCATGTTCATAATTATCAACGGTTCAGCAAACATTATATTGATGGCAAAACAGTGCCTTTTATCGTTGCTGGCGCCGGAGGTTTTGACGAGCTGCATGGCCTGGCAGACCCTTACGAGCCCAGCTATCATGCCGAAAGCGAATTGTTTGATCAGGTAGAGCTGGAGAATTACTGCGACAACAGACATGGCTTCCTGAAAGTAGCCATTGAAAAAACACCTTTCAGCTTTGCAATCAAAGGAGAATATTATACCCTTCCAGGAAAAGACAGGGAAAACAATGATCAGGAAGCAGTGCTATTTGATCGTTTCACAGTTGACCTGACAGGGAGATAACAGTCCTGAAATAAAAAACCTCATTCAATAAGAAAGCCTTTCAGCTTAACCTGGAAGGCTTTCTTGTATATTTAACAATATTTTTTAGCAGACCATAATCATTTTTATTCCGCTTTAGTTCCAGAGCTTGTAAAATCGAAAGCCTTTATAAGCTGAATGTCCGAATCCTAAGTTAAACCTCCTTTTCTTGAAAAATTTATTTAACATTGGGCATTATTACAATGCAGGTACATGACACGGAACAGCTCGAAGATAAAGACCTACTGATTAAACTCAGGGAGGGTGATGAGCTTGCGTTCGTGAAAATATACAACCAATACCGTAAAAAGGTACATACTTATGCTTATCAGCTCAGCAAATCAACTGATACAGCAGAAGAGATTGTTCAGGAAGTATTTATTCGGATCTGGCAGAAAAGGATTCAGATCAATACGGATCTTTCCTTTAATGCTTATATCAAAAAGATCACGATCAACCATGTTTTAAATCACCTTAAAAAGGTTGCGCGTGACAAATCCTTACAGGAAGAAGTCTTTCAGCAGGTAGAGATCAGTGCCAACCGCACAGAGGACCAGCTATTGGAAAAGGAACTCAGAAAAATCTACCTGGATGCGATTGCGCTGCTTCCGGCGCAGAAGAAACTGATCTATCAGATGAGCCGTACAGAAGAGCTCAGTCATGAGGAAATTGCTTCAAAACTTGAGATCTCTAAAAATACCGTAAAAAATCATATGGTAGAAGCCAGTAAATTTGTCCGGGAATATGTGCGCAAGAATGGCGGAATTATTGGGTTCATCATCATTTCCTCAAATTATTTTCATTCCAACTAGTCCCTCCCTTCCTCACAATTGTATTGTAGATAGGAAAGGGTCAAACCATGGAAGACAAAGAAGAACTAAAACGGCTATATCAATTGTATTTGACAAATGAGTGTACAGCGGAGGAGCTGCAGCGCTTTTTTGTACTGATCGACAACAACCAGGATGATGAAACCATTCTTGAACTGATGTCTGCAAGCTGGGATCAAACCCCGCGCACTCCCGAAACAGGTCTCGTTCCTGATTTCCTGCCCAAAGAAGCAAAACAGATTAAACTTTCCCCAACCCGCAGGATTCGCTACGGTTTTCGGCCTGTTGCCGCAGCCGCAGCAATCCTGCTAATATGTGCTGGTCTTTTCTTTTTCAAATCTAATGTGTGGAATGCCATCAGTCCGGTTCATCAGTTGCAAAGCTTCAGTGCCCAGGCCCAAAGGAAACAACTGGAACTTCCAGACGGCACCAAAGTATGGCTTAGTCCCAACAGCACCTTAAAATACCCGGAAAAATTCGTTGGAAACAGCCGTATGGTTAGTCTGGAAGGAGAAGCATTTTTTGAAGTAGCACATGATGCCAATCACCCGTTCATCATCCAAAGCGGACAGGTAAGCACCAGAGTTTTGGGAACAAGCTTTAACATTTCCGCCTATTCCCAAACTCCCGATATCAGCGTCACCCTCGTCACCGGAAAAGTTGCCGTTGCCCTGCAAAATGAAAATAGTGTAAGGGAGGAAACCATTGTTGCCAATCAGCAGGTGACCATTAATAAAGCCGAAGGAAAAATCAGCAAAGCCAATTTCCCAAATGCCGGCGACTATTTAAACAGGCGTTTAGGGCATTTTGATTATAAAGGAACTGCATTGGCAGAAGTAGTAAAGGACCTGGAGCTTCAATATCAGATTAAGATTCAGTTGAGTCCTGAATTGAACAAAAGCCTGTTTTACGGGAACCTGGACATGACAAAAACCAGCACACAGACACTAAATAAATTATGCACAGTAATGGAAGCCAATTGGAAAAAAGACGGAGGACAGTATGTAATCTTAAAATAAATGTCCGGGTTCTACAGCTAGAATCCCGGACAAGTATCTAAATCAATTTAATAAATGCCCGAGCCTTGAGAACTATAGGGCAACAAAAAAATCAATATTTAAACATAAAGTTATGAAAAAATACGGACCTAAAAGGTTCCTGGCATTTATCGCCATCTTGTTACTCATTTTAGTATTTGTCCAGGCCAGGTCTTATGCACAGGCGCCTTTGGAGAAAAAAATCAGCATTAACCTTAAAGACGAGCCATTAAAAGCAGCATTGGATAAGATCAGCAGTGCCAGTGGCATCAAATTCACCTTTAATGAACAAGTTGCCAACAGTAAAATAAAGATTAGCGTACAGGCCCAAAACAAAAGCCTGAATGAAATCTTAACCATTGCCCTCTCCAATCAACCCTTTAAATTTTCTGAGTTAGACAATGAAATTTATATCCGCTATGATGCTGAAAAAGCAAAAAAGTCCCTGGCCGATCCGGCGGCAAACCCGGCGTTAAACCAAGAAAAACATACCATAGGTGGTACAATATCTTCTTCTAAAACGGGAGAAACGCTGATAGCAGCAACCATTAGGCTGAGCGGAACCAAACTGGCAACCATGAGTAATGAATATGGTTTTTATTCCCTTTCAGTACCCAGCGGAAGCTATGTGATGGAAATCAGTGCAATCGGTTCCAAAACCCTTAAAAAACCAATAGACCTCACTAAATCGATGACCCTGAACATCGCTTTAGAAGATGATGCAAATGAGCTCGAAACCGTGACGATTAGTGCGGCAACTGCAAGAAGAAATATAGACAACCCACAAATGGGCATGGAACGGCTGAACATCAGTGAGACCAAAAACATCCCTGTCGTACTTGGTGAGCGGGATGTCATTAAAACATTACAGCTGCTGCCAGGAGTTAAATCTTCCGGAGATGGTACTGGTGGTCTTTTTGTTCGCGGAGGAAGCGCAGACCAAAATATGATTCTTCTGGATGAGGCACCTGTTTACAATGCTTCTCACCTGCTTGGTTTTTTTTCGACCTTTAACTCGGATGCCATTAAAAATGTAACGCTCTATAAAAGTGGAATGCCTGCACAGTATGGAGGAGGCTTATCTTCTGTGATGGATGTGAGAATGAATGACGGAAACAATCAAAAATTTGGCGTTAGCGGAGGAATAGGTCTGATTGCAGCCCGTATCAATGTGGAGGGGCCAATTCAAAAAGAAAAATCTTCCTTCCTGATCTCTGCAAGGAGAACTTATTTAGATGCTTTTTTAAAACTTTCTTCAGATTCCAATGTAAAAGATGCAAAGTTGTATTTCTACGATGTTAATGCTAAGGCAAATTACATACTTGGAGAGAAAGACCGTTTATTCGTCTCTGCATATCTCGGCCGGGATATATTAGGTGCAGATAAAGTGAACGGAATAGACTGGGGTAATATCACTTCGACCGTCCGCTGGAACCATATCTTTAGCAGCAAACTTTTCTCCAACACCTCTATCATATACAGCAATTACAATTATCAGGTCAAGACAGATCAGGACGAGAGTTCGCTTTCTTTATTTTCACAAATTAAAGACTGGAACTTTAAGCAGGACCTGCAATGGTACCTGAATGATAAGAACACGTTAAATTTTGGGATAAATGCAATCTATCATACCATAAAACCAGGAGAAGTGAGGGCTTCGGGAAATTCAGGAATGATTTCTCAAGACCTGCAGAACAGATATTCACTGGAAAATGCAATATATGCCAGCAATACCTGGAAAGTAAGTGACGCATTTAGCCTTACTTATGGTCTTCGGTTATCGGCTTTCAGTATCCTTGGAAAAGGTGATTACTATAACATCAATCAGGAAGGCGGAGTGACGGGCCAGCAGAGTTACAAAAAGGGAGAAGTTGTAAAAACATATTTGAACCTGGAACCCCGGCTTGCCGCAGCGCTTCAGCTGAATGAATCAACAGCGGTTAAAGCCTCCTATGTTCGTAATGCACAAAATCTCCACTTAATTTCCAACTCGAATGCTTCTTCACCGTTGGACAGATGGGTGGCCAGTACAAATATCATCAAACCGGAAACCAGCGATCAGGTGTCATTAGGTTATTATAAAAATCTTGCCGAAAATGCTTATGAACTTACTGTCGAGGCCTATTATAAAGACCTTAAAAACCAGATTGATTACCGCAACGGAGCCAACATCTATACCAATAAACCTATAGAAACTCAATTGCTGTTTGGTAAAGGCCGTGCTTACGGGGTAGAGTGGCTCATCAAAAAGAAAACAGGAAATTTCACCGGATGGATCGCTTATACCCTTTCTAAGTCTGAAAGGCAGGTTGATGGGATCAACAATAATGAATGGTACAATACCAGACAGGACAGAACCCATGATATATCTATCGTGACCATGTACCAGCTCAGCAAAAAATGGTCAGTTTCTGCGAACTGGGTCTTTGCAACAGGAAATGCGGTTACCTATCCCAATGCGAAATACAATTTATTGGGAGAAAGCTATTACTATTATTCCAGCCGGAATGCAGAGCGGATGCCGGCATACCACAGGTTAGACCTTGGCGCTACGCGTACTTTGAAAAAGACGAAAAGATTCTCTTCGGAACTTAATTTCAGTCTTTTCAATGCTTACGGAAGATCAAACGCCTATAAAATCGATTTCAGGGAAAATGAAAAAGACCCTACTAAAACTGAAGCGGTGAAAACTACTTTATTCAGATTTGTTCCTTCAGTTTCTTATGATTTCAAGTTTTAAACCTCCCATTCAAAATATACAGATGAAAACATCATCCACATCCTCCTTACAAATAGCAATTAACATGAAAAATATACCGAAATTATTGGCTTTAATGCTCTTCTCTACCTTATTTTGGTCTTGTGAAAAAGTAATAGAAATAGACCGTGCCGACAATGAAGAAAGGTATGTGATCGAGGGAACAATTACCAATGAGCCCGGTGTTTGTTCCGTTTTGCTGAGTAAAACGAAAAATTTTCAAGACGAAAATCGGTTTATGGGAATTAGCGGAGCAACTGTTAAAATAGCAAACAATGGTGTCATCGTCACACTTCCGGAAAGCAGTCCGGGTGTGTATAAGACCAGCACCATTAATGGAACTCCGGGGCAGACGTATGTGATGACGGTTGATGTAGATGGAAAAACTTTTACAGCTTCCAGTACCATGCCTGAAAATGTACCTTTTGATGATTTTTATATGAAGGCATCAGACTTTGGCAAAAGAAGGACAACTGCCTATGTAAGATATAAAGACCCGTTGGAACGTGAGAATTACTATTGGTTTCAGCTGTTTGTCAATGATAAAAAACAAAGAAACTTTTCAGTAATGAACGACGAATTTACACCTGGTCAGGAGGTAAATACAACCGTAAGTTTCCAGAATGACACCGATGATTTGTCAAAGGATTTTAAAAAAGGAGACAAATTGGGTGTAGAAATGCACAGTGTTGATGCTTCTGCTTATCTTTACCTCCACAGTTTAGGTAACGCAGAAGGTTCCAATAACGGAGCTTCGCCAGCCAACCCGATAAGTAACATAACCGGTGGTGCTCTTGGTTTTTTCAGTGCTCACACCGTTCAAAAAAGAACTTTAGTGATACCGTAAAAATGAATGAACTATTAGACAAAAACCTAAGTATAGTTTCCCTCTTTGGATTTGTTATTCTACTTACTCTAGTAGAAATGTACTTCAGTTATGCCCATGATAAAAAGGTTTATCATGGGCGTGATACCTGGACCAATGTTTACCTGATGACCGCCGCTTTTGTGATCAACCTGACCATGAAAACCGGCACATTTTTCTTACTCGATTATTTTTATCACGAGTACCGTTTTTTTGAAATCTCCAATGCTTTCCTTTACTGGACGGTATTGATCCTGGCACAGGACTTTCTCTATTGGGTGCTCCACGCTACCGGACATTATGTCCGTTTGTTTTGGGCAATGCACGTTACACACCACTCCTCAGAATATTTTAACCTGACCACAGGATTTCGTTCCACCGTATTTGAGCCATTATACCGGGTATTCTTTTACCTGCCATTGGCATTGATGGGCTTCAATGCATTCGATATCCTCTTTGCTTACCTGATCACCCAGATTTATGGAAATTTAGTACATACTCAGGCAGTCGGCAAACTACACCCTATTATTGAATATATTTTAGTCACCCCTTCCCATCACCGTGTTCATCACGCAAGCAATGTCCGCTATCTGGATAAAAACATGGGCATGGTCCTGATATTATGGGATAGAATGTTTGGCACTTTTCAGGAAGAAATTCCAGGAGAAGAAATCAAATACGGATTGACCAGTAAACCGGAGCCGGGAGCCGTAAACATCATTTTCCATGAACTGATTGCGCTTTCCGACGATGTAAAACGGGCACCAGGCTGGAAGAACAAGATAAAATACATGTTTTATCCTCCGGGATGGAGCCACAACGGAGAGAGTAAGACATCCAAGAGTCTGCAAAAGGAACTAATTGATCAATCCTGACCTGTTGCTGAATAATCTCCGGGTTTTAATCCGCAAATTTGGACTTAAGGAGCAGATCAATATAAGATCTTGAACAATCATAAGCATGCCGCTTACAAATAGCGATGAACATGCTTATGATCGCTTCATAACCGGTAAGAAACAATTATATTCTGATGAAAAAACTGAGGAAGATCGTAGAGGACATCAAAAACTTATCTGAGGGAGATTCTGATCAGTTACAGACACTACTCTGGCAGCTGATTTGTTATTCGCCAAAAATGCCGCTCCGCCTCCATCAGCAAAAATTACTGGATGAGGCTGAAATCAGCTCCTTAAAAGTACATGACCGGTATTTTAGCCAATCGGATTTAAACATCAATTGCTTTAAATGGGGCAATGGACCTGTTAAGGTACTGCTCAGTCATGGATGGGGCTCTAAAGGCGCTGACTTCAGTGAAATTATTGCCATGCTCAGGGCAAACAAGAATTTCGAAATCTGGTCTTTTGATGCACCTGGAAATGGAAGTTCCGAAGGAGAAATCAGCAACCTTTTTCTCTATGCAGAATCGATCAGACAACTCTTTATCCATGCAGGTAAACCACAGGTCATGATCGGTCATTCTCTGGGCGGTATGGCCAATGCTTTAGCCTTACAGCAAGGTAAAGAATATCCCCAGCTATTGATCAGCATTGCACCAATGGTAAACCTAAAGGATAATTTCATTGCCTCGATGGAAGCAGTAAAGACCTCTAATGAAGCACAGGAAAAGTTCTTTACTGATTTTGAGAAACTATTTGAGCAGAAAACCGAGCATTTTGTATTGAACAAGATCTACGACTTTTCAGATCAATTGAAACACCTGCTGATTTACGACTCAAATGACCTCATTTCTCCAAGCAGTAATATCGAAGCATTTCTAAAAGACAATCCGGAAACAACAGCTTCTGCATACCAGGAAACCAGTCATTCGAAATTATTAACCGATCCCAGGGTGCTTAACGAAATGGGCCTGTTCATCAGTAAAAACATCCACTAACAGCTTCCTGACTAATTCAAAATCAATTCCTTCCAATCGATCAAACCGAACCACTGGCTTCCCCGGCTCCAGCCCCTGCGACAAAGCGACATTTGCATGCACCGCATCCTCCTTTAAGGTATAAAAACTAATCTGATTTTTCTGAATGGCGAAGGTCAGTGCTACAAGGCCATTTCTGGAATAAGCAGGCATTCCGCAGGCCATATGTTCCTCGTATCCGATCAGCACTTCTTTACACAATGCCCTTACCATCGCCGGCAGGGCAACCCTTTTTTCAGGAATCTCTAGAAAGTATTCATCTACAGTTGCTGCTTTGCTTTTCATCTCCATCCTTGCTAAGCTGTAAAATTAATAAAAATCCTTCTTTTCCCTGATGACAATCAAGGGTAAAAGTGATCATTATCACCTCTCTGCCTGGCAATTATCCGGAAATTTACGCTCAGATATAAATACCCATTCTAACTGGTTCAACTCAAAATATAACTATCTTAAGCCAAATAAACATTTGATTAATTTCCAATAAAGCCCTTTAAACAAATGAATTCTCCTACCTACATTACTGCAGCGCAAGCAGTACAAGCTATAAAATCCGGCGATCGCGTTTTCATTCATGGCAGTGCCGCCACTCCCGTTCATTTAGTGAAAGCCCTGCAGGAAAGACATGCAGATTTAAAAAAAGTAGAAATTACCAGTATTACCACCCTTGGTGATATTGATTTCAACGCAGCCCTTTACCGGGAAAGCTTTTTCTTTAACTCCTTGTTTGTTTCTGCCAATACCCGGTCAGTGGTTAACAGTCCCTATGGGGATTATGTTCCTGTCTTCCTGAGTCAGATTCCCAAATTATTTAAGGAAGGCTTTCTTCCCATCGATGTCGCGTTAATTCAGGTATCGGAACCAGATGTTCATGGCTATTGTTCACTGGGCACCTCTGTTGACATCGCCAGGGCAGCCGTAGACACCTCAAAACACATTATTGCCCAGGTGAACCCCAAAGTACCCAGAACACATGGTGATGGCTTTGTACACATCAGTAAGTTCCAGTCATTGGTCTGGCATGAAGAAGAACTGCCGGAAGTAGATTATGGTGCCAAAACAAGTGAAGCTATGGTAACCATAGGAGCGAATATCGCCTCCCTTGTAGAAGATGGCGCGACCTTACAGTTGGGAATTGGCGGAATACCTGATCAGGTATTGAAAAACCTGAGCAATCATAAGAACCTTGGACTACATACAGAGATGCTTTCCGATGGTGTGATCCCATTGATACAAAATGGTGTGATCAACAACAGCCTTAAAAAAATAAACCGGGGTAAGTCCATTACCTCCTTTATGATCGGAACAAAAAAACTATACGATTTTGTTGATGATAATCCCAGCATCAGGGTCATGGATATTTCCTATGCCAACGACACCAGTATCATCCGCCAAAACCCTAAGGTTACAGCCATCAATTCTGCTATTGAGCTGGATTTAACCGGACAGATCTGTGCAGACTCTATGGGTACCTATCAATATTCAGGAATTGGCGGACAAATGGACTTCATTCATGGCGCCTCTCTCTCTGAGGGTGGAAAACCCATCATTGCCCTTCCATCCATTACTTCAAAGGGGATTTCCAGGATCGTACCTTTTTTGAAAGAAGGTGCCGGAGTGGTGACAACAAGGGGGCATGTTCACTGGGTGGTTACCGAGTACGGTAAGGTGAACCTGTTTGGCAAAAGTTTAAAGCAAAGAGCAACGGCATTAATCAGTCTTGCCCACCCAATGCATCGTGAAACACTGGAACGGGCGTTTCACGACCGTTTTAATGCTTAGAATCAAGCAGTTCCCCTTCGATATGAAGCAAAAAAATACCTAATATTAGGTATTTTTTTGCTTCATATAAAGAAATACATTTGACATAAGCTATACATAAATATAGTTATTTAGGGGAGATTAATAAGGATAAGCCGGAGGGGGATTCTTCCGGTTTATTTTTTTAGTCCTTCCCTGAGTCCCTTTATCTTAGTGATAAAATCTGCTCTCAGCTCCGGATGAATGATCCCTTCTTTTTCTTCAAAATTCTGATTAAAAGAAGGAAGAGAAAAAGTATCGAGAATATTCGCACTACATTTCGGAAAATAGGCTTTCGCGGAATTCATCACATTCCCCCCACCAAAGCCTCCCGGAGAAGTACTCATCAGCAACATTGGCTTATTCTGAAAAAACTTTCCATTAATGCGGGAACACCAGTCCATGACATTCTTAAAGGCGGTGGTATAGCTGTTGTTATGTTCTGCCAGTGATACGATCATCAGGTCGCATGCCGAAATAAGTTCCAGCAACTGATGGGCTTTATGAGGATAGCCATCATTACGTTCTCTATCCACAGAAAAAAGCGGCATTTCAAAATCATTCAAATCCAAAAGAGTGATCTTTTCCTCGTCAAAATAGGAAAGCGTATGAATAACTAATTTTCTATTGATCGATCTGCTGCTGTTACTTCCTGCAAAGGCCAAAATTTTCATCTGTATACTTATTTTAATTAGAAAAGGACATCCTGCAAATCTGCATTCTTATCAAATACACTTTTGGCGAAAGGGCATAAAGGAAGGATCTTCACTTTACTTTCCCTGGCATACTGAACTGCTTCCAATACCAATGCCTTCCCTACTCCTTTACCAGAAAACTCAGGACTCACTTCCGTATGGTCGATAATGATCTTCCCGGGACCTGCCCAGACATAGGTCATCAGCCCTGCTTCCTTACCATCTTCTACAGCCTTAAACCAGCCCTTTTTTTCATCATTAACCTGTTCGATATTCATAGATATAATTTAATTTTTGATATTCTTTCCTTGTTCCGGAAGGGGAACAAAATCAGTCTCTCCCGGCACTCTCGCAAAAGATTGTTCCAGCCACATGGTTTTTGCTTCTTCAATCCGTTCTCTTGTGGAGGCTACAAAATTCCAGTAAATGATCCTTTCTTCAGGAAAAGGCTCTCCTCCAAAGATGTAAACACTCGTATTTTCCTGCATCACAAATTCACAAAGTTTACTGTCTTTAGCCACCAGAATCTGTTTCGGCCCGTAAGTATAACCTTCACTTTCAATTGCTCCTTCCAGGATGTACAAAGCACTTTCCCCGAACAAATCGGCACCGATGGTCACCGTCTTCCGGCTGATTGTTTTCAATTCCAGGAAATAAAGCGGACTATACACGGGAACCGGGGATTTTCTTCCGAAAGCTTCGCCGGCTATCAGTTTAAAAGCGATACCGTTTTCCTCCCATGAGGGAATATCTTCCTCTCCGGCATGGTAGAATTCGGGTGCCATTTTTTCCAGTGCGGTAGGTAGTGCCACCCAGATCTGAAGTCCATGAAGCATTTTGTCCGAATCCCTAAGATAGGAAGGTGTCCGCTCAGAATGAACAATTCCACTTCCTGCAGTCATCCAGTTCACTTGCCCCGGTTTTATTTCTACCTCAGTTCCAAGGCTGTCTTTATGCATAATGCTCCCTTCAAAAAGATAGGTAAGCGTAGAAAGACCAATGTGTGGATGAGGTGGCACATCTAAATTCTCGTGGTCACTCAGGCAAATTGGACCCATATGATCAATAAATGAAAAAGGTCCTACCATTCTCTTCTCCCGGAATGGTAAAAGTCTGCCTACCATAAAATTGCCAATATTACTTGGCCTTTCCTCAATAATCAATTTAATATTTGACATGCTGATTTAGATTTTGTATCCCACCATTGCTTCTTTTGGCAAAGCCTGATTTTAAACCCTAAGTTAAGATTAAATGTTCGCCTTATGAAGCAGAAAGCAGACTTTGCCCTAAAAACAAAACGTCCGGCCTCCAAAAAAGGGAAGCCGGACGCCTGCTGTAACCTGATCTGCCTATCAGCTGATCTTATTCAATTGTTCGTTGATATAATCAATTTCATCTCTTTTAAAAGTGATGTCCATTGCTTTGGCATTGTCAATGGCCTGATCTGCATCTCTGGCTCCGGCCAATACGATAGTGATTCCCGGCTGAAGGGTAGTCCAGCGCAAAACCAACTGGGATAAGGAAGCATTTTTCGCATCGGCGATGGGCTGAATGGCCGTTAAAAAGCTTTTCACCTTTTCTGCATCAAACTGACCAAAATAGCCATTTCGGTGATCATTCGATTTCAGCATCGCATCTTTAAAATACTTTCCGGTCAGCAGCCCCCTTTCCAGTGGACTGTAAGCAATGACAGAGATGTTATGCTCCATTGCATAAGGAATGACATCGTCTGCAATACCCCTGTTGAGCATGCTGTAAGCAAGCTGATTGGAAGAAAGCGAGATCGTTTCATTTGCAGTTTTCATTTGATCAAGATTATAATTGCTCACCCCTGCTGCCCTGATCTTACCTTGCTGAATGAGCAGTTCCAAAGCCTCCATGGTTTCATCAATCGGCGTGCTGGCATCGGGCCAGTGCAATTGCAATAAATCAATATAATCGGTACCCAGTCGTTTTAAACTTTCCTCCAGTTCTTTGATCACATTGGCTTTTGCCGCATACTTGTAAATTGGCAAGATCTTTCCATTGTCTTCTGCATCAAAAAAATGTTCTCCTTTCCCCTGATTGCTCTGGTCCCATACCAGGCCAAATTTATTCAGGATCTGAATTTTACTTCTGTCTTTCCCCTTAATTGCTTCACCAATCAGCTCTTCACTTAAACCAAAACCATAAAAGGGTGCAGTATCAATGGTACTTACCCCATGATCTAAAGAGGCATGAATCGCAGCTATTGAATTTTGTTTCTCATTTCCTCCCCACATGGTACCACCAATCGCAAATGCGCCGTAAGTGATCGCCGACAATTCCAGTTCTGATTTACCTAATTTTCTATATTCCATTTCTTTATTTTCAATATTTATAAGCTATTTTCTTCTTGTAACTGAGCCACAAAGGTTTGCTCCAAATGTGCTCTGTAACGTGTTAAATCGGTTTCGAGATCTGCGTTCTTTTCCACATCATGGAAATGAATTCCTGACAAGGGTTCCATCCCTGTAAATGCATTCATACGGTGAAACCCGAATAAAGGTCCTTCATCTACGCTCTTTTCATTAAAAAACTCACCCGGCAGGGTAAACGCTTCTTTAGGCGCATTCCAGGAAGTGGTCAACATGTATTTTTTTCCCTGAAGCATTCCTCCTGTGCCATAATTGATGGCCGGATTCTCCGAAGAACGTCCATCACTTTTATAAATCCCTTTGTTATGTCCGGCGGTAAACACCACATCGATGTATTTTTTAAGGCCGTGTGGTACCTGGAACCACCAGATCGGTGTATGATAAATCACGACATCTGCCCAGGTATATTTCTCTACTTCTTCTATTGGGTTATAATCGTCATTTACACTGGTTGTTTTAACTTCAAACCCTGGCTGGCTTTCAAAGAAAGCAATGGTTTCTGCGGTTATTGTTGCATTGAAACGACCACCTGAATGACCAAAAACCTGTCCGCCGTTGATGATGAATATTTTCATTTTCTTTATTTCCTCTTTTATTTTTGTATTGTGACCACAAAATTATGGCAAGAAGATGTATAATTAAAATAACTTAAATCATACCTTTGTATCATAATTATAATACACAAGATCATGGTTAATCTAGAATGGTTTAGAACATTTAAAGCGATTTATGAAACCGGAACCCTAACCGGAGCAGCTGAAATATTATATATATCTCAACCCGGGGTCAGTCTGCATCTGAATTCTCTGGAGGCTTATGTAGGTTATAAGCTGTTTGACCGGACTTCCAGAAAAATGGTCTCCACTGAACGCGGCAAAGTACTTTATAATTATGTACTGGATGCCGTAACCAAACTGGAAGCAGCAGAACACCATTTTCATAAGAGCACAGAAAAAGATACCCCCACCATCAGTATCGGAATGTGCTTTGAGACCTTTCAATTCACTTTAGAATCCTATCTGCCAACGCTCCCATTTAATGTCATCATCAAATTTGGAGAATATCCGGAAATGCTGAGTGACCTGGATAACGGTATCCTTGATTTGATCATTACCCCTCAAAAAGGAGATTCCAGCAACATCAATTACCTTCCTTTCTCCAAAGAAAAAATCGTATTGGTAGGCGGATCAGCAACACCAACTGCCGGTTTCGACGAACTCCTCAAAAAAGGAAATATGGAGGAAGTCCATGCCTGGCTTAAAAAACAGACCTGGTACGGTACTACAGCCGACATGGAGCATTTAAGGCGCTTCTGGCACCTCAACTTCAATAAGCGCCCGGATTTTAAGCCAAACTACATTGTGCCTAACCTGAGCTCTATTGTGCGTTGTATCAGCGAACAAAACGGGGTGGCCATCATTCCCGATTTTTTATGCAAGAAAGAGATCGAAAGTGGTAACATTAAAGTGATCTGGGAAGGGAACGATGTAATTGAGAACACGCTTTATTTCTCGACCCGCAAGAAAACGATTTATGCAGCTGAGATCAGTATGATTGAAGAAATCTTTATCAAAGAAATGGTTTAGGCTCTTTTCCGACACCTAATGTGAAGCTGATTTAGAAAACACATTGATCACGATCACCCCGAGAATGATCAGTGAGATCCCCAGAATTGCTGGCAAATCCAGCTTTTGCTGATATAAAAAATATCCGGCAGCAGAAACCAGTACAATACCAACACCCGACCATAATGCATAAGCAATACCAACCTGCATGGTTCTTAATGTTAGGCTGAGAAAATAAAAGGCAATCATATAGCCCGCAATTACAATAAGCGAAGGAATCAATTTAGAAAACTGCTCCGAAGCTTTTAAAGCACTTGTAGCGATTACTTCGGCAGTAATCGCTACAAATAAATAGATAAATTTCATATTTAGAATTTATAAGTCAGTCCGGCACCAAAGATCTGTTTCACCTGTAAAGCCGGGCCTTCATTTACGCCATCTTTTCTAAGGATTTTAGTTTTATCATCATAGATCAATTGTACGCCGGCATTTACCGTTACAAACTTATTTACTTTCATAAACAGATTGCCGGTATAATCAGTAACCACATTCTGTGGTTTATCAAGATAGTTGGAATATAGTTTCAAAATGTTCTCAAAGCTGATGTTCTCCATTAGGTTTACTTTATAATAAGCATCCAGGGAGGCACCAAACTGGAAGTCAGTTTTCTTTCCTGATTTAACCCCAAAAGCGCCTTGTCTGGAAAGCGAATCGTTAGCAACAATTACGATTCTGGACGCCGCAGGAGAAATATTAATCCTGAAATTATCCGAACGTTTGTAAGCAAAACCAGGCCCAAAAGTAAGGTACGCAGGTGCAAAAGCTTTCGAAATTAACTTTTTTGATCCATTCGAACCGTAAGAATAACCATTCGCAAACTGCGTCTGAAAGTTGGCATAGAAGGTATACAGCCAGTATTTTGCCGCTTTATATCCCACTAAGCTGTTCAGAATGATTTTATCATCATTCTTACGAACGCCCACATCTTCCTGCTTGCTCAACCCGAAACCCACAATCGCTTTATTGTCCCAGCTCCATTTGTCTTTTTTATAATTGAAGTCATAATTAAAAAGCAGGTTTCCGGCAAAAGCGTTTACGCCCCCTGCAGACCAGTTCGAAAAGGAACTCTGGTTGATTAAAAAGGTATTTTCTCCATGGATGGTCCATCTTTTTGTGGTGTCCACTGCCGCGGGCTCCTGGGCATAGCCGATCAGGCTGAAACAGGAGATGATTAAAAGTAGCGTTGTCTTTTTCATAGATAAATGATTGTTAGATGAAGTATAGAATAGATAGGTAATGCTGTGAAATTACAAATTTATTATCTCAACAGGAAAAGCCCCCAATCTTTCTATATCCATCAGAAGCTCCTTCAAACCGTCAAAAAGGAATCCAGAAAGTTCATCACATAATCTCTGCGACGTGTGGAAATAGGGATTTCCTTTCCGTTTCTTAACACCAGATATCCCTCTTTGTGGTAACGGTCAATAAATCGCTTATTAACGAGATAGGAACGATGGGTACGGATAAAGAACTTCTCCGGTAATAACTCTTCATACTCTTTAAGCGTTTTAGAAATCATGATCTCACGTCCGTCCGTCATAAAGAAAGTGGTATACCCTCCATCGCTTTTGCAGAAGGCAATATCTTCAAATGATACAATATCAAAGTATTGCTGGAAACGAAGTACGATCCGGTTGTCCTTATCCGGTTCTCTATAATGCTGTCTGCTGACCAACAATTGATTTTCCTGAACTGCAGGCGTTTTTTCTTCTATAATTTTCCTTATTGCCTGTTCAAGTTCTTCTTCATTTAAAGGCTTAAGCAGGTAATCCAGGGCACCATATTTAATCGCCTTAATGGCGAAATGATTATAAGCAGTAATAAAAATCACATGAAAGCGACCTGGCTTCACCTGATCAAGAATATCAAAACCAGTTCCATCCGGCAAATCGATGTCCAATAAAATGATGTCCGGAGCAGTGCCCGAAACCATCACCAGGGCAGCTTCTACGGTTCCACAGGAACCTACCACAACAACATCAGTCCTTCCATCAAAAATCCTGACGATAGAATTGCGGATCACCGGCTCATCTTCTACCACTAATATTCGTTTCAATTCTAATTTATGTTTTTGCTTTTAACTAATAAAACCCTCTTTTCGTCATATGGTTAATTAAAAAGGGTGAATGATTTTGTCACTTAACGAATTTAACAATATTTTTCACATTCTAAAGTAAGCAGCGGCTGAGCGGGGGGATACAAAAAATGATTAGGACCAAACCTCCGGCGTATGTTAACCGGTACCCGGCGTTTACCAAACCCAGGAATATGGAGTACTTATTTTTTATATCCTTGCTAAGAAATCTGTCTTATTCAAAATCACATGAAAGGAAATATTTTCTTTGCCGCGATACTATTTACCTTATCAACAGGTTGCGGGTCTTTCAGGAAAAACTCAGCCCAGCCCCTCGTCCATGTAGAAACCGACAATTACGAGTCGCTAAACGGCAGATATACTACGCGTACAGACACTTCCAGGCAATCTAAAAATTTCAATCTATGGCCATACCTTACCAGAGAACCGATGGAAGAAACCTTATTAATGAAAGACCTGTCCGTTGACTTAAAAATGATCAGCAAAAGAAGATTACAGATCACACTTTATGATGGAGAGGCCCGGCTATCTCAAAAACTCATTAAAGGGAAATTAAGAAAAGGATATTTCAAGCTAAGGGACAAAACGAAGCTAAACGGAATCCCTCCACTCTTCTGGACTTTATTTTCAGAAAAAACAAGAATAGGCAAATCTGCAAAAGGGAACCTTCAATTGGAAAATGTAAGCGCCCGCTGTGGTATGGCTATATTTTTCCTGGCTTCAACACCCGATACCCATGTAGCTCTAGGTTTTCAGCCCATTCAAAAGCATTAAGCCTTCTTGATTTTGGAAATGCTCTTTCCGGTGGTTTTTGTAGGCTTCTCCATGTGTTTCAGCGCAAACGCTATCGATGCTTTGATGAGTTGTACCACCTCCTCATTTCTATAGTCTGAGGGCGTTCTTACCGGAATATGCCGGATGAGGTTTCCTGTACCAACCAGCAAATGCTGCGGGTCATCCAGACGTGTCCCTTTCGTAAAACCTAAATTTAAATGATTGGTATATATCGGAATCATACAATAAGCATCCCCCAGCTTTTCCGAGAGGGAGAAGGCAGTTGTCAGGGCATGCGTATGATACAGCAATTCATTGCTTTCCGGATGTATTTCGAGTAGAAAAGCCCTTAAATCACAGAAGAGTTCTACTAGACTTTGCTCCTTCAAGACCAATAAGCTAAAGAAATCCGGATGGATGGGCTTAACTTTTTCCATACCTTAATTTAAAATCCAGTTCAATATTTTGGCAATATTATTTGCATCATCAACACCACGGTGATGGGTTCCTTCCAGAGGAATCTTGAGCAGATTTAATGCAGCGGACATGCCCTTTTCATGACTCAGCTTCTTTTTTAAAGCGAATAACGTCTTTACATTGATATGGGAAGGACCAAAAGGATACCCAATGTTCATAGCGGTACATTGTTTCTGAAATTGTTTCTGATCATATGCCCCAAAACTTGCCCAGGGCCTGCCTTGCGATAAGTATTGATCTTGTAAAATCCGACAGGCTTCTTTGAACGCGATCCCTTCTTCTTCGATCATCTGCGGTGTAATTGTGGTCAATTCAGTGCAGAAAAGACTGATCTCAGACCGCTCGGGCTTTACCAGTATCCCCCTGTTTTCGGAAATCTCGCCAGTGCGAATATCCAGGAGACATACGCCAACCTCAATAATGTCACTTTCCATTCCTTTTGGTTGTCCGGTATTCCAGCAGGTTGCTTCTATGTCTACGATTACTATTTTATCTAATTTATTTGCCACGTTATTGAAGTCTGTTTAAGATTTGAGCGTTCTTTGAATTTTGAGGACATTAATTTTATATAATTACATCAAATATATGATTATAAAAAATCTTTTCGGAAACAAAAAAAACCTCTCAGTTTTCACTGAAAGGCTTTTAATTGGGCTCCCGAGACTGGGCTCGAACCAGTGACCCTCTGATTAACAGTCAGATGCTCTAACCAGCTGAGCTACTCGGGAGTACTGGCTATCCAAAAAAACGGCTTTTTGAAGTCTTAAACAACATTAAGTTTCGTTCGTTTTGGGAATGCAATATTAGGGGTTTTAATTTATTTATGCAATATTTGTAGCAAAATATTTGAAAATAATTTTAAAAAGATATCTATGAGCTTGATAATCATAGGGACTGTGGCATTTGATGCTATTGAAACTCCCTTCGGAAAAACGGATAAGATAGTCGGAGGAGCCGCTACTTATGCAAGTTTAGCTGCATCCTACTTTTATAATAAAGTAAAAATCGTTGCTGTTGTTGGTGATGATTTTCATAAAGCAGACATTGACACATTCAATGAACATGGAATTGATACCGAAGGATTACAGATAAAAGAAGGAGAGAAATCGTTCTTTTGGTCTGGAAAGTACCACAATGACATGAACAGCAGGGATACTTTAGCTACTGAATTAAATGTTTTAGCCGATTTCGATCCCATCATTCCGGAAAATTATCAGGACTGCGAGTACCTGATGTTAGGAAACCTTACCCCTATTGTACAACGTACCGTAATTGAGCGTTTAAAAAACAGACCAAAGCTGATCGTTTTGGATACCATGAATTTCTGGATGGACATCATGATGGATGACCTTTTGGAAACCCTTAAACTGGTAGACGTACTGACCATTAATGATGAAGAAGCCCGTCAGCTTTCAGGAGAATATTCTTTGGTTAAAGCGGCTAAAAAGATCCTGACAATGGGACCTAAATACCTGATCATTAAAAAAGGAGAACACGGTGCTTTACTATTCCACGAAGACAAAATATTCTCTGCACCGGCTTTACCACTGGCAGAAGTATTTGATCCGACAGGAGCAGGTGATACCTTTGCAGGTGGATTTATCGGCTACCTTGCGAAAGTAGGAACAGTCAATTTCAACAACATGAAAAATGCCATTATCTATGGCTCTGCGCTGGCTTCTTTCTGCGTAGAGAAGTTTGGAACAGAAAAGATCCTTAACCTGACAGACGAAGAGGTAGCAAACCGCATTCAGGAATTCGTAAAACTGAGTGCTTTTACCATCGAAGCATAAATTATACATTAGACAAGGATTGCTTGCAAAAGCATTTCCTTGTCTAACTAAATAGCTTTCCAATCGCTATAAATTTCTCAAAAACATTTTCCGTATGTGGTGCATCCGGCAGCTCCTCAGTGAGGTCCTGTCCTGCCCAGTGTTCATAATGTTTACCATTCCGCCATAAACGACTTTCAGTAACATCATAAATTATCCCGCGATAGGCAACCCAGATCTGCGGCTTATCCTGGCCATTCCGGAGTGCCAGCTGTTGTTTGGTATAAATTGGCAGATCCATTATGCTTTAGCCCTGCTTTTAAACAGCTCAAATAAGTAAACACTCATCAAAAGCATTCCCATAAAGTAAAAATGGCTCTCAAAAGGAATGGCCCCCAGCTTTAAATTGATGACTTCTGTATAAGAAATCACAGGCAGCGTCGAAATAACACCATAAGCAATATAGAAGAGCAGCAATACTGCCAGAAATCCCCGGTAAAATTTATAGGTGAAGCGAAGTTTATTGAGGTATTCGATATAAAAAATCAGGACAAATAAGGCACCAAATGAAATTGCACTGTACCATTTGGTATAGGTAAAAATCAACATGGCAATACAAAGCCCCATCAGCAGATTGCTAAAAGAAAGACTAAATTTATCTAAAGCATTATTGGGGAAGAACGCATTTAATGTAACATAAACACCAATACCTGCCAGACTAATGGCCGCAGTAAACAGAAATTCTTCTACCGGAATTTTCCATAAGGATACCCCTGTCAGGTAAGCAGGGTGAAAACTCCAGCCCCCCACCATCACCAGTACTGTTGCAAATATCGAAAAGGCAAGCCCGGTAATCAGTACCGCAGGAATGGCAAACTTTATGGTCCGGTTAAAACTTGTTTTTTTAACAAATAGCAAAACCATCGGGATAACCAGGATGCCAAGTGCCAGCAACAGATAAGTAAAATTCATTTATTTAATTAGTTAAGCCCAAAAATATGATTTTGACGGCGTTTACCAATGAATTTTTTATGGCATAAAAAAAGCGCTTTAACATCTGGGTTAAAGCGCTTTTAAATACCTTCGGGAGGGTTAAACAACCTCTGCACCCAAAATTTCTTTAGAATAGGTTTTCAGATATTTTTTAAGAATCTGACGGGCAACGTGTATCCTCGTCTTTACTGTACCGATTGGAATCTCTAACATTTCGGCAATTTCATGGTATTTATATCCTTCAAAATATTTGATGAAAGGAATGTAATATTCCGGCTGAAGTGTAGAAAGCGCTTTATTGATATCACCTATAATAAACTTACTGTCGCTCGTATTTTTTGCAGCACTATAGTGCAGATTGGCAGAAGAAATGTCGTCTGATTTGGTAATTAATGCATTGGTTTTCACCAAACGTCTGTAGTTGTTAATGAAGGTATTTTTCATGATGGTAAATAACCATCCTTTAAGATTTGTACCTTCTTTAAACTTACTGTAGTAAGTTACCGCTTTTAGCATGGTATCTTGAACCAGGTCGTTTGCATCCTCAATGTCTTTCGTAAAATTTAAAGCGAATGACTGCAAAGAAACCGAATGGTCATTTAACTGGAGGTTGAATTCATTTTTTGTCATAATGTTTTAAGTTTTAAGGTTAAAAAAGCAAACAACGTTTTTAGGAGTGGCGCTCAACGTTTGTTTAATCTTACACACCAAATGCTATACAACATATGTACCAAAAAATCAATCCGAATGTTAACAAATTGTTTTTTAGGGTTGACAATGACCAAGAGGGCTATGTCACAGAATATTTACTTCTCTTTCCAGTCTGACGCCAAATCTGGCCGCTACCGTATCTATTATATTTTCTGAAAAACTATACACTTCCTGTCCGCTTGCCTGTCCATGGTTGACAAGTACCAGGGCCTGGTTTTTCCAGGTTCCTGTTTGCCCAACCACTTTACCTTTAAATCCACATTGCTCTATTAACCAGCCAGCTGCAAGTTTAACCTTACCATTTCCAGCGGGATAATGTACCAGTTCAGGAAATTTTTCAAAGATCTTTTGGAAGGCATCTTCCTCAATTACAGGGTTCTTAAAAAAGCTTCCGGCATTGCCTATGGTTGAAGGATCCGGGAGCTTACTTACCCTGATATGGGAAACTACGGCAGAAACATCGGCGATTGTCGGATGTGCAATCCCTCTTTTAACCAGCTCTTCCTGAATCGCGCCATATTGCGTATTGATACTGGCTACCCTGCTTAATCTGAAACTGACCTCTGTGATGATGTATTGCCCCTTCAGCTCATTTTTAAAAATACTATCCCGGTACCCAAAGCGGCAATCCTGATGATTAAAGGACCTGCGTTTTCCCGTAGCAATTTCATAAGCCGAGCAGGATTCAAAAACATCTTTAAGCTCAACGCCGTATGCACCGATATTCTGGATCGGAGAAGCCCCTACCGTTCCGGGGATCAGGCTCAGATTCTCTACTCCTGCAAAACCTTTTTGTACACAATAATTTACAAAATCGTTCCAGACCACGCCCGCTCCGGCAGTAACGATCACCTCATCCCCATGAATCTCCTCAGAAATCCCGGGGATACTCATTTTTATCACCAGGCCATCAAAGTCTTTTGTAAATAAAAGATTACTTCCACCTCCCAAAATCAACAACTGCTGCTCCTTGATCAATTCGGATTTCAACAGTTCTTCCAATGCAGATGAACTAAATACTTCTGCAAAATAATGGCTGCTGACAGGTATACTAAAGGTGTTATAAGGTTTTAATGAGATATTTTCCTGGAAGATGGTCATAGATAAAATGAACTGATTTGCTATAGGGTACAAATGTAATTGTTAAGGAGTGTAATAAACATGTTTAAATAAATATTTAAAAAATTTGTCTATTTTTCGTCTCAATTGCTCAAATCAACAGCAACGAGGTGCTATAGAGAGGGAGAATACTAGAATTTGTATGGAAAATCAGGATAAAAAGAGAATTTTAATTATTGAAGCTGCTTTAAAGCGTTTTGCCCATTATGGCCTGTCAAAAACGACCATGACAGAAATCGCGAAAGATATCTCTTTTTCAAAAGCATTACTTTATTATTATTTCCCTGACAAACTGAGCCTGTATGTAAGTGCCATTGAACACCTGATGCAAATCATCAGCAGGGACCTGGTCAAATCTGTTGATAAAACAAAAACGGCAACGGAGGGTGTACTTAAACTGCTACAAAAAAGACAGGCCTTTATCCAGAAGTACTATAATATCCTGGAGTCCAGTCAGATTATCGGCAATGAACTTCCCGACAACCTGGCAGAAAAGTTCCATAAAGCCAGGACTTTTGAATTCATCATTATCGGCTCCTTGTTTAGCCGGGGCGTAACCAGTAAAGAATTTGCGATCTCAGATACCAAACTAGCAACAGAAATATTCATCGATGCCTTATCTGGCATTCATTTCAACATCCTCTCAAAAGACAAGAGCATGTTCCCCGGAAAAGAACAATTCAAGCAGATTTTTCTAAAAGAAAAGATGTTTGCCGACATCTTCCTAAACGGATTGAAAATAAAACAATAAAATTTCGTCATTTTTATGTAACTTTTATATGATTTTCATATTAAAGTTTCTGTTGCCGGAATATGGCAGTATTTTTGACCGTTCAAAGAAAAAAGTCAGAAAGTAGAAAAGTAGAATGGTAGAGACAGATAAAAAAAGAGAACTGATTATTGAGGGTGCGATAAAGCGCTTCATTCATTATGGAATTAACAAAACCACAATGAATGAGATTGCGGACGATTTATCGGTATCCAAACCTTCCTTATATTATTATTTTCCAGATAAAAGCAGCCTGGTACTGGGAGTAATTGATAAGATTTTCTCCGATTACTTCGAGATTTTAGAAAGAGATCAATTTGCGAAAGACACCCTTGAAGAACGTTTCGCAGCATTTGTTGAGGTTAAACACCGCTTTTTTCAGAAATATTATATGCTTCACCTCTCAGGTGGCAGCCCGGATGCCTCTCTCAGCTCCGATGAGCTTAGGGAATCCTTCATGAAAATGAAAGCAAAAAATGAAAACCTGCATGCCGAAATTTTGCAAAGAGCAGTTGACAATAAAGAGATTGCCCCTTGTGAGGTAAACAAAATGGCCGAACTCTATCTGGACAGCCTGTCAGGAATCACCTCACTATGTCTGCTCCATGGAAACAAAGAACTCTTCCCAAGCAAAAAAGACATGAAAGCCATATTAGAGAAACAACTCAGCTTATCTAAAATATTTATCAAAGGATTAAAATAAAACAGACCCCAAATTATCATAAACATGAATACAATAATTAAACAGGTAAGATTAATTCCGCTACTGCTGCTGGGGTTATTATTATCGAATGCAGCAAGTGCACAGCAAACACTGAGCCTTAAAGATGCATTAAATTACGCCGTTCAGAACGCTGTGTCCGTACGAAAAGCTAACCTTGACGTAGAAGGAGGCAAATTTAAAACCCAGGAGATCAGAGCGCAGGCTTTACCACAACTTACCGGAAGTGCAAGTCTGACCGACAATGTTATCGTCCAAAGTATTGTACTGCCAGGAGAATTCCTGAACAGACCAGGTGAAGTGATTGTTGCTAAAGCAGGTACAAAATACAATGCAGGAGCAGGTCTTCAGTTTAACCAACAACTGTTTAATCAAACTGTTTTTACCGGCCTCAAAGCGGCTAAAACCAGCGAGAGCTATTATAAACTAAATGCACAGCTCTCTGAAGAACAAATTATAGAGCAGGTGGCCAACAATTACTATTCAGTATTGGTCAACAGACAACAAATGAACGTAATTGACACCAACATCAAAAATGTTAAAGTGGTGGAAAAGATCATTTCCGATCAATATAAAAACGGATTGGCAAAAAAGATTGATGTCGACAGGATCAAGGTGAACCTGACAAACCTGCAAACTCAAAGGGCTCAGATTTTAAACGGCATCACCCAATTGGAAAATCAATTGAAATACTCGATGGGAATGCCTGTTGAAACGGTTGTAATCTTGCCACAAACAGAATTAGCAGAGATCAAAAGCCTTCCTGAAATTGCGGAATCTATTGACATGAGCAACCGGACGGAACTAAAAATTGCCAATGTTCAAAAAGAATTATATACACTGGACAGAAAAGCAAAAGTCTCAGAATACTATCCTACCCTTGCATTGAACAGCAATTACAACTATAACGGAGTGAGCAATAAGTTTGATTTATTCAAAGGTAAAGGAGGAACTGCGAACTGGTATGATATGGCCGCAATAGGGATCACCCTAAGGGTTCCGATATTTGATGGTTTCGCCACCCGTTCAAGGGTACGTCAGGCTGATGTGAACCTTAAAAAAGCAGACGAAGACATCAGACAAATGAAAAACTCATTGAATGTAGAGTATGAAAATGCAAAAATCAAGTTAAAGGACAACATGAGCACCATTAATGCTCAACGTCAAAACGTGATCCTTGCCCAGGAAATTTACCAAAGTACTCAAAACAACTACAATAACGGACTGGCTGCATTAACCGATCTTTTGGATACAGAGAATGCACTTACACAAGCTCAGAACAGTTATAACCAGGCATTATTAAACTATAAAATTGCCGAAATTCAATTAATCAAATCAAACGGAAATATAAAATCACTACTACAATGAAAAGAGGAATTATTACAGCCTTAGTAATCATACTTGCCATCGCAGGCATCGTCCTGGTATTAACCAATAATAAAAAGAAAAATGCGGCAAAAACGGCAATTGTAGCTCAAGGTAGCGGTGCAATCAGTGTCCGTACATCAGTGATACAGAAACAGGCCATCAACCTTGATTTTAGTGCAAACGGAACATTTGCCCCTAATCAGGAATTAAACTTCCTGTCGGAAAATGCAGGACGTGTAACCAAAATCTATGTAGAAGAAGGTGACAGGGTAACTAAAGGACAACCGATCGCCCGTATTGATGCCGAGATTTTAAATACTGATAAAGAAACAGCAGAAGCAAACCTTCAAAATGCCATCAGAGACGAAGCCAGATACAGCAGTTCATTCAAAACAGGCGGAGTAACTCAACAACAATTAGATCAGGCAAAACTTGCTGTTCAAAATGCAAAACTAAGGTTACAAAGCAGTCAGAGAAGAGTCAGTGATGCAAACATCAAATCTCCTATCAACGGTATTGTCAACAAAAAATACATTGAAGTAGGTGCTTTTGTAAATGCGCAGGGTACTCAAATGTTTGAATTGGTAGATGTTTCTAAACTGAAACTGAAAGTAAGTGTAAACGAATCTCAGGTAGCGAACCTTAAAGTTGGCGATCAGGTACAGATCAAATCAAACGTATTTCCTACGGATGATTATGTAGGTAAAATCACTTTCATTGCCGCTAAAGCGGATGCTTCCTTAAACTTCCCTATTGAGATCATGGTAGAGAACAATAAGAAAAACACCATTAAAGCAGGAATGTATGGTACTGCAATCTTCAAGTTCCCAGGCCAGGCCCCTTCATTAACCATTCCACGTGGTTCGTTCGTAGGTAGTGTGAGCAGTAACCAGATCTTTGTTTTAGGAGAAGGAAATAAAGCAGTATTGCGTAAAGTTGTTGCCGGCAGAATTCTTGGAGAAAATGTAGAAATCCTTGACGGTCTTAAAGAAGGCGAAACAGTGATCATCAGCGGTCAGATCAACCTGATTGATGGTACTCCGGTTGCTCCTGTGAAATAGAATAGGCCCTTACAATGAAAAATATAAATACATTCTGATGAAAATAACAGAAATTTCTATAAAGCGCCCAACACTCGTTATTGTGGTTTTTACCGTATTAACGCTGATGGGGCTATTGAGCTACTTTGGGCTTAGTTACGAGTTGTTACCGAAGTTCTCGAACAACGTAGTATCCATTTCCACGATATATCCGGGAGCTTCACCAAATGAGGTGGAAAATACCGTTACCAAGAAAATTGAGGATGCGGTCTCCTCCATGGAGAACATTAAGAAACTGAATGCAGTATCTTATGAGAGTTTATCCGTGGTAACCATTACCCTAAATGACAAGGCCAATGTGGATTTATCATTGAATGAGGCCCAACGTAAAGTAAACGCAATCCTTGCAGACTTACCTACAGACGTAAAACCACCATCCCTGAATAAATTCTCACTGGATGATTTACCGGTAATTACCATGTCGGCATCCGCGAAAATGGATGATGCAGCCTTTTACGACTTAATTGACAAACGTATTGCCCCAATCCTTTCCAGGGTTACAGGGGTAGCCCAGGTTAACCTTGTAGGTGGACAGGAACGTGAAATTGTTGTCGGACTGGATGCAGATAAGATCCAGGGTTACGGATTGTCTGTTCCACAAATTCAACAAGCAATCCTGACTTCCAACCTCGATTTCCCAACAGGAAGTGTGAAAACCGAAAATCAGGACGTACTGATCCGTTTATCGGGTAAATACAAATCGATAGACGAGTTGAGAAACCTGGTAGTGGCGACGAGCAAAGCCGGAGCACAAATCAGGTTAAGTGATGTTGCCGATGTTCAGGATGCACAGAAAGAAGTAGAGAAAATCGCGCGGATCGACAGAAAAGGTGCGATTGCCATTCAGATCATTAAACAATCTGATGCGAATGCGGTAGAAGTAAGTAAGGGAATGCATAAAATTGTGGAAACCCTTCAAAAAGACTATAAAGCCAATGATTTAAAAATGCTGATCGTAAACGACAGTTCCATCTTTACGCTGGAATCTGCCGATGCGGTAATCCACGATTTAATCCTCGCGATTATCCTGGTAGCCTTTGTAATGTTGTTCTTCCTCCACAGTTTACGTAATGCGGCCATTGTAATGGTTTCCATTCCCGCATCCCTGATTGCTACGTTTATCGGGATCGGATTATTTGGCTATACCCTGAACCTGATGTCATTACTTGGACTTTCCCTTGTGGTAGGTATCCTTGTCGATGATGCGATCGTGGTATTGGAGAATATATACAGACACATGGAGATGGGTAAAAACAGAGTTCGTGCGGCTTATGATGCCACCAGCGAAATCGGATTTACCGTAGTTTCCATTACCCTGGTAATTGTGGTGGTATTCTTTCCAATTGCGGTAAGTTCCGGATTGGTATCCAATATCCTGCGCCAGTTCTGTGTGGTGGTAATTATCGCTACCCTCCTATCCTTGGTTACCTCATTTACCATTGTACCTTTATTGTCTTCACGTTTCGGTAAACTGGAAAAAATTGAAGGTAAAAACGCATTCGGACGTTTCATTTTATGGTTCGAAAAACAATTGCACAAGTTCACAGTTTGGGTAACCGGTATTTTAGAATGGACTTTACGCCATAAAGCCATTACTTTAATTGGCGTATTCCTTTTACTACTCAGTTCATGTGGATTAACCATCGGTGGTTTCATCGGAACAGAGTTTTTCCCTAAGAGTGATAAAGGAGAGTTCCTGGTACAGATAGAGCTTCCTAAAGATGCCTCTATTGAAAAAACAAACCAGGTGACCCAGCAGGCAGAAGCATTCTTACAGACGAAAAAAGAAATCACACAGTTGATTACCACAGTTGGACAATCCAGTGGTGACTTTGGTGGTACTCAGGCTACAGCCTATAAATCAGAGATCAACGTAAAACTCGTTGAGCGTAAAGAACGTGAGGATGAATCCAGTATCTATGCGACTAAAGTGAGTCGTGAGCTGGCAAAGATTCTTGTTGGAGCGAAAGTAAAAACAGTTCCGATCAGTATTTTGGGTATTGCTGAGAATGCACCTATCGATATGGTAGTGATGGGTTCAGACCTGGACAGTGCCATGAAATATGCAGAAGGGGCAATGAAAGTACTGAGCAAGATTCAGGGTTCTGCCGAGATCAAGCTTTCCGTAGAGAAAGGTAGTCCGGAGATTAATGTTCAGGTAGACCGCGATAAGATGGCCGCCCTGGGCTTAACACTGCAAACGGTAGGTACAACGATGCAAACTGCCTTTAGTGGAAATACAGATGGTAAATACCGTAAAGGAGAGTATGAATACGACATTAATATTCGTTACCAGACTTTCAACCGTAAAGATATTGATGACGTAAGAAACCTGATCTTCATTAATGCTACCGGGCAACAGGTAAAACTATCCCAGTTCGCAGACATTAAAGAAGGCGCCGGACCAAGTCAGCTGGAACGTAGAGATAAGAGTACTTCAGTTTCTGTAAAAGCACAGTCTATCGGTAGGCCAACAGGTACGATCGTAGCAGAGCTGCAGACAAAACTGGAAGAAATGGAGAAAAATGGTCAGTTGAAAAAACCTGTAGGTGTAAGTTACGTATGGGCCGGTGACCAGGAGAACCAAAGCGAAGGTTTTGGTACCTTAGGAATCGCCTTAATGGCCTCTATCATCCTGGTATACCTGATCATGGTAGCCCTTTACGACAGTTTTGTTTATCCTTTCGTGGTGATGTTCTCGATTCCTTTATCGGTAATCGGAGCCTTACTTGCACTGGCATTGACCAACAACTCGCTGGGTATCTTTACCATTTTAGGTTTGATCATGCTAATTGGTCTGGTAGCGAAGAATGCGATCATCCTGGTCGATTTTACGAACCAGATGAAAGCAGAAGGAAAGTCAACGCATGAAGCCCTTGTATTGGCCAACCATGCCCGTTTACGTCCAATCCTGATGACAACGATTGCCATGGTAATCGGTATGCTTCCAATTGCCCTGGCAAGTGGTGCAGGTGCGGAATGGAAAAACGGTCTGGCCTGGGTAATTGTAGGTGGACTAACCAGTTCACTATTCCTGACCCTGATCGTGGTTCCGGTAATGTACCAGGTATTCGACGGCATCTTAGACCGCTTTGGCTTCAATAAAAAAGGCAAAACGATGGAAGAACTGATCGCTGAACCTTACGACCATAAAGACGTAAAAGAATACGACCTGGAAGGCGGACATCATTAACGACCATCCAAAGTCAGATCAAAGAGGAACCCTTTACCAGGGTTCCTCTTTTTTGTTTTAAATTAATGGTCAGAGTTTTGCTATACACCAGGTATGATGAAACATGCCTTATTACTCGCACTTACCTGTGGCTGGCTGGGTTCAAATGCCCAGCATCCTCCCGTATTTGAAGGAATGACCATGGACTCTACCATTCTGGAATTAAATGACCTGCCTCTTGAACTGGTCAAATACAAATATGGCGCACAGAAAATCAGCTTCCTGGCCATTCACGATGATGAAGATACCGGCGTAAAAGCAGCTTTTGAATACCTCCGTTTAAACGGAGGTGATATCATTGATTGTCAGTACGGCGGACAGAGAAATTATGTCTTCAGTTATAACGGACAGGATTTTCAGACCGATCCGAACAGCATCTATTCCAGACCAGGCATCACCCTTGGCCTGGAGAAATATGGGAAAACAGATGAGGTCGTATCCGATCAGCTGGAACAGATCGGCAAGGAAATTCTTAACTTTTACCAACCTGCAAAACTGGGCTATATCTTTACCCTGCACAACAACGCAGACGAAGGATTCGGGATTTCCTCCTATCTCCCTGGCGCGGAACTGGAAAACGTGGCGGATTCCGTACACGTTAACCCTGCCATGGACCCTGACGACCTGATTCTGGTAACCGAAAAAGTGTTATTCAGCAAGCTGAAAAAAGAAAATGTAAATGTGGTGTTGCAGCATCAGGAAGCTGAAGACGATGGTTCCCTTTCGATCTATGCGATGAAAAACAAGATTCCTTACCTGAACGTGGAAGTTCAGCACGGCCATCTGGAAGACAATTTAATGCTGATAGAAGCGGGAGTCAGGGCATTGCGAGAAAGTTATCCTGAGCGCATAAAAAAGGCCGCAGATTAATCTGCAGCCTTTTCTTTGATCAATCACAATTGATTACATGTGTATTGCTCTATTTTCAGTCGCCGCCATTGCCGCTTCTTTAATTGCTTCTGTATAGGTTGGGTGAGCATGACAAATTCTTGCGATATCCTCTGCCGAAGCACGGAATTCCATCGCCACAACTGCCTCAGCAATCATATCTGCTGCACGTGGGCCTATCATGTGAACACCAAGGATCTCATCAGTTTTAGCATCAGCCAATACTTTTACAAAACCATCCGTATCCATACTTGCTTTCGCACGTCCGCTTGCTTTGAAAGGGAATGACCCGGCTTTATAAGCCGTACCTTTTTCTTTCAGTTGTTCTTCTGTATAACCTACAGAAGCCACTTCAGGCCAGGTATACACTACGCCCGGAATCAGGTTATAATTGATATGTGGTTTTTGCCCTGCAATTGTTTCTGCAACATAAACACCTTCATCTTCCGCTTTATGCGCAAGCATAGCTCCTTTAATGACATCTCCGATCGCATATACACCAGGAACAGCCGTTTCTAAATGCTCATTTACCGGAATCTTGTTACCGCGCTCTTCTGGTGTGATGCCAATATTTTCCAAGCCTAAGCCCGTAGTATAAGCGGTACGTCCTACTGCCACGATGCAATAATCAGCTTCCAATTTTACCTGCTCACCTTTTGCATTATCTGCGGTTACCGTTACTCTTTTACCTTTAGCAGTAGCTCCGGTTACTTTATGTCCCATGTAAAACTCCATACCCAAAGATTTTTTCAACACACGTTGAAGTTCTTTTCCCAGGCCGGCATCCATGGTTCCAATGATAGATGGCATAAATTCAACCACCGATACTTTAGTACCCAGACGTGCGTAAACTGATCCCAGTTCCAGACCAATTACACCACCACCGATCACCACCATTTCTTTAGGAACCTCTTTAATATTTAAAGCTTCTGTAGAAGTAATGATTCTCTTTTTATCGATTGGTAAAAATGGCAAAGCAGTTGGCTTAGAACCCGAAGCAATGATCACATTTTTTGCAGTTACCGTTTCAGTAGTTCCATCTTCCTTAGTGATTTTGATCGTATTCTTGTCTACGAAAGACCCGATTCCCTGGAAAGAATCAATTTTATTCTTTTTGAAAAGATATTGGATTCCAACCGTATTCTGTGTCACCACATCATCCTTACGTGCAATCATCTGTGGCATATCCACTTTCAGATCTTTCAGGTTGATCCCATGAGTCTGGAAAGTATGTGCCGCATTGTGAAAATGCTCTGAAGAGTCTAACAATGCTTTTGAAGGGATACAACCTACATTTAAGCAGGTTCCACCAAAAGTTTTATATTTTTCTATCACTGCCGTTTTTAAGCCAAGTTGGGCACATCTGATTGCTCCAACATAACCGCCCGGGCCCGAGCCAATAACAACTACATCGTATTGCATATAAAGGATTTTTTTTGTTGCACAAAGTTAATAAACCTAACACTAATAATCGCCCATATTCCAATTCTTTCCTCATCTTTAATGTTACAATCGCTAAAATGAGCAGACGTTTTCTGTATATTTAAGCTTCAATAAAAACCAATACCCAACATGACCCGCTTTAAATTTTCCTGGTTAATGATGATCCTGTTTTTTGCAGGGACATCCGGCTTTGCCCAGCAGTCAGATTCTGCGTATGTACGTGAGAATTACACAAAAATCGAACGCAGCATCCCTATGCGCGATGGGATTAAATTGTTTACCGCAATCTACATCCCCAAGAATAAAGGAAAGAAATATCCTTTTATGATCAACAGGACCCCTTATACCGTTTCCCCTTATGGTGAAAATAAATACAAACCGACCCTGGGCCCATCTCCTTTATTTCTTAGAGAAGGATTTATTTTTGTATACCAGGATGTACGCGGAAAATGGATGAGCGAAGGCGAATTTGTAGATGTAAGACCTCATATCGATCAAAAGAAAGGAAAAAAAGACATCGATGAGAGTTCAGATACCTATGATACCATAGACTGGCTCATCAAAAATATTCCGGACAACAATGGTAAAGCAGGGATCTATGGGATTTCTTATCCTGGATTTTATTCTACGGCTTCATTGCCTGGCGCTCATGAAGGCCTGAAGGCAGTATCGCCTCAGGCACCCGTTACCGATTGGTTTATGGGGGATGACTTTCACCATAACGGTGCCTTTATGCTGGCAGATGCTTTTAGCTTCTATTCTTCATTTGGTGTGCCAAGACCAAAACCGATTACCCCGGATAAAGGACCTAAACCCTTCAAATATCCGATCACGGACAACTACCGCTTTTACCTGAGTGTGGGTGCATTAAAAAATGTAAAACAAAAATACTTTGGCGACAGCATTAAATTCTGGGACGACCTGATGGCACACGGCACCTATGACGCTTTCTGGAAAGGAATGAACATCAGACCACATTTAACAGGCGTAAAACCAGCAGTCCTTGTGGTAGGTGGGTTCTTTGATGCAGAAGATGCTTACGGCGCTTTGCACACCTATCAGGCGATAGAAAAACAAAATCCTACGACAAAAAACAACCTCGTAATGGGTCCATGGTTTCATGGAGGATGGTCAAGAGGAACCGGAGAAAGTTTCGGAGACATCAGCTTCGGACAGGCAACAAGTACCTGGTACCAGAAAAACCTGGAATTCCCCTTCTTCATGCAATACCTGAAAGATGCCACCGATGCTAAAATTGCTGAAGCGAATATCTTTATTACCGGAAGCAATGAATGGAAAGGTTTTGCGACCTGGCCGCCACAAAATACAGAAAACAAAACCCTTTATTTTCAGCCGGAAGGTAAGCTCAGCTTCAAAAAGCCTACTGTCTCCAATAGCTATAACCAATACGAAACCGACCCGGCCAATCCGGTTCCTTATCAGGATGGGGTACAGGCCAGAAGAACCAGGGAATACATGATCGATGATCAGCGCTTTGCAGCACGCAGACCTGATGTACAGGTTTTCCAGACGGAAGTTTTGGAAGAGGATTTTACCTTAACAGGGCCAATTAATGCCAATCTTGTTGTGTCTACCTCCGGAACAGATGCCGACTACGTAGTCAAACTGATTGACGTTTACCCGGAAGATGCCCTGCCAATGGAGCCCAATCCAAAAAACATCATTATGGGCGGATACCAGATGCTGGTGCGCGGAGAGGTAATGCGTGGAAAGTTTAGAAACAGTTTTGAAAAACCGGAACCCTTTATTCCAGGAAAAGTAACAAAAGTGAACTACAGCATTCCTGATGTGGCACATACCTTCAAAAAAGGACATAGAATTATGATTCAGGTACAAAACTCCTGGTTCCCGCTGGTAGACCGGAACCCTCAGAAATTCATCGATATTTATCATGCATCGGACAGCGATTTCCAAAAAGCAGTTCAGCGCATCTACCACGATGAGCAAAATGCATCTTCAGTATCTGTGACGGTATTAAAGCCCTAATCTGAATCATGAAAAAGATTATATATTTAACACTGGCATTGCTTGGCTGTACGCAGCTCAGCAATGCACAGCTGCTCAGCGGGAAAACCAAATTTACTCGCGCAGACAGCCTGCGGGGAACACTGAGCCCCTTGCGCGCCTGCTACGACATCAATTACTACCATCTTGATGTGAAGGTGGATATCGATCAAAAGTTCATCAGCGGAAGCAACGAATTTCAATTCAAGGCGACTCAGGATTTCAGCAAATTACAATTCGACCTGTTCGAAAACCTCAGGGTAGAAAAGGTGGTGTATAAAAACAAAAACGTTCCTTTCAAAAGAGAGTTCAATGCGGTATTTGTAGATTTCCAGCAGACCATTACCAAAGGAACTAAAGACAGCTTTACCGTATTTTACTCCGGAAATCCAATCATTGCCAAAACCCCGCCATGGGACGGAGGTTTTATTTTCAGCAAGGATAAATCCGGAAATCCATGGGTTTCTGTGGCCTGTCAGGGTCTGGGTGCCAGCAGCTGGTGGCCAAACAAAGACCATCAAAGCGATGAGGTAGACAGTATACTGATCAGCATCAGCGTACCTAAAGGGCTTCAGGAAATTTCAAATGGCCGTTTAAGGAGCACCAAAGAACGCCCGGACGGCTATACCCAGTACAACTGGTTTGTAAGTAATCCGATCAATAACTATAACGTCACCTTTTACATCGGGAAGTATGCGCACTGGACAGATCAGTATGCAGGAGAGAAAGGTAATCTTTCTATCGATTACTGGTCTTTGAAAGAAGACAGCACAAAGGCCCGCCCGCACTGGGACGCGGATGTGAAGCCGATGCTCAAATCCTTTGAACACTGGTTCGGTCCTTATCCTTTTTATGAAGATGGATATAAGCTCGTCCAGGCCCCTCATCTGGGCATGGAGCACCAAAGCGCAGTAGCCTATGGAAACCTCTTTAAAATGGGCTATCTTGGCAGAGACCTTTCCGGTACCGGATGGGGAATGAAGTTTGATTTTATTACCATTCACGAAAGCGGGCATGAGTGGTTCGGAAACAACATCACCACAAAAGACATTGCCGACATGTGGGTCCACGAAGGCTTTACCAATTATTCTGAAGCTTTATTTACAGAATCCACTCAGGGAAAAGAAGCGGGCTCAGCTTATGTCATCGGCGTCAGGAAAAGCATCGCCAATGATGTTCCGGTTATCGGTGCCTATGATGTCAATCACGAAGGTTCGGGAGACATGTATTACAAAGGAGCCAACCTCGTTCACCTGATCAGACAGCTGATCAATGATGATGAGAAATTCAGAGGCATCCTCAGGGGCCTGAATAAAACCTTCTACCATCAAACAGTAACCACCCAACAGGTGGAGCAGTACATCATGAAACAAAGCGGATTAAAACTGGAAAAGGTATTTGATCAGTATTTGAGAACAACGATGGTGCCTGTCCTGGAATATAAAATTGAAGGGGACAAACTTTCCTACAGGTGGACTTCCTGTGTGAAAAACTTTGACATGCCTTTAAAAGTAACCTTGAAGGACCAGGGCTTTTCCAGCATCTACCCTACTACAGCCTGGAAAACTACCGGATTGAGCAGCCAGATCAATAAAGATAATTTCAAAGCAGATCCAAATTTTTACGTTAAAACAAAAAATTTATAGTAAATCTTGCAACAATCAGGACATGGCTTGCGTCTTATAGAAAACCTTAACCACATGAAAAAATTTAGCTTAATACTAACCTTTGCATTTTTTGGTCTTGTTGGCCTCAGCAAAGCTGAAAAACCAATCAGAATCAGCGTTTCAAGTCTCCATGATGAAGAAAGAAAAGTAAGTAACTTTACCGGCATCGGTATTTCCGGACCGCTTAAAGTTTATGTGAAGATCGGGAATACTGAAAGTCTCCGGCTGGAAGGTGATCAGGAAGGCATAGACGAACTGATTACAGAAGTAAAAAATGGCACTTTAAACATCAAACCAAAAAAATCGAACTCCAATAATTGGTTCGGAAGGTCAAATTCCAAAATCACCGCCTATATCACAGTAAAGAAGTTAACCTCCCTGGCCATGGCGGGATCAGGAAGCATAGAAGTAGAAAACACAGTGAATGCAGATGATTTTAACGCTGCAATCAGTGGTTCCGGAAGCATCAAAGCGACGGTCAATGCACAAAGTCTGAAAGCAGCCATCAGCGGGTCGGGAAACCTGTCCTTTGCAGGATCAGTAAAAAAAGCAGATGTAGCGATCAGCGGATCGGGAAGCTTCTCCGGAAAAAGCCTGTCATCAAATGACGTGAACGCGCACATCAGCGGTTCAGGAAACATTTACATCAATGCAGAAAAAACAATCAATGCAGCAATCGGAGGTTCCGGAAACATCAACTATACCGGAAATCCAACCGTGACCAAAGCAATCGGCGGATCGGGAAAAGTCAGAAAAGCAGACTAGAAGAAATAGCCTGGCCAAAAATAAGGCATAAAAAAAACCCCGGACAATGAGTCCGGGGATTTTTTTTATATGCTTAATTCAGACTATACGCCTAAAAGCAATCTTGCAGGATCTTCCAGTAATTGTTTTACCCTTACCAGGAAGCCAACAGACTCTCTTCCATCAATGATGCGGTGATCATAAGACAATGCTAAATACATCATCGGACGGATCACTACTTCACCTTTTTCGGCGATAGGACGCTCAATAATATTGTGCATTCCCAGGATCGCAGATTGCGGTGAGTTGATGATTGGAGTCGACATCATTGAACCAAATACCCCACCATTGGTGATGGTAAATGTTCCACCTGTCATCTCTTCGATCGTCAATTTGCTATCGCGGGCTTTGGTAGCCAGTTCGATTACTGATTTTTCAATTTGTGCAAGCGTTAAACTTTCTGCATTTCTGATGATCGGAACAACCAATCCTTTAGGTGCAGAAACCGCGATAGAGATGTCTACAAAATCATTGTAAACCAATTCTTCGCCATCAATCCTTGCATTTACTGCAGGGAAATCTTTCATTGCCTCGCAAACAGCCTTGGTAAAGAAGCTCATGAAGCCTAAACCAACACCATATTTTTCTTTAAACTGATCTTTATACTTTCCGCGAAGATCCATGATCGGCTTCATGTTTACCTCGTTAAAAGTAGTCAACATTGCCGTTTCATTTTTCACTGCTACCAAACGTTTTGCAACCGTTTTACGTAGTGGCGACATTTTTTGTCTGCGCTCGTTTCTTGCACCCGCAACCGGGGCAACCACTGCTGCAGCTGCAGGGGCAGCAGCTTTAGGCTGTGCTTTTTCTGCGTTTAATGCATCTTCTTTAGTAATCCTTCCATCTACACCTGTTCCTTTTACAGATCCGGCATCCACACCTTTTTCTGCAAGGATCTTTCCTGCCGATGGTGATGGAGTACCTGTCGCATAGCTGTCTCCGGATTTCTCTGCTACCGGAGCAGATTTTGTGTCTTCAGCAACAACAGCTTTTTCTGCTGCAGGCGCTGCAGGTGCTTCTTTAGATTTAAGAGCGGCACCGCCGTCTTCAATTTTACAAACTACTGCACCTATAGCCAATGTATCGCCTTCACTAGCCACTGTCTTTAAAGTTCCGGCCTGTTCTGCAGTTAATTCAAAAGTTGCTTTATCAGATTCCAATTCAGCAATTACTTCATCCATTTCTACTGCATCCCCATCATTTTTCACCCAACGTGATAAAACAACTTCGGTGATTGACTCGCCTACTGGCGGAACTTTTATTTCTATACTCATAACTGATGTATTATATTTTCTAATCTACATTATAAACTTTACTCACAGACTTTTTAGCAATCTCTTTCTCTGTTTCCGTTACCGGCATTTCGAAAGCTTTTGCCAAAATATACGCTTGCTGATCTGCATGTTGCTTAGCAAAACCTGATGCTGTACTGCTGCTCTCTTTTCTTGAGATCACTTCAATATCATTAAAGATAGTTTTTCTTAACCTGCGCAGCAAATATGGCCATGCACCCATGTTTTCAGGCTCTTCCTGAACCCAAACGGCCTCTTTAGCATTCTTATATCTCTTGTATACGGCTTCCATTTGCGCTAAAGGCGTTGGATACAATTGCTCTACCCTTACGATAGCCACATCTTTGATCTGATCTTTCTGTTGTTTTTCCAACAATTCATAATAGATCTTACCGCTACAGAACAATACCCTGTTCACTGATGCTGCTTTCACATTTGCATCGTCAATCACTTCCTGGAATTTATTGTCTGTGAACTCTTCAAGCTTGGAAACGCATAACGGATGACGTAAAAGGCTCTTAGGGGTAAATACCACCAATGGCTTTCTGAAATCACGTTTAAACTGTCTGCGGATCGCATGGAAGAAATTCGCCGGAGTAGTACAGTTGGTTACCTGCATGTTGTAATCTGCACAAAGCTCCATAAAGCGCTCGATACGTGCCGATGAATGCTCAGGACCCTGGCCTTCATAACCATGTGGCAATAACATTACCAAACCATTCTCACGCTGCCATTTCGTTTCGGCACTCGCAATATACTGATCTACCACAATCTGCGCTCCGTTGAAGAAATCTCCAAACTGTGCTTCCCAGATCGTCAATGCATTCGGGTTGGCCATGGCATAACCATATTCAAAACCAAGTACACCATATTCCGACAAATGCGAATTGTAAATATCAAAAGGTGCCTGCTGATCAGAAACATGAGCCAACGGGATGTACTCCTCTTCAGAATCCTCCAGTGTTAAAACTGCATGACGGTGAGAGAACGTACCTCTTTCTACATCCTGTCCGCTTAAACGAACACGTTTACCTTCTGCCAGCAAAGTGCCATAAGCCAGTTGTTCACCCATCGCCCAGTCAAATACATGTGTGGTATTTGCCATTTTACTGCGCTCATCAAAAAGCTTCTCAATTTTCTTGAAGAACTTTTTATCTGAAGGCAGAGTACTGATTCTTTTGGCCACTTCCAGTAAAGTAGTTTTCTTAACCGCCGTATTTGGAGAGACTTCAAAATCCTGTACCGTAGCCAGACGCATATCTGCCCAGGCACCACCGAATTTAACATCCTGATAAGTAGAAGTAATTTCTTTAGCTTCATTCAGGCGTTCCTGCAAGAGACCACGGAATTCTTTTTCCAGTTCTTTTGCCATACTTGCTTCCAGTTTTCCTTCTTTGATCAACTGCTGAACATAGATGTCACGCGGATTGGCATGCTGCTCTATCGCTTTATACAATAATGGCTGTGTGAATTTAGGTTCATCAGCCTCATTATGTCCAAACCTGCGGTAGCATAAAATATCGATGAACACATCGTTTTTATATTTCTGACGGTACTCCATTGCCAGGTTAATCGCATAAACCAAAGCTTCCACGTCGTCGCCATTTACATGGAAAACAGGAGATAAGGTTACTTTGGCGATATCTGTACAATAAGTACTCGAACGTGCATCTTTAAAGTTGGTGGTAAAACCAATCTGGTTATTGATGATCAGGTGAATGGTTCCTCCGGTTTTGTAACCGTCCAGGCCAGCCATCTGAATCACTTCATATACGATCCCCTGACCGGCAACAGAAGCATCACCATGAATCAGGATTGGTGCGATACGTGCATCATCACCACCGTATTTAAAATCTATTTTAGACCTGGTCATTCCTTCTACCACTCCGTTCACTGTTTCCAGGTGGGATGGGTTAGGGCATAAGCTCAGGTGAACACTATTTCCATTATTGGTGGTTACATCGGTAGAGTAACCCAAATGGTATTTTACGTCACCACCAAAAGGTGATGCTGCGCTGTACCCTTTACCTTCAAACTCAGCAAAGATGTCCTTATAGGTCTTTTGCATGATGTTGGCCAAAACGTTCAGCCTTCCACGATGCGCCATTCCGATCACAAATTCTTCGATTCCCAACTCAGAACCTTTTTCAATTACAGAATCCAACGCAGGAATTAAAGCCTCTGCACCTTCCAGTGAAAAACGCTTCTGACCAAGGAACTTTGTTCCAAGGAAATTCTCAAAACTTACCGCTTCGTTCAGCTTTTTTAAAATTCTTCGTTTTTCTTCGATAGAGAAATTCGGTGTGTTACGCACACTTTCCATTTTATGCTCTATCCAGGACAATACCTCCGGCGTGCGGACATACTTATATTCTGCACCTATTGAACGGCAGTAAGTCTGTTTTAAGAAGGCAACGATATCACTTAGTTTCGCTGCTCCGATGCCGATTTCAACACCTGAGTTAAATACCGTATCCAGATCAGCTGCTGATAATTTGAAGTTTTCCAGATCCAGTGTTGGGAGGTGCTGACGTCTTTCTCTAACCGGGTTGGTATGTGTAAACAGGTGGCCACGCTGACGGTAACCGTTGATCATGTTTAAAACACTAACCTCCTTTAGGAAATGTTCAGGGGTTTCTTCTCCTGCTGATGCCGGAGATGAGCCTCTGCCGAAGTCGAAGCCTTCAAAAAATTTCTGCCAACCAAATTCAACCGAATTGGGATCTTCTTTAAAAGTTTGATAAAGGGACTCTATGTATTCGGCATTTGCGCCGTTGAGATAAGATAAATTATCCATTATGTGTGAATATGCTATAAGTGATGCAAAATTAGGATTTTACCTATTAAATCAGGCAATTTTCTTTATAAATCTTCCAAAAAATCGGTCATATCACAGACATTCTTCAATGGCGTCAGCTGATCCTTCACAAGGATATCAAATTCAGAGATTAAACTACCTGCAACTAATAAAGGAACATTCAGATTGTCCATAACTTTACCTATGATTTTATTGATGTCTTTACCCAGATTTAAAGAAGTTAAAACAATAAAAGCGAAATCCGGCTGATAGGATTCCACTACTTTTTTAAGATCTGTATAAGGTATTTCAGATCCCAGATACAGGGTATCATGGCCACACCTTTTCAATAGGTATCTGGCAAAAAGCAGGCCAGTTTCATGCATTTCGGCCTCAGGAAGAAAAAGCAAAAATCTTTTCACTTCTGCTTTCACTGGTTTTTCCACTTTATCGATTTCTACAATGATGCGGTCGCGGATCAGGTTGGAAGCAAAGTGTTCCTGAGAAGGATCAATCGTCCCGGTTTGCCACAACATCCCCACCCGCTTCATGAAAGGAAAAAGGACTATATCCATCGTTTTCACCAGGCCCATCTCTTCAATGCATTTCCCCAATACTTCAGAAAACTCTACTTCATCATAAGCGATCGTGGCATTGGAAAGACTTAACAACTGTACGGAATCATTACTCCAGTCTGACTTTAACTGGGTAACCAGATCGGAGATCTGCCTATGTGTCATCTTCGCAATCCGGCTTATTTTATAGCCATTCTCGTTCAGGGCCACGATATTAAGCAGCATTTTTAAATCGTCCTCATCGTAGAAACGAATGTTTGTCGGTGTTCTCTTGGGTGGCACCAAATTGTACCTGATCTCCCAGGCCCTGATCGTATGTGCTTTAATCCCAATGAGTCCCTCTATATCACTTATTGAAAATTTCCTCACGTTATTGTTTACAACAAATGTTAAACAACTTTGTTTAAAAAACAATTTTTGTTTAATTTTTATGAAGAATAAACGTTAAAAGAGGAATTAAGGTATTTTGAAGAATGATTTTAAGCAATCGGTGCCGCATCGGAAACAGCAGTTTCCAGTATTTTAATTTGCTTATCCAGGTCAAAGGTATTTTTTGATTTCGCGTCTTTTCCTACGCCTGCTACATTCGCCCAGTTGCCCCAGTTACTCGCCGGTGCATAATCAATGAGCTTATCCTCAAAATAGACTGCCCCGTTCGTCCAGTGGACTTTTAAGACATGAACCAGGAAAGTAGCGACCAATAACCGAGCCGAATGAGGAATAAAACCAGATTCATTCAATTCATGCATGTACTTGTCAATCATGATATGCCCGGTAGTTCCTGTCTTCCATTTTTGTAAAGCAGGGTTTTCATTATCAGCAACAGAGAACAATTCCTTTTCGAAATCAGGGTCCTGGAAGAACTCAATTCCATGTTTTTTAAACATAAACCTGAAATAATCCCGCCACAATAAACCCAAAAGAATCTGATTGAAATTTGCGTTTCCCCCAAAAGCGGCCTCCGCTTCCTTTACCAACCAGTAAACCTTTCTTGGCGATAAACAACCTAAAGACAACCAGCCCGATAAGCGGGAAGAAAAACCAGGTTTATCAGGACTCTGTTTCACTGGTTTCAGGTAAATGTCTGCCCCCTCTTCCAGCAATGCTTTCAGCTGTTGCAGGCCTGCATCCTCTCCACCCGAAAATGATGGTTCAGGAACAGAGACCGCAGAATCAAAGCCTAAGTCTTCGAGCGAAGGCAAAGTTCCCCAATCTTCATTCTCTACAAAAGAGATCTCCTCAGGAGATAAAAAGCATGATTTCACAATGGCATCGCGCTCTGTTTTCTTTTTAAACTGAGCAAAGACATCAGGGATGTCCTTAATGGGAAAAGGAAGGTCTTCTTTGTTATATAAGGTATGTCCTATAAAATGTTTTAAATTGATTTTAAGCTTCCACAACAGGTCTTCCACCTTCGTAGAAATCAAGGTCTCTTCCGGCGCCACTTCACGGTGATGGTAAACTTCGGAAATTTCGTAGTCTTCCACCAATTTGGCCATCAATTCTTCCGGACTGCCCTTCATCAGTAGAATATCACCTCCCAGTTGCTGAAAAGCCAGTCTCAATGCCGCAACACTTTCCAGCAGAAACTTCGCCCGATGTGCCCCGGTCTTATCCGTTTCAAATATAGTGGGCTGAAAATAATGAGGATCAAAAAAATAAACCGGCAAAATACTGTCGGATTTTGCAACGGCTTCTACCAACATTTCATTGTCGTGTAATCGAAGATCATTTCTAAACCAAACTAATATTCTTTTAGACTTCATTAATGAGGGGGACATAAAGTATATAATTCACAAAAATATACGAATTTTTAGCTTAGTACGAATGCATAAAGCAATATTTACATAAGCGCAACAAACATTTACAAGAAAAAGACTTAATTCCAAACTAAAATGCCGTCAAGCGGTTATACAAATTATGACGAAGCACATTCTGATGACCGGAGCCACAGGGCTGATTGGTAAAAGACTAATCCGGGACTTACAGGAAAGGGGACATCAAATCGCGGTACTTTCCAGAAAACCTGTTGTGATAGAAAACGTTAAGGTCTTTTTGTGGAATGTCTACCAGCAGGAAATAGATCCTGATTGCCTGAGCGGTATAGATACCATCATCCATCTGGCAGGAGAAAATATTGCCGGCGAAAAATGGAGCCCGGCCCGAAAGAAAAAAGTGATCGACAGCAGGGTCTTGTCCACAAAACTCCTTTACCAACTTATAAAAGAACAACAGGCCGGGATTCAAACCTTTATTTCCGCTTCGGCGGTTGGCTATTACGGGGATGCCGGAGATGAAATACTGACCGAAAAAAGCCCTGCCGGAACAGGTTTCCTTGCCGAATGCTGCCGGCAATGGGAAGCCGCTGTAGATGAAGGCGCTGATTTAGGCCTGAGGATCGTAAAATGCAGGATAGGTTTTGTGCTTGCCAGGAATGAAGGGGCTCTCCCTGCCCTTGACAAACCCATCCGGTTATTTGTTGGTGCCGGATTGGGCAGCGGCAAACAATGGGTGCCATGGGTACATATTGATGATGTTGTGGAAGCATTTGTAAGCGCAGCAGAAAACGAGCAATGGACCGGTCCATATAATGTCTGTGCACCTTTTCCTGTAGGCAACCGCAGCCTCACTAAAGCCATTGCAAAACAACTCCACAGACCGGTATGGCCAATCAATGTTCCCGAAGGTGTTTTAAAGCTTATTTTAGGAGAAATGAGCGAAGTCGCCCTGATCAGCAACAATACTTCTGCACAAAAGATCCTGGATACCGGTTTTAAATTTAAATTTCTTCAACTTGAGAATGCTTTAACCGATATTTACCAAAATAACCTGGTTCAAAATAATCCGGATTCATAGGACACATGATTCCGGATCCGTTTCACAAACTTAGCCCAAGCCCTTTAAAATAATGAAGTCAGAAATTAACATTTGCTGGTTACGAAGAGATTTAAGACTCGAAGACAATGCCGCATTATACGAAGCACTCCGAAGTCCTTTCCCGGTACTGTTAGTATTCATTTTTGACAAAAATATCCTCGGCAAACTGGCCGATAAAAAAGATGCAAGGGTAACTTTCATCCGGCAAACCCTTTATCAGCTAAATACCAGTCTTCAGAAATCAGGAAGCAGTATTTTAGTCAGATATGGCCTTCCTGAAGAAGTATGGCCGGAGGTTTTGAGCAATTACAATGTAAAATCAGTTTATACCAACCATGACTACGAGCCCTATGCACGTGAAAGAGATGATGCACTGGCCGAATACCTGCGTTCGGAACAGATCGGCTTCCGGACCTTCAAAGACCAGGTGATTTTTGAGAAGAATGAAATCACTAAAGCGGATGGCAAACCATACACCGTATTCACGCCTTACTTCCGTCAATGGCAGCAAAAACTGAATGACTTTTACGTCAAGGCTTATCCGGTAGAAAAATATGCAGCCAATTTCTTTCCATTGGCTCCTCAGGAAATCCCCTCACTTTCTGAAATGGGATTTGAAAGCTCAGACCTTAACTTCCCGGATAAAGACTTCAGCAGCAAGCTGAATCTTTATGAAGACAAAAGGGATTTTCCCGCAGAAGACGCAACCACTTACCTGGGTGTTCATCTTCGTTTTGGCACCCTCAGTATTCGGGAAGCCGCAAGGGAAGCCCTGGCTCAAAAAGCAGAAAAATGGCTCTCTGAACTGGCCTGGAGAGATTTCTATATGATGATCTTATGGCACTTTCCACATACCGTCAGCCAATCGTTTAAACCTGCTTATGACCTCATAAAATGGAGAAACGACGAATCAGAATTTGAAGCCTGGTGCCAGGGAAATACAGGTTACCCGATCGTAGATGCAGGAATGAGACAATTGAATGCGACCGGCTATATGCACAACCGCGTCAGAATGGTGGTTGCGAGTTTTCTGACCAAACATCTTTTGATCGACTGGAGGTGGGGCGAAGCTTATTTTGCAGAGAAATTACTGGATTATGAAATGGCCAGCAATATTGGGGGTTGGCAATGGGCCTGTGGCTCGGGGAACGATGCAGCACCCTACTTCCGGATCTTCAATCCTGAACTTCAGACAAAAAAATTCGATCCTGAATTTAAATATATCGACCGCTGGATTCCTGCTTATAAACAACAAAAGCATGTAAAACCTATAGTTGAACATGCTTTTGCAAGAGAAAGGGTATTGAAAGTCTTTAAAGAAGCATTAAATGAATAATGCTTTATTGTCCCTGTTTAGTTGGTAACGTTGATGATCTCCACGTCAAAATCTAACACAGAATTCGCAGGAATACTTCCTGTAGAGTTGGTTGCATTTCCATATCCCAATACTGAAGGGATAAACAACCTGAATTTAGCTCCTTTTGTAAATTTCACCAACATTTTTTCCATTCCCACCACTAAACTTTTCGGTGCTGAAGTAAACTGACCTGAATCGGCAGTTGTTCCGTCCAGCATCTTTAAAGTATATTTAATCTCTACGTCTGTATTGATGTTGATGGGATCAGTTCCTGTTCCCTGAGTCGTCACGATGTAATGAACACCAGACTCGTCTTTTAAGGCCGTCAGTGTATTCGCTGTTAAAAATGACACAATATGCTGCTGATCTAATACCGCTTGTTTCTCCGAATACGTGCTGATATTGAATTCAATCACTTCGTTTGAAGGGATTTTTGCCGCAGGATATCCATTTTTACCAAAAGCAAGGTAGGAAGGCAAAAAAATCCTGGCACTACCGCCTGGTCTTAATTTTTTGATCACATCTGAAATTGCCGGAACCGGAAGCCCCATGAACCCACCCCCTTTAGCAGCCATACCCGTATAACCAACCGGCATCCCCAGATTACGGATCAGGGGAGAACTTCCATACACAGTACCATTTATCATTGATTTTCCAACAATATTATAACGTACAGAATCTACATCTTTATATTCAGCGGCAGGTGTTCCGCCATCAGCAGGCTGTGTAACTACATAAAAATATCCGGATTTTGCCGGATCCGGCAAAGCAACAATATTATTTTTAGCCAGATAATCGGCTATTTTAGCATCATCCTGCGTCTGAACAGATTCATATTCCTTTTTACAGGAACTCAAAAGAACGACTGCCCCTAATAAGGCAAAGGTATAAAGTGATAACTTTTTAATCATTTGGTTTTTTATTATTTGATATTCACGAGGGTAACGGTATAATCTAATATTGAATTCGGGGGGATTGATGAGCCCTGAAAATCCTTGTACGCTAAAGGAGAAGGAATAATCATCCTGATTTGTCCTCCTTTGGCAATCAACGGAAGTGCGATTTGCCATCCCTGCATTAAAGCATCAAGTTTTAAGGTAACGGGCCGCTCTACAGGAACGTTGTCAAACTGAGTCTTGGCAGCCAGAATTCTTCCGCTATAATAAACCTGGATACTATCGCTCGACTTCGGGGCTGCTCCCTCACCTGCTGCCAGGATCCGATAACGCAAGCCGGAGGGGAGGATGGTAAGGTCTTTAATGGCACTATCCACGACGTATTTTTCTATAATTGCTTTGTCAATCTCCAACTGGGTATCGGAATCATAATCCTTCTTTTTTTCGCACGCTGCAAATAACCCGCAGAGAAGCAATAAGCCCAGAAAGATCTTGTTTTTTAACATAATACACAAAAATAGTCTTTTCTAACTGATGGAACAATTTTTAACCAATTTTAACAATTACCGGAGTGCTCATAAAAAACGCCCTTAATAAATTAAGGGCGTCCAGTTTAATTATGAATCGTTATCTTAATAACAATATTTATTTGCAGCAATCAACTGCTGCGCCACTTTCTGACGTGTTTCTTTTACATTGAAAGCTTCCATTTTGGTAAACCTGCGTAAGCCTACCATCATCATTCTTTGCTCATCACCTTCCGCGAAAGCCCACAATGCTTCTTTACCTGCTTTCTGAAGTCCGTCAACGGCTTCCACAAAATAAATGCGCATCATGTCCAGCTGGCCTTCACAGGCAGCCTCCCCACGAAGGTTCACTAGTTTCTCTGTTCTCAGCAAGGTCGATTCCGCCACGTACACATAGCTCGCCATGTCTGCGATGTTCATCAGAATTTCCTGTTCTTTAGATAGGCTCATCATCAGCTTCTGCACTGCTGCACCTGCCACCATCAAAGTTGCTTTCTTCAGATTTTTAATGATTTTCTTTTCTGCAGCAAACAAGGTATCGTCTTCTTCCCCGAAATCAGGGATCGACATCAGTTCTGCAGCTACCGCTGTAGCCGGCGTCATCAGGTCTAATTCACCTTTCATCGCACGCTTCAACATCATGTCTACAGTTAACAACCTGTTGATCTCATTCGTTCCTTCAAAGATCCTGTTGATCCTGGCATCACGGTAAGCACGGTCCATAGGCGCCTCTGCAGAGAAGCCCATTCCACCATAGATCTGAACCCCTTCATCTACCACATAATCCAACACTTCAGAACCCCATACTTTCAGGATGGCACATTCTACCGCAAACTGCTCTGTAGATTTCAGTTTCGCTTTACTCGCATCCATGCCTCCGGCAACCAAGGTCTCATAAGCATCGTCGATGTTCTGACCGGCACGGTAATTTGCAGACTCTACGGCATACACTTTAGCCGCCATTTCTGCCAGTTTGTACCTGATGGCACCATATTTTGAAATCGGACGGTCAAACTGAATCCTTTCATTAGAATAATTGATGGCCGTATCGATCACCGCTTTGGAAGCGCCAATCGCTGCAGCAGCCAGTTTGATCCTTCCAATGTTCAGGATGTTTACCGCAATCTTAAATCCATTCTGGCGCTCGGAAAGCATGTTTTCTACCGGTACCGGGCAGTCGTTAAAGAACACCTGTCTGGTAGAAGAACCTTTGATTCCCATTTTATGCTCCTCAGGATTCATGGTAATTCCGCCAAATTCACGCTCCACGATGAAAGCTGTTAAATTGGCATCATCATCGATTTTAGCAAACACAATAAAGATATCTGCAAAACCACCATTTGTGATCCACATCTTCTGACCAGTGATCAGGTAATGTTTCCCATCTTCCGACAATTTCGCCTTGGTTTTTCCGGAGTTGGCATCAGAACCTGAGTTCGGCTCCGTTAAACAGTAAGCAGCCTTCCATTCCCCTGTTCCCAGTTTAGGAATGTATTTTGCCTTTTGTGCTTCATTTCCATAATATAAAATCGGCAATGTTCCGATTCCGGTATGAGCTGAAAGTGCCACAGCAAAAGAGTGCCCTGCTCCGATCACATCAGCAACCAGCATAGAGGTGTTGAAATTCTTTCCAAAACCACCAAATTCTTCCGGAATAGAAACCCCAAGGATGCCCAAAGCTCCGGCTTTATCCATTAATGAAGGCATTAGTCCCTCTTCCTGCGTATCAATACGGTCCAGGTTCGGGTATACCTCTGCCACCAGAAAATCGCGGCAGGTCTGTGCAATCATTTGTTGTTCTTCATCAAATTCTTCAGGAATAAATACATCCTGGTAATTGGTTTCTGTTATCAAAAACTCTCCACCTTTAATTGTTTTTTTGTCTGTAGTTTCCATAATATCCTGTTAAAGCATTTCAAAAATTCCGGCTGCACCCTGTCCGCTACCCACGCACATGGTTACCATTCCATATTTCTGATCTCTTCTTTTTAATTCGTTAAATAATTGCACTGATAATTTAGCACCTGTACAGCCCAGCGGGTGTCCAAGGGCAATTGCTCCTCCGTTGACATTCACTTTCGCCGCATCGATGCCCAAAGTCCTGATTACTGCCAGCGACTGTGAAGCAAAGGCTTCGTTCAATTCGATCAGGTCCAGTTCTTCCAGCTTCATTCCCGCCATTTTTAAAGCTTTAGGGATCGCCTCGATCGGTCCGATTCCCATAATTCTGGGCGGCACACCGGCAATGCCATAACTTACCAGACGGGCAATCGGATCTACGCCCAGTTCCTTCATTTTACTTTCCGATACCACCAATACAAATGCAGCACCATCGGAAGTTTGTGAAGAATTTCCTGCAGTTACACTACCATCGGCAGCAAAAACAGGCTTTAGTTTAGCCAGTTTATCCAATGAGGTATCCGCTCTCGGCCCTTCATCTGTGTCCACCACATAACTGCGGGTTTTCTTTTTCATATTGGCATCCAGGTAATTTTCTACTACCGTGATCGGCGCAATACCATCTTTCAGGTGTCCGTTTTTAATGGCTTCCACCGCTTTCATGTTCGACTGATACGCGAAAGCATCCTGATCTTCCCTGCTTACTTTATATTCATTGGCTACTGCTTCAGCAGTTAAACCCATTCCCCAATACCAATCCGGGTTCTTCATGGCCACCTCTGCATTTGGAACTACTTTCCATCCGCCGAAAGGCATTCCGGACATCACTTCCACTCCACCTGCAATGATACAGTCTGCCATTCCGCTTCTGATCTTGGCCACTGCCGTAGCAATGGTTTCCAATCCCGAGGCGCAGTACCTGTTGACCGTTACCCCCGGTACTTTATCCGTATCCAGTCCCATCAGGGAAATCATACGCCCGATGTTCAGGCCTTGTTCCGCTTCCGGGGTCGCATTTCCTACAATTACATCATCAATTTGTGTTTTATCCAGATTGGGCACCGAGGCCACCAGCTGTTTAATTACTTCGGCAGCCAAATCATCGGCCCTTGTAAAACGAAATACACCACGAGGGGCCTTGCCCACTGCTGTACGATATCCTGCTATAATATATGCTTCTTGCATGTCCGTATCTTTTATTAGCCTAAATTAATTTCTTAGAGGTTTTCCTTTGGTCACAATACTTTGAATCCGTTCCAGCGTTTTACGCTCACCGCAAAGCGATAAGAAGGCTTCTCTTTCCAGGTCGAGCAGGTATTGCTCTGTCACTTCTGTTGGGGAAGACAAATCTCCGCCACACATTACCCAACCCAGTTTTTCCGAGATTTTCTTATCATGCTCAGAGATATAATGACCGGAATACATGGTATTTGCACCCGCATATACAATCCCCAGACCTTGTTTACCCAATACTTTAATGTCCTTGCGTTGTACCGGTTTGGTATATCCTGCATCGGCCAGTTCAATTGCTTTCGCTTTCGCATCTGCAATCAGCCTGCTTCTGTTCATGGAGATCGAATACTTATCTTTTTGCAGATATCCCAGTTCAAATGCTTCAACTGCAGAAGTGGAAACCTTAGCCATACCGATGGTCAGGAACCTGTCTTTCAATGCATTTTGAACAATCTGATCGTCTTTATATTCATCAGAAGCACGCAGGGCGAATTCTTTCGTACCGCCACCACCAGGGATCACGCCCACACCAAACTCCACCAATCCCATATAGGTTTCTGCATTCAGCTGAACATGGTCGGCATGCAAACTAAACTCACAACCACCGCCAAGGGTTAGGTTATGTGGCGCAACGACTACCGGAATGGACGAATACCTGATGCGCATAGAGGTGTTCTGAAACATCCTGATCGCCAGGTTCAACTCATCCCACTCCTGTTCTACCGCCATCATAAAGATCATTCCAACGTTTGCTCCTGCGGAGAAGTTCGCACCATCGTTTCCAATCACCACTCCTCTGTATTCCTTTTCAGCCAGGTCAATTGCTTTATTGATCGCCTGGAGCGTATCTCCACCAATCGTATTCATTTTCGAATGGAACTCTACGTTCAGGATTCCATCACCCAGGTCTATAATAGAAGCCCCGGAATTTTTCCAGATGGTTTTATTTCCCCTCAGGTTGTCCAATACCACAAAGGCTTCAGTGCCCGGTACTGCTTTATAACTTTTAGAAGGGATATCATAATATTTTTTTACGCCATCTTCCACTTTGTAGAAAGTAGTATGTCCGGCAGCCAGCATTTCATGAACCCATGCTGCAGCCTCATGACCATATTTTTTCATTCCTTCAAGAGAATCGGCGATGCCTACTGCATCCCAAACTTCGAAAGGGCCTAAATCCCATGCAAAACCTGCACGCATAGCATCGTCAATGCGGTACAATTCATCAGAGATTTCAGGAATCCGGTCAGATACATATTCAAACAAACCAAAGAAAGAAGCACGGAACAATTCTCCCGCTTTATCTTTTCCTGCGGCAAAAACTTTCATTCTGTCTTTTACATTCTCAATTGGCTTAGTCAGATCCAATGTAGAAGACTTCACTTTTTGCTGAGGACGGTATTCCAGAGTTTTCAGGTCTAATGCCAGAATCTCGGTCTTGCCATCCGCAGTTTTTGTTTTTTTATAGAAGCCTTGTTTGGTTTTATCACCAAGCCAGTTGTTGGCTTCCATTTGCGCTACATAAGCCGGCAGCTTAAAGAGCTCATGTGCTTTGTCCTGCGGACAGTTATCGTATAAGCCTTTGGAAACTTTAATCATGGTATCCAGACCAACCACATCAGTGGTACGGAAAGTTGCAGATTTTGGTCTCCCCAGAGCAGGGCCGGTAAATTTGTCTACTTCCTCTACGCTGAGGTCCATCTTTTCTACCAGATGTAATAAAGACATGATCGAATACACACCCACGCGGTTCGCGATGAATGCAGGAGTATCTTTACACAGCACCGTAGTTTTACCTAAAAATTTATCTCCGTAATGCATTAAGAAATCCACCAGCTTCGGATCAGTATCCGGAGTGGGGATAATTTCCAGCAAACGCAAATAACGGGGAGGATTGAAGAAGTGTGTTCCACAGAAATTCGCTTTGAAATCTGCTGATCTTCCTTCTGCCATCATATGGATCGGGATTCCGGAAGTATTAGAAGTAATCAATGTTCCAGGTTTACGGTATTGCTCTACCTGATCGAACACCTGTTTTTTAATACCCAGATTTTCTACAACAACCTCAATGATCCAGTCGTAGGTAGCAATCTTAGCCATATCATCAGTAAAGTTACCGGTAGTGATCTTATTGAGAACACTTTTGGTATAAACAGGGGAAGGATTGGTCTTTACGGTATTCAGTAAAGCGGCATTTACAATTCTGTTTTTAACGGACGGATGATCCAGGGCCAATCCTTTTGCTTGTTCCTCCGCGCTCAGTTCTTTCGGCGCAATGTCAAGCAAAAGTACCTCAACTCCAATGTTCGCAAAGTGACAAGCAATACGTGAACCCATAATACCTGAGCCCAATACTGCTACTCTATTTATCTTCTTGTTCATAATTTTCTGTAGGAATTTTATATGCCAATGTAAGTTTGTTCAATTTCTGCAGCGTTGAAATCAGGTTGTTCTTTTCCTGTGCGCTGAGGTGTACGTTCAGATACTCGTTAAAAGAGATCACCACGCCTTTTGCAAGCTGTCTTTTCTCACGGCCCAGGTCGGTAAGGTATACCTTTACTGAGCGCTTATCTCCGATGGAAGTCTCCCGGTATATTAACCCCATTTCTTCCATATTGTTTAGCATTCTTGATAAACTCGTTGCCTTCACTCCAAGCAGGCCGGCCAGCTTTGAAACCGCGGTACCTTCCTTCTCAATATTGATCAGCACATAGCCAATGGCCTGTGTGATTCCAAATCCGGATGCGATCTGATTATAAGTGTTGGAAACATTCTGCCAAACCACTTTTAAAAAATAATCTACTGTCTCTTGTTGTTTCATGAATTACTATGCTTGCATAACAAAGCTATAGAATTAAAACCTTATATGCAAGCGTAATAATAAAATTTATGTCATAAAAAAAGCCGCCTTACTTGCGTAAGGCGGCTTTTAAATTAAATGTGATTTCAGACTAGTAAAGTGTGAATTCTACCCTTCTGTTTTTCTGACGACCAGCAGCAGTTTTGTTGGTAGCAATAGGTTGGTTTGGACCGTAACCTGTAGCTTCGATACGTGAAGCATTTGCACCTTGAGAAACTAAATAAGCTTTGATCGACTCTGCTCTTTCTTTCGATAAACGTAAGTTTAAAGCCATTGAACCTGTATTATCTGTGTGACCAGCTAATTTCAAGCTAAAGTTTTTCTCTACCAATAGCGCAGCAACGCGGTTTAAAGTAGTATAAGATTTAGAGCGGATAGTTGCTTTACCTAAATCAAATTCTAAGTTTCTGATCGCCTCATCCACTACCTTACGGTCAGCTTCAGTGATGATTACTTTTTCCTGGATTACCGGAGCTGGAACTTTTAAAGGACAACCTGAACCATCAACAACTGTTCCTGAAGGAGTACCTGGACATTTATCCAATTTATCAGCAACACCGTCACCGTCAGTATCTTTCAATAAGTCGTTCATTTCAGATCTCAATCTTGCATTTTCAGCTTTCTGAGCATCTAAATCGCCTTTTAAAGCGTTAGCAGTTTGTTTTGCCTGTAATGCTTCATCATAAGTTAAGGCTACAGGGTTATGCCATGCCAATTGTTTTCCTTTTCCTAAAGCAAACTCTAAACCTCCATAAGCGTATGAATATTTATCGTTTTGTCCACGGTAGAAACCATCAAGGTTATCACCATCAACAAAGTTTACAGTCCATCCTAAATCTAAATTAACTTTCTCAGCCAATTTAATTTTAGCACCTAAACCTACAGGAATGATTAATTCGCTGATTGTTTTATCACCGGCATATTCTTTTAATGCACCACCACCAGTTGCAGTTTTAACTTTGTAACCTGCTAAACCGGCACCACCTGAAGCATACAATTGCAAAGCACTGTTTTTATTGAACATGTCAATGTTAAACAAGTTAACTACTGCATTTAAACTTCCGGAATAGCTAAGGTCAGTTTCGAAAGCACTTACAGGGCTTACGTTAGTTGCACCGCTTTTCCATTTTTCAGTGTTGTCACCTTTTAATTTACCTCTTACTCCGTCTAAACGTAAAGAGAAATATGGAGTAAATTGTTTTTTGATGTAAAGACCATAACCTAAGCTTGATTTATTGTTAGAGAAATCGTTTTTACCACCAAGTGGAGATGTAGGAGTTAAAACCCCGGCGTTAACACCAAATGACCATGTAGTCAGCTGATTTGAATTTGCACCTGCTTGATCCTGAGCCTGAACAGAACCTCCGATAAGGAGCGCAGCCAGAGCTACAGGCAGGGTTTTAAATAAATTTTGTTTCATAAAATAAGTATTAAATAATTGTTACAATGTTTAATCGTATAATTCATTTCAATACTCAGGCCAATATTTAAAACTGCTTTAAACGACTGTTATTTGAGATTAAGTGTGCAGAATTCTATACAGGCTACCAGCCCATTGACTCATCATCACCACGGGGATCAGCACCTCCCTGATAGTAACCCCATTTGGTTTTCAAGATGGCATCTACTCTTCCAATCGGACCACGCGGGCTAAGAATATAGCCCCTGGACCTCAGTTTAGAGATATTTACACTATCCAGGGCTCCTTCTTCAAAGTAAACTTCGTCTGGCAACCACTGGTGATGAAAGCGTTTTGAAGTCACCGCCTGTTGCATATTCTGGTCAAATTCGATCACATTTAATATGGTCTGAAAAACAGACGTTATTATCGTAGAACCACCAGGAGTTCCTACAACCATAAACAATTTGCCATCTTTTTCAATAATTGTCGGCGTCATAGAACTCAGCATTCTCTTTCCCGGAGCAATTGCATTTGCCTCTCCCCCTACCAGACCATACATATTCGGTGAACCTGGCTTTACGGAAAAATCATCCATCTCATTATTCAAAAGAAATCCGGCTCCTTTCACTACTACGGCCGAGCCATAGGAACCATTTAACGTTGTGGTAATGGAAACCGCATTCCCCGCTTTATCCACGATGGAGAAATGTGTTGTTTCTTCGTGTTCTTTTCCTTTGAAGATCCCGGCTTTAACTGCTGCACTCTCAGTTGCTTTTGCCCAGTTAAAAGTGCTCATTCTGCTTTTAACATAAGCATCTTCCATCAATTCCTTTCCCGGAACGGCATAAAAATCCGGATCACCGAGATGTGTGGCGCGATCCGCATAAACACGGCGTTCTGCTTCCACCATCACCTGTACAGTAGAGTCGGCATGGTAACCCCATTTTTTTAAGGGATAAGGTGCCACAGATTTCAGCAGCTGCACTAGGGCAATCCCTCCGCTTGAAGGCGGTGGCATGGTAATGATCTGATATCCTTTATAGGTTCCTGTAATGGCCTTGCGCCATACCGCCTGGTAATCTTTCAAATCCTGAGCAGTAATGATTCCGCCACCGCGTTTCATTTCCAGCAACAGGCTATCTGCCACTGCACCTTCATAAAAACCGGCCCGGCCTTTATCACGGATCTGTTCCAGCGTATTTGCCAGTTCATTCTGCAGCAATAAATCGCCTTTTACCCACTGACCTTTTTTGATCAGCGCAGCACCAAACGGATTAAATTCTATTAATTTCTCCTGCAAACCATTAAATTCTGCGGCCTGCCTTTCGGTAATCACAAATCCCTTTCTGGCCAGCGAAATTGCAGGCTCAACTAAGTCTGCCCATTTCAGCTTGCCATATTTTGCATGGGCAGCCACCATTCCGGCAACAGATCCCGGGACACCTGAAGCCAGCTGTCCGTACAAACTTTTATCTACGATAGGCTGTCCAGCCGAATCAAGGTACATATTTCTGGAAGCCGCAGCTCCTGCTTTTTCCCGGAAGTCGAGCGTATTTGTCTCTCCTTCCGCAGAGCGGTACACCATAAAGCCACCACCGCCAATATTGCCTGCATTAGGATAAACTACTGCCAAAGCAAACTGAACGGCAACCGCCGCATCCACGGCATTCCCACCTTTCTTTAAAATGTCCAGGCCTACTTTTGAAGCCTCTGCACTGGCCGAGACAACCATTCCGTTACGGTACTCCTCACTATTCCTTTTCCCGAGCTGACCACCTGCACATCCGGAAACCAAAGCTCCCGACAAGAGGACAAAGCCCATTAACAACGGAATAATCCTATCCTTTATAGCCTTCTGCATCTGCATAAATTTTTTCTATAGTGCCGGCATTCTTTTCTAAGATCACTTTTCGTTTCAAACTTAGCTTCGGCGTTAATTCGCCATCAACAATGCTCCATTCCTTCGACAATAAGGCGATACGTTTCACCTGCTCCCATTTTCCGAAATCTTTAACGCTGTAAGCGACAATCTCATCGTATTTTTTGATGACCAGCGGATTTTTAATCATCAGCTCATTGGTGGTATATGGAATCCCTTTTTTTCCACACCAACCCTTCAATGCCTCAAAAGTAGGGACAATCAATGCCGCAGGAAACTTCCTGTTTTCGCCAAGCACCATCACCTGCTCTACCAATGGAGATTCTTTTAGTTTATTTTCCAGCATTTGCGGGGCAACATACTTTCCGCCGGCAGTTTTAAATATCTCTTTTTTCCTGTCTGTAATTTTCAAAAACCGTCCTTCCACAAGTTCACCAATATCACCGGTATGGAACCAGCCCTCGGCATCAATGGCTTCGGCTGTCAGGTCCGGCCTGTTATAATAACCTTTCATGATGTTATGTCCACGGGCCAATACCTCACCATCGGGAGCGATTTTAACTTCGACACCTTCAATTACAGGTCCCACAGTTCCAAACCTCGTTTCTCCAAAGCGATTGACCGTAATTACAGGAGAGGTTTCGGTTAAACCATAACCTTCCATGACCGGCATTCCTGCAGCGTAGAAAATTTTAGCCAAACGGGGATTTAAGGCCGCTCCGCCCGATACAATCACCACGATCTCACCACCCATTGCTGCCTGCCATTTTGAAAACACCAGCTTCCGCGCAATGCCTAATTTAAAGTTGTAAAAGGCTCCGTTGTTAAAATCGTATTTCTCGGCCACTGAAAGCGCCCAGAAAAAGATTCCTTTTTTTACCCCGGTCAGTGCCTTTCCTTTTTCTATGATTTTATCATATACTTTTTCGAGCAGACGGGGAACCGTAGAAAAGCCATTGGGCTTTACAAACTGAATATCGGCAACAATCGTCTCCGTACTTTCTGCATAATAAACAGATGCGCCTTTATACATGTGAAGGTAAACGATCATCCTTTCAAAGATGTGCGAAAGCGGAAGAAAGCTCAATGCCTTATTTAATCCCGGAGGAACAAGGACAGACGAATGTTCAAAATTTTTCACCAGGTTATCATGGGTCAGCATCACGCCTTTCGGGGTTCCAGTAGTTCCTGAAGTATAAATCAGGGTTAAAATATCATCTGGTGTCACTTCCTTGCGATAGGCATCAAGATCAACGGAAGCATTTTCCCTGCCGGATTTCAGCAGTTCTTCCCAGGAAGCCACTCCCGAAATAGGATTAAAAGAATAAATTTTAATCGAAGAATTCAGTTCATCACAAACAGGCTTTACCTTTTTATAAATCTCTTCATCAGCCACGAAGATCATCGTGATCTCTGCATTCTCCAGAATAAACCTGATGTCGTGCTCAGCAAGCGTCGGATATAAGGGAACCTGATAGGCACCCAATTGTATAATCGCAAAATCGGAAATATTCCACTCCGGCCGGTTATGAGACATCACAGCGATCCTCGAACCTTTTCCTACACCAAGACCAACCAAACCGCGGCTCAATGCATCGGCCGATTCAATGATATCTTTCGTGCTGTATTTCTTCCATTCCCCCTTTATCTTACCACTTATAAACTCCTCTTTTGGAAAATTCTCTAAATTGTATTGAAGTAAATCGAATACTCGTGTGATCGTTACCGCCATAACCGTTATTTTATAATTTGTACCTGGTGTTTCCCAAATCTAATAAATTAAATTCTCTATCAAAACCAATTTAAATATTGGTATGTTTTCTTTCTGTAATAATTAATTGGGAGAGATCCCCTGTAACCGGAAGCCAAAAAACGGCAAAGGACAAAGCGCCTGGCAAGGTCAAAACTGCTTCAGATAAATCCCGGATAGAACAGGGATCAAACAGGGATAGAACACGGATAGAACAGGGACAAAATGCGTGTTTCATCCCTGCTTTATCCGTACTTGATGCGACTTCCATCGCTGTTTGTTCCGAACCTGTCTTTAGCCACTTTCCGGGATCAAAGAAAATACTCCGGTTTCTTTTTCAAAGGATCTACAACCGGCCTTGAAGCCTGTTAAAAAAGCAAAAAGCCGATTCTTTCAGATTTAACGGCACAATAGTTGATAAGGTAGAAATCATCAATAAAAAATTAATAAAAACACAGATTATGAAAAAATTACTTACTATTATTTGTTTAGCCGTGATTGCGACGTTTGCTTTCCATTCAGAATCAAGCGCACAAAGTTACCAAAATGCTATTGGTGGTCGTTTCGGCGCTGCAAATGGGGTTACTTTCAAAACAACGCTTGGTGGAAACAAGATGGTAGATATCATTGCCAACTTTAGATCAAACAGCAACTATAACTATTTCCGTGTAACTGGTTTATATGAAATTTATAACCCGATTGACAATGCCGCCGGATTAAACTGGTATTATGGTGTGGGTGGTACAGTAGGATCGGTTAAATACAAACCAAAAGATCAAAGCGACCTTTATTTAGGTGTTGATGGTGTTTTAGGATTGGACTATAAATTTGCAGATGCACCAATCAATATTTCCTTAGACTGGAAACCAACAATCGGACTTGTTCCTGATACAAACTTTGATGCTTCAGGCGTCGGACTGTCATTACGTTATACCTTCTAGGTTAGCAAAAGACTTAAAAAGAAACGGGGTTAGANNTCTAACCCCGTTTCTTTTTATTTAACCGGAGGCTATATTCCCATCCAGCCTTTACGTACCAATACCTGTGATTCCGGAGCATTTCCCTGAATCTCTGCTACCAGTTTGATGTTCGGGCTCGCTTTCAGGGTAACTTTGATGTCTTTTTCAATTCCATCCCTTTTCACTTTTACCGTAACCACATCACCAGGTTTTTTACTGGTAATTACCGGCATGCGCTCTAATGCGGCTTCTACACCAACTCCGTCCACACTGATCACTTCGTCATTCACATTTAAGCCATCCACCCATGCAGCTGAGTTTCTCGACACTGCAGAGATGATGATTCTGCCTTCTGTCTTTTTAGAAGCCACACCGATATAAGGAATGCTGTTTCCTTCATTTTGGTTCTTAATCGTGATTCCGGCGTATCCAAAATATTTGTCATATTCCACAGGATGGGTTCCGTTTACATATTTTGCCCAGAAATCAGTAAAGCTTTTGCCACTGATCTTCTCTACCATCGCTTTAAATTCGGCATCGGTATATCCTCTTTTTAAAGTTTTACCCTGAAGGTACATGGCTTTCATCACATCATCCAGGCTTTTTGTTCCTTTAGTCGCCTGAGCAATCTCCAGGTCCATTAAAAGCCCTACCACTTCACCTTTGCTATAATAAGAAACACCTGTGTTGTTAGAGTTTTCATTTGGACGGTAACCTTTGATCCAGGCATCATAGCTGGATTCTGCTGCCGATTGTACTTTAGCGCCCGGAGTATTGGACACATTGGCCACTGCGGTCACCAATCCATCAACAAAAGCCTTCTGGTCTACAAAGCCGGCACGCAGTACCAGTTTGTTTTCATAATATGAAGTAAATCCTTCTGCAACCCATAAATTGGTGGTATAGTTCTCGTTGTCATAATCGAACGGACCTAAAGCAATCGGACGCATTCTTTTCACGTTCCATAAATGGAAGTACTCATGGGCAACCAGATTCAGGAATCCAAGATAACCCTCAGGTGTATTGTATGCATTTCTGGAAGCACCTAAAACGGTAGAGTTTAAATGCTCTAAACCACCACCACCTCTTTCAAAATTATGAACGATGAACGTATAATGCTTGTTAGGGTTCTCGCCATAAATGGCTGTTGCCTGTTCGATCACTTTGGCCATGTCTACTTTCAGGCGTTCTTTATCGTAGTTGCCACCACCATACATCGCTACTTCATGTTTTACTCCTGAAGCCATAAAATCAAATACTTCCTGATTTCCTACTTCTATAGGACTGTCAAACAGCACATCAAAGTCTGAGGCCGTATACGTGAAAGGCTGTCCTGCCACAGGCTCCAATCCTGTAGATACTTTATTCCATCCTTTATAAGGAATGACTTTCACGGTACTTGGCAAATTCAATAACCCATCAGGATACATGAATATCCCCGTACTGGATAGGAAGGCATGAGATTCGTCAATGAATGGGGTCCGGACAGAAACTTCGAAACCATAGACCCTATATTTAATTTTTATCGCATTGGATTTAGCAGAATATACCCTCCATGCATTTTTCTTTACCTTTTCAAATTTTACAGGCTTGCCTCCCGCAGTGGCGCTAAAGTCTTCTACGCTTTTTGCAAACTCACGAACCAGGTAAGAACCAGGGGCCCATACCGGCATTTTTACATCTACATAATCTTTAGCCAATCCGGAAATCGTCATTTCCATTTCCACATAATGTGCCTGAGGTTCTTTAAAGCTCACCTCGAATCCTACTTTTACCTGCGATCTGGCTGTCATACCTACTGATAGTAATATTACTAGTCCTGCAATTGATTTTTTCATTCCTTAATCTTATTATTTTATTTTACCCATCCTTCTCTCCTAATCAAGCCCTTCGTCAGTCAAGCCCTGTTTTTTAGTATCATAATTGTTATATTAAACTAATTAAACCAGGCTAAACTTTTATCGTTCTTTTAAGTCATAGGTTAAAGAAGGCGCTAATTTACTTTTTACGGGCGATAAACAAATGTATAATTTATCTCTTTTCATCGTCCTTAAAAAGAATATTAGGCTGTAACATACTTAATACAAGCTATTACAGGCCGTATATTTAAATATTTTTGCACGTTAACATATCCTATTCACCACATATGAAACTAAGATACATCATCTATACCCTGATCGGTCTGGGCATTGCTTATTTAATCTATTACCGGATTTCAGCCAATAAAAAAATTGCCGACGAGGGTGCCGGAATGAGTAAAGGAAAAGGTGGCCCGGGAAAGGGACTACAGGTGAATGGGATCGTTGTCAAAACAGGTGATTTCAACAATGACCTGGAAGTTACCGGAACCCTGGAAGCGAATGAATCCGTAGAACTTCACAGCGAAGTTTCCGGTTTGGTTACCAGCATCAATTTCAAAGAAGGTTCTAACGTAACCAAGGGCAGCCTCCTGGTAAAGATCAACGATCGTGATATCCAGGCACAGTTACAGGATGCTTTAACGAAACAAAAGCTCTCGGCAACCAATGAGAACCGCTCCAAACAATTACTGGAAAAAGGCGCCATCAGTCAGGAAGAATACGACACTTCCCTTGCCAATCTTCAATCACTGAAAGCACAGACCCAACTGATCCGTGCGCAGCTGGCAAAGACCTCAATTTTCGCCCCTTTTAGCGGAAAGATTGGTTTGCGTTCTATCTCCGAAGGGGTTTATTTAACTCCCGCAGCGATCATTGCCAACCTCTCCAGCATCAGCCCGTTAAAAATCAGTTTCTCTGTTCCAGAGAAATACATGGGGCAGATCAAGGCAGGCTCTGAAGTCTTCTTTACAACCGATGGTTATTCAAAATCCTTTACAGGAAAAGTATTTGCCATTGAACCCGGGATCAATACCCAAACCAGAACCCTGCAAATAAAGGCACTGGTTCCGAATCCAAATCAGGAGCTCCTTCCGGGATCCTTTGCAAAGATTAAACTTGCCCTGACCACCTCAAAAGATGCGATCCTGATTCCAAATGAAGCCATTATCCCGGTATTAAAGGGAAAAACGGTGTTTATCAGCAAGAATGGTAAGGCCCGGCAGGTTGATGTAGAAGCAGGAACACGGACGGCCGAAAATATTGTCATCACTTCCGGATTGAAAGTAGGTGATACCGTATTGACTACCGGTGCAATGGCTTTAAAACAGGATGCCCCTGTGAAAGTAACTGTGGTTAAAAATTAAGTTTCCTTTATGAGCATTTCAACCACCAGTATTAAAAGGCCGGTCCTGGCCATCGTGATGAACCTGATGATCCTTCTTTTTGGTGTCATCGGTTATAATTTCCTGGGTGTCCGGGAATATCCAAATATTGATCCTACGGTAGTTTCTGTAAGGACCTCCTATCCGGGTGCAAACTCAGACATCATTGAATCACAAATTACAGAGCCTCTGGAGAAGTCAATCAACGGGATTGACGGGATCAGGAACATTTCCTCTTCCAGCAACCAGGGGAGCAGTAACATCACCATAGAATTTAACCTGAACAAGAACATTGATGATGCGGCAAATGACGTGCGCGACAAGGTATCTCAGGCGGCAAGAAGCCTCCCCAAAGACATCGACGGAAATCCGGTAGTCAGCAAGGCCGATGCCAACTCTGACGCAGTTATTACCATGACCATTCAAAGCGATAAACGCAATGTAATGGAACTGAGTGACTATGCAGAAAATGTGATTGCCGACCGTCTGCAGACCATCACCGGTGTGAGTAGTGTACAGATTCAGGGCCAAAGGAAATATGCCATGCGCATCCGGATTTCTCCGGATAAACTGGCTGCCTACGGGCTGACTTCACAGGATATTGTTACCGCCCTTAACAATGAGAATGTAGAGTTGCCATCCGGAAAAATCACCGGTGCAAATACGGAACTCATTGTAAAAACATTGGGAAAACTAACCAATGAGGACGAATTCAATAACCTGATCCTGAAGAACGATACCGATAATGTAGTGCGCCTGAAAGATGTAGGCTATGCCGTACTTGGCTCAGAAAATGAGGAGACCATCTTAAGGGAATCAGGAAAACCCATGGTAGCCGTAGGCCTTGTCCCTCAGCCGGGCGCCAATTACCTGGACATCTCCAGGGAGTTTGACAAAAGATTTGAGCAGTTACAGAAAGATATCCCAAAAGACATCAAGCTGAACATCTCTTTAGATACCACGAAGTTCATTAAGATGTCGGTCACAGAAGTTGCAGAAACCATCATTCTTTCCCTGATCCTCGTGATCCTCATCATTTACCTGTTTTTCAGGGATTGGGCAATTGCCATCAGGCCTTTACTGGATATTCCGGTTTCACTGATCTTTACTTTCTTTATCATGTACATTTTTGGATTCTCCATCAATGTATTGTCCCTGCTCGCTATCGTTCTGGCCACCGGGCTGGTGGTGGATGACGGGATTGTAGTAACTGAAAACATCTTCAAAAAGGTGGAAGAAGGCTACTCTCCTTTCGAAGCTGCGATCAAAGGATCCAATGAAATATTTTTTGCGGTCATCTCGATTTCCGTTACCCTTGCAGCAGTGTTTTTACCGGTCATCTTTCTGGAGGGATTTGTCGGGCGGCTCTTTCGGGAGTTCGGAATTGTGATTGGTGCGGCCGTGCTCATCTCGGCCTTTGTCTCTTTGACCTTAACGCCGATGCTGAATGCCTACCTGATGAAAAAGACCGGGCACGAAAAATCCAAATTCTATAACCTTACTGAGCCTTATTTTGTGAAGCTGAACGATAGTTATTCGGACAACCTGAATAAGTTCCTCAATAAAAAATGGCTGTCCATTCCCATCATTGTAGTCTGCGTGGCAATGATTGCCCTGTTCTGGAAGATCTTACCAAAAGAAACAGCACCATATGATGACCGCAGTGCGATCAATCTGAGGGTAACCACACCAGAGGGTTCTTCCTTTGCCTATACGGATCGTTTCATGCTGAAGATTCAGCAGATGATCAGTGATTCTATTCCGGAAACCAAGGTCAACATTACCATCACTTCTCCGGGATTTGGCGGATCGGGATCTACCAACAGTGGTTTTATCAGAATGGGCTTATCTGATCCGGGCGACCGTGGCCGGACTCAGGATGAGATCGCTGCCAAGCTCACCAGAATCACCAGAAGATACACGGAAGGGAAAGTCGTAGTTACCCAGCAGCCCACCATTTCTGTGGGCCGCAGAGGAGGCTTACCAGTCAATTATATCATCCAGGCACAGAACTTTGAGAAGCTGAGGGAAAAAGTACCCTTGTTCATGGATGAGGTGGCCAAAGACCCTACGTTTACCACTTCAGACGTGGACCTTAAATTTAACAAACCGGAGATTGATTTAACGATCGACAGAGATAAGGCGAAAAACCTGGGGGTGTCTGTTTCGGATATCGGCCTGGCGCTTCAATTGGGATTAAGTGGTCAGCGCTTTTCTTATTTCTTTATGAATGGCAAACAATACCAGGTGATCGGACAATTCGAAATGAATGACCGTAAAGATCCTTTAGACCTGAGTTCGGTTTATGTACGGAACAACAAAAATGAACTCATCCAGGTAGACAATATGGTGACGGCCAGAGAAAAAAGCAGTCCGCCGCAGCTGTACCGGAACAACCGTTTCATCTCTGCAACAGTTTCTGCAGGTCTGGCTCCGGGTAAAAGCATCGGTGAAGGAATCGAAGCCATGGACCGGATCTCTGCCAAGATACTGGACGAATCATTTTCTACAGATCTTGGTGGCGAATCCAGGGATTTCCAGGAAAGCTCCTCCAACACCATGTTTGCATTTGGCCTTGCTTTATTGCTGGTCTATTTAATCCTTTCCGCACAATTTGAGAGTTTTGTAGATCCGGTAATCATTATCCTGACGGTACCAATGGCCGTTGCCGGAGCCTTTTTATCGCTTTGGCTGTTTGGTCAGAGCTGGAATATCTTCAGCCAGATCGGAACGATCATGCTGATCGGACTGGTAACTAAAAACGGGATTCTGATTGTGGAATTTGCCAATCAGCTGAAAGAAACCGGAAAGAGCGTTCACGATGCCATCAGGGAAGCTTCGGTTTCCAGGCTCAGACCGATCCTGATGACCAGTCTGGCCATCGCCATTGGTGCATTGCCGATTGCCATGGCTTTAGGTGCTGCCGCAAAAAGCAGGATGGGAATGGGAATCGTCATCGTTGGGGGAACCATGTTTGCCCTGATCTTAACGTTGTTTGTGATCCCCGCCATCTATTCTTACTGGTCTAAAGAGCACAAAGCAAATACAGAATTAGAACTTTCACTGAAAGCGGCCTTAGCGGAAGAAAGCTTAGAAAAAAAAGCACATTAACCCATGATCCAGTTTCAACTCCATAAGACCATGAAAACCAGGAAACTTCTATTTGTCACAGTGCTACTGTTATTGGCTGGCCATACAGGTTTTGCACAGCAAAAGCTGAGTCTGGAAGAAGCCATCAGCACTGCGTTAAAGAACAATTACGACATCAGGCTCGTAAATAATGAGGTACAGATTGCAAAAAACAACATCAATCCGGGAAATGCCGGAATGCTCCCGAAACTTACTGCAGATTACAGCAGAGGGGGGAGCAATCAGAATACCGTACAAACCCAGGCCTCGGGAACGGAACGGAGAACAGATGGGGCAAGAAGCACTAACCAAAGCTATGGGGCATCCTTAGGATGGACCATATTCGATGGTCTCCAGATGTTTGCCAATTACGACCGGCTTAAAGAATTACAAAAGCTGGGAGAGGTGAATGCGAAAGGAACCGTCATTGCCACAGTTGCCGACGTGATCAACGGCTATTATGCTTTAGTCAGACAACAACAACTGGTGATGGCTACAGATACCGCACTCGACATTTCAAGGATGCGTTTGACCATTGCCAAAAACAAGCTGGAGATTGGAAGGGGGTCCAAACTGGATGTGCTTTCTGCTACCGTAGATTACAATGCAGATACCTCTCTTTATTTGCAGCAAAAGAATGTACTCAGGACGAATATGGTGACCTTAAACCAGGTGATGGCAAGGGACCTGAATCTGGTTTTCGAAGTGGATCAAACCATGAAAATAGAAAGGGACTTAAATTATACAGAATTGTCTGGTCTGGCCCAACAACTCAGTCCGGCTTTACAGGCGGCCTTCATCAATAAAAAAATTGCAGAACTTAGCCTGAAACAGGTAAAAGGGCAGCGTTATCCAACAGTGGGCCTCAACAGTGGTTACGAATTCTCTAACAGCACGAGTCCTACGGGCTTTAATACGCAGTTCAGAGCCAGGGGTTTCACTTATGGAGTAACGGCAAGCCTCAACTTGTTTAACGGCTTCCTGCAACGTCAGAATGAGCGTAACGCAAAGGTACAGATCAATACCACCGAATTGAACCTGGAAAAAGCCAGGCAGGACATCAATGCACAACTTCTTTCGGCTTATCAGAATTACCTGACCAACCTCGACCTGCTGAAGGTAGAGCAGACCAATGTGAACATTGCAAAGCAAAATCTGGACATCACGCTTGAAAAATACCGGTTGGGCAGCATCTCTCCGCTGGAGCTCAGAGAGGCGCAAAGAAACTCCATTACGGCCATCACCCGGTTTCTGGACGCACAGTATCAGGCAAAACTTACTGAAATCAGCTTAAAAGAAATCAGCGGCACATTAAATATTCAATAAGATTGTTATTTTTAGCAAATGATTTTAGTAGCAGACAGCGGATCCTCTAAAACTGACTGGATGGGCTATAGCCCGGAAGAGACCATCAGTTTTAGCACACAGGGCATTAACCCTTATTTCTTGAATGCGCATGATATTTTTAAGCTTTTTTCCAAGAAGAAGGAAATCGCGGCCTATGCAGATAAAGTAAAGGAAATTTATTTCTTTGGTGCAGGCTGTTCTTCTCCGGATAAAGTAGAAGTCATCTCGAATGGAATTTCTTCTTTTTTCACCCAGGCTTACGTTTCGGTGGAACATGATTTAATTGGTTCGGCTTACGCCACCTGCGGGGATCAGAAAGGGTTAACCTGCATCCTTGGAACAGGTTCAAACATTTCTTATTACGATGGTAAGAACGTTCATAGCGGCGCTCATGGTTTAGGTTATGTTTTGGGAGATGAAGGTTCAGGCACCTTTTTTGGCCGGAAGCTCATCACCAGCTACCTGTACGGAAATATGCCCCTGGAATTAAGTGTGAAATTTGCACAAGACTACCAGATCGACAAGGAAACGGTAGTCACCAACCTCTATCAGAAATCATCACCCAATACCTACCTCGCTTCCATCAGCCGTTTCATGGCAGAACATACAGAACATCCTTTTATACTTAACATTTTACGGGAAGGTTTTCAGGAATTCGTAGACAGCAACATTAAAGACTATGCAAACTATAAAAGTCTGGATTGTCATTTCGTAGGCTCTATTGCTTTTTATTACCGGGATGTGTTGAGAGAAGTCTGTTTAAGTAACCAGGTCAAAGTAGGTAAGATTTATCAGAAGCCTATTGAAGGAATTTACAATTATATTCTAAGAAAAGAGGGAATTACAGTTTAATCAGCAAGCGGAGCATGTCCTTATGTTGAATCCCATTTTCAAAGATGGCTTCCTTATAATTCAGTAAGAAGAAGTCTTTATCGATCCGGTCTGCCCGGAATCCTGCACGCTGATAAAATGCCAGCTGATAGCCAAAGGTTCCGGTTCCCACTTCTACACTTTCTCCGTTCCGTTCTTTTACGATACCAAAGAGGTGTTGAAGCAATTCCGTTCCAATGCCCTGATTCTGATATCCCGGCATTACCGCAATGTTTTTAAGTTCGTACTTCGCCCTTTCTATGGGTTGCAGGATGTAACCGCCAACGGTTTCTCCATTAATTTTAGCAATATAAATCAATGAATCCGGGAGGTACCCCAGGATGCTTTTTTCTGCGGGATCTGCCAGCAGGAACAAATCCATTGGAACATGGTCGTCTATTTTTGTAATCTTCATCAGCTTACAAAAATACAGTTATGCGTCCTGGGTTTCAAACTCATGAATTCCTACCCGTTTGTTCATTTCCTTTCTCACCATCAGTGCAATCAGTTCCAGTTTCTTACGGTCCTCTTCTTTGAATACCCTTGCTTTTTTATCCAGAATACAAACCACCCCTACCCTAAAACCTTCGTTCGTGGTAATCGCAGCCGCAGCATAAAAACGCAATCCGGATTCTCCGGCAATCAGGGGGTTAGAGATGAGACAAGGGTTCTGGATCAGGTCTTCAAATACCGTTACGCTCTCATTTAAGATCGCCAGGGAGCATAAACTAACCTCACGGCCTACTTCCTGTCCGATCTGACCACTCTGATCGGCTTTGGTCCACACTTTATCCCGGTCCACAAAATTAATCATCGCAATAGGTGCATTCATCATTGTTGCCGTAAGGGCTGCCAACTGATCGAATATAGGCTCAGTCTTAGTATATAGTATCTTATACTTTTTCAGGTTTTCCAATCTCGCATCTTCATCCGTCGGAATCAGGATACTTCCTATGTTTGTTTCCAATTTATTAAAATCTAGTCATGTATACTTTAACAATTACCATACCTATTGGGAGGTGTTATCTCTTTGGCACACAGGAAGAATCGGATCTTAAATATAAAGAGGAATTAATGAGGCATACCGAAGTTCTTTCGCATTTTTCCTTTCTGAAAATGGAACAAAATGCTATATTCTAACCTAAAAACCAATGCAAGATCAACAAGTCCCAATGATTTAATATGGGCAATTTTTACTCACTTTGATGATTAATCAGCCTATTTTACTACGCTACATCCATTATATCCGCTATATTATCCCATTCCCTATAAAGGCGCCCTCACACCCAAAACAGCTATAGAACTGAATATCAGTTAAAAGTAAACAAAATCATCGATTTTCTTAAAAAAACAATTTTAAGCCCTTATCTATCGACTTTTTCGGAGCCGCTAAATACCCATTCGTTTTTAGCCGTCTTAAGATAACTGACCTTATAATTCTCGTTTGGAGGCAGTGTAAAATGAAAAATCAGATTTTTTTCATTGGGATCTTTTGGTAAGAATCCGGGAAGTAAAGTATCCGCCACCATTTTGATATGAGCTTCAGTATGCATAATTCATTTTTAATGCAAAGGTAAAAGCCCCGGTCCGAATATTCAGCATTAATCTTGAATATTCAAACCAGGGCTTTTGAGAGAGAATTTGTATTAATCTTTGGTAACCTTGAATTCAGTACGTCTGTTTAGTGCTCTTCCTGCCGGGTTATCTTTTCCGTTTGGAAGTTTATTTGGTGCAACCGGCTTAGTCATACCATAGCCTTTGCTTTTCATTCTGCTTTCCGGAATTCCTTTTGCGAGGAGGTAATCCACACAGGATTTCGCCCTTCTGTCGGAAAGGTCCAGGTTATAAGCAGGCGTTCCTTTACTATCGGTATGGGAACTCAACTCTATTTCGATTTTCGGATTGTCAACCAGAATGTTGTACAGGTAGTCCATTTTCACTTTTGAATCCGAGGTCAGCTCGGCTTTATCAAACTCATACAATACATCCTTCAGCACGATTGCTTCATCCTTTTTATAAGGAATCAGGCAGATTTCTTCACTAAATAAAGTATCTTTCTGGGCCAGCTGATCATAAGAATAACTTAAATTCTTGGTAAAATACTGTGCCTTTTCTGCGGTAATCTTTAGCTGGCGGTTAGAGTTGACCTTAAAGTTATACTGCCCGTCTGCACCTGTTGTAAATTTAAACTGCTGCAGGGAATCCGCGAGTGTGACCACTGCATTCTCCAGTGGTTTTCCATTATTGCAATCCAGGATCCTTCCTCTGATGTTCAGGTATTCACGTTTAAGATGAAAGATCTCCAGGCAGCATAAAGACTCCCGGTCGGAACTGATATAGCCTTCCACATCAGCATCATCCAAAGGCGTAAAATAGAGGTCGTCCTTAGAAGAATTGAATGGATACCCTAAGTTCCGGGGTTCAGACCAGCTGTCAAAATCACCATCACTTTCATAGAAATCAAAGCCTCCCAGGCCTACTTTTCCATTGCTGGAATACAATAATTTTTTAGTCTTCACATTGTAATAGGGCGCTTCTTCATCCCCTGAAGTATTGATTGTATTTCCCATATTTACGGCCTGTCCCAGTGATCCATCCGGACGAATGGCACAATACCATAAATCATACTTTCCATGTCCGCCTGGACGGTCTGAAGAAAAGATCAGGTATTTGCCGTTTTTACTCACAGAAGGTTGCATGGCATTAAAACCTTTCACATTGATATTGCCTCCAAGCTCTACAGGGTCAGACCAATCTTTTCCAGTTACAGAAGCTGAAGTCAGCTGGTATATCTTTCTGGTTTCTTTAGCACTCCATCCGGTAATGAACATCACTTTCCCATTGGGAAGGAAAGCAGGGGTAGCCAGCTCTTTATCTTTGTTGCTTGTTGGAATCTTCTTGATAGAAATGCTTTCTGTTAAGGGATTTCCTGAAGTTTCATAAATTGCATTTACATAGGGCGTTTGCTTTCTCGTTACTTTTGAAGCACTTTTCCCATCCGACAATACGACATTCTTACCTGCGCTGTTCACCGGTCTGGAAGAGGTAAAATAAAAATTATTCCCTCTTAACAATGGGGTATAATTAGAGCCCGCCTGGTTGATGTCATTTTTCAGTCTTCCCAGCTTAAATAAACGCGGGTGGCTCACCTCATATAAGGCAAACTGACAGGAAGCGATCTCAGTTTTGGTTCTGGCAACATACTCATCGTTGCCCGTGTATTTCTTCTGGAAAGTCTCAAAAGCATTGATTGCTTCCGTGTAATTTTGGTTTGCCCTTAAAGTCACCCCATACCAAAAAGTACTCAGGATATATTTCGGGTTATTGAAATCTTTAGCAATGGCATACCATTTCTCCGCGTCAGTAAAGTTCTTATACTGTCTGAGCGACTCTGCCAGCTGGAAGACGCTGTATTCATAGTCTTCCTTCTTTGGACTTTCTTGTTTCACCTTAGACTCAAAGCCGTAAGGCACCACAAAACCAGAGCTATCCGGAGAGATCTGTAAAGCTTTCTTATAATATTCAGCAGCAGCATAATACTCCTTATTCAGGTAATAAACATCAGCAACTCTTTTACTATTGGTGACAAACTGAGCACTGACAACACTGCTAAGCAGGCAGAGGGCGAGTAATATTTTAAGTTTCATATCGCGTTATATTATAATCTTGGACAAAAGAAATTCGGACCAACAATACCTTTTCTTCTCGTAAATGATACGGAGAGTTCCAATCCACCCTGACTCCGGGACATTCGGTTAAAGCTCGAGGTATTAAAGTCGTAACTCACACCGAATACCATGTTCTTAATGTTTAAACCAAAGAAGGCAATTGCCGCATCATCTACCCGGTAGTTTGTACCAAACATCAGGTCTGCTTCAGGGTTCAGCATCACTTTCGCGTAGGCACCAACAGAGGTTTCTTTTGCATTCCCCTGCCTCATGTACAATACATTTGGTGTAATGTCCAGCATATCGGTTATTTTAATCCTGGCTCCGCCATGTCCTGCATAGCGGATAGGCATCCGTACATCGGTACCCAGAAATTTATCAATAGGCCTGGTCAGGTGGGCAGCCATTGCTCCTGCGAAGACATTCACACGCTGGTCCGGGTTTCCATCAAAATACATTACCCCGACATTGACATCCGGAACAAGGGTATTGGAAGAAGCAAAAGATTCGCTGATTCCAAAATTAGGATCGTAACCCGTTACCGGGTTAAACTGGTTCCCCAGGGTAATCTTGGAGGCATCAAAACTTTTGTTCAGGATTCCCGCCTGGAGACCAAAGTTGATCATATTTTGCCCCGTCTCGCCAAAGTGGATCCGGTAAGCCGCAGAGGCCAGGACACTCAAATGGTTATAACTGATGTCTCCGGCATTCTGGTTCAACACCATCGCGCCAAAAGCGAGATTTTTAACGGGGGCCATATCAAATGACGCACCCCCGGTTAAAAACGAATTAGAGACACCACCCCATTGCTGTTTAGCATTTATGGACACCCGGTAATCACCATCAGTAACTCCCGTTAATGCCGGGTTTAACCACAGTGGATGGGCGTAATATTGTGAAAAGTGAGGATCAATCTGTGCGATAACCCTTTGCGTTCCTAAACTCAAAAACGCTCCTGCTATTATAATTTTTACTAGGTTCTTCATAACAAATGTGTTTATTATCTCAATAGGGTTATTGTTCCTTTTTTCGTTGTTTTTGTTCCGTCATTGAACTCGACATCCACCAGGTATACATACACACCGTTCGGCTGTATTTCTCCTTTGTAGGTTCCATCCCATCCGTTCTGAACATTCAGAGATTCGTAGATGAATTGTCCCCACTGGTTGTAGACGCGGAGCTTCATTTTGGCAATCGTATTTCCATATACATAGAAGACATCATTCTTACCATCGTTATTTGGCGTGAATGTATTCGGTACAAAGATTTGGTTGCCCAATGGGTTTTCCGCTTTAGAGTTCAGGCTTGAAGCATCGCTCAGCTGACAAGGCAGTTGTCCGAATGCCCTTACCCTGATCGTCACCGGCTGATCTGGTTTCAAACCACTGATCAGATGCGTTAATCCCGCAGCTCCCGAGCTTGGTGCAATCCAGGTTATCCCTCCGTCAACAGAGACTTCGTAACCTGTAGCACCCGCTACTGCAGCCCATGCAAAGGTTACACTCGTTGCCGTTGCAGACTGCACGGAAACGACAGGCGCAGTAAGCTTAGGCAGAATGGTCACCACCACCGCGGTACGTGCAGCACTTGTACATCCGGTAGTCTTATTGACACTTTCTACATAATAGGTAGTCGTTGCTGCCAAAGATGGAGTAGTAAAGCTGCTTCCTTCAGACAGTGAAGCACCTCCTGTAGCAGAACTAAACCAGCGATAGGTAAGTGCTGCATCCGGATTGTTAACCGACAGTACGACTGTATTACCGGCACACAATGGACTTGCTGCCCCATTCACAGTTGTTGGCGCATCAGGTGCGATTTGCACACTTACCGCAACCGCGGTCCTGCTTGTGCTGCTACATGTAGCAGTAGAAGCCCCGACATAGAATGTTCTGTTTGCTGTGATCACAGGCGTAGTAAAATTGGTTCCTGTACCTAATGCGGTTCCACCTGTTGGATCTGCGTACCAGCTATAAGTAACCCCTGCTACCGGATTGGAAACACCCAAAACTGTGGTACTTCCCGGACATGCGTTGACTGTAGCATTGGCTACCGTTGGAACACCTGGTTTAGCGTTCACCGTAACCGTTACTTTAACCCTGCCTGTTGCACTACCACAACCTGAAGCACTTTTTGCAAGTACATAGAAATCGGTAGTCGTACTTAATGCGCCTGTAGGCAAGCTTGGACCTGTACCCAATAAGGTACCACCTACCGCAGCATCATACCATTCGAAAGTAACTCCGGCTTGTGGGTTCTGGATTTCAAGAGTTATTCCATCTCCTGAACATACCGCCAATCCGTTGCCATTTGTGACCACAGGGACATCCGGTAAAGCATTTACAGTTACGGTGACTGCCTTACCTGTTCCCGGAAGGTTTTCACACTTATTGGCTCCTTTTACCGTCACATAATAGGTAATCGTTGCTGTTTGTACTTTTTCCAGGATTGCTCCGGTAAAGACAGGATTAGTGAGTGCTGCATCCGTATACCAGGTAAATACCGGATCTGTTACTGTTGTACTGCTGGCCGTTAATTTAACCGTTGTACCTGCACAAACCGGTACGTCTGCTCCTGATACAATGACATCTGAGGCATCTGCCGGAGTGTTCACGATCAGGGTTACAATTTTTGCATCCCCAGCGGCATTTTCACATTTATTCGATCCGCGAACGGTTAGATAATAAGTAATTGTTGAGGTCAATACAGGTTCAAACACCGGACCTGTAAAAGCGACATCCGTTAAGGCTGCATCTTTGTACCAGGTAAACACCGGAGCTGTTACCGTTGTACTGCTTGCAGTAAGCAGCGCTTTTGCACCATTACAGAACGGTGCATTGTTTCCGGCAACATTGATGTCTGCAGATACTGCAGGTGGATTGATCACAACCGTTACTACTTTTGCACCTGCTTTAAGGCTTTCACATCTGTTTGCTCCGCGAACGGTCACATAATAAGTGGTAGAAGTAGTCAAAATTGGTTCAAATACCGGCCCTGTAAAGGCGACATCTGTCAGATCTGCATCCCTATACCAGGTAAATACCGGACTCGTTACCGTTGTACTGCCGGCAGTAAATTTAGCTTGTGTTCCTTTACAGAAAGGTGCATCATTTCCGGCAATGTCGATGTCTCCTGGTGTTGCAGGATTGTTGACGGTAACCGCAACTACTTTCGCATCTGCAGGATCATTCGGACATTTATTATCTCCGCTCACCGTTACATAATAAGTAATGCTCGCAGTGACTACCGGCTCATAGGTTGCACCTCTAAACACTTCAGTGGTTAAGGATGCATCACTATACCATATAAATTTAGGATTGGTTACTGTTGTTGAACTCGCTTTAAAGCTTGCTTTTGTTCCCTGACAGAATGGAGCATCGTTACCTGCAATGGTAAGATCTGCCGAAGTCGCCGGCGTATTTACGGTAACTGTTACCACTTTCGCATCCCCAGGTAAATTCGGGCATTTATTATCGCCGCTAACGGTTACATAGTAGGTCGTCGTTGCGGTAAGCACCGGCTCAAAAAGTGCATTGCCTGATACCGGAATGGTTAATGCTGCATCGCTATACCAGGTGAATTTAGGATTGGTTACTGTGGTTGAACTTGCAGTCAGACTTGCTTTTGTTCCTTTACAGAACGCAGCATCTGCGCCGGTTACGGTGATATCAGTAGCCAGTGCCGGTGGATTCACGGTAATCGTAACCACTTTTGCATTTGCAGGTGTACTCTGACAAACATTATCACCATTTACACTCACATAAAAGGTCGTGCTGGCGGTAATTACAGGCTCGTAAACTGCATTAGCAGATAGCGGAATGGTCAATGCCGCATCGCTATACCATGTGAATTTAGGATTGGTTACTGTAGTTGAACTTGCAGTTAACGTCGCTTTGGTGTCTTTACAGAACGGTGCATCTGCTCCTGTTATCGTAATGTCAGCAGGAGTTGCAGACGGATTAACAGTAACGGTAATTTTTGTACGTCCGGTGGTGCTGATGCATGCATTTGCATTTGCAGCTTCTACATAGAAGTTGTACACTCCCGGAGTCAGGTTCGACGCCGTAGTATAGCTATTGGTATTTGTTGCCAGGTTATTTCCTCCTGTTGCTGCATCAAACCAGTTGAAGCTTACCCCTGCTACAGGATTCACAGCAAGTGTGACTGCTACATTCGGGCAAGTTGTTTTCGGGTTACCTGCTACTTCTACCGGTGCATCTGGTGCAGCCAGTATCGTTACGGTAACTTTGGTTTGTGCGCTTGCACAATTGTTGCGGCTTGCAGTTACAAAGTAATCATAAGTTCCTACAGCCAGTGTTGTTTCTGTGGTGATGCTGGTCCCGGTTCCTACCTGCGAAGCTCCTTTGTACCAGGTATAGATAAGACCTGCAACCGGATTCTGAACACTTAAAGTTGCAGCAGTACCCACACAGGCCGATGCATTTGCACTGGACACTTTTGGTGCAGCAACCACGCGCTGCGCATAGTTAAAGTCAAGTGTAGTTAACACTGCGGCAAGGCCTGACCTTAACCTCAGCTCTACACCATCAAACGGTTTTGCTGGAAGGAAAGTCAGGATGGCACCTTCATTGGCACTCAAAACTTTCAGGTGAACCAATGGGTTATCTGTAACCAACATATCGTTATTGCTCACCAAGCCCTGGAAGGTGGTGACTTCAATAGAAGGTAAAACAGCCAGTGAAATCAGTTTACCAGGGGTACTGATGCGGATGCGGATGCTATCGCCAACATTAGACAGGCCGGTAAAGCCTACATGTTGATAAACCGAAGCACCTAAAGCACCAACCGGCATCACCAGCGAAGAGGCCGATTCTGTGTCGTTATCCACAGCCCTCTCCGGATTATATACTGCGGTCAGTACTGCAACGCCATCTGCTCCAGCCCTCACCTGAACTGTTGCCGCCTCACAAGGAACATCAGTTGGGTTAGTGGCAGGCAATACGGTCACTTGTGCAGAAGCTCTGGTTAAGGCAGCACATCCGCCAGGGATCTCCGCGCTTACATAGTAAGTATCTATTCTTGGGTTTGGACCATTGTTTACAGCAGGCGTAAATTCATAACGGGCATCACTTGAAAGCAAGTTTCCGTTTACAGGGGCATCATACCATTTAAAGGTCACTCCAGCTGTACTCGAAGTTGCTGTTAACACCGCTATTGATCCTGATTTAACGGTAATAGACTCCGGAGTAATTACCGGGATGTCCAGACCAGTTACATTAATTTGTGCCGTAGCCCTTGTTGCTGAAGGAACGTTACAAGCGACAGATACGGCTTCAACTGAATAACTTGTGGCCACTGTCACATTGGTAATAGTGAAGGTCACCCCATCTTTATTTGCCTGATAAACCCCGGCATTGTCATACCATCTGTAAACAAATCCGGTTAAAGGATTTTTCACCTCCAGGGTAACATCTGTTCCAGGACAAGTATTTATCGTAGCTGAAACCAGTTCAGGTACCAATGGCACAGGAGCCACGGTTACGATGACTTTTGTTCTGGAGCTCGCACAACCTGAAGCATTGCTACCTTCTACATAATAAGTTGTATTGGCTGTTAATGCCGGAGTGCTGAAAGTGACTCCGGTAAATACCGGAGTACCTCCGGTGGCAACTGTATACCATTTATAAGTCAGTGCCGCATTTGGATTGTTAACAGTCAGCGTGGCAGTTTGTCCCGAACAGATTGACGGATTAGCGACTACCAGTGTAGGTGCCACTAAAATACGTCTCGCATAGTTCACATCGACTGTTGAAAGCACACCTGCAAGACCTGCATTTAAGCGAACTTCTACCTGATCAAAGGCAGCTGTTGGTACAAAGCTAATCAAGGCCTGACTGTTGTTGCTCAACAGCTCCAGGTTGATTAAAGTATTGTTTATGGAAACGGCATCATTGTTATTTGTGGCACCATTGTATGTTCCAACCTGAATACTGGACAACAAACCCAGTGTCAGCAATTTACCTGGTGCATTTAACAGCACTTTAACGGTATCTCCCGGACTGGAAACAGAACCGAATCCGAGGCGTTGGTAAACCGAGGCACCCAGAAGTCCAACCGGCATCACCAACGAAGAACCTGTTCTCGTGTCGTTATCAATGGCCAGCTGTGGATTAAATATCGCAGAAAGCAAAGCTACTCCTGTTACGCCATGTGTTTCTGTAATTGCAGCCTCACAAGGAACCGGGCTTGGCAAGCTGTTATCTACGGTAATGGTTACCTGTACGCGGCTCAGTGAAAGACAACCCGTTGCATTCGATTTTGCTTCTAAATAATAAGTGGTCGTTGCCGTAAGTGGTTCGGTAACATAAGTTGCACCACTGAATTTTGGCGTTGTTGCCGTTGCAGAATCAAACCAGTTAAAGGTGACATTTGCATCTGGCGAAGTAGCCGTCAGGATCACCGTCTGACCCGAAGCAACCGTAGTTGCTGAGGCCTGAATCTGTGGTAATGTTACGATCGGATTTACCGTTACAGGAACAGCAGTCCTTGTAGAAACGCCACATCCGGGATTCGCTGCTTCTACATAATAAATGGTACTTGCAGTTAATGCAGGGGTAACGAAAGTAGTTCCGGTAAATACCGAAGTACCTCCGGCAGGCACTGTGTACCAGTTATAGTTTACTCCTGTTACCGGAGCATTGACAGCCAGGCTGGCTGTAGAACCATAACACACCGGTAAAACCGTTGCCAATACCGGTGCCACTGGTGCAGGTGTAACGGTTACGGTAACCGGAATGCGTAAGGCATTTGCACACCCCGCTTTGCTCACTTCAATATAATAAGTTGTTGTTGCTGTAAGTGCAGGTGTAGTGAAGCTCTCTCCTGTAGCCAATGCTGTTCCACTTGCCGCAGTAGCGTACCATTTTAAAGTAGTACCTCCATTTGCGGTGGCTGTTAAAGTTGTGGTATTTCCAGCGCAGATCGTCTGACCTGCTGCCGCAACAGTTGGGTTAGGATAGATGATAGAAGCACCGTAAATGTTATAGCGGCTTAATAAATTTGCCACTGCTCCAAAACGGATTTCCACGGCATTATAAACACCGGTTGCAGGAAGGGTAACCTGGAACCTGTTGCCATTTAAAAGCTGAAGATTTAATAAATTAGAATTCAATGGATAAACCTTTACTACGGTTGTTCCATTGTAAACGGTAATGGTTCCACCGTTAATCAATCCGATATCGGCAAGGCCAACCGGAGTTTCCAGATCTAAACGGATGCTGTCGGTAGCTGCTCCGGAATTTGGAAAAATCAGTTTTTGATAACCTACTCCGGCTACGTTAACTCCAAGATTAATGGTCGTAAATGTAGCAGGGTCTGCATCTGTTGAGCCAGATGGGTCAGTGATTCCGCAAAGCAGGCAGAGCAGCGATTCAATTTTTGTTTCCTGAGCAGTTGCCGCATTACAGTTAGGGTTAACCGGACCAGTTGTGACCGTTACCGTTACTGCAGCCCGGCTGGCACTAACGCAACCTGTACCATTTACTGTTTCTGCATAATAAGTGGTGGTGGTATTTAAGACCGGAGTGGTAAAGCTCGTTCCTGTACCTACTGCAGTACCACCCGTTGGGGTAGTAAACCAGTTGATGGTATTTCCTGCTTCAGCAGAAGCCTGAAGGGTAGCAGTTTGTCCGGCACTGATTGATTGCCCGGCAGAAACTATAGCCAGGGCAGGAGTCGGACGTGCTGTCACCGTAACCGCAGTACGGCTGCTTGTTGCTGTTCCGGATACTGCCTCCACATAATAAGTTGTATTGGCTGTTAATGCAGCGGTAGTATAGGTTGCCCCTGTGAAGATAGGTGTACTTCCTGTTGCTGCATACCAGTTATAAGTTACTCCCGGTAAGGTATTGCTTACACTAAGTGTAGCCGTGCTTCCCGAACAGATACTGGTTGAGGCAACCACCGGCGGATCAACTTTTACCTTCACCGTAAAGTTGGTGGTAGTTGTATTATTGGCAGCATCTTTCGCCGTTACAGAGAAAGTAAATGTTCCACCTTGTGTTGGAGTGCCGGATACTTTACGGCTGACCGGGTCGAAGTTCAATCCAGGGGGAAGGTTTGCTGAAGTATAAGTATAAGGTCCCGTTCCGCCGGTTACTTCAGGCAAGGTTTGCTCTGTGTAAACGGTTCCTACAGTTCCATCGGCCAGTGCCATTGTTGGCAGTGATAAGGCACCGATAACCCTTAGGGAATAAGTATTGGCTGCAGTAGTACCGATATTGTCAGTTACAGTTACTGTAACCGTATATAAGCCTGATTGTGTTGGCGTACCAAAAATGACACGGGTGCCGGCATTAAAACTCAATCCCGGAGGAAGGTTAGTTGCGACATATGTATAAGGTGTTGTTCCACCTGTTGCCGAAGGAATTGGTTGTGAAGTATAGCCTACATTGACATTACCATCAGCAAGTGTTGCCGAAGGAAGAACCAGGGGATTTCCGACTACAATGGTATAATTGGCTGTGGTGGATTTTCCATCGCCATCGGTTACCGTTACAGGAATGCTATAGGTTCCTGCCAGCGTCGGCGTGCCTGTGATCTCACGGGTAGTTGGATTAAAGGTCAGTCCCGGAGGAAGGCTTGCCGCCGGAGCGCTATAAGTATAAGGTCCCACTCCACCGGTTGCGGTAGGGATCGCCTGAGCAGGATAAAGAATTCCTACTGTACCATTGGCAAGTGTCGCCGCAGGCAAAACAAGAGGATCTCTTACTATAATAGTATAGTCTGCCGTTTTGGTATTTCCATTTGCGTCAGTTACCGTTACATGAACCGGATAAGTTCCGGCCTGAGTTGGTGTACCTGTGATTTCGCGGGTAGCAGGGTTGAATGCCAATCCCGGAGGAAGACTTCCCGGAGTAGCCATGTAAGTATAAGGTCCTGTTCCGCCAATTGCAGCGGGAAGTGTTTGTGTTGGATATAAGGTGTTTACCGTTCCGTTAGGAAGTGTTGCTGCCGGAAGTGACAAAGCAGCAGTTACGGTTAGGTTAAAAGGAGTGATTGCAGTACATCCTCTACTGTCTGTAGCCAGAACATAGAAAGAATAAGGTCCTTCAGTTGCTGTCGGAGTTCCGGAAATCAATCCGGTTGCCGATAGTGTTAATCCTGCCGGCAATGTGCTGCCCGGAGCCAGTGTATAATTAAATGCCGGTGTTCCTCCGGTAGCAACAGGAATTTGTTTTGAATAACTGGAAGCGATCGTGGCATTCGTTAAAGCAGCTGTTGCAAAAACAATAGCCGGATTTACATTTACCGTAACCGGTACACGTTCTGCATTTACGCAGGTACCTTTACCTACTTCTATATAATAAGTGGTTGTTGCGGTAAGTCCTGCAGGAGAATAGGTATTTCCTGTAGCCAGTGCGGTGCCGCCTGTTGCATCTGCATACCATTTCAAATCTGTGCCACCATTTGGTGTTGCTGTCAGGGTAGTCGATGCTCCGGAGCAGATGCTTAAACCTGTATTGGCAACAGTTGGTTTTGGATAGATCACTTCTGCACCGAAGATATCAAGAGCAGTCACCGCCGAAAGTACCGCACCGAAGCGTACTTCTACTGCATTATAAACCGAGCCGGCAGGAACAGTTACTTTAAAGCGGTCACCACCTAAAAGGCTAAGATGGATCAATGCCGAGTTCAGGTCGTAAGAGGCCACAATGGAGTTGCCATTCATGACGTTCACGCTTACACCACCCAGAAGAGAAAGGTCAACTACATTTCCAGGCAATCTCAAGTCCAGACGGATACTGTCTGTAGCCACACCTGCAGTAGGGAAGCCCAATCGTTGATACCCGACGCCAAGGACACCTACCGCAAGGCGGATGCTGCTAAAGTTAAGCGGATCTGCATCTACGGAAAATCCAGGATTTGAGACTTCGCAACCGATACAGATTCCCTGGATGGCATTGGTTTGGGAATTAGCAGATTTACAAGTTACACCTGGTGTAACATTCGTTACCGTAATGTTAACTGCAATTCTGTTTACGCTTGCGCAACCGCCTGCACTCTGTGTTCCCACATAATAGGTGGTATTTGCATTTAATGCCGGAGTGGTAAAACTCGTTCCGGTTGCAACCGGACTTCCACCTGTTGAAGTGGTATACCAGTTGATGATGCTGCCAGCCGTTGGAGCAGTTGCAGAAAGTGTAGCAGTCTGTCCGGTAGAGATGTTTACATTCGTTGAAGATACCTGAGCATCTGCCGGAAGTGCATTGACAGTTACGTCTACCTGTTTACGTGCACTGGAACAAGCGCCGATCACAGACTCAACATAATAAGTTGTATTCGCAGTCAATACAGGAGTTAAAAAGGTTTCTCCGGTAAAGACCAAAGTTCCGCCAGTCGAAGCATCATACCAGCGGTAAGTCTCTCCTGCTACGGGAGCGCCAATTTGTAAAGTTGCCTGAAATCCGCTACAGATTGGAAGAACCGTAGACACAACAGGTAAGGTTGGATTATTTACGGTGATACTCACCAGCTTGCGCGGAGATTCATTGGTACATCCCGCTCTTTTTCCAGATACATAAAACTTATTGACACCAGTCACTAAACCTGTTGGCGTAAAACTTATACCGGTAGTTCCCGTACCTCCGGTAGCCTGGGTATACCAGGTATAGGTTGCACCTGCTTCCGGTGTATTGATATTTAAAGTTACGCCGTCACCTGCACATGCGATACCGCTGACTGAAGCATTACTGTTTATATTTATAGTTGTTGGCAAAGCCATCGTACGGGACACCTCATGAAGATTGATGGAATTTAAAACGCTGGCCGTTCCGCCTATTCTCAGTTGAACCCGGTCAAAAGGAACACCAGGTGCGAAAGTTAAGACCCCAACAGTGCTGCCAGGACTCAGGAGTTTAAGATTGAGCAGACCTCCTGTACCGGGAACAAGACCATTACTCACTCCCCCATTAAAAGTTTCAATACTCACTGAGTTCAGCAATTCAAGGGAAAGCAGGGATGGTCCGGTCGAAACCATTAATCTTACCGAGTCGGTTGCTGCAGATAGTCCGGGAAAGACAATCGTTTGCTGCGCAAAGCCCGCCAGACCAACTGCGGAGCCTAAAGTTGAATACGTACTCTCCACACCATCTATTGCATTTGCAGGATTGTTTACGCCGCCAAGTGCACCAACAGTTCCGGAGATCCCATGCAATTCATCGATTGGCGCATCACAGTTTATGTTTGTAGTATTTTGTAGAAAATAAGCATGATAAACATTGATAGAAGTTAATGCAGCGAGGGCCCCTCCATCCACTGTAACCCTCAGCCGGTTATAAGGTACACCGGGACCAGGTACAAAAATCTCGGCCTGATTTCCATTTGCCAGCAGGTTTAGTAAAGCTGTACCGCCATCACGGACAACACCTACCGGGGTATTGTTAAAATAGGCCTGAACTTTGATGGCCCCGAGCACACTTAATGATAAAGTTGTGCCGGTAGAGACTTTCACTACCGCTCCGGTATTGTTTCCAGGTAAGTTACCTGCAGGAAATATCAGGTTCTGATATATTCCACCTCCTAACAAACTGACCCCCGCAGTAACGGTAGATGCAGTATTTACATTGTTATCTACAGCCTGACCCGGTGCGGATACGCCACAAAGTAAGCAAACACCGAAAGTTCCGTCATCTGCTGTTGTTGCGTATACACGTTGTTGAGATTGTGCATACGATTTCAGATTAAAAAGCGTTATAGCTATAATACTTAAAAAAATAAGGATAGGTTTTTTAAGTTTTCCTGGCAGGGTAGATGTGCATTTCATATGAACGGAATTGAGATGTCAAAATTTTACTTTGGTGCAATTTTAATCATAGAATACTTCGCAATGCATGTTCGAATTGTTCATTCGCGATCCGAAAAATGACCGATTCATTCATTTTGTTCATTTTTGATTACATCTATCTCAAATAACATTCATAAACCACAGTCAACAGACTACAATACAGATAGTTAAGTCTTAAAAACAACATTCGTTCATTTTTTTACTTCATATCTTCGCGTTCATTATTGTACCGAAAGCATTATATTCGTTTAGTTGAAGAAATTAATGCTCACTCGTACTGTATATGGACGATATATCTACCTTAAATGAAGTAAAGAGTCTAATCCTATTAAAAACAGGAATTCGAACCATCACTCCTGCTGATTGTAAAAGGATCTCCATTGAAATCAGTAAAACGTTAAATAAGAATGTAAGCGAAACAACCATCAAGAGATTGTTTGGATTCGCCGTGGTTAAACATAATTTTTCAAAGTTTACGCTCACCACTTTATCGGAGTATGTCAACAAGGAACAGATTGGTAATTGGGCTGCTCCTGTTCATTTAAATCCTCAGGAAACGGCCACCAGCTGGACAGATATCCGGCACAATGCCAGGCGAATCACCGACTTTACGCTGAAAGGAATTAAAAACCGCTCCGGCATTCCATATGAGATGACCATCAGCAGGAAATTTGCAGAGCACGACTTCGATGACTTCTTTAAAAGCAACTATACTTATACCTGTTTCATTTCACAACCCGGTTATGGCAGGACCATCCTTCTTAGTCATTTAGTAGAAAAGTTCTTTAACAATGAATCTTCGGCGCATAAAGAATCGACGATAATGTTCATCACTGCAAATAGTTTTTTCAATGTAGACCAGCTCACGCTCAACTTTGAAGACCAGCTTAAAATGCAACTGGGGATTCAGCACAAAGAGAGTCTGCTGGAACACATCCAGGAAAACTATAGTCAGACAGGGAAAAAATTTATCATTGTTCTGGATGGATTTTCAGAACTCATCATCAAAAAAGACCTTAAGAAACAACTCTTCGAAAGTATCATCAGCTTTATTTGTTCCATTGAAAACGTAGACTGTATTAAACTGGTGATGAGCATGCGGTCCACGACCTGGATGAGATTTTACGATTGCATCAGGCATTCTGCTTTTTTAAAGTCGAAATGGTTTACAGGAAATTACTTCAATCAGAATGAAGTATCCAATGTTCCTCCCCTTACAGGTAAAGAAGTGGATCAGATTATTTCCAAGATCAACCAATCTGATGTTTATGAATTAAATCCAAAACTTAAATCTCAATTAAAGTTTCCGTTATATATACAACTCTATTATCAGTTAAAAGAAGAAGATCCTTATTTTAACTATTCTACGAGCATCACTTTTCATGAACTGATCTCCAGATTTATCCAGGAGAAAATTTACCGGTCTAATTATTACACGGAGAAAATTCTCTTTCTGAAAAAAGTAATTCAGCTCACTGATTATGGCAAGAAAGTAGACTCTGTTCCAAAAGACCTTCTGATCAGCGAATTGTCGGCATTTAAAAATGCGTATATGGAGCTCTTATCCGAAGGGATCCTGATGGAAGAGAAAAGCCAGGACGACTATCAGCCAAGAGAATATGTCCGTTTTATTTATCCTCATATCTTTGAATACTTCCTCTTTATTGAGTTGCTGGAAAAATTCCATTTACAGGTAGACTGGACTTTCTTTCAGTTTATTCAGAGTTCTTACGAAAGCAATAATGTAAGGTTCCATCTATTGCAATGGACGATCCGCTTTATCATTCGGATTGGAGATTTCAGGTCCCTTTCTCATATTTTCGACCTGCAGTTAAATTATTTTGAACGGAATTACCTCATTCTTTTCATTGCTGAAAACCTGAGGTTCAGAGCCCGGTATAGTCCGGATACCATTAAGCTTCTGACTGACCATAAACTTCATGACGTCCTGATCAAACAACTGATCAATTTTGACTTTGTGGATTCCTGTTATAAAGAAGCAGTAACTGTCCTGGCTGATGTTGCAGATACTGATGAGAACCGGTTAATTTATCAATCCATTCTCGCGATTTTTGACATTATGAGTATGGACCAGGACAGGGTAGCAATGAGGTTGAACAAACTCAGCGCCCTGGATGTAAAAGGCTGGCCGGTAAACCCATACGAGCTGACCTGGCTGATTTACCTCAAACTGAGCAACAGGACAATTGAACCGCATCCTATGATTCAGGACCTGGAAAATTTCAACTATTCTTTTTTAGAGACTAAAGCAGCATTGGATACCAAACAGGGGATAGCTTATGTATTGTTACTGATCCTGAATACCTTCTATGGTAGTGATGAAGGCACAATCAGGATCATCAGAACAATCTCTAAATTACATCCACGTGTATTTTCTAAAAGAACTGCTTTCACCATCTTTATGATGAACGTCTTTGCCTTATCAAGCTCAAAGATAAATCCCGGAAAGAAAACCGATCAGATAGAACAGATACTGGTAGAGATACACAACAACAAAACAAGGTTTAAACTCACCGAATACTCTGAATCTATTTTAAGAATGATGCAGGCCAATCAACTGAGAAACAGAGGAGAATATGTACTTGCGTATGAATATTCAAATGAGTGTATTCAGATTTTCAAAAGAAATGAACTGAATCTGAATTGCATCATGATGTACGATGTGATTATTGCCATCTTCAAAGACCTTAAGGATCCGGTAAAGGTAAACGAATATAAATATGAACGGTTATGCTTTATGGAGGAAAGAAAAATACCCCATAAACTGCTGGTCAATGTCAGTTAAAAAGAAAGCGCCATTCNNGAATGGCGCTTTCTTTTTAAGATATGTCTGAATATTTATTTTTTATATTCAGCGGCCAGTTTTAATGCGTTATAAGCATTTACAATCCCTCCGGTTACGCAAAGATCAGAAAAAGGAATATCCTTTGTGGTTTCTCCCTGTTGTACTTTCACTACCTGGTCTACTTTAACTACTGATTTAAGAATAATGTCTTTAACCTGCACCGCGGTCAACTTAGGATAGTAAGAACGGATCAGTCCGGCTAAACCTGCAACCACTGGTGCAGCCATACTTGTTCCATCTAAATTTTCATATTTAGAACCCGGAACGGTAGAATTGATCCTTACACCTGGAGCAAATACATCAACCGTAGTTTTTCCATAATTTGAAAAGTTAGCTTTAATGGTCCCATCATTTAACCAGCCTGAAGCACCTACGGTAATCCATGAAGCAGCAACTCCACCATCCGCATACTGAGGATTAGGAAAATTCTGCTCTACTTCCAGATCTTTATTGTCATTTCCTGCGGCATGAATCAATAAAACGTCTTTGGAAACTGCATACTTTACGGCTTCATCTACAATTGTTTTATTCCATGAATAAGCTTTACCGAAACTCATGTTGATGACTTTAGCACCGTTATCGGCAGCATAGCGGATGGCATTTGCCACATCTTTATCGCGTTCATCACCATTAGGCGTATTGCGGACTGCCAGGATCTCTACATTATCGGCAACACCTTTTATACCCAGGTCATTGGTTCTTACTGCGGCGATAATACCGGAAACATGAGAACCATGACGTGCATCCGGACCAGCTACATCGTTATTACCGTAAAAACGTTCCTTTGTGTTCTCAGGATCATCCCCAACAATTGATCTCGGATCATAATCCAGGTTAAGGTTATACTCTACCTGAGATTTGAAGTGGTCATATCCCGGTAAAACCTGACCGTCATAAAATTCTTTGAAAGTCGCATTCTTTAACTGCTGTACCATGATTCTCTGGATATTTTTCTCCATATCAGTTGCAGGCACAAAGCTTTCGAAATCGGCAACAGCAGGGTTTTCTTTACCTATTTTTTTCACCACGTCATCAATCGCCGTTTTGATAGAACCATAACGCATCAATCCATCTTTGGCTTCAGCCAGTTCTTTTTCCAGTTCTGCTTTATTCTTTTGATAAGCTTCAAATGCAGCCAGGTCATTTGCTTTTACAGAAGTCGCATCGGAATTTCTAAATTTAGCATTGTCTCTGCGCACCAGACGTGTTAACTCCAATGTTTCATGGTTTATTGAGCCTTTTGCAGAACCCAAAAAATTCCATCCATGGATATCATCGATATATCCGTTTTTATCGTCGTCTTTTCCGTTACCTGCTTTTTCCTTTTTGTTTACCCAAATGATCGATTTCAGGTCTTCATGGTTGATATCTACCCCACCATCCAGCACTGCAACAATAACAGATTTAGATTTTTTTCCTTTTAACAATTCGTTATAAGCTTTCTCTGTGCTGATACCGAAAGTAGAATCTGCTTTAAGGTCCAGGTTCTGCCAGTTTGGCTTTTGTGCCATTGACAAAAAAGGAACGGCCGCCAATAAAGACAAACCCAGAATCCCACGATAGCAAAAATTTGCTTTTATTTTATTCATAAGTTGATATTTTAAACAAAGTTAATTAATAAATAGCTCAAGGTGTTTATTCCGGATGTGCGACAATCACCAATTGCTACCCCATAAACGTAAAAAGCCAGATACAAATATCTGGCTTTTAAAACAAAATGAGATAATTCCTATTGTAAGGACATCAGTTCGTAAAAATCTTTAATTCTGGCAAACGAAGGATGCAGGGAAACCACATCTCCAAAAACCAATAGTGCAGGAGAGGAAATTTTATTGTCCTCTATTAATTCTGCGATGGTATCTACCACGCCTATTTTTAGATGTTCATTTACCGAAGAGCCATTTTCAATAACTGCCACGGGAAGTTTATTTTTACCTTCTGCCTGGAAGATGGCGGTGATTTCTCTAATTTTCTCAATTCCCATCAGAATGACTACCGTTGCTTTTGATTTTGCTGCCACGAACAAATCAGGAGAAAGTTCACCCGCAGCATTTGTTCCGCTAAGGACCCAAAAGCTCTCGCTCAGGGTATTATAGGTCATGGGTATTTTATGTAATCCCGGAACACCCAGGGCGCTGGAAATACCAGGTATAATTTCTGTTTGAATACTATAAGATTCTGCATAATCCACCTCTTCGAAGCCACGGGCAAAAACAAAAGGATCACCGCTTTTCAATCTGACCACATGGCCATAATTTAAAGCATAGTCGATCATCAGTTTATTGACCGCATCCTGGGAGAATGATTCGTCATCGGATTTACTGCCTACAAATATTTTAATTGCCTTTTCAGGAGCATGATTGAGCAGGGCTTCATTCACCTGTGCATCATATAAGACCACATCTGCAGTCGCAATTGCCTTAACACCTTTTAAGCTGATGAGTTCAGGATCGCCGGGACCGGCTCCTACCAATGTAATTTTAGGTTCTTTTACACCACTTTCTATCTTATTTAAAATCATAGCCTAACGTTTAAAGGTATTACATATTTGTCTTATCGATACAAATATATAAAAAGACTATAGAAGTAGTAGACTTTATTTGAAATTAAATATTAATTGACAATGCTTTCGTCAGTTTCGCGGGCAATAACGTCTGCAATAGAGGTTTGGGCAAGGACTTTCAGCGTTGCGTCCCGCACATCGATAAAGGTTTTTCTAATGCCACAGGTCACTTCATCATGACATTCATCGCATTTGCGGTAAAATTTAAGACTGGCACATGGAACCATAGCAATTGGTCCGTCGGTAATGCGCAGGATATCGGCCAGATAAATATCACCCGGCTCTTTGTTCAAGCTATAGCCACCACCTGCACCTTTTTTACTGTACAGATAACCTGCATTACGCATGTCCAACAGGATCTGCTCTAAGAACTTTCTGGGGATCATTTCCTGTTCAGCTAATCTTACGATTTGCATAGGAGGATTTCCAGCGTTTTTTCCGAGCGCAACAAGTGCCTTTATTGCGTATTTAGTCTTCTTAGATAGCATAAAGACAAAGTTAAGAAAAATACATTACTTTCTCATAGCGTAATATATAGCTGGAATTGCCGAAATCCATGAGGTATTGGGGTGGCAGCGATTTGTTTCTTTCCGCAACAAAGTGTGGAATAAGGCAACAGTCATTTTCCAGAAAAACAATAAAAACCACTGGATATAAGCGATTTAACGATTTAAAGCTCTTTTGGCATCATTATGAAACCTATCTGATCGTAATTAAAACAGAATAATAAACTTTTAAAATATATAATTATGAAAAAGATCATCTTATCCGCAGCATTTTTAGCATTCGTAGGGTTAACACAAGTAAAAGCAACTGACGTTAAAAATCCAGTTATAGTTACCGTAAAACAAGACAGTGTAACCAAAACTCCCGTTGAACTGAAAGATCTTCCAGATGCAGTTAAAACTACATTGGCATCTGATAAATACAAAGAATGGATTCCAACAGCTGCATTTTTGGTAACCAAAGCAGACAAGTCTGAATATTATCAGGTTGATGCCAAAAAGGGAGAAGAAACTGCCTCTTTAAAACTATCTAAAGAAGGTGCAGTTATTGAGTAAGCCCACAATAAATATCAATTAATATACTTCACAAAAGCCGGATGTCCTCCGGCTTTTGTATTTTTGCTATAATTACAAGCGAAATCCTTATGGCAAAAATACTGATTATTGAAGACGACCTCACTTTTTCGCAGTTACTGGAAGGTTTTCTGACCAAACATGGTCACGAGCCCAGTCCGGTAAATGATGTAAAAAAAAGTCTAAAGCTAATAGAACAGCAAAGTTTTGACCTTTTACTGGTAGATTACCGTTTGCCTGACGGAACAGGCCTCGACGTTTTATCTCATATACGCGGAAAAGGATTAACCCAGCCGGTCATCATTATGACCAGTTTCAATGATGTAAGAACGGCGGTAAAATCAATTCAGTTAGGGGCATTCGATTACATTACCAAGCCTGTAAATCCAGATGAGTTGCTCATGATCATCAACAATTCTCTGGGCAAAAAAGAAACCATCAGCGCCGGCACCTCTATTGAACATGCAGATGCCATCAAAGGAAAGAGCAGCATTGCTGATAAATTATACGAACACATCAACCTCGTTGCCCCTACCGATATGTCGGTCATCATTCAGGGAGAAAGCGGAACAGGAAAAGAATATGCTGCAAGAGCCCTTCACATGCAGAGTAAGCGCAAGGATAAGCCTTTTGTAGCGATCGATTGTGGTGCATTGTCCAAAGACCTTGCAGCAAGTGAATTATTCGGTCATGCCAAGGGCGCCTTTACCGGTGCATTGAACGACAAAAAAGGCCAGTTTGAGGCCGCGAATGGGGGCACCTTGTTTCTGGATGAAGTTGGAAACCTCAGCTATGAGGTTCAGGTAAAGATGTTACGCGCTTTACAGGAACGGATCATCCAGCCACTGGGAAGCACCAAAACAGTAAAAGTAGATGTAAGAATTATTACCGCTACAAACGACGACCTGAAATCAAGTGTGGCGAATGGCTCATTCCGGGAAGACCTTTACCATCGTTTAAACGAATTCAAAATCCAGCTTCCCGCACTGAGGGACAGAGGTAAGGACATTGAGTTGTTCATCAATCACTTCATCAGACTTTCCAACACAGAACTACAACGTAATGTGCAGAACCTGTCTCAGCAGGCGAAAGACCTTTTACTACAGTACGACTGGCCGGGAAATTTGCGGGAGCTAAAGAATGTGATCAAACGCATGGTATTGCTTACCCCTTCGGAAACGGCAGAGGTAGATTCATTACCGGAAGAAATGATCATCTCCATTAACCAGATTCCGAAACCCAATGGTACAGACCTTAAAGCCATTAATGAGGTAAATGAGAAAATGCTGATCATTGAAACCCTGGTGAAGGTTAAATACAACAAATCAAAAGCGGCCAAATTACTGAACATAGATCGCAAGACCTTATATAGTAAGATGGAACGCTATGAAATAGAATAAAATCAAACTTCTTTTATCTGACCGATCAGCAATTTTAATTGGGCTGATAAGGCCAGTACCCTGGCTCCGGTTGCTGCGTCAGGAACGGCATGCTCCGATAAAGTAATTTCCATCTCCCGGAATTCAGCAGCTAGTTTCCGGGAACCAATCTGGGCAATCCGACCGGCAAGACGGTGGGTAACGAGCCGTAATGTTTCTCCGTCTTTCTTTTCCAGGGCTTCCTGACTTTCCTGAATATCGTTTTCTGAATCCAGGACAAAACGACCCAGGATCTTTTTCAGCTGGTCTTCATCATCAAAAGTCATCTTCCGCAGCGGTCCAAGATCGAGCGCTATCTTTTTTTCCTCTTCATGGATTTCCTCTTCTTTTTTGTGCTCATCCCCAGGAATGGCAGAAAGGGTAATTTCTTCCGAGAATACGGCCAGTAGTTCATTTTCTCTGAAAGGCTTCATCACCAGTCCATCGAAGCCATTGTTTAAAAGAAATTCGCGTTCATCAGGCAGCACCTGTGCGGTAATGGCAAAGATTTTAACAGTTGATCCCATACGCTCCCTCAGCAGTTTACAAAGTGCAATTCCGTTCATTTCAGGCATCCGCATATCGACAAGGATGTACTTCAAATCTGCGACTTCTTCTTCTTTCAGCAATTCGGATGGGGAATGAAAGCTTTTATAAGTAATTCCATTCCTTTGAAAAATAATGCCGCAAAGGTCCAGGATCAGGGGATCATCATCTACCACCCACACCCTGAAAGGCTTCCAGGAAACGGTTTCATTTGTACTCAGTAAAGTTTCTGCAATCGGTTCTGCTGCGACTTTAAAAGTCAGGTATACGGTAAAAACGCTTCCTTCTCCCTGCTTACTTTTCACATAAATCCTACCTCCCTGGTTTTCTACCAGCGATTTAATGATCGTCAAGCCCAAACCTGTACCTGCCTGGTTTAATACTTCATTATCCGGAGCGTTCACCTGTTCAAATTCATTAAATATAACGGATGTAGCCTCTTCAGAAAGACCTATACCTGTATCCTTAACCATAAAGGTGAAATGGAGGTGCTCCGCCTGTCTTTTATAAAACACCGAAAGGACGACTTGCCCTTCATTTGTAAATTTGATGGCGTTCCCCAATAAATTGTAAAGGATCTGTTTTAGCCGGAAAGCATCTCCGGTAATGTATTTTGTTTCATGAAGTGCCACTTCAGTTAGCAGTTCAAGCGATTTCCGTTCTGCCTGAGGCCGCATGACAGAAACGACCTCCTCTAAGAGTTTAACAATATTAAAAGGCTTATCCGCAAAGGTAAACTTACCGGAAATAATCCTGTTATAGTCCAATACCTCATTGACAATCTGCAATAAATGCTCGGAAGAATGATAAATGGCATCAATATCTTTCGGTTTGGGATGCTCCTGCTGCCGGATCAATTCAGCGTACCCGATAATGGATTGCAGGGGTGTCCGGATTTCATGGCTCATATTAGAAAGGAAGCGCTGTTTCGCCTGTCCATGGTACTCGGCCTCATCCCTGGCCAGCTCCAGTTCATTTTTATATCGATTGCTTCGCGTGATATCGGTCAGAATAAAATAAAGCAAGAGCAACATCAGCAGGAAAAACACAAGCATAATGATGCTGATGGTATTGATTCCCGTATTAACCACATGCTTGGCCTGGATACCATTGAGTTCTATCTGTGTCACGACTTCACTCTCCACTTTTCTAAGAATATCAAGCATCTGGTTGATTAACCTGTTGTTTGCATTGGCCAGTTCAGCCTCCTTATTCAGGAATCTCGCACTTTTCATCCTTTGCTCTTTTTCAATGGTTCTGAGAGATTCTTCCAGACTTCTGGAGATTTTATCTTCATTTGAAAGTGCAATGGTATCTACTTTTACATTTTGTTCATTGATGATTTTATAAGACTTATTGTCTTCAGCATTCTCTTTTTTCTTTCCGAAAAGCCGGCTGAAGAACCCTCTGTTTTTATCTTCTGTTGAGTAAATGGTAGTTGTGGAGCTCTGCTGTTGTGAAGCCAGAATGGTGCTGTCATTTCCACTTTTATTCACCATATCGCTCAGATTTTGCACTTGTCTGGAGAACGACTTATTGTTTACCAGCCCTTCTCTTACCTTCAAATAATTGACGAACTGGTTATCTCTTTCACTTAACAACTTTTGAATGGTCACGATCCGGTGAAGCTGTACCGTATCCCGTGGATACAACATCGACAAGGAATCCAGCACCAGTCGCAACTGGCTGGATTCTTTAAAGAGCTTGCCATAGTTTTTAGGATCGTTCGAAGCCTGTCGTTTTTGCATCTGATCCAAACGGCTGATCTTAAGAGAAATCAGGTTTACCATTCTCAGACGTTCACTCGGCGCAGAAATGTTTTCAACAGTATTCAACATCTCATTAAAAGCCACCTTACTCACCCCCCAGGCCATCAGCAAGGCAAAGCAGGCCAATAGCAATGCGATGATGATCTTTCCTTTAATTGCCTTAAATAAACTCTTTTTCGGGGTACTACTCATTTTTTTTGATCACGATGATTGACAATACAAATTGAACAGCAAGGAACCTGCCATGATCTGCTTTTTTATTAAAAGAATGAATTATCCGAATAAAAAGAAGGCGATAATCAAGGTAATGATCACATTAAAAAGCTGCGCGGTCAGAAATGCGTAAAGCGGCTTTTTGCTGTTGTTCTTAAAGAGATCCTTGAAATTAGTTTCCAACCCAATGCTGGTAAAGGCCAATGCAAACCAGGCACCCTGTAAATTCTTCAAACCATCTTTCACATCGGATACAGTTCCTTTTGAAAGGAAGAAAGAAAACAACAGTGAAGCTCCGATAAAGCCCAATACAAATTTAGGAAAGCGCTCCCAGATAACCCCCAAAGTAGGTTTTACCCTTTCTCCACTTTCGTCGGTATGGTTGGTATAAGACCAATAAATACTGATGGCAAAAGCAGCAATCCCGAGTAACACATTTTGTGAAAACTTAACGATGGTACTAATTTTTAATGCTTCTTCTCCTACCATAGAGCCGGAAGCCACGACTGCTCCGCTGGTATCGATACTACCACCAAGCCAGGCACCGGTTACTGCCTGAGGAAAAGAAAAATAATTGGCGATATAGGGCATAAAAATCATCATAGGAATTGCGGTGATCAATACCATAGAGATGACATAGGAAAGCTTTTTTGAATCCCCTTTGATCGCCCCAGAAGTGGCGATTGCCGCAGAAACGCCGCAGATAGAAACAGCACTGGAGATCATCATGGTCAGTTCATCATCCACTTTAAGCTTTTTACACAACCAGAAAGCGAAATACCAAACGGACAGTACGACTACCAATGCCTGGATCAAGCCAAGGGAGCCAGCCTTCAGGATATCTGCAAAAATTACTGTCGTGCCCAGTAAAACCAATCCGATCTTTACAAAAAGTTCCGTAGAAAGCGCGGTGCGGAACCAATCCGGTAGTTTGAAAAAGTTACCGATTGCGAGACCAATGATCAGACTAAAAATCACCGCCTCCAGATTGAAGGACCTCATCGTAGAGCTGCCTGCAATCACTAAAGCAATCATAGTGAGCACATAGACCAAGGGAAAGCCAAGAACAAAGTTTTTGACTGATTTTCCCATGAGCAAAGTTCCCAGGGTTCCGATAGACAGGATAAATAAGAACTGAATGAGTATCGCCTTAAGGTTATCAAATTGAAGAATCTTATCGAATAAGACGGCAGTGCTGTCCCATTTAAAAACAGGGATAGGAATCTGAAAAAATAAAATAGAAATCAGGATTACGAGTGCTCCAAGCAGGACTACAGTCCAGTCTTCATGCATAGAAAAGTTGTTGGGTTTTAATAGTTTCTTGGTCATTTACAGGTTTATTTATTTGTGTGACGTAATTTAAGCTTTTATATGAAAAAGCCAGGTCATCCAACCTGGCTTTTAACCAAACAAAACTTAGATCTAACCAAACATCTAATTTTTTTTAAGCATCAGCCCGGGCGGGCTGAGAATTATATTCTTTAAGCTTACTGAGAGCAAATATAATAAAGTCTACTAATTTAATAGAATTTATTTTCAATTATTTTTCAGAGGGGATAATAATGGCCTTTGTTGCCAGAATTACTGACTACTTAGTTAAGAAAGTTTAGTACTTATTATCGATTTTTAACTGAATATTATTCCCTTCACAAAATGAATAGGTTCTTCTTTCTGCTGACCGCGATCTTCTTCTGTTTTTTTACGCTGACAAATGCGCAGATTCATCAATCCAGCCAGGCCGAAACAGCAATACTGCCGGCAAAAAATGCAAGCCATATTGCCGGAATTCATAAAGACACGATCATTGTAATTAGTGGCAGCACTTATTCATTTACAGTGGATACGCCCGAAGATCAGGGACTGATTTCTACCAATATTGGAACGAAAGGCTTATTCGCACAAATCAGGTCCTCTGATAGCACTAACCAGAAATATCAAATCAGTGATGCAGCCGGTATAAAAAAAGAAGAAGGGCCTCTGCTCAGCGGAGATCGTTTAACGGTCATTTCCGGCAATGGGAAATCCAGGCAGGTATATTATATTTTAGTGAAGGAACTGGCCATCGCAGGCAAGCTGCAACTGGGAACAGACAAAATAACCATCCATAGCCCGCAGCAACTCAGTCTTTATTTTACAGCCGGACAGCGAAGCCCGGAGGCAACGGTCAGCATTACGGTTCCGGCAGGCATCGGGCTGACGATGGAAAACACAACTGTGAATGTTATTGGTCGCGGGGAAGTAAGGTTAAAAGATCTTGGCAACCAGTCTATCGGCAGGACAGGAACAAATTATTCCTATTCCAGGGTAGGAAATGTTGTTCTTGAGGGCAGTCCGGAGAGCGGGCAAACAATTACATTTACTCATCTTGATCTGCGTCCCGCAAATGGTCATGACCTTAAAATCACCATTAGAAATGTGAATCTGGATAAAACGGGTAAATATCTTTTTAAAGCCAGATACAGTACCTCAAAGCCAAAGGTATTACAAAGCCCTGGAACGGGAACAGAAAACGCGACACTAAATGCGGTTGGTTTCCTGTCTGATTTCCAACGAATTCCACTTCAGGCTTTACATTTTAAGGAACAGCCGCAAACCTATACCCAGGTCGATTTCAAATGGAATACTCAGCCTGAGACAGGTAAAATAAAGATCTTACAGTCAATCGATCTGGGAAAAACCTGGAAGTTAAGTACTGCGCTGGTCAATATTAAAAATAACACTGCTCACATTTCCGGGCTAAGACCAAACCAACAATATCGCTTTAAACTTCAAAGCAGCAACAGACAGGGAACTTTATTTTCAAACGAAGCTAAATTTTATTCAGGAAAAACTGACATCAGAGAATTTGGTATTAGGGCTGATGAACAGCAGGACCATACCGATCAGATCAACCGGGCAATAGATTCATTGGCTGAAAATGGTGGAGGAACACTTTTTTTTAGTAAAGGAATCTATCGGGTAAGGACCATTTATTTGAGAAGCAACGTTTATTTGTATATAGATAAAGATGCCGTTATCAAGGCCATTAAAGGAACAGATGCCCCGGAAAGCACCTGGTTTAGCGATAAAAAATACCGATCCGGGCTTTCTCCTACGGATACCGGCCCTTATGATGATCCGGAAAATTACCTGACTAAACAAGATGTTGGTCATCATTATTTTAGAAATGCCATGTTTTTTGGCGAACGGCTGATCAACATAAAAATCATAGGAAGGGGGCTCATTACAGGAGATGGCAACCTGGTAACGGGAGATAAAGTGATGAACAATCCGCCTGATCATCGCGGGGACAAAATGTTTTCATTTAAATTGTGTAGTAACCTGGAAATTGGCGGTATTCATACATCTGAAGACCTATGGTACGACCCGAAAAAAGACGAACCTTATTATCTTGGAAAATCCGGGGCCAGGCGATTTGATACTTCCAATATGCTGAAGATCGAACGTGCGGGGCATTTCGTTCTGCTGGCAACCGGAACGGATTCCATCAATGTTCACGACACCTATTTTGCAAAAAACGAGGTTTCCAATGCCAGAGACATCTATGATTTCATGGGCTGTAATGAGGTAACTGCCACCAATATCTATTCGAAGGTAAGTTCTGATGATATCATAAAATTAGGTTCGGATTGTTCGCTTGGATTTACCAGACCAGCAGCAAATTACAAAGTAAGAAATATCATCGGCGACACCAATTGCAACCTCTTCCAGATTGGTTCAGAAACTGCCGACGACATCAGCAAGGTTTGTATAGATAATATCTATATCCTTGGAGCAAACAAAGCAGGTTTCTCTATATCAACCAATGACGGGGCTCTGGTTAGCCACATTCATCTCAATTGTGGACATACCGGCAGGATCCACTCCCGCTCAAAGATGTTCAGAACCACTGCTCCCTTTTTCATTTCCATCTCCAACCGTGGAAGAATTCCAGGTACTGAAGTAGGAAAATATGCTTTTCTGGAAAATGGAAAAAAGAGAACAGAACTATTGGTTAAGAATGTAAATATAGGCCGGGTAGAAAAGGTGATACTACAGGGCATAGACATTTCTGAGGTGTATGGCGGCAGCTCGTATAGCGGAAGCCGATGGAAAGCTTTTGACGGTACACAAAAAAAATCAGCCTCAATTATCGCAGGATATCGGCTCCCGGATTCGGCTGCTGTTGAAGGGGGATTAGACTTCCGTCTGCCAAATGGATTGCATACGGGCTATGTTGAGGATGTGATATTCAAAGACATTCATATCCTCGACAAAGGAGGAAATCCGGTTGAAGACGCAAGTCAGGTTCCGCCTGAGCTGGGGCTTGGACAATATAACGTCTCCAACCTGAAAATACTTCCTGCTTATGGCCTTTGGGCACGTCATGCAAAAAGATTAAAATTGGAAAAAAGCAGCTTCAACTATGAGAAAACCGATGACAGGCACGCCATAGTTCTGGAAGATGTAAAAGATATCCTATTCAAAGACGTCAAAATGCGGAAATCAACAAATCAGCGTCAGGCCATCCTGCAGAAGAACAGTCAAAATGTCGATCTGGACCAGGTGATTTATCACTAATCAGCCCTCTATACCAGATCGGTTTGTATCAAACCTGCCGGTATGCCAGTTGATTTATCAAGCGCATTGAAAAGCTCATCTTTTTTTTTCTAAGTTTGTACAACAGAAATCAGTGATGAAAATCAGTAAAGACTTCTTAAAGGAATGCCATAACGAACCAAGAAAACAGAAGGTTATTGCACCAAAAATAAAGCCATCATTATGGTAAATGAAAGGAACCTGGTGGATCTTCCTCCGGCACTGCAAACAATATCATCCCAGGAACTATGACCAAATCAGCAAAAAATGGTGTCCTTTTCTTTAGCTCAATTATCCTTTTTTATTGCCTGCCTTCCTGTCGGGAACAACAAGGCAATACCGTTGCTGCATCAGAAAAAAAATACAGCATTTATATTTTAGGGAAAGATGGAAAGGAATTTATTATGGAGACCAATACTTTGGATAGTGGCTTATTGTATCCTGAAAAGACCGGTGCAAAACTCGACGAAAAAGAGATCGATCGGGAGCTTGTGGTACGGGACGGCTTTTATTACCTGCTGAACAGAAAAAAAAACTCTTTTATAAAATACAAGGAAGCGGAACAGGCCATAGTGGAAGTAGCTTCCACCCCACTAGAGAACTTTTCCATCGACAATTATTATTGGTTAAATAAAGATACACTCTTGCTAACGGGCCTAAACAGGACCGACTATAGTCAAGTGAAATATGCGATCATAAAAACAGATGACATGAAGGTCCTGACCATTGGTGACCTTGCTATCCCAAGACCTTTTGGGAAGTATACCTCTATCTCAACGGGATTTGTAGAACTGAGAAACAAGCAGCTGTTTCTGGGCTATACCTATCATCAAAAATTAAGTTCTTACGATTATACCACCAGTGACACCACTTATCTTGCCCTATTCAATTATCCTCAGATGACTAAGATCAGGATTGATAAAGATGTGCGCTCTACCTACCCCGGTGGAACAAACATGGTGCAGCCTTATTCTTTCAATGATGAAAAAGGCAATTATTATTTTATGACTTGTCCGGGGATTGCATTAGGGAACCGGGCTGACCTTCCAACCGGAATATTCCGGATCAATGCAGGAGAAGATACTTTGGACAAAAACTACTTTTTCAACATCTCTGCTTCTGTTATCAGGAACCATGCTTACGGAATATGGTATCTCGGAGGAAATCAGGCCATCATCAGAGCAGAACGAAAAGATCTGTTTAAAGGGCTAAGTGACCATTACAGCACTGCTCATTTTGAATTCTATCTGATCGACCTCTCTTCCGGAAAGGTATTAAAGAAACTGGAACTTCCATTGGATAAGGGAACGAGAAGGGCCTGCATAATCGTTTCCGGAAATACGGCCTATATTGCGGTAAACTCTACCAAAGAAGGCAATTATATCTGGCTTTATAATATAAAAACAGGTGCGTTAAAAAAAGGACTTCAACTTACGGGAGATACAGATTTCATCATGAGAATCGACAAGATTCAAAAGTAAAAAGCTCGCCCGGAAAAAATCATCCAGGCGAGCTGATCTTTAAATCAATATTTTTAGAAATCGAATGCTGCAGAGAGTTTAGCAAATCTACCCAGGATAGGTCTGGCATAATAGATCGTACCCGGAGCTGTAGTTACCCTTGGATTTCCTTCTGTAAGCCCAATCGTATTGGTAAGATTTGAAGCGTCCAATGCGAAACGCATCCGCTTAACTTTCAGGGATACCCCTGCATTCAGTACATCAAAGGCAGGCAGGAGGCTTAGATTCTCATTGTCTGAATACTTCTTCCCGAAATGATTCACTTCTGCATAGATGGCCAGGTTCTTTGTCAGGTTATAAGCCGGACGAATGGTTCCGTAAAAACTAGGAATTCTTCGTACTCTGTTTCCGTTGTTATTTACTCCTTCTCCGGAAAAATCCGTAAATTTTGGATCTTGTAAAGTTGCATTGATCGTTAAACTGAAATTTCCGGCAGTAAATTGTCCTTCCAGCTCCATTCCATAGTTACGTGCTTTTGCAAATTTGTTTTCCGATTGCCCGTTCAGCAGGATATCTGTAAAGGCCAGATCAGCAAGGTCCATATAGAATGCATTAGCAAAAAGGGCAAACTGTTTCGCCTGGTACTTATACCCCAGCTCAAACTGATTGATCACTGTTGGCTTTAATTGATCCAGCTTATCCATATTCTCAAAATAAGCCTCCTCAATCGGCGAACGGAAACCATTGCTGTAACGTAAATAGGCCGCCATGTCATCTGCAAACTTATAATTTGCCGCTGCGCTTCCAGATAAACGGTTCACATCATACTTCCAATACTGATAAGCACCGGATAAGACCGTTATTGAATTATCGGCAGTAGTACCTGCAAAATTATTACTGGAGGAAGTACTGTTGTCCAGATTTTGTAAAACCGCATTGGGCTTGTTCTTGTATCCGGTATAGCGGTCCATGTCATAACGCAGACCAATATCGAAAGTCAACTGATCAGTTGCTTTAATTTCAGCATTTCCAAAAACCGCATTCAGGTTCCCTTTTGTTTGGGTCTGCCGGGTTAACCAGGAAATATCAGTTACTCCGTTATATGTTCTGGAACGGTTATTCCCTCCTTCTGGAACGGATTTATCAACCAGGTTTAACAGCTGAGGGTTATCAGAGACCGACACCAACAGGTTACTCCAGTTCCATTGCTGGTTAGAGGTCCAGTTTGAGTAATAATAGCCCAGGGATAAAGCTACCTTATCATTTTTATAATCAAACCTCAGATTATTGGCAAAGTTTTTCATTTGTTTATCAATTGCCCAATAGCCAACTTTAGCAACCAGCCCGGGGTTGATGACTGCACCAGTGTTTACATTGCTATATTCCGGATTTAACACCGGAAATGCGCCCCCATTGGTACGATATCCCGCGGCAAAATCAGCAGCAGTTTGTGGTTCAGCACCGGGAAAGATGGCTGTATATTCCAAATTGATTTTAGTATACCTCGTATTGTTGCTTAAAGTAAACCCACTACCCAGATCTGTTTTAAATTCAGCCCCTACTGCATCCACAATAGGATGAACCCCATCCTCAAGGTTTCTTTTAAAAGAACCGCCACCATATTGAGGGATATCCAGCTGACTGAAATTTCTTGAAGTCAATGTTCCGGTATTTGCATTAAAGCCCTCAATTCCTTTCGGATTATTTCTATCGGTTAATGGAATAGGCAGCAAGAATAAGTTCCTGTCATTAAGTTTCTTGTAAGACAGTTTGATAAAGCCCTTATCCAGATTGTATTTCAGGTTCATTTTGACCTGTCCACCATCATTTCCTTTGAAACCAGGGTTACGAACGCCGTTTTCAGTCCTGTAAAACCCACCTACATTGAAGAATAACTTATCTTGTATCAGCGCTCCTCCCACATTCAGGTCTGTGCGGAATAACCCGGAAGTTCCGGTGGTCATTTTTGCTGTTCCTGAGAAATCATTACTTCCTGTTTTAGTGATAAAATTGATAATTCCGCCAGGAGCATTGGTGGCGAAAACAGAACCAGAACCACCTCTAAGTGCCTCCATACGGGAAATCGTCTCATCAACACGCAGCCAGTTATCCGCGTTTGCAAATTGCAATGCACCATCTTCAAAAACAGGCATTCCATCTTCCTGAATCTGTACATATTCATAAGCTCCAGCAGATGGGATCCCCCTTGAAAACAGGTTATTTCCCACCTCTCCACCAGAAGTCTCAACTACAAATCCCGGGACATGTTTTAATAAATCAGCAGCACTGGAAGGGGCAAACTGCTGGATCGTTTTGCTGTTAAAGCTAGTAATGGCCACACTGGATTCAATTTTCTTTAATGGATTTACTGACCCCGTTACCACTACTGCGTTCAGCTCCATCAAATCCTCCAGAAGGGTGATTTTTAAAGCTCCTCTTACAGAAACGGGTTGTTCAATGCTCTTATAACCGATGGCACTAACGATCAGAATTTTTGCATCAGGAGTTAGGTTTAAGGCAAACTTACCATCGCGGTCTGTAGAGGTGCCCGTCTTAGTTCCTTTGATGACCACCGTTGCCCCTACTATTGGCTGGTCATTTTTATCTACTACAGTACCGGTCACTGTTTCTCTGACTTTCAGGTATTTTACCGGCACTTTACTATAAGTTGTTTCTGCACTGCCCAATAGGCAACAGGCGACAATAAAGAATAGATATCTTTTCATAATTTGGTTTTTTAAATGGTTAGGTTTTAGGCTCGTTTTATATTGTATGATTAACTTTTATTCATTCATTTTCATTTTTAAGTAGACTCCATTGGTCCATCCGAAGCCATTCTGATTGGGATATTCCCCTCCTCCCGCAGCAAGAGAGCTATCCACAACATTGTATTTTTCCATCATTTTCCCAGTCGTCTTGAAGACCCGTTCTACTGTTGCGATCCAATTTCCCGCGATATTTCCGGCAAGTTCCAATGCACCATAATTGAGTGCCGCTTTATAGCCGATCCATTGTAAAGGAGCCCATCCGTTTGGTGCATCCCATTGCTGTCCTGTTGTATTTGGGGTAGTGAGCAGCCCCCCTTCTTTCAAAAAAACAGTTTGCAGGTGTCCAATCACTTTTTCGGCTTCTGTTTCACTGGCAAGGCCAAAGAACAAAGGGAAAGCCATTGCTATAGACCAGGCTTCGGAAGCTATGCCGCGTTTAAAGTCAAAATCAAAATATCCGCCTTTCTCTTCATTCCACAGATACTTCCTAATCGCCGAAGCACGCTGATTTGCCTTTTTATGATAATATTCCTGCTCTTCATCCTTGCCTGCTAAAGCAGCACATTTGGCAAGGGTAGATTCCAAATGCCATAGCAGGCTATTAAGATCAACGGGAATCAGATCTGTTGTTTTTATAGTACTGATGTCCTGCCCATCGGCAAACCAGCGGCCTGAAAAATCCCATCCGGACGCACATGCGGCTCTGATATTCCGATATAGATCAGCTTTTTCTGCGGTTGAATGATTAAAAATTTCCAGATCTTCATAATATCCTTCCGGGCGCGGTGTGTTTTCTCTATCCCAGAAGCGATTTAACAATTCTCCCTCCGGCAACCTCACACTGTGCTCATAAGCCGGTTCAGCCGGACTTAAGCGCTCACTCCCATTCATCCAGAAAGCATATTCAGCTTTCAATTGAGGCAGGTATTTGAGGTAGCAGTCCCTGCCATTTTCTTCTGCCAGCAAATCCAGCATCAGAGAAAAGAAAGGGGGTTGGGAACGACTAAGGAAATAGCTCCTGTTTCCATTTGGAATAAAGCCAAATTCTGTGATCAGGTAAGCGAAATTTTCTACCATATTTTCGATCAGGTCAATCCTGCGGGACACTTGCAGTCCTAACATCGTGAAATAGCTATCCCAGTAGAAAAACTCTCTGAAGCGTCCTCCAGGCACCACGAACTTCTGAGGAAGTTGAATCAGGGAGCTGAATCCAGCTTCCGTTCTTCTGCTGAGTTTGTCCCATAGATTTTGAATATGGATTACGGGATTTCCCTCCTCTACCTCAGCCACGAATTCATCAGCAGGCGGTAATATGAAATTTTCTTTTACAAACCCTAACAAATCAAAAGCTGGTTCATGCTGCTGCCTGCGGTATTTCTGTAGAATTTCAGAGGCCGTAAATCTGGGCAGACAGTCAGGAAAAATCTTCTGGTCTGCAAAAATCCGTTGCGTCTGAACATCAGAAAACAATTCTTGTAAATCTTCGATATAGAATAAGTGACTTGACATATAAATATGGGTAGGGATAATGGATTAACTTAAAGTGTGTTGAATGAGGTATCTTGTCTTCATTTTCTGAAACAGGAACAAGGCTACAGTAAGGGCTGTGATTGGCAGCAGAGAGAAGTAAAAGGCTGTCTGACCTCCATAATGTTGAAAGATATATCCAGTGATCAGAGATCCTAAAGAACCGCCTAATGCAGAGAAAACTACGATCAGACCGGACATTGTTCCATGCTGATTTTTCGGGAGTGCGCCAAGAATGACGGAATTAATTGCAGGATAGACAGGCGCCAGAAAAAACCCGATCAAGGGAAAGATATAGGCGGCGATTGGAACATCTGCCCAAACCCGGATCTCATGCGGACTGGTACTGGAAGCAAGAGGAATGGCGACAAGAACCAGTCCCGCAGCAGCGCAAAGACAAACGGTAAGACAGATATACCAGGAGATTCTCTTCAACACAAGCCCTGCAAGAACACGTCCAATGGCAGTCGAACTGGCCATAATGCCTGCCATCATTACACTGATCGAGGAAGGTAAATGCAGAACTTTGTTATTGAATGTAGGAAGCCAGCTCATAATGCTCTGTTCTATTAAAACATACAGGAATGCACATACAACAAAGGAAACCACCAATGGCAACATCAATAATTTGAGCATATCGGTATAAGATTGCCTAAATTTTACTCCCGGTTCAGGCTTCGCCGCAGATTCATCAAGCGCTGAAACACTCAATAATACCAGGGCCAGCAGATAGAGGGTACCAATCAGGTAGTAAACGGTAAACCATCTCCCGGAAGCGGCATCTGCATCGTCAATAAAATAACTGAAGATGAAGTATCCGGATAAGATTCCAATCATAAAAAAGCTTTCAATAAAGCTCATCAGACTGATGTGTGCCTTTTCAGTTTTAGTAATTAAGCCAATGGTTCCAAATACGGAAATCTTGATCAGCGCGAAACTGGCTCCCGTAATGGCAAACAGCAGTTTAACTGCGATAAAAGTCTTTACAGAAGGAATGATAAAGCAAGCTATCGCGACGGCAGCAAGACCAATCTGCATTGATTTTTTATAGCCGATTCTGGTGATAAAAGAAGCAACAACAAAAGAAACTACAGCAATCGTGATGTCTTTAAAGGCTTCCAAAACAGAGGCGGAAGAAGCCGGGACTCCATAATATCGTTGTGCCTGCAGGATCACCGTACCGACACTATTCAGCATAATACCGAATAATAAATAGTTGATGAATACCGAGATCTTAATTTTCAAGAATTCCATTAAACCGCGTTTTAGAAAGATAGATAGATTTGGTTAGTAATTCCGACCAGCTGCAGGCAACTCATTGGGTATGATAAAATTCCAGTTTTTATAAATGCAATAATTATCCTTTATTCACTATTTATTGAACTATATTAATATTTAATTAGTCATATTTGACTAACTTACCTTAATAAGGATGAAAATTCACTTTGAGATTGTAAAACCTGATGAGGCTTCATCGATGCGGTTCTTATATCAGAACCAACCTATCCATGAGTTTGTTTGGGAATATCACTACCATCCGGAATATGAACTGGTCTGTGTGATTTCAGGTGGCGGAACCCGGCATGTGGGTTCTCATATCAGTATGTATGAAGATGGAGACCTCGTATTGATCGGCTCCAATGTACCACATTCCGGATTTGGTTTGAACGCAAGGGATCCTCATGAGGAGATTGTTATTCAGATCAAACCTGAAGTGATGCAGCAATGGATTTCGGATTTTCCTGAGATGCAGCACATCGCAGCATTGGTAGACCGGTCAAAGTATGGCATTAAATTTAATGGCAACATCAAGGAAGAAGTAAAAGAAATACTGATCAGGATGAAAGATATGCTGCCTTTTGAAAGGAAAATGAACTTTCTGCAAGTGCTCCATATTTTAGGGAACAGCGAAGATTATCACATTTTAAATGAGAAGGCCATTATTGCTGATCTGGTGAGCAAACACAGGTCCCGGCTTCAAAAGATCTTTACCTACGTAGAACATTACTACCACGAAGAGATTGACATTGAAACCGTAGCCGGGCTGGTCAACATCTCTGTTCCTTCTTTTTGTAATTATTTTAAGAAAACGACTCACATTACTTTTACCGAATTCGTGAACCGCTACCGCATTCAAAAAGCTTGTCTTTTCTTACAACAGGATAAGACCATTGCCCAGGTTTGCTTTGAATCGGGATTTAATAATGTGACCTATTTTAACAAGATTTTTAAAAAGATCATCAACAAAACACCTTCAGACTTTAGAAAAGGGAAATAAAGCATCTGGGAAGGCGTATACGGGCAGATCAGATCTCTTCGGGCAACTGAAGCTTCCAAAGATTAGCATAGGCTGAATTCGGGCTAAAACGCAGTTCCTTGTGACTACCTTGCTCAACCACGACACCTTTATCGAGCACAATGATTTTATCGGCATTGCTCAGCGTACTTAGACGGTGCGCAATAACAATTACGGTCTTATGTTTTGATTTGAGGATATCGATCATCCTTTGCACATATTTTTCAGAAGCAGAGTCGAGAGAAGAAGTGGCCTCATCCAGGATCAGAATTTCCGGATCACGGTAAAGGGCTCTCGCGATGGCAATTCTTTGTCTTTGTCCGCCAGATAAGGTCGTTCCATTTTCTCCAAGGTAAGTTTGAAAGCCTCTGGGTAGGGATTCAATGAAACCAATCAAGCCCAATTGAGTAGAAATATCGATGATCTTTTGCATATCCGGTTCATAATCTCCTATGGCAATATTTTCAATCACATTACCGGCAAACAGATCAATTTGCTGAGGGACTACAGAAACAGCACGACGGAGCGTGGCTGTTTTTATATATTTCAAATCATACTGTCCAATCCGCACATTTCCTCCCTGGATCGGGTAAATATTCTGTAGAATCGACATTAAAGTCGATTTTCCGGAGCCACTTTCCCCCACTATAGCAGTGAACTTCCCTTTGGGAATGATCAGGTTTAAATTATCAAAAACAGAAACCCTGGTTCCATAGCGAAATGATACATTTTCAAAATGGATGTCTCCGATTTTATCTGGGCTTAGTTCTACCTGATTTTCGTCGTTTTCACGTTCCAGGTCCATAATTTCGAATAACCTGTCCGCAGCAATTACCGCATCCTGAACTGTTTTATTCATCCCTATCAGAGAAGAAACGGGTCCTGTAAAATAACCGATCAGGGTATAAAATGACAACAGTTCTCCAGGCGTAATCTTACTATCTATTACATAGCCCGCTCCTACCCATAGCAAGATAATGGTTAATAAGCGGGAGGTAAGTTCTGAAGATGTCCCTGCAAAAACAGAGTTCATATTAGATTTAAAACCATCTTTCAACAGCTTTACAAAGCGAACTTCTGTCTTTTCATTGGCAAAAGATTCCAGGCCAAAACGTTTGATGGTTCCTACGGCATTGAGACTTTCTACAAGCTGAGATTCCAGCTCGGCAGAATCTTCCATCAGTAAGCGCTGTGCCTTTTTATTGAGCTTATCAGCTACAAAATAAATCAGCAAATACAAGGGAATTACGGCCAGCATCAGTAAAGCCAGCTTCCAGTAATAGGTAAACATCATCGCAAATGAAAACACCACAATGAAAATATTGACCAGGAAGTTAATGCTGACATCATTAAGAAAAGTCCTGATTTTAACTGCGTCGTTAATCCTGGAAATAATCTCCCCGACACGCATCGTATCGAAAAACTGCTGCGGTAACCTAAGCAGGTGTTTATAATATCCTAAGATCAATTGAGCATCAATCATCTGCCCTGTTTTCAGGGTAAAGATCGTTTTTGTCATTCCTACAAACAGCTGAATAATCAGTATGACCACCATCGCAATGCTCATCAGATTGAGCAGGTTTCTGTTGCCATCAACCAATACAAAGTCTACCAGCTTTTGCACAAAGATAGAAGTAGACAAACCTAAGATCGTATATACGATTGCCCCAAATAAAGCCTGGATTAAAATGCTTTTGTGTGGTCTTATTAAGTTCCGGAAACGTCCCGAAACAGAAACCTTTTCATTTCCCGTTTCGAACTCTTCTGAAGGCAGCAATAATACTAAAGCTCCGGTCCATTCTTTTTTAAACTCTTCATGTGTCCTGCGGTGCATCTGACCGTCTATAGGGTCCATCACATCGATAAACTTGCTATTCACTTTATAGATCACAACATAATGCTGCAAAATGTCTTTGACAATGAGGTGTGCAACTGCTGGTTTTGGTATTTTAAATAAACTTTCAAAAGGCCCTTTTACGCCCTTTGCCTCAAAACCCAGTTTCTGGGCGGCTTCTACCATCCCCAAAACATTGGTTCCTTTTTTATCCGTCCCTGCGTACTGTCTGATCTTTGCCACGGGTAAATCCAGTTTATAATGCGATGCTATAGATGCCAGGCAAGCTGCACCGCAATCTGTAATGTCCCTTTGTTTTACTTTAATGCTCATAGCTTTAGGTCTTATCGCTGACGTTTGGATTGACCCAGTCGTCAACTTTATCATATAACAACTGATATAAACTACGGCTGGTTACGGTGAAACGGGCAGTAAAATTCATCCCTTTCTTTAAATAACCTTTATAACCATTCTTCAGGGTCAGATGATCCTGATTCAAGCTACACCTCACCTTGAATACAGGTTGATTTCCATTTAAAACAATAATATCATCGGAAATATCAATAACCTCCCCCAATGCAGATCCCCATTGATTATAATTATAGGCATCGATCTGAAAACGCACTTCCTGACCTTTTTTTATGAGCCCTATATCTGATGGCTTGATATAACAGAATGCCGTTAAGCTTGCATCCGGTGATATTTCTCCAATTTTCTGATTTGCAAAAACATAAGCTCCTTTTTGTATGCCGCTGAGGTTTTGAACAGAGCCGCTGGTTGCTGCCCTTAATACATACTGCTTTTTCTGTTCTGTCAGTTCTGCCTGCTGGCCGGCAAGCTGACGTAATTCATTACGAAAGCCATTTGCTTCCGTTTGCCATTGTGTTTTATATTTAGCCCGGACCATTTGATAGGTCGAGGTGGCTTGCTCCAGTTCAAACTTATATTTTTCGTACTCAGATTCTGTGAGTACCTTATTCTCGTACAACTTATTGTAACGGGCAAAAGTGCTTGCTGCCTGCATTTTTGCGATTCCGGCATTTTCCAATTCCTGTACAAACTGTTGCCAGGAAGCATTGTATTGTCCGGTTTGCAGATTTGGGGAATTGGTTTTGTCGAGTGTCCGGAAGGACAACAGCATATTGATATCCTGAAGGAACTGATTCAGCTGACCTTCCCGGCCCTGTACCAGGACGCTTTGTTGCTTTGGTAATCCGCCATCAATCACAAGGATGGTATCTCCCTGTTTTATCTTTTTATTATCGGTAAGCCTATATTGAACCAGTCGGCCGTTAACAGGTATATTTAATTCGGTTTTTTCAAGAGAAGATTGTAAAACGCCATTTCCCTTAATGGTGATGGGCGTCTTAATAAATGGAAGTGCCGCAAAAGTCAACAATACAACCAACAACGTGACCTGATAGATGAGTTGGGATGATTTGCTGATTTGTGAACGGTAGACAATAGAAGTGGTAGAGATCGTTTCTGCAGAATAGGGAGATAGAGGCATGTTTTAATGTTTAAAATCACCGTTATTCTGAAATTCAGAATAACGGTAACTTATAACTTTTTTATAGGCTCCAAACAAATTTCAAAACATTAGTTAATGTTTTGTTTAAAAAGACAGAAGCGTCAGCAGCAACAGCGTTTACTGTTCCAACAACGGAACCAATAACACCTGTTAGGATATCGTTTAATAAACCACCACCTTCAACTTTTGTCATTTCAGTAACGTTCATTTCTTGAACACCAAGGTTTTTTAATTCTAGATTTTTCATATTTAGGGATTTTTAATTTAAACTCCTTACTCTATTTAAGGCTTTTCAGGATACGCCTAGGTTGGCCAAACGCTAAAACGAATATAATGATAGTATCCATAAAGATTAAGGAGAAGAATTTCCATTGAATGTTCATTTTCTCTGAATAAAACTTCAAAATGTGCATCCTTTTAAGAAAAAAACATGGTTTCGTCGTATGTAGAGATAGTTTAATTCCTATTTGTTCAATTTATTCATTTTTTTCAGTGAAACAAGGCAGGGATTTCCGGTTTTTCCTAAAATGACAGCAATTATTGAATAAAACAGCAAGCGTCTGAAAAGCAAGATCAAACAAAGTCAATTTTCTACTATTACGTTTTATTTTTAATACGTATTATACCCGATTTCCTAAAAAACAAGGAGATTGCCGGCGTATTGGAACAATGGATTGTCCATAAGAAAACAACCGTTATTTAAAATAACGGTTGCTTTTCAGAATTCTTATAAGCTAAAAATTGTAGCTAAGACTGTGCCTATCTGCTTTTTTGCATAGGTAACCGTGTCTCCTACAATAGCAGTCGCAGCTGTAGCAACGACAGTTAAGGTACCACTAATGAAATCTCCCAATAAACCGCCGCCATCAATTGTTTTCATCTCAGTTTTGCTCATCTCCTGAACACCAAGATTTGTTAGTTCTAAATTTTTCATAATAGGAATAATGTTATTTAGGTCCCTACTCTATTCAAGGCTTTTCAGGAATTCGCCTGGTGTGGCCAAACACTAAAACTAAGATAATCATTAAGTGTTTCTTAAGTTGAATTCCTAATATGACCGGAGATCGATGAGTTTTCGACAATTAAACAACAAAAACCCGCCTATTTAAACAGGAAATAGGGTTTACATTTAAAATGAACAATGATTTACGGGATTATTCAAATCGTTCATCTTGTCTGCATCAAAAAAACTCAACAGACTTATAATTAAATGATTACTACAAATCAGTTTTCATCCCCACAACCTTGGGGAATGAAAACTTCAACCGATACCAATTTTATTTTTTACAGTCAACAGGAGCAAATGTAAACCTGCCTTTTTCAAATGAAATTGGTTTTCCTTTCACAAAAAAAGACCTGCCTAAAGTAGTTTGAATCTGGCCCACCCCAAGAATTAACTTCCCGTCTTTCTTTAAGAATGCTAATGGGTTCTTATAAATGGTTTTATTTTCCAGTCCGATCTTGAAAGTATAATCGACAAATAAGGTATCCCCTTTGAATTTTCCTTCAACCTGCCCGTCATTCTTTCCCTTCTCCTTAAAGTTAATGGTCAAATCACCGGAAACTTTCCCGCTGCTTAGGGTCTTTATATTAAAGTTGGCCGTGTCAACCCCATCAATGGCAACAAAACATTGCTCGTTGATCAATGAGTCGGTAGCATTGGCCGAAGTTTGTTCTGTTCCTCCCTGATTACAACTAAAAAGAACAGGAAATGCAAGAAGTGCAAGGTAAAGCGCTGGTTTTTTCATAATTAATTATGGTTTGAAATGTACAATCGATTAATGACTTAATCTAACAATACCATAAAGATGCATAAAGTTTGCTCCTTCCATAAATAATTAAGAAATACTTAAGGTTCAGCAGGAACATTCATTTTTTGCAACATTAATGCTGCTGCCCTGTCTAATCTGTCAGATGAGCCAATCAAACGAAAGCAGCAACGCGGACAGGCACTTAGTTGAAAGAATACTAGGTGGTGATCAGCATGCTTTTGGCATCCTGATAAAAAACACAGAGGGCCTGGTTTCCCAAATGGTTTTTAAAATGATCAACAGCCCCTCCGACCGCAAGGATATCGCTCAGGATGTCTACCTCAAAGCCTTCAAACATCTTTCAGGATTCAGGTTTCAATCGAAGCTCTCTACATGGATCGGACAAATTACCTATAACCGCTGCTTACAGTATCTGGAGAAAAAAAAGTTTGTTTTACTAGACAATTTCAATGATGATGAGCAAGATCAAATCGACAAATTCCTTCGGAAAGAAAACACAATTGGCATGAACGAAACGGAAAAGATCATGTATCACAAAGACCTTTCGGGTATTTTAACTGTAGAACTGGACAAGCTATCTCCGATTTACAAAACCATGATCAGCTTGTACCATCAGGAAGAACTCAGCTATACAGAAATCGCAGAAATCACTTCCCTACCGGAAGGAACGGTAAAGAGCTACCTTTTCCGCGCAAGACAAAAACTAAAAGAACATATTTTATCAGGATATAAAAGGGAGGAATTATGACAATATCACATCTTTCAGAATCAGAAATACAACAGTATGTTTTAGATCGCAAAAATACCGGTTCCGACATTTTAGCGCACATTCATGATTGTGAACGGTGCCAGACGAAAGCTGCAGCGTATAATGTGCTGTTTAAGGAGCTTAAAGAAATCCCAAAGCCTGCTTTTGATTTCGACCTATCGAAGCTCGTATTGGATCAATTGCCTGTTCGGAAGCCTTTATTCCCCTGGATGGCTACTGCAGCTGCATGTCTGGCTATTTTTCTTATATCCTTCGCGATTATATGTTTCACAAATTACTTGTCGGTGGCAGCCATAGGACTCTCTGCTCAGCTGTTATACTTCCTCATTATTCCCGCAGTTTTCATTCTTGTAATTCAGGGATTAAGCCTGCTTAAAGTGCATAAAAAACAAATGACTGCGATAAATTTTAATTGAACAAGCTGCAACTTTTGATCAGCTGACCGATCTTATCCCCGTATAGACAGGATCTAAAAAATATAACTATGAAAAAGATAATCACCATCATCGCGTTCCTCAGCGTCTCCTTAGGCGCTCATGCAGGGGAACAATTTAATCCCCTGGCAGACAAAGAAATTACGCAGGAGATCATGCGCAGTATTGTACTTCTTCTCGGACTTTACCTTATTTCTGCATTTATACTGACCTTATTCAGGTTGTTTTTAACGGATCGTTTAAAAAGGGCCTTATTGGAAAAAGGAGTAGATGAAACCGTCATCACTGCCCTGCTCCCGAAAAATAAGGACGAAAAAAGTGGGACTATAAAATGGTTTACGATACTTACAGCCATCGCCGCCGGCTTGACTGTAAGCAGCTTTTATCAACCAATAGGGATTCATTCTGTAATCATTATGACAGCAAGCATCGCCCTTGGATTCTTAGCCCATTATTTTATCATGAAATGGTTGAACAACTAAAAAGAAAACATTATGAACAGGATTTATTTCATACTTGGTTGCTGCTTCATCAGTTTGGGCATTGGTTTGATCTGTCTTTGGCTTAACAATCGCCATGAGGGAATTTCCATTTCAGTAACAGATACCCAAAATACTTATACCATTTCGGCAACTTATCCGCAAAATCAAACAGAAAACATTAAAAACTATTTGAAGAATAGTTTAAAACCGGCATCTATTTTTAGAAATTCAAATGATCTTGATGAGGAAATTATCCTGGCGGACCAGACTAGATTCCATATCAAAACATCAAATGGTCGCTTTTATCTAAAAATGGATAAGACGATCAATTCGGGAAAATCAGTCAGGTGGATTAAAACGCTTGCCGAAGGGATTAATTTTAAAGGCTCTTAGTCTTGCGACCAACTCTCTTGAGATCTTTTGATGAAAAAGTAAAAGCTTATTCTTTAAGGAAGGGTTGTTTTGTCAACACATCCAATTGCTTCAGCAAGGTTGGAATTCTAAAATCTCCATGCATCGATTTAATAAAATCTGCAGCGACCTCCTGTTCCATTCCGGCAGCAGTAATATATAGCGGTTTTGCACTTGTTCCCCGATAAACCATTCTTTTGCCATGAATCAAGCTAATAAAATCACTTTTTGCAACGCCAATGATTGGAATCCTCTTGTTTAATGCTTCATATAAATGACCTCCCAATCCCAATTTTCCGGCATCGTCTAAGGTGACGAAACCATCAATGACAATTGCTTCAATATTTTCAAGACTGATCTTCTTCAGTATACTCAAAATACAAGGAAGCTCTCTTTTATAAAAGAAACCAGGTTCATATTCTTCTACTAACGGAGTGTGTTCTGTAAAAACCTGCGATGGGCGCTCATCAGTCCAATTTTCAAAGCTAAGGCAAACCGTGTAGGCATCGCCCGGATAATAAGAATCAAGCGCTAGTATCATAATTACGGATATCTTTATTAATAGGTTTTAAATAGAAAACACAAAATAGAGGGTTTTAACATCAAAATCATAAATTATCTCATTGAGATTAAAATACTCCCCGTAAAACAGCTAACATCTAACCCCGGAAGAGATGATAGGAATCTCTTGTTCATCCGCATCGTTGTTTTCCATGACCACACTCCATTGTTCTTCAAATTGAATTAATTCTTCTTCTGTCTTCATTTTAGCTTGATTTAAAATTAAAGATCAATGGAAAATTTCTATGGAAACAATGAAAGTTGAGTAAAGATCTGGTCTGATGTGAAATTGTATACGATTCGCAGTTGCCGAGGGGTTGGTAAGGGGTTG
>NZ_QAJL01000004.1:221063-973183 GCF_003852525.1 Pedobacter sp. KBW06
CAACCCCTTACCAACCCCTCAGCAACACCAATGCCTATACAAACTGTCCTATACTAGGATAAGTTTACATATAGAAAGTAAATTACTGATTAGTGTTTACGTTGTTTTTTTGTTATACTAATATGGGTTTACAATGATAAATTTTATCACTGACATTAGTTTACCTAAAATTGCTGATTTTCCTATTCTGAGTTTACATAGGCTGTCTTATACTACGTAAGTTTACATATTGTCCGATCCTGAAAAGACTTTACCCCCGGGAATCCGCCTGCATCTTCATCCTATTTTAGACAATGACTCCAATGCAAAAAGCTTAGAAAAGCAAAAATCCCGCTCTACTTATCGTAAAGCGGGATCGTAGCCCGTAGGGGAATCGAACCCCTGTTTCCAGAATGAAAATCTGGCGTCCTCACCCCTAGACGAACGGGCCATTTTAGATTGCCTTAACCTTTACAGGTTACGAACCTAATTGGTAGCGGGGACCAGACTCGAACTGATGACCTTCGGGTTATGAGCCCGACGAGCTACCAACTGCTCCACCCCGCACTATTCCTTTTTAAAACTTCACTAAGCCTCTGCTTAATGATTACTGTAGCCCGTAGGGGAATCGAACCCCTGTTTCCAGAATGAAAATCTGGCGTCCTCACCCCTAGACGAACGGGCCATTTTAGAAGCGCCTTAATCTTATTAAGATCACGGCTTCTTTGGTAGCGGGGACCAGACTCGAACTGATGACCTTCGGGTTATGAGCCCGACGAGCTACCAACTGCTCCACCCCGCACTATATACAATTTCGTAGCTTTCGTTATTTGTTTAACTCTTGTTCCGAATTGGAATGCAAAGATATAATTCGTTTCTTTGTGGTGCAAATTTATTTTAAAAAATATTTTCATGTCACATAAAGCAGGTTTTGTAAGTATAATTGGTAAGCCCAATGCGGGCAAATCAACGTTAATGAATGCCCTGGTGGGTGAAAAGCTTTCTATCATTACTCCGAAAGCTCAGACTACCCGTCACCGGATTCTGGGAATAGTCAATGAAGAAAACTATCAGATTGTATTTTCTGATACTCCGGGCATCATAAAACCGCGTTACGGTTTGCAAGATTCTATGATGAGTTCGGTTAAAGGAGCCCTCACCGATGCGGATCTGATTTTGTTCGTTACCGACATTAATGAACAGTATGATGAGAACGATGTATTGGAAAAGATTATTGACACCACTATTCCAATGATTGTCCTGATCAATAAGATCGACAATGCCACACAAGAAGAGGTAGAAGAGAAAACTGCTTACTGGCAGGAAAAACTAAAACCGAAGCATATTTATGCCATTTCTGCACTACATCTATATAACCTGGATGGCATCATGGAGATGGTATTGGACCATTTACCGGAACATGCCCCATTCTATGATAAAGAAGACCTGACCGATCGTACCCAAAGATTCTTTGTTTCAGAAATCATCAGAGAGAAGATCTTTAACAACTATCAAAAGGAAATCCCATATAGCACAGAGGTCGTGATTACTTCTTTTAAAGAAGAAGAAAAAATCACCAGAATCAGTGCTGAGATCATTGTAGAACGCGATTCTCAGAAAAACATCCTGATCGGTAAAGGTGGTGCCATGCTGAAGAAAGTGGGTACCGAAGCCCGTAAGGATATTGAGAAATTTCTGGATCAGAAAGTATTCCTGGAGACCTTTGTAAAGGTGGTCCCAGACTGGAGAAGTAAAAAGAACTATTTAAAAAGTTTCGGGTACGAAAATTAAGCTTACCTTTGCAACCCCTTAATAACTAATACAATTCATACCAATACACATGAGCAACATTATCGCAATAGTCGGAAGACCAAACGTAGGCAAATCTACCCTATTTAACCGCTTAACAGAGAGTCGCAAAGCCATTGTTGATGATTTTAGCGGTGTAACCCGTGACCGTCATTACGGATCGGCAGAATGGACAAACAGACAATTTACAGTAATTGATACAGGAGGCTACGTAGCCAATTCTGAAGATGTTTTTGAAGCAGCCATCCGTGAACAGGTGGTGATCGCCATCGAAGAAGCAACAGTATTGTTGTTTATGGTAGATGTGGTAACCGGTATTACCGACCTGGATGACGAAATCGCACAATTACTTAGACGCAGTAGCAAACCAGTATTTATCGTTGTAAATAAAGTAGACAATACTCAATTGCAAAATGATGCTTCCGTATTTTACGGGTTTGGTTTAGGTGAGATCTATCCGATCTCTTCTATGACTGGTTCCGGAACAGGTGATCTGTTAGACGATGTAATCAAACACTTCGAAGATGTGGTAGAAGAAGAAAATGCTTTACCTAAAATCACTATCGTTGGAAGACCTAACGTAGGTAAATCATCTTTGATCAATGCACTAATCGGTAAAGAAAGAAATATTGTAACTCCGATTGCAGGTACAACGAGAGATTCTATCCACATTCACTACAATCAATTCGGACATGAATTTATGTTTATTGATACTGCCGGACTTCGTAAGAAGACCAAAGTAAAAGAGAACATTGAATTTTATTCTGTTATGCGTACCATTAAAGCGCTGGAAGAAGCTGACGTGGTTATCTTAATGATAGATGCCATGGAAGGACTAGAGTCTCAGGACGTCAATATTTTCCACCTTGCAGAGAAAAACAAAAAAGGAATTGTGATCCTGGTTAACAAATGGGATTTAGTAGAGAAAGACAGTAAAACTGTCAAAATATTTGAGGACCAAATTCGTCAGAAACTACAACCTTTCACTGATGTACCAATTGTTTTCACTTCTGTAGTCAATAAACAACGTATCTTCCAGGCTATCGAAACAGCATTAGAAGTATTCAAAAACAGAGGAAAGAAAGTTCCTACTTCTAAATTGAATGATGTCATGCTGCCAATTATCGAGAACTATCCTCCACCAGCATTGAAAGGAAAATACATCAAGATTAAATATATTACCCAGATCAACGGAACATCACCGATGTTTGCTTTCTTCTGTAACCTCCCTCAGTACATAAAGGAACCATATAAACGTTTCATTGAGAACAAACTAAGGGAAAATTTCAACTTTAGCGGAGTACCAATTCAGATTTATTTCAGACAGAAATAAAATACGATTACTGCAAACTGGTTAATGCCTGTTTGACCATAGCGTCACTTAAATTAAGCGCCTTGTAATAACCGGCATCACCCAGGTGGTATTTACACAACAACACTTTAATATCATTATAGATCAAAGGTCTGGCAGCCTGCAATAGCTTAGGCTCTATCACAATTCCCTTGGTCTGAATATACTTCAACAGGTCCTTGTAATCCGCATCATTGATGTTAAAGGTTGCAAGGTTCTGTTCAATAAAAGAAGAAGTATAGCGGTTTGCAAGAACATCATAGACAAAGTCAAATAATACTTTTTTCGCAATCAGCTTGGCATAGAACCGGTTAAATCCACTGGTATCCATTTTCACATAAACATCCGGCTGAATTCCACCACCTAAGAATAACTTTCCTTTCTTAACGCTATCTTTTACACTTACATTTTTTGAAGTCAGCTCCCCATCATTAAAGCGATCCTCAATCTCATTCTGATAGGCATTGTAGCCCTTTTTATAAGATTTCTGGATGCTTCTGCCTGAAGGCGTATAATATCTTGCTATGGTCAGGTTTAGGGCAGAACCATCTACAAAAGGAAACTGCTCCTGGACAAGTCCTTTTCCAAAAGAACGTCGGCCAATAATGATTCCCCTATCCAAATCCTGTACCGCACCGGCAAGAATTTCACTCGCAGAGGCAGAATTTTCATTGATCAGAATGGCCAGTTTCCCCTGTTCAAACTCTCCTCCACCAGTGGTAAAGTAATCCGTTCTCGGTTCGTGTTTGCCCTGGGTATATACAATTAATCTGTTTTCTGCTAAAATCTGATTCGCCAGCCCTGTCGCTGCAGTCAGGTAGCCTCCCCCATTGTCGCGAAGGTCAAGCACCAGTTTTTTCATCCCTTTACCTTTAAGCGCCCGGACAGATTCTACAAAGTCCTGATCCGTATCTGCACCAAAATTACTGATGCGCACATATCCGGTTTCGGTATTGAGCATATAAGCTGCATCAATACTGCTTACTTTTACCCGTCCACGATTCACAGTAAAGAGTACCGGGCTTGGATTTCCCGGATGCAGGATACTTAATTTTACAGCAGTACCTTTCTTTCCTTTGATCTTACCGATCATTTTTTCTCTTGGCAATGCCCTTCCGCTTACAAAAGTAGTATCTATTTTAAGAATTTTATCTCCCTGACGGATTCCTGAAAGAAAAGCAGGACCATCTTTGATCACATTGGTCACCAGCAAGGTATCATTAAGGATGTAATATTCAATTCCAATACCTTCAAAATTCCCCCCAAGGGCCTCAGCAAATTCATTCGCTTTTGCCGGAGGAAGATATACGCTATGCGGGTCCAGCTGATGTAACAAGCTATCTATAGGAAGGTGGTGTAAACTATCTGCATTCACCTCATCAACATAGTTTTTATTAATAATATGGATGATTTCGTCTACCTTCTCTGTATTGTCGGCAAGATAACCGGCCTGCTTTTTAACCTGAAATCCCTGATCTTTTAAGAACTTATACCCCACAAACATTCCACCTATCAGAACAACGGAATAAGTAAGGGCGATCAAAAGGTTATATCGGGTAGTCTTTTTCATGGTTAAATGCTGCGTAAAGTTATAAAATAACCCTGTCAATTAATAAATTAAGTCTTATTCATTTGTAATTGTTTTGATAAATTTCACGATTAACAGGAATGTTGCATAGTATCGTGTTATTTGAACTGATTTCCGGGAATATTTCCGGTTTAAAAAGAAAATCACGAATTTTATCAAAAAAACCATATATGATAAGAGTAACTGAGCAGGAGTCAAAGTATAACAACATCGATCAGATGTCGGTACTTCAAATTCTTCAAGACATCAATAAGGAAGACCAGACAGTTCCTCAGGCGGTGGAAAATGCCATCCCACAAATAGAGAAATTGGCTGCCTCAGTTGCAGAACGTATGATCAGTGGAGGCCGTCTATTTTATATCGGCGCCGGAACCAGTGGCCGCCTGGGTGTAGTAGATGCCTCAGAATGTCCTCCAACCTTCGGCGTTCCTTTTGATTGGGTAGTCGGTATCATTGCCGGTGGCGATACTGCAATCAGAAAAGCGGTAGAAAATGCCGAAGACGATGTTGAACAGGCATGGATAGACCTTCAGGAATACAAAATTAATGAAAAAGATTGCCTGATTGGGCTGGCCGCATCAGGAACTACTCCTTATGTGGTCGGCGGACTAAATACCGCCCGTAAACACGGCATCTTAACCGGGTGTATCGTTTGTAATGAAGGTGGCCCTATAGCTGCCGAGAGTGATTTCCCGGTAGAGGTAGTAGTTGGCCCGGAATTCCTGACCGGCTCTACCCGTATGAAATCAGGAACAGCACAAAAATTGGTTTTAAACATGCTTAGTACCACAGTAATGATAAAACTGGGTCGGGTAAAAGGAAATAAAATGGTAGACATGCAGCTGACCAACCATAAACTGGTTGATCGTGGCACACAAATGGTAATGGAAGAACTACACATCGACCATGATCAGGCGGCAGATCTGCTCATCCGTTATGGAAGTGTACGTAAAGCTGTAGAAGCAGGTACTAAATAATCTCATAAAATATGCACGAAATTGAGCCTTTCTATCTGTGGCGCGATGATTACATCGCTGCCGAAGATGAACGTTCGCCTTTTTACAATACGGAATACTCAGAGTTCTATTTCGACAAACAACTGTACAATTTCCTGATTCATCCACAATGGGATGACTTTGGATCCAATACACTATACCTTAAAGTTTTGTATACGGATTACGACAGGAATTATGCCATCATCGAGTTTATCGGAGAATGGAATGATGCAATCGGCAACGACATTATGCTGTTGAAAAGAGAGATCCTGGAACTGATGATCGATGAAGGAATTAATAAATTTATCCTTGTCGGAGAAAACATCCTGAACTTCCATTCTTCCGAAGATAGCTACTATGAAGAGTGGTTCCAGGATGTCGAAGATGGCTGGATCACCGGGATTAATTTTCAGCAACATGTAATCGATGAATTCAGAAGCGGCAATATTGACTACTACATAAACTTTGGCGGTCAGCTTGACGATTTGGCATGGAGAACATTAAAACCACTTCAATTATTTAAAAAAGTAGAAGAAATCCTGACAAAACGACTCGGGGCATAGGTTTTGTAAGAAGATAAACAATTAGTAACTTTAAACTAAAATTTAAATAAAATGGATAACAACAATAATTACCAATGGGCACACAAATCTGTCATTGCAGAACAGCAAACCGGAATGGTTGCCAAGAAGTTCTTCGCAAATGTGTTTCTATGGATGTTTGTAGCATTGAGTTTGTCAACAGTAGCAGCTTTGGTTATCTCTACTTCTCCAGCTGCATTAAGCCAGTTGGTGAATTTTGAAACCGGACAAAGAACTGTATTAGGATATATAGCCATGTTTGCCCCTCTGGGTCTGGTATTATTAATGGGAGCTGGATTTAGCCGCCTTTCTTATGGTGCATTATTAGGCGTTTTCGTCTTATTCTCTATCCTCTTAGGGGTGAGTTTGAGCTTTATCCTCTTAGTATACACCGCAGGATCTATTGTGGCTTGTTTTGCAGCAGCAGCAGGTATCTTTGGGATTATGGCCGTTCTTGGTTATACTACTGATGTAGATTTAAGTAAATTCGGACCAATTTTAATGGTTGGTGTTGCGGGATTATTCATTGCCAGCATCATTAACATGTTCCTTGGAAGCCCTACTTTTAGCTATGTGATGAGCTTCTTTGGTGTAGCCATCTTTACTGCCCTTACGGCTTATGATGTTCAAAAGCTGAAACGTATCGGTGCAGGTATTGAAGAAAATGGTGATCAGATGGTTGCTGCCGATGCTAAAAAATTAGCCATCATGGGCGCTTTATCACTGTATCTTGACTTTATCAACATCTTCCTGTTCCTATTAAGAATCTTCGGAAGCAGAAGATAATCACAATTTTACAGAATATTGTTCCGAAGGCCATGCAGATTTGCGTGGCCTTTGCAATTTTATATGCTTTAAGTGCTGTTTTTTTGGAAATCATTTTTCTTTGTTGCACTTTTGCAGTGCTTATAGAGAAAGACGGAGGGATTAGACCCTGCGAAGTCTTAGCAACCTGTGCTTACAAGGTGCTACATTCTACTGGAACCGGACCATTGGCTCCCGAAAGATAAGTTAAAGTCAATCCTATACCGGACTTTTCAATAAGCTTTTTGACTGCGTATAAAATAGTAACCAGTATGATATTCATACCCGGAAGCTCTTTTCTTACGCGTTACCGGAGAAAACAAAATGGACATTAGAGCAGAGTTAGAGAAACGCATATTGATTATTGATGGTGCCATGGGAACCATGATTCAGCGTTATATCCTGACAGAAGAAGATTTTAGAGGAGAGCGGTTTAAAGATCACCCATGTGATGTTAAAGGCAACAATGATTTGCTGAACCTCACACGCCCTGACATCATTAAAGCAATACACACCGAATACCTTAAGGCCGGTGCAGATATTATTGAAACCAATACTTTTAGTACCCAGCGCATTTCACTGGCAGATTACCAGATGGAAGAGTTGGATTATGAAATGAGTTTTGCCGGTGCAAAGATTGCACGCGAAGCGGTAGACGAATTCATGGCCGAAAATCCGGACAGAAGGTCTTTCGTGGCTGGTGCCGTTGGTCCAACCAACAGGACACTTTCCATCTCACCGGATGTGAACGATCCCGGATATAGGGCATTAACTTTCGATGAACTCGTAGATGCCTACGACCAGCAGGTGCGCGGATTGGTTGATGGCGGTTCCGATCTTCTATTAATTGAAACCATCTTTGATACCTTAAATGCCAAAGCTGCCATATTTTCTATTAAAAAATATGAAAAAGAGATTGGCAGAACGATAGACATCATGATCTCCGGAACCATTACTGACGCTTCAGGAAGGACCCTATCCGGACAAACTGTGGAAGCTTTCTTAAATTCGGTGATCCATGCCAACCCGATCAGCATAGGCTTTAACTGTGCACTGGGTGCCAAAGACATGAGGCCACACATTGAAGAGCTTTCCGCCAAGGCGACTTGTTACGTATCCGCCTACCCCAATGCAGGTTTACCGAACGAGTTTGGTGCCTATGATGAGATGCCTCATGAAACAGCGCATTTAGTAGAAGATTTTATACAACACGGATTTGTGAATATCGTGGGTGGTTGTTGTGGCACTACGCCTGAGCATATCAGCTGTATTGCTGCCAAAGCCAAAAAAGTTAGCCCAAGAAAAATCGCTGAAGTAGCCCCATACTTGCGTCTAAGCGGTCTGGAACCCGTAACTATCACCCCGGAAAGCATTTTTGTCAACATTGGTGAAAGAACAAACATCACCGGATCCCCTAAATTTTCAAAACTTATTTTAGGTGGCGATTATGAAGCTGCCCTTACTGTTGCCCGTCAACAGGTAGAAGGCGGCGCCCAGGTAATCGACGTAAATATGGATGAAGGGATGTTGGACGGAGAAGCGGCAATGGTCAAGTTCTTAAACCTGATCGCTTCTGAACCGGATATTTCCAAACTTCCAATCATGGTCGACTCTTCCAAATGGAGCGTAATTGAGGCCGGATTGAAATGTTTACAGGGAAAAGGAATCGTCAACTCCATCTCCCTGAAAGAAGGAGAAGAAAAATTTAAAGAAAGTGCCCTTAAAATCATGAATTATGGCGCCGCTGTAGTCGTGATGGCTTTTGATGAGCAAGGACAGGCAGATAACTTTGAAAGAAGAAAAGAAATCTGTAAGCGCTCTTATGATATTTTAGTGAATGAAGTCGGATTCCCTGCGGAAGACATCATATTTGATCCAAATATCCTGACCGTAGCAACCGGTTTGGAAGAACACAACAACTATGCAGTAGATTTTATTAATGCTACCCGATGGATCAAAGAAAACCTGCCTTACGCGAAAGTAAGTGGAGGAGTTTCCAATATATCTTTCTCTTTCAGGGGGAATAATACCGTGAGAGAGGCCATGCACTCTGCATTTCTGTACCATGCCATTAAAGCAGGTCTGGATATGGGGATTGTAAACGCCGGAATGCTGGAAGTTTACCAGGAAATACCACCGGAACTTCTGGAACGTGTGGAAGATGTATTGCTCAACCGCAGAGAAGATGCTACAGAAAGACTGGTAGAATTTGCAGATACCATTAAATCTAAGGGGAAAGAGATTGTCAGAGATGAGGAATGGAGAAAAGAAAGCGTAGAAAGCAGACTGTCCCATTCCCTGGTAAAGGGAATTATAGAGTATTTAGATGCCGATGTAGAAGAAGCCAGACAGAAATACCCTAAACCAATACATGTGATTGAAGGTCCGTTAATGGACGGAATGAACATCGTTGGAGATCTTTTTGGAGCAGGAAAAATGTTTCTTCCTCAGGTGGTGAAATCTGCCAGGGTAATGAAAAAAGCTGTAGCTTATCTCCTTCCTTTCATTGAGCAGGAAAAACTGGACAACCCCGACGGAAAAGCAAGTTCATCTGCAGGAAGAGTATTGATGGCTACTGTAAAAGGGGATGTTCATGACATCGGAAAAAATATTGTAGGCGTAGTATTAGCCTGTAATAACTTCGAGATCGTAGATCTTGGTGTCATGGTCCCTGCACAAACCATCATTCAGAAAGCCAAAGAAATTAATGCGGATATCATTGGATTAAGTGGTCTGATTACCCCATCACTTGACGAAATGGTACACTTTGCCAAAGAAATGGAACGCGAAGGCTTTACCATTCCCCTGATCATCGGCGGTGCCACCACCTCCAGAATTCATGCGGCAGTAAAAGTGGCTCCGAACTATTCAGGCCCTGCCATTCACGTATTGGATGCTTCCAGAAGTGTAACGGTATGCAGTACGCTGATGAATGAAGAAACCAGAGGTCCTTATATTGAAGGCATCAAAAAAGAATACGATAAAGCAAGAGAAGCACACTTAAACAAGCGATCTGATAAACGTTTTAAGACTTTAGAAGAGGCCAGAAAAGATCAGTTTAAGATCGATCTTGACCTGGTTGCTCCGGCTCCTGCATTTACCGGAACAAAAGTATTTGAAGACTACCCACTGGCAGAACTGGTTCCGTATATCGACTGGACACCATTCTTCCATACCTGGGAGCTTCGCGGCAGCTATCCTAAAATATTCAACGATAAGTTGGTTGGTGATGAGGCAAAAAAACTATTTGATGATGCACAGACACTGCTAAAAAGAATTATCGATGAGAAACTACTTACCGCAAAAGGTGTAATTGGCTTCTGGCCGGCAAATACAGTTGGCGACGATATCATCCTTGATGTGGAAGGACAGGAAGTAACCATTCATACTCTTCGCCAGCAGGCAGAAAAAGTAGCAGGCGAACCTTATTATGCCTTATCAGACTTCGTGGCGCCAAAAGAATCAGGCGTTGCTGATTATTTCGGCGGCTTTGCAGTCACCACAGGTATAGGATGTGATGAGCTTGTAGCCGAATTTGAAGCCAACTATGATGACTACAACAGCATCATGGCGAAAGCACTGGCCGACAGGCTTGCAGAAGCTTTCGCAGAAAGAATGCACGAACTGGTCCGTAAAGATTACTGGGGTTACGCAAAAGATGAACAACTAAGCAATGAGGCATTGATCAAAGAAGAATATGCCGGGATTCGGCCTGCACCGGGATATCCGGCCTGCCCGGAACATACCGAAAAAGGAACGCTCTTTGAATTGCTTGATGCAGAAAATAAGATAGGTCTACGATTAACGGAAAGCTACGCGATGTATCCAACCGCAGCAGTAAGTGGGTTTTATTTCGCTCACCCTCAGTCCAGGTATTTCGGTTTAGGAAAGATCACCAAAGATCAGATCGAAGAATATGCCCTTAGAAAAGACATGCCGATAGAAGAAGTAGAAAGATGGTTAAGTCCTAACCTCGCTTATTAATTACAGAAAACCAACCTAACAAAAAATATTAATGAAGATCGTAGACCATATCAGTAACGCAAAAGGAAAGCCCCTTTTCTCCTTTGAACTCTTACCACCAATAAAAGGGCAAAGCATTAAAGGTATTTTTGATGCAATAGATCCTTTAATGGAATTCAATCCACCTTTTATTGATGTGACTTACCTCAGAGAGGATTATATCTACAAACAACATCCAAACGGTTTGTTAGAAAAGATCGCTTACCGCAAACGTCCAAGTACAGTGGCTACCTGTGCAGCCATTATGAACAAATACAATGTGGATGCAGTACCCCACCTGATTTGCGGAGGTTTTACAAAGGATGAAACTGAAAACGCGCTGATCGATCTCCAGTTTTTAGGAATCGACAATGTGCTGGTTTTACGCGGAGATGCCCGGAAAAGTGATAACTCTTTTGTTCCAACTCCAGATGGACATGCTTATGCTTCAGAATTGTTACAACATGTAGTAGACATGAACAATGGCCGTTACCTTCATGATTATATGGAAGACGCCGCAAAGACTGATTTTTGTATCGGAGTAGCGGGTTATCCTGAAAAACATTACGAGTCGCCAAACCTGGATACCGATTTTAAATACCTGAAACATAAAGTCGATACCGGAGCCGATTTCATCGTTACACAGATGTTTTTTGACAACAAAAAATATAAAGCTTTAGTGGATAAATGCCGTGCAAATGGCATTAACGTCCCGATTATCCCCGGACTAAAACCAATCACGAGTAGTAAACAACTGGTTAGCCTGCCAAAGATTTTCCACCTGGATATTCCAATGGAACTGACTGAAGCCATCCAGGCCTGCAAGTCCGAGAAGGATGTAAAAGAAGTAGGAATAGAATGGATGATCCACCAGTGCCAGGAGTTAAAAGAAATGGGTGCACCTGTCCTTCACTTCTATACGATGGGCAATCCGGAACCTACAAAGAAGATCGTACAGGCAGTATTCTAGCCTTTTCATGATACCCGATAGGTATATTTTCGAATACTCTTTGTACCTTTCGGGTATCATTAAAACAATAAGGCTATGAAAAGAATCATGTTACTGGCAATTGTAATGACCGGCACTTTTGCTGCCTGCACTACCCTGAAACCCGGAACGATAGGAAATGGCGGATTATCTCAACTGGGAGGAACCTGGGAACTGAACTACATCTCTGGTCCGAGAATAGCTTTTAATGGTCTATATCCTGCAACAAAACCAACTATTACCTTTGATGTCACAGGGAAGAAATTAAGCGGAAATACCAGCTGTAATTCTTTCTCAGGCACTTTAATTGCAGACGACACTACCGTCAATTTCACACATCCGCTAGCCATGACAAAAATGGCCTGCCCCGGTGAAGGAGAGGCCACTTTTCTGGAAATGTTAAAAAAAGCAAGTACTTATTCTGTAAGTGACAGCACGCTTAACTTTATGATGGGCGATATTGCCATCATGCGCTTTAGTAAAAAGTAGTCAGATAGTTTTTAAAAGAACCATACTCCGTATCCATCTTTTCAGCATGTTTTAATTTAGCAGTCAGCTCCTGCACCTGTGCGGGGACTTGAATTTTGCTGCTCATCTCTTCCGAAAAGACATCTGGAAACTTACAGGCATGTGCCGTAGATAAAAACACCCCCGTGGCATTTTCCTGGGGGTTTTCCTTGTTATAATCTTCCAGCGCCAACCAGGCAATGGCAGTATGCGGACAAGCGATATATGCAAACCGATCATAGATCGAATGAATTCCTTCTAAGGTTTCTTCATCGGTATAACTATAACTTTTCAATACCTCCTGCAAAGCAGCTTTATCCTGATTAAAGAGGTCCATGATCCTTACCCAATTACTTGGGGCACCTACGTCCATGGCATTGGCATAAGTCTGCACAGAAGGTCTTGTTTCGTATATCCCTGTTTTCAAATACCTGGGAACAGTATCGTTTACATTCGTAGCAGCTATAAACTGTTTTACAGGAAGTCCCATCTTATAGGCCAGTAATCCGGCAGCAATGTTTCCAAAATTACCACTGGGCACGGAAAATATCACTTCTTTTTTTCCTGCCCTGCGGAGTTGCGCATAAGCATTGAAATAATACAAAGTCTGAGGGATCAGCCTGGAAATATTGATAGAATTAGCAGAAGTCAGACGGAGTTTGCGATTCAATTCCTCATCCGCAAATGCCTGTTTCACCAAATGCTGACAATCATCAAAAGTTCCCTCCACTTCTATGGCATGAATGTTCTGACCATTCGTGCACAATTGCAATTCCTGAATTTCACTCACTTTCCCTTTTGGATAAAGAATGGTTACCCTGGTATTCGGTACCCCAAGAAACCCTAATGCCACCGCTCCTCCTGTATCACCGGAAGTCGCAACCAGAACATCCAGTAATTGCTCTCCATCTTTCAGGAAATAAGCCATAATCCGGCTCATGAACCTGGCTCCAAAATCTTTAAAAGCGAGTGAAGGGCCATGAAATAGTTCCAATACATAGGTCTCGGCTTCAAGTGGTACCACTGGTGCGTCGAAATTAAATGCCTCGTCAATGATCTTTTGCAAATCTTCGGCTGGAATAGCATGATCCAATAATGCTGAAGCTACCTTGAAAGCAATCTGTGGTAAAGTATACTGATCGATTTGTTGAATAAACTCCTGATCCAATACCGGAATATTTACCGGCATGTACAAGCCTTTATCCAAAGGCATGCTGTTAAAAACAGCGGTAGGAAAGTCTACGTTTAAATCGTGATTATTAGTACTATATAGTTTCATAATGGGGTTAATCTAAAATAACAGGACCTTTTTTATTTACTTCGGATACAAAAGACAAGCTATTGATGCCAATGCCTTTTAAATGCTGCTGCAGCTTCTGAGTGATTGCCCTGGCTATTGCCTCGTCTTTTGTTAAAGCAAAAACCGAAGGACCAGAACCGGAAATACCAAAACCCGTAGCTCCTGTTTTCATAGCCAGACTTCTTAGTTTATAGAAATCAGGGATTAAAATAGAGCGCGTAGGCTCTACCAGAATATCGGTCATACTTCTGCCAATCAGGTCATGATCTTTCAGAAACAAACCACTTACCAGACCCGCAACATTTCCCCATTGGGTAACCGCATCTTTTAAAAACACTTTAGAACGAATCATCTGTCTGGCATCCTTAGTAGGCACATCGACTTCCGGGTATACAATAGCTGCATACAGATCATCAGGATGTGGTAAACTGATAATGTCCAGCGGTTGATAGCTTCTGATCAATACAAAGCCTCCCAAAAGCGCCGGAGCCACATTATCAGCATGTCCGTAACCGCAGGCCAGTTCCTCTCCTTTCATCGCAAAAGGAACAAGTTCTTTATTGGTCAACAAATTATCAAACAAGGTATTTACAGCAAATAAGCCGGCAACGGTACTGGCCGAACTTGATCCCAACCCACTGCCTATCGGCATCTTCTTATGCAATTCAATTTCTATTCCCGTATCCGGTTTCCCAATATGGTTCAGGTAATGCTGGACACTGGCACTTACCGTGTTTTTCTTTGGATCCAGTGGCAACCGCCCATCATCACCAGTGATCTTTGTGATCTTGATGCCGGGAGTTTCCGTTAACTTCATAATAACTTCATCACCGGGTTCATTTACCGCAAAACCCAGAACATCATATCCACAAACTACATTGGCAACTGTCGCTGGGGCAAAAACTCTTATAGACTCTTTCATCGTTTACCTACATTAATTATATCTGCAAAAACACCCGCAGCGGTTACTTCCGCACCAGCACCAGGCCCTTTAACCACCAATGGACGGTCTCTATACCGGTCTGTGGTAAAAGAAATAATATTGTCACTTCCGGAAAGCATGTAGAAAGGATGACCATCATCTACCATTTGTAAGGTGATCATTACTTTTCCTGCTTCCAGCTTCCCGATGTATCTTAGCACTTTATTACTTGAGGCAGCTTCCTGCTTCAGTTTCTCAAAATAGTCTGTATTGTTTTCCAACTCCTGATAGAAATCTGCCACGGTAGCTGCAGCCAAACAAGCCGGTGGGAGCATACTTTCAATCTCAATATCACTTTCTTCCAATGGATAACCGGCGTCACGGGCCAGAATGAGCATCTTTCTCATAAAGTCTTTCCCGTTCAGATCATCTCTCGGATCTGGCTCCGTATATCCTTTATCCTGCGCTTCTTTCACCACTTCATGAAACAATTTATCTCCTTTATAATTATTGAAGATATATGAGATCGTACCTGATAGAATGGCTTCAATCCGATCTATCCGGTCGCCACTCATCATCAGGTCTTTTAAAGTCCGGATGATCGGCAAACCTGCACCCACATTTGTTTCATAGTAAAAATCGACTCCATATTTTCTCGCCGCCTGTTTAAAAGCAACGTATTGTTCATAGTCTGCAGAGTTCCCGATCTTATTACAAGTCACCACGGAAATACTGGATTGAAGCACATCCTGATAAAACTGAATCGGATTATGGCTGGCGGTATTGTCTACAAACACACAGTTCGGTAGATTCATCGCTTTCATCTGTTTGATAAATACCGCTAAATCTGCCGGTTCACCATGTGTTTCCAGATCTTTCTCCCAGCTGCTTAAAGCAATGCCTTCTGCATTTTGGTACATTTTACGGGTATTACTTACGCCCATCACTTTTACCTGAAGGTCGTTGTTGGTCGCTAAAAAGTCCATCTGAGCCTCCAGCTGTGTGAATAACGTCTTTCCGATATTACCAGTCCCCAGACAAAATACGTGTAAAGTTCTTTTCAGATTAGCATAAAAAGCATCATGGACCGCGTTTACTGCCTTTGAAAGGTCAGGCTTGGAGATAATCACAGAAATATTATACTCTGAAGAACCTTGTGCGATTGCGCGTACATTCACACCATTCCTTCCCAAAGCATTAAATAACTTCCCTGACATCCCCGGCGTCTTTTTCATATTCTCCCCTACAATCGCCAGGGCAGCCAGTCCGTTTTCCACTTCAGGATATTCCAGTTTGCGCGCCTGAAGCTCCAGTTCGAATTCCTTATTGATCAGGGCAAGTGCTTTCAGGGCATCGGCAGGTTTCACTGCAAAAGTAATGCTGTGCTCCGAAGAAGACTGGGTAATCAGGATGATATTGATTTGCTCCCGTGATAGTAAGGAGAATAACCTTCCGCTAAAACCGGCTTTTCCCACCATTCCACTTCCTGTAAGGTTCAGCACACTGATCTCATCAATAGAAGAAATCCCTTTGATCGGCAATTTCGAAACACTGGTTCCATGTTTGATATAGGTTCCAGGAAAGTCTACATTGAACGTATTTTTAATCACAATAGGGATTCTCTTTAAAAATGCAGGGATCATTGTTGGAGGATAGATCACCTTTGCACCAAAATAAGAAAGCTCCATCGCTTCGGTATAACTCAGCTCCGGCAAAGAGAACGCTTTTTTTACCATTCTCGGATCTGCAGTCAACATTCCGTCTACATCTGTCCAGATCTGAATCTCCGCTGCATTTAACGCAGAGCCCCAGATTGCAGCCGTGTAGTCACTTCCACCTCTCCCAAGAGTAGTGATTCTGCCCTCATCGTTGCTGGCAATAAAGCCGGTCACAAACAATAGCTTATCCGCATTACTCTCCTGGAAATCCCTGATCAGGGTCTCTGTGAGATAGGTATTCACTTTTGCCTGTCCGAAATTATGATCTGTTTTAATCAGCTCTGATCCGTCCACATAAAGGGCGTTCGGGAAAGTTTGCCTGGCAATATGACTGATCATCACCGTAGAACAACGTTCACCGTAACTTAAGATCAGGTCCTTCGTCTGCAGACTTAGCTCCCGAAGGTTATAAACCGACTGTAAGATTTCTTCCAGCTCATTAAAATAGATTTTAAGCTTGGTCAGTACCGGGTTCTGAGCGTTCGCAGGCAATAAAGCCCGGATCACATCAAAGTGTTTTTTCTCAATTGTTTTTAACTCCTCGCTATAATCCCTAGCCTGCCCTGCGTTTTCTGCCATCTCGACCAGGGCATTGGTTACCCCACTCATGGCCGATAAGACGACAATAGGATTTTCAGCGCCTTGCTGATCCTTAAGGATACTTAACAATGCACTGATGCTTTGCAAAGAACCGACTGATGTACCTCCAAATTTTAAAATATTCATAATTTACGGTTAAAAAAAAAGCGCCTTCCCCGATTAGAGGAAGGCGCTTTTTGTGGTTTTTAGTTTTTTATTTTTACCCATTAGCTAGCCTCCCTCCGAGATATCCCGGTGGTGGTAATAATGGAAATAATGGTTGAATTATTAAACATTGTATTTTTTACACTTACTGTGCTCTGACGTAAAGTAAAGTTATATTTTTCTAATTAGCAAATGATTAATAAAATATTTATCTGATTTTTCAAAAGTTTGCGTTTGAAGCAGATTAAACCAAGTACTCAAAATGACAGCCCCCTAAGTCGCTCATTTTCAGCACCGGGTCAAAACAGGAAAACAGCAGCTCATTTTATAAGCTGACCCAAATTTTGAATCCAGGAACTTTATTGTAGGAATGACCATTAGGAATACCACCAATGATTTTCATAACAGCATCAATCTGCAATACCTGTTCTGTCTGATCCTTTCCTGATAATCTGGTTTAATATTTGTAAGGATACAAATCAAAAATAACAGGATTTATAGCATCCAACCCTACTTTTAACAATTGCGCTGTTGCTGCCTCCGGATAACCTTCATCAAGTAAAGATTCAAACTCCTGAAACAGGAAAGCGGCCTGAATAAATTCCGGAAAGTTTATTTGAAGACTCAAAAAATCTGACTTAGCATCATATTCCCCCTGATCATGGTCGTAAAATAAAACACAGCCCGAAGTTCGGTCAAGAAACCATCCATCTCCCTGACCTGAACTGCCAATCATCCACAGGGAGGAATATAAATCAGAATAGTTCTCTTCTATGTAACGATTCTCTTTTAAAGCTTTTTCATATCCAAACAATTCAATATCAGGAGTAATTTCAAGCCCCTCATACGTCGAGATATAGCACAGATAATGAAGATCAGATATCGGAACTTCATCCGTGTTTTCAATTTTAGATTTCCGTATTTTTAAGAAATGTAACAATTCTTCAATTCTTTTCTTCACAAATAATGTACTGCTCATTCTCTCTTTATTGACATTAATATAATTCCTTTTTTCACTGCTCAACAACTATTCCAGCAACCGGTAAAAACGATAAATATGATCAATCCGTTCAAAAAATAATTACCCTAAAACAATTTCTTACCTTTACACCATCATATGCAAGGATTAGTCATAAAATCAACAGGAAGCTGGTATCAGGTACACGCAGAAAATGGTGTCGATTACGACTGCCGTATTAAAGGGAAGTTTCGAATTCAGGGCATTCAAACGACTAACCCCATCGCTGTCGGCGATCAGGTCGAATTTGAACTTGAACCCAACTCAGACAATGGTGTTATCTATAAATTACACGACCGGAAGAACTACATCATCCGTAAATCTATTAACCTGTCTAAGCAGGCGCAGATTATTGCAGCCAATATGGATCAGGCTTTTTTAGTTGTTACCCTCGCTTCACCACGGACTTCATTGGGTTTTATCGATCGCTTCCTCGCCACTGCGGAAGCTTATGATATTCCTGCGGTCCTGATCTTCAACAAGCTGGATTTATTTAATGAAGATGGATTGGCTATTCTGGAAGATTATAAGAGTATCTATGAAAACATTGGTTACCCATGCTATACGGTATCGGCATTGGAAGGAACCAACATCCCTCAGATCGAAAGTCTGTTAAAAGATAAAACGACCCTATTCTCCGGACACTCAGGAGTAGGAAAATCAAGCCTGATCAATGTGCTGCTTCCTGGCAGAAGTATCAAAACCGGTGAAATATCTGAAGCAAGTGACAAAGGACAGCATACCACTACTTTTGCAGAAATGCACACCCTTCCCTTCGGAGGATACCTGATCGATACACCCGGCATCAGAGAATTGGGCATCTTTGACATCAGGCCCGAAGAACTGGGTCATTATTTCAGAGAAATGAGGGCCTTGCTTAATCAATGTCGGTTCAACAACTGCAGACATGTCAATGAACCCGGATGTGCGGTCATCACTGCTGTAGAAAACGGAGAAATCGAAATCAGCAGGTATGAAAGCTACCTCAGCATTTACAATGGCAACGAAACCCGCGCTTAAATCCCAATGAGAGCAATTATACAAAGAGTTACTGAAGCAAGTTGTGTAGTCGAAGGAGCAATTACCGGCAGCATCAAGACCGGCTTCCTGGTATTGTTAGGCATTGAAGATGCCGATACCGCCGAAGATCTGGATTGGCTGAGCCAAAAGATCGTCAACATGAGGATCTTTGGAGATGAAAATGACCTGATGAATAAATCGCTGGCAGATGTAGATGGGAATATTCTTCTGATCAGTCAGTTTACTTTATTTGCCGCAACAAAAAAAGGCAACAGACCTGGCTTCACCAGGGCTGCCCGGCCAGACAAGGCCATCCCACTTTACGAAGAAATGATCAAAAAACTATCCGCCCTTCTCCAAAAGGAGTTACAGACCGGAATCTTCGGCGCAGATATGAAGATCAGCCTGGTGAACGATGGCCCGGTAACCATTATGATAGATACCAAAAACAAAGAATAATATGACCATAGCAGAAGCACAGGAAACCGTAGATCAATGGATAAAAAATACAGGCATCCGTTATTTCAATGAGCTCACCAATACAGCAATCCTCATGGAGGAAGTAGGCGAAGTTGCCAGGATCATGTCCAGAAAATATGGAGAACAGTCTTTCAAGAAAAGCGATGAAGCAGTAGACCTTGCTGATGAAATGGCTGATGTCTTGTTTGTACTCATCTGTCTGGCAAATCAAACGGGAATCAACCTGACCGAAGCCATGGAAAAAAACCTGGTTAAGAAATCCATCAGGGATGCAGACCGACACAAGAATAACGAAAAATTAAAGTAACAGCTATTTTTCGATCACATAAGCAGTATTGTGCTTAATCTCCGTCATCACAAATAAGCTGTTCACATTGGCAATATTCTCAATAGCGGCCAGCTTATTGGTTAAAAAATCCTGATACCTGTTCATGTCATTGACCACTACTTTTAGCAGGTAATCATAGGTTCCGGCAACGTGATAACATTCCATCACCTCATCGAGCTTGCTCATGGCGGCTTCAAACTTCTTTAACAGCGGAAGAGAGTGCACCTGCAAAGTAACATTACAAAATGCAGCCAGCGTCTTGCCTATCTTTTCCCGGTCCAGTAAGGTCACATAATTTCTGATTACCCCAGACTTTTCGATCTTTTTCAGACGTTCATAGGTGGGTGTAACGGTTAAGCCCACCTTATGCGCAATCTCCTTTGTATTCAACCTTGCATTGTGCTGTAAAGCGTTTAAAATGCGCTGATCCATCTTATCGAACTGTTCCATCTAGTTTAGTTTTTCTGAATTTTAAAATAATTAAGCCCATTTTAGATTAAAAAGACTAATTAGACACCAAATTAAGTGTTTATTTTCTATTATAATCAAATTAAAAGATCAATTAACTGGTTATATATAAATTTGAAGTCTAAACAATCTGAATAACCATGGAATTTAATCTTTCAACCGAAGACAATAAAAGACTTGCGGAGCTATATGAAAAGGTGCAATCGAAAACCCGTTTGTTCCTTGGCTACCCGGTATCTAAAGATTTTGACTATACCCCGCTCCTTCCCTTCCTGCAATATCCGATCAATAACCTTGGAGACCCTTTTACAGAATCTACTTATGCGGTAGATACCAGAGAGCTGGAAAGAGATGTAGTTCGTTTCTTTGCTGAACTCTTCCGCGCACAACAAGACAATTGGTGGGGATATGTGACCAATGGAGGCTCAGAAGGAAACATGTATGGCCTGTACCTCGCCAGAGAACTTTATCCAAAGGCGATGGTCTATTATTCCGACTCAACGCATTACAGCGTTCAGAAGAACCTTTTGCTGCTGAACATGCCCAATATTGCCATCCGCTCCCAGGCCAACGGAGAAATGGATTATGAAGACCTGCACAACAGCCTCCTCATGAACCGTCACCTGCCGGTAGTAATCTTCGCCAATATAGGAACAACCATGACAGAAGCAAGGGATGATGTGAAAAGGATTAAGGGAATTCTGAAAAATCTGGCCATCAAAAACCATTATATCCATGCTGATGGTGCTTTATCAGGAAGTTACAGCGCATTTATTGAACCCCGTCCAGCCTTTGACTTTGCCGATGGCGTAGACAGCATTGCCATCAGCGGGCATAAATTTATGGGGACCCCTATGCCTTGCGGCCTGGTGATCGTTAAGAAAACAAACCGCGACAGGATCGCACGTTCTATAGATTATATTGGCAGCGTGGATACCACCATCACTGGTTCCAGAAATGGACATAGCCCATTGTTTCTTTGGTATACCCTGAAGAAATTAGGAATGAAAGGTCTAAAAGAAAGGGCAATGCACAGTCTGGCCATCGCCACTTATGCAGAAGAACAGCTGAAAAGCCTGGGCATTGAGGCCTGGAGAAATCAGAACGCCATCACTGTTGTTTTTCCTGCCCCTTCAAAATGGATTTGTCAGAAATGGCAGCTTGCTTCAGAAAGCGGCTTATCTCACATTATCTGTATGCCAAATGTGGATAAAAACCAAATTGATGAACTGATCTGCGACATCATTTCCGATCCGGAACAGATCAATTACAGTTTCCAGAAAGGGACCTCGGAAATGGCAAAGGATATGTCCTTCTCAAATACATTTTAATCATAGAAGGAAAGGCTCCCGGCCAAAAAATTTTAGCAATAAAAAAGCGGGTATCCACTGGATACCCGCTTTTTATACGATACAGACGAATATGTTCAGCCTTTAAGAAGTACTTTCACTCAGTGCTGCTTTGATCTTTATCGCAGCTTCCGCCAGTTCTTCAGAGGAAGGTTGTAGCTTTTCTTTACTAAAGTTCATATCGTTCACGGAATTCATAGGAATGAGGTGAATATGCACATGAGGCACTTCCAGGCCAATCACCGCAACACCTACTTTTTTACAGGGAAAGGCTTCCTTCAGACCCGTAGCTACAATTTTAGCAAACAAGGTCAGTCCGAAATAGCTTTCTTCATCCATGTCAAAAATGTAATCAATCTCCTTTTTAGGAATCACGAGGACATGGCCCATAGTAAGAGGATTTACATCTAAGAAAGCCAGGAACTCTGTGGTTTCCGCTACAACATGTGCAGGGATTTCACCATCTACTATTTTTGAAAATATGCTTGCCATTGGATAAAATGTTAAAGGATTATCGGGTGATCTCTAATATTTCGAATTCAATCTTTCCTGCAGGAACCTGGATCTCAGTTTTATCACCTACAGATTTACCCAATAAGCCCTGGGCAATCGGCGACTTTACGGAGATTTTACCGGTTTTAAGGTCGGCCTCACTCTCCGCTACCAATTGATAAGACATGGTAGCTCCGTTTTTAACGTTTTTGATCTTTACTATAGATAATGCCAATACCTTAGAGGTATCAAGCTTAGACTCATCAATTAATCTGGCTGTAGAGAGTGTTGTTGCCAGTTTTGCTATTTTAGCTTCATGCAAACCCTGCGCCTCCTTTGCTGCATCATATTCCGCGTTCTCAGAAAGATCACCTTTATCTCTGGCTTCGGCAATTGCCTTAGAGATCTGTTGTCTTCCGGTAGTCTTCATATGATGTAATTCTTCCTTTAGTCTGTCTAAACCATCTTGGGTATAATAGGTAACCTCTGTCATAGCTCAATTTATTTTATGTATTACTATAAAAACAAACAAGACTACATCGGCTTTTAAACCTACATAGTCTTGCTTCAATAAAAACGAAGATAATGGGGTACAACCACAAAAACAAATTATTTAATTTGAATTTCGGGAGTTTAAGTAAAATGTATGTTTAAATGACAGAAGAAAGCTTCTCTGCCAAAACTTCTGATATTTTACGGTAAGATTCAAAGGTCCAGCCTCCCACATGCGGGGTTAAAATCACTTTTCCGGTATCTTTAAGGCCAGAAAACCAGGACTGATCTGCCAGTGCAGGAAATTTCTCTACCTCCAGAACATCCAGTCCCGCAGCCAGAATTTTGCCGGATTTAATGGCGGCCAGGACTGCTGCTGTATTCACAATCTCTCCCCTTGCTGTATTGATAAAAAAGAAAGGCTTGCGGAAATGAAACAGGTACTCTTCATTGAGCATCTGACGGGTTTCTCCGGTCAACGGAATATGTAAACTTAACACATCACTCTGCCTTACGATCTCCTCCATGCTCACTTCTTTCGCATAAGCGTCAGTAAAGCCTGTTTTATACTTATCATATGCGATTACATTCACCTCAAAGCCGGAAAGCTTTCTTGCAAAACTCTGCCCCATAAAGCCATAGCCAATAATGCCAACCGTCTTTCCTTTTAACTCATAACCACGGTTTCCTTCTCTGTCCCAAATGCCATTGCGCACTTCCTGGTCTGCGTTTCGAAAGTTATTCATTAAAGACAACAGCAAACCGATAGCGTGTTCACCTACGGCATCCATATTGCCCTCAGGCGCGTTTAGTAAAGTGATGTTACGACTTAAGGCATAAGCTTCATCAATATTATCCAAACCCGCTCCGGCTCTTGCTATAAATTTGAGTGAAGGCGCGGCGGCCATCAATTCCTGATCAATTCTGAACTTTGTCCTTACTGCAATCCCCTGATAAGCAGAAATCGCAGCTAAAGTCTGAGCTCTGGTAAAAAGCGGCTCATCGTCCACTTCATAGCCTAAAGCAATAGCCCGCTCCTTAAAAACAGGATGTAGTTCATCAACAATTAAAATTTTCCCTTTGCTCATTGCAGTTAAAATGAAAGTTATTATAGTGAAAGATGGGATAAGTGTTGTGTCAGTTCAATAAACTGTTCTACACTTAACTGTTCTGCGCGTTTATCAAAGAAAATATGGTCGTCCATTTTATCTTTGGGAACGACCCCGGAAAGCGCATTTCTCAAAGTCTTTCTCCTTTGATTGAATCCGGCTTTCACCGTTCTCCAAAATAGCTTTTCATCACATGGCAGACTTTCCACCTGATTACGGCTCAACCTGATCACACCAGAGTTGACCTTTGGCGGTGGGTTAAAGGTCCCCGGTTTCACGGTAAATAAATACTCTATATCATAGTATGCCTGAATCAGCACACTCAAAATTCCATAATCCTTGGTTCCAGACGTAGAAGCACAACGTTCTGCAACCTCCTTCTGAAACATACCAACCATCTCTACCACCTGCCCTCTGTTTTCCAGAATCTTGAAAAGAATCTGGGAAGAGATATTATATGGGAAGTTCCCGATGATCGCATATTTTTCTTTAAATATCGAAGAGAGGTCTAAAGCTAAAAAATCACCATTGATCAGCCGGCTTCCCAACTGAGGATATTTTTCCTGAAGAAAATGATAAGACTCTACATCAATGTCAATCAGAAAAGTCTCTAGATCTTCCCGTTCCAATAAAATATCTGAAAGAATTCCCATTCCGGGACCTACTTCAAGCACTTGTCTGTACTGATCGGTATGTACCAGGCCGTTTACAATTTTTGCCGCAATCTTCTTATCGGTTAAAAAATGTTGTCCTAAATGTTTCTTTGCCCTAACCAAACTCATATATACTCCTCCTAAAAGCTGCAAAATAAGCAAAGTTTTGCGAGTATTGGACTAACATTCGGTTGAAAGCCTCCCAAAGACTTTAAAAAGGGGCTTTTCATTTTTAATGACAAATGCCATAAGATCTCCTGCATGGAATGTTGACTTCCAGACCGAAACGGGATTTAATGCTTTTCATCAATCACAAATAAAAAAATAACGGGGTCAATGGTAAATCCAGTGCTATAGACTGGCCTTCGACAGGAAAAATCCGGCCATTTTAAAATGAATTCTGTAATTTGCGCTAAATTTTTTCATGAAGCATGAGCAATAAAATAAAAATTGGAATAAGCATAGGTGATGTCAATGGTATTGGTTTAGAGGTCATCCTTAAAACATTATCAGAAAACAGAATTCTTGATTACTGTACTCCCATCGTTTACGGACATACCAAGGTTGCTTCATACCACCGCAAGGCTTTAGGCCTGAGCGACTTCAACTTCAATGTAATTACAGAAGCGCAACTTGCCAATCCTAAAAAAGCAAATATCATCAACTGCTGGGAGGAAGATGTAAAGATAGACCTTGGCGTTGCCAACGAAATTGGTGGGAAATACGCCCTGATTTCTTTGGAGAAAGCGACAGAAGACTTAATAAAAGGCAATATTGATGCATTGGTCACCGCCCCAATCAACAAACATAACATCCAGTCAGAAACCTTTAAATTCCCGGGACATACAGAATACCTGATGGAACGCAGCGGAAGTAATGACGTACTGATGTTCCTTTTAAGCGAAGACATCCGGGTTGGTGTGGTTACAGGCCATATTCCGATCACTGACGTTTCCAAAAGCATCACCACAGATGCCATCGTGAAGAAACTGGTACTGATGAACGAAAGCTTAAAAAAGGATTTCTGGGTCGAAAAACCGAAAATTGCAGTGCTTGGATTAAATCCACACGCCGGCGACAACGGATTGCTAGGCAAAGAAGAGGCAGAAATCATTATGCCGGCGATCCAGCAAGCCTTCGATAAAGGTGTAATTTGCTTTGGTCCTTACCCTGCAGATGGATTTTTTGGAAAAGGTGGTTACAAACAATTTGATGCAGTTTTAGCGATGTACCATGACCAGGGTTTAATCCCTTTCAAGACCATCGCTTTTGGCACCGGAGTGAACTACTCAGCAGGCCTTAAAATCGTCCGTACCTCACCAGATCATGGCACAGGATACGACATTGCCGGAAAGAACCTCGCAGATCCGACTTCGTTTATAGAAGCCTTATTTGCAGCAACTCACATCGTGAGGAACAGAAAAGAACAGGAAGAATTATTGAAAAACCAGCTCAGAAGTGGCGGAAAAATTATAGAAACTGCAGCAGATACAAAAGATGATGCAAATTAGAATTAAAAAACATTTTAATTCTATAAAATAATTCCTACATTTGCGGGCTAAAATTTTGTTACAATTGAAACCACTAAAACAATTTTCAATCCCCTTTACCGGCTTAAAAATTGGCAAGCATCAGTTTGACTTTGACGTTGATAACAGCTTTTTTGACGCCTTTGAATACTCTTTAGTAAAAAAGGGAACTTTAAAAGTTGACATTGAACTGGATAAACAGGAAACAATGTTAATTTTGCAGTTCCACATCAAAGGAACAATCGTATTGGATTGTGATAAATGTTTATCAGAATTTAATGCACCAATAGAAGTACAGGAAAGGCAGATCGTAAAGTTTGCTGAAGATGAACTGGAAAGTGATGATTTAGAAATCATTATCCTGAGTAAAAAAGAAAGTGAGCTCGATGTAGCTCTTCCGATTTACGAACTCATCAATGTTTCAGTACCTTATATTAAGATCTGTGAGCAGGACGGCGATGGCCAGAAATGCGATCAGGAAATGATCGAGAGACTGGAACGTTTGTCGGCCGGAACACAGGAAGAAGAAGAAAACAACGATGATGACCCGCGTTGGGCAGCATTAAAAAAATTAAAATAATAATTAAACAAATCAGCAATGGCACATCCAAAACGCAAGATTTCTAAAAGTAGAAGAGATAAAAGAAGAACTCACTATAAAGCAGTAGCTCCTTCTTTGGCTACTTGTCAAACCACTGGTGCAATTCACGTACCTCACCATGCATATAACGTTGATGGTAACCTATACTACAACGGTAAATTGGTTATTGAAAACACTTCAATAGGTTAATTTTCTTGAAAAATAGTTTGTGTTTTAAGTCGGTTTAAGTTTACCTTTAGCGACTGGAAACAAAGGCAATTGTGCCTTCTAACACAAACTGATTTTTTACTATGAAAATAGGTCTCGATATAATGGGCGGAGACTATGCTCCTAAAGCGAACGTTTTAGGAGCAATAGCTGCCCATCAATTGTTATCTCCCGGAGAGCACATAGTGCTGATTGGAGATACGCAGCAGATTAAGCCCCTTCTCACTGAAAACGGATTCAATCCGGATCACTTTGAATATGTTCATACCGAAGAAGTGATTGGTATGGGCGAACATCCCACTAAGGCTATTGTTCAAAAGCCAAATTCCAGTATTGCTGTTGGCTTTTCCTTACTTAAAGAAGGGAAACTCGATTCTTTTGCCAGCGCCGGTAACTCTGGTGCGATGCTTGTTGGTGCCGTATTTAGCGTAAAAACTATCCCCGGAATCATCAGGCCATGTCTCACAACCTTTCTTCCTAAACTTAGCGGTGGCGTAGGCCTCATGCTTGATGTTGGCGCAAATGCCGATTGCAAGCCTGATACCTTGCTTCAGTTCGGTATATTGGGAAGTTTGTATGCGGAATATGTAATGCAAATTGTCAATCCTAAAGTGGCCCTGATGAATATTGGTGAAGAAGACGAGAAAGGCGATATGCTGAGCCTCGCAACCTTCCCTTTAATGAAGGATACCAATCTCTTTAACTTCGTGGGAAATGTAGAAGGAAGGGACTTATTCAACGATAAAGCCGACGTCATTGTATGCGATGGATTTACAGGAAATGTAATGCTGAAACTGGCAGAATCATTTTACGTGCTGACCCTGAAAAGAGGATTAAAAGACGAGTTCTTTGACCGCTTTAATTACGAGAACTATGGCGGAAGCCCGGTTCTGGGTGTCAATGCTCCTGTGATCATAGGTCATGGCATTTCAAGCCCGACGGCAGTCAAAAACATGATCCTGCAATCCAGGGACATGATTACTACTGGCTTGGTAGGCAAAATTCAAGCTGCATTTAAATAAGGAAAATTGAAAATGAATAAAATTCACGCTGCGATTACGGCTGTTAATGGTTACGTACCAGATTACGTACTGACTAATAAAGAGCTTGAATCCATTGTAGACACTACGGATGAATGGATTACTTCCAGAACCGGTATCAAAGAGCGGAGAATATTAAAGGGTGAAGGATTAGGTACTTCACACATGGCTGTTGAGGCTGTGAACGGATTGCTTAAAAAACGTGGAATTTCTGCCGAAGAGATCGAATTGATCATCTTCTGTACCACCACACCCGATATGCCTTTTCCTGCATCAGCAAATATCTTAGCTGATAAGATTGGCGCCAAAAATGCCTGGGGATACGACTTACAGGCAGCATGCTCGGGGTTCATTTATGGACTTTCTACCGCAGCACAGTTCATCGAATCGGGTAAACATAAAAAAGTATTGGTTGTTGGTGGCGATAAAATGTCGTCTATCATCAATTACAACGACCGCACCACCTGCATCATTTTTGGTGATGGCTGCGGCGCTGTTCTTTTAGAGCCTAATGAAGAAGGAATGGGCATCCAGGACTCCATCCTGAAAAGCGATGGCGCCGGCCGGCAATTCCTTCATCAGAAAGCAGGAGGCTCTGCCAGACCTGCAAGCCATGAAACCGTAGACAACAATGAGCACGTCGTGCATCAGGAAGGTCAGGCGGTATTTAAATTTGCTGTAACCAATATGGCGGATGTGGCTGCGGAGATCATGGAAAGAAATAACCTGACTTCTGATGATGTCACCTGGTTGGTTCCTCATCAGGCCAATAAAAGGATCATCGATGCTACTGCTTCCAGAATGGGCCTTGGCACAGAAAAAGTAATGATCAACATTCAACGTTACGGAAATACCACTAATGGTACAATCCCCCTATGCTTATGGGAATGGGAAAGCCAATTAAAAAAGGGCGATAACATTATCCTGGCGGCATTTGGAGGCGGTTTTACCTGGGGCTCCGTGTACTTAAAATGGGCTTATTAAATTTTATTAAAATAATTAATCTTAACTTAGGTAATTGTTAAGACATACTGTTTTCTCTAAATAACACCAAAAAATGGATATCAAACAAATTCAGGAACTTATTAAATTTGTTTCTCGTTCGGGCGTAAATGAAGTCGCTATTGAGCAGGAAGACTTCAAAATTACTATCAAAACCAATCAGGCACCTACAGTTGTTCATGCAACCGTTCCAGCTCAGATTGCTCCGGCAGTAGTACCGGCTGCGGCTGCACCTCAACCGGTAGCACCAACAGAAACAAAAGCAAGCGTTGCTGCTGAAGACGATTCTAAATACATCACTATAAAATCACCAATGATCGGAACATTCTACCGTTCATCAAGCCCTGATAAACCTTCTTTCGCCAATGTAGGTGATGAAGTTGCGGTTGGTAAAGTGATCTGTATCATTGAAGCCATGAAATTGTTCAATGAAATCGAAAGTGAAGTTTCCGGAAGAATCGTTAAGGTTCTTGTAGAAAATGCTTCTCCAGTAGAATATGACCAACCGTTATTTTTAGTTGAACCTATGTAATCCGTCTTGTTGATTCTTAACCTCACGCTAAAGATCAACAGCTCGTTACTTAATAGACATATATGTTTAAAAAGATACTAATTGCCAACAGGGGCGAGATTGCTTTACGCATCATCCGCACCTGTAAAGAAATGGGCATCAAAACCGTTGCGGTTTACTCTACTGCAGACAGAGAGAGTTTACACGTACGCTTTGCCGATGAAGCCGTTTGTATAGGACCTCCGCCAAGTAAGGATTCTTACCTGAGCATCCCAAATATCATCTCGGCTGCAGAATTAACCAATGCAGATGCCATACACCCAGGTTACGGTTTCCTATCTGAAAACGCTAAGTTTTCTTCAGTTTGCCGTGATTATGGAATTAAATTTATCGGAGCTACTCCGGAGCAGATCAACTCAATGGGTGATAAAGCTTCCGCAAAAGAAACGATGAAAAAAGCAGGTGTTCCAACCATTCCAGGTTCGGAAGGCTTACTTGACAACTTCAAAGACGGTATTAAAATCGCAAATGAAATGGGCTACCCTATCATTCTGAAAGCTACTGCCGGTGGTGGTGGCCGTGGAATGCGCGTAGTCTGGAAAGATGAAGACTTTGAAAATGCATGGGATAGCGCCAGGCAAGAATCAGGTGCAGCCTTTGGAAATGATGGTCTCTACCTAGAAAAATATATCGAAGATCCACGCCACATTGAAATCCAGATCATCGGAGATCAGTATGGTAAAGCCTGTCACTTGTCGGAACGTGACTGCTCTATTCAACGCCGCCATCAAAAGCTGGTAGAAGAAGCACCATCTCCTTTCATGACACCAGAGCTTAGAGAAAGAATGGGCGACGCAGCCATCAAAGGTGCCCTTGCGGTACAATATGAAGGTGCCGGAACCATCGAATTCCTTGTGGATAAACACCGCAACTTCTATTTCATGGAAATGAATACCCGTATCCAGGTAGAACACCCGGTTACAGAAGAGGTGATCAATTATGACCTGATCAAGGAACAAATTAAGGTAGCTTCAGGCGTTCCGATCTCCGGAAAAAATTATTTACCGGACATGCATGCCATCGAATGCAGGATCAACGCTGAAGATCCATTTAATAACTTCAGACCTTCTCCTGGAAAAATTACCAACTTCCACTCTCCGGGTGGTCATGGGGTAAGGGTGGATACACATGTATATGCAGGTTATCAAATTCCTTCAAACTACGATTCAATGATTGCCAAACTGATCTGTGTTGCACAAACACGGGAAGAAGCCATCAGTACAATGGAACGTGCTTTAAGCGAATTTGTGATTGAAGGTGTAAAAACTACGATACCTTTCCACTTAAAACTGATGAAAGATCCTAACTTTAGGGCTGGTAATTTTACCACGAAGTTTATGGAAACCTTCGAATTTTCAGAATAGAAAAACTATTTAGTAGATTTAAAACGTAAATACCATTCTGAATACAATAGAATGGTATTTTTGTTTTACAAATAACGTACATGAGTGATACTAAGAAAAGGGACCTTATTGGTGCTATAAAAGAAAAAGGAAAAACTTTAGAGGCAGAAATGTCTTTCTTTGACCACATTGATGTCCTAAGAAAACATCTTTTACGCGCATTAGCCGTGGTCCTTGTGCTAACCGCAGGAGCGTTCTATTACACTGACTTTATCTTTAACACCATTATTATGGGGCCCAAGAACCCCAACTTCTGGACCTACAGAATGATGTGTAAACTGGTAGAAAAGTTTCCTTCCATAGGCTCCGACTTCTGTATCACTAAAATTGACGCAAAGATTATCAACACAGAAATGGCAGGACAATTTACCCTCCAGTTGAATTCCTGTGTGATGGTAGGGATCATTTTAGGTATCCCCTACCTGTTGTTCGAACTCTGGTTATTTGTTAAACCAGCCCTTCATGAAAATGAAAGAAAGTCGGCCAGTGGCTTCGTTGCTTTCGCATCGTTTCTTTTCTTCCTGGGGATCCTTTTCGGATATTACATGATCTGCCCGCTGTCGATCAACTTCCTGACCAACTTTACCGTGAGTCCGGAAATTCAGAATACCTTTACCATAGATTCTTACCTTTCGTCTGTGATGACCTTAACCCTGGGCTCAGGAGTCATCTTCCAGCTTCCGGTAATCATCTACATCTTATCAAAATTAGGCATCATGACACCGGCATTTATGCGTGCCAGCAGAAGGTATTCCACAGTATTGATCCTGATCGTTGCAGCTATCGTGACGCCTACGGCCGATCCTTATACCATGTTGATTGTTGCCCTTCCTTTATTCCTGCTTTATGAATTGAGTATTTACATCTCAGCAAACATCGAACGCAAGAAAAACAAAGAACTTTATGGCGTAGCCAAAATAAAAAAAGACTAACAAGAAGGTTACTCAGGTTTATTATTATTCTATATATTTTTGAAGATGTCAACAGAAACAAAAATTAAAATTGCAATTGGTGCAGACCATGCAGGTTTCGAATACAAGGAATTGTTAAAATCCTTTCTAACTGATTATGAGGTCAAAGACTTTGGAACGCATTCCAATCAGTCTGTTGATTATCCTGATTTCGCTCACCCTGTAGCATCGGCTGTAGAAAGCAAAGAATATACCTTTGGGATCCTGGTTTGTGGAAGTGCAAATGGTGTTGCAATTACTGCAAACAAACATCAGCAGATTCGTGCGGCCATTTGCTGGCTGAATGAAATCGCTGCCCTCGCGAGAATGCATAACAATGCTAATATTTTATGTATCCCTGCAAGATTTGTTTCTGAAGACCTGGCAAAAGAAATGACCACAACTTTCTTAAATACCCCTTTCGAAGGTGGAAGGCATGAAGGTAGGGTTGATAAAATTTCCTGCTAATTTCCAGACATACCAACTAAACCAACCGCTAACCAAATTACTAACTCATGAAAAAACATTTCTTGTACGCCAGTTTTGTGCTTACAATGGCCTGTTCTGCTTCCGCACAAAATAAGGATGCAGTCAGGTTCAGTAAAACCATTACTAAAGACAATGCCTACAAACACCTGTCTGTACTTGCTTCTGATGCCTACGAAGGCAGGGAAACGGGAACAAAGGGCGGATGGATGGCTGCTGATTACATCAAAAACTACTTTAAAAGCCTGGGCTTAAAAGGGCCGGTAAATGGTGATTATTTTCAGCCGATAGACATGGTCACTACCTCGCTTTCCCAGATCTTAACAGTGAACGGACAGCCGGCAGAAGCCCTGAAGGATTTTTATATCACCCCACAGACCGTATCTGCAGAAGGCTATGCCTTTAATGCCAATAACATTGTATTTGTTGGCTATGGTCTGACTAAAGACGGTTACAATGACTTTGAAGGCTTAGACATCGCCGGAAAAGTGGTGATGCTATTCAAATCCGGAGATCCAAGTGGCGCTGCTGCCTCAAATTCAAGAAACGCAGCCGCTGCAAAAATCAAATATTTAACAGAAAAAAAAGTTGCAGCGATATTGGTCATCGACCCTACCGTTGACGCCATGCCTGAAAATCTGAAAGCCTACCTTCTTTCTTCACAATTGGTGATGAAGTCTAAAGAAGAACTGGAAAAAAGGAAAGCTCCGGCAGGACTTCCAACAATCATGATAGGAACCATACTGGCCAATCAGATTCTTGCTGCTGCAAAAACAAATATTGCCGACCTGAAAAAGAAAATCGCAGAAAGCGGTAAACCGGCATCACAGGAGATCACAATTCCGGTCTCTGTAAATGCCAAAAAACAGGAAACCAAAGTAAGAGCAGAAAACGTATTGGGATTCCTGGAAGGTTCTGACCCTAAACTTAAACATGAAGTTTTAGTCGTAACCGGCCATTATGACCATATCGGAATTACGCCGGAAGCAAAAGGGCCAGATAAAATCAATAATGGAGCGGATGATGATGGCTCAGGAACAACGGGTGTACTCCTGATGGCCGAAGCATTTTCTAAAGCAAAAAAAGCAGGTAAAGGTCCTAAAAGAAGTATCCTCTTTATGACGGTTACCGGTGAAGAGAAAGGACTGCTGGGTTCAGAATGGTATTCCGAAAATCCGGTTTTCCCATTGGAAAATACGATCACCAACCTGAACATCGACATGATTGGCAGAGGTGATAAAGACCATGCCTCCGACAATAACTTCGTCTATATCATCGGTTCAGATATGCTGAGCTCGGAACTGGACAAAATCGGTAAAAAAGCAAATAAAGATTATGTAAATATCAATCTGGACGAACGATATAATAACAGAACAGATCCAAACAGGTTCTACTACCGCTCTGATCATTATAACTTTGCAAAGCACGGGATTCCCGTAATTTTCTACTTCAACGGTGTTCATGAAGATTACCATCAACCCGGAGATGAAGTCAGCAAAATAGATTTCCCTATGCTTGCTAAAAGAGCAAGATTGGTATACTATACGGCATGGGAGCTGGCCAATCGTGCCACCCGTCCTAAAGTAGACAAGAACGATGACGGAACACCAAAGAATTAAAAATAGTTAACATCAGAAAAACCTGCCTCGCGCAGGTTTTTTTATATACAAAAAAACCGCAGATCGGATCAGCGGTTTCTTGTAAAAGGAATCTCCTTTTCTTGTCTTTGGGTTACGGGCTTTTTATAGTTTGGCAATTACGAAATCATTCAGGTTCAATTTAGCAACATCATTTCTAACCAGGTTGTGTTCTGCTGATGAACCGCTCAATTTCAAATCTGACTGGTCTTTCATGTCGGTATAAAGGCTTCCTACTTTTGCATTTACATTCGCTTTAGCACCATCTTTTAAAAAGATCTGAAGAACGGCAAGGTCAAAATTACCACGGGTTTTTACTTCAGCTGTATTGGCAGCATCAATTCTTTGCAGGTCTTTTACAGAGATGTAGATCGTTGCAGGGCTTTGCGCAGTAGAGTTAATGTACAAAGTATATCCTTTTTGTTGAACGGTAGTATTTGCAGTCAGCTCATCATTCGTAGTGATGCTTTCTGAATTGGACTGTACCAGTACTACTTTAGCATTTCCGGTTACCACTACTTTATTGAACTTTACGTTAGCAGATGCGCTTACAGGTGTGGTGTCTTTAGCGAAAGTAGTGAAGGCTGAAGAAGTTAAAACGATAGCAGTTAAAGCAGAAGCGAATAAGGTTTTGATCGAAGTTTTCATGACTTTATATTTTAAGTTTTTAATTATTTAATTGTTGTTTTGTAGATAAGACACCATCTCAGGGGAAACGTTTCAGCGTTTTTTGGCGCATTAGACCATGCCCATGTAACAGTCGACCAACTGCCATTACTATTCGACCAACAGACACAAATATTTTTCGTCGAAACCCCGAAAAATGAGCTTCCAATTCCCGGATGCATTCCGGAAGTAATAAAAAACATTAGATTGGGAAATAAATCAGGCAGATCATTACCGAAGCCTAATTATTTTTATATTTGAAGATGATGAAGATATCTGATGAATTTTTGGTTAAGGCCGATGAAAAGGCCTTTGATTTAGGGCATCGCAAGACAATTAATCATAATATTGGCAAGTATAATGTTGCGGTAGAAAGGGGAACCTCGAGGTTTGAGAATTTAGAAAACTCAAAGAAGAAGGCTCATGTGATTAAATGGCGTGTGATGGAGAACCTGGATAAGTTTCTTCCTGAATTTGAATCCAATTTTCAGCGTAGGGGAGGAAAAGTGATCTGGGCAAATGATGCGGAGGAGGCCCAAAAAGAAATCCTGAACATCATCCAGCGAAATGGCGGAAAGACGGTGATCAAATCAAAATCTATGACCACCGAGGAAATTCACCTGAATGATTTCCTGGAAAAGAACAATATTGAATCTCTGGAAAGCGACCTTGGTGAATACATCGTACAACTCCTGGGTCAGGCACCCTACCATATTGTAACCCCGGCCATGCACCTGAGTAAGGAAGAGATTGCAAAGCTGTTTCATGATAAATTTGGAACACCCATTGATGCAACGCCGGAACAGCTCACACAAAAAGCAAGAGAGTTGCTTAGAGATAAATACCTGAAAGCGGATATCGGCATCTCCGGCGGAAACTTCTTAATCGCAGATACCGGAAGCATTGCATTGACAGAAAATGAGGGAAACGCAAGGTTATGTACTACTTTCCCAAAAATACATATTGCCATTGTCGGAATTGAGAAGGTCATCCCTTCCATGGCCGATCTGGACCTCTTCTGGCCCTTGCTGGCCAGTCATGGTACAGGGCAAAACCTAACTGTTTACAATACGATCCTAAGTGGTCCCAGACGTCCGGAAGAAACTGACGGTCCTGAAGAGATGTATGTCATCCTGCTGGATAACGGAAGAACCAATCTGCTCGCCGAGAAAGATCAGCGCCAGGGCCTGTATTGCATTAGGTGTGGTGCCTGTCTGAATGCCTGTCCGGTCTACAAAAATATCGGCGGACATACTTATAACACCACTTACAGCGGACCTATAGGTTCCATCATCACCCCTCATTTAAAGGGGATGAAAGACTTTAAACACCTCAGCTACGCTTCCAGCTTATGTGGCAAATGTTCGGAGGTATGTCCGGTAAAAATAGACATTCACAAAATGCTCCTGCTGAACAGAAGAGATGCTGCAGCAGATCATGAGAACAGCAAATCCGAAGAGCTTGGCTGGAAACTGTTCAATACAGGAATGCAAAAAAGATCAAGAATGGATATGGTAAGCGGAAAGATCAAAAACTTCTTTTTGAAGTTTCTTTTCAAGAAGACCTGGGGCAAGTACCGCAGCATGCCGGAAGTTGCACCGAAGTCTTTTGCCAAACTCTATCAGGAGAAAAATAAAGCAGACAAAAACATATAACTATGCAGTTTGACAGAAAAGATAAGAATGATGCTACCTTATTAGATTTATACACGCAGTTGCTTTACCCCCGGATGGTAGAGGAAAAAATGCTTATCTTATTACGTCAGGGCAGGATTGGCAAATGGTTTTCCGGAATCGGACAGGAAGCCATTGCCATAGGAAGTACTTTAGCGATGAAGGAAACTGAATACATCCTTCCAATGCATAGAAACCTTGGAGTATTTACCGCCCGGGATATTCCTTTGAAAAAGCTGATGGCCCAATGGCAGGGTAAGATTTCCGGCTTTACCAAAGGCCGGGACCGCTCCTTTCATTTCGGCACTCAGGAATATAAAATTATTGGAATGATTTCCCATCTGGGTCCTCAGATGGCACTTGCCGGTGGGATCGCCCTGGCAGATCTTATTGCCGATAAAAAACAGGCCACCCTGGTATTCACCGGAGAAGGGGCCACAAGTGAGGGCGACTTTCATGAAGCCATTAATGTGGCTGCAGTGTGGAACTTACCTGTTATTTTTCTAATTGAAAACAACGGATATGGACTCTCCACCCCCATCAATGAGCAGTTTAAATGTAAAGACCTCGTAGACAGGGCCGCAGGATATGGAATCGAAGGTATCCAAATAGATGGCAATAACATCCTGGAGGTATACGATACCCTCTCCGGCATTGCCGAAAAAATGAGAGAAAATCCTAAACCTGTACTCGTAGAATGCCTTACCTTTAGGATGAGGGGCCATGAGGAAGCTTCAGGAACAAAATATGTACCTCAGGAACTGTTTGACCTCTGGGCAAAAAAAGATCCGGTAAAATGCTTTGAAGAATACCTGCTGGAACAAAAAGTATTGACTCCGGAAAGTATAGCAGAGATTAAAGCGGATTTTAAAACCGGAATTGAGCAGGAAGTAGAAGCTGCTTTTCTCGAAGAAGAGCCGGTAGCAGATATCGCCACCGAAACGGCCGACATGTATGCAGCACACACTTACCAGCATATTGAACCGAATGAAGCATCCACAGAAATCAGGTATATTGATGCCATCACGGACGCATTGAAGATTGGCATGCAAAAGCATAGCAATCTGGTTTTGATGGGACAGGATATTGCAGAATACGGCGGAGCCTTTAAGATCACTGATGGTTTTGTAGACCTTTTTGGTAAGGCGAGAGTCCGCAATACCCCAATCTGCGAATCAGCGATCGTTGGCGCAGGACTAGGCCTTTCCATCAACGGCTATAAGGCAGTCGTGGAGATGCAGTTTGCTGATTTTGTAACCTGTGGATTCAACCAGATCGTAAACAACCTTGCAAAAACCCATTACCGGTGGGGAGAAAAGGCGGATGTAGTAGTCAGAATGCCTACCGGGGCAGGAACAGGTGCAGGCCCTTTCCATTCCCAAAGCAATGAAGCCTGGTTCACAAAAACTCCTGGTTTAAAAATTGTATACCCGGCTTTTCCTTTCGATGCAAAAGGCTTACTCCTTTCTGCTATTGATGACCCGAATCCGGTCTTATTTTTTGAACATAAATATCTCTACCGCAGTCTAAGCGGACAAGTTCCTGAAGGGGAATATACACTGGAAATTGGTAAAGCCAACCTGATTAAAGAAGGTCATCAACTGAGCATCATTACTTACGGACTGGGTGTACACTGGACACTCTCTTATATGGATGAACATCCGGAAATAAGCATCAACCTCCTGGATTTGCGCAGCTTACAACCCTGGGATAAGGAGGCAGTGGCTACAGCAGTCAGGAAAACAGGAAGGGTATTGATCTTACACGAAGATACCCTGAGTAACGGCTTTGGAGCAGAACTGGCAGCATGGATTGCCGAACATTGCTTTGAGCACCTGGATGCACCTGTAATGCGCTGTGCGAGCACGGATACCGCCATTCCTATGAGTAAAGTCCTGGAAGAAAGCTTTCTTGCCAAAAGCAGGTTAAAAGAAACCATTCAGAAATTAATGGCTTACTAATCAAAGCGATCAAATACCCGCTTTCTCTATAAGGCAATTCCTTTGGCATGATAATCGCCTCTTTAATATTTAAAGAAGCGCTATGAAGACTGCATACCTGGTATTTTCCTTTTCCGCCCTGCTCGGTATATCCGGCTGTAACCAACAACCAAAACATCCCCAGGCAGACCTGATCAGCCAGTCTGCGGCGACTGCAATGACCGATAAGACCATAGCAGTTTTAGCAGATTCTATAGATGCAAACCTCGCCCACCTGGAAAAACAAAGCAGCCTCGTTTACCTTCAGGGAGAACAATCCATGTACGCAGAAAGGTACAGTTCGAATGGCAAAGCCATCCTGTATGTGGAACAGCGGGACAATGGGCTCATTAACAGCCAGACAAAAAAATACTATTTCAAAAACGACAGTTTAATCCTTGTTCAGGAAAATAAGAAAATCAATAACGACTATACAGACACCCGGATTTTTCTGAGAAACAACATTGCCTTCAGTAAGGAACAACGCAAGGCAAACTCTGCCTCCGCCCTTCCTGCCAAGCCTTACCTGTCCTTAAAATCAATTAAAGACAACACGGTAAAGGAAGACAACTACCAGCAAAATATCAGGACCCTGGACGAAGCTATTGCAGGCAGCAACCAATATGAAATGTTGTTTGACCAGTTTATTGACATTCCGGGTGAAAACATCATTCAGCTGAAAAGCAAGGCACAGAACGGCTATACCGCCAGTATCCTGGTGCAGGAACCCGATGCATTCATCGACAGCTTAAAAAGCAATCCACAAAGTTTCAGAAATGAAAAGCTTAATTTTAAATGGAAAGTGGAAGATAAAGAAGCAGTCTATGTACCTGTAGCCGCTAAAGTCACTTCTGCCAAAGGGTTAAACAAATAGACATTGCCATTGGTCAGGCAAAGGCAGCGGTATCTTTTCCGCAGCTTTTCTCCTTTTCTGAACTGACGTCCGTCTTTTATGGTAAATACCGCATCTAAAGGCAGTTCCTCCAGTCTGGAAGCCTCTTTAGGCAGGTCGTGCTTCTTTAATGCACGGGAAAGTTTCAGGTCAGTACAGCTTGCTGCAGAAGGATTATTCAGGTAACTCACTATTGCCTGCTGAACATCCTGAGGAAAGACATTTTGCTCGATAAAGGGCGCCATCATCCTTTTAAAATTGTGCTTCCATTCCGCACCATGAGGCTTTACTTTATTCTTATGGTCATTCCAGGTCAGCAGATGAGCAAATTCATGTACCGTAGTGACTAAAAAAGCATAGGCATTCAGGTCATTGTTGACCGATATTTTATGTCCCAAATCTTTATAAGGATGACGGTAGTCACCAAGCTTCGTCGTTCTGTTTTTAGATATTTTAAACTCACATTGAAAATAATCTATCCACTTCGCGATAATCGGTGCCGCTCCCGGGGGCATATATTGCGCTAAGATCTCCTCCTTTTTCACGCTTCCAAGATAAGGAAATTAATTAAAAGCGATGCTTAGGCTGCGCCACCTGTGGCCGCGTTAAATGTTCTTTGGGCCAATTCAGTGTTCAGCAGATATAAGGCCGAAGAATTGTCCCCGATCATCTTCAGCTTGCTGATGATCTGTGATACCGTCGCCTCTTCTTCTACCTGCTCTGTAACGAACCATTGCAAAAAGGTATGGGTAGCAAAATCACTTTCCTCAAAAGCCGCTTTGATCAGGTTTCCAATGCTCTTGGTAACGGCCTTCTCATGTGCCAGGGTGATTTCAAAAATTTCCAGTACAGAGCCAAAGTCAGATTCAGGTTGCTGAATTGCGCCTATAGTCACTTTACCGCCAACATCATGAATGTAGTTGAATTGCTTTTCCGCATGAAAAAGCTCTTCTTTCGCCTGAACTTTAAAATAATTAGCGAATCCATCCAAATCCTTGTCCGAAAACCAGGAACACATTGCCCAATAGGCATTGGCCGAATACATTTCTAAATTAACCTGCTCATTGAGCAATTTTTCCATTCTTTTATTCATGACAGCATTGCGTTTGATTAAGTCAATATATTATTTTAAAAACTGATAAGCAATTAAACTGGCCACGTAAGCCATCACGGTCATATACACCAGTTGTATCATTGGCCACTTCCAGGATTTTGTTTCCCGGAACACCACCGCCACCGTACTCATACACTGCATCGCAAAGGCGTAAAACAACATCAATGAAAAGGCAGTGGCAAAAGTAAACACCGGCAATCCCGTTTCCGGATTTTTGGCCAGTCTCATACTATCCCGTATTTTCATCACATTCTCATCTCCGCCTTCCACACTGTAAATCGTGGCCATTGTTCCTACAAAGGCTTCCCTTGCAGCAAATGAAGTGATTAGTGCAATGCCGATCTTCCAGTCAAAACCTAAAGGTCTGATGGCTGGCTCTATGGCATGGCCCAGAATTCCCGCATACGAATTTTCAAGCCTTTCAGCCGACTTATCTCTTTCAAGAGTAGAAATCTGTACACTATCTTTTTGAGCCTCTATAGCGGCGTATTTTTTATCAATTTCAGCAAAGCGCTCAGAAGGACCATAAGTAGCCATTACCCAAAGTACAATGGAAATGGCAATGATCACCTTACCCGCTTCAAAGACAAAAGTCTTAGACTTATCATACATCGTGAAAAGCACATTTCCCCATCTCGGCATTCTGTACACCGGCATCTCCATAATGAAATAAGATTTCTCTTTTGCTTTCAGGATGAATTTCATGACAAAAGCCACCAATACCGCCGCAACAATACTGATCAGGTACATTCCCATCAGGGTTAATCCCTGAAGGTTAATGAAGCCCCAAACCATTTTTTCGGGAACAACAAGGCTGATCAACAAAGTATATACAGGCAACCTTGCAGAACAACTCACCAAAGGAGCCACCATAATGGTAATGATGCGGTCTTTCCAGTTTTCGATGTTTCTGGCACTCATTATGGAAGGAACGGCACAAGCCAGACTTCCGATCATCGGCACCACAGACTTTCCACTCAAACCAAATTTTCTCATGATCCTGTCCATCATAAAAGTCACCCTGGCCATATAGCCGGTGTCTTCCAGAATCGAGATAAATGCAAAGAGAATTGCGATTTGCGGAATGAAAACCACAATCCCGCCTAAACCGGCAAGTACACCGTCCAGCAGTAAATCACTAAGCTGCCCTGCGGGTAAATATTCATGTCCCAGTTCCTGCAGTTTGGCAAAGATAAATTCAATCATCTCCATCGGATAAGCCGACCAGGAGAAAATGGCGTTGAACAGGAAGAACAACAAGCCCATAAAAATGATCAGGCCCCAAAACCTATTGGTCAGGATGGAATCGATCTTATCACTAAAAGCAAACTTCTTTGCCGCCCCCGTATCTTCGATTACGCCAGTGAGGATCTTCCCAAGGTCACGATAACGCGCAACGGTTTCCTCTGTCTGCAATTTAGAAGTTTCAAAACCAGTCGCTTTTTTGATCTGATCAAAGCCTGCATGATCTACTTCAGAAAAGTGATCCAGGTTATAATGCTGGTGCAAGACCTGCAATGCAAAATAATCGTTCTCTGTTCCGATCTTGGCTTTCACTTTCTGAATCGCTTCAGGCGCCAGCGCCAGTACATCAGTACCTTTCAACTGTGTCGCAATCTTTGTCGTATTGCTGATGGCTTGTTTTAGCTCGGTCAGCCCCTTATTGCTTCTCGCAGAGATCGCAACAATCTGAATGCCCAGTCTTTTCGAAAGCAAATCAACGTTGACATTGATCCCTTCTTTTTGTGCCAGATCGGTCATATTGAGTGCCAGTACTACCGGCACCTGCAGGTCGGCAACCTGCGAATAAAGCAATAAATTTCTTCGGAGATTGGTCGCATCAGCCACCAATACCACAATATCCGGATAACTGGAATTGCTCTTGTCGGCCAATACCTGGAAGACAATACTTTCATCCTTGCTTTTCGGGTATAAACTATAGGTTCCCGGTAAATCGGTAATCTCTGCACTTCTGCCATCAGGAAGCTTGCAGTAACCTACTTTTTTATCAACGGTAATGCCCGGAAAATTTCCAATTTTTTGATTTAATCCTGTAAGCAGATTAAAAAGAGTAGACTTGCCTGTATTGGGATTCCCAACCAGAGCTATTTTCAAATCCTTTGCCAAATTACTACTGAATTATAATACTAGATGCCTCGCTTTTACGTAAACAAAGTTGATACCCTGAGACCCGAATGGCAATCGGATCACCAAGCGGAGCAAACCGTTCCACTTCTACAACTTCTCCAGGCAAACAGCCCATCTCCATTAGTTTAACAGACATTTCTAAATCTGTAAATGCCACTATAGTGCCTCGTTCCCCCGGATTCAATTGTGAAAGTTTCATCTTTATTAATTTATTTTAATTTTCGAAGGACAATATTGACTCCTTCCCTAATCAAGGCGCAATTTAGGCTTAATTTATAATAGTTCCAAATAAACGGAATCCACCCTTACCTTCAGAAATAGCTTTCAGCGCAGCTAAAGGATCATTTATGCAATCAAAAAGTCACAACAAAGTAACATAATGAATACAGGTAACTTTTACCGCTGGGGATAGCTGTTGTAGCTTACCGGAGGACATTTACAGCCCGGCTTAAAAATACTGCAGCCGCTGGACGCAAGTACCAGCAAAAGCAGGAATAATCTACTGATGTTCTTTTTCATTATAATGAGATTTATGCAAAAGTATAAAGCTGAAAACGCCCATAAATACACCAATCATATCGCAGGTAAAGTCCCACCACTCTGCAGACCTGTAAGTAAACACTTTCCATTGAAGCAATTCAATGCCACCGCCCAAAGCAGCAGTGATCAGGATGATCTTAAAAATCGTCAGCGAACGAAAACTATAGTTATGGGTATAATTGATTCTTCCATAAAACAGTAATATGGTCAGGACAAAGAAAAACCCAAGATGCACCATTTTATCAAATCCTTCAAAAAAAAAGCCTGTCCCATTAGTGGAGACAGGCATTTCTATATTGCAAAGGATCAAAATAACCACCGTCCATACTATGGCCCAGATCTGATATTTTAACGCTTTAAATTTATTCATTGATTAAGCTCCTACAAGGGCTTTGTAAGCATCAGCATCTAATAAACCATCCACTTGTGAAGCATCAGAGATCGCTACTTTAACCATCCAGCCTTTTCCATAAGGATCAGAGTTTACCAGTTCAGGATTGTCATTCAATTCCGGGTTGGTTTCCAATACGGTTGCAGTTACCGGCATAAACAAATCAGATACGGTTTTAACAGCTTCTACTGTTCCGAAAACATCATCCTTGCCTACTTCATCACCTACAGTGTTAATATCGATGTATACAATATCACCTAACTCACGTTGTGCGAAATCAGTAATACCGATATAGGCCTCGTTACCTTCAATCTTAACCCACTCGTGGTCTTTAGTGTACTTTAGTTCTGATGGAAAATTCATTTTATATAATATTAATAATAAATTAGTTACGCACAAAAAACATGTGTTACTTAAACTAGGATTCAGCAAATAATACGCATTATCCTCTGCGAATTTACTATTATTTATAAGTATTCATATCTATTTGTGGCAACAAAATTTGAAGCCTGCTTTATGTCCCGATCATCTGTCGGAATAAACCGCACAAAAAGCAGCCGGTTTCATTTAATTTCTATATTCTCGTTCCCTTCGTCGTCCTCCTCGAGATAAAGTTTCCAATTCAGTTCTTCAGCGATTGCCAGAAAAGTCTTTAGGTAAACCTGCTGGTCTGTATTTGCTGATTTTGTACAGACAACCGCAATCAAATTGGTATAAGGCAATTTCTTTTCAGAGGTAGCAAAACTTCCATCTTTTGTTTCAACCAATACAATTTCCACCCATGGAAAGCGATCCGCATTAACTAATGTCTGATGATCTTTCAGGAGGAAATTTCCGCTCTTCAAAAAGAGCTGAAGCACAATTTCCGTCTGCACCTTCCCGGTGTAACTTTCATCACTTTGTATATTGTAATAATTATACCTGTCGCTCCACATAACTTATCATTATTCTATTCAGCAGATGCCCCCGCCCTTTTGCGGCATTGCGCCCTTTTGGAAATTAAATGTACAAAAGTTTTATCAGGACCAAAACAACCGGAAATATCAGCCGGTAAAAAAAACGCGCATCTATTTTTCTGAGAAAATACATGCGCGTTAAATGGCGACAAAAGAAAAACGGGCCTAATTCAGCGTTACCCTCAAACTAAATCCAAAGTTGCTGAATGAGGTATTAAATGTCTGTGATGTATAAGGTTTAGTGATATTCGAATCATAGAACACCCTTACGTTAAAACGCTGGTTCAAGATATAATCCACGCTCGGCCTTAAAGTAATGTTCTTTGCTCCCGAAGAAACCTCCGCCTCTGCAACATCAGCGCGGTAGATCACCGTTTTGTTATCCCTCACCGCAACATCCAGTTTAAAGTCCATATTGTTGTCCATCTTCAATTGTTTAAACAATCCGAAAGGGAACCTGAACTTCGTGGTGCGGTAACCCAAACCAAAGACCAGGTTGTTTTCTGTTAACTGCGACAGCTGGCTGTTCGCCATACTCAGCCCCAACAAACGGGTCCTTCCAATCTCAAAGTTTGCCGTCAGGTTATTCTTTAACCGGGTGTCTATTCCAATCAGCGGAGAGAACTGCTCTGCAATTGTCACCCTGGCATATTGTAATTCCGGCAGGAAATTATTGTCTTTATCCCTGCTGCTAACCCCGCCATTACGCTCCTCGTATTTCAATAAAGAGTTAAAGCTGTTGATGCTGTATACTGAGCGGTAAGAATGTCTTAAATCAATAGAGCTGAAGTGCTCGGCAAGGAAAGCAATCCGGGTTAGGCCCCTGTAATTCAAACGCCAGTTTGGCAATGGAATTTTAGGCATAGAGTTCAGGCTGACCGAAGATGCACTCTTTCCGGAATAGGCCGCAAGAAAAGCGGAGATCACCACATCCTGTGAGTTCTTGTCATAACCATCTGCATATCCTCCACCCCTGATTCCTGAGGAATTCGGGTTCAGTTCTCCCAGGCGCTGAGAGATTACCTGTCTGTTCGCCATAAACTCGCCGAACAATTTGGATACCGCAGCTCCTGATTTTTCTGAAAATGCCGTTCCCAGACTAATGAAGGAAATGCTGTAATCACCCGTGGTAAAAGGACTGAAATTCTGGAATCCTTTGCTCAGGTCATCATACCTGAAATTCGTAGAATAATTCATCGTCTTATTTCTGTTCGCAGTCAGTGTAATGGTCAGGTCTTTGACCGGCTCAATTAAACTCGTTAAGCTCAGGTCTTCTCTCATCGTATTGATGTACAGCTGAGATTGCAAAGTATCCGTCGTAATCCAACCGTTCCTCAATGCCTCTTCCCTGATGTCCCGCTGACTTCCCAAAACAAATCCCAATCCCGGTGCACCTGTGGCATTGTCTATCCCGAAAATATTTGTTTTCGGCAAATACCCTGGCAGGAAGATCCCTTTGGTTTGGGTATAAGCACCCACTACATTTTTAATACTGGTCAACAATCCGATCAATACCCCCGAACCCGTTTGTTTCGCATCCGCAGCAGTACTGCCCGATTTCCTTACGAAACCAAATTTATTGTAAAGTGAAGCCAGGTTAAAAGTCGGATTGACCTGTATCGTTCTCGAGTTCTGAACCGTATTTCCAAGATTGATATTCGGATCTCTCAAAGTAGAAAGTGGTTCCGTTTGCCAGTTGAAGTTTGTACCATAACGGGTGGCCACATTGATCCAGTCCAAACCTGGAATCTTGTTAATTGGCAACGCATAGGTTACGTTCAGGTTATGGCTATAATCAGTAGTTCTGCCCAACCTCATCATGTTCTGCCATAAAGTATCTCTTTTCAATCCTTCAATTCTTCCATAAGGCTCATCGATGATCGAATAGTTCGTGGCATCAATATCCAGTGTCAGCGATTTACTCAGGTTCCAGGCAATTCCATACACCCTCGATACCAGGAAGTTTTTGTTAAACGTGGTATTCACCGGAATAGAATTCATCGGATCATTGTTTCTCAAACTGTTTTCCGAATAGAAGCGGTCTACATCAATCCTGAAATTAATGGCCGTTGGCATCAGGCTAAAGTTAAAATCTTTTAACAGCGCCAGTGTGTTCGACTTGATCAGCTTCTTAAAAGGCTCATAGGTTTTTGCCGGTCCTGCATAATTATAAGCCAGGGAACCGCGGTAAGTTTTCTGGAAATTGTTTTCTACGATAAAGTCGCGGTGCGAATACTTGGTATACGCATAGCTGACGTTAAAGTTTTCTATATCCCAAATCTTTGGCTTCTGCTCCGGATTGGTTCTTTCCTTTCTTACATTGGTAAAGTTGATGCTGCTTCTGGTGGTAAAGTCCTGTGCAAAGTTCAAAATAGAATCCCTCTGCGATTTGGTGGCAGCATCCAGTGCATTTTTCAATTCAATATCCGGCATGCTCGGGTTGTATTGAGGGGTACTTACCTGGCTGGAATAGCTCACAAACATCGGCACCTTAATCCCTGCTTTCTTAGGGAAAAATTTACCCAGCTCCATGCTCGAAGAAATGTCAAAGAAGACATTGTCTGCCCTGTTTCTTTCACTCACACGGGTTTCCAGAGAACCAAATCCGATCGTCGACTTGCTTCCTGAGACGTTCACGTCTGCAAAGTCAGCCAGTTTCGCACTTAGCCTGGCAGTAGCTGCCCAGCCTCCGCGCTCATCAAACTCTGTTAAGCGAAGCTCATTAAACCAGATGATCGCATTTTTATCCAGTCCGTCGTCATTTCCGGTTACGTTTTTATATGGGTTCTTTACCCCCAGCATATAAACCCTGACCTTACTCATATCCGGCTGCCCTTTTACCACAATCACTTTACCATTTACTATATAGTTAAAGGGAATGTTAATTGGCCATGGTGCACCTGTAGCTGTCTTCGCATTATTTCTCGCGAGTTTCGCTTTCTGGAAAAGCTCCAGCTGTATGTCCATTTTGTTATAGTCAGGCCAAATGTTGTTCGGATCATTCGTTCCCGGCTGCGTTACCTTTAAAGGCTGCGAATACTCATAGTAGTTGTCCTGATTGTCTGTACCAATACGTAAAAATGCACTCAGGTCATTGTCATTTAAGATGTTTGATCCTAAGGCCTCAGCATGGATGTACATTTCCAAATGTTTGTAAGACCTGAAATCATTAAAGGCAGTTTTAAATGCTGCACGGCCATAACCATCTTTCAGATCTTTGATCGTTACCGATAAAGACTGCTCATTCTGACGGGTATCGCCACGATAATTACTGAAATCACGTTCTCTTTCAATCCCCGGAGGAACCACATAAGGGATCGGTGTCCGTTTACCATTTTCTTCAATATTCACTGTTGCCACTTCAATCTTCGACTGATCAGGACTGATCGTTCCCAAAGCAGGATCAACAATTGTTTTTGAAGCTTCATTACTGGCATTGTATTGTCTCCACTCACCCCTTACCAATTGGATCTTTCCAAACCTCAATACCGTAGTATCTGCGAAATTGGTCATGAACATCCGGATGAAACGGATTGATTTAAAATCCTGAATTCCTCCAACAACATTTGTCGGCTGTGCCAATGGGATACGGATCTGATACCAGGTCACAGCTTGTGTTTGTCCGTTCGCAAGCTTCACCTGTGAAGTCACTTTATCGGTAATGTATTTTTGTCCCACGACCAGGTCAGCCGGACGCATCGAGACTTTGTATTCAAAGTACTCGTCAGACTGGGTCATGTTGTTATCCCTGTTGATGTCTTCGCCATCAGGTAAAGAAGTAGAAGCAGAATTTTCTACACCCAGGTCGGCCTGCGACTGCTGTGAGGTTTTAGAGTTTCCCTCTGTTCCGTTATATTTTTGATAACGTTTTAAGATCCCTGCATTTTCACGGTCAAGATCCGGCCCTCTGAAATAGGTATAATCATCAGAAGAAGGGTCATTTTGGATTTTAGCTGCAGCATCCGGATTTAACTGCCCTTTGATCTGGTTGATTAAAGTCGCAAATTTTCGCTGTTCATCCGCGTTACCCATTCCGTCAAGACCCACATCCTGTGCTTTTCTCGCATTCGGATCGTTGTCAAATGCCTGAACTACCGGCTGTAATTTTGGAACCCTTCCCCAATTCGTTTCATCAAATTTGGAAGGATCGCCATCTGCAGGTAAACCATTTTCCAATGATTTACGTCCATCTTTCAGGATATCCTCAGAGATGTTACCAATGTTAAAATATAGGTCACCACCCAAAGAATTCGGTTTATAAATATTGGGATCCATTACCCAAAGCTCTATAAACTCAATGTTCAAAGCTTCAAAGTCATTGGTTTCAATTCTCCTGAACAAACCACCCCAACGGCTGCGTGGATTATTCAATGCACCTGTAGGATCAAAACCTGTTGGCGTATAATTGTACGGACCGCGGACCGTCGGATAGAAAGCAACGTCTAAAGTTGGCAAAGCAAATGGTTGCCCCGTTCCGATTTCTTTAAAAGGAAACACCTCCTGTTCGATCACCTGGCGCACATAGTGATTGGAAAGTTCGTTTTTGTTGTTCCTCAATGCCGAAGGAAGCGTCGCATCCGTCCGGTTGTAAAAGATAGGATCAATATTGTAAAAAGCAATCAGTGCCCTGTTGAAACCATAGCTCAGGTCGTCCATCCTCGAAGATTCAGAGAACATCTGAGGTGTACCAGACAACTGCCATGCTACTGCACTTTTCAGGTCGATCACCGAGCGTGATGCCTCAAAATCGTCCAGGTAACTTACCCCACCTTTCTTGCCACCGAAGTTCAGCGCTGAAGGGTGTCCCGGAACCAGTTGTGCAAACTCTCCGGAGAAACTAAAGCTGGACGGTACTTTTGTAGAAATAAAAGGCAACTTATCCACCAGCTTTGTTAAGAACCTGGAAGGCGAGCTATAGTTCAGATCCAGTCCCCACATCGTGTTTGAGATGGGCTCTTCCCCAAGGTTTACCTTTGGGGTAAGTGGTTTTTCAGTGAGGTTCATAATCGTACCTCCCAAATTCAACTTATTGTTCACCTTGTAGTCCAGACGGGTTCCAAACAGGGAACGCTGCTGTAAACCAAAAAGCTCATTATTTTCTGTAGAGATCTTGATCGGCTGACCGGAAATCAGAACTGCGGTATTCAGGATTCTAACCCTTCCGCCCTGGTAATCCACGGTATAATCCACACCTTCCTGCAAGGGGATCGTTCCGGCAAATACTTTTACCGATCCTTCAGGAACGTTGATCGCATTTAAGCTAAACTCTGAGGCAACCTGACTTTGATAAGCTCCCTTAATGACATAGCGGTTTTGTCTCGTGAACAACTGCTGTGCAATAACCTTGGTCGAATCATATAAAGCGGTATAGGTGTATTTGTCGATCAGCGCTTGTTCTGCAGGACTAAACTGATCGGCAAGATCCTTACCAAAAGGTTCGATCAAAGGAAGGATAATCCTTCCGTTCAAAGGATCTATGGTCACATAACCATTACTGGTATTCGTAGAGAAATTACTCAGATTGGTATTGGAACCATTTGTGTTTCCACCAGTATTGTTATTGTTGTTAACAGGTGTATTGAAAGCAATGTTTTGGTTAGTTCCGAAAGGCTTATTTTCTGATTCAAAGTCAAAGATCCCGTCCGGGCTTCGCTCCTTCTGCTGATTTAAACGATCTAAACCAACAATCTGAATCCATTGTTTATTCTTCAGTGGCCTCCGGTCAGCATCCAGTTTCTCCCCCTCATCAATGTATGGTTTTTCTACCCCTGTCTTATCATCAATCCTGAAAATGTCCAGTTTAAAATTCATCGGACTGATCTGGTAACCACCGATAGAATAGATGTTTTTCATCATCAGGTCCCAGGTAGGCAGTTTCACTTTTGTCGTTTCGTTCTTCAGTAATTTCGTAAACAAAACCTTTGGTGATCCCTGATCAAAAGAGACATCTGTCGTGAATTCTCCCACCTGATATTCCAAACCACGATAGGTATAACGGTAAGCAACGGTAAGTACTTCATCCGTATTCAATGCATTATTCAATGAGATGTATCCCAGTTGAGGATGGAAAGTATACTCCCTGTCGGCCAGCTTTCTGGCGTAAGTTAATTTCGCATAATTGTCTGTCCCTCCGTTAGCGGCAAAGAAGCCAATCACGGCATTAGAATTGGTCTGCCTCGCGTCAGGTGGCAATTGGGAAAGCAAGGTATTGGATGCTCTTGGAAACTGCGGATTGTCAAAACCGGAAGGCAATACTGAGCCTCCTCCCGGGATCGCCGGGTTGTAAGGCGCATTTTCACCAAGATCGATAAAAGCGAGTACATCCCTGGAATCCTGGGTATTTCCTGTTTTATTGGTAATCCAGACTTCCACTTTGGTAATGAGCACACCCGAAGTAATTGTGGGTGGCGTAGCCAGTGTTTTATTGTAGTTATTTCTAAAGTATTGCGCTAAGAAATAGTGTTTATTTGCTTCGTAATTGTCTGCACTCAGTCTGAATTCATTTTGCTGTGCGCCATTATTGATCCGGATTTCACGGGATTGGGACTTCTGCTGAGAGAAGACCGAGCTCACGCTCAGTTTTCCGAATTGCAATTGTGTTTTTACCCCGAATAAGGCCTGTGTTCCGTTGATCAGCGTCGTGTTCAGCGGTAAGCTTACATTTCCCGCTTCTATCTTCTGGATGATGTCGTCTTTTCCACCGGTATAATCCAGTTTCACCTGGTTTTCAAAGTCAAACTGAGCTTCGGTATTGTAGTTCATATTGATCTTCATCCGCGTCCCGATATTTCCGATCACATCCATCTGGATCCGCTGGTTAAAATCAAAATTCGACTGCACACGCTGACGCTCATTGAAGAGCGGGTTTTCGTTTTTATTGATCCGGCCCAAAAAGGTCAGTTCGGCCTCTCCACGAGGCTGGATATCTATCGTTGTGCCACCAAAAATACGTTCAAAAGCCTTACTATTGATTTTAAGGCTGGGAATGAATCCATTTTTTCTGACTTCATTTAATTCTTCACTGGAGTACATCCGCCAGTTGTCTCTTTTCATCTCGCTGTTGACCAGGCGTTGATATTCTTCAATCGTCAGGTATTGTGGAGGCGCAAAAAGACGGTTACCGATCATTTGACGGATGATGTATCTTTTATTCTTCGCATCGTATTCGACTTCCCGCTTCACGTTATCCGGAAGGGGTTGAAAAGAATTGTTCAGGTTTCTAAGACCTAATCGTTGTTTTTCCTTTAGACTAAAGGAATTTCTGAGGGTGTCTGTTTTTTTTCCCGGTGTTCCCGTTTGAGAAAATGCTTGCTGTCCGCCAAGGCAGAGAAAAAAAAGAAGAAGGAGCGTTAATCTGGTTTTCAAGGGGAAAGTTATAAGTTCTTCAAAGCTATTTTAATCATTTGTTCTACTGATAAGTCTACACCACCGTTTTTCACTGCATTATCAATTGATTTCTCTGCAGGTTGTTTTGCAAACCCCAGCATCATCAAGGCAGATAAAGCTTCTTCTCTAACAGTATTATTCAGAGGCGCCGCGATCAGAGACCCGGTTCCTTCTTTTTTCAATTTGTCCTGCAGTTCCAGCACTAAACGCTGTGCAGATTTTACACCAATTCCTTTAATCCGCTGGATTAAAGGTAAATCACCATTCACAATAGCCGTTTGAATTTCTGTAGGCGTGATAGAAGAAAGCATCATCCTTCCCGTATTGGGTCCGATTCCGGAAACAGAGATCAGATGAAGGAAGAGCCTGCGCTCTCCCTCATCTGCAAATCCGTATAAAGTATGTGCATCTTCTTTTACGTGGAGCCAGGTATACACCTTGCAGCGTTCCACATCGGCCAGACTGCTATAAGTATTCAGTGAAATATTGATATGGTAACCAATTCCTCCGGCCTCCACAACAATATAAGCGGGGCATTTAAAGGTCAGCTTACCATCAATATATTCATACATAATTCCTATTTCTTAGTTATTCTTTTTAATAAACCACCTTTTTTAGCGTTTGCCTCCTGTTCTTTCGACTGAACATCAAGAACTGCTAAAGTGACCATATTTACAATCTCACGAACCGAGCTGCCCAACTGAACAATGTGAACAGGTTTGTTCAATCCCAGTAGAATTGGACCTACCGCTTCAGCACCGCCTAATTCCTGCAACAATTTATAAGCGATATTTCCGGACTCCAGGTTCGGGAATACCAAAGTATTTGCAGGAGCATCTACTAAGCTACTAAAAGGAAAGTTATCTTTCAGCAAAGAATTGTTAATTGCAAAATTTCCCTGCATTTCGCCATCTACGATAATGTCAGGGTGCTTTTCATGAAGAATTTTCACTGCTTTTCTTACTTTTTCAGGGACTACACCTTCGTTTGAACCGAAGTTTGAGTAGGAAAGCAGGGCAATTCTTGGCTGAATATTAAACTTACGTACCGCACGTTCCAGCAATAAAGTAATGTCTACCAATTCCTCTACTGTAGGGTCTACATTGACTGTCGTATCCCCAAAAAATACAGGTCCTTTCTTGGTCATCATCATGTACATTCCTGCAACCCGGTTTACACCTGGTTCCGTACCGATCACCTGTAATGCCGGCTTAATCGTAGACACATAATTCTTGGTCAGACCAGAGATCATCGCATCTACCTCACCAAATTCTACCATTGAAGCACCGAAGTAATTTCTGTCGCGCAAAAACTTATTCGCTTCAAACAAGGTCACCCCTCTTCTCTGTCTCTTCTGATACAAAGCTTCCGCATATTTTTTCATACGCTCAGGCTCTAAGAAAGGATCCATGATTTCCACGCCTTCCAGCTCCAAAGCATTCTCTTCAATAATTTTATTGATGATTTCTTTATTTCCCAACAGAACCGGAATGGCGATATTTTCGTCTTTCACAATCTGAGCTGCTTTCAGGATCTTGTAATTATCAGCCTCTGTAAATACCACACGTTTAGGGTCAGACTTCGCTTTGTTGGTGATGGCACGCATGATGGCATCATCCATTCCCAAACGTTGTTTCAACTCTTCTGTATAGGCATCCCAGTCGGTGATGATTTTGCGGGCAACACCAGATTCGATTGCTGCTTTAGCTACTGCAGTAGATACATTCGTCATCAGACGCAAATCCACTGGTTTTGGAATGATATAGTCTTTACCGAATTTAATATTCTTTTCGTTGTAAGCCATGTTTACAGCCTCAGGAACAGACTTCTTAGCCAGTTCAGCAATAGCTTTCACTGCAGCAATTTTCATCTCCTCATTGATGCTGGTAGCCCTTACATCCAATGCCCCTCTGAAAATGTACGGGAAGCCCAGTACATTGTTCACCTGGTTAGGATAATCAGAACGTCCGGTAGCCATGATCAGGTCTTTACGGGAACTGATGGCCAGTTCATAAGCAATCTCCGGGTTAGGGTTTGCCATCGCAAAGACGATCGGGTTTTTAGCCATCGATTTCAACATCTCTACCGTTACACAATCCGCAGAAGAAAGACCGATGAACACATCAGAATCTTTCATTGCATCTTCCAGGGTATTCAATTCCCTTGAAGTCGCGAATTCAGCTTTAATGGCATCCAGGTTAGCCCTGTTGTCACGGATCACGCCACTACGGTCGCACATCACAATATTTTCTTTTTTAGCACCTAAAGAAACATAAAGACGGGTACAGGAAATCGCGGCAGCACCGGCACCATTTACCACAATCTTAATCTTATCCATTTTCTTTTTCTGCAATTCGCAGGCATTGATCAATGCTGCAGCAGAGATAATGGCAGTACCATGCTGGTCATCGTGCATTACAGGAATATTCATTTCCTCTTTTAAACGACGTTCAATCTCAAAGCACTCCGGTGCTTTAATATCTTCCAGGTTCACCCCGCCGAAAGTAGGCTCAAGGGCTTTTACTATTTTAACAAAGTCATCAACGTTTTTAGTATCCAGCTCCAGGTCAAAAACATCGATATCGGCAAAAATCTTGAATAGAAGACCTTTACCTTCCATCACAGGTTTACCCGCTTCCGGACCAATATCACCAAGACCTAAAACCGCTGTTCCGTTACTAATTACCGCAACCAGGTTTCCCTTTGCGGTATATTTATAAACATCTTCTGTGTTTTCTGCTATTTTTAAACAAGGTTCAGCTACACCCGGTGAATACGCCAATGCCAGATCTCTCTGAGAGTTTGTTGGTTTTGTCGGTATTACCTGTATTTTCCCCGGTCGCCCTTGCGAGTGGTAGTCCAAAGCATCTTGCTTCCTGTTAATTTTACTCATAAATCAGTTCATTTATAAAGGGCCAAAGTTACAATCTTTTAATTAGCCCAGAAATAAAAAAGGAATCCCACTCAAAGGCAATTATTAGCCTTTTATAGCCATTTTTCGCTTTTTGGAAGGTTGAGGGTGATGAACTTTGAGTTTTTGACCAGGTACAATGGAAGAACCTTTGAGTCCGTTCCATACTTTTAGATCCTGAACTTCCACATGGTATTGATCCGCAATTGCACTCAGGGTCTGCCCCGGTCTGACCTTATGATAGGAAACTGCAGCCAAAGGGCGTTCTACCACCTTCTTCTTCCGCCTGCGGTCATCATTCGCTGCCAGGACCACATTCGGGTTCACATCCAGCTCCGTATTGTTCAACACTTCATAGATCTGTGCAAACTGGGCCATGTTCACCTTCGGGATAATGATCCGCTTGGGTTCCAGTTCTGTCCCGTTCACGATCTTCTTCTTATAAGAAGGGTTCAGACTACATAAAGCATCTTCATCGATACTCAGTGCTCCCGCCAATTGAGGAAGCGAAACGAAACGGTTCACATGAATCGTATCGGTATTTTTTACGAAAGGAGATTTCTGCGCGCGGATCTGATGCTGACCAGGGTAGTTCATCACGTAGATCGCCGCAATAAATGCAGGCACATAATTTCTGGTCTCCAGTGGAAGGTATCCCCTGATTTCCCAGAAATCCTGAGAATCTGCTTTAAGCATTGCTTTTTTCACATTTCCCATTCCACAGTTATAGGCTGCAATCGCCAGAAGCCAGTCGCCCAGCTCCTCATAAGCATCTCTGAAATACGCTGCTGCTGCATAGCTGGCCTGAATCGGATCTTTCCTTTCATCCACAAAGTTATCCATGTTCAGTCCATAATCTTTTGCCGTAGCAAACATGAACTGCCACAGCCCTGTAGCACCAACCCTGGATACCGCATGTGCGTTCATAGAAGATTCTATGATCGGCAGGTATTTGATCTCCTCGGGAATGTTATAATATTTTAATGCTTTTTCAAAAACAGGGAAGTAATAGTCCGAAAGACCTAACATCTTCCCCATCATATCTTTCCGTCCGCTATAGATGTCGATGTACTTCTGCACATGTTCATTATAACTGAGGGGCACCATTTTCTGAATTGAATCCAGACGTGCCTTATAGCCGAAATTGTGGTTGTAAAAGCTTGGGGTTTCCGGTAAGACAGGGACCGGTATGGTATCGTTAATCTGTAAAGCCTGTTGCTGAGCAATTGCCGAAAAGCTGGTTAGTGCTAAAATACATGATGCAAAAAGTACATTTATTTTCATAGGCATTTGTTTGTCTTCAATGTCTATAAAACTTGCATGCAGGTTTCACAGACAATGACGGTTGACATGGGTCTAGGTTAAAAATGTATGGGACAGGGAAAGTAGTTCCTGTTCCTTAAAGTGCTTTGCCATAAGCTGTAAACTTAACGGTAATCCCTCTTTATTATTGCCCAAGGGAATTGCGATCGCCGGAATTCCCGTCAGAGAGGCCAGCACCGTAAAGATATCCGCCATGTACATCACCAGTGGATCTTCGATATTATCTCCGATTTTAAAAGGTGGTGTTGGTGTTACCGGGCTCAGAATCACATCAAAATCTACCAGCAGCGCTTCCATCCTTTCACGGATCAATCTCCTCACCTGCTGTGCTTTCTGATAATAAGCATCATAATATCCGGCACTTAAAACGAAAGTACCTAAAAGAATCCGTCTTTTCACCTCTTCTCCAAAACCTTCGGCCCTGGAGGTCTTATACAAATCGTTCAGATTGCCGGCTTCCGTATTGCGGTGACCATAATGGACGCCGTCATAACGGGATAAGTTCGAAGAAGCTTCTGCCGTGGTCAGTACATAATAGGCAGGCACGAGGTAATCCAGCAGGTCAAAAGACACATACGTTACGGTATGTCCCTGACTTTTAAAACGTTCAATGGCTTCCAGGATCGCAGCTTTAATTTCAGGATCCAGCGCTTCACTTTCCAGTGTCTCCTTTAATACCGCAATCTTTTTTACACCAGCAGTTAATAAACCGGCCTTATAATCCGGTACTTCTTTTTGAGAGACGGTACTGTCATGATCATCCGCTCCAGCCAGCACTTCCAATAAAATGGCCGCATCGCTTACCGACGAAGTGATCGTTCCTACCTGATCGAATGAAGAAGCATAAGCAATGACACCATATCTGGAAATCCGCCCATAAGTAGGTTTCAATCCGATACATCCGCAAAATGCGGCAGGCTGTCTGACAGAACCACCGGTATCGGTTCCCAATGCTGATAAGCAAAGGTCTGCCTGAACGGCTACTGCCGAGCCACCTGAAGATCCTCCGGCAACGCGTGAAGTGTCTGCTGCATTTTTAACCACGCCATAATAAGAAGTCTCATTAGATCCGCCCATCGCAAACTCGTCGCAATTCAACCTTCCGATGATGATGGCATCTTCGGCAAGTAAACGTGCAACAACAGTAGCAGAATAAGGAGAAATAAAACCTTCCAGCATTTTGGAAGAGGCGGTTACCTCATGGTCTTTGTAAGAGATATTGTCTTTGATACCAATCACCATCCCTGCCAGCTTCCCGGCAGTGCCCTGATCTATTTTCTCCTGTACTGCCTGAGCCTGGGCTGCCGCAGAATAAAAAAACACCTCATTAAAAGCATTGAGGTGTTGATGACTTTCTATTTGCTTAAAATAGTGATCCAGAAGCTCAGGTAAACTTAATTTTTTTTGAGCAATAAGGGACTGTATCTCTGATAAGGAGCTATACTTCTTCAAATTTCAAGAATAGGTTAAATTTAAAATTGGACTTAAACCTATAAAGGTTTGTTGGTGCGGTTTTGTTCTACGACATCAGAACCATTACCATCCACACCTTCTTTTCCATCTTTAAATTCTTTAATACCTTTACCTAAACCACGCATCAATTCAGGGATTTTTTTACCACCGAAAAGTAGTAAAACAATAACAAGAATAATGGCGATTTCTGCACCACCTAAGCCAGCGATTAATATGGTTGTGTTTAACATGATATTTTAGTTAAAGTTGTGTTTTATCTGTTTCTATTTTAGGATTCTCCGTGTTACTAGCAAGGGTTTCCTTTTTATCTAAGTCTATTCCTTCTTTAGCAGCTGTGCTGCCAGGATACATTTGTTCTTCCAGGCTAGTTTCTTTTGGGTGGTGACGGTCATTGCTGTTCGTGTCTTTAATGATCGAATCAATGTCGTCCACTATACCTACGGAATTAATGTTGCGGTGGATTTCTCTTTTTACACCTTCAGAAGCATCTTTAAAATCGCGGATTCCTTTTCCTAAGCCCCGCGCCAGTTCCGGTAATTTTTTACCACCAAATAACAAAAGCACTACAGCCAGGATGAGCATGATCTCTCCTCCGCCCATATTTAAGAATTCCAATACTGTCCCTGTATACATTTTACCCTATTTTTTTAAATCTATAATACAAATATAAACATTTATTGCTCAATCCTCTATTTTGCAGAAAGCCATCCTGCAGGATTTTGAGCTACTGCCCCTCTGTAGATCTGAAATTGCAGCTCCGGCATATCGCCCGATGAGGCTACTGTACCAATCGTCTGTTTTGTACTCACCTCGTCTCCCTGTCCTACACTCACAGATTTCAGGTTCTGATAAACCGTAAAAAACTGTCCGTGTTTGATCAGCACGTAATACCTTCCAAGGGCATTTCCGACTTTGGTAACTTTTCCGTTAAACACCGATCTTACCGCAGCACCTTCACTGGTTTGAATGGTAATTCCGGCATTATCGTAACCCGCCTGCCCAACTTTATGCTTTCCAAAGCTTTCCGTCGTCGTTCCTGTAGCCACCGGCCAGGGTAAAGACCCGCGGTTGCTTTCAAATGCGGCAGATAACTTTGCAGCTTCCGGAGTTGCCGTAAGGTAGTTGTTACTGCTGTTCGCTGTTACTGTCTTTGGCTTGGCAACAACTGCTACCGGGGCTGGTTTATTTTCAGCCTTGGCTTTCGCTATTGCCGCGGCCCTTTCCGCAGCAGCTTTTGCCGCCGCAGCTCTTTCTGCAGCCCTCGCCGCCTCTTCGGCTTTCTTTCTGGCGATGGCAATCTCACGAACAATGGCTGCACGGATACTCCGGTCAATCTGTGCCTGTTGTTTTTTCCGGGTTACAATGTCCTGTTTGTATTGTTTTTCCTGCTTACTAATCTTGTTCAGCACCTGAGCCTGTTCGTTTTTATTCTTGCCCAGCTTATCTTTTTCATTCTCCTGTTCATGCAGAAGACTGCTTTTTTCCTTTAAATTTTTATCCAGGACCACGATCTTATAGTTCAGGTCTTTCTGTGTTCCCTGAATATATCCGGCCTGTTTTTTACGGTATTGACCAAATTGCTGAAGGTATTTAATCCGCTTATAAGCCTGGTTGAAATCACTGGAAGCAAAGACAAACATCATCTTTTCGTAAGCATTCCGGTTGCGCTGTGCAAAACGGATCATTCCTGCATATTCCTTTTTCAGCTGTGAAAGCTGTCCTTTCAGGTTAATTACGGTATTGGTATTCTCATGAATCTGATTGTCAAGGTTTTTGATCTCAGAATTGATGACCGTGATCTTGTTCTGCATTAAACTGATTTGTGTGTTTAATGCATTGATCTGGGCCTGAGTAAGTTTCTTGTTCTTTGCAGTCTTGGTAAGGTTTCTCTGCAAGAGTTCTATTTCGCGCTGAATAGCTTCCTTTTTTCTTTTAAGCTCTGAACTGTTTTGCGCAACGGCGATGGTTGCGGAGCATACAAATAATAGGAGTAAAAGTAATTTATTTAGCTTCATTGCGTCAAAAGTAGGAAAAAAATCAGTTTATTACTTCATACTTACCTGGAACATTAAACGGAAATTCCAGGGGAACATTGCTTTCTACTTTTGAAAAATCCAGTTTAAGATTTATCTTCTGTGTACCTGCCATCGAATTGATACTTAAAGTTGTAGGAAATAAAGCACCGTTCATATTTTGATAATCTCCATAAACAACCTTTAAAGCTTTCCAGGACTTCAGGTCGTTCAGGTTGTTCTCTGAAACCTTCATTAAGGTATTGAACAAAACACGGTAACCCAGCTCTGCCTGCTCACCCTCTAACACCCAAACCCCGTTTTCAAACTGCAGGTCGGAACTTTCCGTCATGAGCTCGCCAATGGTATTTCCCGATAAGATCGCCTGAAGCATTTTAAAGTTCACCTGCTTATTCGAAAAGCGGTGTACATAATTAAAGGGCTTCTTGAGGTATACCCCTTGCAATTTATTCAGCACCTTGATGCTATCCGGGGTAATCAGCGCACGGGCACCTTCAATTCCCATCAATCCGGTAACGCTTACCCAAATGCCCTCATCTTTCCTGATGCGAATGTTCATATTGACATTATTCGAAGTTCCGTTGATGTCCAGAATTGCTTTTCCTTTTAAAGATAAACTTGTAAAGGCCACATCTTTTTGCTGCAGCAGCTTTAATGTTTCCGACTTTTTACGATCGACTACTACGGAATCCGTTGCCGGAGGCACCACAACCACTACTTTCTTTTTTGTTTTACAGGCAGCCAACAGGCAAACCAGCAATGTCAGCAGCAGTACTTTATTTAATATATTTCTTTTCATTGATCTTTCGGTTTAATATTCCAGAGTCATTTCCCGCTTCCTTTGCTTTTTGCCATTGGACCAATGCAAGTTCCTTTTCTCCTTTTAAGAACAGAATATCGCCATAATGCTCCAGGTAAAGTCCATTTTTAGCGCTGTTATTTTGTAAAGCCTGTTCCGCCCATACTTTAGCCTGATCGTATTTTTCCAGTTTGAGTAATACCAGTGCATAAGTATCCGCCACAGAAGGGTTGCCCGGCATTGCGGCCGCCGCTTTAGCAATCAGGGATTCTGCTTTAGCCAGGTGCTGGTTTCGCAGGGCGAGGTAAAAAGCATAGTTATTCAGCAACAGGTAATTCGTTGGTGCAAGTGCTACCGCCTTATCAAAAGCAGTATTGGCTTCGGAAAACTTCTGTTCATCGATCAGGATTTCACCCTGTAACCCCAGAATCAATGCCTGAAGGTCTTTATTGTCGCCATCCAGCTGTAAAGCTGTTTTGATATTGCTCAGTGCTGCTGCGTTCTGATTGTCGCGGTGCAAGGCAAAAGCGGTATAGTAATAAATGATGGCTTGATTGGGATAGATTCCCAGGGCGGCATCTCCGGTTTTCACCGCCTCTTTATATAATCCAAGGCTCGTCTGGATATTTAAAACCTGTTCCCAGACCGCGTATACGTCTTCTGTCTTTTTTAACACAGACTGATACTGCTCCAGTGCGGCAGAAAGGTTTCCCTGTTGGTATAAGACATCCCCATATAAGGCCTGGGCCTTGGGATCCGAAGGGTTGGCCCCAACCATAATCTTTGCCAGTTCTCCTGCCTCCTGCATCCTGGCTTTATTTCTGGCCGCTCCTCCGGCCAGCATCATCACAATCTTGATCTTTCTTTCTGCCGGCATTCCCGAATTGGCAAAAGCCGTCCTCAATGACTGTCCTGCAGCGGTACTGTTTTTTGAATTCCGGTAATAATCGGCAAGGGCAAGGTCTACCTCATACTCTTCAGGAGCTACTGTTTTTGCCTTCTGAAGCAAGGGCAAAGCCGTTTCATACTGTCCTTTTTCCATCAGGGACTCACTCATTTCCAACAGCCCTTTAACATCGTCCTGCCCTTCCGCAAGCATCTTGTCGACTTCCTGTTTCGTTGCCGCTTTTCCTGTCCCCAGAGTGATCCTCTGACGGGCCTCGGTCAGCGCTTTTGAAGGCCCGAATTTCTGCTCCAGAACTTCATAACCTTTTAAGGCTTCTTCCGTCTTCCCCATCAAAAGGTAAGCATTGGACTTGTCAAAATAATAAGCATCATTCTCCGGCGACAACCGGATCATTTGCGTGAAGACCGTCACCAGTCCTTCCATATTCCCTTTGCGCTTATACAATTCGGCCAGGAGCTTCCAGTACCAAAGATTATTGGCATCCAGTGCGACCGACTTTTTAATCGAAACTTCTGCTTCTTCCAGCTTATTCTGCCGGTAGTTCAGGTTCGCAATTTCGTAATGCACGGCTGCATTATTCGGGTCTATGGTTAATATTTTATTAAAGCTTTCACCGGCCTTGCTATAATTTTCATTCAGCTTTTCTCTCAGGCCGGCAAAAAAAAGGTTTTTTACTGCATTGCTATCCAATACCGGATTCACAGGTTGCTGTGCAACAGCCGACAGGCCTGCAAAAAGTAATGGCAGTAAAAGAGACCTTTGCTTCATTTTTATTTTTTATTTTCCGGTGTGTCCGTATCCACCTGCACCACGTGCAGTGTCGCTTAGCTCTTCCACCGCTTCCCATGAAATGGTTTCATGTTTAGCAATCACCATCTGTGCAATCCTGTCGCCGTTATTCACAACAAAATCAGTATCAGAAAGGTTCACCAACAATACTTTAATCTCTCCACGGTAATCGGCATCAATCGTTCCCGGAGAATTCACAATACTGATGCCATGTTTATAAGCCAATCCACTGCGCGGACGGATCTGCGCTTCAAAGCCTACAGGCAGCTCAATATGTAAACCTGTTGGAATCAAAACACGTTGTAAAGGTTTAATGGTGATTTCAGTTTCTGTAAAAGCGCGCATGTCCATCCCCGCAGCATGAGCAGTTTCATATTGAGGCAAGGCATGTCCGGAATTGTTAATGATATTAATCTTCATTGTTGTATATATTGTTGTTAATCTTTTTATTTTTTTAACAGGATCGCTTTCAACTCATCCTTTTCAAGATAAGCAATGCCCGCTATGAAAACGAGCAGCATGGCGTTTCCGATATAAATGTTTCTGTTAAATACCCAGAAAGATAAAATCACCAGAATTACCGAGATGACCAGGTAAGCCAGAATCCTTTTCAGGTTATAAGGAATGGGGTAATATTTTTGTCCGAGAACATAGGAAATCACCATCATGACAAAATAAGCCAGCATAGACACCCATGCGGAGCCCATATAGCTGAATTTAGGAATCAGGATAAAATTCAACAGGATAGTGATCGATGCGCCTACGATGGAAATGTACAATCCAAAGCGGGTCTGGTCCGACAGGCGGTACCAGATGGAAAGGTTCATATAAATCCCAAGACAAACATAACCGAACAGCAAATAAGGAACTGCAGGCAATCCTACCCAGTACTCTTCCTTACGGATAAAGTGTTTCAACAGTTCAATGTTGGCAATGAGCCCTACAAATAATACCGCCAAAGCGATTACAAAATAATGTAAGATCGTTGCATAGGTCTTTTTAGCATTTGCATTTTTAGCATGACTAAAAAAGAAAGGCTCTGCCCCTAATCTGAAAGCAGTGATAAAGATGCTGATGAAAATAGCAATCTTGCAAACAGCGCCATAAATTCCGACCTCATGATCCGCAATCGAATCCGGCAATAACCTGCTCAGGACAATTTTATCCAGGTTTTCATTCACGATAAAGGAAAGGTTAGCCACCAGGATCGGCCAGGAATAAGAGAACATCTTTCCAAACAATTCCTTATCAAATTTAAGCTGAATCTTTAAAAACTCCGGCAACAGCAAGACAAAAGTCACCAGACTTGCGATCAGATTGGCGATGAAGACATAACCCACCCAGACCCCTCTGTACCAGGACGCAAACCACTCTCCCATTGGCCATTGATGTTTAATCATCAATGGGATCACATAAATAAACAAGAGGTTAAAGCCTACAAAAAAACCGATGTTCATGAACTTAATCAGGCTGTATTTAAAAGCTTTGTTATCGGCCCTTAACTTGGCAAAGGGGATCACACATATCGCATCGATAAATAAGATCCAGATGAAAAACTGAACATAACTTTTATAGTCGGCCAGCTGTTTTGGGTCGTCGGTCAGGTAATTCGCTATGGGATTGGAAAAGACCAGCCCGGTCACTAAAAATAAAACAGATATAAAAGCAATACACAGAAAGGAGTTGTTATATACCTCCTGCTTTTTATCCTCATGCTTATTCAGGTACCGGAAATAGGTACTTTCCATTCCGAAAGCCAGCACCGCATTGATCAATGAGGCATAAGCATACATGGTGGTAAAGATCCCATAAGTGCCCGCAGCAAATTTGCCGGTATAGATCGGCGTCAGGATAAAATTAAACAGCCTGGAAAATACAGTACTTAAACCATAAATTGCGGTCTGACCAAGGAATTTTTTTAAAACAGACACGTGCTACTTTTTGATGATTTCAAAATTACGGTAGTTCTTCAGTTCCCCTGAAGTCACTTCTACATTTTCGATCTTTGCCCTGTCCGGCCCTTCATTACACCACTCCTGAAAAACCTCGAGTGAAGTATCATCACCTTCTGCTTCCATATACACACTCCCATCTTTCTCATTTCTGATCATTCCACGGACCCCCATCTGATCTGCGATTGCTTTTGTGGTTGCCCTGAAAGATACACCCTGCACTTTTCCGGTAATTCTTATCTTGATGTGTTTCATTTATAACTCAAATATTATTTCTAATTGTCTTAAAATTTCAGTGAACTGATGCGCTGCTTCTCCGTTAAAAACTCCTGCCAAATCTCATCGAGGATGGCTGCAGCAGGTTTAATTCCCTTTAACATAGCGGATACCTGTCCGATTTCCAGCTCTCCTTCTTCCAAATTTCCTTCAAACATACCTAATTTCGCGCGTGCACGCCCTAAAAGCTGTTTCAATGTTTCCGCATGTGCCCCTTCGGCTTCTGCCTGAGCAATGGTTTCATCAAAAGTATTTTTGAGCAGCCGAACCGGCACTAATTTTTTCATTCTCAATTTGGTGTCGCCCTCTGCAGCGCCAATGATCCGGTTTTTAAAGTCCGGATGTGCAGAAGATTCCTCTGCTACCGCAAATGCCGATCCGATCTGTACGCCCTCAGCACCTAAAGCAAAAGCAGCAAGCATGGCCCTGCCAGTTCCAATTCCTCCGGCAGCAATCACCGGAATCTTCACCTGATCTTTTACCATCGGAATCAGACATAAGGTGGTGGTTTCTTCCCTCCCATTGTGGCCTCCGGCTTCAAAGCCTTCCGCAACGATGGCATCAACTCCACAAGCCTCCGCTTTTAAAGCAAACTTCGTATTGGCAATGACATGTACCACTGTAATTCCTTTTTCTTTCAAAAAACTGGTCCAGCTCGCCGGATTTCCCGCAGAACTGAATACGATCTTTACCCCTTCCTCCACGATGATGTTCATGATTTCTTCCACATTGGGATAAAGCAACGGGACGTTTACTGCAAAAGGTTTTGAGCTGGCATTTTTGCATTTTCGGATATGAGTTTTCAACACTTCCGGATACATAGATCCTGCACCGATAATTCCCAATCCACCAGCATTGGAAACTGCAGAAGCGAGTTCCCAACCGCTGCACCAAATCATTCCCGCCTGAATAACAGGATATTGTATCTTAAATAAGGTTGTAATTCTGTTCGACATATCAACTAAGCTATTCTTTTAATTTTGCCAGTCACCAGGATATCCACACAGTTATCCACAGGGTTATCCACGTAGTTATCCACAGTTTCCAACAGGACGATACCGGGCGTTTTTCCAACAGCTAAACTACCAAAATGATTTTCAATTCCTAAGAACTCCGCACCATTCCATGTGGCCCATTTCAGGAGCTCATCAAAAGAGATTTTAAAATGATCCTGTAAGGTTTTCATTTCTTCAATGATGCTCAACTGATCATTGCTCGCCAGGCTATCAGTACCTAGTGTAATTTTAACATTTGCCTCCTGGAGGAGTTGTAATTCCGGCAATTTATCTTCTATATATAAGTTAGCATTCGGACATAAGCACCAGTACAGGGAAGGATGTTGAGCCGAAGCAAAATCAAGATCTGACTTACTGGTAAAAGTATTGTGTACCAATAATGTTTTTTGTGCAGTTGAAAGTTTAGGCAGATAAGAAGCCAGAGAAGTTTTCCCTGTTGCTTCAAAAAAATCAATATTCAGTCCAAGAAACTGATACAGCTTCAAAAAACTTCCTGTTTTATTTTCAAAAAAAGCATTTTCATCAGGGGTTTCCTGATTATGGATGCTGATCAGGTCATTGCTCTTTTCTCCTTCCCTGCGAATCTGCTGAAACAATTCATCAGAAACAGAATAAGGAGCATGTGGAACGATCGAGCCTACCAAAGGTTTAAATGCATTTTTCAATTCAATTGCAGCCTTGATAATTTCTTCGGCTTTAACCGGATTGAAGCCCATCGCCTCAATAAAGGTATGGTAATGAATGCCGCTGATTTCCTTCACTTCTTTAGAAATGATTTTATTGGAGATATCACCCACCGCAACAATTCCGTTTTCATACATCTTACGGTCCGCCTCTTCCATCGCAGCAATAACCTCTGTATCTTCTGCCTGCCTTTGGCGGATCACCTGCTCTACAAATCCGGGAAGCCCGGTATGTTTGGCGATCTTACCTTTTAAATGAGAAAGCTCCAGGTGGCAATGGGTGTTGACAAAGCCAGGAACCAATACCCCCTTATAATAAGTAATGTCTGTAATTCCTTTTGCTGCTGCTTCAGCTGCAGTTAAGATTTCTTTAATTAAACCGTTGGAATCAATGGCGATCACCCCATCTTTCAAAGGGGCTGCAGATACGGGATAGATGTAGGAGGCAGAAATGTAGGAAACCATATTCACAAAGAAAAGACATTTCTCCTGAAAAGTTCAGAGATTTATGGCTTAGTTAAACATAAATCCAGTATTAAGTTACTGCGAAAAAGTAATGAAATCCATCCTGCATGGTGAAAAAACATCTCCACAGCTTTCTTTGGAGGTCGCAAAGTGTGACAACCAATTTTCCAGCCCTTCCTCTGTCATATCAAACATGAAGTCTTCCGGAAAACCTGTAAAATAATTCAACTTAAAACTCCAAATTCGACCAAACTACCTCTTTCAGTTTTAAATGTCCATTTAAATTCCTTTTTATATTTAGCGTATTAAAAAGCATAAGATGTTTAACTTTATCAGCCCATAATCAAAACCTCATGAACCGCATTGACCGACTTTTTGGTATCCTGCTTTTACTTCAAACAAAGAAATACGTCACTGCAGACCAGATCGCAGACCGCTTTGAAATTAGTGTACGAACGGTCTACCGGGACATCAAAGCTTTGGCAGAGCAGGGAATCCCAATCAGTTTTGAACAACCCAAAGGGTATTACATTGTACAAGGGTATTTCCTTCCTCCCGTTTCCTTTAATTCAGAAGAGGCAAATGCCTTGCTGATCATGGAAAGACTGGTTGCCGGTTTTGCGGATAAATCCATCCTAAACCACTATACCAATGCCTTAAATAAAGTAAAGGCCGTCCTGAGAAATTCCCAAAAAGAAAAGCTGGAATTTCTGAACAACAACATCAAGCTGCAATTACCACAGTCCATAAATAATGAATTTGAATACCTTTCCCTCTTACAAAACGCCATATCTGCACAATGCATCATTACAATAGAATATAGCAACAACAGCAAAGAGACCAGTAAACGCGAAGTCGAAGCGATAGGATTGATCTTCTATGCCTTTAACTGGCATTTAATAGGCTGGTGTCATTTGCGCAAAGAATACCGGGATTTCCGGGTCTCCAGGATTGTAAAAGTTTGCCAAACCGATCTCCCTTTCAGGAAAACAGCGCACATGCCTTTAAGCGAATACATGAAAATGCTTCCGGTAAATTATTAAACAACAACAGTCAATAACATTTATAATAGTAATACCATTATAAATAATCAGATAATAATGTCCTGATCATCCCAGGCTTCCCGGAGTTGAACAACAGAAATATTGAATTTGGGCACACCAGACCTTTCTTAAAATTTATTCAGATCGGAAAAACAGACTGCCATAGGGTTGACAGTGCCCCCTCTTTTCTTTGTGGCAGACATTTAAACAAAACACAAGATTATGGATATGATTAAAACGTTCCTGAAAGAACTGGAAGAAGAGGCTGTAACCACCCGCAAAATGCTGTCGATTGTTCCTACAGACAAACTTGGCTGGCAGCCGCATCCCAAGAGCATGACGATAGAAACCCTTACCGCACATATTGCAGAATTACCAACATGGGTTACACTGGCAGTCACTACTGATGAGCTTGATTTTGGCAAAACACCTTATGAAAAAAAAGAAATCAACAGCAATGAGGAGTTAATGGCCTTCTTTGAAGCCAAGCTGGAAGATGGAAGATCTCATCTCAGGAAAGCAAATGAAGAATTATTGTCCGGAGAATGGATTTTAAGGAATGGGGAACAAATTTATGTGAAATTATCAAAAGCAGAACTTGTGCGCCATGCTTATTCACAAATTATCCACCATAGGGCACAGCTGGGCGTATTTCTCCGTCTGCTGGACATTCCGATCCCCGGCTCTTATGGCCCTAGTGCCGATGAGGTTAATTTTTAGAATCATCAGCTTTAAAATATTTTGATAGCATATATGGGTATAAATTCGGTTCTTTGTAAACTGAAATAATTTATACCCATATCTATGTCTGATTCTACTACCCGATTAAATAAATACATTAGTGAGAGCGGTCTGTGCTCCAGAAGAGCTGCAGACAGATATATAGAACAAGGAAATGTATTTATCAATGGCCGCAAAGCCAAGGTAGGCGACAAAGTATTTTTTGGAGATATCATAACCGTTAATGGCCAGACGATTGAACCTAAAGAAGTAGATCATTCTATCTTAATCGCTTACAATAAACCTGTCGGCATCACCAGTACTACTGAGGCCGGGGTAAAAAGCAATATGGTAGACCATGTGAACCATAGTGACCGGGTTTTCCCGATCGGCCGTCTGGACAAAGATTCCCAGGGACTGATTTTCCTGACCAATAACGGAGATCTTGTCAATAAAATTCTTCGTGCAGGAAACAACCATGAAAAAGAATACGTAGTTACGGTAAATAAACCACTAACAGAGCAGTTCATTGCCGGTATGGCCAAAGGCGTTCCTGTATTGGGCGTGATGACGAAGAAATGTAAAGTAACCAAAGAAAGTACATTTGTTTTCAAAATCATTCTTGTTCAGGGATTAAACCGTCAGATCAGAAGAATGTGCGAATATTTCGGATTTGAAGTGACCAAACTGGAGCGTACCAGGATCATGAACATTGGCCTTAAAGGAATTCCTCTGGGCGAATGGAGAGAATTGACTCCGGAAGAACAAACAGGAATCTATAACCTGGTAGCCAAATCCAGTTCTTTGGCAGATACCGCTCCAAAGAGGGTAAATAAAAAACCTGTTGAAGCGGCTGAAGAGAAACCGGTACACCGGAAAACTGCTTCAGGCAGACCTTCCAGAGGACCAAGAGCCGGAGCCGCAGGAGAAAGCACTTCAGGCCCAAGATCTTCCGGAAAACCGAGATCAGAGCAAAAATCAGGAAGCCCATACCGTGGTGCTTCATCTGCTTCGAGCAATGACTGGAATAAAACAAACGGACCAAGCAAAAGACCGGTAAGACCTTCGAAAGGAAAGCAGGGAACACCTGGAAAAAGCAGAGGTCCAAAGCGTTAACATAATTTAACCGTCATAATTTGATGGTAATCCACACAATATTAAGCCAGCAAAATCAATTTTGTCTGGCTTATTCTTTTTTTAGGTAACTTTGCAGCAAATGCTTACGACTACAAAAAAAACAGACATCCGTTCATTGGATCTTCCTCAACTGCAACAGCACTTTATAGCAATGCAGGAACCTTCTTACCGTGCCAAACAGGTTTACCAATGGCTATGGGAGAAATCAGCCCGCACTTTTGAGGAGATGAGTAACCTTTCTAAAGACCTTAGAAAGAAACTTACAGAAAATTACGCGATCAATGTAGTCGAAGTAAACAACTCTCAGTTCAGTAATGACCATACCATAAAGAACACCTTCAGGTTATATGACGGGAACATCGTAGAGGGAGTTTTGATCCCTATGGAAGAGCGTATGACTGCCTGTGTGAGCTCCCAGGTAGGATGCAGCTTAACCTGCAAATTCTGTGCTACAGGCTATATGGACCGCAAACGGAACCTGAATGCCGATGAGATCTATGATCAGGTAGTGCTGATCGATCAGCAAGCCAAGAAAAACTACAATGCCCCGCTAACCAATATCGTATATATGGGAATGGGCGAACCCCTGCTGAATTATGCCAATGTATTAAAATCCATTGACCGCATTACCTCACCGGATGGTTTAAACATGTCCTACAAGCGCATTACGGTATCTACTGCGGGAATTGCCAAGATGATTAAAAAACTGGGTGATGATGGCGTTAAGTTTAACCTGGCAATTTCGCTTCATGCCGCCAACGATAAAAAGAGAAATGAGATCATGCCGATCAATGAACAAAACTCTTTAAAGGCGCTGGAAGAAGCGTTAAAATATTATTTCTCTAAAACCAAGAACCCGGTTACCTACGAATATATCGTCTTCAATCATTTCAATGATGAGATAGAAGATGCCATGGAACTGGCTAAGTTTTGTAAACATGTGCCTTGTAAAGTAAACCTGATTGAGTATAACCCGATCCAGTTTGCAGATTTTCTCAACGCAGAGGGAGACAAAATTGATGCCTTTTCAAATTACCTGAAGAGCCAGGGTGTAAATACCAACATCAGAAGGAGCAGGGGTAAAGACATCGATGCTGCCTGTGGACAACTGGCGGTGAAAGAACAAAATTAAACAGTTTTTCAACCATGGAATGGCTAATTCTTATAGATTAGCCCATGTTCCTCTTCCGAAAGTATTTTGACGACTTACTAAGTCTATTATTTCCAAACCTCTGCTGTGCTTGCGGAGCTTCGCTTTATGCCGGTGAATCTCAGCTTTGCAGCAGCTGCCTCTACCATCTCCCTTATACGGATCATCATTTACATGAGGAAAATAAAGTAGCCCGTCAGTTCTGGGGCCGCATTCCCTGTCATGCCGCAATGGCGATGTTGTTTTTCAGAAAACACGGCAATGTCCAGCAGATCATTCATCATTTGAAATACGGTAATCAGCCGGAACTTGGGCTCAAGCTGGGGCAGTTGCTTGGCGAAAGACTTCTACTTTCCCCCTATTATAGCAACCTTGACCTGCTGATTCCGGTGCCCCTCCATAAAAAAAGAGAACGGCAACGCGGATACAACCAAAGTGCAGGCATTGCTGAAGGGATTTCCAGGGTATTGCAAGTCCCGGTGAGCAAGGCCCACCTGATGCGAAAGACCCCTACCGATAGTCAGACTAAAAAAGGAAGATCCCTCAGATTTGAAAACATGTCAAAAGCTTTTGAAGTCAGAAATAAAGAAGAACTGCAAGGAAAACACATCTTGCTGGTAGACGATGTCCTCACTACCGGAGCCACTCTGGAAGCCTGTGGATTGGAACTGTTAAAGTGTGGTGTTGATAAAGTCAGCTTTGCCACCCTGGCCTTTGTCGGGTAAAAAAACAGTTCCGCTTATAACATTCTGCGAATAAGCTCGTTTATATATTTGAGAGCGTTAATTTAGATGGTAAGGGCTGATATTTTCTATACAGAAATATCGGCCCTTTACTTTTACCAGAATCCGCAAATCCCCTCCCCTGCGGCCCAATTCTATGAAAATTAAATTATTTAAAAATAAATTTTGCCAATTGATTTCTTTTCCTTTACTTTGTCCTTGAGAGCGTTAATTTAAGGGTCGATACTTTCACGCTCGTGAGATATCGGCCCTTTATCTTTTCAAAAAAATCGCTTTTTATTCCCGATATTTCATGTTGATCTTCCAGTAATTCATTCATTGAAAACGTTGAATTCAATCGCTTTTTGAGCAATCTTCAATATTCCTGAAAAATAAGTCTACAATTGGCGCAGTTTCAATAAAATCACCATAAGGATCGTGCTGATAAACAGCCATGATCATCCGTACAATAGCATTAAAAGCTATAAAAGACAAATACATTTCTATGAAAACAGTAAACAGAAAGAACTTTTTTGTGCTTACCGGTGGACCAGGAATGGGCAAAACCTCCCTTTTGGAAGAGCTGGAAAGGCGGGGATACACCTGCATCCCCGAAGCCGGCAGACCAATCATCATTCATCAAATGAAAATTAAAGGCATCGCCCTTCCCTGGAAATCACCCATGTTGTTTGGGGAGCTCATGTTCCGGCAAGCGCATCAGGACTTCCTGACCTGCGGAGAACAGCAACAACCGGTTTTTTTTGACCGGGGTATTCCTGATGTAATGGGTTATATGGAGCTCTGCAGACTGCAACCGAGCGGGGAAATGAAAGAAATAGCTAAAAACCTGCGTTACCATCCCCTCGTTTTTATCACCCCTCCCTGGGAAGAGATCTACAGCAACGATACCGAACGCAAACAATCTTTTCCTGAGGCTGTGGAAACCTGCAAAATGATGCAAAACGTGTATACAAAACTTGGCTACCAGACCATAGAAATTCCAAAAGTATCCATTGCAGAAAGGGCAGATTTTTTAATAAAAGAAATTGGGCTTTAATTTTACCTCAGGTATTCGGAAAGAATGTTCCGCATTTCTTCGGGCTTAAATGGCTTTAAGATATGCCCGTTCATACCGCATTCATTGAACTTATTGTGCTCATCATGGAGCGTTGAGGCAGTCAAGGCAACAATCGGTACATTTTTAAAATAGGAACCCTCCATCCCACGAATTATGCTCGTAGTTTCAAAGCCATCGATTCCCGGCATTTTAATGTCCATAAAGATCAGGTCGTAAAAATTAGCAGCCACTTTTTCTATCGCCTCCTCCCCATTGGATGCAAAATCCAGGTTCAGCCCCCATTTGCCAAATATTCGTTTTGCAATCAGCGCATTGATTTCATTGTCATCGACCACAAGAATCCGTTTATCGGTAAACATATCCGGTTGCTTCAAGGTCTTTACCTGAGGAATGTAATCCGATGCCTTTTCAAAAGAAATAGAGAAATAAAACACCGTTCCTTTTCCTTCTTCACTCTCCACATGAATATCGGCGCCATAGAGCTCCAGCATCTTTCTGGTAATGGTTAGTCCCAATCCGGTTCCGCCATACTTCCTGGAGATGTCTGTTCTGGCCTGAATGAAGGGCTCAAAGATGTAAGCTAGTTTTTCCTGTGCGATTCCGATTCCGGTATCCCGTACCTCAAAATAAAGCAATACATTTTTATCATCCTCTGTCAGCTGACGGATCTGCAATACAATGCTTCCGTTTTGGGTAAATTTGATGGAATTACCCAGCAAATTCATCAATACCTGATACAAACGCGTTTTATCGCCTTTAATGTACTTCGGAATATGTTCATCGCAGATCAGCTCCAGTTTATTATTTCGCCCGGATACGGTCATATGTAAGGAACTCACCACGTCTGAAGCCAGCTCTTTTAAGCTGAACGGAATGGTTTCCAGCTGCACATTTCCGGTCTCCATTTTGGTAAGGTCCAGGATGTCATTGATGATGTTCAACAGGTTTTCTGCGGAGAACCGCAGCAGGTTAAGGTCATGGAGCTGGGATTCTTTCGGATCATTGTCCAGCAGCAGGTGTGCCATTCCAATCACCGCATTCAGGGGCGTTCTGATTTCATGACTCATCACAGAAAGGAACATTTCCTTTGCCGCACTAAGCTGCAAGGCCTGCTCCTTGGCTTCTACCATTTCTTTTTCCACCTGTTTTCGCTGGGAAATATCGGTAATCAGGTCGATCTGCCGTTCTACCTTCCCTTTCTCATTCACGATAGGGGTATTGGAAACAGAAAGCCAGATAGACTCCCCTGATTTCTTCCTTGCCTGTACTTCTATTGCATAAGACTCCTTATTATTGGCTTTCTCTCTGGAGGCCACAATAAGTTCCCTTTGGGCGACCCCGTTAGGAGCAAGGATATCACCCAGCTGAAGCCCCTGCAACTCGCTTAAAGAGTAACCGGTTAATTTCTCCAGGGAATGATTGATCCAGGTGGTATTCCCATTTTCATCGGAGATGTTTACTCCCGTATCGGTTTTACTGGCCACTAAAGACAGCAATTGCAGTTCTTCTTCCGCTTTTTTCTTTTCTGTAATGTCGAGAATGATCTCTACTTCGATCTCTACTTTCCCTTCGTCATTAAAGACCACCGTATTATAAATAGACAACCAGATGGGTTGTTTATCCTTGCGGTAGGCTAAAAGGTCAACGGTAAAGGACTGGTTATTATTGGTCAGCTCTCTGGCCTGTTCGATGAGCTCCAGGTCCGTTCCCGGCCCCTGGATCAGGTCGCCGAGCCGGTTGCCTTTCATGTCTTCCAGTGTAAAGCCGGTAATTTTTTCGAAAGCGGCATTCACCCAGGTCACATGGTTACTGGCATCGTTAATTACGACGGCATTATTGACCTTACTGGCTACGAAAGAGAGCTTCATCAGCTCATTTTCCACCCGTTTATTCTCGGTAATGTCTCTGCCATAAGCGTACCAGCGCCTGTTTTTACAGACCATATTCCAGCTCAGCCAGCGAATGAGCCCGCTTTTACTGACAATCCTGAAATCTACATTAAACTGCTTGATTCCGGCAGAGAGACCTGCCTCGATGGTATTCACCACCCTTGTGATGTCTTCCCGGTAGCAAAGCCCCCAGGCGCTTAGCCCTATCGCTTCTTCTACTTCGTATTCGAGCACATTGGTAATCGCACTGTTGACAAACAACAGTTCGCCCTTATCATCCAGGATACAATGGATTTCGGGGGATACGGTAGAAATATTGAGTAATTCTTCAAAGCGCTGATTTTTGATGTTCAGTTCGAACGCTTTTTTCCTGAGGGAAATATGGGTAATGATTTCTTTGGCAAGGATTTGAAGGCCTTCTTTTTGTTCCTTACTTAGCTTTTTCGGGACCTGATCGAACACACAGATCGTTCCGAGCTTAAAGCCGTTCTCGTCAATCAGCGGCGAACCTGCATAATACCTGACCTGGCTTCCGTCTATCACGGCGGGATGGTTGATAAAGCGTTCATCGCTGAGGGCATCACAGACCTCGAACACTTCATCGCTCTGCATGACATACTCTGCAAAAGAGACATCTCTCGGCACTTCTTTACACTGAAGGCCTATCACAGATTTAAACCATAACCGGTTTTCATCAACTAATACGATCAACGCTATAGGTGTGTTGCAGATCAAGCTGGCCAGCTTGGTGATATTATCGAATTCGTTCTCCGGAGGAGTATCCAATATATCGTAATCACGCAACGCCCTTAAGCGTTCTTTCTCATTAGTTGATGAATTCTGGCTATTAGTTAACATTTAAGCAATTCAGTCCCGGTTTATTTATATAAGGGGAACCGACTTACCAGGTTAATTACTTTTTCCTTTACCACCTTCAAATTGTTCTCATCCTCCGCATTGGTAATTACCTGATCAATCAGATCAACTATAGTTTCCATTTCAGCTTCTTTAAAGCCCCTTGTTGTAATCGCTGCAGTTCCGACACGGATACCTGAAGTTACAAAAGGCGATTTATCGTCAAAAGGAACCATATTCTTATTCACGGTAATATCTGCTTTTTCCAGCGCATTCTCCGCTGCTTTTCCAGTTATATTTTTATTGCGCAGATCAATTAACATCAAATGGTTGTCTGTACCACCTGAGATGATGCCATAACCTTTTGCAACAAAGGCTTTAGCCATTGCCTGAGCATTGGATTTCACCTGTTTGATGTACGTTAAATATTCGTCGCTTAATGCTTCGCCGAAAGCGATCGCTTTTGCTGCGATGATGTGCTCCAGGGGACCGCCTTGTGTTCCAGGGAACACTGCCATATCCAATACAGAAGACATCATTCTTGTTTCTCCTTTAGGAGTTTTCAATCCGAAAGGATTTTCAAAATCTTTACCCATCATGATCAGTCCGCCACGAGGCCCGCGAAGGGTTTTATGGGTGGTAGTCGTTACAATATGGCAATGTGGAAGCGGGTTGGCCAGTAATCCACGGGCAATCATTCCTGCAGGGTGTGAAATATCAGCAAGCACCAATGCACCAATTTTATCAGCTACACTGCGGATGAATGCATAATCCCACTCTCTTGAGTAAGCCGAAGCACCGCAAATGATCAGTTTAGGACGTTCTGCTAAAGCAATTTCTTCCAGTTTAGCATAGTCGATCAGTCCGTCTTCTTTTTTAACGCCATAAAATAAAGGCTGATACAGTTTTCCTGAAAAGTTAACCGGTGAACCATGGGTTAAGTGCCCGCCATGAGAAAGGTCAAATCCTAAGATTTTATCTCCCGGCTGAATGATCGCAAGCATTACCGCAGCATTTGCCTGAGCACCTGAATGCGGCTGAACGTTTACCCATTCTGCACCAAAAAGTTGTTTGGCACGGTCAATAGCCAAGGTTTCTACCTCATCTACGATCTGGCAACCGCCATAATATCGTTTTCCCGGAAGGCCTTCGGCATATTTATTTGTTAAACACGATCCTGCGGCTTCCATTACCTGCTTGCTTACAAAGTTTTCAGAAGCGATCAGTTCAAGGCCATTTTCCTGACGGTCCAATTCCCTGTCAATCAAATCAAAAATTAAAGTATCTCTAGTCATTTATTGAAGTATTAATTTGTAAAATTAATGATTTTCCTTCTTAGTTTGGCAACAAAATACCTTACTTTGTACTTCTATTCTATAAAACACTGCATGGAAGATATTACCCGTCCATTATTACCAAACATTAATTATCCTGCTGATTTAAAGCAGTATAAAGAACAAGACCTTGAACAAATCTGTCAGGAGCTGCGTCAGTACATTATTGATGTGGTGAGCGTAAACGGGGGGCATTTTGGCGCAAGTCTGGGTGTTGTAGAACTTACAGTAGCCTTACATTATGCTTTAAACACGCCTTACGACAAATTAGTTTGGGATGTTGGACACCAGGCTTATGGCCATAAGATCCTGACCGGAAGAAAGTCGGTTTTTCATACCAACCGGATCATGAACGGGATCAGTGGTTTTCCTAAGATCAGTGAAAGTGAATACGACACCTTTGGTGTTGGCCACTCCTCCACCTCTATTTCTGCTGCGCTGGGAATGGCTGTAGCTTCTCATTATAAAGGAGAAACAGACCGTCAGCATGTTGCGGTGATCGGCGACGGGGCCATGACTGCCGGACTGGCTTTTGAAGGACTAAACCATGCGGGTATCGAAAATTCTAACCTGCTGGTGATCCTGAACGACAACTGCATGTCTATTGACCCTAACGTTGGCGCTTTAAAGGAATATTTAACGAGCATTACCACTTCTAAATCATACAACCGCTTTCGGGACGACATTTCCAATGTTTTGATCAAGCTTTCTGAACTGGGGCCAAATGCGCACAAGTTTGTAAAGAAGATTGAGAAAAGCATTAAAGGCACATTGTTGAAACAAAGCAATTTATTTGAAGCCTTAAACTTCAGGTATTTTGGTCCTGTGGATGGTCATGATGTACAGCGTCTGGCACAAATCATCTCTGATCTGAAAGACATTCCCGGCCCTAAACTGTTACATTGTGTAACGGTAAAAGGAAAAGGCTTTGCGCTTGCGGAAAAAGACCAGACCAAATGGCATGCACCCGGATTATTTGATAAAATCACCGGAGAAATTAAAAAGCCGGTTTCGGATAAGCCTCAGCCACCGAAATATCAGGATGTTTTCGGACATACCCTGGTAGAACTTGCTGAAGCGAATAAAAAGATTGTCGGGATTACTCCTGCCATGCCTTCGGGCTCTTCCATGAACATCATGATGAAAGCCATGCCTACCCGTGCATTTGATGTGGGTATTGCAGAACAACATGCGGTGACCTTTTCTGCGGGATTGGCTACACAGGGACTCGTTCCTTTCTGTAACATCTATTCCAGCTTTATGCAAAGGGCCTATGATCAGGTGATTCATGATGTGGCCATTCAGAACCTTAATGTGGTATTCTGTTTGGACCGGGCTGGTTTTGCAGGCTCAGATGGGGCAACCCACCATGGGGCTTATGACCTTGCTTACATGCGTTGTATTCCAAATATGACCGTTGCTGCTCCAATGAATGAGGAAGAGCTGAGAAACCTTATGTACACTGCACAGCAGGAAAATGCAGGGCCATTCTCAATCCGTTACCCGAGAGGAAACGGGGTGCTTACCGACTGGAAGCGTCCATTTAAAACACTGGAGATTGGAAAAGGCAGAAAAATCTGCGATGGAGAAGATGTGGCGATATTAACGATCGGACATGTTGGAAACTTTGCTGTTGAAGCTTGTAAAGAACTGAACAGTGAGGGCATTCATCCGGCACATTACGACATGCGTTTTGTGAAACCGTTAGATGAAGCGCTGTTACATGATGTTTTCAAACGCTATAAAAATGTGATCACAGTAGAAGATGGCTGTCTGCAGGGTGGTATGGGAAGTGCTGTACTCGAGTTTATGGCAGATCATCAATACAACTCACATGTGGTGCGTTTGGGGATTCCTGATGAGTTTATAGACCATGGTGAACAACCTGAATTATGGGCACTGTGCGGATTTGACACGAATGCCATCATTACCGCTGTAAAAAAAACGGCTGTAAGAAGGACGACTGCAACAATCGCATCTTAAAGAAATAACGATTTTCGTATCAAAAAGAAAAGGGAGATNNATCTCCCTTTTCTTTTTGATTAACAGCCTCCTGGCATGGCGACTGTTTCCCTGCAAGGGGTTAAAATGCCAGGACCTTAAATTCTGTCCGGCGGTTTGCCTGATGTTCTGCAACAGAACAAGCCACTCCGTTTGCGCAACGGTTAAGTAACTTTTGTTCTCCATATCCCATAGCAGTCATACGATCGCGGGAAATCCCTCTGGAAACAAGGTAGTTTACCACCGAATTTGCCCTTCTTTGTGACAAGTCCAGGTTATATATATCTACCCCACGGGAATCGGTATGGCTGCCCAACTCAATTTTTAAGGTTGGATTGTCGCGCATGGTACGAACCAGTTCATTCAGGATTTTAGCAGCATCCACACGGATATTGGCCTTATCAAAATCATAATGGATGTTCTCTAACCTCAACACCTTACCTTTCTCAAACAGCGGATTCAGGTTTAAAGCTACCCTGAGGGTATCTGATTTGGTTAGCCCAAGCGTACTCAGGCTGGTAGAGTCTGCGTAAAAGCCTTCTTTTGTAGCCAGAACACGATAATCAGCACCTGCTTCCAGCTCAAAGAAAAAGGTTCCATCCTCCTTGCTGTTTTGTTTGCCGGTAATGGTTCGTCCTCCGCTAAATAAAGTGACCGCAGCTGCGGGAAGCCGCTCTCCTGTTTTTTTGTTAAAGGTAATCCCCGCTAAAGCCAGTATAATTCTTACCTTCTGCTGGCTGAAGGAATAAATATCGTCATCCCCTTTACCTCCTTTACGATTGGAAGAAATAAAACCTGCGGTGTTTGCCCCGTTGATTACGAAGGCAAAATCATCCGCAGCAGAGTTTAGGGGGAATCTCAGATTTTGTGGTTTGCTCCAGCCTGAAGCCTGACCTTTGCTGCTAAAAATATCGAGGCCTCCCATTCCCGGCAGGCCGCTGGTGGAATAGAACAATGTCCCATCGGGGCCAATTGCCGGAAACAGTTCATTGGCGGGGGTATTGATGTCCTTTCCTGCATTTAGCGGCGCAGACCAGCTGCCATCGGCATTTGCAGTAACATACCAGATGTCTGTTCCTCCGAAGCCTCCCGGCATATCAGAAACAAAATACAGGGTTTTTTCATCAGTACTGAGTGCTGCATGTCCAACAGAATATTCCTGCACCTTATTATAGGGAAAGGCTTCTGCTTCCTGCCATACGCCGTTTACCTTTTTTCGGATAAACAATTCCAGCGTATTGGTTTTATAGCTCCGCTTGTTCTCCTTGCTTATTTCTCCTTTTTTTCCGGGATAAGTACGAGTAATGAATAAGACATCTCCTGCTTTATTTCCTGTCACCGGGCCCATATGATAGCTTTCCGTATTGAGGTTATCCATGGCCTGTGAAGGATTGGAAAGCTCATTTTCTGATCCAAGTCCGGCGGTAAAGATTTTCAGGAATGAATTTCCCGTCCAGCCATATGTTTTGTCTGTCAGCGCCGTTTCCGGTTCTCCGGCATAGTAGAGGGTTGTTCCCTGAGGAAAGGCAGAAAATTCTGCATTTTGCGTATTGATTTGCGCTTCATTTTTCAGCTTATGGGCAGTTGGCCGGGCCATCCAGACCTGTGCAGAATCACATCCTGCCAATTCGTTGGCTACCGCCTGCTGCTTTCCCGTTTTGGTGGCATACTCCTGCAATACTTTTTTTGCCTGTTCATATTTGGCATTTGTTTTCAGCACCTCTCCATAAAGGATCAGGTTTTCGGCATTGCTTTTCGGATCGGCAATGATACGGGCATACCAGGTTTCGGCATCTTCAAAATTGTTCATTTTCCGGTAGCAAATGGCCAGACGCTCCATATCCATTAGCCTTGGTTTTTTTACAACCACCAATTTCAGGTATCCTTTAGCGGCATTCGCATATTGATATTCCTGAAAAAGGCGGTTGGCCCTCGCTCTCAGGTCGGGTTGTTCCTGTGCTTCAGCAGATCCATAAAAGCATAACAATAATGCTGTGGTCAGGAAGGTATAAGTAAATTTCATCATGTTAAAAAAATCTTGGACTAAGTAAACGTTTGCCTTTACCAGGGAAGGTCATCCCAACGGTAATCTCATGTGTTCCGTTCTGGATACTGCTCAATTTGCTTGTGATATAATCATAAGAATAACCGATTCTAAACCGCTCTGTCACATAAAACTGTGTGATGGCAGATACAGAATTCTGATGACTCAGGCTCTGCCCTTTAGTATAGTCTTTGTCCCATAAAGAAAGTCCCGTACGGAAGGAGCCTCCTAACCAGAACCGTTCTCCGAAGATGACCATAGCGCTGAGGTCGAGACTTGTGGGGCCTTTAAAATCTTCCTTCAGCAGTAAGCTTGGCCTCAATTTCGTGTCTTCAGACAGGTTGAACAGGGTTCCTGCAATCAGGTAAAAATGGCGTTTACGTTTCAGGTTATCCACAGTATTGCCATCCCATTTGAAGATGCCATTCGATTTATCTCCCGAAAACATATCCATCACCGATGCTCCGACATACCATTTGGGACTGCTATAGTACACCCCAAAGCGCATGTCCGGAATAGTACTGCTGATCTTTCCGATGGGCAATTCCCTGTCGTCGGGATCTTTTGGCCTCAGTTTATTGCCATCTAATCCATATTGTGCCAAACCAAGACCGATCCCAAAGCTCAGTCGCCGGGTATCTTCTGCGTCCAGCCTCAGGCGATAAGCATAGTTTGCATAGACAGAGGTAGAAGATTGTGCGCCCAGCTTATCGGCGCTAAGCTGCAGGCCCAGGCCAATATTCTTGCGTGTCGGATCTGCAATCCCATCGATAGAAAGCTGCCCCGTTTGGGGAGCTCCATCCAATCCGCTCCACTGACTTCTTAAAGCCATTTGAGCGAACCATTCCTCTTTATATCCTGCATAAGCAGGGTTAACACTCAGCGCGTTAAAGATATACTGGGAGAACTGAATGTTTTGCTGGGCTTTTGCCGGAAGCAAGCCTGCAACCGTTAGTCCAAGTGCCAGTACTCCTTTTTTTATGATGTCCTTATTCATGATTTGATCAACTATCTTTTTATTAATACCCATCCTTTATAAACCTCCACTTTGCCTTCCTTTTTCAATCGGATCAGGTAGTAATAGGTTCCTTCGTTCAATCCCTCTCCGGTCCAGGTATTTCTGTAATTGCCATTGTGGTATACTTCATTTCCCCATCTGTTAAAAATGGTCAGTTCGGCATTATTGAATTCTTCCAGACCTACAATTACAAACTCATCGTTCTTTCCGTCGCCGTTAGGGGTAATGACGTTCGGGATAAAGAAGCCTTTAATCGTGATGTTTGCTGTGGCTATATTCGTCCAGTTTCCGTTGGCATCTTTAACCTTATAAGTAAAGCTGTCTTTCCCTGTGAAGCCACTGTTAGGCACATAAACTACGGTACCATCCGGATTTTTCTTCAGCACCCCATTCTTCGGCTGTTCAATAATTTCTACCGTTGGCTTTTCGAAATCAGCACCATCCGTTTTATCGTTATGCAGCAGAGGAATTTCGATTTCTTTATTGAACTGCGTCTCCGCCACATCGTCCATAGCCACCGGTTTAGAAGGAGTTACCTCAATTTTTACGGTTGCCGGATTAGAAATCTGTCCGTTTTTATCCGTTACGGTATAGACAAACCCATCTGTTCCGGTAAAGCCCGGGTTTGGCGTATAAGTGACCGTTCCGTCCGGGTTCAGGGTAAGTGTACCGTTTTTAGGCTGGGTAACGATCTTTGTACTTCCCGGAATGATTGCGCTGTTTCCAGGCTCATCATTTTTCTGTACTTCGATTTTAACCGGTTTATTTTGTTCTGCTTTTGCCAGGTCATCTTTGGCGACCGGTGGTTTAGCCAGAGGAATCACCGTCGGATCGTTATTTCCGGCATCTGTTCCCGATACAGCGGAAACGTCTTTTCCTTTAGGATCTTTTGCCTTTACAGTTGCCTGATTGGTTACTTTACCAATGGCAATATCTGCGGCAGTGATGGTATAATATTCCTTATGGCTAACACTTTCTCCCGGAGCTAAAGATCCGGGGATCTGAATTGCCGCGGCTCCCAATAATGGGTCATTTAAGGTGATTCCGTTTAAGGTTGTATTTCCTGTGTTTTTGATGAGGAAAGTGTATTCAATCTTATCGTTCAGGATGAAAGCATCCTGCTCACCGGTTCCTTTATTGGTAATTTTCTTAACCAGGTTGATTCCGGCCAGCTGTTCTGTTGGGGTCACAGTACAATCTTTACAAAGCGGATCCGTTGGTGCTCCCGGTACCGGCGAAGGATCTTTCGACTCCGCATGTACCTCTTTGTTGTTAGGATCTTTACCATCTGCTTTCGCCAGGTTACTCACAAAGCCCCTATCCAGATCGGCCTGAGTCAGGGTATGTTTCGCAGTAATACTTACCGTTTCGTTAGGTCCCAGACTGGCAATACTTGCCGGACTGATGCTTCCTGCATCTGCATTGTTATCCGTAATGATGATATTTTTGAGGGTTACATTTCCTGTATTTTTCAATACCAGGTTATAGTTGATCAGGCCACCTACTTTATTATGTGTTCCTGTGGCCGCCGTTTTCGATAAGCTAAGCGCTCCCTTTTGAGTTGTCGGCGTGACGGTACAATCTTTACAGGCAGGGTCTGTTGGGGCTCCCGGTACCGGCGAAGGATCTTTCGATTCTGCATATACCTCTTTGTTTTTAGGATCTTTACCCCTTGCTTTCGCCAGGTTACTTACAAATCCTTTATCCAGATCTTCCTGGGTAAGGGTATGTTTCGCTGTGATATTGACCGTTTCGTTAGGTGCGAGACTGGCAATGTTTGCGGGGCTGATGCTTCCTGCATCTGCATTATCATCGGTAATGATGATGTCTTTTACCGCTACATTTCCTGTATTTTTCAATACCAGGTTGTAACCGATTACCTTCCCTACCTTATCGTAATCTCCTGCAATGGCAGTTTTCGATAAGCTGATGGTTGCTTTTTGTTCTGTAGCTACGGTTACTTCCGGCGTTTTCGGGTTTGCCGGATCTTTTGGATCGGTTACCGTTGCTTTATTCACAATTGTTTCCACAGTTGTTAAATCATCCGCAACTTTTAGGGTTAGCAACACCGTTTTGGTTTGTCCGAAAGGAACATCCAGCGTCCAGCTCACCCGGTTTCCGGTTTTTGAACCGTTTTGATCTGCACGGACAAAACTTGTTCCTGCTGGCAGATCATCTGCGATATTTAGTCCAATCAGGTCTTCCCCTCCGGTATTGACCACATCAATTGCATAGACCAATTCGGCCCCCGATGGCACTTTTCCATTCACAAGACCGCTGATCACTCTTTTTACCGCCGTAAAGCTGCGCTTTGCATCCGTAGGCAGTTCTACTTCCGGAATTACCGGAGGATGGCCTGGTGTAGTCGGATCGGTTACTGTGGCGACATTTTTGATCGCTGCAACGCCAGTAAGGTTGTCGGCAACCTTTACCTGGAAGCTGACCGTTTTGCTTTGGCCAAAGGCCAGGTTAACCACCCAGTTTAGGGTATTACCGATCAGGCTACCTCCAAGATCGGCAGTTCCGTTAACGTAGGTGGTATGGTCTGGTATCTGATCTGCAATGGCAACATTCGTCAATGCAGTGCTTCCGGTATTCTTCACTTCAATACTATAAGTGATGGTAGAACCCGCAGCGATTTTATTATTGTCTAGTCCGCCGCTGATTTTTTTAGTTGCGGTAAAACTTTTGACCGGATCTGTTGGCGCTTCCACTTCCGGAATTACCGGAGTCAATGGATTTGCAGGATCAGTAACTGTTGCGCTGTTTTTAATCGTCGCAACACCAGTCAGGTCATCTGCTACTTTTACCTTGAAGCTAACTGTTTTGCTTTCTCCGAAGGCTAAATCAACCACCCAGTTGAGGGTGTTTCCTGTCAGGCCACCTCCATAGTCGACAGTGCCTTCAACATAGGTGGTATGGGCCGGGATAAGGTCTGCAATGGCGATATTCGTCAATGCGGTACTTCCTGTGTTTTTTACTTCTATACTATAAGTGATCGTAGATCCGGCAAGGATTTTATTATTATTTAAACCTCCACTGATCTTTTTTGTTGCGGTAAAACTTCTGACCGGATCTGTTGGCACTTCCACTTCCGGGATTACCGGAGGATGGCCTGGTGTGGTCGGATCGGTTACTGTGGCTACGTTTTTAATCGTGGCAATACCGGTAAGGTCATCCGCAACCTTCACCTGGAAGCTCACTGTCTTCGTTTCGCCAAAGGCAAGGTTAAGCACCCAGTTTAAGGTATTACCCGTCAGGCTACCTCCAGGACTCGCAGTTCCGTTAACGTAGCTGGTATGAGCTGGCAGGTTATCCGCAACGGCGATGTTTGTCAATGCAGTACTTCCTGTGTTTTTTACTTCTATACTATAAGTGATCGTAGATCCGGCGGTGATTTTATTATTGTTTAATCCGCCGGTGATTTTTTTAGTTGCAGTAAAGCTTTTGACCGGATCTGTTGGCACGTCTACCTCCGGGATTACCGGAGGATGGCCTGGTGTAGTCGGATCAGTTACTGTGGCTACGTTTTTAATCGTAGCAATACCGGTAAGGTCGTCAGCAACCTTTACCTGGAAGCTCACTGTCTTCGTTTCACCAAAGGCCAGGTTAAGCACCCAGTTTAAAGTATTACCGGTCAGGCTGCCTCCAGGACTGGCCGTTCCGTTAACGTAGCTGGTATGAGCTGGCAGGTTATCCGCAACGGCGATGTTTGTCAATGCTGTACTTCCTGTGTTTGTTACTTCTATACTATAAGTGATGGTAGATCCCGCGGTGATTTTATTATTGTTTAATCCGCCGGTGATTTTTTTAGTTGCAGTAAAGCTTTTGACCGGATCTGTTGGCACCTCTACTTCCGGGATTACCGGAGGATGGCCAGGTGTAGTCGGATCAGTTACTGTGGCTACGTTTTTAATCGTAGCAATACCGGTAAGGTCGTCAGCAACCTTTACCTGGAAGCTCACTGTCTTCGTTTCACCAAAGGCCAGGTTAAGCAACCAGTTTAAAGTATTACCGGTCAGGCTACCTCCAGGACTGGCAGTTCCGTTAACGTAGCTGGTATGAGCTGGCAGGTTATCTGCAACAGCGATGTTTGTCAATGCCGTACTTCCTGTGTTTGTTACTTCTATACTATAAGTGATCGTAGATCCCGCAGTGATTTTATTATTGTTTAATCCGCCGGTGATTTTTTTAGTGGCAGTAAAGCTTTTGACCGGATCTGTTGGGACTTCCACCTCAGGAATTACAGGAGTCAATGGTTTTGCAGGGTCAGTAACTGTAGCAACGTTTTTGATCGCTGCAATGCCCGTCAGGTCTTTTGCAACCTCCACCTGGAAGCTGAGATTTTTGGTTTGGCCAAAAGGAATATTAATGGTCCAGTTTAGAGTATTGCCTGTAAGGATGCCCCCGTTATCTGCTGTTCCTGTTTTGTAAGTGGTATTTCCAGGAATCACATCCGAAACGTTAATTCCCGTCAGCTCCGTGCTTCCGGTATTCGTTACCTCAATGTTATAGGTAATCGTGGATCCGGCAACAATTTTATTGTTTTGCAAGCCTGCACTAATCGTTTTGACTGCGGTAAAACTTCGCAACGGATCTGTTGGTGCCTCCACTTCGGGAATTACCGGAGTCAATGGCTTTGCAGGATCAGTAACTGTAGCAATGTTTTTGATCGCTGCAATACCGGTCAGGTCTTTTGCAACCTCCACCTGGAAGCTGAGATTTTTGGTTTGGCCAAAAGGAATATTAATGGTCCAGTTTAGGGTATTGCCTGTAAGGATGCCCCCGTTATCTGCTGTTCCTGCTTTGTAGGTAGTATTTCCAGGAATCACATCCGAGACGTTAATGCCCGTCAGCTCCGTACTTCCTGTATTCTTAACCTCAATGTTATAAGTAATCGTGGATCCGGCAACAATCTTATTGTTTTGCAAACCTGCACTAATCGTTTTGACTGCAGTAAAGCTTCTCAACGGATCCGTTGGCACCTCTACTTCCGGACTTGACGGAGTCAATGGTTTTGCCGGGTCAGTAATTGTTGCAATGTTTTTAATTGCGGTTACTCCTGTCAGGTCGTCTGCAACCTTCACTTTGAAAGTTACTGTTTTAGCCCCGCCAACAGGGATATTAACCAGCCATTTTAGCGTACTTCCGGTTAAAACACCTGCATTATCTGCTGTTCCGGTCACATAAGTCATACGACCAGGAATGATATCGGAAATCTCAAGATTAGCCAGTGCCGTATTTCCTGTATTCGACACTTCAATACTGTAGGTAATTTCTGATCCTGCGGTAATTTTATTGTTTTGTAATCCTCCCGTGACTTTTTTAACCGCAGTAAAACTGCTGATCAGTTCTACCGGCACCAACACCTCTGGAGTTAAAGGAGTTGTGGGGTCTATTGGATCAACTACGCTCGCAATATTTTTAATGGAGGTAATCCCTGTTGAATTTGGACCAACAGTGGTTTTAAAGCTCAGTGTCAGTGTACCGTTAGCTGGAACAGTAAGGTTGGTCCAGTTAATCGTTGTACCTGTTAACGTACCGGCATGCGAAATTGCCGTTGCACCGACCAGTCCTGCCGGAAGGGCATCACTTGCGGTCACACCTGTTTTAGCGGTACTATTGGTGTTTTCCAGGATGATTTTATAAGTCAGCAGATCTCCGGCTTTCACCTTTACCGGGTTCCCTTCAATTTCTTTTGTTGCCGTGATTTTATTGATCAGTGTTGTCGTATTGTTTTTCTTAATGTTGTTACAAGGGATGATCAGACCACTTAAGGGATCATATGCACTACATTCGAAATAAGGGTCGGTTGGCGGAATATTTGGATTCGGATTGGTCGCATCAATATCTGTCACATCATTGGGGCGCATAATTGTTGCCCATACTTCCATATTTCCGGCCACCATTGCCGGGCCTACCGTTCCTTTGAAGACATATTGACCTTCACAACCGCTGGGTAATTTCAAAACAGATTTATACAATCCGCTTACTGCATCGAAAGTTACAGGAACAGCCTCAGTACCGCAGGCCGATACGAATTCCATGCTGTTCATGGTAAAACCCGGAGGCAATTTAAATGTAAAAGGTGCTCCGCTGTTGTCGTAGAGTCCTGAAATAGGGTCTTTAATGCCAATGACATCACTTGGTCCTGCATTCTTCACCACTACAGTATAGCTGAGCTGATCGCCCTTTGCCACAATTGTTTTTGAAGGGGTAATACCCGAGACTTCCAAATCCACCTGCTTCACCTCAACACTGATATTTTTTGTTTCTTCGGCACCCAGAATGAAGGACCAGGTGTCCATCGACTTCTCATTTCCAAAGCTGTTGCTCCCTGTACCACTGTTATTACTTCCACCACTGGAGCTATAAGTTCCCCATTTGTGGCCGTTGGCCGTACTGGAAGTTCCACCCGGGTTTAAAGCCTGACTCGCATTGATCGGATTGGATTTTTCTGCACTCAGTCCCGTCTGACTAACATCAGAATCATCCCAATACACATAATCTGATTCCACACCGACATGATCGGCCTGTAACAGTTGCAAAATGATTCCTTTGGGATTAATTTCCATATCGATATAAGGGAAATGCACCTCTGCGCCCTGGAGCTGGACCACCAGCTTTGCAGGGACCGAACCGCTCGGCAAGAGGACGTTTGCCCCATCTTTTCCATTCCAAAAAATCTTATTTGTTCCAATCACCGCATTGCCTTCCATCGTCCTTGTCACAAAGAAGTTCGGGTCTGTGGAAGGCAAAGGACTGGAAATGGTGATTTTGTATCTTCCGGAAAGGTTCGCATCAAACACAATGTCCCCTCCTTTATTACTGACCTGTCCGTTGGTGCCATCTACACCGATGATGCCCAGTTTTTCTACTTTTGGCTCAAGTCTGGTATTTTTCAACCAGGTTTCCTGTCCCGGAACGGACCCTGATGCCAATGCAGGAAGATCTGCTCCCGGAAGGGTATAAAATATTTTATGTGTAATATCGGATTGTGTATCCTCTACCCTGGGATCCTGAACCAATGTGCCAAGCCCCGTCGACTTATCTAAACTCTTATAAACAGGTTCTCTTTTATTATCCAAAAAACCCTTATTGTTGACAAAAAAAGTAAAACCTACGCCATTATTTCCATTGTTATCTACTTTATAAACGTATCCGTCTTTTGTTAATACATGCATTAATCCATAAAAACCACGAACTTCCGTGAATGTCCCGCTAATATGTAAATTGAGCACATTCGCATATACCCTTCCCGGCATCCAGGCGGTGTTTGTTGAATTTCTCACGGATACATCCCAGGCGGAAATCAGCTCCACATTGCTGCCCTGTGTCCAGTCGTCATCTGCAAGAACTGATGGAACGGCAGGTGTAGCGGTACTATTTTGGTTTCCGGAAGGCAGAAATTCTATTTTCCAGATTCCATCCTGAGTCGCATCTGCAGTATATGCTGTATAATAGTTTCCACCTGTTTGCCCGTCATACCTGGGGCCATCATTTTCGGCTGTACGATTGGCAATTCTGCCGATGGCATCATTATCTGAAGTCGTCGATGTCCCATCTGGTGCTGTTAACCGGATTCGTCCATTCCCAACTCCCTGTGCGCTGGAAGCCGCATAAATCTTTTCTCCTGCTTTCAGGTAGGCATAATGAACCCCTAAAGATTTAAATGGCCATGATGCCAGGGTACTGCCTGTGCTTCCTGTATAACTGTTGCTGTAAAGGAAGGCCCGGCCACCTGTTCTTTTGCCCTTAGGATAAAGGTCCTTTGAGCCGTCTGCATAACTGCTAAAGCTGGCCGCAAATAAAAAGCACATCAGTAATGATGCATAATGAAAAATTTTAGTAGCGTGTTTCATGCGATAATTTTTGTTCCTGTTCTGCGTTGTATCAGAATGGGCGCAAATATGTATGAAACAATGGCTTAGGATGTGCCAGAAAACCGGGAAGCACGACATCCCGTTTAACTGGTACACCTAAAAAGAGATTTTACCCTTCCCTTTTTTGTCTTTAAGAGATAAAATTTTTGACCGCTGCGGGTGCTAAATAATTGGCTGAGGGATGTTTGGGAATTGGGAATATACGACAGCTGCGCGTAGCGATTATGCCTGCGTTTTTTTTAAAATCCGGGCTGCCTGGTAGCGAAACGCAAAAATCATAACCGTAAACATGGCAAAATAAATGATCATTCTCGGTAATAACCAACTGACCTTTCTTTTGGAAAGGTTGCTCGCATAGCTAAGTGTGATGAACATTACCGCAACCATAAAAACGAGAACAAGTACTGTAATCAGCATCTTCTTACCTTCCTGTGTGCGTTCTTTTTCATCTCCTCCATTGTAAAATAAGAGTAGTCCGGTATAACTAATCATTGAAATTTCAACACAAATATATAGCACCCTTATGATCAATAAATAATAGGCATCCCGAAAGGAGGAAGACCACAAAATCATCAGGTAAAACCCTATACCGACGATAACAGGCATCAGGTGAAGAAATAGCCTGTTTCTGTCTGGCAATTTTCCGGAAAGGGCATAAAATGAGAAATAGCATAGCGGGCCATAGAGCAGTCCAAATGGTGCTGCGGCATCTATATACCTTTGCAAGGGGAAAAACAGCTCACATATCAGTACGAAAATGCCATGAAAGAGGATCACTGCGATCCCAACATTCACCATCTTATCAAAAGCATTTGCTTTTCCTGCATGAAAGCTCAGGTACATCGTGATTAACGACAAAACAATGATGCAGGAGGTAATAAATTCTATCATCCGGGTTTACACTAGAGGTTACGGTATTCGGAGGGGGTACAACCCAACTGTTTTTTAAAATACCTGTTAAAGGAAGTTTTAGAATTGAACCCGCTTTTATAGGCAAGTTCTTCCAGCGTCAGGTCTACTACGGATTGATTGATGAGTTTACAGGCGTAGTCAATCCTAAAGCGATTGACATAATGGTAAAAATTTTCGCCAAGCCTTAGACTCAACAGCTGAGTGAGGTGATGTTTAGGAATTTTAAGCTCTTTGGCAAGGGTTTGCAAGGACAACTCCGGGTCTAAAAAAACCATTTGCTGGATCATGAGGGCATATAGATTTTGTTCATAGCGATCCAAAAGCGTTTCAGAAAGCATACTTTTTTGATAACGTTTAACCTCTCCTTCTTTAGGCTCCATCTCTGGGTCATCTTTGTCTGCCCCTATTGACATGAAGCCATTGATGGTATAACGAAAAACGAGGAGCACTGAGGTCAATAAAATAAGGTAAAGGAATCCGCTCACCGGCGAAGCATCCCCACTATTTCCATTATTTCCATGAACGATGTTGCTATAAGCGAAAATAACATAAATCACGGAGCCGATGAGCGTTAGAAAACCCAACCTCTGAATCAGTTTCCATTGTGCATGATACACTTCTTTGTTTTTCTGATGACTAAAAAAGAGAATATACAGTGCATAAAAAAGCAATGTCAGGGTTTTTAGCGTGTGGTGAGTGTGCCTTAGCCAGGAGGCATCGAGCCATACCGGATAGAGGCACCGAAGTATATAAAAAACAATCCCCAACAGGAAAGGAGTCAAATGAGCCATTATTTTCCGGGGACTGAGTATCTTACCGGATACTGCTTGTGCCGCAAAGTACAAGACCGGACCATAAAGAAAGGCAAAGGGTAAATAGAGTAAAAAGTCCCTCTCTAAGGAAAGCTGTTCAGCAGCAAAGAAGTAAATAACGTTGAAAAGGATACTTACCACATGGAGGTTCATGATTTGCTGAAAAAGACCATGGCTATTTCTTTTATAGCCGAGATATAACGTCACAAACGTTAAAATGAGAATGCAGCTGAGAACGTATTTTACCATTTTTATATTGTAACGCGTATCAAAAAAACATCCAAAATCACCATTAGGAGACATCTTTTCAGAAAGTCTGCCTTTATCTTAACCCTCAATTAAGCTGCAGCTCCGGGAAGGTGTGATTATCCGGCTCCATACGATTGCCGGAAGATCAGAAGTATTGGCTGGTGGCCTGGGACATTCGGCACCCCACGTAGGAAAAACGCCCCTTTTGGGAAAAAATCAACTCAGTAATCCAGTATTTTTCAGGTCGCGATAATCAGAAGGTGTAAAACCTGTTTTCTCCTTAAAATATCTGTTGAATGAGGTTTTCGAATTAAATCCACATTCATAGGCTAATGACTCTATCGTAAACTGAGCTCCTGCCTCCTCCAGAAGTGCCAGTGCATGTGCGATCCGATAGTCGGCAATCATCTGATAAAAGCTCTTTCCCAGGTAGACATTGAGCAATTGAGAGAAATGATGCTTCGGAATCTCGGTTTCCTTTGCCAACAACTCTAAAGACAGTGCCGGTTTAAGGTAGATCTTTGATGTTTCCAGGTGATTGTACAGCTTATATTCGTATGCTTTTAACGTTTCTTCTTCCAGGCTTGACCTGGAGTAACGTGAAGGCAGCAGGCTTTGGTGATAAGGCGCTGCAGCGGTCTTTTGTAATAAGAGACAGCGGAGCAGAAGTCCGACCACGAGCAATTGGGTTCCATACAACAAAGCCAAAGGACTAAATGCGAATTCAAGTTTTATCCACCAGGCATCCATCGCCAGCAAAGCGACAATGAAAGCCCAGACCCCCTCAATTACCACCAGCTGGCTGATCAAACGGTCTCTTTCAGGAGTTACTGCGGGCTCTATCCGCATTTTATACCAGGTAAAAAAAGCATAAAAAACTAAAGAAAGGGATAAGCTGAGGTGATGAAAAGAATTGATCATCAACCTTCGGCTGTTCCATTCTCCATCGTCTTGCGGAAGGCCATAAGTTAAGCTTGTATAACACAGGGTTAAGGAGAGGAAAGGGATACAATGGAGCAGGACCATCTTCGCAGTGATCTGCTTTTCTACGGCCGCTAAATACAGAAAATACAATAATGGTCCATATAGCAAGGCCATAGGACTGGCAATTTCGTGGATCAGCCAGTTGCTGATGAAATACAAATGAGTCAATTTATAAATGACGTGCAGAATGGAAAGTCCAAGAATAAGCCGGATGCACCTGTTAAAATTGTTTCCAGGTTTGCTGATCCGGAGCACAGCAGCAATTATTAGAATATGAAAACCTATAATTAAAAGTATAAATTTCATTATTTCGAGCGTAACGTCTAATTTAAGCGCAAATTTAAACAATAATATTCATTGAGTTACCCGTATTTCCCGCAAAGAAAAGATACCCGTATTTCCTGCAAAAAAAAGAGAAATCAGGAATATAATATAGAGAAGGCCCCTGTGAATTAACTCACAGGGGCCTTCTCGGATATTTTACCGGATAACAACTATTTGCTGTATCCAGGTGTTTGTGTCAGCACCCCTTTTGATAAGTCAATCTGACTTTGAGGAACCGGCATCAGGTACAGCTTATCTGTCCATACCCTTTCCTGAACCTGTTGATTGGCAACATTTTTAATGGTTTTCATTACCTCAGGTGCAATTTTCCACCTGCGAATGTCCATATATCGCTGTCCTTCCAACGCAAGCTCCACTCTGCGTTCGCTTCTGATCACGGCTCTCAGCGCCGCTTGTGAAGCATATTTGGAGCGGTCTATAACCGGCATTCCCGCACGTGTTCTGATCTTATCCAATGCATCGTATATTGTTGCGTCTGGTCCTGTCAGCTCGTTTTTTGCTTCAGCATAACTCAGCAGGACTTCTGCATATCTGATCAGAATTACATTGGCATGGTTTCCGATCTGGCCTTCGTAGGCAATCGGGTCTACCAGTTTACGGAAATTATAGCCTGTTTTTGACATGTTATTTCCTTGTTTCCAGGTAAAGGTAAATGTAGTTTTGCTCATGGCATTCCAGGGTGCACCATCAAATAAGATACTTGCATAAAAACGAGGGTCCCTGTTTTTATATTCATTGGCAAATGCCACTTTATCTGAAGCGTACCAGGCTGCCCGCTGCGCAGGATCTACAGGTATAACAGCTTCACCGGTTTTGTAATTGCCATAACTATCCACCATCGACTGTGTTGGTGTAACTGAGCTCCAGCCTCCCAGCGTTGCCGGAGGTAAATAGGTATTGAAAGAATTTTCATCCTTTTGCATGATTTGCTCACGGTTAAGGATCACCTCTTTATTTCCTTCATTCACCTGACGGAAAAGGCGCTCATAGCTTCTTAATCCCTTACGGAATTTCTCCTGATCTGTGGCATCAGCAAAGTCTACCCATTTGCTGTAATCGTCCTTAGCATCCGAAGGTTCTTCAGCAGTAGTGGTAAACAGGTCGTAACCCATTGTCATGACTTCAGCAGCAGCATCAGCCGCAGGCTTCCAGTCCCCTTCATATAGATGGGCACGCATTTTCAATGCCAGTACTGCACCCTTGGTAATTCTGCCCTTTTCGTTGGGTCTTCCTCCCGCATATGTTGCAGGTAGGATTTTAGCTACGGCATCCAGTTCCTGCAGGACAAAAGCAAGCACCTCTTTTTTAGGTGTTCTCGGTACATTTTCTTCTCCGATAGCCAATGTTTTAGTGATTAAAGGCACATCCCCAAACAAGCTCATTAGCCTGAAATAAGAGAAGGCACGTAGAAAACGTACTTCTGCCTCATACCTTGTCAGCAGCTCAGGAGCGATCACTTTTACCTTGTTTGCGTTTTCAAGGAAATAATTTGCACGGCGGATGTCAATATAATACCAGCCTGCATCTTCAGTTGAGGAGATTGTTCCTGCAGAAGTACTGCTTGCTGGTCCCTCCCATGCATTCTGAACATGGGCATTATCAGTTGAACCATCGTCGTAGACCATGTTATCACCCGGAAGCTTGGCATAGACTCCCATAACGGTTTCATAAACGTCCTTTTCAGTTTTCCAGAAAGTGACTTCAGAAACCTGATCCAATGGCGGGCGTTCCAGAAAATCTTTTTGACAGGCGGATAAAGACGTAAAAGTCAGTGCCGCTGTAAGTATATATATTGATGATCTTTTATTCATATTCATAATTTCAATTCATTAAAAAGCGGCACTTAAACCAAATGACCAGGTTTTAATCCCTGGATAACCTCCACGACCAGATAGCATTTCCGGATCAAAATCATTCAAACGCTTATCTGCAGTAAAGGTGAAGGGGTTATTTGCAGTTCCATATACCCGAAGATTGGTCATGCCCATCTTTTTAACAAAACTCTGCGGTAAGGTATAGCCCAGTGTGATGCCTCTCACCCTAAAATAAGACGCATTAAACAACCAGAAAGAAGAGATTTCATTGTAGTTGTGTTTCCCATCACCGGAGTTTAAAATACGTGGGAAGTCTGCATTAGGATCTGGATTTTCTTTAGTCCAGCGGTTTTCCCAGCCCTTCTTTACCCCAGCTCCGTTAAAGAACGGGAATGCTGCTTCTTCGGAAAGGTAGGCTTTCACTTTCCCCACGCCATAAGTCAGCACATTCAGGTCGAAGCCTTTATAGCTTGCACTAAGGTTGAAGCCATAGTTGAACCATGGAACATCATTTCCTATCACGGTACGGTCTCTGGAATCCCAAACACCATCACCATTTAAATCCTTGTATTTGATATCACCAGGTTTTGTATTTGGCGTCTGAAAAACGTGATTTGCCACGTCTGCTGCATCCTTGAACAAGCCATCAGCCTCATAACCGTAGAAAGAACCGATAGACTGACCCATTCTTTGAATAAATTTGCCATCAATAAATTCTTCCCCGTTACCCAATTTGGTAATTGAGTTTTTGATCACAGAAAAGTTTCCACCGACACTAAACTGGAAATCTTCGCCGATTTTATCGTTGTAAGCCAGGCCCAGTTCAAAACCTTTATTTCTGGTAGCACCCGCATTCACCAAAGGTAAACCCGTTTTTGTTCCGCTGGTTTCTACCCCAATTGTTAACAAGGTCGGAACACGCATTAACAGGTCTTTGGTATCTTTAATGTAATAGTCTGCTACCAGGTCCAGCTTTCCTTTAAAAAAGGTGGCATCTACTCCGAAATCGGTCATGTATACCCTTTCCCATGTTGCCAAAGGATTTGGTATTTTATTCTGGGATGTTCCACCCTGTGCATTGCCTTCGAAACTATAAGCATAACCTGTTTCCAGCATACTGTAATAATTGCCTATCGGAACAACGCCCTGATTTCCAAGAGATCCCCATGAACCCCTCAGTTTCAGATTGTCTACCCAACTGACATTCTGCATGAAATCCTCTTTAGAGACGTTCCATCCTGCTGAGAAGGAAGGAAATATCGCCCTGCGGATATCCTCACGAAAACGGGAAGAATAATCGATTCTGGTATTCGCTTCGAACAGATATTTACCGTTAAACACGTAGTTAAAGCGTCCAAAGAAGGAGCGGATGGCCCATTCCTGCTGTCCGGAACGATTGGCCTGACCATCATCATCCGAATTCATATCTTCCGGATTAGTGGAACCACTTCCAACCGTGGTCATGTCGTTGTTCGGGAAATTTTTTCTCCCAATAAAAGCATTCCTGATTACGTTATTTTCCTCACTTGCACCTACGGTTAATTTACCAAAATGTTGTCCGAAGGTACGCTCATAATCTACCGTTCCCTGAATCAGGAGTTCCTGCCTTTTACGCCAGTATTCCTTCATATTATTGATTTTCAAGGCCGTCGATTCCATTGGCGCGCCAGTAAGAAAATCATTCACCGGCGACAGGGTGCTTGTAAACTCCCAGGAATTGGAGTTGTAATATTTCAAGGAAGCCAATCCGTTAATGGAGAGTCCTTTCAACGGGGTCAGGCTTGCATTAATCGCAGTTTGCAAATAATTATCTTTATCCCAGGCACTTCCACCTTCTGCGAGTTTACGCAATTGGTTATTTCCGGCAACGTTAGGCACTGCCTGTCCGCCGTTACTGATCGATCCCCAATCACCATTCGACTGACGGGCCACGGTAATCGGCAAAGCACGGTTGAGCTCTGTCCATGACATTGCGGCTCCATCACGGCTAAAGTCCTGCTTGATAAAGGAGATATTTGTTCCCACTTTCAACAAGTCTGCAATCACCTTACTTTCGGTATTTAATTTACCTACGATCCTGTTTTGACTTTTTCCAGGAATCAGGGATTCCTGAGTCAGATAGGAAAGGCCTAAATAGCTACTGGTAATTTTGCCCGGAGAGTTGATGTTCAGATTGATGTCACTTTGCGGAGCTACTTCCCTTAACACTTCCTTATACCAGTTTGTATTTGGATAAAGATCCGGTTGTGAACCATTCCTGAATAAAGCAATCTGATCTGCGGTATATAGTGCTGCTCCTCCTGCATTGATCGCAGCTTCATTATAAAGTGTTGCATAGTCACCTGAGTTGACGTATTCTGGTAAACGGGTTGCTGCCTGCAAACCATAATTTGCATTGAACTGAATGGTTGTCTTTTCGCCACTTCCTCTTCTGGTGGTTACCATGATTACTCCATTTGCAGCTCTTGAACCATAAAGTGCAGCTGATGAAGCATCTTTTAACACAGACATACTGGCAATATCATTTGAATTCAATGTGGCGAATTCCTGTGCAGATGCCGGAATTCCATCAATGATGTATAGAGGGCTTGATCCTGCGGTAAGACTGCTCCTTCCGCGGATGGATACCGCTCCGGTATTGTTTGAAGTTCCGTCGGATGTACGGCCAACATCGCCGGGACGTTGTAAGATCGTTAGTCCGGGAGTGATTCCCTGTAAGGCATTCTGTACTGAAGTTACCGGCCTGTTGGCCAATGTTTTTGGGCTGATCGTGGCTACAGCCCCGGTCATACTCGCCTTTTTCTGGGTACCATAGGCTACCACGACTACTTCTTCCAGGTCATTACTGGAAGCGGTTAAGGTCACATTTATCGAAGCCTGTTTATTTACAGGAATTTCCTGAACTGTATAGCTCAGCATTTTAAATACCAGCACACCATCTTCAGGCACGCTAATCGAAAAATTTCCGTTGCCGTCTGTACTGGTTCCGCGACCCGGGTCTGATTTTAAAGTCACCGTTACACCTGGCAACGGCCCCTGACTGTCTTTAACAGTCCCTTTCACCACGATATCAGCCATGTTACGCTGCACATTAGGTTTTAGCATCCGGGGATTAACCGCAGCAATGTTTTCCTGCAGAAACAGGAGCATCACTGCCATTAAAACCCAGATCCCTTTAGTCTTAAAAAGTTGTTGTTTTTCCATTATGGGATTTGGTTGTTAAGAAATATTTAAGCCAATGTTACGTATAGTAATCCCTAAATGAAGGTCAATAAGGGACTTGGCTTTACGCAAACGGTTGTGTTTAATTAAGTGCCTGACGAAATATTTAAGGTCAATTAGCGGAAGCTAAATTTCAGGGGGCTTTCCCACAAAGAGGTATAATGCTTTAAGTCATAGGAATTAGGGTGAAAAGTTGCTAAAACCATTTTTGAAACATGAGAACCCAATATTTTATTTAAAAGAAAATAAACTGTCTAAAAGCCCAGGATTTCACGCAAACGATTGAATGCACTTCTAAGCCTCGTTCAGGCAAGGTTTTTCATTCGCTCAGTCCCCTTCATTTTCGTCACAAAATAGCCTCACAAACTCAAGTAAACTCAAACCTTGTTTTTTTCTCGGGATAGGATCAATAATGGCCAAAACAACAGCCACAAACTACTAAATATCTGAAAGTTAAATTCAGATACCAATTGACGGATTAAACAAAATGGTCAAATAATCAATAACAGCAACAAACTCGGAAAAGGCAAAAAAATCAGTCAGGCTATCAGTTAGTTACCGCCAAAAAAAGCTGTAATGACAATAATTTGACATAAATAATTCTATTAAACCTACTTTTGCAGCCGTAAATTTTACAGTTAATTAACATCTATTTAACATCAAACACACATTTATGAAAAAAGTATTATTATTTTTAGGAATGGCTATTTTTGGAGTAGCAGCACAAGCACAGGATTTCAAACCAGTTGCAGGTGACGTTACTACTGAATTTGGTTTAACAGGCGGTATCAACAACACAGATTTCAAATTGAATGATGGCGCTGCTTTATTGCGTTTCCGTTATTTCAACAAAGAAAAAGTTGCTTACCGTTTAGGTTTCAATGTAAGTTCAACTAACGATAAAACTAACGCTTATGGTGCTGATGCCAATCAAAAAGGTACTTTCACTCAAAAAGCAACTAACGTATTGATCAACTTAGGTATCGAGAAACACTTCACTGGTACTGACCGTTTATCTCCTTACGTAGGTGGTGATATCCTTTTCGGAACCGGTTCAAGAACAGAAACTTCTGAAAACACAACCAATAAAGGTGTTAGTTATACAAAAGACGTTTTCAACGAAACTAAAGGTCCAGGTTATGTATCTTTTGGTCTTCGTGGAGTTGTTGGTGCTGACTACTACATCGCAAAACGTATGTATTTAGGTGTTGAAGCTGGTTTAGGTCTTGTTTACGAAAAAGAAGGAAAAACTAAAACTACAGCTACTGCTGCTGGTGTTACTACTACTACTGAGCACAAATCAGCTGGAAGCTCTTTCAACATCAAACCAAGTGTAATCACTGGTGTTCGTGTTGGTTTTGCATTCTAAATAAAAAACTGATCTGATCAGTTTTACGATAGATAAGGCTGTCTGAGCGGTATGAAATTCATATCTTTCAGACAGCCTTCTTATTTTAACCAGTTTCTAAAAGCCTGGGCAATTTCTTCCTCCAACACTGGTTTGGATAAGAAATCATTCATTCCCGACAGGATACACTTTTCTTTTTCACCTTTCACATTTCCCGCCGTTAGCGCAATGATTGGCAATTCTTTCAGCAACATTCTCTCTCTGATGTATGCTGTGGCTTCATAACCATTCATTTCCGGCATTTGCACATCCATCAGAATGATATCCGGAACTTGTGTTTTACAATGTTCCAGGCATTCCAATCCGTTTGAAGCTTCATGAATTTCCGCATTGGGTGCAATTCTCCTGACAATCGTTTTGGCGAGCAGCATATTGATCAGGTTATCTTCGGCAATGAGCACATGAATTTGCTTTTTGCTTCCTTCCGTTTGCTCAGCAGGGCCGTTTTCCTTTGTTTTGTTAACCTGATACAAATGAGATAAGGCATAATACATGTCTCTCATTTTAACCGGTTTGACCAGGCGGCAGTTGATATCCAGCTCATCACAGGCACGAACCACGGTATCATCATCCGAAGAGCTGAAAAGCAATACGATGGGTTGCGTATCTGATTTGCTGTTAAACCGCTTCCGGATCTGTCTGATGGTTTCCAATCCGTCCATCTCCGGCATATGGTAATCCATCAGAATCACGTCAAACTGCTCTCCCTTAAGGAGCAATTCCATTGCCTGAAAACCATCTTTCACTGTCACGGAGCTAATCCCTCTGAGCAGGAGCATGTGTTCAATGATGATTCTGTTGTTCTCATTATCATCAACCACCAACACCCGTTTGATCATGGAAAGGTCGGTCCATTCGAGGGGCTCTCCCTCTTCTGCCTTCAGCCAAATGTCAAAGAAAAAAGTACTCCCATTCCCAGGGCTGCTGATCAGCTCAAGCTTACTCCCCATCAAACCCAACAACTGATTAGAGATCGTTAACCCGAGGCCGGTACCTCCATATTTTTTTGTTGTGGAGCCATCTTCCTGGGAAAAAGCTTCAAATATCTGATGTTGCTTTGCTAATTTGATGCCTATTCCGGTATCCCTCACCTGAAAACGAAACAAAGTCCGGTCTTCCACCGGCGCTTCCAATGCAACGATCTTTAGTTCTATCTCGCCTTTCTCCGTAAACTTTACCGCATTGCTCAACAGATTGATCAGGACCTGTTTCAACCTCACCTCGTCAGTCCATATAAAACGGGGCAGGTCTTCAGAGACGTTCAACAACATTTCCAGGTCCTTACTCTGCGCCTGATAAGTATTGATGTCAACAGCCTGACTTCCGAGTTCATAGAGGTCACATTTTTCTATATCCAGTTCCAGTTTTCCGGACTCAATCTTAGAGAAGTCCAGGATATCATTAATGATCCCTAACAGCGCATTCGCAGACTCATTAACGATGGTCAGGTATTGCTCCTGTGTTGGGCTTAAAACCGTTTTCAGCACCAGGTCAGTAAAACCAATGACTCCATTTAAGGGGGTCCGGATTTCATGGCTCATGTTGGCCAGGAATTCGGATTTCGCCAGACTGGCCTGCTCTGCCTGTTCTTTTGCTTTATGCAGCTCTCCTCTTTGTCTGCTGCTTTCGGTGATGTCCTGGGTAAACATCATGATCCCCCCTACAGATCCATCAAACTGATACCAGGGCCGGACCTCCCAGCGAAGGCACTGATCGTGATCCCAGCCCGTTGGCCGCCAGATGTCCATATCTTTTTTAAAGACCTCTCCTTTCAGACAACTGCTGTGAATGTCCTTCCATTCCTGAGTGATGTTAGGAAAGACCTCATAGTGAGATCTTCCAAGAATTGGTGTTTCTTCCAAATGGTATTCTTCAATCCAGCGGTTACTTGCTGCGATGTACCGCAATTTCTTATCAAACATCGCCACAGCTGCCGGTGCATGGGTAACAAAGGCCAGGAGCCTTGCTTTTTCTTCAAATAAGGCAATTTCTGCCCTCTTTTTCCCGGTGATGTCCTGAAATGTACCGAAGATTTTCTTGCGGTTTTCATTTTCAAATTCCACATGTCCCAATGACCTGACCCAACGTTCATTTCCCTTTGCACTGACCATCATCAGTTCAAGGTCCCATGCTTCTCCCCTGGTAATGGCGAGCGACAGCGCCATAGCGATCTTATTTCTGTCCTCTCCTTCTTTATAAAAATGAAGGGCAGTTTCCAGATCAGGTTCAAAATCGTATTCTACTTCATGTATTTGTTTAGTCACCTCAGACCAGGTCACTTTATTTAGTCCTACATCCAGGTCCCATCCACCGATCTGTGCCATGCGGTTGGTCTGCTCCAGCATCTTCTTGGTCCGGTCCAGGGCCTGCTCCAGGCGGTGCTTCCCTGTAACGTCGATAGAGTTCACAATCACGTATTGATTGCCTCCCGGGCCTGATTCTACCAAATTATTATAAAGCCAGACTTTATGAGAACCATTTTTATGAAGGGTGGTCATCAGTCCGGATGAAGTTCTGTTGTGCTTAATTTCTTTCAGGTAAGTCTGCAAATGCGGATGGTGTTTTACAGGGATGAGGTCAGACATGCTCATCTTACAGAACTCTTCTGTCGTATAGCCCAATAACGCTGCACCTGCAGTATTTACGGCTTTAAACTGACCGTCCAGATCATGGGTACACATCAAGCCCTGAGAATTCTCAAAAAAGGACCTCAGGTTATGTTCACTTTCTTTAACCTGTGCTATCCTCAGATTTTCTTCTGTGACGTCCCTTCCTATTGCAAATACATTTTCCGTACCAGGCTCCGGAGTAACGGTCCATTGGAGGGTTCTGTAATCTCCATTAAAGGTTCTACACCTTGCGGAAAAATTAGTATTGTTCTCTCCGGCGGACAACTTTTCCAGCGCGATGAGGCTAGACTGCAAATCGTCGGGATGAATAAAAGTCAAAAGGCTGTTGCTGAACAGGTATTCCTTATCCCAACCCAACACCTGTTTAAAGGCGGGGTTGACACGTCTGAGGAAGCCATCCAGGCCAGAAATACAAATCAGGTCATTAGACAATTGATAAAACTCATCAAAAAAACGGCTTTCTTCTGCTTTTCTTCTCTGCACAATTAATGCCATGGCTTGATCAGCCAGCAGGGACAGTGCATTTTTTTGCATCGCAGTCAACACTTTCGGTTCAGGACTCAAGACACATAAAGAGCCAAGCGCATATCCGCCAGGGTCTACCAGCGGATATCCGGCATAAAACCTAATGTGTGGGTCTCCTTTTACATGGAGACTATCTTTGAATCTTTCGTCTCTGCTGGCATCTTCTATTTCGAAGATCCCGGGATTTAGAATCGTATATTGACAAAAAGCAAGTTCTCTCGGGGTTTCCGATTCCTGAATTCCTACTCTGGACTTAAACCATTGCCTGTTTTCATCAAGCAAGGTGATCAGGGAAACCGGACTTTCGCAAATTAGGGAGGCCAGTTCTGTAATCCTGTCGAACTCCTTTTCTGCTCCGGAATCCAACAATCCATAGCCTTTTAGTGCAAGTAATCTTTCCTTTTCCTTCTGTGGGAGATTGGGTATTTTCATAGGGATGAATTCTCTCAAGGGCAATGTTCTTTGCGCTATAACAAATATAACATTACCCCATTAATATCCAACCCATTCGGGATGTTCAAATATCCCTACTTTGTAACGATAATTTCATCCGCAAACAGCCATGCAGGCTTTCCTTCCCCACTATGTCCTTTAGGCAAGGCTTCCAGCACTTTAGCCGTTACCCGAATAAAGCGGGCTTTCTTCTGCCCGAAAACCGCTTTAAAATCATAGATTAAAGTCATCTTTTCTTCGGGAGAAACCGGACTGTTAATAGTTTTCGGATCCCTAAAAGTAATTCCATCGTCAGACAGTTCGAACTTTACCCATCGCGGCATCATGATCCAGTCCTTATAATTCTGCAAACAGCCCAGGCTGATGTTCCCGATATTGGTTTGTGCTCCCAGGTCTATCGTTGCAATCAAATCCTGACCACTGAACCCATGCCAGTATTTGTTAACCGCGGTTGTTCCACGAATTCCATCGGTCAATGAATTCTGGCCATTTGCCAGGTAATTTGGACTAACCGGATTCTTGTATACCACATTCTTAGCTGTAGCCTGATGAAAAACGAAGGATTGTTTGGCAGGGACCAATCCCATTACAGATCCGTTTACTGCATAAACCGCTTTTAAGATCGCAGTAGAATCTATGCTTACCGGTCCGGTATATTTAAGACTTCCTATCGTTGGCTGCTCCCCGTTAAGGGTATAATAGATCTCGCCGTTAATCGCATCCGACAACAATTCTGCAGTTAATTTCCCGTTATTGATGGCTGGCTTTATGGCTACTGTATAATTCCCCGGAGAAAAACGATATCCCTTTTGTCCGAAGCCTTTGAAATGATACTTCAAACGTTCAGAAAAATCGTTCCAGTTTTTAGTTTGTGCCGGAGACCATACCACCTCTGCCAAAGCCAACATGCGGGGAAGCAACATATATTCCAGGTGTTCCTTAGTCGTAATTTGCTCTGTCCAGATGTTGGCCTGAGCACCCAATACATATTTAGCCTGTTCTGCGTTCAGCTCTTTCGGGATGGGTTCATAGTTATAGACCTTTTTCAGGGTATTAAATCCACCGAAAGCCAAAGGCTCTCCTTCAGGACCCGCCTGATAATGGTCAAAATAAAGCGGGTTATCAGGAGTCATCACCACATCGTGTTTCATCTTTGCGGCTTCAATCCCCCCGGCTTCACCTCTCCAGCTCATGACTGTCGCTTCCGGCGCCAGTCCACCTTCCAGGATCTCATCCCAACCAATCATATTTCTCTTTTTGCCGATCAGAAATTTCTCCATCCTGGTGATGAAGTAACTTTGCAATTCGTTTTCATTTTTCAGACCTGATGTTTTCATTCTCGCCTGGCAACGCGCACAACTTTTCCAGGAGGTTTTATCGACCTCATCGCCTCCGATATGGATGTATTTTGAAGGAAACAGCGCAAGCACTTCTGTCAGTACATCTTCCAGAAAAGTAAATACTTCTTCATTTCCGGCACAGTAATTCGAGGATGCTCCCGTATAATTTCCTCCAGTTAATGGCAATTGAGGGCGTTGACTACAACTGAGATTCGGATAAGCAGCAATAGCAGAGGCCACATGCCCCGGCATTTCTATCTCCGGTACAATATTTACATTTCTAACTGCCGCATAGGCGATGATCTCTTTAATTTGTTTCTGGGTATAATACCCACCGTAAGTAGCTTCCTGACCTGGCATCGCCTGTGGCCTGATGTCCCATGGACGATCGGTCTGGTCTACTCTCCATGCACCAACGGCAGTTAAAGCAGGATATTTTTTGATCTCTATCCGCCATCCCTGGTCGTCTACCAGGTGCCAGTGAAAAGTATTGATCTTATAAGCGGCAATGAGGTCTATGTATTCCTTAACCATCTCTGCCGTGAAGAAATGACGTCCAACGTCCAGGTGCATTCCACGCCATTTAAAGCGGGGATAATCGGTGATCTCCATTGCCGGAACCCTTAGTTCCTTATTTGTTTGTACCTGAGGGAGGGTTTGAAACAAACTTTGCATTCCGTAAATGATTCCTGCACGTCCGTTTGCCGCAATCTCAATCCCCTGGTTATTTACGGTCAGCGTATAGCCCTCAGTACCGATTACCGGGTTATTGATAATTTTGAGGGTGATGGTATTTAAGTTGTTCTTTTTTAACTGCAAATCGTAATCCGAGATTCCCCGGATATAGCTTTGAAGAAAGGCTGAAGCAGGTTTCAATATTTTTTTATCGCCATCCAGATGGATGCTTGTTTCAGAATTGATCACAAAACTGCCCTCCAGCAAACGAAGGTTTACAGGCTGAGGAATGATACTTACTTTTTGTTGCGTAAATCCGGTTAACCCGCTGCACAAAAGGATCAGGATCAGGCTGGTTCTAAATAAAGGTTTCATGGCTTTAAGGGAAGAATTTTTAACAGGTTATTATTTAACATTTCCTACAAAACATTCAGCGATTTTGGCATTAAAAAGGTTTTAGCAACCCAGGTTTCATCGCATAAAAAAGCCTTCTGAAGGTAAATTCAGAAGGCCGGTATTGGATGATAAGATTTAAGCCAGCAGGTGTGGTCTTTCTTTATAGGTTTTCCAAAGGAATTCGCCAAAGATGGTATTTGTCCATGCGAACCATGCACGGGTAAATTTCTTAGGGTCGTTTTTATGGAAAGATTCATGCATAAAACCAGTATCTCCATGAGTAGACTGCAGCATTTTAAGGCATAACTTAATTTCGTTATCATCCGAGCTGGTTAATCCTCTTGCAATGATACTCATTGGCCAGATCATGTCTTTACCAATATGCGGACCGCCAATTCCTTCTGCAGCAGCGCCTTTAAAGAAGAAAGGGTTGTCGTCTACAGAATGAATCATTTTACGGGTATTCTGGTATACAGGGTCGTCCGCCGGCACAGCACCCAGGTATGGAAGTGCGAGTAAGCTCGGGATATTTGCATCATCCATCAGGTTGAAGCTTCCCATTCCGTTCACCTCAAATGCATATACTTTACCAAATTTTTCATGGTTGATGATGGCATGTTTCTGCAAAGCATCCTGAACTTCTGCTGCCAGTGCATCCAGGTCTTTCGCCGTTTGCTCATCTGCTTTTATCGCTCTGAAGATTTCAGCAGCCTGTTTTAAGCTCACTACTGCAAAGAAGTTAGAAGGCACCAAAAAAGAGAACACTGTGGCATCATCACTTGGCCTGAAAGAAGAGCAGATTAAACCTACAGGTTTTACGGGATAACCGTATCCTGACATGGCAACACCGTCTGTGGCCCATGAAGTTCTCCTCTGGAAGGTATAAGGGCCATCGTTTTCTTTGCGCTGCTGCTCTTTAAAGGTCTTTAAAATCAATTTTACCGAAGCCTGCCAGTCTGCACCGAAAGGAGTGGTATCTTTTGTTTCCTGCCAGTAACGGTAAGCCAGACGAATCGGATAACAAAGGGAGTCAATCTCCCATTTCCGCTCATGTAGTCCTGGTTTCATGTCTGTCACATCATCTTTCCATTCCCCTACTTTGTTCGGGTCATTGTAAAAGGCATTTGCATAAGGATCTTTAAGCACACATTTTACCTGATGGTTAATGACACCCTGAACGAGATTTTTTAAAGGTTTGTCTTTTTGTAAAAAAGGAAGATAAGGCCATACCTGCGCAGTACTGTCACGCAGCCACATTGCATCGATATCACCGGTAATCACATAAGTATCTGGTTTACCCGCTGTCTCCGTATAAGTAACCGTAGTATCTAAAGTATTAGGGAAACAGTTATTGAATAACCAGGCCAGTTCTTTATTTTTTACTTTGGATGTAAATTCAGTAATCGCACTTTCTACAGCTTTACTGCTAAAGTGACGTTTTGCGAGTGGAACCCTCACCGTAGGAAACCCTGGTTCTGCAGCAAATGACACCAGGTCACTGGCCAATAACCCTGCTCCAAGTAATCCTGCTTTTTGAATAAATGATCTTCTTCTCATTTTTAAATATTTGGTTGTAATTACTTTAAATCAATAACACAGCTAAGCTCAAAACGAAGATAGGAAAGATTTAAATAGTTTTAGCAACTATAAAATGGAAGATTTAATATTGTTTTCTAATGTTGATTTGCCGCTTACGTTCCCGCACTTCAAAGATGAGGTGTTCCGAATTTTTATGCAGCAGATCTGCATTAAAAGTGTCGGACAGCAACCTGAAGTCTTCATCAAAAACGTTGCTGCTGATCCGGACTTTATACGTATCCTGGGGAAGGTTAATAAAAAACTCACCGCTTTCTGTCGTTAGCGTACTAAAACTCTCTCCACCTGAGCTGGTCATACTGATCCTGATGCCACCGGGGCGAAAGACCAGGTTAGAGCGTGGGTCCTTTTGAACATTCAGTTTCCCCGAAAGATAGTGACTCTGACTAAAGGGAATATAAACCGTCTGAGAACTGCGGATTTCATAATGCTGGCGGAATCCATTTCTGGGCATCCACCCTTTTACGCTGTTTACACGGCTCAGATCTATATCATATTCCCCTGCTTTAATGTTTTTATAGCTCACCTCCCCTTTCCTGTTACTCAGGAAGTTCTGCGCTGCAATTCCTATCGCCGCATCCGGGATACTTTCATCTCCGAGATCATAGATTCCGTTGCTGTTAAAATCTTTAAAGACCAGGACCTTCATGGTCACAAAGCGCCTGATCCCCAACAGCGGCACATTGAAACTTTTGCGGATACTCATGCTCATATAGTCGGACCTGTTTCCCGCAATGGTCCTTACATTCTTGGAACCAAAAATACGGAAGGACAAACCTTTGCTATTCAGGTCCAGGCTTAAGTCCCCACGTGCCATGAACTCCGGAACAGGCAGGGAACGATCGTCGGTATAGTCCATTTGTACCCTGAAATGCAAAACCTCTTTAAAAAAAGACTGCTCATAATAGGGCGAAAACTGAAACCTTCTGGTGGAATAGCCATTGTTCAGGTAATTCACAAAATCAAAATAATAAGAAGGTCCATTGTCCAGCCTGACAAAGAACCCATAATTTCGTGCCGCAAGTGTAGCATAGGCATTAAGACTATACCCCGCTTTTGCAGCAGGATCATCCGGAGCCTGATTTCTCAATAGATTACCTGAAAATGAAGCCGAGAAGTTGTTCCCAAATTCTTTTCCTGCATTAAAATTCAGCTTGTAAGACCTGATCAGGATCAGATCGCTGGAAGACTGAACCTGATTGATCACTGAGCTGATCAATGTAGCATATCCTTTATCGAATCTCCAGCCTATCTTCAGTCCATATTCTGCGATACGTCCCCCCAATAGTTGTCTTAACACAGTACCTGTATCCAAAGCAGGATTGAGCTGCCGTTCGTTATAGTCGAACAACAAACCCAGGGATAACCGCTTAAAATGGAAGGTCAGTTCATTATTGGATTGCCTTAAACCGCGATTAATTCCGGGAAAATTGACATCAGTAGCAGAGAGGCCGAACCTTCCAGTTAAGCCCGGACTGCTATAGCTATAGGCCGCAGCGAGGGCACCTCCCGTTTTTCTGAGCGGCTCGCTAAAACGGTAAAATTCTTCTCTGCTGATTCCTGCACGAAGAATGAGGCGGCTATATTTTCTCCAGCCCAACTCATAAGTACTCATATTGAGTAGACTATTGATCTTATTTCCCCGGTCAAAGCCCGCCATGGTCTGGTTCTCCAGCTCCTGATTTCCCGAAAAATTAAATTGTTGATTCAATCGGAACAACTTTGAATCACCAAGCCTGCTGTCTACGCCAAGCAGCTCAGTGCGGTACCCTTTTCCATTATCAAAGCCCAGACGTGCGCCAAGACCATCGATCAGGAAGTCGCCAAATTCAGACTGATCGCCAACAGAAACCTTCCATTTAGCTGAATTATAATTGAGAAACGCGTATCTTGAAGATCCATCAGATTGCGCATTAAAGTTATCCGTCCTGTAATTAAAATTCAGAGAGCGGCCTTTATCTAAGTCCAGGCTTCCGTTACTATTGATATACAATGCGCTCTGGGCAGTCGTAAAATTTTGGGCCACAAATTCGATGCTTAGCGGAAAGGTATACCAGCCGGAAGGGTTCTCTCTGAAAACGGTCCCAAAGCTCGAAATTCGTTGCAGGAGCAATTGGTTCTGTTTTTTCTGATCGGTTACCTGAACCACGATTTCCTGGCTTTTAAAATCATCCAGAAATTTAGCAGCAACATTGAAACTGTAAACAAGCATGGTATCTTTTCCCGCAGCGAGCTTAAGAGAGCTGTTCCTGGCCTGCAAAAGTAACAGGGAAGTATTGATACGGACATTTAGCTCTTCGGGTGCATTTCCTTTATTACTGAGCAGTAAGCGAAAGCTGTTTTCCTGGCTTGCCCTCGATAAGAGCAGATTTGGATTGAGTAATGAAGCCCGCCATTTTGAATTGGCGCCAACCCTGGCATAATAAGCATAAGCTGATTTCTGAGAATATCCTGCAACGTTCAAAAATAAACGGACGCTGTAAACTGTCGCCTCCGTTTGGATGGCGGCCGCAAGCCTTAGCGGCAGGGAAAGCGTTTGATTGGGGCCAAGTTCGAAGACCTTACGGTTGTCGAAAAGCAATTGCCAGCCTTCAGGAGCCTGTGCTTCAATAGTAAACTTCCGGGCTACCGCAGAGGTATTCCGTAAAATCACGGTATTAAAACTATAGGCATTCCCATTTTGCTCCACCGTATCTTTTAAAAAAGTAAGGTCAATGGATTGCGCATTAGCGGAACAACACAGAAAGGAGACAAAAGCCAGACAAAGCAGGCTCACAGCGCGAATTTTACACATAGGATTACCAACGATTCCATCATAAGGAAAGCCCTTTTATGGGAGGGCTTTCCTTATTAAATTATGATGACGCCGGAAATTGCTTATTGGTTGGTCATGGTGTAGATTACACCAACGGTATATTCACCTGTCTGGTAAGTATATCCGGGAACAGCCTTATAATCAAGGGTAAAGTTACCTGTACCGCGTGTACCTGATGCTACCGTAATTGCCGCACCAGTACTTGGAGGAAGGGCCTGATAAGTACCACCTGTTTTACGAATTTGCAAAACAGAAGTCGGCATTGGAGAAAGATCAGCTACTTTACTGTTCGTTGTTGAAGCGTAAGTAAATTCAGGTGCATTTGCAATTGCAGTAACTTTCCACAAATGGTTGGCTTTATAGTTCACTGTATTTGCAGCAGCAAGCTCAATACCACCCGCAGCATCATAATTAGCCAGGGCGTCAAAGCTAATGGTTTGTAATGTACCCGGTGTTAAGGCAAGATCGAAGACTTCTTTGATGACAATCTTCATGTTTTGGGTACGTGTGGATGTCGTACCTGTAGCGACTTGTGCATTTACAGTCATACATGTCGCGCAAAATAGTGCAACACTGAGTAAAATTTTTTTCATTGGATAATTTTGTTTGTTGGTTAATATGCAAACACAAAGACAAACCACATGCCATTAAAATAGGTATTATTACCTATAAATGGGGAGAAAAACGTAGAAAAACAACACCACACTTTTCTCAAAATGGGCAATTTTGAGAAAAACATTCCACACGAAAATGTAACAAGTTTGAGTTAAAGTACTATTGTTGTGACACAGTAAAATAAAAATCACCAAGGTATTCCTGCGTTTCATACTGATAGCCAGGAAGTGCTCTCAGGTCAAAGACAACCGTATACAATCCTCTGTTGTTTTGAACAAAAAAGGGGGCATTGTTTTGGACCGGGGTATAGGTAGCAGCGGTAGAAGCCTTGATCCCGATCACGCTCGCAGGCATTGGTGTAGGGGTAATCTGAGGCGATAAAGTGTTACTTGCCAGTGTCAGCGTTAGCTTCCAGGGTACATTGGCCTTAACCGTAGCCGTGATCATTCCAGGCTTGGTAATTCCATTTTCATAGTTCGCCAAAGCAGAAAAATCAAAGACCGAACTGGTACTGCTTAAAGAGACATCCAGTACCTGATATAGCTGTACTGTGCGACTTCTGGTCACATAACGCTGGGCCATACCAACCGATGGAATAAATGACATAATCCATCCAACAAAAACAATCGTTATAATGAAATTTTTCATATTAATAATGACACAGTCTATAGTGAAACTTAAGTATATAATTACCAGGAGCCTGAGTATAAGTATTCATCCCTGATAGTTTCACCGTCAAGTCAAAGACATCGACTGCGGTATTCGTAGCGTTGTTGCGCTGTGCAAATTGCTGGTAGGCTCCGGAAAGCGTCACATTACTTACCGTAATCCTGTTCTGGGGATTGGTTCCTACCAGAGCAGTCTGGACTTGAAAATTGTTTAATGGAATCACCGTAGAAGGGCTTCCTGACAGGGAAAGCTCTGCAGCCACATATAGTCTATATTTAGAATCTCTGGACAAGACATTCAGTCTGATGTTATTGGAATAGGTCTGTTCTGTTTCAAAACTATTGAGCGTACCCAGGGTAAAGTTTAGTGTTCCTTCAGAAACAACCGTCAGCTTATTTCTGGCTTCTGTTCCCAGAGCAGTACAAGGAGAAGGTGCCGCAGGCTGGGCATTCGCCCTGATAAAGAAACCAAAAAAAAATACGGACAGGTATAAATATTTCATAAAACAAAGCAGTACTGTTTCTTAAGGGATGCAAAAATCGACCCAAAATAAAAACTGCATTATTATTGCAACACCAGCAAAGATCATCCGGACACAAAACTCAATTATGAAAGCTATCTTATGCTCTTTCGCTTTAATAGCAGGTTTATTAATCTGCCCTTCTATAACCAATGCACAGCGGGTCAACATCAACCCAACCTTACTTAGCTTCAATGCCGCCGCCGGAGAGCGTTCCTCACAAACCATTACGATAGTAAACATCTCAAATGAAAGGCAAGTGTTTCAATTATCCCTGGGAGACTGGTTAAGAGACAGCCTGGGCAATCACCAGTACCTCAAAGCAGGGACCTTGAGCCGCTCCTGCGCCGACTGGATCAAACTGGACAATTCTTTTATAGAAATAGAGCCCAGGGCATCAAAAGAGGTCCGCGTAACACTAAATGCGCCGGCAGATACCTTAATGCTTAAAGAAATGAAATGGGCGATGTTATTTGTTCAAAATGTGAAGGAGCAGGAAAACAGTAAGAAGAAAAAAGGAAAGGTAAATGCTGTGATCAATGAGATCTTCAGGTTTGGCATCCACCTTTATCAGATCCCTCCGGGAGTCCACAATTATGAAGCGAAGGCCATTGACCTTCGTCCTGATCAATCCATAAAAGGCAGTTATAATTTCTTCGTCAGGAATACCGGGAACATCATGCTGCAATGCCAGGCCCGCCTGGAGCTAACCAATATGGAGACCGGTGAAGAAATCAAACTTGAGCGCATTGAGTTCCCCATATTCCCGGATGCAAACAGGACCATCCCTCTTGCCATTCCTGCCAACCTTAAGAAAGGCCGCTATTCAGCCCTTGCCATGTTGGAGTATCATGACGACATGCCGCTGGAAGCTATAGAAATGACGATAGAAATCAAATAGATTAAAACTTGAAGCCGATAGACAAATACATTCTCCATGGATTGCGGTCAAAACCATTCGTTTTAGCTACAGAAAAATTAATCGGACCAACGAAGGACATATAGCCCAATTTAGCGCCGTATCCGAAGAGGTAGTCGTCATTAAAGGCTACATTAAACGGATTCCAACCCCTATTTTCCCAGCCTACATTAACCTGTGGGGTTAGGTATAAGTTCCCCCTGATGTTGTATTGCAAAGCGAAACCGAAGGTGGTCAGGCTTGCCAGTCCAATCTCTCCGCGCTTTAATCCGATAAAATTATTTTGTGTAACATCCTGCCTGGCATCTATTCCTCCCATGCTAAATTTGGCATTTTCATACATATAGGAAGAGTCAATCCCATATTTATCCGAATAATTGAGCCCCCAGGAAGCTGAGGCATTTAAAGAGAGCTTCCTGTTGATCCGTTTTACAAAGTTCTCGCTAAGGAACAATCTCATAATATTTCCGGGAAGGCCATCCATAGGATTCAGGTATTGGTAAATCAACTGCCCTTTCTCGTCATCAGGATCCGGAACTTTAGTACTGAGCCTGTTGTTCACAAGATATTTCGCCTGAATCGTTAATGAATTTCCCCGTTTTGGAAAATACAGGTTGTCTAAAGTATTCTGTTTGAAGAGCAATGTGAAGGCTTCGTTGCTATGTTTATAAAGTGTCCGGATGTCATTTCCTTCTCCAAAAAATCTTTTAAAAAGATTAGGACCTCTTTTTATGGCTTCATTTTCATTACTCAGGCTTAAGGAAAGATAACTGGAGCGTCCAAGGCTATACCCAAGAGACAATTCCGTGTTCATGGTATTGTTAAAATAATTCTCATCAGAAATCAGCCTATACAGAATAGAGTTATTCTGTAGCGCCTGATAACTAAAAGATGCCTTAAACCAGAGCCGGTTGCTTTCACTAATGAATTTATAATAGTCGAAACGCGCTTTGAAACGCTCAGAAAGGTCTACTGTTGCCAGTAACCTGGACTTGCTTAAAAAAATATTGCGGTAGGTATAATTGACAATCAAGCCGGCAGACTGCTCGGTATCATAATGAACTGCAGCCTTGAATACTCCCGGTTTGCCCTGTTTCAGGCGAACATTCATTGTTAAGCCGGTATCTCCCTTATTCTCAAAAGTATAATATACCTTATCAAAAAACTGTGTCCCGTAGATGTCTGCAATGCCATCGTTCACTGCTTTGACCTTTAATTCCTTTCCGGTCTCCAGGCCCAGACGCGAAGCTGCAAATTGCTCCATTACCGGAAAATCTAAAGGCTGGCCTTTATCATTCTGATATGTAATCTTTGTGACTGGTAACCTGGGATCTTTAATGACCTGCGAGACACTATCCCGGGGATATTTCTTCTGTTCTTCTGCAATTTTAATCAGTTGCGGCAGGTATTTTCTGGCTTCATTCTCACCAATTTCAATGATGCGCCTGTTCTGGTAAAAATCAGCAGTAGAATAGCCCGTCAGCGCCTGAGTAAAATCGACGACTACATCTGCCATCGCCTCCTGTTTTTTAGAATCCTCTACAGACCTGAACGCATGGGTCTGGTAAATCAGTTTCATTGGGTTTTCAATTTCTTTTTCCGTAAAAAGACGGAATCCGGTATAGCCACCAATTACGATATCTGCCCCCATTTCTTTCACTTCCTGAACGGGGAAGTTACGATCTAAGCCCCCATCAACCAGCAAACGTCCATCAATGTAAACTGGCGCAAAAGCCGCGGGTATGGCCAGAGTCGCACGAATGGCCATCGGCAGCGAGCCTTTGTGTTGCAAAACCAATCCCCCATTTACAATATCTGAGGACGTAATGGTAATGGGTATAGGTAATTTGTTAAAATCATTAATGTGTTTTGCAGGATAAGTAAGGGTATTGAGGATCTCAGAAATATATTGTCCTTCAATTAACGCGCCCGGTAATCTTGGTCTCCCTCCCATTACCGGAAATTCGATCATATAGTTATCGTATTCATCTTTTTCTTCTATATTGATCTGATTTAAAGGGACTTTATTACTCAACACCCTACGCCAGTTGATCCTCAACGCTATCTTTTTTAGCGTATCCGGTGTGTAACCGATGGCATAAAGCCCGCCAAAGATTCCTCCGGCACTGGTTCCTGAAATATAATCTATTTTTATCCCCAGGGAATCAATCAGCTTTAATAAACCGATGTGCGCCATCCCCTTAGCCCCACCACCACTGAGTGCCAGGCCAACCTTCGGACGACCTCCCTGCTTAGGGATTGTTTGCGCAAAAGAAACACTGCTTAACCATAAACATAAGCAGATTACCAACGATAAACCGCGAGCCATTGTTTTCAACATGGGGATGTTCATTATCATGAATCAATAATCCGTCATCCTAAATTTATTTAAGGATTTCTAAATATCCGAATTTTAATATTGAAATTGATATCGATTAGTAATCTACATGATAATCCTTAGCAAATTTTTTCCCTCCCCAGGCTTTTCTTGCTGTCCAGTCTTCGGCCGGTGCCGACCAGAATTCGTTTGTTGCCGGTAATCCCAGAGGCAGGAAGGATAATGTAGCCATATACAGACTTCCGGTAGAAGTGTAATAATCTGCAATATCCGGATCATGGCCAACGAAGCCCAACTGCAGCCATCCGTTTTCATCAAATGTACCCGGTACATCGTACATGTTTTTTTTGACCAGCGTAAGTGCTGCACGTACCTGTGCCGGTTTTATTGTTGCCGGTAATCGCTCCATCAACGCAACCTGACTTAACGCCTGCAATGCTCCCGTCCGGTAAGTAATGGAACGTCCGATCGGTGGAAATGTCCCCTCCGGAGAAATCATCCGCTCCTGCCCTACAGCATATCGCTCCATTCTGGAGATGGCGAGCTCATATTCTTTTGACGTTGCCAGTCCATGATCAGCCATAACTTTTAGCGTATCTACCATCATTGGATGAATGACAAAAGAATTATAGTAGTCGAAAGCGAAATTAGGCCCGTCTCCATAGCAACCGTCCCCTTTATACCATTCATTTAATTTCTTCACCCCCTTATTTAACCTTTCTGCATCAGGCTCCTGCCCCAATGTGAGGAGAAAAGCTTCAGACATGGCCCCAAACAACAACCAGTTGCTATCGAATGGTTTTCTATTTCTTAATGATTTAAATGCGGTGATGATTCTTTCTTTAGTTGTCGAATCCAGCGGCTCCCACAATGCTTTCGGGGCGCGTAAAAAAGAGTGAGCCAGATAGGCTGCATCTACAATTGGCTGATGATCTGTTTTAAAATTTAGCTGATCGGGACTTGCCGGATCAAAACAACGGGCCAATCCCTGCAGGGCATCTGTTCTCATTTTTTTACGAAACACGCCTTCCCTTGTATCATCGTCTGGTAAAGCCAGCCAGGGGGCAATTCCTGCAAAGGTTCTGCCGACGGCTTCCAGATAAGTGACATGAATAGAACGGGAATCGAAAGTAGGTGATTTTTCTACCCTCATATTTTTTTTCAGGCTGCCATTTGCGAGGTTTGCCGTTACGGGGTTTCCTATTTTATACAATAGTCTCCACCAATACTCTCTGTCTTTTCCCGCTATTCCCGCGCGACTAAAAGGCTTTCCTTCAACAGCCAAAAGTGATGTTGCAGGTAACGTTCCTGCCAGTCCCATTAATGATATCGCTCCTAAAAATTTTCTTCGTTCCATAGCTGCCTGATCCAATAAATCAGGTCTAAGATAGCCGGGATCCTTCAGATCTTCCCGAAATTGACTGCGCAAACGTTTGATATCAAGAGGAAGTCGGCCGCTGAATTTCAAAATAAAGCGCTAATTTTAAAGGTAGAAATCCAGCATTTATGAAACGATATTTTCAATTTTCAGGTACCCTTTGTTTACTTCTTATGTACGCTTTCAGCACCGTTGCACAATCCGGGACAAAAACGCTAAAAGTGATGACGTATAACATTCATCACGGAAACCCACCTGCACAAAGTGGAGTAATTGACTTGCAAGCTATTGCCGATGTCATCAACAGTCAGCAGCCAGATCTCGTGGCCCTCCAGGAACTGGATGTACTGACCAAAAGGGCTAATGGACTCGACGAGGTGAAAAAACTGGCAGCACTAACAGGAATGCATTCTTTCTTCTCCAAGGGAATAGATTTTGATGGAGGCGAATATGGCGTTGCCATTCTTTCCAGATTTAAGATTAACCAGGCATCACGCTTTCCTCTACCCTCCAAAGAAGGACTAGCTGCAGAAGCCCGGAGCCTGGCCGTTGTGAATGTGACCCTACCCAACGGACAGCAATTAGATTTCGCCTGCACACATCTTGACCTAAAAGAGGAACATCGTTTACTCCAGGTAGCTGAAATCAACAAGATTTTAGGCTCAAGAAAAGGAACAGTTATTCTTGCCGGGGACTTTAACTTTGAGGCTACAAATCCGGCAATGGCTATATTGGAGCAACATTTCAGGCGCAGCTGCACAGAGAACTGTGATCCGACAATTCCTGAGGTTAATCCAGAAAAAGAAATCGACTTCATTCTGCTAAAAAAAGGAAGTCACCTGAAAGTAGCTACTCATCAGGTAATTAAAAATATCATTGCTTCAGACCATCTTCCTGTTGTAGCCAGCTACACCCTTCCATAAATACCATTTTTCTTATGGATACAAATGAAAAGACCGGCAAATTGCCGGTCTTTTCATTTGTAAGAAAAAAAGTACATTCAAAACACAATTTCAAATCGGCCTCTAATTACGATTCAAGACTACTTATTCCCAACTCAGTTGTCAAAATACTCAACCAAAGGCTATTAGCTATAATATAAAAAAAAATTACATATTAGTTTATGTACCTTGTTATTGTAATTTTCAATAATTCACCAATCGTTAATTTTTCTATTAGGTAGCACCCTTTAAAAGATTGGTTTACAGCATCAGTACGGCTTCTTTTTTTCGATTACACCAATATCTCAACTGACAATAGTCTTTGCAAAGGCTATTTCTTGCGCAATGGCCAAAAAAGATAAAAAGTGGCAACCTTCAAAGGTAAAAGCTGCTGATTTAGAGACGATCAATAAAGTCAAAGAAGCCCGCGAAAAACAAGAGATTTCCCATCGGACGCTTGAAAATAAAGCGGGAATCGCCGAAGGTTATATTTCAAATGCGGAAAATCCACGGCTAACGGCTAAGTATACGTTGGGACATCTGAATAAAATCGTCAAAGCCATTAATCAAACGGATACATCTCATCTGTCGGGGAAAAAGCCTGGCAAAGGAAAAAATAAAACCCTGCTAAACCTCCATGACCTTGTTCCCGAAAAACCAATTCTTTCCAGAAAAAAAACACTTAAAATCATCAATCCGAGCGTAAAAGAAATTGGGCCTAAGAATGCTATTCTCACTTTGATTACAGCGGGTTTCTTCGATAGAAGGCTGGTAAATCTGGATGAAATTGAAGCCAACTGTATCCGGTTATTTGGAAAAAGCTTCATCCGTAAATCACTTAGTCACCGGCTAAACCTACTTTCTGATGAAGGAATTCTCCTCAGACATAAAACCGGGGAACCGGACACCTACCATTACAAAAAAAACGAAACTGAAGAACATCCTTCTCAAGAATAAAACCCTTCAGTTCTAGCTGGATTTTACTATTCACGAAATAGTCCGCATATTTAAGGAAATTTAAGCGAAATATGCAGACTGTACTCATCTACAATATTTACGCCATAGATCTGGAGATCATTTATAACGTCTGGAGACGAAGAGTTGCCCTGGGGTTTTGGATTGCAGATATGGCTTTTCTCATGGATGAGGTTCCGCTGCATCTGAAAGAGATAGAAAATCCAACATTAAAGATCACTTCCCGAACTGTATTTAAAGATCCTGAAACAGGAACTTATACCCTACCGCAACGAAGTATACCAGTATATGACCTCGATCAGATCAACTTCATACGCCATATTTTCTATGACCAACCTTTATGGAGGCTGTTACCTGCCAAAGCGCTCACTGAGGATGAGATTACTGTTAAGGTGACTCATTTCATTGCTAAAGGAAAACAACAGCTCCTGATTGAAAAAATAGGCTTATATGGCGAACTGAAAAAGCTATACCTGCTGGATGAATCAAAGATTCCCAAAAACGCAGTGAAATTTATGATTGATACTGAAAGGGTAAAAGCCCTATTGCTGTTAATGATCAATACTCCGTATTTTGATTCGCCAAAACTAGCTGTAGAAATTTACAGGGATTTTATAGCGCTATACAAGATTACCCCCCAACCTGTCATACTCGAAGAAGCACTCCGTTTTTATACCTCCAGACATAAAGGACCACGATTAAAAAAGTTAAAAGCCAAGGGAGCGTATACGACCTTTGGGAAAGGTTAAATTATTTTAAAAAATAATTTGCCGGAAAACAATATTTTTCTACTTTTGTGGCCTCACCAGAGCATCAGGCGATATTTATCGCATTTGATGACATAATAAAAGCCTTCTTAGCTCAGCTGGTAGAGCAACTGACTTGTAATCAGTAGGTCATTGGTTCGATCCCGATAGAAGGCTCTTTATTTTCTCTCTCCACAGTTTATTCTCACATATATTCCTAGTTTAGAAGAACTATATTTATGGCCCATATAATAAATCTTAAAACCTTTAAAGATTCCAGAGGGATCCTAACTGTTCTTGACCGTGTTGTTAATTTCGAAATCAAGCGATTATTTTATATTTATGCTGTTGATGACTCAGACCGTGGAGGTCACAGACATCACAATACCCACCAAGCAGCGATATGTATCCAGGGATCCTGTAAAATAACAAACAATGACAATGCAAAAGTAGAATTATTCGATCTCGACTCACCGGAAAAGTGCTTAATTTTAGAACCACAGGATTGGCACATTATGCATGATTTTTCATCTGATGCTATTTTATTGGTTTTAGCTTCCACAGCATTTGATCCAAAGGACTACATCTATGAACCATATGGTAATTCCTTATAAAAATTTAAAAACCTTAAATAGTCTCTTTGAAAATGAACTCTAGAAGAGTTTTCAGATTCTTTTAGATAAAGGATGATATGTATTTGGAGATGAAGTCTCACGCTTTGGCAAAGAGCCTCGTTGAGTTCATTAGAAAGAATCGCATTGGGAATAACCAATTGCCTTGACGCGATTATATTTTGGTTGAAGTGCTGTACCTTTCATAACGGAGATAAATTATTGTTCTTTCAAATACCACAACAACAACCATTCCGACTATACAGCGTTATAATCTTGTTCCAAATTTTGTTGAACCAAAAATTCACAGGTTAAAAACATCTACATTTTATACCCAATAATCGAACTGTCTCTACTGTTTTTCTGATTGAGCTCTGCAACGGTTACAACTTGGCATATTAAAATTCTTCCTGATAATCGCATTTTTATTGATAACAATATTTTCTAAAGAACAATACAAGAACCTTCTACGATATTCATGAAAAACGAGCCCTGAATACCATATTTATGTGCTTGCGAAAAATAATGCGATAAAGGAATCCCCAGAAATATTTCTCGGAATATCTAACAATGGGCGATTTATGAGAGGAGTACTAATCACTATTGACTTAAAACCAGTGATTTGCAACGCCCAAAGGAAATATAAATTTGCTATTTCCAATCGGTCAGTCGATTTATCTTGTGTTATTTTACCAAGCAGTTAAACTACTTTCCAAAATGGCAGAAAATTAAAAAGGTCAATCTTTCGAATCCTAATCCTAATTTTTCTTAATTATACAATGACTGGAATTAAAAATCCTGATATAAATTTCTAAAGGTACTACGTAATCCAAAAGTTACCAATCCAGTACTTTTAGATATCGTATTACTTTCTTTTCTATATACCCCTCCTAACTCGATCCGAAGATTATACTTTGGATTCAGCAGATAAGAAACGCGTCCTTCGGCAAAATACAGATTTGTCTTGATGCCTTGTCCGATGCTATTCCCATAATCGCTAACCCTTGTTCCATAAGGTTTAAAAATATCTTTTCCATAATTAAACCCTTCTGGGTCTAAACCATATCTTGCATACATCAACTGCCCTTGGAAATCAAATCTTTTATAAGAATAATTCATCATTCCCAAGATCTCTCTAAAGTTAGCACCCAAAGGATGAGCTAAAGGTTGATTCATTGCAGCATAATTTGACATCCGATCAAAATGAGAATAGGTGTATGGCCTCGCTGTATTAAATTCTGCCAAATAATTTAGCCCTTCGACTTTGAACAAATCAGATCCTCTTAATCCTATTTGCAACGCCCATTTATTTGCCCAATATCCCTTATTTCCAAAAAACTCCTTAGCAGTAAATTCGTCAATCATAAACTGGCCGTAAATTGTAGTTTTATCCAGCACTTCATATTTTGTGTTTATGCCTAATCTCATTTTATCAGGAGAGGACGTATTCGACCCTTCAATTGGACGAAGAAAGACAAAAGGATGGATATAATTAAAATCAAATCCTCTTTTTCCTTCAACTTCTGCATCCGCCCAAGTAATTGCCTGAAAAAAACCAATAGAGAAGCGATTAGTTGCATTCCAATCCACATAATGAATTGCGGCCCATTTACCTCTATCTCCCAATCTCTTGTCATTAGTCAATTTAGGGGCTCCTGGATCAAGCATATAGCCGAATATAGTCTGATAAGTCACTTGGCCTAAGCTAGCCCTTACTCTAAAGAATGAGTAGTTTGCAGCAACATCCGACAGCAACATTGAGCGATATCCATCACCAATGAAATTCTTATCATACCCCAATGCAAAGTTTAAATGTTTATTTGGAGTAAAAGACAATAATGCAGTAACATAAGCCCAATCTTTAATACGATTACCGAGCTTTCCATTCATCTGGCTAGGAACGACCTTCCTAGTATCTACAAACTCTGTAATATAATTAGCAAAAACAGCTTGGTTCTCAAACCCATTTGTATAAAAAGAAAACTTATCTCCAACTTTTCCACCAATCTGAAATCCTCTCGTATTTAGCCAGGTTTGCTTTTTTTCACTGAATTCCCGACCTATTTGAAAATCAGGCAAAAAGTCGGCATAGACTTTAAAATCGTCCCCATCAAAATTTAACAAATGCTCTTCCGTTATTTTTCTTCTCACCCATGAACGATGATTCAATGAATCGGTTCCTGCCTTCATCAGACTATCAAAACGATTTTTCAATAGAGAATCATCCTCATAGTATCCTTTGATAGAAGAATGAAATCGTGTATTCCTGTCATATACAGACTTATTTAGTTTCTGATAGAATTGGAAGGAATAGGGAACATTTATATTTGGCGTTTGACCCTTTAGACCAAAACATAATGACACTAAGATTCCTAAAGAAAAAGAGCTTCGTATTTTAAAATTCATAAAGAGGATTAACTATGGGACTTATTAGGAATATCTTTTTCATGAGCAAAATCTAACTCCTCAAAGACTGAATTTTTACTTTTAAACTCAGGCACAATAATCTTCATCTGCTGCACAACTTTAGTGATATGATCTGAACTTGCGTACTTAAATAAGATGGATAATTGATCCTGTACATTATTGAAATCATATTCCCTCACTTTTCCAATCATTATTTTTTCATGATGGGTAGGCATTGTATTTTCATGATCATTAAGGAGCTCTTCAAACAATTTTTCCCCTGGGCGAAGGCCAGAATAAGAGATTTTTATATCCTCATTGGGAATCAAACCTGCAAGTCTGATCATTTTTTTCGCCAATTCTACAATTTTGACAGATTTACCCATATCAAAAACAAAAATTTCTCCTCCTTTACCCATACACCCGGCTTCTAACACCAACCGGCAGGCTTCCGGAATTGTCATAAAGTATCTTGTAATTTCAGGGTGTGTAACGGTTACCGGTCCTCCTTTTTCTATCTGTTGTTTAAATCTCGGAATAACGGATCCATTTGAACCCAGAACGTTTCCAAAACGAGTAGTGATAAATTTGGTAATTGGTTTCACGTCTAACTCATTTATGTAACTTAATCCGTTACTAAAAATATGATGCCTATCGTGTAGGGAATTGTTTAAAGACTGCACATAAATCTCTGCAATTCGCTTAGAAGTTCCCATAACATTAGTTGGATTTACAGCTTTATCCGTAGAGATCATCACAAACTTTTGAACACCATGTTTAACTGCTTTATCCGCGATAGTTTTAGTTCCAAAAACATTCGTTTTAATGGCTTCAGTTGGATTATCCTCCATCAAAGGGACGTGTTTATATGCTGCTGCATGATAAACGTAGTGAGGCTTATATGTTTCAAAAAGAAATTCCATTCTTTTCTCGTCCTTTACATCGCCTATAAATGCATGAAAATTAGTATTGGCATGGGCTTCTTCCAACTCCAGATAAATATTATGCAAAGCAGTTTCACTCTGATCACAAAGAATGATTAATCCAGTTTCAAATTTAAGAAGTTGCCTAACTACTTCGCTCCCAATTGATCCGGCTGCCCCTGTAATAAGAATCCGTTTATCTTTAAGTTGGGTTTGGATACCATCAATATCAATTTGAATAGTCTTTCTATTCAAAAGATCTTCAATGTTTAAGTTCTGAATTTGTGCCGTAGTAACCGGCCCTTTTGCCCATACTTCAGGTGAAGGAATATTCAGGATCTTAACATCGTTTTCCAGACAAATATCAACAATCTGATTTTTACGATCAGGAGGGATAGAGAATGACGCAAAGATAATTTCATCAACTTCATGCTTTAATATAAGATGCTCAAGCTGGCTGGCATCAAGAATTCTAACACCATCAATCGTTTTACCGACTTTGCGTAAATCATCATCAACAAATGCAATAATCGTTTTATTTACCTTGGCATCATGATCAAATGTTCTTTTAGTTGCCACTCCAGCTTCACCGGCAGCGTAGATAATAACTCTTATCTTGTCTAATTTAGCATTCTTTAAGTACATAAAAAAATACTTTACTATTACTCGGTAAGTGATCAGCAACAGAAAGCTAAATAGAGTATAAATTACAATTGCAACATTACTGATTACTGGCACCCCAGAAACAACAATAATTATAGCATTCGTAAAGAAAAGAACCAATGAGCTCAGGATTACAGAAAAAAGTATTCTAAATGAATCCTGAGCAGAAGTATATCTAACTATACCTGCAAAAGTCTTCACACTATAAAACACCAATGAATTAACTGCGATGACCAATAATACGGATTTGTAAAAAGATATAAAATTTATCCTGTCAATTATAAAATTATGCTGTAATATGACTGCAAATAATAGGGCAAATAGGCTTAAACATATATCAATTGTAAAAATAATCCATCGTGAAACAATTTCAAGTTTAGTAAACATAGGTTTATATTAAAAAACGTTCGTCAAATTTAACAATAATTAAACCAAAATATGACCATTAAAATTTTAGCGCTGTTCTGTCAAGAATTCCCTATTCAATTATTTAAGACAAAAAAGCATTATTAAATCCTACATACAAACAAGCAATAATGATGCCCAAATGACACATTAAGAAATTAAGGAGCAAATCAAATTCTGTTTCGGATTTCGTCTTCGATTGATTAAAAGGTCAGAATTAATTGATAATATATTTGGATACGCTACCTTAGAGTCTCAATTATATTAAAATTTGATCTATTCAATTATGAGAAGTAAGCTTGGAAATACGGAGCTGATTGTCAGCAAAATAGCATTTGGAGGAAATGTATTAGGATGGACAATAGATGAAGAAACATCTTTTAAGATGCTGGACTACCTTGAAGATCTTGGTGGAAATTTTATTGATACAGCAGATGTATATTCCACGTGGAAAGCAGGTAATACTGGAGGAGAATCTGAAAAAATAATAGGCAACTGGCAAAAAAAACGCGGAAACAGAGATTCTATAGTGATAGCGACAAAGGTTGGAGGCATCATAGACATCAACAACCGTGGACTATCAAAACAATACATTATCAAAGCGGCCGAGGCCTCATTAAGCCGCTTAAGAACAGATTACATAGATTTATACCAATCTCACTACGATGATGCCACTACACCAATAGAAGAGACATTAGAAGCATATCAACAACTCATTAAGGAGGGGAAAATTAGGTATGTAGGAGCCTCAAATATTTCTCCTCAAAGGTTTCTTCTATCCTTAAAAGTGTCCATGGAGAACAATTTGCCAACTTACGATACCCTTCAACCGGAGTATAATCTATATGACAGACAGCGCTATGAGACTGAGTTTGAACAGGACTGCATCAAAAACAAAATTGGTGTTATCACCTACTTTTCACTTGCATCTGGATTTCTGACTGGGAAATACAGAAATGAATCCGATCTCAAAAAAAGTGAACGTGGTAAAAGGGTTCAAAAATATTTAAATGAGCGTGGACACAATATATTAAAGGCACTTGATCACATAGCAGCTGAGCTAAACTCAAAGCCTTCCACAATAGCCATTTCATGGCTATTGTCAAACCCGAGCGTTACAACAGCGATTGTAAGTGCAACCAGCTTAACTCAACTTCAGGAGCTTTTTAAAGCAACTGATCTAAAACTATTGGATGATCATATAAAAACACTTAATTCAGCCAGCTCTTATTAATCAACTCAAAGTAGATGAACGACTAAGTCAAATCTTATATAACTGAACAATCCGANNTCGGATTGTTCAGTTATATATCTATCTCATCAATTTAATCTATAAACTGTCTGAACCAGATTTCCAAATTCACTATAGCCCTCAATTCTCTGGTGTAATTTTTTTCTCCCGAAATATGTTCATTAACCATCTGAATAATCAAATCCTGATTAAATATTTTTCTGGAGACAAATCGTTCATCAGATAGCGTTTCAATCAAATAACTACTTAGTTTTGTTTTGAACCATTCTCCCACAGGCACTGTAAACATTTGCTTTTTTCTATAAACATGATCTTCTGAAAAATGATTCAAAGCCAGTTTTTTCAAGATGTACTTCGTGTCATTATTTTTCAATTTCATGTTTCCAGGTACACGCATCATCATTTCAAAGAAACGATAGTCTAAGAAAGGACTTCTTGTCTCCAATGAATTAGCCATGGCCATTTTATCTGGTTTCACCAAATTATTACCAGGTAACAACTGGACTGTATCAAAATATAAAGCTTGATTTATGTTATCTTTATTTGATGATTTAGATATAACATTAGAAAAAAGATTAAAAGCTCCTTCGAGATTAATTTTTTCTTTGAATTCACTCGTATAAAGAGAGTTGATAAAACCGCCCTCTCTAAAAAGCGAAATCGAATCAAAAAATGCCTTAGAGGACACATCATATTTCTCTAGAGACAGATACTTCGTATATCCTGCAAATAGCTCATCTCCTCCATCACCAGTCAAGACCAATTTATGATCCTTAGCTGCAAATTCAGAAACGATAAAAGTCGGAATAAAAGAGATATCGCCATGAGGTTGATCATTATACCAAGTTGTTTTTGCCCATAGTTCAACTATATCTGCCTCAAGAATCTTTTCGTGATAATTCAGTCCGTATTTATTTGTGATGTATTTTGCGTACTCTGATTCATCAAATTCCTTCTCTTTAAATCCGATAGTGTAAGTGTTGAAAGGTTTACCTGTAATTTTATGCATATATGCACAAATCAAACTGGAATCCAATCCACCACTTAAAAAGGCACCAACCGGCACATCACTCCTCAATCTTATTTTAGTCGCATCAAGCAACAATTCATCTATATCTTTTAAATATTCCTCGTCGGAACAAACGAGATCTTCTTTTGAATTTTCAAGCTTCCAATACTGCGTCTTGGCTATTGAATAGTTCCCAAGGTCAATTTCATAAAAATATCCTGGTTGAATATGACTGACGTATTTAAAAATAGTCTGGGGAATAGGAACATAATTGTAAACCAAAAAATTATGAATTGCCTGATCATTAATTGTATTATCGAAACCAGGGTACTTCGTAAAAGTCTTGATCTCCGATGAGAAAAGGACAGTATCGTCCTTCTGATAGATATAAAGAGGCTTTACACCAAGCCGGTCTCTATATAAAGAAAGTTTGTTTTTAATTTTATCAATTATGGCAATCGCAAACATACCATTTAGCTTATTAACAAAGTTGGCTCCATATGCCTGATAAGCGACCAGCAAAACCTCGGTATCAGAACTACTTTTGAAAGCATACCCCAGATCAATCAGCTCTTGCTTCAGCTCTATGTAATTATATATTTCCCCATTCTGAACAAGAACTATATTTTCATCATCCGAAATGAATGGTTGATGCCCGCTTTCAATATCAATAATAGAGAGTCTTGTGTTTAAGATAAAAGCGTTTTCTACTTTATAAAACCCGTGATCATCAGGTCCGCGATGTTGAATTGTTTTCACAAAGCTATTTATCACTGATGAATCAAATCCGTTCTTGCAAATTAATCCTGCTATTCCGCACATATTTTTTATATATATTTGCGAATATACAAGTTTATGATACTATACATATAGTTTTAGCCTTTTTGAATGATTTTATTTTTTGACAAATTAATAGCTTTTTTTGCGCTTATCCTTCTTTCTCCTCTTTTGATTATCGTTGCAGTATTGATTATTATTGACTCGAAGGGGCCCATTTTCTTCAGGCAAGTAAGGGTAGGTAGAAATCTCAAAATTTTTAGAATATATAAGTTCAGATCGATGACCCATAGCACTTCCAGATTTACCGGAGAGGTATCAGAAAACTTAAGTACTGAGGAAAAGCAAAAGCTTCGTGAAAATTTTCAGACAACGGGAACAAATGATAGCCGAATTACCAAAATCGGAAAGTTCATCCGGAAGACCAGTCTTGATGAGCTTCCTCAAATCCTGAACGTTCTATATGGAGATATGAGCATTGTAGGACCTAGACCAGACACCCCAGTTCAGGAAGTCGATTACAAACCTGAGCAATGGAAACAGAGGCACCAGGTCAGACCTGGGATCACTGGTTTAGCCCAAGTAAGTGGCAGAAGCAACATCACCTTTGAGAATAGAATTAATGCCGACCTAGAATATGTTAAAAATAAGTCTACCTTATTATATCTAAGAATAATTTTCCTTACATTTTATCAGGTTGTATCGAACAAGGGGACTAATTAAAAGCAAAGCCTTGAATTTTTATTTTTTTTTCAACGATATTATTTACGGCATTAACAAAATCAGTATGAGCTTCTATAAAATAGTCTTCAGATTGTTTTAAAAGAAAGGTTTCAAAAGCTCTCAGTCTCTTAACTTCTTCACCAATTCCATCTAGGTTATTATTAAATGAATTCGTCATTGATCTGGAAAGAATTGCCATTGAAGAGCCTAACCTTACATGTTCTGAAAGTATAGATTTACCCGCTATAAGTCCTCCTTCCAGATTTGCAATTCCTCCTATTCCAAATTTCAGTCCTTTATCTTTTATTTTTTTTACAAGATAATCAACAATACCAGTGGATATTAATTCAAACATAAAACTCAAACCCATTCCTAGGTGAAGATCATTTAAACCAATATGAATCTCATCTATTCCTTTAAGTGCAAGAATATTGTCAACTCGGCAAAACGCTTCAGGTGTTTCTAAAAGCAAAGTTGTACCAACTCTTCCGTCTACTATTGCCAAAAAACGTTCCACTTCAAAATGAGATTTGAAGAAAGGTAGCATAATTATATCTGCTCCTCTATCAATAATTTCATTAATCTCTGAAAATGAGTGCTCATGGATGGGATTACACCTAACCAGAAGCTTACTTCGCTTGAGTTCCTTTCTGATAGGATCAATATCTTGGATCTGATGATGTAGACTAATGACTGTATCTAAATGTCCTTGTCTTTCGGTCTTTCCTATAATCTCCAAATCTAGGAATATGCGATCGACTCCCATCTCATCAAATATTCTGGCTCTTTCCGGCTTGTTTTCTATAATCAAGAATTCCATTTCTCTTTTTCTCCCTTTAAACTTAGGTATAACATTACTAATCCAACCAACAATTGAATAACTCCTATCAGCGATGTACTATATGGAATATAAACAACATCCATTTCATTAATTAAAATAATAGAATTAAATACGAGCTTCATTAACACCAATAAAATAGACAAATAAAGTACCGCCTTAAAGTTTTTTATAGCATATAATGAATTTATAACAATAGCATTTGCACCTGACATTACAAGCATAGGAACGTACCCCATTGTAACCTTACTAATCTCTCTCATATTAGACTCATTAAGTCCTGCAATACCATAAAATACATGTACAATTAGGTCATTAAAAATGATAAATATTAAGGCAGTAAAAAGCCCAAGAGCAGATGTTATTCCCAGTATTTCTTTAAACTTACGGATGAACTCCTTTATCTTGTGTGTAGTATATAACCTTACAAAGGTAGGAAATGATGTAACCGCCATTGAAGTGAGATACACAGATACAGGGAGTAAATAAATTTTTTCCGAATATGAAAGGATAGAAAGAGAACCACCGGAAAACCTGGAAGCAAATACTTTATCAATCAATGGATTAATAAAAAGTATTCCGTTACTTACAATTGAAAGTAATAACATTTTATATGAAAAAGAGGCTCCCGTTTTAACCTCTTTGATTTTGCTTAGTTTTAAGCCCTCAAACTTACTATTAAAAACAATCGATCCTAACCGAACGATTGAGGCGACAATTACTCCACAGGCCAGCACATACAACTGCTTTGATAACAATAAAAAAAGTATGATCACACCATTAAAAATAAGCGTTCCTAATGATGGTATAAGAAATTTGTCTTTGTGATTTAAGTAGGGAACAAAAACTGCTGTAATTGCATTTGGAATTACAGAAAGTAATGAAATAGTGATTAGCAAAAAGGTATCTAACTGATAAATAGAACCCAATACAATAATCAGTATAACAAGGAAAATAGAGGTCAGGAGCAGTATCCTTCTAATAGAATAATAAATAACGGCCTCAACTTCGTCTTCAAACTGAACAATAAGCGGAAGAATGATAGCGCCAACCGTTGTAACAGATAACAAATTATTTATAAAATCCGGAATGGTTAAAAGCAATATAATTTTATCAGAAGTGGCTGAAATATGATGTGTACTTGCTATTACAATTTCCCTTATATATCCACTTACCCGCCCTAATAATATTCCTATAGAATATATAATACTTGTGTTAAGCAGTAGTTTTTTTATACGCTCCACTATTATTTAGTCAGTTTTTTAATCAAAATTTTTATTTTGTTGACAGCGCCTTTTTCAAAAAAACTCGTTAGCTCAACCATCTTTCTATTCTCCATATTTTCCATTAGATTGTTCCTTAACTCATCAAGATCGGAAGAATAAATAAAGGGATCTTTACTAAGTTCAGGCCAGTGATATAATTCGTCTGGATTTTGATTAAAAGTAAAAGACTTCTTATTAGACACAACAGATTGTACAACAATTGTAGAGCTATATGAGAGCACATAATCCGATATAGCAATCGCCTCATAAATGCTTAAGTCAGGGCAAACACGATAATGAGGTTTATCAGCAATAAACTTTATATAATTATCTGCATGGTCAGATGGATGAGGACGCAAAATAATCTGAATTCCAAATTTCTCAGCAACTTCATCCAGAATCGCAAAAATTGAATTATTCATTTCTGTTCCATCCAGCTCTGCCTTAATGGAAAGATCTTCGTTAAAGACATAGTTTCTCGTCGGCCCAAAAAGTAAGATTTTTTTTCCGGATAAACCTCGATTTCTTTTTAAGCGTTCAATATCCAGTGAGTTAATGGTTTCTATCGTTTCATCCAGAATAGGTTGTCCATATGGATAGAATTTAGATTCAATATTACCTCTTGATCTGAGTTTTTCCGATACCGATTGATTCATGACAACGATATGATCTGCAGATGGTACAGGATAGTCATCACCGAACAGATCCAGGATCTGAAGACTTTGTATGCCAAGGCCTTTTGCCGCCTTTAAGGCAGCTGATTCAAATCGGGGAGATGTGGTGGTAATCACCAAATCTGGTTTTATTTGACTAAAGATAGTGGTTAATACATTGTATGGATAAAAAGCCTGACGTTTTCGTTTACTATAAATCTCGGCTGCAGTTTCTTCATCCGTCTGCAGGACAAGATCATAATAAGAAAGCCCAAGATAAAACATGGATTCAAATTTGGATAAACCAATATTTGGATTATAATTTTCAGTTAACAGACTAGATCCATACCCTAAAATCTTATCAATGTCTTTATCAAAAATTGAGGCAAACTTACTGAGTGGGCAAAAAACAGCTTCATCGTATTTTTTTTTGATGAATGGAATTGCACCATTTAGCGGTAGTATTAACACATCCAATTCATCTTCATTAATAAGACTCTCAGCAATCTTATCCAAAATAGTAATATGTCCCCCTCCGTAACCTACGAATAATACCTTCTTCTTTTGTTTTTGCATTTTAGATATTTTAAGTCTTTACAGCCCTAGACAAGTCTATTTTCAAAGGTTGCATTTGTAATAGTGATGTTATATAAAGGAAATAATAATAAACAATATTGATAAGAGATAAATCCCATCCCTTCAAACCAAAACATTATAAGCATAGGAATAAAAAAACCTAAATATTCTTTTTTTATTTTTCTTTTGCTGGCTATCATCACAACTAGAAATACTCCAATTAAATATAAAGCCGAATATGCAACTGCTCGAGCATATTGGGCTTTTTTAAGGCTTTCAATCAAAGTCCCTCGTATCAATAAACCCCATATTGAACTAAGTCCTGTATAAGATTCTCCTTCATCAGAATAGCCACTTGCTCCCTCTGAAACTCCCTGATATTTATTCTGAACAGCAACAATAATACTAACAGACAAAATTACAACAAGACTTTTAAATAAAATAGGGTTATTTTTTGAGAATGATTTCCTGTAAAAAAAGAGAATGAGAAAATAACAAATAAATGTCCCTGAACTTAACATTGAGAAAAGCAATGATATGATTAGAAGAATCAAATTTTTACGTTCACTAAATAAGTAAACATATAAATAGCCAAATGAACAAGCTCCTAAGCTGACACGAATCGAGAAAAAGAAGGGCAGAAACAAGATAAGCAGTTGCAAAGGATTGAATTTCTTCTGCTTAGCATTAAAAAAAAGTATTGGAATTAAAATCGCAGACAATAAAACTGCATTATAAAAGTTTGGCAACTTTAATAACCAGATCATGAAAAAGGCATAAACTGATACAAATCGAGCATAGTGAATATACCCTAATCCTTCCATTCCAGAATCAGCGTTTGATATAAAATTAATCTGAGAAAAGAAACCATCTTCATACAGATCCTCTCCAAACAAATTCAGCTTAAAAAAAAATGATGCTACAATAAAAAAGAGAATACCTATCGCAATAAAGAGATAATTCCTCAGTATATAAACAGGTATTCTCATGTTAGTCTAGTCCTCAATGCCAGTACCAGCTACATTATGTCTTAATTTCCAATCGCCTTTTTCATCCTTACCCCATAGGTGAGGGGAGCGAAATCTGTCAGCCAATTCATTACGGAAGTAATCAGGATCAATGTCAAGATATTCCATGATTTCATTAAAATAGCGATCAGGAAACTCTCCATCGAATCGTTTGACTAATGCAACCCCTTCTTCTCTTGTAATATGACTGTTTCTGATTTCCTGGGCAGCATCATAAGTAGCTCTACCTATTCCGAATTTAGTATAAGTAGTGAAGTAGTGTAGATCATCAATTTTGTCATCGATACTATTATACTTACTGTAAGTCCCTTGAGTTCTAAAAGGACGTGCCTTAAATCCTGTATTTTCCACTGCATAATAATATACTTCCTGAGGAGTCCATTTAAGGTAATAGCCCAAGTAATGAATTTCTACATTAGATTTCTCCAATTCAGTGGCATCCGCCGGAAGAAAAGATAATAAATCATTCAACGGAACATTATATTTTTCTCTGAGTTCACGAATAGAAACCCCTCCAAGAAAAATTTCATCCAGATTTTTATAACTATAATATGATTTGTCTCGTAAAGATGTTGCGTTATCGGCAATTGGATTGCCATACTCAGCTTCGTTTTCTCCATAAAAAATCAATGGAATACCGTAACGTGCAGCAATTTTTGGTGCCAAATTTTTCTGACCAAGGATGAAGGTCTGAAATGGGTGATATAAATTTTCGATAGATAGCTTGGTCAATAATTTCATTACCTTACCATTTCGATTGAAAGAGATGTTATCGAAACCGGAGTCCAGCCAGTTGTGAAAATTCTTATAGCCATAATCTGTATACAAGATCGGAGGCCAGGTACATGTCAACGGGTTCATTCCGTACTTGTATTTTAAGACATGGGCCTGATAAGCACTGTCTTTTCCACCACTTCCGGGTACAAGACAATCATAACTTCCGTCCTTACTTCTATGCTTATCCAATAGCTGAAGTAGTTCTTCTTCTCTTTTATGCCAATCGATTCTTTCTTTTGCTTCAGCAGTTCTACAAGCATCACAAACCCCATGCTCATCAAAGTTCATGGTCGTTTTTTTACTATCTTTAGTATGCTTAAATTCTATTGTTGATGCAGGACGCTGATTAGACATCACACATTTCTTACAGAACTTAACTTCTTGCGGAAGACCATAGTAAGCTTCCAATTGTTTTTTATCCTCCATTATATTAAATTATTTAGGGTGGCCCAATTTTTATATATTGATAATCCTTTAAGTGTACTTTTCTCTGGATGGAACTGAGTTGCAAAGATATTATCTTTACTGATAGCTGAACAATATTCTATCCCATCATAGTTTGTTTTTGTTAAGATATCCATATCATTTGATGGGTCTACATAGTAGGAATGAACAAAGTACATAAATTCGTTATTCACTACATCCATTAATGGTGTATCGCTCCATTTCTTTTCAAATTCATAAATTGAATTCCAGGCGATTTGCGGAACTTTTACCTTTCTACCATCAAGATCCGCAGGAAACTTCCTAATAGTTCCAGGAACGAGATTCAGCCCCTCTCCTGTGCCAAATTCCTCACTTTTAGTGAACAGCAGCTGGAGGCCAAGGCAGATTCCAAATATCGGTTTTTTTTCTGCAGCAGCTTTCTTTATCGTTTCAATAAGGTTCAGATCTGCCAAATTATCCATAGCCTCAATGAATGCACCTACTCCAGGTAAGATCAAAGCATCAGCATTGTCTATATCTTCTGCTTTTGAACTAATTATCGCGTTGATCCCAACAGTATCACAAGCCTGCTTTACACTAAACAAATTGCCTAAGTGATAATCTATAATGGTTACTTTTTTTAAATTATTATTTATCATATCCTGCATTCTATTCCATTGTCAATTAAACATTGTTTCACCTCCGCAATCTTACAATCCTGAAAAGTGTGATAACTTCTTTTTTGTTTTAAAAATTCAGAATTTCCCTCATTACTATGAACAGATGAAGAGTTTTCTTTAATAAAGTGGTAGTGTAATAAAGAGGATATTGCAACGGCATCTGCACCAGCTTTTGTAATCACTTCTGAGACATGGTTTTTATTCCCAGCTCCCCCATGAGCAATTACCGGGATAGTTACCAAAGCACTAATTCTCGAAACAAGATCAAGATCAAATCCTTCTCCAGTTCCTTCTCTATCCACGGAGGTAATTACCAGTTCTCCGGCTCCAAGATCATTGACTTTTTGAGCCCATTCAAAAACATCTACGCCGGTATGCTCTCTTCCATTATCAGTATAAGCCAGGTATTGACCATTGCTTTCTTTAATGGCTTCAATAGCAACAACAATAGTGGATGAACCAAACATCCTTGAAGCCTCCCTGATCAGCTCAGGATTATTAATAACAGCTGTATTTAAGCAAACCTTATCCGCACCTGCTCTAAGTACTTCTTTAATGTCGGAGATAGATCTGAGACCACCGCCAACAGTGATTGGAATAAATATACTTTTGGCAGTTTCAGAAATAATATCATGCAAACTATTTCTTTCATACAAAGAAGCCACCACATCCATGAACATCAGTTCATCAGCACCATTCTCATAATAATATTTAGCAAAATCCGCAGGTTTTCCTAAAACTCTCAGACCTTCCATATGAATGCCTTTTACAAGGTTGGGCCCCTTAATATCCAACCGGGGTATAATTCTTATTGTTTTCATTTCAATGTCTTATGAAACCTCTCCCAAATGGGTAAAACGGCTTTATTAATAGCTTATATTAAAAATTTATATAACCTTGACTAATCATGGTTTCGCAAATAGACCAATCCAAAGGGGTGTCAATATCCACTGAGTACTTTTCTTCCATAAGGTATTTCCTTACCCGTTTAAATTGATGTATTGGACTCTGATACAAAGAGTTCACATTAATCAAATATAGAGATCCATTATAAAAATAAACAGGAGGGCATTCTTGTCTTGTTTTATAATCCCCATCCTTTGATTTTTCCAGGAGTCCATCTTTATTTTCTTCGAATAAAGTAAAATATGGATTTTGATGTGATTTACCAACAGAAACTACCATGTCCAGATTTTCATGATACAAATCCAATACTTCTAAGAAATGATTGCGAAGACGGAATGGAGATGTAGGTTGTACAATCATAACCGTATCATAGAATACATTCTTTTGTTTATAAAAATCTAATGCATGTAATAAGACTTCATATGTTCCCGACTTGTCATCAGAAAGATACTCAGGTCTTTTAAAAGGCACTTCCAGGTTATAATTATTCACTACCTCAATAATTTCATCACTATCTGTGGATACACAGATATTAGATTCATCAGCAACTTCCCGAACACGATCAATGCTGTATTGAATTAATGGTTTTCCGGCTAAGAGTTTGATATTCTTCTTTGGTATTCCTTTAGACCCTCCCCTGGCAGGAATTATATATAAAGTCTTCATAATAACCTTAAAAATTAATATGTTTAATGTCTTCCTGCGCTTTTGTGTAATCCTGATGTTTTCCAATGTCAAGCCAGTAACTTAACAAGGGGTAATGGGCTAAACAATATGTTTTATCTGAGATAATCTTATCCATTAAATCCGTGGCGTTAAAAAAAGTTCCTTTTTCAAACCAGGTCTTCAAACTAAATTTAAGAATGTAAATCCCGCCATTCGAATAGTAGATATAGCTAGGCTTCTCAGTAAATGCCGATACCTTATGTTCATTCGTTTCTAATACAGCATACGGAATATTCACATGATAAGGAATACTGGCCAAAGCCATAGTGGCTTCATGCTGTTTATAATAGTTATAAAAATCTTCGTAATCTATATTTGTGAGAATATCGGAATTCAGAACGAGTATATCTTCATATTCTATTTCATTAATTAAAGCCAAAGCTCCTAAAGTTCCCAGCGCATCTGTTTCCTCAATATACCTAATATTAACTCCTTTAGAACTTCCGTCTCCAAAATAATCGATAATCTGATCTTTCAGATACTTTACACTAATATAAATATCTTTGATTCCGAATGAAATCAGACGATCAATATTGTGCTCAATAATTGGTTTATCTCCTACTTTTAGCATAGGCTTTGGGGTATTTGTGGTTAGCGGTTTTAAACGTTCTCCTTTCCCCCCAGCCATAATTAAAGCAGCCAATGGAAGCACAGTCTTAATGTGCTTTAGATCAAGTATTTCTAACAGCCTAAAATCTTCATCAATCAAAGGAATCAAATTTATTTCAGCTTTTTTATACGCTTTGATCTCCTCTATATTGTTTTTCGTTTGCTTTAAATATTTGAAATTTGGATTCATAAACAAATGAATTGGCTGAGAAATTTCCAATCCGTTTAAAAGCCCTCTCCGAATATCTCCGTCAGTTAATGACCCAACCAACTTGCTGTCAGTCTCAATAACAAAAAGAACTGCATCAACCTTGCTAAGACCTTCAATATAAGCCAATGCTTCCCGGGCTGACGCTTCCTTACTGATGATATAGCTACCTATATTTTTATCACTCATAACTGTTAAATAATTCTAATTGGATTACCCACAACCGTCAAACTGTCTTCCACATCATTAAGTACAACTGAACCTGCTCCAATGGTTACGTTGGAACCAATCTTTACTCCTTGCCTTATAACGGTATTAGCCCCGATGAAACTATTTTCACCAATAGACACATTACCGCAAATTACCACTCCAGGTGCAATATGAACATAATCACCTATTTGACACTCATGTTCAACAACAGATCCGGTATTACAGATTACTCCAGTTCCAAGCTGAGCGCATGCGTTAATTTTGGCTCCGACACTCAACATTACTCCTTTCCCAATAACAGATTTCTTAGACAGATAAGCTAAAGGGTGAATAGCGTTAACGATTTCGATGTTCTCACTAATGAGAAACTCTATGATTTTCCTTCTGATTTTATTTTCACCAATTGCAACAAAGCAAGCTTTATTCCTAAGTGATTCCAAGGCTGCTCTTTCAGGCCCTAAAAAAATCAGATCAAAAGGGTTATCTTGTTTTTCATTGCCATCACAATAGAATTTGGCGGGCGTACCACATTCTGTTAGAATATCAGCGATCACATATGCATGACCAGAATACCCCATTAAAACAATCTCTTTTTCCATTATTAGTTCAATTCTTTTAAGATGCTAATGATCTTACCTGTAGTCTCACCTGTTCCATAGACATTATAACTGTTCCTTAAGGGCAGCTTGGAAATAGTCTCCAGCACATCCATTATCGTCTCATATTTTACCTCAGTATGGAATACATTATCACCAGCTTCCCGTCCTTTTTGACGGTCACCTAAGTTAATAACATATTTACCAAATGAAGCAGCCTCTATAATTCCGCTGGAAGTATTTCCAATTAAAAGTTCTGAATATTTCATGCAGGAATAATATCCTTTTATACCCAAATTCTCTACTGGTATTACGTTAGTACAGTCAGCACTTAATTCAAGGATTCTTTTTCTAATCTGACTTCCCATTGTGTCAGCATTAGGCATAGTAATTACAATCTGCTTATCACTGCACGATTTAAAAACTTCAAAAAGTGTCTCAATGTATGCTATATTTTTATCCAATGAAACCGTTTCCGGATGATACGTAGATAAATAGGTAGGTTTATTTAAATCAATCTGATATTTTTCAAGAAATGCATCTTTACCAAACAGCTCCATTTGCCTAATATTATCCAATGCCAGAGCCCCTACATTATAAACATGCAGATCATCATTAGTAATTGCAATAACCCGTTGCCGATGTCCTTCGGTTGAAGTAAAATGATATGTCGACATCGCTGTGATCGCATGCCTGAAACGATCATCAATTGCTCCCAGAGTAGTTTCACCTCCATGAAGATGTGCAACAGGAATGTTAAAAGGAACAACTGCAGAGATTGCAGCAAACATCTCAAACCGATCGCCCAACACCATCACAAGGTCATACTTTTCTTTTGCCCATATCGCTGCGAATTTCATGGTAGTCAAGCCCATAGATGTTGCAATGGCCTCCTGACTGTCCCCCAGGACCAATGATTCAAGTTTGTAATTTACTTCAAAACCATCTTTATAAAATTCGTCGATGGTATGTCCATAAAAATTTGAAACATGAGTGCCAAAAGCAATGATGTTTAATTCAAACATTTCTTCAGCCTGAATAGCCTTCATTAATGGATAATAGATGCTATAATCAGACCTACCGCAACTAATCAATGCTATTCTCATACTAAATCGTTAAGATCGAGTTTATAATCTTCAGGAAAAGCATTTTGGAGCTTTTTACCAATTATGTCATCCATACGCATAGGGGAGATGCCATCTCCTGGTCTTTTCATGATAAGATCATCCTGAGTCAGAATATGGCCGGCATCTAAATTCTTTGATAAGTGAATACTTTTACGTGCGATTGCAATATTCTTAACTTCAGAATTACTTGGTTTCTTCTCCTCTGATCCAAGTGACTTCTCTATATTTCTGATGCAACTAACCATATTTCTAAGGTCATCTGGCTCCAGAGAGGCTAAATGATCGGGGCCCTCCATCTGATGATCCAGCGTAAAATGTTTCTCAATTACCGTTGCACCTAAAGCTACGGCAGCAATTGGAACCTCGATTCCCTGAGTATGATCAGAGTAACCTACTGACACACCCAATTTTCTGGATATCGCATTCATTGCAAGAATATTAACATCTTCATATGGAGTTGGGTATTCCGTATTGCAATGTAAAACGGTAATATCTTCCTTTGGTGTTCCTTCTTTAACAAGCACTCCAATTGCCTCCTCAATCTCCTCCATAAAACACATACCGGTGGAGACAATAACTTTCTTCTTTAATCTGCCTATAGCTTTTAAATACGGCAGATTTGTGATCTCACCTGAAGGGATTTTAAACAAATCCATTCCCAGTTTATTTAAGAAGTCTAGACTATCCAAATCAAATGCGGTTGACAAAAATTTCACATTATGAACTTTGCAATGTTCGATCAATGCATAATGATCCTGCTCTGATAACTCAAGTTTCTGAAGCATTTCAAATTGTGAATCATCAGTTTTGGTATTCGCTTGCTGGTAATCGGCTTTTACCGCTGCCTTGGTTACCAATTTACTTGTTTTAAAAGTCTGAAACTTCACATAATCTACCTTTGATGCCGCCGCCACTTCAATTAGCTTTTTTGCAGTATCCAGAGAACCATTATGATTTACTCCTGCTTCCGCGATGATTAAAACCTGATTCATTATAAAGATTTTAAAACGTTTACGACTCTATCAATATCCGCATCAGTTAAGCTCGTTGAGCATGGAATAGATAAAACCTGATTATAAATTTCAAGAGAAATATCACAATGATAGGATTGACAAGAGGCATACATAGGGAGACTATTCATCAGTTTCCATATTGGTCTTGTCTGGATTTTATTTTCTGAGAAAATATCAACTAATTGTCTTACACTATGTTTATATCCTTTCTCAAGAACTAAAGAGTACATCCAATAATTAGAGATTGTGTTTTTAGGCTCTGTGTGAATAGATAACCCATCCAAAACATCAATTTTAGATTTATACTTTAATAGATTCGCCCTTTTAATCCTGACAAAATCATCCATTTGCTCCAATTGCCCTAAGCCGATGGCTGCAAGCACATTCACCAACCTATAGTTATACCCTACACTATCATGATCATACTCAATGGGATCAGTTTTAGCAGTAGTTGTCAGGTGCTTTGCCAGCTTTGCATACTCAGGATTATTAGTAACGATCATCCCACCCCCTCCAGTAGTCATGATTTTATTACCATTAAAACTAAAGCAACCAAGCTTCCCGGAATTTCCGGTTTTTTTCCCTTTGTATTCAGTACCCAGGCTTTCAGTTGCGTCCTCAATAACATCAATGTTATATTTTTCACATAGCAACATCAGAGGATCCATTTCTACAGAATAACCCAATGAATGCATTGGTATTATAGCTTTAATTCTCCTTTTACTAGTCTTGTTATAAGTAAATCCATCCTTTTCAAAGGTTTCATTTTTCAGAAAGCTTTCAAGTTTATCAACATCGATTCCAAAAGTAGACCAATCAGAGTCTAATAACACAGGAAAAGCTCCACAATAACTAATTGCATTCAATGGTGCAACAAAGGTAAGATTTGGTGCCAAAACCTCATCATTAGGCTTAACACCGCAAATAATCAGTGAAACATGTATTGCTGCAGTGCCATTCATACAAGCTATTGCATATGATGATCCATTATAAGCAGCAAATTCTTTCTCAAATTTGTCCACATGTGGACCGACAGAAGAAACCCAACCGTCGGTCAGAGCTTCAGTTACGTATTGTAATTCCTTACCACTTAGGTTAGGGATACTCAGAGGGATAAAATTATTCGAAGACATCTCCACCAGTATTAATATAGTTTACATACCATTCTATAGTGTTTTTAACACCAACTTTCCAGGAAGTCTTAGGATCATATCCTAACATTTTCTGAGCTTTAGAAATATCCGGACATCTTCTCGATACTGAACCTGATGGCGCAGACTCATACTCATAAGTTCCTTTATAGTCCATCAATTCACCGATATACTTGATCAGTTCTTCAATTTTAAGTTCATCAGTCATATCTCCAATATGGAAAATTTCACCGCTCACGCCTGGAGTTTCCATGGCCAATACAGTCCCATTTACGGCATCATCGATATAGTTAAACGACCGGGTCTGGTCATAACCATAGATCTTAAATGGATCTTCATTCTTCAGGAATCTCTGAGTAACCTGCGGAATAACGTGTTTAAAGCCCATCCTTGGTCCGTATACATTATGATAACGAACGATTGTACATTCAAATCCAAAAACCTTCGAATAATTCATAAAACCCGACTCTCCCAGCATTTTTGTAACTGCATAAGTAAAACGGGGATGAGTAATATCGTCAATACATAATGGTACAGACTCGGGAGTAGGGACCTGATAATCAAAAGCCTCTATAGTACCCGCATAGCACTCACTTGTTGACGTAAACACTACTTTCTTACATTGAGCTGTTTTTAACCACTCCAAAGTATTTAATGCAAGAAAAGCATTTATACGAATCAGCTCATTTGGTATTTCTTCAGTATACTTTACACCAACTACTGCAGCCAGCATATATACCTGATCATAATCTTTATCTAGCTGATCAAATGAGGCTGGGTTTGTGAAATCCGCGTTAACTACTCTTATTTTATATTTATCAACCAAGTCCGTTAACAGTACATCCATCTTACCTCTAAAGAAATTATCAGCAACTGTGATTTCATAATTTCTGTTTTCAGCAAGGAACTTTGTGATATTGAAGCCAATAAATCCGGCTCCTCCGATTAATAGTACTTTTTTCATATATCTTAATTTACTAAAGATCGCCTCTTCCAACGATTTTCAATTTGTTATTTTTACTATAGAGTTTAATTTGACTTTCAGATAGGATCAGATTGCTATCGTATATAACCTTATTATCCAAGCCAGCAAGCCAATTATCCAAATCTTTATTATTTGAGTAAATACTGTGTCCGGTACAAAATACGATTGCATCATAATCCTTATCCATCAATTTAAGAAGGTCAGTCTCAACCTGTACTTTTTTCTCTTCCCAGAAAGTGATATAAGGATCATGAATAAACAAGACAGCTTCTTCGGCCTGAAGACGGTTGTAAAGAACTTCAACAGGACTATATCTTGTATCCCCAACATTACTCAAATAGGAAAGTCCTAATAATAAGATCTGTTTGCCTTTAAGATTCTGATCAAACAATGAGGACAGCTTTCTAAAAGAGTGGTTTGGCATTAAATCATTAATGCGAACAGCAGTCTCACTTTGTGGCAACCCTTGAATATTAAATATATTTTTAGATGACCAACTTGCCAATAAAGGATCTTTGGTTAGGCAGTATCCGCCAACACCTAAACCAGGGAACATCATATTATTATGAGTAGGCCTCATCTTAATTGCTTTTATCACCTCTTGCAGGTTCACTTTGGAATCTTCGGCAAACTCAGTCCATTCCTGAATAAATGCAATATTCATCGCCCTGAATGAATTCTCCATCACCTTAGCCATTTCTGTTGCAGTTGTAGAATTCAGTCGCGTAAGGGGGTAGTTATCGGTACTGATAATTGTACGGAGAAATTCTTCCGTTGCCAAAGCGCTTTTATCATCTATACCAGAATAAACTCTATAGAAATTCTGAATAGAATCGATATAGTTTGGTCCCGGCATTACCCTTTCATAAGAATGACCCAGCTTATAATTTAAATCAAGTCCTCTCTTGTTCAGTTCTTCATCAAATATTGGCTTAACAATATTCAAACACGTACCAGGAGGCACTGTTGTTTCAACCAGCACCAGCACATCAGATTTGCAGGATTTGGCAATTGCATGAATTCCACTTTTAAATGCATTCAAATTTACTTCATAACCTTTTAGGCTATTATCAAATTCATCCGTTTCCTTTTGAACATCTAAATTTATATCAACGATAACCACATCCGCTTTTGTGTATGCGTAGGGGTCATAAGTTGCGTACAAATTCTCCTTTTTCTGAGATTTGTCAAAAAATTCTTTGATTTTATTGTCAGATGAAATAATTGGGAAAACGCCTTCGTTTATTGCACAGATTTTCCAATAAGACTGCTCAGAGGCTAAATCAATACCAATAACAGCATACTCTTCGGTTAGAGCATTGGCTACTATTAATGACATTACTGCCCCAACAAAACCAAGTCCCTGAACAACAACAACTTTTTTTCCTTTGTTTTTTTGAAGAAATTCATCAATTCCTGATTTGTCATCAATAACTTCAGGAATGTTGTATACCTTATTATTAATTTGATTGATGGAAGATTTTAAAATCATTTTTAATATTTAATATATGCAGTAATATAATTATCTAGTCTTTCAATAGATCTTTAACCGCCTTTGCGAGAAGCAGATAAACAGCTGCGAGAACCCCAAATGCTATTCCACCTAAAATAATAAACTTTACTCTACTGGGTTTATCATTATCAAGAGGAAAAACAGGCTCATCAACAATTTGTATTAATGGCGTTTCTTTTCTCAAGGAAATTTTTGATAATTCAAGGTTTTTAACCAATTCACCTAGAACAGTTTTATTCGTTTCTATCGAAAATTGAGAGCGCTGTATTGGAACGCTTCGCTGAACTTGCCTTGTGGGGTTTAAGTTCGGTGTAGCATCTGCAACAACGGCAGCTGAATATATTGCGCCATTCATAACTCCTCTTACTGAATCGGTTTTTTGCTGGAGAATAGCAACGTTTTCCATCGATTTTTTCGTCTTAGTTCTAACATAAAAATCGTTTACATTTTTAACAATCTGATCATTAAAATCTTTCGCAAATGACTCATTCGGAGCACTCACGACAACCTTAATAATACTCAGTTTTTTATCTAGTTTTGCAACTGAGAGATAATACTTATTTATGTTATTAACCACATCGCCCAGAATACTATCCTGAAGTCTAGAAAACCTCGATCCCGGCGAAACGTTAAACTTTATTGCACTAAGATCGGGCTTGTTTTTCCAGCGATCTCTCAAATGATTAAAATTTATGTAAGAATCTATTAAAAGAATGCCAGAGTCACGCTTAGAAGGGCTAAGCAATGTTTCCTCAATCATGGTTCTTGATTTATAAAGTTCGATAATATTATCGCCTTGAAAAATGCCTCCTCCGCCTGCTCCAACATCAATTCCAACCATTGATGCTATACCCGCATATTGCCCCAAACCACCACCACCTCCACCACCATCTTCAAGAACAAAAGTACTCGCAGCTGTATAAGTTGTCTTTTTTAAATAAGTATACACGAGCCCTAAAGTAGAACCCAATAGAATAGCGAGTAAAATTATAATCCAATTCACTAAAAGATAGCGATACAAATCCCGAATCTTAAGAATAATTTCTCTTAAGCTTATTCCTTCATTTTCTTCCTTTAAGTTGTGATTGAGACCTTCAGTCGTCATGTAGTTTCTAGTGGTTTATATAAAAAATTATACAATAATTAGGGGGCTAAATCCAGGATTAAAATGTAGCACTTAGTTTTATAAATCTCCTTAAGTATTTTATCTAAGCAATGACACTACAATTGCTGCCATTGAAGCAACAGCTGTTCCTATTCCAATCCAACTTTGTGCAGTCATTCGTTCACGTTCAGCTCGCTTAGGAACCAGAATTTCAGCACCAGGTTTAACCTTAGGATAGTTATTAAAAAACAAAAACCTTCTCGCAGATTCCACGGAACCATTCGCATACTTAATGTACGCCCCATTTTTAAATGCACTAGCCGTAAAACCTCCAGCCCCATTTATGTACTGCTTAAAGCTCTTGCTTGGTAAATAAACAATACTATTTGGGTTTAAGACTTCACCTGTTACCTTAACAATTTGAAGTTGTCTCGGCACACGAATAATATCACCATCCTCCACAATCAAGTCATACCTGGATTGTGGCTTTTTTAATATACGTGTCAAATCTATTCCAACTAAATCCGATTGAATAAGTCTTTGTTCCACTTCTGCTTTAACAGTATCCTTAACCCCATGTTCCTGTACCCTTTTCAAGCTTAGGAACTTTTTATCGTCTTCCTCTTTATTATTTATAGCATTCTTATCATTGGGATTTATTTTCTCAGCACCGGGTCTTTTTAAAGAAGCCCCATCTGCATAAGCTGTTTGAGTCAACCCGCCAGCTCTTTTAATAAGATCAGAAATTCGCTCATTCTTCTGTGTAATCGTATAAGTGCCCGGATACAGTACTTCTCCTTCCAATTTCACTTGCTTTTGAACCTGATACCCTTCGGAGCTTCTAATTGAAACTACATCAAAAGGTTTCAATATAAATGTGGTGTCAGCAATCCTAAGATTCTGATCAACACTAACGTTAAATACCTCAGCTGTTCTTGCAGATGCAGACATGGCGTCACTATTCTTTATTCGTCGGGAGATTTCAATTCTATTAGGTGTAGCCCCTTCTTTGAAACCACCAGCCATCTGAATCACATCTTCTAATTTCATGTTATCAGCGTAATCAAAAGTTCCTGGAGCTCTAACTTCCCCTTGAATGCTCACTTTGTATTCATCACGAAGATCAAATAAAGACGAAATGGTGACCCTATCTTCTCTTTGAAGATTAATATCAGCTTCAGTTCCTGCAATGATCTTAGCTACATCAAAAGAAAGTAAATGCAATGTATTATCTGCATTTAGACGATTGATGTACCCACGGTTTAAGAAAGCATCCTCTGTTAAACCATCGGCTTTATTAATCAGACCTTTCAATGTTAAGCCCTTATCCAGTTCGTAAGATCCGGGGCGAAAAACAGCACCCATTATCTCTACCTTATTTTCGAATCTATCTAATATTGCCTCGACAATGAACTTATCCCCATTTTTCGGATTATAGGTAGTAAATTCAGGCATGGAAATATCAGTAATACGACGTTCCTTATCTGTATTCTGAAAAGATTTAATTTTAGCGGTATATGCATTAGTAGTGAAACCACCAGCGTAGTTAATCAGGTTTTGTAAAGTTTCTCCTCTGACAATCTCAAAAAAAGCAGGCTGTTTAATTTCGCCTGAAATCTCAACCCGTTTTTCAAAAACCGGGATATTGATCACATCCTGATCTTGTAGCCTGATATTACCTTGTTGAATTCCTTTTAATAAAAAATCATAAACATCAATCGTAGTTACGACCTTGTTGTTACGAATCACCTGAATATTACGAAAGGTACCGTTATGAGAAGGTCCACCTGCAGCGTATAATGCATTATAAACTGTAGCAAGAGAAGGAAGTGTGTAAGTTCCAGTTTTCACAGCCTGACCTGTAATGGTTACCTTAATGCTTCTTATATTCCCTAAGTTAATTGACAAACTGGTCTTTCCTGAACGCAAAGCCGGATAAGTTTTAGACATCGAGGATCTAATCTTAGATATAGCCTGATCAATTGTTAATCCCCCAACAGCAACTCTACCTACAAACTGAAGGTTAATTACCCCATCAGGACTGACCTGAAGGTTATAACTTGCTTCATTATCACCGGTAAGATCTATCAGTAGTTTATCATCAGGACCAATTACGTAACCTTTGGGAGTTGCCATTCTTAAATTTGGCTCAAAAGTAATGGTTCCATTTTTGAAAAGATCAGCACCGAAGATTTTCGGCCCAATTTCTTCATCTTTCACTTTCTTCTCATTATCTACAGCTCCTCCCTCAGTTGTGTCGGTGACTTCACGGCCTGTATTGATAGGTTTAGTTTCGGTTTGAACACCAGAACCCTGCTTACGAATTTTCTCTACTCTAAGTTTCAGTTTCTGAACCTCATCAGCTTTCATTCCTTGTGCAGCAGCCATTTGCTGTAACTGAGCTTCAGAATACCCTATAGACTCTGCTCTTTTTATCATCTGCAGAATCTGTGCATCAGAAAGCTCGTCTACTTTGACATTTGCATAATTAGTTTGGGAATAAGCGCTTTGTGCGACAAGCACAGTAAGAAAAAAAAGTACAGCGGTTATCGTATTTTTAAAATTCATATATCAGATTTTGTGACCCCGTCCTAATATTAAGCAGGACATTACAGTAAGATGTACAATTAAAGCAAGCATCTTCTGTCATTACAACAGTTTTTATATTTTATTCAAAGTAATTTAATGTCTTAAACCCTCCTTGTTTCAGGTATTCATCTTTCTTCATCAAATGAAGATCAGAATGAACCATATCCTGAACCAATAAAGGCAGATCATACTTAGGTTTCCAACCCAATTGAGTATTTGCTTTTGTCGGATCCCCCAATAAAAGATCAACTTCTGTTGGCCTAAAATACTTTTCGTCCACCTGGACAACAATGGTCCCTGGTTTCAGGTATTCATCATTTAGTCCTAATTTCTGTACCAATTCCTGGTCAACATCAATAATTACTCCCCGTTCGTATTGATCTTTGCCACTAAACTCAATTTCTATGCCTAATTCTGCAAAACTCATTTTTACAAAATCTCGGACAGTAGTTGTTACTCCCGTAGCAATCACATAATCTTCCGGTTTTTCCTGTTGTAGAATCAACCACATCGCCTCAACATAGTCTTTTGCATGTCCCCAATCCCTCTGAGCGGATAAATTACCCAGATATAAACAGCTTTGCAAGCCTAAGGCGATTTTGCATGCTGCACGTGTAATTTTTCTGGTTACAAAAGTTTCCCCCCTTACCGGACTCTCATGATTAAACAGGATTCCGTTACAAGCATACATATTATAAGCCTCTCTGTAGTTTACAGTGATCCAATAACCATACATTTTTGCAACTGCATACGGAGACCGTGGATAAAAAGGAGTGGTTTCACTCTGTGGTACAGCTTGCACCAATCCATATAATTCAGAAGTGGAAGCCTGGTAAATCTTAGTTTTTTCAACAAGGCCTAAAATCCTTACTGCTTCAAGTAGTCTCAAAGGTCCGATACCGTCTGCATTAGCCGTATATTCAGGTGTTTCAAAGCTCACTTTAACATGACTCATTGCCGCCAGATTATAGATTTCATCAGGTTGTGTTTCCTGAATGATTCTGATCAGATTTGTAGAGTCTGTCAGGTCACCATAATGGAGTTTGAAGTTTAAATCATTCTCATGTTGATCCTGATATAAATGGTCTATACGTTCCGTATTAAAAGAAGACGAACGTCTCTTTAAACCATGAACGAAATATCCCTTTTTGAGTAGAAATTCAGCAAGATATGCTCCATCCTGGCCTGTGACGCCTGTAATTAATGCAACTTTCATTTGGTGTAGTATAGGTTTAATTTAAGAAGGCAAATATATATCAATTTATTTGAATTGTAAGATAATGATGACAATCCAAACGCTTGTGTAAAGTAAAATGAACAATCAAAAGAGATTTGCACAAAAATTTGCATTTTTGATAAATTTTCAACCTAAATAAAGCTAATCGACACAAAAAAACAATAATTAATAAAACCAAAACCACAGATTCATAAGTATGAAGAAAATTTCAAGGATCAGTATTAAGTTCCCTATGTTGGATACAATCAAGACAGGAGAATCCCTTAACCTGGAGAGTAAATAAAAAAGTAATAATCAGCAGTGAGGTTGAAAAAGGCCCTTTTGTTCTCAGATCAAATTAACCTTAGTTGAGGCCGACTATGAGCTAAACACCATGACAAATCCCAGGGTAATCGACATTTCGAAACGATCAACTTACCCCCTATACATCTTTTATGAGCATAAATTATCTCTCTTTGAGTAAAGGTTACCCAAGGCATCCCCAAAACTCCGGCAAATAATCGTTGAGATCATTAAAATCTCATATGGCAGAAATTTTGCACATAAAAAGAAATTAAATAGAAATAAAAAAGACAATAAACTCAAAATAAAAGCAAAACATGAAGAAAATTCTACTTTTAGCGCTCAGCATCCTGATTCTTGGCTGCAGTAAGGAAAAAGAAATCCTAAAACCGGAAGAAACAATGGTACCAAAACAACAAATTAGTGGCGTTGTAGAAAAAGGGCCTTTCATTCAGGGATCAAAAGTAACCTTAATTGACCTCGACAACAATTTGAATCCAACGGGCAAAACTTACGAAACTACTACAACAAATGATTTAGGTGCATTTGAATTTAAAGACATCGTCTTGACTTCCCCTTATGCAAAATTCTCTATCGACGGGTATTACTACGACGAATTAAGAGGACAATTGTCTACTTCAAGAATTATTCTAAATGCCATTTCTAAAGTAGACGACAAAAAGCAAGTGAATGTAAACCTGCTTACCCATCTTGAAACAGGTCGGATCATTAAGTTGGTAAAGCAGGATAAAATGGATTTTTCAACAGCCAGAAAACAGGCGGAAAAGGAATTGCTTAGTGGACTTGGAATAAATAAAGAATTGAGCAAGGATGCAGATGCAGTGAGTCTTGTAGATGGCAATCAGGATGCCTCAGTGCTGCTGGCATTATCAGTGATTTTATTGAACAATCCATCTCATTCAGACGCCGCTCTATCTGAGCTATTAAGTATAATGAATGGACAACTTGAAGCTGATGGTAAATTTAGTGATGCTGTAAAGGCCATATTTAAAACCTCCGCCCAAAAGATTAATATTAATCAAATAAAAACGAACCTAATCAGCAGATATAAATCTTTAGGTAAAGAAATGAATATTTTGGGGGATCTCAAAACCATTTTAGACTCCTTCGCCATCGCAGCAGAACCAGAAAAACCCATTATTGAGAATGAAGAAAATGTCATCGTAGCCTGGACTGCTGCAACAAACCAGTATGCTAAATTTTTAGAGCAATACTATACATTAGAGGCACTATATGCGCCTGGAAAGGATTACTCGGATATTAAAAACTCGTCTCTGACAGCATTATACAACCATACGATAGATTCCCAGAATCCCATGGTATATGAATTATTTAGTAGCGCCTATCAAGCCATTGTTAAAATAAACACGATTTTAAGAGTAGCAAAAAACATGAATGGGAATGCAATTTCAAAGATTCGTAAAGAAGCACCTGTCCTCACATCCCATATTTATTTTATCATGACAGATAGCTGGGGGAATGTAGTTATGCATGATCCTGCTCAGGAAGATATGCTTTTTGTGCCTCCTGTATCTTCGGCAGAAACTGTTCGCCAATATTGTATTCAGGAGTTAAAAAAGGTCCTTGCAGGTGCAGACATTAACAGCCTGGAAAATAGCAAATTCGGCAGGATAGCAGCTATGGGAAGCGGCCTACTGGCCAAATACTACTTGCAAGCTGGCAATTATGCAGAAGCAAGAACATATCTGGAGCTACTATACCATTCTCCATCTTTCAAGCTGGCCGAAAGACAAAACATCTTTATCAATTCTATAAACAACGAAACTTATACAGGATATGACAGTAGCCTTGGTGCAGGATTCAGCTCTAGTATATTTAATCTCATTGCTAAAAAGGGAAATTATCCTTCATTCATGAGGGCTACAGAAACCATTCTCAATCTTGTAGAACTCGAAATACAAACAGGTAACTTAAGTGCTGCAATATCTTATTTAAACATGGTTAGGGTAAGAAATCAGAAATCAAAAATTTCGGCAGGGAATAAAGAGCAACTGATCAATTATTTGATAGAAGAGTACAAGGAAGATATGAGCATGGAGGGAGTTTACTTCTCAGCTTTAAAAAGGCTAGGAAAAGCTGAAAGTGTCTTAAAAATAGAAAGCTTCAGAAAATTACTTCCCGTTCCATTATTGGAAATCGCACTTAATCATAATGCAAAACAAAATCCCGGGTATTAATCCATAAGGACAACTTCTCATAAGAAAACCTTCGGACATATTTAAAAAGGAGAAATGACCAACCAAATCATTTCTCCTTTTTTATGATTAATCCGCTTAACTATGTTACCTCTACAATTATTTGTCGCAATCCCCCCTCAATTTTGTCATTTATCCATATTTTCACTAAATAATATTACCGCTAGATTTGTTTATATAAACCAACCCAATAACGCGATGTCATTTCAAGCATACCTAAAAACAATTAAAGAGAAAACGGGTCTTGGACCTGTGGATTTTAAAAAAATTGCTGACGAAAAAGGGTTCAGTGAAAATGGACAACTGAAAACTAACATCAAGGCGACAGAGATTGTGAACTGGCTAAAACAGGATTTCGAATTAGGTCATGGACATGCCATGGCAGTTTACGCCCTATTGAAAGGAATTAAAGATGAGAAAAGCGCCTAATGGCGCTTTTCTCATCTTTTTAACCGGTACAAATTAAACCGTTCTTTCGGAACCTTTTTAACCTCGATCAATAGATTCCTTGGCTTCTGATTCAGGATGTCTGATACCCGCATTGGTACAACCTCAAGCCCAAAACGATCCATCAGCTCGGCAACAACCTCAGTAACCAACCTCCATTCCAGAAAAAAGTCGCTTTGTAGCAACTCATCCATAAAACTGGCGAGACCTGGGGTCTTACTTTTCAGATAACCTATTTCGATACCAGCAGCTTTAACATAAGCTTCAATGCTCCCCCAAAGCGCTTCTCTTGAAGGAATTGGAAAATCAGGATCCCCAAGCTGATAATACCTGACACCGAAGCAGGATGCAATCTCCTCTTGTTTGTCGATCCCGATACTCAACCCACCCGCTTCCACAGAAGCAATATAAGGCTGGTAAACGGCTATGGCCGTAGCAAAAGCCTCCTGAGAGATGTTTGCCTTTTTCCGATAGGCTTTAAGCCGCCCGGCGTACTCTGTTCTGACATTCTTTTCTTTTTCTGACATAATTCAAATAGAACGATAGTAATAATATTAATTAATATGACATAAGGTATATTAATCAGTTTATGCGTACATTTACTACACATAATTAACTATTAAGGAATAATAATCAAATTATTATAAATTAATACAAACTTATAAAATAAAAATCATGAAATGTAACCCGTTTAATCTGATCAAATGTCCTCCGGTCTAGCCGCATTCTTCCGCCGCTAATTTTATTATTCAACTAAACTTTTTAAAATGAAAAAAACGACAACACTCATCGTAATGGCTGTGCTATGCCTGATTTTTAATGCAGATGCACAAAAACCCAATCCAGCTATAAAACCGCTAAATGTAGGAGATCAGCTTCCGGAAGCAATATGGGATATGTCCTTTCAGGTGGTCAACCATAAAGAAGGGAAGAAAACCATCTCTTTAAAAGAACATAAAGGTAAATTGATCATTATCGACTTCTGGACGACCTCCTGCGCCGTCTGCATTGACGCGATGCCGAACCTACACCAACTGGAAAAGCAATTTTCCGACAATATGATCAGTATTGGGGCAACCCATGAAAATAGAGAAAAAATTACTTCGTTCATATCTACAAATAAGACTTTAAAAGCATTAAAGATCTATTCTATTGTTCAGGACACCTTGCTAAAGAAATTTTTCCCTCATCGATTGGTTCCTCACTATGTATGGATCGGCCATGATGGATTGATAGAGGCGATTACCTCAGCAGACCAGATAACGGCTGAAAATGTAACACAGGTAATTAACGAAGTGCCTAAAACTATAGAAACGAAGATGGACCTGAATGTAAACAGGCCGCTGTTTATGGATGAAAGGTTATCAGCTGACCAGATTCAACATTATTCCATTCTAGTCAAGGGACTTCAACATGGCTTGGGAAGCGGAATGACAAGAAATCCAATAGGAAATACAACATCCCGAATATGTTTTAGCAATTCCCCAATTCTGACCATGTATGTCATTGCTGCAGGTCATCTATTCAAAAAGAACGGGCAAGATTTTCATCCGTCCAAAAGATTAATCATTGCAAGCTCATATCCTGATCGTTTAACGTATAGCCCTCCTGTAATAGATAAAAAAAACTGGTCTGAGCATAATTTATATACTTATGACCTCGTCATTCCCTTCAAAGATTCCGAAAACTTATATCACTACCTACTTGAAGACTTGAATCGTTACTCTGATTTTATTGGTCAAATCGAAAAAAGAAGAACAAAATGCCTGGTCCTCATCAAAAAGAACAAGAACAAAACGATCGTTTCCAGTTCAGCTAAAAGTAGTTATCCCCTTCAGATCTATGCAAACGTTTTGGATTCAAAAGAGTTCATTCCAATCCCGATACTAAATGAAACAGGAATAAACGATGAGGTAAGACTATTGAAACCAGCAAGTGAAAACATGAAAACATTGCTTGACGAACTTCATGCACTTAACCTCGACCTGAAGGAAGTCTACAGAGAGATTGACTTTCTGGTCATCCGTGATAAAAAAGCAGTCCAATTGTCAACCCAATTAAAATAGCGACGGTGCCATGAAGCATTTATTCATTCTCAGCCTGCTCCTTTCCTGGATGCCAGCTGCTCTGGGACAGACCAGAATTAACGGAACAATTCTTTCATTTCATGACAAAATCCCATTAAAAAAAGTTTCTATAAAGATCAAAAACAATAAAACAACCTTATTTTCTGATGATAAAGGAAATTTTAGCTTAATGTATACAGGCAAACCTATCAATTTGGAGATCTCCTATATCGGATATGAAAGCCAGGAAGTTACGGTAATCAGCCCATCAACAACACCTTTAATCATTCTGCTAAAAGAGGACATCTTCAATTTAAAGGAAGTTATGATTTCCACTGGTTATCAGCAACTACCTAAAGAACGTGCTACAGGATCCTTTACTTTAATTGATCAGAATACCCTTCGTGAACAAGTGAGTACGAATATATTAGACAGACTGGAAGGCGTTGCAAACAGTGTAGTTGCAGATCGTAATACCAGTGCGGCTAACGGAAGATTAATGATAAGGGGACTGAGTACGATTCAGGGACCAAAAGAGCCTCTGATTATTCTGGACAATTTTCCTTATGAAGGAAATACAGAAAATATCAATCCAAATGATGTTGCCAGTATCACTATTCTAAAAGACGCTGCTGCAGCCTCTATATGGGGCGCCCGTGCAGGAAATGGCGTAATTGTAATCACAACTAAAAAAGGGAAGTTAAATCAAAAACTAAGCGTAGATTTCAATATCAACCAAACTTTAACTGACAAGCCGGATCTCTTTTACATCCCGCAAATCTCCTCTTCTGACTTTATAGACGTTGAGACCATGCTATATAACAAGGGCTATTATAAGAATGACATCAATTCTCCTTTGCAACCTGCTTTATCTCCTGTCGTGGAACTACTCATCAAACAGGCCGCAGCATCCGGACTGGAAAAAGAAAAAATAGGAGATCAACTTAATGCATTGAAAAGAATAGATGTAAGAGATGAGTTCAATAAATATTTTTATAGACAATCGCTCAACCAACAATACGCGGTAAACCTTAATGGAGGTTCAGAAATCATGTCCTGGTTGGTTTCCTCGGGCTATGACCGCAATATCAGTAACCTGAACGCACCTTATGATCGCCTCAGTCTTCGGGTGGAAAATATGATAAAGCCAACAAAACAGCTGGAACTAAATATTGGAATTACCTATACAAACAGTAAATCTGAAAATGGCAGGCCAGAATATGGCAGCATCACCGGCCACAAAAACAGCTTGGCACCATACACAAGATTTACAGATGACAATGGAAACCCTTTGGCCCTTCCGAAGTTAATAAAACCAGCTCATGCCTTAAACATTGGAAAAGGAAAACTCCTGGATTGGCAATATTATCCTCTTGAAGACTATAAACACAATACCACTTCTAACATTCAGAATAGTTTACTGGCAAATATAGGGCTTAGGTATAAGCTCCCGTTCGGAATAAGTACAGACATCCGATACCAATATCAACGTCAGCAAACTACTGACAATACGGTGAATGATCAGGAGAGCTATCGTTCCAGAAATTTGGTCAATACCTATACCCAGATCTCAAAAACCGGAGAAGCCATTTACAAAATACCTATGGGTGGGATTCTGGAATACAGAAATCAGCTCATGCAAGCCCATAATTTAAGAGGACAATTAAATGTGGATAAAAGTTGGAATGACCACAGTGTTTCCGCGATTGCCGGGGCAGAATTTCGGGAAACAAATCAGGGAAGTAACGGACTAACCCTTTATGGGTACAATCACGACTTACTCAGTTCCGGTCTTGTGGACTATACTCAGGAATACCCAAGCATCATTAACGGGTCCAAGCAATTTATTCCCCCAGGACCACCAGTTCGTTACGGTCTTACCCGGTTTGTATCCCTATTCAGCAACGCTGCCTATACCTACAAAAATAAGTACACCTTCTCTATAAGCGGGCGCAGAGACGCCTCCAATTTGTTCGGACTAAATACCAATGACAAATGGAATCCATTATGGTCATCGGGATTAAGCTGGGAAATATCCAAAGAACCATTCTATAAGAGCAGTTTCCTTAGCTATTTAAAATTGAGGTTGACCTATGGATTTAGCGGAAATGTAGACCCCTCCAAGAGTGCAGTCACCACGATTCTATATCAGGCTTTGTCTCCTTATACTTTAACGCCCTATGCCAGATTCAACAAATTCGCCAACCCTGAACTCAAATGGGAAACCAACAGAATGATCAATCTTGGTATAGATTTTAGCTTCGCAGCAAACCGCGTTAATGGAAGCATAGAGTATTATCAAAAAAAAGGTGGCAATCTTTTCGGAACCGAACTTTTAGATTACACTTCCGGAATTGGCAGTACCATCATGAAAAATGTCGCTTCCACAAAGGGGCATGGAGTTGATCTGGAGCTCAATAGCTTAAATATAAACCAGGATTTTAAGTGGCGCACAAATCTTAATATCAGCTTTAATCAGGATAGGATCACCGAATATTATTTAAGCAATAGAGAAGCAAGTGTCTTTTTAACCAAAGGCGTTTCCGGGCTAAAAGGAAAGCCCACGTATGCTGTGTTTGCTTACAAGTGGGCCGGCCTTGATCCCCAAACAGGTGAGCCAAGAGGCTACCTCAACAACGAAATCAGCAAAAATTACAACCTTCTTGTAGGATCCGGTGTAAAAATAGAAGATCTAAAATACTATGGCTCCGCAATTCCAACCCTCTTTGGCTCTATAGGCAATACATTTTCCTATAAAAACCTATCGCTAACTTTTCGAATGATGTATAAGTTTGGCTATTACTTTAGAAGGAACAGCATTAACTATTCTTCATTATATTCTCAGGGAATGGGGCATGCTGATTTCTCAAAAAGATGGAAGCAACCCGGAGATGAAAACACAACAAATGTCCCGGCTTATATGTATCCATTCTCTGGTCAGATGCAAACACTTTATTCCTTTGGTGAGTCACTTGTGGAGCGGGGAGACCACATCAGGCTTCACTATGTCCAATTGAGCTATCAACTCAATAAAGAGAATTTCAGACGGCTTCCAATGAAAACCATTCATTTATCCTTTAACATAAACAACATGGGAATACTTTGGAGCGCAAATAAAGAGAAGATCGATCCGGACTTTATCGGAGAAAAAAGCATCCCGAACCCAAGGAGTTATTCTTTTGGACTTCGGACAAATTTTTAACCTAATACATAAAAAACATCATGATGGTATCAAGAAAAATTTATCTCGCCCTTTTCTGTGGCTTGGTTTTCGGGAGCGCAGGTTGTCAGAAATTCCTCGATGCAAAACCAGAAAAGACATTAACTATACCAAGCACATTAGCCGATTTTCAGGCTTTACTGGATAATTATCCCATTTTTGCACCCGATCCTCATGAAGGAGAACATAGTGATGATGACCACTATTTAAACAATGACGACTGGGAGTCACTTTATAGTGATTATGAAAGAAAAATATATACCTGGGAAAAGGAATATCAGTTTGACAGTGAAGCCAACAGTTGGAGTAACACTTATCGCACAATCTACTTTTGCAATACAGTACTGGAAGGATTGCAAAAGATAAATAGAAACCCTAAAAATTCTGCAGAATGGGATCATCTGAAAGGACAGGCGCTATACTACCGTGGAAAACGACTACTGCAGGCCAGCTTTATCTGGACACCAGCCTACGATAAAGGCACAGCCAATTCAGATCTCGGGCTTCCATTACGATTCAGTGCAGATTTCAATATAAAGTCCAAAAGAGCCTCTGTAGAAGAAACTTACCTTCAATTATTGAACGACCTGAAATCTTCCATCCAATTGCTACCCATAAACCCTGTTAGCAAAGTAAGACCATCAAAACCGGCCTGCTATGCTTTGCTATCACGCGCTTATCTATCGATGAGAGATTATGTAAATGCAGGTCTTTATGCGGATTCCTGTCTACAACTGAATCATGAACTTATAGATTATAATGATTTAGATGGAACGGAGATCAACCCGCTAAAAAGATTCAATACAGAAGTGATTGCAGAAAATGAAATTGGCGAAGGTCAGGCACTCAACTTTACCCGGGGAAGAGTAAGTCCAGATTTATACAATATGTATGATCAGGATGACCTGAGAAAAGAGATGTTATTCAGCAACAATCCAGATGGAACCCATGGCTTCAGAGCGCGATTAGTAGGAACAACAGGTTTATTTGGAGGAACAGCGACGAATGAAGTTTACCTTAACAGGGCTGAATCTTATGCCAGAGCGGGAAAAACTACTCTGGCTTTAAACGACTTAAACAAATTGCTTTTAAAGCGTTGGAGAAAAAACAAATTTAATCCCATCTCTGGCTTGGATGCAAAAGAGGTTCTTGATCTAATCTTAAAAGAACGCAGAAAAGAGCTGTTATTTAGAGGAATCAGATGGGTAGATCTAAAAAGGTTAAATAAAGAAGGTCGCAATATTGTATTAACAAGAAACCTTAATAACAAAATTTATAGACTCGAACCAAACGACTTAAGATATACATTACTTATTCCACAGGATGTAATTACACGTTCAGGTATGCAGCAAAACCCGCGTTAATCTGTTGAAAATAACTTAAAATAAAACCCCTACGCTTTATAGGGGTTTTAAACCCATTTTATCAGACGGTCATCAAGGGGCGAACTTTTTTGATTCAGCATTATTTAGGATAGTGACGGCGTTGTCACTATATTCAGTTAAAAAATAGGCCTCTAAATCTTCAGATGTCATTACGGAAGCGTCTACCAACAAAGTGCATGGGATATTTCCTAAAGCTAAACAACCGGTCTGATTACCGGGATCTTCTTTTGCCCAGTTATCTCCATTAAGAATAGCTGCAGGAATGGACGCCGCTGATGTAGGATGTGTATAATACCATCTTGTTTCCGCCCTCTCTTTCGCCTTTGTAAACGGCTTAAAAGCAAACACCAATCCGATTACTGCTACTAAAACTATCGTGGCCATGGCACTTAACCAGGCCTTCTTATTTGTTTTCATATCAATTCCTTCTTAAATTAAAAAATTATTCATCTGTGCCTGTAAAGTAGGCTTCCCGAAAAACATCTGACGCTCCACCAAATGTATTTTCCTTCCCTATCTGACACGGCAATGCCGTGAACACTGCAAACTTTTTCATCTCATCTTTTTTTTAGGAGTACATACCGTTTCAAAGCTTTGTCATATCGGATGTCATGCCCCTCCTTCCGCAGGCGGGCTACCAGATATTTGACGGTACGCTCACAGCACTCCATTCGCCTCGCTACAAAAGCGACACTTCTGGCCTGCTTGGAACCGATCAGGCTCAATAATCTGCAAAGTCGGTCTCGGTAAAATATCTGAGTCATACAATCAGCTTTTATCTTCACTAATTTAGATGGGCAGAGGGCAATCAGCGCTCAATTCAGATAGAATTAGAAGCGCTAAAAAATCAAATAAGTTGAGAATCTAAAGGGCATTTTGGAAGATAATTCTATTTAAGCTTTTTGATGATCTTGCTCATTGCCTGTTCAGATACGTGGAAATGACTGGCTATACTTTTTTGTGACACCATGTTTAAAATACCCGGATAAAGACTGCACAGATAGCTTAATTTCTCCTTTGTATTGATGGAAGCGTAAATACCTAAATGTCTGTTACATTCAATTAGTTTCTGAATAGAAATGTTTAAACTGATTTTATTAAATTCTGGATCTTCCTCACACATGGCCTTCCAGGCAAAATAATTTAAACAAATGATTTCAGCCTTACTTTCGCATACAATCCCTTGCCTGGATGAGACCCGATTAAAGAAGCTCTCAATGGAGGTCATATATTCACCGGAACCGCTAAAACCAACGGTTCTGTCTTTATCGTTTACATGCTCATAATACCTAAAGAAGCCATTATTAACGAAATAAAGATTTTTACAAAACTCGCCAGGATAATGCAGGTGAATTTTCTTTCCCACAGTCCTCCATTCCCCACTTTCTTTTAGTAAACGAATACTTTTATCCGTTAGCGTTCCATATTTTTTTAACGATTCAATAAGAGCAGCATGCTTCATAGGGATGATTTTGATCCATAGCCAATAATTGAGTTGTACCATACTCCGGGATGAATAGGTAACAGATAGAATTCCTTAAGATTACCAGGGATTACTCAGGTGGCCAGATAAGCATGAAATTGGACATAGGCGTTAATTCAGATAAAAATCATTCCCACAATATAGTCAATTTCCTAAAAAAATAAAACAACATTAAAATATGTGATTTAGTTACAATATTTAACAAAATACTTTACAAATAAATTAAAATTATGTTCAACAATACTCCACGAATCTTTCATTTCGACTCAAGATATCAGCCTTTTAGCCATCCTTCGCGCAAAACAAAACAAACAAAATAAAAAGACACAAAATGTTGTTATAGTTAAATAATTGATATAGATTCAACAAATAACCTCTTGATATATGCAGAATAATCCTAATCATCTTAGAAGAAATTCCTGATGATATGCAAAAGCTATAAGAACACTTAAACCACAATTAAAAAACGATAAACAAACACTCAATACATTATGGAAAGAATATCATTTTTTTTAAACGTAGAAGACGATCCTTATTATCAAATCGGCGTCTGCATTGGCGTAGAAAAAGGATTCGAAAAAGGCTTCAAAATCTACCTGGAAACTGCCAGGGCAATGAAACGTGAAGGGCTCCCAATATTTCAAATCACAAGAATAACAAAACTCAGCCCCGAAGAAATAGAAAAATTATAACCAAATAAATTATAGGATGACCAGAATATCAGACTTCTTAAAAATAGACAAAGATCCACTGTACAGGATGGGCAAGAGAATTGGTTTTGAAAAAGCCATGAAATTCAACATGTTACTCATTGTCGGTAAGATGAGAGAGGAAGGCTTTAGCACGGGTCAAATCGCAAAACTGACAAAATTTAGCCCGGAAGAAATAGAGACATTTTCTAAAAAGGTTTAACTTGCAGCGGAGCCAGTCTTACCATAGACCCAATTCCCTTTCATGAATGAATATGCTTTAGTAACAGGTGCAAGTAAAGGTATTGGAAAACAAATTGCGTTATCACTGGCCCGCGTAGGTTATCATCTTTTATTGGTTGCCCGTTCAGAAACCGAACTTCAGGTGCTTGCGAAACTGATAAATGAGGAATACAACGTAAATGCTTCTTATTTACCTATAGACCTTTCCCTTGAAAACGCTGCTGATCAGGTGGCCAGCTGGTGTAAGAGGCAGACTCCTGCCCTATCTATTCTGATCAACAATGCAGGTTATGGTCTATGGGGTAATTTCGATCAGTTAACACTCGCTGCTCAAATGAACATGTTAAGACTCAATATTGATGTTGTGCTGGAACTAAGTCATCATTTACTTCCGGTTTTAAAACAACAAAAACAGGCTTATATCTTAAATATTTCCAGTACCGCAGCCTATCAGGCAGTACCAACACTTTCTTTATATGCCGCAAGTAAAACCTTTATCCTTTCTTACAGTCGCGCTTTGCGTTATGAGCTTAAAGACAGTACTGTTTCGGTAAGCTGTCTCTGCCCCGGCCCAACTGCCACAGGATTTTCCAGTCGTGCGGGTATGGATGCTTTGGCAGATTTGGCAGAGAAATTTAACATGTCGCCAGAAAGTGTAGCTGCAACCGGCCTGAAAGGAATGTTTAACAAAAAAGCCGAGATCATTCCTGGATTTCTGAATAAAGTTTCCTCATTTGGCACCAGGCTCCTTCCTAAGTCCCTGATTGAAAGGATCACAGCCCGTTTGTATCAGCAATAACAATAACCCTTATTTTTTCAAAATAAATTTGATAAGACAATTATTTTCCTACATTTGCATTGTCTACTAAATTAATAGACTTTATTTCAATGAAGAATAACAACCATATTCATACCGCACACACCATGCGAATGCTCTTCTCCGAAAGGGCCGGTTGTTGCTATTGTTGTTGCTGATCTCTAACAAATTACAGATTTCATCATTCACCAGCTCCTGACGGTTTATCCCGCAGCTGGCACTCTTTACCTCAACATTTAGCATTAAAATTCATCATCATGGAAAATTTGTCTATAAAATTCACATTAGGAAATAAAATAACGACCGAACAAAGGGACTTCTTTAACAAAAACGGATTCATTCATTTCAGGAATTTCATCAAACCGGAAACTGTAAATGATATCATTCAGGCTTCTCTTGAAGTTCAACAAAAATGGATTACAGATCAAAAAATTAAAATCAATGGCATCCCTATCAAATATGGCAGAGACCTCAATGGCTCTGCTATTGTTCAACGATTCGCCTTTATCAATCAGCAACATCCATTGTTCGCAGAACTGCCAAATGACCCTCGTTTCGAGACCCTGTTAGAACTAATCGGTCCCGGAGCGAGACTAGGCACAGAAGAAAAAGACGGCATGGTCCTAAATCATTACGTTAACGGCCCGGAAAGTAAGTTTACCCAAATGGGTTGGCATACAGATGGTCTCCGTGATATTTTCCAGGGTCAGAAGCTCAATCCTATGCTCAATGTAGGCATCCACCTAAGCAGTCTGAAACCAGAAAACGGTGGATTATGCGTACTCCCGGGAACACACAAGCAAAGTTTGTATGGCATGTTGTTCCGTAAAAAGTATTTTCTGGACAACAAACCCGATCCGGCAGAAATTGCAATTGTTCCTGAGGCCGGAGACCTGACCATTCACGATGGCCGGCTATGGCATAGGGTAGCACAATCCTCGGTTGTTGGAGAAGAAAGCCGCAGAAGGGTAATTTATTTACCAATTATAGCAGGAAAATATGAACCAAAGCATGAAAAAAGTCCTACGGCCTTTTATCAACGTTTTGCAGGCCTTGTTAAATAGTCCGGTCATGTTAATTGCATTAGCAATCAGCTATCTGATCCGTTCGGGAAAGCTGCAAACCCTGCAAAGAGGGATTGACCAATGGCGACTGCTCAGTTTTATAAAAATAAGAAACAAGCCATAAATGATTCAGTTAAACTACCTGGCCTTTGCCATCCCTGCATTTTTTCTCTTCCTCTATCTGGAATACCGCCTCGCCATTTACCTGAAAAGACCGGAAGTTTTTAAATATGAGAGTTCAATTGCAAACCTCAGTATCGGCATTGCAGAAAGGTTACTTAACTTATTCATCTCCGCAAGCTTCTACAGCTTGTTCTATTGGGTATATAAAAACTATGCCCTCTTTAATATTCCGAATACCTGGTGGGTATGGGTATCGTTGATCCTGGTCACAGACTTAGTCTGGTACTGGTATCACCGCTTAGGCCACCAGGTAAATTTTTTATGGGCCGCACATATTGTTCACCATCAGAGCGAAGAATTCAACCTGACCGTATCGGCAAGAATCACCGTTTTCCAGGCGCTGATTCGAAATATTTTTTGGTGTATAATCCCTTTTCTGGGATTTCATCCGGCAATGGTCATTACCATTCTCATGGTTCATGGTGCCTACTCCTTTTTTACCCATACACAGCTGGTCGGAAAACTAGGCTGGCTGGAATACATCTTCATCACTCCTTCTCTTCATGGGGTTCATCATGCCAGCGACGAGAAATACCTTGATAAGAACTACGGAGACGTTTTTGTGTTTTGGGACAAGCTGTTCGGAACCTTTCAGCGGGAAGAAGAACGCCCAAAATATGGCCTTACCCACCCCGTAAAAAGTTACAGTTTTTTATGGCAACACTTTCACTACTACCTGGAAATTCTCGACGCATGTAAAAAAGAAAAGCATTTTAAGTCAAGACTAAAAATCATCTTCGGAAACCCTGCCACCCTCGATCAAAACATCCGGCCCATTTTGGAGAGAAGATACCTCCAGCAAAAGACAGAACCCTCTTACCGTTTTAAATTCAGAACTTACCTAAACTTCCAACTCTTGCTTTGCATTGTCCTGCTCAGTTTTTTTACCGCCTTTTATGCTGACCTGCATCTGGAAGACAAACTATTCACCACTTCTTTTATCCTGATCACTCTAATCAATTGTGGTGCATTACTGGAACAAAGGAAATGGATCTACTACCTGGAATGCTTCCGGTTAATCCTCATCTTCGCTTACACCTTCTGGAAATTTCACATTTTTGAACTTGTCATCCTGCCTGTAGTTATTTTGGTCATTCTCGAAAATCTCTTTAGACTAAGCCGGCTATACAGGCAGTACCTGCTCAGGTATGAGGAATTCTAAATACTTATCCCCGGATACAGGTAGAAATAAAACCTGATTTCCCGGTATTGATTGAAAAAAGAGTCCATGATAGATTTGTAACACATAATAATCTATTAAAAACAAAACCTCATGAGACTTTTACAACTTAAAAAAAACCTGTTCACAAAGATCGCCTTCATGTTTCTGGTTGCTGCGTTGACCAGCTCCTGTTCAAAAGATAAAAATAACGTAGATGATCCCAGGGCGGGCTACCCTAAAACGGTAACTATCGAATACAAAGTGACCGCTTTGAGCGCAGGGCTAACCAAGCTGGATATTAGGTACACCAACGAGACCGGTGCTGATACCGACCTGACAGATCAGGCCTTACCATTTACTAAAACAGTCAGGAAATCTGTTGCGTATGCAGAGAGTGCCGTAGTAAGCATAAACTCGATGCTACCAGGTTCAGCTAAACTTGAAATATATGTGGATGGCAAACCAGTTGCCTCTTCGAGCCCGTCTTCTCAGCAATATCTTAGTGGAATTGCCCAATACGCTTTTCATTAACGGACGCTATATCATCGTTGCTTGATAAAACAAGTAAAGTTTCATACCCTTGTATCATTTGATAAACTCACATGATTCAGGGGTATTAAAATTTATTTAAAAGCCTTATCTTTTGTTTTCTAAACAAAAAAGGCATGAAAGCAAACATCGATCAGGTCCATCCCGACGGCGATAATGATAAAATCTCTCCCCGCCGCCTAAAAGCCATCTTTGGCGGCTCTGTAGGAAACCTGGTGGAATGGTACGACTGGTATGCCTATTCTGCCTTTGCTATTTATTTTTCTTCTGCCTTCTTTCCCGAAGGAAATGACACGGTAAAACTATTAAATACTGCAGGAATATTTGCGCTTGGATTTCTCATGCGTCCTCTTGGCGGATATATATTCGGGAGAATCGCAGACCGGATCGGTCGAAAACAATCCATGACATTTTCTGTCTTGCTCATGTCCTTAGGTTCCCTTTTAATCGCCTTGACACCGACTTATAACACTATAGGCATTATTGCCCCCATCCTTCTGTTAACGGCAAGGTTGTTACAAGGATTAAGTGTGGGCGGCGAATATGGAGTTTCCGCTACCTATCTGAGCGAAATGGCCACAAAAAACCGTCGTGGATTCTATTCCAGTTTTCAATACGTTACACTTATAGGCGGACAATTACTCGCACTTGCCCTCCAGCTTCTGTTACAAAAAGTGCTGCTATCGGAACATCAGCTTCAAGAATGGGGCTGGCGCATTCCATTTGTTTTCGGGGCAATACTCTCCATTGTGGCACTTTACCTGAGAAAGAATCTCGATGAAACCACCGCTTTTGAGAATCAAAGAAAGAAGAATACTGAAAAGAAAGGAACCGTAAAAGAACTTTTAAAACACCCGCGGGCGCTGGTCACGGTCGTCGGACTAACCCTCGGTGGAACATTAGCCTTCTATACTTACACCACCTACATGCAGAAATTCCTGGTGAATACCGTAAAAATGACTAAAGAAGAATCTACACTGCTTTCCTTTCTCTCTTTATTCCTTTTCGCTTGTTTACAACCCCTATTTGGTGCTTTATCAGACAAGATAGGGCGCAGGCCATTACTGATCGGTTTTGGAATCCTCGGAACTACCTGCACTGTACCATTACTTACGGCATTAAGTCAAACGACCAGTCAATGGACTGCATTTCTCTTATTGATGGCTTCATTAATTATTGTAAGCGGCTATACCAGCATCAATGCAGTCGTAAAGGCCGAATTATTCCCGGCTGAAGTACGTGCATTAGGTGTTGGCCTTCCTTATGCCTTAACTGTCGCCATATTTGGAGGCACAGCAGAATATATCGCCCTATGGCTGAAAGACTGGGGCCATGAACCTTATTATTACTGGTACATCACCGGCTGCATTTTCAGCTCATTACTTGTTTATGTATTTATGAAGGAGACAAAAGCGACTTCAAAATTAAATGAAGACGCTGGATAAAGTGTCTATTTATTACTTCCCAAATGGATGGTGATCCCAACCGAGACAGGATTCAACAGAAACTCAGCTTTATTTGTTTTCGCCAATGTCCGGAAATTAGCCGCATCCTGTGTTACGAATTCCTGTCGTTCATAGGAATAAAAGAAATCAAGACTACTTTCCACAAACAGAGATACTTCATTGATCACATTGAATTTTATTCCGATTAATGGAGTAGCGACAAAACCAACTTTAGTCGCTTCAACTTTACTTGAAGAAATGGCATCGTTCTGTAAAGCCTCTTTTAAAGTGTTTGCATTTTGAGACAATCCAATAAACTTATTAGAACGATAACCAAGATCCAACCCAAAATAAGGCTGAATTCTGGAAAAGTTAAGGTTCTTTTCAAAACCCACCTTGAAGGCATAATCGGTTACGTCACCACTTACCACTTCACAATTTTCGCAATTATTATAAAAAGTCTTGGTTTTCTTAAGATAACTTCCTCCTAAGCGATAACTGATCTGGTTGTCATTGAACTTCATCACCACACCGCTGAAATACGTATTTACATATTTGCTATAATCAGTTTCATTCAAAATTTTAGGCATTTGCATCAGGCTGAAACCTCTTACTGCAATGGAATAATTGTAGTCACCATTCATTTGCGAAAATGCCGATCCGCCAGATAACAATAGTAAAATAACTAGTAATTTTTTTTTCATTTAGATACCCCCCCGGGTTTATTTAGCGCTATAAAATTAATAGAAAAATCTCCATTTACAATAAAAAAAGTATTGTTTAAGGGATTTCTTTCTACCAGACAGTCTTCCGCTGAGAAGAATGATTTACAATGAGTTAAATGTCCCGCAAAAAGGCCAATATTAAGGATGAAGGCGTCAACAAGGGAATAAAGCATTGCTTTTTTTATTTTCCAATAGGTATCTAAAAACGTGCCAGAAATAAGGGTTTTCTTACCGGCTTTGATAATAGCCCTTATTTAAAATTTACAATCTTGCATCAGTATATTTTCTTTCTATAAATGATTTGGTGTCAAAAATAATTGCACCTGATTCTTTATATTTCTTATAATCAAGCGTCAAAAATTCCTGATGAGAAACAGCAACAATAATCGCCTTATAGTTTTTATCTATAAGAACATTATCCAATTCAAACCCATATTCTTTCCGGACAAGTACGGGATCCGCCCAGGGGTCAAAAACCGTTACTTCCATTCCGAACTGATGCAGCTCTTCATAAATATCAATGACGCGGGTATTCCGGATATCCGGACAGTTCTCTTTAAATGCAAAGCCGAGAATCAGTACCTTCTCCCCTTTTACGGGATACCCTTTGGCAATCATCAGCTTCACCACCTTATTGGCAACAAACATCCCCATATTATCATTTACCCTTCTTCCCGAGAGAATAACCTGTGGATGATAACCCAAAGATTCCGATTTATGTGCCAGGTAATAAGGGTCAACCCCAATACAATGGCCCCCTACCAGTCCTGGTTTATATTTTAAAAAGTTCCACTTTGTCCCCGCGGCCTCAATCACATCGGTAGTATCAATCCCGATTCGGTCAAAGATGAGTGCAAGCTCATTCACAAAAGAAATATTTACATCTCTTTGCGCATTTTCTATCGCTTTCGAAGCCTCGGCCACTTTGATACTTGGCGCTTTATGTGTTCCCGCAGTAATAATCTGCGCATACAAATGATCGACCTCTTCCGCCACTGCTTCGGTAGAACCGGATGTTACTTTCTTAATCTTTGTCAGTGTATTCACCCGATCTCCCGGGTTGATCCTTTCCGGAGAATAACCACAGAAAAAGTCAGTATTAAATTTCAAACCAGAATGTCGTTCCAAAACAGGTACGCAATCTTCTTCTGTACAACCCGGATATACTGTGGATTCATAAATCACGATGTCCCCCTTCTTTAACACCTTTCCAATCATTTCAGAAGCCTTTAACAAGGGGCTCAGGTCAGGTGCTTTAAACCGGTTAATAGGTGTCGGTACTGTGATGATGAAAATATTGCAAGACTCCAAATCTGAAGTCAGGGAGGAAAACTTCAATCCCGAGCTTTCATTTTTCGAATTCAATAATTTTTGTAGTTCCACCAGATCAGCTTCCCTTGTCCGGTCTTCTCCCACACAAAGCTCTTCAATTCTCGGTTGATCGATATCAAATCCCAGTACCTTATATTTTTTAGCAAATTCAATAGCGAGTGGTAAACCCACATAACCCAATCCTATAATTGCAATTTTATACGCTTTGTCCATAAACATCTTTCTTTTCCTTTATCTGCGGATTTAAGAACGTTTTAAAGGTAGGAAGAATTTTATTTGTTCTCAGGTACGGTTATTGAAATACACTAATCCTAAATTGTAAATAAAAAAATGAAGGCTTTTATATTTGTGATCTTCTTCTCTTTCCTGTATTCATTTAGTTCAAATGCTCAGGATAACCAGGTTCAGACTACTGCAACACCAACGCGCAAATCTCCTGTACCATTAAACAGGTCGGCAGAAGCATTAGGCATTTCTCCAAAGGTTCAGCAGAAAATAAAAACCATGACCAATTCCCCCATAAACATTGCACTGTTTGCCGTCGACAGACGTACGGAACAAGAAGCCGGGAACTCGGATGTGGTGATGATCATTTCAATCGATCAGCTCAATGGAAAAATTAAAATGGCCTCCATAATGAGGGATACTTATGTTAAAATCGAGGGTAAAGGCATGGATAAGATCAATGCGGCCTATGCCATAGGTGGTCCTCAGCTAGCCATAAAGACCATCAACCAAAACTTTGGTCTGGACATTAAAGACTATATGAATGTAGACTTCTACGGTGCTGCAAAAATTGTCGACGCCCTGGGTGGCATCATGGTAAATGTGAAAGCAGAGGAACTTCCCTATCTGAACAATTACCTGGACGAACTGGCCATCTATGAAAAAATCCCGGCAGTACATGTACAAGATCCGGGGCTTCAGAAACTGAACGGAAAACAGACCGTTGCTTATACCAGAATCAGGGCCGTAGGTAAAGGAGACTACGAAAGAACGGAGCGTCAACGGAGTGTATTGGTCTCTATTTTTGATAAATTGAAAGGCTCAGGTCAGGAAATTTTTCCCGTTTTTGCCTCACAAGTCCTCCCTAACATAGAAACCAGTATGGCCAATTTTACACTTTTAAATTTTGCGGGAAGTATTCTTAACTCAAAAAACAAAACCATAGAACAAGCCAGGTTCCCATTAGATAAAGAAAGTGTTGGAAAAAGGATCAACAACATCTGGTACTTAACCACAGACCTGAAAGTAACGACCAATTCCCTTCACAATTTCATCTATAAAAGCAACGCTTCAGGCAAGAAATAAAAACCGGTTTTTTCGGTTAAGCATCGCCCTCTTCTTTAATGCATACCCAATTTTGCATGTAAGGAAAGGGCTCAACATTTAAGCTTGCTGCATTTTTTTCATCATAAGCCATTTGCTGATATTGAAGCATGGGTAACCCAAGGTATATTCCATCTTCAAAATTACGGATGAGGTGTTCCCCCTCTCCTTTATAGCCATCCGGATGAAAAACGACTTCCGGACCCAATTGAAGCTTCAGGCAGGCGGCATAACTCCAGGCCAGACTCATCAGTTCTGCTCCCCGGTGCAGGTCAATATCTGGCAATACTCCATCCAGCTCAGCCCTTACCGCATAAGGAAGTGTTGCCAAATGACCGGCTTCATGCAGGATATCCCCGGGATAAAGCACCTGTGATGGGTCAATGCTTAACCCTCCTGATTTAATCCTGATACCGGGAAGAAAGGATTCCCCTTCATGTTCCTCCAATACTACTTCCAAGCCGATTTCCCGGAGAAAGCGAACAATGTCTTCTATAATTTTCTGATCTTTATTAAGAGGTAATGAGGCGTTCATGGCGTAAAAAAAACAAAAACAAAATTAAATACAAACAACCATCTGATAAATAATCCTAAAAATATTATTTAGTGTCTGTTTTTTTTCATTAGTTTTATGCTCAATTGGTGACATCGTATTTTCAAATAGCGGCACCAACATAGATAATTGACGCCTTAACTCTCTTCATTTTATGTGCATTTTTGTTTTCACGAATATAGGTTCGTATCAACAATTTCTGGTGCTTTCGCGCAGCCAATGTATTCGACGTGGAGTTTTAACCGCATTGAGATCTAAAACTACCTCAGGGGATAAACATCCCGATCCTCATACGATTAAATTAACCAATCAAATTATATAAACACAATTTATTATGGAAGAGTTCATAGGAATCGTTAAAATTTTTGCAGGCAATTTTGCACCAAGAGGCTGGATGCTTTGCAATGGCCAAATCATTGGAATTGCCCAAAACACGGCACTTTTTTCAATTTTGGGAACCACTTACGGAGGAAATGGCCAGACTACCTTTGCATTACCGGACCTTAGAGGCAGAGCGCCTATTGGATGGGGACAAGGACCTGGTCTGAGCAACTATGTATTGGGACAGTCCTCTGGCACAGAAAACACCAGCATTCTAATCAACAACATGCCTGCACACAATCACCTTGCAACTTCAGTGTTAACATTGAATGCAAGCAATGCCGCTGCAACTGTTGCAACTCCGGTTGCCGGAAATGCATTAGGAGCTGCTAAAGATGTAAACACGGATCCGGTATCTATGTATACAACCTCAGCACCTAACGTTCCTCTAACAGGGGGTACAGTAGCGACAACAGTAGGTGTCACAGGAGGAAGCGTCCCGATCAGCATCTTACAACCAACATTAGCCATTACCTACATCATCTGCACAGAAGGTATTTTTCCTAGCAGAAACTAATCATTCTGACCATTATCCAGCGAATTAACCAATCAGATTACTACAAACATAAATTATCATGGATGAATATATAGGGGTCGTTAAAGCTTTTGCCGGCAATTTTCCGCCACGAGGATGGCAGTTTTGCAATGGACAAATCGTAGCCATTGCGCCAAATACTGCACTTTTTTCAATCTTAGGAACTACTTACGGGGGAAATGGTCAAACCACATTTGGCTTACCTGACCTCCGGGGCAGAGCTCCTGTGGGATGGGGACAAGGCCCTGGTTTAAGTAACTATGTACTCGGAGAAGCATCTGGATCAGAGAACACCAGTATTCTAATCAACAATATGCCGGCACACAATCACATTGCCACCTCTACTTTAGCACTGAATGCGAGTAATGCTGCAGCAACAGTTTCGACTCCTGTTGCCGGAAACGCATTGGCAGCCGGTAAAGATGTAAACACAGATACAGTATCTATGTATACAACCGCAACACCAAATGTTCCTCTGGCAGGTGGTTCAGTAGCGACAACTGTAGGTATAAACGGAGGAAATGTTCCGATCAGTATTTTACAGCCTACATTAGCTATTAGTTATATCATTTGTTTTCAAGGCGTTTTTCCTAGTAGAAACTAGAAATCCTGTTCACATTGATACGCCTTGCGGTAAGATTTATACCGGTCCGTCTCCTGGCGACAATTAAAAGGCTTTTCTGGCTATTCAAAAAATGCCTTCCGCTTAAATGGAAGGCGTTTTTTCTATTCTTCCAAAAGGAAAATTGTTGAAACAAAAAACGAATCAAGGCACTGGAAAGGGCCATGAGCAAAAAATAAACATAAAAATATTGCTCGATATTTATTTTTTTCGCTAGTTTTATCACAAATTAGCACTTCGACTGGATGAAGACTAACAATTTTCGGCAAGTTAAAGCACTAATTAGAAGATAATTAACGCCTCAACCCTCTTATCTTATGCCCATTCCTGCTGCTACAAATACAATTGTATTGCAAAAAACGGATCAGTTTATGAACCCGATGGATTCCATATGGGATTTACCGGCTGAATGGCACAAGCGTCTCAACTACAGGTATAAAATTCATCAGAGAGATCTGGAAATTTGATATTTAGTTAGCTTCCGTACACCTGTTGGTCATCTTCAGGGCTCGGAAAAAAGAAGTTTAAGCACGTTACTATCTGAAAGTATCCCAGGAATTTTATTCTGTGCATTGGCTTATAAAAATAAATTAAATAAATATAAATTACTTAAACACAAATTATTATGGATGAGTACATGGGAATGGTAAAAATTTTCGCAGGAAACTTTGCACCCAGAGGTTTTATGTTCTGTAATGGCCAAATTATTGGTATAGCCCAAAATTCCGCGCTTTTTGCACTTTTAGGAACCACTTACGGAGGAAATGGTCAAACGACCTTTGGCTTACCTGACCTTAGAGGCAGAGCGCCTATTGGATGGGGACAAGGACCTGGTCTGAGCAACTATGTATTGGGACAGTCCTCTGGTACAGAAAACACCAGCATTCTAATCAACAACATGCCTGCACATAATCACCTTGCAACTTCAGTGTTAACATTGAATGCCAGCAATGCCGCTGCAACAGTTCCAATTCCTGTTGCCGGAAATGCATTAGGAGCCGGTAAAGATGTAAACACAGATGCAGTATCTATGTATACCACTTCAGCCCCTAATATCCCTCTGGCAGGAGGTTCGGTTGCCACAACAACGGCACTTAATGGAGGAAATGTCCCAATCAGCATTTTGCAACCTACACTCGCCATTAGTTATATCATCTGTACAGAAGGCGGATTCCCTAGCAGAAACTAGGTATACCAATAGAATTTATTAGAATTAACGCTCTCACATGAAAAATTTATCCCTCCGCTTTTTTGCGGCTTTATTTATCATCTGCTTCTTTTGCTTTTCTGCAAAAAAAAGCGCAGCTCAGTTAACTCCCGGAGATTTTGCTATTGTAGGCTTTAACGGGAACTCAGCAACAGTAAATCTGGCTATTGTAGCCTTAAAAGTGATCCCTTCGGGTACGGTACTTAAAATTACAGATCAGGGCTGGGACCAATCCGCATTGGTCTCAAATGGTTCTGACGGGCTCATTACCTGGACTACTACCAGCAGCATTCCAGCCGGAACGATATTTAATATTGCCATCACTGGTGGAGCCTCTCCAACCGCTACAGGACTTGAAGCCTATGGAACTGCTACCGCTACGGGCTGGACCACAGGAACAGTCGTTGCTGGTGGTGGAGACAATTGGTTTCTTTATAGCGGTAGCGATGCCAGTCCGAACTTTATCTACGGATTTGCGAACTGGTCTACTGCACTACCTGGCACCAATGCTCCTGATCCTACTACAGGATGGCAAGCAGCAGGAACCGTTACTGCCGCCGTTTCTTACCTGCCAACTACGCTTGCAGCGGGAAATTTTTATGTTACACTAACAATTGCAGGTACTCCGCCAACAGGTTATCACGGAGATTTTAACAATTACTCAGGTACACTTATCGGAACAAAAGCCTCCATCCTGACCGCAATTAATACAAAATCGAACTGGACCACTACAGAACTGCTTGCCAACAAAAAATCTCTGGATCCAGGTGGAGCAGCCTTTCCGGGTGTTAACCCTATTTTTCAACTCGGAACAAACGTTAGCAGTGTAACTTCTTCTACGGCTAACGGGACGTATAAAATTGGAGATCTTATCACCATTAATGTCACTTTTTCAACTATCGTAAACGTAACCGGAACACCGCTGTTGAGCCTGAACACAGGCGCTAATGCTTCTTATAGTGATGGAACCGGAACAAATACCCTTACCTTTAATTATACGGTCGCCAGTGGACAAAGCACTCCTGATCTTGACTATGCATCTACCACCGCACTCAGCCTCAATGGAGGAACAATCAAAGATGCCGGAAGTACCGATGCCACCTTAACCCTGGCTGCTCCCGGAGCTGCAAACTCCCTGGGAAATAACAAAGCGATTGTCATAGACGGGATCACTCCTACTATCGCCTCCGCTAATTCAACCACCGCCAATGGCGCTTATAAAGCAGGTGATCTGATTAACATCAACCTGAATTTCACTGAAGCCGTTACGGTAACCGGAACACCTCAACTTGCATTGAACTCCGGTGCAACTGTTAATTATACCAGTGGTTCGGGTACATCCACCCTAACCTTTAATTATACCGTAGGACCAACAGATGCCAGTGCAGATCTGGATTATATCAGCACCACTGCCCTCAGCTTAAATGGCGGGACCATCAAAGATGCTGCCGGAAACTCAGCAACCCTGACACTAGCTGCACCCGGAGCTGCGAACTCTTTAGGCGCAAACAAAAATATTGTCATCGACAACACCGCTCCGCTAGTCAGCTCGGTTAACTCCAGCCTGCCAAACGGAACCTATAAAATCAATGATGTTATCCCGGTAACGATCAATTTCTCTGAAGTGGTAACCGTAACAGGAACACCAACACTGGGACTCAATTCTGGTGGAACAGCAAGTTATGTTAGTGGATCAGGAAGCTCAGCCTTGGTATTTAACTACACGGTAGCCCTTAACCAAAGCATCGCCGACCTGGATCAGGCCAGCACAACGGCGCTTGCACTTGCAGGCGGAACGATTAAAGATGCAGCTGGCAACAATGCCACCCTAACCCTGGCCGCTCCGGGAGGCGCAGGATCTTTGGGCGCAAACAAAGATATCGTCATCAACACCACAACACCAACCATAACCAGCATCACCAGAGTAGGCAATGCTACGATCAATGGCACTTCAGCACAGTTTTTAGTGACTTTCTCTGAAAATGTAACCGGTGTCAATACCCCGGATTTCAGCATTACCTCTACCGGAATTACGGCTCCTGCGGTTACTTTCGTCTCGGGAAGTAACAATACCAGAACAATCACCGTAAGTACCGGAACAGGCTCGGGAACCTTAAGACTGGACCTTAAAACTACCGGAACAGGAATCATCAATACCATTGGAAACGAAATCCAGGGAGGATATACTGCCGGAGAGGTATATACCATCGACAAAGCCATTCCAACCCTAACCACTGTAACCATTGCTTCCAATAATGCCAATACTACAAAAGCAAAGACAGGAGACGTGGTTACCCTGAGCTTCACCGCATCTGAGGCCATCGGCACACCAGTGGTGAGCATTTTTGGAAATACCGCTACGGTTACCAATACTACTGCAAACGACTGGACAGCAACTTATACCACACTAGCCACAGATGCCAATGGTGTCATTCCCTTTAACATCGCCTTTGCTGATGTTGCCGGAAATGTCGGAACTGCAGTAACGGCAACCACCAATGCCAGCAGTGTGACCTACGACAAAACCGTTCCAACCTTAACTACGGTAGCCATTGTATCTAACAATGCTTCAAACCAAACGGCCAAAACAGGAAATATCATTTCCTTAAGCTTTACTGCTTCCGAAGCCGTTGCCCTTCCTGTAGTAACCATTGCAGGAAACCCGGTAGTCCCTGTTTCTGCAGGTGGAAACAGCTTCACTACTGCCTATACCTTAACCGGAACAGAAACAGAAGGTGCTATTTCATTTAACATCGCCTTTACAGACCTTGCAGGAAATGCAGGAACAGCTGTAACTGCAACCACCAACAGCAGTAGTGTCACTTACGATAAAACAATTCCAACACTCACTGCAGTAACCATTGCTTCAAACAACCTGACCACGAGCTTAGCAAAAGCAGGAGATGTCATCACCCTGAATTTTACCGCTTCAGAAACCGTTACCACACCAACGGTGACCATGGGCGGAACTGCGGTAACCCCGACCAACAGCGGAGGAAATAACTGGACAGCAACCCAAACCGTATCAGGACTCACTCCTGAGGGAGTCCTTGCCTTTAACATTGCTTTTTCAGATGTTGCAGGAAATGCAGGAACCCCGGTAACGGCAACTACCAACAGCAGCAGTGTGACTGTCGACAGAACTGCTCCTGCCGCCCCTACAGGCCTGGCAGCTACTGCAGGGAATACACAGAACACCATTACCTGGAATGCAAGCCCGGCTCCGGATCTTGATAAATACATCCTGTATGCAGGAACAACCATTAACCCAACTACAGCCATTCAAACCATTCCGGCTGGTACTTTAACCTATACCCATACCGGATTAACCAATGGCATCGGCTATTTCTACCGCATCTCTGCTGCAGATTTAACAGGAAATGAAGGTGCCAGATCGGGAAATATTACTTCTGTACCTAAAGGAGCTCAAACCATTACTTTTAATCCGCTTGCCGCTTCAGTTTATGGAGCCACGCCGATTACCATGACTGCTACGAGCAGCTCAGCATTGCCGGTAACCTATACCTCCAGCAATACTGCTGTAGCCACCGTATCGGGAAGCACAGTAACCATCCTGTCAGCAGGAACAACGACCATCACCGCTTCACAAGCAGGAAACTCTGCCTTCCTTGCAGCCACTCCGGTAACTCAGGACCTGGTTGTAGACAAAAAGGATATCGCAGTTGCCGCGGTTGTTCAAACCAAGGTATATGGTGCCGCTGATCCGGCATTGACTTACACGTTCAGTCCGGCTCTTGTCGGCCTTGATACCTTTACAGGTGTCCTGGACCGCGCAACGGGAGAAAACATTGGCAACTATGCCATTGGACAAGGAACACTTGCTTTAAACGCTAACTACACCCTTACCTTTACCTCTGCAGACCTGAGCATTACTGCTAAACCGGTAACTGTAACCGCTGCTGCTCAAACCAAAATCTTTACTGCAGCTGATCCGGCATTCACTTATACTTTCAGTCCCGCACTAATCGGTACGGATACCTTTACCGGTAATCTGGACCGCGCAGCAGGTGAAGATGTAGGTACTTATGCCATCGGACAAGGGAACCTGAGTTTGGGTACGAATTACCAGATTACTTATGTACCGGCAAATCTGACCATTACTTCCAAAACCATTACCGTAACTGCAACCGCTAAAACCAAAGTTTATGGCGATACTGATCCGGCACTGACTTATACTTTCAGTCCGGCACTAAACGGAACAGATACCTTTACCGGGAACCCGGACCGCGCAGCTGGTGAAAACATTGGTAACTATGTCATCGGACAAGGAACATTAGCCTTAAACAACAATTACACCCTGAATTATACGGCTGCTGATTTCAGCATCACGAAGAAAACAATAAACGTAACGGCTACTGCAGGTAATAAGGAATACGGCACAACAGATCCGGTATTTGCTTATACTTTCAGTCCGGCACTAATCGGAACAGATACCTTTACCGGGAACCTGGACCGTGCCATCGGCGAGAACATAGGAAACTATGCCATCGGTCAGGGAACTCTTGCTTTAAGCAACAATTACACCCTTGCCTTTACTTCAGCTGATTTCAGCATCACTAAAAAAACAGTGAATGTAACCGCAGTCGCCAACACCAAAGTGTATGGTGCCGCTGATCCGGTATTCACTTATACGTTCAGTCCGGCACTCATCGGAACAGATACCTTTACAGGTGCCCTGGACCGCGCAACGGGAGAAAACATCGGCAATTATGCCATCGGACAGGGAACATTAGCTTTAAACAGTAATTATACCCTTGCCTTTACTTCAGCTGACCTGAACATTACCGCTAAACCGGTAACTGTAACCGCTGCTGCTAAAACTAAAATCTTTACCGCCGCTGATCCGGCATTTACCTATACGGTAAGTCCTGCCCTGATCGGAACAGACACCTTTACAGGTAACCTGGACCGTGCTGCCGGTGAAGATGTTGGTACTTATGCTATCGGACAAGGGAACCTGAGTTTGGGTACGAATTACCAGATTACTTATGTACCGGCAAATCTGACCATTACTTCCAAAACCATTACCGTAACTGCAACGGCTAAAACCAAAGTTTATGGCGATACTGATCCGGCACTGACTTATACTTTCAGTCCGGCACTAAACGGAACAGATACCTTTACCGGGAACCCGGACCGCGCAGCTGGTGAAAACATTGGTAACTATGTCATCGGACAAGGAACATTAGCCTTAAACAACAATTACACCCTGAATTATACGGCTGCTGATTTCAGCATCACGAAGAAAACAATAAACGTAACGGCTACTGCAGGTAATAAGGAATACGGTACAACAGATCCGGTATTTGCTTATACTTTCAGTCCGGCACTAATCGGAACAGATACCTTTACCGGTAACCTGGACCGTGCCATTGGCGAGAACATCGGAAACTATGCCATCGGTCAGGGAACTCTTGCTTTAAGCAACAATTACACCCTTGCCTTTACTTCAGCTGATTTCAGCATCACTAAAAAAACAGTGAACGTAGCCGCAGTGGCTAAAACCAAAATCTATGGTGCAGCTGATCCGGCGCTCACTTATACGTTCAGCCCGGCACTCATCGGAACAGATACCTTTACCGGTAACCTGGACCGTGCCACTGGCGAGAACATTGGCAACTATGCCATCGGTCAGGGAACATTAGCTTTAAACAGCAACTACACTCTTGCCTTTACTTCTGCAGACCTGAACATTACCGCTAAACCGGTAACTGTAACCGCTGCTGCCAAAACCAAAATCTTTACCGCCGCTGATCCGGCATTCACCTATACGGTAAGTCCTGCACTGATCGGCACCGATACCTTTACCGGAAACCTGGACCGTGCCCCGGGTGAAGATGTTGGTACTTATGCCATCGGACAAGGTAACCTAAGCCTGGGTACAAACTACCAGATTACTTATGTACCGGCCAATCTGACCATTACTTCTCAAGCCATTACCGTAACTGCAACTGCTAAAACCAAAGTTTATGGCGATGCAGATCCGGCGTTGACTTATACGTTTAGTCCGGCATTAAACGGAACAGATACCTTTACCGGTAACCTGGACCGCACAGCGGGCGAAAATATCGGCAATTATGCCATTGGACAAGGAAGCCTTGCTTTAAGCAGCAACTACGCCCTGAATTATACTCCTGCTAATTTAAGCATCACTAAGAAAACAGTAAACGTAACGGCCACTGCCGGTAATAAGGAATACGGAACAACAGATCCGGTATTTGCTTATACTTTCAGTCCGGCATTAATCGGAACAGATACTTTCACCGGAACGCCTGACCGTGCTGCAGGTGAAAACATCGGAAACTATGCCATCGGACAAGGAACCCTTGCTTTAAACAACAATTATACCCTTGCCTTTACTTCAGCTGATTTCAGCATCACTAAGAAAACAGTAAACGTATCGGCAGTGGCTAAAACTAAAGTATATGGAACAGCAGATCCTGCATTCACTTATACTTTCAGCCCGGCACTTATCGGTACCGATGTATTTACTGGTAACCTGAACCGCACCACCGGCGAGAACGTTGGTAACTATGCCATCGGTCAGGGAACATTAGCGTTAAACAGCAATTACACCCTTGCCTTTACTTCTGCAGACCTCAACATTACCACCAAACCGGTAACCTTAACTGCAGTCGCTAAAACCAAAGTATACGGAACAGCAGACCCTGCATTAACTTATACCTTCAGCCCGGCATTGATCGGAACAGATACCTTTACAGGTAACCTGGACCGTGCTCCTGGTGAAAATATCGGCAGCTATGCCATCATCCAGGGAACAGTAACTGCTGGTCCGAATTACCTGATTACTTATAACCCGGCTAACCTGAGCATTACCACCAAAGCACTTGCGGTTACTGCGGTTGCCAAAAACAAAACCTATGGGGATACTGATCCGGCACTGACCTACACTTTCAGCCCGGCATTAATCGGAACAGATACCTTTACAGGTAACCTGGACCGCGTGACAGGTGAAAATATCGGTAGCTATGCCATCACTCAGGGAACAGTAACTGCCGGTCCGAATTACCTGATCACCTATACCCCTGCCAACTTAAGCATCGGTACAAAAACCATCAGTGTAACTGCAACTACTTCAGCCAAAACCTATGGTGCTGCAGATCCTGCATTAACTTATACCTTCATCCCGGCACTGATCGGAACAGACACCTTTACCGGAAGTCTCAACAGGATCCCTGGTGAAAACACAGGAGTCTATGCCATCAACAAAAATACCCTGGCACTAAGCACTAATTATGTGTTGAACTATACTGGTGCCAACCTCACCATTAACAAAGCTCCGCTCATCATTACTGCTGAGGATAAAGTGAAATTCGCCGGAACAGCGAATCCGCAACTTACCGTTAAATACGATGGTTTTGTCAATGCAGAAACACCTGCAGCACTGACCAGCCAGGTAGTGATCAGCACAACAGCAACCACGAACAGCCCGATCGGAACTTACAGCATCGTTCCTTCCGCAGCTACTTCCGGTAACTACCAGATCAGTTTTGTAAACGGAACATTAACCATCAGACCAGGTGCACCAACAAACATCCTGCTGGCGGGAACTACCATTTATGAAAACAGTCCGGCTGGAACTCCGGCAGGAACCATCAGCAGTACTTCTGATGATCCGGCTGCAACATTCGGCTATACCCTTGTCTCAGGAACGGGTGATACCGACAATGCTTTATTCAGCATCTCAGGAAACAACCTGCTGACCGCAGCAAGCCTGAACTTTGAAAACAAGCCCAGCTACAGCATCAGGGTGAAAAGCACCACACAATATGGTTTCAGCCTGGAGAAAGCCTTCAACGTCAGCATCAGCGATGTCAATGAAGTACCAACACTGGATGCCATTGCAAGTCAGACCATCTGCTATACCACTGCAGCTCAGAATGTAGCCTTAACCGGTATCACTGCAGGTCCTGAATCTGCACAAACCACTACTGTTACAGCAATCAGCAGCAATAACAACCTGATTCAAACCATCACTGCAACACAAACCGGCAGCAATGGAAACATCAGCTACCGCGTGAGAAGTGGTGCTTCAGGAACTGCAACCATTACAGTGACCGTAAAAGACAATGGTGGAACAGACAACGGAGGGGTAGATACCTACAGCAGAACCTTTGTCATCACAGTAAATCCTTTACCGGTAATCGCAATTACTGCTGACAACGGCAATAACAATGGTCCAGCAGGTACAGAGGTCAGCAAAGGTGAAAGTCTGAGACTGACTGCTACAGGTGGCGTTTCTTACGTATGGTCTGCACACAGCAGCATCATCAGCGGGCAAAACACCGCAACACTGACCGTAAGGCCTAGAGAAACCACTACCTACACGGTAACGGCAACCAATGCCAGCGGATGTACAGATTCCAAAACCTTTACGGTAACAGTGGTGGAAGACTATGCAAAAGTAAAAGCCACCAATATTTTATCCCCTAACGGAGATGGATACAATGACAAATGGGTGATTGACAATATCGATTTCTATCCGAACAATGAAGTGAAAATATTTGATAAGGCAGGAAGACCGATCTTTAGTAAAAAAGGGTATGACAACAACTGGGACGGAACCCTTAACGGAACCGCACTGGCAGAAGGCACCTATTATTACGTGATAGACTTCGGTACCAGCCGCCCGAAATTCAAAGGCTTTATCACCGTGATCAGAGAGAATTAAGATTAACCCCTTATTTAAAATAAAAACATCATAAAGATGAAAACGAAATATAAATTCTTAGCAGCAGTACTTATGGTTTTTACCATAAGTACTAAAAGCCAGGCACAGTTAAACCCACTGGCAGCGCAATATTACAGCAACCAGTACCTCATCAACCCGGCCTTCGCCGGCAGCACTGAAGGGATGAAAATCAATGCCGCCTACCGTAAATTATGGAGCAATGTTCCCGGATCACCGCTTACCCAAAGCATCACCGGCGACTATGGTTTCAATAAAGTTGGTGTAGGACTAAACGTTTATCATGAAAGTGCAGGTCTGCAAAGACAGATCAGAGTGGTGGGAAGTTATGCCTATCACCTGAAGCTCAATGAAAAAAATGACCAGTTACATTTCGGAGTATCCCTGGGTTTTATGAACCAGCGCCTGGAAACCACCGATATCTATGGTAATCCAAATGATCCTATGGTAGGTCAGTACAACGACAGAAAGACCTATCTGGATGGTGATTTTGGAATCGCTTACACTTCCGGTAAACTTAACCTGCAAGCTTCCATTCCAAACCTGAAAAGCGTGCTTAAAAAGGATGTGATCAAACTTGCGGATGTAACGACCTTTTATGCCGCAGCAAGCTATAAAATGAATATCAGTGAAGGATTGAACGGTCTGGACCTGGAGCCTAAAGTAGCTTACAGAGGTGTTAAAGGTTTTGACAACATCTGGGATGCTGGTGCACAACTGGAGATCGCCAATAAGCAGGTATTCATTATGGGACTATACCACAGTACAGAAAGTGCCACTTTCGGTCTGGGCATGGACTTCAGAAAAAAATACCTCGTGAGCGGAATGTATACCACACAAACATCTGCTTTGAGCGGATACACCAACGGCAGTTTTGAACTTAACCTGAGACTGAGTTTAGGCAGATAGAAAACACTGTTTTTTAGGAAAACACATTTTAGCAAGGGAGGATTCAATCAGAATTCCTCCCTTGTTTTATTTAGGGGTAACCAGTCTCAGCATCCGGAAGAAGCGGTAATGAAGCCATCCCTGCATTCATTGCCCAACCCTGATCACCCTTAATTTTCCGGATGGTTATCCACAATCAATTAAATCCATAAACAAATGAATACAGGCAACTTAACACCATTACACACATGGTTATCAACACAACTTGTGGATAACATAAATCCTTTTTTAACACCAGATTTCTTTATTCAGGGGCAAAAAATAAGCTATATACAGGAATTAAATTCCATAGATTTGCATTAACGCGATGAGCTAATAAAAATTAAACCATGACATATCAGGAAAAATTAAGCGAGATACGTAAACAAATGAAGGCCGACAACATACAGGCTTACATTATCCCTTCAGCAGATCCACATATCAGTGAATACTTACCCAACCATTACAAGTGTATTCCTTTTGCTTCCGGCTTTACAGGATCGGCAGGAACCTTAGTCATTACCCATGATTTTGCAGGTCTGTGGACAGACTTCCGCTATTTCGAGCAGGCGACCGAACAATTGGAAAACAGCGGCTTTGAGCTGGTTAAACAAAAAATACAACATGCTCCGGAATACATTCAATGGCTGATAGAAACACTGGACAAGGGGGCAGTTGTCGCAACAAATGAGAAACTCCTTTCTATCCTTTTAGGAGATCTCCTTGTGCAACAATTCTCCATCAAAGACATCCGGCTTAGTGATAAAGATTACCTTAGTCCTATCTGGGAAAACAGACCAGCCCTACCTGCAGAAAAAGCCTTCCTGATCGAGGAACAACACATCGGACAGTCTGTGGCTGCTAAACTATCGGAAGTCAGGGCTGAGCTTCAGAAAAAGAATGCAGCGTACCACCTGATTTCTTCCCTTGATGATATGGCCTGGTTATTCAACATCCGTGGAAAAGATGTGAGTTACAACCCTGTTGTACTTAGCTTTGCCTTAATCGGTCAGGACAAAGCCACCATTTTCATTAATCCTGATAAACTCAGCACTGCTGAAAAGGAATTACTTGCTGCGAGCGGAGTTCAGGTGATGCCTTATGAAGACATCGAATCTGCCTTATCGGCCGTTCCTGAAAACACCGCTATTTTTATTGATCCTAAACGCAATTGCTTCGCCTATGCAAAACTATTGCCGGCATCGGTAAAAGTGATCAAAGACACCAATCCATCCACCAACCTAAAAGCCGTTAAGAACGAAACAGAACTGGCCAATACCCGTATCGCAATGGCGAAAGACGGCGTTGCCATCACACGTTTCTTAAAGTGGTTATCAGAAAACATAGGCAAAATCACCATTACCGAACTTTCTGCCGCTGCCGAACTGCGTAAGTTCAGGGCTGCACAGGAAGGTTTTGTGGGCGATAGCTTCAATACCATCAGCGCTTATAAAGCGCATGGTGCCTTACCTCATTATGGCCCATCTGAAGAAAGTGATGTAGAAATAAAAGAAGAAGGTTTGTTCCTGGTAGATTCCGGAGGTCAGTATTTTTATGGTACAACGGACATTACCAGAACCATTCCGATGGGAAACAATACCGAAGAAGAAAAAACAGATTATACGCTGGTGCTAAAAGGAATGATTGACGGCTGTAAACTGCGCTTCCCTAAAGGAACCTGTGGTTATCAGATCGATGCCATCACCCGCAGGCCATTATGGGATTATGCCATCAATTACGGACACGGGACAGGACATGGCGTTGGTTATTTCCTAAATGTTCATGAAGGTCCTCATACCTTCAACCCAACCGCTGTTCCTGTAGCCATAGAGCTTGGAATGATCACTTCTATTGAACCGGGAGTATACCGTCCTGGGAAACACGGCGTTCGTATAGAAAACCTCGTAAACACGATTAAAGACGTTACTAACGAATTTAATGAATTCTATGCCTTTGAATCTTTAACCATCGCTCCGATCAGCACAGCTATTGTGAAAAAAGAATTATTGGAACAAGGACAGATAGATTGGCTGAATAACTATAATGCATTGGTATTTGAACGTTTAAGCCCACTTCTAAATACGGAAGAGGTTGCTTGGTTAAAAGCATATACTGCCGCAATTTAGTTCCGGAATATTGCCCGGAGAGATTAAATCATAAAAAGGTGTATATTATTCGAAGGCTGGAATCTTTTGTCCTGAAAAAGGACAAAACTTCCTAAGGCCTTCTCACAACATACACCTTTTTATTTTTAATACTTTATAAAGAGTTACTGATGAAATTCAGCTCAGAAACCGGGTTAAAGTTTTACATCGCTTCTGAAAGAAATACTCAGCAAGCTTAAATAATCACCGGTAATTTATCCAAACTACCTTATCAGACTTTCTTTTCAATTCTCAAAAGAAATCACTCAATCAGACTAAGTAAACATCAATTATTTATCCAATCTGCTTAGCAAAATTCCTTTCCCTCTATCCTTCCCCCTCATTGCGAGAACCGCGAATACAGGTTCTGCGTTTTGCAAAAAAAATCCAATGTGCTTAGACGACATCCAAATGTTTTGCCCTTCAGCGAAACATTTGAGGAGGAGAAGTACATTGGATTTTTTTAAATTAAAGCGGGCTGATAGAGCGGTCGAGATGCACATAACCTCCATCGACATATACCAACTGCCCGGTCGTATGACTCGATGCCTCAGAAAGCAAAAACACCGTTGCATTCGCAATCTCTTCAGCCGTTGTCATCCTGTTCCCAAAAGGAATTTTCGCCTTTATGGAAGCTAGTTTCTCTTCAGAATTAGGAATAGAATTGATCCAGGTCTGATACAATGGCGTATAACACTCCGCAACAATTACAGAATTCACGCGGATTCCATAAGGCAGGAGTTCAACAGCCCATTCTCTCGTTAACGCATTTCTACCACCATTAGATGCTGCATATGCAGAGGTTCCCCCCTGTCCGGTATCTGCTACCTTTGAACCGATATTGACAATCGCTCCTTTAGATTTTTTAAGTGCCGGTAAAGCATGGTGTGCCATCAGGTAATAATGGATTACATTCTTGTGCAGGCTTTCCAGAAAGCTTTCATAGTTTCCGCTTTCCAATCCTACGCCGTCATTTACCCCTGCATTATTTACCAGTCCGTCAATTCTGCCATATTTCTCCAGAACAATTTTAATCGCCTCTTCACTAGCAGAAGGATTCGTTAATTCGGCGACCAGCTGAAAGACCTTTCCACCTTCTGCGATAATATCATCAGCAAGGCGTTGGTTATCTGCTTCATTCCTTCCTACGATCACAGGTGTAGCTCCTTCTTTTGCCAGTAACCTTACAATAGCTTCACCAATACCTTTGGCTCCACCAGTTACGATGACTACTTTATCTTTTAATTGCAGATCCATTGATTGCTTATTTTAAGTTATAAAAGTGAGTTGCGTTTCCTCCCCAGAACAGGTTCTGTTCATTTTCAGAGAGTTTTGCAATATAATTTTCCATGACGTTCAGTACCCTTCCATAATCACCTGCCAGCAGGCAAACCGGCCAGTCTGAACCGTACATCACCCTTTTGGCACCAAAAGCTTCAAACACTATATCCAGATAAGGATCAAAATCCTTTGCTTTCCATCGCTTCCAATCTGCTTCTGTTACCATTCCGGATACTTTACAGCTTACATTTTCATGTTTCGCCAATCCTTTTATATCTTGCTCCCAGTCTGCGATGCTGCCCTCTTTAATTCCGGGTTTAGCGATATGGTCCAGCACAAAGGGCTGATCCGGAAACCTTGCCGCCAGTTCTGTTGCATATTTAAGCTGGTGTGGATAGATGAGGATATCGTAGGTAAATCCGAATGTTTTCAGTTTACTGATTCCGTTTACAAATTCCGGCTTCAACATCAAGGCAGGATCAGCTGCTCCCTGAAGGATCTCTCTGAAGCCTTTTAGCTTTTCATGCCTGCTTAATGTCGCCAGCTGATCAGCAATGTCTGCCGCCTGCAGGTCCACCCAGCCTACTACTCCTTTAATAAAAGAATGCGTTGCTGCATGTTTCAGCTGGAATTCATTTTCCTTCTGACTTTGATCTGATTGCACCACTACACACCCATCAAAATTATAATGGTCCAGAATGGGCTTCAGATGCTGAGGCAGGAAATCATCCCGGAGCACATCCATCTCGTCTGTGATCCAGGCATCTCTTACCTCATCATAGTTCCAGAAGTGCTGGTGGGAATCAATTTTTAACATAGTTCTTTACCTGCTGTCTGGAAGTTCCAAGGCCATCAATACCAAGCTCAACCACATCTCCTTCTTTAAGATAAACAGGCGGTTTAAAACCTAAGCCTACACCTGCCGGAGTACCTGTAGAGATCACATCACCTGGTAATAAAGTCATAAACTGACTTACATAAGCCACTACAAAAGGAACATTAAAGATAAAGTTAGACGTATTTCCATCCTGCATTTTCTGACCATTTACCGTCAGCCACAGGCGAAGGTTGTTCACATCAGCCAATTCATCAGCAGTTGCCAGAAATGGACCTAAAGGAGCGAAGGTATCACAACCTTTTCCTTTATCCCAGGTTCCGTTTCTTTCGATCTGGAACTCTCTTTCTGATACATCATTGTGCAACACATAACCCGCAACATAATCCAGCGCATCCGCTTCTTCTACATAGGAAGCTTTTTTACCGATCACCACTGCAAGTTCTACTTCCCAATCCGTTTTTACGGAATTTTTAGGAATGATGATGTCATCAAAAGGCCCAACCAAAGCGGTAGTGGACTTCATGAAGATCACCGGTTCCGGTGGAAGAGGAGCATTTGTTTCTTTTGCATGATCTGCATAATTAAGGCCGATACATACAATTTTTGAGGGACGTGCTACCGGAGAGCCCAGGCGGGTATCCGCAGGTACTACCGGCAATTCCGTTTCATTATCTTTCACAAAAGCAGACAATCTTTCCAGCCCGTTGTTCTGAAAAAACTGCTCATTATAATCTTCGCCAAAAGCGGAAGTATCGTACCAAATATCGTTTATAATTACACCGGTCTTTTCCTGATCGGCGGCTCCCCATCTGATTAATTTCATTCTTGTGTTTTTAATTATTTAATTTAATAAATCCTCCATCAAGGGGATAATCATTTCCGGTAATAAATCCTGCTTCTTCTGAACACAGGTACAGCGCCAGTGAGGCTACTTCTTCAGGTTTCCCCATCCGTCCTACAGGCTGACTTTTAGACAATTTCTCAAAGACTTCTGCCTCCTGACCCGCGTAGTTTTTAGCAATAAAGCCATCTACGAAAGGCGTATGTACCCTTGCCGGAGAAATGCTGTTGCAACGGATGCCATCAGCCATATAATCCCGCGCTACAGAGAGCGTCATTGCAAAGATGGCCCCTTTACTCATCGAGTACGCAAAACGGTCTGTAATCCCTACCACAGCTGCTATCGAAGCCATGTTTAAGATCACTCCTGATCCACTTTTCTTTAAAGCCGGGATTCCGGCATATAAGCAGTTATAAGCCCCTTTTACATTCACGTTGAATACTTTGGTGAAGTCTTCCTCACTTGTCGTATCTGCCTTCCCGATATGGGCAATACCTGCATTATTTACTAAGATATCAATTTCTCCGATCTGGCCGAAAGTATTGACTACCGCTTCCTGATTGCTCACATCACAACCATAGGCCACAGCAGCTCCACCTGCAGCTTCGATCTCTGTTACCGTTTGTTGTGCCGCATCCGCATTCAATTCAATGATGTGCACCTTGGCGCCCTGTTTCGCAAAAAGCATGGAAATGGCTTTACCTATTCCACTACCTCCACCTGTAATAATTGCTGATTTTCCTTTTAAACTGAACATATTTTATTGCTATAATGAAACGCCTCTTTTCCATGGGATAAAATCATCCTGGTTGAGCAATACTGCTTTCGGAGTAATTTCCCCGCTGGCAGCTTTGATGCAATATTCCAGAATTTCAATGCCCATCTCTTCAATTGTTTTCTCTCCGCGGATGATCGCACCCGTATCGATGTCAATGATGTCACTCATCCTTGTCGCCAGTTGCGTATTGGTAGCCACCTTGATCACCGGACATACCGGATTTCCTGTTGGGGTTCCCAGACCGGTAGTAAACAAGATCAGGGTTGCACCACTTGCTGCTTTTCCTGTCGTCGCTTCCACATCATTTCCCGGAGTACATACGAGGCTTAATCCTGGTTTGGTTACCGGCTCCGTATAATCCAGAACATCCACTACCGGTGAAGTTCCTGCTTTTTTTGCCGCTCCGGTACTTTTTATTGCATCCGTAATCAGGCCATCTTTAATGTTTCCCGGCGAAGGGTTCATATGAAAGCCCGAGCCTACTGCATGTGCCTGCGCATCGTATTCCTGCATCAGGCGGATAAATTTATCGGCAGTAGGTTTATCCACGCATCTGTCGATGATGTTCTGCTCTGCACCGCATAATTCCGGAAATTCGGCCAGCAGTACTTTAGCACCTAAAGCCACCAACAGATCGGAAGTATAACCTACCGATGGGTTGGCAGAGATTCCGCTAAAACCATCACTTCCACCGCATTTCACCCCTACACACAACTCGCTGAGTGGCGCCGGGGCACGTTCTATTTTGTTAATTTCTGTCAGGCCGACAAAGGTTTTGAGGATCGCTTCTTTAATCAGTTGCTCCTCACTCTGACTTTGCTGCTGTTCAAAAATTAAGATGTTCTTATCGAATGCAGGATTTCTTTTCTTTACATCATTCAGCAGGTCCTGTGTCTGCAAATGCTGACAACCCAGACTTAGCACCGTAATTCCGGCCACATTGGGATGGTCTGCATAAGCCGCCAGCAGGTTACTCAGCAAAGCGGAATCCTGTCTCGTACCGCCACAACCTCCCTGATGGTTCAAAAATTTAATCCCATCTACATTTTTAAACACCCTGTTTTTTGCGGGCTGTACCGCCGAAAGACTATCCAGCTGAAAGGAAGCAATACTTTCTCCTTCATTGAAAGCATTCAGCAACTGATCCGTAAACAGCCTGTATTTATCCGTTACTGCGTAACCCAGGGTATGGTATAAAGATTCTTTGATCACATCCAGGTTTCTGTTTTCACAGAATACGGTAGGTACAAACAACCAGTAGTTTGCTGTCCCTACTCTTCCATCTTTACGGTGATAGCCGTTAAAAGTACGGTTAACAAAGGCAGAAACATCTGGTTTTTGCCACTGATAATTTACGTCTCTGAAACTATAATCCTGCGAAGCATGATGAATGTTCTCCGTGGTCATCAGACCTCCTTTAAGAATCGGAGTAGTGGCTTTTCCAACCAGGACCCCATACATCAGCACCTCCTCGTCTACCTTCAGGTCTGTGATAAAGAATTTATGTTTTGCACGGATATCATCCTGTAAGATGATCTGTGAATTGTTCCATTCGATGACCTGTCCTTTAGGTAAATCCTGTAAGGCTACCAGAACATTATCATCCGGATGGATTTGTAAAAAACTACTTTTAGTGCTTGCTGACATTACCCTTTATAATTGAAATATTTTATCCATCATCATCCATTTCTCACCGGGTTTAGCTCCCGGTACTGCCTGTTGATATTTCCACATTAATGTTTCCCATTCCTGTACCTTTTCATTTCCGGCATCCATGGCTGCTTTTTGCTCAAAACTAAAGTCCTCATTCACCTCCATGATCATGAACAGGCGGTTACCTGTCCTGTAGATCTCCATATTCAGAATTCCCGAGGTTTTGATACTTTCTATAATCTCCGGCCAAACCGCCTTATGCATTTCCTCATATTCTGCGATCAGCTGATCATCCGCTTTCAAATCCAGCGTTAAATAATATTGCTTACTCATAACTTTTATTTTCAATCACCTTATGGCCTTTTATGCCAAACAGGAATACCACTACAAAACAGATTAAAGGGACAATATATCCCACTTGAATATTGTGCGTCAGATCACTGATATAACCCATTACCGGAGGTAATATGGCACCACCAACGATAGACATAATGATTAAACTACTTCCAAACTTGGTATCCTTACCAAGGTCTTTAATCCCAAGAGAAAAGATGGTTGGGAACATGATCGACATAAAAAAGGCAATTCCTATTACCGCATACAACGCAATAGTTCCACTGGATGTTATGGCTACGATACATAAAATGACATTAATTAAAGCATAGACAGACAGGAGTTTTCCTGCGCCGATGAACTTCATCAGGAAGGTTCCGAAAAACCTGCCAATCATAAAAGCCATTCCCATTCCGTATCCCGCATATTTTGCGGCCTGTTGCTCGTCTATTCCTGCCGCTTTGGTGGCATATAAGATGAAGAAGCTAAATACACAAACCTGTGCCCCTACGTAGAAAAACTGCGCGGCAACAGCCCAGCTTAGGTGACGGTGTGCCAGGGCATGAAAGATCCCTGTTTTCTCTCCTTCTTTTTGTTCTGTTTCTTTAATCTCCGGCAGCTTTAAGAAAGCGAAGATAATGGCAATCACCAGAATGATGCTTCCCAGAATCAGGTATGGTAACTTCACACTGGAAGCTTCCGAGGCTAAAGCCACCTGTTTTGCAGATTCCGTCATTGCGCTCAACTCTGTATCTGAATATCCTTTTGTCAGAATAATCTTCGCTCCGATAATTGGTGCCAGTGTTGCAGCCAGTCCATTAAATGACTGCGCGAAATTCAAACGAAAGGTCGAGGTTTCCGGTGGCCCGAGTAAAGAGGCATATGGGTTTGCTGCCGTTTCCAGAATGGTCAGTCCGCAGGCAATGATAAAAAGTGCAATCAGGAAGAAAAAATACAGCTGCGTATTTGCCGCGGGAATAAATAGAAAAGACCCTATTGCAAACAACAGCAAACCTATGATGATACCTGTTTTGTATCCATACTTTTTCATGATAAACCCTGCAGGTAATGCCATCAGGAAGTAAGCAATAAATACCGCGGAATCCACCAGTGAAGCCTGCAGTGTAGAAAGACTGAACGACTTCTTCAGGTGAGGAATAAGGATTGGATCAAGATTGTGCACGAAACCCCACATAAAAAACAGGGACGTGATCATGATGAATGGAAAAAGGTATTTATTTTTAGTCATTGGTTTAATTTTTTGGTTATCCAAAGGACGCGAATTATGTTACATTTTATTTTATGATTTTATCATATCATTAAATGATTTTGGCTACTTTCTATGCAATTTAAGGGCAACATTTGACAATCCCAGTGTAGTATGCGGCGACAAAGGACGGTGCAGCTGCCAGCTGAAAGGATAGTATTTTCCCTTTTCCATAGTCAGTTCCGGCAGGTCCTTATAATAGATCTGCTGTTTTAAATTATTGCTGATTCCTACAGTGATGTCTTTCTTGTAACCATTGTAAAACTTGACCAGCAATTGGTTCTTCCCTTTTTTCAAAGGCAGCAAAATCACATCATTCAGTTTCGCCTCTTTAAATGGATTGTTGTGCTTGGCCAGGATTTCACCGTTGAGGGTTACAATGACACCATCAGTGCTCGTTATGCCGGCAAGGTAAGACTGATCTGCTTCGGAGTTGATCTCCTGCATCAGATAGATTGCAGTCTCTGTTTCTGCAGGCAAGGTATACTGTTCATTATTCTTCCATTCCGTTTTCTTTGTCCAGGTTTGACCGGTATTTTTCCCCCAGGCAATTCCTGAATTTAGGGCATGAATATCTCCTGGAAAACCATCAATACCAGCACCCGAGGGGCCTGAAAGATAGATTGCTCCCCAGCTGAGACCTCCTGATTTCGGAAGTTCTTCTATTTTCCCATCAGAGAAAGAGACCGCAGAAACTTTTCCGTTCAGCTCCAGGTCAATGGTCTTATTTTTTTCCTGATCTGAGTAATAGATTCTCGGAACGTATTTTCCGGATGCTGTGGCTTGTAAGGTCCAGGATTCTTTGACCGTACTTTGATATCTGGTATTGTAATCAATTCCCGAATTACTGTAGTGCTTAAAGGCATTATGGGAATTAAGGAGAATTTCTTCCTTGTTTAACGCAATGATATTTGCGGGCGGAACCTGATATCCATTCACAAAAGTGATGGCAATTACTTTAAACTCCTTCTGGATGTCCAGACCTTCCGGAACGCTGATCTTTACGCCCGACTGATCCTGTGAGAAAGCAATTTTTTGTTTTGCTTCTCCAAGAACAGCTATGCTTTTGATCTTGCCCTGGAGTCCGGGTAAGGTAATCTGTCCGTTCTCAGGACGCTCCAGCAAGTGTAAAAAAATCTTGTTGGTTTTGCTCGTTAAGCTCCCCCATTTAAAGGAGATATGAAAGGGATCCGGATCAGCAGCATAAATTGCTTCTCCATTTTTATCCAGCCACTTTCCTATTTTCAGCAATACATCCTTTTCAAAATCTACCACGCTTCCATCTCCCTTAGGGCCAATATTTAACAAAAAGTTTCCGCCCCTGCTCACCACACGAATCAGGCTCGTTAACTTTTCTCTTGTTTTCTCCTCCTCGCTTCCGCGATTCTGCCAGGAACGGTAGCTCCAGGTTTCATCAAAGAAAGAAGCAGGAGATTGCCATGGTACGCCAATCGTATAATCGGGTTCCTGGTTATCCCCCATCACATTAAAGTCGCCCATATCGTTTCCAATCCGGCTGCCGATCATACAATCGGGCTGAAGGCGGTGAACCAGATCTCTTAATTCTCTACTTTCTGTTGCACTCTGAGAGCCCATATCAAACCATAGCTCGGATATTGGACCATAGTTACTCAACAATTCTGTGATCTGTTTTTTATTGTATTCCACATGCTCCGGTGTAATGTAATCCGAGTTGCTGCTCGAAATCGGCGAAGCCTGAGGAAAATGCCAGTCGATCAACGAAAAGTACAATCCGAAGCGCAATCCCCCACGTTTACAAGCTTCAGAAAGCTCTTTTAAGACATCTCTTTTATAGGGCGTCGCATCTACCACATTAAAATCAGTGGTATTCGTTTTAAACATACAAAAGCCATCATGGTGTTTAGAAGTGATCACAATAGAGCGCATCCCTGCCTTTTTTGCCAGAGAGACGATAGAATCGGGGTTCCATTTTTCCGGATTAAACCTTTTAGCTACTTTAGCATAGGTATCACTATAGATTCCTGCATGGGCCTGAATTTGCTCACTTAAGCCTTTAGCCACCGGCTTTCCTTCCCATACTCCACCCAACACGGAATAAATGCCATAATGGATAAACATCGTATACTTCTGATCCTGCCAGGCCTTCAAAGCTTTGGGATCATGTTGTGAAAAACTAAAACTGCTCCAAAGCAGGAGCATGAACAGCAGGATGCCTGATTTTTGTTTCATCGTTAATTCTATTTGGATTTAGGTGGTTCTTTTTAAGACGTATTCAATTTAATTAAAAGCGGCTAATTCAAAGAAAGGAAATTGAAGGGGATAAAGTTTTCTGAATTTGTCAAATGATTAAGCGATTTTGGCAGGCATAAGATTGTTACCCAATAAAATGTATTAGCCAGGGATAGAGCATAGCTCCCTTACTCTAAATATACCCCTTCAGGTACAATGAGCATTTATAATGTCCTGTTTTCATGGTATGATACCCGAAAGGGTATAAAAGTAAATATCTTTCGTCATTATGCACCAGAAAATCAAAAGACCGGTCCTTAAAACAAAGTAAAATAGGTCTTTAAAACAAAGTCGAAAACTTTAACCCCATCTACTTTTGTGTCATCAAAACAAAATTGACATGAAAAAGAACAATTATCAAGGCGCATTACAACAACCGCTAGGTTCAGGATTTAACGCCGCATCAACAGCAGCTGAGGTGATCAAAGGAATCAATCTCAGCGGAAAAATTGCAATCGTCACAGGTGGTAACGCCGGCATAGGCCTGGAAACCACCAAAGTCCTTGCGGCAGCAGGCGCAACCGTGATTGTCCCTGCAAGGGATATGGAAAAAGCAAAGAAAAACCTCCGGGGTATCCCTAATGTAGAACTGGAAACAATGGACCTTATTAATCCGGATGCTATAGATGCCTTTGCAGAAAAATTTCTGGCAACAGGCAGGCCATTACACCTCCTGATCAACAATGCAGGCATCATGTGGGTGCCATTGAGAAGGGATAGCCGTGGGATAGAATCTCAATTGGCCACCAACCACCTGGGACAGTTTCAACTGGCAGCAAAGTTATGGCCGGCGCTTAAAAAGGCCAATGGGGCCAGAGTAATCAATGTTTCCTCTTTCGGTCATCAGATGTCAGCGTTCAATTTTGAAGACCCTAATTTTGAGCATCGTGAATATGACACCCTGCTCGGCTATGGCCAATCAAAAACAGCAGGTAACCTGTTTGCCCTTGAACTGGACAACCGTGGTCAGGAATTCAACATCAGGGCATATTCCCTGCATCCCGGTTCTGTTTATGGTACCGACCTTGGCCGGGAAGAGCCCATAGCACTCTTCCAGAAGATGGGTACATATGATGCGGATGGCATCATCAAACAGGAAGTGGCCGCTAAATTAAAAACAATTCCGCAAGGGGCGGCTACAACAGTCTGGTGTGCGGTAAGCCCGATGCTGGACACCATTGGTGGGGTATACTGTGAAGATTCAGACATTGCTGTACTGGATACGGGAACTATTGAACACAAATACGATGAGCCTTCCACATTGCGTGGCGTACAACCCTATGCACTGGATGAAGCCAATGCTAAACGGCTATGGACATTAAGTGAAGAAATGACAGGGCTTAGCTTCCTTACTCAATAACAATTTCCACATCAGTTTACCCGAAAGAAATCCAATTTTGGACAATGAATACCACAAAGGCAATTTTTGTTGTATTTTCAATTTGATAAACCATCAATCAGACCAGTCAGGCATATGGAGCATACCTCGAAATACATCACTCCCGACATCAAGCTTTCCTGTTATGAGGATAAGCTTTTCAAATCGGATATCATATTTGACCACCATATGCTGATTTGGTTCATCTCCGGCGAAACAAAAATAATCCAGGCCGAAGAAAGCCACCACTTTAAAACGGGGGATATTTTTCTAATCCCAAGAAATCAGCCCGCCACGGTCATCAATTTTCCGAAAGACGGTTTACCACATAAAACGGTAGTGATGTTGCTATCCGCAAAAACGCTTCGTGATTTCTACGCAAATATCAACCCGACCACCGGAATTATCCCCATTCCAAAAATCAGAAGTTTCAATAGTCATCCCTTACTCGAAAGTTGCCTGACCTCATTAATTCCTTATTTTGACATAAAGGAACTTCCTGAACACATCGCTGCTTTAAAAATTAAAGAAGCAATCAGCATCCTGAGGGCCATTGATCCTGAAATTGACAGTATCCTGGCAAATTTTGAAGAACCGGGAAAAGTTGACCTGACCAGCTTTATGGAAAAGAACTACATGTTCAACATGACCATGGAGAAATTCGGATACCTCACCGGCAGAAGCATCACCACCTTTAAGCGGGATTTTAAGAAGAGCTATAACACAACGCCTCAAAAATGGCTCACCCAAAAGCGATTGGAACTCGCTCATTACATGATTAGTGAACACCATAAAAAGCCAACGGAGATTATCTTTGAAGTCGGCTTTGAAAACCTGTCCCACTTCTCTTTTATTTTCAAAAAACAGTTCGGTTATGCACCAACTGAATTATTGGAAGGCAGTATAAAAAAGATTTAAGAAACAAAAATGCCCCGGCATAACCGGGGCATTTTTGTTATTCTTTCGACAATTACTTCACAATCTTCAACAGATAAGAACCGTAGCCACTCTTCACCAATGGCGTTGCCACTGCTTTAAGCTGCTCTTTATCAATAAAGCCCATCCGGTAAGCCACTTCTTCAATACATCCGATTTTCAGTCCCTGACGTTCCTCGATCACCTGTACAAACTGGCCTGCCTGCATCAATGAAGCAAAAGTTCCGGTATCCAACCAGGCTGTTCCCCTGCTCAACACGCCAACTTTCAATTTCCCCTGTTCCAGGTAAACCTTGTTCACGTCCGTAATCTCGTACTCTCCACGTGGGGAAGGTTTAATATTTTTAGCGATCTCCACCACACTGTTGTCATAAAAATAAAGTCCTGGAACCGCATAATCTGACTTAGGTGTTACCGGTTTTTCCTCGATAGATACCGCTTTGTTATTTTCATCAAATTCCACTACACCATAGCGTTCAGGATCAGAAACACGGTAAGCGAAAACAACACCTCCATCCGGATCCGAACTCGCCTGCAACAGCTTTGCCATTCCATCTCCATAGAAAATATTATCCCCCAATACCAGCGCTACTTTATCCTTACCGATAAAATCAGCACCGATCACAAAAGCCTGGGCCAGTCCATTTGGATTTGCCTGTTCTGCATAAGAAAACTCACAGCCTAAAGCCTTTCCATCTCCTAATAGTTTCTTAAAATTCGGAAGGTCATGTGGGGTAGAAATGATCAGAATTTCCCTGATTCCTGCCAGCATTAAAGTCGAAAGCGGATAATAAATCATCGGCTTGTCGTACACAGGCATCATTTGCTTGCTCATTACTAGGGTTAAAGGGTGCAATCTTGTACCGCTTCCCCCTGCTAAAATTATTCCTTTCAATTTATATAAGGTTTGGTTTGTATCTATTGTTCATCCTTTTTTAAGGACACACTATTTTCCAGCTCTGCATACCATTCTGCGCCGTACTTTCTAATAAGCGGCCCTTTCAGAAACTGATAAACAGGTACTTTTAATTCTCTACCAAAAGTACAGGCATCATGACAGATGTGCCACCTGTCGTAATTTAAAACTTCAAACTCCGGATACTGTGTTACCCTGATCGGATACAAATGACAGGAAATCGGCTTTTGCCAGTCTACCAGTCCAAGCTCGTACCCTTTCTCAATTCCACATTTTGTGATTCCATTTTCAAATGTCACATACGCACATTCCTTATTCCCATCTACGCAAGGGGTAGTCAGGTCGCCATCCGCATCTACCACAGAAGTACCCTGCTCTTCAATTGCTTTGATTCCCTTCTCTTCCAGCAGGTGTTGAATTTTCGGATAAATATCCCTGAGGATCGCCGTTTCCGCAACATCCAGCGGTGCACCCGCATCTCCCTCCACACAGCAAATGCCTTTACACTTGTTCAGGTTACACACAAAGCTTTCGCTAATCAGGTCCTCGTGCACGAGTGTATTCTGTACTTCTATCATTTCTTTTATTTTACTATTGCCAAAGGATACTTTAATCCATCAGCTGATTTAATTTCCATCGTCACTGCACCCACCAAGATCTCCACCTGAGCCTTTACAGGCACCCTGTTGCCATCATCAGTAATCCAGAGATATAATTTACTGTCTTTCTTGAAAATTCGCCCAGGCTTAATAGAAGGGCTAAATTTCAGACATTTGATTTTTCCTAATTTTGTTTTTACCGTTTCCCGGCCTACAAACTGTATTTCCAGCTGATTGATCTCATCTCCCAGGAAATAATTCACTTTAACCTCATCTCCGATATTCATTTTGGAGATGTCCAGACTTCTGGCAAAATAATAAGTGGATACCAGATCAAAGGTCTGACTGTTTGGCGTTTTAAAAGTCCCTTTTGTGGCCACCACTTTTTGCTCTGCCTGAGAAAACCTCGCTTTATCTTCTCTCCGGTAACTTCCTTCGCGGATGTTTTCCTGATAGAAATAAGGCTTAAGGTTTACTTTATCAATATAGGAATCGTAATGATCCCTGATTTTATAAAAAATGTCAAATGTTCCCGAAGTCGCCGCATCAACAGATAGCTTAAAAGTAGGCTTTCCATCAAATTTAAGATCTGAATCCAGGACCTTCAATGTTCCTTCTGCCGCGGTGATGAAGCCATACCTTAATTTATATTTAAGCACCTCTCCAGCCTGAAAAACGGGTTCTTTAACAAAAGGAAGCTCCTGGGCCATTCCCCTGAAACTTAGTAATGCAATAGTGATGATCAATAATGATTTCTTCATATCAGGGTTAAAACAAAAAACAATCCAAACTTAATCCTTTCGCTTAAAAATCGGGACGGTAGAGCATGGCTCGCCGTACATAATGCTTTTTACGACTGGTGTCAGCAGCCCTGTAATTTCTACATAAGCAGAAACCGGCACCTCAATATCTGCGCATCCTTTGATCACTACTCTTTCTCCGGCAAATGCATTCAGGTCGATCTTTGCCAGTGCTTTAGCAAAAAGCACAGATTCCAGCGTCTCTAAGCTACCAAAAACCACCTCATTTGCATAAGGTTTTAATTTATTGGCCAGCAGCATGTAAGCCCATGTGGGTACGATCGCATCGGCACTACAGATAATGGCTATATTTTTACCTGTATAAGCTGCCCAGTCATGTGCTTTTATAAACTCGCGGAAATCTTTCTCCCGCAGCATCAGTCCATGAAAAAGGTTATCCTTGATGTCATACACAACCCTTTCTCCGGTATGATAGTATTCTTCCAGATTTAACGTGATCAAGCCACTTGCAGCTACTTTATTAACGAAGTTCTCCTGAATGTCCATGGTGATTAAAATAAAAAAACCGGAAGCAATAATACTTCCGGTTACAAAATTACGTAAAATAAGATTAATAGAATTTCACCCTATTGTCTTTTATCTTGGCTTTATCCTGCAAAGCCTGGAATGCCGATCCTAAAGAACGCTGAGCAGCTGCCTGCATCATTGATTCTTTTTGTTTGTAAGTATTTGCCAGAGGAGCCGGGTTACCGAATCCGTCAACAGTAAATACATACACGCCACGTTCGCCATCTACAGGTTTAGAAAGTTTACCTGGCTGAGAACCGAAAACAGTTCCTACCAGTTTATTTTCCTGAGCTGCACCAGGGATAATTGGATTAGCAAATACCATGTTCTGAACTGGTGCTACAGGTTTTCCTAATTTCTGAGCTACCTGATCGATATTTCCTGCACCTTGTAAAGCGGCATTGATTTTTTCTGTCAGTTGTTTTGCTTTCACTGCATTGCGAACCATTGGCTCGATGTCTTTTTTCACTGCTTCCAATGACAATGGCCCTTTAGGGTTGATACCAGTTACACGGGCAACTACAAATGAGTTCTCCATTTGGTAGATTTCCTTAAGCACATCACCTTTATCTGCTGCATAAGCATCACGGATCAGTTGACGTGGGTTATCCAGTCCCGGAGCAAATCCTTGCGATCCTGTTACTTTATCAGCTACACCTACAGTGTATTTATTTTTTTGTGCCAGTTCGCTAAAGTTATTGTCTTTAACTTCACTTAAGAAGTTGCTTGCTTTTTTGTAAGCAGCATCTTTAGTTTTATTACTAGCAGCAAGGCTTTTCTCTACGTAAGCCAGTTTAGCTACTTTAGAAGAACCGATTTGTTTTTCGATTTTAATCAGGTGAACACCGAATTGTGAAGTCACTACTTTAAGATCTCCGGCTTTACCGTCGAAAGCAGCATTCTCAAATTCAGGAACCATTTGTCCACGGCTAAAAGTACCCAGCTCACCGCCTTTGTCTTTTGATCCGTCAACGCTATACTGCTTAGCCAATGTTGCGAAGCTCGCACCACCTTGTACCAGTGTTTTCAATGAATCAGCCAATTTCTTAGCTTTATCAACACCACCCAATTTCGTAGGGTCAATCAGGATATGACTTGCTTTAACAGAGTCTGGAGAAAAACGGGTATCAATTACTTTAACCAGTTTATAAGAGTTACCAGAGAATTTAGGACCGTAATAGCTACCTGCAGGAAGATTAAAAACTACAGAGTCAACAGCCGGGTCTAATTTACCTTTGCTCAAATAAGTGTAAGGAACTTTAACATCAGAATTTAAAGCAGCGAACAAAGAATCGCTTGGTGCAGTTCTGAAATCAGCAGCCAGTTTATCTACCTGAGTTTTCACTGCGGCAGAATCTTCTTTTGTCGGGCTAACGCTGAAAGCTACATACTCGAATGAACGGGTTTCTGTAGGGTTCTCAAAACGTTTTTTGTTGGCGTTATAATAATCAGAATAGTCCGATTCTGTTGGTTTTACATTTGCATCAGGAATTGAAGCGTAATCAAGGCTTACATATTTGAAGTTAGCCAGTTTATTACGGTTCTGATATTCGTCATTTGCTTCCAGCGTAGTTACGTATAAAGAGTTACGAACCAGGTTGGCATATTTTTGTTGTAAAGCCTGTTTAGTGATTTCAGTTTCCAATAAAGCCCACTGTTGGTTTAACTGTGGATTTTTAGCCCTTTGTTTCAGGGAAGTAATCACATCAGCACGGTTCAACTGACCAGTCTGAGGGTTACCGAAATACTGAACAATCAGTGGACTAGGATTCTGACCTTGCATCAGGTCAAACAATTCATCACTGGAAACGTTCAAACCTAAGCGGCTGTATTCTTTACCTAAAAGAACTCCGGCCACTTCACCGTTCCAAACGTTGTCTACAGCCATGGCTTGCATCTGGGCATTTCCTGAGCCACCATATTGCTGTTTAAACTGAGCTAAACTCTGGTCTACTTTAGGACCAAAAGTATCAATGCTAATTTCTTCACCATCAATTGATCCGACAACCTTTTGAGATTCGGCCCAGAAAGGCTTACCTACGTTAATTGCATCACCAACCAAAAATGCAACAATTGCAAAACCGATGGCACCGATCAAAATGTACCCTGCGCGATTCCGCAAAAATGTCATTAATCCCATAATATTCTTATTTATAAATCTTTTTTAAGAGGGCGCAAGATACAACTTTTGCGAAAAAAAGAAAATATTAAATTGTTTTTGATTAAGTATTTAAAAATTAAGGAAATATAAGCTTTTAACCCCCCGGATTATTCCCCGAATTTTTTATCAACATAAGCCTCTCCAAAGCCCCTTTCGAACTTAAAAACGCTGAAATCTTCCGTTGCACTGAAGTTATTTGCATTAATCACGGTACCATCAGGTTTGGTCACCACTCCCGTTGGAGAGAAAAACATCCGCTTATTCTGGTCCCAGGTAAGCTCCTCAGTATTGAAGGTTAATTCCTCGTTGATAACGATCACATTGCGTCTGAAAATCACCAGTTTTTCCGATTCCCGCTGAATCGCATAATCGGAAGTTACTGATCCCTTAATTCCTTGTTTTTCGTTCAGAAATTTGATTTTTACCCCCTCCGGCATCTCCTGATATATCGCACCATTTTTGGGGGTGATCTTATCCATGATCGGGGCTGTTGCGGTTGCTTTTACCATCGCCGAATCACTATAGGTGATGTTTACATCAGTAGTCCGGTCCCTGTTCAGGATGAGTTTATCCTTTGCAGAGAGCGGTGCAGCCTTTTTCAGGTCATCTTCTCCACAGGAGCTCAAACAGAGCTGGAATAAGCAAAGTACAGCGATTCCAGTTAATGTTGCAGCACGGGATTTCATGATCATCATATTTTTAACAGGTTTCCGGATTTAAGCCCGGAATTCCTTAGTAAAGTTTGTTCTTAACAAACCAGGTATCGTTCAGGGTAAAGCCGATATGGAAATTGATGTAATTCTCCTTAACCAGGCTGTTCGTTAACGTTCCTCTTTGTCCGATCTCTGTGGTAAAGTTCAATTTGTAAGCTGAATACCTGCTGAATGCCAAAGGTAAGCCAAGTCCAAAAGTGATCGCCTGTTGTTTGATGTCCTGGCCTGCAGTCTGGATATAAGTCTTGTCGTACATGAAACCTAAACGGTAGTCTACACGTTTGAAGTAACTCCCGATAGAAGTAACGTCCGGAGTATACTGACCACCGGCAGAAACACCCCAGCTATCCTGTAATCCCTGATTTACACCATCAATGGCTAATTTTTTCCAGCCACCCATTCTATAATCTGCACCAAACATCCATTTATTATCTCTCTGAACTGTAAATCCAAAGCTATGGGTCAATGGCAATTTTAATTTCGTTTCTTTTCCTGGTATCGACGAAAGGGTATCTATGATCCCACCTTCAGCACCCGATGCATCCTTAATATACTGACTGGCAAGGTAAGTTCTTGTAGAATTAAGAGAAGAGGACGCAGAGCCCGAATATCCAAGCGTAATTCTCTTTTTAGTTCCCAAAGGAATTTCATATTGAGCACCATAAGAGAAACTCACACCACCAACACTGTTTTTATCTGTTTCTCTGGAATATTTTGCAGCGATTCTGTCCAGCTCAATAGAACTGCTTTTCTGCAGGTTTCCGAAGATGTATTCCACGTTTCCACCGATTCTGAAATGGTCACCGATTTGCTGACCAAAACCCAGATAAGCTTTTGATAAACCACCCTCTCCGGTATAGATGCTCGTTGAATTGCTGGTATCCACCCTGGATGTTTTTGTATACTCATAACCCACCTGAGTATATGGCATTAAACCAAAACTAATTCCGGATTTACCATTTTTGATGGGAAAAGCAAGTGCAATATGACTCAATGAAGCATTAAAGCTGCTCTCTGCCAGACTTCCCTGTTTCAGTGTAGTGAAAGTTCCTGACATTCCTATATCTACCGTAGCCATGTTAATTCCGGTATAAGAAGCCGGATTCTGCATGTTGATATTGCTAAAACCACCTGGCTTGTAAACACCTGTAGAGATGCCTCCCATAGCCCGCAATTGTGGAAGTACCAATGGTTTGACATTTCCAAGTCCAAACTGAGAATATGGAGATTGAGAATTAACCTGTGCCTGGGCAGTAATTCCGGTAAACAAGGCCAATACGGCTGCTATATAATTAATTTTTTTGTACATATTCAAATGCAATGACTTCATTTAATCCTTTTAATACCAAATACGGATCGTGAGTAATTTGAGGCGCAAAGATGCTGTTTTTTAATTGTTTCAGCAAAAATGTAGCACTACCCCCTGTTATCAATACCGTCAGGTCGTTATTTTTATTATTTTGTTGGGTGATAAACCCTTCAACTTCATTAATTACTCCTTGTAAAACACCATTTTGAATGGCAGTAATTGTATCTGTCCCCTCGGGGATCTCTCCTTCTTCCCTATCCCAGTCTACCAAAGGCAAACGTCCAGTATAATGATTTAATGCTTTAAAACGCATTTCTATTCCCAAACTTATACTTCCTCCAAAATATTCACTTTGGGCATTCAGCAGGTCGTACACAATACATGTTCCGGCATCAACGATAAAACAGTTTTTGGCCGGATAATAATAATGCGCCGCAATCACTTTTGCCCAGCGGTCTAATCCCAGCGTGGATGGTGTTTTATACTTGTTTTTTACCCCAATATTGCTCCCGGTAGAAAAAGGAATGTAAGTTGTATTTGCTTTCAAAACACCTATTACTTCTTCTAATTCAGGACCTACACTGGATATTGTGGAGCAGGTGATCTGGTATTGTTTAATTAAATCCAGTATTGCATCCGGTGTAATTTGCTTCAGAACCTGAGCATGAACCATTATTCTGTCGTTAAAAACAGCAATTTTAGGGTTCGTATTTCCAATATCTATTACCAGATTATGCACTCAGGGCGTGTTCTAATACATAAACAAACTTCATGTCACAAAGCTATTAATCTTTAGCAAAGAATAAGGTTCCAAATTGTTAAAAAAAGTTAAACAAACAAAAAGTACTGAATAGCGAAAACTAAAATCAGGAACAAGCTTTCGTAAAACCATCGTTTTCTGGCATTTGAGAAATAATAAGCCAGTAAAACGGAGCCTGGAGGGACACACAAAAGGAAGTGATAAAGCCGGAAATCAGGCTTGGTATACACGCTCACAATGGCCACCAGAAACATGATAAAAAGCATCTGAAAAGCCTTTCTTGTGCTGATAAAACTCCGGAAGAAATTCTCCCTCAATTGAATCATCGCCAGCACCATCATCACCAGTACCGGAACGAGTACCAGGTAATCGTTATAATTGATGGTAAAGACCGAAGGAAACTTATTCGCCAGTGGCAGCCAGATCTTATAAAACATGGAAAGGTTATCGTTCCAGTAGTAAAAGACCCAGACAAAAAAGAAGATCGTTAGAAAGCCAACCAGACCGGCAATCCACTCCCTCCCGCTAAAAGAACGGTAAAGCAATAATGTGAACCAGATCATCACCAGCATCACTATAAATGGAAAATAGATCAGCGTACCGATCGCAATGATCATCCCGATATCAAACATGATCATCAATGCATTGGGAGATTTACCCACCTTCAGGAACTTATCCATGATCCAGATCAGCAGGAAATTACAGATCAGCGTCGGACTTAATACCAGGAAGGGCATAAATAAACCGGCAGCAGTAACATACAACAGCGCAGGCAGGAAGCCGGGTTTATTCAGTAAGCCGTGATTGTTCACGACCCTATTGAACAAAATCGCCTGAACATAGATGATGATCGCCGCAAAAAAGGCATTCGCTATCGGAGAAAAGGTGTTTTGAACCGGAATCTGGATAAAAAATTTGGTATAGGGTTCCAGAAACTCAAAGTTCAGCTGTGCCGGAGGATCTGCAAATATTGCCATGCGCATAAAAAAAGTATATGCGAATAACAGGAGCAGGTTTATAGGGTTTAAATTTCTAAATTGATTGATCATGCCTGTATACTAAGGCAAAGTAAAGCAAATTATCTGGCAAAATCCTTTACTACTTTATCAATTACAGCAGCCGTTTCGTCCGGAAAATGAAACTGATGCTCCTGAGGATTATTTACCCAGTTTTTGATGATCGGCAGCCAATTCCTGTTGCTTCCCCAGATCACCGGCAAACCGAATTTCTTCAACGCAAAAGCATTACACTGCTGTTCATATTGAAATTTCATCGGTGCAACCAGCAACTTTTTCCCAAGGAACAAGGCTTCAGCTGGCCCTTCAAAGCCTCCTCCGGTAAACAAACCCTCGCAGGAAGCCAGGCTTTTGTTGAACAGTTCATTATTTACCGGGCTGACAGCTACATTTCCATCCATATAGCTGATTTTGGTATGTTTAGAGAAGACCTCCCATTTCACCTGTGGAATCTGTTTCAGGATCGGAACGAGGAATTTATCATCTATTGCCGGAAGGTAAACCGAATAATGGCCCAGGTTGCTGACCACCATATTCCGGATCTCCGCACGGATCACCGGCGTATAAATAAAATCATCGTAACGCTCGAAATGAAAACCTACATAATGACTTGCCGGGGCATAATATTTCATCACCAGCTGCGCCCAGTCGATACTTTTAGGCTTAGGCACTTTTCTCGACTGAAAAGAGGCCTGATGACTTAAGCCCACACTCTCTACACCTTGCGTTCTGCAGGCCCAGGCCGTTACCGGTTCAAAATCATTCAGAATTAAATTGTAATCTTTCAGCGGAATGGTCTTCATGTCTTTCATAAAACGCGGAAGGTTCATCGTCTTCCAGGTTTCATAATGATTTACACCGCCTTTTTTACCGAAGATGAAGCTGAAGCCATGGAGTTGGTATTTCACGTCCTGAACCAATTTAACATCAGCTTGTGTACCGCTCACTAATAAATCAACTTCTCCATACTTTTGCAATAAAGGAACGATTTCCCTTGCCCTGCTAATATGTCCGTTTCCTGTACCCTGAATAGCGTATAGTATTTTCATTCGCACCGAATATCTACAATTTTTACGCGCTAGACAATTTCTAATTTAATCTTTTGAAGCAAGGCATTGATATCGAGCTTACTGTGAAGGTCTTCACTATCGGAGAGCTCGCCTTCTTCCACTTCATCCTTTTCAAAATCCTTATGATCGTATTTGAAAATCTTCCATGCTTTATCACTGTATTCCAATGCAGTAAGGTTTTCCACCCAATCTCCACTATTTAAATACATCACCGAGCCTTCTTCTGTCGTTACTGTTCTCATTTCGGGCTGGTGGATATGACCACAAATCACATATTGATAACCGTTCTCCACAGCCAGTTCTGCAGCTGTTGATTCGAATTTATTGATAAACTTAACCGCGTCTTTAAATGCGGCTTTGATCTTTTTGGAAAAACTCATTTTATCCCTGCCTACCAGCTCCAGGAACCAGTTTACAAAGCTGTTGATCAGGATCAGGGTATCATAACCTACGGCACCTAATTTGGCCAGCCATTTGGAGTGCTGCATCGTTACATCGAAGATATCTCCATGAAAAAACCAGGCTTTCTTACCGTCCAGTTCAATAACCAGCTTATTTTGAAGGTGAAAAGCACCCATGTGCATATCTGCAAATTTCCGCAGCAATTCATCATGATTTCCTGTCAGGTAATATACCGGTACTCCTTCCACTACAAATTTCATGAGTTTGCGTACCACTTTCATGTGGGTTTCCGGCCAGTACCGTTTGCTGAACTGCCAGATGTCGATGATATCGCCATTCAGCACGAGCATCTTTGGTTTGATGCTCTTCAGATATTTTAGTAATTCTTTTGCGTGGCAGCCATAAGTTCCAAGATGAACATCTGAAATTACGGCGATATCCACTTCTCTTTTAGACATCATCTTCCTCCATCATCAGTTCGTAAGGACTGAAAAAGAATGCAACCAATACAATTAAGCATACCATCAGAAACAACTCCTGCATAGGGATAACAGTTTAAGTTTATGATGCAAAGGTGCAACACAAGGATTAACAGGCTGTTAAGTAAATATTATTTATGATGATCAGCCTTCGTGATTACATTAAAATCCCGAGCGACCTGGCAATAGCTGAGATCCCCATAACCACACATAAAATGATAAAGGCCCAGATCGAAACCGACTTCCTTGCCACAAAATATTTCACAGCGGTTCTGTTAGAAAGTTTCAGTCCTCCAATTATTCTGTACAAAAAATAAGCGACCAGGAAGAGGCCCAATCCGCCAAGAAAGTATTTCCAATCCATTTGTTCTTTTTATCTTTAAGTTTATCAATTAAACTACAATATCAGATAAACAAACCTTTTTCACAAATCAGCGCGCATGATCTAACCTGATCAGCACATGACCAACCTGCTTCTTATCAACAGACGAAATCCCCATATAAAACGTATCTTTCATTAAGATAACAACAACTATTTTTCCAGGCGTTTTTCCAGATCCTTAATGCTTACAGAAATCATTCTCCCAATAGGTTTTCCATTTCTGTAAGTTAAAACCCTGAACAAATCTGCTCCCGTAGGAATGCTTAAAGGTCCTTTATATACAGCTGAAAATCTGTCCGGGTAGGTACCGTCGAAAGTATAATACAGCTCCAGGTTTTTCAGTTCCGTATCCAACGCAATTTGAAAAGTTTTATTGACACTGTCTTTAACTGGCCTGATCAAAGGATCGAAGACACTCCTTGCATAGTTCGTATTTGAAAAGTCATAACGAGCCATATTACTTTCCATCCGAGGGATAAAATTGCCCCAGTTTTTCTGTTCTTTCGGCGACCATAATGCTTCCGCCAGGGCAAATGCCCGGGGCCAGGTCATATACTCAGCATGGCGATAATTGGGAACAGACTCTGTCCAAAGGTTACCTTGCCCTCCCAGAATCAATGCAGGGTTCAGCACTTCCTTTGGAACCGGATCAAAATCATAGCAATTGCGCAGCCTAAGCATCGAATAAGTAGCCGGTTCAACAGCCGGCTCTCCCTGGTAAAGATCCAGGTAACAATTATCCGCAGGGGTCATGACCACATGGTGATTCATCTTAGCCGCATCAATCCCTCCCTGCATTCCCCGCCAGGACATTACAGTGGCCTCAGGAGCCAGGCCCCCTTCCAGAATCTCATCCCAGCCCATTAGCTTTTTACCCCTGGCCTGAACCATCTTTTCCATGCGTTTGATGAAATAACTCTGCAGCTCTTCCACTGTTTTAAGCTTTTCGGTTTCCATTCTCTTTTTGCACTTCGCACAGTCTTTCCAAGCACCTTTATCACATTCATCTCCCCCGATATGGATGTACCGACCCGGAAAGAGTGCAGCGACTTCTCCGATTACTTTATCCATAAATTCAAAGCTCTGTTCATTTCCCGGGCACAACGCATTTTCCTTCTTATCGGGAAAGGTATTGCCAACATTTACGGTAAAGGGACCTCCTGTACAGGACAATTCAGGATAGGCTGCCAGGGCAGCAAGGCTATGTCCAGGTACATCAATTTCGGGTAATATCGTTACAAAACGCTCAGCTGCATAAGCCACGATTTCTTTGACCTCTTCCTGAGTATAATATCCTCCATAGCTGGCCATTTCACCAGCTCCCTGAGGTTTCCGAGTCCACCATAGCCCCATTCTCGGCGCTCTCCATGCACCAACACCAACAAGCTTAGGCAGGCTCCTGATTTCTATACGCCATCCCTGATCGTCAGTCAGATGCCAGTGAAAAACGTTCATTTTATACTTTGCCAGCTGGTTAATGTACTTTTTAACCAGCTCCTTTGGAAAGAAATGGCGACTTACATCCAGCATCAACCCTCTCCAGGCAAATCTTGGATAATCAGTAATTTTAACACAGGGGATGGTCCAGCTTTTACCGTCAGTTTTCACAGAACGTTCAATTGCTCCGGGCAACAACTGCATTAAGGTCTGTATGCCGTAAAAAAGTCCGGCTGGCTTATTTGCCTGAATGCTAATTCCCGAAGGTTTAACATCCAGAACATATCCTTCTTCTCCGATCAGCTTATTATAAGTGCTGTTGATGTTAAAATAAATACCATCCTTTCCATGGTTAGAACGGACCAGGGAATATCCCGTCGGCGTTTTTATCATCGCAGCAAATAATTCCGTGATATCCTTATAGGCATCGGCTGAGATCAACATCGTACTGCTTTTCAATTTGAAAACACCCGACCGGCTTTCTACTTTGACAGGTAAAGGAATCAAATCCGGACTCGCCGGCTTAACCTCCTTTGTGGAGGCCCAACCAGCAACCGGTACGCCTAAAGTCAATACGACAGCCAGAAAAATCAGGCTTATCAACAGTATATTCTTTCTCATATCTACACTTTATTGTTTTTTCGGCTTATGCCATTCCGGCGATGTCCTTTTTCCCGGGCTTGTTCTTAAGGCAGTCAATTTCAGAACTATACAGTTTCATACAAAAATGCAGTCCTGTTTTTGTTTCTAAAATTAATGATCAAATCTTTTTAAGTGGTTCTTTTTTTACCTAACTATTAAGCGATTTTGGCCTATAACCTGTTTTTTGAAAAAACATGCGATTCTTTATGCTGAGCTCCGTATCCGGCCATAAAAAAAGCCTGACACAATAATGTGTCAGGCTTTCCCTTTTTTAAGAATCAGCTTAAGCAGCCTTTTTCTTTTGTTTATTTTCTGAATAAAATGCAAATCCCAGACCTGCAAGTAACAGGATAGAACCTGCTAAAGAGATTTTTTCACCCATATAGTAGGAAACCGGCTCAAACTTGAACTCTACTTTATGATTTCCAGCTTTCAGCTGCGCTGCACGCAATACGTAATCAGCTCTGAAATAAGGCTTCAATTCCCCGTCCACATACATGTTCCAGCCTTTGTCATAATAGATCTCAGAGAACACCGCAATGATGTCTCTGGGCGCACTGTAAGAATACACCAGGTGATCCGGGTGATAACTGTCCAGTTTAATGAATGCAGTTGGATCTGCACCCACAGTTTTAGTATCAATTAAAGATTTATACCTGATGTCTACGATCGCTTCTTTTTTAGGGTCAAAGCTGCTGATCGCTTTCATCTCTTCATCCGCATCCTGTGCAAACTGTACATTCTGAACGATCCAGGCATGTCCTGCTGCAGTCGGGTTGCGTTGCATTTTATAAGATCCGTTTTTAGGATCCTGTGTGATCAGGTATTTGGTATTCAACATATCCAAAACATCCTGATTGATGCTTTTCGAGAATTGGTTATCAATCAGTTCCTGATAACGTTTCAGCTTGGCAGCATGGTAACCACCCACAGTTTTGTGGAACTGAGAAGCACTTGCATCCTGGAAAGTAGAGATGCTTAAATCCAGCACCCTATAATCCGGATCTTTATCCGCAAGGATAAAGTTGTCTACATCACGTGGCTGAAAATGATTGTTAACATCGCTTTTGCTGGCAAAATTGCTGTTATTTAAATAACGGCGGTCCACCTGCCACATGTCTACCATGATGGCAATTCCAAGTAAAATCACTGCCGTTTGTACATTCAGTTTCTTATTTAAGAAAGCCCAAACCAGGCCATAACCTATCACGATAAACAATAAAGAGCGTAAAGCATCCGCACGGGCGATGTCTGCACGATCGGAAACCAATGCGCTGGCAATACTCTGTGCCATTCCGCTATTGTTTTCCAGCATTTGTGTCAATGCCTGAACCATTTGCGGGTGATTCGCTGCCGTGAAGCTAAAGAATGCCGTAGGCATAACCGCAACCAATAAACTGAAACCACCAGTGATTCCTGCAGCAATGGTTAATTTTTTAACAAGTGTCTTTTGGTCATAAGTACCTTCCTGAGCTTCTTTTATTGCAAGAACTGCCAGAACCGGAACCATTAATCCAACCAATGCAAGGATCGATTCCACTGCCCTGAACTTGTTGTACATTGGGAAGTATTCGAAGAAAAGATCTGAAATCATCGGGAAGTTCCTTCCGAACGACAACAGCATAAATAAGATCGTTGTACTTAAGATCCACCATTTGATTCTGCTTCTAACGATCAACAGACCGAAAACAAATAAGAAACAGATGATTGCACCAAAATAATAAGGACCTGAGGTACCAGGTTTCTCGCCCCAATATTGCTGCAAACCAACCTGACCTGCCAATTGCTGAATGGCCTGGGTTGGATCTCCCCCGGTAATTCCCTGTAACGCTTTATACGTATGGCTCTCTGGTTTCACCAATTCGTCGATACTTGTTGGTCCGCCATAAAGATTTGGAATAAGGAAAGTAAAACTCTCTCCTACGCCCTGACTCCAGCCATAGGCATATTCTTTTGACAAACCATTTTTCTCTTCGGCCTTATCTGTTGTTAAGTTAGATTTACCACGGTTAGACTCCTTACCATATTCATAAGTTGTCCATAATTTTCCGGCATTGACCATAAAGGCCAGTACCATTGCAACGGCAAGGAAGCTCACTGCTTTTCCGAAAGCCGCTGTTTTTTTCTCTTTTACCGCATGGTATACCTCAATACCGATAAAGATCAACAGCGCAATCATCAGGTAATAGGTCATCTGGATGTGATTGGCCCTGATTTCTAAAGCCAGGAACAAAGCCGTTAAGCTTCCTCCCAACCAGTATTTACCCCTGAGGGTGAGGATTACCCCTGCGATGATTGGCGCGCAGAAAGCGATGGCCAATGCCTTATTGCTATGCCCTGCGGCGATGATGATAAAATTATAGGAAGTAAAGGCGAAAGCTATTGCTCCTGCAGCAGCGAGCCAGGGGTTAACCCTTAGTACGCAAAAGAGCAGATAAGCACCTACCAGGTACAATAAAACTGCATCTACGGGGTCAGGAAAGATCGCTTTTACGAAAGAGATCACATAAGTTGCTCCATTCAGCGGGTGTTGTACCCAAATCTGATAAGCGGGCATACCTCCAAACATCTGGTTCGTCCAAAGTGGCCCTTTGCCATCTTTAGCCTTGTAATCCATAATTTCTTTGGCAGTGGCCTTTGCCTGTATAACGTCACTTTGCGCAGGAGCTTTTCCTTGCAATACGGGACTGAAATAGACAAAACAGATGATAACAAAAAATCCAATGATGGCCAGGTGTATGCCATTCGCTTTTAACCAATTATTCATTAAGGCTTGTTTAAGATTAAACTAACCCCAAAAATATAAAATTGATACAGATTAGGAAGTAAATTTATCGATAAGAATAAAATACCTCTATTTTACCTCTTCATAATCTACGAAATCGCCCAGTTTATCTGTTCTCCCACCCTTAGGCTGAGGAGGCATATAATCAATAGAAATAGCTCCATCTGGTCTGCTATTGCGTTGTCTGGCCTGGTTTTCAGCTTGTTGCTGTACCTTGCTAAACATATTTTTTAGTACCATTGGAAATACCAGACGGAAAATCAACCGAAGGATATACAGGACTAAAAAGGCGATAAAAAGAAATTTTAAAAATGCCATTATTGTTAATTTAATGTTTACAAATATAGACGGAATTGGAATTTCATTATTACAAATCCCCTCAGATTATTGCATTTTGATTACATACCTCGTATTAATCTTCTACAATTTCGGCCACACGCCCTACCTGACCATCTTCCAGACGAACTTTAATCCCTCTGGAATGAAATGCGGAAGAAGTGAGCAAATTGGCAACAATGCCTCTTGTTAACTTTCCGCTTCTCTGGTCTTTTTTCAGGATGATGTCTACTTCTAATCCCGGGTAAATGTCTTTTCTATTCTTTCCGTCCATCTTATTTACTAAATCTTTCTTCAAATACTTTTTCCATGGCAAACATTTCATCACGTAATCTTGCAGCCATTAGGAAATCCATTTCCTTTGCTGCCTTTGCCATGTCTTTACGTGTTTTATCAATTGACTTCTGCATTTCAGGCTTCGTCATGAACTGCACAATAGGATCCGCAGCCATACTTACTTCATCTACCTCTACATAAGCCTTGGCCCTTGCAGCGTTACCAGAGAAATCCAACACCGAAGTTTGTTCCAAGATCGCTTCCCTGCTTTTGCCCACCGTTTTAGGCGTAATGCCATGCTCCAAATTGTATTCAATTTGTCGTGCGCGGCGTCTGTTGGTTTCAGAAATTGTTCGCTCCATCGAGTCCGTGATGTTGTCGGCATACATGATTACCCTTCCCCTGTCGTTCCTTGCGGCCCTTCCAATGGTCTGAATCAGCGCCCGGTCTGAACGAAGGAATCCTTCTTTATCTGCATCCAGGATTGCCACGAGTGAAACTTCCGGCAAATCGAGTCCTTCCCTTAATAAGTTGATCCCGATCAGCACGTCAAATTCACCAAGGCGAAGTCCGCGCAGGATTTCTACCCTTTCCAGCGTTTTCACCTCAGAGTGAATGTAGCGGCATTTTATATTCAGGCGGTCCATGTATTTTGCGAGTTCCTCTGCCATTCTCTTGGTCAGTGTAGTCACCAGGACCCTGTCGCCCATTTTAATCGTTTTATCAATCTGATCCAACAGATCATCCACCTGATTTACTGCAGGTCTGATTTCAATCAGCGGATCCAGTAAACCTGTTGGCCGGATTACCTGCTCAATGACCACTCCTTCGGTTTTCTGCAATTCATAATCTGCCGGAGTTGCACTTACATAAATCGTTTGCGGTGCAAGGCTTTCAAATTCGTCGAAATTTAAAGGCCGGTTGTCCAATGCGGAAGGCAGTCGGAAACCATATTCTACCAGCGACATTTTACGCGACCTGTCTCCACCGTACATGGCACGGATTTGAGGTACCGTTACATGACTTTCGTCGATCACCATCAGGTAATCGTCCGGAAAATAATCCAGCAAACAGAAGGGGCGCATTCCTGGAGAACGGCCATCAAAGAAGCGGGAATAATTTTCAATTCCTGAGCAATAGCCCAGTTCTTTCATCATTTCAATATCAAAGTTCACCCTTTCTTCCAGTCTTTTGGCTTCCAGGACCTGGCGATCGCCAATCAATTGATTCTTGCGGATCTCCAGTTCTTCCTGAATCCCCCATATGGAAGAGGTAAAACGGTCTTTTGGTGTTACAAACAGGTTGGCCGGATAAATGGCCATATCTTCCAGCTTTTCCAGGGTCTTCCCGGTTACCGGATCGATTACACTTAACTCTTCAATATCATCACCAAAGAAAGAAATGCGGTAGGCATTATCCAGGTAAGCCGGAAAAATATCTACAGTATCTCCTTTAACGCGGAATGTTCCCCGCTTAAATTCATTAATCGTCCGGGCGTATAAAATCTCCACCAGGCTATGTAAAAAGCTATTTCTGGAGATCCTTGTACCTACAGCAAAACGGAAAACCGATCTGGAGAAATCTTCCGGATTTCCCATACCATAGATGCAGGAAATGGAGGAAACGACAATGACATCTCTACGTCCGGACATCAATGCCGAAGTGGTCCGCAGTCTTAGCTTCTCGATTTCTTCGTTGATGCTCAGGTCTTTTTCTATATAGGTATTCGTGCTGGGCATAAATGCCTCAGGCTGATAATAATCGTAATAGGAAACGAAATAATTGACCGCATTTTCAGGAAAAAACTGTTTAAACTCCCCGTAAAGCTGTGCCGCTAATGTTTTATTATGGCTCAGGATTAAGGTTGGTTTTTGAGTTTGTTGAATAACGTTGGCTATGGTAAAAGTTTTACCGGAACCTGTTACGCCCAGCAATGTCTGATAATTTTCTTCGTTATTTACCCCTTCTACCAGTTGTTTGATGGCACTGGGCTGGTCTCCTGTTGGCTTATAGTCTGATACAAGTTGAAATTTCATCTGTAGATTTTCTATTTATCGCTCACGCTCGGTTCGTAAGAATCAAAGATAAGGAATTATTTATGCGGATTAACCTTTCGCTGCATAGCTTATGTTTCTGCCATCCGGTTCTTCAAACAAAAGATCGACCACCAAAATGCATGCCGTAATCAAACTATTGACGAAGCTCATTCTTGTGACGAACAACAAAATTCTGTTTCCGTCACTGTGCTTATGCGATTTGAATTGTCTTCGTATACGCTCTATACACGCTCTATACACGCTCTTAGGTTGAAAGGTAGTTGAGAGGTAGTTAGAAGGTAGTTGAGAGGTAGTTGAAAGGTTATTTAGCCTTTCAACTACCTCTCAACTACCTTTCAATCCCCTTCCAACCTAAGAGCGTGTATAGAGCGTATACGGAGGATGTGAGGTACCTATAGGAATAAGAAAAAAACAGCTTCAGGACCGCGATCGTTTTACTGAAAAGCCTGGGCTTTAAAGAAGAGGAATATTTCAAAGACAGTGTGTTTTCAGATAGTAAATGGATTAGTGTTGAGACGCAGGAGCACTGCTATCCCTTTCACTTTTTGACCACTTAATTATTTCAGATACATTGAAATCCCGGCTGAGGAACTCAAGGTTTTAAGCCAATCAGAAAAAATCCCCCGGGAATAAAAACTCCCCTGGACGGGGATTGTCCAGAGGAGGGTATTAGGGGGGGTATTATTGTTTTGCAGCAAGTATTCTTGCGGCAAATTCTTTTCCGGGCCTGCTGTCCCTAAGCGGAACAGAAAGGCTGTTGTACAAGGTTTCGGCTTCTGTTACATTCAATTTTTTGCCTGCCGATTCTTCCAGCGCAATTAAGCTGAAATAAGAATTGGGGTTGGCCTTTATAAATTCCTTTTGCAGTACTTTCCTGTCCTCAAATGCTTTTCTAAAGCGTAGTTCCAGGCCCTTCATAAAGGCCGGGTCTTTCTTGGTTTCATCGGTAGCAAGTTCATACTCTTCGTTGATCTTTGACATCAGGAGTTTAGGTGCATCCAGGAATTGTTCATACCTTTTATGTTCTTTATTCAATGGAGACCCTTTCACTTCTGCATGTTTTAGAGAATCGGCAGATTGCATGGTAATCACTCCCTTTTCAAGAAACAAGGAAGTCATATCTGCATTTTCCCCGACGTTCTCCTGGCCCAGCCCCTGATGATCCAGCAATAGCTTTGCCTGTACGGGTTCTGACAGTTTTCCTTTGAACTCAAACTGCCCGTTTTTAACATTTACTGAATCCAGGATATGGGTTCCGTTTGCGGTATAACTGATATAGGCCCTTGCCGCAGCAGGTACTTTATCCACCTTTATTTTTAGGGAAAAGGCTTGATCCTGCGCAAATAACATTGCCGGAACACACAGGCCTATAGTTAACATGATTTTTTTCATCGTTATTTTTTTAATGGCCAATTACCTTACATTTTGTGCTATTCCAGATTTTCTGATGATCTGATCAGGAATAGGCAATGCATATTTCGGATCATTTGGTGGTAACACATATTCCTTACCTCCCCCACTGCGTTTTAAAGTCAGGGCAAATTCAGGTTCTTTATTCAGACGTTTTAAATCCATCCATCGGGTTCCCCTAAGTACCAGTTCTTTTCTTCTTTCCTTAAGGATTAAGCGCAGCGCGGCTGATTGATCAGCCACCGTTAAAGAAACAAAACCTCTGATCCGTTTTTTCAGCAAGGTATTCAGGTCCTCCATCGCCTCAGTCACTTTGTTTGCTCTTGCAGCCGACTCTGCCCTGTTCAGGTACATTTCGTCCGTTGCTACTCCTGTAAAATACGCGTAACTGCCATCGTAACTTCCTTTAAAACCCATCGACCCATCTCTGTTTTCTTCAAAGAAAACAGTCTTCCGGTAATCATTATTTGGGTAGAGGTCGTATAAGGACTCGTCAATCACAGGCGTAAACGGAACTTCCATGGAGAAGAACATGATAATTTCCGGATTGGTGATTCCCGGCAAAGGATAAAACTCAGTATCATCCAAATCTGCATAATCTATCAGTTGATTGTTCAGCTGTAAAGCAGCGTCAGCATACTTTCCGGCATTCGGATAATCGCGCATGGCCAGGTACACCCTTGATAAATAAGCATAGGCAGCTGCCTTCGAAGGACGGATATTGTGTGCTGCATTTGCAGGCAATAAATCTGCGGCCTGTTTCAGGTCATTTAAGATCCTGTCGTAGGTCTCCTGAATACTGGGCCTGGTTGTTTTTACATTAAAATCGGAAGTCATCGTTAATGGAATCCCCGGATCAGTCGTTGCAGAAGCAGGGTCATATGCCTTCGCCCAGTTCAGGGCAACCTCAAAAAAGGCCCTTCCACGGAAGAATAAGGCAGAGCCTCTTACATTGTTCCAGCTTTGCTCATTAAAGCCGGTCTTACCGATCTTTTCAGTTCCTTCAATAGAAACATTGGCAATAAACACCTGCGTATAGCTGGAAGACCAGTCGTTGCCATTCACATCCGAGAAGCTTTTGTCTTGCCAGGTGTATAGATTACGTCCTTCCACACTGAGGCGGTTGTAAGCATCCTCGCTTAATGAATAATCGTCTGAGCTAACAAATCCAGCAATATTGGAGGATAGGTTCAGTTCGAAATTACCATCTAAAAGTGTTTGATAATCTTCCAATGACTTTGGCACGAGTAATTTTTTATCCGGTTTTTCGTCCAGAAATTTCTTACAGGAGCCAAGTGTAGTCAAGATGGCCAGTAACAGTATATATAAATTAATATTTTTCATCTTATTCTTTATTATTGATTAAAAATCCGCCTTTAATCCAAACGAGAAGCTCGCTCTTGGGTTAAAAGTATTGTTATACTCAGGGTCTATCCCGAACTTGTTTGCCTTCCATAAAATCCCAAGGTTACTTCCGTTGGCAAAAAATTGCACTTGCTCTACCGGTAATTTCGACCAGTGGCTTTTCTTTAAGCTATAAGCAAGGTTGACAAACTGAAGGCGGATATGATCGGCTTTGCTGACCAGAATTTCCGACATGTTATAAAAACCACTTCTATCGGCATTATTGGGATAAACTAATGAAGGCACGTTGGTATGTTTTTCGTCGCCAGGTTGTTGCCAGCGCTGCGCATAATCTGCATGCCCTCCGTTGCCTGTACTGGACAACAATGTCGTATAGTTTACCGATTGTCTCCGGAAATAGTGTCCCATTTTAAAGTTGATGTTAACCGTCAGTGACAATTCCTTCCAGCTTACCGTATTCATAAAATTACCAAAGACCGTTGGGGTAGAAGAACCGGAAAAGACCATATCTGAAATCTTACTGTTCGCACCTATAAATCCTTTATAGTCTTTTGAGACCTGGCCATTCAAATAACCCTGAGGGTCGCCTGTAAGTGGGTCTAATCCCGCCCATCTATGGGATACGATTGCAAAAACCGGTTGTCCTACCAGCGGCAGAGGGGCCAGTTTCAGACCATCATTTACGTAATCACCTCCACTGGTACTTCTCAACAAATATTTAGTCACCTTATTGGTATTATAGCTGAAGTTCAACTGCTGCGACCATTTAAATGTGCGGTTGATAAGATTGGCCCTCAACTCCACGTCGATTCCATTTCCAACCATATCTGCCACATTTCTGGTGATTCTGGCAACTCCGGTAGTGGTATAATCCATATCATCCGTTCCAAAAAGGTCCCGCCCTTTTTTATGGTAATATTCAATGCTTCCCGAAAGCACATTATTGATCAGCCCGAAATCAGCACCGATATTGAACATATTTACCCTTTCCCAGCGAAGCTCGTTATTAGGAAACTGGCTGATGACAGACTGAGGAAATCCGGTATAAAAAGCAGATCCGGCACTTTGCAAGGTAAGCACAGCCGTCTTTCTGCTATCCAGGTTTCCGCTGGCACCGTATGTTGTCCTTAATTTTAAATAAGGTAAAAACGAAAGGTTGTAAAACGATTCCTCAGAAAGGTTCCAGGAAGCTCCGGCAGACCATAAAGGGACACCTTTTTCATTCGTTTTTACCCCAAACAGATTGGACATATCTTTACGCACACTTCCCGAAAGGGTATATTTATTTTTATAGGTATAGGCCGCATTTCCGAACAGGGAAACGAAGTTATTCAGCAATTCATCGGCTGTTAGCCTTTGTGGAAGAAACTGGTTACTTCCGGAAATAAAATCCGGATAAGCATTCATGAAATCAGGCTTTCCGGACCTCAGGTTATCGTCATCATAACCATAAGTAGTATAGCCATTTATCGCGGTGGAAATCTGTCTTACTTCAGTTCCTGCTAATACTACCATCTGATGATCGCCAACCTTTTTGTTATAATTTAACTGGAAACGGCCATTCTGAGAAACCATACTTTGGGCATCCCGGGTCAGTATCGCTCCGTATGGAGCGTTGTAGGTCATCACACCTGTCTTCCTGTTCAGTTTCGAAAAGGAGTTCAATAAATCTCTGGTTTCAAAACTACCCAGGTCCTTGAGCAGGTTTGTTTTCCTTTGCTGATTTTCGTATTGATATTTAAGGTCCAGATTCAGGTCTTTAGTCAGTTCATAGTTCAGGCCAACATTTGCCATGATACTTTGAAGGTTCACTTTGGTCACATTATGTTTATAATTTTCCAGCGGATAAAGTTTCCAGTCCATCAATTTACCCATTCCAGCGGTATCCGTATAGGTTTTCCGATACACATGAAAAGGAATTGCATTTCCCGCCTCATCTGCCAGTTGGGTATAAGGATACATTTTTTTTGCGCCAAGGCTATTCACCTTATAAGCAGAATTTCCTGATGTCGTATTGCTGTTGGTATAATAAAGCGAGGTGCTGATCTGTAATTTATCTACCGGCCTGAAGGCATTTGCGGCACGGAGGTTAATGCGATCGTACTTTTCAGAAAGTACAGACAAATTCCTATCGTACCCTCCGGAGATCGCATAAGTCATTTTTTCTGCTCCCCCCTGCAAATTCAGTGCATACTGCTGGTTGACCGATGCTTTATACATGTATTTGGAAATTTGATTTCTGGCGTCAATTCCCCTCAGTGCATCAATTCCGGACTTCGCTTGTGCATCTGTGATCTTTTTATCCCTTGCTGCGATCAGTAATTCTATCACCTCCGACAAGCCTGGCTTCTTTTTATCGTTCTCCTGTACTTTATAGGCACCTGCTGCAAACATTTTCTGCTCGAAGTCGATAAAATCACTCGTACTCATCTGCTTAAGATCAAAAAGATCCGGTTTACCGGTAACCGTGACATTGGAGTTGAACTGAATCTTCAATGGCTGATTGTACCTTCCTTTTTTGGTCACGATGACAATCACACCATTTCCGGCCCTGGCTCCCCAGATGGAGGAAGCAGCCGCATCTTTCAGGATGCTCACACTTTCAATGTCATTCGGATTAATATTGTTGATATCCCCTTCGTAAGGAAAATTATCCAGTACAATTAGTGGTGCCATTGAACCGTTAATGGTACTCAGCCCACGTACCGTTAATTTGGGTCTGTCTTGCTCCTTGTCAAAAGAAACACTGTTCGTAACTCCATCCAGACGGTCCAGGATATTCACTCCAACCTGTTTATTCAGTGTCGCATTGTCAATCAGTGTGAAGGAACCTGTAGCCCTTTCTTTAGGGATTTGCTGATAACCGGTATTGACCATTACCTGCACTTCTTCCAGCTCGCCTGCTTTTACCTCAAGCTGGATGGAAGGCTTTAATTTTAGTGCCGAAGCACTGATTTCTTTGGTTTGATAACCGATGTAAAAGACCTGTAGAATGGCATTTTCTTCTATATTGTTCAGTTGAAACTCCCCATTTTCGTTAGTCAGAACCGTACGCTCTGTTCCTTTGATTTTGATGGTGGCTTTTGGAAGGCCTTGTCCGCTTTCGTCGAGGACCCTCCCGCTGACATCAATTGCCGCCATATACGCGACAACTTTATCAATGATCGATTTCTCTTTGACACGGATAACAATACTTTTATCCTCTATCGCATAAGACAAGTCCTGTTTTTGAAGGCATAAGTTCATCACCTCTTCCAGGGTGGTATTCTTAAAATTAACGTCCATGCGTTTCTGCGCATTCAGACCTTTATCCGCATAAAAAACATGATAACCCGTCTGTTTGGAGATCTCTCTAAAAATTTGTTCCAGGCTTACCTGTTTTTTGCTCAAGGTTATTTTCTGTGCAAATCCGGCAGCACTCACCTGTAACAAGCTGACGGTCAATATAATTATGATTAATTTCACAATTAATAGGAATTTGGTTGGCAGCCAGGAGCATAGCATGCCTAGGTTAAAAGCTTTTAATTTCATAGTTTTGGTTTAGTTGGGTTAATGCCCGGAGTGGGTGCGATCTTATTTCTCCCGGTGTTAAAACCGGAAGGGGTTAACTCAATCGTATAGCCGGATAGTGTTCGTAGCACGATCCGGCCTTTTTATTGATTAACCTGTTGTGATAGGTAGATGGTTAAGGTAGATTTCTCTTCATATTTGATTTATTTTGATACAATAATTTTTCTTCCCTGGATTTTAAAGCTTACTGCTCCGGTGAGCTCCAGTCTGCGCAGCACCTTATTCACATTGTCGTACCTGGATACAATTCCACTGAACGTTTCTTTTCTTGGGGCGTATTGTTCGTAGACGACTTCTACATTATACCAACGGGCAATTTTCCGCATGATTCCTTCCAGACTTTCGTTCTTAAACATGAAAATGCCGTTCTTCCAGTCTGTATTTCTTTCGATATCTGCTTTTTGAACGTCCAGCTGGTTCTCTTTCAGCATTGCTTCTTCACCCGGACTCAGCATCACCACATTACCCGTCTTCAAAGATGAGACCCTTATTGATCCTTCCAGCAGGGTAGTTTTTGTTTGTTGTTCATCCAGATAGGCATTGATGTTAAAATGTGTTCCCAGAACTTCTACCTGTTGTTTGTCCGTACTGACTACAAAAGGGGTTTTAAGTTTTGCCACTTCAAAATAGGCTTCTCCGCTGAGGACCACCTTTCGTTCCCGGAGTCCGGAAAAAGCAGTAGGGAACTTTAAAGCAGAAGCGGAATTGAGCCATACTTTAGTTCCATCCGGCAGGATCAGCATATACTGTCCCCCTTTGGGCGTACTGATGGTATTATTCTGAGTTGCGGTTAGGGGAGCGCTGTGGTTTACACTAAATACCAGCTCACCATTTTTGGTTTTGGTGATCTTTACGCCTGATAACTCTGCCAGCTGACCATTTTGTGCCTTTTCCAGGGAGATCACTTTTCCATCTGCCAGGGTTAAAGTGGCCTGATTTCCTCCAGGCAAGATGGCCGCAGCAGCCTGTTCCCGAAGTTGTTCCGTTCTGTTAGTTTTAAAATAATAAAGCCCTGCGCATAGGGTAAGGAAAATTACCGCAGCGGCAGACCAGCTGCGGTAATCCCAGCCACGAACAGATTTAGCAGTCTGTACCGGGCTTTCTTTGTGATCGAAGATATACTGAAGCAGTTGGTTTTCCTGGTCTGCAGTCAGCTGTTTTTCATCGGTAGATGTATTTATAGCGTCGTCGAGCAGGTTACTCAGTTCCATATTATTTGCAGGATCATCCACCAATACATAAAATTCGGCCAGCTCTGCTGCTGAGCATTGGTCATTTAAGTACTGATTTAGCAAATAAGGAAGCTTCTGATTCATATCTTTCGTGGAAACGGTTTATTCTTCTCTTCTTGTCCTTTAGCGACCGTTTACCTATACATAGACACGAGAAAAAGCAGGAAGGGGTAGTCGGGTATGAAATATTTTCAGAAATACACAAAAAACGGTTTTAACGCAGGATCAGGCCAATGATCACCATTGGGATTCCCATTTTCTTAAAATGAATCCGGATACCCCTCAGGGCACCTTTCATGTGGGAATGGACGGTTGATGGTGCGATGTTTAGTCGCAGGGCGGCCTGTTCGTAGGTAAGGCCCTCTTTATGGCAGAGTTTATACACCTCCCGTTGCTGGGCAGGAAGTCTTTCTATTGCTTTTTGTACCAGTGCCACGGTATCTTTATAATCGAGCGCATGCTCTGTGGAATGGTCCGGGATTTCCTCCGCCTCAAAATCCCCGACAAGCACTTTATGTTTGGCAATGTTACGCAAGGCATTTAAAGAAAGGTTTCTTGTGATTCTATTGAGATAGGCACCAAAATTCTCGACCTTGCCAAGGCTGGACCTGTTTAGCCAGATGTTCAGAAAAACGTCCTGAATGATTTCTTCTGCCAGCACCTGAGACCGGGTTAACTTCAATGCAAAAGCATAAATACCAGGATACCTGGCTTCAAACAATTGGCTGAAAGCTTGCCGGTTCCCCCCGATAATTTCTTTCAGCAGTTCAGTCTCGTCGTATATTGGCTTAATTGACAGAAATTATCCTCCCTGCTAAAACAATTTGAAATTTCATATGTATATTTACTATGAGCTGGGATTGGCAGACCCATTCTGTTCATGGCTATCAAAGATAAGTTTTATATACTAAATTATATACTATGAGGCTTCTGGTTTATACCCCCCTGATCACTCCACGCATAAAATATATCTTTAATTTTATCTTTAAGGATATATTAAGGGCAGATCTGGACATCAGCCAGAACCTATCAGAATTTATCAATGCCGAAGGCCCCAGGCTTTGTTATGGAAAACAGCCTGTTGCAGGATCCTTATTCTTCAAAAGCAGCGGATTGCTGACCGATCAAAAGATCGCCGTTCAACGGATAGGTACCACCATTTTTGGAGATCAAAAAGTTCCTTTTCCGGTAACCGCCGGTCAATTGCCTTTTGATATTTTTGCTGCTTCCTTTTATTTTCTGACGAGGTATGAGGAATACCTTCCGTTTGATGACCGCAAAGGACCAAATTACCGTGCTCAGCTGAGCTTACAACATAAACTGGGACTGCTTCAGGTTCCGGTAATTGATGAGTGGGCGTTGATTTTAAAGAACATTCTGCTCAAAAACTTCCCCTCGATGAAGTTTGGAAAGAAAGATTTCAGTTTTCAGCCCGCCCACTCACCTGAACTCAGGTCCGGGACAACCGGCAATAAGTTAAGAAAGGCTTTACATTTCATGAATTCCTTAGTCAGGGAGAAGTTGCAAAGAAAACATTATGAACAACAAATCAGGGGGATTCACAGCTTGATGGCAGAGATGAATAAAAACGGCGCTTTCAGCAGGCCGGAATTCCTGTGTACAGATCTTTCGGGTATTCCAGCCCCGAAAAGAAACAGCAATTGGGAAGAAAAATTAAAGATTCCCAGAAGCTACCTGAGGCTAACCATAAAAAACATCAATCAGGATTACAGCATGTATTATCCCGATACGCCGGGTTTCAGAGCGGGTACCTGTAGTCCTTTTTTTTGGTATGACCTCCAGATAGAGAAACAATCTCAGCTAAAAATATACCCAATTGCATTGACAGATAGCGGATTGCGGTCCGGAAAAACCAATAAGGACCTGCTTTTACAATTGAATGAGCTGATGGACCATGTGAAACTGGTAAATGGTAGTTTTTACAGCCTTTGGCAGGATAAGACCATTGCTCTGGTCTAATCTTTTATCTTTACACCTTCCTATACTTTTACACGATGATATTTAACCTTGATAAAACCACTTCCATTGCCAATGTTTTCCTGGCTGAGCTCCGTGACGAGAACATTCAGAAAGATGCCATGCGCTTCCGGAAAAATATGGAACGCCTGGGCGAGTTCTTCGCTTATGAGATCAGCAAAACATTAGAATTTGAACGTAAAGAGACCCAAACACCACTGGGGATGGCCAAAACGGCATTTTTACCTCAGCAACCGGTATTGGCAACCATATTAAGGGCCGGAATCCCTTTGCACCAGGGATTGTTAAATATATTTGACCAGTCGGAATCTACCTTCATTACCGCTTACCGGAAAAATCATAAAAACGGAAATTTTGTAATTCAGGTAGAACACATCTCTACCCCCGATCTGACAGATAAAGTCGTGATCATGGCCGATCCGATGCTTGCAACAGGCATGAGTATGGTTTTATGCTGCAAAGAACTCCTGAACCGCTACCAGATCAGGGAACTCCATATTGTAGCCGCCATTGCCAGTACAGAGGGTGTAAACCATGTCAGAGCAAATTTACCTAAAGCTAAATTATGGCTTGGTGCTATTGATGAGGAAATGACCAGCAAATCTTATATTGTTCCCGGTCTGGGCGATGCCGGAGACCTTGCGTATGGCGTAAAACAATAACAGGGAGCATATGAGTAACACAAAAAGACCGGTCATCAAACTTAAGCTTTCCATATTCGACAAAGGGGTTGAGGCCTTTGGGCTCCTGGTCCTGCTGGCAGGATGGATCTATGTATTGGTGGCCTATTCCAGATTCGCGGATTCCATTCCAACACATTTCAGCATTAACGGAAAACCCAATGCATTCGGCCCTAAATCTGATCTGTATCAGCTTCTGACGGTATGCACTGCCTTGTATGTATTGCTCAGTGTAGCGAACCTGTTTCCACAATATTTTAATTACCTGACCGCTATTACCCCTGAAAACGCCAAAAGACAATATACCATTGCCACAAGAACTCTCCGATACCTGAAAGTATTAATTGTGCTTATGTTTGCGGCACTCGTGTTCATTACCTCCAGGTATTGATCCGGCATAACCCCCTTGAATAATGATTAAACATATTTTTTTCGACTTAGACCATACCATTTGGGATTTTGACAGAAATGCCGAAGAAACCCTTACCGAATTATATGCTCAGTATCAACTGGAATCCCTTGGGCTCCGCTCTTCCCGGGAGTTTATCGATACTTATACAGAAAACAATCAATTGCTCTGGGCAGAATACCATTTAGGAAAAATAACGAAAGAAACGTTAAGATCTGAGCGTTTCAGTAAAACTTTTATCCAGTTAGGCATACAGCCTTCTCACATTCCGTCTCAATTTGAAGACGATTATGTACGGCTTACCCCTACCAGGACCAATTTATTTGAAGGTTCTGAGAAAGTATTGACTTACCTTCAAAAGAAATACACTTTACATATTATTTCCAACGGATTTAAAGAAAGTACCTTAACCAAAATGGATAAATCAGGCTTAAATCCTTATTTCGCGAATGTCATCATTTCGGAAGATGTAGGTGTTAATAAGCCCGACAAAGCCATTTTCGAATATGCATTACAAAAAGCTGCGGCTCAGAAAGAAGAAAGCATTATGATTGGTGATAGCCTGGAAGCCGACATTCGTGGTGCTCAGGACTATGGGATGAAAGCCATTTACTTCAACCCAATGAACAAGGAAAAGCCCGAAGATGTGCTTTGGCAAATCACACATCTGGAAGAATTACTAAATCATTTCTAAAGACGATATTTTTTGGTATGGGATTCGCATTCCCAAAATACACACAAATAAAGAACCTTATGAAAAGATTAGTTTTACTGTTTGCCGTTATGCTGCAAACCGCCCTTACTTTTGGGCAAAACCGTGGTAATTCAGAAGTATTCGTCGAAATTCCTGAACGTGGAAACTATGTGGTTTACCTGGATGAAGATTTTGCAGGATCTTCCAAAGGCCGTTTCCGCTTTTATGATGTCTATAGAAATTCTCCAACGCTTGTGGTGAAGAAAGACAGTGTTGAGCTGTTTCGCCGAAGGATCAATGTTGCTCCAAATACCCGGATGATTGTCAGTTATTCCAAAAGATCAGGATTGCGCAATGTAGTTACCCTACCGATATTTGACCGTGGACAGTATGCGCTGGACGACTGGGACAGGAGTTATGCCAGTAACGGAACCGGATACGAATATACAGAGGCAATGACCGACGAAGAGTTTAAAGATGCGATGACGGTTATCAACAATGAAATGTTTCCGAAAAACAAATTGGCATTGGCAAAAACTACTTTAAAAAATTCAATGATTACGACCAATCAGTTGCTCGTTTTAATGAAAGCCTTCCCTTTTGATGAAGAAAAGATCGATATCGCACATTTTGCGTATCCTTATGTTACCGATCATAAAAACTACATCAAGGTACCTAAAGCACTGATGTCCCTGTTTGCACAGGAAGACATGATTAAATGGATCAGCAAACAATAATATTTCTCATAGATGGGTACTGCCAAAGACTATAAAAAAATTCAGGATATCGTAGCCAGCTACCGCAGCCGGCTGGATCAGGTTAATGAAGAAACATTTTTGCTCAGCCCCCCTACCGGAGGCTGGTCGTACAGCGAGGTCTACTTTCATATTTTTGATGCCAGCATACTTTCTCTGATGGAAATGACCAATACCATATCCGGCAAAGGGGAAAGAAAACCAACTGCCTTTATCGTGAAAGTGATTCTATTCTTTGGCAGTCTTCCTCCGGGAAAGAAATATAAAGCACCCAAAAGGCTGGCAGAAAGGCTGAAGAAAATCAGCAAAGCCGAGGCCACAGCCTTGATAGATCAATTTCTGCTGGAACTGGATCCCGCTTTAAAAAAGATCGAAAATGCCGATAAAACGCTTAAAACGCTACATCCGAAGCTTGGTTATTTAAATGCTTTCCAATGGCTGAGATTTATTGGAATCCATTTGAACCATCATTTGCAACAATTACGAAGGATTGAGCAATCCTATCAAAGATAACCCAACTAATTTCACATCTTTGTCTATCTTTTATCTGTATTAAAAGAACAAAAAATACGATTATGAAAAGGATTCTGTATATCAGTTGTATTGTTGTGGCGCTTTCTGCCTGTAATTCCAGTCCGAAACAAACGCAGTCCGTGATCACGCCAACCCCCGCAGGTCTTCCTTCGGCTCCGGCTCCGGTAGCGGCCACAGGAGAAAAACCGACACATAATCCTGCTCATGGACAACCCTATCATGATTGTGCACTTGCCGTAGGCGCTCCTTTGAATGCAAAGAATAATACGCCTGCTCCTGCTGCAACAGGCCCGGCACCAGTTACGGCGGCTCCGGCAAATGCTCCTGCAGTAACGGCCCCTTCAGTTCCTGCCAATCAGAAGGAAGTGAGACTAAACCCTGCACACGGGCAACCGGGCCATAGCTGCGCAATTGCTGTTGGTGCACCTTTAAGTTAATTTAAGCAAGGTCAAACAAGAATGAAACCATCATGATCTTACAGGTCACACAAAGAGATGTATTTCAAGATCATGATTGCTTTATAACTGCAAAACCGAGTTCAGGAGCTCTTAAGAACCATTAAAAATCAATCAAAAGATCGAAAAAAAAACAAATACATACTGATGAAAATCCCAAGTATTCCTGGTTTTGATCAGGGAGCGATAGAAAAATATGCTAAAAATGCCGGCTGGCTGATGATCGCCAGGGTGGGCAGTCTTGGAATAAAAATCGGGATTGGGATCATGGTCAGTAATTACCTTGGTCCGGAAAAATTCGGTATTTATGGTTATCCTCTAATATTTGCCACCTTTTTTATTGCCGCAGCTGCGCTTGGACTGGATGGATTTGTTACCCGTGAACTGCTGAGGCATCCGGAAAAGAAAAACCAGCTTCTGGGCACTGCTTTTATATTAAAACTGACCGGAGGGTTGCTGATTCTTCCATTGATCTATCTTGCTTACCAGATCTGGAATGGAATAAACCCGATTTCAGCTCCTTTCTCTTATATCCTGATTGTTAGTTTTACCGGAGTTTTTCAGGCATTTAACATTATAGACAGTTATTTTCAGTCCAGGGCCCAGGGAAAATTCATCATGAAGATTCAGGTTCTCGGGAACCTCTTCTCTGCCGCGCTCAAGCTGGTGCTGATCCTGCTTGGCATGAGCCTGAGCTGGTTTATTGTCGCCCTGCTGCTTGATGCAGTATTGCTGGCAATCGGCTATGTATATGTTTACCAGAACAACGGCGCATCCCTCTTCCAATGGAAATTTGAAAGTAGCATTGCAAAGTTTTTATTAAAAAATTCATGGCCATTGGCCTTTTCCGCAATTTTGGTGACCATTTACATGAAAATCGATCAGCTGATGATCCAGAGTTATCTGGGTTCTACAGAACAGGGAATTTATTCGACCGTCGTTCAGTTGTCTGAATCCTGGTATTTTATCCCTGTAGCAATTGTAACTGCTGTTTTTCCTGCCATTATGAATGCAAAAAGGGATGATCCGGAGCGTTATCAGAAAAGAATGCAAAACATGTACGACCTCATGGTATGGATCAGTATGAGCATTGCCATCATCATGACTTTCGCTTCTCCTCTGATCTATAAATTCTATACACCAGAGTACCGGGGCGCTGCCCATGTCTTATCAATACACATCTGGGCCGGCATTTTTACCTTTCTGGGGACGGCCAGCGGCCAGTTTTTAATTGCTGAAGGTTATACGAAATTATCCCTGTTCCGGACAGGAATGGGTGCGTTGATCAATATTATTTTAAACATCTACTGGATCCCGAGGTATGGGATTACGGGTGCAGCTGTGGCGACCTTAATCGCCTATTTTGCTTCCAATTTTATGATCCTGCTGGTTCCAAAAACACGGCCCCAAGGCATCATGATGCTCAAATCGTTGTTCCTGATCACCCTCGTGGAAAAGATCAAAAACAGGCCCCGGACGCTAAAATCTTAGCCCGGTTAGCATCGCCATCAATAATTATACGGATATATTAGCTTTTTGCGTTTAACATTTTAACTTTGACTATTAAATATTGGGATGATCCGGGTGGAAGAAAACCCCCAGGGTCATGACAAATATCCTATCAGATGGCTTCTGGCCCTTGCTGACAATTAACAACATAACCATTACAGATGTCCTTAAGAAAGGTAGTAAGATCAATCGTATTAAAACCAATAAACATGTTGGACCTTATTCAGTTAAAGTCCAAAATAAAAAATTCATCTGCACCTTTGAACATCATCATCGGTTCTGAGAAAACGGCTTATCCCAACTGGCTGCCTACGAATATAGAAAGCTTAAATCTGTTGGAAAAAAGTTCTTTTCAAAACCTCTTCGGCGAAAAGAAAGCGACAAAATTTCTTGCAGAGCATGTCTTTGAACACATCAGCTATGCCAACGCCTTAATTGCCTTAAAAAACTGTTTCGAGTTTATGGAAAAAGGGGGCAGCATCCGGATCGCAGTACCTGATGGTTTCCATCCGAACCAGGACTATATTGATATGGTAAAGCCCGGAGGACACGGTGAAGGAGCCGAGGATCATAAATTGCTATACAATTATCACCTGTTAACAAAGGTACTGGAAGATGCCGGGTTCCGGGTTCAGCTTTTAGAATATTACAATGAACATGGTCAGTTTCACTTTGTAGACTGGAAAAGCGAAGATGGTCACATCCTCAGGTCCAGGAGGTTCGACAAAAGGTTTAATGAACCTTTGGGTTATTCCTCACTGATTATTGATGGTATAAAAGACTAATAAAAAAATGGCCATAATCACAGAAGACCTCGTTGCTTCCTATAATGATTTTTACACCGATAGTGATGTAGAATGGCGCATGCTTGGGGCAAAATCCAAAGCAAAAAACCTGATAGAGGTCTGCCAGGGCATTCAGCCAAAAAAGATCCTGGAGGTGGGTGCCGGAGATGGCAGTATTTTACATTACCTCAATGAATGGAAATTCGGAGAAGCACTTTATGCCCTTGAAATCGCAGATAGCGGTGTTTCTTTGATCAGAGACCGGAAGCTGGAACGTTTAAAAGAGGTCAGCAGCTTTGACGGTTATAACATTCCTTATGCTGATGACAGCTTTGATCTGGTGATCCTTGCCCATGTGCTGGAACATGTAGAACATGAGCGGATATTGCTTCGTGAACTAAAAAGGGTGGCTAAATATCTGGTGATTGAAGTTCCTTTAGACTATCGTTTTGGGGTGGATCAACGCATGAAGCATTTCCTGAACTACGGGCATATCAATATGTATACGCCTACCCTGATCCGCTTTCTCTTACAGAGTGAAGGTCTTTCCGTGGAGGCAGACAAAACCTCTCTTACCCCTATAGAAACCATTAAATTCTGTGAATACCAGGTGAAAAAAACACCGAAAAGCCTGTTCAAAACTTTAAGAATTGAGCTGGAATACAGGATCAAGAACTTATTGGGTGCCATTTTAGGAAAAAACAAACGGGAACAATTTGGAAATGCTTATACCGTTCTTACTAAAAAGTCAACCCAAAACCTGGAGATCTTCTAAATATGCAAACCTTTGCACCTATCGCATTATTCGTTTATAACAGACCGCAGCATACTGAGCGCACCATAAAATTCCTTAAACAGAATCAACTGGCCTCAGAAAGCAGGTTATTCATTTTCTCAGATGGTTTTAAATCTGCGGAAGATGAAGCCAAGGTGCTGGAAGTACGCGAATTGCTTAAAAATATTGATGGATTTAAATCTGTTGAGGTGGTTGAGCGCAAAGAAAACATGGGTCTGGCCAATTCGGTGATTGCCGGGGTAAGCCGCCTGGTAAAGGACTATAAACAAGTGATCGTGATGGAAGATGACCTCATTACTTCCCCGTATACGCTGACTTATTTTAATGAGGCTTTAGACCGCTACCGTAAGGAAGATCAGGTGATGCACATTGGTGCTTACATGTATCCCCTGAAGGAAAACAACATTCCCGAATCCTTTTTTTACCGTGCTGCCACCAGTTGGGGATGGGCTACCTGGGATCGGGCATGGCAACATTTTGAGCCCAATATCGATACGCTGATGGCACAATTTGATGCCAAAAAGAGAGCTGCATTTTCTATTGAGCATAAAATGAATTTCTGGAAACAAATGCAGGACTTCAAGAAGGGGAAAAACAATTCCTGGGCAATCCGATGGTATGCTTCGATCTTTCTGAAGGGGGGATTGACACTGAATCCTGCACAATCTCTGGTCAACAATATCGGGCATGACGGAACGGGAATTCATTCCGGAATCAATGACATCTACAATGTGATCATCAATCCTAAGCCAATCAGTGAGTACCCTGCTGAAATAAAGGAAAATAAAGCCGCCTACGAGACGATTAAGGAATTCCTGTCGACCAGGAAAGGAAATCTATGGGAAAGGCTTAAAAGATATCTAAAACAACGTTTAGGCTAAGTTCTATTCCTTCCCCATAGGGTGATTCTGTATTTATACTTTTCTTGCTTCCAAAATGATATAAGGAGACAACTGTCTGGAGTTGAAAGGAAAAACCTTGGTAAATACTTTACCTGCCAGCCATACGGTTTTCTTTAACAAGCGAACACCTGCGGGCTTCTGCTTTTCATTTTCCAGCCAAAGGCTAAAATGCCCGAAGTACCTGGATTGAACCAGCTCCAGACCTGCCTGTTTGCAGATGTTGGCGAGCAAGTCCGGATCCATGCATTCAATATTATGCTTATCATAGTTCTCCCTGTCAAAAGTCTTTTGAAACCAACCGTTCAATGCCTTAAAATTGGGCAGTGTGATCAGTAAGGTACCTCCCGGTTTAACAAATGCAATGTGCCTGTTGATGATGTCGGCGGTATCGTTAAAGTGCTCGATCAGTCCGCAGGACAAGACCAGGTCAAATTGTTGTTCCGGCTGATAATTGAACAAATCAGTCTCTATAATGTGAATATCTGCTTCCTTTAACTGGTTGGCTTCGAGTAAAGCATTGGTTACCGGCTGATGGACAAAATAATCAAGCAGGGTCACATCAAGTTTGAAGTATTTCTTCAGGAATACCGCATAGTATCCAGGGAAACCACCCAACTCAATTGCTGTTTTTACTCCTTGCTTACTGATGATCTCTCCCAGTTCCTTATGAAAAAGGTAGTTTGACGGAATGTTAACCGACAAATCGGTCTTGTTCTCCCAATAATTCACCCAAAACTGTCTGTCCGTTAACAGGTTGTCCATATTATTTTTTTAAATCTTTTAGTATTTCTGATACTGCACGTTCCAGCTGAGGGTCTTTATCCTCCAGTCTGTCGGTGAATGTATTTTTCACATAAATATCAGGAGCTACCCCTTCAGTTTCAATATTTTTTCCATCCAGGGTATAACAACCCCATGCAGGAAGACGGTACGATGAACCATCGACCAGTCCTTTAGCGGAGGTAAAGATAATCCAACGATAGGTTTCTGTACCAATAATCTTACCTAATTTTAATTCTTTGAATCCCGCAGCCGTCATTTCGGCATCACTTAAGGACTGTTCATTGATCAACAACACGATTGGTTTGGCAGCAGGGCCAAAGTTACTTTGCGGAGCCATTTTACCACCACGGTATTTCCATTGAAGGTAAGGCCTTTGTGCCAGGAACTTTAAAACTTCATCATGAACATTACCTCCGGTATTGTAACGCAGATCGAGAATAATGCCTTCTTTATTGTTTTCCTGAGCCACCATATCCAGCAGGAAACTCTCCAGTTCAGCTGTTCCCATATTTTTCATATAGGTATAAGCGATCCGGTTGTTGCCCAGCTGTTTTACGCGTGCTCTGTTTTTAGTAATCCACTCATCGTACAGGTTATTGCGCAATGTACCGGAGCTTTGAGGATGCACTTTGGTCTGGATGGTTTTCCCTGCGCGTTCTACGGTAAGTGTCATTTCCTGTCCGAGGGAAGGCGAAGTAAAATAAGCATCACGATCGGCTGCTTTGTCAACTTTGGTGCCATCTACACTTGTAATCACATCACCTGCTTTCAGGTCAACCCCCAGATGTCTGGCATTACTTCTCGCTACAATCCGTTCTACTTTAAAAGGATCGGTATCAGAGAAAATGATTCCGGTTTCATTGGTAGCATAATTGAAACTTTTACGTTCTTCTGCACCGGCAGAGCCAAAGCCCAGGTGTGAGGAGTTCAATTCGCCCAGCATATCGTTTAGAAGAATGCGGAGGTCATTGCGGTTATTCAGGTATGGGAGGTAGTTTGCATATTCCTGCTGCGTCTTTAACCAGTCGATTCCATGAAAAGTTTCATTGTAGAAGTTTTCCTCTACACCAGCCCAGGTCTCATAGAACATCTGATTAAATTCTTCATTCAGGTTTCTGTTAAATTTAAAGCCAATGTCTAAACGGTCTAATTTGTTCGATTCCAGGTTGTATTTATTAATCACCCCGCGTACCAGAGTGTAATATTTACCACCTGCTTCGACCATGCTGCCGTATCCTTCTGTTACTTTTTCTGTTTTAGGGCTTTCAAAAGGCTCTGTTACCGTCCGGTAAGTTCCGCCGGTACCGGACTCATGATCAGAGTAAAAGAACATATAGGTTTTATCTCCTTTTGCAAATACCTCTACTCCCTGCTGGCTTCCGAAGGAGGGCCCCTGAAGCTCTATCCGGTCCATGATATTTTGGGTATTGATGGTCATCAATGAAGGCGATGCTTTTGCCGTATCTTTTTTAGCCATACTTTTTACTTCAGGCTTATCCTTTTTTTTCTCTGTGAACAGTTCATCGAACTTATCGATGCGGTAAGGCTCGTCATATTCTTCCAAAGCCATTCTGTAGACATGTCCGTTTTGCATTCCGGAAGGATAGGACGGTTTGGTTCTTGCGCTGACAAAGTAAATGTACTTTCCATCCGGCGACCAGCCCGGAGCGCTTTCGGAAACACCTGTATTGGTCAGGTTAATGGTTTTATTGTTTTTAATCTGGTGTACGAAGATGTCCTCTTCGAAATTGCGGCGAGCGGTAAACAGCAGGTATTCTCCATTAGGCGAAAAAGAAGGCGAAGAATTTGAGAACGCCCAGATCTCGTCCTTAACTACGGTCTTACTTTCCAACGATTTAAGATCGAGCATCCGGACTTCATCTCTGCCGCTTAAATAAACTGCCTGGCTCCGCTCTTTATTGAAAGCAATGTCCCGGTTATTTCTATTGTCTTTTGTGAGCTGTTTCAGTGTTCCTTTTCCATCGGCAGCAATGGTAAACCAGTTCTGATAACCTTTGTAGGTTTGGTTAAAAACCAGTGTCCTGTTATCAGAAAGCCATTTTACTTCCATTGCGCGCTCTGCTATCGGCGTTCCTCTTTCTATCTTTTTAACAAATTTCCCTTCTGCATCACTCACAAACAGCTCCCCTCTGGAGATAAATGCCAGTTTTTTACCATCCGGCGACAGGTCAAAAGCGCTAATGGCAGCCCTCACATCAAATTCCTGCTCTTTGGCTAAAATATTATTTCTGGAAATGCTGATGTTGATTTTCTCTGATTTTTGAGTTGCCACATCATATAGATAAAGTTGATAATCTCTCTCGAACACTATTTTATTTCCTGATGCCGCCACTACAGGTCGCTTAATCGCCGACTTAAAATCAGTCAGCCTTGTTTTCTTTCCTGCTTTAAAAGTATACAGATTGTATTCATCGTTCCATTCATCTGAGGCGAAGAAGACATTGCCGTTTTTATCGACACTTGCCCAGAGGTCTTTGCCTTTATAGTCTGTATATTGTTTATAAGTCTTTGTTTTTGGGTTCCAGGACTGGATATCCGGGTTAAAGGCACCTTTATAACGCTTCCGGTTGGCTGCATTTTTACTCTCCCAGGTATCGTTAAAAAACAATTCCCCGTTGGGTGCTTCTGCTACGTTATGAATCAGGTTAAAATAATGGTCAAAAAGCCGGGTTGCGGTACCTCCGGCAACGCCCACTTTATAAGCGGTATAGCCATTGTACCGCCCTGAGGTAAAATAAATGGATTTGGAATCCCAGCTCCAGCTCTCCACCTCATCTGAGGCATCATGAAAAGTGAGCTGTGTTACCGGTCCTCCGGCAAGTGGCATGAGGTATACATCGTTGTTTCCAAACTGGTTAGCCGAAAAAGCCAGCCATTTTCCGTCCGGAGAGATTTTGGGGCTGATCTCATTACCAGGCATAGCAGTAAGCCGGGTAGCTGCACCTCCTGCGGAAGGAACCTTCCAAAGGTCTCCTTCATAGCTAAACACCACGGTCTGACCATCAGGCGTCAACGCAGGATATGCTGTAAAATAGGGCTCATTTTGAGCCGTGGCTACCATATTAGAAAGCAGTAAGGCAGCGGTAAAGGCGTAAAAAACTTTTTTCATCAGTACATAATTGTTTTTTAATGGTAATGAAGCTATCATAAGCATGTTCATTGCTTTTTGTAATAGGTATGCTTATGATGGTTTCATTGTATATATTTGGTTCTGTTTAGGGGTATGGCTTAGGATTCTTTCGATTTTTAAATTAATTTTATCGGCATACAAACAATGTTTTTTCTATTATGCTGTTTTAAAAGAATATGTTCGTGGTACTTTAGCTATTTTTATCCCATGGATAGGGCTATCAACGGCAGATGACACTGAAAAAAATTCAGTGTTGCAAAAAACAACATCTTTTTATTAAATTTTGATAGAAACCAACGAAAATACATAAGAATTTAACAATGGTTCACAATAATAGATAATTTTGATAAATTGAAGGTAGTACACTTAAATACATATGAAGGGAACGGGGGCGCCGGAAGGGCCTGTCTGCGCTTAAGTGATGCGCTGAAAGCGAATGACGTCGATTCGAATGTGGTGGTGTATTTTCAGTTTAAGGAAAGTAAGCTCACAGATACTTTTAGCAAGGGACCTTTCCGGAGGGCACTGGCGGTTTTCAATATTCTTTCCGAGCGTTACTTATCCAAAGCTTTCGCAAAAGCCGTAAAAACTCCTTTTTCATTGCAATGGTTTGGCCGTTCTGTGATCAAACATCCCAAGGTAAAAGAAGCTGATATTATCCATTTACATTGGATTAACCATGGTTTTTTATCCCCAAAGTTTCTGGCACAGATCGATGAACTGGAGAAACCGGTGGTCTGGACTTTTCACGACAGCAATGCTTTTACCGGTGGTTGTCATGTCCGCTATTCCTGCGAAAATTACCACAAGGAATGTGGTTGCTGCCCATTGCTAAAGTTCAGCGGAAAGGATGATTTTTCCCATAAAACCTGGCTGCGCAAGAAAAAGGCTTATTCGGAACTGAACTGCCATATTGTAGCGCCCAGTAACTGGATGGCCGAATCTGTAAAATTGAGCAGCTTATTGGGAACCCGTGGCATTACTGTTATTCCAAACACCATTGAGACCAAAGTCTTTAAACCTTATGTAAAATCGGAAGCGAAAAAAGTGTTAAAAATCAACCCCGATAAGTTTGTGATGATGAGTGGTTTTATGCCCTCCAAGAATGATAAACATAAGGGAACCTCTTATCTCATCGATGCTTTGAACGATCTGGCCTCAAGACCTGGAATCGTCAAGGAAAATATTGAACTGGTCATCTTCGGCAATAAAGACAATGTCGATATGCCGGAATTTCCTTTTAAAACCACTTTTCTGGGAACCATCAGCAATGACGAACACCTGGCAAAGTGCTATTCTGCCGCAGACGTATTTATCACCCCTTCACTGGAAGATAACCTGCCCAACACTGTTATGGAAAGCCTGGCTTGTGCAACGCCCGTGGTGGCCTTTAAAACAGGTGGGATTCCGGATATGGTGAAGCACCTGGAAAATGGCTACCTCGCGGAATATAAATCTTCTGAAGATCTTGCCACGGGAATAGAGTGGTTATATCACGATGAAAATGCGCCTGATATTCAGAAAGAAGCAAGAAGAACGATTTTAACTCAATTCTCTGAAGACGTTATTGCAGAAAAACACTTATTATTGTATCAGTCCCTTATTAATTTACAGCCGCGTTAATTTTAGATTTAGATTTTACCTCCATGCAACCAAAGCTAAGTGTCATCACCATCGTTTATAATAATGTAAAGGATATTGAGCGCACGATGCTTTCTGTGTTGAATCAGACCTATCCGAATATAGAATACATTCTGATTGACGGAGCTTCCGCTGACGGCACAAAAGACATCATTTATAAATATAAATCCAGACTTGCCCAGTTCATTTCAGAGCCGGATAAGGGAATTTATGATGCGATGAACAAAGGTCTTTCCCTTGCCACAGGGGATTATGTTCTATTCATGAACTCCGGAGATGAGATTTATGCGCCGGTAACGGTGGCAGAAGTGTTTGATACCGCAGCCGCTGCAGACATCTATTATGGCGAAACAGAGATGTTTAACGAGCAATGGGAAAGTCTGGGACAAAGGAGACATCATTCGCCGGAGAATTTCGACTGGCAGAGTTTTAAATATGGCATGAGCATCAGTCACCAGGCAATTTACGTGAAACGCAGCCTGGCAGAACCGTTCAACCTGGAATATAAATACAGTTCTGATATCGACTGGATCATCAGGGCGGCGAAGAATGCCTCAAGCATTGTGAATACCCATAGCTATGTGGCTAAATACCTGGTTGGCGGTGTATCGAAGAAAAAGCACCTCGCCAGCCTTAAAGAACGTTTCAAGATCTTTACCAAATATTACGGCCTGGTTCCAAATCTGATCAACCATATTTTCATTGCCATCAACCTGGCGCAATATTACATTCGCCACCGCAGAACCAATGATTAATTATGCCTTTTCTATCCCATATCACCTTACCCAAAACCGGGATCGCGGATTATCCATTTTCTATCCCCGCGTTTCAGGAAGGGTTAACACTCAGGTTACGCGACAATGTGACTTTCTTTGTGGGGGAAAACGGTTCCGGTAAATCCACCCTGCTAGAGGCCATCGCAGATCAATGCGGATTTAGCCTGCGTGGAGGAAACCGTAATCATAATGTAGAAATCAGCGAAGACTATAATGGTTACCATACACCACTTAGCGGATCCATTACCCTTGGCTGGACACCAAAGCGCATTAGCAATGGCTTTTTCATGCGGGCAGAGAGCTTTTTCAATTTTGCAGATTACATTGATGAGATTGCTAAGGAGGACCCGGATGTATTAGACGCCTATGGCGGTAAATCCCTTCATGAGCAGAGCCATGGGGAATCGTTTTTGTCATTGTTCCAAAATCAATTCAGCCGGGGCATTTATATTCTGGATGAGCCTGAAGCAGCCCTTTCTCCCAACAGACTGATGACTTTTATGTCGATCATCAATAAACTGGAACAATCCGGCAGGGCACAATTCATCATCGCCACCCACTCTCCTATGCTCCTTTGTTATCCTGAATCTACGATTTATAATTTCGGAACATCCGGACTGGAAGAAATCGGCTATAAAGACACCGAGCATTACCAACTGACAAAGAGCTTTCTGGATAACCCCGATGCCTACTTTCGTTTTCTATTTGACTAAGAAGGCCACAGTTACCCATGACAAAATAATGACATTCCCTTAACGCCAAATTTATACTGCTCCCCTACTTTTGAATTAAAGCAATATCGATCGCTCCATGTTACAACGAATTCTCAGATTCCCCTGCTATTTCGGCCTTGTCCTTCTTCTTCTTTTGCTGGCTGTTGTTTTTAACTGCTGTTTTTCCAAGACTGAAGGCTTCCTGATGCTCAATCTTTATCATCCGCTGTGGTTGGACCGCTTTTTTATGTTGGTCACCAACTTTGGTGACGGACTTTTCAGCCTGATGGTGGTTATCGTGCTGCTTTTGTGGAGAAAGAGAAAAAAAGCAGTTATACTGCTGGCTGCTTTTCTAAGCTCAGGCCTGATTGCTCAAATCATGAAGAGAACATTCCAGATGCCCCGGCCCGCTGCCTTTTTTGAACAGACTGGTTTTAATTATCCCTTTTTTGTCGATGGCATAAACCTGCATGGCTCAAATTCATTTCCTTCAGGGCATACCACTTCGGCCTTTGCTCTGGCTACGGTAATGGTACTCGTTTTTAAGAAAAAGAACATTTCTCTCTATTGCCTGTGCTTTGCGGTACTCACGGGCTATTCCCGCATCTACCTTGCCCAACATTTTTTACAAGATGTTATTGTTGGTGCATTGATCGGAACTGGCTGCGCTTTACTGAGTTACCAATGGATCTATAAATCAAAGATTTTTAAAGAAAACCGGCTTCCTTCCTATCGGTACAGGGCAGCTTCAGCATTCCAACACCTGTCGTCCCAGGACTAGGCTCTTAAAAAATATACTTTTAATACAAAACAGTATCGGAAACTTACAAAAGTCTGCCGCTGCATATTTAAGTATCAGGGATTAGGTATCATTACTGATATCAACCTAAAAATCATCCCTATGAACCAAAGTCATCTTAAAAAATTAATTGCTGCTGTCTTTATCAGCGCCAGTGTTATTGCCTGTAAAAAATCTAATGATTCAGAGCAGAACGTCACTGCTCCGGGCTTTTCGAAAGCACTTAAAGCAGAAGTTTATCAGCCCAAAACCACCGGGACTACTGTAAAAGCCTATTATCATGGAGAACTCGTAGACCTGCTGGAAATCGAAAACGGAAAATACCTCTTTGCCAATGATATCGTCTTAAATCCGGAAGACGTATCTCTTGCCGGAAAACCATCAACGGAAGGTGCTGTAGACGGGAAGCTATGGACCAACAGGAAGGTTTACTACAAGTTTGCAACGGGAATCTCCGACACGCTTAAAGCGCGCTGGATCAGGGCAACGGCCTTCTGGACCGTACCAGGTCTTGATTTCGAGTTTATCCTGGCTGATGCCAATACTCCGGATTATATAGAATTGAATGAGAACAGTGATGGTTCTGCTTTTAGTAATTCCATTGGAAGAAAAGGGGGCGCCCAGATCATATCTGTAGATACGGATTCTTTTCCTGTAGGATCAATTGCACATGAAATTGGTCATGCGCTGGGCCTGCATCACGAGCAGCGCCGTCCTGACCGCGATTTGTTTATCAATGTGAATACCACGAATTCTCAATACATTCCTGCACCATCGGCTTTTGGTATTGGTCCTTTTGATTATACGTCTATCATGATCTATCCATCGGGAGGCGTAATGACCAGGAAAGATGGAACAGGATGGAATATGCAACGCACACAGCTCTCTGCAGGAGATCGTTTGAGCACCAATTACAAGTACAACCAGGGCACACACATTCAGGCTGGAATTTATGAGATAGAACCTCAACATGCTGCAGGAAAAAATCTTCAGGTAGCAGCGAACAACAGCAGTGTAACGATCAAAACGGATGATGACGGACTGAATCAACGCTGGCAGATCAGTCATGTCAGAGACGGATTCTATAAGCTTGTTCCTCGAAATAATACGGGCAAATCACTTGATGTAGAAGGAGGTTCGACTGCTGCAGGGGCGAATGTGATCGTATATACTTCGGGTTCAGGAAGCAATCAATTGTGGCAAATTGTACCTGCTTATACCGATGGTTATTTCAGACTGATTCCGGCAAGTGCAAGGAAAATCAGCCTGGATGTACAGGATACTTCTGCAGCTGATAATGCAGCGGTAAAAATGGGTACCCTGAGTCTTTCACAGGCACAGCTCTGGAAGTTTAAGAAAATAAACTAGAACAATAAATATGATCCCCTGAGGTCCTTAGGGATTCAGGGGATTCTTTATAGGATTTTAACGCTGAATTAAGGGTTTGTAGACCACAATGCAGCTTCTTTCAGGAATACCCTGCGGTTCAGCTTTAACTGTGCAACTACAAGTTCCGCAAAATCTTCCGGCTGCATCACGCGGTCAGGATTTCCATCTGTTAATTTAAGGTCTTTTGCCATATCTGTTGAGACGGTACTCGGCACTAAAGTGCTCACACGGATGTTGTGTTTGCGCACTTCCTGCATCAGGGATTCAGACATTCCGATCAGGCCGAATTTAGAAGCGCTGTAGGCGCTGGTTACTGCCGCACCATTTTTACCGGCGGTAGAAGAAACATTGATGATGTCTCCTGCTTTTCTTTCGATCATCTCCGGAAGAACCGCACGGGTCACGTGATAAGGGCCAAATAAGTTCACCTTAACAATCTCTTCCCATTTTTCCGGTTCCAGTTCCATGAAAGAACCAAAAGCACCGATTCCGGCATTGTTGATGAGGATATCGATGGCACCCAATGAAGATTTTATCGAATCAACGGCCACATTCACAGCGTCAATATCGGTTACATTTGCCGTAGCGATTGCCGTTTTAACTCCGTATTGCGTCAATTCTGCCGCCACTTTTTGTAAGTCAGACTCCGTTCTTGCTACTAAGCCTATGTTCACGCCTTCCTGTGCCAAAGCAATCGCAACTGCACGTCCGATTCCTTTTCCGGCACCGGTAATGATGGCATTTTTTCCCTTCAATGATTCCATATTATCTTGTATTAAGGGGGCAAAATTAAGAAAAAAGAGGGCTGGAAAAGAGGGTTTGAGGAATATTACTTACAAATAGAAAAAGCCCGCAGGTGTTGACCTGCGGGCTCGTATTTTCTGATCCGAAAGGACTAGAAGTTTTTACCTTTTATTTTACGTTCACCTTCAGTTAAGTAGATTTTACGTAAACGCATGCTTACCGGAGTAACTTCGATGTACTCGTCAGCCTGGATATATTCCATACACTCTTCCAAAGAGAATTTAATTGCCGGAGCAATACGTGTATTGTCATCTGTACCTGAAGCACGCATGTTGGTTAAAGCTTTACCTTTAACAATGTTTACTACCAAGTCATTGTCACGGATGTGCTCACCCATAATCTGACCTTCATAAACATCAACACCCGGATCTACGAAGAAACGACCACGATCCTGTAACTTATCAATTGAATAAGCGGTAGTTGTACCTTTTTCCATAGAAACCAATACACCGTTTAATCTTCCAGGGATCGTTCCTTTCCAAGGCTCATAAGCTTTGAAACGGTGTGCCATAATCGCTTCACCACCAGTAGCAGTTAATACGTTATTTCTTAATCCGATGATACCACGTGCAGGGATTTCAAACTCTAAATGTTGTAAATCTCCTTTAGGCTCCATGATCAGCAATTCACCTTTACGTTGTGTTACCAATTCAATTACTTTACCAGCAACCTCACCCGGTACGTCAACGATCAGGGTTTCAACCGGCTCACATTTTTTACCATCAATTTCTTTGATGATTACCTGTGGCTGTCCTACCTGAAGTTCGTAACCTTCACGACGCATGGTTTCGATCAATACTGATAAATGGAGAATACCCCTTCCATATACTAAATAAGCATCAGGAGATTCAGTTTCTACCACTTTAAGTGCTAAGTTTTTCTCCATCTCTTTGTAAAGACGTTCTTTGATACGTTGAGACGTAACAAATTTACCTTCTTTACCGAAGAAAGGTGAGTTATTGATGGTGAACAACATGTTCATTGTTGGCTCATCAATTTTGATTACCGGCAATTGTTCCGGAGCATCAAAATCAGCGATAGTATCACCGATATCAAAACCTTCAATACCTACCACTGCGCAGATATCTCCTGATTTTACTTCAGTAGCACGGATCTTTCCTAAACCTTCGAAAGTATATAATTCTTTTACTCTTGATTTTACAATCTTACCGTCACGTTTAATTAAAGTAACCGGTTGGTTTTCTTTAATTGAACCACGGTGAACACGTCCAACAGCGATACGGCCTACGAAAGATGAATAATCTAAAGAGGTGATTTGCATTTGAAGTGTACCATCGTTGGTAGGTGCAGGAGGGATATTAGCAACAACTGCGTCTAAAAGCGCGAAAATGTCTGTAGTAGGCACTTTCCAGTCAGTACTCATCCATCCTTGTTTTGATGAACCGTAAATTACAGGGAAATCCAATTGATCTTCTGTAGCTTCAAGGTTAAAGAACAATTCGAAAATTTGCTCATAAACCTCTTCAGGGCGACAGTTTTCTTTATCAACTTTATTTACGACTACGATCGGTTTTAAACCCAGAGCCAAAGCTTTTTGTGTAACGAAACGAGTTTGAGGCATTGCACCTTCAAAAGCATCACACAATAACAATACTCCATCAGCCATTTTCAATACACGTTCTACTTCACCACCAAAATCGGCGTGACCAGGGGTATCAATAATGTTGATTTTTACATCTTTATACATAACTGATACGTTTTTGGAAACGATGGTAATACCACGTTCGCGTTCCAAATCGTTATTGTCAAGTATTAAATCTCCCGACTGTTCGTTATCGCGGAAGATTGAACAAGAGTGTAAAATCTTATCAACCAATGTAGTTTTACCGTGGTCAACGTGTGCTATGATAGCTATATTTCTTATTTTTTGCATAAAATGCGTGTAAATTTTGGCGCAAAGATACGTTTTATTATCGATATATCAATCAATTAGTTAAGAGCAAATATTGAAAAATAACAGACCGTTTATAATATAAACGTAATGACCATTTTATTGGAAATGGCTATTGATGTTCCATTCGTTAATGCGTACTTTGTTGTCAGTAAAAATCAGTACAAAATCATCCGGAAAAGGGATTGATAAACGCCTCAACAATTATAAATAGATGGAAAAGAAAGCAGTTCTATTTGGTGCAAGTGGATTAATAGGAGAAAGTTTGCTGGAACAGCTGCTGAGCAACAGCAATTATAAAGAGGTGCTGATTGTTGGCCGGAAAAAGCTGGAACGGCAACATCCCAAGCTGAAACAGCTGGTTGTAGATTTTGATAAACTGAGTGATTATGCTTTGCAAATCCAGGGAGATGTGGTTTTCTGCTGCCTCGGCACTACAAAAAACAAAACTCCGGATCAGGTACAATACAAAAAGATCGATTATCAGTATCCGCTGGATGCGGCAGCTATTGCTCAAAGTAATGGCACAGAACAATATCACCTCGTGTCGGCCTTAGGTGCAAATCCTTCTTCCAGTATCTTTTATACGAAAACAAAAGGAGAAGTAGAAAGAGATCTGAAAGCCATTCCATTTAAAAGCGTCCATATCTATCAACCTTCACTGCTCGTTGGCGAAAGAAAAGAAAGCCGCAACCTCGAAGGCCTGATGACGGTTGTAATGCAGATTTTAAACCCATTTCTGATTTCCGGTTTGCGAAAGTACAGGAGCATTAAAATTGAGAAGGTCGCATCGGCAATGTTAAAGAAATCGCTGGAAGATGCTCCCGGAACATTTGTTTATCCTTCCGATAAAATTGAAGAGATCAGCAGCAAATCTTATAAATAGGTCTTTCTGGCGAACGCCCAGGTTAGAAATGCCGGCATTGCTTTAGACCAGGTAGGAACATCATGTTTCCCTCCCACCATTTCATAATAGGCGATATCTTCGGGACGCTCGTATCCTTTTTCGAGCAAACCCTTGATCACATCAATGGTATCATCAATAGAATCTATAATGTAATTGCGGTTCCTGTCGGCAGTTTCGTCTTCTGTGCCTGTCATCAGCCAGAATTTAAGTTCAGGTTTGTCATTTGTCTGCCTGATCATTTGATGAAGAATCCTGTCGTCATCTGTATAGCCGTCTTTAAGGTCCTTTTTTCTCCACCAGAAAGATCCTGAAAATACACCTACCGCATCGAAATAGTTATCGTTATTCCAGGCAATATCAAACGCGGTCAATCCTCCAAGAGAACATCCGGCGAATGCCCTTTTCCCATTAATGGGCATCTCCACTTCTCCCTGAATAAAAGGAAGCAGTTCATTGATGACAAAATCGGTATAAGAAGCCGCAGAAGCACCTCTTCCCAGAAAGTCGGGAACACCGGCAACCCCATATTCCTGAACGCGGTCTTTGGACGCTTTAACAGCAACCACCACCAGGGGCTCTATTTTATTCGTCCGGTATAATGTGTTTAACGTATTTTCCAAATCCAGGCCTTCAGTGTCCTGTCCATCGTTTAAAATAAGCAGATTCAGTGTCTCGTTTCCCAGCAGGTTATCAGGAGTAAAGATTTCCAACTCTACCTCTCTTTTTAAACTGTTAGACTTTATCACGTTTTTAGTTCTGATCACTTCCGGAAGTAACATGGTGGTATACATAATGCGGCAATTTCCCCTTTCTCACAAATAGTTTGCAAAGGTACTATTATTGACAAAATATATTCATAACTGTCAATATTTTTCAGCTAATGTGCAGATTGATAGAAAGAAATGCAAATATTCCTTTGGGTTTAAAAATAGTTTTTTATACCTTAAAGCAGCTAATTTTCGCAACATGGTTGAAGAGTATAAAAAATGGTATAGCCATAATCTAAACGCGGATTTTGAGCTGTTGACCTTCGGACAAAGTGGTTATCCGATCCTGCTCTTTCCCACCAGTATGGGGCGGTATTTTGAGAACAAAGATTTCAAATTAATTGAGTCTGTACAACACTTTATTGAAGCAGGAAAAATCAAGATCTACTGTGTAGACAGTATCGATAAACTAAGCTGGTACAATAAGGACATCCATCCCGCAGACCGGGTAAAGAACCACATCTGGTATGATAAATTGTTACTGGAAGAGGTTTCTTCCCTGGCAAGGCAGGAGACCGGACACGACAGGATCATTACTGCAGGCTGTAGTTTCGGGGGCTACCATGCGGCGAACTTCGCTTTCAGACATCCCTGGCTCGTGAGCCATATGTTTAGCATGAGTGGTGCTTTTGACATCCGCGGACAACTGGATGGCTTTTACAACGACGACGTCTATTTCAATAATCCGGTAGACTACCTGTCGCATGACCAGAACCGGGAACTCTGGAATATGAAAATTATTCTGGGAACATCCGACAGAGATATGTGCAAAGGAGACAATGAAAAGCTATCGGGGATCTTAAATGAGAAGGGCATCGGGCATTGGCTGGATATCCGGCAAAATGCAGATCATGACTGGCCCACCTGGCGACAAATGTTTCCGGAGTACCTCTCTCAGTTGTAAATTCATAAAGGGCATATTTATCAGAACATTAACGCCTTTTCGTTGTTTCATCATTAACAAAACCAAAGGAATCCAGGGGATTCGAAAAACAAATCAAAACATCAGTAAAACCAGGGAACCTTGTCGGCCGAAAACCAACAAAGGGGCCGGATAACGTAAAAACCAGGAAGACCTATAAACACTACGCTAATTATATGAAAAAAATCGGAATCTTATTTGGGCAGGAAAGATCATTTCCGGAAGCCTTTGTAAAACGGGTAAACGAAATTGCAGGACCAGACATAAGGGCAGAATTTGTGAATATTGACAAAATATTTCAGGCAGAACCATTGGGATATGCAGTAATTTTAGATCGCATTTCGCAAGGCGTTCCCTTTTACCGCGCAGCACTAAAAAACGCAGCAATAACCGGAACGGCAGTAATTAATAATCCTTTCTGGTGGAGTGCAGATGAAAAGTTTTTCAACAATGCACTGGCCATAAAACTTGGAGTTCCGGTTCCTAAAACCGCGTTGATTCCTTCTTATGATCAACCTGATGATACCACTGATAAATCATTCAGCAACCTTGCCTTCCCAATGGATTGGGACGGAATATTTAAATATACCGGATTCCCCGCCTATATGAAACCTTTCGATGGTGGTGGATGGAAAGAAGTATATAAATTGCATGATAAAGAAGATTTCTTTGATAAGCACAGTCAGACGAAACAAACCGTGATGATGCTGCAGGAAGAAATCGTTTTTGATGAATATTTCCGCTGCTATTGTATCGGTGGCAAGTATGTGAAAATCATGCAATACGAACCTAGAAATCCGGCGCATCTACGTTACGTAGTCGAAAAAGGGCCTTCAAGCGAGAAATTGTTACAAACCATCCATGACTATGTAATCCTGTTAAATCAATATCTGGGATATGATTTCAATACGGTAGAATTTGCGGTTCGCGATGGTATTCCTTATGCCATTGATTTCTGTAATCCTGCACCTGATGCGGAAGTAACCAGTGTGGGCCAGGAGAATTTCGACTGGGTAGTAGAAACATCGGCAAGATATGCGATAGAACGTGCAAAGGCACATGTGGAGGGGCAGGACAACCTGACCTGGGGCGAATACGTCAAGACGTCTGCAAATGATGTTCCACTGATTGGAAAAGCAAAACCGGCGGCAAAGGCTAAAGAAGCAGCAAAAACAACGGCAGCACCTAAAGCAGCAGCGAAAAAAGCTCCGGCAAAAGCAAAGAAAGCAAGTACAACAAAAAAATAACAAGGCATCAATTCAACAGCTAATATGATGAACGATTTTACGCTTGGTGTAGAGGAAGAGTACATGGTGGTCGATCCCGTAACACGCGAACTGACTTCACACGATCAGAAGATTGTGGAGGCAGCACAAAAAATACACAAGGATCAGGTAAAGGCAGAAATGCATCAGGCCGTGGTAGAGGTAGGTACGGGAATCTGTAAAAATACAGAACAGGCCCGTGCAGAGATTTCTCAATTGAGATATACGGTATCTCAACTGGCAGGAGAACAAGGTTTACGCATCGGCGCTGCCGGTACACACCCATTTTCACATTGGGAAAAGCAGCTGATTACAGAGCATCCGCGCTATAGCGAGATCGTAAACGAACTTCAGGAAGCTGCAAGGTCTAACCTGATCTTTGGCCTCCATGTGCATGTTGGCTTTCAGTCCAGAGAGCTGGCCATTCATATTGCCAATCAGGTCCGGTATTTTTTACCCCATGTCTTTGCCCTGTCTACCAATTCTCCATTTTGGGAGAGCAGGAATACGGGATACAAGTCATTCCGGACTAAAATATTCGATAAATTCCCCAGAACAGGGATTCCGGATATCTTCAACAGCATCGAAGATTACGATAACTATGTGAAACTATTGATCAAAACCAATAGTATTGACAATGCGAAAAAGATCTGGTGGGACATCAGGGTGCATCCTTTCTTTGAAACCATCGAGTTTAGAATTTGCGATTGCCCGATGCTGATCGATGAAACGATGGCATTTGTTGCGCTGTTCCAGGCCCTCTGTGCAAAGCTATATAAACTACGTTTGCAAAACATGAAGTTCATCAGCTACTCCAGAGCATTGATTAATGAGAACAAATGGCGTGCTGCAAGGTATGGCATCGATGGAAATCTGATTGATTTTGGAAAAGAAATGGAGGTAAACTGCAGAAATCTTGTTCTTGAGTTACTCGACTTCGTAGATGATGTGGTAGACGAACTGGGCTGCAGGGATGACATCAATTATGTACACAAAATCCTGGAACATGGGACTGGCGCAGACAGGCAATTGGCTGTTTACGAACAAAATGGTAACTTTGAGGCGGTGGTAGACTATATCACTTCACAAACGTTAATTGGTGCGAGATAGAATATGAATAGGGATAGAAATAAGATTAGGGTTGCCGTAATTGATATGAACAATGGGGTAACCAACCAGGGGATGCGTGGGATACAGGAAGTCTTGTTGCGTTATCAGAAAGAAATGTCTGTTGAGTTATCTTATGATGTATTTGACCTGAGACAAAAAGGCGAGATTCCAGGCATTGGTTACGACATCTATATTTCTAGCGGAGGTCCGGGAAGTCCTTTTGATGGAGAAGGCCAACAATGGGAAAATGATTTTTTCGCATTGCTGGATAACATCGAGGCATTTAATACTACAAATGAACATCAAAAGAAACATGCTTTTTTAATTTGCCACTCCTTCCAGATGGCTTGTCGGAAATTTGGCGTAGGAAAGGTGATCAGAAGACGTTCTACCGCCTTTGGGATCTTTCCTATTTACCTGACAGAAGAAGGTGAAGATGAAATGGTATTCAACGGCCTTCCCAATCCTTTTTATACGGTAGACAGCAGAGATTGGCAGGTGATCAATCCCGAAGATGTCTTTTTCTCGAATACAACTGCACAGGTACTGGCATTGGAAAAGGAACGTCCACATGTGGACCTGGAACGCTGTGTGATGGCGGTCAGGTTTACCAAAGAAATTATTGGAACCCAGTTTCATCCGGAAGCAGATCCGGTTGGAATGAAACAATACCTCCTGCAGGAAGACAAGAAAAAAGCAATTATTGAAAACCATGGAGAGGAAAAATACTTAGATATGCTGGACAGTGTAGACGATCCGAACAGAATTACCCTCACCAGAAGCGTGATTTTACCCAACTTTTTAAATGAGGCACTAAATGCCTTACAGGAAGCATAACTATGATTAGCAGCTACAGAGCATCATTTAATGAGCATTTTTCGGAAGAGAAATATGGTGAATTTTTGGAAAAACTTGAAAAAGGATTTGCCAAAATCCCCTTTCGCGTTGCAGAAACACCGATATTTCTTCCTGCAGCATTAAAAGAAAAACTGATCGCTGCCGGAGCTGAAATTGTAGCGTTGATCCAACAACCGGACTTTAATGAACTCACCGAAAAGTCGATTCCGGAAAAGTGGAGGGTTCCTGCAGAAAATGCGCAGCCTCACTTTTTAACGTTCGACTTTGGCATCTGTAAAGATGAGCATGGCGACTTAACGCCGAAGTTGATAGAAATGCAGGGATTTCCCTCTCTTTATGGATTTCAGGCCCATTTGGGAGAAACTTATAAAGCAGTGTATTCCCTTTCGGAACAGCTTACGCCTTATTTCAACGGGATAGATGAAGTTGCATATATCGCCTTGCTCAAAGAAGTCATTCTTGGAGATCATGAAGCCCATGAAGTGGCATTGATGGATATTGATGCGCCCAACCAGAAGACTGCAATCGACTTTCTGGTGACGGCTCAATACCTGGGCATTAAAATCCTCAGCCTTGACGATATTAAAAAGGAAGGTAAAAGCCTGTACTACGAGCAGAACGGAGAACGCATCAGGTTGAAAAGAATTTATAACCGTCTGATATTTGATGAGATTGGCGACAATACCGATCTGTTTCAGGGCAGTTTTGACCCGCGGGATGAACTGGATATCGAATGGATCACGCATCCGAACTGGTTCTACAGAATCAGTAAATACACCATGCCTTTTCTAAAGAGCCAATTTGCTCCGGAAACGTTTTTCCTGAATCAGCTGAATGCAATTCCTTCAGACCTGGAAAACTATGTACTGAAACCTTTATTCTCATTTGCCGGAATGGGCGTGATTATTGATGTAAAAAAGGAAGATATTGAAGCTATTGCAGACCCTGAAAACTGGATTTTGCAAAGAAAAGTAAATTACGAGCCAGTGGTTCAGGCACCCGATGGAGGAGTAAAAGCAGAAATCAGGCTGATGTACCTCTGGCCGGAAGGAAAAGAACCGGTACTCTGCATCAATCTGGCGCGCCTAAGCAGAGGAAAGATGATCGGTGTACGCTACAATAAAGATTTCGATTGGGTTGGCGGAACAGTTGGCCTGATGGAAAAGTAAATTTACATTCAACAGACCTGCTAAATGCAGGCTTTAATTAGTTTTGTAATATGGACATTCAAACCATTTTAGTCGTTATTCTTTTTATGGCTGCGATATTCTATATCGGCCGGATGATATACAGATCGTTATCTCCTAAAAGTGGAGGCTGCGCTTCTAATTGCAAATGCGGTGTAGATTTTTCCAATATCGAACCTAATAAGAAATAGATTTCATCTATATCCCCTATGATTGAGCAGTTCAAACTCTATTTACAAAAGAAGGTAGCCATAACAGATGAACAGTTCGATCTGGTCTCCAGTAAGCTCAAGGTCAAGAATTTTGACAAGAATGAAATGATCCTGATGAAAGGTGAGGTTTCTACCCATGGTTATTTTGTATTGGATGGATTGTTACGCAGCTATTCTATAGATGCAAAAGGCAAAACACATATTATTCAATTCGCACCGGAACAATGGTGGATGTCCGACCGCAACGGGATGTTCAATGAAGCTTCAGAGTTTTTTATTGATGCTATAGAGCCGACACAAGCGATCGTGATGCCAAAAGCGTTTATCGATGAAGCCGCAAAACATGTACCCTGCATGTATGATTTCAACAATAATATGCTGCACAACTCGATCCGCTTTATGCAGAAAAGGATCAATATGCTATTGAGTGCCCCTGCCGAAGAAAGATACCTGAACTTTATTCAACTCTATCCCAACCTGACATTAAGAGTTCCTCAATGGATGATTGCCTCCTACCTTGGCATTACGCCGGAGTCTCTCAGCAGGGTCCGTAAAGACTTGGCACATAAGCATTTTAAAATATAATCCTTTCTTACCATACATCAATGTGTACCTGATATCCTTGCCGTAATTTTGTGTTGTTAATCAAGAAAACAACTTAAAAAAAATATTATGGCAACTACACAATGGGCATTAGACCCAACTCATAGTGAACTACAATTTAAAGTAAAACATTTAATGATCACTACTGTAACCGGTAGCTTAAAAACATTAAATGCATCCTTAACTTCTGAAGCAGATGATTTTCACAATGCTCAGGTTTCCTTTGATGCAGCAACGGATTCTATTGATACCGGCAATAAAGACAGAGACAATCACTTAAAAAGCGGTGATTTCTTTGACGCAGAAAAATTCCCTAAAATCACGTTCGACTCTACCTCATTGAGCAAAGACGGCGATGACTATACCTTACATGGCAACCTGGTTGTTAAGGGTACCAGCAAACCGGTAAAATTGAATGTAGAATTTGGCGGTATCGCAACCGATCCATGGGGAAATACTAAGGCTGGATTTACTTTGAATGGTAAAATCAACAGAACAGACTTCGGATTAACCTGGAACGCAGCATTGGAAACAGGTGGTGTAATGGTGAGTGAGGAAGTAAAAATATTAGGCGAATTACAGTTTGTAAAACAAGCTTAATAAAAACTCATGCATCCAGGTCATAGTATAAAACAAAGACGAAATGGAAGCAAATATTAAACAGGTGTCGGCTGTTTTAAATCCGCCGGCACCTCATATGGTCGGAGACGGCTTTAGGGTTCATAACTTTTTTCCAAAGGGATATAAGCTTAAAATGAGCCCTTTTTTCCTATTGGACTATAATTCTAAAATAGAGTTTTCTGCACGTAATGAACCAAGAGGTGTTGGTGTTCATCCACACCGGGGGTTTGAAACGGTTACCATAGCCTACCATGGGGCAGTTGCCCATCATGATAGCGCCGGAAACAGTGGAGTTATTAAACCCGGGGACGTACAATGGATGACTGCGGCAAGTGGAATCCTGCATAAAGAATACCATGAAGAAGTGTTCAGCAAAAAAGGTGGCCCTTTCCAAATGGTTCAGTTGTGGGTAAACTTACCGGCAAAAGATAAAATGAGCAAACCGAAATATCAGGCACTCTGCCATGGCAGCATTGCCCGTCATCAGCTGGAAAACGAGGCAGGGGTAATTGAAGTGATTGCGGGAGAATATATGGGCACAAAAGGCTCTGCAAGTACCTTTACACCGATTGAAGTGTATAACCTGCGGCTGAATAAAAACGGAAAGGCATCGTTTAGTTTCCCTTCAGATTACAATACCGCATTTGTTGTGATTGAAGGCGAAATCAAGGTTAATGATTCGACGCTGGCAAATACAGATCAGCTGGTTCATTTTAAGAACGAGGGAGAAGAAATTCAGGTTGAAGCAATGCAGAATAGCGTTATCCTGGTTTTAAGCGGAGCGCCGATACATGAGCCAATCGCACAATATGGACCGTTCTTGATGAATAAACCAGAAGAAATTCAGCAGGCGATTGCGGATTATAACCAGGGGAAATTTGGTTATTTAGAGGAATAATTTATAAAAAGCCAGAGATTGTTATCTCCGGCTTTTTTTATGTTGAGCATTGATTAAATTTTCTGAATCAGACAAACGGCATAAGCCACTACGCCTTCCTCTCTTCCAATAAAGCCCATTTGCTCGTTCGTGGTTGCTTTTATAGAGATGTCTTCTATATCGATACCAATGGCAGTTGCAATATGCGCCTGCATGGCTGGAATATGAGGATTGATCTTTGGCGCTTCCAGGCAGAGCATGGCATCAATATTACCAATTTCAAAGCCTTTCTCTTTAACCAGTTTCACACTCTCTTGTAGCAGAATAATGCTGCTGATCCCTTTCCAGCGTGGATCAGTGTTTTTAAAGTGATAACCTATATCTCTCAAATTGGCTGCACCAAGAAGTGCATCGCAAATGGCATGTAACAACACGTCGGCATCCGAATGTCCATAAGCACCTTTATGGTGTTCCAAATCTACCCCTCCCACCACGAAAGGATGATTCTCCTTCAGCTGATGTACATCAAAGCCAAACCCTACCTTAATTTTCATTTCTATATGTTTTTGTTTATTAGTATTCCCGATCCATTATTTGGCTTCGCCAAAATTGAACAATAAAGAGAACCTCAGCGTATTTGCCAAAGGGCTTTTTTGCGGACTGGCCAGCAAATATGCAAAGTCTATGTTGAATACGTTGTATTTAAGACCGGCACCCAGAGTAAAGTAACGTCTGTCGCCCTTTTTTGGACTTTCATAAAAATAACCTGCACGAAGGGCAAATTGCTGATTATACCAATATTCCATCCCCGCGGCAATATTAATTTCCTGCATTTCTTCTTTAAAACCGCCTGGTGCATCAGCAAAAGAGCCAAAAATGCCTGCAGGAACAGATTTATCCGGATTTTGACCGGCAATTATTTTTCCATCTGCATTGTAGATGGGCTGTGTTGGCACCAGCAATTTATTAAAATCAAGCGCAAAGGTAAACTGATTGAAATCATCAATAATAAAAGTGGAAGCTCCCCCTATTTTTAGGTTTGTAGGAAGAAAAGAACCTTTATCTCCATCTACATAGCTCATTTTTGTGCCAATATTTGAAATATTCATTCCGGCGGAAAGAATGGCATCTTTGCCTAGAAAACGGGCAGGTTTTTTAAAATATGCAGAAACATCAACGGCTATGGAATTCCCTGCTTTAGTTTGCTGACCGGCAGAAAACTGTCCTGAAAAAAGATTGGAACGGATATACCTTGCCGCTGTTCCTAATGAAAATGATTCTCCCATTTTTCTGGAAAAAGAAACATCAAAGGCCAGTTCATTTGGATTGTAGACGCCCAGATCCTGCTGATTGATATCTGTTAGCTGAATCTCCCCTAGACTAAAATACCTTAAAGAAGCGCCAATTGTATTCCTGTTGTCCAGTTTATAATAGCCGCTAAGATAAGTCAGGTTCACATCCGGAATGAGGTTTTTTAGCCATGGGCTATAGGAAACGGAAAAACCGTAAGTACGGTCTAAAAAAGCCAGTTTAGCTGGATTGATACTCATGGCATTCGCATCTGGCTGAACGGCTACCCCCGCCTCTCCCATTCCACCGGCCCTGGCATCGGGACTGATCAGCAGAAAAGGTACCGCGGTAAAAATATTGCTGGAACGACTTCCATTGGTCTCTGTCCCCGGCCCTACGCTTTGTGCATACAAATCAGCGCAAACTGTTAATAAAGAAAATAAACTCAAAACAGTTTTTACCAGTCTTCTACTCATTTGCCAAATAATTACACCACTATTATATGCAAGTTAACATAGTGTTTAATAAAATCAAAGTATTATGAACTTTCTATTCTCTTTGAGATACCATCTATAATCCATTAAATACCACCAGAATATTTATTGAAATATGCCTCAGAGAGGTACAAAACACCCTTTTTTAAAGATTATTTTTACTTTAAGCATTCGTTTTGTTGTACAGTAAGTCTTTTTTTATGTAATTTTAACAGTTAAAGCACTATGATATCCCTCATATATGAAAAAATCATACTTATATTCAATTGCATCTATTGCAATTATAGCTTCTCTAGCATCCTGCAAATCAAAGTCAGGAACCTCAGAGAAGACAGGAATGGCATATAATAAGCAAGAATTCGGAGGCTTTGAAGTAAATAAAAAATTCAAGCGTGGTCCGGGTCCGGGATTAGTCGAAATTGAAGGTGGTGTATTTGTCATGAGCGGAAGTGCCATCAACGTTCCGGGTGAGGAGCTCAGCAATTACAATCATAAAAGAGAGACTACGGTTTCTTCATTCTATATGGATGAAACTGAAGTTTCCAATACCAATTGGCTGGAGTACCTGAACTGGATTCGCACCAATTACCCAACCGATCACGAATATTATTATAATGAACTTCCTGATACCCTGGTATGGCGGAGACCATTGTCATATAATGAGCCTTATGTAGATAATTATTTGAGACATCCTGCTTATCAGGATTATCCTGTTGTAGGAGTGAGCTGGGAACAAGCCGAAAGGTATTGTGCCTGGAGAACTGACAGGGTAAATGAGCTGTTGCTTCGTGAAAAAGGTTATATGACCAGTTTTAAAGATGTGAACGGCGGAACTTCAAAAACAGCTGGCAATGCAACCGCAACGGCAAGGCCAACAGAGCCCTTTAACACGGATATTTACCTGAACGGACAGTATGACGATAAAGGTAAAAGAGCAATGAAAGACCTCAATCCTTCCAATGCTGCCGGCGCCAAAGGAGCAACTACCGGTAAAAATGCAGCCACAAGAAATGTGAGGCTGGAAGATGGGATCATTAAACAACCTTACCGTCTGCCTACAGAAGCAGAATGGGAATATGCAGCACTGGGCCTGATCGGAAATACACAGTACGAAAACATCAATGCGAATAAAATCTATCCATGGAATGGTTTAGGCCTTAGCTCTGCAAAAAGAAGCACAAGAGGACTAATACTGGCCAACTTTAAGAGAACCAAAGGCGATTATATGGGTGTAGGCGGATCACTGAATGATAAAGGTGGACTTACGGTTGCCGTAAGGTCCTATATGCCAAATGATTTCGGCTTGTATAATATGGCAGGAAACGTGAACGAGTGGGTGGCGGATGTTTACCGTTCCAAAACGTTTGAAGCAGCTGATGCCTTTAATCCTTATAGAGGAAACTACTATAAAGACAAGAAAGTGGCTGATCCGGTGAGTGGAAAAATTGAAAAAGACAAATACAATAAACCTGTTTTAACAGATGCCATCTCTTACAAGAAACAAACCTGGGCAGAGAAACAGGCTGCAACGGCTCCTCCAACAGTAAATACCTATGCTGACCAAAGAGGCTTCCGTGATAAAGCAAATGACTTATACGGCGAAATTACGCTGGTAACGGACAAATCAAGAGTGTATAAAGGAGGATCATGGGAAGATCAGGCATTGTGGCTGAACCCTGCAACCAGAAGGTTCCTTGCACAAGATGAATCTACCGCTGATATTGGTTTCCGTTGTGCAATGACGATGTTAGGTGCTTCGGAGATCAGGTCTACCGGAAAACCTCAGTTTAAGCCTAAGGCAGCGAAAGCGTTCAGGGCCGGAAAATAAAATTAAAAGCATAAAAAAAGGAGCAATGCTCCTTTTTTTATGCGAATTGCAATAGCTTTAAGCGAATTGCAATAGAATTTCGTTCTTTTCTACTTTATCACCCTTTCGGATCAGGATCTTCTTTACTATTCCTGCTGTCGGTGATTTAATGATATTTTCCATCTTCATCGCCTCTAATACCAGCAGACTGTCTCCTTTATTTACTTCCTGCCCTTCTGTTACAATGACATTCAATACCAATCCTGGCATAGGGGCTTTAATTTCAAGTACCTTATTTGCAGAGGAACTATCCATTCCGAGTTTTTTGAGCAATTCATCATACTGGTCTTCTATTCCAACCTGGTAAAGCGTACCGTTTACTTTAATGACCACTGCTTTTCCGTCCTCGTTCCGCTCTACCAGCTCAATATTATAGGATCTATTCTGATAGATCACGTGTTTCTGTGTTGCAGAGAGATCTCTGGTATCTACCTGTAGCTCCAACCCATTAACTTTTAATACTTTTTCTGCTACTTCTACCTCAAAATTGTGTTGTTCATTTACTTTGACCTTCATAGTTATTGTGTTAATGCATATTGAACTAAATTTGCGCCCATTTTTAAGGCGTTCAGACGCTTATCTTGAGTATCTTCGGGATAAGTACCAAAGTCTTCCCATCCATTCCCCAGATCGCATTCAAATGTGTAATAGCAAACCACCCGTCCTTCCCAGATTAAGGCAAGTCCCTGAGGTACTTTACCATCATGCTCATGGATTTTCGGCAGCCCCTTCGGGAACTTAAACTTCTGGTGGTAGAGTGGATGATTTACAGGCAGATCTATAAATGAGAGCTCCGGAAAAACTTTTTTCATTTCTTTACGAATGAATTTGTCCAGTCCGTAATTATCATCGATATGAAGGAACCCGCCCCCGATCAGGTATTTTCGTAAATTCTGAGCTTCATTAGGGCTAAAGACAACATTACCATGCCCGGTAAGATAAATAAACGGATAATTAAACAATTCTGCACTACCGACTTCTACGATGACATCCTGTGCTGCAAAATTTGTATTGAGATTTTTATTACAAAAATCAATCAGGTTCGGAAGCGCGGTTCTATTGGCATACCAGTCACCTCCTCCACTATATTTCAATTTTGCCATTTTATAGGTTGGCGGCTTAAAACCACTCAAAAGGACCATTAATCCGGCAATTAGGCAAAGTTTAATTTTCATTGGAACAGATTCTTTTAGTGGTTATGAAGCTATCATAAGCATGTTCATTGCTTTTTGCAAGCGGTATGTTTATAATGGTTTCATCGGTTCAAATAATTCACCTCAAAACAGGCCGCTAACGCAGCAGTTTCTGTTCTCAGACGTGTATTACCTAAAGTTAGGGGTTTAAACCCGCTTTGCAAAGCAAGTTCGATTTCCTTTGGACTAAAATCCCCTTCCGGGCCAATAAGAATAAGGTAACGCTGATGAGGTTCGACCACCTGGCTAATGTATTGACGTGGCTCCCCATCGATACAATGGGCAATCATTTTAACGGAGTTGGGCTCCATTTTCAGAAAGTCAATTAAGGAGATCTGCGGATTTAGTACCGGATGATAAGCTTGTAAAGACTGCTTAACAGCAGAGGTGATCACTTTGTTTAACCGGTCTTCTTTTATGATTTTCCGTTCCGATCTTTCGCAGATTACAGGAGTAATTTCATCGATTCCTATTTCAGTTGCTTTCTCCAGAAACCATTCCAAACGGTCGATGTTTTTTGTAGGTGCAACGACGATATGAAGATGGTGGTTTCTTTTTTGATACTCCTGAGTGGATTCAGTGATGCGAAGCTGCACATTTCTTTTATGCTCTCCAATGATTTCAGCTTCATAAAAACCGCCTCTGCCATCAATGAGATTGACGACATCACCGAGTCCCAAACGCAGCACTTTCAGACAATGCTTACTTTCTTCTTCATTTAAGCTATACTCACTGGAATCAATATCGGGCGTATAAAAAACATGCATTGCTCAAAGGATTAGTGGTTGTCCACCATATCGCTTTTCGCAATCACCAGTTCAAGCTTTATGGTTTCAATGTTTTGCTCGGTTTTCTTTAGGATAGTGAATAAATAACCGTAACACTCTTCGCTGTCCCCTACTTCAGGTATTTTACCAAAAGCATGAGAAACCAACCCTCCTACCGTATCGAAATCTTCATCTTCAGGAAGATCATGAGGTAAATGCTCATTTACATCGTAAACAGTCGCATAAGCATTGATGATAAATTCCGTCTCAGAGATCTTCTCTACTGTCGGTTTCTCTTCATCATACTCGTCCTGGATTTCTCCAACAATCTCTTCTACGATATCTTCCAGCGTCACCATACCTGCTGTTCCACCAAATTCATCGATGACGATCGCGATCTGAATGCGTTTCTGCTGAAGTTCACTCAACAGATCGTTAATTTTCTTTGTCTCAGGAACGAAATAAGGCTTTCTAATGATGTCTTTCAATGCCCAGTCCTTCTTATCCGCCAATAGCGGCAAAATGTCCTTAGCGTGAATAATACCAATGATCTTGTCAATGATCTCATCATACACCGGTAACCTCGAATACCCTTCGCCAATGATTTTTGAAATCACATCGGCCGGGGCAGCAGAAAGTTCTATTCCTGATATTTTGGTTCTGGGAACCATAATGTTCTTTACAACCCTTTCATTAAAGTCAAAGACATTTTTAATTAATTCATGCTCATTGGTATCTAACGCACCACTTTCCTTACCCTGATCTAACAGATAATGAAGTTCTTCTGTACTGTGAACAGATTCGTGTCCACCGACATTCGAAATTCCAAATAATTTAAGAATCACATTGGCAAAACCATTCAACACCCATATAAATGGCCTGAAGATCAGGTAGAATGCCTGTAAAGGTACTGCAATAAACAATGTTGTAGCTACTGGTCTCTGTATCGCCACTGATTTAGGAGCCAGCTCACCAAACACAATGTGCATTACGGTAATCAATAAAAAGGCGATGGCAGTGGAGATGGAAGTAATGTATACTTCAGAAAAATTAAACCTTACCAGGAAATCGTGGATCAGACTGTGCATGACAGACTCACCAACCCAGCCCAGTCCAAGTGAAGCAAGTGTGATACCCAGCTGCGTTGCAGCCAGGTAACCATCCAAATGCTGGGTAATATATTTTGCAATATTCGCTACCCTGCTTCCGGACTTTGCTTTAATTTCAATTTGAGAGGCTCTGACTTTTACAATTGCAAATTCTGCTGCAACGAAAAAGCCGTTCAGTGCTACTAAGAAGAATGTTAAAAATATCTTAAAACCTTCCATTAAGAATTGTTATTTCTAAACTTTTGGTCATAAAGGATGATACTTTCCTGTATCACTTTATGTGCATACCGAACGCCCAAAAGATGTTCAATAGTTACTTGTTTTTCTTCTAATGCCTTGTAATCCTGAAAGAATTTAACAATCTCTTTCATCGTATGAGGAGGCAATTCTGCTAAGTCATTGATGTAGTTAACAGACATGTCATTTTTTGCTACCGCAATAATTTTGTCATCCTGCTCACCATTATCCACCATATGCATTACGCCGATTACTTTTGCTTCTACGATAGACATTGGGTAAACGTCTACAGAGCATAGTACAAGGATATCTAAAGGGTCATTATCATCACAATAAGTTTGTGGGATAAAACCATAATTTGCCGGATACATCACAGAAGAGAAAAGTACTCTGTCTAATTTAATCAGGTGGGAATCTTTATCAATTTCGTATTTAGCTTTAGATCCTTTAGGAATTTCAATAATTGCATTTACGGATTCTGGTAGGTTTGCACCCGGAGAAACACAGTGCCACGGATGATGCTCGTCTTTAATCATTTTTATTGTTCAGTGTTTGATATATGGTCATTGTCGTCCTTCACAACCTTCTTTTTTACAAATGTGTACACAAGAGGTATAGTGGTAATAACAATGAAGCCTATAATTATGTATAATAAATAGTCGTTAATCTCTTTTTCAAATCTCTTGCCAAGGAAATAACCTAGCAAAGTTAAGGAAGCAATCCAAATAATTGCACCTGCAAAGTTATATAATGCAAATCTTTTAAAGTCTAATTTCACTACACCAGCAAAAATCGGTGCAAAAGTTCTTACAATCGGAACAAAGCGCCCCATTATAAGCGCAAAGGCTCCCTGTTTATTATAATAATCCTCGGCAGCCTTTAAATAGCGTTTTTTAAAGAAGAAAGAGTCCTTTCGATGGTACAGTACAGGCCCCGTCTTTCGACCAAACCAATAACCGGTAAAATTTCCAGATACAGCAGCAACGATCAGTCCGGCAATCAGCACATATAAGTTGACGTCTAATTTGCCTGTAGCGACGAACATACCTGCGAGGAACAACAGATAATCTCCGGGTAAAAAGAACCCAAAGAACAAACCCGTCTCGGCAAAGATGACGAACATTACAACATAGAAACCACCTTCTTTAAGTAGTTTTTCGGGATCAATGAAGTGCTGTAATGAGTTCCAGAAATCGTGCATAGTTCAATTATTCGTAAAACTACATATAATTATCTACAGAAATGATTATATCAGATTTAAAATTACTGAAGGATATACACCAAGGAAAACAGTGATGATCAATGACAGGACCAATACAACCTTATATTGCACAGGGGTTTCCAGCTCAATCTCAGCTCCATCTTTGAAATACATCGCCACAATAACCTTGAAATAATAGTAAAAACCTACCAATGCGTTTAAAATCGCAAAAGCAACCAGATAGAACTGGTAGTCATGCATTACATTCAAAAACATCAGGTATTTACCAATGAAACCTGCAGTTAAAGGAATCCCTGCCAGGGACAACATCGCTACTGTAAGCACGAATGCGGCAAAAGGATTGCGTTTTCCCAAACCATTGAAACTTTCAAAATTGTCGTTGCCGGTTTTCTGTTTCACCAGGATCAATACACCGAAGGCGATGATACTTGCAAAAGTATAAGCAGCAGCATAGACCAATACGTTATTCGCAGAACTTGCAGTTAGTGCAACTAAAGAGAACAACAGGTAACCTGCATGGGAAATACTGGAATAAGCCAGCATTCTTTTGAAATTCTTTTGGAACAGCGCCGTAACGTTACCTATGAATAAAGTCAGACATACGATCACCATCAATGGAGGTAACCAGAAATCGTGTAAAGGTGCAAATGTATCTGCAAACAAACGAAGGAAAGCTGCAAAACCAGCAGTTTTCACTACCGTAGACATAAAGGATGTAATTAATGTCGGAGCTCCTTCATACACATCCGGTGTCCAGAAGTGGAAAGGTGCCGCACCAATCTTAAAGCACAGACCTACCATCAATAAAATCACACCAGGATAGAATAAAGGCGATATGCTCTTGTAATTAGTCACCAGGTACTGATTAATCACTTCCAGATCAAAAGATCCTGTAGCGCCGTAAATCAAGGTAATACCGAACAATAAGAAGCCTGTAGAGAATGCACCCATCAGGAAGTACTTCAGGGAAGCCTCATTGGAAGCAAAATTATTTTTACGGATTCCCGCAAGAATATAAAGTGCAACAGACATAATCTCCACCCCGATGAACAACATCGACATATTTTTATAAGAAACCATGATGACAATCCCCGCCAGGGCAAAGAGAATCAGGGTAAAGTATTCGGCAATGTTCTCACTGTGTTCCGCAAAGTAGTTTTGTGTCAACAGGAAGATAAAGAGTGTTCCTAAAATGGTGATTCCGGCAAAAGCCAATGCAAAATTATCCATTTGCATCATGCCATAATAGGTTTGGTTTGTGTTCCATGAGGTAACGACAAAAGCCAGTGAAGTAAGCAAACCAATTAAGGTAAGGGGTAATAACGCTTTTTTAGCTTTAAACAAACCTGCATAAAGCACCACTAAAGCTGTAACAGTAATTGTTATGATGATATTCATTTGCTTAGTTTACCGATGTTAATTTTTGTGTTACCTGTTCTATTAATTGTTGTACCGAGGCTTCTGACAAATGCAGAATTGGTTTAGGATAAACTCCCAAAACGATGATCAGGGCACAGATGATATACAATACGACTTTCTCAGAGCCTTTAATGTCTGTAAACCCTATCGTAAGGTCGTTGGTTTTTCCGAGCATAATGTTCTGATACATTCTGAACATATATACCGCACCAAAGATGATGGACAATCCAGCGAAAACGCCAGCCCATACTTTATATTGATATATTCCGATTAACAATAAAAACTCTCCAATGAAACCATTCGTTCCGGGAAGGGCTACGGTTCCCAGTACAATGATCAAAAATACGATGGCCAGTTGCGGCGCCTGTTTGGCAATCCCACCCAGTTCAGCGATCTTATTGGTTTTCATCCGGCGGGCAATGATGTCCAGCACAAAGAACAAACCAACCACATTGATACCATGGCTTAACATCTGTACCATTGCCCCCTGCATCCCCTGTGTATTTAAGGCAAAGATACCGGCAGAGATCAAACCAACGTGAGCAATAGAAGAATAGGCTACTAACCGTTTCGCGTCTTTTTGAGTAAAAGCAATGATTGAAGCGTAAACCACTCCAATAACAGAAAGAATGATCGCTAAATTTCCCCATTGATGAACACCTTCCGGTGCAACAGGTAACAACCACCTGATCACTCCGTAAATACCCATCTTCAACATAATCCCTGACAACAACATAGTTCCAGGAGTTGGCGCTTCAGTATACGTATCCGGCTGCCAGGTATGGAAAGGAAAAACAGGCATCTTAATCGCAAATGCGATAAAGAAAGCCCAGAAAATCCAGCTCTGCTGAACAGAATCAAGGTTCAAATTATAGAAAGCCTGGATATCGAAATTATGAGCAGGATTCTGTAAGTATAGATAGATGATACCCAACAGCATGAATAAAGATCCCGCTATCGTGTATACAAAGAATTTCATGTTTACTTTAATTCTGTCTTTACCTCCCCAGATGGCACAGATGAAATAGATTGGGATCAATGCCGCTTCCCATCCGATATAGAATAAGAAAGCATCCATTGCGGTAAATACCAATAGCAAACCAAACTGCATAAATAAGATCAATGCAAAGAAAGCATTGCTGTTTTTATAGTCATGCTGATAAGCGGAAAGGATAATGATCGGAACCAATACATTGGTCAATAAGACCGTGATCATACTGATGCCATCAATTCCTGCATGGAAATTGATTCCCAAATCCTGGATCCATGGATAGTTCACTGCAAACTGCGTACTGGCATCCGGAGTGAAATTACATACCGTGATTAAAGTCAATGCCAAAGAAAGGATTGCTGAAACCAGAGCAACATGTTTTGCTGCGCTTCCTGTGAAGGCAGTAACCACGGCGCCAACCAATGGTAGAAATATAAGAAGTAGTAAAAGTTGTTCCATTATCTTTTGTTGAACGATCTTTTATAGAGATAAATAAGTATACAATAACAATGAGATGATTCCTACCACCATCATAAAGATATAAAAACCAACGTTTCCGGACTGAACCAACCTTAAGCCTTTGCTTGCTTCAGAAGTACTCCATCCTAAACCGTTAACTATACCATCTACAATTTTATTGTCAATAATTTTGTAGAAGAAAGTAGAAAGTGCATCCAAAGGTTTTCTGATCAGCAAATCATAGATCTCATCAAAATAGAATTTGTTGTATGATAAATTCGCCAGTGCCGATCTTTTTCCTTCATCAGGAACCGGAACATGGTTTTGCTTGATATACTTCACATAAGCAAAAGCAATTGAAACCAGTACACCCACTACAGAAACAGCCATTAAAGCATATTCAGTAGCATGATCCGGAGCTTCAGCAGTATGCTTGATCACCGGGGCCAACCAATGCGACAACCAATGATTTCCACCCAGAGTCTCAGGAATGCCAATCGCTCCACCAATGGCAGAAAGAACCGCAAGAACGATCAAAGGAATCGTCATTGATTTCGGTGATTCATGAATTTTCTCTTCAGCATGGTGTGTTCCGCGATACTTTCCGTAAAAAGTAAGGAACAACATTCTGAACATATAAAAGGCAGTTAAGAAAGCGCCGAAGACCGCAATAGCCCACATTACTTTATCGTGCATATATACATGCGCCAGGATCTCATCTTTTGAAAAGAAACCGGAGAATGGAGGTAAACCAGCAATGGCAATGGTACCGATAAGCATAGTAAGGAAGGTTACCGGCAATTTCTTACGCAAACCACCCATATGTCTCATGTCCTGCTCATGGTGTAAAGCATGAATTACAGAACCTGCACATAAGAACAATAAAGCTTTAAAGAAAGCATGTGTAATCACGTGGAAGAAAGCACCATTATAAGCGCCAACTCCTAAACCCAGGAACATATAACCCAATTGTGAAACGGTGGAATAAGCCAATACTTTTTTTATGTCTGTTTGTGTCAACGCGATGATGGCTGCAACAATTGCAGTTGCCAAACCGATGATGGCGATAATGTGCTGGATCATTGGTGCCAGGTCAAACAGGACGTTTGATCTTGCAATCATATAAATACCAGCCGTTACCATCGTTGCCGCGTGAATCAATGCAGACACAGGAGTTGGCCCCGCCATCGCATCAGGTAACCAGGTAAACAAAGGCAGTTGCGCCGATTTACCGCAGGCACCGATAAACAACAACAAAGCAATTAAAGCGATGGTGCCGTTTCCGGGAAGCATATTTGCTGCCTGAGGGAATATTTTAGAAAACTCTACACTACCAAAGGTAGTAAAGATGAAGAACACGCCTAATAAGAAGCCAAGGTCACCGATACGGTTCATGATAAAGGCTTTCTTTGCAGCAGAAGCATAGCTGCTGTTCGTATACCAGAATCCGATCAGCAGGTAAGAACAAAGACCTACCCCTTCCCATCCGATAAACATGACGATATAGTTGGAACCCAATACCAACAGTAACATGAAAAAGATAAACAGGTTCAGGTAACTGAAAAACTTACCAAAAGCCTCATCACTGTGCATGTAACCGATCGAGTAAATGTGGATCAGGAAACCTACACCTGTAATGATCAGCAGCATGATCGAGCTCAATGGATCTACCAGGAATGAAAGTGGAATACTAAGCTTACCAGCACTGATCCAGTCAAACAAGAAGATCTCATGAGACTTATTTGCATCTGCTCCCAATTCGAAGAAGATACCTACACTAATGGCAAAGGAAATGAATATCACGCTGCTTCCGATAAAACCGATCAGGTTTTTAGAAAGCGTATTTCTTCCCAGGCCATTGATAACAAAGCCTAAAAGAGGAATTAAGGGAACCAGCCAAACTAAATTTATCATGTTATTACTTTATTCTTATTAATTACCACTTAAGGCGATTCAATACATTTATATCTATAGATTGTGTATTTCTGTACACCATTACAATAATACTTAGTCCGACTGCAACTTCAGCGGCGGCGAGTACCATGATAAAAAACACAAATACTTGTCCTGAGGGATCATTGCTATGTACCGAAAAAGCGGTAAGCAATAGATTCACTGCATTCAGCATCAATTCCACCGACATAAAGATGACGATGGCATTTCTGCGGGTCAATACACCAATCACACCGATGGTGAAAATAATAGCACTTAGCCAGATATAATGGTTAAGTGGTACACCCTGTAATCCTTGAGTTAAATTATTCACTATGCTTTTTCTTTTTTAGTTAATAATACTGCACCTACCATTGCGGTTAACAACAAGATAGAAGACAGTTCAAAAGGTAACATATAAGGACCAAACAGTTCCTTACCTAAATTCTTTACCAATCCCAGATTTGGATTTTTCAATAAAACAGGATCAGAGATTGCAGTAGCTTTCAGGGAACCGATAATGGTAACCACTAAGCAACATCCGGCAATTACCCCAACGATTTTGACCAGCCCCGATTTCAACGGCTCATTGTCTTTATTGAGGTTGAGGAGCATCAGTACAAATAGGAACAGTACCATAATGGCCCCCATGTAAACGATGAAGTTCACGACTGCCAGGAATTGCGCATTCAGCAGGATGTAATGAACGGTTAATGTAAAGAAAGTAACAATTAAGTAAAGCACACTATGCACCGGGTTCTTGGAAAAGATAACCATCAGTGAAAAGATGACGCTTAATGTTGCTACAAAATAGAATACCGATGTACCCATTTATTTATGTTTAAACTGTTTATATTAATAACCCTGAGGTTATGTATGCTAATTATTTCTTATTCAATGGTTGCTCTACCAGTTTATCCTTGCCATAGATAAAATCTTTACGCAGGTAATCTGAAGGAACAATTGGTCCGTCTAAATAGATCGCTTCTTTTGGACATGCTTCTTCACACAGCCCACAAAAGATACAACGCAACATGTTGATCTCATATACAGAAGCATATTTCTCCTCACGGTAAAGATCTTTCTCCTCTGGTTTACGCTCCGAAGCAATCATCGTGATGGCTTCAGCAGGACAAGACAGGGCGCAAAGACCACATGCGGTACAACGCTCCTTACCTTCTTCATCCCTTTTTAAGGAGTGCATCCCTCTGAAATTGGTAGAAAATTCTCTTTGTACCTCAGGATATCTGATTGTTGCCTCTTTCTTAAAGAAGTGGCTGATGGTAATAGATAATCCTTTCGTGATTGCAGGCAAATACATGCGTTCTGCAAACGTTAGGGGTATTTTCTCTAATACTTTCTTTTTACTGGTTAATGGTTCCATTAAACCTCCTTATTATACCGCTAAATGCGGACAGTTAAAATTTTTCAATTACAGCAATCACAATACTTGTGACAATGATATTCGCAATGGCTAAAGGAATTAAAACTTTCCAGCCTAAATGCATCAGTTGATCATAACGGAAACGGGGAATTGTCCAGCGTACCCACATGAAGAAAAAGATAAAAGCAAAGATCTTCAAAAAGAAGACGCCCGTTCCAATCAACGGACCGATTACCTGACCTGTATGTGCCAGTACCCAATCCATTCCCGGATAGTTATAACCTCCAAAATATAAACTTGCCATTACTGCTGCAGAAACAAACATATTGATGTATTCCGCGAACAGATAGAAACCAAGTTTCATGGATGAATATTCCGTATGGTAACCGCCGATCAGCTCAGTCTCACATTCAGGTAAATCGAATGGTGCCCTGTTCGTTTCTGCAAAAGCACAAACCATAAACAGTAAAAAGCCTACAGGCTGATACAACACATTCCATCTCCAGCCATGCTGATTGGCTACGATTTCGCCAATACTCATAGAATTGGTGACCAACAACAGCGCAATAATGGATAAACCCATTGCAATCTCGTAGCTGATATTTTGCGAAGCTGCGCGAATCGCACTTAACAACGAATATTTATTGTTAGAAGCCCATCCGCCGATCATTACACCGTAAACTCCTAAAGAGACCACACCGAAGATATACAGGATACCCACGTTGATGTCAGTTACCTGCAAAGGAATTACGCGATCGCCTATTGTCATTGGCGTACCCCATGGAATCACAGCGGTACCGATACAAGCCGTTAACATTGCTAAACCGGGACCAACCATAAATAACCATTTACTGGCATTTGTAGGGATGATCTCTTCTTTCATGAACATTTTCAAACCATCGGCCAAAGGCTGAAGAATCCCAAAGGGACCTGCTCTGTCCGGTCCTAACCTGTCCTGTAAAAACGCAGCCACTTTCCTTTCTGCATAAGTGGAATACATGGCTATCACTAAACTTATACCGAATATAATCGCTACCAGTACAAATTTCTCTATTACAAAAGCTATATCCATTAGAATTTAGTGGTTTTTTCTAGTTCTATCCTGTTTGCTTCCTGTAATCTGGCATTATCCTGAATTACCGGCAAAGGTCTTAAAGTATCATAATGATTAGAGGCAATTACAGAAGTATCGCTAATCTGTGTAGGATGTTCAATCGTCCAGTCTGCAGTCTTCTTTTTGTCAAAGCGACAAGTATTGCAGATGAACTCTTCTACCTCACCATAGATGTCCTTACGGGCCGTTACACGCAACACATCTTCCCCTTTATACCATAACGTTACTTTTCCGCTACAGGTAGGACAATCTCTATGCGCATCGATAGGCTTTGTAAACCAAACCCTGTTTTTAAACCTGAAAGTTTTATCTGTTAAGGCTCCAACCGGACAAACATCAATCACATTTCCGGAGAAATCATTGTCGACAGCCGTTTGAATATAAGTAGAGATCTCTGAATGATCGCCACGGTTTAAGATTCCGTGAACACGTTTATTCGTAATCTGATCTGCAGTAAATACACAACGATAACAAAGAATGCACCTGTTCATATGCAACTGGATCTTATCGCCAATATCTATGCGTTCGAAAGTTCTTCTTTCAAACTCATACCTTGTTTTCTGCAAACCATGCTCATAACCCAGATTCTGAAGGTCACATTCACCTGCCTGATCACAAACAGGGCAATCCAGCGGATGGTTGATCAACAACATCTCGACTACACCGCTTCTGGCTTCAATCACTTCCGGAGAAGTAATGTTCTGCACTTCCATTCCATCCATTACGGTGGTCCGGCATGAAGCTACCAGTTTCGGCATCGGACGGGGATCCTTTTCAGAACCTTTGCTCACCTTAACGATGCAGGTCCGACACTTACCACCACTACCTTCTAATTTGGAATAATAACACATCGCCGGAGGAACAATATCGCCGCCGATTTGTCTGGCAGCATTCAGGATGGTGGTTCCCGGTGCTACTTCTACTGTTATTCCGTCTATGGTTACCTTAACTTTATCACTCATTGTTAAAGATATTCTTTTATCATTCTTCTGCTTTCCTGGTCTTACAACCGCTTAAACTTCAGTCTGATCGTTAATTTTCTGTACTCACTGCTTTAGCTATCGGCTCAGCATAATTTGCCAATCCATAATTTGTATCCAGGCTTTTCACCGGTTCATTCACATGCCATTCAAACTCATCTCTGAAATGTCTGATGGCACTCGCTACCGGCCATGCTGCCGCATCACCCAAAGGACAAATGGTATTTCCTTCAATTTTCTTTGAAACGTCAACCAACAAATCAATATCACTCATTTTACCATGGCCAAATTCAAGGCGATGAAGTACTTTCTCCATCCATCCTGTTCCCTCACGACAAGGTGAACACTGGCCACAACTTTCGTGGTGATAAAAACGGGAGAAGTTCCAGGTATTTCTAACGATACACTGATCTTCATCAAAAGCGATGAACCCTCCTGAACCCATCATCGATCCGGTAGCAAAACCACCTTCAGATAAAGATTCATAGCTCATCAAACGGGGATCCCCATTGGCGAGCTTTAAACTAAGGTTTGCAGGAAGTATCGGAACAGAAGATCCACCGGCAACTGTTGCCTTTAATCTTTTGCCATTGGCAATACCACCACACCACTCATCAGAATAGATAAATTCTTCCACAGGTAAGCCCAGCTCAATCTCATAAACTCCCGGTCTTACCAGGTTCCCCGAAGCGGAGATCAGTTTAGTTCCTGTACTGCGGCCAATTCCGATTTTTGCATACTCATCTCCACCATCATTGATGATAGGAACAGTAGCAGCAATAGATTCCACGTTGTTCACTACCGTTGGGCAGCCATACAATCCTGCAATAGCAGGAAATGGAGGTTTGATCCTCGGATTACCACGTTTACCTTCCAGTGACTCTAATAATGCAGTTTCTTCACCACAGATATAAGCACCACCACCCGGCTGAACGTATAGTTCCAGATCATAACCTGTTCCTAAAATATTTTTACCCAAAAATCCGGCATTTTTAGCTTCAGCAATTGCTTTTTCCAGAATGCGGATCTGAGGCATCATTTCTCCACGTACATAGATGTAAGAAGTATGTGCGCCCAACGCAAAGCTGGATACAATCATTCCTTCGATCAGTGCATGAGGGATATGGGTCATCAGATAACGGTCTTTAAACGTTCCCGGCTCCGATTCATCGGCATTACATACCAGGTAACGTGCTACCCCTTCCGGTTTAGCCAAAAAGCTCCACTTCATTCCCGTAGGAAATCCTGCACCCCCACGACCGCGTAATCCGGACTTTTTTACCTCTTCCACCACTTCATCAGGGGTTAAAGTTTTCAAAGCCTTTTCCACAGCGCGGTACCCGCCTTTCTGGCGATAGACATCAAATGTATGAATGTCCGGTACGTTTATATGTTCTAATAATAGTTTACGGGCCATTATTTTTTGCGTAAGTCTTGTATCAAATCGTCTACCTTTTGTTCGTTAAGGTTCTCATAGAAGGTGTATTCAGGACCTATCTGTAAAACCGGGCCATAGCCACATGCTGCTAAACACTCTACCCCTCTCCAGCTGAATAGGCCGTCCGGGGTAACTTCGTTTTCTTTCACACCAAGGCTTTTCTCCAGGTGATCCATCAGTTTTTCTGCGCCCACCAGACAACAAGGTCCTGTTCTGCAAACTTCCAGAACATATTTACCCTGAGGTTTCAAAAAGTACATGCTGTAAAACGAGGCTACTTCATATACTTCAATGGGTTCGATACTTAGAAACTCCGCAATTTTATCCATAGCATTCGGACTTAACCAGCCCAGCTCTGCCTGTACTTCATGCAAAATTGGCAGTAAAGCAGATTTTTGCTTTCCTTCCGGATATCTCTTAACGATCTCTTCAGACTTTTCAATTAAAGCTGCTGAGAACTGCACAGGTTGTTGTTCTTCTACTTTAAGCATCTAATTCTCCTGCAATAATATTCATACTACTCATGTTAATAATGGCATCTGACAACAGCATACCTTTACTCATGGGCGCAAACATTTGATAATTAATAAAACTTGGTCTTCTGAAATGCAGACGGTAAGGTGTTCTTCCTCCGTCATTGATCAAATAGAAACCCAGCTCCCCGTTACCACCTTCAACAGCATGGTAAACTTCCGCTTTAGGAGCATCAATTTCGCCCATCACAATTTTAAAGTGATAGATCAATGCTTCCATATTATTGTAAACTTCTTCTTTGCCAGGCAAATAAAATTCAGGAACATCCGCATGGAAAATGCCTGCCTGTTCGCTTTTTAATTTCTCCATCCCCTGTTCAATCAGGCGAAGGCTTTGCCACATTTCCTCATTACGCACCAGGTAACGGTCGTAAATATCACCGCTGGTACCTACAGGCACTTCAAAATCGAAGTCTTGATAAGAAGAATAAGGCTCGCTTACGCGAACGTCATAATCTACACCTGTAGAACGCAATAAAGGTCCTGTCCACCCGTAATCCAATCCTTGCTCTGCAGTTACGCAAGCTACACCTGAAGTACGGTCTATAAAGATCCTGTTGCGGTTTAAAAGACTTTCAAACTCTTTTAAAGCAACCGGAAACTCTTTTAAAAACTTATTGATTTTCGCAAAAGCGATGTCATTGAAATCCCTTTCAAAACCACCAATCCGGCCAATGTTAGTCGTCAAACGCGCACCGCAGATTTCTTCAAAAATCTCATAGATGTGTTCTCTGAACTGGAAAAGGTATAGGAAAGTAGTGGTCGCCCCTGTATCCTGGGCAATGATCGTATTACAGATGATATGATCAGCAATACGTGAAAGCTCCATAACGATTACCCTTAGGTAATCTACCCTTTTAGGCATTTGGATATTTAGCAATTTCTCTACCGTCATGTGCCATCCCATATTATTGATCGGCGAAGAGCAATAGTTTAACCTGTCGGTTAATGGGGTGATCTGATAGAATGGACGGTGTTCTGCAATTTTCTCAAAAGCGCGGTGAATATAGCCAATGGTGGAAACACCACTTACAATACGCTCACCATCTAATTGAATTACGTTCTGAAAAACACCATGGGTTGCAGGGTGAGTAGGTCCCAGATTCAGGGTTACCAACTCATTCTGAGGATCGTTATCTGTATATACCGGTTGATTGTGATTCATGTTCTTATCTACCAAAGTATTCGTCTTTTTTATCTACTCTGTTTGGATCTTCCAAAGGATACTGCTTCAACATCGGATGAACACCCAGTTCGTCCATGTTCAAGATCCTTCTTAAGTCCGGGTGACCTTCAAATCTTACTCCGAAGAAGTCATATGTTTCTCTTTCCATCCAGTTCGCTGAATTCCAAAGGACTGTAGCAGTAGGAATGGTTGGATGATGTTCATCAATGAATACTTTTACCCTAACCCTGATTTTCTTTACCATGCTGTGCAAGTGATAAACCACTGCAATACCATGTTTTTTCTCCGGATAATGTACCGCAGTGATATCAGTCAGGAAATTAAAATTAGTATTAGCGTCTTCTTTCAGAAACCTCAGCACTTCGATGATCACATCTTTAGTAGTTTCGAAAGTAAGTAAGCCATAAGGCTCATTCACGCCAATGATTTGTCCGCCGAACTTTTCTGTTAGCGCCTGAACGATTTCATTATTTGTAACTTCTGCCATTATAGTATTCCGTATGAAGCCAACATTTCCTTGTATTGATCTGAATCCCTTCTTCTGGAGGATTCATTCCTCACCAGTTCCTGAATCTTACCAAAGCCATCTAAGATCGCTTCTGGTCTCGGTGGACAACCTGGCACGTAAACATCTACCGGAATGATTTCGTCAATTCCCTGAAGTACAGAATAGGTATCAAAGATTCCCCCGCTTGATGCACAGGCACCTACAGCAATCACCCAACGGGGCTCAGCCATTTGTAAATACACTTGCTTTAATACAGGACTCATTTTTTTAGCGATGGTTCCCATCACCATTAATAAATCTGCCTGACGGGGAGAAAAGCTTAAACGCTCAGAACCAAAACGACCGAAGTCATAGTGAGAACCCATTGTAGCCATAAATTCGATACCGCAACAAGATGTAGCGAATGGCAGGGGCCATAATGAATGGGAACGTGCCAAACCAATTACTTTGTCAAAAGAGGTGGCAAAAAAACCAGATCCTTCTATGCCTGGGGGCGCGTCTACTATATTGATGTCACTCATGATACAAAACGAAAAAAGGTTCATTCTTACAGAGAATGAACCACAAATTTACAATATTTTGGAAGCAAATAGCCTAAACTATGATCATTTAGAAACAATCTAAATAGGTTAATTCCAGTCTAAAGCTTTCTTTTTCAAAACGTAGATAAAACCAAGTAACAAGGTGCCCATGAAGATGAACATTTCGATCATACCCGTCATTCCAAGCTCTCTGAAGTTAACTGCCCATGGATACATGAAAATCACCTCCACGTCAAACAGAACGAATAGAATGGCAACTAAGAAGTACTTGATGGAAAATGGCTGGCGTGCATTTCCAACAACTTTAATCCCGGCCTCAAAAGTCGACAATTTATCTGCAGTCTTTCTTTTAGGCCCTAAAAAATGAGTTGCTATCAACGTAACAACAACAAATCCTAAAGCAACAATAACTTGAAATACAATAGGTAAAAAATCTACAGGTACACTTTGAGTTTCCATGACATTAAATTTGGGACAAAATTAAAAGAAAAAGGCAGGATAACAACCCTGCCTTTTTCTTTTATTCGAAAATATTACTTTTTCTTTACCGGGCTCTTAGGCGCTGGTGCAGTTAATTGTTTTAAACGTTCCTGTGCTCCTGCATTCTGAGGATCAATAGCAAGGGCTTTTGTCAGGTAATCTTTAGCTTTTTCCTTATCAGTCTGCGCATAGTATGAACCTGTGTAAACATAAGCCTCTACCAGCTCTTTAGGAACTGAAGCAGCAAGTTCCGGCTTGGTTACCGTAACCAATTGGATCAATTGATCGTAGTAAGGAACAGCTAACCATTTTGGATTGTTTGCATCATCTGCATACTTTGCAATACGAGCTCTGTAAGCGTAAGCCAATGCAAAATCACTCTTAAACTTGATTATAGAAGAGAAAGCAGAATCTGCATCAACTAAAATCTTTCTATCAGGATGCTTACCATCTCTGTCTTTAAGTGCATAGTCATAATATTTAGCTACGCCCAGGTAATAAGAGTTGGTCAATGTGTTTTTGCCATTAGGGTTTGATTTAACAGCAATTGCAAATACATCACCAGCTTTAGCATAGTTTTTCGCTTTGAAAAGAGACATTGCTACTTCTTCTAAAGCTTCTGCATTTGTTGAATCTTTCTCTACTGCTTTTACGATGTTTTTCAGTGCAAGACTGTCGTTACCATTTTGCATCAAAGCCCTTCCAAGATATAGATAATCGGAAGCTACAATACGTGAAGTATCTTTTACTTTCGCAAAGAAATCATTCATGTATTCTAAACTCTTTGGATAGTTCTTATTTTCATAAGCCGAATAGCCACGTAATCTTGATACCACAAGGCTTTTTGCATCGTTAGGATTCATGGTAGCCAATTGGCCTGTTTCCTGCTCTAAAGTCTGGAAATCCTTCGCATAGAACAAGAACTGCGCATAACGCAATTTTGATTCATAAGACTGATCAGTCAGATCAAGGTATTTTTTATAGTTTGTCAATGCCAAAGGAGATTTAGTCGCTTGCTCAGTAGCAACCTGGTTTGCCCATTGCATGTAAAGCTCAGCGATTTCTCTGTAAGCAGGACCATAATTAGCATCTGCTGCAATCGCTGATTGTAATTCAGCTTCAGCCTCAGGAAATGCCCTTGATTCAGTGTACATTCTTCCGATTTGAACTTTAGCTCTTAATAGTGCTCCGTTTATGTTCAACGCTCTCATGTAGTTCTGTAAAGCCTCAGAATTTTTCTTTTGCAAGGCATAATAATCGCCTAATGCTACGAAAGTCTCTGCATCTTTATCGTCTTTATCCAATTCATCTGCTTTTTGAAGGTAAGGCAGTGCTGAAGTGAAATCAGGTTTATCAGTAGCAATATATGCTTTACCGATATACAACTGAGGGATATAATCTTTTTTAGAAGATACTTCTACAGCTTTAGCAAAATTGGTATTTGCTGAAGTTGGGTTATTAGAAAATAAATCAGCCTCTCCTAAACCAATATAGTTTAAAGAGTTTTTTGGATCAGCGGCTACGCCTTGAGTAAATACTGCTCTTGCAGAATCTACATAATCCATTCTTAGATAAACATCACCTAAATTAAAGTAATTTTCTCCTTTACTAGCTTGTGATTTCACCAATGCTTTAAGCATGGTAGTCGCTTTCTGGTACTGTTCGGCATCTATTGCCTTTTTTGCATCATTTAAGCTTTGAGCAAAAGAGGCAGAACCCATCACTACTAAACCTAAACCTAAGGTTATTGCTTTCTTTGTCATTTTCATGGTTCAAATATAAAATTTAGTTTGTATTCTTAAAATTAAATTCTCTAGGCATCATCTTATGTGGGCCAAGCCCTGATTTGAGTACAATCAGTTGCCCTCTCTGGCTTACTAACCAGTTTGCAAAACCTGTGCCTAAACCTTCACGGCCTTCCGCATTGATGATATAAATGTTCCTTAAAAAGGGATAAATCCCGCTGATCAGGTTTTTCTGATCAGGCTTATAAAAAGTACTGTCACCTTTTTTGCCGGGTAAATTTTTCAGGCCCATTACTTTTATTTTCGCAATCGACTCTGACATTTCCTTACTATTAGAAATCAGCCAGTTAACACCAACCACTCCAATAAAATCTTTTTTATCAGCAACGTACTTTATCACGTCATTGTTGTTCTGCAAAGTATAAACTCCGTTTTTAGGAAGTTCCCTGATACCCGCCAGGTCTTTAAAATATCGCAAAGTACTGGAATAAGCATTATCAAAAACCAATTGTTTTCCACTTGTTGCAGTTCCTTTTAAAATTTCTATTACCTCTTTAACAGTAATATTGGTATCAACATTAGCTGCATTTGTGATCAAGGCAATCCCATCAATCGCAAATCTGGAAGTTTTAGGTACGATGCTTCTGTTCCTGTATATCTTGTCCTCCTCTGGCCTGAGCATGCGTGACAATATAATCACTCTTGTGCTATCGTTCAGAAAGGTAGGAATAATTTTGTTTTCATTCCCTTTAACAATGTTAAAAGTCGCATTAGGGTAATCTGTATTAAAAACAGCAATCTGATCTCCCAAGACTCCCGAAAATGATTCGTCAACCAGAATTTTCACACTCCCGGAGGTACGTGTTTCTTCAACGGCATTTTCCTTTTTTGCTTTGCGCTTGCAGGCTACAAATACAAATAACAATAATATCAGACTCAGGTGTTTCATTTGATTTCAGCTATATTTTAATGATGATGCCCAAATTGTAGAAATTAATCCTCTTTTGGATTGATCAATCGGGTAAATCTTATTGCAGCATAGGCAATTAACAAAAGCCCAAATAAGATACGATAGGTTTTTTCGATCTCAAACGGAATATCTTTCCAGAAGATCAGTAACAATCCCAAAATCAGATAAAACGTAAACATCACTAGGCCTAAAATGAACAGAAATCGCTGTTGAGGCGATTTCTGTTTAAATGTTTTCAAGTTAAACATTCTTTTATTCTATTGTGATAAGGTAAAGCTGATTGGAATATTGTACTTCACACGTACTGGTTTTCCGTTCTGAATACCCGGAGTCCAGCGTGGACTAGCTTTCAATACTCTGATCGCTTCCTCATCTGTACCACCACCAAGTTTTCTTTCAACTTTGATGTCGGTTAAGTCTCCATTTTTCTCTACTACGAAAGATAAGAACACTTTACCCTGGATGTTGTTTTCCTGAGCCATTGCCGGATATCTTACTGCTTTTTTCAAATAAGCATAAAATTTCTCCATACCTCCAGGGAAACCTGGCTGCGTTTCAATACTCACAAAGTCATAAACCTTAGTATCCTCTACCACTGCTGCTTGTTTAGGACCATCTCCAACCGGACCGGCAATAACAATATCAGCTGTAGGATCACCTTCGATCGTTTTCTGACCAGGATCTGCTTTTTTCAAATCTTCGATCTGAACAGGTTCTTTATCGATTACCTCATTATCCGGTTTAACAATCGGAGGAGGGAATTTAATCTGATCCTGTTTCGGTGGCGGAGGCTCTACCGGCGGCGGTGGAGGGGTATCCGGATTCACCGGCGGCGGTGGTGCAACCACTACCTCTACTTGCTTAACCTCTTTGTCTTCGGGAAGACTACCTTTGATCAAGCTAAAAATTTTAGGGGATACAAACGCAACTATAAAAATTGAAGATGCAATCAGTAAAGCCTTTGAGGTATTTGCGGCACTAGAACTACGAAGCTCATAAGCTCCGTAACTTTTGTTCTTGTTTGCAAATACTACATCAAGCCATTCCCGTTTCAATAAATCTATTTTAGAACCTAACATAGCTTACTATTTAATATTATTAATTCTCTTATTATAAAATTCCAGCACCCTTCATGAAATCTTTTTCAGCATCAGTAATGTTCTCATCATCAATTGCAGGCGCAGTAGTGATCTTAGTGATCGCTAATTCGTCCATAATGTCAACGAAGTTCTTATAAGTAGCTCCTGAAGTAGGCTTGATCACCATGATGATCTGTCTTCCGCCAGTTTTTTCTGCAACTTTCTTTTTATTATCTAATATTGATTTTCTAATATCGCTGAAACTTTCCACATTAGGAGTAGACTTCCCAGCCTCACCCATGTACCAAGCTACTTTATTATTTTTTCCCAATAGGATGGTCATCGTTTCAGAAGCACGTAATTCGTTCTTTTCGGTTGACTTATCATCTTTATCAGGCTTTGCAATATCCATTGCAATTGGTTTCGACAGGGAAGTGGTCAACATAAAGAAGGTGATCAGCAAGAAGGCCAAATCCACCATCGCCGTTAAATCGACTTTGGTATTCGCTTTCTTACTCCTTACTTTTTTGCCTTTTTTCCCCCCGCCGGAGGAGGTATCTAATTCTGCCATAATATTTATCTATTTAGCATCGCCTTCGGCAGATGTGATTAAACTAAACTTGTTGATTTTTTGTTTCTGCAGAATATCTACGATTTTCTTCACTGCAGGATATTCTTCCTGAGCATCACCTTTGATACTCACGCGCATTGAAGTAGCATGTAATTCTGCAACGGACGTACGGGATTGTAAAATCCATTCCGCCAATTGATTGTTTGTTGAATCAGCAGGGATACCAGTAGCGATACCGGATTTAGTTCTCTCATCACCGCTCATCATTATAAATTGCTTTAAATTCTGAACAGGTACACCGAAAGCACCAATAACACCAAAACGCTCTCTCTCTTCCGGAGTGAATTTAATGCTGTATTTCTCACCCATTTTATCAAGGGTCGACATCTTAATGTCTTTCCCTACGATCTCATAAAACACTTTGCCTTTACCTATCGATAATATACCCATGTCCAAATCAGGAACTTTAAGTTTATAAGTCGATGAAGGGATTGTAACATCCAAAGGATCAGGCTGGCGTGCTGTTGCTGTTAAAATAAAGAAAGTAAGTAACAGGAAGGATACGTCGCACATGGCGGTCATATCTATCGCAGTACTCTTTCTTTGAACCTTTGCTCTTGGCATAATTTTAAAAATTATTGATGTATTTATCTAATGATGTTAATTCTTCCGGTTTTCCATAAAAGCCGGTAAAAAAAAATACATTATTTTTTATTTATGCGTAGAAGCGTAAGTTTGGATGATGCTGAAACCTGCTTCATCAATTGCGTAAGTCAATTTATCAATTTTTGAAGTCAAGATGTTGTACATGATAATTGCGAAAGTAGAAGTACCAATACCAGTTGCTGTGTTAATCAAAGCCTCAGAGATACCAGTTGCTAATGCAGCCTGATCCGGAGCACCAGAGTTAGCCAAACCACCGAAGGCCTTGATCATACCTGTTACTGTTCCCAATAGACCTGTTAATGTACCTACTGATACTAATGTTGCAATTACAGTTAAATTTTGCTCTAACATTGGCATTTCTAATGTAGTTGCTTCTTCGATATCTTTCTGGATAGCTAAACATTTCTGATCTGTATCCATGTTTGGCTCAACTTCCATTTCTCTGTATTTTTTCAAACCAGATTTGATTACGTTAGCCACTGAACCTTGTTGTCTATCACACTCAGCCATAGCACCTTCGATGTTATTTGAGTTTAAAAGCGCTTGTACTTTTTTAACGAAAGCATCTAAGCTACCTTTACCTGTTGCTTTTCCAATAACAATCATACGCTCAATAGAGAATACAATAACCATTAAAAACATACCCATTAGTACCGGTACGATTACACCACCTTTGTAAGCCATACCTGCATAGTTACCTACTTTTGGAAGTGTTTCGTGCAAATCCGGATCTGCGCCATCAATGAAGTTATTTCTATCACCCAAGATGAATTTGAAGACACATATCCCGATAATGATACAAATAGGAATTGTTAATGTAGCGAATAAATTTGAAGCAGATGAGCTTTCTTTTTTAACTGTTGTTGGTTTTGGTGCGTTTGCCATTTTTTTTTAGTTTTTTAGTTTTTAGTACTTGTGTTTTTTTTAAATTTAGATTAATATTCTGTAATACACACAACGATCATTACAAACAATTGTTGTAAGAACAAATTTATAACTTTGATTTTAATTCCAAATTAAATAATCGTTAGTTCCTTCCCTTTGAGACATCTCCCCCCTGTCCGTATCGGCGTATATTAAAAAAGATTGTCTCGGTGTGGAGACAATCTTTCACAATTAAAACTAAAAAAAAATTGAAATGCAAATTTTTGAGCAAAAAAAATGCTTTAAGGTGCGTTTTCGACAACTTTAGGGAATGAAGCAAGCATTTCGTCACTTGCAAAAGCTTCAAACTGCTTAAAATTGTTGACAAATGCCAACGCAAGTTCATTTGCTTTCTGGTCATATTTTTTTCCGTCTTCCCAGGTATTTTTAGGATGTAATATTTCTGATGGAACGCCTGGACATGCATCTGGAATTTGTAAACCAAAGACCGGATCTGCGTTAAAGCTTTCTTTCTCCAGCTCGCCTTTTAAAGCAGCCGTTATCATCGCCCTGGTATAAGCCAGTTTCATCCTTTTTCCAACACCATAAGCACCACCGCTCCATCCGGTATTCACCAACCAGACATTTACGTTGTGTGCACGCATCTTTTCACCAAGCAATGAGGCATACTTTGTTGGATGTAAAGGTAAAAAAGCCTTACCAAAACAAGCGGAAAACGTCACTTGTGGTTCTGTAACCCCCGCTTCGGTACCTGCAACCTTAGCCGTATAGCCTGAAATAAAGTGGAACATTGCCTGTCCAGGGCTCAATTTCGAAATTGGTGGCAATACACCAAATGCATCAGCAGTAAGGAAAAATATGTTTTTAGGTACTCCCGCAATAGAAGGGGCAACTGCGCTTTCTATATAATGGATCGGATAAGCGACCCTTGTATTTTCGGTTTTATCAATATTACTGAAATCCACGTTACGCGTTCCGGGAAAATAATTGGTATTTTCCAATAATGATCCAAACTTAATTGCTTTAAAAATCTGCGGTTCTTTCTCTTCGGTAAGGTCCACACACTTGGCATAACAACCACCCTCAAAGTTGAAAATGGTTTCTTTACCCCAGCCATGCTCATCGTCTCCGATAAGTCCTCTTTCAGGATCTGCAGAAAGCGTTGTTTTTCCCGTTCCCGACAATCCAAAGAAGATGGCCGTGTCACCCGCCTCGCCTACATTCGCAGAACAATGCATAGACAACGTATTCCTTTGTTCAGGAAGAATAAAATTAAGCACTGAAAAAATTCCTTTTTTTATTTCACCGGTATAACCTGATCCTCCGATAAGGATCATTTTCTTAGAGAAATTCAATAAAGAGAAATTTCCCTGGCGTGTCCCGTCAACCGCAGGGTCTGCAAAAAAAGTTGGCGCAGCAATGATGGTCCATTCCGGTGTTTCCACAACTTCTTCCTGCTGAAATCTTAAAAACAGGTTATTTGCAAACAAATTCTGATAAGCAGTCTCTGTAACTACCCTGATCGTAGTTTTATAACTCTCATCTGCACAGGCGTAGGCATCCCTTACATAATATTTCTGCTGATTAAGATGCGTAGTTACCTTCTCAAGCAGGGCATCAAAATTTTCAGGGCTAAATTTAATATTTATATCTCCCCACCAAACCGAGTCTTCTGTTAGTTCATCGCAAACAATAAATCTGTCTTTTGGAGAACGACCGGTAAATTTACCTGTATCAATTGCCAATGCTCCGGTATCGGCAAGGGTTCCTTCTCCATTTTTTAAGGCCTCTTCAACCAATTGTGCTACATCAAGCTGGTATAAGGATTGATCTGAATTTAAATTCAAATAGCTCAAATCCGGCTTAAGCGTAAGTGCTTTGCTCATAAATAAATAAGTTAGTGAGGCAAAGTTATACAGATAAAAAGGGAAAAGCAGTGCTTTTGCAGGAAAAATTTTACTTATTGTGCCGCGTACACTAACATAAAAACTACTGACAATCAGTTATTTACAAAATAATAATGACGATTTATCAGCCTCCTGATTTTTTGACTTTATATCCTTCTTTTTGAAGAAGAAGTAAAACTTTGTCCCTAAAATCGCCCTGAATCAGGATCTCGCCGTCTTTTGCAGCCCCCCCTACCCCACATTTGGATTTTAACATTTTAGCCAATGTCTCCAATGCGTCTGTAGTCCCGATAAAACCAGTAACCAGTGTTACTCCCTTTCCGCCCCGGTTTTTTCTGTCCAGCATCACCCTTAGGTCTTGTTGTTGGTTAGGAAGCGGCTCATTTACATCTTCGGTTTCTGATTCATATATAAAGGAAGGATCTGTAGAAAACATAATCCCGCCAAAATCATTCAATATTTTCTTTTTAGCTTTCATAATCAGGTGTAATGATGTTTAATGACAATGGTGCAATGGAAACATTGATTTCCTTCCCCATAAAAAAAGGTTCCCCATCAATATGAATGGCATCGTTAGACATTCTCTGGATGCGGATTTCCCTTCCCTGAATGATCTCGACCATTTTGGACTGATCAGTGGAAGCATTCAGCATATGGTAAGCCAATACCGGGATTTTATATATTGGAAACTCTTTAATGATGCAAACATCCAATAAACCATCAGTAATCGACGCATTAGGTGCAATATGTGCATTATTTCCATATTGAGAAGAATTGGCAACGCTCACCACAAATGCTTTTCGGATATATTCCTTACCATCTATATATATATGGTAGGTCTGTGGTTTATAGTCGATCATTTCTTTAAACCCAAGTTTCAGGTATCCTGAAAGCCCTCTTGATTTATTCCCGGCAAAAACAGAACTGATATGCGCATCAAAGCCCATCCCCGCCATATTAAAAAAACACTTGTCATTAAACCTTGCAGTATCAATTACCCTTACTTTACAATCATTGATCACTTTAATGGCCTGGGTGGTATTCATGGGAATTTTCAGGAATCTTGATAAACCGTTCCCGGAACCAAATGGAAGAATCCCAAGAATCTTATTTTGTTGCATCACCTTGGTTCCGATTTCATTAATTGTTCCATCTCCCCCAACAGCAACGATGATGTCGAAATTTTTACTCGCCGCTTCTTCTGCAATTTCAGAAGCATGACCAATATACTCCGTAAAGCTATAGTTCGCGTTAAATTTGGAACGATCCAAATTTGCATCGATTAGCCCCGGGATCTTCAGCTTATCCTTTCCTCCTGAGATGGGGTTGATAATAAATAAAATATTCGATTTCGACAAAATACTGGTTTAAATACGGTACAAAATAATTGATATTTTTTGACTATTTGAATATATATAGTAATTTTGCAACATTAAAGTGGACTGATTTGCGATGCTATCATCAAAAATAGCGGGATTGCAACCACGTAAAAAAAAGTGCTAACCTATTATTCACTTCATTTTACGACCTGTTTTGCAGGATCAGAGGCCATTTTATATAATTGTTTATCACAAAATTAATTATTTAAGATGTCATATTTATTTACATCAGAATCTGTTTCCGAAGGTCACCCAGATAAGATCGCAGATCAAATCTCCGACGCATTAATTGATAATTTCCTAGCTTTTGACGCAGAGTCAAAGGTTGCATGTGAAACACTTGTTACAACTGGTCAGGTTATTTTAGCTGGTGAAGTAAAATCCAAAACTTATCTTGATGTGCAGCAGATTGCACGTGATGTAATCAGAAAAATTGGTTATACGAAAAGTGAGTACATGTTCGAAGCGAACTCTTGCGGAATTCTTTCTGCAATACATGAACAATCTCAGGACATCAACCAGGGTGTAGACAGAAGTAGTAAAGAAGAACAAGGTGCAGGTGATCAGGGAATGATGTTTGGTTATGCAACCAACGAAACTGAAGACTATATGCCTTTAGCACTTGACCTTTCTCATAAACTGCTACAGGAACTTGCTGCCTTAAGACGCGAAAATAACGAAATCACTTATTTACGCCCTGATGCCAAATCACAGGTAACCTTAGAATATGATGATAACAACAAGCCTGTCCGCATTGATGCCATTGTAATTTCTACACAACATGATGATTTTGATGAAGAATCAAGCATGCTGGCAAAAATCAAAACAGATCTTGTGGCTATTCTAATCCCAAGAATCATTGCTAAATATCCTCAATACGCACATTTATTTAATGATGCGATTGAATACCATATTAATCCAACCGGTAAATTTGTGATCGGTGGACCACATGGTGATACCGGACTTACAGGCCGTAAAATCATCGTAGATACTTACGGTGGTAAAGGTGCACATGGTGGTGGTGCGTTCTCAGGAAAGGATCCGAGTAAAGTGGATAGAAGTGCAGCCTATGCTACACGTCATATCGCTAAAAACCTGGTAGCTGCAGGTGTTGCAGAAGAAATTCTTGTACAGGTGAGTTATGCCATTGGTGTAGCTAAACCAATGGGAATCTACATCAACACTTATGGAACAGGAAAAGTAAACAAAACAGATGGCGAAATCGCTAAGATTGTAGAAGGTTTATTTGATATGCGTCCTTACTTTATTGAGCAACGCTTAAAATTAAGAAATCCTATCTATAGCGAAACTGCGGCTTATGGTCATATGGGTCGTAAATCTGAGACCGTTACTAAAACTTTCAGAACGCCAAACGGAGAAGAAAAAACAGTAACTGTAGAATTATTTACCTGGGAAAAACTTGACTTCGTAGATAAAGTAAAAGCTGCATTTGCACTATAAGCATTAAAATCACATTTAAAAAGGGCTGAATAAACAAATTTATTCAGCCCTTTTTCTTTTTAACCCAGCCCCGAAGAAGAATCGGCCACTGCTATAACATTATCCGCAAACTTCAGCATTTACAAGCCAAATCTGGCCAGTAATGCAGCGTCTTCATTCAATAAATGACCATCATCGATCAGGTAAGATTTAACGTCGCTGATCTTCATTTCATCCAATGCATCTACAAAATTTTTATAGGTAGACTTTTCAGTGGGCTTAATGATCACCACCATAAACTTCGACGGGTCATTACCATGTGTCTTCGCAATAGCCGACTTGTTCCTGCTCAAGACCTCATGGATCGTAGTAAAGGTCGCTTTTTGAGGTTCCGACTTTCCTGCTTCGCCCCTATACCAAACGATATGATTTCCCTTTCCCAAAAGTAACGTAACTGTACGTGAGGCCGGATAAGGCTGACTGGGCACATTAATTACCGGCTTGGCAATCTCCATTGCCTGAGACTTAGACAAGGACGTAGTGAGCATAAAAAAGGTGATTAAGAGAAAAGCTAAATCTACCATTGCAGTCAGGTCTACTGAAGGTACTGCTTTTCGGGTTCTGTTTTTTCCTTTCATGGCCTGGCCATTTTGAGGAACGTTTAAGGTTGCCATTGCGCTAAGTTTTAATCATGATGACAAATAGCTCCCGATTGCATAAACAAAAAACCTTTTTCTTATCCCGTTGTTTAATTAAGTATAAAACATCAATCATTATGGAACAGCCGATAGAAATGAATACACTTAGCCAGATTTTAGAAAAATTAAGGCAAAAAGGCCTGGATAACGAAATCAAGATGACAGATCATGGTAAAATGCAAGGTGTTGGCGTCAATAAGATTTACAATCCGGAAGATTTGTCTATTATAAAAACATACCGTTTTGAAGGAGCTTCAGATCCAGGTGATAATTCTGTTCTTTATTTATTAGAGGATAAAGACGGGCAAATCGGATATATTTTAGATGCCTATGGCATGTACAGTTCACAAGAAGGAGCTGGGTTCGATGACTTTTTAAAGAAAATCCCTACTGCAGACAGAGACCTTCAGGAACTATTTACATAGTAGAATTATAAAACGCAAAAGGCCAATCAATGATTGGCCTTTTGCGTTTTTAAGCCTTGTCTTTCATGGCACTTATGCCTAGAACGATCATACCATCAATGATGGCTAACACTAAGATTACCCATTCGTAAAGCTGCATATATTTTATTTTTTAATCATATAAAGCGGATGGACAATAGTTTATTGTCTTGCGTAGGCTTCAAAATTGCCAAGACAAGGATATGGAGAGCCCAATAACAACGTAATCTTAACATACCGGATGGCAGTTGCAGGACTAACAGCAAAAACCTGTTCGGTGGTTATTTTTGGATTAAATGTCTTATCTGTTCCCCCCCCTATATTGGTAAAACCAATTCCATCTACGCTTCCTTCAATCTTAAATTGGGTAAAGCCCTGATTTCCGTCATTATGCGCATTTAAACCCACCTTAGTAATCTTAATGGCCTGTTTCAGGTCAACAATTAACCAATGAGGGTAAGGATAAATTGGATCAAGATTATAATCTGACTGCCAAAAAGAAGGAGCTGAAGGGTTAGTGATACTTTTTATATCAACTGCATCCACAATATTCATAGCCCCATTTAGCTCTTCATCGGGGTTGTTAATTTCACTAGATGCTGTAGCAGTCCATCCCGTTTTGGCTAGCTTAGCTTCTGGCTTTTGAACTGGCAACACCCCCATCAACCTTGTTGTCAACAGCTTACTTCCAGTATTTGAAATGGCAACGGAGAAGTTGGTCAGCTCAAAAATGGGAATCGTAACTGTACCATTTGCGGCCACATTATTGTCAACCAGTGTTTCCTTGTTAATGCCATCAATTGTGTACTTAAATTTTAAGGTAACTGCTTTTTTCGAGGCATTTACCCATACAAACTTTGCGCCTTCCAATACCGGAAAAATCTCAATACTGGCAGCTACCGTTTGGTAATTAGGGTCCTCAGGAACCCCTACGGAAACCTCGGGAGCCTCAACCGCGGGGACTACCGGGTTCTTTTTACAAGCGGTAAAAAGGGCAATCAGTAATATACCCGTATAAACTCCTTTTATCTTAATCATTTTCATCTTCATTTAAATTTGTAAATGGGCAGTTATTTGATAAACTCGACTTCAAAATTTGAAATCCATGAAACTCCATCCAGTCCCCAGCCAGATATAACAGGCACTTTTAACCAATAAAAAGTAAGGGCAGTCACGTCAGCTCCAGTTGCGATAACAGACAAAGTCCCATCGGTAATATTCTGAGGGCTCCTGCTAACAGGAATATCATTTCCTAAAGCATCCCAGGTACCGCTTCCCTTCATCAGAAAGTTATAACCTATCGGTGCCGTATTACTGATCACTGCACCTCCCCCGTCGTCAAGAGGCCAATAGCCAATCAGATTTGCATATTTCGGATGTTTAGTTACATCCTTTAGTGCGATGTTATCTTTAACCGTAGCCGCGTCCAAGGCAACGTTGAAGTATTCAATATCTGCCGCATAAAAATCCAGATTACTGCTGCCATCGATATTTTTATGCCCGATAGTTAATGGACCAGTAGTGCTTAAATCTTTTGCTGCTGTAATATTTCCGGTAGCCACCTGTAAGCCATCCGTGTAAAGTGTAGCTGTTCTCACACCACCGCTAAGTTTTACGGTCACAGTAATGGTGTGCCATTTTCCATCAAAAACGGCATTTCCATTGATCTGATTTTTACCGGTTCCACCATTTGCAGAGCCACCAAAAATTACCGAATATTTTGTTCCGTCCTGCATCATTGTCCAGCCGGTAGTAGTTCCACCAGAAACGCCGGTACTTTTTGAGAAAAAGCCAGGATAAGAATTACCAACATTCGATTTAACCTGCAACTGCAGCGTAAAGTCCTTGTCTGTTCCGGCATTATACAACCCGTTGTCATTATTTACAGTGGCAAAAGTCGAGGTCCCTTTGAAGTGCATCGTATTAAACCCTTCTTTTGAAACCCCTTTTTCTTTGAAGCTTGGATTCGAGCAGATCAAAAACCCAGCCTTAGGATTACTTTCATCACCGCCCCGGTTAGTGGTCACAATAATCAGCCAATCTTCTTTAGTGTAATCTTTACGCTTTTTCAGCGCAGCGACCATCTCGCCAACATAGCCATCTATTTTTTCAATGGCAGCTTTATAAGCGGGCGCATCCGCTGCAAATCCACCTGCTTTGCCAGCGGCTTTTACATCCCTAAAATCAACAAAGACCATTCTTGCATTGTTATTCTGCAGGATGTTGATCGCAGAATCTTTAACCAAAGCATCGGTAGCGTTTAAAATACGATGATCTGAGTGGATCACATATTTATTTAACGCCGCGTCTGTTGTGATGGTAACCGTTTTAAACTCCGGCCTTACATCAAGCATTCTGGAGAAAACTGAAGGATAGTTGGTAATCACCGAATGGTCGTCATCACCACCATTATGCGGAATATAGGTATCATCAGCGATTTTATGTTTTGCCGAAGACACACCGGTAAGCATACTTGCAATAGATCCACCATCAGTAGGAACAGCATCTCTCAACGCCGTAAAGCTATATTTTCCTGTTTTAATCAGCGCGGCTATACTTGGAGGATTGATTGTTTTAATATCTGCACCTGCTGCCCCATCAATGTTTATAACCAGGACCTTCCTTGTGGCCAGCCCAGTTCCATTATCCCCGTACTCTTCAAACACCTGGGGTGGGTTTTCATATCTTTTACAGGCATTAAAAACAGTTGCACTGATGATTAGGGCTCCCGTAAATAGCAATGTATTTTTTAGTTTCGTCATGGTTTAGAATGCATTAAGGTTGAATAATATTAAGCTCGGCAAGAGCTGCATTGCTATTATTTGCCCAGTTGTTCTTAATTACAATTTTATAATATCTGTTCGCTATCGTTGCCGGGAAGTTGTAGTTGCTCCTTGCTCCTGCTGCACTTCCAATCTGGAAAGTTCCAATGCTCACCCAATCAGTATTGTTTTCACTTTTAAACACTTCAATATCTTTTGGAACCTGACCGCTACTTGATCTTGCGACAAAATACATGCCCTTAGCTGATTTAGAAGAACCTAAGTCTAAAAGCAAGGTATATGGCATCGTACCAAAAGGTGCTGAAGACCAACGGGAATGCCAGAAAGTAACATTACTACCATCGATCATTGCAGAAGCCCGGCCATTTGTCGCACCTTCTCCAGTTAATTCCTCTGAACTGGTTGTAATCTTAATTGGATCATATTTTTCCGTTCCGCCGGTTTTCGTTACCGGATTATAAGTCCATATTTTTTTATCCAGCAAGGGGAACATCTTTCCTATCCGGATTGTAGATTGTGAACTTAGCGCGATGCCCCAGGATTCAAAGAAAGGTCTTAAATCTATCTTTGAGTATTCAGAAAAACGCTCATAAACAAAGTCGTGCTTGTCAAGATCTGTGTTTGAAAAACGCTGTGCATGCCTGGCTGCCGTATACAAATAAGGCATCGCATCGTAACCATAAATTCCAAAAATCTGAAGGAAAGGGACCATCCTGGCAAATGGATCATTTATCGCGGCTACCGAACCGTCAAAATCCTTGGTCCCGGCAGTTGCAGCAAAAGCAAGAGCAGGTTTCAGCCAGTCCACTCCATGCAGAAGCCCGAAATTCACGCCATTTCTGTTGGCTACCTTGAAATTGAAAAGATTATTGGTGGTTTCACCCAGCGTGCTCCAGCTCCACATAGAAATCTGCTGACAATTGTGTCCAAATTCGTGGTAAGTACCCCAGTTTGCACCATGTAACAACTGATCTATGCTAACAACGCTATTGAACCATTCGTCGTCCATAGTCGCAACTACCGGCCAGCCGTTATGTCCATATCCTACCGAAGGTTGAATATCCAGCACCTCTCTCCAGGCTCCCTGAGGACTCCTGTCTCTGTCATCGGCCGGATTATCAGAAAGGCCCATCCATTTATTGTAATCAAGCTCAAAAACATCGTTCCATGCGGTCATCAAAGCTGTCGGATCGGTTAAAGGTTTAGCTGAAGCAAAATTTCTGATCAGAAAATCCCTTGGAATGAGAAAAACAATACGTTTACTACGCATTTCCAGCCATGGAACGGTAGATGCTTTCACTTCTTTAATCCAAGCATCATTGATGCTTTGTCCCAGCACAAAATCAGGAGATTTTACAGCTCCTGTAATGGAAAACTCAATCGGTTGCGGGATACCGAAAGCAGCGTTGATATAAATGGTTCCTCCATACAAGTTTCTAACATAATTGTCTCCGGGATACAGCTGTTTGTGCATCACAATGATCGGGTCCCGCTTTAAATTTAACTGACCGGTAAGGTTATCCGTATGCCCCCCTACCTGTACACTTAAACCGTTAACACCTGCTGGAACAACAATTTTGATCAACTCTCCGGCAGGGGCGTAAAATCCTGTGCTGAACTGAGGAAATGGTGCAGACTGTATCCGCAGCAGGTAGGAATTGGATGCTGAAAAATTTAGGTCCAGCGTAAATCTGACATCTTTTACTCTTGGTTCAGTTGCTTCAACCATACCTGGAAAAATACGTGCTCTGGAATAAAGTGACCGGTCTACAACGGCCATTGCGGTATCTACAGTCTGCTGACTTTCTGCAGTACTTGGTTTATTAACACCATCATCAAAACTGTAACGGTATTTTTTGCACGAGGCCAAAGTAAGTACACCTACAAATGCCAGTATTGTATTAGAAAAAATAGTACTTTTCATATCTGGTTAAGGTTTAATATCTGAATAAATAGGGTTCCAGGCTTTACCATCAAGATTCCAGGAAAGTGGGATAGAAATTCCCAGCCACTGGTACAGCTCGAATGGTATATCGACATTGTTGGGAACCAATCTGAAATAAGAATCGTTAATTTCCGGACACAATAACGATCCTGCATCACTAAAATTCTCCCATACCGGACTACCACCCATCAATAAATCCTTTCCTTTTCCACTGATATCTTTTATTGTGGTACCAGTACCTTCGTTCAATGGCCAGTATCCAATAAGATTCCCATAATGTGGATTTGTCGGGGCAACAATGGTCTTACAACTGTAATTGCTGATCTCCTGTGAAGTTAAGGCAACATTGTAAACCTGTAAACTATTAACAAGCACGTTCGCACTTGTATTTCCATCTCCTGCATTATAACCAATCTTGAATGGAGCCGTATTGTTCATGTTATTGGTACTCATGTCTCTTTCCGTATTTAATACTCCGTCCGTATACACACGCACCTTCTTATTGGTACCATCAAAAACTGCGGTAAGCTTATGCCATTTGCCATCGGAAACTACGCCTCCCTGTGCCTGATTGGCAACGGAAGAATTAAGGGTCCACTTATCGAACTCCAAAAACATATTCCACCCGGCACCAGTAAAACTGGCGGCGCGTTTAGATAAAAATGTAGGGTAGATGTATGACCCTTCTTTACTTTTAATTAGCAGTTCTATCGTATAATTTCCATTCACACCAAAGTTATAGGCATTTACATCTGTAACAATTGCCGTAGGCCGTTCCGTATAATTAAATTGTACGCTTGCCCCCACATAAGGAATCTGGTCAGAGTTAGGCTTAGGAATAAATAAAGTACTAAAACGAGGGTTATAGAATATCACAAAATTGTTCCTGGTTTGGTCTCCGTACTGAGTAAGGTCTGTACTGGCTGGATCTGCTGTAATTACCCCCCCCTTATTTGAAGCAATTACCACCAGCCAGTTCTCGTTTGAGAAAGTCTTTCTGCTGCTTAATGCCGCCATGATCTCTCCTATGTAATTGTCGATCTGAAGAATGGCATTTGCATATTCCGGTGTATAGGTTTCGTAGTTTGAAGCCTTTGCTGCTAATTCTGCACTATGGAATTGACCAACAACAAGAGCAGCGTCCCCATTCATTAACTCCTCCTTAACGGCGTTCTTAACAGATACATCATTATTTTCGAAATTCTGACGAACGGTTGCATCTGCTGAAAAATTAGCATTAAATGCGCCTGAAGCTGCTATAGAAATCGTTCTTAATTTAGCGTTAGCTTGCTTTAAGCGGGTAAATACACTTGGATACGCTGTAAGCTTATTACCCGCAAAATCTTCAGAAATGACCCCATGTTTATCACTACCAACACCTGTAATCATACTTGCCCAGGCACCGGCATTTGTCATGGTATTTTTATTGTAATCATTTAAAGCATCCAATGCATAAATGGAATTTTTAGTAATTCTTGCAATATTAGGAGGGTTAATACTCTTTATTGCCCTTCCTCTTGCACCATCTACTATGATATACAATACTTTTCTTGTTTTAGCGCTAATACCCACTGTATCATTACCGGAGGCATCTTTTAAACGGCTTGGAAAATCTTTATTACATGCCGATATCGCGGCAATGAACAATACAGTAGCTGCAATTGCTGTAAATCGATTAATATTTGTAGTTATCTTGTTCATGTCTGTTCTGTTTATGGTTTGATCTCTACCCGTACTATATTTCCTACTCGTTTATTATCGAATTTTGTGAAATCCCCGACCAGTAATACGGCAGGATAACCTAATGTAGAAGTGGTTTGGATCATTCTTGAAATCCGCCCCTGGAAAGCTCCGGTATTGTTACAGCCTGGAGCTAAAGTTCCATCCTGACCAAGGATCATAAACCCTTGTCTCACCACGCCGCTATAGCCGCTAAAATCACCGGAAACAATCACTTTACCATTATTCAACTGAGCAGCAAAGTTTGGAGCACCTCCAACCAGCTGACCAAACTTAAAGCTCTCGTCTACAGATCCATTTGAGTTTAACATCACCACGCCGTTGCTGGCTTTTCCATTGTAGCTCCTGAAACTCCCGGATAGTATAATTCTATTGGTTGTTTCATTGTAATTGATGGTAAATATGGCACCATCCGCACCCGTGCCTGAAGAAAAGGTCGGGTCGATACTTCCATCGACGTTAATCCTTACAATATTTTTTGCCGCAGTCCCGTTGAAAGTTGAAAAACTTCCAACTGCCACAATTTTACCATCGCTTTGCATATAAGCACCGTAAATTGGTCCGTTTGTTCCTGCATAACTTTGTTTCTTAACAGGATCGAAATTATAGGCTGAATCCAGATCTCCGTTTTCTTTTAACTGAGCAATCTGAGCCATTCTGGTGATATCTATTACCTTGGCATCTTTAGTCGAACGCGGATAGAAATATTTTACATAAAAATCAAAACTTCCAAGCAGGATCGTCTTGTCACCCCTGACAAAACTCTTTGCAATACCTCCAAAGAAATTTCCGGCATTAATGCTACTGATCACCCCTCCATTAAAAGCAGGAACTGTGTCTAAACTCAAATCAGGCTTATTAGGTCTTGGGTTGATGAGCTCAACAGACATAGAATCAAGTGAACCATCGGCATTTAATCTGGCTACCCCGTTAGTTCCTGGTGTTTTATTGAATGAACTGAATGAGCCCGAGATCATGTATTTTCCGGAAGACAGACGGCTAATGTTTTGAATAGGTCCATCTGATCCTCCTCTGAAAAGGGAACTTTTATAGGCCCCATCATTAGCGATTTCAACGATTCTGTTGATAGGCGTAGAAGGAGCCTGGTTTTCAAAATTCGTAAACCCGCCTACCAAAATGTAGCCCCCGGCAGAAGTCGCAACAATATCATTAATCACTGCGTTTGTTCCGTTCACGGCTTTGAAGCCCGGATCTATCGTCACCTTACCCTGTACGGTAAATTTAGGTCCAAAGAAAGATTGGCCTTCCAACAAAAGTGTGGTACCACCAGTACTTGCGTTTTGTGGGATTTTCACGGTAATGGAGGTATCCGTTACATTAATAATATCGGCCTTAGTTTCATTAACAAGGAATTCCAGTTTCTCTTTAAACTTCATTACCCCCCGAACCTTAAAAGTAACTTCATCGCCCGGTGAGCCGGCACTCGGGTCGGCATCTGCTTCAGAAAACTTTACACCAAGTGCTTCTTTTCCCCCTTTGTAGGGGTCATCCCGGAAAACCTCCTGTTTTGAACAGGAACTGCCAATGCCCACAAAAAGCAATAAAGCGAGTTTTACGAGGCTGAGTCTTGTATATTTTATATTGATTAAAATCATAAGTCTTATTAAAATAATCTTGTTTAACTGATATGAACAACCCTATTCATTTGCTTTCGAAATACCGGCTGACTTGGCTGAGGTGATAAACCGTTTCCTCTCGAAATCAAGAGAATGCCCCTGATAACGAAGTACATGTATTACTCCATTTGTCGGCTGAATATCTGAAGTAGCAACCGGGGTATGAATTAACCCGATTTTGGGATTAGAAAAATCCGGAATAAAAGACAATATCAGCTGACGGTAGCCCACATACTTTATTCCATTTGCATTATTATATAACACCCCGATATTCATTGAACGCCCGCCATAGGAAGCATAGCCCTGTCCTTTAAAAGCAGCTAAATCCAGGGTATCGATCTGAGGGATATCTTTTAAGACATACGATCCTTTGAAGATGTACTTCGAAAAAACTTCCTTCCATACTTCGGGTTTAATCTGTGTTAATTTAGATACAGTATCCCTGCCATCACTTCTTAAATCCTCATTTAACCATTTCACAGCTTTGTGTATGCAGGAATTGGCGGGAGCAAAAAAAGTGATGTTCTCTTTTTCAAACACCTCATTCATTCCGGCTGCATCAATGGCCATTACCAGACTATCAAAGAGTACAGGCTTAGATTTAAGGTATTGCAGGATGGTACCATTGTATTTGGCGTTATGAACACCAGTATCCACAAAATAACTATCCTTCGAACAGGATAGGAGTATACAGCACATTACACTTAGTATAGCCGCACTTGTTTTAATTATCTTTAACATATCGTTTTTCATCAAAATATATTTGTTTTTAACGGTTATGGAACCTGTATAAGCTGATACAGGTTTCATTCTAATATTATTTCCAATAGCTGTTCAGGACCATATAAGGATTGTCAATCAATGCACTTTTATCTATAGGCCATGCCCAGGCGCCTGCTTTAAAAGCTTCTACAGATATTGGGTTAAAACAATATTCCTTGTCCAATACCTTTTTGGTACGTACCAGGTCATAATAGTAATGTCCTTCACCCATCAGTTCGCGACAACGTTCATAAAATATGGCATCTTTCAGTTCCTTACCACTCTCGGTAACCGGCGTAGCCACGGCTCTGGCACGGATTAAATTCAACGACGCTTTAGCACCATCCTCATTCCCCAGCTCAGCCTGTGCTTCTGCTCTCAGCAAAATGGCGTCTGGTAACCGGAATACAATCAAATCATCATCAGGAAGCACATCTTCTCCTTCAGCAGCAAATATGTTCACAAACTTCAGCAACTCCCACCTACCGTCTGTTGCGTAAATAGTTGCCGGATCAAACCAGTACTCGCCGCGTTTATCTGGTGTGCCTGACGGATATAGTTTCGCCATGAACTTGGAGTTATAATAGATGTAACTTTTAGTAATTGACTTTACCGGCTTATGAGGATAGTGCAATACCATATCTGTAAAAGTATTGTAGAGGTAATTTCCTGTTGAATATTCACCATAGTTCAGACTCCGCAACACTTCGAAAAGGCTTTCTTTAGTACGCCCTTTAAAGATCTCTTTAGTTCTGGTAATAGGAAGCAACTCGTAGCTGTTTGTGCTCATGATTTCTTTGCCCAATTCATCAACGGCGGTATAATAACCTGCTTTATCGCCTTCAGTAAACCCGGCAGCCCACATATTCATGTGCATCATTAAGGCGATGGCACTTCCACGCATGGCCCTGATCCCAACAATTGACGGATCTTCATAGGTCCAGGGTAAATCGTCCTTAACTGCTTTCATATCGGCAATACAATTATTGAGCACCTCCACCATTTTCATTCTAGGTAAAGCAGCCTGGTTATAAGCTTTGGTATAATAAGGGATATCTCCGAATTGACGAACCATAAAGAAGTAAGCCAGGTTCCGCAGAAATACAGCTTCAGCACGGTATTTCTTCCGCTGTTCTACACTAAGCACTTCTACCTTATCTGCTTGCACATATAAAATATTGGCTGCCTGAACCATCTTGTACCAATTACTCCATTGCGTTAAACTTTTGTAGTTAAAAATATCCTGATAATAACCGGTACTATTTATCAGGAAGGAAAGAGAATTGGTGGTAATCGCTGTAATATAGCTGCGGCCCAGCCCAGGAGTCTCAATAGCAGGACTACAACGCAGGTCGCCGGTTGTGGCAAAATAAGGAGAAGACAGGGTATTCTCTCTAAACTGATTATAGATCCCGGTAGTAAAGGCCTCTACATCTTTCTGATTTTGCCAGTAATTGTTCCCAGATAAGTTATCTATAGGGGTTACATTTAAGTATTTTTTACACCCGGAAAAGGTGATGGATCCGGCTGTTAAAATAATGGCTGTAAATAAGATACGTTTCATAAAACCCATTTTAATATTAGAATTGAACATTAAGACCAAAAGTATAGGTACGGGGATTCGGATATCCTTTTGAGGAATCTCTACCCAGATCAGTAACGGTTTCAGGACTCGGACCTGAATAGTTAGAAAAAGTATAGATGTTATATGCCGTTCCGTAAACACGAATAGACGTGGCTCCGAACTTCCTGGCGTATTTCTTGTCAAAATTATAAGCAAGCGTAGCCTGTTGCAGTTTTACATAAGAACCGTCCTCCTGAAACAAGGTCTGGTCAAACCGGAATGGCCTGTATACTGAATAACGGGTATAATCATAAGGATTTGGATAAGTTGCCTTATCTCCTGAATTTTTCCAATACTCATACTGTTCCAATGGTACTAAAGAATTTAAAGCAAGTGGATTTTCGAAACTTTGAAAACGTGAAGAAAGGGCATTGTTTAAGACATCTCTTATTAAAGTAAAAGATCCGGTAACACTTAATGAAAAACCGCCGTATTGCATGTAAGATGTAAAACCTCCCGTGATTAGTGGCTGTGAATTTCCTGCTCCAACCAAATCGTTGTCGTCAAGAATATAGTCACCATTAAGGTCAGTCCACATCGGATCCCCTCCTCTGAAATAGGTACGGCGGTCAATTACTGACCCTGCACGATACCTTAAGCCAGTTAAGGGGTCAACCGGAACACTCAAATCTGTAGCATAAACACCTCTTGTATTTAATAATACGTTAGTTAGACTGTTTTTTCCAACACGGTAAAGAATGTTCTGGCCTGTCTCAGCATCTTTTATTAAAAGCTGACTTGCATTGTCAGGCAGATGCACCACTACATCTCTGTTAAGCGATGCATTTAAACTTACGTTCCATTTTAATTTGCTATTTGCAGAGAGAGGCCGGGCATTCAAAGTGAGCTCGTAACCATAATTTACCATACTCATCTCGTTGGTTTTTACCTTACCGAATGCATTAATATTGGAGATATTTTTTTCCCGCAGCATGTTGTCTACCTGCTTGTAGTAAGTTTCAAAAACAAATCCGAATTTATTGTTCAGGAATCCTGCTTCAAAACCAGCATTGTATTGCGTGGTAGTGGTAGGCGTTAATGTCGTATTAGGAACCACACCCAGATCGAGATTTACCGTAGGCAGCTGATTGTAATTACCTCCGGCCACATATTTTCCGTAAACATCATAAATATTCCCTGTAGGAACGATGTTCTTTCCATAACTGGCACGAATTGATCCATAATCTAACCAGCTTTCCGCAGAGCGAAGCCAATTCTCCTTATAAAAATTCCATCTTGCTGCAACTGAAGGGCTTTTTGAATACCCGGCATCAGGACCATTTGTAGAAGAACCATCGACCCTGTAAGTTAAGTCCAGCACATATTTCTGATCGTAATTATACGAGAATGAGCCGGCAAGAGAGGCAGATCTAAAATTGCTGAGGTTATTCAGTGTACCACCTTTGGAATTGAACCAATCTGAACCCAAAGGTCCTTTTACCTGATCATTAGGTGTACTTACCTGCTGAGAAACATCAGCCCTGAAGTTTGTAGAATTCAGTTCTGAAAATACTGCAGCATTAAAGTTATGTTTTTCCGCAACCTGCTTTACATAAGAAAGCCTGGTTCTGTTATACAACGTGTTTTTACGATCGAAATAATTATAAACTGAATCGACGCCGGCACTCTGACCACCCGGTGTAAATCGGTCTTTCGCCTGTGTGATGTAGTTGAAACTAAATGAACTTGATGCCCGTAATCCTTTTACAACTTCATATTCCACGTCAATATTGGTGGATACATTGATGGTCTTATTGTCGTCGTCGGTATTCAATGTATTTAATAACCCACTTGAAGCAGTAAATAATGAAGGCGCCGGCAGTAAAGAAGACGATGAACCAGATTCCGACAAACCAGTCTGACTTAAACTGTTTCCTCCTCCCGAACTGCTGTTGGCCATCACGTTATTTAAAGAGGCCAATAACTTGAATTTCTCATTTGGCTGGTATTGGGCATTCATATTGAGGTTGTAGCGTGTAAAAGCGGTGTTTTCAACGATACCTTTTTTATCGAAATAGCCCCCGTTCACTTTATAGTTAAACTGCTGATCTCCTCCTGAGATAGACAAGTTATGCGTTTGATTAAACGTAGTCCGATAAAACAGCTTTTGCCAGTTAGTAGAATTGTTATAAAAAGCATTTAAGCTATCTGCCAGAAAAGGATTTTTATTGATGGAATTCAAGCCATGATAAAAATTAGTATCATTTTTTAATATCTGATCAATCCGCATCATACGCTCTCCCCTTCCTCCGATTACCGATTTTAGTTCAGGTGGGGTATCAACCGTAAAATTTGAAGTGAATTGAACAATAGGAACCTTTGAATTCCCTCTTTTTGTAGTGATCAAAACAACACCATAAGCACCTCTGGAACCATAAAGCGAAGTTGCCTGTGCATCTTTTAAGACCTCTATCCGTTCAATATCCTCTACTGGGATTAAGGAGATCGGACTAATTCCGGGACCCGCAGACTCAAACCCATACGAATAATCGGTATTGTCATCAATAGGAATACCATCTACTACAAATAACGGAGAGGTTGGCGTTAGAAAAGCATTATCTCCTGACCCGGAAACATTCAGATTGGAAATCCCTCTGATAGTCATTGATCCCCTCATCCCTGGCGCGCCATTATTGTTCTGAATATTTAAACCTGCAACTTTACCCTGAAGCAACTCCATTACGTTGGCAACAGGAACATCCTGGATATCTTTAGCGGTAATAATCACACTTGAACCTGTTGAAATCTCTTTCGTCTTTTTAGCATAGCCGATGATCACCTGTTCTTTAAGCGCATTTACAGATTCCTCCATGCTGATGTCTATCGTTGCACTTCCCGACACTTTTCTGAACACTGTTTTATAGCTCAGATACCGGAAGGTAAGCTCAGTACCAGGGCTTACGCTTAGGCTGTATCTCCCATTACCATCAGTTTGACCAAGAGGGGTTTGGGATTTGCCTGAAGTGATGACTACTCCTGGGATAGGTTTTTTATCTGCCCTATCAATTACAGTTCCTTTAACTACAATATTCGTTTGCTGTGCTGTTAACCGGCCGTTAAAGCCAAACAACACGAACAAAGAAAATATTACGACTGTATATCTCATATTAAGTCTTATATAAATTGGAAACTCCATATTATTAATCATTAGTAAATTTTGGACGTTCTCCGGTAAACCAAATGATGATCTCCCAGTTGCCCTTTTCATAGATTGAAAAATCAAGACTTAAAGAAGCCTCCTCGCGAATGTTGCCAAAACCCTGTCTTTCATACTTGAAAAGCGTATGCGCTCTGTTACCTGCCACATTCGTATATGGAGTTTGAAAGGCGACAAGAGGGATTGGATAAGCCACATTATACGTTACAGATTCGTTGGTTTTCACCATGTTGAAGCCATGGACAAGCTGATCCCATTTAGTGAGGTTGAAGCCATTTGGATCTATGGGCTTAAAAAGGGAATCTACAAATCTGAACTTTAAAGAATTGCTTCCCCCGCTTACCTTATTAAACAAGACGGTAATGTCATCGTAAAAAAGTCGTTGATTTGTTCTGGCGCCACGCATATTACTGATGCTACTAGGGATTACGCCAATATACCTGGAGAGACCTGTAATAGGATCCAAGACGGATGGCTCAAAAGGATGTTCTTTTAACGGCATGAGCTTAAGGTCCCTGAAATACCTGCGCCCGCCGGTGTTAGACATTTCCACATCGAAAACATATCCTGAATCCGGTTGCGTTTTGAGAAGTGTTGACGTTGCTGCAGACCACATCAAAAACTGGCCGGAATGCTCTCTGATCTCAAAGAGAGGACGGTTTTCCATCTTCCGCTTTGCTTCTATTTCATCAATAGATTTTTCGGTACCCAGATAAGGCTGGCTCCATACCTGAACCGGAGTATTCTTTGTCAGTTCCGGAGCAGGCGACCCATCCCTGGTCCTCATATTGATGATCTTGAAGTTAAGTGGCTGTGAAGAAGCCCCGATAAAAAGATTGTCAGAAAAAAGGGTATTCCGACCCAATACCGGGCTGTAGACGGTTTGTGTAAAACGGGTGTCTAAGCCTATAGACTCCCGGTCCTCAGGCAAGCCTTTTTTGCAGCCTGAGCTTAGTATAAATAGCATCAGCACCATGAAGAAAGCGACTGATGATGTTAAAGGATCTTTTGTATTCATTATGCTCATCATCTTAATTATTAACACGGGTTACAAACTCGCCAAAGCCAAAATCATGTCCTGGAGACAATACATTTATGATGGCATTCTTTGTCTTAATGTTTACTGAATTGGTAGGCGTGCTCTCCCAATACCTCACGAAAATGGAATTCTTAGGATCGGTAAATGTGATCACCGCAGGGCCACCTCCCTTAAAACCCGATGCATCTGCCTTTTTGTAAAGAACATGCATGTTGTAATTATGAGCAATGCTTTTTACAATCAGCCCATCTGCATAATCCTGGAAATAAGAGGTATTGAACTCTCCACGGATAATGTACTTGCTCACCATGGTATCCAATTGTTTTACATCCATATTGGCGAGGTACAAGGGCGCTTTATTGATTCTTTTACGAACGGCATTTAAACTCTCTACAGAGGTCTGAAAGCTCCTGTTGGTCACCGCAAAAAAAGTAACCTTTTGATTTTTCAGAGAATCCTGCAATGAGGGTAACCGGTTAAGAACAAGCAAGAGGGAATCATATACCCCCGATTGCTGTGCCTTTAAGTATTCAAATGCATTTCCATCAAATTCCTTCAGGTCATTTTCATAATTATAATATTCGGATTCATTTTTCTTACAGGAAAACAACATGACACAGAGCAACATAGCCATCAGTATAGAAAAACCAGGTGTTTTTTTATTTCTCATTGATATCATCGGATTTGTATTTGGTGCTAATTCTTCTTTAGTTATTTTCATCTCCAATAGTTATTTTGTTCCAACTTACTGTTTGCATTAAGCACCTCTTTTGCAATTGGCCAGTATATTCCTTTTTGCTGAATCAGGTTCATAAATGCCGGATTGTTGTTTTGTATTTTATGGTATCTGATCAGATCGTACCAGCGCCAGCCCTCTCCCATTAACTCGCGTCTGCGCTCCGCAAAGATTTCGCTGATCAGGTCCTTGCCGGTTCCGTCATTGATCGTTTTCACACCTCGGTTTTTCTTAATGGTGTTTAGCAAGGTGATGGCGTCCTGCCGCTGGCCAAGTACGGCCAGGGCCTCTGCCCTAAGTAAAACCAATTCCTCTAAGCGGGTAAAAAGAATGTTTGAACTGTAAATGGCAAAATTTCCATTTGTTGAACCGCCTCTTAAAACTTTAATTTTACTGAAGACCGGGATCTCGCCGGTGAAATTCACAAAGTAGTTCGTTCTTGGAAGACCTGAAATGGTATCTAATCCAAAACGCTGATCGTTAAGGTCAGTAAATACAGATGCGATAGAATCTTTCGATACGTAAAGATCAGGCGTCTGCTTTGAAATGAGCGGAGATGCGAGTACCAATTGTTCGATATGCCCATTTGCAGTAGACTCCCCGTAAACATCGTTGAAACCAAAGGAAATCACCTGGCTATAAGACTGTCCATTAAAAATACCATCGGAAGCAGTCAATTGCGAAGTTGTGGAATAAGCAATGTTTGCCTTTGCGTAGTTGGTCATGATGAAGTCTGTATAAACAGAAACATCTATATAATGTGATTGCCAGGCAGCAATATGTGCCAGAACAGCATAAGCAGATATTTTGGTAAACAAAGCGCCTCTCCATCGGTCTACTCCATAACCGTAATAGGACCCCGGCAGGATCTCATCTCCCTCTGCCCCATAGACGTAAGGCAGATCTTTAGCCGCAGTAATCAATTCGGTTTCTGCATAGGCTAAAACTTTTGACTGATCAGTTTTAGGCTTATCCTCAAAGGTTCCGTCATGTGAAGCCGTAATTAAAGGAACATCGCCCCAGATGCGTACCATATAGAAATAGGCAAATGCCCTCAAAGCCCTTGCCTGTGCCAGGTCAGCCCTGAAATTGGGTTCGGTATAACGAATATCTGTTGCCCGTACTTCAGCAGCCCTTTCGATGAACAGACTTGCGCTATTGATCACCGCATAAAATGCCCTCCATGAGGTGAGTTTTTGCACCAGGGGGAAAGACGCTTTCAGGTTTTGATTGATGATTACTTTAAGATCAGACCTGCTGGAGGCCGTAAAATCTCCATTTCTCAATTCGCCCCATAACCAGTGCGCATTGTTCTCGGCCATCGCACTCCTCATCAGTGAATAACTGGCCATCAATCCTGATCTGGTATCCTGAAGCGAACTCCAGTGGGTGTCTTCATTAGAAAGACGGCTTGATTCGATATCAAGCATCTTTTTACAGGAGAAATGAAGGCCCGAAATTGCAACCAGCAAGATCAGTAAGCCTTTATTAAACCGGATATTTATTTTAAAAATAGATCTCATATGCTAATAATTTTATAACCTTATGCCTTTATAAATCAACTTTAATTCCCAGTGTATACGTTTTTGGGATAGACAGTCCGTATCCGGTGTATAGCCCGTTATATTCTATCAGCTCGGGATCGCTGCCGGAAAATGAAGTAACTGTCAACAGGTTGTTTCCCGTAACATATAGGTAAGCCCTTTTTATAGCCGTTTTATTTTTAAACAAAGCTGTTTTGGATAAATCATACCCCAGAGAGACTGTTCTCAATTTCGCATATGATGCATTCTCTAAGAACAGATCCTGCTCTAAACGGTAAGGCACAACACTGCTCCAGGGATTGTATGTCGGATATTTCGATACATCCGCATTGACTTGCCAGGAGAAAACCTCCCTAACGGAATTAATGTCATTCGCAGCTTCCCTGTTAATGAAATCATACTGTAAAGCAGCAGACTGATTTAAGGCTTTCTGCCCAACGGCATATATAATATCAACGTTCAATTTGAAATTGCCATAACGGAATTCATTTGACCAGCTGCCGGTTAGTTTAGGCATAGAATTTCCCTTTAATACCTTATCATCGCTGTTGATGGTAAAATCTCCGTTGATATCCTTCCATCTGGGATCACCAGCTTTAAGTGTCGTACCCTCGAAAGTCAGGCGCTGGTTAGTAGCCGGATTAATTGGTACTTCTGCATCAGCATTATAAATTCCCTGGTTCTCATAAATCCAGAAGCGGTCAATTGCTTCACCAACTTTTAATTTCCGATCTCCGATGATCAGTTCATTAAGTCCGTTCGGAAGAGATTTTAACGTATTTTTATTGAAGTTAAAGCCAAGCCCTGAGGTCCAGCCAAAATCCCTTCCAGTAAGAATATGCCCCTGAATACCCAAATCTATTCCGGTATTTCTAACTGCAAGCCCAGTGCTAAATTGACTGGCGAATCCTGTTTCTGCTGAAATAGGGCTGTTTAACAACATTCTCTTATCATCCTTAATGTAATAAGTGACAGATGCTCCCAAACGGTTTTTAAAGAATGAACCGTCAAAACCCACATTAAGCTGATCCGTATACGGCGATTTTATGTCGTACCCAACCCAACCCGAAGAATAAGGTCTGGATATTGTTGCGATGCCATTGTATCCCGGAATGGTTGGCTCCAGTGCCCAACCGGAATTACTGCGGTATTGCGGGCCAGCGGCGAATCTGTCATCGCTAAAAAGCTTTCCGATTCTGGACCATGAAGCATCCATATTCAGTTTATCAACCCAATTGTTTGCTTTTAAGAATTGATTTTTTAAACTCCAGCTGGCACTGAAAGCTGGTGCGATAAACCACCGGCTTCCTGGCTGTGAAGAGGAAGATCCATCATCACGAACCAACGCAGAAAACGTAAATAAATCTTTATAGGAATATTTTGCAGAACCGTATACTGAAAATAACCTGTTGTGAATTTTGTCGTTATATCTATATACCAGATAACCAACAGGTATCAGGTATTTATCCTTTTTCTTATCTCCTTCAACAACGTTAATCTTAATAAAGTCGTTTGGTCCATTATAAGCATTCGCATACCCATACTTGTGCAAATCATCCTGGATAGACTGACCAGCTTCAAAATAAATCTGATGATCTCTATTAAAATGTTTGGTATAATTTACGGCATTGTTGATCATGAACCGCTGGTTGTATCCGAAATAATTGGATACGTAATTGTTCCCTGCCATTAAAGTTGTTGGATAGAAAACATCCCTCACCCCCTCATTGTAATCAAAATTAAATGTTGAGATAAAGTTTACCGGCTTAAGGTCAAATTTCAATGACAGGTAGCCCTGAACCATTGTAGTCCGGTTGTCATCAATAGCTTTGTCATATTCATTGAGCAAAGATTGATAGGCAGTTTTCGAGGGCGAAATCGGGTTGTATAAATCAGGAATATACCTGGTTTCTGCAAAACGATCTCTCAGGTTACGGTTTCTGTCGCGATCCAGCCTGCTTGCATTTACCATGCTGGATACCGTTACCCAGCTAAACGGAGCCATATTGATTTGGAAGGAGGCCGCATACCGGTTTAACTTTGTATCATCAGAATTTCCTGCATTCTGAGTGGCTGAGCCAAAAAACCTGAAATTAGCCTTTTCCGAGCCACCGGTTAATCCCAAATCAGCCGAATATATTGCATGGTTTTTAGCATACAAATCACTCCATTTTGCCGGACCATAGTAATCGAGATTTGTAGAATCCCTTAAATAACCTACATAATTTAGATAATCGGACTGTGAAGCATATTTTTGATAAAACGGCTTCCGAAAGATGTTCTCGTACTGGGCATTTACAGTCTGAATATTACTTGCCTGTACCATACCAAAATAGGTGTTCACACTTAAATCCCTGTAACCGGATTTTGCTGCCTTGGTAGTAATCCAAATGGCTCCGTTAGCAGCATTAGGCCCAAGCTTAGCCAAAGCTGCCGGATCCTTAATCACTTCTATCGAGTTAATGTTACTGATATCAATTGAACTTAGTAAGTTGGTTGCAGGGCCGATTCTATTGTAATCATATTTTTGAATATCAAAAACATAGGCATTCTCCTGAATCATTGGAATTCCATTCAGGTAAACCATCGGCTGAAGCCTGTAAATGTCATTTTTACTAAATACAGGTGCTGAAAGTCCCCGGATAATCATGCTCTGCTCTGAACCAGGTTCGCCGCTGGTTTCCTGCACATACAGCCCGGCGATCTTGCCTTTCAACATTTGCTGAACAGAAACATGTGGATTTAATGCGGAGAGTCTTGCGTTCAGAGAATCCATTATTCCCTTTACCTGGCTCCGCCGATCAGCCAGAATAATTGTATCCAGCTTTTTTTTGGAAGTGTCGTCAGTATCTTGTCTGAAAAGAATACTGTTGTAATTCAGTGGAGCGGTATAACGCGCTTTTGCCTCCGTCTTTGACAAACAAAGCACAGAAAGCAAGACGGCAGAAATCATACTCGCAATAATTCGGACCATTTTCATTCGTATTAATTAATTATTAGACGGTTAGCTTATTAATTTTCTATTACTCAATAAATTAGAAAGGAGCTGTCCTCTTGAGGATGGGGCATAATTATCCCATGACGACAACTACCTGTAGTTGCGATTGGATTATTTAATTAAAAAACGCGCAGATAAATACTAAACCACAGAGAATGCAGTTATAGACGTAGTATCTAAAATGATTAATTGAATAACCTAATGGTTCTATAGATTAGAATTGATGCTAATGCTATATAAAACGATTGAGATCTGGATGTTGGAAAAAAGTAGAGATTTTGGTCATGGTCTGGTGGTTTAGGTTGTTGGGTCGGTTATGGTCTAAAAAGGGATTGCTCCCCTGGTTTTTATTTGGTCGGTTATCTCACTGTTGCAGAATAAATTACTCTGATGGTCGGTCAACAAGCAAGATTGGTTCTACTTACTGAAATCTAATTTAGGGCATTTCAGCCATGTCTTTATTTCAATTCATAGCGCAAACGTTTGATATCCCTGAAATTATTCTAAATGTTATTTTATATACCAAAAAATACATTTATTTTCTCAACAAAAGCAATATCATACACCTTGAGCTAAATACCCGTTTAAACCGGGAACTGCCAGCAATTTAGAAGGAGATGAAGGCATCGTTATAACCCATCGGCCCCACTACGGCGAGATTGGATCAGCAACTCTCATGTGTAAAAACAAATCAAAAAAACGCAAAACAAAAGACTGACAAACAGCCAATTAACAAAACAAAAACCTATTATTCAGTCCAGACAATCACCTAATTTTCACCAATGGAGACATGCCTGATACTTAGGTTATTTTCCTGTTAAATTGCTATATTAAATTATGACGTTATATCAACACAAACGTTTGCATATTTAGTAATATACAATCTTTGAATACTTTTTTGATGAAATTATCAAAAGCAAAAACCCCTTATATCTTCGACAAATGCATTTTTATCCACCAATTACATAGACATTACGGACTTTTGCATTTTACTTTAATGATCTTCATTGAAATCATATAAATCCGAAAAAACACAAACAGACACTAAAAATTTACTTTTTAGAGGATAATCATCAAACAAACGAGTCTGTTTTCTCTTTTTTAATGCAAACTCAAAGGTTCTCAACATCTTGTTGCAGATATCAACAACAGATCCTGGCTTAAGAATATGCCCATGTTGATCTGACATGTTAGTTTTTAGTCCGGGATGCGCTCCAATAATCTGGTAGGTTAATCCCCCCAATAGGCAAAAAAGGATTAGTAACCTCCGTCCTTTAAAAAGGAGCTGCTTATATTAAAATCATTCCGCTAATTTCCCGAAAAAACTTCATCGGGCTGGTTTATATCTTAATAGTCAATTTTCTGATGAAATTGGAATAATTATTGACATCAGAATCTTTATTTATGCCTGAATATTCCTCTTTTAACCCTCAGCAAGCAAATGTTTTTCATTTATCAGATCAGAACCCTAACGCATAAAGTAACGCCCTGCAATGACCTCAGCTGCCCTTTGTGCGGATCAAAGGCTGGACTGGAGCTGGCCATACTTCAAAAATATGCCTGGTTTCTGATGCCCATGTGGCCCGAAGGCAAATTTGGAGTAGCCTACTGTGGCAGCTGCCAGCAGAAAATTCCCAATGTTAAATGGACGGACGAGCTGGAAGAACGCTACTATCAACTAAAGAAACAAACAAAAACACCACTAAACCTATGGCGTGGGCTCTTCATCAACCCCCTCTTATTAGCCGCTTTTATAGGTGTTATCGCAGGCACAGTTTATATACTTGCGCAGGGGAACAAACGAAACCAGATTGAAAACAAAGTACTGCTCTCTGAATATATAGCTGCCCCCAAGGCAGGCGACCTATACCGGGTCGCAGTATTGGTAACCGAACCAACTCCTTCCTACAACTATACCTATTTCCGCTATATGAACATCTCCGGCGACACACTGTTTGTAGAGAAGCTCAAAACTGGCCTCCCCACATATGGTAGCTGGGACCAGCTCAATACCACCGAACCCAATGCCTTTGACGGAAAAAAAATACCTCTAAGCCATTCTGTTTTTAAAAAAAATCAGGACTTTCTGATTATGGGCGAAGAGACAATCCACATTTTCTTTAAAGGGGTTGACAGAGCTGGCCAGACCCTGGTAAAAAATTAACTAAAAACGCAATACATGCAGATCCCGGAAAAAAATCAGAATGAAGATTATGAGTTCGTAAATCACGCCTCAAGGACACCAAAGAAAAAAATATCCCCTGTCGCACTGGGCCTGATATTCATCGCAGCTGGCCTGGTCTGCAGCTATTTTTTTATCTACCAGAAACTACAGCAAATGGCAGAACATTCAGCATCCATTTCTTACTCAAAGAAAGCAATGATACTTGGTCCCATGCTGCTGATCTTTGGTTTATACTATGCTGTGATCCGTCCCGATGATTTAAATGTAATGTCCCCAAGGGATAAAAAATGGCTATATCTGTTTGTTGCCGTATTCATAGTTGCAATGATTGCCCTGTATGAATGGTTTAAAACAATCGCCAGTGGGTATGGATACAGTCTTTAACTAAATAGCCAACTGCCCCTCAAATGATCCCAAAATCCTTACAATAGGCCACCAGCTGCTCATTTTTGGAAAAACCCAATACCTCTTTCATGAGGTTGAGCCTTTTTTCGATACTACTCAGGCCAGACGGCCTGATGTTGTTTTCCTGCAGATAGACTGGAATCTCCTTCTGAAGCATCCCCCGGGAAAGCAGCGAGATGATGGTGATGTCGAAGTCTGTGAACTCGTAAGCATTCTTTTGCTTTACCGTCTGCTTCAGATCTTCTGAGAGGTAGATCTTATGTTTGTAAATCGCCTCAAGGGCGAGTTTAAGGTCTTTGGCATCATGGCGCGCTTTGCGCACATAACCATTAATGCCCAGTTCCTTAAAAAGGGTATCCACAACAGCAGCCTTATTTTCTGCTGAAAACACCAATATTTTTAAACTGGGTTGTATGAGCTTCACAGCACTGATGAGCTCCATCCCGCTGCTCAGTTTTTGTGGACGGTGGTCTTCTTCAAAAGAAAGATCAGTAATCAGCAAATCATAAGGCTGATCGGCATGAACGTTCTTCTTGATGTGCATTAATGCATCATCACAATAAAAGGTATACTCAGCAGGCGGGATCCCTAGATCTTCCAATGTTTTTCGTACGGAAATACTGGCACTTTCGTGGTCTTCGGCAATTAATACTCTTTTGAACATCATTTCTCTAATTAGAAAGTGGAAAACAAATCTGGATCTTCAATCCTTTTTCCACCTTGATATCAAAGGTAATTTCTCCACGAATAGCATCTATACGGTTTCCCGTATTCCGCAATCCATTTTTAAAGGACGTCTCGTCTGACATGCCAATGCCATTGTCAGTGTAATAGATCTTTATATGACTACCAGTGTCCTCAAACCTAACGGCTACGTTACTGGCCCCACTATGCTTTTTCATGTTTACCATGAGCTCCTGAAGGATATGCTCAATCTCATACTGTACCTCCGGGCTTACCTGTTTCCATAAGGCAGAAGTATTACCGGCAATAATAACTTTGGCATTTGCTGTCGCGAATGACATTAAGAGCGCTGAGATCTTTTGATGGAAATCCTGAGCATCAGGCTCTTGTTTTTCATAAGATATATCACGTGATTTTTCATAGAGATCTTCTATCCTGTCCAATACCTGGACCTTATCAATATCATCCCGGTTTTCGATCTCAGTCATCACCCGGTACAACCCGTTTGCGACCACATCATGTACTTTTTTTGACGTTTTCAACTGATGCTCACGAATGGCATTCCGGGACTCCAGCTCCATTCGTTGTTTTCTTTTCCTGAACCAAATGACAGCAATGGCAGAACCAGCAACAAGTAACAACAACACAGAAAAAATTAAAACCCGCTGTTTAGCAATCTGGAACTTTTTCTCCGTATTTTCTTTTTGAAGCTCTAAATTATCCGCTTTATTCTTTTCACTCTCATAACGAATCAGCGCCGACTGGTTCTTGGCTGCATTACGTGCAGTTTGCACGCTATCCTCCAGACTTTGGTAGATTTCGAAATAACGCTTTACCTCCTGCGGTGGGCTGAGTTTAATCAATTTTCCAAGGCCGTCCAGCTGATCGTCAGCATTATTCAGCTTTTTTGCAGCATGATATCTTTTCCGGGCGAAAAATATGGCCGAATCCGGATGTGTATGCTGGTAATAACTGGTAAGATGGGAGTAACTCGAATTTTGACCCCAGAGGTCATTTTCTTTTTCACGAATATCCAATGCTTTCAGTAGTTCAGGTGCAGCATTATAACCCGGATTTTGTAGCCATTTGGTCATTGAAAGATTAGTGAGTGCCCGTGCATAATCTCTCTTATTGTCAATTTTTTTATTTAAAATGTTTTCATAAATCACCAGGGCCTTCTTATATTCCTTTTGATCCCGGTAAGCTTTGGCAATATTATTTCTAATCACCAATACACTCGCACTATCCTGAGCATAAGCTAAAGATTGCTTATAAAAATCAATTGCCTGAGCATAGTTTTTTAGGTTAGAGGAGGCAAGTCCCAGATTATTACAATTAGATACCAGAAAGGCAAAATTCGCCTTCTTATTCTTGTCAAAATAAGAAAATGCATTCAGAGAAAATTCCTGTCCACTGAAATAATCACCCCTATCAGTTGAAATTAGCCCCATATTGATGAGACATTTTCCTATTCCCAGACTATCCTTTCCGAGTTGAAACATGTCTTTTGCTTTATCAAAATAGACAAATGCGGAATCCGGCTTTCTCCGATCCAGAAAATCGAATGCTTTACCATACCATAAATTTTCTGACTTTTTTTCAGTCACTTCTTCTTTTTCGGAACAAGAGATCAAAAAGACAAGGAAGATAGAGAGGAAATTGAGAGCTTTCAAAGTCGTTAAGTTTTGAGCCTAAATTATGAAAAATAAATGATACCATTTCTTTCCCATTGGGCTTTAACGATTGCGGAACAAAGCAGACGTAACAGATAGAATCGATAATATGATGCCTGCATTTGTTAGAAGAGTTCCATAGATGGAGCAGGCTTGCTGAAGTGCTTTCCGGAGGGAGATCGCTCTCAAAATATAAAAAGTAAGGCGGTTTTGCCGCCTTACTTGATTGGATAGTCTGGATATTATCTTGGTGGTGGTAACTGTCCGTTATCTCCACCTGTATGATCGATCTCTGTTTGATCGTTGCTGGACGTAGTGCTGTTGGTAGTATTTGTTGGGCATGCCAGTCCCAATAAAATGGCGAATATAAATTCGAACATAATTCAAAAATTTAGAAATGATAAACCATGTAGTCCCCCGCGAACCCTATCGCGAGGACTGCTACGATTGTTAATCAGAAGGCCTTCTGAAATTTTTGGGAAGTGTGAGAATCAATTGCGGGAGGCTAATAACTGCTTCCCAGGTCGGCTACCATCTACCGCGCTTTCATCTCATTTGGAAATCGGCTTTATACATGCCCCGATAGCTAACCGAGACCTGAACTGATTTCCGAGACAAACATACAGCAACATAAACAACTAAACATCAGGCAGTTCCGATAATGCCGATCATACCTCCGGAAATCCGATAATGCTTCTGCAATTCCGAAAATTCCTTTTGACTTTAGCTGAAATTCCTTTGAAAATTTTGATGATTATAGAAATGACTGATCTTTTGAACTCTTCAAAAAAGGGTTGAAACAAAAAAAGCCCCTCGATTTGAGGGGCTTTTGCTGATTGTCTTTGCAATATCTTGCTATTCCATTTTTGAAGCGCGAGTTTTTAAATGATTAATATTCCTTCCATCAATTATTCAGATCTTTTCAAGATAAATGTGATCCGTTTATAACATGATTATAACTTTATCTAACCAATGTCTATTACTGTCAAGGCCTGCTACCAGCTGCACTTCTTATGTTTTTAATTCAGTTGCTGGCAGCGTACATAACTTGCTTAAGTTATTTACAAATGATCAGTATAAATTAACACCTTACTTACACTTTCGATTGGAACATCATTAGACGGGATTATAGTATTATCAAACGTTACCTGCCCCCATACGGCTAACTTTACGTCACGGATGGTCTGCATAACGATTTTAACTTCTTTAAATTGAATATTTCCGGACTGCCCGGAAAACAAAAAAGCCTGTTATCATGACGATAACAGGTTTTTTAATATTTTGTCGAATCTTGCGGACCGGACGGGACTCGAACCCGCGACCTCCGCCGTGACAGGGCGGCATTCTAACCAGCTGAACTACCGGTCCGTGTTTCCCTCTCGGGTGGCTTTTATAGTAGGGCCTCTACTTATTAAAAATAAAAGCACTCTTCTGAGTGCTTTTGCGGACCGGACGGGACTCGAACCCGCGACCTCCGCCGTGACAGGGCGGCATTCTAACCAGCTGAACTACCGGTCCGTTGTTCCCTTTCGGGATTGCAAATATAGAGCCTTTATTTATATTCACAAACTATTTTTTAAAATAATCGTAAGTCCTTATGCTACAGAACCTTCTTTCATTTTCTCTGCGTTTTCAGCAAACTGTAATGCATCAATCAGCTCCTGAACACCACCGTCCATCACGCCACTCAGGTTATAAAGTGTCAATCCGATACGGTGATCCGTTACCCTACCCTGTGGATAATTGTAAGTTCTGATCTTTGCCGAACGGTCACCGGTAGAAACCATAGTCTTACGTCTTGCAGCAATGTCTCCATTTTTCTTCTGCAATTCGATATCATATAATTTACTACGTAGCATCTCCATCGCAATCACCCTGTTGCCCAGCTGAGAGCGCTCCTGCTGACATACCACCACAATTCCCGAAGGTCTGTGTGTCAACTGTACTTTCGTCTCCACCTTGTTCACATTCTGACCACCAGCACCACCCGAACGGGAAGTCTGCAAGTCAATATCTGCAGGGTTGATATAAAGGTCAATCTCTTCCGCCTCCGGTAATACGGCTACTGAAGCTGCAGAGGTATGTACACGCCCCTGGGTTTCCGTATCCGGTACACGTTGTACGCGGTGAACGCCTGATTCATATTTCAATTGTCCGTAAACATCTTCTCCACTTACTTTCAGGATCACCTCTTTGTAACCACCGGCAGTACCTTCAGTCACATCAACAGTTTCTACCTTCCAGCCTTTTTGCTCAAAGAAACGGCTGTACATACGGTATAAATCGCCGGCAAATAAAGCCGCCTCATCACCACCGGTACCACCTCTGATCTCAAACACTGCATTTTTAGCATCCTCAGGATCTACCGGAATCAGCATCAAACGTACCTTTTCTTCCAGCTCTTCCTGCTGCTTCAATAGCAAGTCAAGTTCTTCTTTGGCCATCTCGCGCATCTCCGCATCCTTCTCTGTAGACAGAATCTCCTTGTTTGCATCGATATTGCTCATCACATTCTTGTAGATCTTATATTCATCTACAATCTTGCCTAAATCTTTATACTCTTTATTTAAAGCCGCAAAACGCTTCATATCCTGCATCGTATCAGGATTACTCAACTGCTCTTCTACATCTTCCCAGCGCAGCTTAATTGCTTCTAATTTCTCTAACATATTCTTTTTTCAGAAAATTAAAACTTGTTGCCTTTTCAATTAAAATCCGTCCTGCGGAGATCTATCCTGGCAATTGATTTATTTGGGCAGCAAAAATACGGCTTTTTCAGTTAATGATACTAAAAATTTATTCGTTGCCGGATTCTTTTCGCCCGTTCATTACTTTTCGAAATAGTTCAGTGTTAAATCTTTGCCGTCAAATACCGCATAAGAATTAAAATTAATCCATTCCCCGATGTTGATATACCTGCTTTTGTCGCTCAGCTGAATATCCAGAGGCAGGTGCCGATGCCCAAAAATAAAATAGTCAAAATGCGCTTTTTGCAGTTGTTCCTTCGCATAAACAGCCAGCCATTCATTTTCTACACCATTAAAAACCTCTTCTGTACTGTTCGCCAGCCTGCTGCTGCCCGACCACCAGTTCGCAATTCCCAATCCAATTCTCGGAGGAACGATCGCAAACAACCACTGGCATACCGGATTCCTGAAAATCTTCCGCAGCAACTTATATTTCTGATCTCCGGGACCAAGTCCATCTCCATGGTGCAAATAAAAACGCTTACCTGCTCTTTCCATCACCAATTCATCACTGATGATCTCAATGCCCATCTCTTTTGTGAAGTAGTCATTCACCCACATATCATGGTTGCCCTTGAAAAAATAAATTTTTATTCCCGCATCACTCATCATCCCCAGCTTCCCCTGCAAACGGACAAAGCCTTTAGGAACAACCTCGCGGTATTCAAACCAGAAATCAAAAATATCACCCATCAAAAAAAGCTCGCTGCAATTACCTTCAATAGCATTTAACCAGCGAATGATCCGATCTTCGCGCTTCCTGCTTTCGGAATGACTCGGAGAGCCGAGGTGGAAATCAGAAGCAAAATATATGTTTTTTGTCATCAGTATGAACAAAGATAAGTAAAAAAATTATCCAAGTTTTGTCAGAAGTTCTACCAATTATCTAGAATATATCTAAACTACCGCTGTTATTAAAACAAAAGTTCGTAAATTCGCCAAAAATTTAAACACATGATTTCTACTGATATAGCCATTATTGGCGCCGGACCCGTTGGTTTATTTGCAATTTTTGAAGCTGGACTCCTTAAAATGCGTTGTCATCTGATCGATTACTTACCTCAGGTAGGTGGTCAATTGTCTGAAATATATCCTAAGAAACCTATTTATGACATTCCCGGATATCCAACAGTGTTGGCTCAGGAACTCATAGACAACCTGATGGAACAGGGAAAACCTTTCCACCCAGGCTTCACTTTAGGAGAAAGAATCGAAGGTTTAGAGAAACGTGGAGAGGGCGATTTTGTATTGACTACCAATATGGGTACCATCATAGAATCAAAAGTGGTCGTTATTGCCGGCGGACTGGGATGTTTCGAACCTCGTAAACCAGCAGTAGCAGGATTAGAACAATTTGAAAACGGAAGAGGGGTCAACTATATGATCCTTGACCCTGAACAATACCGCGGACAGAAAATGGTGATCGCAGGTGGTGGTGACTCTGCCTTAGACTGGACCATCTTCCTGGCTGATATTGTTGACGAATTAACACTGGTTCACCGCAGCGAAAGCTTCCGTGGTGCCCCGGACTCTGTAAATAAAGTAATGGCTTTGGCAGAAAGCGGAAAAATCAATCTGGTATTAAACAGCAACCTGAGCTCCGTAACCGGAAACGGGAAACTGGAAAATGTAGAACTGGTACACAACCGCAGCCTTGAAAAAAGCAATATTGCTGCAGATCATTTAATTCCCCTATTTGGTTTAAGCCCTAAATTAGGCCCGATCGAACAATGGAACCTAAACATCAACAAAAGTGCAATTGAAGTAAATACCGATGATTATTCTACAAATATCCCAGGTATCTACGCTATTGGCGACATCAATACCTACACAAATAAATTAAAACTAATCCTTTGCGGTTTCCATGAAGCAGCCCTGATGAGCCATAGCGCCTACCAGTACATGAACCCGGGAATTAAATATACCATGAAATATACTACCGTTAACGGCGTATCAGAATTTTAAGCATGGAAGAAAACAACATTACCCTGCACGTAGAAAATCCGGACGGTAGCAGAACGACACTTGAGGCCCCTGTAGATATGGGCCTCAGCTTAATGGAATACCTAAAGGCATGTGAATATGATATCCTTGCCACTTGTGGCGGAATGGCGCTTTGCGCAACCTGCTGTGTAGATGTCCTGGAAGGTGAAGACAAACTAAAAGAAATGAGCGATGACGAATATGCCATGCTCGATACCCTTCCGGATTTGCTTCCAAATTCCAGACTGGCCTGCCAGCTACAGCTTAACCACGAAATGGATGGCCTTGTGGTTAAACTTCATGGCAGCAATTAAAAACTAATTTTCTATAGGAGCAGCCGCAATTGTCTTGATTGGGCTGCCTATAGTTTTATATTCGCCCTCCCCTTTCAAGATCGCCAGCATCTTGGTATTGCTGTTTAAAACAGCCTTAGCCGCAGTCAATTCCTTATCGTATTGAAATGCCTGGATCACTTTCCCTTTCTCATAATAATAACGGCTCACAATCTGTGTTTCCAGTACTTTTTTGATCTCTGATTTAAACGTAATCAGGTCCGTTTTCTTCGCACCCAGCATCTTCGCTTTCAGGTCCTCCAGATCAGCTTTTACCGCAGGAAGTTTATTTTCCTTTTCTGCTTCGGTACGCAGGTCTGACAGCAAACGTTCCGTACGGGAAGTATAAGAATAGTCTTTCCCCTCCAGTGAACTTACAAAAGCAGCATAATCCTGATCCGTCAGTTGGAAACTGGCAGCCGGTGCAATGGTTTTATTGTTCTTTTTATAGCTGTTCGCATAGTCAAAAAATAAGCTCTTAGTCAATAGAGAGATGGTAATCGGACTAAGCTTCGATGCTTCCACAACAACATCAGGAAACACGCCATTTCCATCATACACATTTCTGCCCGTCCTGGTACTGAACCTCGTCATTAGCGAATCCGCCACCTTAGGCGTCTTTCCATTCGCATCTTTATGGGCATAATCAAGCGCCTGGATACATCTTCCGGAAGGAGTAAAGTATTTGGCCACGGTTACTTTAACCAGGCTGTTATAAGGCAGATTAAAGGTCTGTTGTACGAGGCCTTTTCCATAACTGCGCTGACCTACAATGATCGCCCTGTCGAGGTCCTGTAGAGCACCGGCAACAATTTCCGAGGCAGAAGCCGAAGAATTACCAACCAGGATCACCAATGGAATCTGGGGAAGAATAGGCTCGGCCTGAGTTTTATAGGTAATGGTCTTCTGTGGGTTCCTTCCTTTCTGGGTCACGACCAGCACATCTTTATTCACAAAGAGGTTCACAATCTTTACCGCCTCCTGCAAGATCCCTCCGCCGTTATACCTTAAATCAATGATCAATCCTTTTGGTTGTTGTTTATTTAAATTCAACGCAGCCTCTTTTACTTCCTGGGCTGCATTTTCCAAAAATTTATCCAGACGGATATAACCGATCTGATCGTCAGTCATTCCGGAATAAGGCACATTAGGCTGTTTAATTTCATCCCTGATGATGCTTTTGGTAATCACCGAACCATTTCTGATCAACAACAACTCAGCTGTAGAACCTTTTGGTCCTCTCAACAGCTGGCTCACCTGTGCACGCTCTTTTCCTTTCACCTCCACATTGTTGATTTTAACAACCTGATCGCCTGGCTTCAGGTCCTGCTTATCTGCAGGGTAACCTTCAGAAACCTCATTTACGAACAATTTGCCCTCAATAAAAAGGGTGGTTGCGCCTATACCCCCATATTGAGTACTGACATATTTTAATTTATAGTCTTCAATCTCAGACTCCGGAATATATTCTGTGTAAGGGTCAAGGTTATCCAACATGGCATTAATGCTAGTGCGCATCAGATCCGATGGATTCGTTTCCTCGACATAATTGATATTCACCTCCTTGTACAGGGAAGCGAAGATATCCAGGTTCTTGGAAACCTGAAACAAATCCTCCTTAAAAGACCAGCTTAAAGAAGCAAAAGCAATAAGGGAGAAGGCTGCGGCAAGTTTGTATTTTTTCATTTTACCCATCTGTTGAAAGGTAAATTTACAAAAAAGCCTTGTAACTCAATAGGCTATTGAAGATTTATAGCCTGTTGCCATCAGGATCAGCCAAAGCCTTCTCGATGGTAAATTCAATATACTTACGGTCTCTTTTTACTAAACCCATCAATTGCTCTACCAACTGGTCCTCTTGTCCGGGAACAAAAGAAATTTCCACGCTTGCCAAATCACGGTATTTTCTAAGAAACTTGATTTTAACCTTTTTCCAGGTCTCAGGAGTAAGTGTAAAACTTGCCATAATATATACTTTGACGCAAAAATAGGAAAATAACTAATAGGATTTGCGCTTTAAAATAAAGACGCCAAATAAAAACGCCCCCGGAGTCCGGAGGCGTTTTCATTTTTAAAAGAACAACTATCGGTTTGCCGTATTGTCTATGAATGTTCTGTTCGCAGCCGTAGTTCCTCCAACAGTGATGTCACCACGCAATGTCAAAGTATATGTATTCGATTTGGTAAAAGAAACTTCTGTCCTGGTGTATATATTGGTATTGCTGTTGGGGTAACGCAATAGCAGATCGTAAACTCCCTGAGGTATTTTCACAAAAGTTCCGCCCGATTTATAAGGCAGATTAGTGGCGATAGTCAGCTCCGCTTTGCTGGTCCGGTCCTGAATGATCAGGTTTACAGGATTTGCATTCGGAGAAGTATGCACAAGTCTGACATAGGCCGCCGATGAATCTATCGCAGGAAGTATATCCTCCAGCATAAAGGCGTCACTGGTCTTTGCCACCGTATTATAGAAACCACAAAGGTATAAGGAATAGTTCTTGCCCTCCGCCAGGGTTGTACTGAACTTATTGATCACGAGCTTAGGGTCCGCCGCTGCATTGGATGGACGAGTAGCCTTCAGGTCATAAGTCCCCCCAGGCAATATCGCATAAGCATTGGTAGCCGGATAAACCGCAGCATAAGCCAGTCCGGTTGTTCCACTCTCTGCTCCTGTTGTAGATACTGCCGAAGTCACCTTAATGTCGTTGGCGTAATAATTAACCACAGGACCGTTTACCGCGAAATTAAAGAACTTCACCGAGGCGCCATTGGCAGGCCCGTCAATCGTCTGGATATCGGTCTTGTCGCAGGAGTATATGATGGTCGACAGCAGAAGTACTGCTGATATTAAAAGTTTGCTTTTCATATGATTAAGGTAAAGTAATCCACATTTCTTTGGTATGATAGTCTGTTGTCAGTCCGCCGATTTTATCCAGTGCCTCTCTGTTCCAGATGTATTCGGAATTGTAACGCGGACGAATGCGGTAAACCAGTTTACCGGCATTGTCTGGATATAAATTCGTTGGAGGGGTAAATCCTGCAAAAACCTGAGCTCCGGTTGCCGCATCAAGATCTTTGTAATGATACCTCCTCAAATCCATCCACTGCTCGAGGTGGCCGTAGCCCCACTGCGCGATATATTTCTGAAGCATAATATTGGTCAGCGTCAGATCATTTGACGAAACCGGGATCACCAGCGGAGAAGCCATATAGGTTGCTTTTTCAGTAGCTGAAATCTGGGTAGGCACCTGTCCGTCATCTGAATTTCTTGCATTTACAAAATCGAAATGCGCAGAAATTCCTTTGGTATAGGCATCCAAAGCCGTTGCCTTATCTCCCTTTTTAAAAGCAGCCTCAGCCTTTACAAACTGGAGTTGTGAATAGGTAAACAGTGGCAATTTGGACTTGGTAGAAAAGATATACCTTGCCGGTGTTCTTACAGAAAGCGCAAGCGTTGGATATCCCCAAAAATTATTTGGCAGCTGAGCAGTTGTTAAGGCACCAAAACCAAGGGCAATATCCAGCCCTCTGTACTGGCCATCCGGTGATGGAGAAAGCATCCTGCTCATTCTCGGATCTACCAATCCCGGATATTGTGTCCCATTCACTAAACCAAGAATAAATTTAGTCTGGCGGTAATTGGTCAGGTTATCTCTAACCCCTGCATAAAAATTAATGTCATCATTAGCCGTTCCGGTATATGCAAGTAAGGGTTGCTCCGCATCACTTGCACCTATTGAAGCATCTACCGCTGCAATCACATCATCAGGTTTGTACAAACCCGCTTTATTGGAGAAATGGTTCAATGCCATTGCTTTTAAGCCATTGGCAAATTTGATCCACATATTCGTCTTCCCTTTATAAATAATGTCTGTTTTCGCCAGGTAATTGTTATCAACCGCCCCATCCGTCCTTTTCAGGTTCGCGATGGCAAGGTCAAGTAAACGGAAGGATTCCTGATAGGCAAATTCCTGTGTATCATAATCAAACGCTGTTCTTCCCTCAAATGCCTGCTTAATGGGAATTTCGCCATGGATGTCGGTTAGTGCCAACCAGCCCCAGGCTTTCAAAATCTGTCCTACCCCAAGCAAATCCCAGCGCTGTTCTTTTTCCGCGATCGAATTCATATTTACAAGATTTTGCCCAAGACTCCAATAGACATCCCGGAACAACTGAGCCGCATTATCCGAAGCAGGATCATAACCCTGCCTGTCCCAGGTCGTTGCTGTTGTAGTGATCGTCCAGTTTTGAGTATAACGTCCGATAAAACGGGCATCATAAGTTGGTGAAGTGACCATCCAGTGAAGCATTGGAGCGAGGTATAAATTTGCTTCCACCACCTGAGGTGCATTTGGATTATCATTTACGTCCAGAAACTTTTTGCAACCCCCAAAGGTTACCATTCCGGTCATGATCAGTAGTATATATATTTTTTTCATCTTTAATTACCTTTAAAAGCCAACCTTAATACCAAAATTAAATCCTTTCGGAATTGGGAAATTTCCATAATCAATTCCCTGTGAGCCTGAGCCCCCTACTGCGGCGGTATTACCATTCACAACAGGATCAAGCCCGGTATAATTCGTAATCAGAAACAGATCTGTTCCCGTAAAAAAGACGCTTGCATTCTTTATAAAACCCTGTTTCTTCAGGAAAGATGCAGGCAACCTGTATTGAAGCGTAACGTCTTTTAGTCTGATCCAGTTGATGTCCTTTTCAATAAACAATTCCTCACTCATCTCGGTATAATACAGATTCTGATAGAATGGAGTAACACTGATGTTATTACGCGTCGGATTTGCGCTGTTTTCCAGGCCATCTCTCATTACCCCCTGAACAATTCTTGGTTGCAAACGATCCAATGTCATTGGCGACAACCCCAATTGGGTCAGCAAGCTTTGAGTTGCATTCAGGATGTCTCCACCTTTTCTAATGTCCAATAAGAATGATAAGGAGAAATCCTTATACCTGAAAGTATTCGTGATGCCTAAAGAAAAATCAGGCTGACGGTCATAACCTCCCTCAATAAAGGTCGTAGACCTTACCGGTAAGCCACTCGCAGGATTAATCAGGATTTCACCCTGATTATTGCGCAGGTAATAAAGCCCGGTCAGTGTCCGCGTAGAGAACCCTTTAGTTACGCCATTCCTCACGTTCCCATACAACCAGCTATCCGACACATAAGATTCAGGAAGAGAATTCGGTAATGCCAGAACCTTTCCTCTGGTCATATCAAAATTAGTCATGATGTCCCATGTGAAATTTTTACCCTTAACAGGTGTTCCCCTCAGGCTGATTTCCAATCCCTGATTTCTGGTTTTGGCACCATTAAGGTTGAACAAAATAAAACCGGTCGCATAACTTCCCCTTACATCATTCACAATCTGATCTGTGGTTTGTTTACGATATACCGTCACATCAAGACCCAATCTGTCTTTGAAAAAGGCGAGCTCCGTTCCCAGCTCATAAGAACTGGCAAATTCAGGAACAAGTCCCGGATTAGGTCCTGTAAAACCATATCCATATCCGCCACCTACTGTGGTTTTACTCTCCAATGCAGGAGTATAGGCATAAGGTCTTGCATCTTTACCTACATTGGCAAAAGCAGCCCTCAACTTACCAGAGGTAAATATTTTACTCAAACTGTTTTTAAACGCAGGAACTTCTGTAAATACAAAACTTCCGGACACTGATGGGTAAAAGAAAGAATTCGCCCCCACCGGAATGGTAGATGTCCAGTCATTTCTTCCTGTTAAAGTAAGGTATAGGTAATCCTTATAGCCTAATGTGGTCCGCGCAAACAAACTAAAAACCCTTTGCCTGGCCTCAGACGACTTTGCGTTTCTTAAAGTAGTCGTCGTATTGTTGATGGAGATAAAATTGGGGTCAAGGAAGTTTTCTCCATACTGACTTTCAATTTTAGAACTCAATGCCTTTATTGCATTACCAAATGTAGCATCAATTGTAATGTCTTTGGTGATGTTCTGCTTGGTTAAGTTAATTAGCGTTTGAGAGTTGATATTACGGGTATTGTCGTTGGCAACATCCATGATTCCTCCTTTAAGAAAACCTCTTTTACTTTCCGGGTGACTTAAAACCAATGCGTTATTGTTATACGCATCTATCCCAACATTTGTTTTGATGTTCAACCAATTCACCGGAGTGATGGTAAAACCCAAATTAGAAATGATCCGGTTGTTTTTTGTGGTCGACTTATTTTTATTCACATTGAAATAAGGGTTTTCAATTTCCAGCGTTTGATCGCCCCCACTAAGCAGTCTTCTTCTGGTTCCGGATGCGGTCAGGTAATTCTTGGCATCGTCGTCTTGTGGCCAAACCAATAAGCCGATCAGCGGACCTCCATCCCCTTTAAATGCCTGGTTATTGGTTGCATAGGAATAATTCATCGATAAATCCACGTTTAACCACTTATTTACTTTTCCTCCTGTTGATCCCATTAAAGTAAAACGATCATAATCTGAACCAGGAACAACACCCTGCTGAGCAGTATAAGAGGTAGATACACGGTAGTTAACAGCCTCAGAACCTCCGTCAACAGACAAATTATGCTTTTGCGTAAATGCAGTCTGAAAAAATCCATCCACATTGTCATAGAACTTGGTACCCTCTGCGTATTTCGGCCCAAAATACCTTAGCCTGTCGCTGAAAGGGGTCCCAAAAGAACCCAGGTCAAATTCCTTCTGCAACTCAGGCACGGTAGTAGTCTTTTCTGTGCGGAAACTGTTGTTGTAATTGATCGCACCAAGCCCGGCCTTCCCTCTCTTTGTCGTGATCACAATTGCTCCGTTTGCCGCATCAATACCATATAAAGCAGCAGCCTCAGGACCTTTCAACACCACCAGGGTCTCAATATCTTCCGGATTGATGTCCGCAGCTCTGTTGGTAAAATCTACACCTCTGTTCGCAAAAGAAGTCGTCGCACTGTTTTCCGAATAAAACGCAGAAGTATTTAAGGTTTTATTATCGATCGGCAACCCGTCGACAACAAATAAAGGCTGATTACTTCCACTAATAGAGCTGATCCCCCGAATGGTAATCGAAGAAGAAGCCCCGGGTACACCGGAAGAACTTGTCACCTCTACCCCGGCAACGCGCCCCTGAAGCGCATTAATAAAATTCTCTCTTTGTGTTTCTGCAATCGCAGCACCACTCACCTGTTGCTGAGCAGTACCGATAGACCGCTTCGAGGCCTTTTGCCCCAATGCCGTAACCACAATCTCATTGAGCGACTTTGCATCGTCCAATAAAACAATGTTCATCACTGCACCGGTAACGATCTTGCTCTGCGTGATCATGCCGATGTAAGAAAAAGCAAGCACATCTCCGCTGTTGACCTTAATGCTGAAAACCCCGTTTGCAGAGGTTTGGGTCACAGCGGTGGTTGCTTTGGACTTTACAGAAACTCCCGGAACGGGTAACCCGTCGGCAGACTTCACTGTTCCTGTAACCGTAATTTGCTGCGCAAACGTTTGCGTAACAAAGACAGAAAGGCCCATAAAAAGTAATAGTAGTTTTCTTTTCATAAAAGCTTATTTGGTTAGAATTATAATTTTGATTGTTTGTCCCCCTGAATTAAACACGCAATTAAACGCAAAATAAGTCAGCACATTAGTAAATATCACAAATGTTTTTCATTTTTTGCAGAATTAATTGCGTTTAGTCACAATTTTGTTACCACAAATGCCGCATAAACACGCATAAACCCGCACTAATGGTTTTCCTTTTTTTTACTACTTTAGTCCAAAAAAAACCAGATGTTAAAAAAAGAAAGGCACGACTCCATCATGCGACAGATCAATCTGCACAATCGTGTACTGACCTCTGATTTAGTGCAATTGTTAAGTGTTTCAGAAGATACCATCCGCCGCGACCTGCAGGAACTTGCAGAAGGCGACCAGCTTTATAAGGTCCATGGAGGCGCACTTTCCAAATCCTACCAATCCTCCTTTGACGATAGCACCGTATACGCCAAAGAAGCCAAAATTATCATCGCAAAGAAGGCCATTACCCTGATCAAGGACGGTATGGTCATTCTAACCGGAGGAGGTACGACCATTATTGAAATGGTCAAACAACTCCCTGAGAACCTGCATGCCACCTTTTTTACCATCAGCCCTTTTGTAGCAATCGAGTTGGCCAATTACCCAAGAGTGGAAGTCATCCTCATCGGAGGCTTGTTTTCCAAGAACTCCCAGGTTACTTATGGCGGACACGTGATCAACCAGTTATCGGAAATCAGCCCTGATCTCTGCCTGCTGGGAACAAGCGCCCTTCATGCCGGGGATGGCCTTACCGATACGGACTGGGAAATCAATCAATTAAAGAAAACGATGCTCAACTGTTCAAAAAAGACAGCCGTACTGTGCATCTCTGAAAAATTAAACATCTCATTAAGGCTCAAAGTAGCGCCCATAACGAATATCCAATACCTCATTACAGAATTGCCGGCAGACGATGCTCAGCTGGATGATTACCAGATCAAAAGCCTTCATATTTTATAAAAAACACCTAAAAACAAAGCCGCCTTCCCGTATTGAATACAGGAAGGCGGCTTCAATAATCCTTATGAATGGCCTAAAATGCCGGATCAGCAGGAACATTTAGGTTTCCACCATCTCGTTCCACAAAAGGGTAAGGAAAAAAGTTTCTTTTCCGATCTGTGAGTGGTTTGGCAAACCTCCGCATATCTTCGATTTTTAAACCGGAAAGATAAAGCTCGATGCAGCGGTGTTTATAAATTAAGGCCAATAACTCGTCCTGAGAATAAGGTCCGGTTAATTCAGGCAAAGCGGCTCCCAGTCCAAAAACATCAAGCGCTGCAGTCTTCGTCACCACTTTATTCAATTCAATCAAAGCATTCACCGGATCTGGCTGGCGTGCGAGTGCCTCTGCTTTAATCAGCATCATCTCTCCCGGCAGGTATACCGGAATAATTGCAGCTGTAGCATTACCAAAACCATTTAAACTGATCAAAGGTGCCTTGGTCCCAAACAGAATGTGAAAGGGAACACGCTTGTCATTGGCATCAGGTACATCAGCTCCCTTCAATCCCAAAGTCGCATTTAGGGGTTGGAATACATTATTCGTAGAAGTCGCAATGTCGTAAATTGGGTTTGGCGCATTCCCGTCAAAACCAAAATAAGATTTCACGTTCAGGTCCACACTGCCCGCCGCGCTCAGGGCAAGCGGATAGTTTTCTGAAAAGAGCGCATAACGTGCTTTTAATGCATAAAGCGTATTTTTGATGTCAATCCCTTTAGGAATATTGGCTAAAAATGCGCTGCTGATCTGATTTGCTGTAATCACCGACAATGCATTGTCAATCACCGCAATGGCTTTTATAAAACCATCTTTCCTGCTGATAAAAGTAACCTGCTGTCCCACACCATTGGGAACCTGCTGCCAATATTGGGATAAGTTACCAATAGCTAAAGCTTTAAAGATACTGGAATAAGCAATCAAGCCGGAGGCATAGGATTTGTCGGCCAGGTTTGCTGCATTATTGATCACATTGTCTGCATCAAAAATAATCTTACTCGAATTCGCCCATAAATTGGTCAGAATCGAATTGGTTCCATCTACTTTAGCCCCACCGGTAAACAATTGCAATTCAGGGATATTCCCTGCATTGGAAAGAAAAAGCTCATTGGTTACAAAACCATTTGCCGTAATGGAACTAAAAAATACACCCGGACGCCCTACGGAATAAACCCTTTGTAAACCTACAGCCACTCCAGTCAGTCCTTTTGCCGATTTCAACACATCGGTCGCCAATGCCCCATTCGGATCCTTAAAATCTTGCTTACAAGAAGTAACCGTCATGAACAGCATCAGGACGAGCGCTATTTTCAGCGAATAAAATTTTTCTATATAATTTTTCATGTCTGATCTTTTTAAAATTAAAACTTAACCTGTACACCTAAGGTAAAACTGCGTGGGATCGGTACCGAACCAAAGTCAATGTTACGAAGGATCGTCGACTGTCCTCCGGAATTTAACTCCGGATCATACCCTTTATATTTATCCCAGGAAACAAGGTTTCTTCCGCTCAGATTAATGGTCAAGTCGTTAATGAACTTCAGCTTACCCACATTATAACTCAGGGCAACTTCCCTTAACTTAACAAAAGAACCATTGTCTATCCGCCATTCTTCAGTTGCATATACACCGGCAACATAGCCCCTTGGCAATAATCCCATTTGCTCCTGCTCAGCAACCTTACCGCTTCCAACTCCCTGACGGGTCCGCCAATCCGCATTCCAGACATCGGAACCGCGAACAGCATCCAGCTGAACATGAAGGCTTAGCTTTTTATAGGTAAAATCATTCACGAACGATAATGTATAATCCGGATTCGGATTACCGATCACTTTGCGCAAAGTAGTTCCTGTAGGCATTCCATTGGCATCCCGCTGAGGGGTATAACTGGTCGCTGAATTCTGAATTCCAGCCTCCAGCTGAGGAATCCCCGCAGCATTTGTCAACAGACTTCCATCTGCATTCCTCGCGAAGAAAGTACCATAAAAAACACCGATGGGTTGTCCGTCAATAATGGCAACAGGCGCTCCGGGATTGGTAGAAATCAGCCTCAACCCACCTGTGCCCACTGCCTTATTTCTATTCCTGTTGAAGATAAAAGTGGTATTCCATTTAAAATCTTCTCCGGAAACAGGCATACCGGTCAGCATCAGCTCTACCCCTTTGTTCTCTAAGGCCCCATTGTTATCCAATAAGCTGGAATAACCAATGGTAGGCGAAATCACCACCGGGATCAGCAGGTCTTTCACTTTCTTGTTGTACCAGTTGAAGGTCAACCCTAAACGATTATTGAAAAAAGCCATATCTGTTCCAATTTCCAATTCCCGCTGGCGCTCAGGTTTTACATTTTCATTAGCCAGAGTCGCGCTGGATACAAAAGCACCTTGCTGCAATAATGGATTGGAAGCATATTCGTTAAAACGATCATATGCACCAATTCCGGTTAGATTACCTGACTCTCCATAGGCAGCCCTTACCTTAAAGGCAGTCCACCATTTTGATACACCAAGGTCTTTCCAGTAATCTGCCGAGGAAAGCACATAACTTACATTCGCTTTCAGATATTCCTGTGTTCTATGTTTTACCCCAAATACAGAAGACTGATCTACTCTCAACGCCCCGGTTACGAACAAATGGTCTCTATATTTAAAATTTTGCTGTAAATAAGCCCCCATAATGGTAAATTCCGACCTGCGGTCGGCATTGGGAAGAACAGTACTCGCTGCATTCACTGTTTCAATAAAAGGAGCCAAACCGCGGCCATTCAGTAAAGAATACAGGTCTTTTTGGTATTGAAAGGATCCTCCAAGCTGCGTCGTAGATAATAGACCTTCAGTAATCCTGGAATCATAAGTAAAGTTCAATTCGTTGTTAAACATCGTGGTGGTCGCGTTTGCGGCACTGGCATAACCATTCAATGCCGGCGTCTGCGCTGCTCCTCCGCCATAAAACCCTGTACTCACATTATAGGCAAAAGGTGGAATGAGCGTCGTTCCGTTCTGAATGGTATTGTCAACACCCATCGTATAATCAATGGTCAGATTTTTTACCGGAGTCAGCTTCAATCCTGTATTCGCCATAATGCGGTTGGTGAATTGTCGTTGTTTGATGTCTTCAATCACAGACACAGGATTTACCCTGCCCCGCTCACCAACAGCTTTAAGATTTCCAAAAACATCTCTGGTAAAAAGATCATGAAAGTTCCCGATAATCGTAACCGAGTTCATTGGAGAGAAAAAGGAATTCCCATCCGGCTTCTCGTCTGCATCACTGTGCACATAGTTAAACCCTACCGTTAATTTCGCCCAGTCAGAAATCTTCTGATCTACATTTGCCCGGAAATTATACCGCTTAAAATTGGTATTCTTTATGATCCCCTGGTTAGAGAAATAGCCTGCGGAAGTGTAAAACTTAGTGTTGTCATTTCCTCCTGATAAGGAAACCGTATTATCGGTACCCAATGCAGACTGAAAAATATAATCCTGATAGTTATACCTTGTGACATTCGTTTTGTCTGTTGCCAAAGCCGGAGGATCACCCACCAATTGGATCACATCCTGAGTAGCAGCGTCCACAGAACCACCAAACTTAGTTGGCGACTGATTAACTTCTATCTGTTTACGTAATTTACTGGAGGTGATGCTGGAAGAAAAACTCAATACCGGAGTACCACTCTTACCCCGCTTGGTAAAAATCTGCACCACTCCGGAATTTGCTCTGGAGCCGTAAATGGCCGCTGCCGCTGCCCCATTTAAAACCTCAATCCGCTCAATATCATTGGGATTGATATCAACCATCCTGTTCTGACCGATACTGCCCACAAAATTTCCGTTTTGTCCTACAGCACTTCCGGAATTGTTACCACCATCGTAATTTGCAGAAGTATTCGTCACACGGGTCGTCGAATTGTTCACAATCACACCATCAATGATGTACAATGGCTCTGAAGAAGAGTTGATGGAACTTACCCCACGCAACCTCACCGACATTCCCCCTGCAGGATCTCCGGAATTCTGACTAATCTGTGCTCCTGCGGTCTTCCCCTGCAAAGAAGAAAGTACATTTCCACTGGGCGCTTTGTTCAGATCATCACCTTTCACCGTACTGACATAACTTCCCATCTGCTTCCTCGTCGTTCCCTGTGAAGTTCCGGTTACAATCACCTCGTCGAGCCCAATGTTGTCTGTAGCCAGCTCTCCATTGACCACAAGCTCCGTTTTTTCCCCGAAGGTGATGCTTTTTTGTTGTGAACGGTAACCTATGGAAGAAAATCCAACCTGATAGGTTCCTGCGGGAAGATCTGCAGACAGGCTAAATTTCCCATCTCCATTTGTTGCAGCCGCGAATTTTGTATTCTGGATCTTGACCACAACTCCGGGAATCCCCTGACCCGAAGGCCCTTCTGTAACTTTGCCGGTTAAAATGTATCGCTTGTTCTGCGCATTGGCAACCTGGCTAAACAGGATTAGAAAAATGGGTAACCAGAAAGCCAACAGTTTTCTGGAGAAACCAAAAACGTAAAGTTTTTTCATAAAATTTGGTTTAGTTTATATAAATATAGCTTTTACGCCTCTTATTTAAACAAGTACCCAAATATGTTACCTCAAAAAACTATTCCGGCAGACAGATTTTCCCCATCGTAATGGAAGGCACCCCCTCCCTGTTTCCGAAGTTAGTCTTCTCACCCACAAGTGTTTCATTTGCCAGAACGGCGAACAACACAGCCTCTTTTGCATCCGGATTTATGTCGAGGTCATCTGTGGTATAAAATGAAGCATTTGGTAAGCCCTTCTTCAATGCCGCTACCAATAAAGGATTGTGCATTCCGCCACCACTCATGAATATCGAAGGTGTTTCATCTTTACCAAAACATTTCTCTACCGCAGCCACAATCACTGTTGCAGAAAAACGGCATAAGGTTGCCAGAATGTCTTCATTCTGCAGTGCTTTCGTTCCGGATCTTTCCTGAGCTTCCTCCAGATAAGGGAGATTGAAAAGCTCAGGGCCTGTTGTTTTTGGAAAATCAGCCCTTAGAAACTCAGCCTGCATCAGCGCGGCCAGCAAATCTCCATTGACTTTCCCTGCACTCGCTATTGCTGCATTTTCGTCGAAATACAGGCCTTCGTAATTTTTTTGAATAAACTGGTCCATCAAGGTATTGCCTGGCCCCACATCGGTAGAGAAGACCTTAGAAGCATCGTTATCTGCCGGCAAATAGGTGAAATTGGCAATCCCCCCGACATTTAGCATAATGCGGTCTTCCCCTTTTTTGGAGAACAACAAATAATCACCATAAACGGCCAAAGGGGCTCCCTCTCCACCCGCAGCGATGTGTTTTTGCCTGAAGTCACTAATGGTGATGATTCCGGTCTTAACCGCAATATGATCTCCATCCCCGATTTGAAGCGTTGCGTTCGGATAAACCGGAAAACCATGTAATGAGGCCGGAGCATGGAAAATCGTTTGCCCATGACTCGCAATGACATCCACCTCTTCAGCCTTTCTCCCCCAGGATTTCAGTGCTTCCAAAATCAGCGCTGCATGAAGCAATCCAATCTTTTCATTCATTAGACAGACCATTTGCAAATCAGCATCCCTCCTGGAAAAAATAGATTTCACTTCCGCTTTTAAAGCATTTTCGTACGGAATGGTACTAAATTCCAATACCCTTACCTTCGTTTCCGCTCCGCTGCCCCGGATGGCGCAAAGCGCAATGTCCAGTCCGTCTAATGAGGTTCCCGACATTAATCCAATGATCAGGCGTTCCTGCTTTTCCAGTATTTGAAATATTTTCTTCCAGTTTGAATTCATATCCGCAATTGATGGGCTTAACACTATACACAAAAGTAAACAATCCTGACAGGAGATTTCCAGGGCCCTGACCGAAAACAAGTTTATTTGCAAATAGCGAAAATCAATGGTCATCCGCAACAAAAAACAGGAAAGCAGAGCGATTTCGTAAAAAATTAAATGAAACCGGCACAAAAACTACCAAATTCACAAAAAATACCTCTTCAAATTATCGATTTTAAACAAAAAACCGCTTCGGGTTAAAAAACTTTGATTAAGTCAATAGAGTCACTATATTTACTGCTCCGTACAAAATTTAAGAACAATTAAATGGCAAGATTAAATCTTCTGGAAGAAACGCGCTTTGAAAAACTGCCCGTTTCTGTCTTTGAAAATCCTAAAGCAGCATCTTTAAGTGTTGCTCACCGCATCGGGGACCTTATTAAAGAAAAACAAAAGAACAATTCCAAGGCTGTCTTAGGCCTAGCTACCGGAGCTACACCAATAGCGGTGTACGCGGAATTAGTTAGAATGCATAAGGAAGAAGGTTTGAGCTTTAAAAACGTAATCACGTTCAATCTCGACGAGTACTACCCTATGCAGCCAGATGCTGCACAGAGCTATGTATCTTTCATGAATGATCATTTATTTGATCATATCGATATTGACAAAAACAATGTGAACATCCCTGATGGAACATTAAAACTGGAAGATATTCCTGCTTTCTGTCTGAACTACGAAAAGAAAATTACTGAAGTAGGCGGATTAGACATTCAGATTCTGGGTATCGGTCGTACCGGTCACATTGGTTTCAATGAGCCGGGATCAGCACCAAATTCAGGAACCCGTTTAGTAACCCTGGACGACCTGACCAGAAGAGATGCGGCCAGAGATTTCGGTGGTAAATCTTTTGTTCCGACAAAAGCAATTACCATGGGTATCGGTACCATCTTCAAAGCCCGTGAAATCATCCTGATGGCATGGAACAAGAAGAAAGCCTCCATCATTAAAAAAGCAGTAGAAGGAGAAATCTCAAGTGAAGTTCCGGCTACTTACTTACAGCTATCTGATCATGTAGAATTTATTCTGGATCAGGATGCAGCTTCTCAACTGACCCGTTTTGATACACCATGGTTGGTAAAAGACTGTATATGGGATGATGTCCTGACCAGAAAAGCAGTAATCTGGCTGGCAAACACGCTAAGCAAACCAATCCTTAAACTTACTGAAGACGACTTCAATAACAATGGCATGGCTCAGCTGGCTGTTGAAAAAGGACCGGTATACAACATCAACATTCATATTTTCAATAAATTACAACATACCATCACCGGATGGCCGGGAGGTAAACCAAACGCAGATGATTCTCAAAGACCTGAGCGTGCGGAACCTGCTAAAAAACGCGTGGTACTCTTCTCTCCACACCCTGATGACGATGTGATTTCTATGGGTGGTACTTTTATCCGCCTGGTAGATCAGAAACATGATGTACATGTGGCTTACCAAACTTCCGGAAATACCGCAGTTTGGGATGATGATGCACTTCGTTTCGTAGAATTCAACATCGACTTCTCTGAAAAAATGGGAATGGGTCAGCAGGGAATGAAAGACCTGTACCAGGACATGCGTAAGTTCATCGAAAAGAAACAACCTAACCAGGTAGATACTCCGGAGATCCAATCTGTAAAAGGACTGATCAGAAAAGGAGAAGCAATTGCAGGTGCAAGGTATTGCGGATTAGAAGATGACCATATCCACTTCATGGCACTTCCTTTCTATGAAAGCGGTAAAAATCAGAAAAATCCAGTAACGGAGAAAGATATCGAGCTGACCATGGAGCTTTTACAAAAAATCAAACCGGAGCAGGTATTTGCTGCAGGAGATTTTGAAGATCCGCATGGCACACACATCGTATGTTTTAACATCATCTTAGCTGCTTTGCAAAGACTGGCAAAAACAGAAAGCTGGGTTAAAGATTGCTGGTTGTGGTTATACCGTGGTGCATGGTTGGAGTTTGAGACCTATGAGATCGAAATGGCAGTTCCATTGAGTCCGCAGGAAGTAGAACGCAAGAAATTCGCGATCTTCAAACACCAGTCGCAAAAAGACCGCGCCGTATTCCCTGGTGATGATGCAAGGGAATTCTGGGAAAGGGCTGAAGACAGAAACAGAGAAACTGCCCAGGCTTATGACAACCTGGGATTAGCTGAATACGAGGCGATGGAAGCCTTTGTTCGTTACAAGTTTTAAATTATATTTATAGCCGCTACTGTTCAAAAAGTAGCGGCTTTTTTGTTTTAAAACCCCTCATATGACCTCTTCTCCAAACCTGCAGGATGCCCCTGCCAGATTACTGTCTCTGGATTTTTTCAGAGGCGCCACCGTTGCAGCCATGATCCTGGTGAACAATCCCGGAGACTGGGGAAATATTTATGCACCTCTGGAACACGCCAACTGGAATGGCTGTACACCAACCGACCTGATCTTCCCCTTTTTCCTTTTTATCGTGGGGGTTTCCATCGCTTATGCCATGGGCAGCAAAAAAACAGATCCGGCAACACATCAAAAGACAATTTTTAAAGCCATAAAAAGAGCAGTGACCTTGTTTGCATTAGGCCTGTTCCTTTCCTTATTCCCAAAAGTATTTACCGACCCCATAGCTGCCTTTCAGCATGTTCGCATCCCGGGTGTCTTACAACGCATAGCGATTGTTTTCCTGATCTCTTCCATTATCTTTCTGAAGAACTCCGAAAAAAACATCTTTAGGATCATGATCATTCTCCTGGCCGGGTACTGGGCCATCATGACCTTTATCCCTGTCCCTGGTGTGGGCTATGCAAACCTGGAAAAAGAAACAAATTTAGGCGCATGGATAGACCGTGGCCTGCTCACAGAAGCACACCTCTGGAAATCTTCAAAAACATGGGACCCGGAAGGATTACTGAGCACCATTCCGGCAATTGCGACGGGCTTATTTGGAGTCCTTGCTGGCGTTTACCTGAAACGTAAAGACCTCGATGCCCCGACCAAAATAGCCTGGTTATTTTCTGTGGGATGCCTTGCCATTGCCCTTGGACTCATCTGGGACTTACAGTTCCCCATCAATAAACAACTCTGGACAAGCTCATTTGTATTGTATACCGGTGGCCTGGCAACTGTCATTCTTGCGCTGTGCTACTGGATCATCGACATCCAGAAATACAACCGCTTTACCAAACCCTTTGTCGTTTATGGCGTCAATGCCATTACCGTATTTTTCCTTTCCGGCTTAATCCCGCGCATCCTGCACATGATCAAATTAAATCAGCCTGACGGAAGCCAGATTGATCTTCAGGCCTGGTTATATTCCGGTTTTACAGCCAGCTTCTCCCCCATCAATGCCTCTCTGGCATGGGCGGTTACTTTTATCCTGTTCTGGCTTTTGATTCTCTGGGTGATGTATATCAAGAAAATCATTATAAAAGTGTAACTCCTTAATTATTAAGGTTCATTAACATTTATTAACATTTCATTAAGGATCATAACTGCTGATTCTTTGCATATTTGTCCTCGTTAATTATTAAACAAAATGTAAATAGTTTCTTAATTTAGCAAAACTTATTAGCTACCTATCCTAGCGGCAATCTGCTGATGTGGCTCGTGCACCACATTAGAGGGAATCGCCATCGCTTCTTAAACATAAAAAAACAAACAATTACCAATGAAAAAGAATCTTCACATTCTGGCCATAGGACTTGTTGCTCAACTGGCTGTTTACAGTCCGGGTTATGCGCAAAAAAAGCCTGTTGCCGCAAAAAAAACAACAACCGTTCAAAAAAATGACGGCAATGTCATTCCGAATGACCCTAACGTAAAAATCGGAAAGCTTCCCAACGGCCTGACTTATTACATCAGAAAAAACACCGAGCCTAAAAAAAGAGCGGAACTTTACCTGGCTACCCGCATCGGTTCCTTAATGGAGAATGACGACCAGCAGGGACTGGCGCATTTCACAGAACACATGGCCTTTAATGGTTCCAAAGATTTTCCAAAGAACGAAATGATCAATTACCTGCAAAGAGCGGGGGTTCGTTTCGGGGCAGACCTGAATGCCTATACCGGTTTCAACCAGACGGTTTACCAATTGCCTATCCCTACGGACAGCACAGAGGTATTCAAATCCGGATTCAAAATCCTGGCCAACTGGGCAGGAAAAATCATCATGGAAGGTGAAGAAATTGACAAAGAACGTGGCGTCATCATCGAAGAAGACCGTCAGCGTGGAAAAAATGCACAGGAAAGGATGAGCAAGCAATTGCTACCCCTGTTATTGAAAGGTTCCCGCTACGAAAACCGCATACCAATTGGTAAAATAGACCTGCTTAAAACATTTAAGCACGACAAAATCAGGGACTTCTACAAAGACTGGTACAGACCAAACCTTCAGGCAGTCATTGCTGTGGGTGATTTTGATGTCAATGAAGTAGAACAATTGATTAAAAAGAATTTCTCTGAACTCACAAATCCGGCAAATCCAAGACCACGTCTGGCCTATGACCTTCCCGACAATAAGGAGCCATTGGTAAAAGTCATTACTGACCCTGAGCAACCTTACAATGTGGCTATGGTGATCTACAAACAACGTGGCGGGGTTACTAAAACAACAGCGGATTTCAGAAAAAGCCTGGCATATTCCATGATCAACAGCATGTTGAGCGCAAGGTTCCAGGAAATTCTTCAAAAGGGAAATGCCCCTTTCCTCTTTGCCCAAACTAGTTTTGGTCCTTATCAGGGCGGTTTAGTCTCTAACATCAATGCCTTCCAGACCACGGTGGTTTCAAGCACTGGTGCGACATTGGAAAAAGCACTGACCGCAGGACTTGCGGAGAACGAACGCATGAGTAAATTCGGATTCCTGCAATCGGAACTGGATGTCGTAAAGAAAAATATCGCTGCCGGTAATGAGCAACGTCTGAAAGAAAAAGATAAAACACCATCTTCCAGCTTCGTACAGAAATACCTGAACAACTTCCTCGAGGGAAGCAGCATCGCATCTACCGAGTATGCTTATGAATTGACGAACAAAACCTTATCGCAAATTACACTGGCGGAAGTAAATGCCCTTGCAAAAACACTGATCACGAAAGAAAACCGCATCATCGTGGTTCAGGCTCCGGAAAAAGACAAAGCAACACTTCCTACAGACGCGCAATTACTCGCTGCTTTACAAAATGCAGGTAATGGCGTAACCGCTTATGTAGACAATTCTGTAAATAAGCCGCTCTTAGAGAAAAAACCTACCGCTGGTAAAATCCTTGCTGAAAAGAAAGTTGAGGTCATAGGCGCCACCGAATTGACGCTGAGCAACGGAATAAAAGTAATATTAAAGCCTACTGATTTCAAAAATGATCAAATTATTTTCAGCTCTTTCTCTAAAGGAGGTACTTCTTTGGCCGGAAATGATGATTATCAGTCTGCAGAAATGGTGAGTTTGATCAGCCAGAGTGGCGTTGGAGAATTTAATCCTTCACAACTCAACAAGCTGCTTGCCGGAAATACCGGAAGTGCGGGTTCTTATGTAAGTGAACTGTATCAGGGTTTCAGTGGCAGTGCTGCTCCAAAAGATCTGGAAACAGCCTTCCAATTGGTTTATGCTTATGCAACCAACCCAAGAAAAGATGCAGACATCTTTAACAAAAACATCAGCGATTACAAAGTCGTCCTGGCCAACAAAAATGCAAACCCTTCCAGCGTATTTGCCGATACCGTACAAGCGGTACTCGCATCCTACAATAAACGCGGAATGCCAACTACCCTGGCTGATCTGGACAAGATCTCCCTGGACAAAGCCTTCACTTTCTATAAAGACCGCTTCGCTGATCTTGGTGAACAAACCTTTGTCTTCGTTGGTAATTTTGAAGTCGACAAGCTAAAGCCACTCATCGAAACCTATATCGCCAGCCTGCCTACGGCCAATAAAAAACAGAATTTTGTAGACAACGGAGTTAATCCTCCGGTAGGAAAAATCAGCAAAACAGTATACAAAGGACTGGAAGATAAAGCCGCAGTAGAATTATACCTGCATGGCGATTATGATTATACTCCGGAAAACAATGTACAGCTGGATGCCCTTAAAGCAGCCCTGGAAATCAAAATCCTGGAACGCCTGCGTGAGAAAGAAAGTGGTGTCTACAGCCCAAATGTTGGCCTGAGTATAAACAAACTCCCTAAAGCACATTATTATTTCACCATCTCCTTCAGCTGTGCAACAGCAAACGTAGAAAAACTGATTGCAGCAGCCTTAGATGAAGTAGAGAAAATTAAAGGCAGCGGAGCAACAGCCGATGACATTAAAAAGTTTAAATCTGAAGAACAACGTCAGATGGAACTGAGCCTTAGAAACAACGACTACTGGTTAAACTACATCAGCAGCCGCCTGAAAAACGGCGAAGACCTGGGCTTATTTTTACAGGAAAAACAAATGATTGAAAAGGTAACTGTAGAAAGCACTAAAGCAACAGCAGAAAAATACCTGAACGAAGAGAATTACATTCGTTTTGTATTGGTTCCGCAAAAATAAAAAAGGACCTCCTTAATACAAAAACGGCCTGATGAGTAAGCTCATCAGGCCGTTTTTTATTTAGATGCCAACGTATTATTCCTGGCTTGCCAGCTCCTTCGTCTGAATCCCGACAGGGCCACTGGGATCACTCTCGTTTTTCAAACGGTCCAATGCCGTTACGAGGTAGTTATATCTTTTTCCTTTCTCCGTTGTTGTATCTAAAAAGAAAGTGAAATCTTCAAAACTGATCTTTAGAATATTCTTTGCATCCAGAATATCAATTTTTTCCCCTTCATTAAAACGGTAAACCACATAGCCGGATGCAGTCTCCCCGTCGCTGGCTACAAAAGGCTTTTCCCATTTCAGGTGAACACCATCATTTTTAGATTCTGCACTGAGCTGCTGTGGCTTATTGGGCACCACATCATCCAGCCATGGCATTTGAGGCGGAAGGGCCGGATACCGGTATAAATCGTGTCTCAATGAGTCTCCGGCAGCGCGGGCCACCGTGGAAAATGATTTTGAACTAAAAAACACACTTCCCTGAACCCGGTTATTTTCCCGGATATACCTGATCTGTGAAGGGATCTGATTTGGCAACCGCCATGCAGCTTCTCCCCGCTGATTCATCAGATAAGCACCCTGTCCGATGTAAAGATGCCTTCCGTAGGCATTGTTCCCCCACCAGTCTACCAGCGTGCCAAAAGGAGCAACCTTACGCGTAAAGCTGAAATAAATCTGTGGGTTGATATAATCTACCCATCCTTCTTTTACCCATTTTCTGGAATCTGCAAAAAGCTCATGGTAATTGGAAAGTCCTCTGGTTGCAGAACCCTGGCTATCCTCATTGTCGTTTTTCCAGATCCCAAAAGGACTGATTCCAAATTTCACATATTTCTTATGGTGATGAATGCTATCGTCCAGTTGTTTGATCAATAAATCGACGTTATTCCTTCTCCAGTCGTTGATGTCGGTAAAACCATTTGAATATTTGCTGAACGTAGCATCGTCATTGATCCGCTGGCCTGCGATCTTATAAGGGTAGAAGTAATCGTCAAAATGAATTCCATCCACATCATATCCTTTTACTACATCCAGAATCACCTGAACGATATACTCCCTTACTTCAGGAATTCCCGGATCAAACTGTTTCTTGCCTCCGTAAGTGAAAAACCAATCGGGGCGTTTTCTCGTCATATGGTCAGGACTTACCACAGTATTCACACTCATCGTTGCACGATAAGGGTTAAACCAGGCATGTAATTCCATTCCCCGCTGATGGGCTTCTTTAATTGCAAATGCTAAAGGATCATAACCCGGTCCCGGGGATATTCCCTGTCTCCCCATCAGCCATTGGCTCCAGGGCTCCCTTGATTTCGCATAAATAGCATCTGCTGCAGGCCTTACCTGTAACAAAATGGCGTTCATTCCATTTGCTTTATGCAGTTCAAGAATACCGATCAGTTCCTGTTTTTGCTGGTCCGCACTCAGCCCGGGTTTGGACGGCCAGTCAATATTCGCTACAGTCGCTACCCAGACCCCGCGAAACTCTCTTTTTGGAGCAATTTTTGATGTACTCTGAGCGTAAAGGATCGTAGGAGTTATTAGGATTAGGGATAATAGCGCATAGATAGTGGTTTTAAACATCTTATGTAGTTTGTGCTTTATTTAAATAAGTTTCATTTGTGGTCATCAGTATACACTAATAGCTGAGACCCTAGCAAGTAAACGATTTTTTTTAAGGTCTCATACAAATAGGGCTTTTTTTTTGCTATTTCCTATATTTTTATACTATGTTCGCGTTTTAAACACATTTAGAGAAGAATTTAAGAAATGTCAGACCAGAATGAGATGGTGAATAAGGGAGACCGCAATAAGATTTATTTCCTGATTGTGGTTATTCTTGCACTCCTTGGCACAAATGCTTACCTGTACTTTAAAGACAGACATCAAAGTCAACGCTTTGTGACGGTGAATACCGAAAAGGACAGGTTAAAACTTGAAGTAGAAAAAATTGAAGCAGAACTTGATAAAGTAAATGCGGTAAACCTCACCTTAACTGAAAAGCTTCAGGAAGAGCAAAAACTCGCAAGAGCGAAAATTGCGGAATTGAAGCTTGCCCTTCAAAATGGAAAACTTACGCAGGGCGACCTTCTGGTGGCACAAAAAGAAGTCAAAGAACTCCGTGAATTTGTAAAGAACTATAGTGACGAAATCATCCGCCTGGAGAAGGAAAACACTTCACTCAGGACCGAAAGAGACAGCTTAAAGGAATTTGCCTACACTGCCAATCAGAAAGCCCAGGACCTGGAGAAAAAAAACACCGCATTAAAAGAAAAAGTTAAAACCGGTGCTGCGCTGAAGGCCGGAAATGTACAGGTGATCGCTTATAAAGTTAAAAACAGCGGCAAGAATGTCGAGGTGACCCGTGCCGGTACCGCTAAGAAGCTGAGCGTATCCTTCACGATCGTTTCAAATCAGCTTGCACAAAAAGATTACCATAAGGTTTATTTACGCGTGTTTGATCCTGCAGGCAACCTGATCGCCGATGGAGAGAACATGTTTGAAGCAGATGGGGAGCAGATGCAATACAGCTCTTCTACTTCCATCTCTTATAATGACGACAATACCTCCTATACCATGGACTGGGTAAATCCAAACCCTTTTATTAAAGGCATTTACTCCATTATTTTATACGCTGATGGCTTCACTATGGGAAGAGCCACGATTTCCTTAAGATAAAGGGAAGCTCAGGTAAAAAGTAGTTCCTATCTCCGCAAAAGATTTAAAGGATACCGTACCCCCGGCATTTTCCACAGCCTGTTTCACAAACGCAAGCCCCAGGCCTGTTCCCGACGATTTAGTGGTAAAATTAGGAACAAATATTTTATCCTGCTGATCAGGATCAATCCCCTTACCATTATCCTCTACCTCCACAAATACGTTTTCCTCATCGTTCATCAGGTTGATCTTAATCACGCACCTGGATTCCGGATCCGCGGCCTCAATGGCATTCTTAAGCAGATTATTAAAGGTCCGCAGCAGCTGGTCTTTATCCCCAAGCACCGTCACTTCCAGCATGGTATGGTTAAAGATATAAATCTCTACATTTTGGGTATTGGTAAAAACATCCCTCGCCTGTTGAATAATTGGAAGCAGGATGAGCTTTTCCAGTTTCGTATCCGGCATCTTTGCAAAATTGGAGAACTCAGAAGCAATGGATGCAAGGCTATCGATCTGCTCAATAAATGACTTATTAAAACGTTCAAATTTCTTCTCAAAATTAGGGTCCTGTTCTTTCCAGGACTTCTCGAGCAATTGCACCCCAAGCTTTAACGGGGTTAAAGGATTTTTGATCTCATGTGCCACCTGTTTCGCCATTTCCCGCCAGGCAATCTCCCGCTCCGAACGGGCAAGCTTACTCGCGCTTTCTTCCAGCGCGGCAATCATCTTATTGTACTCCTTGATCAAAGAACCGATCTCATCATGTCTTGACCATTGAATTGGCTGGTTTTTCTGTCCCAGTTTCGTCTTTCTGATGCTGTCCTGAATGAAAGTAAGCGGGCTCGTAATCTGATTGGCCAGGAATACCGCCAGAATTCCGATCGCCACAAACACCAGGGCATAAATGTTGATCAGGGTATTGATATATAGCCCTATTTTACGTTGATAATCGGCTTCATTTGCATAATAAGGCAATCCTATATAAGCAACCGTCTCATTCATTGAATTCCGGATCGGTGCATAGGCAGAGGAATACGTAAAATCACCGATGCGCTCATTAGGGTCAATATACTCCGACCGCTGCATCTGGCTCAGGTAAATGTAAGCGTCGGCCCCCATTTTACGCCCTATAATCCCAAAATCATAGATCCTGGGTAAAGAAGTATACAGCAGATTTCCCTGCACGTCAAAGAGGTTTAAATAGGCGGCATTGATATCTGCAAACTGATTGAAATCACGGATAGACTCATCACTCATCTTTGGCACACCCGAATTAAAAATACTTTTCTCATAGGAAAGCTGCACTTTTCTTATTTTCTCCTGAATAAAGTCCTCCTGCTGCCGGCGGTATTCATCCCTGATGTAGAAATAGGTAGTCCAGCCCACAATCAATAGTGTTGCGACTACGGAAAGGACAATGGAAAACTGAATCCTGGTTTTGTACAGAATCTTGTTCGCATTGATCATCAGGGAACGGTTGATGTTAAACCAGCCTCCCCAACTCTCATCAATATTCCTCAACACCCAGATCAGGGAGTATAAGGTGACAGAAAAAATGATAAAAACCAGAAAGAAGAAAGACAGGGTCGCTAAACGGACCACGTAAGAGACCTTTTCCTTGCTCACCACGATCATTTTAGAAGCGAGTGGCATATACACCAGATGCGTATATCCGAGGCTGTCTGTGATGATCTGAGGCTTTTTAGGCTCTGCGCGGAACTCTGATCCGGAAAGCTTGTAGGTATATTTCCCGGATTGATTGGCCAGTCTGCCATAATTGTAAAAAGCAAAGGAATAATTGCTGTAATCCTCTTCACTTTTATTCTTACGGTCGATAAGGATATCCGGAAGCTGACTGTTGTAATTGTATTGCTGGGATTTAAGCTCAATCACCAGTGTGCCCAAAATGTGGTTGTCCTGAAAAATAGGGATAATGCCAAAATAATTCTGATACCCGAAGGTATCGTTCAGGCGGTAAAAGAAATTAGATTCCGAAGCTTTTACCGAGCCAGACTGCACGAGTTTTTTATAATAGCTCAAAGGCACCCCCTGCCCATTGATCGAAGAGTCCAGGTTATTGTATTCGTAAAGATTGTATTCAAACTTAGAGAGATAGCCTCCAAGAAACTGTTTATTGATGTGCCTTTGTAAAATATCAGACCTCCTCAATGCGGGTTGCTTGAAATAATCGGCCACAAAACTATCCGTATAAATGCCAACTTCAAGGCTTTCAATAGAACTGATGATTTTCGGATCATCTGTAGATTCCAGCTTCTGAGCAATGGTATACCGCTTAATTTTCTCCTTCGAATCGATAAATTTCAGGTATTTCAGGGAAGACATAAAAGCCAGACAAAAGAAGATCGCCGTAAATACCCCGATGGAAAACCGGTTGTTCTTTACGTATACATTCCATCCGACGATAAAAATAAAGAAGGCATATACGATAAAAAAAACGTTGAATGTCGTGGCCAGCCTGTAGATCAGGTAACCAGCAAAAACCATTAAAAACAGGATCAAACGCTCTTTATTGGTCACATTCAATGGCCTGGTTTGCTCCAGAAAGATAATGATGATCAGGTAGATGTTAAACCAGACCAGGCACAGGATCACAATACTGATCCAGCTGATCCAGCCCAGATTGATGATATTGGTAATGTCAAAATTGATCTTAGAGTTGATAATGAGCCCCAGAAAGATCTGATCGCTCACAAAAGCCATTAAGCCAAAGATGACCAGCAAAACAAGATAAAGCAGCAATCCCGCCGGTTTACTCCTGATCAGCCAGGAAGGCAACTCGTACTGATCCCTATGTTTATAGACAAAATAAATCAGCCAGGTCAGCGCAATCACATTGAGCAGGAAATCGCCCAGGGAGGGTAAAAGAAAACTCTCCCCGTAAATGGTCGGACTGAAAATCAACAGGTTAAACTGATGGTTAAACCAGCCGTACTCCAGATCGGTTACCCTGATGGTGACAAAAAACAGCGCCAGAAGGAAGGTCGCCGGAATCAGGCTCCCCCTTTTCGCCAGCCATACGCAGAAAGAATTGAAGAATAAACAAAAACTAAAGATCCCTATCGCCCAAAGCCAAACCTCAATCGCGGCATAAATACTTTTAGAGTAACCCTGTTTCAGCTTTACCTCAAACAATAAGCTTCCGTCAAACTTATTAATGCCATAGACCTCTGTATCGGTAAAAGAAGCAAGGGATAAAGAGTTGGAAGGCAACAGGTATGGAGAAATGTCATTGCTGAGAAACTGGTTCTGAATCCCGTATTGGCTTTTGACCTCTATCAGAAATACCAGTGCATAATTCCCCTTTGTTTTCCGGATCACCTCATACCAGCCATTGGGGAGTTGCAAAAAAGAAGAACCTTCTTTAATCCCATCCAGGCCGGTGGGGAATGCCGTAAAAGAACTCCAGAACTTTAGTTCGGAGTTCTCATAGGTCAGCAGGTTAATCCCGATGTTCCGGTAGAAATTGATAAAATCAAGTCCGTATTTTTCGTTCAGGTGGAACTGTTTGGCCTGCTCAATCCGCTGTGGATCTGAAAGAAAATCATAAACGATGTCTTCCTTTTGGTGCAGGTTCTCCTGAAGTTCAGCGGCTTCGTGGGTAAGTAAGTCTTTCTTACTGATCGTGTTTTTTAAAGATAGGGCCGTACCAATACAGCAGGCCCCCAGTATCAATAATAAAAATCTGATTTTACCCGCGATGCTCACGTTAATATTAAGCTGGAGTAGTTGCGGAAGTAGTTGCAGAACTGGTTGGAATTGCCCTGTTCACCTTTTTTACAAGGCCTTGTAAGACATTTCCGGGACCAACTTCAACAAACTCAGCAGCACCATCAGCAATCATGCGTTCTATCGTTTGTGTCCATTTCACCGCTCCTGTTAACTGTGTAATCAGGTTGGCTTTTATTTTGGCCGGCTCTGTATTCGGAGTCGGATCTACATTCTGATAGATCGGGCATACCGGAGAAAGAACCGTTACATTTTCAATCGCTTCCTGTAGTTCTACTCTTGCAGGCTCCATTAACGGAGAATGGAAAGCGCCACCTACATTTAGCTTCAAGGCGCGTTTTGCTCCGGCCTCTGTTAATTTCTGACAAGCGATGTCTACTCCTTCAATGCTTCCGGAGATCACAATTTGTCCCGGACAGTTATAGTTAGCCGCCACAACAACTTCGTCAATCTCTGCACAAATTTGTTCTACCACCTCATCCGCCAGGCCTAAAATGGCCGCCATTGTAGAGGGCTGCAATTCGCAGGCTTTCTGCATGGCATTCGCTCTGGCAATCACCAGTCTTAAACCATCCTCGAAAGATAAAGCCGATGTTGCTACCAATGCAGAGAATTCTCCCAAAGAGTGACCTGCCACCATATCCGGCTTAAAGTTATCACCTAATGTTTTGGCCAGGATCACTGAATGAAGAAAAATAGCCGGTTGAGTTACCTTGGTTTCTTTCAGCTCCTCATCAGTTCCGGAGAACATGATGTCACTGATGCGGAAACCAATGATCTCATTTGCTTTTTCAAACAGTTCTTTAGCGACTTCATTTTCGTACAATTCTTTACCCATGCCCGAAAACTGAGCGCCTTGTCCTGGAAATATATATGCTTTCATTTTTATGCTTAGTGTAATTGGTTAGTGTAAGTTGGCAGTGATTAACCTCAAAAACTCTGCCCTAGTTTTATCTTTCGCAAATTCTCCCGTAAAAGCAGAGGTCGTCGTTACCGAATTTTGCTTCTGAATTCCGCGCATGGCCATGCATAAGTGCTTACACTCAATCACAACGGCTACTCCTGCAGGGTTTAAAGTTTCCTGGATACAATCTCTGATTTCATTTGTTAAACGTTCCTGTACCTGCAAACGACGGGCGAAGGCATCTACAATTCTCGGGATTTTGCTCAGTCCAACGATATGACCGTTTGGAATATAGGCCACATGTGCCTTGCCAAAAAATGGCAGCATATGGTGCTCGCACATCGAGAAAACCTCGATATCCTTCACCACAACCATTTGGCTGTAATCTTCTTTAAACATCGCTCCTTTAAGGATCGCTGCCGGATCAAGATCGTAACCATGGGTAAGGTATTGTAATGCCTTAGCCACGCGCTCAGGCGTTTTGATCAAACCCTCACGGGAAGGATCTTCACCCAGCTGAGTTAAGATATCAGAATAATGATTGGCTACGGAAGCAATCTTACCTTCGTTATAACGGTCTATTTTGATGTAGCCGTTCTCTGTTTCATCTAGATGATCTGTATGATTATTATTCATGTCTAAAGGTTATTAACCGAAGTACTCAACAAAGTTGTTTTCAGTTTCGTAAATTTTTATGCAATGAAGTTTTGCACCCGACTCTTCGATAAAGGGCAGCAATTCATCCCATATGGCAATCGCTAAATTTTCTGTTGAGGCCAGTTTACCTTTCATGAAGTCAACATCAAGATTCAGGTTTCTGTGGTCAATTTTATCTACTACATAAGTATTGGTCACGTCTTTCAACCACTTCAGGTCTACAAGAAATCCTGTTTCAGGGTTGATTTCCCCTTTTACAGTCACATACAACTGATAGTTGTGTCCATGCCAATTTGGATTGGCACATTTTCCGTAAACTTCTGTGTTTTTATCTTCAGACCAATCAGGTCTTGACAATTTATGCGCAGCGTTAAATGATGCTTTTCTGGTTATGTATATCATTCTCTGTTATATTGTTGACAAATATACGCAGAAAGCTTAAAGTAGAAAGGTTTAATATCTAACTTAGACTTTATGAAGATACTTTTAGTAGCGGCAACAAGTGCAGAAATATCCATATTAACGGAACATTTTCAATTGGCGGAAGCCGAATTCATGCAAACAGAAAAGTTCGACATCCTCGTTACCGGGGTAGGAATGACCGCAACGGCCTTTGCCCTGGGCAAACACCTGTCCGACCGCTACAATCTTGTCCTGAACCTGGGGATTGCAGGTAGCTTTGACCCCGGTATTCCCCTTGGCACGGTCCTGAACGTGACCACAGACGAGCTTTCTGAACTTGGTGCTGAAAATAAAGGTGCATTTCTGACCATCGAAGAGCTGGGTTTTGGAAAGAGCAGCCATCAGGCGCACAACAACCTGCTGCACTCCGCTTTGTCCGAATTGAGGAAAGTAAAAGGCATCACTGTAAATACCGTTCACGGAACCTTGCAAAGCATTAACGAGATCAAAAAAAGACTTAACCCCATTACCGAAAGCATGGAAGGCGCGGCCGTACTTTACAGCTGTGAAAAAGAAGGAATTCCATGTCTGCAGATCCGCAGCATCTCGAACTATGTAGAACCGCGGAATAAAGACAGCTGGAAAATTGGCCTGGCCATTAAAAATCTAAATGAATGGGCCATTGGATTTTTGACAAACAGCTAACCAAGTCATTTTGGATAGTCCGTACATTTGAAACCGACAAAATAGAGAAAAATGACCTTAAGCCTTGGATTTTCCCCCTGCCCGAATGATACCTTTATCTTTGATGCCCTTATTCATCATAAAATCGATACCGAAGGATTAGATTTCAATGTATCATTTGACGATGTGGAAACCCTCAATCAAAAGGCCATCAAAGGAGAACTCGACATTACCAAATTAAGCTTCCATGCTTTTGCTTACGTATATGAACAATATGCATTGCTGGATGCCGGGAGTGCATTAGGCTTCGGTGTCGGACCTTTATTAATTTCCAAAAACGAATACCTGGCCAATCACCCGGACAACCTGAATAAAGATTTAAGGGTTGGGATCCCGGGAAAATATACGACTGCGAACTTTCTGCTGGGGATTGCCTTCCCCCATTTAACAGAAAAGCAGGAAATGGTTTTCTCAGAGATTGAACAGGCGGTATTAGACAACCGGATTGACCTTGGCCTGATCATCCATGAAAACCGCTTTACCTATATGGACAAAGGACTGCACAAGGTGATGGACCTTGGCAATTATTGGGAACAACTTACCGGATGTGCCATCCCTCTGGGCGGGATTGTGATCAACAGGAACCTGGACCAGGAAACGAAAGAAAAAGTGAACAGGATCTTGCGTAAGTCGGTGGAATATGCTTTTGCCAATCCGAAATCAGGAATTGAGTTCATCAAACAACATTCCCAGGAAATGAGCGAAGAGGTCATGTATAAGCACATTGAGCTCTATGTCAACAAATATTCCATTGACCTGGGCCCGGAAGGCAGGAAAGCAATCGATGTGTTGTTTACAATGGCGCAGGAGAAAGGACTGATCCAGCCGATCCAAAAAGACCTCTATCTGATCCCTTAAAGGCCTTAATTACAAGGCCCGTCAGGAATTTCTTTAGTGATCTTCAATAATTTCGTCACCACCAGGGTAGAATCAAAATCGGCAGACACCATCAGGCTGTCGGACTTGATCACATGGCATTCTACTTCGATATATACCGGCTCGTAAGGTTTTTCAAAATTGAAATTGCTGTAAGCGAGTTCCAGGGTCTTGGCACTATCGGCCACCCAGTATTCGTTCCCCTCTTCGCAATCGGTAAAAGATTTCATCTCAGGACCATAGGTATATAGCCCCTTAATTACCCGGCTTGTACGTTTTTCAACAGATACAGGTTTGGTATTACAGGCTACGATGACAACAGCCAGTAAAATCAACAGGGGCAATGGTTTTATAGATATATTCATGATGTTAGAGATCTTGATTTAAATGGTCTATTTTCTTCACGCTCAGATTAGACGACAAAGCTGATGCCATAAAAGAAAATACCGTTACTGTTAAAAATACTAATAAAAAATCCATCCATTTTAAGCCAATTGGATAGCCATTGGTTAGAATCGGATTGTCTTGTGCCATTTTGACAAAGCCGAATTCCTGTTGAAGCAGACAGAAAACCAGTCCAACGATCAGGCCCAACACACAGCCTGTCATGGTGATCATCATCCCTTCCAGCAAAAAGATCCTTTTGATCAGGCTTTTACCTGCCCCAAGACTACTCAGAACGGCAATATCTTTCAATTTATCAATCACCAGCATCGTCAATGAACCGATGATATTAAAGATAGCAATAATTAAAACAAAAGTCAGGATGATATAAACGGCCCATTTTTCGGACCCCAGGATGTTGTGTAATGCGGTATTTTGCTCAATCCGGTCTTTCACCCGGAAGCCCTCCCCGATTTCTTTTTCTATGCGGGATTTAAATTTATCCGCATCAACATCCTTATTTAAAAGGATTTCTATGGAGGATACTTTCTGTGGCTCTTCCAATAACTTCCTTGCAAATGCCAGGGGTACAATCGCCACGTTATCAAAATCCTGCTGTACTTCAAAAACGCCTGAAACAGGAATGGAGAGCACGGTAAAATCATCGCCCGGATTTAAGGAGCTGGTTGACCTCCCCTTTTTTGGAGAATAGACCTGCAAAGGAAGAAAAGGATCTGTGGTATTGACCATCAGAAAATTCTGAATGGCAGAACCGATTACCGCAAAATGGTTGCCGGATTTATCCAATACAAAATGACCGTCAATAATGGTGCTGTCCAGGCTTTTATTTTTTAAATAATCAGGGCTTACCCCTTTGATCAAGCCTACAGACTGCTTATCGTTGTACCGGAGCAATGCATTTTCAGAAAGGACCTCTACATAAGAATAAATGCCCTCCGTCTTTTTCAACTGGTTAAAATAAACCGTATTGGGCTCAAAGGTTTTTCCCTTTACCGGCGTAATCACCAGTTGTGGGGTCATGGTATTGAACATTTTCAAAACCAGGTCTTCCAGGCCGTTAAATGCAGATAATATAATGATCAATGCAGCACTTCCCACAAACACCCCTACCACAGAAATTGCGGAGATGATGTTAATCGCATTGGTAGATTTCTTTGCAAAAAGATACCTGCGGGCTATGTAAAAGGCTGTATTCAAATCTATTCAGGTAATTAAGACTGTAAAAAAGGATTGTGTTGTTTTTCGAAACCGATGGTCGTAGACTGACCATGTCCCGGATAAACTGTGCAATCATCAGGCAATATAAACAAGTTATTCCTTATGCTATTGATCAATTGTGAATGATTTCCGCCAGGAAGGTCTGTACGCCCGATACTGGTATAGAAAAGCACATCTCCACCGATCAGAAAATTATCTGCCGCAGCATAGAAACACAAATGGGCGGGGGAATGACCAGGTGCAAAGATCAGTTCCAGCTGACTATGACCGAATTTAACCGTCCCACTCTCTCCCAGGAAGACTTCCGGCTCCGGAGAAAGCTCATAATGGAAACCCATCTGAGGTGCATATCCGGGAACAGCTTGCAGAATTTGCAGCTCGCCGGGATGAAACTGAGGTTTCAGGCTCCAGTTGTCAAAAACAAACTTATTGCCCAGCACATGGTCAATATGACAATGGGTATTTAAAAGCAACACCGGCTTCAGCTTGTTTTCTTTGATGAAGCGAACCAATTCATTTTGCTCCTCAGCATCGTACATTCCAGGGTCTATAATCACACATTCCAATGTTTCATCGAATAACACATAGGTATTTTCACGGTATGGATTAAAGGCAAACTGCTGAATACTGATCATAAAATTTAAATATTAAAAGGTATTAATTTTTCCATTTGAAGGTATTGATCATTCGGTCAATGTCCTTCTTTATAAAAGTGACCACCGGCTGAATCGAATCGTATTGCGGCCGTTCATTAAAATACAAAGCACCACGAAAATAATGCTTCACACTATCTGTCAAAAAAAACTGTACCGAGGAAGCTGTATTCCCTTCTATGGCATAATAGATCCCATATACTTTCTTCTCCGGGTAATTGATCAGTTTCTGATCAATCGCATTGGCCTTCACCGTATGTTTAAAGGCAAAGGTTCTCGCATCTTCCACCAGCCCTTCATACTCCTTTTTTGAGGAGACATCGTAATAGGTCAGGTGCAGCCGCGCGTTAAACTGAGGGAAGGAAAGGTTATTCCAGCAAGGCTGAGTGTCTTTGCTGCTGTCTGGATTTAAATTCGCATAGACCGGATAATCGAAAGAAAATGCACATCCCCCATCGTAATGCTGATAGGCTTTTTTTGGAAAGTCAATGTGAAAATACCCTCTTGGCTTTGGTGCATAGTTATTGTTATTACAAGCAGAGAAGGCCAGTAATACGGCAAAAAGGCAGACTGGAAGGTATTTTTTCATATTTAAGAATTCCAAATATACCAGGAACGTTCTGCCTGAAGATATAACATTTCTAATCCATTTTTAATGGCTGCACCACGGGCACTGGCCAGGGCCAGAAATTTTGTCACTTCAGGATTGTATACCAGATCATAGGCAAGGTGCCGTTCCGACACAAACTCATAAGGAATTTCCGGATAAGTATCTGAATTTGGCGACATGCCCAATGGGGTTGTATTCACCAACAGGGTATGTTCCTTCAGGATTTCTTCGGTTACCTCTTCATACAAAATACTGCTGTCTGAAGGCTTCCTCGTCACGATCAAAAAAGAAATCCCCAGCTTATTCAACACATATTTGATGGCTTTCGCAGCACCTCCGTCCCCGAATATCAGGGCTTTGGTATGGTGTTCTTTCAGGAAAGGCTTCAAAGATTCTTCGAATCCATAAGCATCGGTATTGTATCCTTTGAATATTGCTTTTCCGTTTTCTCTGCGGATGTCAATGCAATTGACTGCTCCGATTTTTGCCGCAGCATCATCGAGGTCTTTTACATAAGCCAACACACTTACTTTATAGGGAATAGTGACGTTTATCCCGCAGATCTCCTCATCAGAAGAGATCAGCTCAGGAAAAAGTTCAATATGGTCTATCGGATACAGCTCATATTCACAATTGTCAATATGCTCCTGTACGAATTTCTCTGTAAAGTGTTTCTTTGAAAAGGAATGTGATAAAGGGTAACCAATTAAGCCGTATTTCTTCATTTGTATAAATGTACGATTACAATTTATCCAAATTTAAAAAATGATCAAAAGTATCACCTCTTAAACCCAGACGGATGGTTTCCAAAGGAATTGTTTCCGCAGGAGCGATATTTCCAAGGTTTACATTTGCGCCTAAAAGCTTGATGAACCAAACCTGTTGTTCCTTTTGAGGTGCTTCCCAGATGATGGTTTCTTCAGGAATTTGTGTTAAAATCTCGTCTACCAATCCCTCTCTCACTTCTCCTGAACCCCTGTAAATACCTACATTTCCGCCTTCACGGGCTTCGGCAATTACTTTCCATGAACCGGCTTCAATTTCCGCATTCATCAATTTGATCCATTTGTAAGGAGCGAAAATCTTGGCTGCATCTTTAGATCCAACTTCCGAAATTACCGTCACCTGCGTGGATAATTTCCTGATGAATTCACATTTCAGGTCGTGTTCAATGGTAATAGAGCCATCAGAAACTTCGGCATACTCCATATTGAACTGATCCAGCACCCTCCGGTAATCATCAAACTGATTACGGATGGCAAATGCTTCGAATAATGTCCCTCCAAAATAGGTAGGAATTCCTGCTTCTCTGTAAATCGCCAGCTTTTCTTTTAGATTAGGGGTAACAAATGAGGTTGCCCAGCCAAGTTTTACGATATCAGTATGTACTCCGGCAACCTCTATAAAATCTTCGGTTTGCCTTAAGCTTAGTCCTTTATCCATGACCATTGTAATGCCTTTACTTCTTGGCTTTACTGATCTTTCGGGTATATTATTTAATGGGTAGTTCATATTGCTCACAAAGGTGGAAAAAAAACGGACAGTTTTTATCAGGTATTTCTAATAAAAAATGGTACAATTATTTAACATAACGGTTAATTACTTCTATTATTGAGCCGTTGTCCTGCAATTGTGGCAAATATTCAAATAAAATGTAATGCTTATCCGGATCGGTCACCAAAGCGGTCTCCAGATAGGCAAGCGCATCGTTTTTTTCTCCCAAAGCAAACAGGTAAGCAACCATCCGGTAATACAGCTCTGCTGCATCCGGATTGTTCTTGATTCCATCTAAAATGGTCTCTGAAGCTTCCAGTAACCTTCCCTGTTCATACAATACGGTAGAAAAATCCAGCCAGGCTTCTATATCTACCGGATTAAATTCCAGCACTTTATAATAAGCTTCAATAGATTGTTCTATCTGTCCGAGTTTATAATAAGCATCCGCCATAGCGAACCAGAAATCGGGATTTTCCCCGTCCAGTTCTAAAGCTTTACGGTAGAAATGAAGCGATTCAAAATAGCGTTCTTCAAAATTCAGGGTCACACCGATCCCAAACCAGGCATCTGCCATCTTATGGTCCATCTTCACCGACTTCTTATAATAAGCACGGGCTTCGTCCATATGTTCCAGCTTTTCATAGCACTCCCCTATTGCGCAATAGGTATCGGCATTAGGTGGTTCATACTCAAAAGTCTGTTTATAGACCTCGATGGCTTCCGCATAACGGTCCAGCTGAACCAATGCATTTCCTTTATTGTAATAAGCGGAAGCAAAGTTGTCCTTAATCAGAATGGCATAATCGTAGGCATCAATCGCTTTTTCAAAGAGATCGAGCTTATGGTAAGAATTAGCCAGGTTATACCATGCGGCATAAGAATAAGGGTCGTTGTCAATGTATTCCTGATAAAACTGAATACTTTCCTCCTGTTTGTCTAAGATATCATAACAAAATGCCAGCTCATATAAGCCGTCTTTGTTTTCCATATTCTGTTCCAGACTTTGCTTGATGTAAACAATGGCCTGTTCATAATCCAGCATATTCTGGTATACATAGGCAATCTGTAACAGAATCTCATCTGTCGTTTCCGCGAAACCCAAAGCAATCTGAAAATTATCCAGGGCTTCCGAATAACGTTCCAGGCTGTTATAAATATTTCCGCGTAAAATATAGATCTCTGCTTCTGAGGCTTCCAGCATTTCGGCCTTTTGCAAAGCAAGAAATGCCCTTTCTGTCTGGTCGGTCACAAAGAACAACTGTGCCTGTTTTACCAGAAAGACTGCCGCATAAGGGTGTTGGTTTAGGGCGTACTCAATTACCTGAAGCGCCTTGACAGGATCACTCTTCTCAATGTAATAATCAATAATATTTTCAAAAGCCTGGGCATCAAAAAAGTACTGATCCTCGTTACGTATCATCTCCTCGTAACGTTCTACCGAACGTTGCGCATCATCACTAAAATCAAATAAAAACTCCTCTTCCATGTCGCGAATAATTAAAGAACAGATCCCATATTTTTAAAACACAATATAAGTTTACAACATTTATGAATAGCATAAACGAAATAATTTTCAACATACACACACCCGCGCCCCTAAATGACTGATAGTATTAATTTTAGCAAAAGCGTCGGGAGAAATTAGCTGACTTATTTTTTTGCATAGAGATAATGATCTGAATTATAATGCAAAATAACATAACTTTAATTGAAAACCGGTAAAATTCAAGTCATGAAAAAATATAGCCATCTGACTTTCTTCCTATTGATCGCCTTTTTCAGTGCCGCTGCGCAGGAAAACAAGGTTGAAGAAGCACTTATTAAACAAAGCATAAATCAACTCTTTGAAGGAATGAAAAAGGGAGACAGCAGCCTTACACATGCTTCGTTTTCCGATCAATGTATCATGCAAACCATTGCAACGCCTAAAAATGAAGCCCCGAGGGTAAAGACCAGCAGTCTTAATGATTTCCTTAAATTTATCGGAAGTCCACATAAAGAACGCTTTGATGAGCGCATTGTATTTACCAAAATCCTGATTGATGGCCCTCTTGCCAGCGTATGGACGGACTATAAGTTTTATATAGATGATCAGTTTAGCCACTGCGGCGTAAATTCCTTCCAGCTTTTCAAGGGCCCAACTGGCTGGAAAGTGATTTACATTATAGATACCCGCAGAAAAGAAAATTGCGGAGCTTAAGGTGACATTCCTTCCATTATTTTTTTGTTGATTTGTAATATTACATGACAGCTCTTGCTGGCTTTATTATCATTAAAAAACCAAATATTAATGAAAACAAACATCAGTTCCGTTCTAAAAAACTTAGGGATTCAGGAATTAAATCCTGCGTACAGCACAGGTAATCACTGGGCTGCTTCATCAAATGCAAAAACTATAGACAGCTATTCTCCGGTTGACGGAAAAAAGATCGCCAGTGTACAGGTCGCTACTGCAGATGACTATGAAACCGTAATGAAAAAAGCGGAAGAGGCATTTGTTTTCTGGCGCGGCTTACCGGCACCAAAGCGTGGCGATATTGTGCGTCAGTTTGGCGATGCTTTAAGAGAAAGCAAGGAAGACCTGGGGACCCTGGTATCTTATGAAATGGGTAAAAGTTTACAGGAAGGCTTCGGTGAAGTACAGGAAATGATCGACATCTGCGATTTCGCAGTAGGACTTTCCCGTCAGCTTTACGGTTTAACGATGCATTCTGAAAGACCAAACCACCGCATGTATGAGCAATGGCACCCAATGGGTATTGTGGGCATCATCTCTGCATTCAACTTCCCTGTGGCTGTTTGGGCATGGAATACAGCTTTGGCATGGGTATGCGGAAACGTGTGTGTTTGGAAACCATCTTCAAAAACACCGCTCTGTGCAGTTGCCTGTCAGCATATCATTGCAAAAGTATTAAAGGCCAATGACCTGCCTGAAGGAATCAGCAGTTTATTGATTGGAAATGCGGTTGGCGATATGATGAATAACGACAAACGGATTCCTTTGGTTTCCTTCACCGGATCCACCAGAATTGGCCGTATGGTATCTACAGCAGTTGCCGGCAGGTTCGGAAGAAGCATTCTGGAACTGGGTGGAAACAACGCCATCATTATCTCCAAAGATGCAGATTTAGACATGTCTATTATCGGAGCGGTATTTGGCGCAGTAGGAACAGCCGGACAACGTTGTACTTCTACCCGTCGTCTGATCATCCATGAAGATATTTACGAAGATTTTAAAAATAAACTGGTAAAAGCATATGGCCAGTTAAGGATCGGTGATCCTTTGGATCAGCACAATCATGTAGGCCCGCTAATTGACGTTTATGCAGCAGATATGTATACTGATGCCATCGAAAAAGGTAAAAAAGAAGGTGCCCGGTTTGTGGTAGAAGGTGGCGTACTTAGCGGCGATCAATACAGTTCAGGCTGTTATGTGAAACCTTGTGTTGCCGAAGTAGAAAATCACTTTGACATTGTACAGGAGGAAACCTTCGCTCCGATTTTATACCTGATCAAGTATAAAACGCTTGACGAAGCGATTGCTTTGCAAAACGGCGTTCCTCAGGGGCTCTCCTCAGCCATCATGACACTGAACCTGAGAGAAGCAGAACAGTTCTTATCAGCAGCAGGATCTGATTGCGGAATTGCCAATGTTAATATCGGAACTTCAGGTGCCGAAATTGGTGGTGCCTTTGGTGGCGAGAAAGAAACCGGTGGTGGCAGAGAAAGTGGTTCTGATGCCTGGAAAGGTTATATGCGCAGACAAACCAATACCATTAATTACGCAAACACCCTACCTTTAGCGCAGGGAATTAAGTTTGATCTGTAAACGACAAAATATAGTCAAAACAAAAAGTCCTGGCTAAGCCAGGACTTTTTGTTTATAAGCAAACTTATGGTGTGCCTGCCCTACACGGATCGCCCGCTCACAGGACTTTTTTATCAAATGGGATTTAAATTTTTACCTATACCAATTTACGCAAAAATTAGATTTATCAGTGTACAATTTTTATTAACAAATTCACAATTTATTGTTACCGGCAGCCGCTGCTTTAAGGCATGGGCGCGCCAGACTCAACCAATGAAGATTTTCCTGACACGAGCATCCTGCTGCTGAGTTGAAATTCAACCGGCAAAAATCAAATATGACAATAAGGAGTTATATTTTGAGGAATGATCAGCTGGGTTTCCCCGGATCGCCGATGGTACGAACAACAGGCTGTCCGTTCAGCATATAAAAAACCAGGTTGTGTAATTTTCCGTTTAAGGCCCCTAAAGGACCATTTGGTGCTTTTGCTATATTGAATAGATTAATCGATAAATAACAAAAGTTAATATTTCAAATATCAACAACACCAATATAAGCAATAAGTTTTATTAAAGTCAATATCAAGCGTAGATCTTAGTTCCAATTACTTCTGGACTGATCTTTAATTTCAACAGACAATAATCGGGCTTGACGGGGCTCGAGACCCTACAGGGCCCTGGCAACCTACCTTCAAAAAAGAAGCAAAATAGCAGCAGTTGGAAGCTTGCCCTAGCGAAAGCTGCCCCATCATAAGGGCTTACCTTAGATCTTCGGGTTACTACTCCGAAAGAGGTTGTCAGCGGATTCCTGGATTTCAGGCCTCAAAAATGACATTTGTAGTTCAAAGAAAAGCGCTGATTCTGTTAACTTTACCTTGATCAATAAAAACAGACATGGTAAAGAAATACGGATTTTTTGGTTTATTTATGGCCTTTTCTCTCTTCTGCAATGCTCAGCTTAACCTGCAGCCCGGGAAATGGAAGGGAACTTTACAACGGCAGGATGGACATCACATTCCCTTTGAACTGGAAATCGAAAAACAAGGCAGGAAACCTGTTTTCTATATCATCAATGACACCGAGCGCATGAAAACCGAAGACATTGTCATGTCTAAAGATTCTATTTTGATTAAAATGCCGGTGTTTGAATCTTATTTCAGGGTAAAAATAATCAGCAAAGACAGTATAAATGGGGTCTGGATTAAAGGCGGATCAGCCAAAGATCTCGTGATGCCTTTTTATGCAGTAAGCGGAAAGAGCCGTTTCCCTAAAAAAGCTCCCGGAAACCTGCAGCAGATCGCGGGGAAATGGAAAATGGAATTTACTAGGGCCGACCAGACAAAAAGACCCGCCATCGGAGAGTTCAGGCAGCAAGGCCAACTGATCAAAGGTTCTGTGCTGACTCCTGCCGGAGATTACCGCTACCTTGTCGGAACCCTTGCAGCGGATTCAATGTTCCTTTCTACATTTGATGGTGTGCATGCGCTTTTCTTCGCTGCCAAAATTACTCCCGGAGCGCTTAAAGGCAATTATTACAGCAGCGCATCCTTGCCTGAACCTTTTGTAGCAGTGAAAGATGCAAATGTGACCTTAGATCCTCCGGTTACGACCCTGAAAGAGGGTGCCAGCGGACTGTTGGATTTCAGTTTTAAAGATCTGGAAGGAAATACGGTATCCCTGAAAGACGCAAGGTTTAAAGATAAGGTCGTTATTCTGCAGCTGATGGGCTCATGGTGCCCCAACTGTATGGACGAAATGGCCTTTCTAAGTGCCTACTACCGTAAAAATAAAAACAGGGGCATCGAGATCATCGCACTGGCTTACGAACTGAGTACAGATGAGGCCCGCTCGAGAAAAAGCCTGAAGAAGTTCCAGGAGCAATTTAAAGTAGAATATCCGATGCTGATTACCGGAGTAACCGTGGGCGATCCGCAGCGAACAGAAAAGACATTGCCCCAGCTGACACAGATTAAAGTTTTTCCTACCACCATTTTCTTAGATAAAAAGGGCCGGGTCAGCAAGATCAACACCTCCTTTTATGGACCCGGAACAGGAACATACCACACGGAATATAAGCAGGAGTTTGAGAAAACGATCACTAAGCTTTTAGAATAATACCATCCAAAAAAAAGCGGCAGGATTAACCCCGCCGCTTTTTACAGAACTGCAATTCTTCTTTTCTATTTCACCAATGCCATTTTCGTGTTTGCAGCAATTCCGCCCTCCAAAGAGGTCATTTCTGTTTTCAGAGCAGCAAATTTCTCTGTGTCCAGGATTGAGTTTCTATTTTTAACAATGATATGTTGATTTGCAGTACCGGCCAGTTTCAAATCTGAATTGTCTTTGGTTACGGTATACAAGCTGTTGATGGTCCCTTTTACACTTGCTGTTGCATTGTCCTGTAAGAACACCTGCAATACTTCCAGGTTAAAATTTCCTACTGTTGATACTCTGGCTCCCTGAGAAGCATCGATTCTTTGCAAGTCAGTTACAGCAACGGTTACATATAATGTTTCTGAAGCGGTAGAGTTGATAAACAAGGTATACCCTTTTTGTTTAAAGGAAGTCTTGCTTTGATCAAATTCGCTGTCTACAGCAATGTCTTGTTTTGATTTCTGAACCAGGGTCAGTTTTACATTTCCTGTAACTACAATTTTGTTAAATGCAGTCAGCGGGGCCAGGATTCCTGAAGGGTTTTTCTCTGCTGCAACCGCAAGGCTGGTAAATGCAGAAGTAGATAAAACCAAGGCTGTTAATGTTAGTGCGAGTAGTGATTTGAAGGAGGTTTTCATAATATTTTGTTTTTAAATGATTTCTTAAGGTTTTGTAGATAAGACGTATCCATTTCAGAAACGTTTCACTCATTTTCAGCGTTTTAGACCATAATGTTTGAATACCCGACCAAACGGTGTTTTTTTTCGACGAACAGGCAGAAAAAAAATCGGTTAATTCTGCGATTTTATTTGAAAGAAGATCAATTTGCTGTATGTTTAAAGATTTTTAAATGCTTACCCTCCCTTTGTTTTAACCTTTAGCTAATGTTACGAGTAGATAGTTCTAAACCCTGCAAAATTGTATACTCTTTATGTAAGCATGAGTTTTTCGGCTATTTGATAGAACCCCATATCGTTCAATTGAACCCACAGGGTGATTTTTCACTGACCTACCAGCGGATATTTTCGCATACTGCAACTGAATTCGCCAGACATCTGACCGAGAAAGACCTGAAGCTTATTAAGATCCTCGATGAAACCGAACAGGACTTCATCATTAAGAAATACCATAAAAAACCAATCCGCCCTGTAGAGTTCTTTAGTAAATTTTTCAATGAGAAGTTTTACGAAAGTGTACGTCCGAAAATTGAGAAGAAACTTTCCGAAGTATTAGAGCTAATCAAAGTTGATGGTGAACTGTACCTCATGGACAGCGACGGCTGGCCTGCGGAGCGCAAAATTGAAATTGCCGCAGAAGCCGCGACTGTTTTATTTCATTTCAGGCGAAATGCCATCGAAACCCGGTACTTTCCAACGATAAAATACCAGGGAATGAGAATAGACTTCATGTTTAAGGAAGCACAGGTGGTGAGCAACCAACCGGCATGGCTCCTGCTAAATGACATGCTCTATTTCTTTGAACAGGACATCGAAGGCAAAAAGTTAATGCCTTTCCTCAATAAGCGATACATCACCATTCCAAAAGCAACTGAAGGGGCTTATTTCGAAAAATTTGTAGCCCCCCTAATCGAAAAATACCATGTCTACGCAGAAGGTTTTGAGATTAAGACAGAAAAACATGAACCCAGCCCGGTAATTAAGGTGATTTATGTGGATTCAGGTGTTTCACAACTTCAGTTGTATTTCAAATACGATACCCATGCCTTTGCCATGGGGAATGAGAAGAAAATAACCGTTCATTTAGAAAAGGAAGATGACAATTACATCTTCACCAGAATCAAAAGAGATGCGGCATGGGAGAAACAAAAGTTTAACGTATTAACGAGCCTTGGCTTAAAGAAAGTTAGTCCGATATTCCATAACCTGGAAGTTCCGCCAAACCGGGATGAAGATCAATCTTATGCCATCATCAATTGGGTGAATGAGCATATTGAGCAGTTAAAAGAAAATGGGTTTGAGATTGAGCAGCATCAGGGTACTAAGAAATTCCTTTTCGCCAGCAATAAGATAGATTTTGAGATCAAAGAAGATAACGACTGGTTTGACATCAATGCCATTGTTTATTTTGGGACATACCCCATTCCTTTTATCGCTTTAAAACAACATATCCTCCACAAAAAAAGGGAATTCACTTTGCCGGATGGAGCTATTGCCATCATTCCGGAAAAATGGTTTACCCAATACGGCAGTTTATTCAGCCTCTCCGACGGTGGTAAAGCTTTAAAGCTTAAGAAACACCATATCGGACTGATCAATGAGCTGGCAGAAGATGGCATTGCCAATGTCACTTTAAGTCGTAAGCTCGAAAGGCTCAATGATTTTGAAAACATTGCCGACACCCAAATGCCGGTACATTTTAAAGGAGACCTCCGCAGTTATCAGAAAGCGGGTTACAATTGGTTCAGTTTCCTCAGAGAGTACAACTTTGGCGGATGCCTGGCAGACGACATGGGTTTGGGTAAAACCATTCAGACCCTGGCCATGCTTCAGAAAATCAAGGAAGAAGATGAGCAGAATTCCACAAAAAGCACTTCCCTGATCGTAATGCCGACCTCCTTAATCTATAACTGGCTAAATGAGGCAAAGAAATTCACCCCGAAACTGAAGATTCACGCACATACCGGAAGCTCCAGGAATAAGGACATCAGTCAGTTTGCGAAATACGACATCATCATTACTACTTATGGCATTACCAGGGTAGATATTGACCTGCTTAAAGAATACTATTTCAATTACATCATTCTGGATGAAAGTCAGAACATTAAGAACCCTTCGTCCAAATCATTTAAGGCAGTAAGGGCCCTTAAGTCCAGACATAAACTCGTACTGAGCGGTACGCCGGTAGAAAACTCGGTAAGTGACCTGTGGACACAGCTCACCTTTTTAAATCCGGGCCTGCTGGGTACACAAGCCTTCTTCAATGAAGAATATGTACAAGCCATAGAGAAACGGAAAGATGAAGAGAAGGCGCGAAAGCTGCAAGCCATCATAAAGCCTTTTGTATTGCGGAGAACCAAGGAGCAGGTGGCTTCGGAACTTCCTGCAAAAACAGAACAAATCTTCTATTGTGACATGAGTGAAGACCAGGCGGCTTATTATGAAAAAACAAAGTCCGCTTACCGGAATGACCTGCTGAGCAGTATGGATGACGGTACTTATGCAAAAAAGCAAGTCCAGCTTTTACAGGGATTAACCGCATTACGGCAGCTGGCCAACCATCCGGTCATGATTGATGAGGACTATACTTCTGATTCCGGAAAGTTTGAAAACGTGATCCACACCCTGGACAATGTGTTAAAAGGTGGCCATAAGGTGCTCATATTCTCTCAGTTTGTGAAACACCTGAACATCTTTAAACAGTATTTTGACCAGGAGTCCATTCCTTTTTCTTACTTAGACGGGGCGACAAAAAACCGTGGGGAGATTGTGGCAGAGTTTCAGGAAAATACCGAACTGAAAGTCTTCCTGATTTCCATCAAGGCGGGTGGTGTTGGTTTGAACCTGACCCAGGCCGACTATGTATTTATCCTTGACCCATGGTGGAACCCTGCGGTAGAACAACAAGCCATTGACCGGACCCATAGAATCGGACAGGAAAAGAAAGTTTTCATTTATAAATTCATCGCAAAAGATACGGTGGAAGAGAAAATCCTTGCTTTACAGAACCGCAAGAAAAGACTGGCCAGTTCGTTGATTACAACAGAAGAAAGCTTCTTTAAATCGCTCAGCAAAGAAGATATCCGGGAAATCCTGAACTAGGAAGTCAGTAAGGTATAATATTCATCACGACTGATCATTACGGCACCCAGGCTCATCAAATGATCATTGGGCAGCTGACAGTCGATCAACTTAAATTCATTGGTCTGGCAAAGCCAGATCAATGCTGTTTTCGAAGCATTGCTGACCAGACTGAACATGCTTTCCCCGCAAAAGACTTCGCCAACCTGAACGCCATATAGTCCGCCGCACAATTCGCCATCCTTCCAGACTTCCACACTCTGCGCATAACCATATTCGTGTAAAGCAATATAGGCTTCCTGCATTTCAGCAGTAATCCAGGTTCCGGGCTGATCTTTCCTGCCCACCATCGCACAATTTCGGATCACCTCCGGAAAAGCCTGGTTCCAGGTGACTTTGAAAACCTGGTCTTTCAACACCTTTGTCATACTCTTGCTGATCTTTACCTGATCAGGATAGATGACACAACGCTCATGAGGAGAATACCAGCAAATGGGATCGTCTTCACTAAACCAGGGAAAGATGCCATGATGATAGGCCAAAAGTAATCTGTTGATGCTCAAATCACCTCCTACAGCCAGTAATCCATCCTCATCCGCCAATGCCGGATCAGGAAAACTGATCTCCTTTTCATCTAGTCTAAAAACCATATGCAATAATAAAACAATACCTTTAATGTAACTAATCCTTCTTTAGGTCATCTTAATTAAAATTACAATATGAATTTAATAGGCAACATCATCTGGATCGTTTTTGGGGGTATATTCATCTTTTTCGAATATATTATCGGAGGTCTGATTTTATGCTTAACGATCATAGGCATTCCTTTTGGGCTGCAGTGTTTTAAATTTGCAATTGTTGGCCTCGCCCCTTTTGGAGTAAAAATTACGGATACTTCTTCCAATACCGGATGCCTTTCTACGATCATGAACATCATCTGGATTGTCTTCGGCGGATTCTGGATTGCATTGACACACTTTTTCCTCGGCCTGCTTTTCTGTATTACCATTATCGGCATCCCTTTTGGCAGGCAGCATTTTAAACTGATGAACCTCGCTTTTACGCCTTTTGGGAAATCCATTAGTTAAAAGCCAATCAATCCGATCTTTTTTGAATGTGCAATCGCTTCTTTGCTATGGCTAAACAGACAAGTCTTAATTCCCTTTGCTTCAATTTTAGCCAGGATCTCCAGGGTAGAGGCTGTCCTTGATTTACGGATATTACGGATGTACACCGCTTCGATATTCTGAGGGTATTTTTCCGCAATTGTAGCATAGATACCGGGATCTTTCTGAGAATTATCTCCGAAAAAGACAAATTTCTGATTGGGAAAGACATCCAGGATCCTTCTCACACGCAGCAGTTTTCCTTCATGTCCGGTTTTACCCGTCTTCAGCAGGCCGGTCCAGCTCTTTATCTGGTTGAGCAGGAATGCCCCTTCCGGCAGCCCATTAAACCTAAAGGTTTCTACCAGGTAGTCGTACAGGTTCCACTCACTGCTCGAAACATAGAAGAAAGGGTTTGGCTGCTCCGCATCGGTATGTGATAAGGCGAGTAGTCCATAATGTTTCCTCGTATCGATAAAAGTTTTCCTTGTTCTTGGGTTCTTAATAAAGAGCTCTCTGAGCCTTCTTCCGATTTTTGCAGAATAAGAGATCATCACGGTATCGTCGATGTCTGAGATGAAGGCATATTGGGTAATATGAGGTACATAGACCTTTCCTTCTGCCACAGCCAGCACTGCATCATCTTCTCCTAAAGCTTCCACCCTTACCCCATGCCATCCTGCAGCCACATTTTCAAGCGCTTTCCATTCAAATTTAAAGAAGCCATCATAAGCTGTTTTTTGATGAACAACCTGTCCCTTAAAGTTCAGGCGGACTTTCACATGGGCCGCCGGCCTGACCCGGAACAACTTTAACAGATGAACGATGTTGACAAACAGATTATCGCTGTACACCTGTGTTGTCTTTGCTTTGAAGTCAAACACATGGCCGTAGAGCACCAGATTGTGCGTATGCCCATAACCATGATATACCTTAACACTGGTGGAATTATTCATTGTTCTTTAAAACAGAGTAAGGGGAAAGTTGTTTGTGATATTAAAGATTATACATGGGAAAGCGCAGTTCAAGCCCGAAACTATTATTTATTGTAAACCCGGGCTCTGGAAATAACGAAATAGATTTTGCCGAAGCAATACGCACCTATTTTGAATCAAAAAAAACAGACTTTGAGATCTATGAGCTGGTAAAAGGCTGCAGCATAGATAAATTAAGGTCTGTGATTACACAAGCAAAGGCCGACCGTGTGGTGGCCGTTGGCGGAGACGGGACCTTAAAGCTGGTAGCAGAATGCCTGGAAGGGACAGATACCGCTATTGGCATTATCCCTGCAGGATCTGCCAACGGGATGGCCAAAGAGCTCGGCATCCCATTGGAAGTTGATGCTGCCCTGGAGCTGGTTGTAAATGGCCATCCCAAAAAGATCCACGCTGTAAAAGTAAACGGGGAGCTTTGCATCCACCTCGCCGACATAGGTTTTAACGCATATATTGTAAAGAAGTTCGATGACCTCCCTCAACGGGGCATGTGGGGTTATACCAAAGCGGCCTGGAAAGCCCTTTGGAACCACAGTAAGATGGAGGTAGAGATCAAAATAAAAGATAAAACCATCCGGACCCAGGCGGCAATGGTTGTAATTGCCAATGCTACGATGTATGGCACGGGAGTCAAAATCAACCCTGATGGAAACCTGACAGATGACCTTTTTGAGGTGATCCTGGTGAAAGAATATTCGGTGATGGAAATTTTAAAAATCAGGTTTACCGATCTTCCTTTTAATCCGGAGAAAATTGAAACCTTTTCTACCAGGGATTTAAAGATCAAAACAAAGCGTAAGGTTCATTTTCAGGTAGACGGAGAATATATGGGAAAGGTGAACCGTGTAGAGGCCAGTATTCTTCCAGCCGCAATTACGGTAATTGTTTAGCGGCAATATTGTGCGATCAGCTCATCTGCGAGATTTGAGCCCATGTGCTTTACAAACAGGAAGTCTTCGCAGGCACCTTGCTGGTCTTTTTGTTTCAATTTGCGCTGACCATCATTGATCCGCTCCTTTAGATACGCCTCATCATAACCGAGTTCAGCTTTCAGGCGCAGGATCCTCGCCTCTTCTTCCGGTTTATATTTCACGGAATCTTTGTTTTTATAGAAATTCAGGACGGCATTGGTCATCCCTTCACTGGATTTATAATTGGCAATGGCGCGCTGAATGTCTTCCCTGGTCTTGAGGTCACATCCATAACCAGACAAGTTAAAAACCATCGGTGCAATCAGGACCAGGGTCGAATCGTGCCCTGCAGGAACTTCCCATTTACCGCTGCTCAGCCGAATTAACCGCAAAGCTTCATCGTCGAGGTCAGTCCCGATTCCTTTACGGATTACAGAATAGTAGACCTCTCCTTTTTTATTGAGCTTAAATCCGATGTTTACGAGCCCTTCAATGCAATTTTGCAGGGAATACGGAGGATAGACCTTATTCGCCGTAACAAATGCCTCCAGCCCGCCTTTTAACTGAGGCTGCGCCTGAACGGTAAATCCAACCAGAAGAAATAGTGCTAAAAGAATTCTGCCCATGCACTAATTTACGCATTTTTAAATCAATGCAGATTTAAAAGTGTGTTTTAATATTGGGGCAGGATCCGGGGAATTGCCCAGAAAGGCTGCTTTTTTTGAATATTGACAGACTCCCGGATAATCGCCTTTGAAGGCATACATGTTAAAAATCAGTTGAAAATGAAGGTGTGGCGGCCAGAAGCCATTCTCTTCCGGGATGCCAAAACGGGCAAAAGCCTTGCCCATAGGAATGGTTTGTCCCTCCTGCAGTCCGGTCAGGGAATCCAGGCTCAGGTGCCCGTATAGCGCATGAAAAACCTGCCCGTTGAGGTTATATTTCAGGATAATGGTTGCGCCATAATCCCCATACTGGTCATTGAACTTAAAGCTATGGACTACCGCCTCGTGGAAATTGTACACCGGGGTTCCCGCAGGCCCCCAGATGTCGATCCCGAGGTGTAAGCGACGGGGCTCTTCGGCAGTATCAAAATGATGACTCCGGGCATAGATTGTCCGGTGTTCATCATAGCCACCTATTCCATAGCGGGCATGATGAGCACTAAGCTCATCTGTTACCCAGGCACTAAATGTAGCGGTATCTTCCAGGATTTCCGGTGTGATGGCCGTATTATTCGCAGTCAGGTCAAAGGTATAGAGCTGATCCGACTGAGGATCAAAGTCTACCACTTTTCCAATTGCGATGCCTTCCAGATTTAACTGTGTTTCCGTTTGTCCTGCTACCTGCATCGTATAAAAGGTTATTCTGCTTCTTCGTCTGTCTCTTTACGTTCCTTTGAAATTTTGTCGAACAGCTTATCCATGTGTTCTACATATTCATTGGTATCATCCACGAAGAAGGTTAAGGTAGGTACCACCCTCGCCTGATGGCGGATTCTTGCACCCAGTTTATACCTGATCTCACTGGCATGAGAATTTACTTCTGCCACAGATAAAGTGGTATTGTTGGTGTTTAAAAAGCTTAAATAAACCTTTGCTACCGCCAAATCCGGAGAAACACGGACTTTGGTAATGGTGACAAGGGTATTTGGTAAATATGCTGCTCCTTCACGTTGAAATATAGCTGCTAATTCCTCTTGCAGGACTCCGGCAAATTTCTGCTGACGTTTACTTTCCATAATTATTCCAATCTTAAATATTAATATAACAGCTTATCATAAGGATAGCGCTCGGTATGTAAAGCGACAACTTTATCGTACAATAATTGCTTAAATTCTTCTAAATTCTCTTTGTGTATTGCCGAGATGAATAAGGCCGGCGCATTGTCGTTGGCCATCCAGCTGCGCTCAAACTCTTCGAGTGTCAGTGTAGTTTTCTCCTCATTTTCAGTATCTACTTCCGGGCTCACATAAGCATCAATCTTATTGAACACCATAATCGTAGGCTTATCTCTGGCACCAAGATCTTTCAGGGTTTCGTTCACTACGTTGATCTGATCTTCGAAATTGGCATGTGAAACGTCCACTACATGGAGCAGGATGTCTGCTTCACGCACTTCATCCAGGGTAGATTTAAAGCATTCCACCAGATGGTGAGGCAGCTTTCTGATAAACCCTACGGTATCTGACAAAAGAAAAGGCAGGTTTTCGATCACGACTTTACGCACTGTGGTATCCAGGGTTGCAAAAAGTTTGTTCTCTGCAAACACTTCAGATTTCGACAGCATGTTCATGATCGTCGACTTACCTACGTTGGTATATCCCACCAATGCCACGCGGATCAGTTCTGCACGATTTTTACGCTGTGTTTCGTTCTGCTTATCGATCAGTTTCAGGCGGCTCTTCAGTAGAGAGATTTTTTCGAGGATCATCCTTCTGTCACTCTCAATCTGAGTTTCTCCGGGGCCTCTCATCCCGATCCCCCCTTTTTGGCGCTCAAGGTGAGTCCATAAACGGGTTAACCGTGGCAGCAGGTATTGCAGCTGAGCCAGCTCCACCTGTGTTTTTGCCTGTGCAGTTTGTGCCCTTCCGGCAAAAATATCAAGGATCAGGTTACTCCTGTCCAGGACTTTTACCTGAAGTTCGCGCTCTACGTTTCTAAGTTGTGATGGTGACAATTCATCATCAAAAACAACCATATCTATCTCTTCCGACTTTACATAAGCCGCTATTTCTTCTAATTTCCCTGTACCTACGAAGGTAGCACGGTCTGGTTTCAGCATTTTCTGCGTAAACGAACGGTCTACCACACCACCAGCAGTATCTACCAGGAATGCCAGTTCATCCAAAAACTCTTTGGTTTCTTCCTGGGTTTCTCCTGGTCTAATTACGCCAACCAGAACAGCACGTTCAGGTTTAAGCGCGGTATCATAATATTTCTGTTTTCCCATGTAAAGTACAAAGATACAAAAGTTATACCGAGATCAGCTGACTGACAAAGTCGGTCATGGATGCCCCCGGGTTTTCGGTTTTCATAAAGTTCTCTCCGATCAGGAAACCATCGAATCCCGCAGCGCGCAATTCATTAATCGTTTGTGGATTGCTGATGGCACTTTCAGAGATCTTCAGGAAGTCGTCAGGAATCTCATCTACCAGGTCAAAAGAGGTTTGAATGTTCACCGAGAAATCGGCAAGGTTACGGTTGTTCACCCCAATGGCATCCAGTTCCGGAATGACACTTCTTTGCAGTTCTTCCAGGTTATGCACCTCCAATAACACGTTTAAACCTAGACTTTTAGCGAATACGGCCAGGTCTTCAATCTCATCCGGAGTCAGGATTGCTGCAATGAGCAGGATGATGTCTGCACCCAGAGCTTTGGCTTCCAGGATCTGGTACTCATCAATCATGAAATCTTTTCTTAAGATGGGAATCTGATTGACTGCCCTTGCGGCCAGGAGGTCATTGGTATGTCCACCAAAAAAATCTACATCCGTCAGTACAGATAAAGCGGAGGCACCGGCAGCTGCATATGCCGTAGTTACCTCTTCAACAGTCACTTTGTCATTAATGATGCCTTTTGAAGGAGAACGGCGTTTAAATTCCGCGATGATGCCACTGCGCTGATCGTCCAGTAAAAAGTCTTCAAAAGAATAAGGAACGCGGTTGAAATGCAAGGCTGCTTCCAGTTGTTTGATAGAAACATTCGCTTTGGCGAGTTCCACTTCTTCTCTTTTGCGCAGTACGATTTTATCTAAAATATTCATAATTAATGGGCTAACCAGTTTTTCATCATTTGTTTACCATGTTCCGTAAGAACGCTTTCCGGGTGGAACTGAACACCTCTGACGTTGAACTCCTTATGTCTCAGTGCCATGATTTCGTTGTCTTTATCCGTAGCAGTTACGGTAAGGCATTCCGGCAATTCTTTATTGCTCACTACCCAGGAATGGTAACGTCCTACGTTAATTGTTTCCGGGCAATCTATAAACATCACTTCTTCTTTATCCAGAACGCTGATGGGTGTTGCAATTCCATGCATCGGGCGACCTAAATTTAGTAAAGTTCCGCCAAAAGCTTCTGCAATTGCCTGTTGACCTAAGCAAACCCCAAAAATACTTTTAGTGGCCGCATATTTTTTGATCACGTCCAATAGCAATCCTGCTTCTTCCGGAATTCCGGGGCCCGGAGAAAGGATAATCTGATCGTATTGATCTACATCTGCCAGGTCGAACTTATCGTTACGCCACACTTCCACATCTCTGCCCAGTTCATTGATCAAATGCACTAAATTATAGGTGAATGAATCGTAATTGTCGATTACCAGTACTTTCTTCTGCATGTTCGTTTGATTTGTCATGTTATATTCCTGTAGCCATTTCTATTGCCCTGCGAAGGGCTGCAATTTTATTATTTACTTCATTCATCTCATTTTCAGGGATGGAATCTGCCACGATACCCGCACCTGCCCTGTAATGTAGCTCGTTATTTTTACTCATGAAAGTCCGGATCATGATGGCATGGTTGAACTTGTCGTCAAAGCCCATATAGCCAATGGCTCCGGCATAGAAGTTACGTCCCAGTCCTTCGTACTCATCGATGAGCTGCATTGCCCGGTATTTAGGTGCACCGCTCAATGTTCCTGCAGGATAGGTATCTGCCACGACCTTAAAGGCAGAAGTGTTTTCCTGAAGGTTTCCGCTTACTTTGGAAACCAGGTGGATCAGATGTGAATAGTATTGTACTTCTTTGAAGGACTTTACTTCCACTCCGCTGCAATGTCTGCTCAGGTCATTTCTTGCCAGGTCTACCAGCATCACATGTTCTGCACTTTCCTTAGGGTCCTGCTCCAGTTTTCTGGCCAGTTCTGCATCCTCTTCGTCGTTTCCGGTTCTTTTGAAAGTTCCGGCAATCGGGAAAATATTGGCTACATTATTTTTTATGGTGATCTGTGCTTCCGGCGAAGAGCCGAAGAGCTTAAAGCTTCCGTAATCGAAATAGAACAGGTATGGAGAAGGGTTGATGGAACGCAGGCAGCGGTATACATTAAACTCATCCCCTAAGAAACCTTGTTTAAATGCTCTGGATGGTACAATTTGAAAGACATCCCCTCTCAGGATATGCGTCTTCATTTTGTCGACAATATCCATAAAACCCTGATCTGTGAGGTTTGAATGTTCTTCACCTGTAGTTTTAAAGCTGTATTCCGGAAAATTTTTATTCTGAACCAGGTATTCCATTTTGGTCAGGTCTTCATCTTCATCTCCGTTAAAGGTATTTTTGAAGAGGGTTACTTCGTTTTTAAAGTGGTCAATGGCGATGATGTAACGGTAAATATGGTATTGCATCACCGGAATTTCTTCCTCCTTCGGGCATTCCGATTTGAAAGTAATGTCTTCAAAATTAGGGATGGCATTCCAGGTAAAATATCCGAACAGACCGTTGGAGATATAGCGGGTATCTTCCACTACTCCGGGTTGAAACTGTTGTTTGAACGCATCAATTTCATCGGTCAGCACAAAATTCTCTTTTTCACTTTTCTTTCCATCAGGAAAGTAGGAAGATAAGATGCCTTTGTTCAGGGTAATTCCTGCAACAGGTTCTGCGCAGACATAGCTGACAGAGTTCTCCCGGCTGTGGTAGTCGGAACTTTCCAGTAAAATGGTATTCGGGAAGACATCTCTTAACCTCAGATAGATGCTCACCGGAGTTGTGGTATCGGCAAGGCGCTTCTTGTAAGTGGTATTAATTATATAGTTCTTCATCTTAATTCTTGGTTTTCATTTGCATTGCTTCCCTTTTTCCGGGAGCGCTCAATATATATTCATTTCTTCGGTCATTGTTAGGCTTGCTTTTTTCAGCAAGCTTTTTTGTTTCATTTTCAGGCGCCAGGCCAGAGATGCTTTTGATTTTTCATCTGTATCTATTTGTTCTTTAAGGGCTATGAAACGATCATAAGCCTGTTTATCAAGTTTTGTAAACCCTGCGCTCAGGGTATTTTCATTTCCTCTTCAAAAAAAATTATACAACAAAAAACCCGACGTGTGGTTACGTCGGGTTAAAGTGTGGTTTGGTTTAGGTTGATAAACTATAAGGTACACGAAGCTACGACGAAACTCTTTTCAGAATTACTGCGCCATTGCCAAGTATGTATATTGTTAATCATGAGCAACAAAAATATAAATAAATCTTACAACACCAAATTAAATTGTGAAATTTTATGATACTCCCCAGAAGGTCCTTGCCGGATCAGCCTTGATCATTGCAATAATTGCAGCAACAATCATGATTAATCCAAGACCAAAATAAAGGGCAATAGTGCGGTGTTTGCCTGCTGGCTCCACTATTCGCTTCGATCTTGCGTTTCCAACCGTGATTAAAATGGCTGCAAAAATCATCATCGAGATGTGCTCCATTTTCCAATATCTAATTCCCGCTTCTACTAAAGGGCTCATGAAGTATAATATCAAGCCAAATAAAATTTGGACATGGGTAAAGATCAATGTAAAAACATTCAATTTCCTGTTTCCTTCTGTATATGGTTTTTTACCCAACCATCCTGCCAAGGCCTGAACGATTGCCAATACCAATAAAATTAAAACCAAGTAACGCCATCCTGAATGCGCACTTCTCAAAATCTGATAGAAATTCATAACTGTGTTTTTCTTTCAAACTTAACTAATAAATTACTTGATTATAAAAAAGAGAAAATAGTAATGTTTATTTAAAACCATTCTAAATGGCACAAGCGCCTTGTTTTCAGTAAAAAACATGTTATAAAGCCCCGTAATTGTTTTTTTATGATAGATTTAGGGAACTAATCTAAATTTTTATGAAGAAAATTCTACTCTCGCTTGCGTTGGTCTTTTCTGGTACTTTTTTATTTGCACAGCAAACCTATCCTGTAAATGGTTCTTACGACATCAGACAGGGCATGTATGCTTTCACCAATGCAAATATTGTGGTTAACGCCAACCAGACCATCTCTAACGGAACCTTATTAATTAAAGGACAGACCATCCAGTCTGTCGGCACAGGAACAGCCATACCGAAAGGTTATGTCGTGATTGACCTGAAAGGCAAATACATATATCCCTCATTAGTGGATGCATTTAGCGCTTATGGGGTAGCGGAAGGGAGCCGTCAGGGAACAGGAGGCCCACGCCAATCGATTTTTATTTCTACCAAAAAAGGGGCTTACGGATGGAATGAAGCTATTCGTCCGGAAACACATGTCAACACGATATTTGCCATAGACACTAAAAAAGCAGACGAGCTGCGTAAGGCGGGTTTTGGTAGTGTGAATGCGATCAACAGAGATGGGATCTCCCGCGGAACCTCTTCGGCATTGACTTTAAGTGACGAAAGGGAAAACAGCATCATCCTCAAACCGGAAGCTTCGGCAAATTATTCCTTCAATAAAGGAACTTCTCAAAACGATTACCCGACCTCGCTGATGGGTGCTATCGCACTTTTGCGTCAGACCTATTACGATGCCCAGTGGTATGGCAAACAGAAAGAAGAATACAACATTTCTCTGGAAGAGTTTAACAAACAACAAGACCTGCCACAGATCTTTGAGGCCGATGGCTGGCAAAATATCCTGCGCGCCGACAAAATTGCAAAGGAGTTCGGCAAACAATACATCATCAAATCAAATGGAGATGAATATCAGAGAATTGATGCGGTAAAAGGCACCGGAGCCAGTCTGATCATCCCCATCAACTTTATAAAAGCTTACGATGTAGCAGATCCTGCAGATGCAAGAGAAGTGACGCTTGCCCAAATGAAAGGCTGGGAAATGGCACCTTCCAATCCCGGGGTGCTGGAAAGAGCAGGGATCAGGTTTTCACTAACGGCCCATGGCCTGGATAAACCAGCTGATTTCTGGACCAATATCCGTTCGGCAATAGACAATGGATTAAGTCAGAAACAAGCTTTACTCTCCGTTACGGAGGTTCCTGCAGCAATGATTGGGATTTCCGACAAGGTGGGTACGATTGAAAAAGGCAAACTCGCCAACTTCATCATTACCTCCGACAGTTTATTCAAAAAGAGCAACCTTGTTCTGGAAAACTGGGTTCAGGGAAAACGCTTCATTACTTATCAAAAAGACGAAAAAGATACAGCATCAAAAGCTGCTCCTAAAAAGGAAGAGCCGGTACAGAAACTGGCTACGGGCACGCTGATTTATCCATTCACGGCCTTCGGCAATGCCAGTCCTTTAAAACAGGAAACGGTGTTACTGAAAAATGCGACCGTTTGGACCAATGAAAAAGAAGGCATTTTGCAGAACGCAGATGTTTTACTCGAAAACGGCAAGATCAAATCGGTAGGTAAAAACCTAAGCGCCGGTAATGCAAAAGTAATTGATGCGACCGGAAAGCACATCACTCCGGGCCTGATCGACGAGCATTCCCATATCGCCGGAACGGGCGGGATCAATGAAGGTTCCCAATCTTCCTCTGCAGAAGTGCGGATTGCAGACATCATCAATTCTGAAGACGTTAATATTTACCGTCAGCTGGCAGGTGGGGTAACCACTTCACAGATCCTTCACGGCTCTGCGAACCCTGTAGGCGGGCAAGCACAACTCATCAAACTCCGCTGGGGCAAGCTTCCTGAGGAACTAAAATTTGCCGGTTCTGATGGCTTTATCAAATTCGCGCTTGGTGAAAACGTGAAGCAAAGTAATTTTGGTTCCGGGGCACGCTTTCCGGTAACGAGAATGGGCGTGGAACAATCCTTTGTAGATCAGTTTACCCGTGCAAAAGAATATAAAGCGGCAATGGCTGTCAAAGGAAGTACGGTACGCCGCGATCTGGAACTGGATGCGATTGTAGAGATCCTGGACAACAAACGTTTCATCACCTGTCACTCTTATGTGCAGTCGGAAATCAATATGCTGATGAATGTGGCCGATAGCCTTGGTTTTAAAATCAACACTTTTACCCATATTCTGGAGGGCTATAAAGTGGCGGATAAAATGAAAGCACGCGGCATCAATGCTTCTACCTTCTCCGACTGGTGGGCTTATAAAATGGAGGTTGCAGAGGCCATTCCTTACAATGGGAAGATCATGCACAACGTTGGGATCACTACCGCTTTCAATTCAGATGATGCGGAAATGGCCCGCAGGCTAAACCAGGAAGCAGGAAAAGCGGTATTATATGGCGGTGTCCCTGAAGAAGATGCCCTGAAATTCGTGACCTTAAACCCGGCCAAGATGCTGCACATCGACAATAAAGTGGGCAGTATCAAAGCAGGTAAAGATGCAGATGTGGTAATCTGGTCGGCACATCCTTTGTCTATTTATGCCAAAGCAGAGCAAACATTTGTAGATGGCATTTCTTACTGGGACATCAACCGTGATGAACAGGTAAGGAAAGCACAAAATACAGAACGCGAAAGGCTCATCAAAAAAATGCAGGACAGCAAAAGTAAAGGTGGCAAAACACAACGTCCCGTTGCAGAAAGCCCACGCATGTACCATTGCGAAACCGTAGAAGACTATTCTATGCAACTAAACGAATCAGAAAGGACACATACTCATGAATAAATATTTTTTAACCTTGTTCCTTGCCGCTGCAACAGCCGTTTCTGGTTTTGCACAGGCCAACATCTCTCCCGCCCCGGCACAAAGTAAGCTGACCTATGTATTGGGTGCCAAGCTCCACCTGGGCAATGGTACCGTTATTGAAAACGGATATCTGATCTTTGATAAAGGTAAGATCACAGGGATTGGAGATGCGACGGTGGTCCGCCTGGATATGTCAAAAGGCGAATTGATCCAGGCCAATGGCAAACATGTTTATCCTGGTATTATTGCGCCGGTAACGAATTTAGGCCTGGCAGAGTTTGAATCGGTAAAAGCATCGCTCGATTTTTCTGAGATCGGCAACCTGAACCCTCATATCCGCTCTATCATCGCTTACAATACAGACTCCAAGGTTCCGGCCACGTTGAGGAGTAATGGGATCCTGATGGCCCAGATTACCCCACAAGGCGGTACAGTTTCGGGAAGCTCATCAGTAGTACAGCTCGATGCCTGGAACTGGGAAGATGCGGCGATCAAAAAAGATGACGCCATGCACATGAGCTGGCCGGTAACGCCAAAGATAAGACCTGGTTTTGGAAACCGTACTCCTGCAGTTTCTCCTGAATTGCTAAAAGAAAGAACTCAAAATTCAATTAATGAGCTGGACCAGCTATTTTCTGAAGCTAAAGCCTATGCGGAAACCGCCAAACCAGCAGTTACCAATGCGCGTCTTGCAGCGATGAAGAATCTGTTTAATGGCAGTCAGAAGTTGTTTATTAGTGTGGATGGCCAGAAGGACATTATTGCGGCGGTCAATTTCGCTAAGAAATACCAGATTACTCCGGTAATCGTAGGCGGAGATGAAGCCTATCTGACGATTGATTTTCTAAAACAAAACAATGTTTCTGTGGTGGTTAAGCAGCCTCATGCACTTCCCAATGCCACAGACGACGATGTGAATATGCCTTACAAAAATGCCGCAGTACTGGTGAATGCAGGATTGAATGTGGTGATCAGTATTGATGGTTACTGGCAGCAAAGAAACCTTCCTTTTATGGCGGGAACAGTTGCGGCATGGGGCCTTGATCCTGAAAAAGCGCTACAAACGATTACGTTAAATACCGCTAAAGTGCTGGGTATTGACAAGACTACAGGCAGTTTGGAAATGGGTAAAGATGCGACCTTCTTTATCTCCTCCGGAGATGCTTTAGACATGAGGTCAAATCATGTTGAAAAAGCATTTATCCAGGGAAGAGACATCAATCTGGACAATTTACACAAGCAACTGGACAAGAAATTCAGTGACAAATACAATGCACAGAAGCAATAACGTTGTTGTTTCTTAACCGAGAACAAAAAAGGCTTCCTGTTTAGGGAAGCCTTTTTTGCTGATTGCATCTCCGGGTGGGGTTACCTGGTTTTAGTGGCCAGAACTTTATAATAATTCCCGTTTTTTAAGCTGTAATCAATTGCGGCATCCTGGGTACTCGTGCTATAGTGGACGATTCCCCCGGATTCTGTATAAGAATACTGCCTGTAGGAATAGGTTTTCAGGTACACATCTTTTCCGATAAGTATTTTTGTATCCTTAAAAGAATTGACCACCACAGCACTGTCGCGGGTTTCATGATTATAGGAATTTGCACCGCCAGATCCGTCATCGTCATAATTGGAATAAGAAGCGAGCTTTTGATGCTGGAATTTAACAAATGGAGGAGGAATCGTTGGATGAGTTCCTGTCATATCGGAATAGAACCTCAGGTAAACATCGGCCCTGGTATTGATGTCATATCCCACGTCGTACTTTGGATTTTCTTGTCGCAGGTTTTCATATTCCACCCTTGCATAAATGGGATCGGTCTCCAGGTTTACACGAAACCTTGTTTTTACGACAGAATGATCGGCCAGGTGACTTAAACTAAAATAAATCGGCGTACCTGGTTCAGTGGCAGAAAATTTACCGCTACTCGCTACAAACTGAACAAATGCATCATAACCGTTTACAGTTTGAACAGCACCATTTCCATCCGCACCGATGATGTAGATTTTCATAGTGGATTCTCCGATAACCTTTTTCTCATATTCGGTAGTCGACCTGCTTCCTTTAACAAAAAGCGCTTTAAATGCCGTATTGTAGGCATTATTCGTCTCCTCATAATTGTAATCTGACTCAATAGCCATTACCCCCATTCTCCCGTAGGTTACCGAGCTGACATAAGTTGGAAACTGCTGATTGATCACATTCATGTCCACAGATTCGTTCATTAAGCGGCCACCGGCAGGGATATCCAGATCCATTGTAAAATTCTTCTGTACGAACTTGGCATAAATCCCTGTTCTTTTGGAGATTTTAACAGAGGTCTCGCTGGTAGAACCTGAACTGCTGGAAAACAAAGAGCTGGTTTTAACATTCGATCCGAAGGCGAGTTTAAGTTCGTCATACGCAGAAAATTGCTCCAGATTATAGCTAAAACCGGCAATCTGGTCACTAATGTCATTCTGAATCAGTAAATCATTGATAAAATTTCTTGTTCCGGATAGTGAGACATTATTGATGACTCCGCTTACTCTTTTTGCCTGAAAGGACACAGAGACGGTAATCGGCTTAACTGAGGATTGAAATTCAGAGATCGGCTTAAAATTCATATCGGCAATTGTATTGCCCTTTAACAGGGAACCTCCATAAATAAATTTTTCATAAGAAGAGTTTTTCATTAAGGCAATTTCATCTGTTTCAATAAATAAGGTCTTTCCAAAGCCGGATGCCCAGGCACTGTCCCTATAGATTTCTGAAGAGCTTTGCTTACCTGAATTGATGGCCTCTTTTAATGAAGCCGGAGATCTTGGACTAAGATCATGAACGTTTATATTAATAACAGGATTGCTAAACTTGCCGTTACCAACCGGAAGGTCAGCCGGTTTAATTTCGCTTTTGCGACAAGCAGCCAATACAACCAATACACTTAAAAGAGCGCATAATTTTTTCATACAACAGGGATGAGAAGGTAAAAATGATTCCCGGCATTTAAGATGCCGGGAACGGGGAAGACCAATTAATTTTTAGGGAAGTTGACGTTAAACCTGGTTTTATAGATCGAATTATCGCTCAGGTAACTCAGGGTATAATACAAAGGAAAGCCAGGGGTTTGCGGCGTGTAATTACCTCCTGAGATGATGTATTTTCTAAAATCATCATAACTGTTGATCGCTGTTGCAATCGCCTGTCCTTCACCACCAACATCATAAACCTCGATGCTTGAATTGTCAATAATGTGTTTTAAAGAATCTGCAATAGATGCGCCTCCGCTAACGATACCTGCACTAAATGCAGCTTTAAAAGCTCTGGTCAGGGAAGAATAACTGAAATCAGATTCGATTTTCATGATGCCCATTCTTCCGTAAGTAATGGAGCTGACATATACCGGAGAGTATGGGCCCAATGTAGCCGGGTCTACGGTATCGTCTAATAGTCTGCCATTATCAGGCAAGTCCATATCCAGTGTAAAGTTGCGTTGTACGAATTTAGCTAACAAGCCGGTTTTCTTACTGATTTTGGTTTTATCCACAGAACCACTTGCGTTAAAAATTCCTCCAACTTTGATGTTCGCACCAAAAGCAAGTTTAAATTCATCGTAATAAGTAAACTGATTCATATCGAAACTGAAACTGGCAATTTCTTTACCTGAGAAAGCATCAGAGTAAATAGACTCCAGAAAATTACGCGTTGCAGAAAGACTCGGTTTATTGATCGTACCGGAAACATTGGCTGCATGTGCAGAAACAGATACTGTAATTGGCTTGATCTTGCTTTGATACTGGGAAAGTGGTTTATAGGTCAAATCACTGATGGAATTTCCCTGCAATAAAGATCCCGGATAAATATACCTGGCATAATTTGATAAAGCCACCTGTTCATCCGATTCTATGATCAGGCTATGTCCTGCATTGTTAGCCCAGATACTGTCTTTAATCAGTTCAGTATAACTCTTCTTATCATTATTGATCAGGTTTTTCAGGGAACCGGGCTTCCCGTCAATGGTGAAAATGGTGTCAGAAAATTTCTTCAGACTACCGTAGGAATTGACGATTTTTTCGTCAGATGGGATGCCTTTTTCGACATCATTTTTCTTACATGCAACCAGGGCGGAGAGCATCAGCGCTGTGATTAGCAGGCCTTTTGAATTGTTTTTCATTGTTTTTAGGGATTTTTATGTTAAATAATTAAAGGGTTTTAGATTTTGAATAGCTGCGTTATGGCCTTTTCATTTTGATCCTGGATTTAATGAGGTCATGAGGTCCGGTAAGGGGATTGATTTCTCTGCGCAGGAAGGAGTGGTCCATCCTTTTCAGGTTTGGGGGAGTGTTACTTAAGCGCTGTGCATTTCCGACAGACACATAGCCCATATCGGTTAAAGCAGTCTGTATCCCAGGGTCTTTAATGTCCCCAAAATCTACACTGACATCATCAGTCACCGTCATATCCACAGAAATGCCATTGAAATAATCCCCCTCTCCCAATGCATTAAGGTTCTGAAACAATGACAAATACAAAAGATAGGATTTCAATCTTATGCTGAAAAAGCCAATGGGTTTACCAAAAGTCTTTACTGGTTCAGCGGCATTTTCATTGGTTCTGACACCAACCAGTTTAACATTCATATATGGCCGCAGACAATTGATCAGCAGTTCGCTCGCAGAGGCCGTTTGATTGCTCACGATAAAATAAACACGCTGCAGCTGCGGTAGTCCTGCTGTTTTCTGAAAGAGCTCCGTATTTCCTTCGAGACTATAATCTCCATCTGCAAGGGTGGCGGGTCTTCCATTGATGTAAAAGGCGGGGATGCCATCATCGTTCAATAAAAGCTGTGCGGACAAAATAGAAGCCTTTCCGGCCTGCATTAAGGAGTTATATTTCTCCTTTCTCATGACCTTTCCATTGGCAGCAAAGGGGGCAACAAGATTTGCAAAATGTTCACATGAGCTGATGTCTCCGCCACCATTATACCTCAGGTCGACGATCAGCTCCTCCACCCCCTCTTCTTTAAAATCCCTGAATACCTGATCGAGACTTTGATTTAGCCCCTTAGGGCTGGTAAATTTGAGATAGGAGATGTAACCAATTTTGCGTTTTTTGACATTCAGAACAACCGCCTTATTCAGGGGTTCTGCCTGATAGGCCGTTTTTCTAAGCGCATAATTCTGAGAAGGATCAGCCAGGCCCGGATTACTCAAGCTCAGCTCCAAAGCTGCATTTTTAAATGCTTTTTGCATCTCATCATAAAAGCCTGTAGATGTTTCCGCCCTTCTTCCATTTAATTTTTCGAGCTTCATCCCTCTTTTTAAACCTGCCAAGCCTGCCGGAGAATTCGGGATGATATATTCGATATAAATTTCGTCCTGATTGAGGGCCAGAAAAGTAATTCCGTAATCATATCCAATATCATTAAGATTAATTTGAGTGGAAATTTTTCCGGATTCCGATCCGCTCTTTTTTATGATCGTTGAAAATTTCGCGGAAGAGGGATTAAGCAAATTGTATTCAAAAGATCTGCCTGTTTGTGGGTTCAAGGCAAACTGAGCAATGTCTGCAATCTCTTTTCTATAGACATCCATTCCTCCCATTCCATATTTCCCTGCATTAAAAATCTTTTCGGAAGGGAGCTGGTCATTCCATAAATAAATCTGCCTCGCATATAAAAAGATGGAATCCAATACTTCCCGATGTTCTTTTTCTGCCAAAGGCAATTCCTTAGGGTCCTTTAAACCACTCTTTTTGCAGGAAAAAAAACATAAAATGCAGCCTGCAACCAGCAAAAAAAACTTCGACACATCAATTAAATTAACAAGTGCGCAAATACATGTAATTAACCGTATTAATTAAAATCAATAAAAAATATACAATTCATTACTTAATTATACTGCAATCTACAGCTAGCTATTTTAAATAAATTGATTACAGTATTAAGAAATTATTAATTAATCAATTGTATATTCAAATCAAGTGTCCTTTTCAATGGAATCCAAATGCGCTGAAAAAGTACTCATGCACAGGCATTTTCGTATCATTTCTTAATACAGGCATAGTTATCACCTAACATCCCAGCTTTACTTTCGTCTCGAAAAATTTACCTAAAAACTTATTTAATGATGAGACATCTACTGTGCACCGTCCTGTTATTTTTCTGCTGTTCTTTGTTTAAAAACGAATTAGCAGCCCAAACAACACTAGCCTCCATCTCCGGGGTCATTACGGACAACCAAAACAAACCCATTCCCGGCGTATCTGTTAAGGTAAGGAATGAGTCTACCGGTTTCACGACCAATACCACAACCAATACCCAGGGAAGTTATACCTTTAAGGAGCTTCCATTAGGATCACCCTATACCATCACCGCGAGTTATGTAGGATTTGGACAACAGCAAAGAACCGGGTATTCTCTAAATCAGGGAGATGCCGTTAAACTGAATATCGCGATGACAGATGCGGTAGAAAGCCTTTCTGTAGTCGAGATTGTGGGTTCCGGATTAAAAAATAAGACCGAGACATTAGGGGCAGCCACGACCATATCGGCAAGAGACATCACCAGGCTTCCCGTTAACGGACGTAATTTCAGCAACCTTTCAGACCTTTCTCCTTTAGCCGGAAGAGGAGGAAATATCTCCGGACAACTGGGCTCTTCCACCAATTTCACTATTGATGGGATGACTGCAAAGAACCCTACTTCGGCAGGAGCAACTACAAGCCGCAGCGGCGCGCCTTATTCGATCTCTATAGAGGCTGTACGTGAGTTTAAAGTAGTTACCAATCAATACGATGTTACGCAAGGCCGCAGTGGCGGCGGAACGATCAGTGCAGTTACTAAATCAGGCACGAATACCTTAAGTGGAAGCGCATTCACTTACGGCCGTGCAGACTGGCTGGTTAGTCCCAATGAAATTGATGGCAAAAAACGGACTTCAGACTTCTCCACTTACCAATACGGATTCTCTTTAGGCGGCCCAATTATTAAAGATAAGCTGCATTTCTTTGTGACATGGGATCACCAAAAAGACTCACGCCCACTTAATATCGTTAATATTCAATCAGAGTCAGATATTACGAGATGGGGGATTAATCAACCAACACTGGACAAATTTACGGAAATCGCCCGTCGTGTTTATGGTGTTGCCAATACTCCTCAATCCGGTTCCTTCAATAAAAAACGGGGCACTGACGCAGGTTTTGCACGTTTAGACTGGCAGATTAATGAAAAGAATTTATTGACCATCAGAGACAATTACACCAATGACAGAAACCCTCTTGGTTTAATGGATAACATCAAGGTTCCTCTATATGAGTCTTATGGGAATGATAAAAATGTAGACAATAGCTTACTGGCTACTTTAAGGACTTCTATAAGTCCGCGTTTAACCAACGAGTTAAAGGCGCAGCACCTTTATACTTACCAGTTGAGCAGTCCGGGAAATCAGCTTCCTTCTGCTAATATTCCCAGAGCTGTAGTGGAAAACGTGATAGATGGTGATTTAAATACCACAGTTCAGATTGGTGGCCATCGATTTGCTCAGGAAGGATTTGAAAACAATGTCTTTCAGTTGGTAGACAACATCTATTACAATACTGAAAAGGTAAAATATACCTTCGGAGCAGACCTGATGTATACCCGTGCCCACTCAACTTATGGCAGTGAGCTAAACGGACGTTTTTGGTTTACAAAAAATGTAGGCATTACAGCGCTTCAGAATTTTGAGAATCAAAAACCCTACCGTTATACCAGAGAGGTTCCACTCGTTGCAGATCCAAGTGTTACCCAGGGCATTTTCAGTGCGGCATTGTATGCACAGGCACAGGCAAAACTTGCTCCCGGACTGGATATGATTGCGGGTATCCGGGGTGACTATACCTCTTATCCTACCGTTGCTTTCAATCAGCTGGTATTTGATGAGCTCGGCATGCGTACGGATCATTCTCTGTCTACTTTTCAAATCCAGCCAAGAGTACAGTTTAACTGGGATGTAAACGAAAATCACAAAGATTTCATTCGTTTGGGAGCAGGTATTTTTGGTTCAGACATCAACAATTACATGACGATTAATAACGCCGTATTTGATGGAAAGCACCTGGCTTCAATCGATGTAACAGGAGCAAATGTACCTACGCCGAATTTCCCTGCTTATCGTGCAAATCCATCCAGTGCTCCTGGAATGGACCTTTTGGCCAATCCGGCGAACAGATTGATCACCATCAACACCAACGCTCCTGATGCCCGCGTACCGGTCGTTTATAAAGCAAACATCTCCTATAACCACTTTATCACAGAACGATTAAAAGTAGGTATCTCCGGATATATGACTTTAGGGCGTCACAATTATATGTACACAGACAGGAACATGGTAAAAGATCCTTATTTCCGATTGGCTAATGAGGGGAACCGTGGTGTTTATGTTCCACCAATGACATCAGATGCGACTCCAAACTGGCTAAACGGAAGAATCAGCGATAAATTAGGACGTGTACTGGAGTTAAACAGTAAAGGAAAGGTAAACCAGTTTGCGATGGTGATTGATGCTTCTTACCGTTATTTAAAAGACGGGGAAATCTCATTTAGCTATACCCTTAATGATGCGCGCGACAATACTTCTTATAACGGCAACGTGGCCAACAGTGCCACTTTATCTTTACCCGTTATAGACGATCCAAGAGACTTGAGCAGAATGTCTTATTCAGACAACCAGTTCCGTCATAAGATCGTGTTTTACGGCTCCCTGCCAACCTTTTACGGAATTAGTGTAGGTGTTCGTTATTCAGGAATCGGCGGTACCCGCTACAGCATGTTATCCGGCATTAATACAAATGGTGATTTTGTTCCGACGAATGACCTGGCTTTTGTATTTGACAGGAATAATCCTGATGTTCCTCAAAATGTTCGTACAGGCCTGCAGGCCATCCTTGATAATCCTGCAACCAGTCAGAGCACTAAAGATTACATCTTGAAGTATGAAGGAAAAATGGCTGAAAGAAATGGTGGAATCAACAAGTTCTACGGTATTTTTGATTTGAGGATCACTAAAAAATTCAGGATTTACAAAAATCACAATATTGAGTTATCAGGAGATTTATTCAATGTGGCCAACTTGCTGAATAAAAAATGGGGTGTAAATGAGAGTATGGGCGTTCAAAGTTTATACAATTCGGGATCTCCGAAGTTTGATGTAGTGAAGAACCAATATCTCTATACGCCAAATCTTAAAACGGGGGCTGTTGTTGCCAGTGGCAATCCTTACCAGGGACAAATCGGGCTTCGTTACGGATTCTAATTCATCAGGCCCCAGGAAACTACTATCCGTTACATCATTTAAAAGCCGCTAATCAATTGATTAGCGGCTTTTGTTTTAGGTTGCAGAAAGGTTAAAAAATTCTGTTTTTTTTTGCAAAAGGCGTTAAAAAGAGAGTGACCTCATCCAAGGTCACTCTTTTTTAACTAACTTATTATTCATAAAAAAACTGGCTGTTGGGGAAGGAGTCGAACCTTCAAGGGGTAGTTAGCTATAGTTCAAAAAATCAATTTGTGGTCAACCCATAAACTACGTTTATCCATTTATCCCCGCCACCGAGACAAGGAGGTGTGTCTGCCAATTTCACCACCCAACATTATGTGAAAGTACTACGTCTGAGTTTTAAGCGTTAAGTCGTTTATTTCTAAATGCACCTTAACTTAGAGCTGAATAACTTATCACTCAAAAACTCATTGCTGTAGGGGAAGGAGTCGAACCTTCAAGGAGTAGTTAGCCCTTACGGGTTTTCCATATTCTCCACCACCGAGACAAGGAGGTGCGTCTGCCAGTTTCACCACCCTACAGAGTATAAGCAAATGTTAAAAGAACGTTTTTTTTGTTACTTGCTTGATACAAATGTAATAACAACCCAAATACGTTGCAAATATTTTAATCATATTATTTTATTTTTACCATATTTATAATTATATTTGAATATCGTTAACAAATATCAAAATCATGCTTAAAAAAGAAAGCCAAAATTTAGAAATTGATAACCTGGATATTGACATTTTAAAACAGTTGATGCAGGATGCTACGAAACCCTATACTGAAATCGCTAAAGATCTGATCGTTTCGGGTGGAACGATCCACGTAAGGATGAAAAAACTTCAGGAAATGGGCATTATTAAGGGTTCTCATTTGATCATTGATGCGCAAAAAGCAGGTTATGACATCTGCGCCTTCTTAGGGATCTACCTGGAAAAAGGAATTCAGTACAAAGATGCGGTAGCACAGCTGAGTAAAATTAAAGAAGTAGTAGAACTCCATTATACCACCGGTGCCTATAGTATGTTTGCCAAAATCATCTGTAGAGACACCAATCATTTAAGACATGTCCTGAATGAGGAAATCCAGGCTGTTGAAGGGATTCAGCGTACAGAAACCCTGATTTCATTGGAAGAAAGCATCAGAAGACAGATTGAATTGTAATTCAATCTGTTTTTCTATAAAGATTTGCTTTCTATTTAAATTAAATGATACCTTTGCAGTAATTCCTTACTATTCATTGTTTTAAAACCAAGGAATCATGACTGAACGTTTCAACATATCGCCCCTTTCGAACGCTGCCTGATCCAGGCGGACGTCATCACATTTACTTCTTAGTATCGTGTAATCAGCTGTCTGGCTATTTAGGCCGGGATTGCTATTTCGTCTGCCATATTTTCAAGGTCCCGTTGCGAACTCAATAAGGGTATATCCTCCATCTGAGGATGAATTGATTCAATTCAACTACTATTATATTTTTTTGAGTACAGTCCAATGGACAATTATGAACAATCGTTCGATGTCTTGCAGTACAGATTAAAATCTGCGAGGAGGAAGAAACGATTACAAAAAAAAGATTTCGATAAGCAATTAATTCAAATCATTAAAAAGGAAAGGATTCTTTGGCAAGAAAGACGTGATTTACCCATGGTCCCGCTTGAAAATCCATATCAGAAAGGATGGAAACGTTATTTCGTGGTAAGGGATGACATCAAAAGATCTCCTTCGGCCGGCTTTTTCAGTACACTTTTAGAAAAGATCAATACGGTGCAATACCATCCGGACAAATCTTTCAAGATAAAGAAGAGAAGAAGAGGCTCCCGCAAAAGAAGCAAGGGACCTGAGGTTAGAAGACAGTTTTTGCAGGAGTTTTCGGAATGGCACTGGAACCACCACAGCCTAAAGCTGACGGAACTGGAGAAAGCGCATTTTCATTTATACGAAAAGACCAGCAAAGATGGAAAATCAAAATGTCTTGTTTACCGGTTTAATGAGCCCTGGCGCTATGTGTTGCAAGTAAAGCCGCATATCATCACTGAAGTGAAAATGGTAGACGGGCTCCTGGAACAGGAAATCCAACTGCTGGATAATTATATTACAAACCATTATTTGAAGCGCAGAATGAACAAGTTAACCGGCCGCGGATACTGCCCCTACGGCTGGGGAGAGGAAGTAAAACCCCGCTATCGATTTCAAATGCAAAACCGCACATTACCCGCCCTTTTGGAGGAATGTGCCAATGATGAACAATATTAAACGCGATGAGCATTTTAAAAACAAAAGAACTAAGTAAAATAGGTTATACAAATGATAAAGCAAGAAGTTTAGTGATCAATACGATCTCTAAAAACTTCAAGCATCATTCAAAAAACCAGATCATAGAATTATTATTAAATATTAAAAACACTCCTGAAAATTATGTAGAAGACGAACATTTGGGCAAAATTGCCGAAACATTTATGGATAAGATAAAGGAAGTTCATTTCCAATCTTATCAGCTGTTACAGGAAAGCGGAATGCTAAAGACCTATGGCAGCAAGGAGATTGAACATGGCGCAAAGAAACAAATGGAGCTGGCGATGTCCCTTCCTGTTGTTACTCAGGGTGCTTTAATGCCGGATGCACATAGCGGTTATGGATTACCCATTGGAGGGGTCCTGGCTACGGATAATGCGGTTATTCCTTATGCTGTTGGTGTAGATATTGGCTGCAGAATGGCACTGAGCATTATAGATGAAGGTGATAGTTTTTTTAAACGTTATAGTCACCAGATGAAAGTGGCACTAAAAGAACTCACTCATTTTGGAATGGAGGGCTCATTAGACATCCAGCCAGAACACGACATCCTGGACAGTCCTGTTTTTAAAGAAACAGAACTACTCAAGAAACTTCATGGCAAAGCTTTCAGGCAACTGGGCAGCTCTGGAAGCGGCAATCACTTTGTAGAATTTGGCGAAATAGAGCTGTATGACAACAATACATTAGGCTTACCGGCAAAGAAGTACATGGCTTTGCTGACGCATTCAGGAAGTCGTGGTTTAGGTGCAAATGTAGCGATGCATTATACCAAAATTGCCATGGATACCTGCAGGTTACCTAAAGAGGCGAAAAGTCTGGCCTGGCTGGATATGAATACAGAGGCGGGTCAGGAATACTGGTTAAGTATGAACCTTGCAGGTGATTACGCAAGGGCTTGTCATGATGTGATTCATTCCAGTCTCTTAAAATCCTTAGGCTTACAGGCTTTGGCAAAGGTGGAAAACCACCACAACTTCGCCTGGAAAGACAAGTTAGCTGATGGAAAGGAGGTCATAGTACACCGCAAAGGTGCCACTCCTGCCCACCAGGGAGAACTGGGGATTATTCCCGGCAGCATGGCTACCGCAGCTTATCTCGTGATGGGCAAAGGGGTTGAAAATGCTTTACATTCTGCCGCACATGGTGCCGGAAGGGCCATGAGCAGGCAAAAAGCGAAGAACAACACGACTGCGTCCGCTTTGAAGAAAATGCTGGCAACCGCGGGTGTGACTTTAATTGGGGGAAGCGTTGAGGAGAATCCATCGGCCTATAAAGACATCGAAAGAGTGATGCACGCCCAGAAGGACCTGGTCGAAGTACATGGAAAGTTCTTTCCTAAGATCGTCCGGATGAACAGAGATTAATACTTTGGACCGTATACATGAAATTGTATACGGTCTTTTTTTTAAGCCAGTGTGCTAAAACTATTCTGATTTTCGCTGTTTTTAATTCTTGCAAGCATGGTTTTTGAATCTTCGAACATGTATTTTTCGTTGTATTTATCCAATCCATCCATCAGTGCCAGATATTCATTAATCGCTTCTCCGTCCTGTTTATACACCGGGTCCTTAGTTTCTGTCAGATAAGCGTATAAGCGGTGCTCGTATTCATTAGTTTCAGGTTCAGATAATTTGTGCTCCTGATGTATGCCTGCCATATATTGTCGAAAACGATCATCGGAGTTGACCGAGAACAGCTTCTGAAACTCTTCCCAGGCTTCCTCCATTGCTTTATCCACTTCTTCCGTCTTCTCCTTCATAAAACCCTGAAAACGGTCGTAACGCCTGCCAAGCTCTTCCACAGATTCGTTCATTTGATTTGAAAAGTCCCTTACGGCCTGCTCCATCTCTCCCTGAAGCTTTTTAAGCTTTCTGGTTGACATTTTTTCAAAACGTGCGATCGCTGCTTTCAAATCTTCGATGGACTTTCTTAATTTTTCAATATATCTCCGGATATCGGCTTTCAACTCCATATAGCTCTCTATCACCTGTTCCTTTCTTTTTTCAAACTCGTCAATAGCCCGGTTAATTGCATCCACAGTATCTTCTGTGCGCTTTTTAAAACCCGCTTCTTTGTTGAGGTCTTCAATTTTATGGACGTTGCTGTTTACCCATTGAAGGACTGTTGCATCCATCCAGGTACCTAAACCGGGATGAACCATGGCTTCTTTCATTTTAGCAATAAAATCATTAGCAGTGACCGTTCCAGATATCAAGTTCTCCATATTATCCTTTTGCATACTCAGCGCCTCAATAGCCAGCGCAGCGGCTAAACTATGAAGGGGGTGCCCAGGATCATCTTTAGCCAATTGAGAGTGGGAAGGGTTTGAACTCAGAACCTTATAACTCTGAATATTTTGACCAACGACTATTCCCTTCTCCATTACCTCCAAACAACTTACAATTACTTTCTTTATCACATTCATCAATGCATTATAAAGACTATCTATGATTTTTTGGACAAACAGAATAACCAGGCCTAATAAAGGGCTCTTCTTCTTGATCTCAATCAGTATCGTAATTGCAATGCTTCGAACTTCTATAAAAGTCTTATAGTACTCCAGGATTTCCGTTTTTGCTTTACCTGTTTCCGCGCCTTGCTTATCCATTTCTTTCTGATTAAGCTTAATATCTGTCAGCCATGCAATGATTAGCATATCCACTAATGTCAATGCCGCCTTGGCATAATCGTTAAGCCCGCTCTCCATCATTAAATTCTTAAGACTGATCTCCTTTTGCTCAAAGAGTTTTTTTGCCGCATCAGCCAGACTATGGACCGTATCCGCACTGGAAAAGAAACCTGAAACGACTGGCAAAGCACTAATATAAGCCTCTCCATTCAGCGTAAGCCCGAGGTCTGTAGCGACTCTAATCCCAATTGTCGTAGTATTACGGAAATAAGCATTGTAGATTCGTTTTTGAGTCGGATACTTTTTATTAAACTCAGGATCAGTGCTCGTGCTTTTAAACACAAACATCCCCCGATAGCTAACCCTCAGGTGTTCTAATCTCACCAACTCCCCTTTTCCTTCAAAAAAATCTGCTACATCAGGCCAAATATCAGCCTCTGTAGATTTTTTAGCTGGAAAGTCACTGATAAAATTACCCAGATCCTGACGTTTTTCAACTTTTTCGACCTTATATCCTTTCTGCTTGAAATTTGTAGGCTCCACCCATGGATATACCGATATCCCTAACTTAATCAGGCTGATTTCAGCAAAGTTTGTATGCGCAAAATAATCTTCGAGTACATGGAAAGCATTACCGATATTAATTAAGCCTCTGTTTTTTTCATATTCGCTAGTTCCGGATTTATACTTGGCAACGCCCTTATTTAGCTCTTTTTCTATATAGGATAGGGCAGTGGGAACACCGACTCCTTTCTTAGCATATTTACCGGTTCCCAGAGAATTGGATATCGGGCAAAAATCCGTTTCCTGATCTCCTTCAGTATTTCTTATAATTCCCTGCAATCCCATCTTCTCTCCCAAAGGAACATCAACATCCTCAGGCTTTTGTCCTGGGCTGGGGCAGCAAAAAATATCGTTATTAATTTCATCAAAGGCCCGGGCATACAATGGATTATCAATATGCTGCTCAGGTGCATACACCCCCAATTCTTCTTTGGTAAAACCACCAAAGTTCTTAACAAATAAAACATAATCCGCTGCCAATTGGGCCGCCTTCAGCCCCATACTAACTGCTATTTTTTCCAGTTTTTCGGTAATGGGATTTTTTGCAGGCTTAGCGGGATCAGTTAAACCTTGACCCGGTCCTCCCATTGGCTCTGGCATATCGCCAATTAATTCCTGAATTGTATGATGGGCAGCCAGCACCTCAATGATCAATGTCCAGCTTTCTCTATTTGGTTTTACAGGATCTAAAAATTTAAGGCCTCTAAAGTTTTCTATTTTGCTCAGAATATCGGGAGGGTACATGGCAGTTGAAGGCGTGATACATTGACTCATGTCGCGCATATAGTTTCCGAGATACAGGAAACTAAGCTGTTTTTCATTCAGGATAGCTTCTTGTCTTTTATCTTCAGGAGAAAAAACTTGTTTTTCCAGATCAAAATGGCCATACTCCTTCATTTTCGCGTTTACTTTTCCAGCCTTGAAATATTCTCTTTCATTGCTTTTATAGTCTTTTTCAAAACGTCCCATTACCTTACTAATCTCTTCATTCAAATCAGAGAGATCAAGCTTCAAGGCTCCGCTATCACCATTCACCTTGGCTATAGCATATTCAATATCTTTGTCTTCAAGAACATTAAAATTGGTAAAGTAGTAGGCAAAAACCTGGCCTTCATCATGAACCGCATCCCCCTTTTGACTGGAATATTCATTGCGAAGAATATCATCCAAAAAATGACCATATTCTTCAAGAAGCCCCTGCAATAAATATGAATTTGCTACTTTATCTCCTTTTTTTGCCTTAATTACCGTCGACTTATTAATCTCTATGACCCGATCTTTCCAAACATATGCAGCAATAAATCCATTGGCATTTACGAGTCTTAATTTAGGATTAAGCTTATCTTTCTTCTTCTCGCTAAAATCCTTATAAAGCTGCTCATATGCTTTCAAAGGAATGTCCTTGTCAAAAAAGACTTCTAATAACATGCTAAAAGTTGATTGAGCGACCTCTTCCGCTAACCTTTCCACCTGTTTATAAGCATAATCACTCTCAATGCTTATATCCTCGGCCTCAACGACTTCTTCCGGCCTCTTTTTACTTCCGCCACTAGGTTCCAAAATACATGCAGTAACACATCCTGTGCTTTGAATGACTGCGCCCCCAGCTGTTTTTGCCTGCACAAAAGTAAGTGGTTTGTTGTTCAGTCGAATGCCCGGTACAAATTCAGCAGGGGCATCCATGCCCCCTTGATTTTTAAGTATTTGAGAACCCATTGTAGCTATTGGCTTACCATTCAGGGTGGCTAAATTACATGGGACTTTTACAATCAAACCATCCGTAGTTGGGTCTGTTAAAATCGCGACTATTTTAGACATAATTTAGGGTTTTATTTCCGCATGATCATCCGTATATTCATACACAATACTTGTCATAAATGATGGCTTTCTTTCACCATCGGGCTCTCTTTGGTATTTGATCTCAATATTCGTTAAGTTTTCCTGCTTCAATCGTGGATCTGGCTGGCAAGCTTCCATTCGGGGATTACCGACAGTAGAATATACTTTTGCATATGCCCAACTTCTTCTTGCATTAAACACAGGCTTGTGGTTCTCTCTCATTAATTTATTAATTTCATCTGGCATCATATCATCACTTATAATGACTCCATTTATCCGAACATACTTCGCACCAGGTATTGAAAATCCATAAGAATCTGGATTGTCTTTTTTTTGTTCATGCTCTTCTTTCGTCACATCTCCCATCATAATCTGTATAGTGGTAGGAACAGTTGTATAGCTCGCATTTGTAGCTTCTGCTTCTGCGATACTGACTCCTCCTTTATATCTTCTGACAGCCAATACGAAAACTGGCACATCCTGATAATATAACCGTCCCTTACGTTCCTTATAATTTGATCCTAATATTCGTTTTAAATTAGAAATCGAATCATGTAAAAGAATCTGCTTCCCATTATAATACAATTTGCAATAATCAATTTCCAGGCGGTGTTTCCCTTTTGCCCAAAGCTTTTGAAGTTCAGCCTGATCTGGTCTTTTAGTGATCCCTTCCTTTTTACCTTTTTCCTCCTTTTTACTTTGCCCACTGCAGGCCGTAAAGCAAAAGAAGAGTAAGCAAAAAGAGAATATCTTGACATTTTTCATTTTTAGCAGATTCATTTTTTATTTCCTAAGGTTTAGTTTCATTTCATCATTCTATATAAGATCAAAGATCCCGATCAAACACGTTTATTTACTTCTAATTTATTTCGTAACCTATGCTCAAAGCTTAAGCCAGAAAAACAACATTTATTTAGTTCTACACTGCATATCTTCTAATAAGACATAGCTCTTCATCAAAATTCAAGGTTTAATTTCTGCGTAACGATTAGAATATTGATAGGTAATGCTCGTCATGTAAGAAGGCTCACTTTCATCATCCGGCTTCGTTTGGTATCTAATTTCAATATCTGTCCAATCCTCCTGTTTTAAACGTGGATCAGGTTGACATTGCTCCATCCGAGGGTTACCAGTAGAAGAATACACCTTCGCGTACGCCCAGGTTCTTCTGGCACCAAATACGGGTTTGCGATTGCTTTCCATTAGCTCATTTATTTTATCAGGCATCATATCACTACTGATAATAGCTCCATTTATTTTGATGTATTTTGCTTTTGGAATTGATCCAGCATATGAATTTGAACCTGTAGTTGTTTTTTCAGAGGCTTCTTTTTTACCCCCTCCCATCATAATCTGTATGCTAACAGGAACAGTAGTATAGCTCGCGTTTGTAGCTTCCGCCTCTGCAGTGCTAACCCCTCCTTTAAATCTTTTCCTAAGCATTACAAACACCGGTACATCCTGATAGAACAACCCTCCCATATCATTGTCTTTATAATTAGCCCCTATTATTCGTTTTAAATTAGAAATCGAATCATGTAACATAATCTGTTTTCCATTGTAGTACAACTTGCAATAATCAATCTCCAGGCGATGTTTTTCTTGTGTCCAAAGCTTTTGCAGTTCTTTCTGGTCCCTGATTTTGTTTGTCTTTCTTTTGCCGCTCTGCCCGCTACAGGCCATAAAACAAAAGAACAAAACCATGCAAAAGATCATTTTTATGCCAAGCCAGCATCCCTGCCTCGTTCTCCTATTTATAAGCGATTGAAATTCATTCCTGACCATTAAGGCAATTGCAATTTATTCTGACTTCCTTCTATTTCTGTCAGCGGGCTTTTAACTACAGCAGTTGATCCAGCTGTTGCACTAAATTCTACATCAGCAGAAACGGATACATTCTTCGCATAAGACTCATACGCATTGGTAGCCACTTCTCTAATGTTTTCAGCCCTAAGCTCAATATCTGTTTTAGCGGTCTGCTTGAAAAATCCCTCCTTAGCATGATAAGTAATATTCGTACCGGCAGTAGCCGTAATGGTTTCAGAGGCCTCCATGACTATATTTTTACTCCTTAGCGTTATCGTTTCCGGAGCGGTGATCAGAATACTGCTTTCTTTGGTATCCAGTAAAATTGTATTCCCTGAAGGATCCTTAACGGTAAGGCTTGTTCCTCCATCCTGGTCGTTAAATTCAATATGGTGACCTGATTTTGTGAAAATACTTTTTAGGTGGTTATCAACCTGTGGATTACTATCGGCATTATTCTGATGGTATACGCTTCCTATGACAATCGGCCTGGCCACATTTCCTTCTTCAAAAGCCACCAATACCTGATCTCCTTTTTCCGGAATAAATACAAAACCCCGGTTTTTACTTACCGCATCACTACTTCCTGCATCAGGTGTGACCACACGCAACCATTCTGTCGTATCGTTAGTCAGGCATTTCCATTTGAACTTCACCTTCACTCTTCCCTGTCCCTGTGGATCTGCATTATCCTGAACATCTGCCAGCTGCATATCGGGACTTGGTTTCACATAATGTTTTACAGGCAGGCGTTCGGTAGTGGAAACCACTCCTTCAAAATTGTTTTTATAGCGTCCTGTGCCGTCAATAGTATGGACAACACGTGTGATTAAGAACTTGCCAAGACTATCCGTAACGAAATCCAGCACTTCACGTATACTCATGGTAATTTCGGCAATTTTACCAATCCCAACTTCCGGATTATCTCCAGCTGCTGAAATGCGTAATAAATTGCTGATACTAGCCTTTTCTTCGTTTTCCACATGATCTTTTAACTCTGAATTGCTGTCTACCCGGATTAAACTAGGTTGGTTAAAGGTCTTGCTATAGACTGCATTAGAAGCATTCACTGCATGAATTAAATCATCAGAGCCCTGATCTGCAGCGCCTTTACTTTCACTCTGCAACATCTCATTTTTGCGGGGGTTATAGGCAAACCTGTTGTTCTTTATGGGAGCGACTTCCATTGCATACTGTAAAGTATGAAGGTTGCGTCCATAAAAGAGCGATATTTCTTCCTGCTCATCAGGTTTTCCAAAATTGAGATTTTCTCCATCATAAAAAAACCATTCGTGATATTCGGCAGACAGGCGGTTCAGAAATTCAAAATCACTCTCTCTGTATTGGATCACATAATCAATTGGAGATTTTCGGGCGGCATTGACAACAATCTTCAAATCATTTGCAGGCGTATCTTTCGTTGCGAGGGTCACTATCGCGTTTAGGTTTTTTCCAAGGTAAGATCCTAAATCAGGTCCCCGGTCTATCAGGATTCCCGGACTATATCCACTAACCACTAAAATCCCGTGATAACCGTGGGTCTGAGCAAGTTCAACCTTAGTTACGATCCCCGTAAAAGTTTGTAGTTTATCGATAGCATAACCGAAAGAGGCAGAAAGGCTTTTACCGATAAAGTCTCGGCTTTTTTCCAGGGTCACCATTCCCGGCGCACCATTCTCGTCGTGATTGAACTTTAACTCGAAGTAGTGGTGCGTATTGAATTGCTGTTCCAAAGTAAAAGAGGCAAAATGAGAAATCTGTTTATCCTCAATATTGATCTCTGTAATCAGTTTGTTTTCCATTAGGCAAGAAGGTTAATATTTGGCTTAGTTATTTATGTTGAAGATCAGGCGTTATCGTTCAACAATTATCCTAAACGGAATATACCCTATATTTTACAAATGGTATAAATTTTACCAAGAAATAATTAATAAGACATAAAAAATATTTATTAACTAATAAAAATAACCTAAACCATAATGAACAGAATTAAAATAGCTATATCGCTGTGTTATACTGCTTTGCAGAATCTTCCAGTCTCTTGCTGATTCTGGAAGCCAGATTCCTTGGTCCCAGGACTTTCATACATTCCCCAAAACCCAATATCTCCCGCTCCAGCTCGAAGTTCAACACCACATCGATCCTGATGACAATCCCCTCATGATCTTCTTTGAGCAAGACCTGACTATGATGCAGCGGCTTAGTCAGCACATAAGGTGCATTCTTTTTATTTATCTTTAGAATTACTTTATGTGGCCTGTCTTTTTCTGATTTGGTCACTCCCAGCAAATCCTCGAAATAACGGTCAAAATCAACGCCTGTATATTCTATAAAAGGCTCTTTTGTCAATTCCTGAAATTCCAGGATCCGGTCAAGCGCCAGTGTAATCAGGATCCTGCCCTTCTTTGGTTTTACAATCAGGAACCATCGGTTCCGGTATTCTTTTAACAGATAAGGAAAATAAATCATCTGCTGCGCCTTTAACGCCTTAAAGGATTTGTATTCGATCAGTAAGGGTACCTTATTCAGAATGGCACTATACAAAGGAGTGATGAACTTCAGGCCACGCAACTGTTTGTTGCTTTCGAACTGGATACAATTCCTGCTTTGATTGGTAGATTTATACAGGTTATTTTCCAGCTTAGCGATCATATCGCTCATCTCATCAAAATAACTAAAACCGTTAAATTGCTTCAGCACTCCAACGATCTCCTTCATCTTTTCAATGTCGTTGTTATTGATCGGTGCCTTTGTAATGCTGTAGTTAGGATCGCTGTAAGCATAATACTTCCGGTCTGTAACAACGATAGGTGCTTTATAACCCAGCTTATCGCTCCTCATAGTTTGGATATCAGACTGAACGGTACGCTTGCTTACTCCCGAACTGATTCCTTCGTATTCGAATAGTACTGCAGCCACCTTTTCTATCAGGTCGTCCAGGCTCCATTTTCTAAACCTGTTTTTTAAACATTCATCAATGGTTTTGTAACGTATGAGGGCAAGTTTATTGATTGACATCTGAAATTTCGTTTTTATAAAAGTAAGAAAAGCAATCGACTACGCAATAGAGCTGCGCATTTTAACGTACCGCAGCTTCATTTTGAGTGTAAGACAAAATTATAATACTGAATTTCAACAAGATAAAACAAAGCATTGAAATAAAAATAACTGCGCAATTGTGCTGCGTTCTACCCCATGCATCTTTGTAATGTCGATTACAACGACAAGTTCTTTGAATCATATCAGTACGTAAGTGCTTAAAAATATTCCCGGAAGGGAATGGCGATACTACCTCAATGACGTCCGCAGTTGCGGGTTTCTGTATAGCCCCAAAGTATGGAGCAATTAGCTTTCATATCCTGGCGATCAAAGAGGGTTAGGTTGTCAATATCTGTGTATGTGTCGTGGGTTCGAATCCCACTCCCGGTTTTCCGGGATAGCTCAGGGGTAGAGTAATACAAATTGCAGGTTCGAATCCTGCTTCCGACCAAAATTGGAATAGCAAAACGGTAATGCAATGGACTTAGAATCCAGTTAGAAGAAGAGGAACTTCACAAATCCTCCTCATTAAGCATTGGAGAAAAACATTCCGCTTAAAACCTGATCATCAGGAGATCAGAAATAAAGCAATCTAAAAGAGACTTTGAAAGTCCGCAGCGGTAAAGAAGAATGTTGATTGTCAAATATGCCAGACCTTGCGAACCGCATCTGAAAAAGACGGTTCGAATCGTGTAGCGCATAGTTAAAGATCAAAATATTCCTGCCAAACGGAACTTCCGTACCCTTTGGATGAATGTTTTTCAAAAATGCCTGTTAAAAAAGAAGAGAAAAAGCTGCCGGAAGAATGGTCAAAGAGCGCACCATTCTTCCTCATGTCAGGAATAAATAAATAAATAAATATTAAACCAACCAAAATTTAAAATAGATGAAAAGAGTAACCATTAACACCAACTCTGTGGGGTTGGTTTACAAAAACAGAGAATTTAAAAGAATATTAATCGCAGGAAACTACTGGTTAGGATTTGGAGAAACCATAGAAGTTTACGATCAGTCTAAAACTTTTATCGCTTCTACCGAGCTGGATGTCCTGTTACAAAATAAAGATTTTGCCAACCTGGTACACCTGGTGGAAGTTAAAGACAATACTTTGGTTTTAGTATACCAAAACGGAAACTTCAAGCAGGTGCTGACCGCAGGAAGATATGCATTTTGGATCGGATTAAACAAGTATACGTTCCTGAATGCAGACCTGAATAAATATGAGATCACGGAGGACATTGATAAAAGCACTTTATTAAAGTCGTTGATGCAGCCTTATGTCAGATCATTCAGAATTGAGAGTTACGAAGCGGCTTTAATGATGGTTGACGGAAAGTTTGAACGCGTATTGGACGTAGGTAACTACATCTGGTGGAACAACAGCACGCTGATCCAGGTATTAAAAACTGACCTGAGACAACTCAACATGGAAATCGCCGGACAGGAGATTTTAACCAGGGATAAAGCACAGTTGAGAATCAACTTCAGTGTTCAATACAAGGTATCAGATGCCATCAAAGCTTTGTTGGAAAACAAAGAATTTGAGAAACAACTTTACGTATTGATCCAGCTGGCCCTGAGAGAATTCATCGGAAGGCTAACCTTTGATGAATTGATGGAAAGCAAGGAAAAGATCGCTCAGCATGTATTAACCAGTTCCGCAGCGAACGCAGCGCTTCTGGGTGTTGAACTGATCAACTGTGGCTTGAAGGACATTGTATTACCAGGTGATATCAAAGAAATCATGAACCAGGTGCTGATTGCTGAAAAAAGAGCACAGGCCAACCTGATCACGAGAAGAGAAGAAACGGCCTCTACCAGAAGCTTGTTAAATACAGCAAAACTGATGGAAGACAACGCCATGTTATATAAACTGAAAGAAATGGAATATGTAGAGAAGATTGCCGAAAAGATCAATACGATCAGCTTATCCGGAAGCGGACAAATGATCGATCAATTGAAACAAATCTTCGTTAAATAACGATGCTTGTAATGGCTCCATAACTACTAAAAAATTTATACCAATGAAAACAACAATAGTAAATAAACTTAGTGCAATAGAGAAAGCGCATGATATAAAAATACTTTTCTCTTGCGAATCAGGCAGTCGGGGATGGCAATTTCCGTCGATGGACAGTGATTTTGATGTGCGGTTTATCTATGTAAAACCTGTTCATTACTACCTGTCGATAGCGGAAAGAGCAGATCACCTGAGCTTCCCTATAAACGATGAGCTGGACATCTATGGATGGGACCTTCGAAAAGTTTTGCAGCTGTTAAGAAAATCCAATACCACTCCTTTTGAATGGCTTCAATCTCCGGTTGTTTACAGCGAAGAAGGGAATTTCAAAGCCCTGTTATGGGATTTATGCCAGGGTTATTTCAGTCAGCGGATAAATGCACACCATTATCTGGGCATCGCCAAAGGTGCAATGGATACTGTCGTGAATGAGGATGAGATAAAAATAAAGAAACTGTTTTATGTACTTCGTCCGCTGCTTTCTGCAAAATGGTGTTTAGAAAAGAATCAAATCGCCCCAATGGAAATAGGACCTTTAATGGGCCTGCTTCCAAAAGATTTACAGACATTGGTAAACGGTTTGATCGCATTTAAGGCTACCGGAAAAGAGGCAACTATGATAAAAATACCTGCCCCGTTAAAGAGTTATATAGATGAGGAATTTATAAATTGTAGCGAAGCGGCTAAAGAACTTTCTAAAAATCAATTTGACCTGGAAGGACTGAATCACTTCTTTATAAAAATAATAAACGAATATGACGATACAAGACCTAAAGGATAAAGGCCTGTTGCTTTTTGAATGCGTTAGCGGAAGCCGGTCCTATGGATTAGCCACCGCAACGTCTGACAGGGATCTTAAAGGCGTTTATTACCTGCCAAAATCCGAATTTTATGGGTTGACTTATACCCCGCAGATCAGCAATGAAAGCAACGATGAAGTGTATTATGAATTGGGCAGATATGTAGAATTACTGATCAAAAACAATCCTAATATGCTGGAGATGCTGGCCTCTACGGAAGAAATGATCCTGTACAAACATCCGGTCATGGACAAGTTGAATACGGCCATGTTTTTATCTAAATTATGCAAGGATACTTTTGCCGGTTATGCGATCACTCAAATCCGGAAAGCGAAGGGATTGAAGAAGAAAATCGTCAATCCGCTTCCTAAAGAAAGGTCAACGGTGTTAGACTTCTGTTTTATATTAGAAGGCTATAATGCCCTAAGCCTCCGGGACTGGTTAAAAACGCAAGGATACAGTCAGGAACAATGCGGGTTGATCAACATCCCGCATTCCAGAGGCTTATTTGCTTTGTTTTATGATCAGGAAGGAAACCTGGGCTATAAAGGAATCGCAACAAATGTGCTGGCAAATGAGCTTTCCTTATCCTCCGTTCCTAAAGAAGAAAAAGAAGTAGCCTACCTCCAATTTAACCAGGATAGCTACTCCAGTTACTGCAAGGAATACCGGGAATACTGGGATTGGGTAGCTAAAAGGAATGAGGAGCGCTACCTCAACAACCTGGAGCATGGCAAGGATTATGATGCAAAAAACATGATGCATACCATCCGTTTGCTGCAGGTAGCGGAGGAGATCCTGCGTACAGCTGAACTCAGGATAAAGCGGCCCAACAGAGCGGAATTGCTCTCGATAAAGTCTGGTCATCATTCCTATGATGAACTGCAAAAGATGGCAGAGGACCTGATTGTACAGATAGATCTCGCCTGCAAAAAAAGTGATTTACCGGAAGCTCCGGACGCTGAGGCACTGGAAAAAGTGCTCATCGCCATGAGAACGGAGTTATACCATTAGAAATTAAACAATGAACAACATATTAAATGGAGATGACCTGATTAAAAGAGGTTATACTCCCGGAAAAATACTCGGACTTGCATTAAGTCTGACAGAAAATAAATTTGAAGAACTAAGCAAAGAAGCGCTGATCAGCCTGTTGGTTGAAGTAAAGACGAAAGCAGAAGACTTCCTGGATCATAAAATTCTTGGAGAACTGGCTACAGCCATTATTGAAGCAGATGCTGTACCGGAAGATGATACGATTGCATTGTCAGAGGAAGCGGCAGCTTATACGGTTTATGGTAGTGATCAAATAGAAGAAGGCGCAAGAAAACAAATGAATATTGCGATGAGGCTACCGGTGAGTGTTGCCGGAGCATTAATGCCGGATGCACATCAGGGATATGGTTTGCCGATAGGGGGTGTTTTAGCGACGCGTAATGCAATTATACCTTATGGAGTGGGTGTTGACATCGGTTGTAGAATGGCCTTGTCTGTATTCGATATTTCAGAAAGCCATTTCCATGCACATGAAGCACAGTTTAAAAGAGAACTGATTGCCCATACCAAATTTGGGGCAGGACATGGTTTTCATGGACGATATAAAGCAGACCATGAGGTCCTGGATCGCGAAACGTTTAACCTTACGCCAATGATCAAAAACCTGCACGACAAAGCCTATTCTCAATTGGGAAGCTCCGGTGGTGGAAATCATTTTGTGGAATGGGGAATCATCGAGTTTGAGAAAGACGACGAGATCTTAACGATCCCAAAGGGAAAATACCTCGCCTTGCTGACGCATTCAGGTTCACGCGGATTTGGTGCAACGGTAGCCGGATATTATACCAAACTGGCTAAGGAGTTGTGTAAACTTCCACAGGAAGCGGCAAACCTCGCTTATCTGGATATGAATTCTGAAGCCGGACAAGAATACTGGCTGGCGATGAACCTTGCCGGGGATTATGCCTCTGCCTGTCATGAGGTGATCCATAAAAAGCTGACTAAGGCCATTGGTGCAGAAGTGCTGGCTACGGTAGAAAATCACCATAACTTTGCCTGGAAAGAGGTCTGGAACGGAGAAGAAGTGATTGTGCACCGTAAGGGAGCTACACCGGCCGGTAAAGGTGTGATGGGAATTATTCCGGGCTCTATGACCGCTCCGGGTTTCCTGGTCCGCGGAAAAGGAGAAACTGCCGCCATTAACTCTGCCTCTCATGGAGCAGGGCGATTAATGAGCCGAACAAAAGCCATTAAAAACATCTCCAGAGATCAAATGAGGGCAATTTTGAAGGAACATAAAGTTACCTTGATCGGTGCGGGATTAGATGAAGCGCCAATGGCCTATAAAGACATCAACCTTGTCATGGACGCTCAAAAAGAGCTCGTGGATGTGGTGGCCAGGTTCAGTCCGAAAATCGTCCGTATGGCCGATGATGGAAGCCGGGAGGATTAAACAAAAAAGGTTCGAAATGTGAGTTTCGAACCTTTTTTGTTTATCGTCTGTTATTTAAACTTATTTTTCAATGCTTCCAGTTTCAGCTGCAGATCGCCTTCCGGTTGCGCTTTTTCTTTTCGCTCCGGTTTATGTGCCGGTTTCGGTTTAGCCGTTGATGGTTTACTGAACGTTTTTGCCTTTTCTGCCGGTTTCCCGTTATTTTTGGCTTTAGGTCTCGCTTCTCCCGTCTTCATGGATAAGGAAATGCGTTTACGTGCCACATCGACTTCCATCACCGTTACTTCCACCTTTTGGTGCACTTTAACCACATCGTTAGGGTTGGCGATAAAACGGTCAGACATCTGACTCGTATGCACCAATCCATCCTGATGAACACCTATATCTACAAAAGCGCCGAAATTGGTAATGTTCGTTACAATTCCAGGAAGTTTCATGCCGATCTTCAGATCTGAAACCTCATTTACACCATCAGTGAAGCTAAATGCTTCGAATTGCTCACGGGGATCTCTTCCTGGTTTTGCCAATTCGCTCATGATGTCATTCAGTGTAGGCAAACCGATCTCTTCACTCACATATTGCTGCAATTTGATCTGCTTTCTCAACTCTGTATCTTTCACCAACTGGGCAACCGTACAATTTAAATCTCTGGCCATTTTATTCACCAAAGCATACCGCTCCGGGTGAACACCACTTGCATCCAGCACATGCTCTGCATTTCTGATCCTAAGGAATCCCGCAGCTTGCTCAAATGCTTTATCGCCCAAACGGGGAACTTTTTTCAGGCTTTCCCTGTTTTTAAATGCCCCATTTTCGTTTCTATAGGTTACGATGTTTTGCGCCAATTGAGGGCCAAGACCGGAAACGTAAGCCAATACTTGTTTCGAAGCGGTATTTAACTCCACTCCTACCGCATTTACACAACTCATGACCGTATCGTCCAGAGATTGCTGTAATTTACTCTGGTCTACATCGTGCTGGTATTGTCCGACACCAATAGATTTTGGGTCGATCTTTACCAGTTCTGCCAATGGGTCCATTAGCCTTCTGCCGATGGAAACTGCTCCACGAACGGTAATGTCCTGAGTTGGGAACTCTTCTCTTGCCACATCTGAGGCTGAATAGATAGAGGCTCCGTTTTCATTCACCATCACCACTGTGATTTCCGGCAATTGAAGTCCGCGGATAAACACTTCTGTCTCTCTACCTGCGGTACCGTTACCAATGGCAATGGCTTCTACTTCGTGCTTTTTACAAAGCTCAATAATTTTATCTGCGGCGTTCTTCACATTTCCCTGTCCGGTATGTGGATAGATCGCTGTATTCTCTAATAATTTTCCTTGCCTGTCCAAACACACCACCTTACATCCGGTACGGAATCCGGGATCAATGGCAAGGACATTTTTTTGTCCCATTGGTGCGGCAAGCAAGAGTTGTCTGGCATTTTCAGCAAATACACGAATGGCCTCTTCATCTGCTTTGTCTTTAGAGAAAGAGCGGATTTCGGTTTCCATTGCCGGACCTAACAATCTTTTATAACAGTCCTGTATCGCCAGCTTCACCTGTTTACTACCTGCTGAATTTCCTTTCACAAACTGCTCTTCCAAAATTGTAATCGCGCCTTCTTCTTCCGGCATGGTCTCCAATTTCAGGATAGATTCGTTCTCTCCCCTTCTCATTGCGAGTACACGGTGTGAGGGTGCTGCTTTCAGTGGTTCTTCCCACTCAAAGTAATCTTTATACTTGATTCCTTCTTCCTCTTTACCTTTCAGCACAGAAGATTTGAAAGATGCTTTCTGCTGGAAATACTTCCTCATCGAAGTTCTTACTTCTACACTCTCATTTACAATCTCTGCAATGATGTCTCTCGCACCGGATAAAGCTTCTTCGGTAGAATTTACACCCAACTCTGCATTTAGGAAAGCTTCGGCTGCTGAATCAGGATCAACTTTTCCTTGTTCCAGGATCAGCAATGCCAAAGGCTCCAGGCCTTTCTTTCTGGCTTCAGAAGCTCTCGTTTTACGTTTAGGCTTATAAGGCAGGTAAATATCTTCGATTGTCGCGATGTTTGTAGCCTCATTAATCTGAGCCTCCAGTTCAGGCGTCAGCTTGTCCAGTGCCGCTAAGGCTTTCAGGATTGCCTCCCTGCGTTTATCCAGTTCACGAAGCTGCTGAAACCTGTCGCGGACTGCCGCCACCTGTACTTCATCCAGGCTACCCGTCATTTCTTTACGGTAACGCGAGATAAAAGGAACTGTTGCTCCTTCATCCAACAATTCGATAGTCGCAATAACCTGCTTTTCAGCTACCGCAAGCTCGGCAGCAATTATTTTAGAATGGTGACTCATTTAAAGATCTTTTGGTATTCTAACGTACAATTGGGGCCAAAATTAATTCTAACAATCGACATCCTCAAATAAATAAAATGTTAATGAATTGTTGCGCCCCGGTTAGGATAAATAAAAAAAATCCCGCTGGTTTTTTGCCAACGGGATCATATAATAGCTTATATTAAATAGCTTATTTTGCTACGTACATAACTTCTTTAACTGCTTTAATCACTTTTTCAGCATTAGGTAAGCTAGCTGCAATCAGTGTTGGTGCATACGGAAGTGGAACATCAGCACAAGTGATGCGCAATACCGGAGCATCTAAATAATCAAAAGCATTCTTTTGAACATTAAATGCAATCTCAGAAGAGATAGAAGCCAATGGCCATGCCTCTTCAACGATTACTAAACGGTTTGTTTTCTTCACAGACTCAATGATGGTTGGATAATCGATAGGACGTACGGTACGTAAATCGATTACTTCAACACTGATTCCTTCTTTAGTCAACTCTTCTACAGCCGGGTTTACTACACGGGTTAACATTTTACCGAAAGTAACGATAGTTACATCAGTACCTTCTTTAACCACATTAGCTTTACCAATTGGCAGGTAATATTCTTCTTCAGGAACTTCTCCTTTATCGCCATACATTACTTCAGATTCCATGAAAATTACCGGATCCGGATCAAGGATAGCTTGTTTTAACAGACCTTTAGCTTCATAAGGAGTAGATGGAACCACTACTTTTAAACCCGGGCAGTTTGCATACCAGTTCTCAAAGTTCTGAGAGTGTTGTGCACCTAGCTGACCTGCATTTCCGGTTGGGCCACGAAATACGATCGGAATAGGGAACTGTCCGCCACTCATTGATAACATTTTGGCTGCGCCGTTAATAATCTGATCAATAGCAACCAACGAGAAATTGAAAGTCATAAATTCTATGACCGGAATCAATCCATTCATTGCTGCGCCAATACCAATACCGGTAAAGCCCAATTCGGCAATTGGAGTATCAATTACGCGTTTGTCACCAAACTCGTCTAACATACCCTGACTTACCTTATAAGCACCATTGTATTGCGCTACTTCTTCACCCATCAGGAATACGTTCTCATTTTTACGCATTTCTTCACTTAGGGCTTCACGTAACGCTTCTCTAAATTGAATTTCTCTCATTGTATATTCAAATATTAACTGTGGGCAAATATAACTATTGTAACTTAATTATAAAGTAGTGTTTTAATTACACTTTGTTTTCTATGGATTCCCCGAAATGAATGATGTTTCCATTGTTGTCTAAAATCGAGAACTGACGCATCTCCCAGGGCATTTCTGCTAACTTTCCATTGGGGTGAATCACGCCCAGAGGCTCATATTGTTGATACAATTGCTCAACTTTATTTACATTGATATAACAACCGGTATGCTTTGGAATATCCGGATCTGTTGTTGGCCAGAAGTGTAAAGCGATGTCATCTTTACTAAAAATCAGGTATCCATCCCATTCGGAATGAAAAGTAAAGTCCAGCTTTTCGGTGTAAAAAGCGATGGTTTCCGCTGAATTTAACGAGGCAAGAATAGGGACTGCAGAGACTAACATAGGCATCAGTTTTTTTTATTTTCCGCAAAGGGTCAGATAAGGGCAATACATGCAGTTATCGGCCACTGTTGTGTGGGTAAAGGGAACATCAGGATTGAACAATTCTTCCAGCTTTTGCTGTAGCAGGGTTTTAAAGCTTCCCTTCATTTCGTCCAGCTGCTCCGCCTGTAAAAGTACTCTTTTCCTGTTTTCCTTCAAATAGAACAGGGTCCCTTCTTCGCGCATTTTACGAATGATATAGAGGTTGGGCTCCACTCCGGTAATTCCCTTTGCCTGCTCATAAACGTAAGTATAAAACAAGGTTTGCACGAGAGCTTTGTTCTGTTTGTTGCTTTCGCTGTCAAAGAGCTCTTCAATGGAGGAGAAGCCGATTTCATCCCTTCCGGTTTTATAGTCGACAATCCTGGTTACACCATTGCGCTGATCAACGCGGTCGATGATTCCAAATAAGGTCAACGACCGTTCTTCTCCTTTTACCTTAATCGGGAAAGGAATCACATAATCTTCATCATTTTCCAGTTCTACCAGGGTAAAAGGGGCTTGATTTTCATCGTGATCGAGGATAACATTTGCATATTCTGCAACAATGGCCAGCATGACCTGCTGCATCCCATTGTGTTCAAGAATCTTTTCTTCTTCTTTGAACATCACAAAGGCAAATGCACGTTTACACAATTCGTCAAGATTTTTTCGGTTCTCTACGATCCTTTCTTTAGTAATGTATGGGCTTTCGGCCTGAAGTTTCTGGTAAAAGCGCTCCAGCACCAGGTGGAGAGTGGAACCAATGCTATTGGCTTCGAGATTTTCTGCGAGTTCTTCCGGCTCCTCTACTTTAGCAATGTATTTATAAAAAAACTGCACCGGGCAATTCAGGTAAGTCGTAAGTCTGGTGGCAGAGAGCTTAGCAGAAGGGCCTCCCTGTCCGTCCAGATAGAGGTTCAATCTCTGAAGGGTTTCTCCTTCCTTTTTGATGTCAACATTCAGCTTAGACTCAATGGCAACGGATTGCGACTGGTCGAAATATTTAAAGGTATATCCGCTTTCAAATTCCAGCTGACGGAGAAAACGGCTTGGTTCTCCGGTATTGTTATCGTCTCCCTGTCCGTTATAAACCAGGCTTACCTTATTTGAACGCTGCAATAAACGGTAAAACATATAAGCAGAAATGGCATCCTGGTTTTCAATTACCGGCAACCCATAAGCTCTTCGGATACTGTCGGGAATAAAGCTGGGTGAAACATTCACCTGTGGCAGGATTCCTTCATTTACGCCAAGCACATACACGTGTTCGAAATCCAGACTTCTGCTTTCCAGTAATCCCATAACCTGAACGCCCTGTAAGGGTTCCCCGCTTAAGGGAACAGCGATGCCCTGTACTGCTTTTTGCATGAGCGAAAGGACAAAAGAAAGGGGCAGCTGAGCGGCATAATCTTCCAGTGTATCGTGTAAACGGTTTAACTCCTTTAAAGTAGCAGCAAACAAATCGGCTTCGGTTTGTTTTAGCGTTTTATCTTCCAGCTGCCGCTCCAGGATCAACCTGAATACCTTTTGCAGGTTATTTATAGCGGCCAGGCCTTTATGCACTTTTGTAAAAAACAAAGCAGATAATTCGTCGCCATGCAAAGTGAGCACAGGAACTTCTATCAATTGTTCTTTTAAAATTCCCTGCTGTACCAGGTCTCTTTGTGCTGCAGATACACCCGTTAACGGATGTGATAGAAAAGCTTCTACATCCCTGTAGTATACTGTATCCTTTTTACCTTCGATCAGTTGCGCCTGAACACTCAGCCAAAGATCCGCCAGGCCAAAGATGGAGGTCGCCAGTAAGGGATATCCCATCGTAACGTTGAGGTCGATTTTAGAAATGCCACCTGCATGCTGATATTGCGTAGGAATGGTTTGTAATACGGGAAGTAGTAAACTCTCGTCAGCAAGGATCAATGCTATTTTCCCCGCGTTATCCGCTGCCTCCAGTAAAGGATAGTCCTGCAGCAGTTCCTGTTGAAGGATTTTCGCCTGTGCAGTTTGTCCTTGTGTTTTATAGACATTAATTTCTTTCTGATGGCTTCTGATCAGGTCTTTACTGGCTCCCAATGCGTTTGGAAGACCTAACTTTTGAATATTTTTTCTCAGGAATAATCCGGCTTCCTGGGTTTCATCCTGGAGGTAATAATTGTCGGTATCAAAGTAAAATAAAGCTTTTTCATCTTTATTCCATCGCTTAAAGATGACGGCTTCGGCATTACTCAGTGCATTGAAACCAGCAAAGACCAGTTTTCCTTCACTGAAATCGTTGATAAAGGCTGGGCGATCGGCATTTCCTTCCGCCAGCTGGCGATAAATATAAGCCATCGTCGTATAACCCTTTTCTCTTAAAGCATGATGAAAACTCCGGTACAACTTTGGCATGCGCCGCCACATTCGAATAAATTGTTCCTGATGGTTCTGCTGTTTACCCGAGGAGAAAGAAGACCAGAACTGTTCTAAAAACTGTTGCTGTTCGGAGGTCAGGTGCTGAAATTCCTTTTCAATCACTGCAATATCTTCCAGTTCCTGAAACAGCTGATCTGCATTAACAAGGTCATTGTCAATTTGTGAAAAATCACTCAGAATGATCCTTGCAATGGGATAAAATACATCCGGATTCAGTGCTTTTCCCCCCTCCTCTGCCAGTAATTTATTGTATTGCTGCAATAAAGTGAAAAACTGGGTGAATCCATCGGCAACCTGCAAATGGGTAGAAAGGGCAAAAAACTCCTGAATGGTGAAAAACGAGGGGCTCCAAAAAGGCTTCCCAATTGTATCCGCAAGGTGATTCTGCAGGTAGGGGACCGGGCGCTTATTGTTAAAAACCACCGCAGCATGATGCAAATCCCCGCCTAGGCGTGCCACCAAATCTTCCGCTACTTCTTTTAAAAATGCACTCATCTTTACACTAATTTTAATTCTGCACTATGCGCATAAAACAGATAGGTTTGTACTTTCTGATAGCCCATCGCGAGCAATAAATCCCGGTAACCATACACCTGTTTGATGTGGGCATCGCTTTCTTTAAGGGTAAACTTATAGTCGATCACCACGACCTCCTTTCCTGAGATCAGGACTTTATCCGGGCGGTACATTTTTCCGCGGATGTCTATAATACTTTTTTCATTAATGGTTTCTTTGCCCGTTCCGAGTAAGGCCTGCAAACCTTTATGTTCCAAAACATTGACAGCTTGCTTTCTTAATGCCGGAAGTTCTTCGGCTTTAAAAACACCTTCATTCAGCATGGTATTCAAGACTTCCTCTACTTCTGCAGCATTCGCCGAAAGGGCCAATACCTCGTGTAAAATGCTCCCTTCTCTTCCTGCATTGGTCCCCGTCAGCATTTCCAGCTCCCTCCGCTTCAGTTTATTATTAAATACCTCACTGAGGCGCCCTGATGTGGGATACTCCAGCAGGTTGATCAACTCCGGACGTTCTTCTTTGGAAGCTGATGAAATTGTTTTTTTAACGACGGGCTCATCTACGACAAAGGTTCCTTCTTCATTTAGCTGTTCCTGTAAGGTCATGGCCATCAGGTCGCCAATGGTGCTGATGGTCTCTGTTTTCTTGCCAAGGCAGGTAATGTACAGGTATTCTTTTGTCCTCGTGGTAGCCACATATAACATATTCAACGCATCCATGTTGTTGTACAACAATTCCTCATAATAAGGAATTGCGACAGCCGATTGGCCCAGTTCTTTATTGTATTTCAAAGGAATACTCTGCAACTGGTGGTACGGTGTGTTTTCTGTAGGCACCCAAAAGATGCTGTTGGGCTTGCCGTTAATTTCCCAGTTGCAAAATGGTACCATGACCACTTTAAAGGCAAGTCCTTTAGATTTATGGATGGTAATCACCTGCACAGCATCTGTATTTTCCGAAGAAGGCAAGGTTTTCCTGCGCCCCTCTTCTTCCCAGTAAGTAAGAAAGGAGGTAATTCCTTTTTCTCCCTGTCGGGCGAAATTCCCGGCGAGGTCCCTCAAAGCGAATAGATAAGGCATATGTGCGGCATGATTGGCCCGGCTTAATCCATAAGCACGGATCAGCTTTTCTAATAATTCAGGCAATGGCTGCTGCATCCAGCTTTTCCAGTTCTCACAAAGCTCCGGGGGTAAAATATCAGACAGGTCTTCCAGTCCTTTAATTTTCAGGTTAAACAATTGCTCTGGTTGTACCTTTTCTGCCTTCAGCTGCGCATACAAGCTGATACAATTGGCTTTATACAAGGCTGTATTATTTGGAAGCCCTGCCATCACCATCAGGGTATTGATTAGAATTTTTACGGCTGTATTGTTTTCGATCAGTAAAGCCTCTCCTGAAATCACGTTGATGTTGTTCTCCATCAATGCGTCCACTACGGCGATTGCTTCTGAGTTTGAACGCACCAATACACAGGCATCCCCCGCTTTATATCGCTGTTCTTCTACGATAAGTCGGGTTAGCGTAGCCACCATTCTTCTTAAAGCTTCCGGCTTAAATCCCGTTCTTCCAAGACTGGCACCATCGGCATCCGTTTTTAAAACCGAAAAGTCGATACTTCCTCCGGAAGCCGTTTTTGGGGTGAGCTTTTGGGCGACTTCAGCATATACATCCGTGATGATGTGACCAAGTCCTCTTTCCGCCCACCAGTCGGCAAGTTTTTGATTGGCAGATTGCTCTTCTATGGTATCGTTCAACTTTCCTTGCATCAAGATCGGCAATGCCTTAAAGAGCATGTTGTTAAACAGAATGATATTTTCGGTACTTCTATAGTTTTCTTCGAGATTTGCGGAAGTGACGTAGCTTTCGCCAATGTCTCTTTTCGCCTGCTGGTGAAGGATATTCCAATCGCCATTGCGCCAGCGATAGATGGATTGTTTTACATCGCCTACAATCAAATGATCGATCAGCTTACCATTGGCTTCCGCCATGGCATTCTTTAACAGGGGCTTAAAGTTCCCCCATTGATTGGAAGAGGTATCCTGAAATTCATCAAACAGAAAATGGCGATACCGGCTTCCCGTTTTTTCCCAGATAAAAGCTGGGTTATCATCATCCTCACCGGTAATACCTTTCAAAAGATTCTGGGCATCACTGATCAGCAGGTTGCCACTTTCCTGCCTGTAGGTTTTCAGTAAAACGGCCATTTCCTGCATCAAACGCAGATAGTATAAGTTTTTATTGAAAGCCTGGGCAAGGATATACTCCGGCAATCCGGAAATATAGCGTTGATATAGCTGATCAAGTAATGGGTTAAGGCTGGAATATAAAGAATCGTCTGATCCAGCTTTAAACCACTCTTCCGGTTCATTGATCAGCTTTGAAATGTTCTCAATTTTTGAAAAATCACCATCTGCAATCTTTGAAATGGAAAGCAATGGAGATCGGGATTTTCCTTTCAGCTGATCGGTACTGATATTGGCCGATTCAAATAGTTTTACAGCTTGTAAAGCTTTCTCTTTGAGCTCGCTTTCAAATAAAGTAATCTGCTGCCGGGTAGATTTGCTATACTCCCCAAACATGACATTTAAATCATTATGCTCGATGAGCTCCTGAATGGCATTATCGAACGGCTGGTAACGCTCTTTAAATATTTCTCCTGCAAGGTCGATCAACTCATTTCTGTAATTCCAGCTGATGTTGTTGCTGATTCTATCCATCGCCAGGTCAATGATCCACTGGAGCAGGTTGGGGTTGCTGTCCATCTGCTCATCGAGTTTATCGGCAAGTTCATTTTTTACCTTTTCAAAGTTCATCTCCAGTGCATAACCGGAATCTAAACCAAGTTCAAAGGCAAAACCTCTGATGACTTTTTGGACAAAGCCGTCGATAGTGCTGACAGAAAAACGGCTGTAATCGTGTAATATCTTCTTATAAATTCTTTCTGATTTTTCCTGTAAAAGGTTTTTGTTTAAATCAGGATGTGCCTTTAGGACTAGAGTTCTGTAATCTTCTACCTCTTCCTGCCCTAATGCAAAGCCTTTAAGCACCTCCATGATCCTGGTTTTCATCTCTTCAGTAGCCTTATTGGTAAAGGTTACAGCCAGAATTTCCCTGTACTTCGTTTCTCCCGACAAGAGTAAGGTCAAATAATGTGCTGTAAGACTGAATGTTTTACCGGATCCTGCGGAGGCTTGTAATATTTTTAGAGGCTGTTGCGGCATTAGGTAAAGCTAAAATATTCTGCTGAGGTTTTTACAAAATAGTAGACGACTTAATTAGTAGACTAATTTTATAATCTGATTACATAAAGAACTGAATAGTTTCTTACTTTTGGTTTTAGCGGTGTGATCTGGAACTGCCGGGGTTATGATTTAGCTTTTCAGACGATGAAAAATCAATCATAAAACACCGGAAGGCAGAAAGAACAGCTAGTAAATGATAAAACAAACGACAATGAAAAGAATAGCTTTAATACTTTTTGCTTTTGTAGCCATTTCGACGAGTGGCTTTGCCCAGGCGGCAAAAGAAGCCGTAAAGATTTACAATCCCTCTGCAAACGCACAGGCAGATATCGATGCCGCTGTATCCAAGGCAAAGAAAGAAGGTAAACATGTATTTATACAGGTAGGCGGCAACTGGTGTTCCTGGTGTATTGCTTTCCATAATCTCGTAGACAGCACTCCGGAGCTTAAAACTGTGCTGAATGACAATTACGAAACGGTACTGGTTAATTACAGTAAAGAGAATAAAAATGAAGCCGTATTGGCGAAATTAAACTATCCGGGACGCTTTGGTTTTCCTGTATTCCTGATTCTTGATGGAGAGGGAAAATTATTACACACGCAAAACTCAGCTTATCTTGAAGAAGGTAAAGGGCATAGTGTTAAAAAAGTAACGGAATTCCTTAAAAACTGGAATGTTGCAGCACTAAAGCCTGAAAACAATAAATAGAACTTTTAAAAATGATCCTGCTGATGCGACCTTATTGATCACATCAGCAGGATTTTTTTATTCCCCGTCGCCGTATTTAAACGCTGCATTTATGGACACCGGCAATTTTCCGGTAGGAACGAATTGGTTTTTAATCACCGAAGATGCTGCACGTTGCATAAAATCTTCTTTCTGATAGGCTACAATCAGCCCTTTGCTATTTTCAAGCCCAGGTAAGGCACTAATGTTGTAAGGGTTGGCAAACAAGGCGAACACGGCATTTTTATCAGACATATCTTTAATGAACATCTTTAAATCTGCACTCAGTACCATTCCGTTTCCGGGACGATTCCTCATGTCATGAATTCCCACAATCACCTGGTCGAAACCGGAAATCTCTCTTAACACTTTCGCAATCGAATTTGCATTGGCATCTTTATCCAGCGTATAAAAAACCGAATTCTTATAATAAGTACCCAAATCTTTCTGGAAAGTAGTTACGTTAGGTGTACCAATACTAATGATGATCGTTCTCTTTTCCGCAGACAGCGTTTTCAGGTATTGTTTCCCTCTCAAAACGGTCATAGAAGCATCTGCCAATTGTTGCAATAAGGTTAAACTCTCTGCCCTGTTGACTTCAGCAAGAATATTGTGTTCATTGATGGTGTCCTTTACATTTAGTCCAGCCCAATATTTTGCCGTGAGGATCTTCTTTACACTTTCGTCTATTCGGTCCATACTGATCCTTCCTGACCTTATGGCTTTACGGACCAGCTTAATGGCCCGGGCACTATTTTCTGAAAGCTCCAGAATGTCATTCCCCGCAATGATGCCCATCACATCGGCTTCTCCATCTTTAAAGTATTTCACCACGCCTTTCATTCCCATCGCATCGGAGATGACGATACCTTTAAAGCCAAGTTCCTCCTTTAAAATGCCGGTCACAATTGGTTTAGATAAGGTAGAAGGCATATTGGGTGTATTGTCCAACGCCGGAATGTTCATGTGTGCAATCATGACTCCTGCAGCACCTTCTTTAATGAGTTCCCTGAAAGGATAGATTTCAAGACTGTCCAAACGTGCTTTGGTAAAAGGCAATTTTGGAAGGTCATAATGTGAGTCTATATCGGTATCTCCATGCCCGGGAAAATGCTTTAAACTCACCAAAAGACCACCGTCCTGCATTCCTTTCATATAAGCCGAAGCTTTGGCCGTTACATTATATTTATTTTCTCCGAATGATCTGAAATTGATCACAGGATTTTTTGGATTGTTATTGACGTCTACATCCGGGGCAAGATTCATGTGCATTCCTATGCGTTTGTAATCTTTTGCGACCTCCAATCCCATCTTATAGATCAGTTCTTTATCCTGAACAGCGCCCAGTGCCATCTGGTAAGGATAGGAAACCGTACTGTCTAAACGCATGCCCAGCCCCCACTCTCCATCTGAGGTGATGAGTAAAGGAACCCTTGCGAGCGATTGATATTGATTGGTTAAAACCGCCTGCCTGCCAGGACCACCCTGAAAGAAGACCAGTCCGCCAATTTTTTCCTTTTTAATCACTCTTCCAATGGAATCTTCATAGACTTTACCCATATCGGTATGCGCCCTTACGAAAAACATTTGCGCAATCTTCTGACGCTTATTTAGTTTTTTAAATACTGAGTCTACCCATTGGTTGGGGCTCGCCAGGGTTTCTAAGTATGTTTTTTTTTGTGCCTGAACTGAAGAGAGTCCACTGAACAAAAGAAGAAGGGCTATCGGATGCTTAAATCTCATTGAGGTGTAATCGGTTAAATCTCAAAGTTAAACAAAAAGCATTTAGATAAAAGGCGGCCTGATGTAACAAAAGCGGGGAGAAATAAAGTTAAAAAAAGAATCCCGGCCCTAATTAAAGGTACCGGGATCTGCTTTCCATAGGTAAATGGAATTAAAAAGTATAGCCTAATGACAAGGCAAAGCCTTTATTTTTCAGTTTGTCCTGATTGATGTCGTCATTAAATGTTTTCTGGAAGTCCATTGTATACCTTCCGTTCACGTTGATGTTCGGAGTAATGGCATACCCCAATCCTACTACACCACCAGCGATGGATTTTTTATAGTCTTTTTTATTGGTAAAGCGATCTCCCACCTGTTCGCCATTCACTTTAAATGACGATTCCTGAGAAAGTAAAAACGATGCCTGGGGACCAACAAAAACAGTTAGTTCAGGAGTAGGTCTGTATCCGACCAAAATTGGTACATCCAGATATCCAACCTTAGAATTAAATTCAGAGGTCGTGTTTCCAAAAGTTTCTTTCACTTTACCTCCTTTTTGAGAATAGATCACCTCCGGAAGGAAAGCAAAACCGCCCCCCAAAGGTAGATCCGCATAAACACCAGCCTGAAATCCAACTTTAGAATCTGTGGAATAACTTTGATCCCCGATAGAGATTTTTCCCATGTTCATTAAATTTGCACCCGCCTTAATACCGAATCTCATTTGATCATTTGCAGCAGATTGTGATGTTTGTGCTTTTGACTGGAAGGCCAGACTACTGATGGTCAGACCCAATCCTATAATGAATAATTTTTTCATAGTTGTCGATTTTAATAAGTTTAAAATTCGGGCAGGGTATTGTAATAACCATGCCAAAAAAGGCGATCACCCACGTATTCTGCAAAGCAACTTAAAAATAAAAACACTGACATACAGACAATTAAAGTCAAAAAGCAAATTCTGACTCAAGTAAAAAAATAGGATTTAAATTGTCCCAAATCCAACACATAATGTGTTTTGGATCAGGAAACCGGAAATTTGCAGAAACGAAATTATGCCCATAAAAAAGGAGGGTACCTGTTAAAGTACCCTCCTCAATTTATTTTTCCTAAGGTTAGAATTTCACACCCACACCTACAGAGAATACCTGGTTTTTGTATTCAGGAGTTTGTTTCGTTCCATCTTCATTGTTTTTCTGGAAATCAAGAGCATAACGGCCATGAATGTCAAATTTATCATTGATATCATATCTAAATCCAATCACTCCACCAACAAGGCTCTTTTTAAATTTATCCGAATCTTCATTGAACTGGTTTTCTATAACAGTACCAAAACGGTTATCAAATTTATTCTTGGTAGAAGTTAAGAATGAAACCTGAGGACCTGCAACCAGGTTTAGTCCACTACCCCCAAGATTAATAGTTGCCAGAATTGGAATATCAATGAAGTGGGTAGTTTGAGTGTATTCTCCGAAAGAAGTCTGCGCTTTATACCCTTTGGTCGAATACAATAGCTCCGGAGTAAATGCAAGTCCTTTGATCAGGTTGATGTCTAAGGTAACACCGGCATTAAAACCAGGATTTACTTTAGTGCTATAATTGTTGTTTCCATCTCCCTTAATGATGTTAGGGATGTTCAAACCTGCTTTAACCCCTAACCTGATGGGACTTTGTGCATTAGCTGCACCAGCAACGAATAGGCCTATAGCCAAAATAATGATCTTTTTCATGTTGTGTTGTTTTATGTCAGGGTCTTAGAAAGAAATGTGCCAGAATTTATATTTTCAGTATCAGATGCCCTTAGAACTCAGCTATAGATTCATTTAAAGCGAATTAGCATCCTGATATCTTTTGTCTTTTTTATCACTGCCTCCAGCTTATCTTCCGCAGTAATTGTATCGAATTTGATACAAACCGTATTCATGACTTGAGCATAACATCGAAAAACACTAAAAAATTAATAATTGACATTTTCGATTCTGCTTCTTTTAGTTTCAATAACGATTGTTTATACTTACGTATAATTACGATTAGTGTTATAAATCATTAAATCTTTTGAGATGTCGGAATTTTCAGCCGAAGTAATCGGTACCATGGTCATGATTCTTTTGGGAAACGGTGTAGTTGCCAATGTTGTTTTAACAGGAACAAAAGGGAATAACGGGGGGTGGATTGTCATCACGACCGCCTGGGCATTAGCCGTTTTTGTAGGTGTAGTGATTGCCGGCCCATATAGTGGTGCTCACCTAAATCCAGCTGTCTCCATCAGTATGGCCCTTATCGGAAAACTAAGCTGGGCGAAAGTCCCGGTTTACATTCTGGCACAATTTATCGGTGCTTTTTTAGGTTCTTTCCTCGTTTGGCTGACCTACAAAGACCACTATAAGCTGACCGAAGATCAGGGTGCCAAACGTGCTACCTTCTGTACGGCCCCAGCGATCAGAAATACCTGGTCAAATCTCATTAGTGAAATCATAGGCACATTTATATTAATTTTTGTGATTTTTCATTTTACCGATGCTGCTATGGGCATTGATAAAACGCCGGTAGGTTTAGGTTCTCTTGGAGCTTTACCGGTAGCCTTTCTTGTTTGGGTTATTGGTTTATCGCTCGGAGGTACTACTGGATATGCAATTAACCCGGCAAGAGATCTGGGCCCCAGAATCATGCATGCCATTTTACCTGTACATGGGAAAGGAGACAACGACTGGGGCTACGCCTGGATTCCCGTTGTCGGTCCGTTGACTGGCGCCTTACTCGCATTTGCGTTGAACTTATTTATAAAAATATAACCATTAAAAAGGCGGTCCTGTAATATATTCCAGGACCGCCTTTCAAAGTATAACACAATATTGATGTTGCTAAGGAGTCTTTGCCAAAGGAGTGGAAAGCAACTCTTCCAGCTTTTTATCCAGATCTTCTCCTCTCAGGTTTCTGCCGATAATCACTCCGTTAGGGTCGATCAATACATTTGCAGGAATCGCCCTTACTCCGTATAACTTTGCTGCAGCGCTATTCCAGAATGCAAGGTCAGAAACATGTGTCCAGCTCAGGTTGTCATCTTTAATTCCTTTTAACCAGGCTTCTTTGTTCTTATCGAGAGATACAGCAAAGATGTCAAATCCTTTATCATGATATTTTTCATATGCTTTTACCAGGTTTGGATTTTCTCTTCTGCAAGGTCCACACCAGGATGCCCAGAAATCAAGCAATAAATATTTTCCAAAATGAGCAGACAGCTTAACTGATTTCCCTTCAGGTGTTAATCCTTCAAAATCAGGAGCTTTATTTCCGATACCAACACTGGTTAATACATTCACCAGATCTTTCAATACCGCAACATAAGGCGTATTGGACAGTTTAGGATCAAGCAGTTGTAAATTCTGTTTAATCTCCTCCGGACTTAATCTGTAGGAGAAATCTCTGTAAAGAACATAAGCCGCGACTAAAGAACCTGGATTCGCCTTAATAAATGCGTCTATTTTAACCTCCTTCTGCTTTTTGTAGCTGGTAAATAAGTCATTGGAAACAGACCCTGTAACCACCGAATTTCTATAATAGCCTTCCGGGTCCAGTGAAACATCTACTTTTCCTTTTTCTAAAAAAACATACAATGGACTCTCTTCCTTATCTATAGTTAAGCCATATAACTCCGGCAATTTAAGTGTCTTTTTAAATTTGAAAATTCCATCTTTCAGCTCTGCGGAATCCAAAGTAAAAAACATCTTGTTATCGAATTTCTGCAGATAAACCTTACCTGAGCTTTGTCCCTTAACAGTTCCCGTAATTTCTACATTACCTTTCTCTTGTGCGTAAACCGCTGCGCTGCTCAAAAGCAACGATAATGCAGCTATAATTAGTGTTTTCATCGTATATCGGTTGATTTAATTCAGGCTTTTTATATTTATAAGCCTTAAGGTAAAGCAAAGATAAATAAATAAACTACTAATTCCATAGACTTTAATAGCAAACCCCATTCTTCTTTCCTATTCTCTTAATTTCATATTGATTTTCAAATACTTACCATTAATTAGAACTACCTTACACGAGGCAAGGGCGATGATGCCCGAAATCCTGACAACCATTCCATTGGAACAAATCTTTAATAAACTCATTGACAGCTTTATAGAAAACAAGGTTGGCATAGCAGAACATTTTTTAAGCGAAGACCTTGCCGCTCATTTGAAAAACAACTTAACGCAACTCTACAAAGAAAACCTTCTTTTGTCTGCCGGAACTGGAAATGATGCACTGGTAGTCCATGATAAATTATTTAGAAGTGACCGGATCTACTGGCTTGACCGAAAGCACAATAATCAGCATGAAAATGACTTTTTTGATTTAATGGATCGCTTTGTAAGCCATCTGAACAACACCTGCTACACGGGTATCACCGGCTACGAGTTTCATTATACCCTATATGAAAAAGGGAGTTTTTATAAAAAGCACCTGGACCAATTTCGCAGCAATGGGAGCAGGCAATATTCGATGATCATGTATCTAAACACAGATTGGAAAATAAATGACGGTGGAGAACTCTGCATCCATCATTTGAACAATCTTCAAAACATCACTCCATTGAATGGAAAAAGTGTGTTCTTCAAAAGCAGCGAGCTGGCCCATGAGGTGTTGCTTACGAATAAACCCCGAATGAGCATCACAGGTTGGCTAAAGGTGATGTAGTTAGAGGAATCCGGGAGTTTTATCAATCCCGCTTTTATTGAAGAATAAATTAGCCTAACTTTAATAGAAACTCTCTCGGTCTATGTTAAAAAGAAAGCTCTCTTTAATTGAAGGTACGATGTATGCCAACGGCTCAGGAGCCGTTAACGTGGTATCTGGCATCAGAATCAAAGGAAACATTTCCGAAAAAGCCCTATTCGATGCACTCTCAAAAATTCAGAAAAGACATCCTTTGCTCAGGGTGGGCATTGTAAAAGAAGACAATGGGACTCCATTCTTTATAGAAAGAAAAGACATCTCTGAAATACCGGTACGCCTGGTCACGCGACATGGCAATGAAGATTGGGAAAAAGAGGCGATTTCAGAATGCCTTACTCCTTTTGCTTCAAAGGATCAGCCACTCGCAAGGCTGGTTTGGATAAAATCAGACGAGATATCAGACTTGATTTTTGTTGGTCATCACTGCATTTGTGACGGCAGATCTGTTTTGAACATGATGGACGAAACCCTTCGCTTATTAGCACAACCACAATTGGATATTGGCGCTTATCATTCCTTTTCCTCTGTTGAGGATTTTATTCCCGATGCAGTCAGGCAGAATAAAGCCAATATTATAAAGGTGAGGATATTTGCTAAGTTGGTACAGTTCAGTTTAAATGTCTTGTGCCTAAAAAAAGAAATCAAAAGAGAACGTCCCTACTTCCTGCACTGGAAAATAAACAGAGAGGAATCAGCCATCATCCTTAAAAGTTGTAAAACAGCCGAGATTTCCATTCATTCCGCGCTGTCTGTTGCTTTTTTAAAGGCCCATCAGCAAATCAAACAACTTAAATCATATTCCAGACTTTACTGTGCGGTGGATATGCGGAAATTTCTTCCTGAAGTCAAAGAGGATATGTTTTTTGCCTTTCCTGCAATGATAGGCCTCAGCATAAAAGCAGATAAAACCAACGATCTTTGGGCTCAGGCAAGGAGGTTCAAGGAGAAACTTCAGCAGGAGATCAACAAAATGGACATTAATAAATTTTTCATGTACAGTAGCGGACTCCTCCGTGCGCTTCCCAAAATGAGTAAATATGCCAGAGCAGAAAGAGGAATTCATGATTTTACATTCTCCAATATGGGGAAGGTCAGCATCAGGGAAAATTATGGGATGTTTGAAGTAGAAGCCTTACATTCCCCTTCCACCATGTTTCCTTTCGGCAATCCGAGCACACTCTCTACCACGACATTCAGGGGAGAAATAGACTTTATATTTACCTCAGACGAAGCCTTCATAAAAAAAGAAGAAGCGGTGATGCTCAAACAAAATGCCATGCAGTTATTAATAAATTCGACTAAAATAACACCCTGCTAATAGAAAAACTTGTTCTGCTTGTCGTAAATTCCCCTTCATTTTGTCGTTTCCCCCTATCGCGTTTTCAGAAAAGTCCGGCTAATTTTACATCATTCAATCATTAACCAGAATCATTCAATTAAAATTACTCAAAATGAATACAGCAAATCAGGTCAACATCACAATAGAAGCTATTGTAAATGCACCGGTAGAAACCGTTTGGAACGCATGGACCGCTCCGGAACATATTGTAAAATGGAACAATGCTTCTGAAGACTGGCATACACCAATAGTGGAAAACGATTTGCGCACAGGCGGAAAATTCCTGTCAAGGATGGAAGCCAAAGACGGCAGCTTTGGTTTTGACTTCGCCGGAATTTACGATGAGGTAAAAACCAACGAGATCATTGCTTATACCCTTGGAGATGATCGGAAAGTACATATTTCTTTCAGCGGAGATGGCAACACTACAAAAATCACAGAAACCTTTGAAGCTGAAAACACAAATCCAATTGAAATGCAGAAAGGCGGCTGGCAGGCAATACTGGATAATTTCAAAAAACATGCAGAATCACTGGCAGGTTAATCTGACATCTTTTCACTTCTTGATTAAGGAATAAAGCGGGTGGTCCCAAATATATGGGGCCACCCGCTTTATTTTCCATACAGACACCGTTAATTAGTGAAACTGTGCTGTTTCCGTACTGTCTTTCATCGCCATAGTAGAGGCGGTTCCCTGCTGTACGGTACTCTGTACGCAATCGAAATAACCGGTCCCCACAAAGGTCTGGTGTTTCACTGCTTTAAAACCATGTTCCTGCAATGCAAATTCCCTTTGCTGCAATTTAGAAAAACCAGCCATCCCACTTTGTTTATACGATTGAGACAATTCAAACATGGAGGTATTTAAAGCATGGAAACCGGCTAGTGTAATGAACTGAAACCGATATCCTAAAGCCGCAAGATCTTCCCGGAATGTTTCCATCTCTTCTTCTGTCAGGTGTTTGCTCCAATTGAAAGATGGGGAGCAGTTATAAGCGAGAAGTTTCCCCGGATAAGCAGCGTGAATGGCTTCAGCAAAAGCTTTTGCTATCGCAAGATCGGGTTGCGAAGTCTCCATCCAGATCATATCCGCATAGGGAGCATACGACAAACCACGTGAAATACATTGTTCCAATCCATTCCTTACCGAATAAAATCCTTCATTGGTGCGTTCTCCGGTAATAAATCCCTGATCTCTTACATCGATATCAGAGGTGATCAGATTTGCCGCCTCTGCATCTGTACGTGCAATAATGATGGTGGAAACATTCATGACATCTGCTGCCAGTCTTGCTGCAATTAATTTGTTAACCGCCTCCTGCGTGGGAACCAAAACCTTTCCACCCAAATGCCCGCATTTCTTTGCCGAAGACAGCTGATCCTCAAAATGAACCCCGGATGCCCCGCTTTCGATCATTGCTTTCATTAATTCGAATGCATTCAAATTACCACCAAAACCAGCCTCGGCATCCGCAACAATAGGTGCCATCCAGTCTTTCGAGTTATCTCCGTTCACTGAATCAATCTGTTCACAACGCAATAAAGCATTATTAATCCTTTTCACGACATCAGGTACTGAATTCACGGGATACAGAGATTGATCCGGATACATCGTTCCGGAGGAATTGGCATCAGCTGCAACCTGCCATCCGCTCAGGTAAATCGCATCCAATCCTGCCGCCACTTCCTGCACGGCCTGATTTCCTGTCAGCGCGCCCAAAGCCGCAACATATGACTGGGCTTTCAATTTATCCCATAATTTCTCTGCACCCTTCCTGGCCAAAGTATATTCAATTTCTACTTTACTGCGCAATTTCAAAACTTCTTCTGCGGTATAAGGCCGATTGATCCCCTCCCATCTTGGGTTGGTTTGCCATTCAGTAAATAATCGGGTTGCTCTATGATCTGTTCCCATTGTGGTTCGTTTTTAGGTTAACATTTACATTGATTTTTTATATGGTTATTGTTTTTTCTTCAGCTACAAAAAGAGAGGCCTCACTTTCAGGCTCCCGGACTTCTTCTTCACAGACTTTCTTCTCATCATTAGAAAGGATGAGTTCATAGCCTGGCAGGGTGAGAAAGTCAACCCATTTATTCTGAACAATCAGTTTATTGAAAATGCAGATCGCCTGAACGTATTGTCCTTCCTGATAAGCTTTACTCCCAACGGTGCTTCTGATTTGTTCAATCTCATCATCTCTCATGTCTTCATATAGGCTGTGATCAATGATTCTGCCATCTGCTAAACTGGCCCTATTGTGCAACCATTGCCAAACCTGTGTGCGACAAATTTCTGCAGTAGCAGCATCTTCCATCAGGTTATAAATGGCTGCCGCGCCATTTCCACGAAGCCAGTTTTCGAGATACAAAATTCCCACATTGATGTTCTGCCTTAATCCCTCTTCGGTAATCGTTCCCTCGGGCAATTGCAACAATTCGTCTGCTGTACAGATAAAATCTTCCCGTTTTACATGAAGCTGATTTGGTGTTTTCATGCCTGCGTCAAATATTTCCTTCGCAATGGCAACCAACCCAGGATGTGCAACCCAGGTTCCGTCATGCCCATCTGTTACTTCACGCAACTTGTCTGCTTTTACCTTTTTTATAGCAGCCTCGTTAGCAACTTCATTATTTTTGATTGGAATTTGTGCCGCCATTCCCCCGATGGCATGAGCACCACGGTTATGACAGGTTTTTATCACCAGCTGGGTATATGCCCGCATAAAAGGGACGGTCATATTTACCTGTGAACGGTCTGGAAAAACATATCCCGGAATGTTCCTGAACTTTTTAATAAAGGAGAATATATAGTCCCAGCGCCCACAATTCATCCCTGCAGAATGATCTTTCAACTCGAACAATATTTCATTCAATTGAAATGGGGCAAGAATGGTTTCTACCAGCACAGTTGCCTTGATGCTTCCATAAGCCACATCACAATATTCCTGTGCAAATACAAATACATCATTCCAAAGCCTGGCTTCTCTATGACTTTCTAATTTTGGCAAATAAAAGTATGGCCCCGCTCCTTTTTTCAAGAGTGTTTTGGCATTATGAAAAAAGTAAAGTCCAAAATCAAATAAGCTTCCACTGATAGGTTCTCCGTTAATTTCAACATGTTTTTCTTCCAAATGCCAGCCTCTGGGACGAACAAATAAAGTAGCAGTACGTTCATTTAACCTATATTCTTTGCCGTTATCCGGATTTACGAAACTGATTGAACGGTTAATTGCATCCCGCAAATTAATCTGACCACCAATGACGTTCTCCCAGCTTGGGGAGTTGCTATCTTCAAAATCAGCCATAAAAACATTAGCACCGGAGTTCATTGCATTGATGATCATCTTCCGGTCAACAGGTCCGGTAATCTCCACCCTACGGTCTTGAATATCTTCAGGTACAGGAGCAATTTGCCATTCACTGCTTCTTATTTCTGCGGTTTCCGGAAGAAAACGAGGTTTCCATCCGGCATCAATTTTTTGCTGCACGACATCCCTTTCTCTTAATAGGGCCTTGCGCTGCACATTAAAATGGAGGTGCAATGCCTTAATAAACTGCAGTGCATCATCCCCAAGTATTTCCTGGTAAGCTTCCTGGAACGGAGCTTTAATGGTCATGCCCTCCGGGGCAGGATTCCATTTGTTGGGTTGGTTCATAATTGATGTCATGGTTGTAAGTTTTAGACAAGATACGGATTATTCTCAATTAGCGAAATATTCGCTAATATTTTTTTTTTCGTTAAACACGTTCTTTTTCCTATTTTAGCCATATGATAACCGACAATGATAGTGTACGCTTGATTTTAGGCCTGAAAGTGAAAGCTTTACGCCAGGAAAAAGGGCTCTCTTACCAGCAACTTGCGGAGAAAACAGGCATGTCTCTCTCTTATGTACATGATATTGAGACCGGAAAAAAGTTCCCAAAGGCAGATAAAATACTCTCGCTCGCTAAAATTCTGGGGGTAGATTATGATTATCTGGTATCTTTAAGAGCCAGTAAAAAGCTCCAGCCGATTATCGACCTGATCAATTCTGACTTTATCAATGCAGTGCCCTGGGAACATTTCGGACTAACCCCTGCTTCTCTTCTGGATCTCTTTTCCAACACACCAGATAAAGTAACCGCTTTCATCAGCACGCTGCTTAAAATCTCCAGAAGCTATCAGTTATCAAAAGAAAACTTCTATAATGCTGCCCTTCGTTCCTATCAGGACCTTCATGACAATTATTTTGAAGATCTTGAAGATGCCGTAAGGAACTTCAGAGCGGAATATCAATGGGGAGAAGATCTCAAAATTGAAGCCCCGCTTCTGGAAGCCATTTTAAATAAAATGGGCATTCAGGTAAACCGCAAGCGGATGAATACCATGGATGCATTGCAGGGATTACGCTCATTTTACGCTGCAGCAAGCAAAACATTTTACATCAATAAAGGCATGAGCCCTGCTCAGGAGAAATTTCTACTGGCCCGGGAAATCGCATTTCAGCACCTAAAGATTACTGAAAGGCCTTATGAAACCATTATTCAGCACAGCGATTCCTTTGACATGATGCTAAACAACTTCAACGCTTCCTACTTTGGAGTTGCGCTGCTGATGCAGGAAGAAAAATTCGTGGAGGATGTAAAATACATTATGATGCAAACGAAATGGGATGATAAAGCATGGATTAACCTCTGGACTCAGTATGATGTAACCCCTGAAATGCTGGTACAAAGACTCACCAATATACTACCGAAACATTTCAGCATCGATCAGCTTTTCTTTTTGCGGATCTCAGGAGAGATAAAAAAAGATGAATTTGAAATCACTAAAGAACTGCACCTTTCTCAGCTCCATAATCCTCATGCCAATGCCACTCATGAACATTATTGTCGCCGATGGGTTTCTATCAATTCCCTGAAGCACACCGCGAACCTGGTTTCTGCAAAAAAATACAAACATCCCATCGTTGAAGCCCAAATATCCCAATATTGGCAGACACACAACCGCTATCTATGTATTTCTATTTCAAAGCCAACAGGAAAAGGGAATGAAATGATCAGTGTAACGCTTGGATTATTAATAGACCAGAAGCTGCTGCAGGCGATGTCTTTTGTAAATGATACCGCCATTCCTGTAAAAACAGTCCACACCACCTGCGAGCGCTGCGGAATCATGGACTGCATGGAAAGGGCAACTCCACCCACTGAAATCCTCAAAGAACAAAAACAGGAAAAGATCAGTAACGCATTAAAACAACTCCAATAATAAAGAATGAGTCTTTACAAAACCATCGTTTTTTTATTTCTGACCCTCGCCATACCCCCTGCAGTAAACGCCCAAAGCAAGCTGATATTTAACGAAACGTTTAGAAAAGAGGACCTTCAGAAAAACTGGCTTACCCTAAACGGTAAATGGGAGGTTAAAGATTCAAGCATTCAGGGAAATAAGGATGCAAACTGGGCTATTTTACTCTGCAACAAACCCCTTCCCGAAAATTATATCCTCACCTTCTCTTCCCTGGCAGAACCAGAGACCTATTTATTCGAGGTGATGCTCAACCTGAATCGCAATAAATTTCTGGGTATTTTGTTAAACCAGTTTGAGAATAGAGTAGCCATTGAAGATCGTGGACTTTTCGCCAACGTGGATATGACCGGAAGTTTCATACATAGTGTCGGCCATATCGGGACCATGCCTAAAGTAGAAAGACCTAAAGAACATACCTGGCAGGACTGGAAAATACAAAGATCCGGAAATGAATTCTTTATTTGGATCAATCAGGAAGCAATTACGTCATTTAAAGATTCAACAGGTTTTGTGAAACCAAAAGGACAATTTGGCTTTGCGATAAACGGAAAGGGAGCCATCAGAGAAGTGAAACTCATGAAAACAAAAGGAGACAATAGCCTCCCTCCTAAAGATTTTAAAGGGAAATCCAGGATCAAACCATTTTTTGTCTTTGAATAACATTAGAAAACCAACACAGGTAAATAAATCAGACAGGAGCAGTAGAGAGAAAGCCCGGATAAGGGCTGTTTTAGGCCCGCTGTGACAAAATAAAAGCAAATTGGGCCAATATCCTACAAATTCATAAAACATCGCCCTTCCTCACCCATAATCAAAAAATAAGCGGCTGCCAGGTTCATTTACAGTACAAAAAACAAAAAGGGCTTTAAACATAATGTTTAAAGCCCTTTTTGTTTTTTGCTTAAATCTGCGGAGAGAGAGGGATTCGAACCCTCGATACCCTTTTGAGGTATACACACTTTCCAGGCGTGCTCCTTCAACCACTCGGACACCTCTCCTTTTTGCGGATTGCAAAAGTAGAAAAAAAATTGAATGCTACAGCATTTTAATCAATAACTGTAATTTTTAACATATTGGTCTTTCCTTTTCTTTCCATTGGAATGGCCGCAGTGTTGATAATTACATCACCTTTTTTGATCATTTTATGCTTTTTAAGCAGGTTATTCACATCCTGAATGGTTTCATCAGTACTTTCAAATTTATCGTAATAGAAGCCCTGAACACCCCATAGTAAGCTCACCGTATTTAACAGCGCAAGGTTACTTGTGAAAATATAAGTTAAAGCTTTAGGCCTGTGGCTCGAGATTTCAAAAGCGGTATATCCGCTTAAAGTCATCGACACAATACCCACTGCATTGGTTTGTTTTGACAAGAAGCAGGCAGTATCACAAATTGCATCGCTCAGGAAGCTCTCAGACTTAGGTTTAAGGAACTTTTCCGGGTGAAACGGATAATTGTTCACCTCAATGTTCTGAATGATTTTCTGCATGGTCTCGATCACAATCAGCGGAAATTCACCTACTGACGTTTCACCACTTAGCATCACTGCATCTGCACCATCAAGCACTGAATTGGCCACATCATTCACCTCAGCACGTGTTGGCCTTGGTGTAGTGATCATACTTTCCAGCATTTGAGTTGCAATAATTACAGGTTTAGAAGCCGCTCTGCATTTCTGAACGATCATTTTTTGCAACAATGGAACTTCTTCCATCGGCATTTCAACTCCAAGGTCACCACGGGCAACCATAATTCCGTCCGAAACTGCGATGATTTCATCAATATTGGCAATTGCCTCAGGTTTTTCGATTTTAGCGATTACACGGGCAGTTTTACCTCTTTGTTTGATGATATCTTTCAACTCTACGATGTCTTCTGCGTTACGAACAAAAGAAAGTCCGATCCATTCTACATCGTTTTCGAGAACAAACTCTAAATTTTTACGGTCTTCAACTGTAAGTGAAGGGATAGAAACTTTAGTATTTGGAAGGTTTACCCCTTTTCTTGAAGTCAGAATTCCACCATGAACAATCTCACAAACGACCTCATCAACAAGGTTGGTTTCGATCACACGCATCTGCAGTTTACCATCGTCCAAAAGGATAATTTCTCCTGCTTTTACATCCTTTGGAAAGGTCTCATAAGTGATGTAAATACGCTCTTCATTCCCGATACATTCCTTTGTGGTAATGACCGTTCTGTTTCCGTTAACTAAATGAATACCACCATCTTTAACCATTCCAATCCTAATCTTAGGACCTTGTAAATCAGCAAGGATACCTACGTTATAATTGTGTTTTTTATTAAGACTGCGGATGGTATCCAGGACCTCCTGGTGATCTGCCTGAGAACCGTGTGAAAAATTTAATCTGCACACGTCCAGTCCGGCGTTAAACATACTAAATAAAACTTCTGGTTTAGCTGAAGCAGGACCGAGCGTCGCTACGATTTTTGTTCTAGAATGAAATGGTTTCATTTTGGTTATTTAAAATTTATATGTACCAACAAAATGAAGGTTTTGATGTCAAAAACCAATGTTGGCCTGGTTATTAATATTTTTTTTCTGATGTTGTAAAATCAAATATAGTGTATTTAATACACCTTCAATATAAAATTTACATTACCAAATTCTCACGGGACCTCAATTTACGTGGATCTATCTGCGCAGCCACCTGAATATCAGCGAGTTTATTTAATCCTGCAAGAATAAAATTAAGGTCTTCTTTGTCAATATACTGATGAATAATCATAAAAAAATCGACCTTATTCATTTCGGGAATTAAAAATCCTTCGGCGTTTCGGTTGCTGATGATATAATATTCAATTTCCCCCTGTTCAACAAAAAAATAATACTTGGAAAAAGCCAGAGGATTCTCATCAATATTGAAGTAAACCTCGTGATCATCAATCTTTTCGAAATCAAAATTCAGGCTGGTATTGACCTTATGACAGAGCACATAATCCTTCAAAGAGGCCGTAATAGCGATTAAAACGAAGTCAAGATCTAAGGATAGTTTTAAATAAGTTTTGTTCAAAACACGCTTTTTTAGGGAAATACAAAATTATAAAACTAATTTTACATTGATGTTCAAAATAAAAACATTAAAATTGGAAGAGAAATAAAAACATTTGAAATGTGTAAATATTTATTTTTCTTTGCACTGAATTATTTAACCATTAAATTATAAACATTATGTCTGATATTGCTTCAAGAGTTAAGGCTATTATCGTTGAAAAATTAGGTGTGGATGAAAACGAAGTTACACCAGAGGCTTCTTTCACTAACGACTTGGGTGCGGATTCTTTAGATACAGTTGAACTTATTATGGAGTTCGAAAAAGAATTCAATGTAGCGATTCCTGATGATCAGGCTGAAACTATTGGTACTGTTGGTCAAGCAATTGCTTACTTAGAGAAAAACGTTAAGTAAAAATACGGTCTCCGTATAATCCGTATAAATGGAATTAAAAAGAGTAGTAGTTACAGGGTTGGGTGCGCTCACTCCAATTGGCAATACGATCCCGGAGTTCTGGGATGGTTTGCTGAATGGCGTGAGCGGCGCTGGCCCTATTACAGGTTTTGACACATCAAAGTTCAAGACGAAGTTTGCATGTGAGCTTAAAAACTTCAATCCTGAAGATTTTTTGGACAAAAAAGAAGCCCGCAAGTTAGATCCATTTGTTCAATACGCTTTAGTAGCAACAGATGAAGCCGTAAAGGATGGTAATTTTGATTTTTCTCAACTTGACACCAACCGTATAGGCGTTATCTGGGGTTCTGGTATTGGCGGTTTTAAAACATTTCAGGATGAAATGAAGAACTTCTTTTTAGGCGATGGTACTCCTCGTATAAATCCGTTCTTTATTCCTAAAGTAATCATTGACATCGTCCCTGGCCATATTTCAATAAAATATGGTTTACGCGGACCCAATTTCGCTACCGTTTCTGCTTGTGCTTCTTCCACCAATGCCATGATTGACGCTTACAACTATATTCGCTTGAATATGTGTGATGTCATCATTAGCGGAGGTTCTGAAGCCATCATCAACGAAGCGGGAATCGGAGGATTTAATGCAATGCATGCCCTTTCGACCAGAAATGATGATCCAAAAACTGCCTCCAGGCCGTTTGACAAAGACAGAGATGGATTTGTTGCCGGTGAAGGTGCAGGAACGATTATCCTGGAAGAACTGGAACATGCGAAAAAACGTGGTGCTAAGATTTATGCCGAGTTAGTAGGCGGCGGAATGAGTGCAGATGCAAACCATATTACCGCACCACATCCGCAAGGACTAGGTGCAAAAATGGTGATGACAAATGCCTTGAATGATGCAGGTTTAACTACCGGAGACATTGATTACATCAACGTTCACGGGACTTCTACCCCACTTGGAGACATCTCTGAGAGCAGGGCAATTGTCGATTTGTTCGGCGAAGATGCCTACAAATTAAACATCAGTTCTACAAAATCAATGACAGGCCATTTACTTGGTGCTGCAGGTGCTATTGAAGCGATTGCTGCAATTCTTGCTGTAAAAAACGACATAGTACCACCAACAATAAATCACTTTACTGATGATCCTGAATTTGATCCGAAATTGAACTTCACGTTCAACAAGGCACAAAAAAGAACCATTCGCGCTGCTCAAAGCAACACTTTTGGTTTCGGCGGTCATAATGCATCTGTGATATTCAAAAAGTACGAAGAATAAGAATTAGTTTCTGTATAAGGAGACTATTTGTTTAGTCTCCTATAATTTTTGTAACAATTAATGCCATTATTCGACCTGTATAAGCTTTATTTTTCAACAGATAAGGTCTTTATAAAAAAGCTAAAAAACATTTTAGGCTTTGTTCCTGGAAATACTGTTTTATACAAAATGGCATTCAGGCACAGATCTGTGGCAAAAGTTCTGAAGAACGGAAGCAGAAGCAGCAATGAACGTCTTGAATTTCTTGGAGATGCGATTCTGGGCTCTGTAATTGCCGAATTATTGTTTAAAAGCTATCCCTATAAAGAAGAAGGTTTTCTAACGGAAATGCGTTCTAAAATTGTAAACAGGGCAAATTTAAACCAGCTGGCCCGAAAAATGGGCTTCGACCAACTGATGGTCTTTGACCAGAAAGCGGTAAACATCCAAACCAAACATCATTCGATGCTTGGTGATGCTTTTGAAGCGTTAATAGGAGCTGTATATCTGGACAAAGGATATAATTTCACCAAAGACTTCCTGCTTAAAAGAATCATTAAGCCTTATATCGACATCCATACCCTGGAACTCACGGAAACCAATTTCAAAAGTAAACTGATCGAATGGTGCCAGCGCCAGGGAAAAGACATTTCTTTTGACATGGTACAAAACAGTGAAGGTGAAAGCGCTAAGCTATTCACCATCAGCGCCGTTGTTGAAGGAGAAAGCTACGGTTTGGGCCGCGATTACAATAAAAAGAATGCAGAAAAACTTGCAGCTGAAAAAGCCTGCGAAGCCCTGTCGATTTAAACTTCTTATTTTTTTCCCAGCGTATCTGTGTATTTCTTGTAGGAGTCTTTAATGTATTTTATTGCATCATATTCCGCCCAGTTTCTGGACTTCTCATAATCGGGCCGGTAATCCAGCATAAACTTTTCGAGATCTTTACCTTTCAGGTCTACGGTATTCTGAATCAGATATTCATTAAAAAAGCCATCTACCTGAGATTGCTTGATCTCATTGTCATAGTATCGGCCAAATCTTCTTGCATTTCCGGGGGTACGACCAAATAACTCATAAAAAGCAGTTAATGGCTGGAAGAAATACGCCAGTACCGGAGGTTTTCCCTGATAAAAGGACCCGCTTCTTTTAAAATCTCTTTTGACATCATTCAACTCCTGTCTTTTTGTTTGCCCTTTAATATTCACCTCTCTCAATGTTGTTCCCCTGGATAAATAAACCGATACATCGGCCGTAGTGAAAACGCCCACTTCTTCATCGGAAAACTCACTTTTTACCACAACAAGGCTGTCCCCAACCACTGCTCTGATCTGAAACAGTCCCAAATCGCTGGTAGAGACCGTAAATCCATTGCGCTTATTGGTGACCTGGGCAAATTGTATCCGGTTATTTGTTCCACGTTCTTTTACCACTCCTCTGAGTAAAAATTCCTTCTGGGAAAAAGCATCGGGCATAAAAGAGAAGAAAAACACACCGAATGCCAATGTGATGAGATGATAAGGCTTCATTATATCTAGATTTTTTGTAAACTTAACCAATGTTTCCCAATCAATTAAGTTAAAAAAAGTTAAAATGATCGCAGAAACTGTGGTTTTTATAACAAAGTAAAACTGAAAAAGTTACCTCTTTTTTCCAATTCCCGGCTAAATGTGGCATTAAAAAAACAAAGTCGGCCAGGTTCTGTACATCATTAAGCAACATAGGTTTAATCATTTTAACAATAAATTATATCTTTGCACATGATAAAATCAATGACAGGCTTTGGTCTGGCCTCTACTGATCATGAAAACATTAAGTTTGCAGTAGAGATTAAGTCTTTAAACAGCAAGTTTTTAGAACTCAATCTAAAACTTCCAAGGGCTTTCTCCGAAAAGGAGTTGTTATTACGCAACGTATGCAGCAAAGAAATCGAACGTGGTAAAGTCAGTATTTCTATAAATATTGATCGCGGTGAGGAAAACCTCAAAGGAGCAACCATCAATGCCGCCTTATTGAGCAAATACTATAAACAACTTGAAGCGATTAATGTTGATTTGGGCGCCAACTCGACCAACCTTTTACAGGCCGTCTTGAGTTTTCCTGAGGTCATCAGCTACCAGGAAGAAGAAATCAATGAAAATGACTGGGATATTTTATACAGCACTTTCAATAAAGCACTGGAGAACTTCAATCAGTTCAGACATACGGAAGGAAATGTTTTAAAAACAGATCTGGAGTTGAGAATTAAAAACATACTTCAGTTTTTTGCCCAGATAGAAGTTCTGGAGCCTCTGAGAATCCCTCAGATCAGAACAAGATTAAATCAGTTTCTGGAAGAAAACGTAGGGAAAATAAATGTAGATCAAAACCGGTTAGAGCAGGAATTGATCTATTACATTGATAAATTAGACATTACCGAAGAAAAAACACGCCTGAAAAGTCATTGTGATTATTTCACAGAGACTTTAAAGAGCAAAGATGCCAACGGTAAAAAACTCGGTTTCATCTCTCAGGAGATTGGCAGAGAAATCAATACTATGGGTGCTAAAGCAAATGATGCACAGATACAACAATTGGTAGTAGGGATGAAAGAAGAGCTGGAAAAAATTAAGGAACAACTATTAAACGTTTTATAAGTACGCATGACACAAGGTAAACTCATTATATTTTCTGCCCCTTCAGGAGCAGGTAAAACCACTATCGTAAAACACCTGCTTAAGAAATTTCCGGAATTAAGTTTCTCGATTTCAGCTACTACCCGCGAATCCAGAGGTGATGAAGAGCATGAGAAAGATTATTATTTCATTTCAAAAGAAGACTTTCTCCATAAAGTAGCCCATCAGGAATTTGTGGAATTTGAAGAAGTATATAACGGTACTTTTTACGGAACCTTAAGGTCTGAAATTGAAAGGATCTGGAACACAGGCAAACATGTCATTTTTGATATCGACGTGGAAGGCGGTTTACGTCTGAAACGTAAATATGAGGACGATGCCCTGGCTATATTTGTTCAGCCGCCCTCTTTAGAGGTCCTGAAGGAACGTTTAACCGGAAGAGGAACTGACAGCAACGAAAAACTTCAGGAACGCTTTATAAAGGCTGAAAAAGAGTTGAACTATGCGGAGAAGTTTGATGTAATCCTTAAAAACTTCGAACTGGAAACTGCCTGCAAAGAAGCAGAACAACTGGTTGGAGATTTTATCAATAACAAGTAAAATGAAAACAGGGTTATTCTTTGGTTCATTCAACCCCATCCATATCGGTCACCTGGTTATTGCCAACTATATGGCTGGCTTTACCGGACTTAAAGAAGTATGGCTGCTGGTTTCACCACATAACCCGCTGAAGAATAAAAACGGACTGACCAATATGTACGACAGGTTGGAAATGGCTAAACTCGCCACAGAAACCTCAGATCATATTAAAGTAAGTGATATAGAGTTTGGGCTGTCTCAGCCCTCCTATACCGTAGATACCTTAGCTTTTCTGCAGGAAAAGTACCCCGGAAAGGAATTCGTTCTGATCATGGGTGCCGATAACCTCTCTTCGCTGAAAAAATGGAAGAATTATGAGGTCCTGCTGAAGAATTACCAGATCTATGTTTACCCAAGACCAGGCATTGACCTGAGCGAATGGGAAAATCATCCGGCAATCACCATTACAGAAACACCACAAATGGACATTTCTTCCACCTTTATCCGCAAAGCGTTAAAGGAAGGAAGAAATGTTCAATATTTTGTGCCGGATAAAGTCCTCGCTTTTATGGACAATAAAAATATGTACCGCTAAGAAGGCCTGTAAAGCAAGAATATAGCTGGTTTTTTATGCAGGTCAATCCGCTCTTTTCTCCAAAGTGCTACAGATTGTGTCTTGATGTATTCTTCTTCTGCATTGATGTTACAAGCTACACAAAGCATGGCCTGCGGAGAACAGTTCTTCAATACATCTTCCAGCAAATGATTGTTTCTGAAAGGTGTCTCTATAAATAACTGCGTTTGTTTCTTAGCCAAAGACTGTTGCTCCAGTTCTTTGATGCGTTTTCCACGCTCCACTTTATCAATTGGTAAATAGCCGTGAAAAGTAAAACTCTGACCATTGAATCCGGAAGCCATTAATGCCAGCAAGATTGAGCTTGGTCCAACTAATGGAACAACCTTGATCCCTCTTCTATGTGCTTCGGCAACCACTTCCGCACCAGGATCTGCTACTCCCGGACATCCGGCTTCGCTCATTAATCCAACATCTTTACCCGCATTCAGCTCTTTAAAATACGGAGCTAATGAAGCGTTCCGCTGGTGCTTACCATAATCGTGGATCAGCAGCTCGCTCTGCGGCAACTTCAACCCGGCTTCTTTTAAAAACTTTCTGGCTGTTTTTTCATTCTCAACGATATAAGTGTCTATTGCATTGATGGTGTCGCCTAAAAAAGGAGTAAAAGATTTCTGGGCAGCATTTTCTGCCAGAGGAACGGGGATAAGGAATAAAGTGCCTTTTTGCATAAATTTTGTTTTGTTTACAAAAGAAGAAAATAATTTCCTGGAAAGAGCAACTCAACACATTTAATATTCCTTCAGAACCAGAATATAACACCGAAATTAGAAATTTTTAAAAAATTTTTTCGTAAATTACTTATTCGCCAACCGATTAAATATCGGCATATCCCGCTCTTAAACCAATATAATTATGCCAGATCGCATAATCGTAATGTAATATTCCTAAGGCAGTTTAAACTTTTGCCATTCTTTGGAACTCAAATTGTTATATAAAAAGCGTTAGGTAAATTAAACACACACAAATGAAAAATTTAATCAAATTACCGGCAATTGTGCTGGGGCTTATGCTCCTGATGACCGGAACCGCGCAGCGCGTTATGGCACAAGACGACGACGTTTCGCTCCAATCCTTCTATGATGAGCTTTCTCCTTATGGTACCTGGATTCAGGATCCTCAATACGGATACGTATGGAGGCCTGATGTAGAACAGGACGATTTCAGACCCTATTATAGCAACGGTAGATGGGCAATGACAGAATATGGCAATACCTGGGTATCCAATTACGACTGGGGATGGGCCCCTTTCCACTATGGAAGATGGGTATATAACCGCTACAGACAATGGATCTGGATTCCTGATACCGTTTGGGGACCTGCATGGGTAAGCTGGAGAAGTGGTGGTGGTTACTATGGATGGGCTCCGATGGGACCAAGTGTCAACATAAATATCAATTTTGGAATTCCAGATAACTGGTGGGTGTTTATTCCTCAGCGTAATATCTATTACGATAGTTTCCCAAGATATTATTCCCGTAGAAACGTAACCATTATTAACAATACAACGATCATCAATAATACCTACGAAAGAAACAGACGTACTTACTATACCGGACCAAGAGTTGACGAGGTTAGACGTGCAACCAGAGGTGATGTACAGATTTATAACGTAAACAGGACCAGCAGAGCCGGTAGAACTGAGCTCAGAGGTAATGAACTCAACATTTATAATCCGAGAAGCTCCAGAACAGACAGGGGAAGCGTACAGGGACCAAGAGATGCAGTTCGTGGCGACGCAAATCTGACCAGACCGAATGGCTCTATGGCAGTTGACCGTGGTTCAAGATCAGATCGTGGAACTACAGGTATTGATAGAAATACTATCGGAGATCGTAGTGGAAGACCAGATCGTGGAACAATTGAAGGAAGAAACCCATCGAATAATAATAGCCGTTCGGATAGAACAAACAATCGTTCTGAAGGAATAATCAACCCTTCAAGGGACAACAATCCTTCAAGAGACAACAATACAGGAAACAGAGCTGAAGGAAGGGCAACCAGAGAAAACAACAGGTTTGGAACTCCGTCCGACAGGAATAATGAAGCAATGCCGGTAAGACCGGATAGAAGCAGCTCCAGAGAAAGCCGTCAGGAAAGAACACAACCAACACCTCAGACACAGCCTGCTCCTCAACCGATGCCGGTGCAGCCACAGGCAAGGCCTCAACGTGAAGAGCGAAGAGCAGAGCCTCAGGTTAGACAGGAACGTCCTCAACCTCAGCCACAACCTCAAAGGATGGAAAGACAAGAGCGCTCACAGCCTCAACCTCAGGCCCAGCCACAGAGAATGGAAAGACAGGAACGCCAAAGCGCACCCCCAACCCGTTCCGAAGGCAGGGGCAGCGGAGAAAGCAGGAGCAGCGGATCCGAAAGTGGAAGATCTTCAAGAGCAGGAAGAGGTTAATTCCCAGCTCAGTTATAAAAAACCGGCCATCTGATGGCCGGTTTTTCTTTTTAGCCCTCTTTTATATATTATAATTATCTTTGCAGCCTCATCAAGCACAACAGGCTTAATTCTTTATGATTCACCCAGAAATAGAAAAACGAAAAACATTCGCTATTATCAGTCACCCCGATGCAGGTAAAACTACTCTTACAGAAAAGTTTTTACTCTTCGGAGGAGCAATAAATACGGCCGGAGCGGTTAAACGGAATAAGGCCAACCAAAGCAATACCTCCGATTTTATGGAAATTGAGAAGCAACGTGGAATCTCCGTAGCGACTTCTGTAATGGGCTTTGAATACAGCGGAAAACGCATCAACATATTAGATACTCCTGGTCACAAAGACTTTGCTGAAGATACTTACCGTACTTTATCGGCGGTAGACAGCGTAATCCTCGTGGTCGACTGTGTGAAGGGGGTCGAAGAGCAGACCGAAAAATTAATGGCAGTCTGCAGAATGCGAAATACCCCGGTAATTATCTTTGTCAATAAGATGGACAGGGAAGGAAAGGATGCTTTTGACCTGCTTGACGAGATCGAAAGCAAACTGAACATCAGCCTTTGTCCGCTTTCCTGGCCAATAGGTCAGGGACATACTTTTAAAGGAGTATACAGCATTTACAACAAACACCTGAACCTTTTTGAGGCTGATAAAACAAAAATCAGTGCCCCTGTCATCGAGGTCAGTGACCTGAATGACCCGAATCTGAATAATTTCCTGAAACCAAAAGAGCTGGATGGACTAAAGTCTGATCTGGAACTGGTAGATGGTGTTTATGGACAGATCGATAAAAACATGTACATCGAAGGATTACTTGCACCGGTGTTCTTTGGCAGTGCCATCAATAATTTCGGGATTAAAGAACTGCTGGATACTTTCGTTCAAATCGCACCAAGCCCAAAAAGCAGGGAAGCAGAACAGCGTGAAGTATTGGTAAATGAGAAAAACTTTACAGGATTTGTATTTAAAATCCATGCCAACTTAGATCCTAAACACCGCGACCGTATCGCCTTTTTGAGAATCTGCTCTGGTAAATTTGAACGCAATAAATTCTACTTCCATACCCGCCAGAATAAAAAACTGAAATTCTCCAATCCAATGGATTTCATGGCCAATGAGAAAAGTATCGTTGAAGAAGCCTGGCCGGGAGATGTGGTCGGATTATATGACAGTGGAAACTTCAAAATCGGCGATACCCTTACAGAAGGAGAACAGTTGCAATTTAAAGGCATTCCAAGCTTCTCTCCTGAAATATTTAAAGAAGTAGAGAACAGAGACCCACTTCGCACAAAACAGCTGGAGAAGGGCATACAACAACTCACAGAAGAAGGTGTGGCTCAATTGTTCACTGCACAACCAGGTAACCGTAAAATTATTGGTGCGGTAGGTGAACTTCAATTTGAAGTAATCGCATTTCGTCTGGAGCATGAATACGGTGCGAAAGCGCATTTCCGTACTTTAAGTTATGGCAGATCTAATTGGGTAACGTCAACAGACAAAAAGAAATTAGAAGAGTTCCTGAAACGGAAACAACAACATATCGGGGAAGATAAAGATGGCAATCCGGTGTTCCTTGCGGATAATGATTTCATGATCAATATGACCATGCGTGATTATCCGGACATTCAGTTCCACAAAACTTCGGAATTTAAATAAAAAAAGGCTGCCAGATATAAGATCTGGCAGCCTTTTTCATATCACGGGCTTCTTTATTTCAATTTGCCCAATGCTTCTTTTATTCTTGGAATCATTTTCTGAATATCGCTCAGTGAACATCCGCCAACCGATGCGCGGAACCAGGCCACAGATTCATCAGTACCAAAAGCCGAGAACGGAACCAAAGCCGTCTGAGCCTCCTTGATCAGATAAAAATTAACATCCGCACTGTTTTTCAACAGATCTCCCGAAGGGGTAGTCTTACCGATATAATCGATCTTAAGCGTCAGGTAAATTGCACCCATAGGAACCACGGCATCAACCGCAAAGCCATCTGCCTTTAATTGCTGAAAACCATTATACAGCGTATCCAGACTTTCCTGAACCTGCTTTTTAAAGGCATTCAAAAACTGATCTACCAGTTCATTATTTTTAAAGTATTTTGCAACAGCCACCTGTTCTGCTTTAGGCGCCCAGGCTCCGATATGTCCCAGTAAAGATTTCATCTTGCCGATCACCTTTTCGGGGCCGAATGCCCAGCCTACACGGACTCCTGTAGCAGATAAACATTTCGAAATCCCATCAATGTAGATCACATAATCTTTCAGCTCCGGACGTAAGCTTACCGGATTGATGTGCTCTTTTCCAAAAGTCAGTAAAGAGTAGATCTGATCATACATGATGTACAATGGTTTCTCATCCACTCCCCTGCATTCATTCTCTTCGATTACAAGGTCACAGATTTCTTCCAGTTGCTCCTGACTGAACATAGTTCCTGTAGGATTTAAAGGAGAACACAGGGCCAATAACGTTGCGCCTTTTAAATAAGGCTTCAGCTGTGCCCCTGTTGGCATAAAGTTATTCTCCACAGTCGTTTCTACCGCTATTCCTTTTGCAGAAGAAAGGTGGCAGTAATGGTTGTTATTCCATGATGGGGCAGGATAAATCACCTTATCTCCGGGATCTACCAGCGCCAGATAAGTTGCATAGATTAGCGGACGTGAGCCGCCGGCTACCAAAATATCCTGTGTGGTATAAGAAAGCGCGTATCTGTTTTTCAAAACTTCTACCACCGTCTCTCTTAAAGCTAAAATACCGTCTGCAGGAGGATAATTGGTATGGTTATGATGATAAGCATCAATAATCTCATCTCTCAGTTCTGCCGGAATAGGAAAAATTGAAGGATCAAAATCACCGATGGTCAGATTGGCAATCTCCGCACCCTTTCGCTTCAGTTCATTTACTTCGTTTCCAATTTTAATGATTTCCGAGCCGATAAGCGTGTTTGCTAATACTGATACATTCATTTTTTTGATTTTTATTTATTAATTGATTAAGCCAGCAATCTTTCAATTGCAGCGGTAGTTTTCTCAAATTTAAACTGCGAAAGAATTTCTTCCATCATCCCTTCAATCTCCGGGTTACACAGATTTCCAATACTTCCTTCATGGGTATGATTCACCTGAGTTGAAGGAGAAAAAGTACCGTTCTCTATCGTTTCACCAACAATTTTATAAGCCTCTCTAAAAGGAACCCCCTTTAAGGCAAGTTCATTCACTACTTCAACGCTAAACAGGTAAGCATATTTTTTATCCGCCAGAATATCGTCTTTAATCCTGATGTGCTGCAACATATAGGTAGTCATTTCCAGGCATTCATTCAACGATGTGATTGCAGGGAAAAGGTTTTCTTTCAGCAGTTGCAGGTCCCGGTGATAACCGGAAGGCAAATTGGTGGTCATCATGGCAATTTCATTCGGCAAAGCCTGAATCTTGTTGCATCTGGAACGGATCAGTTCAAAAACATCAGGATTCTTTTTATGCGGCATGATACTCGATCCGGTCGTCAGTTCGTCCGGAAAGCTGATAAATCCAAAGTTCTGATTGATAAACAGACAAACATCCATCGCCATTTTGGCTAGGGAAGCAGCAACTGAAGACATCGCCTGTCCAAGAACACGTTCTGTTTTTCCTCTGCCCATTTGTGCATAAACCACATTATAATTTAAATTTTCAAAACCCAGTAACTGAGTGGTCATTGTCCTGTTTAGAGGGAAAGAAGAGCCATAGCCCGCAGCAGAACCCAAAGGATTCTTATTGCAAATCTTATAAGCGGCAAGCATCAGTTCCATATCATCAACAAGGCTCTCTGCATAAGCACCGAACCAAAGTCCAAAAGAAGAAGGCATCGCAATCTGAAGGTGCGTATATCCCGGAAGTAATTTGTCTTTATGGGTATTGCTCAGCGCAATCAGTTGCGTAAAAAGAACCCTTGTATTTTCAACCATTTCTTCAATACAGCTTCTGAAGTAGAGTTTCAGATCCACTAAAACCTGGTCATTACGGGAACGTCCGCTATGGATTTTTTTACCGGCATCACCAATGCGCTGTGTCAGCAGCCACTCTACCTGCGAGTGTACATCTTCTACCGTATCCTCAATCGTAAATCTTCCTGCTTCAATGTCCGCATAAATATTTTTGAGTTCCTTTTGAATCGACACCAGCTCTTCGGCGGTTAACAGTCCAATACTTTCCAGCATTTCTACATGGGCCAAAGAGCCTAAAACATCAAAAGCTGCCATTTGCAAATCCAGCTCCCTGTCTTTGCCTACGGTAAAAGTTTCTATATCTTTATTTACGTCTACGTTTTTTTGCCAAATCTTCATTTATCAATCTATTGTTTAGACCCTTTGAGGGCTGGAGGTATTTTGCAAAAATACAATAATTACGATAGAATGAAGGATAAACCAGCAAGAGCATCAAATGCAACTACATTGCATAATATTCTTGTTATAATCAAAATATATTCAACTAAATCAATATTTTAGCAGAAAATCCACAAACTTATATATGAACAGAATCAGATATTCGCTCTTGCTCTTGCTTTTACCGCTTGCAGCAAGCGTTCATGCGCAGCAAAAACCAGCATTGAGCTGGAAAGATGTTTCCAAATGGAATTTCATCAGAAGCAATACTTATGCGCTGTCACCCAACGGACAATGGTTATCCTGGGCAAAAGGCCCTAACGAAGGTGATCTCCAAACCATCATTCGCAAAACATCCGACACCACAAATTTCAGCTATCCTATCGGGGCAAATCCCAGTACAGTTGTCTATGCTAAGGATTCCAAATATCTCGCCTTTAAGGTCTCGGCTAAAGAATCAGAAGTAAAAGCGGCAAAAAAAACCATGAAACCTCTTTATGATCAATTGGTTCTGGTCTCTTTACCTGGAAATCAGAAAGTCACTTTTGAAAAAGTAAAAACATTCAGTTTCTCCGGAGAGTCTTCAGAATGGCTGGCTATACAGTTTACAGCACCGGAAAGTGCATCAAAAGAGAAAGATGCGGCAAAAGGAACTGATCTTTTGTTATACCAGTTGAGCACTAAAAAAAGCTATAACCTGGGCAATGTTGCAGAATATGCCTTCAATAAAGCGGGAAACATTCTTGCCTATACCATTGATGCAAACGGACAGAACGGGAACGGCATTTTTATCAGAGATATGAAAACCGGCATCATCACTGCCCTGGAAAATGACAAAGCAAATTATAAAAACATCAATTGGAATGAAAACGGAGATGCTTTTGCCTTGTTAAAATCCAATAAAAACGAGCAGTATAAAGAAGATGTCTTTACCGTAATCGGAATCAATAAGATTGCCGGAGAACAAAGCAATAAAGTTTCTTACGCTGGTATCGGCCTAAAAAATTTCCCGAAAAATATGGGAATCAACGGAAATGGAACTCCTTACTGGTCAGAAGATCAAAGCACTTTATTCTTTGGGATCAATACCCAGGAAAAGAAAGCCGACAGCACCTCAAAAGATAAAACAGCAGAAAAAGGAAAACCTCCGGTAAAAACCGATAGCCTGGCTAAAGGAAAACCGGAAGCGAAAGCAGACGCGAAACCTGCCGCTAAAGCAGATATAGAGAAACCGGATATGATCATCTGGAACTGGCAGGACAAACGCCTTCAATCTGCCCAGCAAACCCAGGAAATGAGAGACAAAAATTACAGTTTCCTAAGTTCTTACCGCATCGCAGATCAGAAGTTCAGTCAGCTGGCCGACAGCAGTTTAAAAAATGTTGTTGTTGCCCCACAGCAGCTGTATGCCATTGGTTACGACAATTCCAGCTATGAATTGATGGGGAACCTCGACGGGCAAAACTATACGGACATTTACCTCATTAATTTAAAGACAGGGACTAAGAAACGTATTTTTGAGAAATTTTATACTTCGGGAAGAGGTTCACTCAGCTTTGCTCCAAACGGCAAATGGGCAAGTTTCAACAAAGACGGTGCATTTTACAGCATCAACCTGGAAACCTTACAACAATATAACCTCACCGAAAAAATCAAAGCCTCTTTTGTAGATGAGCAGGACGACCATAACACAGTCAAGCCATCCACACCAAATTTCGGCTGGTCATCAGACTCCAGATATGTCCTCATTAAAGACAATTATGACCTTTGGCGCATCAGCGCGGATGGCAAAAATGTAATTGCCCTTTCCGACAACTGGAAAAGCAGGAAGCAGGAAGTACAGTCCAGATTCTTCATTTATCCTAAGGACAAAGGAACGGACCTGAGCAAAGATCAATATTTCACCATCTTTAATTCCAGCACTAAAAAAGCCGGCATTGGGGTGCTGGAGGCAGGAAAGAACAGCATCAAACCTTTATTTATGGACGACAATGTTTATGGCGCCTTCCAGAAAGCAAGTGATGGCAACGTGTTCATTTATGCCAAACAGAACAATGAAAAATCACCAGAGATTTATACCAGTACAGCGGCAAATTTAGCCAACCCAAAACAAATCACGAAAAACACCCCTGATCAGGAAAAATATGCCTGGTCTACAGGTGTCAAGCTGATCAACTATGTCAGTGCAAACGGAGATTCCCTGCAGGCAGCACTATACCTCCCTGCAAATTATCAGGAAGGAAAAAGTTATCCTACGATCACCTATATCTATGAACGCCTCACTGATGAGATGAATTTCTATACTATGCCTGGATTCCCTGGTGGTGGATTTAATAAATCGGTATACACCAGCAATGGTTACGCGGTACTGATGCCGGATATCAAATACAAACTGAATGATCCGGGAATGTCTGCAGTAGCCTGCGTTGTTCCTGCAGTGAAAGCAGCCATTGCAACAGGAATTGTAGACGAAAAACGCGTGGCCATTCACGGACACTCATGGGGAGGATACCAAACCTCTTTCCTGATCACACAAACCAATATTTTTAAAGCCGCAGCAGCGGGTGCACCATTGACCAATATGATCAGTATGTACAGTCTGATCTACTGGAACAGCGGAGGCACCAACCAGGCGATCTTCGAATCCAGCCAGGGTAGGTTAACACCAGGGTATTGGGACAACTGGGATGCCTTTGCCCGTAACTCTCCGGTCTACCACATCAAAAAGGTACAGACACCATTGTTGTTGTTACACAATGATAAAGACGGTGCAGTGGATTATACGCAAGGTATCGAATACTACAACGGCCTGAGAAGACTGAATAAACCGGTGGTGATGATCACTTACCGTGGCGAAAACCATGGCATTGCCAAATTACCTAACCGGAAGGACTACGCTGTCCGCATGATGGAATATTTCGATTACATGTTAAAAGATAAGCCCGCACCGGAATGGTGGTCAAAAGGAGTCAACCGTTTAGATATGGAAAAACACCTGGAAGCAAGAGCTTTTGAAAAAGCAGAAGAGCAATAAAAAAAGCGGCTGATCCTGAGGATCAGCCGCTTTTTTACATTAAGATCTTACTTCCCGTTAATTACAGGTTTTAACATTTCAATATAGAGTTGAATTCCTTCTTCAATTTCATTGACAAAAACATATTCATCTGCCATATGAGAACGTGCAGAATCTCCAGGCCCTACCTTTAAAGATGGAATACTCAATAAAGCCTGATCTGAAGTTGTAGGAGAACCATAAGTAGTCCTGCCTAAGGCGATGCCCGACTGTACCAGCGCATGTGCCTTATCAATAGAAGAAGGCTTCAGGCGGATAGAGCGTGGCGTTACCTCGCAATCTACATTGGTCCGGATAATTTTTAAAACTTCCTCATTGGTATACGCATCCGTTACCCGAACATCTACGGTAAAATTACAGGTTGCCGGAACAACGTTATGCTGAGAACCTGCATTGATAATCGTTACCGACATTTTCAAAGGACCGAACATTTCCGAAACTTTGGAAAAACGATAATTGCGGAACCATTCTATATCTTTCAAAGCCTTATAAATGGCATTGTCTCCTTCTTCGCGTGCCGCATGGCCTGCTTTTCCGGTAGAAACACAGTCTAAAACCAGTAAACCACGTTCTGCAATGGCCAGATTCATTAGAGTCGGCTCTCCAACAATCGCAAACTCCAGTTCTCCAAGATCAGGAAGCACACATTCCAATCCGTTATTTCCGGAGATTTCTTCTTCTGCGGTCGTGGCCAGACAAATGTTATAACTTAAACCTTTCTGCTCATTGAAGTAAAGAAAGGTCGCTATAAGCGAAACCAGACATCCTCCCGCATCATTACTCCCTAATCCATATAATTTGCCCTCTTCAATAGTTGGCGCGTAAGGATCGCGTGTATAGCCCGAATTTGGCTTCACGGTATCGTGATGCGAATTTAAAAGCATCGTTGGCTTTTTCGGGTCAAAATGCGCGTTGTAAGCCCAGATGTTGTTGAGCTTACGATGGGTCTTTATATTACGTTGCTGCAAAAACTGTTCAATCACATCAGCGGTTTTGTCTTCTTCTTTACTAAAGGAAGAGATGCCAATCAATTCTTTCAACAGTTCTAAACTCTCTTTTTGCAGTTGTTCTATCATAATTTTTTTATTCTTTGGTATATAAAGCACCGGCCTTTGTTGCCGATAGCTTGATGCCTTTGATGAGGGAGGAACTGAATCCATTATGCTCCATCTCGTTTAATCCGGCAATGGTACAGCCTTTCGGCGAAGTTACTTTGTCTATTTCCTGTTCAGGATGGGACTGCATCTGTAAGAGCAGGTCCGCAGCCCCTTTAGCGGTCTGAACCGCCATTTTTAAAGCTTCATCTGCATGAAAACCAATCTCTACCCCACCTTGTGAAGCCGCCCTGATGGCGCGTAAGAAAAAGGCAATTCCACAGGCACATAAAGCCGTTGCTGAAGTCATCAGGTCTTCATTGATCTTCACCACTGAACCTACAGTTTCAAACATTCTTGTCACCTCTTCCATATATTCAGAAGAAGCGCTATCTGTGGCAATACAGGTCATCGACTGTCCAATGGCAATCGCCGTATTTGGCATCGCCCTGATCACCTGTGCCCTTTCACCCAGTTTATTTCTGATGTCTGCACAGCTGACACCGGAAGCAACAGAAATGAAAAGGTGTTTATTGATGTCTACAACCGGACGAATCTGCTCCATCAGCTGATTCAGCTGTTGCGGCAACACAGCGAGAACAATAACATCGGCAGCGGCAACAACCGCAGCGTTATCATTACTCACACCAAAGCCCTGTTCAGCAAAGGGGCCTAAATTGGCAATATTTCTTCTGGTCAGACTAATCTGACCGGGCAAAGCATAATTCGCTTTAACTAATCCCCTGGCTAAAGAAATGCCAATATTTCCGCTTCCTAAAATGGCGATGTTGCCTTTAAACTGTTTCATCTTCTATATGGTTTGGTTGTGATTGATCGGGTGGTATTCAAAGGTAATTAAATGATGAGTCTTGTTCCAAAACCCTGCTCATTAATTTGCGGCAGTTCATCTGCTTTACCAATATATACGGCAGAAACGCCGCTTTTTATCGCCTCAAAGGCATTATGTAATTTAGGGATCATCCCTCCTGAAACTACCCCTTCCTGTTTTAATCCTTCAAATTCTGCCATCCGGATTTCAGGAACAAGGGAATCGTCATCTTCCACGTCCCGCATTACGCCTCTTTTCTCAAAGCAGTAAACCAGCACGGTTTCATATAAGGAAGACATGGCGACCGCCACTGCAGAAGCAATGGTATCTGCATTGGTATTTAAAAGCTGGCTGTCGCCGTCGTGGGTAATCGCACACAAAACCGGTGTCAATCCCGCAAGGAGCAAACTGTCCAGCGTAGCTGAAGAAACCGAGGTCTCATCCAGATCGCCTACAAAACCATAGTCAATCTCCTTCACAGGGCGTTTAACTGCTTTGATGATGTTCCCGTCGGCACCGGTTAAGCCAATCGCATTACAGCCTTTCGCCTGCAACTGAGCAACCATGTTCTTATTGATTAAACCTGCGTAAACCATCGTGACGATCCTGAGGGTTTCAATATCGGTAATCCGGCGTCCATCCAACATTTTAGCTTCCACACCAAGGGAAACGCCCAGCTCTGTTGCAATCTTTCCGCCACCGTGAATTAAAATCTTATCTCCCGGAAGGGCTTTAAAGTCCAGCAAAAACTGGTGCAGCTTCTCCGAATTGTCAATTACATTGCCGCCGATTTTAATTACACTTAATCTCTTCATTTTCTAAATTTCTTCAAAAAGTTCCTCAGGAACTTCAGGTATAACAAAAAAGGATGCTGGTTTTAATCCGGCATCCTGTAATTTATAAATTCTCCAGTACTTCTTTCAGCACTGCCTGCGCAGCCCATAACCGGTTTCCGGCTTCCTGTATCACGAGTGAGTTTGGTCCGTCGAGGACTTCTGATGACAGCTCCAGGTCGCGTCTAACTGGCAGACAATGCATTACTTTCGCATCATTCGTTGCCTTTAGCCGTTCGTTGGTCAGCATCCAGCCTTCAGGATAAGTGAGTACTTTTCCATACTCCTTATAGCTGGACCAGTTTTTCACATAGATATAATCCGCATCTTTCAACGCTTCATCAATATTGTGGCTGATGTTTGCTCCAGGTGTAAAATCCTCATTCAGCTCATAGCCCTTAGGTTGTACAATGGTAAAATCAAGCATCCCTTCTGCCTGAGCCCTGCACATCCATTCAGAAAAGGAATTGGGTACTGCTTGTGGTAACGCTTTAATATGTGGTGCCCAGGCCAATACGACCTTAGGTTTTGTACTGCCTTTCCAGGTTTCTTTAATCGTCACCAAATCTGCCAGACTTTGCAAAGGGTGGCGGGTGGCACTTTCCAGACTTACGACAGGAACGCCACAATACTGGATAAACTTATTAAAGAAATCTTCATTATAATCCTCGTCCCTGCTAACCAGCTTGGGAAAAGAGCGTAAGCCCAGGACATCACAATATTGCCCCATCACTGCCGCAGCTTCACGGATATGCTCTACTGTAGTGCCGTTCATGACCACACCGTCCTGAGTTTCCAGTGCCCAGCCTTCTTTGTCCATGTTCATCACCATCACATTCATTCCCAAATTCAATGCTGCTTTTTGGGTGCTCAGGCGGGTCCGTAAACTCGGGTTAAGAAAAACCAGTCCCAGGGTTTTATTTTTTCCAAGGTCCTGATGTGCGTAAGGGCTTTCTTTTAAGGCCAATGCGGCGGCTACCAATTGGCTGATGTCTTCAACATCATTTACTGAAGTGAACTGTTTCATCTTTGATTTAGCGCAATTTTAAACTCATTTAAAAATTGATCTGCCTGATCTTTGCTTAAATTCAAAGCAGGCAAAAGTCTGATTACATTCGGCTTAGCCTCTCCGGTAAAGATGTGATGCTTAAACAGCAGGTCTTTCTTTACGTTCGACAAGCTTTCAGGAAGTTCAATTCCAATCATTAATCCACGTCCTCTCACTTCCTTTACCCCCTCGATTTTCCTCAGTTCAGTGATCAGGTAAGTACCAATTTCTTCTGCATTTTTCATCAGCTGATCCTGGTCCATAATTTCCAATACGGACAATGCTGCTGCACAAGCCAGGTGATTTCCACCAAAGGTAGTACCCAACATGCCATGCCATGGTTTAAACTTGGGAGCGATCGAAATTCCTGCTACCGGAAAACCATTTCCCATTCCTTTGGCCATGGTGTAAACATCAGCGTCAACACCTGCTTCATCATGAGAATAGAATTTACCTGTTCTTCCATAACCACACTGCACACTGTCGGCAATGTAAAGTGCATTGTACTGATCGCAAAGGGAACGGATTTTCTGAAGGAAAGAAACAGAAGCTTCTTTGATTCCGCCCACACCCTGAATTCCTTCGATAATTACAGCTGTAACTTCATTTCCGAAGGAAGCAAAAGCCTGCTCCAGAGCAGCCTCGTCATTATGTGGAAGAAATACGATGTTATCCGTCTCATTAACGGGAGCAATAATCTTAGGGTTATCTGTTGCAGAAACAGCCAGGGAAGTCCTGCCATGAAAAGCACCTTTGAAAGCAATTACTTTTTTCCTTCCATTATAGAAAGAAGCCAGTTTTAGTGCATTTTCATTGGCCTCAGCGCCTGAATTACACAGGAACAACTGATAATCCGGTTTGCCGGATACTTTACCCAATTTTTCGGCTAGTTCTACCTGCAAAGGAATCTTCACAGAATTAGAATAAAAGCCCACTTTATTCAGTTGATCGGTTACACGTTTCACATAGTGAGGATGTGTATGGCCGATAGAGATTACGGCATGGCCACCATACAGGTCTAAATATTCCTGTCCTTCAGCATCCCAAACGGTGCTGCCGGCAGCTTTAACGATTTCTATATTGTTTAACGGATATACGTCGAATAAGTTCATTTTTTTTAGAGATTGAATTGTTGATTAAAAGGTTAAAAAACGGGTTCCGAACAATTTCGGGACAGCATTAGATTAAAATCCTGCTGCTTTAAGCGCCAGGCCTTGCCGCTCTTCCAGTCCAAAAATCAGGTTCATGTTTTGTACCGCTTGTCCGCTTGCCCCTTTTAACAAATTATCAATGATGCTCACTATAAAAAGTTTATTGCCATGCTTTTCAACATGCACCAATCCTTTATTCGTGTTGACCACCTGTTTCAAATCTATATTCTTTTTACTCACATGAGTAAAAGGATGTGCTGCATAATACTCCTCGTATAAGGTCTGTGCCTCTTCAGCAGTCAGATCGCTTTCCAGATACATTGCAGCAAGGATCCCCCTGGTAAAATCACCCCTTTGCGGGATAAAGTTCAGGACCTCATCAAAGTTCGCATCCAGTTGCACTAAAGTCTCTCCAATCTCATTCAGGTGCTGGTGTTCAAAAGCCTTATAAACAGAAAGGTTGTTGTTGCGCCAGCTAAAATGAGAAGTTGCGGCCAGACTCTGACCTGCTCCTGTAGAGCCCGTAGTTGCATTGATGTGCACTTCGTTATTCAACAAACCTTTTGCGGCCAGTGGCAATAAGCCCAGCTGGATGCAGGTAGCAAAACAACCCGGATTGGCAATAAAGTTTGCCGTTTTAATGCGTTCGCGGTTCAACTCAGGAAGACCATATACCCAGTCTTCCCCTGCTGCTGCCTTTAACCTGAAATCCTGACTGAGGTCAATGATTTTTATGCCTGCTGCAATCGGATTGGCTGCTAAGAACTTCTTCGCATCACCATGTCCTACGCATAAGAACAAGACATCAATATCATCAGACAGTTCTCCGGTAAAACGCAGGTCTGTATCTCCCAAAAGGTCCGTATGGACATCAGAGATCAGATTGCCTGTATTGCTGTTGCTGTGCACAAAAGCAATCTCTACCGAAGGATGGTTGATCAGTAAGCGAAGCATTTCTCCACCGGTATACCCGGCACCGCCAATGATTCCTGCTTTAATCTTCATTGCTGTTCACTTTGTGCCAGATCATAACCTGGTTGCCAAAAATCTTAGAGAAACCTTTCACATCTTCACCACTCCATGCATTGTTCATCTCGCCGTAGCTGCCAAACTTATTGCTCATCAGGTCGTGTGCAGACTCGATACCAATGATCTGGAAACGGTAAGGCAACAATTCAACAAACACCTTTCCGCTAACGGTTTTTTGGGTATCTGCCAAAAATGATTCAATGTTGCGCATGATCGGATCATGGAACTGACCTTCATGCAGCCAGTTGCCATAGAAAGAAGCCAGTTGCTCTTTCCAGGAAAGCTGCCATTTGGTTAAAGTATGTTTTTCTAAAGTATGGTGAGCCTTGATGATCACCATTGGCGCTGCAGCTTCGAAACCTACGCGGCCTTTAATTCCGATAATGGTATCTCCAACATGGATGTCTCTTCCGATGCCGTAAGGCTGCGCAATTGCCTGCAGTTTCTGAATGGCCGCTACCGGAGCTAAAGTCTCTCCGTCGATGCCCACCAGTTCACCTTTTTCAAAAGTCAGTTCCAGTTTGCGTGGCTCCGTTACAGATACCTGTGTTGGCCATGCTTCTTCCGGAAGGGTTTCATTAGAAGTTAACGTTTCCTTTCCTCCTACTGAAGTGCCCCATAAGCCTTTATTGATGGAATATCTTGCTTTTTCAGCACTGTATTCCACACCATGTGCGGCTAAATATTCTATTTCCGCTTCGCGGGATAATTTCAAATCTCTGATTGGCGTGATGATCTCTACATTAGGAATGATGATGTTAAAAATCATATCAAAACGTACCTGGTCGTTTCCGGCACCGGTACTTCCATGTGCCACATAATCCGCACCAATCTTTTTTACATAATTGGCAATCGCCGTAGCCTGGCTTACACGTTCTGCACTCACAGAAAGTGGGTAAGTTGCATTTTTCAATACATTACCAAACACCAGATATTTAATACAGCCATCATAATAATTGGCAGTTTCATCCACTACCGCATGAGAAGCTACTCCTAAGGCATAAGCACGTTTCTCGATCTCCTGAAGTTCTTCCTCAGAAAAACCACCGGTATTAACGATCACAGAATGTACTTCCAGTCCACGGTCCTGGGCCAAATAAATACAACAAAACGAAGTATCTAAACCTCCGCTAAAAGCTAAAACAACTTTTTTCTTCATCTTAAAATAACAGCTATTTAAATAAAAATGTAAACAATAATAATAACAGGGCTTTTAATCCCCCTTTACCCGAAGGCTTAGGCTTTAACACCAACCTTTGTTTGATGCGCATAAAACGCTCATACAATTTTGGCTTCTTCTCCAGTTCTTCTGCAAATTTCTTGGCGACATCATGCTTCTGTGTTGCAGGATCGTACAGCATTGCCGTACACATGCAATTTTTCCGCTCTTTCATCGTCAGGATTTCAAAGTTCACACAACTCTGACAGCCTTTCCAAAAATCTTCATCCTGGGTAAGTTCTGAATAAGTAACCGGCTCATAGCCAAGATCAGAATTGATCTTCATCACGGCCAGACCTGTAGTCAAACCAAAGATTTTAGCCTTTGGATATTTCTGTCTGGAAAGTTCGAAGATTTTTTCTTTGATGGCATGTGCCAGCCCCGCCTTTCGGAACTTCGGACTAACGATGAGGCCAGAGTTGGCCACAAACTGTCCATGACTCCAGGTTTCGATATAACAAAAACCTGCCCAGGTTCCATCCTTATGGAAAGCTATAACAGACTTTCCATCAGAAATTTTACCTGCAACGTACTCCGGAGAGCGTTTAGCGATACCTGTACCACGTGCTTTCGCCGATTCGGCCATTTCTTCACAGATTTCTTCTGCAAAGACACGATGTTCAGGAAGTGCAACCTGCACTATAAAATCGTTTATATTCATTAATAGGTTAACGAAAAAATAAATGTTCTGATTAATTGTTTTTTAAGAGGCAATCCTCTAAGGAAATGTGCTGAGTTGCTGCTCAGTGATTACTCAAATCCGTGGCGTGTAATTTTGCCGATTAGTGGTTACAAAAAATACGGGTCGCAAGCGTTCAATAAACAGACTTTCGGAAGCAATATTCTTTGCTTCTAAAATAGAAAGTTTATGTGTGATTTGCTTGATCATTTTCTGTATCTAATAATTCTTTAAAATAGTTGAGCCGCAAAGGTTTAAATAAATATTGAGTTGTGCAATATGTTTTTTATTTTTTTACATTATTTGGTGAAAAATTGTTCAAAAAAAAACCTGCTGTTTACACAGCAGGTTTTCCGGTTATTTCTTTTCCTCGACCTTCAGGTCGACGGCAACCCTGGTCTGGTCCAGAAAGAGACTCAGTTTCTTCGGTTTAGCATTCGCAGGAACCTTAAAGGTCCACTCCGCTTCAGAGGTCGTTTCCGGTGAAGGATTGGTAGATCCGTTTCCGTTTGTGGCGGCTACAGAAGTGTTGTTGTCCAGCTGCAACCTTGCATCAGTGTAATTAATAGAGAAAAATGTCTCTTTTCCTACTGTACTCTTATTCGTTACCGTCAGCTTTATCGTCACTTCCATCCCATCCGCTTTTCCATCTGCATCCTGAAGTGCTACTGCTTTACTCTCCAGAATTTTCACCAGTGCTTCGCTCTTTTTACCTAAAAGTGCAGAATCCGGAACTGCAGTGATGACATAACTTAGAGGCTCATTTCCTACCGGTGCAGGTGTCGTCGCTGCAGCAGGTTCTGTGGTCTGAGTCACAGCAGCACTATCTGCAGTTTCTCCTGTTTTTTTGTCTTTGTTCTTGCAGGAGGCAAAACTAAGCATGCCTAACGCTACGATTGATAGTCTTAAAAATTGCTTGTTCATGGTTTGGGTATTTTAATTCAAAAATAGTTTTCAGGTTAAAAAATAACGGCACAAGATATTAAGTCTTCATTAATTTTTCACCTGAGAAAACACGTAAAAAAAATCAAAACACAATACCTTAGACACTAATTTACAATACATTAACGACCAAACCTGAAATAATGTGACAATAATCCCGGGCTTCCTTTGATCATTTCCGGGATGATGTCCATTCCGATAACTGAAAAAGTAATGCCGTTACCTCCAAAACCCAGTACGAAGTAAGAATTCGGAAATTTTGGATGTGCCCCGATATAAGGCAATCCATCTTTGGTCTCTCCAAAAGTACCACACCAGCAGAAATCCTCGATAAAGCTCAGCTCAGGCAAAAACTTTTTAACGGTTTTGACGAGCTTATCCTTTTTGCGCCCCAGCAACGCATCTCTGCGTAAGGCATTCCTAAAGTTTTCATCTTCTCCCCCTACCAGCAGGCGCCCATCGGAGGTCGTCCTCATGTAGAGGTATGGGGCATCGGTATTCCAGAACAACGTGTTTGAAATTGAGGGCGATAAAGCGTTATTTTTCTCACTCACCATCGCATAGGTACTTTTCAAGGCGACAATCTTCTCCGGAAGCATCGACTGCGCCTCATATCCGGTACAATAGACAATTTTTCCGGCAGTGATGACCGCACCTGTGGAAGTCTCCGCCAGGACCTTATCTTTGTCGTACCTTACTTTCTTTAATTCCGTCTTGTCAAAAACACGAAGTCCTTTTTTAGCATTATAATGAAGCAGATCATGGGCCAGACAAAAAGCATCTACACTGCCCCCATCTGTGGACAAGATCCCTCCTTCTGCCAATAAGCCATATTTTGCTTTAATTTCTTTTTTCTCCAGCCATTGTACCTCAAATCCGGCGAGCTTACGCGCTTCGAACTCCTTTTTCAGCCATTTAACATCCTTTGACCTGCTCGCAAAATAAAGGGAATCCTTCTGCTCAAATCCACATGGCGAACCAATCTCCTTCACCAACTGCTGCAACCTGTCAATCGAATCCCGGCAGGCCTTATAACTGCCCACAGCGCCTTGCGCTCCGATCATCTCTATCAATTCATACAGGGGCACATCAATCTCATACTGCAGCATCGAAGTTGTAGCGGAACTGCTTCCATTTGCGATTTCCCGTTTATCAATCAATACCGTATCGAAGCCTTTCTCTATAAATGAATGGGCCATCAAAGCCCCTGTTATTCCACTTCCCACAATCAGAATATCACAGCTGAGGTGGTCCCTTAGAGAGGGGTAAGTATGCAGCAATCCATTTTTAACGAGCCAGAAAGGCTCATTTGAGCGAATATCCATAGAAAAGGTTTAAGTGTACAAGTACATCCAATAACAAGATTTTTACCCATCTGTTTTAATCATCAACAGATTTCAATTCTATATATTTACGATTTAACGGAATCCTCCGCTGAGGAAAACATTTCCATTCTTATGAGAAAGTACTTCTTTATCTGTTTCATGGCGCTGAGCACATCCGTTTTATCGCAGGACATCCAAACGGCAAGGGCATTGCTGGATACGCTGACCTCAAAAACAATGTGGGGCCGGGGTTACACCAGAAATGGAATGAGCAAGGCGGCAGATTTCATCAGTGCCTCTTTTAAAGCCTACGGATTAAGCCCGATGGATGGGAAAACGTTTAAACAGGTCTTCTCTTATCCGGCCAATACCTTTCCCGGCAAGATGTCAATTAGCCTCAATGGAAAGGCTTTGGTTCCCGGAAAAGAGTTCATCGTCATGCCAGAGAGCAAAGGCATCGAAGCACAAGGGCAATTGTTTCAAAAAGACAGCGTCACTTTTATCAACCCGGAACAACGGATCATTCTCGTTCTGAAAGATAAACTAACCTGGTCTGTTGTGCCCGAACAGGCAGATTATACCGGCATAGAAGTTCTCAAAACCGCCATATCAGGCAAACCAGAAAGCATCAGACTCAGCATCGAAAATCAATTTAACCCGGAATTTCAGGCTGCCAATATCTGTGGCATCGTGAAAGGAACCTCAAAGCCAGACTCGATCCTCCTGCTCAGTGCCCATTACGACCACCTCGGTGGAATGGGCTCGGAGGTTTACTTCCCCGGAGCCAACGACAATGCCAGCGGCATCTCCTTTTTAATGACCCTGGCCCGGCATTATGCCAGTCATCCACAACCTTACAGCATTGCCTTTATTTGTTTCGCAGGAGAGGAAAATGGCCTGGCAGGATCAAAATATTTCACGGAGCATCCACTCCTTGACCTGGGGGAAATCAAATTTCTGACGAATGTGGATATGGTGGGCACCGGAGAAACGGGCATAACCGTTGTTAATGCCAGTATTCATCCCAAAGAATTCGCACTACTCCAACAACTCAATGATAAAAATAAATACCTGGTGAAAATAAATCCAAGAGGTAAAGCAGCCAACAGCGATCATTATTTTTTCACGGAAAAAGGAGTTCCGGCATTCTTTATCTATACCCAGGGCGGAATCAGTGCCTATCACGATGTGAACGACCTTGCTAAAACCCTGCCCTTTACCGAATACAAAGACCTTTTCAGCTTGTTTCTCGATTTCTATAAAGGACTCATGAAATAAGGCCGGATCAGGTCAAAGAAACAAATCCGGCAGACCGTTGTTTTTCTATAAAAAAACAACCATGTCCCTATTATTCTCCCCAATACAGATCAAAAACCTGCGCTTAAAAAATAGAATTGTGGTCTCTCCGATGTGCCAGTACTCTGCCGAAGAAGGATTTGCGACCGACTGGCACCTGGTTCACCTCGGAAGCCGGGCCATAGGTGGTGCCGGCCTGGTGATCCAGGAAGCAAGCGCCATCTCTCCCGAAGGCAGGATCACGGCAGAAGATCTCGGAATCTGGACAGACGACCATATCCCTATGCTCAAAAGAATCACCACTTTCATACAGGCAAACGGAGCGGTTGCAGGCATACAGCTCGCTCATGCCGGAAGAAAAGCCAGCTTTCTTGCCCCCTGGCAAGGCGGCAAACAGAAACCGGAAAAAGAAGGCGGCTATAAAGCCTTTGCACCCAGTCCAATCCCTTTCCATGAAGGAGATGAAGCCCCCTTTGAACTCGACCTCTCCGGCATAGAAAAAATAAAATCAGATTTCAAAGCCGCAGCGAAAAGAGCCTGGAAAGCCGGATATCAGGTGATAGAAATACATGCAGCCCATGGGTACCTGCTCCATCAATTCCTCTCTCCTTTAAGCAATCAAAGAAATGACCAATATGGAGGATCTTTTGAAAACAGGATCCGCCTGCTCCTGGAAGTCATTGAAAATGTTCAGCAAATCTGGCCTGCCGACCAAGCCCTGTTTGTCCGCATTTCCGCGACCGACTGGGCAGAAGGCGGATGGACACCCATGGACTCTATTCTCCTCTCCAAAATCCTGAAAGAAAAAGGTGTTGACCTCATTGACTGCTCCTCCGGCGGACTTGCTGTTCAGCAGCAAATTCCCGTATCCGCAGGCTATCAGGTTCCTTTTGCTGCGTCCATAAAACGGGAGAGCGGAATTCTTACGGGAGCAGTCGGGCTGATTACCGAAGCACAACAGGCAGAAGAAATCCTGCAAAGCCAGCAGGCAGACCTCATCTTTCTGGCCAGAGAACTCCTTAGAGATCCTTATTTTCCCTTACATGCTGCCCTGGAGCTACAGGAGGACATCCATTGGCCCGAGCAATACGAAAGAGCGAAGCCCAGAAAAACCAGATAGAAAAAGATTTCGTAAGTCAAGGTAATTCCTAACTAAAACGCCTACCTATGAAAAACCTTGACTTACGGGGATCCCGCTTGCCAAAACTTCTTTTGGTCATCCTCCTGCTCTGCACCACCATTAGCGCCTGCAAAAAAGATAGAAATCATACCCCGGATCCGGATGTACCTTTATCTGGTCCCGATCAGGAGTTCTATGCCTTATCCAATAACACCCTTCTGAAATTCAACGCGAAGGATGTTAGTAAATCCATTTCTTCCGTCGCCATCTCCGGATTACCCGGAACTGAAAAAATACTGAGTATTGATTTTCGTCCTGCCACAGGAGAACTATATGGGGTCAGCAATGCCAGCAAGCTATATGTTATCCGATTAAATGGTGCTGCAAGAGCAATTGGAACAGGATTCAGTCCAACACTCAGTGGCACAATAGCAAGCATAGACTTTAACCCAACCGTAGACCGGATCAGGTTAATTACCAATACCGGACAAAATTTAAGAATCCATCCCGAAACAGGTGCTGTTGCGGCTACCGATGGAAACATCAATGGGGTAAGCAATGCAGTTGTATCTGGTGCCGCTTATACCAATAGCAAAGCTGGTGCATCATCAACAATCCTCTTTGATATTGACATTACTACAAAAAAACTATACAAACAGGATCCTCCAAACGACGGAAAACTGATCGAAGTTGGCAGTCTTGGTGTAGAAATCGGCAGCAGCAGCAGCTTCGACATCTCTCCGGACAACAGCAAAGCGCTTGCCGCAGGAACAACCAATGGCCTTTCCAACATTTACACCATCAATCTGGAAACAGGAAAAGCAACCCTGGCAGGAAAATTCCCAATGTCCAGCCCAATCGAAGGAATTGCGATCCCCACAGATCCGGTAGCCTATGCCGTAGACAATGCCAACAACTTTTTAATCTTTAACCCGATGAGTCCTGCCATTGTAGTCTCTAAACCGATTACCGGCCTGGCCCCTTCAGAAAGCATCGTAGGAATTGATTTCAGACCTGCAAACGGACAAATCTACGCGCTGGGAAGCCTGAGCCGTCTATATACGATCAACACAGCAACAGGAGCCCTGACCCCGGTTGGCGCGGGAACGTTAACCACAGCCTTACTGGGTACTGCTTTTGGGTTTGATTTCAACCCTACTGTAGACCGCATTCGTATTGTCAGCAATACCGGACAGAACCTGAGGATACACCCTGAAACAGGTGCGGTAGCATCTGTAGATGGAATCCTAAAACCAGGAAGCCCCGCTATAAGTGCCGCAGCATACACGAATAATTTCGCTGGTGCTACTGAAACGACCTTATTCGACATAGACCACGCAACAGATAAGCTCTACAAACAAACGCCTCCAAATGACGGCACTTTAGTGGAAGTCGGAAGCCTGGGTTTAAATGCCGAAAGCACCAACGGGTTTGACATCGGAAGTGTTTCAGGCACTGCCTACGCCATCCTTACCGTTGGCGGCACGAATAAAATATATACCATTAACCTAAATACCGGCGCGGCCACTGCTATCGGGGATTTCTCCAAAACAGTCACTGCAATGACGGTCGGCTTAGGACTATAATTCATTTTCACCTGCTTATGATCAAAGCCATGTCCCCCGGGATATGGCTTTTTGGGTATAAATCTTTTAACAATTTTATTTCTTTAAACCAATTTGCCTTAATTTCGTTTAATCTTATAACAAGTAACAAAGACAAATTATGTTCGATAAACTAATGGCCGCACAACAAAAGGCCGATGAAATAAAAAAGAGATTAGATACAGTATCCGTATTTGCTGAAGTAGAAGGCGGTGCGATCCGCGTTACTGCTACTGCAAACAAAGCGATTACGGCTATTGAGATTGAAGAAGAATTTTACAAACAGGCAGACAAAGAAGAAGTAGAAGAGCTTTTGCTGACTGCCATCAACAAAGCCCTTGCTCAGGCAGACATCGTTTCTGCAACAGAAATGCAGGCTGCAACAAAAGATATGCTGGGTGGCCTTGGCGGAATGTTCGGCCAATAGACCAACAGGCAAATAGTTTTAAATCTTAATTTTCCCATCATGAAGTATACCTATTATGGACAATCCTGCTTCTTACTGGAAGCAGATGGCAAAAAGTTTCTTTTCGATCCTTTTATTACTCCAAATACACTTGCCAAACATATCGACATCAGCAGCATTGAGGCCGATTATATCCTGGTAAGCCATGGTCATGGCGATCATGTTGCCGATCTGGTAACAATCGCAAAACAAACCAATGCATTGGTCATCGCCATGCCGGAGGTAGCACATTGGGCAGAAACACAAGGGGTCACAAATCTGCACCCCATGAATTATGGCCCACAGAAATTCGACTTCGGGAAACTAAGAATGGTATGGGCAGCCCATTCCAGCTCTATGCCTGACGGAAGCTACGGAGGAAACCCTGCAGGTTTTGTCCTGGAAACTGCCGGAAAGTCCATCTACTTCGCAGGAGATACCTCATTAACGATTGAAATGAAGCTCCTTGCAGAACTTTATAACCTGGACTACGCCATTCTGCCTATCGGTGGAAATTACACAATGGACGTAGATGATGCCCTGATCGCGACTAAATATTTTGATTGTGATAAGGTAATCGGGGTTCATTACAACACCTTCCCAGTCATAGAAATTGACACCAAAGAAGCGATTGCCAAATTCGAAAGAGAAAACAAAATCCTGTTACTCCCTGCAATCGGAGAAACGATCGACCTCTAAAGAATTTAAGGCACAAACCCTAAATAAAATAAAACGCCTGAAATAAAACCCTGCCTTTATGAAACGCCAAAGGAGGAGCAGGATTTAAAAAAAAATCATATATGCTAAGAGATTCCTAGGAAATTTTGCCCTTCTTCAGGGCAAAAGATTCCAGAATCGAATAGTATATATGATTTTTTAAGTATAAGTAAGAAATAAAAGAAGTAAGAAATTAAAAGGTAAAAGGTAAATAAGCAATCAGGAAACAGAATAAAAAATCCTGAAACCTAGTGTGCTTCCAGCCAGTTAACCCCTTCTCCAATCTCCACTTCAATAGGTACCGTCGTCTTGATCGCTGTCTTCATCCGATGTGAAATGATCTTTTTCATCGCTTCAACCTCTGTCTTTAACACATCGAACACCAACTCATCATGTACCTGCATGGTCATTTTCGACTGCAAGCCCTGATCCTGAATGTCCTTATGAATATTAATCATCGCCACCTTAATCATATCTGCTGCTGAGCCCTGTATTGGCGCATTAATCGCATTTCGCTCTGCAAAACCACGTACCGTCTGATTCGCAGAATTAATGTCCCTCAAATACCTTCTTCTCCCTAAAATCGTCTCCACAAAGCCATTCTCACGGGCAAAGTTCATTGTATCAGACATGTATCTTTTAATCCCCGGATACTGTGTAAAATACTGTTCTATAATCTCTGCAGCTTCTTTTCTTGGAATCCCCAGGTTCTGAGAAAGACCGAAGGCAGACTGACCATAAATGATCCCAAAATTTACTGCTTTTGCATTTCTTCTCTGGTTAGGCGTTACTTCTTCAATGGTAATTCCATAAACCCTGGCAGCTGTTGCCGTGTGAATATCGATCCCTTTACTAAAAGCATCCAGCATATTCTCTTCCTTACTAATGTCGGCAATGATACGAAGTTCTATCTGAGAGTAATCCGCAGAAAGCAATACATGGTTTTCATCTCTTGGAATAAAAGCTTTACGCACCTCTCTGCCGCGATCGCTGCGAATCGGAATGTTTTGCAGGTTCGGATTATTAGAGCTCAACCTGCCTGTTGCAGCAACTGCCTGGTTATAGCTCGTATGCACCCTTCCTGTTTTAGGGTTCACCAGTAAAGGAAGCGCATCAACATAAGTCGATTTCAGTTTCTGTAACTGGCGGAAATCCAGGATGTCCTGTACAATATCACTTTTATGTGCCAATGCCAGTAATACATCTTCTCCGGTCTGGTACTGTCCCGTCTTGGTTTTCTTTGCCTTAGGGTCCAGTTGAAGTTTATCAAACAGCACTTCTCCCAATTGCTTTGGTGAGGCCAGATTGAAAGTCACTCCACATTTATCATAAACGTTCTGTTCAAACTTTCTGATGTCTGTTTCCAGTTCTTTAGAATAGTTGATCAACGTCCCTATATCAATTTTAACACCTTCTTTTTCGATATCTGCCAACACATAAACCAATGGGTTTTCTACATCCCTGGCCAGTTCTTCGGCATTTAGTTCTTTCAGCATTGGCCTGAAAATGTTTGCCAGCTGTAAGGTTACATCCGCATCTTCCGCAGCATAGTCGACTACCTGTTCTACCGGAACGTCCCTCATATTTCCCTGGTTCTTTCCTTTTGGTCCGATCAGTTTGGTGATGGATACCGGAGTATAGCCCAAATAATTTTCGGATAATACGTCCATATTGTGTCTGGTATCAGGGTCGATCAGGTAATGGGCAAGCATCGTATCAAATAACTTTCCTTTTACAGAGATGCCATACCATTTCAGGATCAGGATGTCATATTTGATATTCTGACCAATCTTGGCAATATTTTCATTCTCCAACACGGCCCTGAACTCTTCCAGGATCGGCTGTACTTCATCTATGTTGGCCGACAAAGGAATATAATATCCTTCTCCCGGTTTTGTACTGAAAGACAATCCCACCAGTTCGGCAAGGTTGGCATCCGTACCTGTTGTTTCTGTGTCTACGCAAATGCTTTCCTGCTGCGCTAAATGCGCAATCAGCGATTGACAAAGCTCAGCCGTATCTACCAGGCGGTAATCATGTGGAATATTTTCTATCGTCTTAAAGGGTTCAGATTCATCAAACAAGGATGGCGCAGTTACAAATGTGGCTGTTTTTGCCTTGACAGGCTCTGCCACTGCATTCCCAAACAGGTCGATTTGTTGTGAGCCTGTTCCTTTGGCCTCATTTACATTGAATCCTTCTCCAAAAACGCGTTTACCAATTGTTCTGAATTCCAGTTCTGCAAACAGCGGCTCCAATAATTCCCTGCTTGGTTCTTCCAGGATCAGGGTATCCGGATTAAATTCTACCGGAACATCCAAAATGATCGTTGCTAACTTTTTAGAGATCATTCCCTGTTCGGCAAAGTTTTCTACATTCTCTCTTTGCTTTCCTTTCAGTTCATGAGCATTGGCAATGATGTTTTCCATCGAGCCATATTGTTTGATCAGTGATTTCGCTGTTTTCTCTCCGATTCCGGGGATTCCAGGAATATTGTCCACTGCATCTCCCCATAAACCAAGGATATCAATTACCTGAAGTACATTTTCAATTTCCCATTTGGCGAGCACTTCTGCAACGCCCAGGATTTCCATTTCATTGCCCATCCTGGCGGGCTTATAAATAAAGATGTTCTCCGATACCAGCTGTGCAAAATCCTTGTCAGGGGTCATACAATACACCTGAAAGCCCTGTTTTTCGCCCTCTTTGGCCAATGTTCCAATGATGTCATCGGCTTCGAATCCATCTTTGGTGATGACCGGAATGTTAAAGCCTTCAATCAGCCTGAAGACATAAGGTAAGGCTGCGGAAAGGTCTTCCGGCATGGCCTGTCTGTGGGCTTTGTAAGCTTCAAAATCAGTATGTCTTTCTGTAGGCGCTTCTGTATCAAAAACCACCGCAATATGACTTGGTTTTTCTTTTTTAAGCACTTCCATTAAAGTGTTTGCAAAACCCATCACAGCCGATGTATTGATGCCTGTGGAGGTAAACCGAGGGTTTTTACTCAATGCAAAATGCGCCCTGTAGATGAGCGCCATGCCGTCAAGAAGAAAAAGTTTTTTCATCAGTATGTCTTGTTTTTTGTATTATATTTTAAACTAACCCGGGCTGTTGACCCGCTTTTCATCAGATTCCTGCCATTAACCGGAGGACTTAATGAAGATTTCAGGCCGCAACCAATGGCTTCGGATAAAGGTACTAATACTTAAATAATTGTTTGTCATTATCCATAACAACAACAAATAATTTCCGTTATTTGAGCATGATGACTGCCGTAAAAACATTCAAACTGCTCTTGTTGCTGCTGATTGCCGCAATTGGGCTAAAAGCACAGGACATTGTGGTGATTTCGCCGGGAAATTTCCTCAGGGGAACCATTCAGGCAACAGATTATGCTTCCGTGGTCCTGACTAAAGATGATGAATCTGTTGTACAATACAGGGCAACCGATATTCAGGAATTTGTGTGGAACGGGGAGACTTATGTCAGCAAGCCTATCGTCATCAAAAAGAAAATGGAACACCGTTTCTTTAAAATCCTGGAACAGGGTGCGGTTAACCTTTATGCCATTGGCGGAAGTACCGGCGTAGACATTCCGGAACCTAAAAGACGTCGTTTTACCCCAAGCATTGGTATCGGAGCCGGAAGCGGCGGATTTGGAGGCGTTGGTATGGGTGGAGGAATCAGCATCGGCGGAGGCCGAAACCGTCAGGAAGCCCCTGTCAGAAAAGTGATGCCTACTGCATTTTTCCTGGAAAAAATCGGTACCGGTCCCATGTCAGAACTCCCTGTTGAAGGCGGAAATTCCGAAGGAAAGAACCAGCAGATCAAAACTCTCCTGTTACAAAAGCTAACGAATGACGAGGATCTTGCAGAAAGAATAAAGGCCACAGAAAGCTTTGATGGAAAGCTGATCAGGGCCTTTGTTACCGCTTATAATGCCGTGCATAAATAGCCATTAAGCATATGGCGTTATCATTTATTTGCTGATGCAACCTTCAATATGGTCATTCACCATACCTGTGGCTTGCATATGTGCATAGCAGATGGTTGTTCCGAAGAATTTAAACCCTCGTTTTTTCATGTCTTTACTGATGGCATCTGAAATTTCCGTACGGGCAGGGACCTCTCCCAGGGAAGCCCTGACATTTACGATTGGCTTCCTATCGGGAACAAAGCCCCAGATATAATCAGAAAAAGTGCCAAACTCCTTTTGTATTGCGATGAAAAGCCGGGCATTATTGATGGCGGCCTTCACTTTCAGGCGATTTCTGATGATGCCTGTATCATTCATTAAACGTTCTTCATCGGCCTCCGTAAAAGCGGCTACTTTCTGTACGTCGAAATCAGCAAAAGCAGCTCTGTAACCATCCCTTCTTCTGAGAATGGTAATCCAGCTGAGTCCTGCCTGGGCGCCTTCAAGAATCAAAAACTCGAACAAGGTCTGGTCGTCATAAACCGGCTTTCCCCATTCTTCATCATGATATTTGATGTATTGCGGATCTGTACCGCACCATCCGCACCTGATTACTTCTTCCATATCCTTAAAGACTAAGTTCGTCCCAGTACTCTACAGCTCTTCTGTAATGAGGGATTACGATGGAACCACCCACCAGATTGGCGATCATAAAGACCTCATTGATTTCCTCCTGACTTACCCCTTCATGGAAACATTTTTCCAGGTGGTACTTGATGCAATCGTCGCAACGCAAAACCATAGAGGCCACTAATCCCAGCATCTCTTTGGTCTTCACATTCAGGGCACCTTCGGCATAAGTCGTGGTATCCAAAGCGAAGAAGCGCTTGATATTGGTATTCGAGGTTTCCATGATCCTATCGTTCATTTTGGTCCGATAGTCGTTAAATTCTTCTACTAATTTGCCCATATTAAAATTGTAAGTAAGTTCTGTTGATGCAATTCAGCTGCTCAGTTTATAATTCCAGCAGAGGATTCCAGAGCAGCGCCTTAAAGTTTTGCACTTTATCATTTTTAACCACGATTCCCTCGGCTTCCAGCAATTCCTGCATCAGCTCCGGTGTTTTGAAATGAAATTTTCCGGTGAGTAATCCACTGCTGTTGACCACCCTGTGGGCGGGAATAGGCGGATTTGCTGCTCCGGCATTGCTCATCGCATAGCCCACCATACGGGCAGAGCCACCGGCACCTAAACTTTTGGCAATGGCCCCATAGGAAGAAACCCTTCCTTTAGGAATCAGCCTTACCAATTCAAAAACCTGGTCATAAAATGATTGCTCCATATGGTGATCCTTTTTTATAGGTTAATTATTCAAAAGAGAACTGAATATAATTGATGTTTTTATCGTGTTTAAGGTAAATCCGCTCATAATGTGTTTTGATTTTTAAAACGTCATCATAGAATTCGGAAGTATACAGATGGTCGGTTTTTTTATGGCAGATTAAATTCAGTTCAGCTACTTTCTCTACCGTATACGCGTATAAACCATCATTATCTGTTTTCAGGTTGATCTTTCCACCCGGCTTTAAAAAGGTTTTGTACATGTCCAGAAAGCGGTCGTAAGTGAGCCTTTTCTTTTCTCTGCTGTCCTGCGGCTGAGGATCCGGGAAAGTAATCCAGATTTCATCTACTTCTCCTTTTCCAAAGTATTCTGCAATGTCTTCAATCTGAATTCTTAGAAAGGCCAGGTTGCTTATATTTTCATCTACTCCGGTTCTTGCCCCTCTCCAGATGCGGTTTCCTTTCAGATCGATCCCTATAAAGTTCTTTTCCGGAAAAAACTTAGCCATATTTACGGAGTATTCTCCTTTACCACAAGCCAGTTCCAATACGATTGGTGCCTCATTTTTGAAATGCTCAGAAGCCCATTTGCCTTGCAGGACCTTTCCTTCTTCCATCTGGTAGACATTGGAAAAAGTATCTATCTCTGCAAATTTTCTTAATTTATCTTTACCCACTACTAAAATATTTTTTATGCAAAAATACAATTAAATCAGTCTCTTAAAGATGATGCCAACTATTTCGTATTTTTGCAGGCATAATAGAATCTCTAAGTGGAAAAGAACGCAAAAATATATGTAGCCGGTCACCGAGGTATGGTAGGCTCGGCAATTTACCGGAAACTGGTTAAGGAAGGATACAGCAATCTGCTGACCAGGACATCTGCTGAGCTTGATTTACGCAATCAGCAGGCTGTAACGGATTTCTTTGAAGCCGAAAAGCCGGAATATGTGTTTTTAGCTGCGGCAAAAGTGGGAGGCATTGTTGCCAACAACACCTACAGAGCGGATTTTCTGTATGAAAACCTTTCCATCCAAAACAATGTCATCCACCAGGCTTATAAAACAGGGGTCAAAAAATTAATGTTTTTAGGCTCGAGCTGTATTTATCCCAAACTTGCTCCCCAGCCTTTAAAAGAAGAATACCTCCTTACAGGATTGCTGGAAGAGACCAATGAGCCTTATGCCATTGCAAAAATTTCAGGAATCAAGATGTGTGATGCTTACAGGGCGCAATACAACTGCAATTTCATTTCGGTGATGCCGACCAATTTATACGGCTATAACGACAATTACCACCCACAAAATTCACATGTTTTACCCGCATTGATCCGCAGGTTTCATGAAGCCAAAGAAAATGGGTTGGCAGAAGTGAGCATCTGGGGTTCCGGATCTCCGTTAAGGGAATTTCTTTTTGCAGATGACCTTGCAGAAGCCTGTTACTTCCTGATGCAAAACTTTAATGAGGGCGGCTTCCTGAATATCGGAACCGGGCATGACCTCAGCATAAAAGACCTGGCCTTACTCGTTAAAAAAATAGTTGGCTTTGAAGGCGGGCTGACGTTCGATAGCAGCAAGCCAGACGGCACACCAAGGAAACTAATGGATGTTTCCAAATTACACGCCCTGGGCTGGAAGCACCAGATAGAACTGGAAGAAGGCATTCAGCTTGCTTATCAGGATTTCCTAAGCAAACAACAGGAAAACCGCGCGCTGTAGCGCAATAATTCTTTCTCCGCTGCATGCGGATATAAAATAAAAATCCCCTCAACATGTTGAAGGGATTTTTTATTTTAGGTAGTTGTGCCCGGTTCAGCACCGCCACCACCCCCACCGCCGGATCCATCTCCACAGATAGGGGGTTGATTAATATAGGTACACAATGGGACGTTAATGTGCTGATAGACGCCATCTTCTCCAATAAATCCTCCCGGACAATAATGTTTATACTGACCTTCAGGACAATCCCTGTCTGTTACTCCGGGATCTCCGCCCAATACCTTTTTCAGGTCCTTTCGGGACAATAATTGTTTTTCATTAAAATTTTCTTTTTTCATGTTCACAGTTCGGTTAGTTAATAATTAGTTGATTAACAAACAATTTAGCATATTTTTTAAACTAAAAAGATATTGCCATCCAAAACACATCATAATATTTTTGTGACAAAAACCTTAAAACTATCATAGTTTAAATTGATAGCTTTGAAGAAGTAAATAAACTTTAACTATATGACCCTAGTTCAACTGGAATACATCGTCGCAGTAGATACCTACAGAAGCTTCGTTGGTGCCGCAGAAAAGTGCTTTGTAACCCAACCAACCTTAAGTATGCAGGTACAGAAGCTGGAAGAAATGCTGAATGTAAAAATCTTTGACCGCAGCAAGCAGCCTGTAATTCCTACTGAGATTGGTGCCCAGGTGATTGAACAGGCGAGAATGGTGCTCCAGGAAAGTCAGAAGATCAAAGAAATCATCAGCAGTCAGCAACAGGACGTAGTAGGGGAATTAAAAGTAGGTATTATTCCTACAGTAGCTCCTTACCTCCTTCCAAAGGTGATCTCCGGAATGATGGAAAAATTTCCTGACCTCAAGTTACTGATCTGGGAATACACCACAGAAGACATTATCCACCACCTGAAAACAGGTGTTTTAGATTGCGGCATACTGGCCACTCCCCTTGCCGATCACAACATCACAGAGCTTCCGCTGTATTACGAGAACTTTGTGACCTATATCAGTAAAAACAGTAAGCTCTTTAAAAAGAAAACCATAGATGCCAATGACCTGGAAGATGAAAATATCTGGCTGTTAAATGAGGGACATTGCATGCGTTCGCAGGTATTAAACATCTGCCGTTCCACGAAAGACAACCGCCTCCAGGGCCTGACCTATAATACCGGAAGTGTGGAAACGCTGATCCGGATGGTAGACGTAAACAACGGAGCTACGCTTTTACCGGAATTGGCTTTGGCAGAACTTACCAACAAACAGCTGAGTAAAGTCCGCTATTTCAGGTCGCCGGAACCTGTTCGGGAGATCAGTCTGATCACCCATAAGAACTTCATCAAGAAAAGAATGCTCAATGCCTTAAAAGAAGAGATCCTGGCCATTATTCCAAAGACAATGAAGCAGAAGAAGAGAAAAGATGTGGTAGGCCTTTAAATCGCCAAAAAAACCATAAACAAAGAAAGCCTGTNNACAGGCTTTCTTTGTTTATGATTGCTGGATTATGCTTTTTTGAAGCGTTCAGCAACAGCATCCCAGTTTACTACATTCCAGAAAGCTGAAATATAATCAGGGCGTCTGTTTTGATATTTTAAGTAGTAAGCATGTTCCCATACGTCCATACCCAATACCGGAGTACCTTTTACTTCAGCGATATCCATTAATGGATTGTCTTGGTTTGGCGTAGAAGTAACCGCTAATTTATTGTCAGCAGTAACGATTAACCAGGCCCATCCTGAACCGAAACGGGTTGCACCAGCTTCAGCAAATTTAGTTTTGAAATCTGCAAAAGATCCGAAAGCAGCATTGATTGCTTCTGCCAGTTCTCCTTTAGGCTCACCACCTTTGTTTGGTGCAAGAACTTCCCAGAATAAAGAGTGATTATAGTGACCACCACCATTGTTTCTTACAGCTGCAGGAAACTTAGAGATGTTTTTAACAATTTCTTCGATGCTTTGGCTAGCTTCTGCTTTGCCTTCTAAAGCTTTATTTAAGTTGGTAACGTATGCCTGGTGATGTTTACCGTGGTGGATTTCCATGGTAAGTTTATCAATATGCGGTTCTAGTGCATCTGTTGCGTAAGGTAACGCAGGTAATTCAAAAGCCATATTATTTTATTTTAAGGTTAAAACTTATTTCTAACACAAAGATAACATTCAAACGTTAATTTTTGTTCAATACTTTGTCAAGTTTAGCCTCTTTTATTCGCGAAAAAACGCGTCATCAGGGCTCCACACTCTGTTGCCAAAACCCCTCCGACCAGTTCGGTTTTAGGATGAAGCAGCTGGCTGTTCTTAGAGGTAAAACCTCTTTTCGGCTCTGTGGCACCATATACCAGGCGGCCAATTTGTGTCCAGTAACTCGCTCCGGCACACATGACGCAGGGCTCAATAGTCACGTACAAAGTGCATTCTTTTAAGTATTTGCCGCCTAAAGTCTGAGAAGCTGCGGTAAAGGCCTGCATCTCGGCATGGGCGGTCACGTCGTTCAATTGCTCTGTCAGGTTATGTCCACGGCCCACAATCCGGCCTTTACATACCACGATCGCCCCTATCGGAATCTCTTCTGAATCGTAGGCTTTCTGTGCTTCCTGTAAGGCCAGCCTCATGTAATGCTCGTCCTCGGCTACCGGACTATTTTCTTCTGAAAAATTATAATAACTCATTTAACACAATTTACTGCCGTTTGGCACAGTACCATTTAAAGACGTCAATACAATATCTCCATTTTCATCTGCAAAACCCGTGATCAGGAATTCAGACATGAATTTTCCAATCTGTTTTTTAGGAAAGTTGACCACACCAACGATCTGTTTTCCTATCAGTTCTTCTTTTGAGTAGTGTTTTGTGATCTGAGCACTGCTCATTCTTACACCAAAATCGCCGAAATCTACTTTTACTTTATAAGCAGGCTTTCTTGCTTCCGGAAAATCGAAGACCTCCAGGATGGTCCCTGCACGAAGCTCGACCTTCTCAAAATCACTCCAGTTAATTTCTTCCATGCGCTAAAAATACAACTTATCGGCAAAATTCCATGTTTTATCCAGGCGCCACCCTTAAATTAAAATCCAGGGATCAGATCAGTGCTCTTTATCTTTCCGGAATGATCCGGGCCCTTTTAAGCGAAGAAATGAGTAGGAAAAACAGGCGTGTTTTCGCTAAATTTGACCTGGAGGATTTTACAGGATGTGGTACGATAACTTAAATTTTTACGCCAGCGAGCCTGGCTTGAACGGGATGCCGGAAAATGATTTCTTTTCCAGGCCACTGACTGAAGAAGAAATCAAGCTATTTCCACACCTGTTCGAGCTGCACCCTGATTTTGAGGACCCGGCAAAATTTCCTGTTCCCGCAACCCTTTATTTGCCTGCAGATCTGGCCGGCCTGCTGACTTTTTCTAACGGCGGCGCAATCCTCAGCGGAGAAAGGGAATTTGGCTATTTTTCCCTGCAGGAGATCCGCTATTACTATTTTGCCTATGGGTTTCCAAAGTACCTTCCCGACTTTTTGCCCATCGCATTTAATGGTGGTGGAATATTTTATGCTTACGACTTTAGTAAAGAGGGAACCTCGCCCATTGTTGCGGTCGCCTCAGGCAACCTGTCTGAGGAGGATACCGTGGTACTGGGGTATTCCCTCGCTGAGGTCTTGTCTAAATCGCATAACATTGAGGAGGACCTGGACCAGCTTTACCCGGTTCGGGAGCTCAGTGACACAGAAAAAACCCATGCAAGACTCCGCCAGGAGTTGAAAACACTGAACGAAAACAGAACCAGCGGGCAAATTGACCTTAAAACTTTTCTGCTAACCAAAAAACGCATTGAAGCGGAGATGAAATTAGTTCAGAAAAGTTAGAAACTGCTTCGCATAAACCCCGGATAGAACAGGGATCCGCCTTCTATTTTGCCTCGATCATTGCTTTTTCCGAACCGCTCTTCAAACAGTTCTGCAATCCGTTCTATGCCGAAAACCGATCCTCCGGACGGATCAGAATCCCTTTGAAAAATTCTGATTTAAGTCTTACTCAGAAATTGGGAATCTCCCGATTTTCTCTATTTTTGATCATTCCCGCTTTCTCCTGTAAAACATACAGTTTACTCATTCCAAAACCATTAAAACAGCGATGAAATGATCCCTCTTAAAGAAATCTCCTATTTTGCCCTTGCGGCGCTGGTTCTGGTGATCAGTCCCGGTCCAAATATGATTTACTTGATCTCCCGTTCCATCACCCAGGGCCGGAAATCAGGATTAATCTCCCTGGCCGGAATCATGTGTGGTTTTCTTTTTCACATCATTCTCGTCTCTTTTGGGCTGACTGCAGTGCTGTTCGCCGTTCCTTTTGTCTATTCGACAATTAAAACGCTGGGTGTATTCTACCTGCTATACCTCGCTTATCAGGCAATTAAACCCAGTGGAAAGGGCCTCTTTGAAACGAGAACAGACCTTTCCAATGATAAACCCGGCAAATTGTTCAGGATCGGCATACTCACCACTGTACTGAACCCCAAGGTAGCGGTATTCTACTTATCTTTCTTTCCCTATTTCATCAAACCGGAATACGGATCGGTATTTCTTCAAAGCCTGCAACTGGGAATTACGCAGGTCAGCATCAGCTTTACCGTTAACTTTCTGATTGTACTGACTGCGGCTCAGGTTTCCTTATTTTTCGCCAAAAATCCGACATGGGTAAAAATCCAGAAATGGTTTATGGCCAGTGTGCTGCTCATGCTGGCCTTAAAGATGGCAGTCAGCAAGGAAAAGTAAAAAGAACATTGTTTTTTCTAACTTTGCAGCATGATTGATGTAATACTTAAAAAAGGAAAAGAAAAGGCTGCAATGCTACACCATCCCTGGATCTTTTCAGGAGCAATTGATAAAATTAAGGGTAAGCCATTAAATGGTGAAATCGTTAAGGTTTGTTCGGCAAGTGCTGAATTTCTTGCCTACGCGTATTACAACGATCAATCAAGGGTTGCATTGAGGTTACTGGAATGGGATGAAAGCAAGACCATCGATAAAGATTGGTATCAGGAGAAACTCCGCAATGCCATTGCTTCGAGAAAACACCTCCTCAATGCAGACACCAATACCTGCCGCCTGGTTTTTAGTGAGGCTGATTTTCTTCCCGGTCTGATTGTAGATCAATATGCCGATTTTCTTTCTCTGCAAATATTAAGTGCCGGAATAGAAAATGTAAAAGAAGAAATCATTACGCTTTTAAAAGAGGAATTAAACCCCAGGGGAATCTTCGATAAAAGTGACGCAGGAGCGCGCAAGCATGAAAACCTGGAAGCAACACAAGGCTTACTCTGGGGAGAAACACCTCCGGAATTTATTGAAGTAAGAGAAAATGGAATCGCTTACCACATCAACATCGCCGATGGCCAGAAATCCGGATTTTACTGCGACCAGCGTGATAACCGCGAGATCCTTGCCGCTTATTCCAAAGATAAAAACGTGCTGGATTGTTTCTGTTACAGTGGCGGATTTACCTTAAACAGCCTGAAACATGGTGCAGCACACGTAACCAGTGTGGACAGCTCTGCGCTTGCCATAGAAACTTTAGCACATAACCTGGAACTGAACGGTTTTGATGCCGCTCAGCAACTCAGCATCCAGTCTGACGTCAACAAACAATTGCGTGTGTTTAAAGAAGAAGGAAAGAAATTTGACATCGTGGTCTTAGACCCTCCAAAATATGCGCCCTCCCGTTCGGCCTTAGACAGGGCTGCAAGAGCTTATAAAGACCTCAACAGACTTGGTATGCTTTTACTGGAAAAAGGCGGCATACTGGCTACTTATTCCTGCTCCGGTGCCGTAGATATGGAAACCTTTAAGCAAATCATTGCCTGGGCTGCTTTGGATGCAGGCAAAGAAGTACAGATCATCAAACAATTCCATCAGCCGGAAGACCATCCGGTAAGGGTTTCTTTCCCTGAGGGAGAATACCTTAAAGGTTTATTGTTAAGAGTCCTTTAGCCCTTCTGTTCTTCGGAACCGGAAGGCAACTGATCATATTCCCCTTTCAGCGCATAATAGCCGAAAATTACCAGGCCTGCGCTGATTGGGATAAAAATAAATAAAATGATGCCCCATTGCAGGGCTGTATTTGTTTTTTGAACCCCTTCTGCGGCCAGGCCCACTTTCTCATAAGCCTGTAAAAACATAAAGATAATGGATGCCGGTCCGAGGAGCATCCAAAATAGTCCTAATCCTTTTTTCAATCCGTTCATAGTTTTTTCTTTATTTAGGCTTCTGTTTCGGCTGGTTTTTTATTAGACAGGTAAATTGCCCCGATGATAAAGCTCAGGCTGGCGATTCCAATCGGATACCACAATCCGGATAAGGGCGTAGATCCGGAATAACTGGCAATCAATGTGGCGATAAAAGGAACAAGCCCTCCGAATACCCCATTTCCGACATGATAAGGCAAAGACATGGAAGTATAGCGGATTTTTGTAGGGAATAGTTCTACCAAAAATGCGGCGATGGGCCCGTAGACCATCGTCACCAACAAAATCTGGAAGAAAACCAGGGCCACAAATTTCCAGAATACCGCCGTGGAGAGTTGCTTGTCTTTAAGCTGGTCCGGCTGAACAGCGGCAGCCTTTCCCTTTTCTTTAAATTCGATATGGGACTGGATCTTTTGATAAGAAGCACCCGATAACAGCGTCACCCTGGCACTGGTTGAGATCAGACTATCGGCAGTTCCTTCGATCGGGGTCCGGGTAACCAGGGGATCAGCAACAGACTGAATATCCTGCTGCGTAACCTGAGTAAAGTCGGTATCGTCAAGAAAGATCTGATAGATTGGCCGGTAGAAAATAATCCCCAGCAGCATTCCCGTCAGCATAATCCATTTACGTCCTACTTTATCGCTCCAGGAACCAAAGACGACAAAAAACGGGGTAGCAAAAGCAATTCCCCAGAGCAGAATATACCGGGAATCATTAAAATCAACCTTACAGGTGTTTTCTATAAAAGATTGTGCATAAAACTGACCGGTATACCAGATCACGCCCTGGCCCATTGTTGCACCAAAAAGGGCAAGCAGCACCATTTTAAAATTCGTTTTGTTGTTGAAACTTTCCTTTAAAGGGTTTTTAGAGACCTTCCCTTCTGTTTTCAATTTGGTAAACATAGGAGATTCATGCATTTTCAAGCGGATGTAAATGGAAACACCTACCAGCAAGATGGAAAGCAGGAAAGGAATCCTCCATCCCCAATCTGCGAAACCAGCAGCTCCGATCAGATTTTTAGTCAAGACGATGATTCCTAAAGATAGAAATAGCCCTCCGGTAGCCGTCGTTTGAATCCAGCTGGTAAAAAATCCCCTTTTATTTGCAGGCGCATGCTCTGCCACATAGGTTGCCGCTCCACCATATTCTCCTCCAAGGGCTAATCCCTGCACCAGACGAAGGATCAGTACCAGGATGGGCGCTGCATAGCCGATACTGGAATAAGAAGGGATCAGGCCAATTAAAAAGGTAGAACCGCCCATTAAGACCAGCGTCAGTAAGAAAGTGTATTTACGGCCAATTAAATCGCCCAGTCGGCCAAATACCAATGCCCCAAAAGGCCTGACAATGAACCCTGCGGCAAAAATTGCCAAAGTGTTGATAAGCGCAGACGCTCCTGCATCCGACGGAAAGAGCTGTGCCCCGATAATCGTGGCCAGGCTGCCAAAAATATAGAAATCATACCATTCAATCAGTGTCCCCAGGGAAGAGGCACCAATGACTTTGAAAATACTGTTTTTTTGTAGTTCCTGGCTCATACGTTAAGGGAATATTTGGCTTCAGAAATAAATCTACCATTTATTCCCAATTATCCCTCAGGCCTTTATCAAAAAATAAAGATCCGCTTAAATCCGGGCAGACGAAGCTGCTCCCTTAGAAATACCATTTATCAAAAGAGGTCTTCAGGCGATGAAAACACGCCTGCAAAAAAACAGGCTCAAAAAACCGGAAAAGATATTTTCAGGCAAGGCAAACAATTAGTCTCTTTTGTTTGTAAATTGAAATCAAAACATCAACCCCAATACCTATGCTCATTGCTCAACACATCAAGCTCAGCAGAATCCTGATCAATACCTGGCAGGTGGATTTAATTATGATTGTTTCCTGCAGCATCACCTATTTTGCCAGAGAGTTTTTAATTACCCATAATCTGGACATTCCGGCAATCATTCCAAGTGTCCTGGGCACTGCGATTGCATTTTTTATCGGTTTTAACAACAACCAGGCTTACGACAGGTGGTGGGAAGCCCGCAAAATCTGGGGAATGCTCGTTAATGATTCCCGTTCCTGGGCCAGAAGCCTGATCAATTACGTGGATGAACACGAAGATTCGAAGCCACTGATCAAAAAAATGATCTGCAGGCACATCGCATTTTTGTATACGCTGAAGGGATCACTCCGCAATTACGACGACAACATTTACAGCAAATACCTGACCGCAGAAGAGCTTAAAGAAATTCAGCAGCAGAGCAATATGCACAATGCAATTCTGAATATCCAGTCGCGGGATTTGCAAATGTTATCTAAAAAGGGCTATATCGATGGTTTCCGTTTTATGGAACTGAACGAGCTGCTGGTCAATTTTTCTAACCAGATGGGGATGTCTGAACGGATCAAAAATACCATATTCCCAACCACCTACACCTATCTTACCAAGGTCTTCATCTGGTTGTTTGTTGTATCTATTACCCTTGTGATCAGTTCGTACGTAGAATATTGGTCGATTTTTATTGGCTGGCTGCTTGGCTTTGTATTTGTCTCCACACAAATTAACGGAATGGGACTGATCAATCCTTTTGAGAACAATTCTGCCTCCATTCCATTAAACCAGATCACCAGGACCATAGAGATCAACCTGTTGGAAATGCTGGGAGAAACCAACATTCCCGAACCTGTAAAACCTATTAATGATGAGTATGTCCTGTAAAGGACTACTCTTCTTCTCTGAAATATACTTTATAATAATTCATCGACTTATCGTCATCGAATCCTTTTTCGATGAGTTCCTTATCGCCATGAATATAGATGTGGAAGTTTTTATCCAGCTTTAAAACGCTTTTATATACCCTGGCCTGCTTTTTAACCGCAGCTCCGGAAATGTCAAAGGTATCCGCAATAGGGGTGTCAAACTCTTCCTCAAAGTTCTTTTTATAGCTTTTGAAAGATTCAATTCCTTCGGCATTTCCGATCACTTCATTTGAAAATTCCTCCAGGTCAAAGCTTTCTTTCTCCTTGAAGTATTTCATGGACTTGTTCAACAGGTCAATCTTATCTGCTTTAGAGATGTCAAATTCCTGGTCCAGCTTTTCGGTCACAAAGTTCTTATAAACCCCAAGCACGCTGCTGGTCTGGTTAAAGTTGTCATTTCTGATCTTTAACTTCAAAAATTCATCTTTCCAATATACGGCTTCCGCACTCCTGTTGGTCTGGTCAATCACCGCTACGCGGTAACCTTCTTCCTTATCGGTATTAAAGATCAGACAGCCTTTGTCCAGTTTATTGATGTTAATGGCATCCTCTTCATAGCCAAGGCCAAAACCACCTTCTTCAGGATATACCTTAAGGAAGGATTCTTTGGTTTCCGATTTAAAGATCCCGATGGCGTCATGAAGTTCTCCTTCGATCTGCACATTTTCAAAATAAGCAAGGTATAATTCGCCCGGTTTGATCTTAGGGTGTCCGGAAACATCATACAGGTATTTGGCCATTTCTATGCTGTTTTCATGAAAGGTCGTCCCATCTTCAAAAATCCTGGCTGCAAAATGATAAACTTCATTCAGGTTCAGGTCGTTGTTGGGATGAAAAAAGCGGTATACTTCATTCACTTTGGCATAAGGCCCCAGAAAATACTGCTGTAATAAATTACTGAGCATATTGTCTTTTATCGGAATAGACTTTTCAGACAACACATAGAATTCATCCTGAGATTTGTTCCCAATACGGTGTATAGACAGTTCGGCCAGAGCGGCCTCAAAAAAAGAAATCATACGGTATTTTTACTTGTTTTCGTGCGGAGTATTTCTAAGTTCAACAGGCTTTTTGCCTTTTTTCATTTTCAGGTTCAGCATTTCTACCAGTACTGAGAATGCCATTGCAAAATAAATATAGCCCTTAGGAATGTGCTGATCTAAACCTTCGGCCAACAGGGAAACTCCAATTAATAATAAGAAAGATAAAGCCAGCATTTTTACGGTTGGATGCTTGTTTACGAAATCGCTGATTGCAGATGCAGATACCAGCATAATTCCGACAGCAATCACTACTGCAGCAATCATGATCTCAATATGATCGGCCATTCCGACAGCGGTAATGACAGAGTCAAGAGAGAATACGATATCAAGAATCAGAATCTGGATGATAATTCCGATGAAAGAATGAACTTTTCCTTTGATGCCGGCCTCTTCCTCGCCTTCCAGCTTCTGATGAATCTCATGTGTACTTTTATAGATCAGGAATAATCCACCGATGATGAGGATCAGGTCTCTTCCGGAGATCGCCAGTTTGTCCAGCCATTCTTCATCGCTGATCCCGATCCAGTCTCCCACATTAAATAAAGGAGCGGTCAGTTTCATCACCCAGGTCAGGGATAACAACAGCAATACCCTGGTGATCATGGCCAGTCCCAAACCGACCTTCCGGGCTTTAGCCTGCTGTTCCAGGGGAAGTTTTCCTGCAAGGATCGATATGAAAACGATATTATCAATTCCCAAAACGATCTCTAATATGGTTAAGGTAAAGAGTGATATCCAGGCTTCAGGGCTGCTTAAAAGTTCCATTTTCTAAAAATAAATCAAGTCGCTAAGATATAAAAAAAGCTTGCTGAATTTATCAGCAAGCCTTCTCCTAATTGTATTTTTATCAGAATAAAATAGTCTTTTTAGTTAAAGGAGACCGAGCCGTAATCTGCTTTAATACTGATTTTAGCATTCCCTCCGTTTCCGATTTTACCACTATATTGTTTGGTATTGTCTTCGTCAACAATGGCCTTATATACTGCCGGCCCGGATTTAAATTTGCCGTAATTCGTCTTTACGTCAAAATCGGCATGGTAACCGCTGCCAAAGCCTAATGACACTCCGGCATAGTCTGCATCAATGATCAGGTTCCTGCATCCTGAATTCACCTGATCGATGATCAGTTTGTTATAGCCTACTTTGAAATTTCCATCTCCTTTCAATGTACCGACTTTAACATTGGCATACTGGCCTTTAATCACGAGCTTGTTCACAGCGGCGATAGAAATGTTGTTATACTGCTGTTTAACCGTCGCATTTCCATTGATTGTGCCGACCGTCACATTGACATATTGGGCGTCCAGCTCCAGATTATCAACGGAACCCAGGGTCAATCCCTGTCCATATTGTTGCTTAATGACCGCGTTCCCCCTGATCTTTTTAATGTCTACCCCAACGTATTGGGCATTCAGGTCCAAGGTCCCTACGGTGCCCAGGGTTAATCCTGAGCCATATTGTTGTTTGATGGTTGCTACATTAATTTCCTCTATATCTGCTTTACCGTACTGAACCGAAATGTAATTGTTATTGCTGTTCAGGCTTCCGGCAGTAAAGTTTCCGTATTGTACCTTTGCATAAAGAGGGCCTGAGAAATTGCCCATTGTCATGTTTCCATACTGCGTGCTCATCGATAAAGAATTTGATGCGGGCATATAGACCACATAATTTACCTTGACCTCTCTTTTCCAAACCATTTTTCCATTCCTGAAGCGGCTGCCATAGTTACCATCGCGGTTTCCCATATTGGTTTTAAAAGAAATCATATCCCCGCTTTTACCGGCCTCTATCGTGGTCTCATCCAATAAGCGCTGTGCTTCTCCATCCTGACTGCTATAGGTTTTGATGTCCACATCAACCCGGACTTCTCTTTTATCCCATATTTTGATCTGCACATCGCCATATCTGTTGCTCAGGTTCAGTTTATCACCACTGTCCATCGCAAAGGATTTAGAAAAAGTTTTTGACCGCGCCCCATCGTTCTGGTCGTCCTGAACAACTTCTTTCAGCTGGTCCAAAGGAACCGGAAGCGGCTCCGGCGAAATTGGTGCCCCCTGCAAATCTCCCCTTAAAGGCGTCAATACTGCAAGCTTTGGTCCCTTGCTTCCTTCCAATACATTAGATTGTGCCTGAGCGAAATTTGTAGCCAATACCAGGCTCGCTAACCCCCAAATTAACTTTTTCATATCTGATTTTCCTCATTGATTTGATTCACTTCGTTGATGATCGACAGCTGTTGGTTGATCACCTGCAACTGAAGTTCCAGATTTTTCACCATGGCCTTCACCACCACTTTCTGATTTGGACTATTTTGCAGCTCTTTTTTCAGCTGCTCATAATCGCTGTCCAGCTTGTTCAGATCCGCACTAAAATTAGCATACAAAGCCGGGTTCTTTTTCGCATAGGCCTGCAAACTGTCTTTTTTCTCTTCGATCAGACTGGCAAATTTCAGTTCTTTCTTTCCGTATACCGGGTTGATGTCTGCAATTTCCAGTTCTTTGCTACCCTGGTTACGATAAGTATAGATAAAAGTAAGTCCCATGATCAGGATCAAGGACGCAGCTATACCTAACCACAACGGCATTACCGATTTTTTTTTTATTTTTTCTTTGTCTAATGCGGCATCTATCCTGCCCCATAGCTGGTCTGACGGCGTTTTAAAATCAAACTCCTTCTTGTGTTCTTTAATGTACTCTTCAATACCCTTATTGTTCATCTTTATACTCCTCTCTTTACTAATAAGCTATTCAATTTTATTTTTGCACGCATATACTGGGTGCGGGAAGTACTTTCCGAGATTTTCAAAATATGAGAAATCTCTTCATGATCGTAGCCCTCAAAAAGATACAGTGTCAATACCACTCTATACCGGTCGGGAAGCTGTGTGATCGCTTCTCTGATCTCTTCCACTCTCCATTGCAGGTCATCGTCTTCATTTTCAGTTTCCTGCGGCACATCCACTTCTTCAATATTTACAAACTCCACTTTCCTTTTGCGGAGGTAATTGATGGATTTATTGATCACGATCTGTTTTAGCCACAGGCCAAAGGTCGTATCCCCTCTAAAGTTTTCTATCCGCGTAAATGCGTCCAGAAATGCTTCCTGTAAAACATCTTCTGCCTCATCGTCAAAGTTGACAATCCTCAGCGCCACGTTATACATAGCTTTAGCATACAATTTGTATATTTCAAATTGTGCTTTCCGGCTTCCCTGCCGGCACTCGTTCACGAGTGTGACGTGTTTATCGATGTATACAGTTTCCAATGTTTTCCAGTTCGCTATAAATGACAATTGATTTTTTGAAACGTTGCATCAAGAACAAAAATATTTTCAATATCAGCAGATAATTTCATTATACGCTGAAATACCGCCAGGAAAAAGGACAGATAAGTCCTGTTTTATCCCATCAGAACGGATAAGACAGGTTTATAAAGCGATCGGAATTCCTGGCTATTTAGGCTGCTGTTGCGTTACACAGTGAATCATTCCGCCATTGGCGTATAAATTCCTGACGTCAATCCCTACAACTTCCCTGTTTGGGTATAGTTTCTGAATGATGGCATTCGCAACAGCATCGTTGGGATCTTTATAGTTCGGCACCAAAACCACATTGTTTGCAATGTAATAATTGACGTAGGAGCCGGGATAATCCAGCTTTTTGCCATAGGCGGTCGTTACATTCTCCTGTGTCAGCGGCAATTTGACAAAATTGTATTTTTTCCTGTTTTTATTGGTCGACTTAAACAGTTTATTGATATCATTCTGAGGAACCTGCCATTCCAAAAGGTCATCCGGGCTCATCGTGACAATCGTGTTCTTGTCTGCGAAACGGGCAAAACCATCGATGTGCATGTCCGTAATTTCCAGACCGGCCTTCCCTTCCAGCCAGATAAAATTAGTGACCCCATAGTACCTGGTAAAAATCTCTTCTGCTTTTGCCTGGCTCATTCCCGGGTTGCGGTTCTTATTCAGGATGGCACTTTTAGTGGCCATCAATGTTCCGTTTCCATCAATTTCTACCGCTCCCCCTTCATTGATCATGACCTCATTTAAATCCAGATATTTTTTATTTTGATCCCGGGCAATGCGCTCCGGGATGTCATCACAGTTTTCAAATTCTGCCTTTTTCCCCCAGCCATTGAAGCCCCAGTCTTCAATCACCAGGTTTCCCTTCTGGTCTCTCGCATAAATCGGCCCGTTATCACGTACCCAGACATCATCCGTCTTGTAAACTTTGAAATCAATGTTCTTCAGCGAGATCTTATCCTCTTCGAGCATCTCTCTCACCCTTTCTTCTTCCTCATCATCGTAAACGATAATATGGACCTTTTCTCCCTCAGAAAGTGCGTCTGTCATGGCAATCCAGGCATCATCCAGTCTGTCCCGGTAGGCTTCACCATACTGATACTGATGTGGCCATTGCAGCCAGGTTCCTTCATGTGGCATCCCTTCTTCCGGCATCGTGTATAATATCTGAACAGATTTCTGCTCTGCAGCATGTTCTTTTGCAACAATGGTCCCTGCATCTGGTCTTTTCGCCCCTGAATAACAAAAAGCAATAAAAAAAGGCAATACATATAATGATTTCATAGTCTGGGAATTAAGTAAATATTTACGAAAGCATAAAACATACGGATTACAACCGCCTTAGTAAAAATACTTAAAAATAATGAACACCAACCTACTGATATAAAAAGCATTATCGTTCTTAACCCCCGAAATCATCAGGTCATTTTAAAACAAAAAACACCTGAGCGGCAAAATCCCTGAAGGCTGGGATACCGGTAACATATTTTCAATATCCCAAGCTAAATTCATTGTAGGTTGAAATATCCGGTTCAAAATCAATATTTTTGCTACTTAATACTTTTAATAATGTTAAGAACAACTACTTGCGGAGCTCTAGCTATTGAGAATTTAGGCGAAAATGTAATCTTGTGCGGCTGGGTACAAAAATCCAGGGATTTAGGAGGAATGACTTTTATTGACATTCGCGACAGATACGGAATCACCCAATTGGTTTTCAATATGGACGACAACCGGGAATTATGCGAGGCAGCACGTAGCCTGGGCAGGGAATTTGTAATTAAAGCCAGCGGCTTAGTCGTAGAACGCTCTAACAAAAACCTGAAAATGCCTACAGGTGAAGTAGAAATCAAAATCACTGCATTGGAAATACTAAACGCAGCGAAATTACCTCCATTCATGATTGATGATGAAACAGATGGTGGTGATGATTTGCGGATGAAATACCGTTACCTGGATTTACGTAGAAATCCGGTTCGTAACAATATGGTTTTACGTCATAAAATGGCTCAGGCGGTTCGTCGTTATTTAGATAACCTGGACTTTATTGAAGTAGAAACCCCGGTACTGATCAAATCTACACCAGAAGGTGCAAGGGATTTCGTAGTACCAAGCAGAATGAACGAAGGACAGTTTTATGCCCTTCCCCAATCTCCGCAAACCTTTAAACAATTGTTGATGGTATCCGGCTTTGACCGTTATTTTCAGATTGTAAAATGTTTCAGAGATGAGGATTTACGTGCCGACAGACAGCCGGAGTTCACACAGATTGACTGTGAGATGTCTTTCATCGAACAGGAAGATATCTTAAATACATTTGAGGGACTGATCCGTACCTTATTCAAAGACATCAAAGGTTTTGACCTTCCTGAAGTACCAAGAATGCAATATTCAGATGCCATGCGCCTTTATGGTTCCGATAAACCGGATACCCGTTTTGACATGCGTTTTGTGGAGCTGACCGAATTGGCTAAAGGAAAAGATTTCCCTGTATTTGACAATGCGGAACTGGTGATCGGAATCAATGCCACAGGCTGTGCTTCTTATACCCGTAAGCAACTGGACGAACTGACAGACTTTATCAAACGCCCGCAAATCGGTGCAACAGGACTGATCTATATGAGACATAACGAAGATGGCTCATTGAAATCATCTGTAGATAAATTCTATAATGAAGAAGAATTACAAAAATGGTCCGCAGCCCTGAATACCCAACCGGGAGATTTAGTGCTGATCATGGCCGGAGTACAGGATAAAGTACGCAAACAATTAAGTGAACTGCGCCTGGAAATGGGTACACGCTTAGGTTTACGTGATAAAAATAAATACAGTGCACTTTGGGTACTTGACTTCCCGCTATTGGAATGGGATGAGGAATCAGAACGTTACCATGCCATGCACCACCCTTTTACTTCTCCAAAACCGGAGGACATCGCCTTATTGGATACCAAGCCAGGCGAAGTAAGGGCAAATGCTTATGATATGGTGGTAAACGGTACCGAAATCGGTGGTGGTTCTATCCGGATCCATGACAGGACTTTACAGGCGCTGATGTTTAAACATTTAGGATTCTCTCCGGAAGAAGCGCAGAAACAATTTGGCTTCCTGATGGACGCTTTTGAGTTTGGTGCTCCTCCACATGGTGGAATTGCCTTCGGATTTGACCGCTTATGCTCAATTTTCGCAGGATTAGACAGCATCCGTGATGTGATTGCTTTCCCTAAAAACAATTCAGGAAGAGATGTCATGATCGACAGCCCTTCTACGATTGACGAGAAACAAATGAACGAACTAAAAATCAAATCAACGGTTTAATCTCCTGTTGAAACAGGATAACATGTTCATCCATAAAAAATGAAATGTTTATCCATAAAAAAAGGAAGCTTCAGGGCTTCCTTTTTTGTTAATAGGTTTCGCTATCCGGCGGAATGCCGTAATCCACGTATGCCGGAGTTGTTTCTTTATTTTTCTTTGTCTTGCTGAACCAGGATTTCACGGAATTGAATATCGCCGATAAATGCTCTGCGTCCAGCGTCTTTCCAACCTTACCTGATGCCAGGCCTACCAGGGCCTTAGTTACGAGGCCTGAGCCCTTAAAAAAGGTACTGTTCATCACCAAAGGAAGAATCAGTGACATCACCTTACTGCTGATGTTAAACTTATCGTCTATTTTAAGAAAGGCAGAAGGGGTTGCATATTTTTTAATAAATCCGCCTATGGTAAACTGGTGGAGGTATTTTTTAGAATCGCCAACCAGCGCATCTCCTTTAAAGCGATATTCTGCTTTAAGCAAACGCACCTGCTGGTGAAGGTCTTCCAGGTTATTGATGTTATACTTTCTGCTCATCTTCCTCTTCCTTATCTGCTAATTTATTAAAATAGCGTCTGATTGTAAAGTTAATTATGGCCTTTTCAATATACTTTTCTTTCGTAAAATAAACGATCATGGCCAATAGGATATAGATCAAAGCAACACAGCCAAAGCCTCTTGTATAGCTTCCCAGAACATCTGATAAAAACAGTGCTAAAGTAAAAGTACCAAACAGGAAAGCCAGCAGAAAACAAATGGCAACGGTGGCATTTGTCACCATATCGGCAAACATCTTGGAACCTCGCTCTACCAGGTATAGCCGGGTATATTCCAGGCGGGTATTGACATAACCTTTTGCATCCTCTACCAGGTCCTCCAGATCTTTTTCTTTATTTTCCTGCATTATCTTTGGTTTTAGGGGTAATTTATGCGTGCTCTACATCATCAGCAAACTCTTCTTCTGCCTGATGAAGTTTACTTTTTACAGAAGTCACCACTTTATCTTTCAGGTTCGCCAGGTTATTGATTTCATCTGCCGCTTTGTCTTTAATCGCATCACCAAGGTCTTTTAAAGACTGGCTCAACTTATCTCTTGTTTCACTTCCTTTTTCCGGAGCAAACAGTAATCCCAATGCCGCACCTGCAGCTAAACCGGCCAATAGCCCAATTAATACTTTTGAATTATCATTCATGACATTTAAATTTTGTGTTTAATATTTCCTTTATTGACTCTGGAATATACTGATTATAACGATTCCTGCTCAGAAATTGTTTTAATTCTTTCCAATCTTTCGGAGGCCATTGCGCTGGTTTCATATATTTTGATCATCAATATGAAGTACGACAATAACAGTGGACCGAAGACCAGACCCGATATTCCGAATAAGGGTATACCAATAACTACGCCAATTACCGTAATAATGGGGTGAATATTGCCAACTTTTTTCGCAATCATAAAACGAAGGACGTTATCAATATTGATAATCACCACAAATCCGAAAATCAGCATTGCCCAGGCGCCAAAGCTATTGCCATTGGCCATCTGGAGGAGTGCCGCCGGAACAAAGATGACCGGGGGTCCCAATACAGGGACGAAAGAGATAAAGGTGGTCATTACGCCCCAGAATAAAGGATCGGAGTAACCAAGTACATAGAATGACAAACTGACCAATGAACCCTGCACCACACAGATCAGGCCCTGTCCGAGCACATTTGCATAGGTCGTATTCCGCATCTCTTCCGCAAATCGGTAAGCATTCTGTTCGCGGAAAGGCGCATATTTTAGCAACGAACTTTCGAATTTTTCGTTTTCTATCAACATGAAATACAGCAGGAAATACATGATCAGCAGCCCCAGTACAATGTTAAATGCACCGGAGATCAAAGAAGGGAAAAGTTCTGTAGCCCAGGTTCCCGCTTTTTTCAGGCCATCTTCGATCAGGCTCTGAAAATCCCCTCCCACCGGAAGCAGGTGTTTCACTTTGAAAATCAGGTTTTTAAAATAGATATGGTCGCTCTGCAGTTCGGCAATCTTTTCAATCACCATTGTGCTGACCGCATAAAAAGGAAGAACGATCACCAGCACAGAAACAAATAACAGCAGAAGAGCAGAAAGGCGTTTATTCCATTTTCTCTCTTCTACCAGGTATAGGAATGCGGGTCGCAGAATGGTATACAACACCAGGGTTCCAAGGATAGAGCTAAAGATTCCCTGTAAGGAATAAGCAATTAAACACCCCATAACGATGATGATCAGCAGGGTGATGTTATTCCTTTGTTTGTAGTTGAATAATGACATGAACCTTAGGTTTCCAGATTGATTGCCCTCATTTTATTATACAGCGTCTTCCGGTCGATATTCAGGATTTTTGCCGCTTTGGTTTTGTTAAAGTTAACTTCTCTCAGCACTTTTAAGATGGCTTCATATTCTGCCTCTAAAGCTGCGTTTTTCAAGTCTCTGGGCTTTTCTGTCCGCGAAATGGAGCTTTCCATCGCAGAAGCTTTTGCATAGGTAGAGATCTCTAAAGGAAGTGCTTTTAACTGGATTTCCTGTGTTTCGGTAAGCAAGGTAGCCCTTCTAACCACATTCTTTAATTCCCGGACGTTTCCAGGCCAGTTGTAGGTTAAGAAACATTCTTCTACTTCTTCAGAGAAGCCCTGTACGTTTCGGTTCAGTTCCTGGTTTGCCACTTCCAAAAAGGTATTGGCAAAGACCATAATGTCACGTCCACGCTGACTCAATGGCGGAAGTGCAATGGAAAACTCATTGAAACGATGGTATAAATCTTCCCTGAACCTGCCTTTCTGAATGGCATTTGTCAGGTTTTCATTGGTTGCGACGATAATCCTCACATCCAGATCGATCTCTTTTGTACTTCCGATTCTTTTGATTTTACGCTCTTGTACAGTTCTGAGCAGGGCTGCCTGAATTTCATAGGAAAGGTTTCCTACTTCATCCAGAAAGAGGGTGCCGCCATTTGCCATTTCGAAATGGCCGATTTTGGTATAAAGTGCTCCGGTAAAGGATCCTTTTTCGTGTCCGAAAAATTCACTTCCTGCCAGTTCCTTGGTTAGGGAACCACAGTCCATCGCTACGAAAGGATTGTTCTTTCTTGGGCTGTTCAGGTGAATGGCCATGGCAACAGACTCTTTTCCTGTTCCGCTTTCGCCGGTCAGGATCACGCTGTAGGCCGTTGGTGCAACCAGCTGAATCTGCTTTAACAGCTCTTTGGAAGCCGCACTTTGTCCGGCAACGAAATTGTCCGTTTGATTGTAGATCTGCTTGCTTCCCTTTTGTTTAGGTGCTTCAGCAGGGGTTTCCATTCTATTTTCATTTAAAGCGGTTTGTGTATCAATCGCTTTATTGATGGTATTTAATATTTCATCCGGATACAGCGGCTTGGTGATATAATCGTACGCGCCCAGTTTGATGAGCTCCACAGCCAGCTTAATATCAGAATACCCGGTGATGATAATCACACCGGTACTTGGATAACTTTCCTTAATCTTGATCAGCATCTCCTTCCCATCGGTATCTTCCAAACGATAGTCACACAACACAAGGTCGTAACTTTCCTTTGCCAGATATTCCATCGCGGAAACACCGCTTGTAGCTGTTGAGACACTAAATGAATTTCGGGTTAAAAACTTAGATAGTAATAAACCAATGTTTATTTCATCATCAACAATTAATATTTTTCTCATAGGGAAATAAAATAGTTTACTGCATAATAATAGATAAATATAAATACATTTTTTAGTATGGGAAATATTTTCTACACTTTTAAATCTACCGACCTATAAAGAGGTCAGTATTCCGGCTATAGCAAAAGCCCATTGAAATGTGTTCAATGGGCCTTAAATACGTTATAAACAGGCTTTATTTACCTAAAAATGTGGGTTTCCTTTTTTCTAAAAAAGCAGTAGTACCTTCTTTAAAATCATTTGTATCAAAACACTTACCAAATTCTTTGATTTCAGTTTCAAAACCGTTTTCATCAAAAAGAAGTGAAGCGTTTACCGATCGGATTGCACTGGCAACAGCCAGTGGTGCGCGCAATTTTATCTTTGCCAGAATTTCTTCCACTTTTGACAAAAGCTCTGCTGCCGGAACCACGTAATTGACCAATCCGATTTTTTCGGCATGTGCTGCAGTGATCATATCCGCAGTGGTGATCATTTCAATGGCCCGTCCTTTTCCAACCAGTTGTGTCAATCTTTGCGTTCCTCCATAACCGGGGATCAGGCCCAGGGAAACCTCAGGCAAGCCCAGTTTAGCGTTATCTGAAGCGACACGGATGTGGCAGGCCATAGCCAGTTCCAATCCTCCGCCCAAAGCAAAACCATTGACCGCTGCAATCACCGGCTTCGGGCAATTTTCTATGGCATCAAATACGGTATGTTGTCCATTTCTGGCCAGATTTTCGCCTTCTTCACTGCTATAGGCAGCGAATTCCGAGATGTCGGCACCTGCAACAAAGGCTTTCTCCCCTGCTCCGGTCAATAACACCGCGCGGACTTCCTCACTCTGACCTGCAAAAGCAATCACCTCTGCCAGTTCGTTTAATGTCTCTTTATTTAAAGCATTTAGCTTTTGTTCCCTGTTAATGGTCACATAAAGCACTTGCGCCCTTATTTCTGATAAGATATTCTGATATGCCATAATCTAAAAGTTTCTGTTTTCGACAACCCAGCCTTTGATATAATTTACGATCGTTTCCATGGTGGTCCCCGGTGCAAACAATTCACCTACGCCGATGTCCTTGAGTTTCTTCATGTCACTTTCCGGAATGATTCCACCACCGGTGAGCAATACATCTTTGACCTCTTTCTGCCTCATGATTTCCACTATTTTAGGGAAGACTGTCATGTGGGCGCCGGAAAGAATCGAGATCCCTATGGCATCAACATCTTCCTGTAAGGCTGTGTTTACCACCATCTCCGGGGTCTGACGTAATCCGGTATAGATGACCTCCATCCCGGCATCTCTCAGAGAGGTTGCAATTACTTTAGCCCCTCTGTCGTGCCCATCCAATCCAACTTTAGCCACTAAAACCCTAATGGGCCTGTTTAATGTCTTGCTCATAAAATATACGAATAGTAGGCTGTAAATGTAAGTAAATTAGCGCTTTTATGTTAACTTTGAAGACTAAATTTACAGTTTTTATGAGTGAGGAAAGATCATTGAACTTTATTGAGGAGATCATTGAGAACGATTTAAGCAGCGGAAAATATGAAACGTTAATTACCCGTTTCCCGCCTGAACCCAATGGATATTTGCACATCGGACATGCGAAGGCAATCTGCCTGAACTTTGGTCTGACCAAGAAATATGGTGGCTATACAAACCTGAGGTTTGATGATACCAACCCGATAACGGAAAAAACAGAATATGTAGACAGTCAGCAACAAGACATTAAATGGCTTGGATTTGAATGGAAAAATGAGCTTTATACCTCAGATTACTTTGATACTTTATACGATTTCGCAGTTAAACTGATCGAAAAAGGCCTTGCTTATGTAGATGACAGCAGTGCTGAAGAAATTGCCGCATTGAAGGGTACACCTACTGAAGCAGGCAAAGACAGTCCGTACCGCTCGCGCAGTATTGCTGAAAACCTGGATCTTTTTGCCCGCATGAAAGCAGGTGAATTTGCAGATGGCGCACGTATTTTAAGGGCAAAAGCAGATATGTCCAGCCCGAATATGATCATGCGTGATCCGATCATTTACCGCATCAAACATGCAGAACATCACCGTACAGGCAACAAGTGGTGCATCTATCCGATGTATGACTTTGCACATGGACAAAGTGACAGTATCGAAACGATTACCCATTCCATCTGTACCCTGGAGTATGTATCTCACCGGGAATTGTACGACTGGTTCATTGAACACCTGGACATCTTCCCTTCCAAACAATATGAATTTGCCCGTTTAAACCTTTCTTATACGGTAATGAGTAAAAGAAAGCTCCTGCAACTGGTAAATGAAGGTGTGGTGAGCGGATGGGATGACCCACGCATGCCTACCATCAGCGGGTTAAGAAGAAGAGGATATACTCCGGAAAGTATCCGCGAATTCTGTGAAAGAATCGGAATTGCCAAAAGAGAAAACCTGATCGAGCTGAGCTTACTGGAATTCTGTGTTCGCGAACACCTGAACAAAACAGCAAACAGGGTCATGGCGGTATTGGATCCGATTAAACTGGTGATTACCAATTATCCTGAAGGACAGGAAGAAGTACTTCATGGAGAAAATAATCCAGAAGCAGAAGATAAAGGCGGCATCAGGGAGATTCCTTTCTGCAATGAATTGTGGATTGAACGTGAAGACTTTATGGAAGAGCCTGCAAAAAAATGGTTCAGACTGGCTCCCGGAGCAACTGTGAGACTGAAACATGCTTACATTGTAAAATGTGAAGATTTCCGTAAAGATGCGGAAGGAAATGTAACTGAAGTACATTGTACCTATATCCCTGAATCTAAAAGCGGCGAAGATACCAGCGGTATCAACGTGAAAGGAACGATACACTGGGTAAGTACGAAACATGCGAAAAGTGCAGAAATCAGAACTTACGACCGTTTATTTACAGTAGAATCACCGGATGCTGAAGAAGGAGACTTTAAGGATTACCTGAATCCAAACAGCGTTGACGTCATTAAACAAGCGTATATAGAGCCCTACCTTGCCAATGCTGATATCGATTCCAGATATCAGTTCATTAGAAAGGGATACTATTGTGTGGACAAGGATTCAACTCCTGAACACCTGGTATTTAACCGTACCGTTGGCTTAAAAGATGCCTGGGCTAAAGGAAATAAATAGTCTGGTTTAATTTTTAAACCTTGGACATTACCAAAAAGCCGGATCAACGTAAACGTGATCCGGCTTTTTTATGCTTCAGGTGTTCTTAGCAATTCCGTTGAAAATGCGTCCAGGTCCAATTGACTTGCCATTGATCCGTAATAGGGGGTTGATTGATCCCTGATAGATCCCCAGGGCCTATAAAGGGTCTTTTATAAATTACTTGCCGGTTTCAAAAACAGGAAAGCAATGTACAGTCAGCCCTAACGCAGGGTTATAAATATTTAGTGTACAGGTTATATAAGATCAGCTTATCTGTGGGTGTGAGTACCGGGATTATATCGGTTTGTACAAAATGGATTTTAAAGGCAACGATCGCAGAAGTAGGATTGCTGACATCATAACCAATCACCCTCAATGCCAGCTCAGCATTAAAATCTACAGGGGGCATTTTCAACACCTCGTCGTACCATAAACCAAATCCCTTTTTCGCTAAAACTTTCCAGGGAAAATTTAAAGGATCTACTTTTCGCCTTGGTGCGATATCCGAATGCCCGATAAAATTGGCGGTTGGAATGTTGTATCGCTTTTTCAATGCGCCAAGCAACTCAACCAAACTTCTCAGCTGTGCATCAGCAAAAGGTTCTTTACCGTTATTGTCAAGCTCAATCCCAATGGAGGAAGAATTCAGGTCGGCATCGTTGCCCCATTTCCCAACTCCGGCATGGTTTGCCCTCAGGTAATCGTTTACCATCTGCACCACCTTACCATCTCTTCCTACCACATAATGCGCACTTACTCCTGCCTTTTTATTGATAAAAGTTTTTACGGTTTGGTTCAATGAATCCTGAGCGGTATGGTGGATAATGACAAAATTAGGACGACGGATGCCGAAGTTAACGGAACCGATCCAGGATTGCTGCGCCGCGTCTAATGTCGCGACGGTTTGATTGGCAGGAGGTGTGGCCTTTACCATCTCTGCAAAGCCATTTACCTGATCCTTATATATTTTGTTCGTTGCGGCGTACTTATTCGAAGAACATGCTGCGAGCAGAAACATGGAGAAAATAAATAAGCTGCCCCGGGTAATTTTTTGCTGTTGTATCATAATAGAAGTATAGAACTGGTGAAATTACTATTTTTTACTAATTTAGTTGCCATCTTGTTAGGAGATCAACCAAAGGAGAGCGACGAAAATGCCTGCATTTGATGTAGCTTTGCATCGATAAAAAAACAAAAATTCAATATGAGAAACTTAAGCAAGTTAACGCTTATTATTGCCGGATGTGCCCTGGTTACAGGAATTTCTTCTTGTAGCAACCCAAATGGAAACACCAATACCACTGTTAAAGATACCAGTTCAGGTGAAGATAGTTTGCAACGTTATGTAAATGACCGGATCGCGATTTACGAAAAGGTTAAACTGAGCACCAACCTGAATGAATTATCTGCCAATGAACGTAAGATTTTACCTTTATTGATCCAGGCTGCCCAAATTATGGACGAGCTTTTCTGGAAACAGGCATATCCACAGCGTGACAGCTTATTGAGCACCATAAAGGATGAAAAGACAAAAGCTTTTGTCTGGATCAACTACGGGCCTTGGGACCGTTTAAACGGAGATAAACCATTCATTTCAGGGATTGGTGCAAAGCCGGATGCGGCCAGCTTCTACCCTGCCGGAATGACCAAAGCCGAGTTAGAGAAATCGGATGTGAAAGATAAACTAGGTCAGTATTCGGTGATAAAGAAAGACAGCACGGGAAAACTGAGCGCTGTTCCTTACCACGTTTTATATGCTTCAGAGCTACAAAATGCATCAGCATTACTTAAACAAGCGGCATTACTTGCGGAAGATGCGGGATTTAAAAAATACCTGAACCTGCGCGCAGATGCGTTGGTTTCGGATGATTATACCGCCAGTGATTATGCCTGGCTGGATATGAAAACCAATAACCTGGACATCATTATCGGCCCGATCGAAAATTATGAGGACAAATTGTTCAATGCCAGGGCTTCTTATGAGGCCTATGTATTGGTAAAGGATAAAGTATGGAGCAAACGCCTTGCAAAATATGTGAGCATGCTACCTCAACTACAGGAAGGACTTCCGGTGGATGCTAAATACAAAAAAGAAAAGCCGGGAACAGATTCGGAGTTAAATGCTTACGATGTCGTTTATTATGCCGGAGATTGTAATGCGGGATCAAAAACCATCGCTGTAAACCTTCCTAATGATGAGATCATTCAGCAAAAGAAAGGAACCAGACGCTCCCAGTTAAAAAATGCCATGAAAGCAAAATTTGATAAGATCCTTGTGCCAATTGCAAAAGAACTGATCGATAAAGACCAGCAGCAATACATCAATTTCGATGCTTTCTTTTCCAACGTGATGTTCCATGAAGTTGCACATGGCCTGGGAATCAAAAAAACCATTACCGGAAAAGGCTTTGTAAAAGAAGCGTTGCAGGAGCAATACTCATGGTTAGAAGAAGGTAAGGCCGATGTTTTGGGCTTGTATATGGTTACCGGATTGCTTAAAAAAGGAGAGCTGGAAGGCGATATCAAGACCTTTTATACCACTTATATGGCTGGAATCCTTCGTTCGGTAAGGTTTGGTGCAGCGAGTGCACATGGAAAAGCAAATATGCAATGTTTCAACTTCTTTAAAGAGAATGGCGCATTCATACGCAATGAAAACGGAACCTATAAAGTAGATTTCGCCAAATTTGAAACGGCGATGAACAAGTTAAGCAAACTGATCATTACGCTTCAGGGTAACGGAGATAAAGCTGCAGTAGAGAAAACACAAAAAGAGAAAGCCGTGATTAGCGCAGAACTTCAAAAAGATTTAGACCGTCTGACTCAAAAAGGCATTCCTGTGGATGTGATCTTTGAGCAGGGCGTAGACGTTCTTGGCGTAAAATAAACCCGTTAAAATTCATAAAAGAGGCCATCAGTATCACACTGATGGCCTTTTCTTTTTTATGCGCCACTCAGGCAATTTATTTGCAATAAAATCAATTATTTGTAACGTTTTGATTTTTTTACCGTCTTAACTATAGAAGCAACAGAAAACCATCTGTTTTAAAAACGCCCTGATTTTTCTTCATTAACATGGAGTGTGATTTTACGCTATGGGGATTTTGCGTGCTTTTTTTTAAACAGACCAGAACTCATGAAAACACTTTATTTAAATCTATTTTTTCTCTTTATCAGCTCAGGAATAGCCATGGCACAAGATAGTGCCGTTCAGGCCACCGTTACCGGAGCGGTCACCGATGAGCAAAAGAAACCTTTGGATTATGCAACAGTGGCCTTGTTTAACCAGGCGGATTCCTCCCTTGTAAGATCAGCCATTACAGACGCTTCCGGAAAATTTCAGTTTCTGCAAATCAAACCCGGAAATTATTACATAAAGTCTTCTCTGATGGGGTATTCTACTTCAAAAAGCGAGCTTTTTAAAATAGATGCAAAAAACCTTCATATCAAGCTTCAGGACCTTCGTTTAAATTCAGGGAGTAAAGACCTCAGCGAAGTTAAGATTACGGCTGTAAAGCCTTTATTTGAGCGAAAAACAGATAAACTGATCATGAATGTAGAGAACAGCAGTTTGATGACCGGAAGCACCGCCCTGGAAGTCCTCGAAAAGGCGCCAGGCGTGACGGTAGATCAGAATGACAACATCTCTATGCAAGGCAAACAGGGGGTAATGATTCAGATCGATGGAAAGCAAACGTATATGAGCAATGCAGACGTGAGCAACCTCCTCAGAAGCATGCAAAGTTCACAGATAGAAAGTATTGAACTGATTACCAATCCCTCCGCCAAATATGAGGCTGCAGGAAATTCCGGCATCATCAATATTAAAACCAGGAAAAGTAAAAATGGCGGAACCAACGGGAGTCTTTCCGGAACTTTGGGTTATGGTCAGAACCTGAATGAAAACGCCAGTTTAAACTTAAACCACCGTTCGGAAAAAGTAAATCTTTTTGGGAACTATAATTTTGGCGGGACCAAGCGGAACCAGGATATGACCATTGACCGTATTGCCGGGAAGGAAGGCACCCCAAAAACCTATTTTGAACAGTCATCAACGGATCAGCGTAAGAATAACAGTCATAATTTTAAGGCGGGAATGGATATTTTCCTGAATAAAAACAATACACTGGGGGTTTTATTCAGTGGTTATGCCAATACCTCAGATGACCTGATGGACAATAATACCTGGATTGGCCGCTCTTTCGGTCAGCCTGACTCTGCGGTACTCGCCAAAAACGTCATTCATAGTAATTACCAGAATTATGCTTATAACCTTAATTATAAATCCGTTCTGGATACTTCCGGACAGGAAATTACTGCGGATCTGGATTATTCACGTTACCATTCCGGCGACGATGCCAATTATGTCAACCGCTTTATATACGCCGATGGGTCAGAACTCAAGCCCACCAGCTTCCTCAGGAACCAGAGTCCTTCCAGGATCAATATTAAAGCCTTTAAAGTGGATTATACCCTGCCCCTGAATAAGACCATGAAATTGGAAACCGGAATTAAAAGCAGTTCGGTAGAGACGGACAATAATTTTATCGCCGAAGAACTGAAGGATAGTCAATGGAAAAACGATCCGCTCCGCAGCAACCGGTTTATTTACGATGAAAATGTGAACGCAGCCTATTTTAACCTGAGCAAACAGTTTAAATCCACCAGTGTTCAATTGGGATTGCGAGCAGAACAGACCAACTCCAAGGGGAATTCCATTACGGAAAACAGGATTACCAAAAGATCATATCTGGACTTTTTCCCCAGTGTATTCGTCAATCAAACCCTGACTAAAGACCAGACAATCGGCGTATCTTACAGCAGAAGAATAGACCGTCCGAGTTATGATGCACTGAATCCATTTATCTATTACCTTGACCAGTATACTTATAACCAGGGAAATCCCTTCCTCAACCCTCAGTATACCCACAATTTCGAAGCAAATTACACCCTTAAACGCTATTCTCTCAGCCTGAACTATAGTGTAGTGAAAGATGTCATTACGGAAGTACTCCTGCCTAACGAAGAAAAAAAGGCGCTGTTCCAGACCAATGCCAACCTTGCCAGGAACGTTGTTTACGGAGCGAATTTCAATGTGCCCATCAGCATTTTTAAATGGTGGCAAACCAATAACAACCTCAATGTGTTCCATTTGAAATTTAGCACTCCGGATCTGGCAGGGAAACCTTTAAATACCTCCAAAAGCTCTTTTGTCATTAAATCACAGCATACTTTTATCATCAATCCGGATCTGAATGCAGAACTGAGTGCGAGGTATGAGTCCCCGCTGGAATATGGAACTTTATCTATTGGGGAACGTCATGGCATAGACATCGGCATGAGCAAGTCGCTGATGAATAAGAAAATCAATATTAAACTCGCTTTAAGTGATGTTTTCAATACCCAGGTTACCCGTTTGAGCAGTACCCTTCCGGGGCTCAGCTATAAGCTCTACCAGAAAAATGAAACCCGTGTGGCCAGAATCACCTTCTCCTATAAATTTGGCAAGAATGAACTTAAGCCCGCAAGGAAAAGGGTTACCGGAGTAGAAGAAGAAAAAGGCAGAATGAAGAATTAAGAGGCTTAGAGTCCCAGGTGCTTGTTGATGATGTTCTCCAGCTCCTGAATGTCAAATGGCTTTGATAAATAACCATCAGCACCTGCCTGTTCGGCCAATGACTTTACATCGTTGTTGGCCGTAAAATAAATCACCGGAATGCCTTTTAAGGTCGGATGTCCTTTCAGCTCCCTGGTCGCATCAATTCCTCCAACATCGGGCAGCCAGTTGTCCATAAAGATGATATCCGGCATATAGGCCATTACCTGATCTACAATCTGATTAGACGTGGATGATGTTTTAATCTCAAATCCTGCATCTTCCAGGATAATCGTACATAACTCTAATATGTCAGCGTTATCATCAAATACAAAAACCTTTTTTGAGTTCCCCATTTATTTTTTTTAATCTAGCGCAGTAAATTTATAAATTCTGCAACATCTTCTATGCGTAAAATGCGATCTATTTCAACATGTTTCTTTGCCTGTTCCGGCATGTAAGCAACTTGTGCGGATTCCGGATCCTGAATAACCGCCTTTCCCGCCCATGCTTTGACTGTTTTCAGTCCTTTTACCCCATCGGCATTTGAACCGGAAAGCAACAGGCAGACCAGTTTATTTTTATAGGCTTCCGCAGCGGTTTGAAAGGTCACATCTATTGCCGGCCTGGAATAATTTACTTTTTCAGAGTAATCCAAAGAAAAGGTACGGTCCATTTCGATCAGCAGGTGATAGTCTGAAGGTGCAATATATACTGTTCCTGCAACAATTTTTTCTTTCTCATCTGCTTCTTTCACAATGAGTTTTGTCCTGGAAGACAACAGATCGGGCAATAGTGAGTCTGCGCCATGTTTCCGGTGGATCACAATGATTATTGGAAAAGGAATATCAGGCTGAATTTCCGGAAGCACTTTTAACAGTACATCCAGGCTTCCCGCAGAACCTCCTATAATAAATGCGTCACACATGCTCATCAGCTAACTTTCCTCCATATTTTATTGGCAGGCAGCCGTTTATATTTTTTATTAATCGGAGAAAAGTCTATCGTCTCCTTCGTTCCCAATGCCAGGTAGCCCAGGTCTTCCAGGCTTTCGTCAAATAATTCCAGCACATTGTTCTGAAGGTCCCGGTCAAAATAAATCAGGACATTCCTGCAAAGGATCAGCTGAAATTCATTAAAAGAATGGTCTGAGACGAGGTTGTGTGTAGAGAAGATGATTTTGCTTTTCAGCTCCTCATCAAACTTTGCAAGGGAATAATTCGCACTGTAATAGCCGGAGAAATCCATCGTTCCACCAGCAGCAATATAGTTTTCTGAATATTGTTTCATCTGTCCCAGTGAAAACATTCCCTGAGCAGCCTTTTCCAGGACTGAGGGGTTTAAATCTGTCGCGTAAATCAGCGATTTATGCAGCAGGTTCAGTTCCTTTAAAACGATGGAAATGGAATACGCTTCTTCTCCCGTCGAACAGCCCGCAAGCCAGATCCGGATAAAAGGATATGTTCCAAGTTTCGGAAGAACGGTTTCCCTCAATGTTTTAAAGAACTGAGGATCCCGAAACATTTCTGTCACATTTACGGTAACCTGTTCTACGAAACGCTTAAAGTAGGCAGAGTCGTTGTTCACTTTATATCGAAATTCGGCAAAACTCAGGGCTTTATCCAGGGAATAAAGCCTGATGATCCTTCTTTTTAATGATGCTCTGGAATATCCGGTAAAGTCGTAGCCATACTGTTCCAGAAGATCTGAAAGCAGGATTTCGACTTGTTCATCATTTACAACAGGTAATTCCAAATTTCCTTAGATATACTGGGTAAGCAAGCGGGTTAATTCCTCTACATTTATTGGCTTGGAGACATAGCCCACTGCGCCTGCATTGATACAGCGCTCTCTGTCGCCGACCATGGCTTGTGCCGTGACTGCAATGACCGGAATATCTTTCAATTCAGGATGGTCATTCATTTCTGCCATTGCCTGATATCCGTCCATTCCCGGCATCATCATATCCATTAATACCACTGCAATTCCTTTCTCTTTTTTCAAAAGGTCAAGGCCTTCTTCTCCTCCGGTTGCAGAGACACATTTATATCCTTTTGCTTTTAGCACTGCTGACAGGGCAAAAATATTCCTGTTGTCGTCGTCTACTATTAATATTTTATTATCGGCCATATATTTAAAAATACGGTAAATATTCTACTTAAACTTTATCGTAAAGCCAAACCCTTAATAAAGAAATCAACTGGTCGATATCTACGGGTTTAGAGATGTAATCGGAGGCACCTGCGGCGATGCATTTCTCACGGTCTCCCATCATTGCTTTGGCAGTAACAGCCAAAACAGGCAAATGTTTGTAAGCATTGATCTTTCTGATTTCCCTTGTGCTCTCATATCCGTCCATCTCCGGCATCATCATGTCCATGAGCACAATATCTACCAGTGGATTTTCCCTGAGGATCTGCAGGGCTTCTTTTCCGTCTGTAGCGGCCAATACTTTCATCTTGTGCTGCTCGAGGGCTTTGGTGAGTGAAAAGATATTCCGGACATCGTCATCCGCAATCAATACGGTTTTATTGTTCAGCACTTCATACAGCCCTCCCAGTCGGTCGGACATTGGTTTTTTAGCTTTTCCTTCTATTTGTTTTTCCTCCACCAGGTGCAGAAAAAGCCCTGCTTCATCCAGAATTCTCTGGTAAGAATGTGCAGTTTTTACGACGATAGAATCGGCATATTGTTTAATTCTGATTTCTTCGCCTTTAGAGAGGTTTTTACCCGTAAAAATGATGATCGGCAGATTTTCCAGTCCTTCGCTTTTTTTAATCGTTTCCAATGTCTCATAAGCATTTTTATCCGGGATGCCCATATCCAGGATGACACAGTCTACTTCCTTTTTATGGAGTGCCCCGATACTTTGTCCGACATTATTGACTACTTCTGTCTGAATGTTGTAATTGCTTAAAAAGTAGCTCAATGCTTCTGCGTGTTGTTTATTTTCTTCGACGATCAGCACTTTCTTCGGCGACCGGCTCAATGCATCTTCCAGTTTCTGAAAGATATTTTTCATTTGTTCCAGTGCGACCGGTTTATTGATAAAATCAACCGCTCCTTTTAAAATGCTTTCTTTCTTTACTTCCAGCGAAGACATGATGTGTACCGGGATGGGCTTTGTTGCCGGATTGGACTTCAATTCTTCCATCACCTGCCAGCCGTCTTTCACCGGCAACTGGATGTCGAGTAATATGGCCAGGGGCTTGTATTGATGAGCCAGCTCGATGCCGACATCCCCTCTTACGGCTACAATTCCTTTATAATCTCTTTTTCTGGTAAAGGTTAAAAGTGTTTTGGCGAAATTGGTATCATCTTCAATGATCAGAATGACCTTGTCTCCCTGCTGAATGTCATGTCGGTCATCTTCGATTTCCTGGGGAATCTTATCTACCGTAAACCGCTCCTCCTGCGATTCCATTACTTTTTCGACATAGGGCAGCGGGCTGATCAACTCTTCCTCTACGTTATGGTTGATGGCATCTGCCTGCTTTACCGGTAAAATAAGGGTAAACTCACTTCCAACATGCTCCTTGCTGCTCAGTTCAATCTCACCACCCAATAGTTTGGCCAGCTCCCTGCTGATGGACAAGCCCAGTCCTGTACCTCCAAAATTGCGGCGGGTAGAACCATCCGCCTGCTGGAAAGCCTCGAAGATTAGTCCTTGCTTATCGGCAGGAATGCCGATTCCGGTATCTGTGACCTTAAAGAAGATGAACTTATAGGAATCGTCTTTTTTGATCGTCAGGCTAACGGTTCCTTTACCGGTAAACTTAATAGCATTAGAAAGCAGGTTTTTCAGCACTTGCTCCAAACGCATCTTATCTGTATTGATATTTGGCAGTCCTTCTTCCGTTTCCACAATCAGCTGCAGTTTTTTATACTCTGCCAGCGGTGCAAAAAGGGAACGCATGTCGGTAGAGACTTCTTTCATGCTGACTTCTGCAAACTCCAGTTTCATTTTTCCTGCCTCTATCTTGGAAAGGTCCAGGATTTCATCGATCAATGCCAGTAATCCCTGGCCCGAGCTCTGAATCACTTCCGCATATTCAATGTATTCCGGATCCAGCTCTTTATTGTCGGACATCAGCTTGGACAACAACAGGATTGAATTTAAAGGCGTTCTCAATTCATGAGACATATTGGCTAAAAATTCCGATTTGTATTTGGTGCTCTGCTCCAGCTGTTCTGCTTTATGCTGAATGTCCATGTTTCTTTCCTGGATCAGCTGGTTTTTTTCCTCCAGCAGGCTCGTCCGCTCTTCCAGCTCCTGGTTGCTCTGCAACAGTTCTTCCTGTTGCACCCTTAACTCTTCCTCAGAAGTCTGAATTTTTTGAGTCTGGGCTTCCAGTTCTGCATTTAATCCTTCCAGTTCACTGTGTTGTGCCTGTAATTCTTCTGCCTGAGCCTGGGTTTCTTCCAGGAATTCCTGCAGTTTTTTTCTGTTTTGAGAAACATGGATTGCGATTCCGATGTTGACAGAAATGTTATTTAAAAATTCAAGTTGCAGGGGGGTAAAGGTATTTAAAGAACCTAACTCTATCACGCCAACGACTTGTTCGTTCCGCAATACCGGTACAGCAACGACATTTTTTGGTCTGGTATTCCCAGCGGCATAACTGATGGTCATCTCCTGATCAGGAATGTCATTGATCAGGATTTGTTTCGCAGATTTCCATACTTGTCCGGCCAGGCCTTCTCCCTGCTTCAGCAGACTTCTTTTGTCCTGATTTAACAGGGCATACCCTGCTATTTGTTCCAGATGGCTTTCGTCTTCCAACAGATAAAAAGCTGCCACATGACTTCGGGTATGTGAAACAATGCTTTCTAAAATGTCATTTGCGAGTTCTGGAACATTCTTTTCACCAACCATCTGGTCGTTCAAACTGGCGATTCCTGATTGTAGCCATTCTTTATCTTCCAGCAATGCGAAAGAATACTGTAAGGATTCGGCCATGGAATTCAGCGAAACTGCCACTTTTCCAAGGTCATCTTTTTGATCCTGATCCAGTCTGACGTGATAATCTCCTTTTGAAATCTGTGCGGCAAGGTCACGGATCATTTTCACTCTCCGTTCCACTTCCTTATTCACCTCTTTCAGCTCCTCTTCCAGTTTCAGTCTTTCATTAAAATCGGTAGAAACCCTGCGGTAAAAGAAAATGGTAATCAGGATGGCCAACAGCGCGGCAATGACAATGAGAATTGGGGTATAACCGGCCAGTTTATTCAAATCCGAAGTACGGTCTTCCAGCAAACGCTTTTCTTCCGTTTCCATACTCTTAATTACTGCACGGGCACTGTCCATATAGGTTTTACCATTGAGCAATTCAGAGACTGTTACATTTCCTCCACGCTTTTTGATGTCAATTGTCCTTGCAAGAATGTTCATGCGCTCTTTAATGAGCTCATTTAACCTGACTACATTCTTTTGCTGAACAGGATTATCCCGGGTCAGCACGGCCACATTTTCCAGCAGAGAGACGGAGCGTTCAGTAGCCCCGTTATAGGGGTCTAAAAAGACCTGATCACCTGTTAACAGAAATCCACGTTGTCCGGTTTCGGCATCTTTCAGGGTAGAAATCACTTCCTCCAGGCCATTGATCACTTCATTGCTATGCTGCACCATTTCAGAGCTCTGAATGAGGCTTCTGATGCTGTTATATGAGGCCAGCGAGCTGATAAACAGCAAGAGCAGTGACAGCCCTAATCCAACACGCAGGTTTCCTTTTAAAGATTTTTGCTTATTTTGCATACTGAGGTTTTGTAGTTTTAATCCGAGTCGGATGTGGACTGTAATGGAATACTAAAATAAAATTCTGATCCTTCTCCGGGAATGCTATGCACCCCTACTTCACCATTGTGTCTTCTGATGATTTCGGCGGAGATATAGAGTCCGATTCCCAATCCCTGGAAGTGGATGGCCGTCTCTTCTACCCTATAGAATTTTTCAAATACATTCTTTTGCTGGTCGGCATTGATCCCAATTCCAAAATCTTTGACACCAACATAGACCTGCTCTCCGCGTTCTTCCACCTTGATATGGATCTCGCTGGTTCCCGGAGAATATTTAATTGCATTGGTTAAGAAATTAATGATCACCTGCTCTATCCGCATCTCATCACCACAAATCTCCCTTTTGGCAGTTCCGGTTTTGATGATCTTAAATTCGGGGTTAGACTGATGGATGATTTCTGTAACGCCATCCAGCAAAGTATCCATCATAAATGGCTGTTTATTGAATTTCAGCTTGCCACTTTCAATCTTTGAGATATCCAGCAGATCTGTAATGAGCTCATTGAGCTTTTCCAGTTGGACCTGGGCTTTCAGCAAGTGCTTTTTTAAAGTGGGCACATCGCCTTTCTCAATGCTTCTTTCGAGCAATTGTACGTATCCTTTAACGCTGGTTAAGGGGGTTTTCAGTTCATGACTGGCGATGCTGATGAATTCATCCTTTTTTCGCTCGGCCTGTTTCCTAAACTCAATCTCATCCAGTAATGCTTTCTGAATCTCGATCAGTTTCCGGCTTTGCTCATAAATGCGGTAAAAGGTTTTCACCTTTAAAAGCAGGATGTCCATATCAACGGGTTTCGTGATATAATCGAGCCCGCCGGAGGAATACCCCTTTGTGATAAATTTATTCTCCGTATTGGCCGCGGAAAGAAAGATGATGGCTGTTTCCCTTGCTTTGCTGTAGCCGGAGATGGCTTCAGCTACTTCAAATCCGTCCATACCCGGCATCTGTACGTCCAGAATGATCAGTACATATTCATTTTTAAGAACTTTTTTTAAGGCCTCTTCTCCTGATGATGCGGTATCTACTTCAAAATTATTTTTCTCCAGAACCTTTTTTAATGAGATCAGGTTCTCGGGAGTATCATCTACAATTAGTATCATTATTAAAAATAAATAAGGCTGCTGAATCTCTCAGTTGCCAATGCATAATTGTGCAATAGTTTACTGCTAAAGTTATACAAGTTTGAAGAATAAAAGATGTTTAGACTTCTTTTATATCAAAAAATTTGCAAATAGTCTGCAGCTTGTCTTCAAATTAAACGCACAGGAAGGTATTATATGATGGACATCCCCTCCTCATGGCTGTTTTATTTGAAAACAGGAAATTAAAGCTGGCTTGAATTAAAAGTATCCCCTTGTTTGATGTCTCCGGTCTCAAAGCCTTTCTTAAACCAAAACACTCTTTGAGCAGAAGTTCCATGCGTAAATGCGTCAGGAACGACCTCACCCTGAGCCTGTTTTTGCAGTTTATCATCACCGATGGCATTTGCAGCAGTGAGTGCTTCATCGATATCACCTTCCTCCAGTCTGAAGTCCTTTAAATTTTGAGCGTGATTTGCCCAAAGTCCGGCAAAGAAATCTGCCTGCAGCTCCAGTTTAACAGATAAACGGTTGTATTCTTTTTCGCTGAGCTGAGCTCTCATGCGCTGCATTTTTTCCGAAATCCCCAGCAGGTTCTGAACATGGTGTCCAACCTCATGTGCAATGACATAGGCCTGGGCGAAATCTCCGGCAGCGCCAAAGCGGTTTTGTAAATCCTGATAGAAGCTTAAGTCGATATATACTTTATGATCCCCGGGGCAATAAAAAGGGCCTACTGCAGCACTAGCATTTCCACATGCAGAGGATACACTATTTGTAAAAAGCCTCATGATCGGCTTCTCGTAGGTCTTGCCCATTTCCGCAAACTGTTGTTCCCAAACCAGATTGGTGGATTCCAACACCCCATTTACGAACTTCCCTTCTTTATCTGTAGGGTCGCCTTTTTTTATTTCCGTCTGGCCAACATCACCTAAAGGCAACTGACTCACCAAACCCGTTAAGTCCTGCCCGAAGAAAAGACCAACGATTACAACAAGGATCCCGATTCCACCTCCTATTACACCACCACTGGGCTTCCCTCTCCCATCTTCAATATTTCCACTTCCTTTACCGAACCACTGCATATAAATTTCGTTTAAATTGGTTTACAAAAATCTGGGACAATTGTTATACCAATTTAAACGAAAAACACCGGATTATTCAAAAGCGCTTAAAGCATTCTTTATTCTTTGGATCGTTTCTGCCGCCCCAAGTGCTACCGCAATGTCAAAGACACCTGGTCCGAATTTACCTCCCACCAACATAATTCTAAAAGGAAGCATGAGCTCTCCGGGTTTAAAATTGTGCGTTGCAGCCAGTTCCTTGAACTTTTCTTCCAGGACTGTTGCCGGTAGTTCATCTGAAATCAAGCTGGTATAGGCGTTAAAAAATTCTGCTTTTTCGGCCGTCCATTTTGGTTTTACAGCCGGCAAATCATATTCCTGAGGTGCAATAAAAAAATAGGCACTCTGCGGAATAAAGTCTGTTAACAGGTGACAACGATCTTTAATCAGGTCAATGATTTTTTCCAGATAGGCATCTTCAGTAATCTCTGTTCCCTGTACAGCAAAAGCATCTTTTACAATCGGCAACAGGGTTTTGGCATCTGCATTTTTGATCCACTCATGGTTGTACCATTTGGCCTTTTCAAAATCAAACTTCGCTCCGGCTTTGCTGATCCGTTCTACAGAGAACTTTTCTACCAGATCGGCCATCGAGAAAATCTCCTGATCCGTTCCATCATTCCAACCCAGCATGGCCAGTAAATTCACAAAAGCTTCCGGCATAAAGCCCAGCTCTTTAAATCCTTTGGTCAGATCGCCGGATTTGGGATCAGTCCAGTTTTGCGCGTATACAGGGAAACCAAGGCGGTCTCCGTCACGTTTGCTTAGTTTTCCATTTCCGTCTGGTTTCAGGATTAAAGGTAAATGCACCCATTGAGGCATGACATCTTCCCAGCCCAGGTACCTCCAAAGTAAAATATGTATAGGTGCAGATGGCAACCATTCCTCACCTCTGAAGATGTGACTGATTTCCATTGCTTTATCATCGGCAACAACAGCGAGGTGGTAAGTAGGCATTCCATCCGCCTTTAATAAAACTTTATCGTCGACCAGGTTCGTATCAAAACTAACATGACCTCTGATCAGGTCCGTAAAAGAAACCGTTTCGTTTGCAGGCATTTTTATGCGCACAACATGAGGTGTATTTTCTGCCAACAGCGCATTCACTTCTGCCTCCGTCAAAGTCAGTGAGTTTCTCATTTCTCCGCGCGTAGCCAATCCATAAGTGAAATTAGGAATTTCCTTACGTTTAACATCCAGCTCTTCCGGGGTATCGAAAGCATAATAAGCATAACCATCAGCAATCAGCTGGTCTGCATATTGTTTGTAAGTGGCTTTACGCTCGCTCTGGCGATATGGTTCAAAGGGGCCTCCTGTCTGCGGACTTTCATCCGGCGACATGCCACACCATTTCAGACAAGAAACAATATATTCTTCTGCTCCTTCTACAAAGCGCGTCTGATCGGTATCTTCTACCCTAAGGATAAAGGTTCCATTGTGTTTCTTAGCAAACAAATAATTAAACAAAGCGGTACGTACACCACCCAAATGCAACCCGCCTGTTGGGCTGGGGGCAAATCTTACTCTTACTTTCTTTTCCATAATTACTATCTGCAAAGATATATTTTTTACCGCGTTACCTTTCTATTCATCAATTTTTGAATGCTATTTTGTAATTTGGCCAGATAACCTATGAATCCATACGAAAAAAAACGCCGCTGGAAATTCTTCTTATTGTTCTTTGCCATCGTGATTGGCACGGCATCTGTTTTATATAGCGACTTTTTCGTAAAAAAAATGGAACGTGAAGAACGGATGCAATTCCAGTTATATGTAAAGGTAACGGAGAAAACGATGGCCATGTACGATGATGAGAATACGACAGACCTCATCGACCTGATCCGAACCAATACTAAACTCCCGATAATGATTATTGGTGCCGAAGGAAATATTCTGACCTATCAGGGGCTGGATTCTACGAAAACCAATTATGGCCTTCAAAAAAAGGATGGCCTAACTTATGATCCCGCTTATTTTGTCAGAGAGCTGAAAATCATGAAGGAGCAACATCCTCCTACGCCAATTATCGGTCTTGACGGCAGCAGGTGGTATATTTATTATAAAGATTCGCCAACTTTAACTCAGCTTCGCTATTTCCCCTATATACAATTAGGCGTGATCGGGCTGTTCTTACTCACTGCTTATGTGGCTTTCAGCTCGGCAAGAAAGGCCGAACAGGACCAGGTATGGGTGGGAATGGCCAAAGAAACAGCGCACCAGCTGGGGACTCCGATTTCTTCCCTTATGGCCTGGGTAGAATTAATGAAATCGCGCTTCAATGCAGAAGATGACCCTCTGATTGCCGAGATGGAGAACGATATCAAACGCCTGGAGGTGATCACAGACCGCTTTTCTAAAATTGGCTCCAAACCTGTGGTGGAGGATCATGTGGTGTATACTGTCATTTATAATTTTGTAGAATATTTTAAACTGCGGACCTCTGATAAGATTATTTTTACCATAACCGGAGATGAGCAGGTACGGGCCTTGCTCAACGTTCCTCTTTTCGACTGGGTGATCGAAAACCTCTTGAAAAATGCAGCAAATGCCATTGAGAATGAAGGGTCAATTGTCATCAATATCATAGAAAACCTCACCAAAGAGGAGGTTTTTATCGATGTGACCGACACGGGAAGAGGTATTGCCAGATCAAAGTTCGATGCCGTATTCCAGCCCGGATACACCACAAGGAAGCGTGGCTGGGGATTAGGGCTCTCACTCACTAAAAGGATTATCGAAAATTACCATAACGGACAGATTTTTGTCAAAGATTCCGAACTGGAAAAAGGGACAACTTTCCGAATCATCTTAAAAAGCAGCATTACTTATGAACCGACCTCAAACACATGAGTATCCCGCATGGGCGGAAACTTACATTAGTAAAATTTCAGGAGATGACATTCTGAGCATACTGGAAAAACAGGCCACAGAATTTCCTGATTTCCTTAATGACCTGATCGAAAAAGCAGATTATGCTTATGCGCCGGGTAAATGGACGGTCAAAGAAATGGCGGGACATATCATCGATACCGAACGGATTCTGGTTTACCGTTTAACTTGTTTTGCCCGGAGTGAACAACATGCCCTACCTGGTTTTGAGGAAGATGACTATGTTGCAAATGCACATTTTTCTGACCGCAGCCTATTGAGTTTCTCAGAGGAGTTTTCGTTGCTCAGAAAGTCGAACCTTTATCTTTTTAAGTCCCTGAATGAACATGAACTGGACCGCAGCGGAACCGCTTCAGAGCGTCAGATTTCTGTACGGGCCTTGTTATTTGTGATTGCAGGCCACCTGATGCACCATACCCTGGTTCTTAAAGAAAGGTATCTATAATGTGGTTTTCAGCATTTACCCCGGCACAATTAAACGACCGGCCAAAAAACCATCTTGGTGGTTTACTGGACATTCAGTTTACAGAAGTTGGCGATGATTTTCTAACGGCTACCATGCCTGTAGATGAACGGACGCATCAACCGGCAGGAATTCTTCACGGAGGAGCCTCTGTAGTCCTCGCAGAAACGCTGGGCAGCATCGCATCCTATATGTGTATCGATCCGGAAAAACACATGGCTGTAGGGCTGGAGATTAATGCCAACCATTTGAGGCCAGTCAAAAGCGGCCTGGTTACCGGAATTTGTAAGCCCCTGCATATCGGGGCAAAGACCCATGTTTGGGAAATTAAAATCTATAATGACAAGGGAAAGATGAATTGCATTAGCCGTTTAACGGTTGCTATCATCCCAAAACCTCAGATATAAGGCCGGAAATTCTCCGGCTTTTTCTTTTTTACAGCAATTTTCTTTTTATCCATTACTTTTATATTTTGGCCATAATGGCCGCTAACAGCCTGATTATCCTTATTTTTAAGGTCAGTTCTGTTTTTTTTCAGGAAGGCTGTAACCTGATTGGTTTTCATGTGGTCATAGCTTACAGAACATCAGTTCAAATAAACAGATCATTAACAATTAAATTGAAAATAAGATGGGACCAGAAGTAATCGTACCGGTAACAATGTTTGTATGTACTACGGCATTAGTGTTCGGCCTCAGGTACATGTCCAACAAAGAAAAGATGGCGATGATTGAGCGTGGTTTAGAACCAAGTGCTGCCAGGGTAAGTGCACCAAAACCTTTCATCAGTTTAAAATTCGGACTATTACTTGTGGGCCTGGGATTAGGCTTGCTGATTGCACTCTTCACGGTAAGGGCAACGGGCCTGGATGATGAAGAAGGAGTAGCTGTTTATTTTGGCTTCCTGAGCATTTGCGGAGGGTTAGGGCTGATTCTTTCCTATGTAGTGGAGAAAAACTGGTTGGATAAACAAAAAGACCTCAACTAATTACTTTTCTCTTACAAGCTACTAACCTCTCTAAAAAAGACGCGCGTCTTAAAAAACTATATGCAGCACAAGCAATCGGATATCGATTTAATTACTGAAGTCCTGTCAGGCAATACCTCGGTGTACTCCGAACTGGTAAAGCGTCATCAGCGCTTTGTATTTACATTGGCTATGCGTTTCTCCAAGAACAGAGAAGATGCAGAAGAGATTGCACAGGATTGTTTCATTAAAGCTTACCGCGCTCTGGGAACCTATAAACAAACTGCCAAATTTTCTACCTGGCTGTATACCATTACCTATACGACCTCCATGAGCTTTTTACGTAAAAAAAGGGTGGATGTTCAATCTATTGATGAGGCAGACAGCATCATTCAGCTGGAAAATCACATTTCTGATTTCAACGCAGATACCGTTGAAAAAAAGTCAGGATATGTCTATCTAAATCAGGCAATAGCCTTATTATCTGCCGATGACGCCAGCATCATTACCCTATTTTACCAGGGAGAACAAAGCCTGGAAGAGATCGGTAAAGCCCTGAATATGGAGAGTAATACGGTGAAGGTGAAATTACACCGGGCCAGGATCAGGTTAAAGGAGAAATTACAATATTTGTTAAAAGACGAAGTAAAGGAGTTATTATGATGACGATGGAAGAAGAAATCTGGGATTATATAGACGGAAACAGCAGCCCCGAACAGGCCCTGTCCGTACAGGCTAAAATAGCCGGTGATCCCGCTTATGGTTCCTTGTACGAGGAGCTTCTTGCAATTAACGCTCAGATGAATGAATTGGAACTCGAAGAGCCCTCTATGTCTTTCACCAGAAATGTGATGGAACAGGTAAAGCTGGAAATTGCACCCGTATCCATGAAAACAAAGGTAGATACCCGGATCATTTATAGCATTGCCGCATTTTTTATCTGCTTCATACTGGCCATATTAGGCTACATACTGAGCAATAGTACTTTCGATTTTACGAATGTGAAATTTGACATGGGCTTCCAGATGGAGCATATTGACTTCGGAAAATATGTAACGCCTACCTCTATAAAAATATTTCTCTTTGTAGACCTTTTACTGGCACTGGCTTTCATTGACAGCTACCTAAGGCGCAGAAGAGCATAAGCTGAAAACGCTTTAAATGAAAGAGGCCCGGTAAAATACCGGGCCTCTTTTATATTTTAATTTGTTTCTATTTGACAGTTACAGGAAGTTCAACGATTGTTTTATCCCATGCAATCACCAGATTGGCACCTTCAGGCTGAGGAGTAAAAGTCATAGATAATGTTTCTACCGGTTGCGGTAAGGCCTTGACCGGAACCTCCACCCTGACTACGTCTTTAGCTTCATTATAGGTATAGGCGCCCCAACGATCGGTTTGTTTATTAACGATGATGACCCATTTGTCTTTTTCCGGAATGGCATATAAGCTGTAAGTTCCTGCCTTGATCTTCTTGCCTCCGATCACTACATTTTTGAAGAACCTGATTTCAGTACATTCATTAGCTCCCAGGCGCCAAACCTTTCCATATTGCTCCAGTACGCCAAAAATTTCACGTCCTTTTCTGCTGGGTCTGGAATAAACGACCTTAATCGAAGGACTCGAATCGTCTTTCACTTTAGCCGCATTTAAGGGATAGTAAACGATGTCGGCCGGGCTTGGGTCTAGTGCAGGAAGTTTCACATCCTGTGCCTGAGCAAAGGTAGAAAACAATGCAAAAGCAGCTATAAGGCTTGTTTTTTTCATTGGAATATATTTTTTGTGTTCTTTATTGATTTTTAAAGGTTCTCAAGAACTCCTGAACTCTGTTCAATGGTAATGAAGCGATCATGATCTTAATGTTCGTTACGTGATCTGTAAGATCATGATGGTTTCATAAGAATATAATTATCTTTTAGTGGTAATGAAGCCTTCAAAAGCGATTCGCTGCTGTTTTTAAGCAGGACACTTATGATGGTTTCACTGAAAAAGATTTTTACGATAACCGGGAACTAATACTCACGACCTTTAACGATCGCATTTAAGAAAATAGCACCGAAAATAAATCCGATAATACCTCCTAAAACAGACCATAGAAAGCCACCTGATATTATTGCTGCAGTCAAAATGCCGAAAACCAGGCCTAAAACGTAATAAACCCAATCAAAACTGTTGTTATCTTCTTGTGTAGTCATCTTTTTAATACTTAGGCCTCAAAGATATTGATTTATTTCAAAATAGGAAGTACCTCTACCTTAACAAATCAGGAACAGTCACGAGCTGGTACCCTTTTGCCTTTAGATATCGGATCAGCTCCTCCAGACGGGGGTAAAATTTATCCTTTCTTTTCTCATCGGTCCCAACATGTGTTAATAAGATAAAACCATTTAAGGATGACTTCTGCTCAAAATCAAGGATAGACCGATAAATCTCTTCGCTTCCGAGATAGCGCGATCCCATTTCCGGCCAGGTATAATCGGCGTTGCTTCGCGTTCCCGGACTATAATTGATCAATGTCAGTCCCATTTCCTTTGTCCAGTTGCTTATGATCTCATTGTGCCATTCATATGGTGGCAGAAAGAATTTCGCCTTTGCTTTAGAGATACCGAATTTATCCATCGCGGCATAATTGGCCTTCAGGTCCGCTTCAAATGTTGCCTGATCGATCAGTAAATGGTTTCGATCCTTCCAGTCGCAATACAATAAATGTTTATCGGAATGAGGTCCAAGGTAGTGCTGTTGTTGCCTTAAGGTTTTTATCGCATCGCTAAACCTGGGGTTGTTATAAAAAGTTCCGGTAAAAAAGAACGACCCTTTTACCTTGTTTTTTTTCAGAACAGCGGTGATTTTTTCCAGGCCATCTGCAAAATCATGTCCTGTAAATGCCAGGGACAATTGTTTTTTTGAACGATCTCCTCTGATGATGGCCCCCTGATCTCTTTCAAATTGCGGATGAGGAGACAATGTCCGCTGATCGTAGGCTGCCAGCAGATAAACCAGTGAAGCCGTGCCATCCATTGTTGGTTCATTTGTACTGTAATCACCAAAATCATCATGATAGACGACCAGGTCTGACTGGAATCCTGCGTACTCATCTGGTTGTGACAGCTTAATTCCGATCAGGTTTTTATAAATACTTCCATAGACAGGCCCGTCAACCAATCCTCCATCAAGAGGGTAACCCTTCAGATGGCTGAGGGCAGAATGCGGATCTGTCGGCGTATCGCCACCACTTGGCAGGCCATACACCATGGAGGTACCCCATGGGTTGCAACCAAACAACCAGTCAAAATTTGCCTGGGCAAGTTCCTCATAAGTTTCATCTCCGCTGAGGTTAAAATATAAATAACTCTGTATAGCGAAGGCAGCGGTCAGGTTATTGGAGCACCAGATAAAGGGAATTCCTCTATAAAAAGCATTATTTTTAGCTTTATTCCAGACGCGTTCCAATCCTTCTTTATAATATCCGGTCAATAGCTGTTTTTGTTTCCCGTTCCCTTTTATCGTTTCGTAATGTCCAAAATTATGAAAGGGATACCATTGATAATGTCTCGCGGTATCTGCGCCCATCCAGGGTGTCACTTTTTCTTTTCCGGCATATTCCATTGCCTGTTTACGGTATTTCTGCTGTGCGGTTTGTTCATAAAGTGTGGCTGCCGCAAGCTCCATATCATCGGTCCAATTGTCTTCTTCATAAAAATAGGGTGCCCTGTTTGGCGCAGTCTGCTGTATACCTGGCTTTTTTAAACCTAAAAGGTAGGCAGACCCGGATTTATTGAGGAGCAGATTCGCATATCGCGGATCTTTCTGACGAAAGAGCTGGCTTCCCAGCGCAAAAGCGCTGCTGAATTTCCCTGCAACAGAGGCCAGTCCGTTCGATCTGTTTTTAAATTTACCCAGTCCCTGGGGTTCTCCTGTGGCAAAATAGACTGGTCTTTCGCGTCCTTTTCCATAAGACACGAGATCTTCATTGGGCAAACGGAGCCCCTGATGGTCCCTGTCGTCTGCAATCTGGTGAAACAACCAGTCTTTTTTAGGGTGCATTTTGAGTAACCAGTCCAAACCCCATTTTGCCTCATCCAATACATCCGCTTGTCCATTTTTTCCTTCCAACCCGTTTGCCTGATGCTGGTCTTCGAAAACGGCCGGAAAATCACGGTAAGCTGCCAGCAGGTGATAGGTTGCATTCGCGGAAGTGCTGGCGTATTGTAAATAGTCTGAAGCATCATGCCAGCCCCCACTTACCTCTATATGGGTACTGTCTGGCATAGGTCCATACATTGTATAGCCATCGTTGGTATGACAACTGTCTTTCAGGTATGGGTTAAAACCACTTCTTTGCTGACGCAGGTATCGCAAAGCAAAATCAGCCGTATGGCGATAAACCTCTTCGTTGATGATAACTTCCGGAGAATACACATCGTCTGTGCGGATGAGGTAACGGCCGGTCTTTTTAAATTCACTAAAATCCAGGCGACAGGAATTCTTAAACGGTCCGTATTCCCCAAAGCATTTCAGCTTTTTGGAAGTAAAAACAACTTCCTTACTGTTCTTGTCTATAATTTGAAAACTTTCAGGAAGTTTTGCTGTTTTACTAATCCATACAGCTACCTTTTTCGATTCTTGCTGATACCCTATAAGATTTATTCTGATCCATGTTTCTTTTTCCTGCAATCGCTCATTTTTATAAGATGAGAGCAGAATAAGTGCAATAAAACAGCTAAAACACCATAATAACACCTGATTTTTCATGGAGATTGTTCTTAGGTTAATTGATTTAAAAATACATAATCTGTCAGCATTTGGTAAATAATTAAGGAATATCTCAGAAAACAAGCACAATTAATCAATCGATTGATTAATTTTGTCGCGTCAAATTCAAGAATGGAAAAAATAGATAAAAAGGCAAACATTCTGGAGGCGGCTGAAAGGCTGTTTACGGAATTGGGTTATGAGGGGACTTCTACCCGTCAGATTGCAAAGGAATCAGGGGCAAACATGTCAATGATCAACTATTACTTTGGATCGAAAGAAGGTGTCTTTATGGAAATCATGTCGCAAAGAATCATTGATTTCACCAACCAACTCACCAGCATCAGTCAGGATAAGCTCTCAGGAATGGAGAAATTATTGAAAGTGATTGAGGGTTATGCCAAACGAATCCTATGCAACCATGGCCTTCATAAAATGATGCACCGGGAACTTTCGCTCTCTCAGCGTCCTGAAATGTTTTTAAAAGTCAAAAATACAATGGCCAATAACCTTGTGGTTATTGAACAAATCATCAATGATGGTATTGATGATGGCAGTTTCAGACAAGTAGATGTACGAATGTTGATTGCCACCCTGATGGGAACGATCAGCCATGTGGCCATTTCTCCGTCAAAGATCACTTATGGAACCGGCTTAGACATTAACAATCCGGAAGACAGAGATCTCATTACGATCCGCCTGATTGCCCATTTGAACGACCTTCTCACTATGTATTTAACACCCCAAAAATGATAAGTAGAATTAAATTAAGTGCCATAGCATTGCTCCTGCCGGGGATGTTATACGCTCAAAGCACAAAAAACCTGAGCTTAGCCGAAGCCATACAGCTTGGCGTTGAGAACAGTAAGAACCTGAAGCGTTCGCAAAATAAGATCGACGAATCTGTTGCCAAGCTCAATATGGCCAAAGATAATGCGCTCCCAACGGCAGAAGCTTCATTTCTTTACAACCATGCTGAAATTCCAACCAACCAGCTAAGTATTGGCGGAGCAAATCCAATACATCTTCCAAACCGTGCAGACGCGTTTATAGGAACCCTGGGCGTTAAAGAATTGATCTATGGTGGCGGAAAATTAAGGTACGCAGAAGAGTCTACCCGACTGCTTACTGAAGTTGCACGCTTAGATGCAGATAAGGATAAGGAAGAGATCAGCTACGCGGTGATCAATACTTATTATTCCCTGTTTAAGGTTCTTCAAAGCAAAAAAGTGGTTGCGCAAAACCTGGAGTCAATTGCCAGTCAGCTGAAACAGGCAGAACGGTTTTTCAGCCAGGGCATCGTGACCAAAAACGATGTACTGAGGTTCCAGCTACAGCAGGCCAACGTGTCTTTAACGGAAATGGAGATTGAAAACAACAGAAAGATCCTCAATTATAACCTGGATATTCTCCTGGGAATAAATGAAGATACAGAGGTTGTTCCCGCTGATCCCAGTGACAACGTTAAAACCGTAGGTACGCTGAGCAGCTACATGGACATTGCCTTCGCTAATCGTCAGGAGATGAAACAGTTTGACATCCGAAATAAAGTGGCAGATGTGAACATTAAATCGGTAAAAGCGAATACTTTACCTACTGTAGGTGTGGGTGCCGACTTGTATTACATTAACCCAAGTGGAAAATTCATTCCACCGAGCAATCAGTTTATCGTCCCTATGACAATCTCGGCCAATGTTTCCTGGAACATCGGAACACTTTGGACCAATAAGCATAAGATTACTGATGCCCGGATTCAACAAAAGGATGTTGAATTTCAAAAAGATATCTTTTCCGATCAGGTAAAGACAGAGATCAATAGAAATTATCAAAACTATCAGCTGGCCATCAATAAGATTAAGGTACTCGAAACTTCCATTGCACAGGCAACGGAGAACGACAAATTACTGGCTTCCAAATACAAAAATAATGTGGCTTCGGCGATCGACAGAATCGATGCAGAGACCCTGTTATACCAGGCAAAGATCAATCTTGAACTCGCAAAGGCGGATGCCGGACTTGCCTATTATACCCTATTAAAATCTACAGGAAAAATTTCCCAATAAAAAAACCTTAATACAAACTCCAATGACAACTGAAAAGAAAAAAAAGAATATAGTAATCCCCATCATATTAGCGGTATTAATCGTAATCGGGGCGGTATTTGGCATTAAAGAATACATCTATTACAGCAAACACGTAGACACTGATGATGCGCAGATTGACGGAGACATCAGCCCTGTCGTAGCTCGTGTTGGCGGATATGTTAAGGACATCAATTTTGAAGAAAACACACTTGTAAATGCGGGAGATGTGTTGGTTAAGCTGGACGACAGCGATTATAAAGTAAAGCTGGAACAAGCGCAGGCCGGACAGCTGGGTGCAAGTGCAGGTGTTGGGGTTTCACAATCACAAATTGCAGCTACTGCAGCAAATACCAGTACTGCGAAAGCCAATATTGAAGCAGCAAGGGTAAAACTGTCATTGGCGCAAAAGGATTATGTACGTTATGCCAATCTTGTAAAAGACGGATCGATTACGCAACAGCAATTCGATCAGGCAAAAGCGCAAAAAGAATCTGCTGAAGCTGCTTTCGCTGCTGCAAACGATCAGTATACTGCAGCGGTAAAACAAGTTGGAACAACTCAATCTCAATTGGCGGTAAGCCACAACGGGGTTACCCAACGCCAGTCGGACGTAGATTTTGCCAAATTGCAATTGTCTTATACAGACATTAAAGCGCCTTCAACAGGAATTGTTTCTAAAAAGAATGTTCAAAAAGGGCAGCTTGTTCAGGCAGGTCAGTCGTTATTTTCTATCGTTAACGAAAACAGCATTTATGTAACTGCTAATTTTAAGGAAACTCAATTAGAAGACATCAATCCGGGATTAAAGGTTAAAATAGAGATCGATGCCTATCCAAAAGCAGATGTTCAGGGTGAAGTCTACAATTTCGCTCCGATAACCGGGGCAAAAGGATCTCTTCTTCCTCCCGACAATGCTACAGGTAACTTCGTGAAAGTAGTTCAGCGTGTTCCTGTAAAAATTAAGATCACCAATGCACCAAAAGACATCCTGGCGAAGCTACGTCCGGGAATGAGTGTTAAGGTTTCCGTTTCTACAAAAGATTAACAAAATGGCCGAGAAAGGTTTAAAAAAATGGGTTATCACGTTTACGGTGATCACAGCCTCCTTATTGGAGCTGATTGATACCACCATTGTAAACGTTGCTATACCCCAGATACAAGGTAACTTAGGCGCAACCCTGGAGGATGTGGCCTGGTTATCTACCGGATACGCGGTTGCCAACGTAATTGTGCTGCCCATGTCGGGCTGGCTGGGCAGTCGCTTCGGAAGAAAAAATTATTTCCTTTTTTCCATCATTCTCTTTACGATCGCTTCATTTCTCTGCGGAAATGCAACGAATCTGGAAGAGCTGATCGCCTTCAGAATCCTGCAAGGGCTTGCCGGAGGTGGATTAATTTCTACTGCGCAGGCGATCCTGATCGAAACCTGGCCACGTGAGGATGTGGGGATTGCCACGGCTTTATTTGGGTTAGGTGCCGTAGTTGGTCCTACTGTTGGTCCAACGATCGGGGGTTATCTTCTGGAAATCAGTTCCTGGCCATGGATCTTCTACGTAAATATTCCGATTGGGATTCTCGCGGCCTACTGTACCTACGCCTTTGTCAGGGAAACGCCAAAAGATGGAAAAGGAATGCCTGTAGACTGGTGGGGTATTATTTTGCTGGCGATAGCAGTGGGTAGTTTACAAACTGTACTGGAAAAAGGAGAAAGCGAAGATTGGTTTGCCACACCTTACATTACAGCACTTGCCATTGCTTCTGTGCTGGGGGTATTGCTCTTCATCTGGAGAGAACTGAGTACAGACCATCCTATTGTGAATTTTAAGATTATGCGCCACCGAAGTTTTTCTGTCGGGATGTTCACTTCCTTCATTTTAGGTTTCGGTTTATATGGCTCGGTATTCGTATTCCCGGTTTTCTGTCAGAATTTATTGGGTTTTTCTGCCCTTCAAACGGGAGAATTGCTCTTTCCAGGAGGTTTGTGTACGATTGTGATGATGCCTTTTATCGGGATTATGCTGAAGAAAAACGTACCGGCACAGTTTATGGCCACCATCGGGATGTTCCTTTTCTTCGTTTTCTGTTCTATGCTGAGTAAGTCGACCTTACAATCAGGAACCGGAGATTTCTTCCTGCCATTGGTGATCAGAGGAATTGGGATGGCCTTGTTATTTGTACCATTGACTACCCTGGCGATCCAGGACCTTAAAGGTGCAGAAATCGGACAAGGTTCTGGTCTGAATAACATGATGAGACAATTGGGTGGTTCTTTCGGTATTGCGGCTTTAACAACCCTTATCCACGTTCGTCAGGGCTTTCACCGCAGCAATTTGCTGGTCAATGTGAACGAATATAATCCGGCATTTACGGATAGGTTTAATGGCTTTATCCATAACTTCATGGCGAAGGGGTATAATTACCTGGATGCTAAAATTCTGGCCACCAAAGCCATCGAAGGGACGGTAACGAAACAAAGTTTATTACTCACCTACAGCGATGCGTACTGGGTAGCAGGATTGGTCCTGTTGTGTTCGATTCCCTTGCTATACTTACAGAAATTCAAGAAAAACGTCGCCATTCCGGCAGACGTCCATTAATCAAAACGGGCGTTAAGATTAATCTTAACGCCCGTTTTACCCAAAAAAATAACAATTAATTTTACTTCATTTATGGCCCCTGGGGCCTTAAAATCCGCACATACTTTTAAAAGGATTTGTTTAACCTCTATGAATCTAAGTTACAGATTTCTGCGAAAAATATCAAATTAATTAATTGAGTCTTTTCGCAGTTTTTTGGATCATTTTTGGTACTTTAAGCTCGAAAAAATGATCTAAAAAAAATGATGCAGAAACAACGCGCAAAAGGTCAGAGAGAATCTGTTTTTAACAATGAAGTTGTATCCAGATTTGAACTTTATAACAGCCTTTTCCTTACCCTTCCCTTCTACAAAGTAAAAGATACCGGAACCCTACTTCCACTCTTCATTAAATATTGTGAAGACGGTGTCAAGAACCACGAAACGCCAGCAGGAATCATCAATGCATTTTTTGAAAAGTACACTCAAAATAATTCTAAAAAAGACATTATAGACTTACTTTTCCGCTTCATTCAATACATAGAACGTCAGGTTGTATTGTTTGATGCTGTTGAAGATGCCTCCTTCAATAAACTGAATGCAGATGAAGAACACAGTGCTTTACTGGTTTATCTGAAGAAGGGGATCGACAACAAAGCCCTGAACGAAAAAATAGAAAAGCTGATTGACGAGTTTTCTTTACGGCTGGTCTTAACGGCCCACCCTACCCAGTTTTACCCGGGAAGTGTACTGTCGATCATTACCGACCTGACCTCAGCGATAAAAACCAACGATATCTCCACCATCAATCAATTGCTGCAGCAGCTGGGAAAAACGCCTTTTTTCAATAAAAAATCGCCGACCCCGGTAGATGAAGCATTGAGTCTGGCCTGGTACCTTGAAAATGTGTTTTATTTTGCCGCAGCAAACATTCAATCAGAAATCGATCAAAGTCTGAACGACTATAACCTGGAATCCAAAAAGATCATAGAACTGGGCTTCTGGCCGGGCGGAGATCGTGATGGAAATCCAAATGTACATGCCGACTCCACGATTCAGGTGTCTAAAATGCTTCGTCAGATTCTCTTCAGGTGCTATTACAGGGATTTTAGAAACCTGAAACGCCGCATTACTTTCAGAGGAGTAGAAGACAATATTTCGCTTGTTCATGATGTCCTGTACAAAAATGCGTTTGATCCAAATATTGAAACCGAGAACATTGCAGATTTCCTGATTGAAAATCTGAATAAAATAAAAACAACCCTGGTAGAAGATCACGATGGCTTATTTTCGGATCTTGTTTCAGACCTTATCCGTAAAGTAGAGCTTTATGGCAGCCATTTTGCGTCTCTGGACATCAGACAAGACAGCAGGGTATTAAGGGATGTTCATACTTTCTGCAGGAACAACAAGCCAATCAATGCTTTATATCCTGAAAATTATGATACCCTAAGTGAAGAACAGAAGATCAAAGCACTGGTCTTTAAAAGCGCAAAGATAAATTATACGGAACAACCAGGTTCTTTAATACAGGATACCCTGGAAACCATTGCCGAGCTCAAACAAATCCAGCAAAGCAACGGGGAGATGGCCTGCCACAGGTTCATCATCAGCAATTGTCAGCAGGCAAGTGATATCCTTCAACTGATGGAGCTTTTTCTATGGAACGGCTGGACAGAAGATGACCTCACGGTAGATTTCGTGCCTCTTTTTGAAACGGTACATGACCTTGCCGATGCGGCAGAAATCATGGAGACCTTATACAGTCATCCTTTTTATAAAAAGCACCTGGCTTATAGAGGCGGCAAACAGCACATCATGCTTGGCTTCTCCGACAGTACCAAGGATGGTGGCTATTTAATGGCCAACTGGTCAATCTTTAACGCTAAAGTAGCCCTTACCGCTACCGCAGATAAACACAACATTCAACTGGCCTTTTTTGATGGCAGAGGAGGCCCTCCATCAAGAGGAGGAGGTAAAACTCACCGCTTCTATGCTTCCATGGGTAAAGAAATTGCCAATAAGAACATTCAGCTGACCATTCAGGGGCAAACCATCAGTTCTCAGTATGGTTCCATTGACAGTGCAGAATTCAATATGGAGCAATTGATCAATGCCGGGATCTCTGCAGGAATGAAAGAAAAACACAACATTTTACTGGATCCGCTGCATAAAAACTTACTGGACGAAATGGCGACCAACAGCTACGAGTCTTATGTGTCTTTACGTAAACATCCATTATTCCTGAGCTATCTGGAGAAATTCTCTCCTTTAACGCTGCTTTCAAAAATTACCATCAGCAGCAGGCCGGTAAAAAGAAATTCCGGAGGGTCCCTGAAACTGGAAGACCTGAGGGCAATCAGCTTTGTAACGGCATGGAGCCAGTTAAAACAAAACATTCCCGGCTTCTATGGTATAGGAACGGCATTGAAGAATCAGGAAAACGAAGGAAACTGGGATAAAGTGGTTAAGACTTACCAGGAATCAGGATACTTCAAAACCATTATCGACAACTGTATGATGTCTATGAGCAAGGCTGATTTCTCTATTACGGCCCATTTTGCGAATGACAAAGAATATGGTGCTTTCTGGAAAATGCTCTATGACGAATTTGAGCTATCTAAGACGCTCTTATTAAAGTTGTCCGGACATGAGACCTTAATGGAAAATTACCCCGTTGAGAAGCGCTCTATTTCGGTTAGAGAGAAGATCGTCCTTCCATTGGTCTTGATCCAGCATTATGCATTGGAACAACTTCAAAGTGAAGTTACGGAAGAAGAACAGCAATCTCTGGAAAAACTATCCATCAGAACGGTGTATGGCATCGTAAATGCGGGTAGGAATCTCGCTTAAACTTATAAAAAATGGAACTACTCTTTTCATCCCCGAATCTTTGCTGAAGGGCAAATATTCGAATGTCTTCAAAGGGTAGTTCTTTTTTTATAAAAATCCTGCTCCATCGGTTGGGGGGCTAGGTAAAGGTAGGGCGTCGTTTACCGGAAGTTTAATTAAGCTGACCACGGTATCAAGCTGATTTGCTTTTTTGAAACGATCACTATCCAGCCAAATCTTCTGGATAGGCATCCTGCAGGGAACTTCATTTCATAAAAAAAGAAGCGCTCTATGAAAAGGCCTAGAAAATTTACGCTCCTTCAGCGCAAAAGGTTTCAGCCTTTGAATAGGAATGCTTCTTTTTTAAGTAAGACCTACGTTATTCAGATCTTAAAGCGGAATATTAGTAAATTACCTTACCTGCAGAAGTAACAATAGAGGCGATACGCACCGCATCAAATACTCTTTCTTCTGTTGCACCTAAAGCAAGGATAGATTTCTCGTGTGCATTTACACACATTTCGCATCCGTTAACCGCCGAAACAGCGATGCTCATCAACTCAAAGAACTCTTTCCCTGTTACAGGGCTGCTCATGATTTGCATGCGCACACGGGCAGGAATTTGCGTGTATTTCTCTTTTCCTGTAAAATGACGGAAACGGTAAAACACATTGTTTAAGGCCAGTAATGACGCACAACCTACTGCTTCAGCAATTTCTTCCGCAGTTGCTTCTTTCGTTACAGCCAGTTTCTCGAAGAAATCAGTAAGGACTTTATTATTGTTATTTACAGCGATGCTTAAAGCGATCAGGGCACATTCTTTATCTGTCAGGTGTCCTGAGGTAAAAGTGCTGCTGAAATTTAGTTTTAAATCGCGTACATATCTTGAATTTCCCTTTTCTAAAAGGATCAGGCTTTCATTTCTATAATCAGCATCAAGGCCTACTACTGCCAGTAATTCCTGGATGGTTTCTGTCACTTCACTCATGATATTCAAATTTTTAGGGTAAAAGAAATCCCTGCAAAAATGCATTTTACAGGGATTCTCATTATTTGGAACAGTAAATTATACAGTTAAAGTTTCCTGACCTTTTTCCCAGTTACAAGGACAAAGCTCGTCAGTTTGCAAAGCATCAAGCACTCTGATTACTTCTTTAACGTTACGACCAACGCTTAAATCATTTACACTAGCCCAACGAACGATACCTTGAGGATCGATGATGAAAGTAGCACGGTAAGCGATTTTTTCATTTGGTTCTAAAATGTCTAGAGCTTCAGCTAAAGATTTAGAAGTATCTGCTAACATTGGGAATTTCAAACCACGTAAATCATCATGGTTGTTTCTCCAGGCAGCGTGAACAAACTCAGAATCCGTAGATGCACCGATCAAGGTAGTATCACGGTCACGGAATTCGCCATAGTTGTTGTTAAATTCAGCGATTTCTGTAGGGCAAACGAAAGTAAAATCTTTTGGCCACCAGAACATACAAGTCCATTGGTTGTTGTCGTTGATTAAAGAATCTGAAGTTAAAGTTTCGAATTCTTTACCTTTTTCTATGCTTACTACAGCTGTTTTCGAGAATGATGGAAATTGTTGACCTATATTTATCATAATGTTTTTTTTTCGTTGCACAAAGGTAAGGCTATATCCCCTCAAATGCAACCAAATTTAAGAGATAACAGATACTTAATACTGATAGACATATAGACAAAAACTATACTTCAATCTTTGATATTTAGTTTCTCTCTATTTACTTTTTCAAGGTCGTTTCAAATAGTTTAAAGATCCTTTTATACTCATCTGTCCAGCTGGACGGCTCAACAAAACCATGATCTTCAACCGGATAAACTGCCAGCTCCCAGTTGTTTTTTCCCAATTCTATCAGTCTTTGGGAAAGTCTTACGATATCCTGGAAGTGCACATTTACATCCACCATGCCGTGACACATCAGCAAATTGCCCTTTAAACCATCTGCAAAATAGATCGGCGAACTGCGTTTATAAGCCAGTTCATCGTTGTAAGGTTCATTTAAAATATTAGAAGTATAACCATGATTGTAATGCGCCCAGTCTGTAACCGACCTCAGCGCCCCACCACTTGCAAAAACTTCCGGTTCGGTGAATAAGGCCATCAAGGTAATGAAACCGCCGTAGGAGCCGCCATATAGCCCCACATGCTTAGGATCTACATTGTATTTCTCTACCAACATTTTTACGCCGTCTACCTGATCTGTCAGGTCCTTTCCTCCCATATGCCTGTAAATCCCTGTACGGTGATCTCTGCCATATCCTGAACTTGCCGTGTAATCGATATCAATGACCGTATAGCCATTGTCTGCCAGCAAATTATTAAACATGTATTCCCTGGAATACTGACTCCACCAGTAGTGCACATTTTGTAAATATCCGGCACCATGGACAAATACCACCGCAGGGCGATTCGGATGTGGCTTTGCTGCCGGATAGACTCTGGCATAGACATCAGCGCCATAGCGGTTTTTGAAAGAAACCAGATCCGGTTCTCTCCATTGATATGAATTGAATTCCTTAGAAGAAGAATTTGTCACCTGCACCGCTTTTGCTCCCGGCTTATTGGGTTGCAGATACAGCTCCCAGGGCTTATTCATATACGAGTAGTTAATCGCCAGCCATTTTTCATCTGGTGAAAGCGTCACATCGTTCCCCCCCTTCATACCTGTGAGTTGAATCAGATTCCCTCCGTTTACATCCAGTTTGTAAAAATGGGTAATCCCCGGATGTGTTTTATTCCCACTGATATAAAATGTCTTCTTGTCTTTGGAAAGCTGTAGTTTTTGGACCTCCCATTTGCCGGAAGTCAGTTGTTTCTTTTCTCCTGTTGTGATATTGGCCAGGTAAAGGTGGCTATATCCGCTGGCTTCACTTTGAAAATAAAAACGGTTTTGATCTACCCATCCGATATTTCTCGGTCCTATCCCAGGTCCGCCAATCCAGGCTTCATCTCTCTGCCGGTCGATGATACTCAGGTTTCCTGTTGCCGCATCCAGTTTGAGAATCCAGAGGTCCTTATTGTCCAGGGCATCAGCAACCAGGATTGCTGCGCTTCCTGATTCGTTCCAGAAAGGCCCGCTTAGGTTTACCTGCCGGTCTTCATTCTTTTTCTTACGTTCTTCCAGTTGCTTAGGATAATCCTTTACGTAGTCCGGAAGGTCTTTTATTCCAGGAATTTGTTCCGTATGCACGCTATACACCGTATCTCTTTGCTGATCGTAAATAAAGCTCTCGTAGGTCGGCATTGGTTCTCCAACTTTAGTCCGCCCCGCTATATCCTCCGTATATCCGGAAGAAGTGACATAGTTGGGAACAATGGTATTCGTGCCGCCCGAAGGGGGAGTAATCAATTTATAACTGATATACCTTGCATCAGGGCTGATCACTATTCCCGTCAAGAACTTTTCTCCAAGATATAGCGCCCTTAAAGGTTTCTCTTTTGGGGAGTCATTCGTCTTATCAAAGATTCCTTTCGCCGGGTTGCTTTCTTTATTTCTCTTTTTTATGATGTCAAACAGATTTGCCTGATCTTCTTTTAGCCAGGTATCCTGAGGCAAAGCTTTCTTTTTATCTCCGGCAGCTCCTGGTTTTCCTTTTACAAAATTGGTCACCTGGCGAATTTCATTACTGCTCAGGTCTAGTAGAAAGAGATTTTCGCCACGCTGAAAGAACACATTTCCATTTTTTAGGAACCCGGCATTGCTTTCTCTTTCCAGCGTACGCGTCAGGCGCTGTTCTTTCTTCGTTTTTAAGTTGTAGAGGTAAATATCCCCTCCTTTTTCGGCAATTCCCATGCTCCCATTGTCAGCATACGTATAATTCATCCCAATCGCGGACTCTTTTAGTTTTTCGCTGGCCTTCTCTATTTTCCCTGAAGAGACATTTACCTGATATCCTTCATTTTTCTCCTTATTTTCAGGATTCCAGTCAAAAAAGACCGTTTTACTATCGGCAGACCAACGGAAATTGGAGGGCGCTACCCCAAGCCACTTCTGATCACGCATGATCTTTTCAACAGTAAGGGGGGCAATTTGCTGTGCCTGTGCAGCAGTGCCTAAAAGCAGGAATAATGCAATTGATTTTTTCATTTAGTTTGTTTTTGAGGCCAGGCCTCCTTTTTTACTGGACACGTTTACCGTAAATTTTGTTCCTCCTTTTACAATCCAGCGAACCGTGACATAGCCATTTCCGGGAATGTTATCGACTTTCACATTTGCCACATCTCTTTTCTGCTCGGTACTGATATTCAGGTCTCTGTTAGTAACGATCATACTCGCAACCACAGTTCCTCCGGTTAAAGATACAACATCCGGAACTTCAATATTATTCTTAATATCCTGACTGGAATGTGTGGGAATCATTCGTTCATTGGCTACAACCGCGGTAACCTGAGAAAGGCCCCCTCCAAGCTCCTTCACTTCCAGTTCGGTGACTTTTAATTTTGGCGTATGGTAAGCATGATACACGCTGAAAGCCATATTTCTATGGGCATCACTTTCCAGTAAAAAGCCCGGATGTAACCGTGTATAGGTCTTTTTGAACCCACCAATTTCGATATCTCCATATTGAGGATGCCTGAAAGGATGCCAGTCTACAAAAGCATCCTTCATCAGCAAGTCTTTATCAAAGGTATATTGCTGTGCCTGAGCCTTATCGGCATCCCCTTCTGTTTTATTATAAAGCGAGTAATTTGTCCAGAGTTCATTAGAGAAAGTATAGATCCCACGACCGCCATAGAACCAGTCCAGTTCTCCTCCAAATACAGAATACATATCCTTATACACAACCAGATAGCGGTATCCCGGCAATAATTCCTCTCCTTTCTTTCCAAGCGCGTCGTATACCCTGGCATCAAGCGCATTGTAAGTATCCACATCCTCTATCGCTCCCGGTCCTCTCAGGATCATTCCTCCGTTATTGTGATAAGACTGTGCGGCAGCGATATTCGGGTGTTTCATTGCAAATTCTGCCACAGCACGGTTTTCAGGGATGGAAAAAGGGTATTTATAAGCTCCCGACTGCACATAATTTGGCTGCCAGTTCCAACCCCAGTCGCGATTTGGATCGTAAAAGCCCTCTCCGTCCTCATTCACGAGTCCATCTCCATCATTATCTATTCCTTCCTGCCCCAGCAATTCGTATTCCCCCTGTTCGTCGGCCCCAACCAGAATCATCCTCCTGGGATCTGTAACATCAGCTCTAAACCGGCCGTTTACATTTTTTCTGCGCATCATCACAATGTGACCATCTCCATCAAGGTCATCAAATCCATCCTCATTTACTGAACCATCACGATCGTTATCAATCGGTAACAATCCCGATCTTGGAGAATGTGCCGTATTTGCTTTATGAATAAAGTTGTCCCTTGCATCCGGATTGATGGTCGGTGCGATGTAGAATGTTTTTTCTGCCAGTAAAGCCTTTACAGCGGGGTTTCCCTGCTGGAACATTTCTGCCAGATACCAGGCCGTATAAAGGGCAAATTCTGCCCCCTGAATCTCATTGGAATGGATATTCCCATCAATATACATTGCAGGTTTTTGATCCGCATTTCCTGATTTATGGTCCGTAATCGTCATCACCCAAAGGTCTTTCCCTTCAAAGGATTTCCCCATTGATTCCAGCTTTACCAGGTCAGGATGCGCTTGTGCCAATTTTTTACAGAGCTCCGTTAAAGCAGTATAATCGTAGTACCTGTTCCAGCTAATCGGAACTTTAGGGTTAGAGGGGCTACCCACCGCAGCAATAATATTTTCTGGTTTTTGAGCTTTTACTAAAGTACTGCAAACCATTCCTGCGGCCATCAGCATTATATATTTCATCTTCATGATCTGCAAATTAGAGGGAAACGTCAATCATCTTACTTCCCGAAGAAGGGCTTCCTGCTTCGATGCTTATTTTACCTGGGCCTTTAATGAGCCAGCTCAGTTCTGTATATCCCTTGCCCGGAATCACCTCCAGCAATTGGTTTTTCCTGCCAGACAGAACAGTCTGAGCCGTACCTGTGTTTATTTTTACCGAGATTTTTTTAAGGAAATAGCTCTTTTCCCCAATTTTGGTTAACGTCGGAAAAATGCCCGTATTCACTACTTTTACAGAAACACGGCTTAACCCTCCTTCTACTTTCTCCGTTTTAAGGCCAATGAGATCAATCTGAGGGGCCATCCCTGCAAGAGACAGCACAAAGTCTGTATGTTTTTTAACAATGCCTTCAACCAGCTGATATGGAGGATTTGACAATACAAATGGGTCAAGCCCTCCTACTTCTACCGTTTGTCCGGGAAAATCAGGATGGTTCAGCACTTTCCATTCTGTAAATGTGTTGGTAATCCCTTTGCTCTGTGCCCAACGCAGGTATTCGGCGGTAGGGTCTGCTATCGTAAATGCTTTTTGTTTCGTTGCGCTATCTGGTTTTACTTTAGGCAGCCACCATCCCGGGGTACTAAAACTCAATCTGCCATAATGAAAGTAAGCCCATTGGGAAAAGTCACCACTTTCGGGAACTGTTTTAGGTGCATCTTTAGCACCAATGATTTTATTGTATTTTTCAGAAACCAGTGTATTTACTTTCGCATCAGACTCAGACCAACTGCTAATGATCCTTTTAGATAACCCGGCCTGATTGACCTGTACAGGCCATGAAAGGTTATTCTGAGGCCCAAAAGTAACTACTGCATATACATTAAAAGCATCATAAAGGAAATCAAACAAAGCACGGTTTTCCAGTTCAGAAACTGCAAATTCCCCGGCTCCCGGGATAAAATTCTTATAATTATAACTGGAATTCCTATTAAAATGGACGCCCTCAGCCCCATCTTCATTGAAAGCCCCGTCTTTATCATTATCCAGTCCTTCCGGTATTAAAAGGTATTGCCCTGTTGCTCCTTTTGCAGCATCTGCAGGAATCAGGGAACGTGGATCTTCAGGATTCAGTCGAAAAGTACCTGTAGGGTCTGCAATACGCATCCAGCTGATCTTTCCATCACCATTCAGGTCATCAAATCCATCCTCCCCTGTTTTACCGTCACGGTCTCTGTCTATCGCTCTTGCATTTCCACTGCGTTCATACTTTATTTTCGCAAAGTACTGTTCCGTTGCATCGGGACTCATATTCGGAAAGATATAAAAGGTCTGTTTATTCAACAGATTTTTAACGCTATCTGTTCCGGAAGCCGCCAGCAACTGCTCAGCAAAACCAATTGCCAGTTCTACCCCCAGTAAATGGCTTCCTTCTACCCCACCCACCAGTGCAATAGCGGGCTTCTGTTCTACTTTTCCTGTTCCAATGGTCATCATCCATACCTCTTTTCCGGAGATGGTCTTCGTGAGAGACCTGGATTTAACCAGAGCAGGATATGTTTTGGAAAGCGCTGTAATTCTTTGGGCCAGACGGTTGTTACTGCTGTAATCTGCCTGCGCAAAAGCCATCTGCTGGCCGGCAAACAAGAGCAGAAACCCATTTAAAAGGTAAAGTTTCTTCATGCTGAGGTTTAGGTTATTCCCTGCAATTTATAGAAAAAAGAAATCACATAAACCAAAGCACAATAAGGTTTTATAAATGTTACAAGGCTTCTCTGATGCCCCTGGGGCATTTACCTGACCACCCTGCCTTTTGAATCTACATTTACATTAAAAGGGTTTAGATATTCATAGACCAACACTGCAAATTCCCTTCGTGTAATGTTGCGTGATGGCTCAAATTCTGTTTTAAATCCATAAGTGGTCTTCCATTTCTTTTTCACCTCGGCCAATGTATTTTCCGGAGATTTATTCCCGATTTTACTCACCAGATCTAAAGTGGAAGAAATGGTCATTTGTGGTCCTTTATAATCTTCAAACCAGATCTGGGCCTTATAGAAATATTCTTTTATCGGTTCTTTAACCTCCTCAGTACTGACCTCCCGGTTTGGCAAAAATCTGAGCTGTCCGGAAGAAAGAGTCCCTTTTAAAAAGCCCGACAAGCCAATAAACTGAACCGCTTTCCAATTGCTGTCTGTAGCGACGACATCTTCAAATGGCAGGATAGAAAGCTTATAACTGATCAATTCTCCCTGAATCTTTTTCAGGTTCGACTGAGAGGTCTTCAAGTCAAAAAAGGCAGCATACGCGGCCGTAGCCCCTGCTGATTGTCCCGCAGCGATACTTTGCTGATCAGGGCTTAGCTGCACCAAATTTTCTTGTCCCGGAACCAGCAAATCATATAATGAAAGGACATTTGAGCTGGAATTGTGCATGGAAAACCCCGAAGCAACACTTGTTCTGTACAGGTTATCTGTATAATTCATGGCCTTCCATTGATTCTCCTTGATTTTAGGCAACAAAAGGGCTTCATTAACCTTTCCGGAAGCATCGGCATGAACCAATACTGCTGCCCTGATCGTTCTCCCGTCACTCAGCTGAATGCTCCAGCCTCCGCCAGCTCTTTTCAGTCTTGACCATTCCCCGGTTCTGACGATCGTCAGGTTTTTAGTGCTGTCGGCCCAGGTCTTGATTACGGCATTGGCACTCGTCTGGTCGATGTAGACTTTACTGGTATCCCTGATCCCCTTCGCTTTTCTCATTCTTTTCAGAAATTCTGCTTCCAAACCAGAGGATAGGTTTTTATCGATGGGATGAATCTCACTCATTTCAAAATTCTGGTTTTCCATCAACAAAATCGTCTTTACTCCCGATACCGCAGACTGAAAACCTGCACCCAGCGCATTATTACCGTTTCCAATCACCAAAACACCTGTTTTCAGCTTTTGGCCATACCCTAACTGAGCAATTAAAACAAGTGTAAAAACTACAAACCATCCTTTTTTCATGCGTCTATTTCTATTTTTCAATCCCAAAAACGGGATCCGCTTCTGAGGGTTTCATTACTCTATAATTTTTTAGATGCCGGGAAAGCTTTCTTATAGCATTAGATCGTTTCATTTTGTATCTTTAAATAAACCTAAAGCCTTTCTATGATACAAACGATCAATTCCGTTTTTAAAGCTCAGCAAGCGCATAAATATACACTTAGAAATAGTAATGCCACACAACGAATTAATAAATTAAGTGCATTAAAGAGCAGTATAGAAAAGTATGAAAAGGACATTTACACGGCCCTGCAGAACGACTTGCGCAAAAGTGAGTTTGAATCTGCAGTAACGGAAGTAATTTTTATCTATAGTGAGATTGATTTCGCCATAAAAAACCTAAGCAATTGGATGAAGCCTCAAAAGGTAGGAAAAACCATTACCGGCTTAATGGCAACCAACAGAATTTATTATGAGCCAAAAGGCCTCTGCCTAATCATCTCTCCCTGGAATTACCCCTTTCAACTCATGATGGCCCCCTTGGTTTCTGCCATTGCAGCCGGAAACTGTGCGATCCTTAAACCTTCAGAATTAAGCTCAGAAACCAGTTCTATTATCTGCAGGATTATTGACGACTGCTTTACAGAGGAGGAAGTTTGTTGTTTTGAGGGCGATGCCGCTCTCTCTACCATTCTTTTGAACCTCCCTTTTGATCATATTTTTTTTACGGGTAGCACGGCAATCGGCAAGGTTGTCATGGAAGCTGCTGCAAAAAACCTGAGCTCTGTCACCCTTGAACTGGGAGGAAAATCACCCACCATCATTGACGACACTGCTGATCTGGAACAGGCTGCCGCGAAGATTGCCTGGGGAAAGCTGACCAATGCAGGTCAAACCTGTATCGCCCCAGATTATATCCTAATTCCAGCGGACCGGCAGGACTCCTTTGTTGAACACTATAAAAATGCCGTTACGCGGATGTTTTTCCTCACAGATGGAGCGCTTGATTTATCGAGTTACGCAAAAATCATCAATAAAAAACATTTTGAAAGGATTGAGGGTCTGATCGAAGATGCCTTAAGCAAAGGAGCTTCTATTCCTTTCGGGGGTAAGAAAAACCCTTCCACTCAAACCATATATCCTGCAGTACTCACCGGACTTTCAGAGGAGTCGGAGATCATGAAAGAAGAAATTTTCGGACCTGTGTTGCCCATCATCACCTATCAGACGACACAAGAGGCTATTGATCTTGTAAATAAAATGAGCAAACCCCTGGCCCTTTACATCTTCAGCAAAAACAAAAAGAATATCCACCAGATCATAAAGAATACCAGCGCGGGAGGAACCTGTGTAAATGATGTACTCATTCACATCAGCAATCCGAAATTACCCTTTGGCGGGGTAAATGCAAGCGGTATGGGAAGCTGTCACGGACAATTTGGATTCAAAACCTTTTCTCATGAAAGAGCCGTTGTTTTTCAATCCAGCCTGGATATGAGCAAGTTAATCTATCCACCTTATGAAAAGAAAGGTTGGGTGTTAAAATGGCTGAGAAAGCTCATGTAAGTATTTGTTTCCTTAACCAACCCTCACCGAAGTCATGGTTAATGATCCTCCAACTGCCTTATCATTGAAAAGAGAAACGGCCTCCCGGTCATTTTTCAGCCCCAATGTATACATCAGGGGCAGGTAATGCTCAGGGGTTGGAATGGCCAGCATGGCTTCCTTTCCTAAAGTCTGGTAAGCCATCAATGGCTGATGCAGGTTATTTAGAATCAGCGACTTAAATTTATCATTAATCTCCAATGCCCAGTCATAACCACCTCCATTGATCATCTCCCAGCTCATCATCCTAAGGTTATGGACCATATTTCCGCTTCCAAGGATCAATACTCCTTTTCTTCTCAAGTCATACAGCTCCTTTGCAAGATCGTAGTGATACCTGGCATCTTTTGTATAATCGATGCTCAGCTGAAGTACAGGAATGTTGGCCTCAGGATACATATGTCGTACTACCGTCCATGCGCCATGATCCAGGCCCCAATCGTGGTCTAAACCTACATCAGCACTATGGATCAGCTTTTTCGTTTCCAGTGCCAATTCAACATTTCCGGGCGCCGGGTATTCCACATCAAATAAAGCCTTTGGAAATCCGCCGAAATCATGGATCGTTTTCGGAAAATCCATTGCCGTAATGTGTGTTCCCCTGGTAAACCAATGTGCAGAAACAACAATGACCGCTGTAGGGACAGGAATATCTTTGGCCACTGCCGCCCATTGCGCACTGAATTCATTGTCTTCGATCCCGTTCATAGGTGAACCATGACCAACAAATAAAACAGGCATTAAATAATCCTGAAACGGCAGATTCTGACTAAAAGTCCTGAATTGAGTTAAGTTTGACATGAGGATTGCTGGGATTAAAATGAGGTTTGGGTATTTCTAAACACGAGCGCTTAGCCCTGCCCAAACCTTATTTAAGATAGGAACTGATTATTTTGCCTGGGCAAATTCAAGATTTAAAGAAATTTTAATGTCTTTACCTACGCCCATACCTGTCGGATCAAACTTGATGTTATAGTCCAACCTGTTAATGGTTGTATTTGCGGAAAATCCAGCCTTGGTATTTCCTTGCTGATCTTTTGCCGTTCCACCAAAAACAACGTTAAATTTCACCTCTTTAGTCACATCACGAATGGTTAGCTTTCCGTTCAGTTCATAGTTATTTCCTTTAAGTTTTTTGAAAGAAGTGCTTTCAAAAGTCATTTTTGGATACTTTTCAGCATTAAAGAAGTCGTCTGTTTTCAAATGGTTATCACGAGGCTCTACACGTGTATCCACACTGTTTACGTCAACTGTAAAATTAATTTTAGCATCTGTTAAGTCTGCTTTGGCCGCTTCTACAGCTCCATCAAATTTATTGAATGAACCGTCTACAAAAGAGATTCCCATGTGTCTTACGGAGAAATTCACGAAAGAGTGCATTGGATCAACCGTCCATTTGGTTTGTGCGAAAGACGCAGCGCTGATTGAAATCGCAACCAGGAATAAAAATACCTTTTTCATAATTTTATTTGTTAATGATTTACAAATCTATAACGAATAAGACCGATGATTGTTGATGTATGATAAGAAATAAGCAAAACCCCTTAGTTCAGCACATTGAAGAAGTTAAATTCAACTCTTGCCAGGTACATATTCTTCGTATACCTGTTCGCCATATTCCCTGCAACCTCAAAGCGATACCCCAGGTCAATTCGGGTCCTGCTGTTGAGCACCACCTGAATTGCAGGTGCAAGATCCAGATAGGAACGTCCATTCTCAGGATTGGTTTTACCCAATACCTCGAAATACAGGTTCAGGTTTGGCTGGTTATAATTCTTGTAAACAAAAGGCAGCATCAGATATCCTGAGGATAAGCTATAGCCCAGCATCTGATCCGGCTTAGGCATCCCTGTCAGTTGTTTGCTGCTGCGTTCAAAAGCCTTTGAATAGCTCAATGTTGCCGATAAAGCCAGTTTATGCAATAACTGAGTAAAGATCAATCCTCCCTGCAAGCCACTGTTGTCTCCTTCAAGATTGATGTCTTCGGTATAGGTTGGCCTGCTGCTGCTGCTGATCCGCGCAAACGCTGCTGCGCGGAAATGACTTTTCACATCATCAACAGACAAAAACCGGTACTTGCCATATAAGCTTGCGCCCTCGGCTTTATAGCCCCCATCCATATCAGAGAAAAATCCCTGTACGTGGATCATCAGGTTTTTATTAAAGCCGATCATCATCTCCGGAATCGTTCTTGTCGCAAATTTCGGATTAAAGACCCCTTCGTTTGTTAATCTTACACCAATCGACTTTGCAGGCATATTGCTGGCTGGTTCGGAGAACACATAGAGCTCCTGCGATTGTGCAGTAGTCCCCACAGCCATGGCTATGGGGATCAGTAATAATTTAAGCAACTTCATAAGAACCTTAAATGCTCAGGTGATAAATGCGGGTTTTCTTGCCGTTTACCAGTCCTGAACCATCGGCATAAGAAGTAGATTTAAGCTGTGCTGCCTTTTTCTTAAAAGAGGATCCGGAGATAAAGTTCTTGTCCACTACGCTGGCCTTTACGGCGCCGTTTAAAGTCTGGCTTTTTGCGTTTAAAAACTGATAAACATTAGTTCCAGCCACAGCAAGTCCCTGATCGTCTATTTTGGTATTGTTAAAATTGAACACAGCAGTCAGGTTCCCAATGGAAAATCCTGCATCTTCCACTTTTTTCCTGATCTGGTCGATATTTACGGCCTTATCTTTCTTAAACGTGATTGCAAACAGGTTTTTGTTTAAATCCGGTGTAATTGTACCTACAAAGTCAAGGGTTTTTAAAGACTTTTCTGTGGCCTGTGAGCACATCGAACAGGTTAACCCTGTTACCTGAAGTTCTGCAGAAGAGATTTGTTGTGCAGAAACTTTGCCTGCAAATAAAACAATGGAAAGTATGATTAAATTTTTGATCGTATTCATGAGGATATAATTTATGTTTTTGTTAGACATCTGACGCAATAACGCATACGTCAAAACCATCACAGGGATTCCCTGCAACGGTAAATAAATTATTCCTGGATTAATTTCTGAAAATGCAGTTGAAGGCGTGGAGGGAGAGCACTGATGAAAGCGGCGGAGCCTTATTCTCAGCTTTACTAAACAAATTTGGCAAGATGACATGGAGTGCATCTGAAATCAGAGGCCCTAAAAACAGCTCCAGGCTAAAATCCTTAGGTACTGCAACTTTAACCCCGGCTTCGTGGCTATCTTTAACTTTAGCCTCTACAGCGGTATCTTTACAGCAGCTGCTGCTTTTCTTCATTTTTTCTGCTCCTTTACAAGCGCCGCATTTTGCGGTTTCTGTAAAGCGGACGGAAGAAAGCTTGCCCCCACAAAAGTGCATATTCAATGCAATCCCGATGATACTCATCAGGTAAAATGCACATAAGCCCAGTGTAAGTTTTTGTCGCAGTTTCATCTTTTCACAAAATTACGCATAATTGTATGATAAAACGACTCGCCCTTTTAATAAAGCAGATTTCCCTTAACTTAGCCCTAAATATCATTAGATAATGAAGAAATTTTATACCCTAATCCTTTGTTTATGCTTTAGTGTGACCTTTGCCGCAAAGCCAAAACATCAATATGTAAGAATAAAAACAGATCTGGGAGAATGCATTGTTATGCTCTACAATGAAACTCCCCTACACCGGGACAACTTCCTGAAACTCACAAAAAAACGAATCTACGACGGGACCTTGTTTCACCGGGTGATCAGGGACTTCATGATCCAGGGAGGAGATCCTGATTCCAAAAATGCAAAACCTGGTGAACAGTTAGGTAACGGGACCGTAGGTTATACCGTTCCGGCTGAGTTTCGCGACAGTCTTTTTCATAAAAAGGGAGTCCTCGCAGCCGCCAGAGACAACAATCCTGAAAAAGCATCCAGTGGTAGTCAGTTCTACCTTGTTCAGGGGAAAAAATTCACAGACGAACAGCTTGATAACGTAGAAACAAACCGCTTAAAATCCAAAATCCCCTCCTATCAGCGGGAGGTTTACAAAACCATTGGCGGAACTCCACATCTGGACAGAACGTATACCGTTTATGGAGAAGTTGTTCAGGGCATTGAAATGATCGATAAGATTGCAGAACTGGCTAAGGACAGCAATGACCGTCCGCTTAACGATGTAAGCATGACCGTTACCATTTTAAAACGCCGTGAAGCAAAAAGACTGGAGAAAGAACTCCGGACTGCGGCGGCAAATAATCATCCTTCGGAAAATACCATCAGCCAATAACAAACTGGCTCATCACCATAAAAAAACACGAATGAAAATCATATCCTATAACGTCAATGGCATCCGTTCTGCGACGACAAAAAATTTTATCGGCTGGTTACAAACTACCGATGCTGACCTGGTTTGCCTGCAGGAAGTTAAAGCGCTGCCTTCACAGATTCCAGAGATTATCGTCTTAATTGAACAACTTGGTTATCACCATTACTGGTTCCCTGCAGAGAAAAAAGGATATAGCGGCGTAGCTATTTTCAGTAAAATAAAACCCAATCATGTAGAATATGGTTGCGGCGAAGAATGGATCGACAAAGAAGGCCGCGTTTTAAGAGCTGATTTTGACACTTTCTCCTTAATGAGCTTGTACATGCCATCCGGATCAAGCGGAGACGAGAGACAGGTTAAAAAATACGAATGCATGCGTTTTTTTGACACCTATATCGCCGATCTTCGTAAAGAGGTTCCAAACCTGATCATTTCCGGTGACTATAACATTTGCCATACAGCGATGGATATTCACAATCCAAAATCAAATGCCAATTCTTCGGGCTTTCTTCCGGAAGAAAGAGAATGGATGGAATTGTTCCTGAATAATGGTTTTATCGATACTTTCCGGCATTTTAATAAAGATCCTCACCATTATACCTGGTGGAGTTTCAGGGCAAATTCAAGAGCAAAGAACCTGGGCTGGCGTATCGATTATCATTTGGCGAGTCAGCCGATGCTGGAGCGCTTAAAAAATGTCAGCATTCTTGCCGATGCAGTTCATTCTGATCACTGCCCTATCTTGTTAGAGCTAAATCCTTAAATTATGTCGTCACTTTTAATCACTCATATCGGAACCCTTGCCGGGCTTCATCCAAAGGAAACACTCCTCCTTAAAGGGAAAGAGATGGCCAGCCTGCCTCAGCTTCAAAATGCCTGGATCTTGTGCAAAGACGGTTTAATTGAAGATTTTGGAACGATGGACCAATTGCCGGAACAGCTCCCAAACGAACTGGAAAGTGTTTCTGCCAAAGGGGGTTTTGTACTCCCTTCCTGGTGCGATTCACATAGCCATATTGTCTTTGCCGCTCCGCGGGAAGAAGAGTTTGTAATGAAAATTGCAGGTAAAAGCTATGAGGAGATTGCCGCTGCCGGTGGTGGAATTCTAAATTCTGCAGGAAAACTTCAAAAAGCCACAGAAGAGGAATTGTTTGAAACTGCCGCGCTACGGTTAAACGATATGATCAAACAGGGAACAGGTGCCCTGGAGGTCAAAAGCGGGTATGGCCTTTCCCTGGAAAGCGAATTAAAAATGCTGCGGGTAATCCGCAGGTTAAAAGAAAGCTTTCCAATCCCTATTAAAGCTTCATTTTTAGCGGCTCATGCTTTTCCATTAGCCTATAAAAATGACCATGCCGGCTATATTTCCCTCATTATCGACGAAATGTTGCCACAAATCGCAGCAGAAGGCCTGGCAGATTACATGGATGCATTCTGTGAACAGGGCTTTTTCTCTGTTGAAGAAACCGATCAATTGCTGAGCGCCGCCGCAAAATATGGATTGCGCCCTAAAATACATGCCAACCAGCTTTCTGTATCCGGAGGAGTTCAGATTGGCGTAAAACATCAGGCGGTTTCTGTAGACCACCTGGAAGCAACAGATGAGGCCGCGATCGCGGCTTTAGCAGATGGCCAAACCATTGCAACACTATTACCGTCCTGCTCTTTTTACCTGGGCATTCCTTTTGCAAATGCCAGGGCATTGATCCAATCCAATGTTCCTGTTGCCTTAGCCACAGATTACAACCCAGGCTCTACCCCTTCAGGAAATATGAATTTTGTGGTTTCCCTTGGTTGTATCAAGTTAAAAATGTTGCCGGAAGAGGCGATCAATGCCTGTACCTTAAACGGAGCCGCGGCAATGCAGCTAAGCGAACAAACCGGAAGTATTGCAAAGGGAAAGCGGGCAAATCTGTTGATCACCAGGCCAATGTCTTCTCTTGCCTACCTGCCTTACAGCTTTGGTCAATCGCAAATTGAAACCATTATTTTAAACGGTAAGGTTCAATAATGGAGGGGCTGAAAATATACGGAAAAGAAGACATCATGGCCCTGACAAGCTTACGTGAGGGAGAAACCAAGTTCGGTGAACGGGTGCAGGTCATTTCTGCGTTGGAACAACTCAAGGCCTCCACAGCGCGTTTTGTATTATTGGGGATTCCCGAAGACATTGGCGTAAGGGCAAATCAGGGGATCGGTGGAGCTGCCACGGCCTGGATCCCTGCACTTAAAGCGTTATTAAATACCCAGAGCACCTCTTTTTTAACCGGTTCGGAATTATTGGTCCTCGGGCATTTCCATTTTCAGGAACCAGCAGAATCAGACATCCAGGCCCTGCAGGGAGCTGTTGTTCAAATCGATGAACAGGTATACCCGGTCATCAGAGAGATCATTGAAGCCGGTAAAGTTCCCATTGTAATTGGGGGAGGACACAACAATGCTTATCCCATCATCAAAGGTCTTTCCCTTGCGCTTCAGAAGCCCATCGATGTGTTGAATATTGATGCACATGCCGATTTGAGACCCGCCAATGGCAGACATAGCGGAAATGGGTTCAGCTATGCAATTAAAAATGGTTTCCTCAGGAAATATGCCATTTTTGGACTCCACCAGAATTACAACAACACTGGCATTCTTGAACAAATCAGCGAAAATCCAAATATCGATGCCCTCTTTTTCGATGACTTGTTAAAAAATAATCAACCGTTGCCAGAGCAACTTCAGCCCCTGCTGAAAAACCTGGCAAACGAAACCGGATTAGAAATTGACCTTGACTGCATAGAAAACCTCTTATCCAGTGCATTTACTCCCTCAGGATTCAATATTAATGAGATCCGCAGGATAATCCTCAGTATGGAGAAGAAACTCGCTTACATGCACCTTTGTGAAGGCGCTGTCCTTCTTAACGACGGCAGACAGAGTGCCGGAACCGCGAAAGCGATCGCTTACCTCGTTACCGATTTTATCAAGGCACAAAAATAAAAAAGGGGACTGTCCCAGACAGCCCCCATTGCAAAACTCCCCCATATTAATATTTTAAGACCTTAATTTCTGTTCTACGGTTTGCCTCATGCTCCCCTGGCGTACATTTAACGCCATTTGCACATCGGTTCAGCAATTGCCTTTCCCCATATCCCCTGTCTACCAATCTGCTCCGCCCGATTCCCTTGCCAAGAAGGTAGCTTACTGCAGACGCAGCCCTTCTCCGGGAAAGCTTCTCGTTGTAATCGTCTTTTCCCCTGCTGTCTGTATGAGAAGAAAGCTCGATCCTCAGACTTGGATTTTTGACCATAATGTTGACCAGGTTATCGAGAACAGGCGCTGCATCCGCCCTGATGTTGGATTTATCGAAATCATAATGAATATTTTTGAGGATAAATGTCGCTCCAACACTAATATCACTCAATCCGAGTTTCAGCACTACATAGAGTGTTTTACTCCGATCCAATCCTTTAGTAGACACCAACTCCGTCTGCGAGAACTTTCCGGCTTCAGTCGCGACAACGGTATACTCAGATTCCTGCTCTAACTGGTAAGTAAACATGGCCTGCCCATCGGAGAGCTTCCCAACACTTTCATTGTTAAAAGTATTGGTCAGGACGGTGCTGATTCCCGGCAATTTGCTGTTGTCATTTGACCTGATCGTCTCTCCAATGAGCGTAAACCGAAGGTCATTGAGAAATATCTCCTTATAAATCACTGCCGCATCTGTTTCAAAATCTGCCAGCTTTATCCCCACAGGATCGGCAACAACCCCGTTCTTCTCCGCAGTAATCAAATAGCCCGATTTTATCGCTGATTTAACCCGCTCTGCCTCCCCATTTACATTGCTGTTAGAAACATATTCTTTTCCATTGCCGGAAATTTTCACCTTTACCCCACTTAATACCAGACCGGTCTGTTTATCTTTAACTACGACCTGGATCTCTTTTGAAATGGCTACGGGTACGACTATGACCGGCATTAATGGAAGTTTTTTTCGCTTTCCACCCAGTTTTATTTTAACTCCCGCCGCAAGGTTCAGTGCTTTTATATTGGTTTCACAAGGGCAGGGTCTGGACTCATAGAATTGGTTGATATTGGTAATCACGCCGTTCTTGACCACCAATACATCTTTGGGACCAAGGGGATTTGTTGGCTTATAATTCATGACATGAAACCTGCTCGAGTCTCCCCCGAACCGTTTTCCAAAGGTATTGAGGTAATCTGTCTGTAAAAAAACACCTACACGGTCACTAAGCTGATAAGTGACCCTTAAACCTCCCAGTCCCATCCAGGCTTTCGCCTTATTTTTTTCATTATTGGTATAATAATCGTCGAACATTTTAACGGGAGCCCCTTCCGGAGCATTTACATAAATAGATTGTACATACGCTGGAAACTGCTGAAACAGAATTCCTGTTCTCAGGAAAGCTTCCAGTTCTACTTTTTCCCCGAGAGCGGCTTTATAAGTTGGTCCGATACTTACCCCGAGATGTTTAAATGCTGGTTCATTGTGGTAATTCGTGGTCAGATGTCCGTTGGCAAAAGAAACAGATTCGAATTTCCGGATCCCGTGTTTCAGATAACGGACATCCACTCCAATTCCCCATTGATTTCCCGTAAAGAACTGGTCGATTGCCAAGCCATAAAAATAGCCGTTTTTAGCCCTTCCGACATCCTTTCGGTAATCTTTTAATGCAGAGCTAAATCCGCCAAACAACGAAAATTGTAATTGTCCTTTGGAATTAATGGGTGAAGGGCCTGTGGATACCTGTGCCAGAGAGAAGCCGGCAAAAAGTGCGGAGATGAGGGTAAGGATGATCTTTTTCATAGTCGTTAATTTAAATTTCAACTAAAGTCTGAAGATAAATCACCCATGCCCCGGGGCTGCAAAATCAGCGTTACGCTATAGGAAAGACATATGTTTTATTTGGTGTAATGCATTTGTCCAGCCTGATGTCATGTTCATTTATATCATCAATCACATTTAGTTCATCAAAAAGCGACAGCCCAATCTTCTGCGTGGATATCCCTTGCAGAAACCTGTCATAAAACCCCTTTCCATAACCGATACGGTATCCATTTTTATCAAATGCCAATAAAGGCACAATCACCATATCGACCTCTCCTGTATGAATTTCAGCCTTTTGAGGCTCCAAAATCTGGTAATGATTCATCTCAAGATCTTCCATTCCGTCATAGTAATGGTGGGTCATTAATGCAGTGTCAAAATCAGCTTTTGGAACGATGATCTTCATTTCAGGATGGTGTATTTTTATCCAGTCGATCATCAGAAAAGTATCCGGTTCTTTCTTCTGTTTAATGGGTAGAAATATATGGACAATTTTCACATTGGAAAGGTCCAGCAAGGCAAACTGTTCAACGAGTTTCACACTAAGCGTATGCACTTTTTCGGCCGACAATGACTGTCGCTGCTGCTGTGCTGATTTTCTGATTTCTGATTTGTTCATTGCTTTACACTTTATGTTCAGGCTGAAGAAATGATCCTAAAAGGAATGCGGAAGGGCGATTGATGGCGCGTAAAGGGGGCAATCCGGCGATCCTGATGATCGGGGGCCAAGGTAAAAAAAAGCCGGTAAAAAAAGATGGCTTCGGGAACCACTCCGAAGCCACAATCAACCTAAACCTAAAACTAAACTATGAAAATTCTTATTTTACTCTTTCTATATAGTCACCTGTACGGGTATCAACTTTAACCTTGTCGCCTTGGTTGATAAACATTGGGACTTTTATTTCTACTCCTGTTTCCACAGTAGCGTATTTTAATGCGTTTGTAGAGGTATCGCCTTTTACAGCGGGCTCTGTATATGTAATCTCCAACTCAACATGTGAAGGTATCTGTGCCATAATTGGCTCTTCACTTTCGAATGCGATGATTACATTCATTCCTTCTTTTAAGAATTTAACACTTTCGCCGAACAATGTTCTCGGAATGTTAAACTGCTCGAAGGAACTGATGTCCATTACTACCAAAAAATCGCCATCTTCGTATAAATACTGGTAATCATTGGTCTCAACACGACAAATTGTTACTTCTTCATCAGTGCGAAATCTATATTCAACCAGTTTCCCGGTTTTAATGTTTCGCATTTTTGCCTGGTAAAAAGCCCTCAAGTTTCCAGGAGTGCGGTGTAGAAATTCTTCTACTTGAATTAGTTCTCCGTTAAACCGAAGGATATTCCCACTTTTTACGTCTGATGCTTTTGCCATTTTATTTGAAATTGCGCCTAACCGTTTTGGCCCTTTTTCGTGCCGCAAAGGTAAAGACTATTTTTGGATTACACAATAGTAAATTAAAAAAATATTTTATTCCTTGAATTTCTTCGTTTAAACGGCATTCAAGGCAGATGACAAATATAAAAAAACGTTATTTATAATCCGTGATCTGGATCAAATGTTGACAAAACGAATACTCAACCTCCTGATTTGACCCTACGATGACTAATCTTTTATCCGTAAAATTGGCGATTAATTCCAAATACCAGCGTACTCCCTGCTGATCGAGATTAGAAGTTGGTTCATCTAATAATAGGATTGGGGTGTCTGCACAGAAAGCCAGTGCCAGCTTGGTACGCTGTTTCATTCCTGAAGAGAAGTATTTTAAAGCCTTGTCCTGCGACTTCTCGAGTCCCAGCAGCGCTAACACCGCCGTCTTGCTCATGTCTTTATACAGCCCCTTAAACTTGAAATGGAAATCTATCGTCTCTTCCAGCGTAAATTCTTCTATCAAATCCAGGTAAGGTGCTGCGAAGCTCAGGTGCTTGTAAATATCATCTACAGCAATGTTTTTTTCACCCTGGTAGCTTATTTCTCCTTCCGAAGGGGATAAACTACCAAGGATTAAACTCAATAAGGTTGATTTCCCCGAACCGTTCGGTCCAAGGATGGCGTATTTGCCAGGAGCATCGAATTCGTAATCAAAATTTCGAAAAATCCACTCCTGATTAAACCTTCTTCCGGCCCTATTTAAGCTGATCTTCATGAAATTCCAGGTTAGCTTCCTGAACCGAAGCCTTTCATTACCCCTCTGTTTGAATTTCTGATGAAATCAACAATTTCGTCACGAATTTCTGTAGGTGCAAACTCGGCTTCAATCATATCCAGTGCTTTGGTTACATTGTTATGCTTCACAAATAAGACCCTGTAGATCTCCTGAATTTCATTGATTTTCTCAGAAGAGAAACCTCTTCTCCTCAATCCCACCGAATTGATCCCGGCATAGGAAAGTGGCTCACGAGCCGCTTTTACATATGGAGGAACGTCTTTTCTTACCAATGAACCACCGGTTACAAAAGCATGAGATCCAACTTTTACGAATTGATGAATCGCAACCAGACCCGCCAGAACCACATAATTTCCAATCGTAATGTGCCCTGCAAGGGTTGTACTATTCGAAAAAATGCAATAGTCACCTACTTCACAATCATGTGCAATATGAGAATAAGCCTGGATCAGACAGTTACTGCCGATCACGGTCTTCCATTTATCTTTAGTTCCTCTGTTGATCGTTACGCATTCTCTTATGGTCGTGTTGTCGCCGATCTCTGCAGTGGTTACTTCCCCTGCAAATTTCAAATCCTGGGGAACGCCTGAGATCACTGATCCAGGGAAAACCCTGCAGTTCTTACCAATTCTGGCGCCATCCATGATGACCACATTTGACCCGATCCAGGTCCCTTCACCAATTTCTACATCCTTGTGTATCACTGCAAAAGGCTCAATTACTACATTATCGGCAATTTTTGCCTGCGGATGTATATACGCTAAGGGTTGTATCATGATACGGTTTCGCTTTCTTTAACTTTTACAATTTGGGCCATCATTTCTGCTTCCACAACAACTTTTCCTCCTACCATTCCCACACCTTTCATTTGTGCAATGCCTCTTCTGATTGGCTCCATCAAGTCACATCTGAAAACGATGGTGTCACCAGGTAATACCTGCGCCCTAAAGCGTACGTTATCTATTTTTAAGAATAAGGTCAGGTAATTTCTCGGATCAGAAACGGTACTTAAAACTAAAATACCGCCGGTCTGGGCCATGGCTTCGATCTGGATCACTCCAGGAAAAACCGGGGCACCAGGAAAATGACCCTTGAAGAATTCCTCATTCATTGTTACATTTTTAACTCCTACAACATGCGTTTTAGACAGTTCCAGGATCTTATCAATGAACAGGAATGGTTGTCGGTGTGGCAGGATTTCCATAATCTGTACCACATCATAAAGTGGCTTTACAGATGGATCATAAACATGCTGCACCTTTTTATTTTTTTCTTTTTTTATTGCTGCTTTAATCTTTTTAGCAAAAGCAACGTTTGCGGCATGTCCCGGACGGGCAGCCATAATATGTCCTTTTAAGTGAACCCCTACCAGGGCAAGGTCACCAATCATATCTAATAATTTGTGTCTGGCAGGCTCATTTTGATACCGCAGCTCCATATTATTCAGAATTCCCTGAGGAGCAACCTCCATAGCAGTCCTGTTAAAGATCTTTGCCAGGTGGTCCAGTTCTTCTTTAGTTACTTCTTTATCCACGATCACAATGGCGTTATTCAAATCACCACCTTTAATCAGGTTATTTTGAAGCTGGTATTCCAGCTCATGAAGGAAACAGAAAGTTCTGCAGGAAGCAATTTCTTTTTTGAACTCTGCAATGCTTGAAATTCCCGCATGCTGGCTTCCCAATACCGGTGAATTATAATCGATCATACAGGTAAACCTGTAATCATCTAAAGGCATGGCTACGATCTCCACTTTTCTGTCTGGCTCAGTATAGGTGATGTTGTGAGGAATCTGAAAATATTCCCTGTCTACCTCCTGCGCCTGAGCGCCAACACTTTCCAGTGCTTCCAGAAACAACATGGCACTACCGTCCATAATTGGTGTTTCCGGTCCATCAAGCTTCATCAATACGTTGTCCAGATCCATTCCAACCAATGAAGCCATTACATGCTCCACAGTGCTGATACTGGCTCCGTTCTGAGAAATCGTTGTTCCTCTTGCGGTATCTGTAACATTGTCACAATCAGCATCAACAATCGGACTTCCCGGTAAATCGGTTCTTTGAAATTTAAATCCGTGATTTTCTGGTGCCGGACAAAAAGTAAGCGTCACATTCGCCCCGGTATGAAGGCCTACACCCTGTACTGAAACTTCGCTCTTTATGGTTTTTTGCTTAACATTCATTATTTTGCTATTGTGCTGTTTTGTTCAATTATTGCTTTTAGTTCTGATATCGTCTGCTCTAATGAGGCAATCCGTTTTTCAACAGTTGGCAATTGTTTAAATATCACCGAAGCCCGCATCCAGTCTCTTAAAGGCTGAGCCGGGCTGCCATGCCATTGTTTATTTTCTATTGTTGTATTAAAGTTTATTCCAGCCTGTGCCCCAATCTGTGTGCCTTTTGCAAGGCTAAGATGACCGGCAATACCAACCTGCCCACCCACTACAGAATTTTCTCCAAGCCTCGTACTACCCGAGATTCCTGTCTGTGCTGCAACCACCGTATGCGCACCAACATCCACATTGTGGGCAATCTGAATCAGGTTATCCAGCTTAACGCCTTTTCTGATAAAGGTAGAACCCATTGTAGCCCTGTCTATGGTCGTATTCGCTCCAATTTCAACGTCATCTTCGATCACCACGTTTCCAATTTGTGCGATTTTTGAATAAGTCCCGTCTGGCTGTGGCGCAAATCCAAAGCCATCACTACCAACTACTGTATTGGAATGGATGTTTACATTATCCCCCATCACGGTTCTGTTGTAAATTTTTACCCCTGGAAAAACAAGGCAATTGCTTCCAATCTGACTATCAGCGCCAATAAATACCTGCGACTGGATCTTAGTTCCATCGCCAATCACCACATTTTCACAAATATAGCTAAAGGCACCTATAAAAACATTTTTACCGATTTTTGCCGAAGGATGGATAAAACTGGGTTGTTCAATTCCGGACTGAATGTTCATTTGATTCACCACCTCATTGTACTTTTCCAATAAAACGGAAAAGGCACTGTACGGATCCGCGACTTTAATTAGGGTGCTTTCAACAGCTTGAGCAGGGAAAAAGTCGTTCCCTACAATAACTATTGAAGCTTTTGTTGAATATAAATAGCTTTCATATTTTCGATTAGACAAAAAACATAAAGACCCAGCAGTACCGTTTTCTATCTTAGAAAGTTCTGTTACTTTAGCGTTTTCATCGCCTTCAATGGTGCCATCTATAAATTCGCTTATCTGCTTGGCAGTAAATTGCATCGTACAAAGTTAAGTGTTAAATTGATATGAACAAATAAACCTATTTAGGTTATCATCCAATCATTAGATCTAAGTAAAATCTAAAAACGGGATTAAAAGTTAATTATTTTGTTAAAAAATGCTAAATTATTCGGGGATAGCATAGTATGTGTTTGGTTACGGTCTTATCTAATGATTCTAAGTTAGATAAATCTGATGCTTTTGCAATATCAATGATGGTATTGTTTTTCAGTAAAATATTGATATTTCCACTTCCAGCGTTGTATGCTCTGTTTTCAATGACATCGGTAAAAACAAAATAAGAGACCTCATGTGCATTCAATTTCATCAGATCCGCAGTATTCTCTCTTATTCTTTGAACCCGGTCCAAATCAGGGGCTTCCGAGCTGATCTCTACCTTATAAAGGTTTCTACGGATAAACATCTGGCAAAGCTGTGCCAATATGCGGTCAGAATGATCCGCCCAAACCTTAACTGAGGCAAAAATATCCTGGTCATCCAGCTTGGAAAACTGCGCCAAATGAATTTCGGAACTAAAAAACTCTTCTTCCCTGACTTCATTTCTCAGAAAATGCTGTAATGCCGGAGTAGCAAAAAGGAGTTCACCATGTCCGGAAAGTTCTTTTGCACGTTCCAGGATTTTAACCAGCAGGTATTCCCCTGCAACAACCGTTTTATGCAGATAAACCTGCCAGTACATGAGTCTTCTGGCGATCAGGAAGTTTTCAATAGAATAAATGCCCTTTTCTTCGATCACCAGCTGATCATCCAGAACATTAAACATTTTAATGATTCTGTCGAAACTAATTACTCCTTCACTCACACCGGTAAAGAAACTATCCCTGTTCAGGTAGTCCATTCGGTCCAGATCCAGTTGCCCGGAAACCAATTGCGGAAGGAATTTTTTAGGATAATCTCCTTTGAAAATATTAATTGCTGCTGTCAGTCGTCCGCCAAATTCTACATTTAGCTTCTGCATCATCAGCATAGAAATGTCCTCATGTCTGATGCCGTTGACCAGCGTATGCTCCAAGGCATGTGAAAAAGGACCATGACCAATGTCATGTAAAAGAATGGCAATAGTAGCAGCCTCTTCTTCTTCCTTGCTGATCGGATGGCCTTTACTTCTAAGGACTTCAATGGCCAGACTCATTAAATGCATGGCACCTAAGGCATGATGAAACCTGGTGTGTAACGCACCCGGATACACCAAATGGGTCATCCCCAATTGCTTTATATACCTTAGTCTCTGAAAATAAGGATGTGAGATCAGGTCAAATACTAATTCAGAGGGTATATTAATGAAGCCATATACCGGATCATTTATGATTTTCTTTTTGTTCAATCCTTAAAAATAAATTATACGGTACAAAAATTGCTATTTTTATCCATACTAAGAAAGGGAACTTTCTTTTTTGAAAGATTAATTTATTTTATACAAATAACATAATGCAGGAAACCAAAATTTTATGGGCCGACGATGAGATTAACTTATTAAAACCACATATATTACTACTGAACGAAAAAGGCTATCACGTGACCACCTTCACAAATGGTAACGATGCGCTTGAAGCCTTTGGTAAAGAGCATTTTGACCTGGTATTTCTGGACGAGAACATGCCTGGGTTAACCGGGCTGGAAACCCTTACTGCGATCAAAAATATCCGAAATGATGTCCCCGTGGTACTGATCACTAAAAGTGAGGAAGAAAACTTAATGGAGGACGCCATTGGTTCCAAAATTGACGATTATCTGATTAAACCAGTGAACCCAAAACAGGTTTTACTGACCATTAAAAAGATCATCGATAACAAACGTTTAGTCAGCGAAAAGACATCTATGGCCTATCAGCAGGATTTTCGACGTCTGGGGATGACCTTAAACGACAAACTCAGCTATGAGGAATGGGTGGAAGTCTATAAAAAACTTGTTTTCTGGGAATTAGAGCTGGAAAAACTGGATGATCCGCAAATGCACGAGATCCTTACGATGCAGAAATCGGAAGCCAATACACAGTTCTCAAAGTTCATTGAAGACAATTACCTCGGATGGGTAAACGGGAAAGAAAAAGCCCCGCTCCTTTCTAATGAACTCCTGAAGAAAAAAGCCTTCCCGCTCATCAACGGGAACAGTACTCCGGTATTTTTTATCCTGATCGATAATTTACGGTATGACCAGTGGAGGATTATAAACCCATTGATCACGGAACATTTCCGTCTGGACGAAGAAGATACTTATTCCAGTATTCTTCCTACGGCTACCCAATATGCAAGAAATGCCATATTTTCAGGCTTAATGCCTTTGGAAATGGAAAAACGCTTCCCGGGACTGTGGCAGAATGACGACGATGAGGGTGGAAAAAACATGCACGAAGGGGCATTCCTGGCAGACCAGATTAAAAGAAGCCTGCGTAAGGACTGCAAATTCAGTTACAATAAGATCCTGACCTACGATGATGGAAAAGCGTTGAATGATCAAATCAACAACTTGCTTCAAAACGATTTTAATGCCATTGTATACAACTTTGTGGACATGCTTTCTCATGCCAGAACAGATATGCAGATGATTCGTGAGCTGGCCAATGACGATGCAGCCTACCGTTCCTTAACGCTTTCCTGGTTTGAGCACTCCCCGCTAATGGAGTTGCTGAAAAAGATTTCCCAGAAGAAAGTAAAACTTGTGATTACCACAGATCACGGAACAATCAGGGTAAAACACCCAAGCAAAGTGATTGGCGACAGGAATACCAATACCAACCTCCGTTATAAACAAGGCAGAAACCTAAATTATAATGCCAAAGAGGTATTCTTAATTAAAAATCCTCATGAGGCCCAATTGCCTAAGATCAATATCAGTTCGAACTATATCTTTGCAAAAGAAGACCGTTATTTTGTATATCAAAACAATTATAACCAGTTCGTGAATTATTACAATGAGACTTTCCAGCATGGAGGTATCTCTTTGGAGGAAATGATTATTCCTGTGGCTACTTACAGCTCCAGATAAATAATATAACATCAGGTGGAATACGAATCTGCAGATTCGCATTCCACCATTTTTTAAAGAAACCATAAAACAACTATTACTCTCTGATGAAACTTGAGGTTAATCATTTAGCTGACCTGGATCAGGCTGCTATAGATGTACTGGCATTTGCCCCGGACGAACGCATCTTTATCTTTGAAGGCGAGATGGGTGCAGGAAAAACCACCTTCATTAAAGCCCTTGCCAAAGCTCTTGGCGTAGAAGAAGTGGTATCCAGCCCAACCTTTTCTATTGTAAATGAATATGAAGGAAAGGAAAAGAACATTTATCATTTTGACTTTTACAGGATAAAAAACCTTCAGGAGGCCTATGACATTGGCTATGAAGAATATTTTTATTCGGATCATATTTGCCTGATCGAATGGCCGGAAAAAGTTCAGGAACTCCTGCCGGATCATTACTTAAAAATAGAAATCACAGTCGCCGGAGAAAATGAAAGAGTACTGTCAATTTCTAAAATATAAATTCCAAATGCACTTATTTTCAGGTATTTTGCTTAATTTCAATCCAAATATCAATAAATAAAATGGCTACAGGATTACGTGAAGGAATGGCCTCAATTGCTCAAAAAGGGCTGATACAGCCCAAAGAGACTTTGTCAGAAACCAACAAAAAAAACAACAGTCTGTATATTGGCATTCCGAAAGAGATTTCCTTTCAGGAGAATAGAATTGCATTGACCCCTTTATCTGTGGCTTTGCTGATCAACAACGGCCACCGGGTGATTATTGAAAGCGGAGCCGGTGTCGGGGCCAATTTCTCTGATAATGACTACAGCGAACAGGGAGCCACCATTTCATTCCATAAAAAAGATGTTTTTGAAGCAGATATCCTGGTAAAGATTGCTCCTCCAACATTGGAAGAGATTTCCATGATGCACAAAGGGCAAACCCTCATTTCTGCGCTTCAAATGGGAGGCCTCAAAGAAAGCTACCTTAAAGCACTCCTACATAAAAAAATCAATGCACTCTGTTTTGAGAACCTTCGCGATGAAGGAGGAATTTTGAGCGTTGTCCGCGCGATGAGTGAAATTGTCGGCGCAACGTCAATTTTTATTGCAGCCGAATATTTAAGCACGGCTACCGGAGGGAAGGGATTAATGCTCGGCGGCTTCACCGGAGTGCCCCCAACCGAAATTGTGATTTTAGGGGCCGGAACGGTCGGAGAATACGCCGCGCGTACGGCATTATCTCTGGGTGCGGAAGTAAAAGTGTTCGATAGCTCTATCTATCGCCTTAGAAGGCTTCAAAATAACTTAGGGAGCAGGGTGTTCACTTCGGTGATGCAACCTATCGTTTTAGGCAAGGCAATTACCACTTGCGACGTCGTGATCGGTGCAATTCGGGCAACCCATGGCAGAAGCCCATGTATTGTCATGGAAGAGACCGTCACCAGAATGAAACCCAACTCGGTGGTCATCGATGTCAGCATCGACCAGGGCGGCTGCTTCGAAACTTCTGAAGTGACCAACCATAGCAATCCCGTTTTCAGAAAACATGAGGTGATCCATTATTGTGTGCCAAACATTGCTTCGCGGGTTCCCCGAACAGCCTCTTATGCACTAACCAATATTTTTGCACCTATCTTGCTGGACATCGGAGACATGGGTGGACTGATGGGTGTGGTATGGAGTAAGCCAGGAATCAGAGAAGCATTATATATCTACCAGGGACACCTTACCAATAAAGACCTGGCCAACATGTTTAGTCTTCCTTACAAGGACATAGAGTTGCTGGTGGTTTCTAATCAATAAGTAAGAATGATAAAATTCCTTTTCCTTCTTTTTCTCAGTCTCCCTTTTTTTACGCTTTCTGCACAGGATAAAAAAAACAGTCCGGCTCCGATCAAAGTAATCAGCAATTATGAAGCTTACCTGAATTCCTGTAAGGAGAATCCGAAGAACAGGCTGGTGGAGCTTAAGAAAGAAATCCCAGACCTTGTTCTGGACATTCGATATGCCAGCACGAATAATTTCATGAAACTGGCGGTTTATAAACAAGCGAGGGCTTTTGCGAGAAAGCCCGTCAGCGATCAGTTAAAACGCATCCAAAAAGACCTTCGCAAAAAGGGATATGGATTAAAAATTTACGACAGCTACCGCCCATATACAGCAACGAAGACCTTATATATTAAAGCTTCCAACAAAAACTTCGTCGCCAATCCCAAACAGGGCTCCAGACACAATAGAGGCTGCGCAGTTGACCTGAGCCTGATTTACCTGAAGACCGGAAAAGATGTCCCTATGCCAACTCCATACGATAGCTTTTCAGCGAAAGCTGCTGCCGCATACGCTGACCTTCCTGAGCCTGTTAAGAAAAATAGAGACTTGTTGATCCAGGTCATGGAAGCGCGGGGATTTAAGGTCCTTCACAATGAATGGTGGCATTTTGACTTCAAGACCTGGGAAAATTATGCCCTGATGGACATTCCCTTTGAGAAACTATAACTTTCCATAATGCTGATGTTTGAGTTTCACACGGTCCCCCTTTATTTCCAGGAGAAAAATATGACTATACTCCTGCTCAGTGATCTCTTTTAAAGGAGATGTTGCACCGAAAGCGGCGATAATGCCCAGGATCCTATTAGAATGGCTGCAAATCACCACATTTTTCCCCTTATAGTCATTTAGGATGGTATCAACGAGGGCCTTATTGTCCTTCGAATTATAGAACTTTAAGCCCAGGTTTCTTTGTGATGCCAGCGGGGTTAACGTTCCCCTGGTTCTTTTGTAATCCGTGCTGAATAGCGCATCAATTTTCTTTCCTTTAAGGTATTTAACAAGTGTTTCTGCCCTTTCTTTTCCCTCAGCGCTTAGTTCGGGATCTTTTTCTTTAGGGTCTGTAAGGTCTTTTTCCCCATGTCTTACTATCCAGATCCGGGTAGTTTCCTGTGCATGAAGAGCCTGTCCTGCCATTAAAATCAGGAAAACAAATAGAATACGTTTCATAATGCTAAAATTAACTGGTTAATATTTTCTTTAGTGTGCCAACTACTCAACACCACCCTGTTAATGGGCTGACTCTGTGGATCGGGATAAGGAAAAGAAGAAATCAGGATTTTTTGATCCAAAAGCTTTTCAAAGATCTTTTTGTCCGGATGATAAAAAACTGGAAATCCAGGTACATGCTGCCAGTCCTCCTCTATCCCGGAGGCAAACCAGGCGGATAATTCCAATACTTTTTCCTGTTCCTGTCTATAGATGTTCCCTGCCTGCATAAAAGCAAACAAACCCGCTGCAGCAGGAGGTGAAGCGCCTAGAAATTCGTTACTGGTCTTTAACTGTCTGATGATTTTGTCTGATCCCAGAATAATTCCTGCATCCAGGCCAAGTGCCTTTGCCATAGAAGCGACGACAATAACTTCTACCTCAGCTGTTTTGGGGATCCGATTGAAAATTCCCCTTCCCCCATCTAAAATTCCTATCCCATGAGAATCATCCACGATCAAAATGACCCTTTTCCCTGGAAGAATTTCTTTAATGAATGAAAAATCATAGCATTCGGGAAAGAGGTTATTTAAGGAATTGCTGACGAGCACCCAATCTTTCTGATCGCTGGTATTGATCTTCTCCAGGCTCTGTCTGGCCCATTGAGAGAAACTACCTTCAGTTCCCGGCTTTTGCCCGGACCAAAGTGCAGGGTGCGTTTGCGGCGCATATAACACCCCTTCTGTACCAGAAAAAAACCTGACAGTTAACTGAGCAGCAAGATAACCGCTGGAGGTAATGAGTGCAGCGTCGGCACCAAATTGCATTGCGGCATAACACTCCGCTTCGTTATACAGCCCCAGCTGAATGTTATTGTTCCTGCTCGTCCCATTATTTAACCCGAATCTGGAAATCCCTTCGAGGTAAAATTCTAAAAAGCCGGAATGTTGCGGAATCCCCAGATAGGCCGTCCCTCCAAAATATAAATATTGCTGTTCTTCCAGTATAATACTGGAAGAAAAAGGCATTTTCAGGTTAAAATTTTTCATGTATCCCCGTTATGATCCTACCGATTTCATTTCTTATTGTGCTTACAGGAACCACGAAATTGTTATTCATAAAAGAATAGATATATACTTTGCCCTTCTTAGTCAGTACATATCCGCTTTGATTATGAACGTTGGACAGTGTCCCTGTTTTTCCAAAAACATAGGGTGTTTCCGTTTTAGGGTAGGCGTTCTTTAAAGTTCCGGATTTTCCTCCTGCAGGCAACAGACTAAAAAGCAGTTTTTGATCATTTACTTCTTCGTAAATCAAATTCAAAACCATAGCTATATCCCGTGGTGTAAACAAATTCATCCTTGATAATCCTGAACCATCCACCCATACCGCTGAATCCGGCAAAGCCGGCAAATAAGTCTTTAATACATATTTGATGGTCTTTTCCGTGCTAAGTTCATCTCCGAGTTTATTGGAACAAACCAGCAGCAATTGTTCTGCAATGAAGTTATCACTGGGCTGTAACATCTCTTTTAACACAACCCTGGTACCCACATTATAACAGGTTTTAGCGTCTTCCGGCATTGCCATATGAACCAAACCAACAGGCCTATGCAGCGTATCAGAGAGTAATGCCAGGGTCATTGCGATGCTTAGCCGATAAGGAACTTCCTGTGAAAAGCCTTCAGGAGGTTTGCCCACAGGATGAATAAAGAGGTTCTCGGTCAGTTTCCTTTGTATTTTAAAGGGCTGGCTTGAATTGCTGCTATCTGCAATAAAGCAATCCTTAAATTCTTTCGGCTGGATTTGTATTGCCCCGTTACGCATTTTAAAACTCAGCAAATTGTCCATGATGGGAAATTCATTGATCTCTGCCTGATAATAATCGTTGTAATCATCCCAGGACCATCCCTTACCATAAGGGAGTCCGGTATACCTTCCCGGAGCGAAGAAAATCTTCCGGTTTGTTGCTTTCAAAAAATCCAATGCATGTCCGGACTTCAGTCTGCTCTGCAAAAAGGAAGGATCGCCCGTTCCCCAGAAGATCAAAGAATCATTGCGTTCCACATACCGTAGGGAGGGAACAGAGTCTCCTAGCATTTTTAAGGCGGCATAAAAAGTTAAAAGCTTTGTATTTGACGCAGGAATAAAATACCTGCTTCCGTCTTTTTCAAATACCTGCTTTCTGTTAACCGGATCATATAAAACAAAACCGACAGCATTCCCTTTCAGAATTTTTGAATGCTTAAAGTTGCGCTTAAGGCTGGAGGAAAGCCGCCTTTCCGTGGAACAGGCACCCAATAAGAGAATGCTGATCAACAGGGCAACAAGAACCGTCCCTTTATTAAAAATATAAATTTTGTTTTTATCCTTAACCGTATCCATACTGAGCACTAATTTATTAAATTAGTTCAATGAAACCGCCGACAAACGCTATTAAATCGACCAGCTTTAAGCCCTTTTTGGCCTTAATGGCTTTGATCTTTATGATAGAGGCCGGTTATGCCCAGGTTTTCGAGTTTAGCGGCAACCGTAAAAAAGATGTGATCAACTTTTCTTTGATCAAGAATCTGATCATTATTCCAATGTACATCAACGAAAAAGGGCCCTTTAATTTCATTCTGGATACCGGGGTCGGACCGATGATCATTTCCGATCCGGGACTTGCAGACAGCCTGAAGATTAAAGATCTCCGGACCATAAAAATAGCAGGGCTGGGAAAAGGAAATGAAATTGAAGCCTATGTTTCCAGATCGATTTCCGCGAGAGTAGGTAAAGCTTTTATTGATCAGATCCCAACGGCCATCCTCAAGGAAGATCTGTTCAGGTTGTCCAGCTATGTTGGAATGCCCATTCACGGCTTATTGGGGTATCACTTTTTTAAAAGCTTTATTGTAGATGTAAAATACTCCTCTAAAAGACTGATTTTCTTTACGCCGGCGCTGAACAGAAAGATCAAAGGGGAGCGGATTCCTTTAGAGCTCATCAACGATAAGCCTTATGCAATGATCAATATTGAATCTTCAGAACTGGGAAGCATCCCCATCAAAGTCTTGATAGACAATGGTGCCAGTCATGCGATCTCTCTGGAAATTCTGGATGAAAAACCGTTTCCGGTCCCTGCTGCATCCATTCCCGCAAACCTTGGAATGGGGCTTGGTGGCCCTATCAGTGGAAATATCGGACGGATAGCCTCTTTAAAAATCGGAGAATTCAATCTGAAGAAAGTCCTGACTTCTTTTCCAAAATATGATGAAGTGGCTGGAAAAATTCTAATGAAGGACCGGAATGGAAACCTTGGGGCGGATGTCCTGAGCCGTTTCGACATTGTTTTTGACTATGGAGACAACAGCATGTATTTAAGGCGCAACAGCAATTTCAGGCGTCCCTTTGAACATGATATGGCCGGAATGGAAGTTTATGCAGACGGTCCTGGCATTGATCACTATTTTATCAGCAGAATTGAACCCGGATCTCCGGCAGAAAGCAGCGGTTTTGAGCCGGAAGACGAAATCGTTTATATCAATTTTGTCCCTGCCACCAGCTATACCCTTACTGAAATCAACAGAATTTTAAGGGCTGGAGATGGAAAAACAGTCATTATCACCGTATTAAGACAAGAGAAACTCTACATTAAACTGTTAAAACTTAAACAAAGAATATAAACTCTTCCGATTCTTATAACTTTGTCTTCCAGTAGCTAATCCGATACCATTATTTTTTTTGCATGCCTAAAAAGTTCATTTTTATCCTGGTAATTGCTTTCAGCTTTTGCCTTAGTTGTAATTCCGTATCTAAAGAAGAGCAACGAAAAAGCACCCGAACATTGTCTTTTGAGCCCATTAAAGGCATAAAATATTATGAAGTAAAGCGCCGTTTCAGTACTGGCTTGTCTTTTAATGAAATGGGCTTTCAGCAGGAGCCATCCTGGATTATCCAGTTTCATTCCAGCGACTCCATTCTGGCTTATAGTCCGCAGAAACTAAAAATGCAGGGCTTTCATCTGCATTATGACCATGGGGATGTCTATAATTTCGCCAAAGAATGGTTCCGGATCAAAAAAATCAGCAAGGATAGTCTACTCATGCAGCGCCTTCAACTTACGAAAAGAGAAATTGCCAAAGACATTCGTTCAGATGTAAACATCACTTACTATTCGAAGGACTACATTGAAAAGACCCTTAAAACTACAGCGGAGCAGTTGCAAAAACCAACCCGCGCAGACAGCCTTTATATCCGTCAGCTCTCGGAACGGTCCAACCGGAATCCCGGTAACCGCGACAGCGCATTTGCCGGCCGTCAGCCAGTCTCTTTTACCTCGCTGAGCAATATGATCAGCGTAGAAAAATTAAACACCGTAGACAAACTAAACGGACAAACAGAGGCCTATGATTACCTCTTTCCCAGATACAGGATCAATATCACAAAGGCCTATCAGGATTTTGGCTATGATTTTTCTGTGATCGTTGATGCCCGGGGGAAAATGTATCTCGGAACCTTCCGCTCTCCACTTCCGGAAAACTACGAACCCCGCAAAAAAACACTCGAAGCCATCATAAATGTCTACCTCCAAAATCTTTTAAAAATTAGTCCCGGAAAGACCCTTGGTATCCCGCACTCCAGTGAAATTAACCTCTCTGTTTCAGGCAGAAAGGCTGAAAAATAACCGCTCACAAATTTATATTTACCAAAAAATGAAGCATTTGTATATTATTAAAATTATTCCGTATCTTGCACACTTAATTTATTAATAAATAATACAATGCAAGAAGGAACAGTAAAATTTTTTAATGTAACTAAAGGTTTCGGATTCATCATTCCAGCTAACGGAGATAGCGAAATTTTTGTACATTCAACAGGCCTTATCGATGAAATTCGTGAAAACGACAAAGTTGAATACGATGTTGAAAGCGGTAAAAAAGGGTTGAATGCGATTAATGTTAAAGTAATCTAGATTATTAAAAACATAATTGTACAGCATCGCGGACAACCGCGATGCTTTTTTTGTTTAAAAAGGCCTTATTTTCTGGATTTAATGGTCTCAAATAACAACTCAGGCTCATTGGTTGTGATAAACTCCACCTGATTGTCCAAAAGCCAGTTCATGTCTTCAACAGTATTCACCGTCCAGGCATTGAGGGTTAGCCCCATTTCCTTTGACTTGACAAACCAATCCCCCTTCTTGTATACCGAAAAGTGATAGTCTGCACCATAAAATCCGTCCTGCTTCATTTTTTCAAGAGAAGCATCCCCATTCAGGTAAGCCACGTTGGCCTTTGGCTGTAATACCAGAACCTCTTTCAGGATCTCGTAGCTAAAGCTGATATAATCCACCCAACGATCTGCTTTCAATGTTTTCACCAGTCCGACAGTACGTTTTGTCATTTGCAAATCGCGTTCCGGGCTAATCTTGGAAGGCTTTAACTCCAGGATCAATTTGGTCTTCTTCTGCTTCATACCTTCCCTCAAATAGGCTTCCAACGTAGGGATTTGCTCCCCATTGGTCATCTTCTTTTCAAGTAACTGTTCATAGGTCGAGCCAGCGATAGACATCCCCAGAAAATCCGGATCATGATTGATCACCAAAATACTATCAGAAGTCATGTGCACATCAAATTCAGACCCATAGCAGCCCAATCTTACTGCTTCTTTCAGCGAAGCGATGGAATTTTCAGGCAAGCCCTTCTTTTTCCAGGCTCCCCGGTGTGCGATCACTTTATTTTTATTCCAGGTTTCCATAGTCTGATTTGTCAATTTACCGGTAGAAAGTATGGCGACGATTGCGAGGGCCAAAATGGAGTTTGTCATGAAGTAATTTTTTAGATTTCGTACAAAAAACGCCATACCAGCGTTAATTTAATGCTATTATATCATTAATTTTATCAAAAACCGTATTCATTCTTTACCTTTAAGATCCAGCTGTCTTTTTAATGAACAACAATTACGAGCTTTTAATTTCAAAAGTGAATGAATTTACGCAAAAGTTTTACCTCAATAAACTCTTGCGTGGAAGCATTTATGCTGCTGCAGTATTGCTGGCTCTGTATCTTTTTATTTTTTTGTTTGTTTATTATACCCATCCGGGGATTACCGTTAAAACGGTTCTTTTCTTTTCCTCCCTGGCTGCCTCTCTGTATATCATTGGATTCTGGGTCATTGTACCTGCGCTTTCCTATTTTAAACTTGGAAAAAACCTGAGCATTGAACAAGCAGCGACCCTGATAGGGAATCATTTTTTTAATGTCAAAGATAAGCTATTGAATACCCTTCAGCTGAAAGCACTTGCAGACAAAAGTCCGGAAAGCAATATGCTCATTATGGCTGGAATAGACCAGAAGATCCAGGAATTAAAACCAATTCCTTTTACCAGTGCCATCCGCCTGGATGAAAACAAAAAGTACCTGAAGTATTTTCTGGCTCCTTTGTCTGTCATCGTTCTGATCGCCATCATTGCCCCTGCCATTTTAAAAGAGGGAACCAATGGATTTGTGCAATACAACAAGGAAATCCTTCCGAAAGCCCCTTTCAATTTCGAGCTGCAAAACACCTCTTTACTTCGTTCTCAGGGAGATGACCTGACCTTAAAGCTTAAGATCACCGGAAATGAAATTCCTCAGGAAGTATACATTTCTGATGGGCTGAATACTTACAAATTAGAAAAGGAGAACAACAGCCGCTTTCAATATACCTTTAAGAACCTGCAGAAGAACAAAGAAATCCGCTTTTCTGCAGGAGGATTTAGCTCCATCCCCTATCTGATTGAAGTGAAACCTCGTCCGTCTGTCGTAGGGATGAGTGCCAGTTTACGTTATCCGGCATATCTCGGAAAAAAAACGGAACTGATTACAAATGCGGGCGACCTCCTGTTACCGCAAGGAACTGTAGTAACCTGGTCCTTAAATACAGAAAACAGCGATGAGCTGGTTTTCATTTTAGGTCAGCAATCACACCTGCTCTCTGCTCAAAATAATACTTTTCAGTTTAGCAGTACAATTCTTAAAAACACGGATTACCGCATCACCCCGAAAAACAAATTTATCAGCAGCAAGGACTCGCTGATTCATCAGATCGGTGTAATTGCAGACGAATATCCAAATATTTCCCTTACCGAGGCGGCTGACTCGCTAAGCAGTAAAGCCCTTTATTTCTCAGGAAACATCTCAGATGACCATGGTTTTACCGCTTTAAAATTCATTTATACTGTTTCTGATCATGGCAAAGTCACGAGCAGGGTCAGTAAATCTATTCCAGTAAAAAAGGCTCAGCAAGAGAACGCTTTTTTCTTCTTCTGGGACCTTAGTCAGGCCGGTATAAAACCTGGTCAACAACTGGAGTATTACTTTGAAGTTTCAGACAATGATGGGGTAAATGGTCCAAAGACCACGAAATCTGCTGTTAAAACCTATGAACTTCCTTCTCCGCAACAAGTGGCCGAAAAGATCAATCAAGGCAGTCAGGCTTTAAAACAAAAAATGGAAAAGGCCATTAAACTGGCAGGCAGCGTGGAAAAGGAAAGCAAAAAACTTGGCGAGACCTTACTCGATAAAAAACAGCTGAATTTTGACGATAAGAAACAAATCCAACAACTGCTGGACAAGCAGAAACAGCTGGAAGATGCCGTTAAAGAGATCAAACAGCTGAATGAAAAAAACAGTTTTGAAAAAGAGGAAAACAACACCCTCAAAGACGAGCTGATGGAAAAACAGAAGAAAATAGACGAACTGTTTAACAATGTCCTGGACGAAAAGACAAAGGCCCTGCTGGAAAAACTGCAGAACCTAATGGACCAGAATAACAAAGATCAGACTCAAAATGAGCTTTCCAAGATGCAAATGGATAACAAATCATTAAAAAATGAACTTGACCGCATCCTGGAGCTCTACAAACAGCTTGAATTTGAGCAAAACCTTCAAAACAATATTGACCGCTTAAATGAGCTGTCTAAAGCGCAGAAAGACCTTGCAAAACAAAGCAAGGATAAGGACAGTCCGATAAATGAATTGAAAAAGCAACAGGAGGAGCAGCGTTCAGCATTTGAGGAGATCCGAAAAGAACTGGATAAAATAAAGGAAAAAAACGAACAGCTGGAACGGCCGAACCCTTTCCAAAGCCCGGAAAAAGAAGCTAAAGATGTCCAGCAACAGCAGAAGGGCAGCAAAGAAAACCTGGATAAGAATAATCGCCAGAAAGCCGCAGAAAACCAGCAAAAAGCAGCTGAACAGATGGAAGAAATGGCAAAAAAGATGAGCGACATGCAGCAGGAATCAGAGGAAATGGAAAACAACCTCAATGCCCAGGAACTGCGTCAATTACTCGAAAACCTTTTAAAAACCTCGTTTGATCAGGAAAAAGTAATGCTTGACCTGAGAAAGATCAGTAGCAATGACCCGCTTTATACCTCCAATGTACAGCAACAAAGGGCCATAAAAGACAATATGAAGACCATTGCTGACAGCTTATTTTCACTCAGTAAAAGAGTACCACAGATTGAAAGTACGGTAAGTGAAGAGGTTCAGAAAATCAATTTCAACATGGATAAAAGCCTGGAAAATCTTGGAGAAAGAAATACCTCGGCTGCCAATAAAAACCAGCAATACACCATGACTTCCATCAATAACCTGTCGCTCATGCTAAATGAGGCTCTGGAACAATTGCAGAAGATGAAGAAAAATTCCAGCGGAAGCGGAAAGGGAAAAAAACAAAGCATGAAGCAATTGCAGCAAATGCAGCAGCAACTGAACAACAACATGCAAAAGGCCAGGGATCAAATGCAAAAAAGCGGAAACAAGGGTACGGTTCCGAAAGGACAAATGAGTGAAGAATTTGCGAAAATGGCCCAGCAGCAGCAAATGATCAGAGAGGCACTACAAAAGATCAACAGAGAAGAGAACAAAGATGGAAAAGGGGGGCTGGGAAACCTCAATCAAATGATAAAAGACATGCAGTCGACAGAGACGGAACTGGTAAACAAGCGTCTGGAACAGGAGACCATGAACCGGCAGAAAGAGCTGTTGACGAAATTACTGGACGCAGACCAGGCCCAAAGAGAACAGGACCAGGATTCCAAAAGAGAAAGTAAAGCCGGAAAAGATTTGACGCCATCCTATCAGCAAATGCTGGATAAGTTCAAAAAACTCCAGCAAAACGAGACGGAATGGATTCAAAAACTACCGCCAAGTCTCAACTACTATTATAAAAATAAAATTGCAGAATATTTTAAATTGCTAAATTCGGCCCATTAATTCCAGAAACATGAGTAAACCTGCAATCCACTTTTTCACCGAAGACCTTAGTTATACCCTTAAAAAGAAAACACTGCTTAAGGCCTGGATCAAGTCTGTAATCGAAGAAGAAGGATATACATTACAGGAGTTGAACTTTATTTTATGCTCAGACGAATATTTACTGCGTATAAACCAACAATACCTGAATCATGACACTTATACCGACGTCATTACTTTTGATAACTCAGAAGCGCTTAAAATGATTGTCGGAGATATTTTCATCAGTCTGGAGCGGATTCAGGAAAATGCCAAAGAATTCAAGCATACCGTTGCCGACGAATTGTGCCGCGTGATGGCGCACGGGACCCTGCACCTGCTGGGTTACAAAGACAAAGGCAAAGCGGCAAAAACGTTGATGACGGAGAAGGAAGATTATTATCTGTCCACCTTAAAAATCCAGCAGGGATAACTCCCTCCTTCTGTTCCTCCTATTGCCCTGAGCGCCCCGCCTTTTTTAAGATTATGACCTGTTGATAGAACAATAGTGCCCGTTTGTCTAAGTTAAATGACTGATGGTCTAATGAATGAGGTAATTTGAAACGTTTTTATAAAAACGACGTCTTATGTTTAAATCTTTCATTTAAAACCGGATATCATGAAAACTGCAATAAAAAAAATTATGATTGCCGCGATGGCGGTAGTCATCCTTACAGGAACAAAATTCGGAAAAAAAACTGCCGAAAGAACAGCGACAATGGTACATGCCGTTAAATAATGTGTTTTGTATATCCTCTGTTGATCCAATCTTTCTCTCCAAATGTTTTGGTGAAAAATCACCTCATATTACCTTCCGCTTCTTCCCTTAAACCTCCTTTGACTACAACAGTTAATTGAAACGTACTGAAGACAGGACTGAAACGTATCAGCAACGTCTTTCAGGTCGAAAAGACGTTGCTGGTACGTTCATGGTACGTTCCAGACCCGCTCCAGGTAACTGTTGTAGTCGAAGGAGGATACTGCAATGGTCGAGTTATAGCTGAATTATATCGTTCCATAGGTTCCGGCCAAATATGCTGGAAAGTCATTGCATCTGTTCTTTGGCTCCGACCCGAAGAGGAGTCGACCAAAACATGGATAAGAGTTGACGGTTTTCAGAACGCTAACACAGCAATATCCCTTTGGTTTCCTCAACAAAATACCTACATGTTCAATAGGCTCAACTATATACCAAAGAATTATTGCTTACTTTTGCAATAATTTCTTATCTAAAATATCGTTAAACACAGACTTTGAGCACACTAATTGCAGCCGAAAACTTAGGCCATGCTTACCATGACGAATGGCTATTTAAAAATTTAACCCTGGGGATTCAACCCGGACAACGCGTAGCGTTGGTTGGTATAAATGGTGCAGGAAAAAGCACCTTATTAAAATTACTTGCAGAAAGGTTTTCTCCGTTAGAAGGCAAAATCGTAAAGAACAAATCCGTTAAGATTGGATTTCTGGATCAGGAGCCTTCATTTCCGGATGGTTATTCGATAAGCGATTTTATCTTTTCTCTTGAAAACAAGCAGCAACAGCTGATCAAGGAGTATGAAGAACTGATCGAAGATCCGAATCCGGATGAGAAAACATTGAATCGTTTATATGAAGAACTCAGCGAACACAATGCCTGGGAATATGAACACGAAATAAAAACGATTTTAAGCCGCATGGGGATCAATCATCTTCAGCAAAAGATCTCTACCCTATCCGGGGGGCAGAAGAAGCGTCTGGCGCTCGCTAAATTGCTTATAGAGGACCCTGAAATCTATGTTCTGGATGAGCCAACCAATCACCTGGACATTGACACCATCGAATGGCTGGAAAAACTTCTTACTTCGGGTAATAAAACTATATTATTAGTTACACACGATCGTTATTTCCTTGACAATGTCTGCAACACCATTGTTGAGCTGGACAGAGGAAAGATCTACAACTATAACGGTAATTATGCCTATTTTCTGGAGAAGAAGTCTGAACGCGAAGCCGCAGATGAAAGCACCTTCCAGAAGAACAAGAACCTCTTGAAAAAGGAATTGGAATGGATGAGAAGAATGCCGGCCGCCCGGACGACCAAATCTCAGTCTAGAATTGATGCTTTTTATGATCTAGAGAGCAAAACCAAACAAAGATCTGATAATCAAAGTGTTACGTTAAATGTAAAAATGTCCCGTCAGGGAAATAAAATATTAGAACTGGATCATATTGGTCAATCATTTGATGATAAAAATATCATTAATGATTTCTCTTATACTTTTAAACGTGCAGACAGAATAGGATTAGCCGGTAAAAACGGAACAGGAAAATCTACTTTGCTGAATATCATTACCGGATTCTTAACTCCCGAAAAAGGAAAAGTAAGCACTGGGGAAACGACGGTATACGGCTACTATAAACAAGGTGGTCTTGCATTCAACGAAAAAGAAAGGGTAATTGATATTGTAAAGTCCGATGCCGAATATATTAAAATGGCAGATGGTCAAACGATCTCTGCTTCTCAATTATTAACCTTATTCCTCTTCCCTCCCAAGAAGCAACATGGCATGGTAGAGAAATTGAGTGGAGGAGAAAAAAAGAGATTGCACCTCATGAAGGTTTTAATGCAAAATCCCAATTTCTTAATTCTTGATGAGCCAACAAATGACCTGGATATTGATACCTTAAATGTTCTGGAAGAATTCCTGGAAAATTTCCCGGGTGTATTAATTCTGGTTTCTCACGACAGGTATTTACTCGACAAAATGAGTGAGCAATTATTCATTATGGAAGGAAATGGTGATGTGGCAATTTATAATGGAAACTATTCTGAGTACCGCATTAGCTTAGAAACACAAAAAGAAAAAGTTGCAGTAAAAACTAAAGAAGTTCCCGCTCAAAGTACAGCAGGCACGACCAAAAAATTAAGTTTTAAAGAGCAGAAAGAATTGGAGGATTCAGAAGTAAAGATTTCCGAATTAGAATCAGAAATTAAGGACTTGTCTACTTCTTTGCTGACCATTGACAGCGCAAACTATTTAGGCATTCAGGAAGTATCGAAAAAGATTGAGGTACTAAATGAAGAATTAGAAAAGGTAACCGAACGTTGGTTGGAATTATCTGAAAAATAATACCATCTTTTTAGAAGCTGCCAGAGGATATCAATTCACAAAAATCAAATACTCCCTGGCAGCTTTTAATAAAAGTGAATCAATATTCAAAACGCTGATCTGGCCTCCGCTTTCAAAAAACAAAAGCATCCCCTCCTCTTCTCTTTTCTAAAGTCTAGAAAAATTTATAAACTAATGACGAGGAAGGAACCTTAATAACCATTATTCCTGCGCTAATCAATTCAGAAGAAAAAACACATTCTTTGATAAAAGAAAGGCAAGAGTAAATGTAAGAACGGAAAATAAGCTGAGGTTATTTAAAAGCCAGCAGCAGGCAATTCAAAAACACCTTATTGCAATTCGCTTTCGGGGTTTACCATGACAGCATAGAAGGTGTAGAAGAAATTAACCGGCCCAAATGAAAGACTAGAAAGAAACGGCCATTTAAACAGATGATTTACCTTGATTGATGAAAGGCTAATTGTTAAACGTTTTGATGATGGCCTGGAATAAATTAAATATTCTTTTCCGCACTGCCTTTACAGTAGCTGCAGTTAGATTAAAGGATAGAAAAAACAGAATGATGATTCAGGGAGTTTTGGAAGATCGTCATCAAAGAATAACAGAACGGTTTTTTAGACGTTCAATTGAAATAGAACAACGAATTAAAAGGGATTCAAATTAGCGCTTCTCCCCTATTAATTGATTAAATTTGACGATTGTTCCACGTGAAACAATCGGGTTTAACAGAGACGATGTATTGCGTTCCACGTGGAACATAGATGTAAGAGATATAAAAAACACAGGTAATGTTTAAAGAATATGATGTTATAGTTGTAGGTGCAGGGCATGCCGGATGTGAAGCTGCTGCTGCTGCTGCAAATCTGGGATCCTCCGTTTTGTTGATCACAATGAATATGGAAACCATTGCACAGATGAGCTGCAACCCTGCCATGGGTGGTGTTGCAAAAGGTCAGATTGTAAGAGAAATTGACGCGATGGGCGGATACTCCGGAATCATTAGCGACAAGACGACCTTACAATTCAGAATGCTTAACCTTTCTAAAGGTCCGGCAATGTGGAGCCCAAGAGCGCAGAACGACAGGAAAAGATTTGCTGAAGAATGGAGACTCGCATTGGAACGTACTCCAAATGTAGACTTCTGGCAAGACATGGTAAGTAGTCTTGTGATCAAAAACAATACTGTGGTTGGTGTAAAAACTTCATTGGGAATTGAGATCAAAGGCAAGTCTGTTGTCCTTACCAATGGGACCTTCTTAAATGGATTGATCCATATTGGAGAGAAGAAGTTTGGAGGCGGCAGAACTGCAGAAAGAGCGGCTACCGGAATTACAGAACAGTTAACTGAACTGGGATTTGAAGCAGGCAGAATGAAAACTGGTACCCCACCCCGAGTAGACGGAAGGTCCCTGAATTATTCATTGATGGAAGAACAATGGGGTGACGAAAATCCAGGTCGTTTCTCCTATACCAATGTAGCCCGCCCAACAGAACAACGCTGCTGCTGGATTACCTATACCAATGCAGAAGTTCACGAAACATTGAAAGAAGGATTTGAAAAATCTCCAATGTTCACCGGAAGGATCAAAGGTCTGGGACCAAGATATTGTCCTTCTATCGAAGATAAAATCAATCGTTTTGCTGAACGGGAAAGACACCAGATTTTCGTAGAACCTGAAGGATGGAATACCTGTGAGATCTACGTAAATGGTTTCTCTACCTCACTTCCGGAAGATGTTCAGTATAGGGCTTTAACCCAGATCCCCGGATTTGAAAATGCAAAAATGTTCCGCCCTGGATATGCCATAGAATACGATTATTTCCCACCTACCCAGCTCGGTTTAACCCTGGAAACCAAATTAATCAGTAACCTGTTCTTTGCAGGCCAGATTAATGGAACAACAGGATACGAAGAAGCTGCTAGTCAGGGTTTTATAGCCGGAATCAACGCGCACCAAAAGGTAAATGAACTTCATGAACTGATCATGAAACGCTCCGAGTCCTATATTGGTGTATTAATAGATGACCTGGTAACCAAAGGAACAGAAGAACCTTATCGCATGTTCACTTCAAGAGCTGAACACCGGTTATTGCTCCGTCAGGATAATGCAGATATCCGTCTCTCCCCTATCGGCCACAACTTAGGACTGATTAGTGATGAGCGATTGGATATTGTTAAACAAAAGGTTGCCAACTCTGATGCCATCGTTGCCTTTGCGAAGAAGCAAGGTATTGAAATGACAGAGGCAAACCAGAAGCTGGAAGAATTGGGTACAAGTACACTGAATCAAAATGTAAAAATATTCAGTCTGTTAAGCCGTCCACAGGTGGGTATTGAAGACGTCAGAGAAATCAGTCAAAGCTTCAAAGAATACCTTAGCCCTTTTGATCAGGAAACCATAGAACAGGCAGAGATCAAAATCAAATACGAAAGCTACTTTGAGAAAGAACAGGAGATTGTAAATAAAATGCAGAAGATGGAAGATAAAGACATCAATCCAAATTTTGATTATTCCCAATTGGTATCTTTATCAAAGGAAGCAAGAGAGAAGTTGCTGAAGATCAAGCCAAGAACTTTAGGGCAGGCATCCAGAATTTCAGGTGTTTCTCCTTCTGATATCTCCGTTTTAATGGTTCATATCAGTAAGTAAAACATAATATGCTGAAAATGAGCAGGTTAATATGAAAATCTAACCGTTTTAACCTGACTCATTTAAATGAGATATAAGAGAGTTTTAAAAATTTTTAATGTTATCCATTAAAAAGAGTAATAAATTAAACACAACGCATATAAATGGCCAAAAATAGCAATGTATCCAACTTCCGGCTTTTTGCATCCCTCCTACTGCTAACTTCGCTGATTTATAGCTGTGCAAGTATCCAACAACCCCAGGGCGGACCACGTGATACGACTCCTCCGAAGGTTTTAAAAATGGAACCCAAAAATTTAACGACAAATTTTAAGGCAAAAAAAATCACTATAGAGTTTGATGAATATTTTAAACTTCAGAATGAATTTAAAGAGTTTTCCATTTCTCCGGAATTGAAAATTGCCCCAACCTTGAAAACTAAAAAGAAAACACTGGAGATATCCTTTACAGACAGCCTGGAAAAAAATACAACCTATACACTTAATTTTGGTAAAGCCGTTGCCGATATCAATGAAAGTAACGTCGTCAAAAATCTCTCCTATGTATTTTCGACCGGCCCGAAATTAGACTCCCTCAGCATCAAAGGTAAAATTACAAACTCCTCCACTGGTGAACCTGAAATCGAAGCGGTAGCATTTATCCTTCCTATAGAAAGAGATACCATCTTCGGAAAAGGTAAACCTTCTATTTATACACTTACGGATAGCAGCGGTAATTACAGCCTCAACAATTTAAGAGAAGGCACTTACCGAATCTATGCTTTGAAGGAAAAAGGCGGCGACAAAATCTATCAGCAAAGTACAGATGAAATTGGATTTATAAAAGATTCAATTGCATTAAAGCACAATCTCGACACTGTAAATATGCGTGTTTTTAAGGAAGACGCCAAGGTATTCAGAATCCTCGACCGACGCATAAATGCAGATGGAAGCATTAGTTTTGCACTCAATCAAAAGCTAAAAAAACCTGAAGTAACCATTGTTGAACCGGCGGCTTTAGACGCAACGAAGTTTGCAAAATTCAGCAAAAACAACGACTCCCTGAAAATCTGGTTAACGGATCTTTCCTTTGATTCAACTAAAGTCAGCCTTAAATCGGAAGGCAAATTACTTCAGTCATCTACACTTACCAGAGGAAAAAAAGAAACCTATAACAGGGTATTATCTGCAACGGATAACCTGGAAGATCGTACCTTAAATCCGAACAAATCTTTGAAACTTACGTTTAATTTTCCGATTACAAGTGTTGATGCCAGCAAAATAACATTACTGGAAGACTCTGTAGAAAGAACAAATTTCACAGTAGTAAAAGACAGTTTAGACTTTTTATCTTACCATGTAAAATATCCATGGCGCATAAAAAAACCTTACCAAATGAAGTTTGGTGCCGGTGCATTTACCGCTATATTTAACACAAAAAATAAGGAATTTCCGAAGGATTTTAAGCTGGGCAGCAAGGATGATTATGGCAGTCTCATCGTAAAGATCATTCCTCCGGAGAAAAACAAAAGCTATATTGTTGAAATCATTGATGGCAATAAAAACCCGGTAAATACAATGGTCATCACTAAAGATACGACCGCAAAATTTGCCAATTACAAAGCAGGAAAATACTTTATAAGGATCACTTACGACAATAATAAAAATGGAAGATGGGATACCGGAAATGTAGAAGAAGGCCGTCAGCCGGAGAAGATCTGGAATGAACCAAAGGAACTCTCAATAAGAGCCCTTTGGGAAAGAAATGAAACAATTACCATTCCGAAAGAATAGTTATGCTTATCTGAACCAGTCAGCATACATGATATAATTGTCTGGTAATTTATTTAGTAAAGCCCGTTGCTCCTCAGTAATGGGCTTTATTTTTTTAGCGGGAGTCCCCGCATAAATATAGCCGCTTTCGCACTGTGTGTTCTCCAATACCACTGCACCTGCAGCGATGATACAATAGGGTTCTACGACTGCGTTATCCATAATAATAGCTCCCATACCCACCAAAATATGGTCTTTAAGGGTACAGCCATGAACGATCGCGTTATGGCCTACAGAGACCCTGTTTCCAATCACAGTCGCTGCCTTTAAATAGGTTGCATGAATCACTGCACCGTCCTGAATATTGCTGTCATCACCGATGGTAATGCTATTTACATCACCTCTGATCACAGCATTAAACCAAACGGAGCAATTTTTTCCCATCACAACGTCGCCAACAATAGTGGCATTTGGGGCAATAAAACAATTTTCATCCCATTTGGGATGTTTATCTTTAACGGGTAATATAACTGGCATGATCTAAAAAATTGTATCTGTTAACTGTTCTGAATGCATTGGATAATCGGTAGTGAAATGCAATCCCCGACTTTCTTTTCTCGCTTTTGCCGACTTAATTACAATATAAGCAACCTGGATCACGTTCCGCAATTCACAGAGTTTTACGGAAACTTTATTGGCTTTATAGAAGTCTTCCGTCTCTTCATGGAGCAAAAATAAGCGCCTCATTGCACGGTCCAATCTAAAATCCGAACGTACAATTCCCACATAATCACTCATCAATTTTTGGGTTTCTCTCAGGTTATGTGTCACCAAAATATCCTCATCTGTTTGGGTTACTCCATTGGCATCCCAGTCTGGAATGTTATCAGGAATGACGCTATTTTTAAAAGCAATGATCGCATCCTCATAAATACGGTGTGCAAAAACTGGGGCTTCGAGCAAGGAATTTGAAGCCAAACGATTGGCCCCATGCAAACCTGTTGAAGAACATTCCCCGCAGGCATATAGATTTTTTATAGAAGATCTTCCATATTCGTCTACCAAAATTCCGCCGCACATATAATGAGCTGCAGGCGTAACCGGTATTAAATCCTTAGTCATGTCTATACCTATAGATAGACACTTGGCATAAATGTTCGGGAAATGGGCTAAAATATCGCTCTTTTTTCGATTGGTAATGTCCAGATAAACGAAGTCTTCACCTGATTTTTTCATCTCCGAATCGATGGCCCTGGCCACAATATCCCGGGGTGCGAGCGAGCCACGCTTATCATATTCGTACATAAATTCATCTCCGTTTTTCCTTCTCAGGACTCCTCCAAAACCCCGGACTGCTTCCGAAATCAGGAAGGCAGGATACTCTCCGGGATTGTATAAAGCGGTTGGATGGAACTGAATAAATTCCATATTCCTCACTTTTCCTTTCGCGCGGTAAACCATCGCCATTCCATCGCCTGTAGCAATTACAGGGTTTGTCGTACTGCTATACACATGTCCTGCACCACCCGAAGCCATGATAGTCACATTAGCTAAGATCTTTTCCACATCGTTAAGCTCTGTGTTAAAGGCATATATACCGTAACAGTGGATATCTTCAGAACTCTTATCCACATGCTCCCCCAAATGATGCTGAGTAATCAACTCCAAACAGAAGTAATGTGTTAATATCTCTATGTTTTCATTCTCATGAATCTGCTTCAATAACACACTCTCAATCTCATAACCTGTGACATCTTTATAGTGTAAAACACGGTGTTCTGAGTGCCCTCCCTCCTTCGCCAGGTCGTAAACGCCGGCCTGATCTTTGTCAAAATTAATCCCGTAATCAATGATTTCCTGGATTCTTTGAGGCCCTTCTTTTACCACAATTTCCACTATCTCTCTGTCACACAGCCCATCTCCCGCAATTAACGTATCTTCGATATGTTTTTCAAACGAATCATCTTTATCCACAACGACAGCTACACCGCCTTGCGCATACTTTGTATTTGACTCATCCTCGTTTGATTTTGTAACAATTAATACCTTACCATGCTGAGCTGCTTTTAATGCAAAGCTTAAACCCGCTATACCCGACCCTATTACTAAAAAATCTACTTTTCTCATTGAATTAAAGCTATTTCCGTTACTTTGTTAACAACGTTGATATAATTGTTAATTTCTTGTCTAAACATTTAGAACAAATAATTTTGAATGTTTAAATCTAAGCTAAAAAGGCAATTTGCCACAATATTTTAAGTTATTTTTGAGCAACTTTGCATAGTTTATTAACTTTTTACACACACATTAAGAATAAACATATTGGTATGGATAAGTTTTGGACTGAAAAAATATAATGCTGTAAATCAGCAGCTTTTTATCATAAAAAAGTCATCTAAATGTGGATAACTTATGAATAACTCAAATAATCGACTAAAAAAAAGTTTTTTACAAACGTTATTAACACACTAATAAACAATAGAAATCTATTTATATTAAATAATTATAATTTATTGAACTGTTGAAAATGGATACCTTAGAGGAATTAAATCGAAAAGGTTTTGTGGATGAAAAGATCGATCCAACACTTGATCTTTTCCTGGAAATCGAAAAATTAAAAAAGGAAAAAAACGCAATTATACTTGCGCATTACTATCAAGACCCTGATATTCAGGATATTGCAGATTATATTGGGGATAGTTTGGGACTATCACAGGAAGCTGCAAGAACTGATGCTGAGGTGATTGTGTTTGCTGGAGTACATTTTATGGCAGAGACGGCGAAAATTCTTTCTCCTGACAAAAAAGTGTTGCTTCCGGACTTCAAAGCCGGGTGTTCTCTGGCCGATAGTTGTCCGCCACATTTGTTCAGGAAATTCAAAGAAAAATATCCTGATCATGTAGTGATCACCTATGTGAATTGTACTGCCGAACTGAAGGCATTGAGCGACATTGTTTGTACCTCTACGAATGCGGTACAGATCGTAGAAAGTCTTCCAAAGGACACCAAGATTATTTTTGGTCCTGATAAAAATTTAGGTGCCTGGGTGGCTAAAAAAACGGGCAGAGATTTAGTACTCTGGAATGGTGCCTGTATGGTTCATGAGATCTTTTCAAGAGAGAAGATTACAAAATTGAAAGAACGTCATCCAAATGCGAAGTTTATTGCCCATCCGGAATGTGAAGAAGCAGTGCTTCAAATGGCAGATTATATTGGATCGACAACCGGATTATTGAAATATAGTACAAATAGCGACGCACAGGAGTTTATTGTGGCTACTGAAAGTGGGATTATTCACCAGATGGAGAAGGCAAATCCAACGAAAACCTTTATTCCTGCACCACCAAATAACAGTTGTGCCTGTAACGAGTGTCCATATATGAAAAGAAATACACTGGAGAAATTGTATTTATGTTTAAAAAATGGTTCTCCGGAAGTGACGGTTCCTGCTGACATTATTGTTCAGGCAAGAAAACCAATTGAAAGAATGCTGGAAATTTCAGCCGCATTAGGTTTGTAATTTTTCTGTATAGATACCAGCTCCTCCTGGCAGTTAAAATGAGAGAGAAAAATATAAAGAATTAAAAGGCAACAAGAGACAAGATTATGTTTGAGAATAAAGAGCGTACCGATATTGCGGAACTTGGAGAATTTGGTCTGATAAAACATCTGACAGAGGGTTTCAAAATCAGGCACGAAAGTAGTATAAAAGGGGTTGGAGATGATGCTGCAGTCTTGAATTTTAAAGATAAAGAGGTGTTAATTTCTACAGATTTATTATTGGAAGGCATCCATTTTGACCTGGCTTATGTACCTTTAATGCATTTAGGCTTTAAGGCAGTCCAGGTAAACCTGAGTGACATCTATGCCATGAACGGTATTGCTACTCAAATTACAGTTTCTATAGGTATTTCAAGTAAATTTCCCCTGGAAGCTGTGGAAGAAATTTACAAGGGAATTGACCTGGCCTGCAACAAGTTTAACATTGACCTGATTGGAGGAGACACTTCTACAAGTAAACAAGGATTAGTGATTAGTGTAACCAGTATTGGTTATGCCGAAAAGAAAGATGTTGTTTATAGAAATGGTGCCCAGGAAGGTGATCTTTTATGCGTTTCCGGTGATTTAGGCGGTGCGTATGTGGGATTACAGATTTTAGAAAGAGAAAAACAGATATTTCTGGAAAACCCTAATATTCAACCGGATCTGGAAGGTAAAGACTATATTATCGAGCGTCAGCTGAAACCGGAAGGCAGAAGGGATATTGTTGATTTACTTGCTCAGATGGAAATTGTTCCGACTTCAATGATCGACGTTTCAGATGGATTGGCTTCTGAAATTATGCACATTTGTCAGCAGTCAGAAAAAGGATGTACCATTTATGAGGAGAAAATTCCGATTGATCCGATGACGTACGAGACTGCCCGTGAACTGGGCTTAGATCCAACAGTTTGCGCTTTAAATGGTGGTGAAGATTATGAATTGCTGTTTACCATTAAGCAAGACGATTATACAAAATTGAAAAATGATGTGGACATTAGTATTATAGGACACATTACAGATAAAAATTCCGGCTGTAAAATGATTTCCAAATCCAGTGTTGTTCATGAACTGAAAGCACAGGGATGGAATGCTTTTAAATTATAGACTGTCCTCTTCAGTCAGTAAAGGATCTAAAAATTTGGTGTCAATTTGCTTCGTTGCTTTGGCACCTAATTTTTTGATCTTTTCGGAAGTACTGGAAAGGTTTCCTGTCCCGGTAGAAAGCTTGTTTAATGCTTTATCATAAGCATCCTGGCTTTGTCTGATGTTTCTTCCAATACCCTCCATATCGGTTAAAAAGCCTACAAACTTATCATACATACTTCCGCTTAAACGTGCAATTTCCAGGACATTTCTATTTTGTCTTTCCTGTTTCCAGATGCTGGCAATGGTTCTCAAAGTAGCCAGTAAGGTAGAAGGACTTACAATAACTACTTTTCTGTCCCAGGCATAATTGAAAAGTTCTGCATCCTGCTGAACAGCAATGCCAAAGGACGATTCAATAGGGATGAAAAGCAATACAAAATCAGGGGAATTTATTTCGTTTAATTCATGATAATTTTTTCCCGAGAGCCCTTGAATGTGGTTTTTGATAGAGATGAGGTGTTGTTTAAGATAAGTGTCCCTGTCCTCGTCAGTATCTGCGGCAACAAGTCTCTCGTAAGCAACCAAAGAGACCTTAGCATCAACGATCACATGTTTATCATCCGGAAGGTCAATAATCACATCCGGCTGCATCCTGCCCCCCTCTGAAGAGCTCAGACTGGTTTGTATCCGGTATTCTCTGTCTTTAATTAATCCCGAGCGTTCCAGTACGCGTTCCAAAATCACCTCACCCCAGTTTCCTTGTTTTTTTGAGTCGCCTTTAAGTGCTTTGGTGAGGTTGTTTGCATCTTCCTGAATCTGCTTACTTTGGTTCATTAACTGGGAAATTACGCCTTTCAGCACATTTCGTTCGTCTGATTCTGACTTATAAACCTTATCTACTTTTTCTTCAAAAGCTTTAATGTTCTCCTTTAAGGGATTTAATATGATATCCAGGTTAGCCCGGTTTTGTTCTGTAAACCTGGCTGTTTTTTCTTCCAGGACTTTATTGGCAATATTCTCAAATTCCAGCTTGAAACGTTGTTGCAGTTCAGCAATATATTTTTCCTGTTCGGCTTGTTTTTCCCGTTGTGCAGCAAGGGTTTCTTCCGATTTGATGACTTTACTTCTTTCCAGCAGAAAACTATTGCGAAGGTCGTTCAGCTCATCTTCCAATCTTAATTTTTCTTCTTTCAGCCAGTTTAAAGATTTCTGATGTTCTTCTTCTTTTAAATCTAACAGGGCAATGTGGTTGTCATTGGCCACCGGCTTTCTTAAAAATAGAATAATTAGTGTTACTAAAATTATGATCAATAATATAACTATTGCTACTTCCATACTAATATTTTTATCAAAAGTCTAAAAATAAAAATGATCTTGCAAGAAGAGATCGTAAATAATGTAGAATTTATAGGAAAGGGAGGATCATGTTGGCCGCATCTTCGCCGGTTTGTGTACCCATAGCGATGCCCATGCCGTTGCATCTTACTGCGCAAAAAACACCAGGGCGAATGGATTTTACGATCGGATAGAGGTCATGGCCAAAAGCCATGATGCCACTCCAGCTTTGTTCAATTTCAAATGGAGTATCCGGTAAAATGACTTCTTTTAATAATGTTTTGAGCGCGTTTTGGATCAATTGGGTACTTCCGAAAACGGCTGTTTCTTCGCCTCTGATGTCGAGGTTACGACCACCGCCAAGCAGGATTCTTTGGTCTATATTTCTAAAATAATAGTAACCTTTATCGTAGTGAAAAGTTCCTTTTATTTTTAAATCCGGGATAGGCTGTGTCAGGATGACCTGACCGCGGCCAGGAACAACATCTAAATCGGGAACGAGGTCTTTTATAAAAGCATTGGTACTCAGGAGCACCTGTCTGGCTTTAAATTTTCCATGTTTACTGAGTAAGATCTGGTAGTTTCCCTCCTCCTGAAGCTCTTCTACTTCACAGTTGTTATAGATCATTATACCAATAGCTGTTGCCTTTAGTATTAATGCTTTCATCATTTTACCGGTATCTATCTGAGCTTCCAGTTTGTTTTCTATTAATAGTGCGGTATCATGGAAACCAAAGTCAGAGATTTTGTTATTTGCTGTTTTGAAGGCATCTTCCTGGCCAACAATGTCTTTAATAAGTTCATTATAGTGGCCGATTTTAGCTACACAAAGTTCGGCCAACTGATGATCTTCCGTCTTAAATAATTCGTAACCACCATAATTATGATAGGAAAGTGATTCATCTCCGAGTAATTTTCGAAGTTTTAAAAGCCCTTTCCAGCGTCTTTCTATCAATTGATAAAGTAAGGCTGTACCCCCGTTTTTCTCCTGTTCCATCAATTCTGAGATGCTTCCGAAACAAGCAAATCCTGCATTCTTTGTACTGGCGCCAGAAGGGAGGAATCCCCTTTCAAGGATGGCTACACTTGCTTTTGGATTTTTAGATTTTATGGCAATTGCCGCATTTAAGCCAACAATTCCACTGCCTGCTATGATGACATCATAAGCAAAAAAATGCTGTTGTTCCCAATAAGATATAGCTGTTTTCATCATCTAAATTTATCATTAATTTTTTTGGTCAGGCAAATTAGGCGCGCTTTTTGATTTGAATAGTTTGAAAAACATACACTACGGAAATGGGAACTTATTTATTTTTAATAGTCCCGATATTACTTATTAGCATGTTCGTGCAATGGAAGTTTAGAAATAAGTTTTCAAAGTATACTGAAATGCACTTGAGTTCGGGATTTTCGGGGAAAGAAGTGGCGGAAAAGATGCTGCATGACAATGGCATTTATGATGTGAGGGTGATGAGCACTGATGGTCAGCTCTCTGATCATTACAATCCGGAAGATAAAACAGTGAATTTAAGTACAGATGTTTACCACGGCAGAAGTGTGGCTGCTGCTGCTGTTGCCGCACATGAATGTGGACATGCGGTTCAGCAGTCGAAATCTTACCATTGGCTGCAACTGAGGACAAATATGGTACCTGTAGTCAGCATTTCTTCCACTTTATTACAATGGGTCTTGATTATTGGCGTATTGCTGATTGGATTTACAGGGAATCCTGTCGTTTTGAGCATTGGCGTAGCCGGTCTGGCCTTACTGACCCTATTTAGTGTAATTGCTTTGCCGGTAGAGTTTGATGCCAGCAGAAGGGCGCTAATCTGGCTAAGAAACAACAACGGAGTGATGCATACGGTAGAAGAAAACAAACAGGCCAAGGATGCGCTATGGTGGGCAGCAATGACCTATGTAGTTGCTGCTTTAGGCTCATTGGCCAATCTGATCTATTATGCTTCGATGTTGTTCGGAAGAAATAAATATTAATTGAGCCTGTAAGGTACAATCAGGTTAAATTCAGGAATATCGACCGTGAAATCAGTACTGTCTATCATGCGGTGCATCAGGTAATTTCCGCTCATTGCCCCCATATCTGTACTCAAATGACATCCGGAAACATAAGTATGACTTCCGCCAGGTTCCATTACAGGCTGAAGACCTACCACACCCTCTCCTTCTACTTCTCTCTCTGTACCGTTAGAATCAAAAATAAACCATTGACGTCTCATCAGTTGTATGGAATAATCTGATAAATTTTCAATAGTAATCCGGTAAGCAAACATAAAATGCTCATTAGCAGGATTAGAATATTCATCCTGATACATGGTTTCTACTGATATTTTGATCCCTTGTGTGATTGCTGTTACCATTTTTAACTTTATTTAGGAAATGTTTTTCAAAAATCAAGCCATTTCCCCATCGGGATAAATATGCTGATATTTGTCTGCCACTTCGTCTAATATACTGTGAATAATTTCAATGTTATCTTCTTTTACCAGTAACATTCTATAGTGTTTAAAATCAGGAAGGCCTTTAAAGTAATTTGCATAATGGCGTCTCATTTCAAATACACCTACCTTAGGTCCTTTCCAGGCAATAGATTTCTCAAAATGGGTACGACATACCGTAACACGCTCTTCTACAGTTGGTCCTGCCAGGATTTCACCGGTATTGAAAAAGTGTCTGATCTCTCTGAAGATCCATGGATAGCCAATGGCAGCTCTTCCGATCATAATTCCGTCTACTTCATACTCTAAGCGCCAATCTGCTGCTTTTTGAATGCTGTCGACATCCCCATTTCCGAAAATAGGAATTTTTATTCTTGGATTTCTTTTGATTTCGCGAATCAAAGTCCAGTCTGCTGCCCCTTTGTACAATTGAGCCCGGGTTCTGCCATGAATGGTCAGTGCCTGAATTCCGATGTCCTGTAAACGTTCGGCTACTTCTTCGATGTTTTTGGTGGTATCGTCCCAGCCCAGGCGGGTTTTAACGGTAACAGGTAAATGTGTTGCCTTAACCACCGCTTCGGTCATCTTTACCATTTTATCGATATCCTGTAATAGTGCAGAACCTGCACCCCGGCAAGCTACATTCTTAACAGGACAACCATAATTAATGTCCATCAGATCAGGCCCGGCCATGGTAGCGATCTCTGTAGCTTCACGCATGTGGTCAATCTCACTTCCAAAGATCTGAATACCTATCGGGCGTTCATATTCAAAAATATCCAGTTTAGCCCTGCTTTTTGCCGCATCCCGGATCAATCCCTCAGAAGAGATAAACTCAGTATACATCATATCCACCCCGCTTTGTTTACAAACAAAACGGAAAGGGGGATCACTTACATCTTCCATCGGTGCAAGCAATAAAGGGAAAGCTCCCAGATCAATATTTCCTATCTTTACAGACATTTTTCTATCTTCAAACCAAAATTCAAAGGACAAAGGTACAAATATTACAAATAATGAATTTGACAGAAAGCGAAAGAGCTGAAAAAAGTCCTTACTTACAATTACTTAGCCTTGGTATATATGCGATTGCAGGAGTAGTTATTACTTTAATACTTAGCATGCTGGCTTTTTATTTTATGTATGGTGAATTTATGAATTACAAGTGGCTGGAGGCTGATAATCCAAACTTTGTAACAGTAAACCGGGTGCTGATTTCCTTACAACAGATGGGATTGTTCCTGGTTCCTGCTCTATTTCTGGCTTTGGGAGAAGGAAAAAAAGCGACAGATTTTTATGATTTCAGAACCCCAAAAGTGACATTATTATTGCTAATCACAGGCCTGATGGCGGTTTCTATGCCGCTCATGGAATTTAGCATGCAGCTTAACCAGAAAATGGTATTGCCGGAATTCCTGAAATCTATAGAAGAATGGATGAAAAGCAAGGAAGACGGGGCTATGGTTACCACTGAAGCGCTTTTAAAAATGGATCATATTGGCATATATCTGATTAATATTGTTTTGATTGGTATTTTACCTGCTGTCTGTGAAGAATTGATGTTCAGAGGAGCGATACAACGATCATTGGGAAGAATATTTAGCAATCCCCATGTTGCCATCTGGCTTTCTGCATTTGTTTTTAGTGCCATACACGTTCAGTTTTATGGATTTTTGCCCCGCTTTTTACTGGGTGCAGGATTTGGGTACATTTATTTCTGGACCAGGAGCCTTTGGTATTCCATTTTTGCTCACTTTTTAAATAATGCTTATGCCGTGACCGCAGCATGGTATATGCAAAAAAACAATATACCTTTGTCGGATTCAGATAAAACAGCCCATTTTCAATGGTATGGTTATATCATTAGTGTGGTCTTAACCGTTTTGTTATTCAATTTTTTAAAAAATAAAACATTAAAAGCCGATGAAGAACAATTGGATAAAGGTATTTAGCACCGAAGATGCTTATACTGCGGAAATATTGAAACAAGGATTAATTGAGAGCGATATTGCAGCGGTGGTAATGAACCAGCGGGACTCTTCTTATCAAACTTTCGGAATAGTTCATATTTTAGTCCATCCTGATAATATAGAAAAAGCGGAAGCTTATATCAGGGAAAATAATATTGCATAAAAACACCTTACTTTCATGAAGACCAGAGCAATTACCGCTTTCTTTTTTACTATTGTGATGTTAGGATCCATGTTTCTTGGGCCTTACGTCTTTTCTATATTTTATTTGCTGCTGAGCCTGGGTGCTTTGCTGGAGTTCTTTAAGCTAATTAAAACGGCGGGAATCCGGCCGCACCGGAATATCGCGTTGATTGCAGCAACACTGATCTTTATGATGACTGCAGGGTATCATTTTTTGCAGTTTGAAACTAAATTTATGTTGCTTTTGGTTCCGCTGATTTTTTCCGTATTTATTAGTGAACTGTATAAAAAAGAGACGATCCCATTTGCAAATATCTCATATACTTTTGCGGGCTTTATGTATGTAACAGTGCCCTTTTGTTTCTTTTATTCCCTCGGCTTTATCGGGCATGCTGCAGAATACAGTTTTCATTTGCCCCTCGCTTTTATGCTGATGCTTTGGGCCAATGATACCGGAGCTTATCTTTTTGGTTCCAAGTTTGGAAAGACACGCTTATTTGAGCGTCATTCTCCTAAAAAATCATGGGAAGGCTTTTTTGGTGGCATGTTTACCAGCCTGGTCGTTGCTTATGTATTGTCGTTGTTTTTTACCGAACTTCCTGTATGGGCATGGGGGGGAATGGCTATCCTGATTTCCAGTTTTGGAACATTGGGAGATCTGGTAGAATCTATGCTTAAACGTAGTCTTAATGCAAAGGATTCCGGAAATATTTTACCCGGACACGGAGGCTTTCTTGACCGCTTTGACGGTCTGTTAATTGCTGCACCTGTCGTTTACGCATATCTGTATCTGATTTTGTATTAAGGAATTGAGGATAAAAATAATATAATTATAATCAGATTTCTGGTATAATTGCATTATGGATGGCGGGGATACTATCGCTTTATTGATAGAAGATAATTTTTTTAGGGAAAACAGGGAAAATAGCGTAACTGTATTTAGTCAACTTTACCGCCATTATTTTAAAAGATTGTTTATGACAGCTTTAAAGGTAGTAAGAGATGAATATCTTGCAGAGGAAGTGATTCAGGATGTTTTTTTAAGGCTATGGGAAAATGAAGATAAGTTTCATTTGATCAGTGAATTTGAAAAATACCTGTACCGTTCTGTCGCGAACGAATCTTTAAATAAACTAAGAAATCAAAAGACACAAAGTAAACATTATGACCAGCTGTCAAAAGTATCCAGATCTCATTTTGTAGAAAATTTTCTGGAAGAAGAGGAGCTCAAAATGAAGATTGCCAAAGCAGTTGAAACCTTACCTTCACAATGTAAGACTGTATTTAAAATGAGCAGGTACCAGGGCATGAAGTATCGAAAAATTGCAGAAGAACTCAATATTTCAGAAAAAACGGTGGAAGGACATATGGTGAAAGCACTTAAAATCCTAAGAAACCATCTTTTGGGACTAATTCTGCTGATCAGTTACCTCAATTGGGCTTTCGGAAATTAGTAAATTTCTTATGAAATCTAAAAAATCTCTAACTTAAAGTCTTGTTGCTACTCTAAAATTAAACTATAATTTATGTTTTCAGATAAAAGAATACTCGTAGCAGCCATTTTGTCCGGCATTTATTTTGTAATCCTTTTTATCGGAGTACCGGCTATGCTGAATTCCAATTTCCTTAACGGTTTTTTGGAGCTTTTCACCATTCCAATGATCATTTTACAGGGAAGTATACTTGCTTCAGCGGCTTACCGCCTGATCAGGAAAGAAAGCAGAAACTCCTTACAGATGATTATTTCAGGTGCCCTTTCGATGGGCATTATTGTATCCTTTTTCTTTATTTCCTAGAATTAACCAGGATTTCCATACCCTTGTTTCTAATCAATTAAAAAAAAGATTGATCAGAAGCAAGGGTATTTTATTTTAGTCGTGTCTATGTCTAAAAAAAGGCATGGAACATCAAGATGACTACTTTCTTATCACAAACGCTTTAAGTAACCCTGAAAATCTCTCTTTGCAGGAAGAATTAAAAACCTGGAGAGCATTGGATCAGCGTAACGAAGAAGAATACCAGGCCATCAGAAAGATTTGGGAGCAATCTGCACATATTGAAGAAACCTATAGCGGAAGAGATATAGAAGAGGCGGTATCGGCCTTTACTACAAGATTGGAGGCTAAAATATACGAAGAGAAACCAAAGGTTAAAGTTGTTGGATTGTGGTGGAAATCTGCCGCAGCTGTATTGGCCTTCGCAATTCTCGGTTTATGGACTTATAAATCTCTTCAGACAGAGGTTTACACCTTTAAGAGTACATTGGGGCAAAGAGATTCACTTATGCTCGCAGACGGCTCTAAAGTGTATCTAAATAAAAACACTCAAATAAAATATTCCTCACAGTTTAGTAAAGAGAAAAGGGAGTTTTTCCTGATGAAAGGAGAGGCTTTCTTCAACATTACTAAAGACGCAGCCCATCCGTTCAGGGTATTTGTCAATAAATCGAAAATTCAGGTACTCGGAACCACTTTTAATATCCAGAATATAGACAGCACAATTGCTGTGGAGGTTAAAACAGGGAAAGTGAGTTTTGAAAGCCGGGAGAATGCAACCAGTCATATTCTGGAAAAAGACATGGGAATCAGATACGATCAAAAAACAGGGATCGTAAAGAAATACATTGATCTGGACAGACAAACCAATTCCAACTGGCTATACAGAGAACTCAACTTTGTAGATGCAACTCTGCCTGAAGTGTGTGCGCTTATTGAAAAGCAATATGACGTTAAAATCACCATTAAAGGGAAAATATCCAATATCAGAAAGTTAAATGCAAACTTCAGAAATGACCCGCTGAAAGATGTGCTTGATGCTTTAAAAATAACCTACAAAATCAGCATAGAACACCACGACAATCAAATAGTAATCAAGCAATAAAAGAATCAATTAACCAACCTAAATTTTAAATTATGATTAAAAACTTCTACAAAAGAAGAAGGGGATGGAATGGAATCAGCTGGCTGTTAGCCATGTTGATTTTACTCAATTCATCGCCAGTTTTTGCCTTTAGAGAGATGCAGTTGAAGATGGAAACATTGGAATTTCTGCTCAAAAGACTCGAAAAGCAGTACAAAGTTAATTTTGTTTACGATGCCTCAGAAGTAAATAAAAATGTAAGTGTTGATGTAAATACCGAGCATAAGTCAATCGACCAGGCATTGAAACAATTGGAGCCAAGTGGAATTGCTTATTACATCACCGGAAGGAAAGTAATCCTCAGCAAACTGGTAAAGACCGGAGTTGTGACACCAAAAATCCAACAAGTTACCGTTAAGGGAACGGTAAAGTTAAAACTTGGAAATAGCAGCTCAGAAGCTGTGGCCGGAATCAATATCCAGGAGAAAGGCACCAAGAACGGGGTTTCTACAAATGGAAACGGTGAATTTAGCATTAACGTTAAAGAAGGCGCAGTACTGGTCTTCTCTTATATCGGCTATAAAACAGAAGAAGCTCAGGTAAGCGCAGGAAAAACCTCATTCAACATTGTGCTGGAGGAAGACCAGAACAAGCTGAACGAAGTGGTCGTTACCGGTTACCAGACCATCAATAAAAAGCTATTTACAGGTTCTGCGACGAGTATTAAGGGGACAGACGTAAAGCAGGACGGTGTAATCGATGTGACCAGAATGCTGGAAGGTAAAGTTGCCGGTGTTTCTGTGCAGAATGTATCCGGAACATTTGGTTCAGCACCAAAAATCAGGGTTCGTGGGGCGACCTCCATCTCCGGAGAAAACAAGCCGCTTTTTGTAGTAGATGGGGTGGTATTGGAAGATGTAGTCAATATCTCCAACGATCAGCTCTCAAGTGGAGATGCTTCTACGCTGATCGGCTCTTCTCTTGCAGGAATCAATGCGGATGATATCGAAACCTTCAACATTTTAAAAGATGCTTCTGCAACTGCTTTATATGGTGCAAGAGCGATGAACGGTGTGGTGGTGATCACCACTAAAAAGGGTCGGGTCGGTAAAGCCGTGGTTTCTTATACCGGAAACTTCTCTACTTTTTTAAAACCAACTTATGATACTTATAACATCATGAACTCTGCCGACCAGATGTCGGTTAACTCAGAGATTGCCAGAAAAGGTGGTTTGGGAATCAGTATCGCTAATAATGCAGATGGTGGGGTCTATACCAAAATGTGGAAGATGATCAAAGGTTATGATAAAACATCTGGTCAGTTTGGCTTACAGAATACAACAGAAGCCAGGGAAGCATATTTGCAGCAATTTGTTGGTGCGAATACAGACTGGTTTGATATTTTGTTTAAAAATTCTCTTGTTCAGGAACACTCTGTCAGTATTTCTTCAGGAACAGAAACGGCGAGAAGCTATTTCTCTTCCGGATTTTACAATGATAACGGATGGTCTATTGCCGATAAGGTAAAGCGTTATACGATGAACCTGCGTAATGACTATGTCTTGTCTGATAAAGTAACTTTAGGTGTTGTTGCAACGGGCTCTCTCAGACAGCAAAATGCACCGGGAACGCTGGGAAGAACGAGCAATGTAGTAGAGGGAAAATATACGAGATCCTTTGACATTAACCCCTTTAGCTATGCTTTAAATACAAGCAGGGCATTAACTGCCTATGATGAGAATGGAGATCTTGATTTCTTTCCAAAGAACTTTGCCCCTTTTAACATCATTCAGGAACAGGATAACAATTCCATCCGACTGGACCTGTTGGACATGAAGCTGCAGGCCGAACTGGGATATAAAATTGCAAAAGATTTTAATTTTAAAACCCTGGGTGCTTTACGCTATGTAAAAACTACCCGTGAACACCGCGTTACGGAGTATTCAAATATGGCAAATGCCTATCGCTTTGCACCAACCAATACCATCAGAAACAAAAACGACTTTTTATATAAAGATCCAAGCCATCCTGAAGATATTGACAAACAGATTGTATTGCCTCAGGGAGGTTTCTACAACCGTAATGATGATAACCTGATTAACTTTTATGTCAGAAATCAGCTGGACTGGAAAAAGGAAATCAATAAAAAACACATCATCAGTGCTTTAGCAGGACAGGAAATTAAATTTACGGACCGTAAGAACAGTTTTAGCAATGGTTATGGTTATCAGTATGATAAAGGAGGAGTTCCGTTTATCGACTACCGCATCATTAAACAAACACTGGAAGGAAACTTCAACTATTATGGAATGAATGAGTTGTACGACAGGTATGCTTCCTTTTTTATCAACGGAACTTATTCTTATGATGGTAAATATGTTTTCAGTGCAACAGGACGTTACGATGGGTCTAACAGACTGGGAGAATCTGCGGTTGCAAGGTGGTTGCCTACCTGGACAACAAGTGCTGCATGGAATGCCGATCAGGAAGAGTTTATTAAGAAAATACCACAGATCTCTTATTTAAAAATAAGGGGAGGTTATGGATTAACAGCCAGTATGGGAAGTGCTACAAACTCTTCCGTTGTACTTCAAAACGGATCTGCACTACGCCCTGTATTGTCAGAAGTTGAGCCTAGAATCGTAATCAGTGATTTAGAAAATTCAGAATTGACATGGGAGAAACAATACGAAGCGAACGTAGGTCTTGATTTGGGCTTATTTGGAGATAGAATCAACCTGAGTGTCGATTATTATAACCGTAAGGGTTTTGACCTGATCAGTTCTATCCGTACCTCAGGAATTGGTGGCGAAACGACCAAACTGGCCAACTATGCCGATATGAACTCCCATGGTGTGGAGATCACTTTAGGTGGACCAGTTCTGAAAAAGGGAGACTTTAACTGGAGAACGAACCTGACCTTCGGATTCAACAAAAACAAAATTGTTAACCTGAAAAGCTCACCACGCATTTACGACCTGATCGTGCCTGAAGGTGGACCTAAGCTTGGTGGTGCAGTAAGAGGACTGTATTCTATTGATTTCAAGGCTTTAGATGCAATAGGTGTACCTACTTTTGTGAATGAGAATGGTGAGGTGAGCAATAGCGTTTATGTACAAAGTGCAAACACCGGTTACCTGAAATATGAAGGTTCTGTAGATCCAACGATCACAGGAGGTCTCATGAATAATTTCAGCTATAAAGGATTGACTTTAAATATCTTCGTTTCTTATCAGGCAGGAAATAAAATCCGTCTGAACAATGCATTCTCAAGCGGTTATTCAGATGACGATGCCCTGCCAAGGGAATTCCTTAACAGGTGGACGCTTCCATTGGATCAGAACGCAACAAATGTACCTTCTATTGCCGATTATCTGACCAGAAATGCACTGAATGGCAAATACCCTTATACGGCATATAACTATTCGTCGGATCGCGTAGTTGATGGATCTTTTGTACGCTTAAAAACCGTTTCCTTAGCTTATAACCTGCCTTCTAAATGGATCAAATCTATCGGAGGCAATAACTTATCACTATCTCTGGTAGGAAATAACCTATGGCTGATCTATGCAGATAAGAAATTAAAAGGACAGGATCCGGAGTTCTTTACTTCAGGTGGAGTGGCGATGCCGGTTCCGAAACAAATCACACTATCCTTAAAAGTTGGTATTTAACCCTTATTAAATCGCATTACAATGAAAAAATATAATATATATCTTATCCTTTCTGTGATTTTCATTTTCACAGGATGTAAAAAATACCTGGAGCATGTGCCGGATCAGCGTACCACATTAAATACGCCGGAGAAAGTTTCAGAGTTGCTGGTTACCGCCTATCCAAGGGCAAATTTGTTCCTGCTAAGTGAATCTATGTCTGATAATCCAATAGACAACAGCATTTCCGGTGCGGCAAATAATATAAATATTGGCGGATATTTCTGGACAGACCCGGAAGATATCTCTCAGGATTCTCCGAATTATTACTGGGGAGCATGCTATTCTGCCATTGCTGCGGCAAATCAAGCGCTTGATGCTTGTGATAAAGCTAAAAATCCAGAGGCCTACCGCGCTCAAAAAGGAGAAGCACTGGTGGCAAGGGCTTATGCGCATTTTATGTTGGTGAGTTATTATTCTAAGGCCTACGATCCGGCAACTTCGGGTTCAGATCCTGGAATCCCATATGTGACGGAACCAGAAAAAGTAGTCCTGAAAAATTACGAACGTAAAACCGTTGCTTACGTTTACGAGCAGATTGAGAAAGACCTTAAAGAAGGTTTACCGATGATTTCTGATGCTTACACCGCTCCGGCCTATCACTTTACCAAAAGGGCTGCGCACGCCTTTGCATCCAGATTTTACCTGAATAAGAGAGATTATGACAAGGTAATAAGTGAAGCCAATGAGGCCTTTCCTTCCAATGATTTTGTAACTAATGTAAGACCATGGTTTTCTTATGCAAGTTTGGATGCAACTGAAACGAGGATTCAGTTTACTGCGGCAACAAACCCTGGAAACTTATTGATCGGCGAAACCGTTTCCAGGATTGCGAATAACTACTACAATACACGTTATTCGATGTCTCAGGTAAAGTTAAACAGCGTTACAGCACCTCTTGGGGTCTCCTTTTCCAGTTTTAGAAAGTATTCTAACAGCAGTACGTTTTATTATGTGAATAAATTTTATGCGCATTTTGTGCGTACCACGATCAATGCGACGACAGGGACTTATTATGCAATGGTACCCTTGCTAACTACCGAAGAAGTATTGATGAACAGGGCTGAGGCTTATGTCATGAAAGGGAATTATACCGCTGCTCTCGACGACATGAACAGCCTGATCAGTGTGCGCGTAAACGGCTACAGCCCGGCAACACATAACCTTACTGAAGCTAAAATAAAGAACTATTATCTGGCAAGTACTACAGATACACAGCAAGCCTATTTAAAAGCTGTATTGGATATCAAACGTGCAGAATTTGTTCATGAGGGAATCCGTTGGCTGGACCTTAAACGTTTGAATATTCCTGTAACTCATATTGATCTGGACGGCACTGTAAGAGAGCTGGCAGCAAATGACCCGAGAAGGCTATTCCAATTGCCTCCTGAAGTAACCTTATCCGGTGTGGCTTTAAACCCACGTTAATCTATTAACTAATTTGTAATGAAGAAATTAAATATATTATTGACTGCCGGTATGATGTTAACCGTGTTGTCTTGTAAAAAATCCGAAAATCTGGACCGGAAAATAGTTGGTCTGGGAGGAGATAAATGGAAGCAGGATGTCTTAGATAGCTGGCTTGCCGATACCTTTACGAAACCCTTTAATATAGAGGTAAAATACCGTTGGGATGGTTCGGAGCAAAGTGATATCTCTAAAACACTGGTTCCACCAAGAGCAGAAAAAGTTCAGCCGACAATGGAAATTGTAAAGGCAGGATGGATTGATGTGTACACCGCTGAAGCAGGAGCAGATTTTATCAAACAGTTCGCACCAAGACAATATTTACTGGTGGGCAGTTTGCAATATAACTCAGGTGGAACAGTTACCCTTGGAGAAGCCGAAGGGGGAAATAAGGTGACCTTGTTTAACATTAATAATTTTGTAAAAACAGACCGTAATATCATTAAACCTGTATTAAAAACCATTCATCATGAATTTACGCATATTTTAAATCAGACAGTTAGCTATGCAAAGGAGTTTGAACGGATTACGCCTAGTGGTTATACCGCCGACTGGAACAATACCACGCTTGCAAATGCAAACGCAGCCGGATTTATTACACAGTATGCGCAGGCAGCTCCTGGAGAAGACTATGCAGAAATGACTTCTGTAATGCTGACTGATGGAAAAGCCGCCTACGATGCGAAAGTGAACAGCATTGTACTGCCGAAGATAGATTCTATTCCTGATCCGGCAAATCCACCTTTTATCATTCAACGGGAAATGCCCAATGCAACTGCACAGGCTGCAATCCGTAAAAAGGAACAAAGCGTAATTACTTATTTTAAACAGGCTTTTTCTATTGACTTTGCGAGATTGAGAAACCGTACAAATTATGCACTTGCTGAAAATGCACCAACAAACCTGGCTACTTTATTTGGTAACGGCAGACAATTTACGTCGCTGAACGTTGATCCGGACAAATCCGAGGGAATCTCTGCCAGCTTTATGACTACCTGGACTACTGCAAAAGCGGGAGTTGCAGCGATATCCAGCACAAGCAGGGTATTGAACAATTTTGTGCTTTTCTTTTACCCTAAGGCAGGAGAATTGGTACTGAGGGTAAATTACACCAGTGGAACCACACCTTCATTGGCTCATTTTGTCTATAAAGTGGCCTATGATGCCAACCGCAACATGACCCTGACTTATGTGAGAAGAGACGGCAATGGAACAACGCTTGCTCCCGGGATCATCGCTTTAACAAATTATTTGACCACGGGTAGCTTTGCGGTAAGCTGGCGTTATGATGCTGATTTCCTGGAATATGGACAATTAACTAAAACTTCAGATGCCAATTCTTTCTTCTCCGGAAGCTTAGGGGTAACGAAATATTAATGGCGCATTAAAAAAAACAGATATGAAAAAATTCTTATTATACATAGTTCTATTGGCTGCAGGATTCATTTCCGGGTGTAAGAAGGACGAAAAACCGATTTTTGAAGATCCTGATACCAGGCTGGCTGCTACACTTTCTGAGCATCAGGCAGAACTTATTGCTGCTGAAAACGGTTGGAAAGCGACGATCTACCCCAAGCTTGGGAAAGGCTTTTCCTTTTACATTAAGTTTGATGCAAACGGAAAGGTAAAAATGCTCTCAGATTTTAATGCTTCCGCTGCGGTAACGCTTCAGGAAAGCACTTACCGCTTAAAAGCACTGCAGTTTCCAACGCTGATATTTGATACTTACAACTATATCCATTTGCCTTCAGATCCAAATGGCAGTATCAACGGAGGAACCAATGGCAAAGGTCTGACCTCTGATTTTGAATTCGCTTTTATTGAGAAAGTTAGTGATACGCTTAAAATGTTGGGAATCGTAAATGGTAACCCAATGTTTATGGTGAAGGCTACTGCTGCAGAAGCAACAGCATTTAATGCTGGTGGAATTAAAACAATGATGGATGCGAATACTGCTTTCCTGTCGGCAAATAAATTCCCTTACCTGGTTTCCGGAGTCGATATGAAAGTTTCAGTTACAATGGATGTCGCATCGAAAAAGCTGACCTTAAGTTATATTGATGAAAAGGGGGCAAGTAAGGTCTCGAGCGCAGCTTTTGCTTTTGTACTGAACGGGATTTCTTTAAGTGTACCCTTAACTTACGGAACGACAACGATTAGAGACCTGTTTTGGGATACGGATGCGAAGCAGTATTATGTCAATGTGGGTGGAAAGCGTAGTAATGTGTTGAATGCAACCGTTCCTGTGTTGCCTTTAGCTCCTTTGTTTGGTCCTTTAAAAGACTATTCTCAGATCGAATATAATGTGGCTAATGTAACGGCTGGTCTGTCTTCGGATTTTAACGATAAACTGGTTGCTGCAAGGGCAGCAATGCCTGGAGGAAGGATCCTGGATAAGGCTACTTTGAAACTGAATATTGACAATACAATGTCCCTGACCTATAGCTATCGCAATGCTGCGGGTTCAACATTACTGAGTGTAATGACTTACAGCTTCACTAAGGATGCCAATGGGGTATACAGCTTCACTTATCTGACCACAGATGGAAACGGGGCAACAGTAGGGCCTGCACTTACACCAATAACCAATTATTTCAGTAATGCTAAATTTAAACTGGACTGGGTGGCAAATCCTGCCTCAGGAGGAGCTTATGGTGGACTGTACAGTACAACGGATAATGCTTCCTTCTTCTATGGAAATCTGATTAAATAATCGTCAGGTAAGGAAAAGGGTTCTTTTCAAATAAAAAACAAAATAAAAAGTGGAAGCTGTCTCGAAATGAGGCAGCTTTTTTTTATAGGCTTTAATTTTAGGTTAACTTCCGTCAGGGGTGGATCCGGTTCTTGCCGGTGCTTAGCCCACATCAACTACAGGTTCAATCCACACTGAGTCCAGGTTTATGTGAAAAAAGGTGGACTCACTGTGGACTTACCGTGGACTTAGGGTGGACTGAGTCCGAAGGCATACCGACTCAGATACGACACCAGATATAGAAGAGTGGTTCCGGTTTAAAAGGAAAAACGGGAGGGCTCAACTGAAGATTTACACCTCCTGACCGGAAGTGTTTCCGAAAATAATGATTCTTATTAAGATTGATGTTTTCCCTTAATATTTTTTATTTTCTTTTTAAGGGTTGTAATAAGTATTCCAGGCCATTTAATTTGATCTCATATAAAGTTGCAAGCATTTCCCCAAGCTTTCCGGGAGGGAAGCCTTTATTATGAAACCAGATGAGATATGATTCCGGAAGGTCACACACGATTCTGCCTTTATACTTACCAAAAGGCATTTGCATAGTGACCAGGTCATTTAATATTTGAGGATTCATCATCTTTAATTGTTTTATTTGGCAACCATACCCAGCATCTCCACAGCTTCATCTACAGTATTCAGGTTTTCAAAAGCAATGCGTAAAGAGTTTTTTACCTCTTTCAGGTTGCAGATGCGGGGATGCATTTGTGCAAAGTGCAAAATTTGATTGAACATCGTTGAATCAAAAAATGCGGATTGTTTATCTGCGATAAAGTAACCCCTCAATACCCCTTTTTTGAAGCTCAGTTTTTCGAAAGCTAATTTTTTGGCAACCCATTGTAAACGCAGGACGTTGAGCATGGTCTTTACAGGTTTGGGAACAGGGCCGAAGCGGTCCTTCAACGCACTTTCGAAGGTTTTCAACTGTTCTTCATTTTCCAGCTTGGAAAGTTCTGTATAGAGATTGTACCGCTCAGTAATGTTCGTCACATAATCATCCGGTATAAACAATTCAAGATCGGTGTCTACCTGTGTGAAAGTGACAAAAGGTCGGCTCGGTTCATTTTTGAATAAATCCTTGAATTCATCTTCTTTCAGCTCCTGAATGGCTTCGTCCAGAATTTTATGATACATCTCGAAGCCTATTTCGGCAATGAAGCCACTTTGCTCGGCTCCTAAGAGGTTTCCACTCCCCCGGATGTCTAAATCCCTCATCGCGATGTTAAAGCCGCTCCCAAGGTCTGAAAACTCTTCTATCGCACTAAGCCTTTTTCTGGCTTCGGAAGTCAGGGTGGATAGCGGAGGGCTCAACAGGTAGCAGAAAGCCTTTTTGTTGGAGCGTCCTACCCTGCCACGCATCTGGTGCAGGTCACTCAGTCCAAACATATGGGCGTGGTTGATGATGATGGTATTGGCATTGGGAATGTCCAGTCCTGCCTCAATAATGGTGGTGGCAACAAGAACATCTTTTTCTCCATTGATAAAGTCCAGCATGACATCTTCGAGCGCATCTCCATCAAGCTGGCCGTGGGCAATGCCAATGCGTGCTTTGGGAACTAACCGTTGTATCAGTCCGCCGAGCTGCGGCAAATCATTTACCCGGTTATGGATAAAAAATACCTGTCCACCCCTATCCAGCTCAAATTGTACCGCTTCCTGGATCAGTTTGTCATTAAAAACATGAAGTTCGGTATTTACTGCCTGCCTGTTTGGTGGTGGAGTGCTCATGATGGAAAGGTCCCTTGCCCCCATCAGGGAGAAGTGTAACGTTCTTGGAATTGGGGTTGCTGTTAAGGTCAGTGTATCGACATTTGCCCTCAATACCCTCAGTTTTTCTTTCGAGGTTACACCAAATTTTTGTTCCTCATCAATGATCATGATCCCAAGGTCCTTAAACTTGACATCTTTGCTCAGGAGGCGATGGGTACCGATGATAATGTCAACTTTTCCTTCCGCAAGCAAAGCAAGCGTATCTTTGATCTGTTTGTTGGTCTTGAACCTGTTGATGTAATCGACATTGCATGGAAACTCTTTTAAACGGCCTGAAAAGGTCTTAAAGTGTTGTAAGGCAAGGATGGTAGTGGGAACAAGAATCGCCGCTTGTTTTCCATTGGCAACGGCTTTAAATGCAGCCCGGATGGCAATCTCCGTTTTTCCAAACCCAACATCTCCGCAAACGAGCCTGTCCATTGGATGGGGTGCTTCCATGTCTCTTTTAACATCCATGGTTGCTTTTTCCTGATCCGGTGTATCTTCATAAATGAAAGAGGCCTCCAGTTCTGTTTCCAGGTAACCATCCGGATCAAATGCAGTTCCTACCTGGGTTTTCCGTAAAGCATAAAGCTTAATCAGGTCCCGGGCGATATCTTTAACTTTTTTTTTAGTAGTCTTCTTTAGCTTATCCCAGGCCTCAGTGCCCAGTTTATTCATTTTGGGTGGAGTTCCCTCCTTTCCGCTATATTTTGCAATGCGGTTTAGGGAATTGATATTTACATATAAAAGGTCATTATCTGCATATACCAGACGGATCATTTCCTGAGTTTTGCCATTCACTTCCACCTTTTCCAGACCGGCATACTTGCCGATTCCATGATCAATATGGGTGACAAAATCTCCTGGTTTAAGGTCTCTTAATTCTTTTAAGGTAATGGCCTGGCTTCGCTGATAGCCCCTTTTCAGTTTGTACTTATAAAAACGGTCGAAAATCTGATGGTCCGTATAAAAAGCCACCTGCTGCTGCGCATCCAGAAAACCTTCTCTCAGCGGGATGTTGACCGGAGTAAATTTTGCTGTTTTATCAATGTCCTCTAAAATGGCATATAGTCGCTCGGTTTGTTTTGCTGAGGAGCTAAAAATATAATTGTGGATGCCCTGTTTCTCATTCTCCTTTAAGTTGTGAATGAGAAGGCTGAAATCTTTGTTAAATGAAGGCTGAGGCTTGGTTTCGAAAGAAAAAACATGATCTGTTTTATAGAAAAACTGTTTTCCGAATTCTATAAGCGCAAAATCATGGACCATGTCTGCCAGCATTTTCTCATCCGTGAAGGCAAATTTAGGGTCTATCCAGTCTTGGTTTTCCTGTTTTTCTTTTGCAGGAAGTGCCCTCCAGAGCTCTACGGCTTTTTTATAACCGGCTTTAACAATGTCGAAGCAGGATTCTACATCTTTAAACCAAAGCTGGGTATCCTTTTCGATATAATCTAACAGATTGATATTGCTTTCTGTCAGGTATTTTGATTGCACATTCGGGATGATGGTCAGATTTTTTACATCTTCAACAGAAAGCTGGCTTTCAATTTCGAAGGTGCGGATACTTTCTACAATATCTCCGAAAAACTCGATCCGGTATGGCAGGTCGTGGGAGAAAGAGAAAATATCGACGATTCCTCCCCTGATAGAAAACTGACCAGGTTCGTAGACAAACTCCGTTCGTTCAAAGGCATAGTCGATCAGGAATTCATTGATAAAATCAATTCCCAGTTTTGCATTAATGCCAATTTCCAGGGTGTTTTTTTCCAACATGCTCCTGTTGATGACCTTCTCTGCCAGGGCCTCAGGATAGGTGACCACAATCTTTCCGTATTCTGAATTGTGATTCAGCTCATTCAGTACTTCGGCTCTTGCAAGAACATTAGCCGTATCTACCTGTGTAAATTCAAAGGCTTTCCGGAAGGAAGAAGGGAAAAGTAAAACTTCTTTATCGAGCATACTCTCCAGGTCGGCCATGAAATAAGAGGCCTCTTCCCGATCCGGGAGAATAAACAATTGAGGTTTGTGTAACAGGAAATAAGTAGCTATGGCAATTGTTGCATCAGCAGAACCAACTAAACCTTTTAGCTGAAGTTTGTTACCTTTGCCCGCATTAAGGGCTTTTGCTAATGCGACAATGCGCTCATCTGTTTTGTAGTTGTTAATCAGGTCGCGGATGTTCACTATGCAAAGGTAAGATTTATGATGAGCATAAATGTAACAAAGTACCTATTAATCAATCTAAAATAAAAAAGGATATTGGAACCGCGGTGGTTCAGGATAGAACAAAGCCTATAGATGAAAATGCTACACCGTATACCTGTTGAATTGATCTTTTGGATCACAGCCCTGGTATTGCTGGCAGCTGCAGCGCCGGAAAAACATGGGCATATTCATCACTTTACGCTTTGTCCACTGGCAAATATGGGATTTGACTGGTGTCCGGGATGTGGAATTGGAAGAGCAATCACACAATTGTTCCATGGAAACATCAGGGAAAGCCTGGAACAACATTGGTTCGGAATTCCAGCGCTGATGATCATTGTTCATCGAATAATAGAACTGGTTAACAGAATAATAATTAATAACAGAAAATTAAAATATAAGGAGAAAAGATATGTTTGATTCACCATTTATGTCATTGCCGGGTATCACACCCCAGGAATATTCGTACTTGCAGACTGCAACTACCGGATTTAGTGAACAACAGTTGAGAGGATTTTTAATGATTTATGGAAGTAAAAGAAGAAATCCGGATGATATGGTCTTGTACTGTATCCTGGGCTTTTTTGTTCCTGGATTGCCTCGTTTCCTTGTCAATCAAATTGGAATGGGTGTTTTGTATTTCTTTACTGTAGGCTTATGCTTTATAGGAACGATCATCGATTTGATCAACCACAAAACCCTGGCTTTCGAATACAACCAGAGAATGGTTTTTGAAAGTCTGCAAATGGTAAAAATGGGAAACCTTCAATAGAACTATTTTTAGAGAAAAGCCGGTGCAAGTATTTGTACCGGCTTTTTTTATGAATTCAGGACAGATTTATTATAATTTTAATTTCTGTCATTCAAATCGTAAATTTACAACTTATGAGGTTATCCGTTTTAATAAAACACCTGGAGGCATTTGCTCCGCTGAACTATCAGGAAGATTATGATAATTCAGGTTTGCTGATCGGCGAGCCGGAAATGGAAGTTCATGCTGCCCTGGTTGCATTGGATTGCACAGAAGCAATTGTAGATGAAGCCATTGAACAGAACTGCAATTTGATCATTACACATCATCCTATTGTCTTTAAGGGGCTTAAAAAGATTACAGGAAAAACCTACGTAGAACGGGTCGTGCTGAAAGCCATTAAAAATAACATTGCCTTGTATGCGATTCATACGAACCTGGATCATGTAAAGCATGGAGTTAATGGGGTAATCGCAAAAAGGCTGGGCCTTAAAAACGCGAAAATACTTAGCCCAAAAAGCGCTTTGCTGAAGAAACTGGTTACATTTTGCCCTGTTGCCCATGCGGAAGAGCTTAGAAATGCGCTGTTTGCTGCAGGAGCGGGTGAGATTGGAAACTATAGCGAGTGCAGTTTTAATGCAAACGGAACGGGTACCTTTAATGGAAATGAAGATACGGATCCCTATGTCGGAGAACAGGGATTGCGCCATCATGAACAGGAAATCAGGATTGAAACGGTATTTACCGTTCAGGATGAAAGAAAAATTTTGCTGGCCTTACTGGAAAACCATCCTTACGAAGAGGTGGCCTATGACATCTACCCTCTGGAAAATAAACTGGACACAGTTGGCGCAGGAATGATTGGCTGGCTGGAAGAAGGAATAGAGGGCCGTGCATTTCTTAACCTCGTGAAAGACAGAATGGATGCGGTGGTCATCAGACACACCAGGCTGTTGCCAAAAAAAATCCGTAAAGTTGCAGTTTGTGGAGGATCCGGAAGCTTTTTACTGAAAGAAGCAATTGCTGCGGGAGCCGATGCCTTTGTTACAGCGGATTTTAAATACCATGAGTTTTTTGATGCTGATGAAAAATTAGTCATTGCAGATATCGGACACTTTGAAAGTGAACAATTTACATCTGATTTGTTGATAGATATTATTCAAGAAAAATTTCCTAACTTTGCAATCCGTTTAACGGAGCATAACACAAACCCCATAAATTATTTCATTTAATGGAACAAACTGTAGAGCAAAAGCTAAAAGCTTTATACGAATTACAAACCCTGCATACTAAGATCGATAAAATACGTCAAATACGTGGTGAGTTACCAATGGAAGTTGCCGATTTAGAGGACGAGGTTGCCGGCCTGGAAACACGTATACAAAAATTCAAAGGCGAATTGGATGATACTGAAGATGCCATTGTAACACGTAAAAATATGATCAAAGAAGCTCAGAACTTGATCAAAAAATATGAGACCCAGTTAAAAGATGTTAAAAACAACCGTGAGTATGATGCCTTAACTAAAGAGGTAGAAATACAAACGCTTGAAATCCAGGTTTGCGAGAAAAAAATCAGAGAGTTTGGGTTTGATATTGTGACTAAAAATGAGGTTTATGAAAAAGCACTTGCCGATTTAGAATCAAGAAGAAAAGACCTTGATATCAAAAGAGGAGAACTGCAAACCATTACTTCTGAAACGGAAAAAGAAGAGCAGGCATTGGCTAAAAAATCTGAAAAAGCAGAAACACTAATCGAAGAAAGGCTTTTAACAGCTTACAACAGATTAAGAGGAAATGCAAATAACGGATTGGCAGTCGTAACGATTGATCGTGATTCATGTTCTGGATGTTTCAACCAGATCCCACCTCAACGTCAGCTTGACATTCGTCAACGTAAAAAAATCATTGTTTGTGAGCACTGTGGAAGAATCCTTGTGGATGAGGCCCTTACATTGGAAGTTGTTCCTGCATAACAAAATGAGCTTATATAGAAAGAGGCCGGTATTTTTATCCGGCCTTTTTTTATGCCTGTTTTTTTTCATTCTTTAAAACATACTTAGGTAACTTGCGTTATGTTTTTTTAATCATTGATCAGACCGATTTGATACCTTATGTCTAAAAGAAATTTTTCTTGTGCCAAATATATTTTTCTCGCGCTCTTCCTGACCTCTCCCTTTTCACTTTTTGCCAATTTTGATTTCAATGCGAATTGCCTGAGGGCTTATCAGAACATTTTCGAGTTAAAGTTGACTACAGCAAAGGCGCTGATCGCAAATGAAAAGAAAGTAAACCCCAATAATTCGATTATTCCTTTACTGGAGAACTATATCGATTATTTTCATTTACTGACCACCGAAAGCAAGGCTGATTTTGATAAATTAAAAGAAAACAAGTCAAAGCGGCTGGATCAGGTGGAAGGAGATGATAAAAGTTCCCCTTACTATTTGTATGCACAGGCTGAAATCAATTTGCAATGGGCGTTGATCAGAGGGCGCTATGGGGAGTATTTTACAGCTGCAAGAGAGATAAAAAAGGCAAATGGCCTGTTGCAGGACAACGTTAAAAAATTTCCTGCTTTCCATCTGAATGCTAAAGGCCTGGGAGTGATCAATGCTTTCCTTGGTAATCTGCCTGACGGAATGCTTAAAAGTACATTGGCGACATTCGGAATCCGGGGAAACTTGCAAACCGGCATGAATATGCTGGATAATCTGGCAGAAAACTTACCTAAATCAACCTATGAGCCGTTTTACGAAGAGGTGATCTTTTACTATGTCTTTGTCTTGAACGACATTGCCCATAGCCCAAGCGCCTACCAGAAAACGATGAAGTATACCGGACGAATTGCGGATAGCAGTTTGCTGAAAGCATACCTGCAAGCCTCCGTTTGTGCGAAGACCGGACACAATGGCGAAGCCATTCAGATTTTATTAAACAGACCTTCCGGAAGTTATTATGAGCCTTTCCCCTATCTGGACCTACTATTGGGAAAGGCAATGCTCAATAAACTGGATTACTCAGCAGCTACTTATTTTAATCGGTTTTTACAGCATAATAAGGGCGTGAATTACATTAAAGACGCAAACTTGTACTTAGCTTGGTCTTCTTTGTTAAAGGGCGACACGGGAGCTTATTCTGCGTTTATAGCCAAGGTCAAAACTGCGGGTTATACTTATCAGGAAAAAGATAAGCAGGCTTTGAACGAAGCCAATTCTCCTGTGCCGGATGTCTCGTTGTTAAAAGCCCGGCTTTTATTTGATGGAGGTTATTACGGTAAAGGTCTGGAAATCTTGTCAGACAAGAAAGAGGGCGACTATGCTGTAGGACGGGACCGGACAGAGTATTATTATCGTTTGGGCAGGATCAATGATGAATTAGGCAAAGATGGGGTTGCTTTATCCAATTATCAGCTCGCGATAGATGCAGGGAAGACGTTGAAATATTACTTTGCTGCAAACTCCGCTTTGCAAATGGGGAAGATTTATGAGCGGCAGAAGAATTACCCCAAAGCTAAAGCGAGTTTCAATACCGCTATCCAAATGAAAAATCACGAGTATGAAAGTAGTATTGAGACTCAGGCTAAAGCAGGATTAAATCGTATAAAATAGTTAATTCCCCTTCTTTTCGTCTTTATTCAGGCTCAGATCTGCAGCGGCAGCACCTGCTACAAGGGCACCGATCCCGACTCCGGTCATTGCTTTGCCATATCCGGTTGCTTCCGAATAATAGAAGATATTGCCAGGTTTACGCTCCATGGCTGTCATTACTTTTGGATTTGCACCTGTTTTAATTAGATTGGAAATATAAAAATCCTGACGTAGAGAGAAGTTATGCTGTTCGTTTTGGTTTTGTGTATAAAGCGTTAAATAGCTTTTGAAATTCAGCGGGCTGTTTTGTGAATTAAAGCTTGCCTCTTTCGCCCATACCCCTGGCCTACCGGTCAGTGCAATATAAGAACGCTGGTATAAGGTATCGGAAATGGCTTTATAGTCAATTTGAGCTAGTGTCAGCGGGACCTTTGTAATGCGGGATTTTGGAGGAATGAAGCTGATTTCTTCCGGTAAAGTTGCAGCACCCGAAATTTTCGCGTTATAATCAGTCGTTTCCAGGCCATTAAAATGCTCAAAGCCTCCCAGGGAGCTTCCAGACAGTTTAGCATTGAACGTCATTTGCTTTCCTGAATAACTGGTTGCCCTATCCCCTTTTATCAAGGCCGACTTTTGCCAGTTAACGTATAGGGGTTCATTGAGCTTATTGTAAAGCTCAATGCTGATTGGTGCATTAACGCCATGAAAATTATAGGTGATTGCAAGTGTATCGTTCTCAAATTTGAACTCTCCGGTAGCCTCATTTTTGAGGGTGTTTGAGCTTTCTAAGGTGCTGACATAATATCTTGAGCAAGAGCTGAACGATACTATTGCAATTAAAAACGGAAATATTTTTCTCATAGCCTCATTGATTTGATTGGTGTGCTAATCAAATTTAATGAAAAAGACGTATGTTTTGGTTTGTTTCTAAAAATTATTTGCGTTAAAAGCGGTAGACAAATGCATTGATGTGCATTCCTGCACCTACGGATGCAAATACTGCATAATCTCCTTTATTGATCTGATATCCGTTTACATTTCCCTTCCAAACCAGGTCAAGTAAGGTCGGTACAGTGGCCACAGAGCTGTTTCCAAGCCAGCAAATAGACATGGGTACCAGATTGTCAGGAACAGTGTCAATATCGTATAGTTTAAACAGACGCTTCATGATGGCATGGTCCATTTTCCCATTTGCCTGGTGAATGAAGACAATTTTGATGTCTTTTATATCTATTTCTGCTTTATCAATTGCTTTTTTGACAACCTGAGGGACGTTTGTAACGGCAAATTCATAGAGTTTACGGCCATTCATCTTTAGATACATATTGCCGTTGGTTTCAGCAGGATTATTGCTTTTCCCCATCGTTAGCAATGAGCCAAAATTAACCGCATAAGTTTGCGTTTTATGGGCAATGATCCCAAGGTCTTCTGCTGAGGATTTCGCTTCAAAAATTACTGCAGCGGCGCCATCTGAAAAGATCATCGTATCTCTGTCGTGAGCATCGGTGATTCTTGAAAGGGTTTCCGCTCCGATCACCATTACTCTTGAGGCATCTCCGCTTTGAATCAGATAATTGGCCTGAATGGCTCCCTGTACCCAACCCGGACATCCAAATATCAGATCGTAAGCAACACAATCCGGATTTTCAATCTGAAGCATTTGTTTCACTTTAGCGGCAAGGGCAGGAAGAATATCCATCCTGTTGCTTCCGAGTTTGACATCTCCGAAATTGTGGCAGAATATAATGTGATCGAGGCTTTCCTTGTCTATTCCTGCATGATCAACCGCGCGCTGTGCAGCAATGGCCGCCATGTCGCTGCTGGATAAATGATCATCAATATAACGTCTTTCTTTGATCTCTGTGATCTCCGTAAATTTATTGATGATTTCACGAATGTCCTTGTCAAGGGCTACTCCGTTGTCGTAAAATGTAGAGTTTAAAAAGGCGTCACCTGAGATGATATTTTCTGGAATATAACTGCCAGTACCTATAATAACTGAATGTATGTTTCTTTTTTCGCCCATTTTGAACCGTATACTGATTTGGTGTACAGTATAAAATTAGGATTAATTAATTGAAAAATAAAACGATTAAGAAAAATCGTCGATTAAAAATACAAATAATTCTTTAGGTCCGTGTGCGCCGAGTACCAGTGTTTTTTCAATATCGGCGGTTCTGCTTGGGCCTGTGATCGTGCTGATCATCGAAGGGAGCTGATCTCCATATTTGTTTTTGATGAGTTTGAAAGCATCCTTTAGATCGAGAACGAGCTGTCCGGTTCTCGCAATTACAATGTGGTGATGCGGAAAGATACTAAGTCTTCTTCCGGCCGCATTTTCATTAGAAACCATTATGGAGCCATTACGTGCAATCAAAGCTTCACAAAGGGTGATTCCTACTTCTGCCAGTTCAAAGTCTTTGTCTGTCTGGTAAAAAGGGAATTCGTACTCAGATAAGAGCCGCTGTAATTCCGGCTCCCAGCAGTAGATCTTTCTCCAGTTGAATTTCTCTGCCAGTTGTAAAATGTTTTCGATGAATTCCAGCCCGTTTTCGCAGTAAATAAAATTACCGGAAACAGCAGTCAGTTCTTCTGCGAACATGATTTCCGGCATTTCATCGCTTTTTGGATATAGCGGAGTATCTTCCAGATTAGGATAGGGATTGTCGCGCTTTTCTAAAAGGGCTTTCCTTATCTTTTTTAGCATTAATTCCTTAGAAGATCTGTTTTCTTGCATAAAAAAAAGAATGAGCAGTCCACTTGAATTTAAGTAGACTGCTCATCGAAAATGGGTTTAAGATTCTGTTTGAGCAGGGCTGGTTGGAGCAGCAATATCAGTTGCTTCACCAATACCATTGTGTAATAACCCTTCGGCAGCAGGTTTTTGATCGCCTGTTCCATTTACAAATTCATCGTAAGTGGTGCGGTTATCAAAAGGACGTTTGCCTAAAATCTCTTCCAGATCTGCCTGGAATAAGATCTCTTTTTCCAATAGTTTCTGAGCTAGTTTCTCTAAGCCATCTCTTTTATCAGTTAAGAGTTGTTTCGTTCTGATGTAAACTTCTTCTACCAGTTTACGAACTTCTATATCAATCAGTTCTGATGTTTTTTCAGAATAAGGCTTGTTGAAATTATATTCATTCTGAGGATCATGGAAAGACACGTTACCAATGGTATTGTTCATTCCATAGATCGTTACCATTGCATAAGAAAGCTTGGTAATACGCTCTAAATCATTTTGAGCACCAGTCGAGATTTTGCCAAAAACAATGTCCTCAGCAACTCTTCCGCCCATGGTCATACACATGCCGTCTGTCAACTGCTCTGTAGTGTATAAGAATTGTTCTTTAGGAAGGTATTGAGCATATCCCAATGCTGCAACACCACGGGGAACAATGGATACTTTTACCAAAGGATCTGCATGTTCAAGGAACCAGCCTGCGATGGCGTGGCCTGCTTCATGGTAGGCAACTATTCTTTTCTCTTCCGGAGAGATGATTTTATTTTTCTTTTCTAATCCACCGATCACACGGTCAATTGCATCCTGGAAATCCTGCATATCTACAGATTCCTTATTGCGTCTGGCGGCAATTAATGCGGCTTCGTTACAAACGTTGGCAATTTCGGCACCGGCAAAACCAGGAGTCTGTGCAGATAGTTTTTTGGCATCCACAACTTCATCCGTTTTGATTGGTTTCAAATGCACTTTGAAGATCTGTTCACGACCTACCAAATCTGGCTTGTCGATAGAGATCTGTCTGTCAAAACGACCTGGTCTAAGTAATGCAGAGTCTAATACATCCGGACGGTTTGTTGCAGCAAGAATGATAATTCCTGAATCTGTACCAAATCCATCCATCTCCACCAATAGCTGATTCAGGGTGTTTTCACGTTCGTCATTTCCGCCCATCATACTGTTTTTTCCTCTGGCACGACCAATCGCATCCACCTCATCAATAAAGATGATACATGGTGCTTTATCTTTGGCTTGTTTAAATAAATCACGTACACGTGATGCTCCTACCCCAACAAACATCTCCACGAAGTCTGAACCGGATAAAGAGAAGAAAGGAACCTGAGCTTCACCGGCAACAGCTTTTGCCAATAAGGTTTTACCTGTACCTGGTGAACCAACCAATAATGCGCCTTTAGGGATTTTACCTCCCAGATTGGTATATTTTTTAGGATTTTTAAGGAAATCGACGATCTCCATTACCTCTTGTTTGGCTTCTTCAAGTCCTGCAACATCATTGAAGGTCACATTTACCTGACTTTCTTTATCAAAAAGTGTTGCTTTAGATTTTCCAATATTGAAGATCTGACCACCACCACCACCGGCGCCACCACCCATGCGGCGCATAATGAAGATCCAGAATCCGATAAATAACAATACCGGGATAATTACGGTAAAGAACCAGGAGTTGAATGTACTTTGTCTGGTTTCTTTCTCTGCAAGAATCTGTTGGTCCGGAGGCAGATTTTTCTGAGACTCTCTCAATTGAGTATCTAAGGCATCCATGGAGCCCGAAGTGAAGTATACGGCAGGCCCGTTAGCAGTACCAAAGTTATTCTTGCTGATGTATTTTTTGTATTTCTCTGTGTTGAGTCTGTCTTTTTTAATGTAGACCTCCACCTTTACCAGATCTTCGTGCTTATAGGCGACCAGTTTTTCAACATCACCAGGTAAAAGCATCTGAGTTTCGAAAGTACGGTAAGTAACGTCTTTAGTCGTATCTGCGCTAAATAAGAATTGCAATAAAATCAACCCTAGAATAATAGCCGCATAAACCCAAAAGATATTGAATTTAGACCCTTTTTGAGGTTTCTTTGGGATATTCGGGATTCTCTTAATTAATTTAGGCTTTGTATTTGGGTTCTCTTTCATCTTGAGTCAAAAATGTTTTGTGTAAATGATTAGGCGCTTTTATAGCTTGTCGACTGGGCATCCCCCCAAAGGTCTTCAATTCCGTAAAAGTCTCGCTTTTCAGTTTTAAATATGTGAACTACAATATCGAAATAATCCAGGATGATCCACTCTGCGCTTTCGAGCCCTTCTTTTCTCCATGGATTGGTTTGGGTGCTTTTATAGATTTCATCTTCTACACTGTCGGCAATGGCCTTTACTTGTGTAGCCGAATCTGCATTGCAGATGATAAAGAAATCAGAAACAGAACTGTTAAGTTCCCTTAGGTCTAAACGCACAATATCATTCCCTTTTTTTTCCTGTATGCCATGAACGGCTATCTCTGAGAGGTATGTAGAAAGGTTTACAATTTTCTTTTTTACCATTAAAATGTTTTAGTTTTGATAAACAAATATACAATCAACACTTGCAAAATAACACTTTTTCAACATTATTTGTTGGTCAAAATCTTATCAAATTATTAGAGGTTGATTCTACCAATAACTTTTTAAAAGTGTTGGTGTCAAATTCCGAGCCATTAACCGAAGGAACTGTTATTATGGCAGATAAACAATTCGCAGGCAGAGGGCAGCATAACAATGTCTGGCATGCTGAGCCTGGAAAGAACCTGACTTTTAGCATTTATCTGAAGCCATCTTTCTTACCGGTGGCGAAGCAATTCCTTCTTAATATGGCTGTGAGCATTGGTATTCGAAATGCGCTGAGTCTTTTTGTCAAGAATGGGATTGGGATTAAATGGCCGAATGATATTTATTATGCGGATCAAAAGATGGGAGGGGTATTGATTGAAAATATCCTGTCTGGAGCCACCTACAAGGCGAGTATTATCGGTATTGGCATCAATGTTAATCAGCTTCATTTTGATCCGAAACAGCTAAAAAGGGCCACTTCACTGAGAGAAATTTTACAACAGGATGTTAATTTAATTGAGCTATTAGCAGAAATTTGCAGTCATATTGAAAAACAATACCTTCAGTTGAAGGCAGGAAACTATAGCCAGTTGATGGAAGACTATGTCAATGGACTGTATAAATTTAACGAACCTGCGGCGTACCGCCAAAATGGCGAGGTTATTGAAGGAAGGATCATTGAAGTTACAGAATCCGGTTTACTCGGTGTCCTGACAAGCGGAATATTGAAGTATTATAATTTTAAAGAAATAGAGTTTTTAAACAATACACCATGAAAAAAATCAGTCTGATACTGGCATTCGTATTATTTGCGGTAATCGGGGCTTCTGCCCAGATCGAAAAACCCGTAACCTGGTCTTATGCTGCTAAGAAAATAAGTAAAACGGAAGCTGTGGTTTATCTGAAGGCGAATATGGAAGAAGGATGGCACATCTATTCTCAGAATCTGAAGCCCGGTGGGCCAAATAAAACAGTCTTTTCTTTTGCTTCGTCAAAAGATTATACCCCTGTAGGAAAAACGACAGAGCCTAAAGCAACAACTTACTTTGATGAGAACTTTAAAATGAACGTAAGTTATTTTGGAAATCAGGTGGTCTTTCAACAAAAGGTGAAGCTGAATAAGGCTACTGCAACGGTGAAAGGAACTGTAGAGTTTATGGTGTGTAATGATAAGCAATGTTTGCCTCCTGATGAGGTTAGCTTTAACATTCCTGTAAAGTAGAAATCAGGCGTTTAGCCCGAAAAAGAGCGGCAGGGATTTTCTGCCGCTCTTTTTTTATGGATAATAAATCAGAGAGTTATCGGGGAAGCGTAAAAATATCCTGCCGAGGCCCGTATTCAGGGGCTTAAATAAAAAATAATAACTAATTTCACGCCCTTATCATAAAAGCGATTGATCATCTGCAGTGACAACCGATTGAAAGAAATAGAAAATACTGCAGTATCATCACCTTTAAAACATAATGTATACACAGATGAAAAAAGGACTTTTAATGTTGGGATTCTTGTTGTTGTTTACAACAGCTTTTTTCTCTCATAGCTTTGCGTCAGTGCAGAAGCCGGATTCGGCAGCAACTGAAGAAGAACTGGTTTTTACAGAAGTCGGTTCAGCTCAGGATAGTGCCGCGAACAATATTGTCAAGGATACGGTTAAAAAAGCAGCCGCAGTCGATAAAACGGTAGAAAAGCAGCAGCCTCTGGCGGCGTCCGGAACATCAGAAAAAGAAAAAACACTTTGGGAAACATTTATTGCAGGTCTTTTAGGTGGATTTATTGCTTTTTTGATGCCATGTATCTTTCCAATGGTACCGTTAACAGTCAGTTATTTTACCAAGAGAGCAGGTAGCCGGCAGAAAGGAATTGGGCAGGCTTTTATTTATGGTATTTCCATCATTGTGATCTACGTGGCTTTTGGCCTTTTAATAACAGGAGTTTTTGGCTCTGCCAAATTAAATGAGCTCAGTGCCAGTGGTTGGTTTAATTTCTTCTTTTTTCTGTTGCTGGTCGTTTTTGCGGTTTCCTTTTTTGGAGCTTTTGAAATCACTTTACCAAGTTCTTTTGTAAACAAGGTTGATCAAAAGGCGGACGACAGCAAAGGACTGGGAGGGATCTTTTTTATGGCCGCTTCTCTGGCTTTGGTTTCTTTCTCCTGTACTGGCCCCATCATCGGGACTTTATTGGTTCAGGCGAGCTCCAAGGGCGAATTTCTTGCCCCGGCGATAGGAATGTTTGGCTTTGCTTTGGCCTTAGCGCTTCCTTTTACCCTGTCTGCGATCTTTCCAGGCTTTTTAAGTGCAATGCCTAAGTCTGGTGGATGGTTAAATAGTGTAAAGGTTTGTCTGGGCTTCCTGGAACTTGCATTGGCTTTAAAATTTCTCTCTGCTGCCGACCTGGTTTGGCATTGGGAGTGGTTCGACAGGGAAATTTTCCTCGCACTGTGGATCATTATTTTCATCCTGATGGGAGTTTACATTCTTGGGAAGATTAAGTTCTCTCATGACAGTGACGTTCCCTACGTTTCTGTTCCAAGGTTGTTTTTTGCAATACTATCGTTGTCTTTCGCCATCTATCTCGTTCCGGGATTGTGGGGTGCTCCGGTAAATATTCTTAGTGGAATAGCGCCGCCAATGAATACTCAGGATTTTATTTTAAATGGAAACGGAGCTTCAGTCTCGGCCAGCCCTTCGGGATTTCCTGCAACAGTTAAATATAGTGAAACATTGAAACCACCTGTTGGATTCAATTCATTCTTTGATCTGGATGAAGGCCTTGCTTATGCTAAGCGCGTAAATAAACCGGTACTGATTGACTTTACAGGACATGCCTGCGTAAATTGTCGTAAAATGGAGGATAAGGTCTGGATTGATAAAGAAGTGGGCAGATTGATTAAAGAAGAATATGTGTTGATCCAGCTTTATGTGGATGAGCGTAATATAAAAATGCCTAAAGAGAAAGTTCATTATTCAGAAGTGCTAAGGACAACCACAGACGATCTTGGAAGATGGAATGGTGATTTTCAGGCAACAAAATATGTATCAAATTCTCAGCCTTTTTACGTATTGGCCGGGCATGACCTGAATCCGCTTGTGAAACCGCAAGGGGCAATTTTTGATGCAAAAGAATATGCTGCATATTTACAAAGTGGTTTAGATAAATTTAAAAACGCTGGAAAACCAAATGAATAAGATTAAAAATATAGGAGTACTAACTTCCGGAGGTGACGCTCCGGGAATGAATGCTGCCATTAGGGCAGTGGTTAGAGCGGGAATCTATTATGATTTGAAAGTTACGGGCATATTGAGAGGCTATGAAGGCCTGATTCATGGCGATTTCATTGAAATGGACCGGAAATCTGTCGCCAATATCATTCAGCGCGGTGGTACCATTTTAAAAACTGCCAGAAGTGATGCTTTCCGTACAAAGGAGGGCAGAGCAGAAGCGCACCGTCAGTTGGTAAATCAGGGCATAGACGCGCTGATTGTGATTGGAGGGGATGGAACCTTTACAGGTGCTCATTTGCTGACCACGGAATTTAACTTCCCTGTAGTTGGATTGCCCGGAACAATCGACAATGACCTTGAAGGAACTGATTTTACAATAGGTTATGATACAGCTATTAATACTGTAATTAATGCAGTAGATAAAATCCGGGATACGGCAGAGTCGCATGATCGTTTATTTATTGTAGAAGTGATGGGGCGTGACTCCGGACTGATTGCTTTGAGAAGTGGAATTGGTGTTGGAGCAGAAGCTATCATGATCCCTGAAGCAAATATGGGCGTTGATGGACTGGTGACAAGACTGGAGTCAGGACGTAAGGATAAGTCATCAAAGATTATCATCGTGGCAGAAGGAGATGAAGTGGGCGGTGCATTTAATGTCGGAGAAGTTTTGAAAGAGAAATTCCCTCATTATGACATCAGGGTTTCTGTACTAGGACATATTCAGCGTGGAGGAAAGCCAAGCTGTATGGACCGGGTATTGGCCAGCCGTTTGGGTGTTACTGCTGTGGAAGGATTAATCGCGGGGCAGTCTGGCGTAATGGTTGGACAAAAAAACCGTGAAATTCTTTTTACTCCTTTTGATCATGCAATTAAACATATTGATGCGAAAGAAATCACACCAGCCTGGTTAAAGTTGGTAGAGATACTTTCCTTGTAAGTATAAAAGAAAAAGGCCCTGAATTTTCAGGGCCTTTTTCTTTATTATTGGATGATATCTTTTATTATTCAATGATCACAGCGGTTCCTGTTGCTGCCACCATGAGCATGCTGCCGCCGCTTCCTACGGTTTCATAGTCCAGGTCTACACCAATGATCGCATTTGCGCCCATTGCGGCCGCATACTGCTGCATTTCATTTATTGCTGTATTTTTTCCTTCTCTTAATACCTGTTCGTATGAACCGGATCTTCCACCAACGATATCTCTGATACCGGCGAAAAGATCTTTAAAAATATTGGCGCCAATTATGGTTTCGCCGCTTACAAGGCCAATGTATTTGACTACCTTTTTGCCTTCTATAGAGTTTGTTGTTGTAATTAGCATGTCGTTTTATTTTTGTTATTTGATGCTGCTTACATGTAAATGTTACAATTCCGGGCCTACTAATTTGTCCAGAACCTGCTGCCAGTTGTCTACGCGTTCGTAATCTGTCAACAAGAGATTATGCGGAGAACTGAACAATAGTTTCCGGCCTTTAAAGCCAATAAAATTCTTTGCCCTATCGTCTATCATTACGTCAACATCTACGATCTTATTCCCGCAGAACATGATGTTCTGCCAGGTGATAAAAGGAAAGTGATCGGCAAGCCAATCCATTTTATCTTCGAGTGAATTTCGGAATTCTGTTGCTGCAGAAACGATGTAGACATCATGATGCTGTTGTAATTTACGGACGGCTTCAATACTTCCTTCGATCAATGGAAGGTCTCGGAAAAATCCTTTTTCATTGATATAATCAAACCATTTATGATTGGCATGTTCAGGAACGTGGTGATAGATTTCGTTCCCTGGCGCCGGGACAAGATCCAGCGGAACTCCATAATCCCTGTGGTATAATTTGATAAATTTGCTTAAAGGATCGGCCAGGACTTCGTCCATATCTATTGCTATTCTCATAATGGTTTCGGTTTTAGCCAAATATCTTCAATTGGCCCAAGACTTATGTTAATTGAATTTAAAATTATTGCATCTTGCTAATCATTAGTATTTTACTTACTTTTGCAACCCCGCAAGCATAAAGCTCCGGGAACTATGTTGAATACATAAACTATAAAAAGAAATGGCAACTAAAATCAGATTGCAAAGATTCGGTAAAAAAGGGAAACCTTTTTTCCACGTAGTGGTAGCGGATTCCCGTTCACCAAGAGATGGTAAATTCATTGAGCGTTTAGGTTCTTATAACCCAAACACCAATCCTGCAACCATCGAAATCAATTTCGAAAAAACATTAGACTGGGTTAACAAAGGTGCTGAGCCTACGGATACTTGTCGTGCTATCCTTTCTTACAAAGGTGTTTTATACAAAAAACACTTAGAAGGTGGTGTTAAAAAAGGTGCTTTAACAGCAGAACAGGCAGATGCTAAATTTGCAGAGTGGTTAGGTGCTAAAGATGGTCAGATCGAAGGTAAAAAAGACGGTTTAACTAAGTCTAAAGACGAAGTTAGAAAAGCGGCATTAGCTGCTGAAACTAAGAAAAATGCTGATCGTGCAGCTGCTTTGGCAATCAAAAATGCTCCAGTAGCAGAAGAAGTTGTTGAAGAAGAAGTAGTAGCGGAAGAAGCAGCTGAGGAAACTCCTGCAACTGAAGAAGCTCCTGCAGCTGAAGAGAACAAAGAAGAGCAAGCATAATATTTTTGTTATTCTGAATAATAGCGAAGAATCTTTCCCGGGAATGTATTCTTCGCTATTTTCATTTAATGGAAATCGGTTTTGAAGAATTGAGATATTAAGGAATACGATTATGAAGATTGAAGAAGCATTTTACATTGGTTATATCACCAAGACTAAGGGATTAAAAGGAGAGGTTCAGTTATTTTTTGAATATGATGAGCCTGAATTGTTGGAACTGGATGTCGTTTTTGCTGATTTTAATGGGAAGATGGTACCTTATTTTGTCTCGACTTACAAGCTGCATACCAATAATACCGGCAATTTTTATTTTGATGATGTAGACCATATTGATAAAGCACAACCTTTATTGAGAAAAAAGATCTATTTGCCGTTGACAAAAATGCCGGACCGCTCAAATGATGAATTTCACTATGAGGACTTGAAAGGATACCTGGTTTCGGATGAAATCCATGGAGAACTTGGTGAGATCCTGGAAGTAAATGAATATCCTCAGCAATTCGTGGCAACCGTATCTTACCGGGAAAAGGAGATCATGTTTCCTTTAAATGATGACATGATTGTTGAAATTGATGAAGAAGAGGGTGTCTTAAGGGTTCATCTTCCTGATGGTCTGATCGATCTTTACCTCGAAAATTAAATTATCTTTGCAGTATGCGTTTTGACATCATATCCGTTTTACCTGATTTACTTGAAAGTCCATTTGCCCATTCTATCTTGCAGCGTGCGCAGAAAAAAGGAATTGCAGAAATTATCGTGCACAACCTAAGGGATTATTCAACAAACAAACAAAAAAGCGTTGATGATTATCCTTATGGCGGGGGTAGTGGTATGGTGATGTCAATTCCTCCTTTTGCCAGTTGTATTGAGCAATTGAAAAGCGAACGGGAATATGATGAAGTGATTTTTATGAGCCCTGATGGCGTTACCTTTAACCAGACCATTGCTAATGAATTGTCAGGAAAGGGAAATGTGATCATTCTATGTGGCCATTATAAGGGCATAGATCAGCGTATAAGGGATTTGTTTGTAACGAGAGAGATTTCCATCGGAGATTATGTTTTGTCCGGGGGAGAGCTTCCTGCGGCTGTTCTCGTTGACGCTATTGTACGATTGATTCCCGGGGTATTGAATGATGAGACTTCAGCGTTATCAGATAGTTTTCAGGGAGAGCTATTGGACGCGCCTGTGTATACCCGCCCGGCCGACTGGAACGGTCATAAAGTTCCGGATGTACTCCTAAGTGGCCATGAGCTGAAAATAAATGAATGGCGTCATGAGCAGGCTTTATTGAGAACGCAGCAACGGAGGCCTGACTTACTGGAAGATTAGTCTTTACTGAGTAAGGCGATAATTCTATCCTTATCTTTTATTTGTTCTTTTAGTGCTGCAGACATTTCCTTGCAGTTCTTGAGACTATTCTTTAAATCACTGTATTCATTCCTGGATTCTGCGGTAATGCTGGTACCTGTTTCTGTTTTATAGGACCTTGCTTCCGTTTCAAAGAATGCGGAGGGCGGAACTTCTAAAATTTTAGCCATCTTCTTAATGTCTCTGTATTTAATAGATTCATTAGTCAGACTGAGCTTCAGTCCGTCAAAAGTTTTATCCATTTGATTCACAAGCCAGGTAAAAGGTCTTTTCTTTTCAAGAAGAATTTCATCAACAACGGCTTTTATATCCATAAAAATTTAGGTGTATTTTTTATATTCGCTAAAATAATCAGTATATTAGTTCTAAAAAATTATGTAATTATTCTCATAATTTTGATAAACATACACAATTAATAATATTTTTCATAAAAGGTTATGACTGAAGACCCTAAAAAGTACAAAATCAATGATTATTTGAATCAGCTCAATGTTAGAGAGTATCGGATGGCGGTACAAATCATCCCCAAAATTTTGGGAGTTTCACTAAATACTTTTCATAATTATCGGAATATTTTATGGAATAGCACTCAAGATATTCCGTATGAAAAAGTTGTGATGTTTGAGCAACTTTTTGACATGAGGTCTGGAGAGCTCATTAACAATTCGATTTCCGTAAAAAAATTAAAGGATTTGTTTCAGTCCGGGACTCAGCTTCTGGAAGAAGGGGAAGAACGGCCCCGTTAATAGCGGTCTTTTAAATTCAATAATATTCCTAAAAGTATGTAAAGTGTATTAATTGGAAATAAATTATGTATATATAGCGCTTATGTATATAATTGTATTATGAATATTATTTTGTAAGAAATATTTTGTATTATATGTCAACAAAAGACGATTTGTAAACGAAAATTGCAAAACCAGTTAAAAATTATGGAAGAACCAAGGAAGTACAAGATTGAAGAAGAAATGAATAAATTGAACCTTAAAAATTATAAGGCAGCCAGTAGAGTGATCCCGAAGCACCTAAAGATCGCTTTTAATACCTTTCACAACTATCGTAAGCTTCCGGTTAACGGAAAAGCTGATATTCCGTATGCGACAGTAAGGTTGCTGGAAGGGATATTTGGAATGAAGGCTGGTGAGCTGGCAAATTATCCCATAGAATTGAAAAGTCTGGACACTTTAATCAGGGAAGAAGCTTGTGGTCAGGAAGAAGAACAGAAATAAAAGACAAAACCAGATGCGCTCTATCTGAAGATAAAATAAATTTTGGCCCGAAAAGGCCTTTTCCGGGCCCCTGATTGTGGAAATGTTAAAGAATGTGGAAAAAAATAAAAAACGCTTTCATTTATAAAATAATTTTCCTAATATTGCAGTCCGATTTTAAACAACAAAAAGTCGGCTTAATAGCTTAAAATCATGGATTTAGTAAAATTTGTTGAAGAGCAGGTAATCGCAAAAAATGAGTTTCCTGCATTCAAATCAGGAGATACAGTGAGTGTTCACTATAAAATTCGCGAAGGTAATAAAGAACGTATTCAAATTTACCAAGGTGTAGTATTACAACGTAATAGTGTAGGTGCTAATGAAACGTTTACTGTTCGTAAAATGTCTAATGGTGTTGGTGTGGAACGTATATTCCCTATCAATTCGCCTAATATCGCTAAAATAGAGGTTAATAGCCACGGTAAAGTTCGCAGAGCGAAACTATTCTACCTACGTGAATTAACTGGTAAAGCAGCTCGTATCAAATCTAAAAGAGTTTAATCTCTTTAGAAAAAGCATAATGGCCTTCCCGATATTATCGGGAAGGTTTTTTTGTTTGTGTATTTTCGTAGAATTAGGGTAGAAAAATTGTCGGTATGGTGGATGTTAAATGTTCTCAGGCTTGAGTACCTTTGGAGATCTGTAAGAACTAAAAAACCATATATTCAATGAAAGACCTGTTAAAAAAATTCGAAGAGAAAAGACCCGAAATTGTTTTTGAGTGGAAAGATAAAGAATCAGAAGCCGAAGGCTGGGTAGTCATCAACTCTCTCCGTGGTGGGGCAGCAGGCGGTGGAACCCGTATGCGCAAAGGGCTTGATAAAAGAGAAGTCGAATCTTTGGCAAAAACAATGGAAGTGAAATTTACCGTTTCAGGTCCCCCTATAGGAGGTGCCAAATCGGGAATTAACTTTGATCCTGCAGATCCAAGAAAAAAGGAAGTTCTGGATAGATGGTATAAAGCGGTAATGCCTTTGTTAAAAAGCTATTATGGTACCGGAGGAGATTTGAACATTGATGAAATCCATGAGGTGATCCCCATCACCGAAAATTATGGACTTTGGCATCCTCAGGAAGGAGTGATCAACGGGCACTACCAGGCCAGAGAAAATGAACGGATTCATCAGATTGGTCAGTTGCGCTATGGTGTCTCTAAGGTTTTAGAGGACCTGAACTACACGCCTGATATCAAAAGAAAATATAAAGTAGCTGATATGATCACCGGATATGGTGTTGCAGAATCTATCAGGCATTTTTATCACATCTGGGGAGGTGAAATTGCCGGAAAAAAGGCGATTATTCAAGGTTGGGGTAATGTTGCCGCCGCGGCAGGCTATTATCTTGCTCAGCATGGTGTAAAGGTCGTTGGGATTATTGACCGTGTGGGTGGGTTGATAAAGAAAGAAGGATTCTCATTGGCCGAAATCATTGATTTGTTTAATAAAAGAGAAGGAAATACATTGGTTTCTCCAGACCTTATCCCATTTGAACAAGCCAGTAAAGAGGTTTGGAACATCGGAGCTGAAATTTTTGTTCCGGCAGCGGCTTCCCGTCTTGTTCAGCAGGCAGAAGTGGATCAGATGATCTCTGGTGGCCTGGAAGTAATTGCATGCGGTGCAAACGTTCCTTTTGCAGACAAAGAGATCTTCTTTGGAAGCATAATGGAGCATGCCGATAGCCATGTTGCAGTGATCCCTGATTTTATTTCCAACTGTGGAATGGCGAGGGTTTTTGCCTACCTGATGCAAAGAAATGTAGAAATGAGTGACGATGCGATTTTTACTGACGCTTCTAATATCATTTACAATGCTATGGTAAATATTCATAAACAATCTGCAGCAAAGAAAGAATTGTCTAAAACTGCATTTGAAATTGCACTAAAACAATTGATATAAGATGGATAGTCCGTTTTTTGAACAGATATTCTGGGGAAATACCATTAAAGACTATTGTCTTTTTGCGGCGATCCTTCTATTTGGCGCATTATTTAAGAAAATCATATCACGACTGCTAAGTCTGCTGTTATTCCGGTTGTTTAAGAAGTTTGCTTCTGCAGTTAAGGATGATACTTTTGTGGCCCTGCTGTTACAACCGATTGCTTTCTTCATTAGTCTTTGCTCCTACTATCTGGCCATTAATCAATTAAGGCATCCCTTAAATCTGGTATTATTTGGATATGCCAAACAGATAGAAAAAACAAAGGAAACGGTACATGTGACCCTTGGGCAGGCTATAGATAAGGTCTTTCTCTTTCTTATTATTCTTTCCATTTTTTGGATCATACTGAGAATTATTGATTTTATCGCTCATGTACTGAAGTTTAAAGCCTCTCTTACCGCTGATCGTGCCGACGATCAGCTTGTTCCTTTTTTGAAGGAACTCACCAAGACCATAATCTGTTTCTTTGGCTTTTTTGTACTGCTCGGTTATGTTTTTGAAATCAATGTTTTAACGCTCATTACGGGTTTAGGGATTGGTGGTATTGCGATTGCCCTGGCAGCAAAGGAAAGTCTCGAAAATCTGATCGGCTCCTTTACTATTTTCCTGGATAAGCCGTTTACGGTAGGGGATGTGGTTAAGGTTGATGGAGTGGAAGGGACTATTGATAAGGTTGGTTTTAGAAGTACCAGGCTGATTAGCCCAGATAAAACAACCATTGTTATACCCAATAGGGCAATGATCGATGGTGTGCTGGAAAATGTAACCAGAAGAGACTTCCGCAGGGTAAATTTCTTTATTGGCATTACTTATGAAACGCCTGCTACTGCCATAAAAGAAATTGTAACCGCGATTAATACTTTATTGACGGAGCATCCTAAAACAACGGATGGTTTTGCTGTTTTTGATAATTTCGGCGATTCGGCTTTAAATATCCAGGTGGTATACCTGGTGGTACAAATGCCACATGGTGAGTATATCAGGGTTAAAGAAGAGATTAATTTTCAGTTGATCAGGATTGTTCAGGAGCATGGCTCTGACTTTGCCTATCCAACACAACGTGTAGTAGGAGAAGAACCTCCTGCTGCAGCTGCTGCCAATGCAGGTTAATTGAAATTCTGAACTAAAAAAGACCGCAATTCTTTTCATCCCCGAATCTTTGCTGAAGGGCAAATCTTCGAATGTCTTCAAAGAACAGCGGTCTTTTTTTTTTAATATTACTCCATTCCTGTAAAGCGGCTATTTTCAACGCATGTTACCTGTTTATCGCCTGACTTATCATTTGCTGAGCCGAATTAAGAAAGCCAGGTTGGTTTTATCCCTTGGGTCATGGAACTTAATTTCCTCAAAAAAGAGGCGTTCTATGAAAAGGCCTGAAATCTTTTGCGCCCTTCAGCGCAAAAGATTTCAGGCCTTGAATCGCAATGATCTTTTTTAGGAGCTTTTAGCCCTTAATTTCTCCTGTCGGCCAGGCAATGGCGCATAAAAAAGCCGGTGTCTCCTGGAAACACCGGCTTTTTTAATATGATCTTGCTTAGCTTAATTCCGCTAAGACGGTAATTCCGCCTTTTACGACCTGATCTAGTTCCAGGTTAACCTTAGTGCCCAATGGCAAAAAGATATCCACTCTGGAGCCAAATTTAATGAAGCCAAACTCTTTGTTTTGTTGTACTACGTCACCTTCTTTTACATACCAAACAATACGTCTGGCAAGCGCACCTGCAATTTGTCTGAACAATACAGGGGTTCCATTAGCATGCTCTACCACTACTGTTGTCCTTTCGTTCTCAGTAGAGGATTTTGGGTTCCATGCTGCAAGGTATTTACCAGGATGGTATTTGAAGAATTTTACAACTCCTGAAATCGGATTTCTGTTGATGTGCACATTTACAGGCGACATGAATATTGAAACCTGAATTCTTTTGTCTTTAAAATATTCTCCTTCTTCAGTTTCTTCAATTACCACAACTTTACCATCTGCAGGGCAGATTACTTTATTGTCTGCAGTCGTGAACTGTCTGCTCGGGTTCCTGAAAAACTGTAAAACGATGAGAAATAAAACAGCTGAAAAAATATAAACAAACCATCTTAACCACGTTATATCTGCAAATCTATAGTCAATAATAGCATTCAATATAAAGATGAAAAGTAATGATATTGCGATGGTGGTGTAACCTTCTTTATGTATCGTCATTGTTGATTAGGGTATTTGTTTCTTTTCTGCAAAAGTGAGAAAAAATTATAACATTAAGGTAAAGGGGATGCAACAGTTTTAGCCTTATAAATATGGTTGAGGTTTCTGCCTAGTCCGTTATAATCCAAACCATAGCCAACAACAAACTCATTTGCAACTTCAAAGCCAACATATTCCAGCTCTTGAATGGGTGCTTTTAAGGCTTCTGGTTTTAGCAGGAGCGAGCAAACCTTAACAGATGCAGGTTCTTGTTTATAAACTTCTTTCAGGATGTATCCTAACGTAAAACCAGTATCAACGATATCTTCAACAAGGATGATGTCTTTGTCTTTCAGGTTGGCAGGAAGACCAAATACTTCTTTAATTTCTCCGGTACTTTGGGTATCCTGATAAGAGGAGACCCGGATAAAGGCCATTTCACAAGGTACTGTAATCTCTTTTACCAGGTCAGCCATAAACAGGAAACTCCCATTTAATACCCCAATAAAAACGGGACATCTGTTTTCGTAATCCACATTGATCTGAATCCCTATTAATCGGGTTCGTTTGGCAATGTTGTCGTTTTCGAGTAGTATTTCGAATTCCTTGTCTTCTATTTTAATCGTGTTCATGTTCGTTTATACCAACAACTTAAGGGTTCGCTTTTGATTGTTCCAGTTGTTTTTCTAATTCTTTTTCTTTCCTTCGCTGCTCTCTTCGTTCCTGTCTGAGTTGCTTTTTCGTTTTTTGAAGGCTATCTGTTTTTACAGCAGGTCTCGAAGCAGTATCTTTCTTAGAGCCTCCGCCAAAGATGCGGTCGAACAGACTTTTTGATTCGTCATGTGTTTCAATCGCCGGTAGCGGATCTTCATTGTCAAATGCCGTTGTATCAACCGTAGTGGAGTCTGGCAGCAGGTATTGTCTAAGACCAGCTCTCAATTGTACATTGTAAAAACCATAGCCACTGCTGTCGGGAGGTGTCAGGCCACGTTTAGCCATAATGTTCCCGATGTACTTGAAATAAGGGTACAGGTAGTCTTTCAGGCCTCCGTCCCCTCTAAATTTATACAGTGCAATTTTTGGGCGGGGAACAATATTCGCGAGGAAAATTCCCTCACCAATATTGAGGTCTGAAGGTCTTTTTCCAAAATAATACCTTGTAGCTTCACCGATTCCATAAATATTTTGCCCCATTTCTATGATGTTGAAATAAACTTCCAACATTCTGTTTTTACTGATCAGGCGGTTGTTTTCAATCAGCCAAACAATAAGAATCTCTTCTGCCTTTCTGGCCAGTGTTTTCTGTCTGCTGAGAAAGACATTTTTTACCAGCTGCATAGAGATCGTACTTCCGCCCCGAACAAATTTCTTTTCCTTGAAATTTACAGCGAAAGATTTACGGATAGACTCCTGTACAAATCCTTTATGGGTGAAGAAGGAAGGATCTTCGGACGTTAAAATCGCATTTTTGAAGTTACTGGAAACGCCAGACAGCGGGGTGAAATTCGGGTTGGACGGACCAATCAGGATGTCACGCATTGGCTTTCCACGTTCATAGGGCGTATAAACAAAATCTTTATTGATCTTTTGAAGATTTGTTTTCCCCCATTGAAGGATTTTGAAATTACTTGGGGTTAAACCTGAATTGAAACGGACACTGTCCGGAATAGCACTATCCAGGTAAAAATTAAGGTCATATCTTACTTTTCCACTCACTTTCAGACCGTCCAGAGACTCAAACAAGCCCTGAGGAAATGCATTTAATACTTCCTGAGCGTCCTGCTCCGGTGCCATAATCTTTACCTCATAAATTTTATTCGGAGATAAGGTGTATTTTAAGTAAGGATGGAGGATTGCTTTTTTCAGAAAAACCGTAGATGAACTATCCAATGCAACATAATTAGGGCCAATAAGCATATCCGCATCAATTTTGGCATCGGAAACGACAATGTCATTGGATGCAATTTTTGGATGGTTAACCAGGAGGTTTTTTACAGACCAGGATCCTTTAATCTTGAAATCATCACCACTGTAGTCTGCACTTTTCATTTCGGTTCTCACGGTATCAAAGCTGAATTTAGCCTTGAGCTTATTTTCGAGGTATGGAAGCTCCACCTTTTTATTATCGGCAAAGAGCATGACATCTAATTGTTTTTTGCCGGGCTTAACAGTTCCGTTAACGTGCCATGTTGCAGCGTTGTCATTCACCAGAATGGTAGAGAGGAGGTCTCCGTCGTTTATCGTAGCGGTAGTGGTTAAGAATTTCAGTTTTGAGGTATCATTGTCGTTGACCTTGAGCATCAGGTTTTTTATTTCCATATTGTCAGGAATCTTATATAAGACCTGGTTCAGCAGGTTATGCGCAATATCCGCGAGGTCTGACTTGGTTTTCTTTTCGGTGGTTTTCTTTTTCCGTTTCAGAAAAAAGTCCAGATTGCTTAAAGAATCTTTGAACACCACATTCAGTGTTCCCTTGTTCAGGATAATCTCGGAGAGTTTGACATTTCCGAAAATCAGGGGAAAAAGCTTTACCCCGACAGTAAAATCATCGATGGTAGAAAGGGTATCGCGATCTTTTGGGACTACAGAAATGTTTTTCATGTGGACCGTACTGAGTCCGCTGAATCCGGATTCCCCGATTTTAATGTCGAGACCATAGTCTTTATCGGCTTTAGCAATTGCTTTGGCCATCATTGTTTTTAATAACGCCTCTCTTTTGCTATAGGCTATAGAGCCAAGAACAACGGATAGCAATAGAAAAAGCCCTAACACCCATGCGCCAATTTTCAGGTATTTTTTAGGGATGTTAATTTTTGGAAGATGCATGCTGTAAAATAGATAATAATTGCTAAACGTTAAACGCAAATGTTTATTTCGTGTTAAAATTACACTTAAAAAGCCTAAAGTCAATTAATTGTGGCCGTCTTTTGTTATTTTTGGCTAATGATAATTAGTCCAGAACAAGTTCTAGCCGCTCTGAGAAATGTTGAAGACCCTGATCTTAAAAAAGATCTGGTGACTTTGAACATGATCAAGGATTTGAAAATAGAAGATAAGAACGTGAGTTTTACTTTAGAACTCACAACTCCAGCCTGCCCGATGAAAGATATGCTGAAAAATGCATGTTTCAACGCCGTAAAACATTTTGTAAGCCAGGAAGCCGAAATAGAAATCAATATTACTTCCAGGGTAACCAAGCCTATGGACATTAACCAACTGAAAGACATTCGCAATATTTTGCTGGTTTCTTCAGGAAAAGGCGGTGTAGGAAAGTCAACGGTAGCAAGTAACCTTGCCATTGCCCTGGCTGCTGATGGTGCAAAGGTAGGCCTGATCGACGCAGATATTTATGGGCCTTCTGTTCCGACGATGTTTGATCTTGTAGGGGCTAAACCAAGTGCAAGAGAAACTGAAGATGGAAAAACGCTAATCCTTCCTATTGAAAAATATGGGATTAAGCTTTTGTCTTTAGGCTTTTTTGCAGATCCGGATCAGCCGGTACCATGGCGCGGGCCAATGGCCTCTAATGCGGTTAAGCAATTGTTTAATGATGCCGACTGGGGAGAATTGGATTACCTGATCGTAGATCTTCCTCCGGGAACAGGTGACATTCACATCACCATCACCCAGAGTTTCCCGATCGCAGGGGCTGTTATTGTAACGACACCTCAACAGGTAGCCCTGGCGGATACCAGAAAAGGATTGGCGATGTTTAAAATGCCAAGTATCAATATTCCTGTATTGGGAGTAATTGAGAATATGGCTTACTTTACCCCGGAAGAATTACCTGGGAATAAATATTATCTTTTCGGAAAAGATGGCGGGAAGGAATTGGCAAAATCATTTGAGGTACCTTTCTTAGGGGAAATCCCAATCGTTCAGGGAATTACCGAAGCGGGTGATAAAGGTGCGCCAATTGCATTGAATAAAGAAAGCAGGATATCCGCTTCTTTTGCAGAGATTGCGGGAAAGGTCGCACAACAAGTCGCAATTAATAACTCGCTGAGTGTTAATTGCTAAAAAATTACTATTTTTATACTTTAAAAAATTACCAAAATGGATTTAACACAACAAGTAGAGCAGGCATTAGAAACGATCAGACCATATTTAATCGCTGATGGTGGAGATGTTGCAATAGAAGAGATTACGGCGGATAATGTAGTTAAATTGAAATTATTAGGAAACTGCGGGTCTTGCAAAATGAGCTTTATGACGATGAAAGCTGGTATTGAACAGGCGATTATGAAGGCTGTTCCACAGATTACTTCTGTCGTTGCCATTAACCTTGCAGAGCCGGTATAATTGTTTTAACACTATTTAACTAGCCGTTTTAATTAATACCGCTATTTTTGTATATGAAGTATTCACTCACCTTATTATTGCTTCTTTTCATTTCTTCTGCGTTTGCACAGCAAACTACGGGAAGTAAGAAGTTGATTCAGTTTACCGGAATAATTACCGATGTAGACAGTAATACTGTGGTGCCTTATGTAACGGTTACCAATTTGACAAATAAAGGGCAACGGTATGCCGCCAACTATAAGGGATATTTTTCCTTTATTGCCCATCCTGGCGATACCATCCTTTATACAGCTGTAGGATACAGGGATTTACTCCTGCCTATCCCGACGCAGATCGATGACAGTAAATATACAGCAATGGTGAAATTAAAATCAGAGATTGTGAATCTGCCTACCGTCAGGGTATATCCCTGGGCTACTGTAGAGGAGTTTACAAGGGATTTTATGGCCATGAAAATTGCCGATGATGATTTTTCTATCGCCATCAGAAACGTATCTCAGGAAAGTATTTCGGGATTGATTCAAACCCTTCCTAGGGATGCCGGAGAGATTTCCGGGATTAACTTCAGACTAAATCATGACCGGGCCTTAAACAAGAATATGGTGCAAACCAACCCGCTTTTAAACCCATTTGCATGGGGTAAGTTGATGCAATCCATATTCAAAGGAGATAAGAGCAGGAGCGAAGGAAATTAACGCCTTCTGCTCTGCTGTGGGAAACGCATTTTATAATCTACCTTTACATTTCCTTTAGAAATCGCGTCCAGTTTGCTTTTCAGCATTCTTTTGCGCAATAGACTTAAAGTTTCCGTAAACAGTTTACCCTGAATATGATCGTATTCATGTTGGATCACGCGGGCTAATATGCCGTTAATTTTTTCCTCGTGCAGCTCCCAGTTTTCATCATAATATCTGATAAGTATATTGGGTTTACGCATCACGTCTTCCCTGATATCAGGAATGCTCAGGCATCCTTCATTGAAAGCCCAGGGTTCACCTGTTTCTTCCAGAATTTCTGCATTGATGAACGCACTTTTGAAGCCTTTCTTTTCCTCTTCATCCACGCCGGTATCCACAATAAATAACCGGATAGGTAATCCAATCTGAGGAGCGGCTAAACCAATTCCATGAGCATTATACATGGTCTCGAACATGTTACTGATTAATTGTTTTAAATCCGGATAGTCCTGCTCAATAGGAGCACAAACCTTTTTCAATACCGGATCGCCATATGCTACAATAGGTAATTTCATAATGCAAAAATACAAATATTACCCTAAAGGGTAAAAAGTTAAGGAAGTAAGATTACTTTCATCTAATATTTCATTGGCAATATTGGCCATATCAGTGGTCGTTACTGCCTGAATTTTATTAAATACAGTTTTGAGGTCGTCAATTTTATTATAGTCTATCAGGCTTTTAGCCATGGATATGATCAGTCCGATTCTATTTTCTTCACCCAGAGCGATCTGTCCGATAAATTTATTCTTCGATTTTTGAAGCTGAACCTCTGTGAGCGGATGATCCTTAATTTTTTTAAACTCTTTGAAGATCAGAGAAAGTGCTTTATCTACTTTTTCCTGATCTGTGCCAAAATATAAAGTAAAAATACCGGTATCACTCAATGGGCTATAACCGGTTTCGATCGTATAGGCAATCCCGTGTTTCTCCCGGATCTGCAGATTCAAAATAGAGCTCATTCCGGTGCCGCCTAACAGATTATTGAGCAAGAGCAGCCCCGTTTTATAGGGATGGTGTAAGGAATAAGCCTGAGCACCTAACATGGCGTGGGCCTGCATGATCGGTTTCTGAAAAGAATGGTTTACTACAGGAGCCTTTTCCGGCGCAATCCTTGAATTTTTGTGTAGATTCTCCGGTATTTCAGAATAATATTTAGCCCCGATCTTAACGACTTTATTCAAGGAATAGTTTCCTAAAACGGCGATAATAATCTTGTCTGTATGGTAATTCTCCGCGATGAAATCATGAATGTCTTTCTTATCGATTTTATTGACACTTTCTGCAGTTCCAAGAATATTTCTACCCAGCGGATGACCTGAAAAAACAAGATCCTCAAAATCATCATATATTGCTTCTTCCGGTTGGTCAAGGTAGGACGTGATCTCATCAAGAATTACACTCTTTTCCTTCTCCATTTCGTCCTCAGGAAAGGTCGAGTGAAAGACTATGTCATGAAATAATTCCAATGTCCTGTCCAGATAGGGGTTCAGGAAAGAAGCATGAATGCAGGTATACTCCTTGGTCGTATAGGCATTGAGGTCTGCTCCAACACTCTCCAGTCTGTTTAAGATCTGATTGGTATTTCTTTTTTCTGTGCGTTTAAAGATCAGGTGCTCAATAAAATGAGCAAGACCTGATTTTTCTTCCTGTTCATCTCTGGAGCCGCTATTTACAATAATGCAGGCATGAGAGATCGCGGATGCAGAAGGGACATGAAGTAATCGGATGCCATTCGGCAAGGTGTGAACATTGTATTCCATCAAGGAGCAAAGATACGCAAGAAATAAACTTCTGTAAGATAATATTTTGGTATCAATGAGGCTTTTATAAGCTTATTTAACTACGGCATATTTAAACGTATAAAAACCAGTCTCATTATAGTCTTCTTCATCAAAATAATAACTTAGAATTTCCAGTTTAATATGTTTTCCTGAAGCAGTTTTGACGATAATCACTTTGCCGGGAATAGGAGTCAGCGCATGGGTTGCCATGTCATAATTGTACCAGCCGTTGCCCGATCCTGTTGGAATGGCACTGCTGCTTTGGCTGTCCTTTTTATAGCCGTTTTCCGGAGCTTTAATTACCTTATCAAAGGTCGTATTACTTAAAATTTGTGCAGAAACGTTTTGTTTGCTGTTGATTTTAATCGCTGTATTGTTAAAAGCCAGGTCCCATTTTTCTGTTTCTTTGACAATTTTTCCATCCTCCAGGCTATAGAATGTAGTTTTTGACTTGGCATCAAGGTTTTTCTCTGTCTTTGGGCTTTGAGCTACGGCATTGAGGCCGGCAAAAAGAAAAGCGGACATTAACGATAGGGTATAAAAAGTTTGTTTCATGTAAGTTTTTTTTACAAAGAAACAAACTATTTGGAACTATTCTAAATAACCAGGTGAATTTATTTTCCGCTTAAAAGTCGGCACTTGATCCCCCGCCTCCAAAACTTCCTCCTCCCATCCGGCTTCCTTCAGGAGCGGCGGAAGGACCGGAAAAGGTTTCGCCGACAATAAGAGATTCTACCTTAATTTTATCCAGAAGCTGATCATCATCAAGTTCTTCATAGGTAAAGCCTTTCTTTGGTGTTTTTAGGTAACGGATCACTCCATAGGCTATTGCCAGCAATGCTGCTCCAACAAGGGATAAAGCACCCTCAATAGGCATAACATGGTAGTAATTCCTGAAGGTAAACGCTGCTGCTGCAATCAGAATTAAGCCTGAACGTAATAAAATCACCTCTTTTCGTTTAAGGCCTAAAGCGATATATACAAAAGGAAGGGCAATTGTCCAGGTCCAGAAGAACCAGCCGAGAGGAAGTCCCTCTCCTTCCTGTAAAGGTTGATTGATCATGCTTCCCATTTCTTTGACTACAAAGTAATTACCTGCCGCATATCCGATGAGAAGACAGAAAACCTGCATCGCTGTAAGACAGTTCTCATAGTCTTTATATTTCTTCCAGTACACACAAAGAAAATAAACTCCCGCAGAGACCAGTATGATTAGAAAAGGCCGAATCGCTGCAGCATAGAACCCAAACAGCTCACGGCTAAAGAACAGGAAGCAAATTAGGGAAAGGAAGGATACAACAGCCATTAGCATATCTGCGAAACGCAGGGTAAAATATCCAGCCAGGACCATCGCGAAGAAAAAGACGTAACATTCAAATGGAGCAGAAAGGCTGTTTCGCTGAGCAATACTCAGGTACCCAATAAAAGCAGCGAGGATTAGCCCGGCAGCCGTCCACATTAACGCATCGTCTACACCGGATCTGAAATGGTGCTTCTGCTGAACGATTAATTCCAGCGCGACATAACTAATGAGACCTAAAAAAAGAAAGTAACCCGGGGAAGTAATGAGGTCTCCCATACTGCTGAAAATGAGGCTGAGCAGTCCTCCCGCAAAACTGGTAATGATTTGGGTAAGGATAAAAAGACCGGCCCTGACGAAAATATTGGGTGTGTAAAAGCCGACCGGATACTTTTCTTCCATCTGCTTTAGTTCTTCAGCGGTAATATCCCCTAAACGATGTGCTCTTTTTAACTGGTTCTGCAAATCTAAATTCTTCAGCCAGGTTCTGTTATATATGATCATGAGGCTTTAATTTTCTTGTTTAAATAGATTAACAGACGGATTAGCGCAATGGCAGAACCGATAAAATAGAAGCAACAGAAGTATAATGCTTCCATATCACGAAATGTGATGAAGGCCCTGACCACCAATATACTAAAGGCAATGTAACTATATAAGACTACCAATAGCAGAAAGTAAAAGGCTTTATGCTTCATTGCATCAGCATATAGATAATAGGCAAGCGCGAAGAGGACTAAAAGCCATATAAATGAAAAAGAAGCATCATAATGGTTAAAATAGCCGAACAATAACGAGATAAATGAAATGTGGATTCCGAAATGCAGGTAACTAAATCTAAAATGTTTTTTGAAATTGAAATATTCCGTCAGCTGTCCCGCCAATAACAGGATTAAACCCAGACTCAGGTAAGTATAAATCACAGTTTGATTGTCAAAATTCCCACTGGAAAGCAGTTGGGCAGGAGTAACCGATACGCCCATCCATATGGCCAGGTTGGCAATTCCCATACTGAGAATTCCGAGATGGTCAAACTCATAAGCTACAAAAAATAAAAGCAGCATTGGAATGAAAGTGGCCATTCCATAGTTGGTACCGAAAACGGTATACTGAAACTGCAGATAGCCAACAAATGTTAAAAAGCTCAGGCAGCCGAGAAGCAGCAGGTAATCAAAAAGGGAATTGGGAGATTTTACCAGTTCTCTGCTAAATGGGGGGCGATGCTTAAGGCAATAAGTGAAACATCCAATGCTGATTGCTGCGATGATGGCCAGAATCACCTGATGGCCGATGGTGTCAATGTTCTTATAGATAAGAATGCCTAATCCGGTACTCAATAGCATTACGCCCAGATATAATAAGGTTTTTAGTTCCCAGTGTAACGAAAACAATGGGTTTTGCGCTCTTATCCTTATGTTTTCAATAGACTTGGCCGAAATAAAGTCCTCTTCTTTTAATTTATCGTAATTTGCTGTATTCATAAGGTAGATAATGTTTATTCATAGGATATTCAAGTATACGCAAAGATTTCGTTTCCTGACTATCGAGGCTGAAATTGGAAGCTGAACTGTCAATTTGACAAGAATATTGAATTGGAATAGCCATTGATAGGATCCTTATATACTTAAAAATGAGTTAACATATGAGCATAGAAGAAAAAGGAACCATTTCCATTCACACGGAGAATATTTTCCCGATCATCAAAAAATTCCTGTATTCAGACAATGAGATTTTCCTGCGCGAGCTGGTTTCCAATGCCGTTGATGCGGTACAAAAGATTAAACGTCTTGCCGCATTGGGACAATACAACGGAGAGCTGGGTAACCCATTGGTAGAAGTTGCTGTTGATGCAGAGAAAAAGACCATTACCATTACAGATAATGGTTTGGGTATGACTGCTGAGGAGATTAAAAAATACATCAATCAGGTTGCTTTCTCCGGAGCAAGTGAGTTTGTAGAGAAGTTTAAGGATGCTAAAGATGCCAATGAAATCATTGGTAAATTTGGTTTAGGCTTCTATTCTGCCTTTATGGTCGCAGACCTGGTAGAAATCCAGACGCTTTCTTATCAGGATGCTGCGGAGCCTGCCCGTTGGGTATGCGATGGCAGTACCGAATTCGAAATCAGCACGGGTAACAGAACAACCAGAGGTACTGAAATCACCCTGCACATCAATGCAGAATCAGAAGAGTTTCTAAGTAAAAACAAGCTGGAAGAGATTCTGGATAAATATGGCAAGTTCTTACCGGTACCCATTAAATTCGGAACGAAGACAGAACAAATTGCAGACGGTGAAGACGAAGAAGGAAAACCAAAAACAGTAGCTGTTGAGGTCGACAATATCATCAATACCACCAATCCGATCTGGACGAAAGCACCTGCAGATTTGTCAGACGAAGACTATCTTGCTTTTTATAAACAACTGTATCCTTTTTCGGAAGATCCTTTATTCTGGATTCACCTGAATGTTGATTATCCTTTTAACTTGACTGGAGTATTGTACTTCCCTAAAGTGAAGAACGATTTTGACATGCAACGCAATAAAATCAAGTTGTTCTCCCGTCAGGTATTTATTACTGATGAAGTAAAAGACATCGTTCCGGAATTCCTGATGTTGTTACATGGGGTAATCGACTCACCGGACATCCCGTTGAACGTTTCCAGAAGTTTCCTTCAGGCAGACAGTAACGTTAAAAAAATCAATAGTTACATCACTAAAAAAGTTGCGGATAAATTACAGGAGCTCTTCAATAAAGACCGTAAGGCATATGAAGAAAAATGGGGCGACATCGGTTTATTCGTGAAATATGGTCTGGTAAGCGAAGAGAAATTCTATGATAAAGCGAAAGACTTTGCCTTATTGACCAATACTAAAAACGAACACTTTACACTAGGGGAGTATCATGATAAAGTAAAGGACTTCCAGACCGATAAAAACGGACAGGTGGTTTATATTTACTCGAATGATCCTGCAAAACAAGATAGTTTTATTCAGTCGGCCAATAAAAAAGATTACGATGTCTTATTAATGAACTCGCCTATTGACAACCATTTTATCAATCATCTGGAGAACAAACTGGAAAAAACACAATTGAAACGTGTAGACTCCAGTGTGGCAGATAAATTGATTGAAAAAGATGAGGCAATAGAATCTGTGCTTACAGAGGAGCAGTCGAAAAAGGTTACAGAAATCTTTACCAAGGCGATTACCAAACCTGGAATGCAGGTAGAAGTGGTTGGATTGAACCCGGAAGAATTACCTGTTACGGTAACCATGGATGAGTTTATGCGACGTATGAAAGATATGGCTCAGATGGGTGGCGGTATGGGCTTCTACGGCAGCATGCCTGATAATTATAAGGTTGCCATCAATGGAAATCACAAACTGATTGGAAAGATCCTTTTAACAGACAATGAAGCCGAACAAAGCCTGCTTGCAAAACAAGCTGTGGATTTGGCTTTACTGGCACAAGGAATGCTTACAGGAGCAGAACTAACTGCTTTCGTGAGCAGGAGTGTAAATCTTATCTAAGGATTTTCTTTTTCCTGAAAACCCCGTTACATAAGCATGTAACGGGGTTTTTTATGGGATTTTAATTCTTAAACCTGCGGACCTGAAAAATATTTCATGTTGACTGTAGCGTTTTTAAAGAGCGCTACGTTTTAGGAGAAAAATGGTTAACGGCCAATAACTAAACGATTTATACATCTTAATAATTTTAATTATGGAAATTTCAAACAAATTCAAAAATATATCTAAAGCTTTTGTTGCTGCAGTTACGATCTCGGTAGCATTATCAGCCTGTTCTAAAAGAGATGATTCCAAGCCGATTGCGGCTGCGGTGTTGTCTGTTGTAAATGCGAGTCCAACCGTTAAAGAGTTCGATTTCATTATTGGAGGTCAGCGCTGGAGTGCGGATGCTTTCAAGTACGGGACAAAGTTTGATTATGTTGCTTTCTATCCGGGATTAGCGAGGATTGGCATTACGGAAAGAGGAAAGACAACCTACCTCCTGACAAAAGACCAGGTTTATCAGTCAGATAAATATTATACTACTTTTTTAATAGATACAGGAGCTAACAGGGCATTTTTAACAGTTGTTGATCGGCTGGATAGCCCTGCAACATCTACAAAAGCAAAGGTTAGGTTCCTTAACCTGAGCCCGGATGCTGCTCCATTAATTCTGTCGGTTAAGGGCGAAACAACAGACTTGTTTGTCAACAAAGCATACAAAGAATCTACCGCATTTGCAGCTGTAGAGCCGGGAGATAACGTTGCTTTCGAGATTAAGGACAATGCTACAAAAGCGGTTTTGGCAACCATACCTGGAAGTAAGCTCGAGAAAGGACAGCTTTACACCATTTATGCAAAAGGATATAAAGGTAAGTTAGATGCGGATCCATTGAAATTTGGAGCCAATATCTATATGGCGAAATAGATACCCCCCCAGGTCGGTTTCTTATGAAACCGGCTTTTTTTAATCTTTGAATAACGGAAATGATTAAATTTACATTTCCTCTGTTAAACAGTGTGTTGGAAGATGCTGAGGTTGATGTTCTTGTTCAATCTCTTCGTTTTTAGTCGTACAGAGACGGTAAACTTAAATAATCCTTAATGGTGTTAAAAAAGAATGCTCAAATTTGAGGACGTTTTAGCGGGGTGTTTGAAAAATGACAACAAATGTAAAGAGGTGGTTTATAAATCATTTTATGGCTATTTAATGGGCGTTATTTTGAGATACGTTAATGATAAAAATGATGCTCAGGAGTTGATTAATGACAGCTTCATCAAGGTTTTTAAAAGCATAGGACAATTTGGTTTTCCAAAGGACCAGGCAGACCTGCAAAAAGCTTTTAAAGGGTGGATTGCAAGAATCTCGTCGCGTACCGCTATAGATTTTCTAAGAAGCAAACGGACTTATCTCTACGTAGATGATATAGAAGATTTACAGCAGCCACTTACGGAGCTAAATGCCATTTCTCAACTCAATGTACAGGATATTATGAAGTTGTTAGGTCAATTACCGGAAACCCACAAGTTGATTTTTAATATGTACGAAATTGAAGGTTTTTCGCATGATGAAATCTCCAAATTGTTGAATATCCCTGAGAGCTCCAGCCGGGTTTACCTGACCAGAGCAAAGAATAAATTGAGAACGCTTTATTCGAAATCATTGATTAGTTCTTATGAGTCCAACTAAATTAAATAATATAGAAACGCATTGAATAAGTGCCTGATCCGGATAAATATAAAGAAAAGAGGATGAAACCTAATGAACATATGAAATTGCCTGAAGACGAGTTAATTACTCACATCAGGGAGAGTTTGATGGCTCATGAGGAGGAGTATGCCGCGGGGGCATGGGAAGACTTTATAAAAGAAGAACCTAAGAAAAGAGGTTTGTTTTTCTGGCTGGGCGGCTTGAGTAGTGCTGCGGCAGTCCTGTTAATTGGATTTGGGTTGTTCTTTGTACTAAACAAAAAAGATTTACCAAAAAATCAGGAGATCAGCGGGACTGAGCCAATTAGAGGGGGATCGGTGTTGCCCCGGGTATCGGATGTCATTTCTGCTGCCCCTGCCGGACAAAAACAGGAAACAGCAATTTCAGTTACAAAAAATAACAATACTTCGCAGAGTGCTGATATTATAGAGCGCAGGCAGGTAGCAATAGATTTGAACACAAATGAGTCGGCTTCTGCAGTCGCTCAAATAGAAACGAAACAGCCCATTATCAATCCTCTTTCCAAGCCGGAGCGGATTGTTCCTCAGGAGCAGGTGGTTGCCCAGGAGCCTGCTGTAGAAAGAAAACAGAGCTTCGAGGACTTCTTGGTTAATGAAACAAGGCAAAACCGAACGGCCAATACGGGTAAATCTATTACAAAAAGGGAAAGCAAATGGGAAATGGGGCTTGTTGTTGCACCTTCATTTGGGAACAGTAAAAAGTTAAACATGGGCTATGGCGTAAGTATGGGCTATGCGTTGTCGGATAAAGTATCCATTAACTCAGGGATTTCCTATAATGAAATGGGGGCATCCAGAACCATTGAAAACCCGCCTAATACGGCAATGATGAGTATGAATGTGGGGGGCGACATTGCCAATGATAGCAAAGAGTTGAAAGCGGTCAATGCGCAGTTACGCGGGATCGATATTCCCCTGGAGTTGAAGTATCATTTGAGTAAAAAATTGTATGCCAATATAGGCGTATCAGCTTTTGCTGTGATTGATCAGAAGCAACAGAATACCTTTATTGAAAGCAAGGTTGCACCACAGGCATATGACGGAGGGGGCGGAGCTGCAAAAGCTATGGTATTGAACAGAACCGTTTCTGAAGAAGCACCAAAAGAACAAATTAAAAATGACCCTTACTTAGGGTTTTATAACTTCTCTGTAGGGTATAAACAGAAGATTTCAAAAGGTAAAGCATTCTCCGTGGAACCATTTATAAAACTGCCAATGAAGGAGCTTAAACAGGAAAACCTGTACCTTATTGGCACAGGTGTGAGGTTAAAATTTGATTTTTAGGATTAACATCAGCGTTAATCCTCTTGTTCTTCTTTCAGCTCAGCGATAAGCGATGCTATTTCCTTTGCATATTTACCGTAATATTGATTTAGCCAGAGAACTGCAAAGTAATGAATCATGATACAGATGCTCAATACTGTCAGTCCAAATACCAGATAGAAGGAACCAGGCTCGCTGACAATTACTTTCATAAAATAATCATAGTTGAAATTAACAAGAATTATTGCTCCAAAGGCCAGGAAGATAGGTAGGAGCATATAATTGAACATTTTATACAGTTCTAAGTTTAATTTCAGGTCATAATTTAATTCATACAAACTGTCTTTCGTGGTTAAAGAAGATTGTCCGATTTTTTTATAAAGTCTATAAAACCGAATCAGGAAATATACGGTGGTGATGACAAAAATAATGTAAGTGCAGTTAAAGGAAACCCTTAATGTCGGGATAAGGTTAAAATAACCGGGGATAAAGATGCTCACTAATAGGGCCACAACCTGGAACATCGCCTCTCCCCTCATGTTTTTCCTGAATTTGTCCAGTGGCATCTGTGCTTTCTTCAGGCTTTCAATTGTTTTTGGTACTTCAATCGGTTGCTCCGATTCTTTATTCCATGCTGATTTTATATCGTCAAAATTCATAACCTTGTTTTTTTATAAGTTCTTTTAGTTTATTCTTTGCTCTGTTGAGCTTTACCCGTGCATTTCCTTCTGTAATTCCCAGGTTATCTCCAATCTCTTTGTGGGAATAGTTCTCCAGGAAATAAAACATCAATGCTTTTTCAATTTTGTCCAGCTTTTGAAGTGCTTTATAAAAGTGCGCCAGTTGTATTTCTTTTGTCTCCGCTTCGTCTGACGGAATTTCTATTTCTTCAGCGAGGATATTGGCGTAGACATCCTGTTTGCGTTTGTCCTTTTTAAAAAATACAATAGCCGTATTTAAAGCCACTTTGTACATCCAGCTGGAAAACTTGCTTTGATGGTTAAAGGAATCGTAAGATTTCCAAAGCTGACAGATGATTTCCTGAAAAAGATCTTTCTGATCATCTTCATCATCCATGTACATTCTGGAGATCTTATGAATGATTCCTTTATGGGTTTCTATTTCTCCAAGAAACGCTTTTTCCTTTGTTTTCAAGGCTTAATTCATTACTGGTTTAACGGTGTATCCCTGCGCCTTTAACAGCTCCAATACGCCTTTTTTACCAGGTAGGTGTGCTGCGCCTACAGCAAAGAAAGATGCTTGCTTTTTCATCATTTCCGGCATTTGTTTCGCCCAGTTTGTATTTCTTCCTTCCAGAACCCATCTGTTAATTTCTTTGCTGCTGAATTTCTTATCGTTCATTCTTTCTGCCACCTCTGTAATTTTTTCTTCTTTATAGGCTTTTACCACAGCTGTAAACATTGCTTTGTAATCATCAAACAACACAATGTGTTTAACCATGACGGAGTCTGGATAGGCTTTATGCAGGTTTCCCATTTGAGATTTTGTAGTTTCCAATCCACCTGTGGCTATCTTTTTCTGTTTGGCTAATTTAGTAAATTCTGCTTCATATGATTTGGTTGTGGGACAGGGTAATGTTTTTGAAATAGCAATGGAATAAACTGTGAGCAGACCATATTGGTCCAATGCTTTTAAAGGGATTTTTGCTTTTAATTTAAGAACAGAGTCTACGAGGAAGTATTGACTCGCATTAAGGGTCTGGCTCAATAGTGTTCCCGGTACAGCTGCTTTTTGCATATCCGCCATTTCATTCGGATCATTGTAATCAATTTCGAAAATAAGCTTTTCTGTCTTATCAAAAGCCTTGGTTACCTTTTCTGGAATAATAAGATCATTTTCACAGATCATGTGAATCGTTCCATAAATGTACGAAGGCTTTGTCAGTCCTTTTCCCGATACCTCCCAAAGTAAAGAGTTTTCCAGAGGTTTGTTTTGTGCGGTCACTTTGGTCGTAAAGATGCTGCTTAATGCAAGGGCAGTGATGGTGAATATTGTTTTCATGTTTTGCTGGTTTTGATTTTTATACTCAATTAGTAGCCGGTTTTTGAATTCGTTACAAGCTTTTTTTATTTTTTCTTAAAAGGGAGCTGTTTATCCTTTTTTCCTTCATTTTAGGGCTCTTTTGTTGATATTGTTGCAACAATGATACTTTTAAAGATGGTCAGGGCTGATCTAAAGAATTATATTTGCCAAACCTCAGCCCATCTGAGGTTTTTGTGATTAATCAATAAAGCTGATCTGAAAAATGAAATTAAAAAACGGAATCCCATCAATGATCTTAATTTGCGGAATGCTGCTGGTTACTGATAAAACAGTAATGGGCCAGAATACGAATCCATTTATGGAAGAGTACAATACTCCATATGGAGTTCCTCCATTTAACAAGATAACTACCCCTGATTTTGTTCCGGCCTTTCAGGAAGGAATGAAGCAGCAACAGCAGGCTGTTACTTCAATTTACAGACAGCGCTCTGTCCCTACTTTTCAGAACACTATCGTGGCGCTGGAAGAAAGCGGAAAACTACTCAATAAAGTGAGTACTGTGTTTTTCAACCTAAGTTCTGCCAATACTTCTCCTGAGCTTGAAGCCATATCCAAACAAATGGCGCCGGAGCTGTCTAAGCATAGTGACGATATTTATCTGAACGCAGATTTATTTAAAAGAGTAAAGGCAGTATATGATAAGCGGGAATTGCTAAAGCTGAATATAGAACAGAGGCGTTTGCTGGATAAAACCTATAAAGGCTTTGTCCGCAGCGGAGCAAACCTGAATGCAGCACAGCAGGTAAAAATGAGAGCAATCAATAAAGAATTTTCTCTCCTTACCCTGAATTTTGGACAACACCTTTTGGCGGAGGTCAATAGTTTTGAGTTGCTGATTGATCAGCAGGCTGATCTTGCCGGACTTCCGGAATCGGTAAAAGCGGCTGCGGCTCAGTCTGCCAAACAAGCTGGAAAAGAAGGAAAATGGCGGTTCACATTACATACACCGAGTGTGATGCCATTTTTACAGTATTCAGAGAACCGGGCATTAAGAGAAAAGATGTATCAGGCCTATATCAGCAGGGGCAACAACAACGATGCAAATGATAATAAAAAGATCATTTCAAGAATGGTTGCTTTACGTGCCGAAAAGGCTGGATTACTAGGTTATAAAAGCCATGCAGACTTTGTTTTGGAAGAAAGTATGGCAAAGTCTCCTAAAGAGGCTTACGACTTGTTAAATGGCCTTTGGGATGCCGCTTTGCCGGTGGCCAGGCAGGAAGCTGCAGATATGCAGAAAATGATGGACAAAGAGGGGAAGAATGAAACACTGGAAGCCTGGGACTGGTCTCATTATGCCGATAAAGTGCGTAAGGAAAGATATAACTACGATGCCGAAGAATTAAGGCCATATTTCCAGCTAGAAAATGTGAAAGCAGGGTTTTTCAAAGTAGCGAATAAGTTATACGGCATTACTTTTACCGCGCTGACTGACGTTCCTGTTTATCATAAGGACGTAACCGCTTATCAGGTAAAAGAAGCTGACGGCACACACATCGGGGTTATTTATATGGATTTCTTTACCCGTAGTTCTAAACGTGGCGGGGCATGGATGACCTCTTATGCCACCCAATCTTATAAAGAAGGAAAACGCATTGCTCCTGTTGTTTCCATTGTTTGTAACTTTTCCGGCCCGAACGGGGATGAACCGGCTTTATTTACAGCTGATGAAGTAACCACATTTTACCATGAAATGGGACATGCCCTTCATGGTTTATTGTCTAACGTAAAATACAGAAGCCTTGCCGGTACTTCTGTTCCCCGTGATTTTGTGGAATTACCTTCACAGGTGATGGAGCACTTTGCATTTGAGCCGGAGGTTCTCCAGTTTTATGCGAAACACTATAAAACCGGAGCAGTTGTACCACAGGAATTGATTACAAAGATGAAAAATGCAGGAAAGTTTAATCAGGGTTTTGAAACTGTCGAATATCTTGCTGCTTCTTTACTCGATATGGGCTTTCATACGATCCCCGTTGGAAAAGAAATAGACGCTGTTAAGTTCGAAATGGCAGAAATGAATAAGTATGGACTGATCAGACAAATCGCTCCCCGTTACAGAAGTACTTATTTTCAGCACATTTTTGCTTCCGGTTATTCGGCCGGATATTATAGTTATATCTGGTCGGCCGTATTGGATAGTGACGCCTTTGCTGCCTTCAAGGAAAGCGGAAACATCTTTGATCCGGAGGTCGCTAAATCCTTCCGTAAGAATGTTCTTGAAAAAGGGGGTACCATTGAACCAATGGACCTCTACAAGGCTTTTAGAGGTAAAGAACCTGATATGAAACATTTATTGAAAGACAGAGGGCTAAACAAAGCGCTTTAATCAAAGGTTTAATTTTTTACGCAACAGGTAGCATTGGCCTGGTTGCTTCAAGCCATCAAGGCGATAAAAAGGACTTCAACGGATCTTTTTTATCGCCTTTTTTCATCTCGGTTTTTTTGCTGAATAAGGCCGGTCAGCGGATCAATTCACATTGTTTTTTGCATTTAATACCAGTCGTCCAGCCCGAAGCTAATTGCTTCTCACTTATCTCTTTAACATGTTGATTATTTACTAAAACCGCCCAGTATTTTATTGTGGGGCAAACTTTATTTTTTAGCTTTGCTACCCGGTAAATTTTTTATATAAAATGGCATTAAAAAAGAGTGATTATGAGAATTTTATTCATTTCCGTAAACACAAAATTATTAACGCAAGTTTCTTTCAAAGAAAGAAACAAAATAAACTTTTTTGCCTGATTACAGTGAATCCCAATTTTTTCAAGAAGAAATCCTCCAATACACATTATGCGCACTTTCCTTTTTAAGGCCTTTGCTTTTCTACTCATTTTTTTCTATTCCTTTAACGTTTCAGCTCAAACTAAAATCTACGTAAACAGTGCAGCAACAGGGGCTAATTCAGGGCTGAACTGGGCCAATGCCTATACAGACCTTCAAGCCGCCATCACCAAATCTGTAGCTGGTAATGAAATCTGGGTTGCCCGGGGAAATTATAGTCCTGGTACACTGGCAGCTTCAACTTTTTCCTTAAAGGGAGGAGTTAAGATTTATGGCGGTTTTGCAGGAACAGAAACAGCAATTACCCAACGTATTGCTGATGTGAATGATCTTTTTACTGTAAATGAGAGTATTCTGGATGGGAAATACGTCAATAATCATGTACTGAGTAATGCTGCTGCACTGAACAACCAAACTGTCCTGGATGGATTTACCATTACCGGAGGACGGACCCCAAATGCAAACAGCAATGCTGCAACTCATAGGGGTGCCGGGATTTACAATACCGCCGGCAGTCCTGTTTTTCAAAACCTTTGGATAAAAGATAACATCTCCAGCAGCTACGGGGGCGGGATTTATAACAATGGAACGGCTTCTTTTAAGAACCTCATTGTAGAAAATAACGGCTTCTATCCCGGTCTGACTTCCTATACTCAGGGAGCAGGTATGTACAACTCCGGAGCGGTTGTATTTGACCGGATTTTATTCAATAACAATACCGGAGCAAACTCAGGAGGAGGTCTATACAATACCGCAACGACGACGCTTAGTGATGCAACATTTAAAAACCATACGGTGACCACTAATGGAGGAGGGGTTTTTAACAGCGGAGACATGACACTGGACCGGGCTTCTTTCCTGCAGAATACGGCCGTACAAAGGGGAGGAGGAATTTATTCCTCGGCAGCAATTTCTGTCCGAAATTCGGCACTGAGCAGGAATACGGTTACAGGAACAGCTGCTGGTTATTATGGAGGAGGAATGTATGTTGCAGGAGGATTAACGAATATTTTAAATTGTACTTTCAGCAATAATACCATTGCATATCCCAATGCTACGGCAGCTTATTTTGGTGGAGGGCTTCATGCCGCAACAACCTTGAATGCATACAACAGTATTTTTTGGGGAAATAAAAGAGGAAACGATGTAGAAGACCAGATCGGTGGAACTACAATCACAATGGCAGGAAGCCTGGTTCAGAATAATTATCCTTTTGGTACGAATAACCTGATTGGTAATCCGGATTTCGAAAATGCGGGACAGGATGATTTGCGACTAAAAAATGGCTCCATAGCCATTGATGCGGGCGATAATGCGAAGCAAACCGGATCAAAGGATCTTGCAGGCAATGTAAGGCTCGCCGGACTGAAACTCGATCTAGGTGCATTCGAAAATCCGGATGGGATGTCTGCCTCGTTGGCAATAGCCCCTGAAAATATTACAACCCAGCCGCGTGGATTACCTTACCGGCAAGAACTTAGTGCCGGCGGAGCAACAGCACCGGTAAGCTGGGCCCTAACCTTTGGAAGTCTGCCTCCGGGAATTACCTTAAATAGCCAGTCAGGCGTACTTTCCGGAATTCCCATGATTGCAGGGACCTATATTTTTGTGGTTCAGGCAAAGAGCGGGGTCTTGGTCGGAAACAGACAGTATACCATCGCGGTGGTCGCAGGTGCTGCAAGGTTACATGTGAACGGCCTTGCACAAGGAATTAACAACGGGGTCGATTGGGCAAATTCTTATACCAGATTGCAAACTGCTTTGGCACTCGCTAAAGATGGCGATGAAATCTGGGTAGCAAAAGGAGTATACAGCCCTGCCCTGCATCTTGATTCTTCTTTTTTTATGGTTTCAGGAGTGAAGATGTATGGTGGTTTTAAAGGGATAGAAAAGACTTTGACAGAACGTGCGGCGGATGCTTCAGAACGGTTTACGGTTAATGAAACGATATTACATGGAAATGGGACCAATCGCCACCTGATTCTGAATACGACTGCACTTGCAGCTACGACTTTACTGGATGGATTTACCCTCACTGAGGGCTATGCCAATGGTTCAGGACAGAACGGTCATGGCGCTGGAATCTATATTGGAATTGCGGTTGTAAATGGAACATATAATAATCTGGTCATTAAAAACAATAAGGCAAGTATCTATGGTGGTGGGATGTTCAATGGTTCAACGGCAACAAAGCTGAATAATGTCCTTTTTGAAGACAATCAGGTGATCACCACCACCAGATATGGTGGGGGATTATTTAATTCGGGTGCAAATGCCGCTTTGAACAGCGTGACCTTCAGGAATAACGATGCGGTGCAGGGAGGCGGGATGTTTAACAGTGGAACAGCTGTAGCGATGAATAAGGTCACATTTGAAGGCAACACGGCTACAACAACCGGAGGGGGGATGGGCAATTCCGGAACTGCTGTCCTGACGGATGCTGTCTTTAAGAGCAATACTTCTAAAACCAATGGAGCAGGGCTTTACAGTTCCGGGGATATCACCCTTGACGGCGCCTCCTTTCTGGAGAATATTGCCGATCAGAAAGGCGGGGGGATTTATGCCTTAAACTTAATTACCCTTCGCAATACAGTGCTTAGCAAGAACAGCGTAACCGGGGCTGTAGCCGGATACAATGGTGGTGGGATGTTTATCGAGAGTGGTACCGCACACATTCAGAACAGTACATTCAGCAATAATACCATAGCTGCAGTCGGCCCGCAAGGGAGTTATTTTGGCGCAGGCTTGTTTAATACTCCGGGCACCGTAAATATTCATAACAGTATTTTTTGGGGAAATAAAAGAGGAAACAGTATTGAAGATCAGATCGGAGGGGCAGCCATCGCACAGATGGGAAACAACATTGTTCAGAACAACTATACTTCAGGTGTAAATAACATCATCGGAAATCCGGAATTTCAGGATGCTTCTAACCATGATCTGAGATTAAAAAACGGATCAATAGCGATCGATGCGGGAAGCAATTTAAAAGTAAATACGACTACCGATTTAGCGGGAAATGCCCGGGTGATCAACGGAACTGTTGATTTGGGTGCATTGGAGCATCCTCTTGGAGCTCCGGGATCTCTTGGGATGATGCCCGAATCCATTGCCCCGCAGCCCAGAGGAACAGCTTATCAGCAGCAGTTTACGGTAACCGGAGGTTCAGGTCCAATAGCCTGGGAATTGTCCTACGGAGCCTTACCCCTTGGACTCACTTTTAATGCCCAAACGGGGGTTTTAACCGGAATCCCGGTAATTACCGGAACCTATGTTTTTGTAATCCGTGCCACACAGGGAGGTATGGTGGGGAGCCGCCAGTATACATTGGTAGTCAATCCGGGAGCAACCAGATTATATGTTCGCGGAGCCGCCGCCGGAGTTAACAATGGAATAGATTGGACAAATGCCTATCCCAAATTACAAACAGCGTTAACCCTCGCGAAAGATGGGGATGAAATCTGGGTTGCAAAAGGAAGATACCTCCCTTTTGCTCATGTCGATTCTTCATTTTATATGGTATCGGGAGTCAAAATGTACGGAGGATTTGCAGGTACAGAAAATCAGCCGGGAGAACGTATTGCGGATGCTTCCGGAAGGTTTACAGTTCATGAAACGGAGTTGAGTGGAAATGACCTGAACCGTCATGTGGTCAATAATCCTACCGTGTTATCTGTAGAAACGCTGATGGATGGATTTACCATTTCGGGCGGAAATTCAAATAACTACGGAGGGGCAATTTATCACCTGGCAGCTGCGGTAAATGGTACATTCAGAAATCTGGTCATAAAAAACAATAAGGCGTATCATTATGGCGCCGGAATTTATAATGTCGCTACTGCCTTGAAAATGGACAATATCCTTTTCGAAGGGAATACGCTGATCGGAGGAAACAGATACGGGGCGGGTATCTATAATGCAGGAGCAAATGCGATTCTGAATAAGATCACCTTTAAAGCCAATCAGGCTGTATTAGGAGCTGGTTTATATAATGCTTCGGCCAATGTATCGGTTACAAACTCCCTTTTTGAGGCCAATGTTGCAAGCAGCTATGGAGGAGGATTAGTAAATACGGCATTGGGATTCTCCATTAGCGGAACGGAATTCATCAGTAACCGTACAGATGGTTATGGAGGAGGAATGGTCAATTCGGGGACAGCAACAGGTACAGACCTGGTCTTTAAAAATAATGCTGCCTTAACTTACGGTGCCGGCCTTTCGAATTCCAGTGTGATCAACCTGGACAGGGTTGCATTCCTGGGCAATACGGCTGTGCAGAATGGTGCCGGTTTCTATGGAACGGTAACCAACACGCTCTCAAATGTGGTTTTTAGCCGGAACAAAGTGACCAATGCCAGTTATTTTGGGGGAGGATTATTCCTTCAAAGCGGAACCTTAAGCATGAGTAATGCTACGTTCAGCAATAATACAGTCGCAAGGGTTGCGGTAAACAGTGGTGCCGGACTGTACAAAAATTCTGGAACGGCCAATATCTTTAACAGCATTTTTTGGGGCAATACCAGGGCTGGAGGCATTCCAGATCAGGTCAATACCGGAATTAATACTTTAGCCCACAGTACCGTACAGGACGACTATGCCAGCGGAACGGCAATTGTAGTCGGGGATCCTTTGTTTATAGATGCTGATGCCGATAACTTAGCCCTGAAAAGCGGCTCATTAGCTATAGATAAAGGTAACAACGCCTATACGGAAAGCTCAAAAGACATTGAAGGAAATCCACGTTTTTACAATACCACCGTTGATCAGGGCGCATATGAGAATCAGGGTGGAGCATCTTTAAAAATCAGTCCTGCTACTTTAAGCGCATTAACGCGGGGACTTGACGTAAATATTCAGCTCCATGCTACCGGAGGAACAGCTCCTTATGTCTGGACGCTTTTGTCCGGAGATCTTCCTGCGGGCCTTCAGTTGTCTGCTGATGGAAGGATCTATGGACGTGCCATGATTTCCCTGATCGGAGGTTACACTTTTGCCGTTTCTGTTGCCGATGGAACACTGCTTGGAACAAAGCAATATACCTTAGATGTACTCCAGGCTCCGGCGCGGATTTACGTACGTGAAGGAGCAACAGCAGGAGCTAAGAACGGGAACAGCTGGAATGATGCATTTACCGATTTACAACAGGCCCTGGCCCAAACAAATGCCGGTGATGAAGTTTGGGTAGCCAAAGGGAATTACCTGCCTGGAACGGATGTTAACGCCACTTTCACCCTAAGAGAAGGGGTTAAATTATATGGTGGTTTCGCAGGAACAGAGGATGTACTATCCGCAAGGGTTGCTGATGCCAATCAATTGTATGCGGTAAACGAGTCCATTCTGAACGGAAACGGAAAGAGCTATCATGTCCTCAGCAATGTTGCTGCATTGAGTAATGCGACAATTATTGACGGTTTCAGCATCACAGGCGGAAGAACGGCGGTAGGGAATTCATCGATTACCTTTAGTGCTGCGGGAATTTATAACAATGCAGGTGCTGCAATATTCAGAAACCTCTGGGTAAAAAATAACGCTGCCTATTATTTTGCAGGGGGGATTTATAACAACGGTCCGGCAACCTTTGAAAATATCCGCATGGAGAAGAACACCGTGCTGGGTGGAGCTGGTTATGGTGGAGGTCTCTATAACCTCAATGCATTGGCTTCCTTTAAAAAACTGGTTTTCGTAGAGAATGAAGCCGTTATTGGGGGAGGAATGTACAATAGCATTGGGGAGGTAAGGATGGAAGAGCTCAGCTTTTTACGCAACAAGACGGGTACAAGCGGAGGGGCAGGTCTATACCACAGGACCGGCTTACTCACGATAAAAAAGGCATTTTTTGAAGGGAATATTTCTACTGGTACAGGAGGAGGAATTCTAAATAACGGCGTTCTGGATGGAGAAGACTTTACATTTAAAGGGAATACCACTGCTACCTCTGGTGCCGGGGTTTACAGTTCCGGAACATTTACCCTGAACAGGGGATCTTTTATCGCGAACAGTTCCTTACAGCATGGTGCCGGAATTTACAATACCGGGATCGCCAGACTGGACAATATCATCTTTAGCCGGAATGCCATAACGACCAACGCTGCGAGTGGCTATGGTGCAGGAATGTATCATTATTCCGGATCATCGGTCTTGTCGAACGTTTCTTTCAGCAATAATACGACCGCTTATGTTCATGCCAGCACCACCTCTGGCGCCGGATTTTTCTACAGGGCTGCAGGAACCGCGGCAATTTACAACAGCATCTTCTGGGGAAACAAAAGAGGTGGAAATGTTCCCGACCAGTTAAGTGGCGTAGGCCTGACGGTTGCCAATAGCATTGTAGAAGCCGGTTATGCCGCAGGAACAAATATTTCTATTGGAAACCCATTGTTCACGGATGCCGCAAACGACAACCTGCGGATCAAAGGGGGATCACCGGCAATTGATGCCGGTGATAATGCTGCAACCGGTACCTCCAGGGATCTCGATGTCAATGAACGTATAGTGAATGATAAAGTCGATCTGGGAGCCTATGAAAATCAGGGAGGTAGCAGCCTTTCCATTCTTCCGGCAACACTTCCTGCTTCGCTCAGAGGAAACCCTTTCAGTCAGCAGTTTACAGCCACCGGTGGAACAGAACAGCTCAGTTGGTCTGTTTCTTCGGGCAGTTTGCCTACTGGTCTGACCTTAAGTCCTTCGGGATTATTAGCGGGCAGGCCTACCACGGCAGGGAGTTTCACCTTTGTCCTTTCTGTTACCGATGGTGCCTTTATTGGAAGTAAACAATATGCTTTTGTCATCAATCCGGCAGCAACACACTTCTTTACCAGTGAAACTGCTACAGGGAAAAAAGACGGGAGCGATTGGGCGAATGCCTTTACTGATTTGCAATCTGCTATAGCGCTGGCAACAGCAGGCGACGAAATCTGGGTAGCAAAAGGAAATTATAGCCCCGGACCACTTGCAGCCTCTTCTTTTACTTTAAAAGAAGGATTGCGGATTTATGGTGGCTTTTCAGGGACAGAAGAGAGCCTTGCCGCTAGAAACCTGGAATCGGTAAATAACATAAACAAAAGTCTGCTCGATGGTAGTCAGGGGGTAGCCAGTTACCATGTTGTTTCGAATGCGCTGGCATTGACCAATGCCACAGTATTGGATGGCTTTGTCATCAGTGGAGGGAAAACGTTAACCACAAACAGCAGCAGTGGGTATACCACAAATTATTATGGAGGGGGAATTTATACCGCGCTTGGAAACCCAATATTCAATAACCTGATCGTTACCGGCAACAGTGCATTATATGGAGGAGGTGTTTTTGTTGGCGGAGGGGCACCAACATTTACCAATACGCAGTTTATTGGTAATACAACCATAGGAAGTTATGGCCGTGGTGCGGGATTATTTAACAATCCGGGGGCGACTACGATCCTGGATAAGGCAATTTTTGATAGTAATATCGTTACTATCGGAAGCAATACCTATGGTGGAGCGCTGATGAATTATGGAACGCTGACGATTACCAACAGCAGCTTCAAAAACAACAATGTAGGAGGTACAGCTTACGCACAAGGTGGAGCAATTTACAACAACACCAGTGCCGCATTGAAGGTAGCCAACACCACTTTTACCGGAAATACTGCAATGACCGGAGGGGCAATCTATCTTGCCGGAGGGGCCAGCGAATTTAAAGACGTTATTTTTAAAGAGAACAAAGCCGCGGGAAGCGGAGGGGCGGTCAACAGTATTGGTGCTCCGGTATTTGACAGGGTTTCTTTCATTGCCAATGAATCGGTACTTCATGGAGGTGCGCTGTACTCTGGTGGGGTCCCCAAACTGGACAACGTCATCTTTAGCAGAAACAAGGTTACTTCAACAGCAGCAAATTATGGCGGGGCAATGTATGCCGCAACCAATGCCAGCCTGATCAATGTCACTTTTAGTAACAACAGCATCGCCAGGGCAGCAGCCGGAGGCGGCGGGTTATTTCGGGCGGGGGGTACGGTGACCATCAACAACAGCATTTTCTGGGGAAATACCTATGGCGCAAATCTTCCTGATCAAATTTCAGGAGTGGTAACCATTGACAAAAGTATTGTTCAGGGAGGATATGCCGCTGGAACGAACATCAGCATTGGAAATCCTCTTTTTGTAAATGCGGATGCAGATAACCTCCGCTTAAAAGGAGGTTCTCCAGCCATAGATATGGGTAATAATGCAAAAATCTCTACTGCAACAGATCTCGATGGCAATCCCCGTCTGATCAATGAAATTGTAGATATGGGGGCTTATGAGAACCAGGGAGCAGCCAGTTTGGCCATTTCTCCATTGAGCTTAGCGGCTTACAATCGTGGAGATGAAATCAGGGTTCCTTTATCTGTTGCCGGAGCCCAAAATCCATTAATATGGAGCTTCGGTTCCGGGAATGTTCCGGTAGGACTGATCCTTAAACCTGAGGGCCTGCTTTCCGGCAGACCGATGGTGGCGGGGCTTTACACTTTCGTCATTGCCGTAACGGACGGAGAACTGGTTGGAAGCCGTCAGTACACCTTACAGGTTAATCCGGCGAATGCTGTTTTATATACAAACATAGCTGCATCCGGCGGAAAGACCGATGGAAGCAATTGGGAAAATGGATTCACAGATCTAAAAAACGCATTGAACAAAGCCATTCCGGGTGATCAGGTCTGGGTAGCAAAAGGAAACTACAGCCCCGGACTTTTAGCAACAGATTGGTTTACGCTTAAAGAAGGAGTAAAAGTATTTGGTGGCTTTGGCGGAACAGAGAAAACCCCGGAAGAACGGGATTCAAAACTCATTCATACCGATCATAAGACTGTTCTGGATGGTAGTCAGGGAGTAGCAAGCAGACACGTTGTATTTAACAACCTCAATTTAAACAATACAACCTTACTGGATGGTTTTACCATTAGCGGCGGACAAGCACTGGCAGGTGGAGATACAGATAACAACCGTGGTGGTGGAATTTATAACTATGCGGGCGTTAAGGCCGTATTTAACAACTTGCAAATCGTTAACAACAAGGCCGACCGCGGCGCGGGGATATACAATGCCGGACCGGCTACCTTTAGCAATATCCTTTTCGAAAAGAATGAAGCTTTTGCTTATGGAGGTGGAATGTATAACCTGACCGCAGCAATTGCTTTAACCAATGTCGTGTTTAAGGATAATATTGCGCGGCTTTATGCCGGTGGTCTGGCACATAACGGCAGTCTGATCACGATAAACAACAGTTCCTTTACCGGGAATTCTGCGGGGCAACAGGCAGGCGGGATGTATCATCTTGCCGGAACCGCCAATCTGGAAAATGTAATGTTCAGCCGAAACAGTGTCAGCACTGCAGGTGCTTATTATGGTGGAGGAATGTTTGTTGCTGCAGCGGCAACCCTGAACAATGTTACTTTCAGTGCCAACCGCATCGCCTTTACACAAGCAACTACCATGGGAGGTGCAGGCTTGTATCGTTCTACGGGAGTTGTAAACGTTAACAACAGCATCTTCTGGGGCAATAAACGAGGTAATGAAATCCCTGACCAGCTAAATGCAGGAATGGTCCTGACACAATCACTCGTGCAGGGCGGTTATGCTGCGGGTACAAATGTCTTAATCGGAGATCCTTTATTTAATAACCCCGCAGGAGATGACCTTCAGCTAAAAGCGGGATCTCCTGCAATCGATGCCGGAGATAACACTAAAAACAGCAGTTCAACCGATCTTTTAGGAAATGCCAGGGTAATGAATGACCTGATTGATCTCGGCGCTTATGAAAGTCAGGGCGGAGCAGGACTGAAGATTCAGCCGGGGACATTCAATCCCTTCCCAAGAGGCATTAATCCGGCAATTCAGATGACTGCAAGCGGTGGAACCGGAACCTATACCTGGACCCTACAATCAGGAAGTTTGCCCACAGGACTGATCTTAAGCCCGGAAGGACTCATCACCGGAATGCCTGTTATTGCGGGGAGTTATACCTTTGTTGCTGCGGCAACAGATGGTCAGTTAAGCGGAAGCAGACAATATACAGTCACCGTAATGAGCGGACCAACACGCTTATATGTTAGTCAATCCGCAACAGGAGGGAACAACGGAAGCAACTGGACCAATGCACTGACCGATTTACAGCCCGCCTTATCACAAACTTCTGCGGGAGATGAAATCTGGGTAGCAAAAGGGAACTATAGCCCCGGCGCAACGGCCAGCTCTTTTTTTACGCTCAAAGAAGGGGTAAAGATCTATGGTGGTTTTGCCGGGACGGAAACACTGTTAACAGACCGAAACAAGGAAGGCATTCGCGGAGCGAACGAAACGATTCTCGATGGCGCTAAAGGAATTGCCAGTTACCACGTTGTTTATAACACCGCGGCTTTAACTGCAGCAACTGTTCTGGATGGGTTCAGTATCCAGGGGGGAAGAGCCATGACGACTTACAGCACCGGATCTAATGCCAATTATTATGGTGGAGGAATCTACAATACCGCAGGAGCAGCAGTATTTCACCAGCTCTGGATTAAAAACAATATCGCCACTTATGGTGCCGGATTATACCATAGTGGCGAAGCAGAATATACAGATCTCATTTTTAGCAATAACGAAACGAAAGGGTCGTATGCTAGAGGTTCAGGAGTTTACAATGCCAAAGGGTTCAATTTAACCAAAGGACTTTTTGAACAAAATAAAATTGCAGAATCCGCCAGTTATACCGGATATGGAGGAGCCATCTTTAATGCCGCTGCTTCAGAACTTAAGGACGTAAAATTTGTAAATAACACAATCAATAGCGGACAGGGCGGAGCGATTTATTCGACTTCCGGAGCCACTGTAAAAATAACGGATGTAGAATTTTCGGGGAATAAAGCCACTACAGGAGGGGCATTGTTCCTTTACAATGGAAGCCTGAACTTAAGCGACGGAACCTTTAAAGACAATGCGGCAACGGGGACAGGAGGCGCCATTTATTCCAGTGGCAGTACCTTCCTCAACCAGACTTCATTTGTCAATAATACAGCCGTTCAGCAAGGCGGCGCAGTCTGGACAAACGGAATTTTTAAAGCAGACAATACCATTTTTAGCCGAAACCGCGTCAGCTCCCTTTCGGGGTACTTCGGAGCCGGAATATATGTCAGTTCAGGTACGGCAACGGTCAATAATGCCAGTTTCAGCGGAAATAATATCGGTTATACCAATGCCAGTACCACGTTAAGCTATGGAGCAGCCATATCCAGGAACTCAGGAACAGTAACGGTTCACAACAGCATTTTTTGGGGCAATAAGCGGGGCAATAATATCGCTGATCAACTCAATGCAGGAATCGTGATTGGAAGTTCCATTGTCCAGAACAACTATGCTTCAGGAACAGACATCAAGATCGGTGATCCGATGTTTGAGAATCCTTTGGCAGATGATTTACGCCTAAAGGGAGGGTCCCTGGCCATTAATGTTGGGGATAACAGCTGGCAGACTTTCGATAAAGACCTGGCGGGAAATCCAAGGATCGTAAATGAAGTGGTCGATCTGGGCGCTTACGAAAATGATGGAGCCGGACAGCTCACGATTAGCCCCGGAGTAATTGCTGCGATTACAAGAGGAACTTATCTGGATCTGCAAATGACTTATACCGGAACATCTTCTCCGGTAACCTGGAGCTTCCAGGGAGGAAAGCTCCCTACAGGGCTGGTATTTCTCCCGGATGGCAAGCTGCGTGGAACACCAACACTGGCAGGCAGCTATACCTTCGTGATTGGTGCCGGGGATGGAACCATCGCTGGAAACAGACAATATACAGTCGAAGTGAAGGAAGGAGCAGTTCGTTTATTTGTTCATCAGGCTGCAGCAGGAGACAACAATGGCAGCAGCTGGACCCATGCTTTTAATGATTTACAGCCGGCTATGGCACAGGTGAAAGCCGGGGATGAAATCTGGGTGGCAAAAGGGACCTATAGTCCCGGACCAACCTCTGGTTCTTTTTTCACCCTAAAAGAAGGAGTAAAGCTCTACGGTGGTTTTTCCGGTACCGAAACCGCACTTACAGACCGCAATAAAGAAACGATCAGCGGAGTAAATGAAACGATTTTGGATGGAAGCCAGGGACAACCGAGTTATCATGTTGTTTACAATGTTACCGCTTTAACGAATGCGACAATATTGGATGGGTTCAGCATCCAGGGAGGAAAGGCACTGACAACGTACAGTTCTGGATCTAATGCCAACTATTATGGAGCGGGAATTTACAATACCGCGGGAGTTGCGTTATTCAGAAACTTATGGATAAAAAACAATACCGCTACTTATGGTGCGGGTTTATACCACAGCGGTGATGCAACCTATAGCAATGTCAGGTTTAGCAATAATCAGGCTGCAGGATCTTACGCACGCGGAGCGGCAGTGTACAATGTGAAAGGTTTCGCCCTGACTTCAGGTTTGCTGGAAAGCAATAAAATTACGGAATCCGCAAGTTATACCGGATATGGTGCAGGAATATTCAGTACCGGACTGATGGAGCTGGATGGCGTAAAATTTGCCAATAATGCGATCTCCAACGGACAGGGGGGAGCGATTTATACCACTTCTTCTGCTGTATTAAAACTAAGCAGATCGGAATTTACAGGGAATAAAGCAAGCACAGGTGGGGCAATATTCATCGCCAACGGTGCACCTGATTTAAGTGATGTGACCTTCCGTGGCAACATTTCTTCCGGGATGGGGGGAGCGGTTTATGCTGCGGGAACGCCGCTGCTGAACCGGGTTTCCTTCCTGGAGAATACTTCTGGTCAGCATGGTGCAGCCATCTGGTCCAGTGGAAATATCAGGGTGGATAACAGCATCTTCAGCCGCAACAAAATAAACGCAACGGCGGGGTACTTTGGTGGGGCATGGTATGTCAGCTCAGGAGATGCGCTGATCAACAACGTGACTTTCAGTAATAACAGCATTGGCTATATCAATGCCAGTACAACATTAAATTATGGTGGCGCATTGTACCGCAATTCAGGAACAGTAACGGTCCACAACAGCATCCTTTGGGGAAACAAGAGAGGTAATAATGTGAGCGATCAGCTCAATGCAGGAATTGTAGTGGGGAGTACCGTGGTGCAGAACGGCTACGCTACAGGTGAAGACGTTAAGATTGGCGATCCGATGTTTGAAAATGCCGCTGCAGATGAGCTCCATCTGAAAGGCGGATCGCTCGCCATCGATGCCGGAAAAAACAGCTGGCAGGCATTCGATAAAGATCTTGCCGGGAATCCAAGGATAAAGAATGGCCTGATCGATCTTGGTGCCTTTGAAAATGAAAGCGGACAAAGCCTGATCATCAGTCCGGCAACAATAGGACCTTTAAAGAGAGGTTTATATCTTGACCTGCAGCTTACTGCCACCGGAAGCAGTTTACCCTTAACATGGGCCTTGCAAGGTGGAAAGCTTCCTGTAGGACTCGTCTTCGGTCCCGATGGAAAGCTGCGGGGAACGCCAACGATGATAGGGAACTATACCTTTGTAATCGGGGCTACCGATGGCGCCATGGCAGGAAACAAACAATATACAATAGACATTTCAACGGGATCCGGCAGACTTTATGTTCATCAGTCTGCAACGGGAGACAATAACGGAAGCAACTGGGCCAACGCTTTCACCGATCTGCAAACTGCTTTTGGACAAAGCAGTGGAGGGGATGAAGTCTGGGTGGCTAAAGGGACTTACAGTCCTGGCCTGCTCATCAGTTCCTTTTTTACTTTAAAAGAAGGTGTAAAAGTTTACGGTGGTTTTGCCGGAACGGAAACCTTGCTTTCGGAAAGAGATAGCCTTGCAATCCGTGGAAGGAACGAAACGATCCTTGACGGGAGTCAGGGTAAACCGAGCTACCATGTGGTGTACAATACCGCTGCCCTGAGCAATGCAACTGTGCTCGATGGATTTACCATTCGGGGAGGAAATGCACTGGCCGGTTATGGCGGATATTATAACAACGCAAACTATAACGGTGCTGGAATTTACAACACGGCAGGAGCAGCTGTTTTCAATCATCTATGGATTAAAAACAATGTTGCGAGTTATGGAGCCGGGCTTTACCACAGTGGCAATGCGAGCTATACCGATATCATTTTCAGTAACAACAGGACTATGGGGCAGTATTCCCGTGGTTCCGCTGTATACAATGCCGGAGGGTTTAAGCTCAGCAATGGGGTATTTGAAAACAACAAAATCATCGAATCGGCGAGTTATCCCGGATATGGTGCTGCCCTGTTCAATGCAGGGCTTGCAGAGCTGGACAATGTAAAGTTTAACAACAATACCATTACCAACGGGCAGGGAGGCGCAGTTTACAGCAACTCCGGAGCTTCTTTAACCATTACAAATGCCAGTTTTACAGGAAACAAATCAACCACAGGGGGCGCGGTATTCATCGCCAACGGAACACCGGTTTTTACCGATGTGGTATTTAAAGACAATGCAGCCACCGGAATGGGTGGGGCAATCTACGCAAGTGGAACCCTTAGCCTGAACAGAACTGCTTTCAGTGGAAATACAGCAGTACAACATGGTGGCGCGATCTGGTCCAACAGCGTGTTTAAACTGGACAATAGTACCTTCAGCAGAAACAGTGTAACTTCAACTGCAGGCTATTTTGGCGGTGCGGTATACCTCTATTCCGGAACCGCTGTGCTCACAAATAATACCTTCAGCAACAACAACATTAACTATTCCAAGGCCGGAGCACTTAACTATGGTGGGGCTGTTTACCGCAACGCAGGTACAGTGACGATCAACAACAGCATTTTATGGGGCAATACCAGAGGCACAGGTCTTGCAGATCAACTGAACTTAAATATCAAGGTGAACAATTCCCTGATTCAGGGAGGGCTTGCAACAGGTCTGAATATTATAGATCATGATCCTTTGTTTAAGAACACTGCAGCCGATGACCTTCGCCTTACAGGCTGCTCGCCTGCGGTAAATACCGGAGACAACAGCCTTGTGCTGGCAGGAAACAAAGATCTGGATGCTCAGGCAAGAACATCATCCGGAACCGTTGACCTTGGAGCCTTTGAACACCAGGAACCGGTGATTACCCTTAGCCCTGCAAGTATGCCACAGGCAACACGCGGAGATGCTTTCAGCCTGCAGTTGCAGGGACTCGGCGGAGCAGGAAATTATAGCTATGAGCTGGTCTCCGGAAAATTCCCTGATGGGCTTTCGATGACCGCCGGAGGCTTGATCAGCGGAAATCCTATTGTAATTGGTAAATATACTTTCGTGGTAAAATCTACTGACGGAACCTTATGCGGACATCGGGTTTACAACATGGAAATTATTGCGGGAACAGGTGTTGTACGGATCCTGGTCAACCAGGCTGCGGCATCCGGACAAAATAACGGAAGCACCTGGGGTAACGCGTATCTGGATCTTCAGAGCGCATTGAAGGTTGCTTTGCCTGGCGATCAGATCTGGGTGGCAAAAGGAACATACAGCCCGGGGCCATTGGTCACTTCGACCTTTCAGCTTAAAGAAGGAGTAAAAGTTTATGGCGGTTTTGCCGCTACGGAAAGCCAGCTCTCAGAAAGGGATACCCTGCAAATAAGAACGGTCAACCAGACTGTTCTGGATGGTAAAAATCTCAACAGGCATGTGGTCTTTAACTCGGCAGTCCTTACCACAGCCACGGTCCTCGATGGTTTTACGATTACCGGAGGAAAAACAGCTTCGGGAAGTACGAGCGAACCTTATATTGGTGCAGGGGTTTACAATAGCAGGGGTGCGGTCATCTTCAACGATTTATGGATTAAGAATAACAATGCCAACAGCCATGGGGGAGGAATGTACAATGCCGCTGCCGCAGTGCTGAATAAAATTACATTTGAAAACAATACTGTTGCTGCCGGTTCATATCAATACGGAGGAGGTTTGTACAATGCCGGAGCGGCACAGATGAGCAACCTGGAGTTCCTCAATAATACCGCGGCTTATGGAGCAGGGATGTACCAGGCTACGGCAACAGTAACCATCAATGGCGCTGTTTTTAAAGAAAATAAGGCGACTGTTCAGGGTGGTGGTTTTTATGCCTATTCGGGAAAAATTACCTTAAACGGAGCTTCCTTTATTGCAAATACTTCGGTGCAGCATGGCGCCGGATTGTTCCAGTGGGCCTCAACACTGACCTTAAACAATGCCGTGTTTAGCCGGAATAAAGTGAGCAATACCGGGGGCTATTTTGGAGGGGCGCTTTATCAGTATACCGGAACCTCTACGCTCAACAACATTACGGTAAGCAATAACAGCATCAGTTATGTCAATGCTTCGGCAAATAAATATGGGGGTGGAATCTACCGCAATGCCGGTGTCATGAATTTACAGAACAGCATCCTCTGGGGAAATAAAAGAGGAAACAACGTTTCTGACGAACTGAACCTGAATGTTAAGGTCAGCAATGCTTTGATTCAGGGAGGTTACCCGGCAGGAAAAATTGTGATTGATGCCAATCCGGTGTTTAACCTGACGACACCAGATGATCTTTCCCTGTCAGACTGCTCAGCGGCAATCAATATGGGAGATAACGTTTTCGCTTCCGGACTGAATCAGGATGTCCTGGCGAAGCCCAGAATTAAAGCAGAGACCGTTGACCTCGGTGCTTATGAAAATCAGCAAAACAGAACCATCGTTGGTCCGGCAGCCATACCGGAAGGCATCAGAGGGCAGCGTTACGATCAGCAGCTGACTGCTACCGGAGGAAGCGGAAACTACACCTACTCCATCAGTTACGGCAAGCTTCCCGACGGACTGCTACTCAGTACCTCAGGAAGAATCACAGGAAGACCAATCAATGCCGGAATTTATACTTTTAATGTCAGTGCAAACGACGGTACTTTATGTGGAAACAGACTCTATACAGTAGAGGTGAAGCTTGGAGGAGGAGGAGTCCGGATTTATGTAAACCAGGCCGCAACAGGAATGGACAACGGTGCGGACTGGGCAAACGGGTTCCTGGATCTCCAGAAAGGACTCAGCTCCGCATTGGCTGGTGATACCATCTGGGTGGCCAAAGGAAAATATATCCCCGGTCTTAAAGTAAATTCCTATTTCACGTTGAAAGAAAATGTCAAAATGTTCGGTGGTTTTGCCGGAACAGAGCAGGAGCTTGCAGAGCGCGATGAAGAAGCCATTGCAACAACAAATGAAACCGTATTAAGCGGGGAAAACAGAAGCTACCATGTCATTTATAACCGCCTGCCTTTAACAGCAGCAACGGTTCTGGACGGGTTCAGCATCTCCGGCGGACGTACTGCCACCGGTTCCAATTCCAGTGCAGACATTTACTACGGTGCCGGAATTTATAACGCTACAGGAAAAGTAGTTTTCAAAAATCTCTGGATCAAGAACAATGCAGCCTACAATTATGGAGGTGGGGTTTTTAACAGCGGACAGGCTGTATTTACCAATATCATCCTTGAGAATAACAATGTCAGTGCCGGAAGCTACGGCTATGGAGGAGGGATTTATAACTCCGCCGCCGCAACATTCGACAACCTTAAATTCATCAATAACAAAGCAAGACAAGGGGGAGGAATGTTCAATGCCTCTGCTGCCATTACCATGAGCAAAGTGGCCTTCAAAGACAATGGAGCAACGATAAACGGAGGTGCCTTTTATAATTATACCAATGGAAAGCCAGTGATCAAAGATGCCCGGTTTATAGGAAATACTGCCCAGCAACAGGGTGGCGCAATCTATCAGCAGTCGGGAACGCTTGACATCAGCAACAGCATTTTCAGCAGAAACAAGGTAACCGGTACGGCAGGTTATTATGGAGGAGCGATTTATCATTATAACGGCATCACCAATCTGGTGAATGTAAGCATGGCCAATAATTCGATTGCATATTCAAATACTTCTGCCACGACACAGTTGGGCGGGGCATTGTACCGTTATACCGGAACAGTTAACGTTTACAATACCATCATCTGGGGGAATAAACGCGGAAATAATGTTCCCGATCAGCTCAGTACAGGAATTACCGTAGCCAACAGTACTATAGAAAACGGATATAAAACAGGCGTTCAAATCCTGACTAAAGATCCGCAGTTTAACAATCCTTCCGGAGATGAACTCTCGCTGGCTTCCTGTTCGCCATCTATAAATATGGGCGACAATACAAAGAGCGCCGGAATAAGTACAGATCTGGCGGGAGCAGCGCGGATTAAACACGGAACAGTAGACATTGGTGCTTATGAATTTCAGGGCCTTTATCTGGAGAATGCAGAGCAACAACTCCCTGCGGCAAACCAATGGAGCCCTTACAGTCATCAGATCGTACTGGCGGAAACCGGAACCTATACATATGCGATTTCTCAGGGCTTACTTCCCGATGGGATGAGCCTGAGCCCGCAGGGGTTGATTTCAGGAGAGTCAGCAGTAGCCGGAGATTTCGAATTTACTTTATCTGTAAGCGGAACGAACGTTTGCGGTTCCCTGAAGATTAAACTCAAAGTAAACCCACGCGAGCCTTACATCATCGAAGTCCTGAAACCTTACCCGGTGCCGGTGAAGAAAGATACAGGAACACCATTTGAACAGCTGAACCTGGTGACTCAGGTGGAAGTCGTACTGAGCGACCAGAGCCATGCCAAATTTCCGGTAACCTGGCTTCCGGGAAATTACGATGGCAATACCGAAGGCATTTACACCCTTACCGGAACACTGAGCGTTCCACAACCTGAAATGAACAGAAACAACCTCACTGCAATTGCAAAGGTGGCGGTAATAGATCCTGTTTATCCTTATATCATCGCTATGGAAGAACTGAGTCCGGTGTACGTCTTATCGGGCACACCTTTCTCTGAAGTGCTTCCGATGCTGCCTAAACAGGTCAGGGTAACGTATGATGACCGGGTCACAACAGACATGTTAAACTTAGTGTGGAGCCCGGGGATTTACGACCTCAAGTCTGGCGTATACCGGGTGTATGCAGATCTGGTTCTGAAAGAAGAACATGCTAACCCGGCAGGTTTTGAGGCCAGTGTTGACATTTACGCACAGCACGATGTCATTGCCGTAGAACCTTTAGCCGAAATTACTGTGCCTTTAAATACACCGGCGGCAAACCTGCCGCTGCAATCGTCAATAAGGGTAACCTACCATGATCAGACCACAGGATTCCTGACGGTGATCTGGGACAAGTCTGTCTATAAATCGGATAAAGGAGCGGAATACGACCTGAAAGGAGCTTTACAGCTGAAACCGTTAATTGTAAACAGCAAACGTCTGTTTGCAGAGCAGAAGGTGATCATCCGGAAAAACATCATCTCAATCCTGCCATTAGCCCGGTTGACTACCCCATACGCCACACTTTTCGACGATGTAGACCTGCCACAAACGATAAAAGTGAAGTTCGATGATGGAACCACTGATACCGTTGGGGTGGAATGGAAAGCCGGATCTTATAACCGCATGCTGGCCGGAGATTATACCCTGTCTGGTAAACTGCTGCACGATGAAAGCATTGACAACAACAGTAACCTCGAAGCCAGTTTAATTTTAACCGTTTTACCCAAACCAAAAAACATCGTATCCATCGCCCAACCGGATAGCATAAGGGTTGCTTACGGTACAAAGCTGACCGCAATTGAAGCACTAAAAACAGCAGTTGCGGTGACTTATGATGATGGAAGTACAGGAAGCTTAAATATGACCTGGGATACGGAGGATTATGACCCGCTCATTCCGGGAATCTACACCTTTAGCGGAGATCCAATCCTGATCGAAGGAGTCGTGAATAAAGAGCTGCGCAGTACTTCCATTATGGTTACACTTGGTAAAAAAGAAATCAAAACCATTACAAATCCAACCTTAGTGAATGTTAAGTACGGAACTGAGCGTACGGATATCGACTTGCCCGAAACGGTAAAAGTGACTTATAACGACCTGTCCTCCGGAACTGAAGGTGTCCTGTGGAGCTCAGAAACCTATAACCCATTACTGGAAGGGATCTATAATTTTAGGGGAGAGCTGGTCATCAACGACGAGATCGAAAATCCGGACAACCGTTATGCAGAGATTCAGGTAAAGGTTGGACCAAAGCCATTGAAAATAATTGCTGCATTACCGGATTCGGTTAATGTTCCTTTTGGAAAACCTTTTAATGAAGCCGTATTGTTATTCCCGAAAAAGGTCAATGTAAACTACGACAACGGAAGCTCCGGCAGTCTGAATGTGCGCTGGACCATGGAAGATTATGCCGCTGATGAACCAGGTTCCTATGAGCTGACAGGCGAAATTGAGATTCCCGGCGGGATCATTAATCCGGATAGCATAAAAGCGGATCTGAAAGTTAAAGTAGGAAAGCGCCTCATTAAAACGTACCAGGCTCCGGAAGCATTAGCCGTGTTTTTTGGAACAGAGGCTTCCGAACTGATCTTGCCGGATGCTTTAATGACACAACTGGAAGATGGTGGTTTTGCAGAGCTTGGACTAAGCTGGGACCTTTCGGGTTACAATGGAAACCTGGCGGGTAAATACCTGATCAACGGAAACTTTACCCTGCCGGACGATATCGAAAATCCAAAAGGAATTGTTCCACAGATCGCATTAACTGTACTGGCGAAAGCAAAAGCAATTCTGGAATTGAGAACGGATACCGTATTTGTTGCTTATGGGACGAAGCTGGCAGAAATCCCTTTCCCTGCTTTTAGTCATGCGAAGTTAGACGAAGGTGCTGATCTGGATATTCCTGTGCTGAGTAACTCCTTTGAATCTGCAGATTACAATGATCAGCAGGCAGGAACTTATCTTTTTGAAGGAGATTTAGTCCTTCCTCAGGGAATTCAGAATCCGGATAACCTCCCTGCTAAAGTCTGCGTGGTGGTTGGAAAGAAAGCAATAGAATCGATCGCCGCAATAGAAAACCTGAATGTAAGTTACGGAACTGAATTTGACGCGTTAACCTTACCGGAAGCGGTAAAAGTGAGGTATAACGACAATTCTGAAGACTTACTGGCGGTAAGCTGGGCCAAGGGAAATTACAATGGTCAGCTTCCGGGAAATTATATCCTGCAGGGAACATTGGTTGTTCCTGACGACATTGACAACCCGAAAGCCCTTCAGCCAGTGATGACCGTAGTCCTGGCAGAAAAAATCCGGATGCTGATTGCGATGGCCATGGATTCCGTATCTGTTCCCAATGGTACAGCACTGGCAGCAGTCGGGTTTCCTGCCACTGTAAGGGGTACTTTTGATGATGGTTCTACCGCAGCACTGGTCGTTAAAACATGGGATAATGCAGCGTATAACCCATTAGAATCTGAGGATTACATTTTTAATGGCCTGCCGGAAATGCCTTTAAATACCCAGAACCCGGACAACCTCAGCGCAGTATTTAAAGTGAAGGTGGCAAGGAGATATATCGTTTCGGTAGCCCCTTTACCAGGCTTACTGGTGCCTAATGGTACATTGTATGTAAATCTCGAATTGCCGGCAACTGTAAACGTAACTTATAATAACAACCAGACAGAACCGCTATCCCTGATTTGGGAGGAAGGAACTTTTGATGGAACAACAGCGGGAGATTACCTGCTTACCGGAACATTGATGCCTGATGCACCGGAAGAGAACAAGGACAATAAGACGGCCGCGATAAAAGTAACGGTACAGCCGGCCCTGCTTGTCATCAATGCAGTTACGGTAAATACGCCTGTTCATTTTCCTTTGGGGACTACAATCGGTCAGGTCATCACAAAATTGGGACTCGAACTGCCTGTGGCTTATACCAACGGATCTTCGGGACTGGCGGGTGTCAACTGGGAATCTGTTGATTTTGTAGACAACCAGGTGGGCAGCTTTAATTTTACCGGACTTTTGGATCCGGAAGAAAAAGCATCAAATCCGAACAACGTTACGGCAAAAGTTGTGGTGGTCATCGATAAGAAAAACATCGTTTCCGTAGAAGAACCTGCGGCCTTAACCGATGTATATGGAAAACTGTTTTCTGCCCTGGATTTACCATCGATAGTGAAAGTGATCTATGATGATGGAACGAAGGAAGAGCTTCCGGTACTTTGGGATGAAACGGGTTATCAGAGCAATGTGCTTCAACCGCAACTGATCAAAGGAGAGATCCAGCTGACGGACGAGGCGAGCAATACTTCAGATTTCAGGGCTTCCATTAAAGTAACCCTGATGAAGGATATTGTTTCCCTGGCATCCATTGCACCGGTAACGGTAAATTACGGGACGCCATTCTCCGGATTGGCTCTGCCATTATCAATTGAGGCTACTTATAATGATGGAAGCAAAGAATACCTGAGTGTAACCTGGAATCCGGCAGGGTATACCGCTGCTCCGGTTGGGGAACTGGTCATGACCGGAGATTTAACTCTGGCTCCAAATACATTCAATACGACCTTACAGGTGGCGGTAGCAACTATCAATATCCGGAAAGCACCACAGCTGATCAGCTTTAGCCCAATCGCGGATAAAGCATATGGTGATGATCCGTTTAAGCTGCTGGCCACTGTACCTTCAGGACTGCCCATTACTTTTGAGCTGATCGACGGACACGTGGACATCAATGGGGATATGGTCCATATTGAAGGAACAGGAGTGGTGTTGATTAAGGCGGTTCAACCAGGGAATGCTTACTTTGAAAAGGCGGAAGCAGAACAAAGCTTCAAAATTAGCAAAGCCTTACTTACGGTGTATGGTGATAGCCTGAAACGTTTTTATGGACAGGAGAATCCAGTCTTTAGTCATGAAATGAAAGGGTTTAAATATGGCGAGACAGAAACAGGCTTAAGGGCAGTTGCAAAAATTCAGGGAATGCCGGCCTATAACACCACAGCAACCATCAGCAGCTTGCCGGGAACATATCCGGTGTTGTTAAGCCTCGCTGAGCTGCAGGCAGACAATTATGACTTTAGCTTTGAACCTGGATTGCTCAGGATCGTCCGCCAGTTCCATACCCTGACCTGGGATACACGCGGAGGAACGCCGATTGCTCCAATGGAAGTAGAAGATCAGGCGATCGTAACACCTCCTCTGAGTACCAAAGAAGGAGCTGATTTTTATACCTGGTATAGTGATCAAAGTATGGAAACAGTTTTTAATTTTGGCCTCCCGGTTACAGAAAGTATAACGCTGTATGCCGATTGGAAGAAAAGTCCTTTGCCGGCCTCAGGACCGATCAGCATGAAGATGGTAGCGGATTATATGCTGGCGATAGGAGAGATCAAAACGGAAGAACGAAATGCACCTTTCGGAATCCCATTCCTGAATCAGAAGAGTCACCTGGACGACAAAACGGCACCATTCAAACTAACGGAATGGTACGGCTATGGAGAACAGAAAAAACCTTTGCTGAAAACAGTGGCGGTAACACAAAAGAGCACAACATCGGTATCCACAGGCATTGACCTGCTGGAAGATGGGGGATCGGTGATTCTGGAATCCGGTGTCTGCTGGAGCACAAGCCCGGGCCCTGCAATTGTGGATCAGAAGCTGACCAACGGAAGAGGTTCATCAGCGCTGAGTCCGGACGGCCTGAGCACAGGAGTGCTATATTATTTAAAAGCTTATGCGACAAACCGACTTGGTACCGCCTACGGAAACGAGCTGGTTTTTATGATAAAAGAAGATGGTTTAATAGAAATTGTAAAGAAATAAGGATATGCAAATCAAACAAAACAAGATCAGCTATTTGATCAAATTTGCCCTGGTGACACTGGGTTCCATGTTTTTTGCTCCCGCAGTGGCGGATGCTCAATTCGTAGGAAATCCCCTGATCCCACAACCGGGAAAGGTGATCATTTATAGCAACGATGCCAAAGGCGGGCATCACCAGGTGGCCACAATTGCGGACAGGAATAACATCAGCTCCCCGAGACGTCAGCCGGGAATGCTCTGTACCGTGATGGACGATGGTACCGGGAAAACAAAAACCTTCCAGCTGGTTTGTGCAGATGTTCCGGCAGAGCTGGACAATAATGCCAACTGGCTTTTGTTTTCGCCAGCCGCTGCTGCTGGAAATAACCTGATTTATGGTCAGGGAATTCCGGTTGCCGCAACAGGAAAAAAAGGTGATTTCTATGTGAATACTACTGATCAAACACTCTTTGGTCCTAAAAAAGATGACGATACCTGGCCTGCATTGTTGTTACAGGGGATTCCTTCAGGGCCTGCGGGCGGGGATTTAACGGGAACATACCCTAATCCCCTGATCGCAGAAAAGGCCGTGACCCCGGCACACATTAAAGGAGGAACAGCAGATCAGGTGATGGTGACCAATGCGGAGGGACTTGTTTCCTGGGTGGATAAATCGACTTTAGGTACTGGCGGAGGAACAATTGGCGCTTTTAACGGAAGCAGGCCAATTACCGGCGACTATTATAAAAACGTAAACCCGGGAACGAATGACCTGGCCAAATGGATCGAGGCTGTTTTTTATCCTTCATTGGGGCCATCTGCTTCCTTAACGGCAACACCTTCCGGTGTTAAAGAAATGGGGCCTGCGGGAAGTACGGCGATTACCCTGAACTGGCTTGCAGGAAGGGCTGCGGAAACGGCGGAGATTACGAGCATCATTGTTCATGGGCAGGAGGTGTTTACTGCGAGTCCTGCTGCAGGTGCAACAGTTGGAGGAACGCTCAGCGCAAATGCAAACAACAACCAGCCAACAACTTTCAGCATGACCGTAAAGACCAAAGACAATAAGACACAGCAGGCTTCTGCTTCCATCAGTTTCCAGTGGAAAAGGTATTGGGGATTTGCCAACGGAGGCGAAGACGGACAAAGCTTCGCGCCTACGGACGCGGAGATCCTAAGCCTTTCGGGCGCAGAGCTGGGAACTTCGGCGGCGGTAACGAATAAATCGGCCAGCCCTTCAGGCAGACAAAAACTGGTGATCGCCTACCCTTCAAGCTGGGGCGGAACGAAAATAATTGTAGGGGTGAACGATTCTACCGGGGCATTTGAAAGAACCACAAGGTCCTTCCGAAATGCCAGCGGAGGGGTTACGGATTATGTGATCTATGTTCAGAGAGACAATACTGCAGCAGGCTTAACCTTTGCTGTTCAATAACCGGGAAATAAATGAAGACTTTAGAAAATTATATTCCAATGAAAACGATTTATACATTTTGTCTGATCCTTTGTATGGCTTCCTTTTCGGCCAGCGCACAAGTGAAAGTAATCGGTGCGGTAGAGCCAAATGACCTTAGCGATAAATATCCTACCCACAATGAGATTTATGGAAAAGGAGGATTCAGATCTGTGGCCAGCAATGCCGAAAGAGATAACATTACCCCTGCCAGAAGAAGTGTGGGGATGTTGGTTTACTCCATTCTGGAAGAGAAATTCTATCAGTTAAAAGCTGGCCTGCTCAATACCAACTGGGTGGAAACCCAAATGGGGGGCGGTGGCAGTACCGGAACGCTGGCGATAGAAAAAGGCGGTACAGGAGCAATCACGGCCGAATCGGCGAGAACCAACCTGGGCTTGGGTACTTTAGCGGTTCAGAATAAAGATGCAGTGGAAATTACCAAAGGGGCAATTGATGGTACCCTGATCGGAAATTCCAGTCCGGCGCAGGGGAAGTTTACCACGCTGGATGTAAACTCGGAACTGACGGTAACAGGTCAGGTGATCGTTAACGGCGACATCAAGGCTTCAGGAGATGTGACCGCAAATTCGGATGTTCGTCTGAAGAAGAACATTCTCACCATTCCGCCGGTTTCTGAGAGCCTGAGAAGATTGCATGCGGTGTCTTACGACCGTAACGATATGGAATTACACCAGATTGGCTTCATAGCCCAGAATGTTCAGGAGTTTTTTCCTTCTCTGATCAAAACAGATAATGATCAGCGGAAAACACTTTCCCTCAACTACCAGTCGATGACGGTACCTTTACTGAAAGGCTGGCAGGAACACGATGAAGAGATTGTAAGCCAGCAAAGGGAACTGAAGACCCTGAAAACTGAACTGGAAGAATTGAAGAAAACAGTAGCTGAACTGAAAGCCCTTTTAAAGGACAGGAAGTAATGGAAATAAAAAAATGGGATGCCTGGCACAGGCATCCCATTTTTTATGACCTTGTTATTTGTTGATGCCTTCCAGTGCAAAAAGGAAGGAGTAATTTAAAGCAACATCTTTCAGGTAATCAAAGCGGCCTGAAGCTCCGCCATGACCAAAGTCCATATTTGTTTTAAGCAGCAGGACATTCTTATCCGTCTTGGTTGCCCTTAGTTTGGCCACCCATTTTGCCGGCTCGAAATACTGAACCTGACTGTCGTGAAGACCTGTCGTAACCAGCATATTCGGATAAGCTTTCTTTTCTATGTTCTCATACGGAGAATAGCTCTTCATATAATCGTAAGCCGCTTTTTGTTTAGGATTTCCCCATTCATCAAACTCATTTGTGGTCAGTGGAATGCTTTCATCCAGCATGGTATTGATCACATCCACAAATGGAACCTGTGCAATCACACCATGCCACATGTCGGGAGCAAGATTGATAATTGCACCCATCAAAAGTCCGCCTGCACTTCCGCCCTGCGCATATAAATGTTCTTTTCCTGTGAATTTCTCATCGATCAGGTATTTCCCGCAATCAATAAAGTCAGTAAAAGTATTCATCTTTTTCATGAGCTTTCCGTCTTCATACCATTGACGACCCATTTCCTGTCCGCCGCGGATATGCGCAATCGCATAAACAAAACCACGGTCTAACAGACTTAATCTGCTGCTGTTGAAAGCCGGATCAGTACTGGAACCATAAGAGCCATATGCATAAAGCAACAGAGGCGCCTTTCCATCCTTTTTAAGACCTTTTTTATAAACCAGTGAGATCGGAACCTTAGTCCCGTCTTTTGCGGTCGCATACAGCCTTTCTGAGGTATAATCATCCTTATTGTATCCTCCAACTACTTCCTGTTGCTTCATCAGCTTTTTTGCCTTCGTATCCATGTTATAATCGTAGGTAGAAGAAGGAGTGGTCAGTGAAGTATAAACATAACGAAGCGTCTTGCTGTCATAATCGGGATTAGCCCCAACCATAGCGGTGTAAGTCGGTTCTTCAAAAGCGATGTTATGTTCTGTACCGCCTGTTGCACGAACACGAAGCTGAGTAAGTCCGTTTTTACGTTCGGTAATTACAATATGGGTTTTAAATTCTTCTACACCTTCGAGTAAAACGTCTTTACGGTGAGGAATCACTTCTTTCCAGTTTTCTCGGCCGGTTTTATCCAGCGGGCATTCCATCAGACGGAAATTCTTGGCATTCCAGTTGGTCAGGATCAGGAACTTGTCGTCCAAAGGAATTGCTTCATATAACATGTCCTTTTGTCTTGGCTGAAAAGACTTAAATGGCTGATCTGGCGTGCTGGCATCCAGCATTTTAATTTCATTGGAAAGTGTAGCCTGAGAATAAATGAAAATGTATTTCCCGGATTTTGATTTCCCGACACCGATATAATTGGACTTGTCTTTCTCCTCATATACCGTTACATCCTGTTTTGCATCGCTGTTTAGCTGGTGTTTCTTTATTTTTTCACTCAATAGCGTTACTTCATTCTTGGAAGTATAGAAGATCGTTTTATTGTCCATTGCCCAAACAGGATCGCCCTGGGTATTGGAAATCGCATCTTTAATCACTTCTCCGGTTTCCAGGTTTTTAATGTGAATCACATATTGACGTCTGGATACTTTATCTACTCCAAAAGCCATCATCTTATTATCCGGGCTAACGGAGAATCCAGAGGCCTGATAATAAGGTAAGCCTTTCGCTTCCGCGTCCATATCTAATAATATTTCTTCTTTGGCCTCCAGTGTACCCTTTTTCCGGCAGTATTTGGCGTATTGTTTTCCTTCTTCATTTCGGGTATAGTAGTAATATCCGTTTTTGAAGACCGGAACAGATTCATCTTTTTCCTTGATCCTGCCTTTGAGTTCTTTGAACAGATCTGCCTGCAGCGTCTTTGTTCCACTCATCATGGTGTCCAGGTATTTGTTTTCGGCGGTCAGGTATTCCACGACTTTGGTACTGTCTTTTCCTTTTTTGAAATAGTCAATCATCCAGTAGTAGTTGTCTGTTACCGTATCCCCATGCAGGGTTCTGACGAAAGGTTTTATCTCTGCGACAGGTGCTGCCGCATCCGGCCATTTATAGGTTTCCATTTTATTGTCTTTGTTTGTACAGGACAAAGCTACACCGAGTAGCAGTAATCCGGGGATAGTTTTTTTTATCATACGCTGGTCAAGGTAATAAGTTGTTGTTCTGCAAATTAGAATTTATTCTTTAATTTGCATTGACCCCTGTGTAAAAATTTTATCGAAATGAGAAAGATGTTCAAAAAGAGTAATGTAGTTAACGCAATGTTCGTGATTTTGATGCTGGTTGTTCTTTTTGTTCCTTCAGCGAAAGCAATCATGATTCAGGGCTTAATGGAAATCGGACTTTTTAAACCGGATACGACTGCAGCACCAAAAGCGTCGCTGCCAGCAGATGGCCTGGCTGGTATCCGCTTTAAGGATGCTTCCGGAGCAGTACTCGACCTGGGGGATTTAAAGGGTAAAGTGGTCTTTCTGAATTTCTGGGCAACCTGGTGTCCTCCCTGTTTGGCCGAAATGCCTTCTGTAAACAAACTATATCAGCAATTTAAGGATGATAAAGAAGTCGTTTTCATTCTCGTGGATGCTGATGGCGACTTTGGGAAAGCTCAGAAATACATGGACAGGAAGGAGTATAAGCTTCCGGTTTTCGCCGCGGCAAGCAGCATTCCTGAAAGTCTTTTTTCCGGAGCATTGCCCACAACCATCGTTTTTGATAAGGAGAGTCGCGTTTCTTACCATGAATCCGGAGCCGCAAACTACGCGAACACCAAATTCATCGAATTTATCCGGAAATTAAAGGGGAATTGATTTAACATTTTTTAACTTTAAAATGGCAGAGATCAACCCGCTACGTCATATCTTTGCATTAGAAATTGAGTAATTTTGCTTTTAGTTAATTACTTGGAAATGTACCGAGCTTAATCTGCGCTAAAGATGGCATAGATTATGTAAGATCCATCTGACAAATAAAATAAAAATATATACAGATGAAACGGAATTTGATTATTGTCGCAAGTTGCATCGCAGGTCTGGTTTACTCGACGATTGGTTATGCACAAAATCCAGGACTGGCAGAAGACCAGAATCCGAGATATCAGGAAAGCAGGGCTAAATATATAGAATTAGCTGATTCTTTGAACCGTAATCAGGGCAGTACTGTCCAGAATACCTATAAAGCGTACGACTGGTACACGGCAAGGGAAGAGCGCAGGGCTTTGCGCAGACAAAGAAATTATGAAAATAGCTGGTACAACCCTTACTATTATGGTAATTCTTATTATTCTCCGATAGGCCTCTCCCTGGGCTTTGGCTATAGCAATTATGGCTGGGGTAATAACTACGGTTATGGCAATTGGGGACATCACGGTCGCTGGAACCGCTGGTAAACAACAACATTAGAAATTTATATTTAGAAATATGCAGTTTAAAAAGATAATAGCAATTGCAGCTATTGCAGTTTCTGGGATGATGGTCATCAGCTCATGCTCCAGACAAGTGACACGTGTAAATACAGATGAATCGATCGACATCAGTGGAAACTGGAACAATACCGATTCAAGACTGGTGGCACAGGAAATGACCCAAACGATTCTGGGCGGGAAATGGTTACCTAACCATTTGGAAGGTAAACAAGGAAAGAAACCAGTGGTAGTGGTTGGCGCGGTAAACAATAAAAGCCATGAGCACATCGATGCTGAGACTTTTGTTAAAGACGTAGAGCAATCTTTTATTCAAAGTGACCGTGTGAGATTGGTACAGGGAGGTAAAAAAAGAGAAGAATTACGTGCGGAAAAAGCAGATCAGCAAGACAACTCTTCCGTATCGACCATGAAGAAATTCGGATTGGAAAACGGAGCTGATTATATCCTTCAGGGATCTATCAACTCTATTGTAGATTCACACAAAAGGAAAAAGGTCGTTTATTATCAGGTAAACCTGGAACTGACCAATATTCAAACCAATGAAGTGGTTTGGATAGGAGACAAAAAAATTGCTAAATACGTTAAAAATTAGTCTGGTTTTACAGACTAAATGTAATATGGTTAATATTAGTAAGCATACTTTTAGAGCATCACTTCTTTTGGGGTTGATGCTCTTTCTTTTTAGCTGTTCCAGCTATAATGACATGATTGGGCCATATTACAAACAGGTTTCCAATGGCAATTATCCGGAAGCAATTAAAGAGCTGGATAAAAACAGCCTGCTGAAAAAGCCGAGAAACAAATTGCTTTTCCTCATGGAAAAGGGAAAAACGAGTCACCTGGTAGGAGATTACGAAAACAGCAACCGTTACTTTAATGAGGCCGATCAGCTCCTGGAAAATGGAATGGGTGGTGCAATGGATGCCGTAGTAGGAACCCTCGTAAATCCGATGAGCCAGGTTTATAAAGGAGAAGACTTTGAGAAGTTCATGATCCATTATTATAAGGCCTTAAACTACGTTTACCTGAACCGTACGGAAGACGCAATTGTAGAAGCAAGAAGGATTACACTGCAGTCGCAGGAACAGGGTGATAAGTTTGACAATAAGGAGAGCCGTTATTCGAAAGATGCCTTCTCATTAATGCTTCAGGGATTAATCTATGAGCATGATGGTGATGTGAACAATGCTTTTATCGCTTACCGGAATGCAGCAGAAGTTTACCTGAACAGCAAAGACCATACTTATTACGGGACGGTGATGCCGGAAGGCTTAAAGAAGGATGTATTGAGAACAGCGGATGCAATGGGATTTGTTTCTGAGCTCCAGCGGTTTGAAGGCTTGTTTAACCTGAAATATACCAGAGAAAAAGCACCCGAAGGCGGAGAACTGATCTTTTTCTGGGAAAACGGACTGGCACCTGTTAAACAACAGGAGGAATTTTTCTTTTCCCTGGTTAAAGGGGGGGATGGAGGCTTGTTTTTCACGAATGTAGGAGGAACGATTATCGTTCCGTTTAACAACAGCTATGGCAATAGCAGGGATTTTAATGCAAGTTCAGTTCAGAGCTTGCGGGCAACCTATCCAAAATACGTGGCACGTTCTCCTTTCTATAGCAATGCCACATTGAGCAACGGGACAAATACGATAAATTTTGAGAAAGCAGAAGACATCAATGAACTGGCGTTTAAGACGCTTGATCAGCGTTTTCTGAAAGAGATGAGTAAAGTACTGACCCGTCTGGCAGTAAAGAAAGCTGCGGAGTATGTGCTGAGAGAAAGTGCTAAAGGAACGGGAAAGAATGGAAAAGACAACTCCCTTTTGGAAGGACTTGGTTTGGGCATGCAGCTGTATAGCCTGATCTCTGAAAAGGCAGATACCAGAAACTGGCAGTCTTTACCTGCAAATATCAGCTATACCCGGATTCCGCTCCAAAAAGGGAACAATACCATCACGCTTAACCTAAAAGGAGCGAATGGCAGTAATGAAACGAAAACAATAGAGGTTATGGGCACAGGAAAATTACAGTTTTATAACTATTCGACTTTACGCTAGCCCTCAACTCAAATCAATAAACCACACAATAAATAGATATGCAAGAGCCTTTTGACATTCAAATAGGAAATATTAATTATGCTGTTTTTCCGGAAGGAAACGATACTTACGTGATTTTTAAAGAGGGTAAGGAATATGTCCACATCCAAAAAGACACGGAACTTCAATGGTTGAAACTTGACGAGGAAACCGGCCTTCCCTTATTTGAAGCAGACGAAGAGATCAATAACATTGGCCGCGAGATCATCGCATTCCAGCCTGAAGAAGAGGAAGAGGAAGGCGAAGAGGAGGAAGAAGAAGAATAGGCCTCAGGATGCCCAGCTATCGCGGTCCAGGCTGCGGTAGTGAATGGCTTCTGCCAGATGTTCCGGTTTAATGTCTTCACATTTTGCCAGATCGGCAATCGTTCTGGCCACCTTTAAGATCCGGTCGTAAGCCCTTGCTGATAAGCCCAGTTTTTCCATGGCTTTTTTGATCAGTTCCTGTCCCTCTTCATTGATATGACAAATCTTGCGAACCATTTTAGGGCTCATCTGGGCATTGCAGTATAAATCTGCTTTCCCCTCGAAGCGAAGGCCCTGAATGGCCCGGGCTGCAATTACCCGCGATCTGATCAATGCGCTTTTTTCTGCCACAACAGGAGAAGAGAGCTCGCTGAAGTGTACCGGGGTGACCTCTACATGCAGGTCTATCCTGTCCAGCAAGGGGCCTGAAACTTTACTCAGGTATTTCTGAACCATCCCCGGCCCACAGATACATGCTTTTTCCGGATGATTATAGAAACCACAGGGACAGGGGTTCATGGAAGCGATGAGCATAAAACTTGCCGGATAGACCACGCTCATCCTCGCTCTGGAAATCACGATATTCCGGTCTTCCAGCGGTTGACGCATCACCTCAAGCACACTTCTTTTAAACTCAGGCAGTTCATCCAGAAAGAGCACGCCGTTATGTGCCAGTGAGATTTCTCCCGGTTGGGGATGGGCACCGCCCCCCACGAGTGCCATATCGGAAATGGTATGGTGCGGACATCGATAAGGACGCGCTGTCATGAGTGAATCTATGGCATTGAGCTTTCCTGCCACCGAATGAATTTTAGTGGTTTCCAGGGCTTCCTGTAAGCTTAAGGGAGGAAGTATGGTGGGGACTCTCTTTGCCAGCATTGTTTTTCCTGCTCCCGGCGGACCGATCAGGATCAGGTTGTGTCCTCCCGCAGCGGCAATTTCCAGCGCACGCTTGATGTTTTCCTGTCCTTTCACATCAGAAAAATCAAACTCATAACTGTCCTGAGGCCGGAGAAAAGTATCGGCTGAATTGACGAATACCCGTTCCGGTTTTTCTTTGTTATTAAAGAAAGAAACCACTTCACTGAGCCTGGACATCCCGTATACATGAAGATCCGATACAATTGCCGCTTCCCTGGAATTGTCTTTGGGCAGGATAAAACCTTTAAACCCCGCCGCTTTCGCCTGGATGGCAATGGGTAAGGCCCCTTTGATGGGCTGTAATCCTCCATCTAAGGAAAGTTCGCCCATGATGAAATAATCTCCGGTTTCCGGGCTCTCAATCTGACCTGAGGCCGCGAGAATGGCCAGGGCAATTGGAAGGTCATAAGCTGAGCCTTCTTTTCTGATGTCTGCAGGGGCGAGGTTAATCACGATCTTCTGTCTGGGCATTTTCAATCCGGCAGACTGGATCGCGCTTTCTATTCTCCGGAGGCTTTCTTTAATGGCATTGTCCGGAAGGCCAACGATGTGGTATTTATTTCCTCCGCCAATACTGACTTCAATTGTGATTGTTAGTGCATCAACGCCAAAAACAGCGCTTCCATAAGTTTTTACCAGCATATAAGATTGGGTTTTGCCTAATCTATCAGCAAATACAATATGGAGGTAGTTTTTTGGCAAATAAAAAGCCCGGCTTGAAGGGCCGGGCTGATCGTTTATCTTAGAAAAACACCTTACATTCTTCCCTGAGGCATTTTAGGCATATTTTTCATCATTTTTGCTGCTGCTGCAGGATTAGAGAACTGCTTCATTACTTTACGCATGTCTTCAAACTGTTTGATCAGTTTGGTAACGTCCTCAATTTTATTTCCGGAACCCTTGGCAATCCTTGCGCGTCTGCTTTGCTGAATGCTGTCCGGGTTTTCACGCTCGTACTTGGTCATAGACTGAATGATGGCTTCCACATTTTTGAAAGCATCATCTTCTATCTCCACATTTTTCATCATTTTGCTCACGCCCGGAATCATGCCCATCAGGTCTTTCATGTTACCCATCTTCTTGATCTGCTGAATCTGGCTGTAGAAATCGTTGAAGTCAAACTTGTTCTTACGGATTTTCTTTTGAAGTTCTGCCGCTTCTTTCTCATCAAACTGCTGTTGTGCACGTTCAACGAGGGAAACCACATCACCCATTCCCAGAATCCTTGAAGCCATCCTTTCAGGATAGAATACATCCAGGGCTTCCATTTTCTCGCCGGTACCGATAAATTTGATCGGTTTATTCACCACCGATTTGATCGATAAGGCCGCACCACCACGGGTATCACCATCCAGTTTGGTTAAAACCACCCCGGTAAAGTCTAACCTGTCGTTAAATGCTTTTGCTGTATTAACCGCATCCTGTCCGGTCATGGCATCAACAACAAACAGGATTTCGTGCGGTTTAGTATGTTCTTTTACGGCGGCGATCTCGTTCATCATCTCCTCGTCTATCGCTAAACGACCGGCCGTATCTATAATAATTACATTGTTGTGCTGTTTCTTCCCTTCAGCAATACCCTCCATTGCAATCGCTACCGGATCTTTGGATTCGATATTTGCATAAACAGGAACCCCGATCTGCTCTCCAAGGATCTGCAACTGGTCTACCGCTGCCGGGCGGTAAACGTCGCCTGCCACCAATAGTGGTTTCTTGCCTTTACTTTTCAGATAATTGGCCAGTTTTCCTGTGAAAGTTGTTTTACCGGCACCATTCAGTCCGGCAATCAGTATGATCGTTGGGTTTGTTTTAAGGTCTAACTCTGTCACTTCACCACCCATTAAGGCAGTCAGCTCATCGTTCATTACTTTGGTCAGCAACTGACCCGGAGAAACAGCCGTAAGTACATTTAAGCCCAGCGCTTTTTCTTTCACCTCATCGGTGAAGCTTTTCGCTGTTTTGTAATTTACGTCGGCATCCAATAAAGCCTTACGGATTTCTTTCATGGTCTCAGCCACGTTGATCTCTGTAATACTGCCTTGTCCTTTTAAAACTTTAAATGCACGGTCTAGTTTATCCTGTAAATTTTCAAACATTTTCTTTAATGCTTAGTGTTCAATTTTTTGTAAAAGCCAAAGTTATTAATTTTGGCCGAATCAAATGGGAATATTTGTAAAGTATTAGCGTGGGAAGACAAACATTACGCCTAGCGCAAGTACCTGACTTGCCTGAATCTGCGTGTCATTGTCCTTATCAAAGAGACCTACGCAGGTAAGTGAGACATTCATTAGTCTGTTTAGCTTAGAGGTGATGGCCAGATCCAAACGGTGGTCAATGTGTGCAAGAGGCCTGTCGTACGGGATAAACATCTGATACCGTGATTTTAAGACCGTATTTGTGAATACTTCTTTCTCAAAGTTGGCAACCACCTGAAATGCAAGTTCATTTTTGAATTTCTTTCCTCTCTCAAGTCCATAATTACTATTGTTATTCTTGTATATGGCGGTGTCGAGCACAAAAGTCTGTCTGGCGGTACCCGTACCAATTCTGGTAGAAAAGTATTTGTTGGGCTTATATTCAAAACCCATTGATTCAGTCAGATAACCTGGAGCCATAAACCTGGAAATAAGATCGGCCTTTTCCACTCCTGCTGTGGTCGTGTATTTGTAACCTTTATCAAATTGAGATTCAAAGTTTACTGAGGCGAAGAAGTACCAGTTTTTGGACATCTGTATTGCAGCTTTGTTATCCCAAAAGATCCTGTCTCTGGTTTTCTTTTGCAGTTGATCTTTATTTTTTACTTTTCCATATTCGAGGATCACTTCACTCACATAGCTGTAGTTTTCCTTACTGTATTCTGCTTTATAATTCACCAAACCGCCTACAGCAAGGGAGTTTACCCCACCACCTTTCCAGTTATTGGAGAAAGTGGCCTGGTTTACATTGATCCCTATCGCAGTTTTCGTTTTCCAGTAATTTACTTTCGCATCTACAACAATGGGAGAAAGGGTTACAGGTTTAAAAATTAAAACTCCTGTTCTGGATGGTAAGGGACTACGTTTTAGTTTGATGTCTAAACCTTTGGTATCAATTGGAATGGTATCCACTTCCTGAGCAGATAAGGTGTTTATGGATACGACAAAAACCAATAAGAAGCTGGCATAAAAAATCTTCATTCCTACAAAGAAAAACAAAAATGTTGCTTATTAAAAGTTTAATAGCAAACTAATTGCAGAATGACAGGGAATTAGGCCTTTTGGGAGCCGTAACTGAACCAGGAGAAGAACTTTCTCTGCGATAAATAACTCAGGTTACGCTCATTGGCATAGGCTTCCCTTTCAAAACGGATGTTGAAATAAGCGAGGTAATGGTTTTTGAAGCGAATCAGGTTAACCAGATAGTTCAGCGTATACAGCAAATAAAAAGGAAGGATGAGCAGCTCCAGCTGCTGACGCAGATGAATGCGTTCATGGTTGACCAGTGTTTGATTTGTTTTTTGGTGTTTGTTCTGTAAAATGATAAAAGGAAAGATGGCCATGGCATTGGCAGACAACCGGGGATATATCAAAAAGAACAACCTCAAAACTGTTCAACGGTTAATTTAGGGAGTGGCTGTAACCTGAAAGCTGCCGGATTTCGCTTGTAGCTGGCATAGCTGTTCCTCACAAAAACAACAAAGGCATAATCCGATGCTGTTAAAGCAAACTGATACGTTGGCCGGTATTGCTGCATAAAATCTTCTGCCTCGAAATCTCCGATATGTAGGGTTCTTTTCACGTAATCAGGTTTAAACCTATAGTCGATGATGGCTTCCTTATAATCCCTTTCCAGGATTTTCTGCAGATGTCTGGCATTTTTGCCATCCCTGCTCAGCAGGTTGTAAATCGCGTCTATTCCCAATCCTACACCCCCCATTCCAAGGTTCAGCAGGTCTTTTGCTTTTCCTTTATCCAGGGCATATTTATATTCTTTCAGGGATTTCTCATGACGTTCTCTCGGGGTATATTTATCACCAATAATGGCCACCTCCCTCAGGTTGATCCCCAGTGACTTCAATTGAAAATATACTGCTTTCTGACCTTTGTACACAATCGTGTCCAGCGCATAACCCTGTAAAACGGCAAATAAGGTATCTCCAACAGCGGCTTTGATGGCAAATTCTCCTTTTGGAGTGTTGTAAATCCCTTCATCGTTGGTAGAATTGTAGATATACACCTTTGCGAGGCGGAGTTTGGATTCCTTATCCACCACAAAACCTTGTACGCCAGAACTCTGTGCGACAATTTTAAGGCTCAAAAAAGAAAACAGTAAGAGTAAACCTAAATACTTCATCAGAACACAAAATTAAGAGATATCTATATCAGCAGATTAAAGATTAACATTATTTAACTAAGACCAGCTTCTGTCCGATTTTGATGCCCTCTTCGGTAAGGCTGTTCAAGGCCTTTATGTCCTCTATACTGATGTTGAACCGCTTGGAAAGGTTATATAAGGTATCCCCTTTCTGTACGGTATAGACCTTTTCTGCCGGGGCAGCAGGCATGACCGATCCGATCACCGCTGTTTTTACAGGGGCTGAAGTATCTGCCGGCGTAGTGATCACCTGTTTGGAAGGTGGAGTGGCTACAGGGGTAAATTTTTTCTTTTCCTGGGGGATGTTGGCATTGATCTCTGTAAAGATCTTATCCTCTCTCTTCAGTTTTTCTTTTTCTGATTCTGATTGGTCGTACTGATACAACTGGTATTTTTCAATCATACTGATCAGCATTGCCGGATATCTTGGGTTGGTGGCATAACCGGCCTGTTTCAGCCCGTTTGCCCAGTTTTTATAGTCGTTCTTGTCCAGTTCGAATAAAAAGCTGTAGCGTTTTCTTTTGAGAAATTCGGAATGGTCTTTATAAGATTCACGGGCATCTTTATAAACCCGGAAGCAGTCGTTGGTATTGTCGTCATCCTTGTAATAAGCTTTTCCTTTCCATTCAGAAGTACATTTGATCCCGAAATGGTTATTGGCGTATTTAGCCAGGCTGCTGTTGCCGCTGCCGGATTCAATAATGCCCTGTGCCAGGGTAATACTCGCCGGAATTCCATAGGCATTCATCTCTTCAATGGCCACTGCTTTGAAGGCCTCAATATAGTTCAAAGTGGTATAGGATGGGATATTTGGATTCGCTTTATTCGCAGCTTTCTCTATTTCCTTATTGTTCCGGCTGTATTTTTTTGTTTTACAGGCGAAGAACATCGGGAGGATCAGGGCAAGGAGGATTATTCTTTTGTTCATCAGAGTTTTATTTTTTGTCCGGGTTTCAGGTTTACGTTCTTCAATCCGTTTTTGTTCATAATGGCCTTGGTCGTGGTATGGTTCCGTTTTGCAATTTTACTTAAATTATCGCCTGCTTTTACGGTATATCTTTTTCCGGAAGCGCTGCTTCTGGATTTTTTTCTCTTTCTGGTAGAAACCACTACCGCCGGCTCTACATAATCGTCCGGTCTTTCATCATACTGGTACAATTCATATTTTTTGACCAGTCCAACAATCTGTGAAGCCCAGGAACGGCTCCTGGCGTAACCACCACGCTGGATTCCCCTGGCCCAGCCACGGTAATCGTACTGGTCATATTTTTCAAATAAAGGACTAAAGGTGGCCCTGCTCTTGAGGAATTCAATAAAATGATCGTAAGATTCGTCTACCGTGTCATAATCCCGGTAGGAGGAGCGGATTTCGGTATTTGAATTGGGCCCTTTTACCCCAAAATGATTGTTCATGTAGCGGGCGATTTTACTCTGACCCGATGCCGATTCATGAATGGCCACTGCCAGGATAATGCTTGCCGGGATCCGGTGCTCCCGCATGAGTTCCTGCGCATGTGTCAGGCGTTCAGCAATATAATCTTCCGTACTTTGTGCCCGGGCAGCGAGACTTAGAAAAGTGATGCTGAGCCAAACCCACAATAGTTTTTTAATCATATTCTATTTTTTTCTGATGATAAACAAGCCGTCCCTGACGGGAAGAATCATTTTTTCCACACGGTCGTCTGCCGCGATTTTATCATTAAATGTAGTGATATTTTTAGTGTCTTTATCTGGATTGGCGTTGAGGACCTTGCCGCTCCAGAGTACATTATCAACGATGATCAGCCCGCCAGGCCTCACCCTGTCGAAAATAAGGTCGTAATAAGTACCATTGTTTTTTTTATCTGCGTCAATAAAAACCAGGTCAAAAGTTTCCTGAAGTTCATGGACCGTTTTTGTGGCATCACCAAGGATATACCTGATTTTTGCTGCATCCGGAGATGTTGCAAAGTTACGGCGGACCATCTCTTCCAGTTCCTCATTGATGTCCAGGGTATAAATGATACCTGTTTCTTTGAGCCCCTCGGCCAGGCAGATCGTTGCATAACCGGTAAAGGTGCCGATTTCCAGGATCCTGTCCGGGCTGATCATTTTGCTGAGCATGCTCAATACCCTTCCCTGGTAGTGGCCGGAAAGCATTCTCGGCATCAATACTTTCAGATTGGTTTCCCGGTCTATTTTTTGGAGTAATTCGCTTTCAGGTTCGCAGTAATTGAGCAGCAACTGCTGCATATCTTCATTAATCAGGCTCATAATTATTTTTTAAGCATCCTTATTCTTGTTCTATAAACGGGGCTGTTCCATAAAATATTGCAGAATGATGGTTGCTGCAATGGTATCTACCCGGTCTTTGTTCTGTCGGTCTTGTTTTTTGAGGCCGCTCTGCATGATGGCCTGATGGGCCAGTTTAGAGGTAAAACGCTCATCGATCCAAAACTGAGGGATGTCGGGGAAGTTTCTTCTTAAAATTTTCGAAAACCCTTTCACATGCTGTGCGGAATCGGAAGGAGAGCCATCCATTTGTTTTGGATCTCCGATCACGAAGGCTTCCACCTGCTCGGTTAAAAAGTATTTCTTCAGGTATTCAATGATGTCTTTGGGGTGTATGGTATCCAGTCCTGTGGCAATAATTTGCAAAGGGTCTGTAACGGCAATTCCGATCCGCTTGGTTCCATAATCAAAAGCTAGAATTCTAGGCATAAATGCAAATATGCAAATCAATAATCTAAAAAATTGTTATTTTGCACCAAATGCAATTTAAAGACATCATCGGGCAGGAACAGATTAAAGCGCAACTGGTACAAACAGTTGCCGAAAACAGGGTGAGTCATGCTCAGTTGTTTTTATCGAGCGAGGGGAGTGGCGCTTTGCCTATGGCGATCGCCTATGCGCAATACATCAACTGTCTTGACAGGCAGGGCGATGATAGTTGTGGTGTTTGTTCTTCCTGCCGGAAGTACGAGCGGTATATCCACCCCGACCTGCATTTTTCCTATCCTTTCTTCGCTTCCAAGGATGCCCGGATCGCCGTTGATGTCTTAGACGAATGGCGGAGCATGCTGCTGGAAGATGCTTATTTTGACATGGACATCTGGCGGTCTAAGTTGAGTGCCGACAACAAACAGGCGAATATCAACATTGCCGAATGTCATGATATTATAAAAAAATTAAGTTATAAAGCGTTTGAAGCAGAGACGAAAGTCCTCATCATGTGGCTGCCTGAATACCTGGATAAAGAAGGAAACGCTTTGTTAAAAATCATTGAAGAACCACCTAAAAATACTTTGTTTTTATTGGTGGCGAACAATCAGGAACAAATTTTATCCACACTGCTTTCCCGCACCCAGATTGTTAAGATCCCGAAGCTTTCTCATGCTACAATTGAAAACTATCTGATGGAAAAACATACCATGTCTGAAGAACAGGCTACTGAATATAGCTTTCTGGCGGATGGAAACCTGATTGAGGCAAAGCTATTGGTGGCCAATACCCAAAACGAAAACGCAGACAAGTTTGCGGAGTGGTTAAGGATGGGTTATGGCAACCGCGTCCTGGATCTGACTGCTTTTGTAGATCAGGCGGCAGGCTGGGGAAGAGAAAATCAAAAGAATTTTTTAAAATACGGAATTAACTTTTTAAGAGAATGCAGCCTCTTACTGAGTGGTGCTGAAGAACTGGTGAAACTGCCCGCAAGAACATTAGACACCGCAAAAAAGCTGAGTAACCACGTTCTTGATCTGGGGATGGCAGAGGCCATTATTCAGGAATTGGAACGGGCTCATTACCATATCGAAAGAAACGCAAACCCTAAAATTCTGTTTTTAGATGTATCTTTACAATTGGTAAAAATAATTAAGTTTAAAACGTTCCCGAAAGGGACTCAATATATATACAATTAACTATGGGATGTGGAAGTTGTTCTACAGGTGGCGGTTGCGCCCCCTCGGGCTGCAAAAGTAATGGCTCATGCCTTACCGGAGGTTGTCAGAAATTAGAAGTTTACGATTGGCTGTCGAATTTAGACATGCCCTCAAATTATATACCTTTTCAAGTAGTAGAAGTTAAATTTAAAGGTGCCAGGAAGGAATTTTTCCTGAACAATGAGAATATTTATCTTGAAATTGGAGAGCTGGTGGCTGTAGAAGGGCCTACCGGAGGTTACGATGTAGGTCATATTTCCCTGACGGGAGAATTGGTCCGTATGCAGATGAAACGCCGGAAAACCCCTATCGATCAGGTCACCCGGAAGATTTACAGAAAGGCTACAGAAGCTGATGTCGAGAAGTGGAAGATCGCTAAAGGACTGGAATGGGAAACCATGCATAAAGCCAGAACGCTGGCCTTAGACCTGCGCTTGTCGATGAAAATCAGTGATGTGGATTATCAGGGCGATAAAACCAAAGCCACTTTCTTTTACACTGCTGAGGGCCGTGTGGATTTCCGTGAACTCATCAAGAAGATGGCAGAAACTTTCCGGATCAGGATTGAAATGCGTCAGATTGGAATGAGGCAGGAAGCGGGAAGACTTGGAGGAATCGGTTCTTGTGGCCGTGAACTTTGCTGTTCAACCTGGTTAACGAACTTCAAAACGGTCTCTACTGCAGCAGCAAGGTATCAGAACCTATCGCTGAATACCCTGAAGCTTGCGGGGCAGTGTGGAAAGCTGAAATGCTGCTTAAACTATGAGCTGGATACTTATCTGGATGCCTTAAAGGACATCCCGGACCGTGTAGAGAACCTGCAGACAGAAATCGGCGTTGCCCGTCATCAGAAAACAGACATCTTTAAGAAGCTAATGTGGTTCAGTTATCCAAATATGGAAGACTGGATTCCTTTAAAAGTGGACCGTGTAAAAGAAATCATGGCCATGAATAAAAAGGGCTTAAAACCAAATAACCTGAAGGAAGAGGCTGTAGAACTGGTAAGTACTACGGTGATTGAGAAAACTCCGGATTATGAAAATGTGGTTGGACAGGACAGCTTAACACGTCTGGACGATAAGCCTAAAAATAAAGGAAACCGCAACAATAACAATAAACCCGGCGGCAACCGTAACGGAGAGCAAAGGAACAATAACAATGCGAACAGACCTGAAAGACCGGCTAAACCGGGACAACAGGGCAGGGCACGTACAGAGGGCAATAGAAACCCGGCCGGCGGAGCACCTGCAGCGAAGGCACAGCCTAAAGCACAACCTGTAGCTACAGATGTTCAGCCTAAAGCAGCGAATCCTGCAGCAGCAGCTCCGGCAGACGGTACTGTTGCAAAGCCGAGCAGAAACAACAGGAACAGAAATAATAACCGTAGAAAAAAACCAACGGATAAGCCTAAAAATGAATAATTTAAAAGCATTTCTATTGCTTGCAGCTGGTATCACAATCACGTTTTTTAGTGGTTGTGATACCAATAATATCATTGACAATAACATTTCTATGCCCTCCAGAAACTGGAGTTATGTGAATAAGGTAAAGGCTGTTGTAGAGATTACAGAGCCTGCTAAGGCCTATAATATTTACTTTAAACTGCGCCATACCGCTGATTACGGATACTCCAATATCTTCGTCCTGTTTCATTTAAGGGAACCTGGCCAAAAACGGGCAAGCAGACGTTACGAGTACCGCCTGGCACAGCCCGACGGACAATGGAATGGTGCCGGTTCCGGAAACCTGTACACCTATACTTTGCCGCTTTTAACGAATTATAAATTCCCTAAAGCAGGAAAATACGAGTTGGAAATCGAGCAGAATATGCGCGATAACCCGCTTAAAGAAATCAGCGACGCCGGAATTAAAGTTTCTGCAATAGTTCCATAATTCGCTCAAACCACAATTTTCACTGCTATGTTGTAATGCCAGGACTCATGTCTTCATTGCTTGAGATGCTGGAAGTGTATTCATCCGAACGAGTTTCGACTTTATTCCGGCTTCCGCAAGGAACTTTAAGAAAATACTTGATTATAGGTAAGGAAGCAAACGTTCCAGAGCCATGCCTCTGGAGCCCTTCAGCAGGATCAGGCGGTCGCTTAATGCTTCCTTTTCAAGGAAGGCCTGGGCTTCGTCCGGGCTGCGGAAGAAATGACCCCTGTGTTGTCCTTTTTCTTCGTAGAAATCTTTTCCGATGAAAATAAGCGTTTCTACATTTGTTTTTTCCGCTTCAGTAATCACCAGGCGATGTTGTTCGGGCGATTCTATTCCCAGTTCAAACATGTCGCCGATAATGACCACTTTATGGCTGGCGCTGAGGCTGTTTATATTGGCCAGTGCGGCCGTCATGCTGCTTGGATTTGCGTTGTAAAAATCACAAATAACAGTGTTTCTATCTGTTTTTGTCAGTTGTGAGCGGTTGTTTTTTGGTTGATAGCCAGATAAGCCGGTGTTGATTTGTTCCGGGTTAAGGCCAAAAAATTCAGCCAGGCATATTGCGGCAAGGATGTTTTCGAAATTATAAGATCCGGTAAGATTTGTGCTGGTCTGGTGACTGCCGTCTTTGTCTCTCCAGCTGAGTTCCAGAAAAGGGTCGGTTTTTAGCAGTGCTCCGGATACTGTATTTCCGGCTCCTGTGCCGTAATAAATCACGGTTTCCAATCCGGCAACAGCAGTCATTTCCAGGAGGTGCGGATTGTCCTGGTTGATGAATGCGGTACCATGATGGCCTTTGAGGTAAGCATACAGCTCTGCTTTTCCTTTTTTTACCCCTTCAAAGCCGCCAAAACCGTCTAGGTGCGCCATGCCGATATTGGTGATCAATCCATGGGTTGGCTGTGCGATGCCGCAGAGGAATTCAATTTCTTTCTGATGGTTCGCGCCCATTTCAATGACGGCAATTTCGATCCCGCTGTCAATCGAAAGCAAGGAAAGCGGAACACCGATATGATTGTTCAGGTTGCCTTTAGTGGCAAAGGTTTTGTATTTTTCGGAAAGCACCGCATTGACCAGTTCTTTGGTTGTTGTTTTTCCGTTACTGCCTGTTAGCCCGATTACGGGGATGTTCATCAGGGAACGGTGATGCCTTGCAAGGTCCTGCAGGGCTGTCAATACATCCGGTACGAGGATACAACGTGCATCATTTAAATAATCAGGATTGTCAATGACCGCATAAGCAGCGCCATTGCTTAAAGCCTGTGCAGCAAAGGAGTTTGCATCAAAATTCTCTCCTTTGAGCGCAAAGAAGAGACAGTCTTTGGTAATGCTCCTTGTATCGGTGCATATCGTACGGTAATTTAAGAAATGTTGATACAGGGAATCGATGGCTGACATATACATAAATCTAAATGATACGGTAAAATTACACTATGAAAGAGAAACAAAAAATATTCTTTAGTATTTTGGAGTCTTAATTACTGATTATGAAATACTTTTTGCTCTCTTTTTTATGCTTGTTTTTTGTTGGAAAGTCCGTTGAAGCGCAGGTAAAGTCGCCTGATGAGTTTTTAGGCTATAGTTTAGGAAGCCGTTTTACGCCTCATTATAAAGTGCTGGAATATTTTAAATATATCGGAGGGGCAAATAAAAATGTCAAAATTCAGAAATATGGTAAGACTTACGAAGGCAGAGAGCTGTTGGTAGCGATCATTTCTGCTAAGGAAAACCTGGATAACCTGGAAACAATCAGGAAGAACAATCTCAGCATGAGCAATGCTGAAAAGGTATTTCCTAAGTCCAAACAGCCTGCAGTGTTGTGGTTGAGCTATAATGTGCATGGAAATGAAGCGAGTTCTACAGAAACTGCTTTAAAAATGCTATACACACTAACCGAGGGCAAAACTGTAAACATCCAGAACTGGTTAAAAAATACGGTGGTCATCATTGATCCATGTTTAAACCCGGATGGAAGAGAGCGTTATGTGAATTTCTTTTCGGCTGCGACGGGTTTTCAGCCAAATTCAAATCCAATGTCCAGGGAGCATGCTGAACCATGGCCGGGCGGACGTTCAAATCATTATTATTTTGACCTGAACAGGGACTGGGCCTGGCAGTCTCAGGTAGAAACACAGCAGCGTCTGACATTATACCATGAATGGATGCCTCAGGTGCATGTTGATTTTCATGAGCAAAGTTATAATGAGCCTTATTATTTTGCCCCGGCGGCAGAGCCGATTCATCAGGACATCACCCCATGGCAAAGGAATTTTCAAATTACGGTAGGAAAGAACAATGCAAAGTATTTTGATCAGAACGGGTGGCAATATTTTACAAAAGAACAATTCGACTTACTATATCCTTCTTATGGAGACACCTATCCTTTGTATAATGGGGCGATAGGAATGACTTATGAGCAGGGAGGGATTAGTGCGGGCTTGTCTGTGGTTACCCTTGATGGAGATACGCTGACCTTAAAAGACCGCATTGACCACCATTTTACCAGTGGAATGGCAACCGTGGAAACAGTTTCGCTCCATGCAGACAAGCTTGTTGAGGAGTTTAAGAAGTATTTTGAAAACGGAATCAGCTCCCCTCCGGGCCTTTATAAAACATATGTGATCAAGGCTCAGAATAAAAGCCGGTTGAAACGGTTGGTTGCACTCTTGAAAAAGAATGAAATTGAATTTGCCTTTGGCCTTGATAAAACTTTAAACGGTTATAGCTTTGAAACGCAAAAAACGGAAAGCTTCCGGGTAGAGCGGAATGATTTAGTGGTGAACCTTCAGCAGGCGAAAGCAGTGCTGGCCAATGTATTACTGGAGCCGCAGACTTCGGTGAGCGATTCGAACACCTATGACATTACAGCATGGGCATTGCCTTACGCTTATGGCCTTCCAGCTTATGCTACCACGGAATCTGTAAAGGGAAGATATCCTGCGATGGAAGAGGTGAAGGAAGTTTTTCCGGTGGTTGCCAAGCCTTATGCCTGGATTTTTCCATGGAACTCTATAGAGGATGCACAGGTGCTGATTGCGCTGCAAAAGGAAAATGTAAAAGTGAGGATTGCTGAGGAAGCATTTAGCCTGGGCAGCCGGAACTTTGCGGTAGGTTCTTTATTGGTTTACAGAACAGAGAATGAACGTGGGGTTCCAGATCTGCAGGCTAAAATTAGCGGGATAGAGAAAAAACTGAAGATGTCTTTCTATCCGGCTTCGGGCGGTTTTGTAGATAAAGGAAAAGATTTCGGTTCTTCCGCTTACCGGGTCTTAAGTATGCCAAAGGTAGCTGTGATTGCAGGTCCGGAAAGCTCTTCCCAGAGTGTGGGGCAGATCTGGCACTTCTTTGAGCAGGAGCTTAATTATCCGGTCAGTTTAATTGACGCCAAAAATATGGGCAATCTTGACATCAATAAGGTGAATGTTTTAATCATTCCGGATGGTTCATATGGAGATGAGGTTGCTGGTAAACTGGAAGATTGGTTAAAGGTTGGCGGGAAAGTGATTCTTTTTGAAGATGCCATTCTGAATGTGAGCGATGTAAAGCCTTTCGAGATTAAAAGAAAAGAATTTCCGAAAGAAGTACCCGGCGGAACCAATTCCAGTGAGTATGCAAAAAGAAAACAGGGCGATTTATCAGAAGCCATTCCAGGTGCCATCTTTAAAGTTCATTTAGACCATAGTCATCCGCTTGCTGCTGGTTTGGGAAAGTATTATTATGCCTTGAAAACGGATGATAAAATTTATGAACCCCTGGTTAAATATTGGAATGTAGGTGTTTTAAAAACAGGGAGTTACGTGTCTGGTGTGGCTGGAAAAAATGTAGTTAAAAAACTCAGCTCAGGAATGCTGTTTGGTGCCCAGAATGTAGGAAAAGGTACGGCAATCTATCTGGGTAGCGATATCTTATTCCGCTCTTTTTGGGAAAGTGGCAAACAGCTTTTCTTAAACGCTGTTTTTTTGACAAATCTGTGATTAATTTTAAATGAAGTAAAACTGTTACAATAGGAACTTTTGGCCTCTCCGTTATATAATGGAGGGGCTTTTTTGTGTTTAATACTACTGTTACTCTGTTGAATACACTATTTAGAAATTCTAGTATTTTTTGGAGAAAAATAATAATAAGTGATATATTTAGCGATTATTATTCAACTAAATATTAAAATTTCATGAAAAAACTTCTACAAAGTTTGTTCGTGTTTTTGCTTTTTGCATCTTCAGCAATAGCACAACAACGAACGATTACTGGTACAGTTACCGGCAAAGACGATGGTTTACCTTTGCCAGGTGTAAGTGTAAAAGTTAAAGGTACATCGACTGGTGCTTTAACAGGTGGTGATGGTAAATACTCAATTAGTGTTGCTAATGGTGGAACACTTGAATTTACTTCTATTGGATACGCCGCTCAATCCCGGGCTGTTGGGACAGCAAATGTAATTAATGTGGTACTGGTAACTGATTCAAAGTTATTGGGCGAGGTCGTTGTAACCGCGATGGGGATCTCGAGAGAGAAAAAATCTCTTGGGTATAGTGCTGCTACGCTTAAATCCGACGATTTGACAAAAGCCAGGGAAACCAACGTCCTCAACGGACTGGCTGGTAAAGCTGCAGGTGTAAGGGTAAACTCTCAGTCTGGAACTGTGGGGGGATCAACAAAGGTTGTTATTCGTGGCGTGAACTCACTGGAAGGTGGTAGTCCTCTTTATGTAATTGATGGACTGTCCATCAGTGAGACTAACTCTACCGGAGGAACAGTTGCGAATAATGTCGATTTTGGTAACCGTATGGGGGATTTGAGTTCTGACGATATTGAGTCAATGACGATTCTTAAAGGAGCTGCTGCGACTGCATTGTATGGTTCAAGAGCAAAAGATGGTGCCATTATTATTACCACGAAAAGAGGTAGCAAAGGTACAAAAAGTAACATTAGTGTAAACTCTTCTATTCGTTTTGATAACCCTTTGGTGTTGCCTGAACTTCAGAATGACTATGCTCAGGGTAACCAGGGCACTTATGCATTGACTGCAACAAATGGTTGGGGACCAAGAATTTCTGATGTTCAGAATCAAAAGTTTCCCAATTTCCTAGGGGAAGAGGTGACTTTACAAGCTTACCCTAACAACGTTAAGAATTACTTTCAAACTGGATTTTCAGCAATGAACAACATCGCCTTTTCTGGTGGTGGTGAAGGTTCAGATTATAGAGTGAGTTTTTCAAGTGCTAATGATAAAGGGATTATTCCTCAATCAAAATTAGACAGGTACACCTTGTCGATAAATGCAGGCAGGGATTTCAGCACCAAGCTTTCCTCAAGATTTACCGGATCATATACCAATATCAAGTCGGATGGAAGACCTGCTCAGAGTTCGAATAATACCAATTCAATTGTTTCAACGATTTTTGGGTTGCCAAGAACGGTTGACATTGACAGGTTAAGAGATAACTTTGAGGACCCGATTACAGGAGCGCAGACATTTTTAACGCCCTCACGTAATGGAAATAACCCATTCTGGGTGATGAACTACAACAGAAACAGTAATGCTGTTGACCGGTTTATCGGTACCTATTCATTAACCTACAAGCCTTTGGACTGGATTACTATCAGCAACAATTTTGGATTGGATGTAACCACTGAGAAAAGATCTTTATTGGTTCGTAAAGGTACTGCCGGCTTCATGCAAGGTAAGTTTACTAATTTCGACGGTTTAAGCAAACAGATCAACGATGATTTGATGGCGACTTTTGAGCAGAATAACCTGATCGAGAATGTTAAGATGAAGTTAATTGTTGGTGGTAACATCAATCAGCGTCTGGTTCAAACTTCACAGGTGGAAGCTTCTGGTTTAACCATCGATCAACTTTATAACTACACGAACGCTGCCGCTAAAAACCCAACATTAATTTATAGCAAAAGACGGATTCTGGGTGCTTATGCTGATTTAAGCTTGAGCTACAAAGATTATTTGTATTTGAGTGTAACTGGAAGAAACGACTGGAGTTCGACGCTTCCAGTGAATGCAAGATCTTATTTCTACCCATCGGTTAGTGGTTCATTTGTCTTCAGTGAATTGTTGAAGGAGAAAAATATGGATTGGTTGAGCTTTGGTAAAATACGGGCGAGCTGGGCTCAGGTAGGTAGTGATGCATTGCCTTATAACCTTGATTATACTTATACTCCGGTGTCTACTGTGTTTTTGCAATACGTAGATGCGAATGCTATTGTTTTCCCTGCAGGGCCAATTACAACCGCTTTTAGCGCGCCAAGGGTTAAACCTAATAGTGCATTGAAACCTCAGAAGCAAGGTTCTTATGAAATCGGTACTGAATTGAGATTTTTAAATAACCGCATTGGCCTTGATTTTGGATACTATAATACGGTGACCAAAAATCAATTGGTTTCTATTGATGTAGCGCCTTCAACCGGATATTTTGCAAAATATGTGAACGTTGGTGAGATTCAGAATAAAGGTATTGAGGTTGCACTGAACGTTGTGCCGTTAAAAACGAAAGACTTTAGCTGGAATGTAGATTTCCAATTTGCTAAAAACGTACAGAAAGTAAAAGAACTTGGCGGTCTTAAAGAATATGCGCTTGCGAGTGGTTACAGCGGATTGTCTATTAAAGCACAACCAGGAGAATCTTTTGGTCTTTATGGTAATGTATGGGAAAGAGATCCGAATGGTAATTTTGTAATTGAGCCTGTAAGTGGATTAAAGAAGGTTGTTAACAATAAACGTTTAGGAAATCTGTATGCGGACTGGACATTAGGGATCAACAATAGTTTCAGCTATAAAGGGTTCAATCTTAGTGCGCTGTTAGACATTCGTAAAGGTGGGGTATTCTTTTCCGGAACGGTTGCCAATTTAAGAGTTGCTGGTTTAGCTGAAGAAACCGGTGGTAGCAGATCAAATTTTGTTACTCCTGGGGTTGTTTTAGAAAACGGACAATATGTTCCTAATAAAACAGAAGTAAAAAGCCAAAATTACTGGGCTTGGGAAGCCGATACTAAAAATTCAGAAGGAAGTGTTTTTGATGCAGGTTTTGTGAAGTTGAGAGAGGTTAGGTTCTCTTATGCGATTCCAGCTTCAGTATTTAAGTCTTCTTTCATCAAAGGTATTGAGTTTGGTGTGGAAGGCCGTAATTTATGGTTGATCAAAAGCCACGTCCCTCACGTAGATCCTGAGCTTAACTTCTTTAATGGAACTGGTGTTGGAGAAGGAGTTGAATTTAACAGCATCCCATCTGCAAGGTCATTTGGTATGAATTTGAGATTGACTTTGTAAAAAATTAAAAAGACGATGATTATGAAATTTAAAAATAAAATTTTTGCCAGCTCCTTACTTTTGCTGGTTGCAATAGGCGGAGTGTCATGTAAAAAATATCTTGATGTGAACGCAAATCCTTTATCTTCGTTAAAGGTAGAACCAAAATTGCTTTTTGGATATGCGGTTACAGCATGGGATGTAAGTAAGAACAGTGGCGACAATTATCTTGCTGTTGGATTTGTTGGACAGACTTTTTCTTCCGGCGGAGATTTTTCGGGCAACTGGGGCTCTTCTAATTTATATAATATGAGTTCAAATGTTCTTACCAATAACTGGAGAGGTTATTATGCCAATACAGGCTTGAACCTGAAAACTGCAATCAAGTTGGCTGAAGAGAATAAAGATCCAAATACAGCTGCTCAGTGCAAAATTATACTTGCCCAGGTGATGTATGAAACCACAACTTTATACGGGGATATTCCCTTCTCTCAGGCTTTCAAAATCGATGAGTTTCCTTATCCTAAATATGATTCTCAAAAAGATGTATTGGAAGGGCTTATTGCGATGCTTGATGAGGCAACTGCCCAGATGAATTCCGCAAATCCGTTAAAGATCAGCGATTATGATATCTTTTACAAAGGAAATCTTGATCAATGGAAAAAATATGCCAATTCCCTGAAGTTGAAAATACTGATGTTAATGGTAGATAAAGATCCAAGTAAAGCTGCTGCTATTGGTACTTTGGTCTCAAATCCAGCCGGGTTGATTTCAACTGCCGCGGATAATTGCAGAATTCTTTATTCAGAAACGCCAAACAATGAAAACCCTAAATACCGGTTGTTTTTAGGGGATGACCCCTTGACTTATGCCGGTAAGGTGAGTACTGACATCATGATTCCTAAAAAAGACCCAAGGTTATCCCGTTATTTTGATAAGCCTGCAGGTGAGACGGAGTTTATTGGTGTTGAAGCGAACGTAGACGCAGATAAGCATACCTCTACTCTTGGTAGTTATCTGCTGAGAAAAGCAGCTCCTTCTTTAATTATTTCAGCTCAGGAGATGTTGTTTTTACAGGCTGAGGCTTATGCAAGAGGTCTGGGCGTAACGAAGAACCTGGCTACAGCTCAAGGCTTATATAAAGATGCAGTTATTGCTGCAATGACATTTTATGAAGTGCCTCAGGCAAGTATTGATACTTATGTAGCTGATAATCTGGTTAACCTTACTACTGCGGCTGATCCGGTTAAGGAAATTCATATTGAACAATGGATTGACCTGATCGACAGACCTGCAGAGGCATTTGTGCAATGGAGGAGATCTGGTCCGGACGGTACTGAAGTGCCTAAATTGACCCTCCCTAAAGATGCGACTCCTGGTCCGCTTTTCAGACGCTTTGTGCTGCCTCAGGAAGAGCTAGGGGCAAATATTAATATCCCACAGCCAACAGCAGTTTACTCTGATAAAATGTGGTTTGACTTATAAGCCTGAAAAGGTTTATGGCTAATCCTGTAAAGTTGGTAGAGGATTAATAATAAAATAAAATTACCATTCTAAATAGCAGTCAGTTTATTCTGACTGCTTTTTTTTGTTTGCGCCCGGCATGGGCGCAGACTCCAGGATGAAAGTCCCGAACGCACCTGGAGGGTGGGAAGTGTTAACTTAAGGCAAGGGGAGGCTTCGCGAGAAGGAATCTGAAGGAAGCCGGCGGTTAATCTCTGGTCCTTCAGTTATGATCTTTTGAATCTTAAACCTTTGATTCTTTGGCTCAGGCCTGATTTTCTCTGCTGAATACGGCTGTTTTTTATGTGATTAGTTTGATTTTCAGTAGGTTAAATGCCAAATAGGCTGGGGAAGAGCGCTGGTCGAGAGCGGGTTTTTATTTCATTTTTCTTAAATAATTCCTTTGGCTGGTTTACCACCCGGATCGCTTTTGCTTAGAAAAAGGTTAAGATCTGTTGTGATCTGGATTTTGGACCAGAAAATTGGTCAAAAAATATATTGTAAATCAAGCTGACAAATTTTTCTATAATTTCTTCAGGTGTTCCGCTGTTTTTTTCTGACAACTTCTTTTTGTTTTATTTATTGTTATAAATAGCAAATTTATTTGTCTGACATATGTCAATTTTTAGCTATTGCTTATCTTAATAGTGTTAGATATTTTCTATTAGAAGAATAAATGAGTTCCTAGCTCGCTGTGGCACAATGCTTTATGAGCGCCGCAGAAAACGACTAATTGTTACAATTTATTGTGTCATATTATTGTCATTTATTCGGTGTTGTAACATATTTGTTTATGCACGCATACTAAATCGGCTATATTCGGTTACTATTAACTAACCTAAATTTTATTTTTATGAAAAAACTTTTACAAAGTTTGTTCATTTTGATGTGCGTGGCAGGATCTGCTATGGCACAAAATCGGACAATTACTGGTACAGTTACTGACCAGGAAGATGGAAAGCCATTGCCTGGAGTAACTGTAAGAATCAAAGGTGCCAACGCTGGCACTCAAACAGGTGGGGACGGCCGTTATTCGATTAGCGTTCCTTCTTCGGGAAGTAGCCTTGAATTTAATTACCTGGGATATGTGTCTGTGACCAAGACATTAACCGGATCAAATGTGCTCAATGTAGCGCTTGTCTCAGATTCGAAGAGTCTGTCTGAGATCGTGATTACGGCGATTGGCATTGCGAGAGACAAAGCGTCCCTTGGCTATTCAGCAGATGTGGTAACGTCAAAAGACCTTACCAATGGTAAACAAACCAATTTAATTAACGGATTGACGGGAAAAGCACCAGGTTTGCAGATTGGAAGATCAAGCGGTGGTGTAAATACGGCAACGAGAATCACAATGAGGGGACAACGCTCCCTGACAGGTGAAGCCCAGCCTATTTTTATCGTGGATGGTATTCCTGTAGACAATACCAGTACCCAGCCTTCTGCCACTTCTACCAATCAGGTCGATGTTGGTAACCGTATCGGAGATATTAACCCGGATGACGTTGAATCAGTGACCGTGTTAAAGGGAGCCAATGCGGCGGCCTTATATGGTTCACTTGCTTCGAACGGAGCCATCATCATTACCACAAAAAATGGTAGCAACAGGACAAATAAGAAGTTTGAAGTTACGGTGAACTCTACCTATTCAATTGATAAGGTTCAAAAATTGCCTGAATTGCAAAATGAATACGGTTCTGGTTATGAATCGGGACCTGGTCTGCCTGAAACTTATGATCCTATTGAGAATACGAACTGGGGACCAAAACTTGATGGTTCGATTGTTCAGTCGGGACCAACACTGGCCAACGGTAACAAGTTGATGATTCCTTTTAGTGCTGTAAAAGACAATGTAAGGGACTTTTTCAATACCGGAACAAACTGGCAAAACTCTATTGCATTCCAGGGCGGAAATGATAAAAGCTCATTCTATATGTCTTTTTCTGATAATGAAGTAAAGGGCATTATTCCCTCGGATAAATTCAGAAGGAATACGGTGAAACTATCCGGAACCTCGAAATTGTCCAACCTGTTTACGGTGAGCGGAAATTTAAGTTATAATAAAAATCTGACCAACACCTCTTTTGTGGGTGCTGGAAATAACGGGGTAATCAACGATGTCATTAACGTGAGTCGTCAGATTGACCTTAAGAATTTTAAAGATTGGAGAAACTACGAGTTTGCTACAACTCAGGGATTCTTTAACGGATATCAGCCAAATCCTTACTATGCGATTGACAACAACAGATTCAACAGTAACCTGGATCGCGTGTTTGGAAATGTTCAAATTGGGTTTGACCCGTATAAATGGATGAATGTGACTTACCGTTTAGGTACAGATTTTACTTCCGACAGTAGAAAACAAACTTTTGAAAAAACAACTTTTGGTACAGGACAGCGCCCAACGGCAACTCCAGGTGCAATTACTGAAGATGCATTTACCAATAGAATTATAAACTCAGACCTGATCGTGAGTCTGAAGAGAGACATCACTAAAGACTTTAATGCGAGTTTAATTTTGCTGAACAATATTCGCCAGAATGACAGCAGAAACCTTACCGCTAAAGCATCAGCGATCTCCACTCCGGGATTTTTTAATTTATCAAACCGTGTTGGTGAGTTAAACAGTGATGGAACACAGCCTGAAACTTCCTTCAAAAAGAGAACAATCGGCTTTGCTGCGGATTTGACCTTGTCGTATAAAAATTACCTGTTTTTAAATGGATCGGTTAGAAATGATATTTCTTCTACGCTTCCGAAAAAGAACAGGTCTTATTTTTATCCTTCTGTGAATACCAGTATTGTGCTTACTGAAGCAATCAATGCATTGAAAGAAAATGAAGTCCTTTCTTATGCAAAGATCAGGGCAGGTTTTGCTAAAGTAGGTAGTGATACCAATCCATACCGCTTAGTACCAACCTTTGGTGCCGGAACAGGTTTTCCTTTTGGTTCACTGGCAGGTTTTACCCTGGCCAATAATACGCCAAACCCTGATTTAAAGCCGGAGTTTACGACTTCTTATGAAGCGGGAACGGAATTGTCGTTCTTAAAAGATAAACTGGGTCTTGATTTCACTTACTATTATACTTCAACAGATGGTCAGATTCTTAATCTAGGTGTACCAGCTTCTACAGGTTATACCACTGCAACTTTTAACGTTGGTAAAGTGACGAATAAAGGGGTGGAGATTTCATTGAGAGGAAGACCTTTCTCAGATCCAACCGGAGTAACCTGGAGCTTTAACCTGAATTATACCAACAACCAAAGTGAAGTGGTATCCTTATTAAAGGATTCTAAAGAACTGCCGATTGGTAGTGGTGATCCGGTAGGTACTGCTATTGTAGGGATGCCTGCAGTGGTTCTGAAAGGTACTGGTTATTTAAGAGATCCTCAGGGCAGACCTGTTGTTGATGCAACAACCGGATTGCTGAGAAATGATCCAAACCTGCATACTTTTGGTCAGATTAGTCCTAAACACATCTTCGGTTTCAATAATACGGTTTCCTATAAAGGGTTCTCCTTGTCAGCAACGCTTGATTACAGGTCAGGAAACGTAATTTTCTCAGGAACGAAATCAACGTTAACTTTTACCGGTTCTACGAAACAAACTACAGAATATGGCCGTCAGCCATTTATCTATCCAAACTCGGTAATCGAAACCTCTCCAGGTGTATTTGTTGAAAATACGACTGTTAAAACAAAAAGTGGCAGCTACGATTTCTGGCATACCAATTATAACAGTTTTGCGGAGTCCAATATCCTTGATGCAGCATTCTTTAAATTAAGAGACATCTCTTTCTCTTATCAATTGCCTACCAAACTGCTGAACAAAACACCGTTTGGAAGAGCTAGTCTTGCGGTTTCAGGATCTAATATCTTATTATGGACGCCAAAAGAAAACAAATACGTTGATCCGGAAGCTAACATTTTTGGAACAAACAACTCGCAAGGTCGTGAGATTATGGGTATCCCATCGTCAAGAAGTTTTGGTCTTTCACTTAGTGCAACTTTTTAAGCACTAGAGCTAAATTTAACAACATGAAAATTAGAAATATAATAAAAGGATTAGCTTTAGTCACCCTTGTTTTTGGGGCTACAGGCTGCGAAAAGAATTTTTTGGATATCAATAAGAATCCAAATCTTCCCGAAACAACAACTCCTGAACTGGTTTTGCCGGTGGCATTGGCCAATACCGGAATCGTGGTCAATAACAACATGAATGTTTTAGGAAACCTTCTGACAGGTAACTGGGCACAAGCACCTGATTTTGCCTTTTATCAGCCACAGGAAACTTATGCATTTACACCGTCCAGCTATGATGCGCTTTGGATCCTTATTTATGCAGGTGGACTAAACGACTATAAATATGTAGAGAAGGAAGCAGCAGCTGCAGGTAAAAAGAATGCTGTTGCGATTTCGAAAATCATGCAGGCTTATAATTATCAGATATTGGTAGATACCTGGGGTGATGTTCCTTTTTCTGAAGCCTTGACCGGTACTGCCATCCTGAACCCTAAATATGATAAAGCAGAAGATGTTTATGATGGCATTCTTACGCTTATTGATGCAGGGATCGCCAGTATTGATGTTTCTGCAACATCGGATAAGCCAGGAACCAGTGATATTGTGTTCCCGGGTGGTACGATTACCGCGGAGATGGATAAATGGAAACGTTTTGCCAACACTTTAAAACTTCGTGTTTTACTGCGTCAGTCGCTGATTCCTTCCCGTCTTGCAAAAGTAACTGCAGGTTTTGCTTCATTGGCAGGCCAGTCCTTTCTTGCTGCGGGTGAAAATGCGGGAACTAATCCCGGATATCTGAATCAAACAGGAAAGTTCAATCCAATATACGGACAATTGGGCTTTAACGTTTCGGGTGCTGAAAGTTCAAACTATCAGGGAACCAGGGCGAATGTTTACGCGGTCAACTATTTGCTTGGCGCCGCTGATCCAAGACTTCCATTGATTTATAAACCAGCAGTAACACCTGCGGTTCCGGGAACTACTTTCGTAGGTGTATATCCGGGAACTACGGCTACACCAACTACAAAAAAGGATAACTATTCGGCAATTGGTCCAGGAGTTATACCTCCGCTTGCAAGTAATGGTTTCTCTAAGCCTGCTTACCTGATTACTGCTGCTGAAAGTTTTTTCCTTCAGGCAGAAGCTTCTCTGGCCGGGTTCCTGAATCCGGGTCCGGCGAATGCAGCTATTGCTTATAACAAAGGAATTGAAGAGTCCTTCAAACTTCTTGGTTCTACCGCAACAGCAGCAGCAACGTATTATACAACTTCTACCTCGCCATTGGTGAACTGGGCTGCCGCTACAACAGCGAACAGACAACTGGAAGCGATCATTACCCAGAAATGGGTTTCAAATAATGGCTTTAATGGTGGTGAGTGCTGGGCTGAATACCGTAGAACTGGTTTCCCTACTAATCTTCCGGTTGGATTACTGAATATCAGTGGTGGAAAACTGCCATTGCGTGTTCCGTATACTCAGGGTGAGATTGCTGCCAATGCGGCTAATGTGCCTAACATTAACATTTTTACCTCTAAAATTTTCTGGCAAAAATAAGTTAACCTTTCAGTTTTAAAATACTAAAGAGCCTGTGTCAAGAATTGACACAGGCTCTTTTTTCGTTAAAGGCATTTTTGTAAGGTGCTGGGGCTGATTCTGTTTGTTTATATTTTTTACAATAAAAGGCTTGTAAAGCTCTGAGAATGGTGGTTTTATTACACTTTTTGATAAAAGCCACAAATCGTTAATTTTTTTGCTAAATAATGGAAATGTTACATATATTGGGTTAACTATTAACTAACCTAAATTTTACGTTTTTATGAAAAAACTTGTACAGAGTTTGTTCATTCTGTTGTTTGTCGCGACCAGCGCGATAGCTCAGGAGAGAACAATTACCGGGACAGTTACCGACGACAGCGATGGCAAACCGCTTCCGGGAGTAACAATTCGATTAAAAGGGGCCAAGGGTGGTACCCAGTCAGGCTCGGACGGCCGATTTACTTTAAAAGCTCCCTCCGGAGCACATGCATTGGAGTTTTCTTATCTGGGTTATGTTTCCCAATCTAAGAACATTGGTACCTCAAATGTCGTAAATATTGCACTGGAATCAGATTCCAAGGCATTGACAGAAGTGGTGGTAACCGGTTATGGCACGACCAAGAAAAAGGACTTTACAGGTTCGGCCGCTACAATTAAAGGAGATGACCTGAAAGACAGGCCTGTTCAGAGTTTTGTACAGGGGATGACAGGACAAGCTGCCGGTGTGAGCATCATTCAGCCGAATGGTTTACTAAACAATCCTCCAGTGATCCGGGTGAGGGGCGTGAGTTCAATTTCATTGAGCTCGTTTCCATTGGTGATTGTAGATGGAATTCCTTTCCCTACTACAGATGCATCTGCAAACTCCACCACCAATAATCCATTGGGTGATATTAACCCAAATGATATTGAATCTATCGATATCCTTAAAGATGCGGCCTCAACAGCCTTGTATGGTTCGAGAGCAGCAGCAGGGGTATTGGTGATTACGACAAAAAAGGGAAAAAAAGGAGATGCCCGTGTAGGCTATGATGGCTGGTTTGGAGTGAACAATGCTGTTCGCTTACCAGAGCTCCTGAATGCGCAGCAGTACATGGACGTTAAGAATGCAGCACTTAAAAATGCGGTTGCATTAAATCCAAACGTGGTTCCAGTCTCTCAAAGAGATGCAAATGGAAATGGCTTTCTTCCTTCGTATAACGCAGACGGATCCTTAGTAGATACAAGATGGTATGATGAGGTATATAGAACCGCATATTCTCAGAACCATAGTGTAACCGTTAGCGGGGGTACAGACAAAACAACGTATTACATGTCTGGCGGGCTTTCTGATCAGAATGGCTTTTTGAAGAAAAACACCTTTAAAAGGTATTCAGGAAGGGTGAATTTAACGCATCAGGCTACGGACTGGTTGAAGTTGAATTTGAACATGAATTATAACAACAGCTTAAATGAGTCGCCTAACAGCGGATCTTCTCCGGGTGCTGCGTTTAACTCTTCCGGTTTAGGCCGTATTGTGGTTGCCATTGCACCGAATGTTGCGCCAAGAAATCCGGATGGATCTTATAACATGACCGTTAACTCGGTAGGAAATGGTGCCAATTTAGTTCCAAGCAACTGGGCACATCCAACTGTTTTAATCGAAAAGGATAAAAACAGCTCTGAAACAAACCGCTTCTTAGCGAACCTGGGTGCTGATTTTAAACTTGCTGAAGGCCTAAATTTCAGAACTAATTATTCCTGGGACAGAAGTAATGTGGAGAATATAAGGTTCCTGAATCCTTTTCAGGGAGACGGTGTTACACCGGGAGGTCGCGCGACCAATCAGAACACCAGAAGAAATAACTGGAACTGGATCAATACCCTGCAATACAATAAATCTTTTGATGGCGTTCATAACCTGAACGTGACTGTAGGTTCCGACGTTCAAAAGACAAGAACTGAAAACTGGGGCTCTACACGTGATAAATTGGGCGACCCAACCTTTTTTGATCAGTTTCAGGGAACTTATGTAACCAATGTCCCTTCCGGAAATTCGATCGATCAGATTTCTTTTGAAGCCTATCTTGCGAGTGTAAGCTATAACTACAATGGAAAGTACTTTATCAGTGGTAACTTTAGAAGAGATGGAAATTCGGGACTGGCTGCAGGAAGGAAATGGGGTAACTTTGGAGGTGGATCCGTTGGCTGGTCTATTTCGCAGGAGGATTTCTTTAAGAACTCAGGCCTGGCCAATACCGTAAACAACCTCCGTCTGCGTGCAAGCTTTGGTAAAGTTGGAAACGGAAATGTTGGGGCTTACAATGAATATACGACCTATAGTCCGGCAATATATGGGGGCACACCTTTCGCCTGGTACTATAATAAAGCAGGAAATAAAGACCTGACCTGGGAAACCAGTACTCAGACCGACATTGGGATCAACCTCGGCTTATGGAACGACAGACTGACACTTGAAGCCGATTATTTCTATAAAAATATCAACAACCTGATCCTTGATGTTCCTCAGGCTCCGTCTAAAGGAATCCCTGAAGATTTGATTGCAGGAGGAAGTATTTTGGCGAACGTTGGTTCGATGTATAACAAGGGCTTTGAGCTTGGAATCGGGGGTCTTCCGGTTAAAACGGATAAATTCAGCTGGAAAGTAAACCTGAACGTTACCTTCCTTAAAAATAAAGTTACCGAACTTGACCCTACAGTGAAACAATTGATCGGAACTACCGGTGGATTGGAGTCTGCAAGTATTACTAAAGTTGGGGAGCCAATTGGTAGTATTTATGCCGTAAGAACCAAAGGTGTAAACCCTGAAAACGGAAGAAGAATATTCATCAACGCCGCCGGTCGCGAGGTACAATACCTTCATCAGGGAGGTGTTAATGCCTGGACTTATCTTGACGGGACTGTAGCACCAAGTGCGGCAGGAGATGCACAGGTGATTGGCGGGACCTTACCAAAGTGGTACGGAGGGTTTAACAATACCTTTACTTACGGGAATTTTGACCTGAACCTGATGTTTACTTTCTCCGGAGGTAACTATATCTATAATGGATCACGTGCAGGACTATTGGATCAACGTTTCTGGAACAATTCCACCGAGATTCTGAAAGCATGGACCGCTCCGGGACAGAACACCAATATCCCGAGAACAGTGTATTCAGATAACGTTTCCAACGGATCTTCTTTTGCAATCAGCGATAATGTGGAAAAGGGTGATTTCTTACGTTTGCAGACTGCAACAATAGGATACAGACTTCCAAAAACATTGATAAGCCGTGCAGGGATCAATAGCCTTAGACTTTACGCTTCTGTAAATAATGCTTTTTTAATTACCAATTATTCGGGGGTAGATCCTGAGATCTCTACCAATGGTAATTCTACACTTTCAAGTGGTGTGGAGCGTAATACCATCCCTCAGGGAAGGGCATTTACTTTTGGTCTTAGTATTGGATTATAATATTTAAAGAGAATATTCATGAAAATTTTTCATATAAAAACATATAAATTGAAGATCGCCACAGTGGCTATTCTTGCAATTCCTTTAATTGGGAGTATTTCTTCCTGCAAAAAGGATTTTTTGACGGCAGAGCCTGAGCTGACTTTGCCTGAAGCGGAAGCTTTTGCTAATCCGACCAGGATTCTGGCGCAGGTAAACGGACTCTATTTTTCGATCAAATCAGGTGCATTTTTAGGAGGACGATACCTCATTTATAATGACATCAGGGCCGAAGAATTCAGTAACCGGACCAGTAACGGGGTAACAGGACTGACCGTTTATCAAGGTACAAATGTTGCTTCCGATACGTATATCGCAAGATTATGGTCGCAGGGGTACATTACCATTAACCGGGTAAACTTGTTTCTTAAAGGGATGACTGACCATCCGGGGGTATTGACTCAGGCTGTCAGTGATAACTATGTGGCAGAGGCGAAGTTTTTAAGAGCATTGTCTTACTTCTCTTTAATACAAATCTTTGCCAAGCCATATTTGCTGGACAATGGTGCGTCCAGAGGCATGCCTTTACGCTTGCTTCCGGAAACAAACCTGCAGAATAACCGTTTAAAAAGCAGTTCTGTGGCAGCCATCTATGCCCAGGTCTTAAAAGACCTGAATGAGGCGGAAACAGGCTTGCCGAATACGCAGGGAGATGCCCTTGGAAATACCACAAGAGCACATAAAAATACGGCTATTGCCTTGAAAACCAGGGTTTATTTAGCTATGGGTAAATATGATAAGGTTATTGAAGAAGGAAATAAACTGGTCTCACAAACGGCTCCTTTTATTACGGTTGATGCGGCAAGGGTAGGTCATGCTCTACAGGCAAATGTTGTAAACGTTTTTGCGGCACCTTACACCACTTCTGAATCTATCCTTTCCTTTCCTTTTGCAGAGACAAACGTTCCAAATACTCAAAATCAACTTGGGTATTATTTCAATGTAGGGAATGGTAACCTGGAGTATTCTTTGAATATTACGGGAGCGGGAATTTATGCTGATCCTTCCTGGAGGGCCACTGATGCCAGAAAAACAGGGTTGACTGCCACTTCTTCTTTTGCAGGCAGAACTTATACTTATCCGACTAAATTTAAGGGGATCAATCCTTTCCTGGATTCGGCTCCGGTGATCAGGTATGCAGAGGTATTATTGAATCTTGCCGAAGCAGAAGCGCTGAATCCTGGTGGAAACCTGGTTCGTTCCAGAGCGTTATTGGATGCAGTTCGTAAACGTTCAGATCCAACTTACGATTTTGGTGTGCTGGCTACTTCTGCAGATCTGCTGGCTGCAATCCTGAAAGAAAGAAGAATCGAGTTCCTGACGGAAGGTATGCGCTATAATGACCTGGCGAGAAGAGTAGCGCCCATCCCATCATTTGGTGCTGGTTCGGTTTCTATTCCGGTAACAGATCCACGTTATACATTCCCGATTCCGCTTCAGGAAACAAATACAAATCCTGAAGTAAATAACATGTAGGGATTAAATGATTTTTAACAAAAAAGGCCGGTTTTTATAAAAACCGGCCTTTTTTGTTGCTTGCTTATCCAGCGTATATCCTTAAATATGCTTGTCGTAATTAACGGGTTTTCTCCCTTGCTAATCAGGCTTTATCTAAAAACTGATCTGTCTTTTTTTGCAAAAGCTTAGTTGCTGATGTTCTTTGCGGGTTTTTTATAAATACTTTAATGATACCTTTTTCTGTTCGACAGAGAGTCTTGCCTTTTTTCCGACAATTAAGGCCCTGTTGTCATCGATATGACCAACCGGAAAATTGAAACATACAGGGTATCCATATTCCTTTACCAGATCCAGAATCAACTGTTCGGGACTTGATCCGAATGGAATGTCTTCAGGTTTAATGCCAGTAAAAGCACCTACAATCAGGCCCTTTAACCGGGATAATTTGCCACTGCGCTTTAGCATCCACATCATTCGGTCTATGGCATATTCCTGTTCGCCAACATCTTCCAGGAACAAAATCTTATCTGTGTAATCTACTGCTGAAGCGGAGCCTTCGGTTGCCACCAACAGGGTTAGGTTTCCTCCTATGACAATGCCTTCTGCAATCCCTTCCAAATTTTTAAACCCGCTGTTATATTCGTAGGAAAGCGGTTCTCCGAATAGTACTTTCCTTAAGGACTCCAGTGATTCAGGAGAAGCATCCTCAAAAGTTTTAGGCATTTGTCCATGGATGCTTTGCGTATTCAGTACAGCTAAAAGATGAGAAAGCAAAATCGTGAGGTCGCTGAAACCGATGAGCCATTTGGGATCTTCTTTAAAACCGGTAAAATCAAGTTCGTCAATGATTCTAATGGTTCCGTACCCTCCTCTGGAAGCAATAATGGCGCGGATGTCAGGATCGTCCAAAAAGCTTTGAAGGTCTCTTGTGCGCTGTGCGTCAGTTCCGGCAAACTGATGGTATCCGGCATAAATGTTTTCTCCGGGAACAACTTCCAGTCCCCACTGCTCCAAAATCGCGATGGCACTATTAATGTCTCCTGGTAATTTCTTTGCTGGGGAAACGATTGCAATTTTGTCTCCTTTTTTTAAATGAGCTGGCTGTTTAATCATGGGTAAAACACTTATATTTGACAAAATAATAAAAATAGTTTTGGATAATAGTAAAATAAAGAGATATACGGTTACGGCCGCTTTGCCTTATACCAACGGACCAGTGCATATTGGACACTTAGCAGGTGTTTATCTACCTGCGGATACTTATGTAAGGTATCTGCGTTCGAATAAAAGAGATGTGAAATTTATCTGCGGATCTGATGAAAATGGTGTGCCCATTACCCTTAAAGCTAAAAGGGAGGGGGTAACTCCTCAGGTTATTGTTGATAAATACCATAAAATCATCGGTGATTCTTTTAAGGAATTCGGCGTTTCCTTTGATATTTATCACCGGACTTCCTCTTTAATGCACCATCAGACGGCTTCAGACTTCTTTGAAAACCTTTATGATAAAGGGGTGTTTACGGAAGAAGTGACAGAACAATACTACGATGAAAAAGCACAAACATTCCTTGCCGACAGGTACATTACCGGAACCTGTCCGAAGTGTGGAAATGAAAATGCTTATGGCGATCAATGTGAGAATTGCGGAAGTACCTTAAATGCGACCGATCTGATCAATCCTAAGTCTACTCTTTCAGGAGAAAAGCCGGTAAGGAAAGAAACTAAAAATTGGTTTTTACCGCTGGATAAATATGAAGGCCAGCTTAGAGCATATATAGAAAGCCATAAAGAATGGCGTCCGAATGTTTATGGACAATGTCAGTCATGGTTAAATGCAGGATTGCAGCCCCGTGCAATGACCAGGGATCTGGATTGGGGAGTAAAAGTTCCCGTTAAAGATGCTGAAGGTAAAGTGTTATATGTTTGGTTCGATGCGCCGATCGGTTATATTTCCGCAACAAAAGAATTGTTTGAGTATGCCCGTCTGGATGTCTGGAATCCTAAGGCTGAAGAATATTATATCAATAAAACAGGATTAATAAAGGGAAACTGGGAAGATTATTGGAAAGATGAAGAAACAAAATTGGTTCATTTCATCGGCAAAGACAATATCGTTTTCCATTGTGTGATTTTTCCGGCAATGTTAATGGCTCATGGTGATTATACCTTAGCGGATAATGTGCCTGCAAATGAGTTCCTGAATCTGGAAGGTCAGAAAATATCGACTTCTAAAAACTGGGCAGTCTGGTTAAATGAGTATTTGCTGGAATTCAAGGGTAAACAAGATGTATTACGTTATGTGCTAACTGCTACTGCCCCTGAAACTAAGGATAATGATTTTACCTGGAAAGATTTTCAGGCGAGAAACAACAATGAACTGGTTGCCATCTTAGGTAATTTCATCAACAGGGTGACGGTATTAACGCATAAATATTTTGGCGGTAAAGTGCCAATGCGCATGGAGGTTACTCCGGTTGATCAGGAGGTGATTGATGAACTTGCTGCTTTCCCGGCCAGAATCAGTGCGTCAATAGAAAATTACCGTTTCAGAGAAGCTTTATCTGAGGTGATGAACGTTGCCCGTCTGGGAAATAAATACCTGGCGGAAACGGAGCCCTGGAAAGTGATTAAAACGGATGAAGACAGGGTTCGTACGATTTTAAATATCAGCCTGCAAATTGCAGCAAACATAGAAATACTGATTGAGCCGTTTTTGCCTTTTACAGCCGATAAGCTAATGAAAATGCTGAATTATGGCGGTCATCAATGGGCTGATGCAGGCAGAGTAGATTTACTTCACCGCGGCCATCAGCTGAATGAGCCACAATTGCTGTTCGAAAAGATCGAGGATGAAGAAGTGCAGGCGCAAATTGATAAGTTGAACCAAAGTAAGGCAGATAATACAGTAAATAATGCTGTTGTTGCTCCTGCCAAGGAAAACATTCAATTTGAACAATTTGGTGCGATCGATATTCGTGTGGCTACCATTATTGCTGCTGAAAAGGTAGAAAAGACAAAGAAATTGTTGAAATTAACCCTGGATACGGGAATAGATGAACGGACTGTTGTATCTGGTATTGCCGAATATTTTAAACCGGAAGATATTGTAGGTCAACAGGTAAGCGTGGTTGTGAACCTGGCTCCCAGGGAAATTAAGGGAATTTTATCACAAGGAATGATATTAATGTCTGAAAATTCAGAAGGAAAACTTACTTTTGTGGCTCCTATACAAAACCATAGTAATGGCAGCGTAATAAAATAGGTACTGGTCCCGTAGTTCAACGGATAGAATAGAAGTTTCCTAAACTTTAGATATGAGTTCGATTCTCGTCGGGACCACTTTTTAAATGACTTGAGATGGCTTTCCTTTATAAGGAAGGCCATTTTTGTTTTTTGTGATTTATGTAGAGACATCTTTTAAATCTCCCTGTTGCCTTAAATGCCATGTTTTAAAGATGCTGGTCGCAACATCATCTGGATTGATTCCCAGTAATGTAATTGTTTTGTAATTTTTGCTTTCTCCTCATTTTATATCTGACGAATTAAAATACGCTATCTGATAATCAGGAGACTCAGCTCTTGTTTTTTTTTCATTTGAACTGTAAATTTCCTATTGGTTAAGATTATGTAGCTTAACTGCCAGAGTGGGTCTTAACATCCCAATGAAAATTGCCTGACCTATTGTACGCACTAACAAAAAAAATTATCAAAAGATTTTAAAGGCTTTTTTTGCGGCAATTGCTATATGCTTCTATTGTCCACTGAATTTAGCAGTTAATTTTTTTGAAATTAACGCTGATATCCTCTTGTGTTATCTTTTTTCTTTTTTGTGATGGTAAATGGGGCAAACATATCTTTGTATTTCCATTCCGGAATATGACGTTTAATAATAAAAATATTCCATAAAGTTGATTTTTTTGCAAAGAATAGCAAAATAAATTTGGCCATGTTATTAAGTTGCAGTATTATTGGTGAAAATTTAACTAACCTATTTTTAAATTATGAAAAAACTTCTACAAAGTTTGTTCATCTTGTTGTTCGTTGCTACCTCAGCAATGGCCCAAGAGCGGACAATTACAGGTACGGTTACTTCAAAAGAGGATAAATTACCAATCCCGGGAGTAAGTGTAAAGGTAAAAGGTACAAAAAGTGGTACTGTAACAGGATCGAACGGAAAATACTCTGTTCAGGTTCCTGCAGGCGCAACAGAACTGGAATTCACCTATCTAGGTTTCGAGAGACTAAGTAAAGCAATTGGTGGCTCAACAGTAGATGTTGTTTTATCCCCGGATTCAAAAGTCTTAACCGAAGTTGTTGTAACAGCCCTTGGTATTAAAAGACAGGCGAGCTCACTTGGTTACGCAACTCAAATTGTTAAAGGTGACGAGGTTGCTCAAAAATCAGATCCCAACCTTTTGAATACTTTACAAGGAAAAGTGACTGGTGTGAACATTACAAGTTCTTCTGGCGCGCCAGGATCGTCTACCAACATTAACATTAGAGGGGTAACTTCGTTCAACGGAAATAACCAGCCCCTAATTGTTGTGGATGGAATTATCTTTAACAATGGTGTAGATAATACACAAAATACATTGTTTGGTTCTCAGCCTTCTGGTCGTCTTTCTGATGTTGATCCGGAAAGTATTGCTACCATCAACGTGTTGAAAGGTCCTGCTGCATCTGTTTTATATGGTTCAAGAGCTTCTGCTGGTGTAATTGTAATTACAACTAAAGACGGTTCAGGAATGAAAGGTAAAACTGAAGTAACATTCAGCTCTTCACTAAATTTACAAAATGCAAGTTACCTTCCTAAATTTCAAAATGAGTACGGTCAGGGAACGCAGAATAATTTTGTGGAAAACAGCACCAATTCATGGGGACCAAAATTCGGTACTATGCCAACGGTTACGACCAGTTATGCAGGAGTAGTACCTTACCAGGCATATCCTAACAATATAAAAGATTTTTATAAACAAGGTTCGATCTTACAGAACAGTTTGAATATCGCCGGTGGTGATAAGGATAAAAATTTTGTTGTGAATTTGGGTAGTACCTTACAGAGTGGAATTATTGACCATTCTAAATACCAAAGACATAACGTTCAGGTTGGTGGAAATACCAAACTAAGAAACGGTATCAAATTGGGTGGAACAATTACTTATGTAAAAAGTTTTACAAAGAACACAATTGCAGGTAACGGTGGAAGTGCCTTTGGTCAGATCAGCAGAATTCCTCGTAGTTATGATTTAAGCGGAGCTCCGTACAAAAATGACCTTGGAAATAGTATCTATTTCTTACCAGGACAAAATCACCCGAAATGGTCGCTTGAAAACGAATACCTGGATAACAGAATTGACCGTGTATTCGGTAATACTTCGATCAGTTATGACATTGCTGATTGGATTAACGTTGGCTATAGAATTACAGCGGATGTATACCAGGATGATAAAAATGCAATCAACAGACTGGGTGCAGCAAGAAATCCAGGTGGACTTCTAGGCGAATCAGGTATACTAAGAGGTGAATATAATGGTGATTTGTTGATCAATATGAAAAAGAACAACGTATTCACTGACGGATTAAATGCAAGCCTCTTGTTAGGACAGAACATCAACCAAAGAACACTAAGAGCTTCTGAAGTAGTTGCTGAAGGCTTGGTTATCCCTGGTTTTGATAACGTGAGTAACGGTACCGTATTCACAAATTCAAGTGCTACAAGAGAAATGAGAAGATTAGTTGGGCATTATGCACAGTTGTCTTTGGACTATAAATCTTATTTGTTCATGGAGCTTTCAGGAAGAGCAGATATGTCTTCTACATTGCCAACAAATAAAAATACTTACTTCTATCCATCAGTTGCCGTAAGTTTTGTGCCTACTGAAGTATTCAACATCAAATCAGATGTGCTTTCTTACTTGAAAATCAGAGGTAACGTGGCAAGGGTAGGTAGGGATGCTGATCCTTATTTATTGAATTCTGTGTATGTTAAATCTAGTTATGGTAACAACACCGCATCAATTAACTTCCCTATGTCAATCGGCGGAAACAGTATTCCTGGATTTGGTGCGAGCACCAGAATCGGTTCTCCTGATTTAGGACCTGAGTTCGTTACTTCATATGAAGGTGGATTTAATATTGGATTATTGAAAAGCAGAGTAAGTGTTGATTTTACTTATTTTGATACACGTAGTACAAATCAGATCTTTAACGTTGCAGTGTCTAACTCATCAGGATATGATACCAGAACAACTAATATCGGAGAAATGAGAAATAGGGGAATTGAGTTGCAATTAAATGCAACCCCTGTAAGATCATCTGATTTTAGCTGGGATGTGAGCATGAACTTCACAAGAATCAGAAATAAAGTTTTATCTATTGATGAAGGTGTAGATAATGCCCCGATTGCAGGTAATGCATTCGTTGGTATCAACCCTTCAATAAAAGTTGGATATCCTTATGGTGTGATTATTTCTACTGCAAACGCCAGAACTCCAAATGGAGAGCTGTTGGTTAACGGATTAACTGGTGCTTTTGCTCCAGGAGTTCCAAATAGCGTGGTTATGAGTCCTCAGAAAGATTATACACTTGGAATCAGCAACAGGTTTACTTATAAAGGATTAACATTGTCTGCTTTATTTGACATCAATAAAGGAGGTCAGATCTATTCATTTGGTCAAACAGATATGCGTGGAGGAGGTCAGATAGAAATGACTGCTAAAGACAGAGATCAACCAAGAATTCTTCCAGGTGTAATTGCAAATGGAGATGGTACCTACAGAAAAAATAATATCCAGGTATCAGCTCAGACTTACTGGGCAGGATTAGGCGGTTTGGCTTCCGAAGGAGCGGTATTTGATGCAACTTCATACAGATTGAGAGAAGTTGGTCTTGCTTATTCTTTACCGGCTAAATTGTTAACCAAAACTCCTTTTGGTCAGGTAAGCTTAGGATTTAGCGCAAGAAATCTTTGGTTATTTGCTCCTGGATTCCCTCAGGATCCTGAGACTAATAGCTCTGGTGCAGGTAATATCCAAGGTGTGGACTTTAATGGTATGCCTTCAACCAAAAATTACGGATTTAATCTTAAAGTAACCTTCTAGAAAAAACGATTATGAAATATATAAGAGTTAATAAAATTTTATCATTTTGTGCCATTGCAGCTTTAGCTTTGAGCACATCATCCTGCAAAAAGTTTCTGGATGTTAATGACACCCCAAATAACCCTCTGGCTATTCCTCCTAATGTGGCTTTGCCGGGAGCGATCGTTGGTTCCGCATTTGCGAATAACAATGAATTGAACAGATTTGGTTCTGTACTGATCGATGTGACTTCAGGCGCAGCTGGTAGCCCTTTAAGATGGGATAGATATAATACTGATGGAGATGATTTTGGAAATCAATGGCGCTTTGAGATTTATGATGGTGCATTGGTTAACTATAAAAAAATCATCGAAAGCGAAGGCAAATACCAGTCTCCGGTTTATTCAGGGATCTCGAAAATAATGATGGCTTATACTTTTGGTATGACTACCGATTGTTGGGGAGATATTCCATATTCTGATGCATTGAAAGGAAATGGAGCTACTCAGCCAAAGCTGGATACTCAAAAAGACATTTATTTGGGTGCGGCAGGTATTCAGAGTTTATTTGATCTGGTAAAAGATGGAATGAAAGATTTGGATAAGAAAGGATTGCTTATCCCTAAAACTGACGATGTGGTTTATGGAGGAGATATTGTGAAGTGGAAAAAGGCGGGAAATACCCTCTTACTTAAACTGGCTCTTCAGATCAGTTTAGTGGAACCGGCAAAAGCAAAAGCGATTATCGATGAAGTTTTAGCTTCTGCTGATTCTTACATCAAGAGTAATAGCGAAAATTTAGAAGTTAAATTTGGTGCCTCAGTTGGAAGCAGAAGTCCAGTGTATGAGTATACAAGAATCAGTTCATTTAGAACAGATCAATTGATCAGTACACGTTTCTTAACTAAATTACAATCGACAAATGATCCAAGGCTAACTGCTTTCATTACTAAACCGGGAGCCAATTATGTAACTGTTGATAATGGTTTCGCTGGAACTGTTCCTGGATTTGATACCCGTTCGCAGTTCGGTAATTATGTAACCGGAATAAATGGCGAAGGTCCTGTAAGATTAGTTTCTAACTGGCAAAGGGCATTTATTCTTGCAGAAGCAGTATTGAGATTAGGTACTGCTGGTGATGCTCAGGCATTGTATACTGAAGGTATCACTGCATCAATGCAATCAGCAGGAGTAAGTGGCACGGATATTACAGCTTTCTTGACTGCAAATCCTACCATTGCGACTTTAAGCGGGACTAATGAAGCGAAAATCAAACAGATTATAGATCAAAAGTATATATCTTTAGTTGGAAATGGTTTTGAACAATGGACTGACTGGAGAAGAACTGGTTATCCTGACCTACCGGCACACCAGAATGCGGTTGGTATCGACGGAACCCGTCCGGTGAGATTGCAATATATCACTCAGGAAATACAACGTAATCCTAATTTCAAAACAGGTATTTTACCAAACGTGAAAGTTTGGTGGGATGTAAACTAATTAACATATGAAAAATATATATATAATACTGGCTTTGTTGCTGACTATTGGAGTGACAAGCTGCAAAAAAAAATACGGAGAGTTTTATAAGGACAATTTACCTGAAACACCTGTCACCTTTCCAGGAACGACTACCTTTGGGTTTAATCCTTATATTTCTATAACCGCTGCCGATTTGAATGCACCAATTAAATTTACTTTAGCAATTCCAGATAGTTCACCAAGAACTATAAAAGAAATTACAAAAGTATTAGCAGGAGGTACAGCTATTCAGCCGGGTTCGGTTACTACAGCTACTTACATTGCAGCGCCTATTGCTGGTAATGGAAAGACTGCAGTTTTTCAAACAACGCTAACTGCTTTCAAGGCTTCTTCAGCAGCTAACGCTGCCTTGATTAACACGAAAACTCCGGAGATTGCTTTTATATTTTTAGTAACCTTAGATAATGGCGAAACCATTATTCCGGTACAGGTGAGGGCAAGAGTAACCTACTAGGTTTCTTTAGCGCTTTAGATAAGATCAATGGGATTTGAGTTTTAACTCAAATCCCATTTTTTTTGATCGATAGTTTGGTGTTTTGCTTTAAGCCGGATACCGTTTTTTTAACCTTAATGGTCTTTTGATTGCACTATTGTTGAGTGATGGTTAAAAGTCTAACTTGCAAATAAAACGAAGTCATGGAATATATCCTGGGAATAGATATTGGGACAGGCAGTACGAAGGCAGTTGTACTTAATCTGAATTATGAACCTTTAGATTCTTTCCAGGAGTATTATTCGACTTATTCGTCCCTCCCAGGGTATAGTGAACAGGATCCAGAAGACATTTGGACTGCTTTTAAAGCCTGCATTACAGAGATGACCAATAGATGCGGAGGAATACCGGTTGCAATCGGATTGAGCAGTGCAATGCACAGTTTAATCAGTGTAGATGAAGATGGCATTGCTCTCGCACCGATGATGACCTGGGCGGACTCGCGGAGCTCCGAAATAGCGACCAGGATCAGAACCTCTGAACAAGGAATGATCATTTATAAGAAAACGGGAACGCCAATCCATGCCATGTCGCCACTCTGCAAGATCATCTGGCTGTATGAACATCAGCGGGAACTGTTTGATCGGACTTACAAATTTATTTCCATTAAGGAGTACATCTGGTATCGCTTATTTAAAGAATTTAAAATTGACCATTCGATTGCCTCCTGTACCGGTTTATTCGATGTGGAATATTTAAGCTGGAACGAAGATGCCTTGCTGATGGCAAAGATTACGACGGATCGTTTGTCTGCGCCGGTCAGTACGAGCTATAATATGAAGGATGCCTCGGGAGTAATATTTGTTATCGGTGCAAGTGACGGGTGTTTGGCAAACCTTGGAACTGAGGCGATAGAACCAGGTGTTTCAGCACTTACAATAGGAACGAGTGGTGCGGTTCGGATCGCGAGCACAAAACCAATCTTTAACGAGAGGGCTATGACCTTCAGCTATCTCTTAGATGAAGATACCTATATTTGCGGAGGCCCGGTGAACAATGGCGGAATAGCGCTTCAATGGTTCCTTAAAAGTACGTTGGGTAAGGACGAATTATCTACTGCCGACTATACTTTGTTTTTTGAAAAAGTAAAGGCTGCAACAGCAGGGAGTAAGGGCCTGATCTTTCTGCCTTATCTGACCGGAGAGCGTGCCCCAATATGGGATTCCGAAAGTTGTGGGACCTTTTTTGGTCTTCGGCTTCATCATCGGCAGGAGCAATTTTCAAGGGCTGTTTTGGAGGGGATTTGTTATGCCCTTAATGAAGTTCTCCTGGCAGTAGAGCAATATTCAGAAGAGATTAAACAAATCAATGTGAGTGGTGGATTTGTTCATTCCAGGATCTGGATGGAAATATTGGCAGATATCACAGGAAAAGAAATTGTACTGTTGCAAACAGAAGACGCCTCCGCTCTTGGCGCTGCATACCTGGCCATAAGGGCAATTGGATTATCTCAAGTGTACCCATTCTCTGTAAGAGAGAAACAAAGAATTACCCCAAACCCAGAGAATCATGCGCTGTATAAAAAGATATTCATGATCTATCAGCAATTGTATCCAAATCTTAAAGGCAGCATGCATGAACTCGATGGCCTGAATATTGGTGATTAAAAATTCATTTTTCTATATACTTTTTTTCCTGACGACAAGAACCACTTATTAGTTTTGCGAGGCCAATTCTGGTTGCGCTTCTATAGGCTTTTTGATCCCCTTACAGAGGCAGGCATCATCGTACTACGGTATGTGGCTGGAAATAGTCAAGATTTACGAAATCCGTTTCATTATGATACCAAGCTATTCAGAATGGTAAAATCGCATTAGATGTTGTTTTATTTAAAATAGTTCTAAATAGGAATAGGGGGAAATCCTGAGTTATGATAATTCTATAGAGTAAGAGCACATTAAATGGCTTAAACTAAGAGAAAGGAATAAAAGCAAATGGTATAATTATACTCCCCCCTTAATACTATAAAATAGAACCTGGCAGTTTGTATCTGTCAGGTTTACCTCAACTAAATGAGGTTTATTTCTAAATAGATTATCACTTAAAAGCAATGAAAATTAAATCACTTTTTGTTACTGGAATCCTCTGTGCCTATATATTTCGTCCATGTCGTTTAAAAAGATAACTGTATGCCTGAAGCTTCTCAATTGCGATTTGCACAGCGTATTGGGTTTTTGTCTCTTGCTGCCGGAAAGCCCGAAGGGTAACACCGCAAAAAGAAAAGTAAAAATAATATCGCAACCCTAATTTTAAATGATCCTCAATATATGAAAGCAGTACTGTCCTTTTTATGTTTGTTTATTTGTGCGCTGTATGTTCATGCTCAGCCTCACCGTATTACCGGCCGGCTGGTAGATGAAAAAGAGAAGCCTGTTGGCTATGCCGGCATTTATCTTTTTAAATCTCCGGATTCACTAAAGGTGACCACGGCAATGACTGATTCCATGGGCTATTTTCACCTGAACGGAGTTCCCAAAGGAAGCTATAAAGTTAAGATCAATTACATTGGATATTTGAGTTATACCAGCCATGTATTAGACCTAAGCGGACCGCATCAGGTTCTTTCCTTAGGGAATATTAAGTTGCTGGAAGACAGTCGTCTGCTTCATACGGTAGAAATTGCTGCTTCCAGGCCATTGCTCGAGCAGCGACTGGACAGAATGGTGATGAACGTCGAAAACAGTGTCCTTAGCCAGGGAAGTACGGCTTTGGAATTGTTATCAAAGGCACCTGGTGTAACGATTGATGACAATGGGGAAATTAGTTTGAAGGGCAGAGCGGGAACTACGGTTATGATCAATGGAAAGCTGACTTATTTATCAGGCAGCCAGTTGGCAAATCTGCTTCGTGGAACAGCATCCAATACCGTGTCCAGAATAGAAATTATGGCAAATCCTTCAGCGCGCTATGATGCAGCAGGTAAGGGAGGAATTATTAATATCCTGCTTAAGAAAAATGTAAAAACAGGATTGAATGGAAATGTTTCGGTTAACGGCGGAGCCGGAAGAGGGGCCCGCCTTGGTGGAGGGACAGATCTCAATTACCGAACAGAGAAAATCAATATCTTTGGTAATTACAATTACTTTTTCCAGAATTTAAAAGGAAATACCAATACCGACCGCACGTTTTTTGCGGAGCAGTCTGCCATACAGACGCCTTCGCGAATTTCCCGGCAGGAAACGATCGAAACGGCAAAATTACGGTCCCAGAATTTTCGCGCTGGCCTGGATGTGTTTCTCAATGAGAAAAATACCCTGGGCTTTCTGATCAATGGTGGGGTAGGAAAATATCCTTCTCTTCAAAAGACAAAAAACATTTTATACAATGGGATCGGGAATGAACAGTTATGGGATACCAGGACACTGACCGAAGGAAAAGAAAGATGGGAAGACATGCTTTACAATGTGAATTATCTGCATCGTTTTGATGATAAGGGACACGAACTTACGCTGGATATGGATTACGTGAGCCATTTCTCTAAAATGGATCAGCAATTGGATACACGGTACATGGATCCGTCAGGAGTAACACTACGGACACCAGGTTCCCGTCGTGGAGATCTTCCTTCCAACAATGACATTTATGTAGCTAAACTGGATTACACTTTGCCACTGGGAAGCTCGGGAAAGCTGGAAAGTGGCTGGAAAGCTAGTTCCGTGCACACGGAGAATAACCTGAAATATGATACCTTGAAGAATGAAATTTATCTGCCGGATGCGGGTACCAGCAACCATTTTAAGTACAAAGAGCAAATCCAGGCAGGCTATGTTAACCTGAAATATGCTTTTGGAAAATTCAGCTTTCAGGTAGGCCTGAGAGGTGAGTATACTTTCACCCGTGGACATCAGATGACCACGGATTCTTTAGTCACGCGGGAATATTTTAAAATGTTTCCCAGCGTCTTCCTGAATCAGGAACTTGGTGAAAACCATAAATTACAAATCGGTTACAGTAAGAGGATTGAACGTCCAAGTTATTGGGACCTGAATCCTTTCCGGATATATGTTGACCCTTTCAGCTATCAGGAAGGAAATCCTTATCTGCAGCCGGCGATTGTGAACTCCTTTGAGCTGGGATATAGCTTTAAGTCGAAATACCATGCAAACCTGACTTATAGTCGGAGTAATGATGTGATCAGTAATATTGTAGGTGGTTCGGGAGCACAGAATATGACCTTTTTGAAACCCGAAAATCTGGCCACTTTTGTTAACTATGGATTGAGCATTACCGGTTCAACCGATTTTACCGCCTGGTGGACAGGAACGCAGTTTGCCAATCTGTTTCGCAATGAATTTACAGTAAATGATAAGGGGTCAGAAACGGCTTTGAAAGGAAACACGCTCACCTTTGATTCACAAAACTCTTTTAAAATAGGGCAGGGTTGGAAAGCCGAACTTAATGGTTTGTATCGTTCTAAAGAGCTATCCGGTGTTTTCAGTACCAGGGGTTATTATATGGTTTCTGCAGGGGCGAAAAAGGAATTGATGCAGGGGAAGGCAAGTCTCAATCTAATGGTTAATGATATTTTTAAGAGCGCTCAATATAAGCAATCTGCCAATTACGGAGGAATTAAGACTTACAGCTATGAACGTCCCGATAGCCGATCGGTAATTCTTTCCTTCTCTTATCGTTTTGGATCAGGTCCTGCTGCCGGCAAAGCACGCAGTACGGGAAGCCAGGAACTTAAGAACAGAATAAAATAAAATGGCAGGGGGGGCTAGTTGATGAAAGAGTAACAGTGTTTCTTCTCGCCCTCCAGTCTTTGCTTCTCCAGGAGGCCACAACGATGAAATCTGTTCAAACAAAGTTGTACTGTAGCGATACTGATTTTTACACCCTCTCTTTTAAGGGTCATCCAAAGTTCTTCGGTATTGATAACCACCTGTTCAGTATACAGAAACTCAAGTAATAAGCGATCAAATGGAGTCAGATAGGATCCTTTCGCATTTTCCGCTCTTAAAAGTACCTCTGCTAATTTATCGGTATTGCAGTCATTCTGATCAACAGTTATCTCTTCTTCCGGTAAATTTAATTGTTCATTCTTCATATTCAATCCAGCTCTTATATACTATTATCATGAGCGGTGTTTTTCCCCTATGTTATTTAGAATAAATTTAAATAATTGACCATAATGAAAACGAATGCTCAAATGTATACCGTTGTGTATCATGAGCAGGCAGAATGGCACTCTTGTCAGATCGTTTCAGGAAATAATATGCTTAGGTTTAATAAGTTGCTTAAAGCAGGTCGAAATCGTTTTTGAGGTTCATGACCAGGGCCGGAGGCATGTCCATAAGTACATGGTTTTCTATGACCAGAAGTTTGTCCTTTTTGAGGGGATAATAGGCAAGAAGGTATTTCTGTCCTTTTTTCAGGCAGATCTTTTTGCTGATTTGCTGCCCGTCGGATGTGGTATATTGTACTTCGGTATATTTATCCTGAGCAGAAGTGTTGCTGAGCATCATGTTACCTGAAAGCTGGATATTGATGTCGTTATCTATTTGACTTTGCATTCTTACTTTGCTGTTTGATCCGAGTTTCATCAACAGGCCCTCGAATTCTTTTTCTAAGAAAGGTTGGGAACTGTCGGATTGAAAGACCATTTGCTGACTGGATTGAAGCGTTTGCTTTTGGGAGAAAACAAGGAGCGCGCTGATCAGGATTAAGCTCGCCGCAACAGAACCCCATAGCGTGTATATTTTGTATTTTCGGAAACGATCCTGTTTTTGATTTTCGCCCTGGATTTGTAACCAAATGCGGGAGTCAGAACCCTCTTCAATACCAATTTCGGGAAGGTCATCATCTTCGTCCGCACCCTCAAGCCACTGCTGATAAGCTATCCACTCTTCTTTCGAAGCGTCGCCTGATAAGCATTTTTTTAGTGTTTCCGGGTTCATAATTATGGGATTGTTATTATAGTATTATCACGACAAGGGCTTGTCCCCTATGTATTTAGATCATTTAACTGATAGGATATTGTTCAAGTCCCTTTCGTATAAATTTTAAGGCTTTAGTCAGTTGATTTTCCACTGTTTTCTCAGAAATCAAGAGATTTAATGCAATTTCCCGATTGTTGAGTCCTTCATTACGGCTGAGTTCATAAACGGCTTTGCAGCGCTGAGGAAGCAGGTTAACCAGCTTGTCAATTTCGGCTCTCAAAAAAGTATATAATATTTGTTCTTCTGTATGGGAGTCGGAATTGTTCTGTCTGCTTAGTAATTCATCCATTTTCTTAGTCTTTCGGATTTCATCACTATAGCTTCTTGCAATCCGGAAACGAACCGCGCGGACGAGGTAGTTTTCTACCGTTTCCTCTTCCAATAGAATCTTATCTTTTCGCTGCCAGATAGAGGTGAAAACTTCCTGAACAAGTCCTTCAGCACGGTAAACATCCCCTATGTATTTATAGGCCAATTGATATAATTTCTTCCAATAGGTTTGGTAAAGATGAAAGAATGAGGTTTCATCAATTTTGATCTGTCCTTTTGAAGGAGATGTAGGTTGTCCTGACACGATTTAAGTTGATTAAGCGGCAAAGTTAACATAATTTAGAATGATTAAAAATTAGACAGAAAAGAATTGAAGGTAATGCCGCTCTGATATCGATCATTTTGTTCGATATCGACCGTTTTTTATTTTCATTAAATCTATAACATTTTGATTATTAGGTTTTTGTGTGTGGCACATCCTTTGGATACCCTTTGCTAAAATATAAGCAATGGACAAAAATATCGAACAGCAGGTGTTATCAGGCAAGAAGAGGAAAACAATGCGCTATCTACTTTTGGGAGCGATGCTGCTGGGCGCTGTTATTTTTGTTATACGCTATAGTTTGGGATCTACCCTCCGTCAGTCGGAAATTACGACAGCAATTGTTAGCCGGGGTGATATTGAAAATACCATCAATGCTTCCGGGGAAGTCCTGCCGGAATTTGAAGAAGTAATCAGCAGTCCTATCGCTGCATCTGTTCAAAAAGTCTTGTTAGATGCCGGGAGCAGGATAGCAGCAGGCCAGTCCATCCTCATGCTGGATAAATCTGCTGCTCAAATGGAGTATGAGAAATTGAAGTTCCAGCTGGAATCGAAACAAAATGACATCCGCAAAATAAAACTGGACCTGGATAAGAGTTTCTACGACATCAAATCGAATAATAACATCAAGCAATTGCGAATCAATAGTCTGAAAGCATCAGTAGAAAATGCGAAGAGATTGTTAAAGGCCGGGGGTGGTACACGTGAAGATGTAGAGCAGGCTGAGTTAAATCTTAAGGTTGCGCAGTTGGAAAAACAACAATTGGAAAATGAGATCAGCAGTAAGCAGCAAAGCATGCGCCTGCAGATGAAAGAGGTAGAATTGGCGGCGAGTATCCAGCAAAATGACCTGGACGTGCTCAGTCGAAAACTAAAGCAGGCAAATATTCAGGCCAGCCGGAATGGGGTGGTGACCTGGGTGAATAAAAATATTGGAGCTGCAGTTCAGCCGGGGGAAGTGTTGGCCAGGATTGCGGACCTTTCAGGTTTTAAAGTAAAAGGAACAATTTCCGATAATAATATTGATTTGTTGAAGAGTGGTATGACTGCAATTATTCGAATCGGAGAAACTCAGGTCAGGGGAAAAGTGGTGAACATCTATCCATCGGTTCAGAATGCAACAGTATCATTCGATATTAAACCGGATAGCAGCAATAACAAGTTGTTCCGTCCAAACCTGAAAGCAGACGTGTTTTTAGTAACTGATCAGCATCAACAGGTATTAAGGGTTAACAATGGCCCTGCTTTTCAAGGAACACCGTCACAGTATATTTATGTTTTGAAGGATGGAGTCGCCAGTCGGAAATTGGTGCAGATCGGCTTAAGTAATTTTGATTATGTGGAGTTGAAAGACCAGTTGAAAGAGGGGGATGTGATCATTACCTCAGATCTGAAAGAATTTAAGAATAGCAGTCAGATTAATATTAAAAAATAAGAGAAGGATGAAAACACGCTATATTTTCTTTTTGAGCCCTTTCATTGCGCTGTTTAAGCAAGTCTCAGCACAATCTACAGATACACTCAGGCTTAATCTGACAGAAGTAGTTGCAATGGCAAAAGAGAAATCCATTGCCTCAAAACAAGCTGCTACCTTAAAAGAAACGCGCTATTGGGAATGGATGACATATAAATCTAACTATCAGCCTCAGCTATCATTAAAAGGAACCTTGCCAGGCTATAGCAAGTCTTCTATTGCCGTTCAACAGCCAGACGGTACGATCGACTTCCGGCAAGTGAGGAATAATAACTCTTCACTGGACCTTTCTTTTAGTCAGCGCATTGCACAGACAGGAGGAACAATTTTTGGAACAACCTCCCTGCAACGATTTGATGATTTTGACCGGAATAGTACCATTTACAACGGAGTTCCTTATGGTATTGGTTATACACAGCCGTTGTTTCAGTTTAATACCTTAAAATGGGACCGCAGAATAGAGCCATTAAAGTACCATGAAAGTCAACAGGCTTACATTGAATCCATGGAACAGATCTCAATAAATGCCAGCAATTATTTCTTTGAATTGTTGTTGGCGCAGGTAGATCTGCAGATTGCAGAAACCAATAGGCGGAATACCGGTTCTATTCAGCAAATAGCAAATACGAAATTTGAGATGGGGAAGGTCTCTAAAAATGAGATCCTTCAATTACAGCTGGAAGCATTGAAGGCAGAGAAGGCTGTGGGAATTGCAAAGCGCGATATGGAGGTGGCTACCTATAACCTTAAAACTTATACCGGTTTGCAAAGTACGGATAAGATTAAGCTTTCTTTACCTCAGGCAACTGTAGCGATGAAGGTTGTGGTAGAGCAGGCACTAAAAGAAGCTTTTCAAAACCGCTCAGATGCCATAGCCTTTGGCAGGCGTTTGGAAGAAGCAAGAAGGGATGTGGCAAAGGCCAAAGGAGATAATGGGCTGAATGCGACTCTAAACGCTAAACTGGGCTTTTCAAAAAGCGGAAGGAGCATCAGCAGTGTTTACCAGAGCCCAAAAGACCAGCAATTGCTGGAGCTGACGCTGGAAATTCCAATTCTGGATTGGGGACGTCAGCAATCAAGAAAGAAAACAGCGCTGGCTAATCAGCAGTTTACCCAGTATTCTGTTGAGCAGGACAAGCAGAACTTTACGCAAAAGATCATCACCGAGGTAAATCTATTTGAGATGATGAAAGATCAGATTGCCTTGAACGCTAAAGCAGAGCAGATCGCCTCGGAGAAGTACCAGATTGCAAAGGAGCGATATGTGCTTGGAAATTTGAGCATCACAGATCTGAGCATTGCCTTCCAGGAAAACGATCAGGCAAAACGGGATTATATCAATTCTTTACGTGATTTTTGGGGTGCCTACTATCAGCTCCGCTATTTATCCCTGTTTGACTTCGAAAAAAATGAGAGAATAAAAATATAACATACACAAGATATGATACAATTAAAAAACATTGAGAAGGTTTACCGTACAGATACGGTAGAAACGCAGGCATTAAATAACATTAGTCTTCAGGTAGAGAAGGGAGAGTTTCTTTCTATCATGGGACCTTCAGGTTGTGGAAAAAGTACGTTGCTAAATCTGATGGGATTGTTAGATGCGCCTTCCAAAGGAGATGTGATCATTGATAGTCAGCAGACGCTTCAGTTGAATGACCGGAAGCTTGCCCATTTCAGAAATAGCAAGATCGGTTTTATTTTTCAGAGTTATCACCTGATCAATGACCTTCAGGTGGTGGATAATGTAGAACTGCCCCTGCTATACCGGAATTCAAGTGCGAAAGAGCGAAGGACGCTGGCGCTGGAGGCCCTGGAAAAGGTGGGATTAAGCAATAGGGTTAAACATTTTCCAACACAACTTTCTGGTGGACAGAAACAAAGAGTGGCAATTGCCCGTGCCATCGTAGGCAAACCGGAGATTATTCTTGCGGATGAGCCTACAGGAAATCTGGACAGTGCGATGGGAAATGAAATCATGAACATTCTGCTGGAATTAAACAGGATAGATGGCACTACAATAGTCATGGTTACCCACGACCCCAATATGGCTCAACGTACGCATCGCCTACTGCGTCTATTTGATGGATCACAAGTTCAATAGGGAGAATAGATATGTTAAAAAATTATTTTAAAATCGCTATAGCCGTGTTGAAGAGAAGAAAGTTCTTCACCTTCATCAGCTTATTTGGGATCAGCCTAACACTGACTATCCTGATTGTGCTAACTGCTTTTCTGGACGTTTTGACGAGCCCTGCCTATCCCGATGTGAACCGCTCAAAGGAACTGTTCATTAACAGAATTGTATTGAAGTCTAATAAGGAAAACTACACTTCTCAAAGCCCGGCCAGCTTTTATTTCGTGAACAATTTTGTGTCTAAGATGAAGACTCCGGAAAAAATTGCCATTCATACCGGACGGAATACAACCAATGCCTATCAGAATAATAAAAAAATGGAGGTAGAGCTCATGCATACCAATGTTTCTTTCTGGGAAGTTTACCAATTTGAATTTGTAGAAGGAAAAGCCTTTAATGCCCAGGATTTAGAAAATGCGGCTCAGGTGGCGGTAATTTCTGCAGATACCCGAAGCAAATATTTTGGTGAAGGGGCGCTTGCTCTCGGAAAATATGTGGAAGCAAATAATATTAAATACAGGGTAATTGGCGTGGTTAAAAGTGCACCTGCGACTATGATCTACGCTAATTCGGACATTTATCTTCCTTATACATTGGCGAAGTCAGGACTTAAAGGAACATCATTGATGGGAGAATATATGGTCACCCTGCTTGCGAGGTCAACGGCAGACCTGCCTTTAATCAAAGAGGAATATAGCCAGTTACTGAAAAAGGTACCGCACCCCGAGAAAAATCAGGAGATTCTTTTGAGTTATCCGGACAGCTACCTGGAAAGCTTTACCAGAGAGATCTTCGGTAAAGGGGAGGGTTCTGGTAAGGACCGCTTTTTTCTGATGATTGGTATTTTTGTCTTTCTCTTTATGTTGTTGCCGACGATCAATCTGGTAAACATTAATGTCAGCAGAATCATGGAAAGGTCTTCGGAAATCGGCGTTAGAAAAGCATTTGGTGCTTCAAGCAGTACCCTGGTTGGACAATTTATCGTAGAAAATATGATCCTGACGATACTGGGTGGAATTTTGGGTGTTCTTTTATCTCTTCTTGTCATTTTCGTGCTGAATTCCAGTAACCTGATTAGTCATATGAATTTAACTATCAACCTGACGGTATTGGGTTATAGCCTGCTGGCTTGTCTGGTATTCGGTCTGATGTCCGGGGTTTATCCAGCCTGGAGAATGTCTAAACTAAATGTCGTTACGGCATTAAAAGCCAATAATTAAAAATCTAAAAGATATGCTTAAGCATTTATTCAAATTGATCTGGAATAAAAAGAAGGAGAATTTCCTGTTGATTTCAGAGGTCCTGATTTCCTTTATGGTCATCTTCGCCGTATTTACACTGTTGGTTCACAATTACCGGAATTACAAACTGCCGAGAGGGTTTGACTATGAGCAGGTGTGGTCTGTGAGTTTGGGAGACTTGGGGGAAAGCAAGGATAAAGATTCTGTGGGACTGATGCACGAGAATCTAAGAAACGCATTAAAAAGCCTTCCTCAGATCAAAGAGTTGAGCTTTACTTCGTCCAATGTGCCGTTTTCAAGCAGCATGTACCGGACAAGGGTTAGCTATAAAGGAAAAGAACTGAATACGGATATCTACCGTACAGAAATGTCGTATAAGGAGGTACTTCAAATGCAGCTGGTTTCAGGAAGATGGTTTTCTGCGGAGGACAATGCTTCGGCAAAAAAATCATTAATTATTGACAAATGTGGTAAGGAGCAGCTATTTGGATCAGGAGAGGCCATAGGAAAAATGATTTCCCTCGACGGAGAAGAGCAAAAAGTGATCGGTGTGGTGGAAAGCTTTAAGGATAAGAGTGATTTTAAAGCGCCTGAGCCGGCTATCTTTACCCGGATTGATACCGGTAATATAAAAAATATTGCCAATATTTTAATCCGTGTTACGGCAGGAGCAGATGCGACATTTGAAGGTAAAGTGTATAAACTGATCGCTTCTACGATGAAAAGTTCGAATTTGGAAATTAAACATTTATCGGATCTCCGGAGCAGTAAGAACAAGGAGACCACGATTCCCATGATTATCTTTTTCATTGTCGCGGGCTTTCTGATTTTTAACGTTGCGCTCGGAATATTTGGGGTATTGTGGTATAATATCAATAAAAGAAGGGGAGAGATTGGGCTCAGAAGGGCAATTGGAGCAACAGCCTCATCGGTATCGGGACAATTGGTTGGTGAAGCCGTAGTTCTGGCAACTTTTTCTCTGATCATCGGATCCTTTTTTGCCATTCAGTTTCCGTTGTTGAATGTTTTTGATCTACCGGCATCTGTTTATCTGACGGCACAATTCCTGGCGATAGTATTCATCTATTTGCTGGTGATTTTGTGTGCCTTGTATCCGGGGAAACAAGCTGCTGCGATCTATCCTGCTGTTGCATTGCATGAAGAATAAAGATACTTTTGAAAAGCCTTTTAAAAGCCATAGCCGATGATCCTTATAATTGATGATGATATAGCCGTTCGCACTTCACTGATGCTTTTACTGGAGCAGAAAAACTATGATGTTTCTGCGGTGGCCAGTGCTGCGGAAGGCCTTGATTTACTGAGGAAAGAGAATGTTGCCTTGATCATCCTTGATCTTAATTTTTCAATTGATACTTCCGGGAAGGAAGGAATGCAGCTATTGCGGCAGATCAGGGAAATGGACGCACAGGTACCGGTGATCCTGATTACCGGTTGGGCGAGTATAGACCTTGCGGTACAAGGGATGAAGCTGGGAGCAAATGATTTTATCAATAAACCCTGGGGAAATGAGCACCTGCTGCAATCGGTGAAGACGCTGATTACCTTAAAAGATCAGAAGCCTGGTCAGACCGGCAGGAGGCAATTGGATAAGGAGTATGATTTTCAATCGATCATTACTGAGGATAAGGATATGCTCGGGTTACTGGAGATCGCGGGGCGGGTATCTAAAACAGATGCTTCCGTATTGATTACCGGGGAAAGTGGAACGGGAAAGGAGCTCATTGCAGAGGCCATTCATCAGAATAGTCTGCGTAGAAACCGTCCTTTCATCAAAGTAAACCTGGGAGGAATTTCTACTTCTTTGTTTGAAAGTGAGATGTTTGGACATGTGAGAGGTGCTTTTACGGATGCAAGGACAGATCGTACGGGGCGTTTTGAGATGGCCAATAAGGGCACGATCTTTCTAGATGAGATTGGCGATCTTGATGCCGGCAGCCAGGTCAAGCTGCTGCGGGTGCTGCAAGACCGAAGTTATGAGGTATTGGGAAATAGCCGGACAAAAACAGTCGATGTAAGGGTGATTTGCGCGACGAATAAAAACCTTGCGGAAATGGTAGCTAAAGGAACATTTAGGGAGGATTTGCTGTATCGGGTCAATTTGATTACGCTTAAACTGCCGGCTTTAAGAGAGCGGAATAAGGACATTCCTTTGCTGATAGATTTTATGATCAGCAACCTCAGGCAGCTGTATAACCGTCCAAAATTGCAGGTGACACAGGAGGCAATGAAATGGCTGAAACAGTTGCCATTGCCTGGAAATATACGTCAGTTGAAAAATATGGTGGAACGATCAGTATTGGTCAGCAGGAACGATTTACTGGATGTTGCCGATTTTACTACCCATATAGAAAAACAACCTACTGTCATTAGCCACCCAAAATTACCTGATGTGGGCTCCATGACGTTGGAAGAAACAGAAATTTTAATGATTAAACGGGCACTTCAGTTCCATCATAACCGGATTTCCAAAGCAGCGTTGGCTTTGGGAATCACGAGGAGTGCCTTATACAGGCGGTTAGATAAATATAACATTCCTTACGATGAAACTTCGGACTAAATACCTTTTATTCGTATGTATCTTACATGCCATTGCTCTGTTTTTGAGCTTCCTTGTTTTTGAAAAGAACAAACTTTTTTTTCTTTTGTCGGAGGTCTTTATTCTGGGCTCGATTTTGATTTCCTGGCAATTGTACAATCAGATGATCCGTCCATTGAGGCTTTTGGTGCAAGGGGCAGAAGCGATCAGGGACAGAGACTTTACCGTTAAATTTGTTGAAAGCGGCACTTTTGAAATGGACGAACTGGTTGGTGTCTATAATCAGATGATTGAAGAATTGAGAAAGGAAAGGACATTACAGCAAGAGCAGCATTTTTTTCTGGATAAGTTGATTTTCAGTTCTCCGGTAGGAATTGTCATCCTTGACCATGACCAGCGCGTTCAGCAGGTGAACCCTGCAGCGAAGAAAATTTTGCATACCATTCCCTTTGAAGGCTGGTTATTAAAAGATATTGATCATCCGATCATCGATGAGGTTCGTTTGCTGATGAAGGAGAAGTCTAAGGCGGTTACCCTTAACAGTGGTGCGGAGACTTATAAGGTTCAGGTTTCTGAATTTTTGGACCAGGGCTTTCCCCGGAATTTTGTCATCATTCAGGAGCTGACGACTGAACTGCTGGAAGCAGAGAAGCAAGCCTATGGTAAGGTGATCAGGATGATGGCACATGAGGTAAACAACACGATCGGACCAGTGAATTCTATTATGGACTCCGCGATGGTTATTGAGTCGGAGCGCTCGCCAAACAGTCGTCTGGCAGATGCACTACAGGTGGCTATAGACAGAAATAATAACCTCAATATATTTATGAGGAATCTGGCAGATGTTGTTCGGCTACCTGAGCCCAGCAAGCAATATGTTGATCTGCACGATTTAATTTATGCAGTCACTACCTTACTGTCGGAGATGGCAAGGGAAAAGAATACGAGTTTTGAGTTTGCATTCCATAAAATCCCTCTGGTCATTTTTGCCGATCAGTTACAGATGGAGCAGGTGCTGATTAACGTCGTGAAAAATGCCATTGAGGCCATTGATGTGGGAAAACAGGGAATCATCACCTTTGTGACGGAAAACCTGCCACAAAAGCTGATCGTGAGAGACAATGGGAAGGGAATCTCTGCGGAGGCAGAAGCGCAGTTGTTCAGTCCCTTTTTTAGTACCAAGGCTGATGGTCAGGGAATTGGATTGACATTGATTAAAGATATCCTGATCAAGCATGGATTCTCATTTGCGCTCAGTGCAAATCAGAAAGGAGAGACTGAATTTTCCATTGTTGTTTAACATAAAAAATATATTTTAAAATTCTTTGGTAAAAAATCAATTCTTCCTGCACTTGTAGTAATAAAACTATATAACCGCTGGAATGAAATACGATGCTTATGCCGTTGAAGACTTCTTAACTGAAGAGAGCTTTGTTAATTATTGCCTGGGAGCTCCTCAGGAAGATGTTTTGTTCTGGAAAAGTGTCCTGAAGGAACAACCTGAGCTGGAAGAAAGAATTCACAAAGCCAAAACGCTTTTCTTTTTACTCGCTGTAAAGATTGATCCCCGGGAAAAACAGGCGGAACTACAGAAACTTAAGCTGGTCATAGAAGCTGAGGAACAGCAGGTAGGGCTCATGGACGAAGTGCCGGTAAGGCGCCTGATGAGTCGTAGTTCCTGGATATCTGTTGCTGCTGCAATTCTGCTATGCATCGGGGTCTATGCCTTATTCAATAAAAAGGAATATGGAAATCAAATCCAGCCATACGTTGCCGGGGGTAAAAGTATGCTCCTAAAAACGGCTTATAATGAAAGGAAGACCCTAACCCTCAGTGATGGAACTAAAGTAACAATCAATGGATCAACAGAACTTAAACTGGATGGCCATTATAATCAGGAAAAGAGAGTTCTGTGGTTAAATGGGGAAGCTTATTTTGAGGTTGCTAAAAATAAAGAAAAGCCTTTTATTGTCATTTCCGGTACAACAGCAACAACCGCTTTAGGAACATCCTTCAAAATCAATAATTATAACAACCGGGCACATACGTTAATTATGCTCAATTCAGGAAAAGTGAGTGTTGGCTCCCTGGTTAATGAGAAAGTCGTAGACCATCTGCAACTTATTCCCGGCGAACAGGTTGAGGTTACTTCTGACAAATTTGCCAAATCAACCTTTGACCTGGAAGAAATCGACAATTGGAAAAACCGTAAACTGGTATTCTCAATGGCTTCTCTAAAAGAGATCAAATCAGTTTTAAAAGAGATCTACGGTATTGAAGTGCGTAGTAGAAACCAACCTAAGAAACCAATTGCTTTTACCGGAACGTTTGTCAATGAAGGGCTTAGCGAAGTGCTTAAAGCCATAGGATTTTCTAACCATTTCACTTACACCATAAAAGATGATATCGTAACGCTCGATTTCGACAAAAAGTAACAACCAACCAAACTAACCAACCAAACCAGTATGAAAAAAAACTTACCCCCCTATTATTTTTTTTATGGGCTTCTGTTGAAAGCCTGTTTGTCCTTTATCCTGATTATTTCCTTATCAGGATATGCGCAGTCAAAGGATAAACGATATTCCTTTAATTGGAAGAATACAACGGTTCTCAGTGCTTTTAAGCAAATTGAAGGCGAAGCAGGGGTTCACTTTTCTTACAATCCTTTGGATTTAAATGTCAATACACGCATTGATCTTAAGGTTGAAAAACAAAAGATTGATGAAATTCTGAATGCCATCTCTAAAAAAGTAAGCATAAAATATCAGATCAACGGGCAGACCATTATGATCCAGTCTTACCAGCCGGTTCCAGGGCCCAGTGCTGTTTTTACCTTAACGGGGAGAGTGACTGATGAAAAAAAAGTCAGTATTCCCGGCGTTGTTGTTGTCAATACGAAGAACAACAAAACGGTGGCAACCAATGCTGAGGGGGTGTTTTCTATCCCTGCAGATCAGGGGGATGTGATTCGTTTCAGGATGCTGGGCTTTCAGGAAACAGCAATTGTAGCGAACGAACAGCAGAAAAACGTAACGGTTGTGCTAAAAGAAGCCACTACAGAACTGCAAGAGGCCGTGGTCACTGCCTTAGGAATCAAAAGAGAACAAAAATCTTTAGGATATGCGGTATCTGAAGTAGACGGAAAGGGCCTTAAAAAGGCAAGAGAGATCAATGTGATCAACTCTTTGGCAGGGAAAGTCCCGGGATTGATCATTACCGGAACTGCAGGAGGACCAGCGGGTTCTTCCCGGGTCATTATTCGTGGAAGCACCACTGTGACGGGAAACAATCAGCCATTGTATGTAGTAGACGGGGTTCCGATAGACAATTCCAATTACGGAGGGACCGGCTCGGGGCAATATGCTGCGGGTCTGGATTTGGGGGATGCCATATCTGCCATCAATCCGGATGATGTGGATAAAATCAGTGTCCTTAAAGGAGCTTCAGCTTCGGCGCTATACGGTGCCAGAGCGGCTAACGGGGTGATTCTGATCACCACTAAAAAAGGAGTCGGATCAAAAGACCTGGGAATAGAATTTAACAATACCTCCTCTGTTGAAAGTCAGCTGACCAGCTACGACGGCTATCAGTCGCTGTATGGTCAGGGAACCAAACAACAGTTAAATACACTTGCCATACAGGATTATAATACTTTAACGAAGAATTTTGGTGCCAGAATTGACCCGGACTTAATGGTAATTACCGGAACCGGAGAACGCAAGCCTTATGCTTACGTGAAGAATAATATCGATGGATTTTTCAGAACAGGTTCAACGTTTACCAATACGCTTTCGTTTACAAATGCTTCTGACGTTTCTTCCTTCCGTTTCTCTGCATCCAATCTGACGAATAAGGACATCATTCCTGCCAGTGGAATGCACAGAAACTCCTTTACCTTCAATGGCAGCTCCAAATTCGGGTCTAAGATTACCATGGAAGCAAGAGCTTTTTATATGAATGAAAAGGTCGACAACAGACCTTCGCTGGCCGATGATCCCGCAAATATTGGAAATAGCTTTCTCTCCCTGGCTAACACTGTTGACCAGGCGAGGTTTAAAAATGAATATAGAAACGCCGATGGAAGTTATTTAGATTGGAATAATGGAAACCAATACCGCCTGAACCCTTACTGGGTGATCAATGAAATGAAAAATAAAACGACCAAAGATCGTTTAATGGGAACATTGCAGCTCAACTATAGTATTTTAAGCTGGTTAAATCTTCAGGGAAGGGCATCAGCAGATCAGACGGACCTTGACTTTGAAAAGTTTAGCCCAAGATCTACACCAGGCGCACTTACTGGAACATTGGATCAAACCAAAAGAAAGCTGAAAACCATAGAGGCCGACTTATTGCTTTCTGCTGAAAGACAGGTTACCCCTTCCTTAAACTTATCTGCACGTCTGGGGAGCAGCATCACCAGAAGCAGGGCAGATGGAAGTATCCTTCAGTTCACCAACCAAACGGTATTGGATGTTGTTAGTCCTACCAGTTATACTTCTCAGTCGGTACAACCTACAGCCTATAGAAAATCTTTTAATTCCGTATACGGAATCATCGCTGCTGGTTATAAAGGCTATCTGTATGTGGATGCAACACTTCGGCAGGACGCTTATTCTACCCTTGCTTTAGGGAAAAACAGTAAACTCTATCCTTCACTAAGCGGAAGTTTCGTCTTCACGGAAGCGCTCAAAATGGATAAAAGGATTTTATCATTCGGTAAAATCAGGGCATCCATTGCACAGGTGGCATCAGATACAGATCCTTACCTGACGGATGCTTATTATGCAACAAGCCCTTTGCCTTTTAAAGGCCAGACCATCGGAGGGATTTCTACGAATATAAAACCAAATAAAGACCTGAAGCCGACTACAACACGTTCTTACGAGTTCGGAACAGAGCTTAAATTCTTTGGTCAGCGTTTGGGACTTGACCTTACCTATTACAATTCTAAATCAAAAGATCAGCTGAATATCGTGCCTGTTCCTCCTTCTTCGGGATATAGAAATGAGATCAAAAATGCAGGGGTGATTTCAAATGAAGGAATAGAAATTGCCTTGAGCGGCACCCCTGTCAGCACCAAAGACTTTACCTGGGACTTAAATTTCAGCTTTGCCAGAAATGTCAATAAAGTTGAGTCTTTGGCACCGGGCACACCTTTCCTGAGTCTGTCTGATGCACGTTGGATGGGTGTATCTGTGGTCGCACAGCCGGGCGCTTCCTATGGTGCAATTCTGGCCTTTGACTATCAAAAGGATCCTCAGGGCAATATTATCCTTAACCCAATCGATCTTCAGCCGGTGTTAAGTCCTACCAGACAGATCGTAGGAAAAGGGATCTTTGACTGGACGGGAGGGTTGAGCAGTACATTCAGGTACAAGAACTTCAGTCTGGGAACAATTTTCGACTTGAAGTTTGGGGCTGATTTGCTCTCTCTGACCAATTATTCTGCCGCAGGGGCAGGAAGTTTGAAAACAACCCTGGGAGGAAGAGCCGAATGGATCAAATCTGAAGAGGACCGTCAGGCGGCAGGAAAAACCATCCAGGAATGGACCGCATCAGGGATGGTAAGGGGGCTTGTGCCGGTTGGTGTCGTGCAAACGGGAACCAATGCCGATGGAAGTCCTGTATACAGCCAAAATACCAAGGCAATAGACCCTTCAGTTTATTGGGGCAGAATTCTCGATGTTTCCAATTCAGTAGCCAGACCTTTTATTTATGATGCTTCTTATGTCAAAATCAGGGAGATCACTTTGAATTACCGCCTTCCTTCAACGCTGACCTCCAGATGGGGAGTGAAAGATGTTCAGGTGGGATTGGTGAGCAGAAACCCGTTTATTCTTTACAAGAATGTGCCCAATGTTGACCCCGATTCCAACTACAATAATGGAAATGGACAGGGTATCGAATATGGATCTCTGCCGGGTAGACGAAGCTTTGGCCTTAATTTAAATTTTAGATTTTAACAGGTAAGTATTTAAATAAGATGACAATGAAAAAGATTTTAAAGACATACCTCCTCAGTTTATTAACCATTGCAGTGGCATTTAGCGGCTGTAAAAAATTTGGGGATACAAATATTGATCCGACAAGGTCCTCTAACCTGGACCCTTCGGTACAACTCTCTTTAATTCAGCTCCGGTTTTCCGGTGATCTGAACGTGAACGAGAGAACGACTTTTATGATGACCATGCCATTGGTTCAGCACATTGCAGGACCATATAGCAACCGCTGGGGCGGGATTTATTTCCGGGACCCCAATATCATGGGCGTGCTTTGGGAGGATTCCTACGGAACGGATCTTGTGAATGTAGTAGACGCTGTAAAAAGAACCACGAATGTTCCGGATAAAACAAACCTGAATGCTGTTTGCCGGATCATGAAGGTATACAACTTTGCCAGGATGACAGATCTATATGGCGATCTTCCTTACAGTGAAGCGGGGCTCGGAACCAAAGCGAAATTTGATACCCAGGAGGAAATATATACTAATTTTTTCCAGGAGCTGAAAGCAGCAAGGGCACAACTTGATGGGTCGAAAGATATTGTGAAAGGTGATTTGTTTTATGGCGGAGACATCAATGCCTGGAAGAAATTTGCCAGCTCTCTGCATTTACGTCTGGCCATGCGTCTGGTGAAGCGCGATCCTGCAAAAGCACAGGCGGAAGCTCAGCAAGCCTATAATGAAGGGGTATTTACCAGCAATGGAGATGTTTGTAAGTTAGACCATGAAGACATTCAAAATCCTTATGAGGATGGGAAAGGTAATATCCGTGGAAATGCTGTTTCGGCTTCCTTCTTTAATGGTGGAGGTGTTCCCGGGCGTTTCACGACCCCCTTTCTTGATCAGCTGCGGGTAACCAACGATCCCAGAATGAAATACATGGTGAAGTACTATGTGGATATTCCAGGTGGAAATCCATTAAGCCGGATTGACCTGACAGAACCTCTGGTCGAAAAAGTAGGATATGTTGGCGTGATTCCCGGACGTTATATCTGGGATGGATTTTTATCGAATGTTATTGTTGATATTCCCGGAAAGGGGCCTTATACGGCAGTGAATAATGATCAGAAAGCCCAACCTGCAAACTTCCTGCTTCGCTTCAATGCGCCCTTTTTACACCTCACCTATTCGGAGGTAGAGTTGTTGCTTGCAGAAGCGACTGTTCGGTTCGGGCCATCATTTGGAGGAACCGCTGCCAGCCATTATGAAAAAGGAGTGACTGCTGCTTTTCAGCAATTGAGCTTTTTCCCGGGAGGGCCAACGGTACCGGCGAACGAAATCAATACTTTTATTCAGGGAAATCAATTGGTTCCGGGCAGAGAGATAGAGACGATCAATAAACAACTTTGGATTACCCTGTTCTTAAACGGACCTGAGGCCTATGCCAACTGGAGAAGATCTGGTTTTCCCACTTTAATCCCTGCAGTAGGGGACTCTGAAACCGGGGAGAGCCTGACCATTCCAAGGAGATTTGAATATCCTTTCACGGAAGAAGAACAAAATAAAGCAAACTTTGAGAAAGTCTTACCGGCATTAGGCGGGGTAGATAGCTGGACCAAAAGAGTTTGGTGGGACAAGGAATAACCTATAAAAAGAGAATTATGAAGCATATAAAATTGTTTTGTCAGCTGATCTGCCTTTCGCTGATGTTTACCGGTTGTGCTAAGACTCCGGTAAAGGCTGCTGAACCGGAATCTAAAAAAGAAGAACCTGGTCGCTTTAAAGTGGTGGGTTATATGTTCGCCGGAGGTGATCTGCTGGCGGAGTCGGCAAAAATCGACCTGAGTAAAATTACGCATTTAAACATCGCATTTATTAATCCGGATGCCTCGGGTGTTTTTGCCCCTGTAACAGGATTGGCAGAATTGGTAAAGAAAGCACACCTGCAGCAGGTGAAGGTGACTGCTGCTGTGGCCGGTGGTGACCCTCCTCAGCACCTTAAAGACCTGTTAAAACCGGGCAAAAGAAAAATACTGGTGGATGGGTTAATGCAATTAATACGAACCTATAATCTGGACGGAATAGATGTAGACCTGGAAGGTGATTTTGTAAATGAAAATTACGAAGCTTTTGTGACCGATTTGTCTGCTGCACTTAAAAAGGATGGTAAACTGATGACCGCTGCGGTGGCGACCTGGAACTCTGCCGCCTACTCTGATAAAGCACTGGCTTTATTAGACCTGATCAATATCATGTCTTACGACCAGACCGGCCCATGGAGAAAAGATAAACCTGGTCCTCATTCCACTTATGAGGCTGCAGAAGCGGATTTTAATCACTGGAACGTGTTAAGAGGTATTCCCGCAGAAAGACTCGTTCTGGGACTTCCTTTTTACGCCTATGGCTTTGGACCTGATATTCCCGAAAGCCTGACTTATGGAGATATCGTACAGCGGTATCCGGGAGCTGAAAAGGTTGACCTTTGGGAATTGCCTGGTAAAGGAACATTTTACTATAACGGCTGGCCCACAATAAAGAAAAAACTTTCCTATGCCTTACAGAAGAAAGCCGGAGGCGTGATGATCTGGCAGCTTTTAGGAGATGCCGGCGGAGACTACTCTTTGCTTAAGGCAATTCATGGGGACATTAAAAATTAATAAGATTTAAATACATATGATGAACTCATCATTAAAGATATACCACATGGGAAATATAAAATACTTAGTGCTGTCCCTCTTTTTACTGGCCTGCATAGCGGGGTGTAAAAAAGGAAAGGAAGCCGATTATGATGATAATTTTCATCCCAGGATTATAGACAACAGCGGGGTTTTTACCAGCCCAAACAGAATCATATTCCAGGGGCAATCGGCGATATATTCAGGTTTGGCCTTTTCTCCAAAACCAATCGAGAAAACCAAAATTTCCTGGAAGCTGAACAATAAGGAAGTATCTACGGATACGGCCTTTACTTTTACTCCTGAAGCGGGAGGGGAGTATGAAATTAAAGTCGAGGCAACCTACAACGGCCAGACCTCCACGCGGATTTCAAAGGTGTTGGTTAGTCCCTCAACCTATACCCCAAAAACTTTTACAAATGTAGCAGTGGCTTACCTGACAGAAAATGCGACGGCTGCAAGTGTAGACTACGCAACGGTAACGCATATCGTCTATACAGGGGCAAGGGTAACGCCTACCGGAGCTGTTGATTTTTCGAAAGGGAACCAGGCTCAGAATCTGGACGAGCAGGTGGCCCGGGCGCACATTAATAAGGTGCCGTTATTATTAGGGGTAACCGGAACCCTGTCGGGCGTAGATGGCTGGTCGCTTTATAACAATGCCGATTTTGGTTCTGTGATCAGTGATCCGGCGAAAAGAGCCGCACTGGCAACAACGGTAGCTCAATATGTAACGGACCATAAAATAGATGGCGTAGATATCCTCATGACAGATCTGGGAAATGACGATGGGGCAGTGACCACAAAAAGCATGCAGTCTATAGGTCCTTTTTTAACACTGCTTCGCGCAGCCCTGCCTACGCAGATATTAACGGTTTCTGTGACGACCAACTATTTGCATTGGGATTATCCGGTAGCAGATTTCAGCAAAGCAAACTGGGTAAATGTGCATGCCTATGAAGATGGAGTCCATGTTGGTCCGAATGCACCGCTGGGCCAGCCTTCTGGTTTTGATTTTATGGTTGCAGGAGCAGATATCTGGAAAAATAAAATGCCTAAAGAAAAAATAGTCATCGGGATTCCGGCATTTGGACTGCGCTTCAATGAGATCAATGCAACAGGAAATAACCTGGGTTGGGGCTCTTATGATTATATGCCTTATAAAGATATTCTGGCAGCAGATCCCAATGCTTACAGCAAAGAAAAAGCAGATATTAAATTTGGTGTATATTACAATGGCATTCCACTGGTGGATAAAAAAACGGCTTACATTAAAGCGAATGGTTTTAAAGGTGCCTACCTCTATGCCGGCGATTATGATGTAAAGGGCGCAAATTCCTTAATGGGGGCTATTTATAAAACACTAAATTAAGGATGACCACCATACCATTAAAAGATTCAGGACCACGGCTGGTTGCGATTGATGCCCTGAGAGCGGGAGTAATGCTACTCATGATCTTTGTCAACGACCTCTGGACATTAACGGGGATTCCCTCCTGGCTGGAGCATGCACCGGGAGATGCAAATTATATGGGGCTTGCCGATGTGGTATTTCCTGCGTTTCTATTCATCGTTGGCTTGTCTGTACCTTATGCAATTCAAAGCCGGCGAAAAAAAGGAGACAGTAACCTGCAGCTGTTTTTTCACATCTCTTCCCGAACGCTTGCTTTGCTGGTTATGGGGTTCTTCCATGTAAACATGGACAGCTATAGTGAGACCGCAAGTCTGAGCAAACCTGTCTGGCAGATTTTGGTAACTATCGGCTTCTTCCTCGTCTGGCTGGATTATACTTCCTATAAACCGGGTTTGAGCAAAGTTTTAAAAGCAATAGGTGTCCTCTTGTTAATTGGGATGGCCATTTTGTTTAAAAGCAATGAATCTTCCGGAATCATGGCGATGAAAGTCCAATGGTGGGGGATCCTGGGCCTGATTGGCTGGGCCTATTTTATTTCCAGCTGTGTGTTTCTCTTTTCCGGCGGAAAGCTGATCCTGCAGGTTGCGGCATTTGTGTTTTTCCTGCTTTTTAGTGCTGCCAATAATTTGGGCTGGCTGGAATTGCTCTCCGGAATACGGCGATACATTTGGATTGCCGGAGATGGATCCATGCCTGCACTGCCGCTTGCGGGAATTATCACGGCATTACTTTATCGGCAATTTGGAAGTAAAAGCTCCAGGTTCTGGATCAGTATTATCTCATTTAGTGCGTTGTTGCTCCTGTTTGGCTATCTGACCAACCCGGTCTGGGGAATCTCAAAAATAAGGGCTACCCCATCATGGACGAGTATCTGTGCCGGAATCACGGCACTTACTTTTGCACTGATCGTTTACCTGACTGAGATCTTAAACCAAAGGAATTGGTATTTGCCAATTAAGGCTGCGGGAACAAGCACATTGACCTGTTATCTTTTGCCTTACATTCACTATGCAGTATTAACGCTACTCAGCATTCCTCAGCTGCCGGTTTTCTTCCGGACAGGAGGAGTTGGTCTGGTCAAGTCGCTGCTGTATGCGTTAATTATTGTGATGATTACCGGACTATTGGAAAAGAGAAAGATCAGGCTAAAAATTTAATTAAAAGAAAGGCCAGATAAAAAGAAGATTTTCACGCAAAGCGCTGATGGCACTATGGAGGGTATTGTAAACCGTTCTTTCCGTCAACAGCGTTTTGTGTGCAATATCTTTAAAGGACAGGCATTCAAAATAACGCATCAGAATAATCTCCTTTTGTCTTGGGGTTAACTTCGCAAGCGCATACTTTAACCTCTTTTTAAGGTACTCATCCTCCTGACTGGCGATCAGGATGGATTCATATGATTTCACGCTGAGCATCTCTTCTTCGACTTCTTCCAGAGGTAATTTACGGTCAGGATCGTTGCTGAATGATTTTTGATGAGTCTTATAAATGATCCGCTTATAGATCGTAAAAACATACTGCTGGATGTTCCCTACATTGGCCAGCTTATCCCGGATGGCCCAAAGTTCTATAAACAGATTTTGAATGCTTTCTTTAATCAATTCCGGATCCCGGTACAAGGACAGGCCAAAGCGGTATAAATCATCGTAAAAAAGGTTGAAGCAAGTATACAGTCCCTGCTTTTCCCCTTCCACTAACAGCTTCCAGTTCTTTATGATACTACGGCGATGATCATCCATACATGAGTAATGCTTTATCTGGAAAGGCTGGTTTGAATTAGACGAAAATAAGAAAAAAAATAAGATATATTTGCCTTATGTCATCACATCATATCGTTAGAGAAAAACAGGAGCCAGCGCTGTATATCCATCATTTGGGCGCTTTCAATGAAGAATATCTGGGACAGCTGCTGGAATGGAGCCCGACCTTAATTGTCAATTCCTCTCTTTATGAGAAATTGATCAGTCTTGGTCTAAAAGTAGACATTGTGGTCAATGCCAGTGGTCAGGATTTCTTTCAGGAGAATACCAAAGTAATTCAGGCTTCAACAAATGAACTCGATGCAGTCCTTGACTACCTGATTGCAGAGAAATATCCTGCTGTTAATGTCATTGATGAAAAGAGTAACCTGAGAGAACTGGGAAGTTATATCTCGGAAATTAATATCGTTGTATTTACTGAAACAGAAAAAGCCTATGCCATTAAGTCCGGATTTAGCATCTGGAAACCAAAAGGCAGTATCTTTCATATTGAAGTGGTGTCTTATTTTGAAACGGGTAACCTGAAACAAGATGAAAATGGTGATTTTAGTGTAATTAATGATGGCTTTGTGACGTTTAACTTTACAACACCTTATTTGTTTATCAGTGAAAAGCTATGATCCTGCTTAGAAAGGGAAAAGAGAAAGACCTTCCGGTCATTCAGGAGATTGCCCGTTTAACCTGGGGGCCTGCTTATGGTGCAATTATCAGCCAGGAGCAGATCAATTACATGTTGGAAAAGATGTATAATAAAGGGGTTTTACTGGAGCAGCTTTTAGAAGGCTATGTATTCCTGATCGCAGAAATCAATACCAAAGACGTCGGTTTTGCATCTTACTCTGTCACAGATACCATCAATAAAATCTATAAACTACACAAACTTTATGTTTTGCCCGAATGCCATGGTAAGGGCGTGGGGAAATTCCTGATCAACGAAGTTCTGGATAAAGTAAAAGCAGAAGGTGGCTTACGACTGGAGCTGAATGTGAACCGGGAAAATAAAGCTAAAGACTTTTATGAAAGCGCCGGCTTTATCATAAAAGAAACCGTTAACCTTGATATCGGCAACGGTTTCTTTATGAATGATTATGTAATGCAAAAGATCATCTAAGGTTTAATGCCCTCTGATCGGATCTTTTGGTTTAGCCACATTTGGATATTTATAAGTTTTCATTTCCTCCTGTAGCTGTTGAACAGTACGCTCCAACTGAGGATCTTTTCCTTCCAGCAGGTCCTTTGGTGTTTGTTCTATAAAGATATCCGGAGCAACACCTTCGTTCTCTATGATCCATTTTCCATTGGTATCATAAATTCCAAAGTTTGGAGAAGTGATGCTTCCTCCATCGATCAGACTCGGATAACCGCTGATGCCCACGAGAATACCCATCGTAGTTCGGCCAACAAGTTTACCTAGTCCTTTGTTTTTAAACATATAAGGCATCATATCACCTCCTGAACCCGCATTCTCATTGATCAGCATTGCTTTTGGACCGAAAATTCCATTACCCGGAGTGGTAAAGCTCTTTCCGTCTCTGATGGCCCAGTAACTGATTAACTCGCGGCTCAACAGGTCGATCACATAATCAGCAACCCAACCACCTCCGTTGTTTCTCTCATCCATTAGCAAGGCTTTTTTATCCATCTGAGAGAAGTAATAGCGGTTAAAATAGGTATAACCGTCTGGACCTGTATTGGGCATGTATACATAGGCAATTTGGCCGTTACTCAGCTTATCCACTCTTTTGCGGTTGTTCTCCACCCAATCCATTTTTCTCAATTCCATCTCCTGAGCTACATTGACTGGTACAACCACCACTTCTCTTGCACCTTCAAGGCTTGGTTTGCTGTTGATCTTTATGGCAACCTGCTTACCTGCTTTAAAATCAAAAAGGCTGTAGATTGATGTTTTTGCGGTTAAAGGAACGCCTTCGATCGCAACAATATAATCACCCTCCTTAATGTTTAATCCCGGCTCCGCAAGTGGTGCTTTAAATGTTGGGTTCCAGTCCAGACGTGTAAAGATTTTACCGATCTTATAAAAGCCATTCTCGACCTCATAATCTGCACCTAACATTCCCACGCCAACGGCAGGAGCACCAGGCTCATCTCCCGGAGAGATATAATTGTGCCCTACCACCATTTCACCCATCATTTCATTGAAGATGTAGGAAAGGTCCGAACGGTGATTTACGTAAGGAAGGAATTTCTCATATTTTACCTTCATTGCCGGCCAGTCTGCACCGTGCATGTTTTCTGCATAGAAGAAGTCCTTTTCCATTTTCCAGACTTCGTCAAACATCTGCTTCCACTCAGCTGCAGGATCAACCAGTACTTTAATGTCATCCAGTTTTATCTTACCACTTTCTGAAGTAGCAGGTTTTTTACCCGCATCTACAATGTAATAGTTACCTCTTGAACTATATATCATAGATTTTCCATCAGCACTAACACTTAGTTGGTTAACACCGTTGACTAAGGTCGAAACTTCCATCTTTTTCAGGTCAAGAGAACCCAGGTCGCCATTTCTGAAATAAAGAAGCTGGCCTTCTACACTACCTTCCAAACCTTGAATACCACCGGTAGGAATTGGTAAAGCGATGATCCGGTTGCTTAAATCAGCAAGATCTATCTCAATTGATTTATTTACCGGAGCTGCAGGAGCTGCTTTGGTTTTTTCGTCTTTTCCTTTTTTATCTTTTTTAGGTTCTTCTTTCTTTTTCTCTGTCTGTTCTTCAGGTGTTACGCTTTCTTCGTCACTCTCTGTTTTGTATAAAGAAGGCGTCTTTTTGGAAAGGATCAAGGCATAGGCACTATAGTTTACCGGACGCTGATAAGCCGACATGTGCAATCCGCTATTGGTAAGTCCTACATCTGTACTCGCTGTAAAGAAGAGGTATTTGCCGTCGCGGCTAAAGGTTGGTGAGTTCACGTCACTCATTCCATCAGTAATCTGTGTATGGTTCTCTGTTCCTAAATTATACAGGAATGCCGCACTTACGCCATTCTGCAGGGTAGCCACATAAGAAAGCCACTTAGAATCCGGAGACCAGGCAGGTTGCAATGCGCTAAAGCTCCTGTTAGGACTTAAGCCCAGTTTATCGGCCTTAACCAACACTGGTTTTTTTGCATTGATGTCTATGTAAAAAAGATTCAGGTGCGTATCACCGAAAGCAATTTTCTTGCTGTCAGGAGACCAGATCGGTTGATAGTAAAAAGGCGTATTTCCCAAAGAGATATAGATCGGTGCTTCTTTTGTTACCTGATTTTGCAGGACCAGTTGGTAACTGCCATTTTTATCAGATAGGTAGGAGATGTATTTCCCATCAGGAGACCAGGAAGGGGCTTTTTCGAAACTCCCCGGAGAATTGGAGATATTTCTTGCGTCACCTTTCTCTTTAGGTACAGAAAAGATCTCCCCACGGCTCTCGAAAAGTGCCCTTACACCTTTTGGCGAAATTTCTACATTGCGAATCGATGAGGCCATATCAATATAATGAGGACGCTTATAAGGCGCATCTGCCTGTATATTGATGGAAATTGTTTTTACCGTATTGCCGGCAGTTTCCAATAGATGGGCTTTTCCAGCCTGTTCAAAAGCCAGGGTGCCCTGACCGGCACTTAAGGTCTTGATGTCATAATCCTTAAAGTTGGTCAGCTTCTCTGTTTTTTTACTGCTTACGTCATAACTGAAAAGGTTCATCGTCAGGTCCCTGTCCGACAGGAAATAGATTTTATTGCCTACCCATTGTGGTTTCACATTGTTAGAGCCTGGACCAGGAATAATCTGTATGTCGTTTGTTTTGGTATCAAAAATCCAGATTTGAGGCATTCCACCACCGCGATAGCGTTTAAATGCCACGTTTGAACGTTCTGTAGGATCTGTATTCTTGATGTATGCCCAATAGCGCTGATCTGCCGAAGGAGTTCCCTGAACGGCTTCCGGCATTGGTAAAGCCTGTTCGCCGGTGCCATCGATTTTAATCTTGTGCATTCTCGGACTTAAGGCGAAACGAAAATCGCGTGTAGAGGTGAAGTACAACTGATCATTGCCGATCCATCCTCTCAATAAATCCGCATTTGGATGATAGGTCACCCTTTTAGGCGCTCCACCTTCAATTGAAATCACATAGACATCCGTATTTCCGTCGTAATTTCCAGTGAAGGCGATTTGTTTCCCATCAGGAGAAAAAAGAGGGTTTTGCTCTATTGCGGGATTTACAGTAAGTCTTCTTGGATTGCTTCCATCTTTTCCGGAGATCCAGATATCACCACCGTATACAAAGGCCAGGTTATTGGCACTTACAGCAGGACTGCGGATCAATAATGTTTCCTGTTGTGCCGCGGCGGTAAAAGCGACACCCATGGTCATGCAGACCGATAGGGCGGTGGCTGCAAGAAAGGTTAGTTTGTTAGGTTTAATAAAAGTCATAAAGGGGGGTATATGATAATTAATTACTCAATTTTGGGATTCTGGTAGGGGTATCAATTCCTTTTATAATGCTGATGGCACTCTTGGCGATTCCTTTGATGGTAGAGAGGATATTGTCCGAATCGAGGGTTTCGTATTCGTCTTTTACCGTATGATAAAATTTATCGCTATCGATCTGATCAGTGCTGATCGTATGTGCAGGAACGCCTAGTGCAGCTAAAGTTGCATTGTCGCTTCTATAGAAAAGGTTTTGCTGTGGATAGGGATCCGGATGGAAAGTGAATTCCGTGCCTTCCAGATTTTTCTGAAGAATCTTACCGAAGTCAGATTTATCAAATCCAGTGATAAAAGCGGTATTCTTTCCAAACTTGCTGTCTTTGCCAATCATTTCAATATTGAACATCGCAACCACTTCATCAGGGTTCAGCTTTTGTGAAAAATGTTTCGCACCGAAGCCGCCGATTTCTTCTGCGGTAAAGGCCACAAAAATTAAAGTGCGCTCGTTATTGTTTAACTTTTTGTAATATTTTGCCAGTGCGATCATTGCGGTTGTTCCGGATGCATCGTCATCGGCGCCATTGGCGATACTGTCCTGACCATCGCCTTTGATGATTCCTAAATGGTCATAATGACCTGAAAATACAACAAGCTCTTTGGCTTTTGATTTCCCGGGAATAACACCTGCAACGTTAAATAGGGAAAGCTTTTCCAGTTTGCTCTTTACTTCAACTTTAAAGTCGTTGGCAACCGTTGCTTCTCCCAGAACCAATACCAATGCTGCGGAAGGTTCGTTTATTTTCTTTTCATCCAGGTCTGTGCCACCAGCCAGGTAATCCCTGACCCTTTTAAAGGCCTCGGCAAATTTGGGGTCTACCAATACCAATTGGTTTTTGTTCTCTTTACTTAGGGTTCTGATCTGACCCATAAAAGGTTTCTCAGGATCCAGTTTTGCCCATTCGGCACTGCTGGCCTTATCAAAAACGAGGCTCTCCACTGTATTCCCGTAAACGAGTACATTTGAGGCCGCAATTTCTTTTCCATCAATCGTTACCTTAGTGCTGATTGGTTTTAGTTTTTGCTGAAAGAACGATTGTCTGAAAGTTTTTCCCTCCAGTGGTTTTAAGCCAATGCTTTTAAACTCTGCCTCGATGAAACTGGCGGCTTTGTCGATTCCGGGAGAGAAGGTTGCCCGGCCTTGCATTTCGTCACTGCTCAGCGTTTTGATCAGGCGGTCTACATAGGGTTTGGTAATGATTTTATCAATATCCTGTGCCCATGTCTGCTGGGCAAGGAACAATGCGAGTAGGGTGTAAATTGTTTTTTTCATCAGAATATATTTGTTGTTTTTCGATCTTTTTATTGATTTTCAATGGTTCTCCAGAACTTGTAAACTCGGTTTAGCAGTTATGAAGTGATCAGGATCTTGATATACATTTCGTGGTGTGATTTGTAAGATCCTGATGATTTCATCTATAGAGCCTTATTGCGTTTAAAGATTGGTTATTTTATTTTAAAGGGCAGTAAATTAGCTATAAAGGTAACCATCATGAGGCTAAGTTCCGAGTCTCTTTTTTAACTTATCGCAGGTCTGTGCGGTATTTTAGTTATTCTTCTTCCGAAGGAGGATGGGTCAGTTGCCTCTTTCTTTTCGTGATTTCTGTTGCGACACGGGTATCATGAACTCCATCGACGACTGCAATTTCATAGTCTTTATCCTTGTCCGACTCATGAACCTGGCTGCTTTCCTGATTTTGAACGGAATGGTCATAAGGACCACTGCTGCTCATCAGTTTTACAAAAACGGGAAGGCATTCAAAGAAGATGAACAGGAGGCCAATAAAGGTAACTGCCAGAGAGGTATTCAGATCTCTTGTTCCGTCGGTATTGAAGCTCAGTTGTCCGAGGGCCCAGTTGCGGTCGGCAAAGCCGGCAATGCTGGTCAGGCTGTCGAGTTGTTTTCCGGTATACAGTTTTTCCGTCATGAGTCCGTCAAACTGTTTTCTTCCGTCTACAAATTTCTCAAGAGCTCTGACATCTGCGGTTAAAGTATCCAGATTCTGTTCTCTTTGTTTCAGTTCTGCTTCCTTTCGTTTCGCATAAGGACCATAGCCCATTACACCGGATGTTTCGGTGGTTTTATTCCCGAAGATCTCGAAGTTTAGCTTCTGGCGATCGGCCTTTATGGCACTTGCCAGGGAGTCTCTTTCTGCTTTTACCCCATTGAGCTTGTCCATCTCGATCTTGTATTTATTCCCGAAAGCGGCATTCAGGGTATCAATTTTTGACCGTTGGTTATTCAGGTAGCTCACTTTAAGACGCTCTTTGATCTCTTTGTCAAAGATTTTCAATTCCAATGGACGGGATATGACGATCCCGATCATAATGGCGAGTAAAATTCTGGGCGTAGCCTGGAGGATTTGCTTGTTGGTACTGGAGCTTTTGTTGATGCTGGATACGATATAGCGGTCCATATTAAAGATCGCGAGCCCCCAGATCAGGCCAAAGAATACGGCAAAAAGAACGGCTGCCGTATCTCCTTTGAAAACGAAATACATGGCGTAACCACCTGACAGTGCTGCAAATAATCCGGTAAAGAAAATGGTAGCACCGATTCCAATATACTTATTGTGCTCAGTCGGGTGTTTTTCAAGTGTAGAAATATGTGCCCCGGAGCAAAACCAAAAGAAGCGGGATATCGTGTTCATGATGCAGAAATCAATTTAAATATAGAATACTATTAAACGCCCGACCCTGCCAGTTGTTACAGTAATCTACTTGAAATGATTCTATTATCTTCATCTTAATGTGATTTTGTGGTTTTTTTACCTTTAATAATTTCGGCATTGCTTATCTTTGAAAAAAGCAAAACATATGATAAAGGAAATAACCGTTCAGGAATTAAAAGCAAAAATCGATAATAAGGAAGATTTCCAACTGATTGATGTGAGAGAAACTTTCGAATATGAAACATCGAATCTTGATGGTCTGAACATCCCTTTAGGTGGAATCCTGATTGAAGCAGATCAGATTTCTCAGGATAAACCTGTGATTGTACAATGCAGAAGTGGCAAAAGAAGTGCAGCAGCAATCATGCAGCTGGAGCAAATGCTTGGATTTACCAACTTGTATAACCTTAAAGGCGGAATCCTTGCATGGCAGGAAGCGTTTGATCCTAATATGCCTGTTTACTAAGACATGGGAAAGAAAATTGCATTAAACGTTTTTTATAACCTTGGGCTGATTGTATCCATTTTCGGAGCAGTATGGGCTTTTAACAATACAAAGTATCTGGTAATCGTTCTTTTTGTGGCTACAGCTGCATTTTTTCTTTACCTGAAGCTGCAACTCATCAAAGAGATGCGCAACGCGCTTAAGAAGAAGCAAAAAGATTTGGGTTAATCCCTTCGAGGCCCAGACCAGGCAGGTCCTTCAATTGATATTTCCCCGCAATGATTTGCGGGGCATCAAAAGGATTGTTTTTGGTAAGCCAGGGACCATCCAGATCCGCCCAGTCGCAAAGCGGGGCGAGGGCCATTCCGGCCTGTGTGGCACAGGAAGTTTCACTCATGCATCCAATCAGTACTTTCATCCCGAAAGAGCGTGCTTTTTTGATCATCTGATGTCCTTCATACATGCCTGTACTCTTCATCAGTTTAATATTTACACCATGGTAAGCCCCTTTAAGGGCATCCATATCACTCAGCCGCTGTACGGCTTCATCTGCAAGGATTGGAATCGGACTGCGACCTGTAAGCCATGCATTTCCTTCCAGATTGGCTTTATCCATGGGTTGTTCAATCAACACTACTCCCTGATCATGCAACCAGTAAATCATGTCTATGGCCTGCTTCCTGTCTGTCCAGCCCTGATTGGCATCTACATATAGCGGCACATTGCTGATGGTCCGGATGGTATTGATCAGTTCTTTATCATTATCTCTTCCCAGCTTTACCTTCAGTACTTTAAAGTCTTTGGCATCGGCTACCTTTTCTTTAATCACCTCCAGGCTATCGATCCCGATGGTGTAAGAGGTAACCGGCATCTTTAAAGGATTTGCGCCATAGATTTCGTAGCAGGGCTTTTCCAATATCTTTCCGTTCAGGTCGTTTAATGCAATATCTATCGCTGCTTTTATGGCGGGTTGTCCTTTTTCAATGTCATCCAGATAGGCAATGATCTCTTCGAAATTAAAGGGGTACACAAACCTTTTCCAATCCACCTTCTTTAAAAAGGACTGGGCGCTGGCCAGACTCTCCCCCATATAGGGAACCATAGAGGCCTCACCATATCCATCCTTACCCTCGTAACTCAGTTTCAGCAACATGATCGGTGTGCTGGTTCTTGAAAACTTAGCGATCGCAAAAGGGTGTTTTAATTCCAGATTATAAGAGGTGTAGGTTGCCTGCATATGAATGTACAAATAGTAATATCAAAGTTAAAAAATCGGTGCTTCAGCGAATGTAAAAATAATATACTTAATATTGTGCCCTGTATGAATAGCACAATATACCAGCCTTTTAAAAACTTCGATTTCAAATATAAAAATTGCTTCCTGAGCGGGGATACCTTTAAATCTCCGGTGGAGGAAATCAATATCTTACCTGCCTGGCTTTTGGAAGTGGCCAACTTTAGCGGTGAGGAACAGATTAAATTGCTGGATGAAAGTGTGCGGTCGTACAATACCTTAAAAGTCCCATGTAATACGGAGGTCTTTACTCATTTTATCCAGCCCCTGGAAGAGAAGATTGCCGATGCTTTTTCTAAAGGTTATGGTGCCGTTTCTCAACTGGAAGAAGAAGACCTGTTTAAATGGATCGGTAAATTCATGTATAGCCTGATTTATGTAGAGATGAATGCTGCGGTACGTTTGCAGCAAATCAGTTCAGATGGCGTAAATATGTCGCAGGGGCTGATGCATAAATTCGGTAACCTGAACACCATGATCCAGAGCATTTACCTGGATGTGGTATATGAAGATTTTAAACCATGGTCTATTGTTGTGGTTCCTTTGGAAGAACAGGATACTGCTTTTAGCTTCCGTGATGAGATCAATACCCTGACATTTTCTTTGAAACTGAAGAATTTTGGCATCATCGCCTGTCTTCAGGACAATGGTACGAACAAAAAATTTCATCAGGAAATCCTGGATCAGATCGGGAAAACAGCCCTTTCTCCTCAGCAATTCGAAGAAATTTGTGCCAGATTCTACTATTCTGCATATTTGTTCAACAGGCTGCCTGAATATGCAATTATGCCGGTTGAGGGCTCTATATATATAGATGCGATGCCGCTGAGGGGAACATTGAACAAAGCGCTGTTTGACCACTGGCAACATAAAACATATGCCCAGGTATTACAGGATTTCTGGAAACCATGGGGGCATACGTTATTTGAGATCATTAAAGATCCGACCAATCCGATCAGTTATTTTGTACCGGCGTCTTTACCCGTTACCCAATAACCTTGTAATAAAGTTTGGAATAATATTGGGAACAAGGATGACGGTGATGATCATTCCGGTTAATGCACCAAAAAAATGGGCGTCATGGTTGATGTTATCCTGAGATCTTTTCGACATTTGCCAGCAATAGGCCAGGTATAGCAATCCAAACAACCAGGCCCAGATCGGAATTGGCAGAGGAAAGATGATCATCTTAGACATCGGGTCGAACAGAATAAAGCTGAACAACACGGCACTGATCGCACCTGAAGCACCAAGGCTGTTGTACCACATGTCGTCTTTATGCTTGATGACCGAAGGGATATCACTTAGAATCAAACCCAGGAAGTAAAGAAGCCCAAATTGCCATGAACCGATCAATGCTTCCAGCCTGAAGGCGAAGAAGAAGAAAGTCATCATGTTAAATATGAGATGCATCCAATCCGCATGAATCAGACCACTGGTGATTAATGTATATACTTTATGCTTTCTGGATACACTATAAGGATGCAGCATGAATTTTCCAAATAACCCATGGTCGTTGAAAGCGTAAATGCTGGTAATAATCGTAAAAACAAAAATCAGGGAGGCTACAGGGGTATTATTAAGGTAATCCATTGTTATTTTAAGGTTAAGTGTTGGTCTTTTAGCAATCTTCCAATAGGGTAACGGGTATGTGTTTTTTCGTAGTAGCCGGAATTTTTATAAATGAAGTCCAGCTGCGCTTCCGCATCTTTTGCCATTTCCGGCTTTGCTGCTTTTTCTTTTTCCAGTTTTTCCCTTAAGGCCGGATCTTTTTTCAGGAGTTCTGCCGCTGTATCTTCAAATACATAGGCCGAGAAATGTTCTTTCATTCCCAGTATGGCATCAAAGAAGTTCCAGTTAAAGAAAGAGTCGATGGCCTGTGGTTCCAGCGTCTCCACAATATAACGGTTTGCAGGCTGATTTACATAAACAATATAATCGCCGGCATAAAAGGGAAGCTCCTGAACCGTTGGATTTACTTTTACCGCAGTATGGAGGTAATGACCTTCAAAAGGACGTGTTGCGGTTTTATAATTATTGATGTAATACATTTCTACCGGAATAACGGCATCTCTGCCCAGTTGTTGTACTTTCACCCGATTGAGTTTTAAAAGTTCTACTACTTTGGTCCAGGCCTGGGGAATGAGATAGGCGATGGGCTTGCCGATGGTTAACGAAGGTTCAAAAGTATTCCAATATTTAATTTCCCTGGTATAGGGTTCATTTCTGTCGTAATATAGCCTGTCGAGACCGCTTACCTCACTTGGTTTTTGTTTGGCAGCATAACCTTTAAACATCAGGTTGCTGTATTCATCTTTGTTGAGCTTCCAGTCTATGGCAAAATTCTGCTGCATTGCGACTGCTTCATCTGCTTTTTTCCTGTTCTCTCCAATCAGCTTTGCATCTCTTGCCACCACATCTATATAGGTTTGCAGGAGCTTATAAGTGGCATCTACTCTTTTATCAAAAGCTTTGAGCATATGGGTTTCCGGCATAAAACCGATGGTATTGTGTAATGTGGCATATCCCGTAGAATAGCGTGGGGATTCCAGAAAGCCCGTGATTCCCTGATCGGGGGTTTCTCCAATGGAGTTCACATAAGGAATCATTTCATATCCTTTTTTTTCCATTTCCTGATAAAGGGAAGGAACTAAGGTTTCTGTGAGGTAAGTGGAAAGAAGTGGCTGAAGTTTATCTTTATGCGTAGGAATCAAGGTCATGGTATATTGATAATCTGCACCATTACTGGTATGTGTATCTACAAATATTTCCGGTTGCCAGGTGTTAAAAATTTCCTGGAAGGACTGAGAATTTTTAGAATCCGTTTTAATGAAGTCCCTGTTGAGGTCGTAATTTTTACTATTCCCCCTGAATCCATAAGCGATCGGGCCGTTCTGATTTGCCCTTGAGGTACTGCTGCGGTTAAAGCTGCCATCTATATTATATACAGGAATAATGCAGATCACCACATTTTTCGGCAATTTATTTTCTTTGAGCAGATCGCGTGCAAGCATCATGCTCGCATCAATTCCTTCCGGCTCTCCCGGATGAATCCCGTTATTAATCAGCAAAATTCTTTTATTGCTTTTTCTGATGGCCACCGGATCGAACATTTTGTCTTTGGACAATACCAGCAGCTGCAGGGAAGGCCCAAAATCTGTAGGGCCATAGGTAATCAATTTGGCCTGGGGATAAGTTTTTGCCAATGACCGATAGTAATGAATCACTTCTGTATAAGTGGCCGTTTCTTTTTTATTGCTGCGCTCGAATGGTGTTTGTTGTGCCAAAGTCCCGGTCGCGGTTAAAAAAAATAAGATAAAAATTAAACGGCCCATTGATTTCCTGGTGATAAGGTTAGAAAATAGTTTTGTGGAAAAGTCCGACGCTGCCAAATTGATACCTCAGTCCGACAGAGAAATAATTATAAACGTCAGGCTTGCTGTTTTTAAAAGTCCTCGAAGATTCATCATAACCATCCAGACCTTCTCCAATAGTCAGGTTACTTTGGTAATTGAAATTTAAAATATAGCGGGTATACCCCGAGCGATCGGGAAAATAAAAGTTAATGCCCACATTCAGCGGGAAGAGTAAATTTGTGGATTTTTCTTTTCCCGGCCATATTTTTTTTGGCGCCGGAGGGTCTGTTACCGGAAGATCAGGATCAATGGGTTCTTCCCGGACCCTGTTCACATCGTTCATAATCACACCAAAGCCTGTTCCAACATAGAGTCCTTTTATGGCATCGGTAAATTCCCCTTTCCGATAGTCGATTAATGCGCCCAGCGCGAGTTTACCGTTGAATGTAAAAGCTTTGTAGGAATTGATAAACTCACGGTGGTAGGGATCGTTTTTCTTATCTCCTCCATTAATCTGACCCATTTGCCCTTCTATTCCCGCGCTGATAAAGGGCGTAAAATAATAATCTGCAAGACCATAGCCTGCCATTCCAAAGGAATGTTTTCTCAAGTCGGCGAAAGATTGGGTGAGTCCAAAACCGCCTCCAATGCTTATTTTATAGAAGTTAGATTGAGCAGCGGCATTAATAAAGAATAGAAGTGACAGGCAGGCGGTGAAAATTGTTTTCAAATTATTTAGCTTTGTTTTTTTTAAGACTATGCTAAATTATCAAAATAAAAACAATTCCCTTCAAAACAGATTTGCAAAGTATGTGCAGATTGATACACAGTCAGATCCAAGCTCTGAAACAACCCCTTCTACAGAGAAGCAAAAGAACCTGGGAAAAGTTCTTGTCGCGGAATTATTAGAAATGGGCGTTTCAGATGCCCATCTTGACGAATTTGGATATGTGTATGCCACTATTCCTTCCAATACAGAAAAAAATGTTCCTGTGATTTGCTTTTGCTCGCACATGGACACTTCTCCGGATTGTAGTGGAACAAACGTAAAACCGATCATTCATGCCAATTATCAGGGCGAGGACCTGGTGCTTCCTGATGATAACAGTATCGTTTTAAAAATGTCTGAACATCCTGATTTAAAGGATCAGATTGGAAACGACATCATCACCGCGAGTGGAACCACACTTCTTGGCGCAGATAATAAAGCCGGATTGGCAGAGATTATGGAAGCTGCTGCATTTTTGATGCAAAACCCGGGTTTCAAACACGGAACAATTAAAATATTATTTACCCCGGACGAAGAAATCGGCAGAGGAGTAGATAAAGCAGACCTTAAAAAGCTGGGTGCTGATTTTGCTTATACGATTGATGGGGAAACTTTAGGCTCTATTGAAGACGAAACTTTTTCGGCAGATGGCGCAGTACTGACCATAAACGGTGTGAGTACCCATCCTGGATTTGCAAAAGGAAAAATGGAAAGTGCAATTAAGATCTTGTCTGATGTGATCAGTGCTTTACCTTCAGATTGCCTTTCTCCTGAATCAACAGAGTTGAAGGAAGGTTTCATTCATCCGGTAACCATTTCTGGAAGTGTGGAACAGGCGCAGGCCCGTTTTATCCTGCGTGCTTTTGACGATGAACAGTTGGAAGCCAATGGCGAGCTGCTGGATGCTACGGTGAGAAACATCATTGAAGATTTTCCGAACTCTACTTACGAATTGAAGATTACAGAACAGTACCGCAACATGAAAAAGGTGCTTGACGAATATCCACAGGTGATTGAGTATGGTGTTGAAGCGATAAAGAGAGCTGGAATTACGCCAAAGAGACAAAGCATCCGCGGAGGGACAGATGGTTCACGCCTTTCCTTTATGGGCTTGCCTTGTCCTAATATCTTTGCCGGGGAACATGCTTTCCATGGTAAACAGGAATGGGCTTCCGTTCAGGATATGGAAAAAGCGGTCGAAACGATTATTAATATCTCTGCCATCTGGGAAGAGAAAGCATAATTTATCAACAACTAAATGAAAAAGGCCTGGTAGAAAACCAGGCCTTTTTATATTTTAAAAGGTTAACCTTGCGAGGTACTGGTCCTGGTCATCTTCGAAAATGATCTCGGTTGTCCATCCGCTTTCTTTTGCGAGATCGGCCAAAGTTTTCTGATCTACATAAATCCATTTGAACCAGTTTCCTTTAATGCTTTTGTATTCATACCTGAAGCTCACTTCTCCAAAATATCCGTTGGAAGGAAAAGGGATTTCCTGGTATAGATAAGAAAGGTCTGAGCTGTCGAACACCAGTTGTCCGCCTGGATTGAGCATGCTTTTTACATGTTTAAGGAAAGCTTTTAAGCCCGGGATGGAGCCTGTCAGGCCGATTCCGTTCATCATAAAAAGCAGGGTGTCATATTTTTGGTCCTTATATTTAAGGATATCTCCTTCAATCGCCTGTTTCAGTCCACGTTGTTTCATGATCTGAACTGCAGGAGCAGAGATGTCCATTCCTGTAACGTTAAAGCCCCGCTGCTGAAGTATGAGTGCATGACTACCTACACCGGCACCTACATCCAGTACTTTGCCTTTGCAAAGATCCAGCGCTTTCAGCTCCAGTTCCGGCATTTCGGATTCATTTCTGAAATAAATGTCGACCGGCATTTCCTCCGGGTCATCGTAAGAATTATGCACCCACAGGGTTTCTGCGGGTGGTTTAGTATATTGATCTTTTAATGCTTCACCAAAAACGTCCATCGGGCAAAGATAAAAAAACCTTTAATGGTTAGAGTTCAAATTCCTGATGATATTCCGGAATAGCTACTTTATGGAAGCCTTTTTCGGCAAGATGTCCTGCAAATATCTGCTGTACCTTGTATTCTCCATGCACAAGGAAAATGCGCTTTACCTGGTTTGGATCTTGTCCGGAAAGAAACTGGAGTAGATCTTCATAATCACCATGTGCACTCATTGACCTGATCGAACGGACATCGGCAACAACTTCATATTCCTGTCCAAAAAGCCATACTTTAGGCTGTCCTGCAAGTAACCTGCCGGCCAAAGACCTGGGCTCTGCATAACCAACCATTAAAATGGTATTTTTCTGATCGCTGATGTTGTTGCGGATGTGGTGTTTTACCCTGCCTCCTTCTGCCATTCCTGAAGAGGAAATGATGACACATGGGCGGGGGTCGCTATTTAAAGCTTTAGATTCTTCTACGCTTTCAATAAACTTTAGACCTTTAAAACCAAAGATGTCCTTATCCACTTTCATCACCTCTTTTACGCCGTTATTATAGACTTCAGGATGATTCCTTAACACCTCTGTTGCCTGGAGCGATAGCGGGCTGTCTACATAATACTGTACATCAGGCAGTATGTTTTTCAGTTCCATCGCGTTCAGTGCATAAAGCAATTCCTGCGTACGGCCCACGCTAAAAGCAGGGATGATGACTTTTCCTTTTTTCAGGATGCAGGTTTGATGAATGATCTCATTCAGGGTCTTTTCAATGGGCTCCAGGTCCTGATGAAGGGAATCTCCATAGGTGGATTCCATAACGACATAATCTGCCTGGGGAAAGGACTGAGGACTTTTTAACAATAAGTCTCCATACCTTCCCACATCTCCGCTAAAGGTCAGGTTGGTGGTTTTTCCTTCTTCGCTGATCTTTAAATGAACAGCCGCACTGCCGACGATATGGCCTGCGTCAGTCAGGTTTAAGGTCACATTGGCATCTATCTGAAAGTCCTCGTTATAATTGACTACTTTAAACTGACTGAGTGTTTGGATCACATCCTTTTCGGTATAGAGAGGGAATTCCGGGCTTTCATCCTGTCGCTTTTTTCTATTCGCATATTCTGCATCCTGAGTTTGAATCTTCGCAGAATCCATCATCAGGATTCTTGCCAGATCCATGGTAGCCGGTGTGCAATAGATGTTTCCTTTAAAACCTTCAGCTACCAATCTGGGTAGTAAGCCACAATGATCGATGTGTGCATGGGACAGGACGAGGTAACTGACCAGGGAAGGATCGAATCCAAACGATTCGTTGAGGTCATCAGTCAGGTCGCCCATTCCCTGAAATAGTCCGCAGTCTAATAAGACTTGAGTATTATTTTTTAACGTGATCAGGTGTTTACTACCTGTAACGGCCCGTGCCGCCCCATGAAATGCGATCTTCATTAATTCTCTTAGGCTCTAACTTTAGCAATGGTATCTTTAACATGACCTGCAGCATCTACCAGCTTTTCTTTGGAAGAATCTAATAAATCGCAAAACCAGTCTGATACTTTATCTTTCATTTCTCCATCTTTATCAGATGCTAAAATTAATGCGATGGCAGCTCCCAGGGCAGCTCCTGCCAATAAACCTGCAATGATTTTGGTTTCCTTTTTCATATTGATGTGTTTTTTGGGTTGAATGATAGATCAGGAACAATATACTCCCGATCTTTTCATATAATTCTTTTTTTTTATCAATTAGTTAACAAAGACGATGCCGAATAGTTTGTGGTTCTCCGTAAATTGCAGGGAGATGTTGTAATTTAGGTAAAATGTTCAGGATCCTTTCTTATGCCAATATTTTACTGGCCATCGCTTACCTGCTGATGTTTCTTTTAAATGGAAGCAATGTGGTGATCTTTGGGCTTTTGGTCGTCGTGATTTTCAACGTTCTTGTGGTTAAAAATATACAGGAGGGCCGGGAAAAGCCGGGACTGATCCATTATGCGCTGGGTCTGGGCTGTCTGGGTTTTGCCGCATTTCTTTTGGTCGGACTGATTCATATTGTCCGTTCTTCCATAGCTTATCATTACTTCTCCAATACGCTGACCTATATCCTGCTGACAATCGCATTTATACTCAGTATCATCATTCACTTTGTGTTCCTGTGTCTTTATCGGAAGAGAGCATAACTTTTTTGTCATTTTCCATGAGCTGATCTGCATGGTAGTTTGAACCGGGTGTCAGTTAGGGTCGTTCTGTATGCGGATCCGGAATGCCTGATTCTCCGATCTTAAAACGATTCCCGGAATTGCTGTGCTGATGAGTACTGTGAATTTTTCATTTAGGCTGGAGATGGGCTCGGAACAGGCTCGGAACAAGGTCCGATAAAGGCGGTATGAGGGAGGAATAGAACAGGAACCAAACCCGGAATTTGTCCCTGTTCTATCCGGGATTTATCCGAAGCAGTTCCGGCTTTGCTCCAGTCTTGATTTATAGCATGGTTTTTTCGGACCGGGCAGGATGAAAAAAATAGAGAAAGAGGAGGTTTCTGTATCATTTGCCCATTGGCGGATGTCGTTTGCTCTGGATTTAACCTGCGATAAAGGGGGGATTCTCTGTGGCCTGAATTCGGCTTGTATTTTATGCTTATGTTAAATAAACAAATAATATCACGTCAACTGTTTGAGATTTAAATATTTCTGTCTATCTTTGCAGTCCCTAAATTTAAGGGTGAATAAATAATTGTTTAACAAATTAAATACAAGCAAGTGAATACGTTAAGTTACAAAACTGTCTCTGCCAATGCAAAAACTGTTAACAAACAGTGGGTTGTTGTTGATGCACAAGGCGAGATTTTGGGGCGCTTGTCATCGAAGATCGCTATGATCATCCGTGGTAAAAACAAGCCTGAGTATACCCCACACGTAGACTGCGGTGATAACGTTATCGTTATTAATGCAGACAAGGTTAAATTGACAGGAAATAAATTCAGCGATAAACGCTATATTTCTTACACTGGTTACCCAGGTGGTCAGCGTTTCATTTCTCCTAAAGAGTTAATGGCGAAACATCCTAAGCGTGTTATCGAGAAAGCGGTGCGTGGTATGTTACCTAAAACTAAACTTGGTGCAAAATTATACACCAACTTATATGTTTATGCAGGTACAGAACATCCTCATGCAGCACAATCACCAACAACCATTACACTTTAATTAAAGGAAGAAAGAAATGTCAGTTACTAACACTTCAGGAAGAAGAAAAACTGCTGTTGCACGCATCTATTTAAAAGAAGGCAACGGCACAATTACCGTAAACGGTAAAGACCATAAAGTATATTTCCCAACATTGCCTTTACAATACATTGTAAACCAGTCATTCGAAGTTTCTGAATTGACAGGTCAGTATGATGTAAACGTAAATGTAGCTGGTGGTGGTATCAAAGGTCAGGCAGAAGCAGTTCGTTTAGCTATCGCTAAAGCTATTGTGGAATTGGATGCTGAGAAAAAACCAGCATTACGCGCTAAAGGGTTAATGACCCGTGATATGCGTATGGTTGAACGTAAGAAACCAGGACGTAAGAAAGCACGTAAGAAATTCCAATTCAGTAAACGTTAATCTTAAGGAGACAAACACAATGGCAAGAACTACATATCAAGACTTATTGGATGCAGGTGTACACTTCGGTCACCTTACCCGTAAATGGAACCCAAAAATGGCGCCTTACATTTTCATGGAGCGCAATGGAATCCACATTATAGATTTAAATAAAACTTTAACTAAAACTGAAGAAGCTGCTTCAGCAATCAAACAGATCGTTAAATCCGGTCGTAAGATTCTTTTCGTAGCGACTAAGAAACAAGCTAAAGAAATCGTTGCTGATCAAGCAAAAAAAGTAAACATGCCTTTCGTAACTGAGCGTTGGTTAGGTGGTATGTTAACAAACTTTGCTACTGTTCGCAAGTCGATCAAAAAGATGTCTAACATCGATAAGATGACTAAAGATGGTACTTATTCGATCCTTTCTAAGAAAGAGCGTTTAATGATCCAACGTGAGCGTATTAAATTGGAAAGCTTACTAGGTGGTATCGCGGATCTAAACCGTTTACCAGCTGCTATCTTTTTAATTGACGTTAAAAAAGAGCACATCGCTGTTAGCGAAGCGTTGAAATTAAACATTCCAACATTTGCAATGGTTGATACTAACTCTGATCCTTCTAACATCGATTTCCCAATTCCTGCGAATGATGATGCTACTAAATCTATCTCTTTAATCACTGATGTTATCATCAAAGCGATCGAAGAAGGTTTAGATGAGCGCAAACGTGAGAAAGACGAAGAAACTGAAAAAGAAGCTGTAGCTGCTAAAGCTGCTGCTGATGCTCCTGAAGCTGCTGCTCCTGGTGCAAGAAGAAAAAAAGTAAATGCTGATACTGAAGAAGGTACTAGCGAAGAAGCTTAAATAATTTAATGTGGGTTGTATGTTGTGCGTTGCAGGTTTTCCTAACAACAAACACTATACAACCCATAATTTTTTAATAAAAACTTAAAAAAGAAATAAGATGTCTACAGTACAAATTTCTGCAGCAGATGTAAACAAATTACGCCAGCAAACCGGTTCAGGTATGATGGATTGCAAAAAAGCACTAATCGAAACTAACGGTGATTTTGAAGCAGCGGTTGATTACTTACGTAAAAAAGGTGCTAAAGTAGCAGCTTCACGTCAGGACCGTGATTCTAACGAAGGTGTTGTTATCGCTAAAGCTACAGCAGACGGTAAACGTGGTGTTGTTGTTGAATTAAACTGCGAAACTGACTTCGTTGCTAAAAATGCTGATTTCGTAGCTTTAGCTAACAAATTCACTGATCTTGCTATCGATAAAAACCCTGCTTCATTAGAAGAGCTTTTATCTTTAGAAATTGATGGTCAGAAAGTTTCTGATATCATCATCGAAAACACTGGTAAAATCGGTGAAAAAATCGGTATCTCTAAATTCGAAACTGTTTCAGGTGAAAAAGTTGTTCCTTACATCCACGGTAACTACCGTTTAGGTGTATTGGTTGCTTTAAACCAGGATGTTGCAGGTGTTGATGAAGCTGGTAAAGATGTAGCTATGCAAATCGCTGCAATGAACCCGGTAGCTTTAGATAAAGCTGACGTTGATTCAACTACTATCGAGCGTGAAACTGAAATCGCTAAAGAACAAATCCGCGCTGAAGGTAAACCTGAAGAAATGGTAGAAAAAATTGCTGCTGGTAAATTGAATAAATTCTACAAAGACAGTACTTTATTAAACCAGGAATTCGTTAAAGATTCTTCTAAAGACGTTCGTAAATTCTTAAATGATACCGCTAACGGTTTAACTGTTACTGCGTTCAAACGTATTCAATTAGGAGCGTAATCCTTCTTTAGTAGATAAAAAATAGGGTGTCCAAAAGGCACCCTATTTTTTTTATGCCTGATTTTTGAACTTGCCGGCTTTCTTAACCCGGTTTGGTTTAGGGTATAATCCGGGGCCTGGAATTATTGGATGATTTTTGATCGGGGACGTTTGATCCTTCCTTGCCTGTCTCTCTGATAAAACTGCCGGTTAAAAAGCTGAGGGCGTATTGGGTAATCCGGAACGCTGAATGCTCATTTGATTAGTTCTTTTTTAGGTTTAAAAATAACAGCAATAAAAGTGAGATCGTGAGAAGGATTCCCGTAGACTGGTGAAACAGCGCAAAAGTTGAATAATGAGGTCCGATGCTTTTCAGTAGGGCGGTGATCCCGGAAACTACCTGAATGCCTACAAGAAGTAGCGGAAACAGTCTGATATAGAAAAGCAGCGAATTAATCTTCCAGGAGACACTTCTTACATAAAGAACCAGGACGAGGATGCAAACAATGTAGGCAAGCGCTCGGTGGATAAATTGAATGGCCAATAGATTTCCTGTTAAAAAGACAAGGTTAAGGGGATGGTTTTGTAAATCCGGAGGGATGATGAATCCATTCATGTCAGGCCATGTAGGGGCTGCAAGTGCTGCGCGGGTTCCCGCCATGAATGCTCCATAAATGAGCTGAATAAAAAGAATCCCCAGAATGGTGATGTTTAATGTACTAAACCTCAGCCTATGCCTCATCTTGATATGGTCAAGGCTTAAAGTAAAAGCAAGCCAAAGTGTATAACACAATAGAATTACGGCAGCTCCGAAGTGTATGGCGAGCCTGATGTGACTTACACTGATGTCTGTGTCATTAAGTCCGCTTTGCACCATAAGCCATCCTATGACTGCTTGTAATAGTCCCAGGAGGAACAAAATAGAGATCGGGAAGAGCAGTCTGAGGCTCATTTTTCTTTTTATAACAAAATAGAGAAATGGGAAAATGAAGGCCAGTCCAATAAAACGTGCCCAATTCCGGTGAAGCCATTCCCAGAAATAGATGGATTTATAATCTTCGAGCGAGAAATGAGCATTGACTACATGGAATTGGGCAATCTGCTTATATTTATCAAAACTTAGCTGCCAGTCGTTTTCATTTAAAGGGGGAAGGAAGCCCATCAATGGTTTCCATTCTGTGATAGATAATCCGGAACCGCTTAATCTGGTGATTCCTCCAAGTAGAATTTGCAGAAAAATGGCAAATGCACCGAAATATAACCAGATGGCGATGGCTTTGTTGGGGTTATCCTTCATATATCACGCCTGAACTGGGAGTTTCATTCAATTCGATTCTAACCAGGCCTGGAAATACCGGCTTTATTTTATCCCAAAACCAGATACTGAGTTGTTCACTGGTTGGATTTTCCAATCCGGGAACATCATTGAGAATCTTATGATCAAGCATTTCGATCAGAGGGCTGATTCCTTTCTTTAGAGCTGTATAATCTATGACCCAGCCGGAATGTGCTTCCGGATCTCCGCTAATGAATACTTTAAGGGTATAGGTATGGCCGTGCATTCCACCGCATTTGTGCCCTTCGGGAACCCGGGGTAAATAATGTGCGGAATCAAAACTGAAAGTTTTATAGATGATCATCTGATTTGTATTTGATCAAATCTCCGGTTTGAGGTCAGAATAAGAAATGACCATGATCATTATTTGAAATAATAAAGGTCATTGCTGCTGTTGGCGATTGATTTTGTTGCTGCATTCCGTGTCAGATGGCTTTGAATTGCAGGGTTTCTGTTGGCGAAGTCGAATAGGATAACGGTCTGCTGCATCAAATACATCGGCCGTTGGAGAATAAATTAAGGAATCCGGTTCCGGATTGTTGTGCGGCAGGGGAGGCCGTGTTCAGGCAGGATCGGTGGGTTTTCTGTTTTTGGAAACATCGTCCTGGAAAAATTAGTGATCGTACTTACCTGGTCGGACTATGGTTTAGCTTTAAAGGAAGCTTGGGAGCCTGATCTTTCTGTATTCATCTATAGTATATATACAGGTGAAAGATCAGCCATTTGGTTTGATTTTGCAGGTCTTTTTAACTGAGTTTGGCTTGGTGTATATTTTACATTAAGGGGTTGCTGAGTTTTTCTTACTGTAAATCATGCAGTTATGGTTGTGATACAATTATAATGGTTGAATTGTTTTGAGAACGGTTAAATTTTCCTACTTTTGCATCCCGCTTCGGAGGAAGAGAAACAGTGAGATTGATACAAAGAGAAGGATTTGAAAGATTGCAGTAGAGATAAGTCAGAAGTTGTTTTGACAGGTTTATTAACCAGATAAAACAAAAGA
>NZ_QAJL01000005.1:0-98751 GCF_003852525.1 Pedobacter sp. KBW06
CCTTTGGGTTTTCCGGTCGTGCCGGAAGTATAGATGACATAGGCCAGGCTTTCCGGAGTACTGTATTCAGGAAGCGGATCCGTTGATTGAGGACTGTGGTTTTGCGGCAGCACTATTTTTTCTTCAGGCAGCAGGATGGGATAGGCCTGTGTGATGTGCTTTTGAGAAAGCACAATCTGTGCATTGGTATCCGCCAGGATATAGTCAATCCTGTGCTGTGGATATGCGGGATCGATGGGTACATATGCGGCACCGGCTTTGAGTACGGCAAGGATGGCGGTAATCATTTCGGTTCCCCTGTCCATACAGATGGGAATGAGGGTGTCCGGGCTTAACGCCTGTCCGCTGAGCTGTACATACTTTTCCCTGATGGTTCTGGCCAGGCAGTTGCTTTTCTGGTCCAGTTCCCGGTACGATAACTGGTTTTCTGCAAAAATCAGCGCAATCTGTTCCGGGCATCGTTTGGCATGTGCGGAGAAAACCGCATGAAGGGTTTCGTTTTGAGGGGCGGGCTGGAGGGCTCCTCCGAAGTCCTGCAGGAGCAGATCATACTCCTCAGCTTTGAGCAGGGAGATGGAACTGTGTTTCCTGGACGGATCAGCAATAACCTGTTCCAGCAGGTGTTGAAAAGTATTGAGGATGTCCTCTGCCGCAGGCTCGTCCAGATAAGCCTGGTCGTACTGCAGTTGTATGATCAGTTCATGGCCTTTTTCAAAGGGAACGACAGCAATCGGATAATCCAGTTTCTCAACGTATCTCCTTAATTTTGCCTGCAGTACGCTTTCCTTGTCTTCAGTTTCGGGATAGTTCTCGAATACAAAGAGCGTATGGAACAGCCGCTGTCCATGTTTCTGGATCTTTGCCAGGTTTGTAAAGCTATGTGTATTGAGCTCTGTAACCTGTTGCTGGATCTGCCTCATCTGTTCGGTTACTGTACTTTCGTTGTCCCATGCTATGGCGAGCGGAAGTGTATTGATGTACAAGCCAACACTTTGCTCGATCCCCTCTACAGGCAGTTCTCTTCCCGAAACTGTGGTGCCTACCAGGGTTCTGTCACTGCCGCTGTATACCTGCAGGATTTTATGCCAGAGGAACTGTACGACCACATTGATTGTTAAACCTTCTTTTGCGCACAGGTTTTTGACTTTTCTCAGCAATTCAGCGGGAATGGCGATCCTGCTTTCAGCGGAAAGTTCAACCTGCCGGTAGTTGTCCAGATCTGCCGGTCTGCTGAGCAGTGGGCTGATGTCGTTGGCTTCGTCCAGATTTGCCAGGGCTTTTTCCCAATAAGCATCTGCCCATTGCCGCTGTTCCTGGATGTATTGTTGTGCCAGCAGGTAGGAGCTGTCTTCTGATGAAGGAACGTGCTTACCTTCTTTAATCAGTTGATATTGCTGATGTACAAATGTTAAGAGTACATTGCCACTCCATCCATCCATGATCGCATGATGTTCCGTCTTGATAACCGTATATAGGTTGTCGGACTGTTTGATGATCATTAACCTGAGCAGGGTAGGACTGGCCAGGTCAAAGGCTTGTGCCCTGTCTGTTGCGAGGATCTCTTCTATGCGCTCATCCCTTTCGGATGGCGAAAGCTGGGAAAGATCATGTAAAGTATATTTCAGCAGGCCATTTTTGTAGACCACCTGGATGGTGCCCTCCTGCCAGTCGAATGCTGTTCTCAGGATCGGGTAACGGTCGAGGGCGGTTTTCCATGCCGCTGTGTAGGCGGGAATATCCAGCTGCTGCTGGTAATCGTACAAGACCTGGACCATATAGGCATCATCGCCGGGCTGAGTCAGTGCATGATAGATGAAGCCTTGCTGCAGACTGTTGGCCGGAAATATGTGCGTGATGGAGTTCTGCGCTTTGACAGCAGCTGTCTGCAGGCTATCCAGTTGTGGCTGACTGAGCTGCAGGTCAGGAAAATCAGCTGGGGTAAAGCCGGGGCCTTCCAGTTGAATTTTCTCTATGCAATGGTGAACTGTTTCTTTTAGTCGTTGCTGTAAGTGGTTGTTTATTTGATTCGTATAGTCTTCTCCCAGTTTTGTGGTAATGGAGAAACGGAGTTTTCCTCCGGTCACCATCGCGCTGATGTCAATCAGAAGATCATCAGTATTGTCGGGGTGTACATCAAGCAGATTTCCTTCGCCGGTGATCTGCCAGTTACCATCCGGTTTATCGAATTGTCCGAGATAATTGAACCTTAGGGGGGGCAGTTTCCCCTGGTGTCCGGTAAATGCGCCGTAGCCGATTCCTCTGTTTGGAATGGCCCTGAGCATCTCCTTTATTGCTGGAATGGTCTGCAGAATTGAAGCTTCGGTTTTAATCCTGACCGGGAACAGAGAGGTGAACCATCCCAGGGTTCTTCCATGGTCAATGCCGGGATCCAGGGCTTCTCTTCCATGACCTTCCAGAGTAATGGTATGGATGTCTTTCCCGTCTGTATCTTTAAGGGCAAAAGCCAGTGCTGTCATCAGCAGGTCGTTGACCTGGGTATTGTAGGCAGCGGGTGCTTTTTGCAGCAGACGCTGTGTTGTATCCGGATCCAGTTCAAAGGAAGCTGAAAAGGCTTTCTGCTCCATCTCCGGATGGGAAGTCAGCTCAGGAATCAGTGTATTCCAATAGATTTCCTCGTTGGGAAACCGGCTGCTGTAACCTTCCATATATTGTACCCACTGCCGGTAACTGCTGCCTTTTTGCGGAAGTTTTTTGCCTTTATAAAGTGTGCTGAGGTCTTCGGCCAGGATGCGCCAGCTGACCGTATCTACAATCATATGGTGCAGGGCGATGTAAACGCGTGCCGAACCGTCGGCATACCCGGACAGGTATCCCATACGGAAGAGGGGACCGCTGGTCAGGTCAAAATCATTTTGCCAAAGGGAGAGACTCTGTTCGATCTGCGTTTCCGTAAGCCCCCTGACATCCAGGGCTTTCAGTTCCGGGATCTCCATATCGGACAGGTAGGACTGTTGCCATTCCGTTCCGGATACGGTAAATCTTGCCCTGAGCATGTCATGGTGGCCGACCAGTGCTTCCAGAGCCTGTTCCAGCTGCCGGATGTCAAGTACATCGGTCCTGATCAAAAAACTCTGGTTCCAGTGGTGGAATGCCGGCAGCTGTCCTTTTTTTATACAATGAACGAACCATTGTTGTATCGGCAGGAGGCCAAAGGTACCGGAAAGCAGCCCTTGTTCGGATTTCAGGGCTACCTGATTTCGGTTGTGACGGAGGTGTTTCTCCAGTTTTTCTACTGTCCTGCAGGAGAAAATATCCTTTACCCCGCAATTGAATCCCATCTGTCTGACCCGGTTGGCGGCCTGTATGCTGAGGATAGAGTCGCCTCCGATCCGGAAGAAATCATCATCGATACTGACGCGTTTCAGTCCGAGTACTTCCTGCCAGATTGTACAGATCGCCGCCTGCGTTTCGTTTTGCGGGGAGAGGTAATCTGCTTCATCTGAGCCCATATCAGGATCAGGGAATGCCTTTTTATCCAGTTTACCGTTGGAGGTGAGGGGGAAGTTTTCCATCTGCACCAGCGCTGCCGGGACCATATACTCTGGCAAAGCCTTTCTGAGCGCAGACAGAATGTCTTCATCGCTGAGCTGATTTAGAAAAGGTACGTTATATAAGGCCTGGGTATGAACCTGGTTACTGCCAGGTGTTTGCTGGTGGAGCAGCTTATTGTCTGTTTTTTTGGAGATCAGTACATCATATCTGTACCTGCTGAGTTCATTTTCATAGCTTCCTTTGCGTTCAGCTACGGTAACCTGCATGTCCGTAAATCTGTTTTGCAGACCATTGAAATATGCTGGTGACAGGAGCAGTTCGTTTTCCCTCAGGGAAATTCTGTTTATATCCTGGTCGGTGCCAGCTTTTTCTGCGTAACGGAATTTGTCGGCGATGAGCTGTTTGTGCAGGTCATAGTTCCTTACATCACCAAGGAATAATGTGCCGTTTTCGCTCAGTTTTTCAAAGGCTTTTAAGAGCACATCTTCAAAATAGACAATGCCCGGGAAATACTGGCATACCGAATTGATGATGATGGTGTCAAAGCTTTCTTTCAGCGGAATATGGTCAACCTGGTCTGCAGCTAAATGGAATAGCCTGACCTCATGTTTTTTGTTTTCCAGATATTTCCTGTGTCTATCGATGACTGCTTTGGAGATGTCCAGACCTGTATATTGATGGACTGTTTCGAGCAGGGGGTACATCAGTAAGCCGGAGCCGACACCGATTTCCAATATGCTTTTGGGCTTCAGGGAATTGAGGGTATCCAGGATGTCTTTCCTCCATGCCTGCATTTCGGGTAGGGGGATGGGCTTTCCGGTAACATAGCTGTTCCATCCCGAGAAATCTGCTTCCAGTATTTCCCCTTCATTTTTATTGTATTCTGAATCGTAAAGGTCTTCCCAGCTGCCGAGGATCTCCGCATCTCTCTGAACGGAATGTCCCGGGTTTAATACATAATATGCGGCGAGGTATTTAGCGGAATCTGTAGATCCGGGCCTTTGCCTTGCCATGACGGCCGCTTGTGTGATACCGGGAATCTGTACGAGTGCATGTTCGATCTCTGCCAGTTCAATCCGGTATCCCCGGATCTTAACCTGATCATCATTTCTTCCTATATATTCAAGGTTTCCGTCCGGAAGCCAGCGTGCGAGGTCACCGGTTTTGTACATTCTGGTGTATCCCATTTGCCGGTCGTGATCAGAGGCGAAGGGGTTTTGGATAAAGCGTTGTGCAGTAAGTTCCGGATTGTTGAGATATCCTGTTGCCAGTCCTGCTCCTCCGATGTGGAGCTCGCCGGCAATGTCTGCTGCTACCGGTTGTCCATCACTGTCCAGGATGTATGCGGTTAAATCGCTGATTGGTTTTCCGATATTTGAGATAGAAGGCTCATTTTCGGATATTTCTTTGTAGGTGACATGTACAGTTGTTTCTGTGATGCCATACATGTTTATCAGCTTTGTTTGCAGTGCATTATCCCGCTGATAGGTCCACCATTGCTTCAGCAGGCTTACATTTAAGGCTTCTCCTCCAAAGATGATGTACCGTAAACTCAGGGAAGCACTGTCTGTTCTTTCTGCTGCTATTTCTGCAAATCTATAAAAAGCGAATGGGGTTTGATTTAAAACCGTGACGCTATGAGCACAGCATAACTGATAAAAACTATCCATATCCCTGGTCTGCTGTTTGTCTACAACGACCAGTTTGGCTCCATAGAGCAGGGCGCCCCATATTTCCCAAACGCTAAAATCAAATGCATAAGAGTGAAAAAATGTCCAGACATCATGCGCATCAAATTGAAAAGAAGTACCCGTAGCCTTGAATAACCTGATTACATTATGGTGAGTTTGCATTACCCCTTTGGGATTTCCGGTAGTGCCGGAAGTATAGATCACATAGGCAAGGCCTTCGGGTCTACTATAAACTGACCAGTCAAATGGCTCGTCGAAGTCCTTTAATAAGGGTGTTTCCAAATCAACAAAAACAGTTTTTTGTTCAGGTAACTGAAGCGTGTAGGTTTCGGGGATCCGGGATTGGCTGATGATCAGTTTTGCATCAAGGTCTTTCCATATAAAGTCAATTCTACTTTGAGGTATTGCCGGGTCAATTGGAACATAGGCTCCCCCTGCTTTTAAAATTGCTAAAATTGCAACGATCATTTCTATTCCCTTTTCCATACAGATGGGAATGAGGGTTTCAGGAGGTAGTGGTGTTCCTGTCAGATTTTCGAAGCGTTCTCTGATGAGCATTGCCAGCTGGTTGCTCTTTCGGTTAAGATTAAAGTAAGAGATTTCTGTGTCGCCGAAAATTAAAGCGATATTTTCAGGTGATTTGGTTGCTTGTTCCTCGAAATGCTGATGTAAAGTCTTGTCTGTTGCAAACATTTTCTCAATCGTAGTGTAATTATCAGTAATGGGTTTATTCATGGCTAATTTCTGTCAATGGATACAAAAGCTCTTCTTTATAGCGGATACATAATTAATAGTCAAATTGCACACTTATTCAATATCAAGGTTTTTAATCAAAGAATAGATGGGCTCTTTTTTAAAGAGAAAGAACAATAAGACCTCTAAATGCGACTCAAGGAAAGAATTTTCCCGATATCACTTCAATTGTCTGTGGGTATTACAGACACTAAGTTAATATTTTGAAGTAATTAAATATAATTTATACGATTTGTTTTGTGACAGCGCTGCTGTTATTTTATCAGGCCTTCTTTTCTCATTAAAAACGTGGCGTTTTTGTTTTTGGCAATCCCGCGTTTTATGGTGTAATCAAACGTGAGCTGATCAGAATTCAGCTCACTTTCAAAACAATAATTACTAATCTGTTTTGGATATTTATTTTCGAGTTCGCCCAGGGCAAGATCGTGCGTAGCGATTAAACACAGGCAATCATATTGTAGAAATTCCTCAATCAGACCAATAGAGCCCAGCAATTTGTCGTCAGAATTGGTTCCTTTCAGGATTTCATCAAGAAGGACTAACATTTTTGTTCCTTCCCGCAGGTTTTTGACTATGGCCGAAAGTCTTTTCAGTTCAGCATAAAAGTAGGAGGTATCCTGACCCAGAGAATCCGTTACACGCATGCTGGTATAGACTGTAGTTTTATTACACACTAACTTCGTCGCATAAACCGGAGCACCTGAATAGGCCAGGATCAGATTGATTCCCATAGACCTGAGAAAAGTACTTTTCCCGGACATATTTGCTCCTGTCAGCACGATCACCTTTTCTTCGGCTGAGGAAGAGAAATTGTTTTTAATGCATTCGTGATCTCTGATCAGGGGATGGCCCAGGTTTTCTGCTTCAAAAAATATGGTGTCACTAAAGGTGGGGTAGGTGTAATCGGGATTGTTGAATGCGAAATTGGCAAAAGAATTTAGCTCGTCCATCAAAAAGATACTGTTAAGCCATTGAGGCATATGATCCTTGTGTGTTTGTTTCCAGCGGTCAAGCGCTATGACACAATGGAAGTCGGACAGAAAAATACCATTTAATACGATGGCCACTAAATCATTCAACCGTTGGTCAAAGAAGCTCATCGTTTTTGATAATGCATTCAGGCTGCTATCGGCATCTTTACCATACCTGCGTAATGAAGTTAAAATTTCGGAGCTGAATGTTTGATCGTTGAGGTGTTTGAGCAGCTTTGCATATTTATTCAGGATGTGATGTTTATGGGACACAACCGCATGAATCTTGTTGATCTGGCTTCTGTACAATTGCAGAAAGGCCATATTTATCAGAATGGAAACAGGGACAAAAAAATAAGAAATGATTCCGAAAACCGCCAGTAATAAAAGTATAAGCGTAACTGCGGGAAGTATAAAGCGAAAAGTTGCAATCACCGGGTTGTTTAGCTTGCTGTTTGCGGAATTCAACCAAAGGTTGAGTTGTAAGATGTCATTGGGCGTTTCGCTGTTTTCCTGGCCTGTCACCATAAATTGCTGCCGGAAATCCTGCAAAGGCATCAGCTCTGCAATCGCTTTTTGACGCTGTAAAATATGTTGGGTTTGTAAATCCGGATTGCTCAGGTGATCAACAAGCAGCTTTTCTCCGCTGGGCGTGCAGGTGCGGTTAATCATTTGAAAAAGCGATCCGGCACCGAAGATGTCCAGATCGTAAGCATAGGCATGATCCTGGGATGAATACAATGAACCTGTTGTTAAAGAAGCGGACTTCCCGTTTAAAGTAGCACTTTCCTGTTCATTTATGGTTCTTAAACGATGAAAATACTGACGTTTTTTGTTGGTCTTGCCATCGAGAACAACCACGACAAAAAAAGAGATAAAGGAGAGGGAGGACAAGACTAACCAGTAGGCGGCAGGATATATCGTGAACATCCATATACCCACCAAAGTAAGAATCCCGAGCAGAAGCCTGAAAGAAGAGATGATTTTACTCTTTCTTTTGAAATGGTTCTCTTCCTGAAGAAAAATGTCCGCACGGTCATTATAATTTTTTACTAAATCTTCCTTAAGCTTGTCATCAGGATTCATGCGTTTTTATTTATCGGGTACAAATTTATTTTTAAATAGATGTATTTATCTGTTAATAGACCTGTTTTTGTTCTTTGCCTTTGATGGGTGGAATTTATCGATAAACGGCTTTCGAAACAACAATATTTTTTTTCTCCTAAAATATTTGCTGTGACCGGCGCTTAACCTGTCTGTAAAACAGTTGTTTATATGTAATGGTTGTGTGTTGAGCTCATGGAGTGTAGAAAACTATCCGGACTATTTTTGAACCAATGGGGGAGCTGAATACATTATTTAAGAGAAGCTTAAGATCTCTGGCCGGGTAGCGAGCGTTTCACTCATCTCTATCAAATACTTTTTCTTGCCGGATACTTTGAACGTAACCATTAAATGGTTGTTTTCTTTGGCGATTTCCAAACGTTCTAAAGAAAGGCCTTTTGTGTTTAAAGTATTCTCCAGTTGCTGGATCTGATCATAGTCCGGATCACGAAATGTGACGCTGATGAGCTGTTCTTTTTGTAACTGAGCAATCATCCGCTCCACCCTGGTCACCATTAACAATACGCCAAGTGTGATGATCGTCAGGCATAAGGCCAATGCATGATAACCAATTCCGGTTGTCATTCCAATTGCGGCCGAAGTCCAGATTACAGCGGCAGTGGTCAATCCCCGTACAGAAATTTTGTCTTTAAAAATGACGCCTGCACCAATGAAACCGATGCCGGTGATGATATTTGCCGAAATCCGGTCATCAGCCCCGACACCATGACGGGAAACGATGGTAAAAATCGTAGAACCCAGGGAAATCAGAATGATGGTACGAAAGCCGGCAGACTTGTTTTTATATTCCCGCTCAAAACCGATTGCGCCACCACATATGATGGAAACAATCATCGCAACCATATCTTCGAGTTCTACTGTAAAATCCATAAATAAATCTGTAAATTATTATTTGTTATTACAAACCGAATTTGTCCGGTTTTGTTTGAGTTAAAGATTTAAACTGCAGGCAGGCTGACAGGTCAAATTGCAGGAATCAAAGGGCTCATGCCATCAATATCAGTGTTCCTATATTAAAATTCATTAAATCTTCATAATCGGGATATAGCTTTGTATCGAGAGCGTTAATTTGATAGCCCGTATCCTTAACTGGTGCGGGTTATCCTTTTTATAATTTTATCCTGTGCTTTAAAAAAAAGTCTTTCAGCGTATCCGAACTGCCAAAGGAGCGTATTATCTTGTACTAATGAAAATCATTTTCTCAACATATGTATATGTTTAGTACAAATTGATGTTTCATATTTGTGGTATCCTAAACCATTTAAAACTGATTAAAATGTCAAAACTCAATCCACAATTTGACCAATACATTGCAGGATCTGCCGATTTTGCAAAACCAATACTTACTCATTTGCGGGAATTAATTCATGAAGCCTGCCCGGAAGTTGAAGAAATCATAAAATGGGGCTATCCACACTTCGATTATAAAGGGGATATGATGTGTATCCTTGCAGCCTACAAAAAACATTGTTCGTTCAGCCTTTACAAAGCGGAACTGATGAGCGATGAAAAGCTATTGGAAAGCGTCAGGGCCGGCCAAAAGATGGGCTATATGGATAAGATAAAGTCCTTATCAGATTTGCCATCCAGGGAGATATTGGTTGCTTATATCAAAGAAGCGATGGCTTTAAATGAAAAGGGCGTTAAAAAAACGAGGCCGGTATCTGAAAAGCCAAAAACGATTGAAGTCCCGGATTACTTTACAGAAAAACTGGAAGCCAATCCTTTGGCGAAAGAGATTTTTGACAGCAAATCTCCATCTTTTAGAAAAGAATACCTCGTTTGGATTACTGACGCAAAAACAGAGGCGACCAGACAAAAGAGAATGGAGCAATCTTTAGAATGGATCGCAGAAGGAAAAGGAAGGTTTTGGCAGTATGAGAAATAGGGGGGATTAGTTAGAAAAGAGTTAAAGAATAGTTAAAAAAGAGTTAACACTATTGTGGCGTAGCTTGCAATTTTTATATTTGCATCATTGTTGCATTAAGTGCTGCGGTACGCAAAATCTGTGAATACCTCCTAAAAAGGAGAATTCAGCTAAACTCTAAAATCTATTAAATGAAAAAACTATTCTCTCTTATGATCCTGATTCTGGGATTACAATCTGCCCATGCGCAGGAAATACCTTTGCTGGACAGGGAACTTTTTTTTGGAAATCCTAAGATCTCCGGAGGGCAGATCAGTCCTGACGGGAAGTACATCTCTTTTATGAAAGAGTACAACGGTATTATGAACATCTGGGTAAAATCCTTTAAAGAACCTTTCGATAAAGCGCGTCCGCTTACTGATAGTAAAAGTCCGCTGAATGGTTACTTCTGGACTAAAGATGGCAAGTATATCTTATACACAAAAGACAAAGATGGCGATGAGAATGCAAATGTTTTTGCTGTAAATCCTATCGCCGGATCAACAAATGCTTTCCCGGAATCCAGAAATCTTACACCACTGAAAGATGTAGCTGTACAGATTTTTATGGTGAGCCGCAAAAATCCGGACTTGTTGATGGTGGGGATTAATGACCGGGATAAGGCATGGCATGATCTCTATTCTCTACAGATCTCCAATGGTAAACTGACCAAAATTTATGAAAACAAAGAAAGGATTACCGGGTACGATTTTGATTGGGATGAAAACCTGAGAATACTCAATAAAACCGATGAAAAAGGAAACAGTCAGATTTTATATAAAGAAGGGGAAAAACTTACACCCATCTATGAAACATCAGTAACAGAGGGCGCTGGTATCCTGGACTGGAACGAAGACAACACCAAATTCTACCTGGAGACGAATAAAGGTGAGTTAAACCTTTCTACACTATTTCTCATGGATCCTAAGACAAAAAAGCTGACAAAAATCGAAAGTGACCCTAAGGGAAAAGTAGATTTCGGTGGTTTGTCTATAGACAGGAATACGCGTAAAATTATCTCTACTTCCTACACTTCCGACAAAACAGATACGTATTGGAAAGATAAAACCTGGGAAGCAAACTACAAATACCTGCAAAGTAAGTTTCCGGGAAGAGAAGTGAATTTTTCCAGCTCAACCAAAGACTATTCAAAATTTTTAATCGCGGTATGGGGTGATAAATATGCTTCAGAGGTTTATTTCTTTGATACCAAAACAAAGGAACTGGTGCTCCAGTATACTCCAAACCCCGAACTTAAAAAGGTAGAACAGCACCTTGCTGCAATGAGGCCGATATCCTATAAGAGCAGTGATGGATTAGAAATTCCGGGCTATCTGACTGTTCCTGTCGGTTCGAATGGAAAAAATCTGCCTTTGATCGTATTGGTACACGGAGGCCCTAAGGGGATCCGGGAAAACTGGGGTTATGATCCGGAAGTACAGTTTCTGGCCAATCGTGGATATGCTGTTTTACAAGCGAACTTTCGTGCCAGTGGCGGTTATGGGAAGCAGTTTCTCAATGCGGGCGATTTGCAATGGGGTAAGCTGATGCAGGATGACATCACCTGGGGTGTAAAAGACCTGATCGAAAAAGGTGTCGCAGACAAAAGCCGTATCGTCATTATGGGAGGAAGTTATGGAGGTTATGCTACCCTGGCAGGATTGGCCTTTACGCCTGATCTGTATGCAGCTGGAGTGGACATCGTAGGGCCGAGCAATATCTTTACCTTATTAGAATCCATTCCCCCTTACTGGGAATCAGGACGGGCCTTTCTATATGGTATGGTTGGCGACCCGAAAACTGAAGCTGGAAAGCAACGGATAAAAGAAGCCAGTCCGCTGTTCAGTGTAGATAAGATCAATAAGCCATTGCTCATTATACAGGGTGCGAATGACCCAAGGGTGAAGCAGGCCGAAGCTGACCAGATCGTAGTTGCGCTTCGTGAAAAAGGTAAAAAAGTAAGCTATCTGTTAGCGGATGATGAAGGGCATGGCTTTTATAAACCAGTGAACAGGATGGCCATGTACGCCGAAACGGAAAAATTCCTGTCTGAAATAATTGGAGGAAGATATCAGAAAGAGATGCCGGAGGCAGTTTCAAAACGCCTGAAAGAAATTACAAGAGACATTAATACGGTAAGCCATAAGCCTGCTGAAAAGTAAAATTAAGGCAATTAAAAAGCCACCAGTTGATCTATAAACTGGTGGCTTTTGAAATTAGTATAAAGAGTGTTGCTATATTTATGAAGTATATTTCTTCCTTAAAATTGCGCGCTCTTTTTTACCAATCCCCATTTCCTTTTCCATGAACTTCTCTATACTGCCATACTTTTTTTCAATTGATTTGAAGAATATTTCGAGCAGTTCCGGGCGCAGGTCCATTTTCTTTTTAATTTCTTCATTGCTCATTCCCGTGGCCTTTGCCATAGGCTCAAACATTTTTCCCATCATCGGCAGCAGGTAAACATTAGAAGCGGTAAAATCAGCTGCTATGGTTTCCTGCGGAACGCCCAGTGTATACAAAAACAAAGCGGTAGCCATGCCGGTGCGGTCGCGACCACCTGAACAGTGGTACAGCAGGGCTGTCGTATCGTTTAGCTGTAGTAATTTTTGAAATACGGGTTTGTAACGTTCCCCAAAATGACGGATCCCCCCATCGCCGTAAAAATTGTCCAGGAAATCGCCTTTCTTAAGATATGCGGCCATTTGCGCACTTGAAGGAAGGCTGTCACTTCCGGCAGGACTCAACGTATAATCGGTGCCTTTCAGCAAGCGGTCTGGTGCAGCAGCTGATTCCTGGGTACCCCGTAAATCAATCACTGTATAAATGCGTTTATCTCGAAGTGTATCCATATCCGCATCTGTTAAGCCCGCTATCGAAGCACTGCGGAAAACCCTGTTCCATTTCACAGATTTTCCGTCTTTCGTTGGATAGCCGCCTATATCGCGAAAGTTGAGTGCGCCTTTAAGGTGTACCAGTCGTTTAGTGCTGTCTGCCAGTTGAGCCATACCCAGGCAAGGAATTAATAAAGCGATGAATAATACTGCTTTTTTCATAAAATGATTTTAATAATAGGTTTTGAATGTAATGGTGTTAAATAAAATAGCGGTTATCTGACGATGTCCCATCTGATACCTGCCTGTCCGCGCCGACCATACCATTCACTGGTCGTGAGTCTGCGGCGATCTCCCAAATAGGTTTTTACAGGTTCATTGCTCAGGTTGTTGAGTTCAACGAAAGCTTTCAGGTGTTTGTTGATGGTATAGGTGGCGGAGGCATCAACCGTAAAATTGGCCGCTGTCCAGATGTAAAAGTCGGGTCCCAATTGCTGGTTGATCGTTTCTACTGAAGCACCACGGTAATTTCCCGCAAGTCTGACCATCATACGGTCGCGTTCATAAAAAAGAATGGCGTTAAACAAGTGCTTAGATTGATTGGGCAGGCTTGATTTGTCCAGGCTGATGTTGTTGCCGGTACCCCTTGGTACCTTGACTTTGCTATCGATATAGGTGTAATTGAACTCTGTCCCAAAGCCACTCCAGAAGCCATTCAGGAAATCAAAACGTTTATTGATGCCCGCCTCGAAACCAAATAATGTAGAATTGTTAAGGTTTTTAGCCTGGGTCACCATAAAATCGGTGCCATTGATGTTTTGCATGCTGGCGTCGGTAAAGACCACATCGGTTATCTTCTTGTAGAAAGCCCCGCCAGACAGGATGCCAATGTTGTCGAAGTAATATTCGCCCATTACATCAAAATTATTCGAGAAAGTAGGCTTTAGATTGGGATTACCCTGGCTGATGGACATGGGATTTTTGGTATTGTCGACTGAAGTACCTGGCGTCATGTCTCCGAAACTCGGCCTGATAAAACTGCGGGTATAAGCTGCCCTTAAGTTGGATTTTTCATTCAGGGCATACTTCAAATGAAGCATTGGCAGTAATGCATTGTAGTTGTTTTTTACCGTAGATTCGGATATAGTTGTTACTGCAGGAGTTCCGGCGGTAACCGCTTTAGATCCTTTTAATTCCATACTGGTGTATTCGTTTCTGACACCTGCAATGATTTTAAGCTGATCTGTGGCATCAATCTCGGCCATGGCATAAGCAGAAGCGACTTCCTCTTTTCCATTGTATAAGGCCGTGGGGTTGGTTTTTGGAGTTACATTTACAAAACCATTCGGACTTAAAAAATCGTTACTGAACAAGTTAAACAACTGGTTTTTGGTCAATGGGTTCATGATGTACTGGTTGTGATTGCCATCCATTGCCCCAAAGAATTTTGATCCCGACGGAAAATCTTTAGTCTCGAGTTGTGATAAACTGACCAATGGAGGAGAAGAAGGTATTCCCATGGCTGCTCCAGGCATAAATACAATGCTGGATCCGTAAGTACTTTCTCTGTATTTATGCCTGTATTTACCACCCATTTTCAGGTTGATTTTTTGGCTGACATTTATTTTTGCGTTCAATTGTGCATTGCGGTCGTGTTCGCTGTTATCCAGCTGGGCAATGACCAGTTGCTGTAAAAGTAATTTGTCGGCATTCATGATTTCCGCAGGGTTATTCAGGCCGGCATCGAAATGCATGGGATCTCCGCCAACACCATTCGGTGAATCAAAAGCCCAGTACCGCTTGCCATCAGAAGAGAGGTTGTTGAAACCTCCTGTAATTTTCTGTCTGAAGGTAGAAATGGGCAATCCTTTTGTGCCATAGGTAGGAGGGGTTTCCAGGTAATATTTGCTTTTGTAATCGCTCACTGCCCAGTCTAACCTTAGCCTGCTGCTCAGCTGATGTTCTCCACCAAGTTCAGCTCCTTTTAAAGAGGTCTGGTAATGTGAGTAGCGATAATTGTATTGATACCGGCTATTGGTATAGTCTACGTACGACTCATAAACAGGCCTGATGTCATCAAATTTATTCAGCATCCCCCTGAAAAATACTTTGTTCGAAGCATCAAACTTATATTCTGTACCCAGGTTGACACCCATGGTCTGACGGCTACCCATGTAGCGTTTGTACATAATCGTGTTGATTGATTTTTTCTGATGAGGATCAGCGAGCCCGGTATTGTAGGAGGCATCAAAGGAATCGGCACCCCATTGTCTGTCCCATATTGCACCCGATAACATCAGGCCCAGCTTATTATTGAAAAACCTGTCGCCATAGGCCAATGAGGCATTATAGGTACCATTCTTAGAGAAGGTGTTGTATCCGCCGGCAGCACTCAGGTTCAGTTGTCTGCTGGTGGGTGCTGTTCTGGTAATAAAGTTAATGGAACCACCAATTGCATCTCCTTCCATGTCGGGAGTGATGGCCTTGGCTACCTGTACATACTGGATCATTTCTGAAGGTACTGCATCCAATACCGATGAACGGTTACCCATTACGTTTGAGCTGGGTAAACGGTTTCCGTTAAATAAGGTGGATGTCCAGGCAAAAGGTGTTCCCCGAACTGTGGCCTGATCGGCTTCGCCATGGTATCTGGCTACAGCCACGCCCTGCATTCTTTGTACTGCTTCTGCCGCATTACGGTCTGGCAGCTTTCCGATGGCATCTGCGGCCATGACATCCATAATTGCATTCGAATTTTTCTTAATGCTGTAAGCCTTTGCCTGGGAAGGTGCCATACTACCTGAAATGGTCACTTCGCTCAGGGAGTTTTTACGCTCAGCGATCATTTCAATGTTTCCCAGTGCGTTGACACCGCTGCTGAGTTCCAGGTCAATTATTTTAGTGGCATAACCAATATAAGAGATCGCGATTTTAGCTTTACCGGTTAGCTGCGCATTTAGTGTAAATTCGCCGTTAAGGTCAGAAGAAGTACTCAATTTGAAAGTCAGGCCATGAATACTGGCCCCGGGGAGTGTACCGTCTTTGCTGGTGATCGTCCCTTTGATCACCTGGGCCAGCAGGCTGGTGGTACTGAACAGGATCAGTAATAGCAGGCCTGTCAGCTTTTTAACATTTGTAAACGTATGCATCATGTTTTTTATTTTCTGCAAAACTGTGCTAAGATGGGCAACAGTTCGACTTAGCCCAACCGCAGGTACAGGTCTTAGGTGTCAGACGTTGTGCTGGGACTGTTTTGTATTGATATACAGTGATTTATGTGGTGTTATCTAATTGTTATCAATATGTTTATTTACCATTTCTACCGGAAACAGGGTGTAACTTAATATTCTCTTAATATTTGATGACTAGCTTCGTGTATCAATAGGGAACGTCTACATGCAGTACATTATAGCCATTGGCATATTTCAGGCAATGATCGTTATCGCGTTATTGCTGAAGAGCAGATTACAAAGCAGCGGTGACGGCTTACTGATCCTGTTGCTGTCTTGTATTGCTGCTCATCTTGCCATAAAGTTTTTCATTTTCAGTTCTGTTGATGATGTACAGGTGCGGCATCAGATGAATACTTTTATCGGTTTTTGTTATGGCCCTTTACTGTATTTGTACGCCCTAAAAGCAAGTCATAGTGAATTTATTCCTGCTTCCAGGTGGTACTTTTTTCTGCCTTTTATATTGGGTGCGATTGCTTACTTTACAGTTGGAGGGGTACTGTTCCTTTCAAAATCATCAGATTACCGGTTATTGGCCTGGTATAATGAGGTGAGCACCTTTGCTTTACTGGCTTCTGAGCTTTGTTTCGCGTTTCTGGCCCTGCGCGTTGCCCGCCGGCATTTGACCGGAAAATTAAAAGAAAGAAAGATGGTCGAGCGTATTGCGGCTTGCTTTTTACTCATCGCGGTACTCAGTATTCCATTTTTTGTGAGTCCTTACCTGAATGGTTTTGTGCATCCCTTGCTCATCAGAAGTATCGTCTATGCGATACTTACCCTTTTATGTATCATGATTGGATACTACCGGTTGTTTATAGGGCATCCTCAGGAATTGAACAGTTTTGTGGTGAAGGATTTTTCAACAGATAAACTTTTGGTCACTAAAGACAATTCCCTGCAACGAAAATCTCCTTTAACGGCCGAAAAACAACAGGAAATATGGGAAAGTCTGGAAAATCACCTCAGAGATCATAAATTATTCGCAGACAGTGAGCTTAACCTCGATAAACTGGCTCAGGCCACCGGAATCAATAAGTACCACATTTCGGAAACGCTGAATACCTATGCTAAAAAGTCGTTTTATCAATACATCAATGAATACAGGATCCAGTATGCGATCAGCCAGATGCAGATTTTACACCGTAAGGAAATCCCGGTAAATGTCCTGTCGCTGGCCTATGATGCCGGTTTTAGGGCAAAATCCTCTTTTAACAGGTATTTTAAAGACATCACCGGATTTACGCCAACTGAGCATCTCAAATCTTTACAGTAAGGAAACAGTGCTTATAAAAAAACCGGCAGAAGCAAATTGCAACTACCGGTCCGTAACGTAATACGCCCGTAAGGACTTATTGACGATACAAATATAAAGTCTATAAGTGCTGAATCAGCGTTAACGAATGTTAATTAGTGTTAGAGTTTAGTTAATGTTGAATTTTATGGGGAGGATACGGAGCGCTTTTGTAGCTTTCTACAAATCGTAATTATGGACTTCTAAAAAAAATGTATAGCTTTCCAGACCTTTACCAAACCAAACCTTGAAGACAAACGCTTACTACAGCACCTTAAACGACAGTAATTTAATCGAATGTCTTTTAAAAGGGGATGAGCTGGCCTTTGCTGAAATCTATTCGCGTTACAAAACCGTTCTTTTCCTACATGCCCGGAGAATGCTGCAGGACGATGAGCAGGCCAGGGATGTGGTACAGGAAATATTCACAGCCATCTGGATAAAAAAAGAAGAGCTTCGCATCAGTACTTCCCTGAAATCTTACCTCTTCAGTTCCGTTAAACATAAAATCCTCAATTTACTGTTGCATCAGAAACACGTGGAAAAACACATGCAGGCGATGTTGAAACTGCACAATACAGGTAGCTTCAGTACCGATCTGGCCGTACAGGAAAAAGAAATGGCCCGGCTGATCGAAGCAGAAATCCAGAATTTGCCTGCACGTATGCGGGAGGTCTTTGTATTAAGCAGACGGGAAGAGCTGTCAAATAAGGAAATTGCACAAAGAATGGGCATTGCGGAAGAGACTGTTAAAAAACAGATCGTCTATGCCCTAAAAATATTGAGGGTAAAACTCAAGGTGATTTCCTTCCTGCTGATCCTCCTGAATCAGTCCTGAAAATAAATTTCAATTCCATCTACCTCTTTCTTATTGGTCAAATGTCTTACCATATATAAGCATCCCCATATGTCGGAAACAGAGATCAGCAAATTAATCGAAAAGTATAAAAACGGAACATTAACCGAAGCCGAAAGTGCTTTTTTAAATACCTGGTATATCAAATACGCCAGCGAGCAACCCTCTTCATTTGATCCGGCAGAATTAGAGGGGAACCTGGACCAGGTGTGGACTGCTATCGAAGGTAACCTTTCTGATCAGGAACATGGTTTCAGAAAAGAGCGCTTAAAACCGGTAGCTAAAAGATCCTTATGGCCAAGAATTGCTGCAGCGGCCAGTGTGGTGTTGGTAACAGGACTTGCATTCTATTTCTTCAACGCAAATCAAGGCACAATTCCGGAGATCCGGAACAGCATGGCTAAAACGGAGATCAGACCAGGCGGCAACAGGGCTTTCCTGACGCTGGCCGATGGTTCGAAAATCTCCCTGAATGAGGCTGCAAATGGCCAGTTGGCGAGTCAGGCAGGGATCACCATTACCAAAACCAAAAACGGACAACTCATTTATACCATCGCAGATCAGCAATCTGCCAAACCGGGCAACCTCTACAATACCATTGAAACACCCAGAGGCGGACAGTATCAGATCAATCTTCCCGATGGATCAAAGGTTTGGCTAAATGCCGAAACGAAACTGAAATTCCCGGTCAGCTTTGCGGATAAAAAGGAAAGGAAAGTGGAACTGAGCGGAGAGGCTTATTTTGAAGTCGCCAAATTGAAAACCCAAGGCATAAAGATGCCTTTCATTGTAGCCAGCAGCGGACAGGAAGTCGAAGTATTGGGCACACATTTTAACGTGAACGCCTACAGTGATGAAAACAGCACCAAAACTACTTTGCTGGAAGGGCTGGTCCGTGTTTCTGAATTGTTACGCCCCCGTAATGCCATTCTTAAACCCGGCCAGCAATCCAGCTTAACGGCAACAGGACTTAGCCTTAAAAATGTAGATACGGAACAGGCAGTGGCCTGGAAAAATGGTCAGTTTATGTTCAGCAATGAACCATTGACCCAGGTCATGAAAGATGTATCCAGATGGTACAACGTAGAAGTGGAGTACAAAGGAGATTTCTCAAATGTAGTGATCGGTGGAAGTGTATCTAAATTCACAGACATCAGGGAAGTCCTGGATGTACTGGCACTGGCTGGAAAAGTCAACTTTAAGACAGAAGGAACTAAGGTCATCGTCAGTCCCTGATCAAACAAGGAATTTAACAAACCAATATATAAACCAAACAAAACCTAACCAAATGAACGAACCACATCAGCTCAGAAAAAGAAACTAAGTATCTGGAAAACCGGAACCAGATGTTGCGCAGCTGATCCCGGTTTACAGAGCATTGTCTATTCAACAATTAACGGTTTGTCCTGCAATCCTTGAAAATTCAGGGACAACCGTTTTAACCCTAACCAAATGTATGAACTTTTACTATCACTTAGTGCATGGGCTGAAAAGCTATGTACCCAAATTATTGCTGATTATGAAACTAGCCTTTGTTTTAATGATCACCGTCTTTTTGCAACTGTCGTTTGCAGCAAAGGCCCAAAAAGTTACCCTCCAGGAAAAAAACGCTTCATTAGAACAAATATTTAAAAAGATCCGCCTGCAGACCGGCTATAACGTGATCTGGAACCAGAGCTTGTTAAAAAGAGCCCAGCCGGTAAGCATCAGTATTAAAGATGCAGACCTGCAACAGGTGATCGATAAGGTGCTGGGAGGACAAGGATTAAGTTTTGTGATCAAAAACAAAACCATTATTGTCCAGGAAAAGAACGAACCGGTTCTTCCTGTTAAAGAACAGATCGAGATTAAAGGAAAGGTGACCGACGAAAAAGGGATGCCTATTCCGGGTGCCACTGTTAAGGTAAAGCTGACCGGAAAGGTGGCCATTACTGATGGAAATGGAAATTACCTGATCCAGGCAGAGGGAGAGAGTGTGCTACAATTTTCTTACATCGGCTTTAAATCAATTGAAGAAGCGGTTAACAACCGTAAACTGATTAACATTATCTTACTGGAAGACCTGGGACAGCTGAAAGAAGTGGTCGTTACTGCCCTCGGGATTAGCAAAGACAATAAAAAACTGGGATATGCAGTTACGAATGTAAGCGGAAACCTGCTGAACCAGGCCAAAGAACCCAATGTAGCAAATAGCTTAACGGGTAGAGTGGCAGGCTTAAATGTGAGCGGGGTAAACAGTGGCCCGGGATCATCAGCCAGAATCCTGATCAGAGGGGTTTCTAATTTTTCTTCTTCTTCAAGTCCTTTATTTGTAATTGATGGGGTACCGATGGACAATACCCAAAAGGGCTCTCCGGGTGTATATGGAGGCCAGGATATGGGCGATGGAATCTCGAGCATCAATCCCGACGATATTGAAACGGTAACCGTCCTGAATGGTTCTGCAGCTTCGGCTTTGTATGGAACAAGGGCCGCCAATGGCGTGGTTCAGATCACCACTAAAAATGGAAAAGGACAGAAAGGGATCGGCCTGGAATACAGTGGTAATGTGAGTTTAAATACGATTGTAGACAATACCGATTATCAGAAAGCATACGGACAGGGCCTGAACGGAAAAATCCCCCTTACAGGTGCCGATCTTGTCGCTTCCAGTCTGAACAGCTGGGGTGCGAAACTAACCGGAGAGCCGGCAATCGGACAGGATGGACTCATGCATCCTTATGCTCCGGTAGAAAATCAACTGGGTAAATTTTACAGAGACGGAGTGGTGTTTTCCAACACGCTTGCCTTTTTAGGGGGCTGGGAAAAAGGAAATATGCGGATGTCTCTTTCGCAATCAAATAACCAGTCGGTAATTCCGAACAGCGGTTTGAAGCGCTATTCAGGCAACCTGAACATCAACCAGGAACTCATCAGCAAGTTAAAGCTAACGGCCATGATGAATTTCTTAAATGAAGAGGTGACTTTAAGGTCTAACCTGGGCGACATGAGCCGGAACCCCAATTTTACCATGGGACTCTTGCCGGCGAATGTAAGCCCGGATTATTTAAAGCTCATTTACGATCCTGCCACCGGTAATGAAAATCACCTTGGAAATGGTGGTTATATTCCGAATCCCTGGTTTGTGGTAGACAAAGTAATTGCAAATACACGTAGGAAACGCCTGATTTCCTCTACGGCTTTGAGGTATGATTTTACAAAGGAATTGTATTTGCAGACCCGTTTGGGTTACGATTACACTGCCGATCATACGCGAAAGATTGAACCTACAGGAATCGGTTATAATCCAAACGGGCAACTGGAAGAACTGTCGAACGCAACTACTACAGAGTTGAACGTAGATGTACTGGCCGGATATACTAAAAAGCTATTCCCAGACCTGAGCATGGATGCTGCACTGGGCGGAAACATCCGTAAGTTTAATTTCGAAAAAGTAGGCGTTTCGGGTTCGCAGTGGAAAATCCCAAACTTCTATGATCCTTCCAACCTGACGATTGTAAATCCTTTGTATCCTTCGCCAAACAGGTTACAAACCAATTCGGCTTATTATACCCTGGATTTTACCTATAAAAACTTCCTGACGATCAGCAACACCGGACGGTACGATCGGTTCAGTACCACTACAAAAGGCATCTTCACCCCATCGGTAAGTGCCAGTTTTATATTTACGAACCTGGTTAAAATTCCTGAGCTGACTTTGGGAAAACTCAGGTTGGCTTACGCGAAAACAAGTGGCGAGGCTTTGCCTTTTAAGAACGCAAAATACTATACCATTGCTACCGGGACGGCAGAAGGGAAACCTTATGTAAATCTGGCAAAGGAGATCCTGCCGGAAAACCTAAACCCTTATACAATGCAGGAATTAGAGGCGGGTTTGGAGCTGAAAGCATGGGGTGGCAGAGTAGGTTTGGTGGCTTCTTATTTTTCACGTAAAACGAAGGACGAGCTGGTGTCGCAACAGATCAGTCAGGCTTCGGGTGGTTATGAATCTACTTACATCCCTTTGGGATCAACCCAAAACAGGGGACTGGAACTGACGCTGAATGGCACGCCATTTCAACGCAGTGATTTTAGCTGGGATGTATCTTTTAACTTCTCTTTGGTGAAAAACAAACTGCTGAACATTGATGGCATAGCAACGAGAATCCAGAATGCAAATGAAGGGCAGTACCGGCCAACTGTTGGTCCATATTCTAACGGTTCGGGTGTGTATGGGGTAGTGGGTTTGCCACTCGCTCAGATCATGTCTTATGATTATAAGTATGATGCCAATGGCCGGATTATCGTTGGGATTGACGGCATTCCGGTAAGGGGAGATTTTAAGCCAATGGGCTCAGGATTACCTAAATATTATGGTGGCCTGAACAACAACTTTAATTATAAAGCTTTTAACTTTTCCTTCCTGATTGATTACCGCTTTGGCAGTAAAGTCCTTTCGGCAACAGATTTCCTGAGCACCTATTACGGCTTGAATAAAAAGACATTGGAAGGCCGGGAAACGGGGATCGTAGTAAAAGGGGTAACCGAAGATGGGAAGGAAAATACCAAAGTGGTATCTGCACAGGATTATTATCCGGGACTGGTAAAAAACGTCTCTTCTGTTACGGTGTATGATGGCAGCTTCATCAAGTTGCGTCAGGTGGTGTTCGGTTATACCTTGCCGGCCAGCTTGTTAAAGAATGGTCCTCTGGCCTCGGTAAACATCAGCTTTGCGGCGCGGAACCTGTTCACTTTAATGAAGCATACCAAAAACTTTGATCCTGAAGATACTTTCTCCTCACTGACGGGAAATGCAGGATTGGAAGGCGCCGGATTGCCACAGACACGCAATTACGGACTGAGCCTGAACATTAAACTTAAATAGGGTAACCGCTAAAAGTTAAAAAATATAAGGTTGAAACCATTATGATCTTACGGATTACTTAATGAATACTAAAGTCATAATCGCTTCATAACCATTAAAAAAACAAATATAAGCCGATGAAAAAGATAGCTTTTTATTTATGCCTGATGGCAATCCTAACCATTGGTTGTACTAAAGGTTTTGAGGAATTGAACCGGGATCCAACAAAAGCCAATGAGGGCAATATGGACCCGAATTACCTGCTGACTTCAGGACAACTGAATTATGGAAACATCACAGAATTTCAATTGTATGAACTGGCACCAATGATGCAGGTCCTGGCGTCGACGGCTACGCAGACCTCATATAGCGCCGGAGATAAATACAGTTCGCAACTGTTCTCCTATAATGACCGCTTTTTTGCGGACGGACAAATTGCAGCAGGTTTATTTGCCGAAGCACAGGAGCTTGCAGAAAAGAAAGATCCGGTAAAATATGCCAACCTGATCCAGGTGAGCCGTATTATGCGGGTGATGGCGATGCAACGAATTACAGATACCTACGGGGATATTCCTTATGCCCAAAAGAATGGAACGCTGTATCCGAAATATGATTTGCAGGCCGACATTTACAAGGACATGCTCGCCACGCTGGAAGATGCAGCGGGAAAACTGGATAAAACCAAAACCAAGATGACGGGTGATTTATTTTATGACGGGGATATCGACAAATGGACCCGCTTTACTTATTCTTTAATGCTGAGGGTGGCCATGCGCCTGACCAAAGCTGATCCGGATATGGCACGTGCTTATGCAGAGAAAACCAAAGACAAAACCTTTAAGGATTTTACGGACAATGCCATCCTGAAGTTTAACGGCACAGCAGAAGAACGTAAAAATAAGTCGGCCAATTCCTGGTTTGGTGATGCGGTGACCTTCGGACAGGTGAGGTGGTCTAAAACGTTTATCGATTTCCTGAAAAACAACAATGATCCGAGGTTATATGTGATTACCGAAAAATCGGATACAGGAATGGTGTTTAACAATGATCTGACCAGGCCTGCATTTGGTTATACACAAACCAAACCGGCACCTGCGGGAAAAATAAACGAAGTGCCTGTGGGCATGCCCAATGGTTATGACATCAACGGGGTAAGGAGTATAGAGACCGCTCCGGGCTATCCGGGCGCAACGGGTAAGGGCAACAATGCCTCTCCTTTAGGGAACTATGCCAGGCCTTTAACAAAGGTATTTGCACAACCGACCTTCTCCACATTTCTGATCACGTATGCAGAAACAGAATTGTTGCTGGCCGAAGCAAAAGCAAGAGGCTGGGATGTAGGCGCAGTTTCAGCAAAAGACCATTACCGGAACGGACTGGTCGCGGCCATGAGGTCCCTGGAACAGCTGAATGGAATGCTGACGATGGGAACAGAAGTGGAAACCTTTGCCGCTGCACATCCATTGGACGAAAGTAGTCTGGAAAAATCACTCGAGATGATCAACACGCAATATTGGGTCGCTACACTGTTTAATTTTCCGGAAACCTGGGCCAATTACAGGCGCAGCGGATATCCGGTACTGACTCCGGTCAATTACCCGGGTAACCGTACCAATGGGGTGATTCCAAGGCGACTGAATTATCCGAACAGAGAGGCTTCCTATAATGCGGCCAATTACAATGAGGCGGTATCCCGTTTAGGTGGGAACGACCTGGACCTGACCAAAAGGGTTTGGTGGGATAAATAACAAGATTTGAACCATTAAATGAGCTAATATGAAAAGTATATATATCGTTGCCTGCCTGATCCTGATTGCTGCATCATCTTGTCGCAAAGTAAAAACAGAACAGGATTTTCCGGAAATTAAGAATAAACTGGAAACGCAGCAGGATGGCTGGACAGCCGAGAAAATTGAGCAGATCGCCAAACAAAAAAGGGATTCGATCAGGATTGCAGATTCGCTTGCCGGCAATACAGGTGGCGGAGGTAATCCGCTGGCCAACAAAAAGAATCTCCTGATTGCCTATGTGGAAGTTAATAACAGGGCCTTTAAAAATGTGACCTGCTTTTTAAATGATGAAGGAAAACCGGTTATAGACCTGGCCTGGGTATTTGCACCAAACATCAATATTGATCCTTCAACAAAGAAAGTAAAAGTGACTTATAACAGACAGGTACAGGGACTGATTAATAAAGGTTACATCAGGTATGTACAGAGTAAAGGGATTAAAGTCGGGATGACCTTACTGGGCAATCACGATGCTGCGGGATTTAGAAATTTCAGGAACCTGGCAGAGGCGACTGAATTTGCACAACATGTGGCCATAGAGATCCGTCGTCTGGGCCTGGATGCCATAGACTTTGATGATGAATATTCTGAGAGTCCTGCCTATGCCAACAACGAGTCTTTTGTGATGGTGGTTTCGGAAGTGAAACGTTTGCTGCCGGATAAGTTTGTGCATTGTTACATCTATGGTGGTGCCGGATCCTCTTCCTATCTGGGGAAACGCATGGGCGATGTAGCCGATGCAGGTTCTTCGGCCTATTATCCGGAAACCCCATCTCCGGGATCGGCAGGTTTTCCAATCGGAAAACTCATCCCAAGTACCAAACCTTTTTCGGGTGGAGGATATCCGGAAGCAACGCTCAGATCGTTGATGCAGCAGGGCTACAAAGGAATCATGATGTTTGACTTCAATATGTTTCCAAATGATTACCTGGAGCGCCTGAGGGGCTATGTGAAAGGGGTGAAGGAACAGAATGTAGTCGAAATTCAGGGCTGTGTGGACCGCAGGGAAAACGACGACGTGAACATGTAATATCTTATACTTTTTAACTTATTTATCATGAATATAAAATTCATAAGGATTTTCTTTTTGCTGGCGCTGTTGCTGCCGGCGAAAGTAATCATGGCACAAAAAAATATATTTAGACCCGATAACGTAAAAATCAGTTCTGCGGCAGCAATTGTATATGGCAAGATTGCAGACATCAATGATGGGAACCAAGGTACGGACGTTGAATTCAGCAGTGCCCCATCGGGAACGGTAGAGTTGCTGGCAGAATGTACGGTTCCTTCAAAACTGGTGGATTATGTGATCAATTACTATTACAATTCGAACAATGCGACAAGCATCAGTCTCTCAGGTTCTCAGAACAACAGTACCTGGACACTGATCGATACGAAAACCTTCGCTCCGGGGAATCAAAATCCTGCAGCAACGGTAACCAACCTGATCAGCTATAAGTATTATAAGTTTGTCTTTACGGGAATCAGCAGGAGTTCCCTGGACATCAAAGAACTGTCTGCTTATTCAGATGAGCTTTCTGCACCTACACTGACCGCGACAGCAGGCAGTGTAGGCAATATTGCCAATCTTTCCTGGACACAGGAAATCCGGGGAGTGGGAAGTTATGAACTGGAACGCTCTACAGACCGGGTCAACTTTACTTTGCTTAAAACCATGGACGAACTGGTGCTGACTTATGCAGAGGATGCTTTACAGCGCAATACGGCTTACTGGTACAGGATCCGGGTGAAAAAAGGAGCGGTCTATTCGGCCTATTCTGCGGTAAAAGAAATCATTACGGCCAGTGATGTGATCGTGAATGCACCTTCACTTACGGCCACGGGTTCCACAACATTAAGTTCAACTGCAAATTTATCATGGGCTTTGCCGATTGGTGGTTCCGGTACTTTTGAACTGGAAAGGTCGCTGAACGGCACTGATTTTAGCCTTCTAAAAAGTGTAGATAAAGCGGTGACAACTTATGTTGATGCCACCTTAACCCACAATACGGCCTACTGGTACAGGGTAAGGGGTAAAAACGACATTTCGGTTTCGCCATATTCCATCATCCGTAAAATTACAACCATTAATGACGCACTGCTTACTGCCCCTGTATTACAGGCAACTGCCCCTACAGGAACCCAGGCTGTTTTATCATGGACACTGGCTTTTAATACCGATGGGGGCTTTGAACTGGAAAAATCAACGGATGGTATCAATTTTACTGCTATGGGTAAGCTGAACAAATCCATCACCTCTTATACGGAAGAGTCCCTGATACCAAATACCGCGTATTGGTACCGGGTAAGGGCTTATAATTACACGGGTAATTCTCCTTATTCTGCCATTGTAAAAGTAACGACAAATGGCATTAAAGGTTTTCCTGCCGACATCACCGATGATGGTGGAAAGCTGACTGTAAGTGCGGATAACAGCAGCGGTCCGAACGGATCGGAAGGTTCTTCCAAATTTATCGACAACAACATTGCCACCAAATGGCTGATCTTTAATGCACAGACTGGACAAAACTTATCTGCCGTATATGAGCCTAAGGGTGCTTACATTGTAACCGGTTATACCCTGAGCACGGCCAATGATGCCCCGGGAAGGGATCCTAAAAACTGGAGGTTTGAAGGTTCGGATGACAATGCCGCATGGACAGTCCTGGATACCAGGACCAATCAACTTGGTGCAACAGCCGAAAGGATCACGACTTACAGTTATCAGATTGCAAATCCGGGAACAAAAGCCTTTAAGTTTTACCGCATTGCTTTTACCTCAAATAATGGTTCTACCGATATTGTACGTTACCAGATCTCCGAATGGCAAATCCTGGGACTTGATCCGGGGTCTCCGGATATTCCCGCCAATTTAGCGGTTACCGGAACTACAGTAAATACGATCAGCCTGAGCTGGACACAAGATAAAACCATTCCGGTTAAAGAATTGATTTTACAGCGCTCAGAAGACGGGTTGTTTTATCAGCCAATTGATACGCTCGAAAGCACCGTTAGTACTTTTACAGATCGTAATTTGCTCGACGGTGCTACCTATTATTACCGTTTAAAGGCAGCAGGAGATAGGCCAACCGCAGTATCCGGCTGGTCGAATGTGGCTACAGGAAAAACACTGCCTACAGATGGTTTGCCTTTGATCCCCGCCGACCTGATCGCCACTGCGATAAAAGACACAGAGATCAGTTTGCAATGGACAGACCGCTCATCAGATGAAACGGGCTTCCTGCTGGAAAGGTCAAGAGACAATGTGTTGTTTGAGGAAGTGAAAACCTTAGCAGCCAATACCAGCAGTTTCGCAGACCTTACGGTATGGCCGGGAACCTATTTCTATTACCGGATAGCGGCAGTGAAAGACCGGACCAAATCTGCTTATTCCAATGTGTTGAAAGTATTGACCACCGGGATCAATACGGCTCCCTTAACGACCTCGCCACTTATTCCACGTAAAATTTGTACAGGGACTGGTGAGTATAGTTTAGCCTTTAATGGTGTGGTGCCGGGACCTGCTTTTGAGAAAATTCAGAAACTGAAAGTAACAGGTGTTAAGGCTGGGGATGAAGAGAGTAAGAAATTCTTTTCTGCTTATGCTTTTAATCCGGTGGTGACGAATGGCGTCGTCAATTATAAAGTGACCACAACCGGCCTGGCGGTTCCAGGGGACTCTGCCATGGTTATGGTAACGGTGAAAGATGACGGAGGTACAGAGGGCTTTGCTTCAGATAGTACGGAGTTTATGGTGAAGATTTACTTTACGCCGTTTACCGTTAAAATTGTTTCCGACAAAGGCACGGAAAACCTTTCCAGATATACCTCGGTAAATTTAACCGCGAGCACAGAATTTCCGGATCAGACAAGATATGAATGGGCAGATGCAGATGGTATTGATGGGGCAAGGAACGGAATTAAATTACTGGTAAGGCCGAAACGTTCAACGATTTATACGGTGACGGCAACCACGCCAACAGGATGTACGGCAACGGCGAGTATCGTGCTTTCCCCACAGGATTCTTTGGTGATCTCCAATGTGCTTACCCCAAACCGGGATGGCAAGAACGATACCTGGATGGTTTGGGGAATCGAAAAGATTCCAAATGCGGAGGTGAAGGTGATGGACCGCCAGGGACGTTTGGTATTTAGCAGGAAGAACTATACCAACGATTGGGATGGCAGCTATAATGGTGCTACGTTGCCCAAAGGCGGATATTATTATGTGATTGAAACAAATGATGGGAATAAACCACAGACAGGGGTGCTAACGATCATTAAATAAGAAATGAAATGAAAAATCAAATTCAAACTATACTACTGCTAATCCTCCTGCTGGCCATGGCTTTTTGTGTGCCTATGGCAGCAAATGCTCAGACGAGCAGTTTTGGAGCAGGATATTTTCAGAATCAATATATTGTTAATCCCGCAATGGCCGGGCTAAAATCAACTGAACTCAACATCAATACCGCCTACAACAGGGAATCTACCTCGGTAAGCAATGGGGCTAAAACGGTGTCATTTACCGCGGATTATGGCTTGAACAACGCAGTAGGACTGGGCTTCAATTTGCTGCTGGACAAGGTCGGCGCCTTGAGTACGACTAGGATCATGGGAAGTTATGCCTATCAGCTAAAACTAAATGACGACAACCAAAGCCTGCATTTTGGAATATCGGCGGGTGGGGTACAGGAAAGGTTCAATGCAAACCAGATTATCGGTGATCCTTCAGATGAAATGCTGTACAACTTTAATGACCGAAAAATGCAGTTTGAAGCAGATTTTGGATTGGCTTTTCAGTACAATGGCTTCACGCTTCAGGCGGTAAGCCCGAATCTGGTCTCTACACTGAGGAACACAGAAAAGACGGTGCTGAGCCAGGGAACTTTAGTTGCCTCGGCAGCTTATAAGTTTGGTTTTGGTGATGCAGGCAATCCGGTTCATGTGGAACCAAAAGTTGCTTTTCGTAGTTTCAAAGGGCTGAAAAGTATAATAGATGCAGGCGCAAATGTTGACTTTGTGCAGAATACGATCAATATCTATGGCTTGTACCATTCCAATAAAAGTGTAACCGCTGGAATTGGCTTTAAAGTGCTCGATGCTTTTCAGATTTCCGGAGCCTACAATTCGGGGAGTGATGGCTTTAGCGGAGGTACGCTGGGCAGCTCCTTTGAACTGGGGCTGAGGTTTTTTACTTCCAGACGATAAGAGGTTGATTGAGATGTACTACAGTATAAAACAGACTGTAGTACATCTTTGAACGAATCCTAAAGTTCTATCACTTTTTCGTAAACACCGGCAAAAATACCCAGGCCTTTTATGACATTGCTTTGCAGTGCGATATAAGAAAAGTAACCACTGGAATTGTTGTTTTTCAGGTATTCGTAATCGTAAACATATTTATAATAGCCCGGCTCTGCTGCTTTCACATGCAGCCTGTATTTTCTCATTCCAGTCTGATTTTCAGGATTAAAAGTCAATGTTTTGGCTGTGGTTTCAGCAGGGATAAAAAGCTTTAACCAGGGCGCTGGTAGTTCTCCATATCGAATGTTATCTGTTGCCGGGTCTTTACAGATCATGCCCGTATTTTCCCAGTCACCGAGGTATACAACACTTGTGCCTTCCATACGGTAGCTTCTGGACTCCAGTGTAATGATCAGCGGACTGAAGTTAGCGACAGGCAGGTTAAGGCTGATCGTGGTTTGACTGTTATCGCTGCGTTCAGCACTTGTGTTAAGTGGGGCAGGTACGGTAGAAACCGCTTTGACTTCCTGGTTCTTTGTCTTTACGTTTAGCTGATAAGTTTTTCCGGATTTTGCCTGGAATCCTTCGTTTTTCCAGTATCCATTGCCCTGGGCCGAAAATGTATAGCGCTCTTTAGTTTGCAGGTCCTGAATGGCTACTTCTGCGTCTGCTATTGGTTTGGCGCTTCCGGCATAACCGATGCTGTTCAATTCAACAATATGCAGGACCGGAGGCTGGTCTGCAATAAGTTCAGCAGTTACGGCTATCTTGCTTTCATCTGGAAACTTTGGTGCTATCGTTTCTTCACAGCCGCTAAGAAGTGCCGAAAAACCGAGTAATAAAACCGGGGTTTTAAAATGTATACGAGTAACCCACATATGGTAATAATTTAAAAGGTGAAAGCTGAGTAACATTTACCTGGTTGTCTTCCAGGCTTGCTGTTACCTGAAAAGGCAAAGGCCTGCCCAAAATATTATTGATTCCGAAATGTAATCTTCCTTGTCGTCCTTTTCGGAAATTGGTACGGTTTACTGCACCGACGTTCAGGCTGTAATTGTCCCTAAGTCTGTAATTATTTGGTTCCGGAGTATAAAAATAGGTTTTTTCGTTCTTTGCTGCCCCTGAGAGCACACCATCCAGATCAGGTAAGACATATTGGGGCAGTGTCACGAGCATGCCGCCGCTGTAGGTAAACAGGGTAGAACAGCTCCACCTGCTGCCCATACGTATCGTAATTGCAGTAGTAAACTGGTTTCTGAGGTCATAAGGCGCTTTAAAGGCTTTTCCATTATTGACCTGCTCAAAAATAAGCATGGTTTTAAAGCGCGTATAGGCGGCATTAATACTCAGCCACTTAAACTCCTGGGCATATTCGACTTCGATACCCTGACTGTAACCTTTTCCACTGAGTAAACGATCGTTCCGGTCCGGGGCTGCTTTTTTGTCCAGCGCGTTTTGTTGAGGTCTGTACATCAGGAGGTTTGAAAAATTCTTTCGGTAGACCTGAATGCCGATTCTTCCTGCAGGAGAAAGATGTTTCAGGTAACCGATTTCATAGATCATGGATTGCTGAGGTGGTATCCCGGAACTGCTGGGGATCCTGAATTCATTGGGTATAGCCAGTGGATTGATCGACACCTGGTGATAGAACTGTGCCATCATTGCGTAGGATGCATAAAATTGATGCTGATCTTTAAGGTTATAAGTCAGTTTTATACGCGGTTGAAAGGAATGATAGGTTTTGCCACTCGTGATAAAAGCAGTATAATGTAAACCTGTCCTTAGCCGGAGTGCAGGCAAAATATCTACATCATTGTCTGTGTAAGCCTGCAAATGTACAGACTGCTGGTCTTCCATTACAGGATCTACCTCTGAATCTGGTGCCGAGCGGAACCGGGTCAGTTTTGCCTTGATTCCGAAATAGCTTTTCAGGGTATTGCTCCAGCTGTAACTCAGGTCGTTGTCTAAACCGAGGTCGGTAATCCGGTTGAACTCGTTGCTGACATTTTCTTCCCCGTCATCCAGCTGATTTTTGAACTGACTTAAGGAAATTGTACTGTTATGAAACAGCCTGGGATTATATACTTTATTCCAGCGGAAGGACAACAACCGATTGGTCCATTTCATCGCTACCTGCGAGGGCATGTCGTCGGAAATGCTCAGGTTGAAACGGTCGCTGCCCTGATAGGCACTCAGATAGATGCGGCTGGTGGAATCAATATGATAATTGATTTTCAGGTTGGCATCGTACAGGTAATAGTTTACATCATCACTTCCGTTGGAAAGGAGGCGGCTAAGTCCATCGATCCAGCTTCTTCTGAAACTGCCTAAAAATGATACCTTATTTTTAATCAAAGGCCCTTCAATCATAGCAGAGCTGGTCAACAGACCGATATTCACTGCACCATGGTATTTTTGCATATCTCCATCTTTGGTCTTGACATCAATTACGGATGATAAGCGGCCTTCATAACGGGAAGGAAATCCCCCTTTAAAAAAATCGATGTGTTTTACCGCGTCGCTATTGAAGATGGAAAGCAGTCCGGTAAAATGATTGTAATTGTAAACGGGTATGCCGTCCAGCAGTACGAGATTTTGATCGGGACTTCCACCACGCACGTACATATTTCCGCCTGCTAATCCGCCCGAAATACCGGCTTTTAGCTGTATGGTTTTCAGTGGATCGGTTTCTCCCAATGCCATTGGCAAGTCGTTGACACCCTTCAGGTCAACCTTTTGCAAGTCTGCCAGCCCTGTGCCTGTGCCGGATTTGCTCGCATGGACCTTGACTTCGGCGAGTAGCAGTCCGGGTTGAAGTCTGAAATTGAGAACTTTTGACGCAGTCATCTTAATCGTATCTCTGAGGGTAGGATATCCTGAATAACTCAGCTGCAGGTGATTGATACCTGCGGGAAGCCTGATTGTGTAAAAACCAAATTCATTACTTTGCGTTGCCACATTGGTTCCCGATACGCCTAAAGAGGCATAGGGGAGTGCTTCCATACCTTCACCCGAATACACAAAGCCACTGAGGGTATAGGATTTTGGCTCCTGCGATTGAGGAATATACAGGATGATTTTGTGGAGTTCTGTTTTGATCTCTACCGGATAGGAAGACAATAACAAACTCAGCAGCTGGCCAGCTTTATAAACGCCTTTGTTTAGTTTGATTTTATCTGAGAGCCGGAGTTGGTTGCTGCTGTAAGACAGGTTCAGGCCCTGGGCAGTGATCGCATTGAGGTATTGTCCCAGTGTTCCTTCACTGAAGTCGATTTTGATTTCCTGATCGGATAAGCCCTTCTTCTCCTGGGCACAGAGCTTTTCATGTCCCGGGAAGAGAAAAAGAACAAGAAATAAGCAGCATAAGTATTTAAGCATTTACCGGCATATGATGGCTGAAATACTGACCTGGTTACCCGTTATTTTGTAGTTAAAGCCGAAAAGGAGCTTCAGTTCCTTTAATACACCTTCCAGTGTTTCGTTCTTAAACCTGGTGGTTACTTTGCAGTTTAACGGATCGGTATGATCGGTCGTAATCTTCACATGATAGTAGTTTTCAAGCGTGGTAAAAACTTCCTTTAATGGGTTGTCGGTGAAGGCGAGTTCTTTAGTTTTCCAGGCCAGGTAGTTTTCATTATTGAGCTGTTCCTTTTGCAGGGTTCCGGATAGAAGACCCGCACCCTGACCTGCAATCAGCACGAGGTGATCTTCAGTCAGTTTATTTTTTACGGCCACTTTTCCGCTTTTAACGTTAACAAAAGGTTTGTTTTCAGCGCTGTTCACCAGAAAGGAAGTACCGAGTACGTTCACCAGAAGCTGTTTGGTTTGCACTACAAAAGGCCTTTCTGCTTCATGTTTTACTTCAAAGAAGGCTTCTCCTTCGAGTTCAATATTCCGCTTTGATATAAAATAACGTGGATAGCTGACCTTCGAGTTTTCATTTAAGGTCACCATACTTCCATCGCTGAGTGTAATGTTTTTAATTTCAGCCATTTGGGTGCTGACCGTAACAGGGGATGTGGTGTAAAAAAACAAGGCAGCAGAGATGATCACAAGGACCGCGGCAGCTGACATCCAGTAACTGCGCGTCCTGACTTTAACCGCAGACAAGACCGCGTCTTCTCCGGCACCGATCTGGCCGGACACCTTGGTCCAGGCCTTGTCTGAAGAGAACAGTTGCTGATGTGTTGCGACATGGCTGTCCGCCCAAAGTATTTTCAATGAAAGGTACTCTTCAGGGTTGGATTTGATCCATTCCAAAACAATCAGCTCTTCTTCTGCATTTGTTTCCTTCGCGAAATGTTTCGCCAACAGGTCGTTGATTTGTTCTGTTTCCATATTGCTGTTCCTGCTCATTAGTTAAACACTGATTTGCTAAAAACCCCTATAAAATTAATGAACAATTTTACCATTACGATTACGGCAAGTAAAAGAACAGGATTTTGACGGATGAAATTGCGCATATGCTTTATCGCTTTTCCCATTTGATTCTCTACTGTTTTAATGGAAATGTTCAATTTTGTTGCAATTTGCTGATAGGTTAAATTTTCCAGGCGGCTGAGCTTGAAAACGTCTGCGCATTTAGGGGACAGGTTTTCAAAAGCCCGTTCCACAAGGTCTTTCACTTCTGATTCGGCTTTTTCCGTATAAACAGTATCTGCAATCTCGATTTCATTTTCTTCGGTTGAGAGCATGTGTACCTTTTTGCGCAGGGCCGATATGCACCTGTTACGGACGGCTGTCATCAGGTAATATTTTGCGACGGGATCATTGATCATTTCTTTTTTAATCTCCCAAAACCTGATCAATACCTCCTGAACGATATCCTCACTCTCATCCCGGTCGCCAAGGTATTTAAATGCATGATTACACAATTGCTGGTAATTCCTGTCAAAAAGTTCCTTAAATCCCTTGTGGTCTGTCTGCATTCATTGATGGTAAGAATTACTGCAAACTTACGATTAAAAAATATTCAAGGGTATAGGGGTATTTATTTTTTCTCCGTATTAACATAGAAGCCTCTGTTATAAAGGTCTTCCTATAATGAAAAACAATATTTAATAAAAATCTAAAAATAATGAAAAAATCAATTATCATTTTGAGCTTCATCCTTTCGGCTTTTGCGGCAACAGCTCAGGAGTCTGAGAAACATGAATTACGTGCCGGGATTAGTGATGCAACGGGAATAGCTATTGGAAATGATCTTGGAAATGCCCTTTCAGATGCGATTACCCGGGTGTTTACCGGGGCTAAAATTAAAGATACAAAAAATAAAAATCTGGGTATGTTTGAGCTGGGCTATCGTTACCGCCTTTCTGAACGGGTAAAAGTGGGTGCAGACTTCAGCTACCTTAGAATGGATAAAAGTTTCAATTCGACAGTGGCAGGAGTAACCACCAAAGAAACAAGGAGAGGACAATACCTGATGATTTTACCAACGGCAGAATTCGCCTACATCAAAACACCTTTGTTTACTTTCTATGGTACTGCTGCTGCAGGAGTGCTGCTCGGCCAGGCAAAAGAGCGGTCTGGTAGCAGGCCCTACAGCCACAATTCGACGACATTTGCTTTCCAGGTGAATCCTGTGGGCTTAAGAGTAGGAAAGAAAATCGGGGCATTTGCGGAGCTGGGTTATGGTTTTAAAGGAATCGCCACAGCGGGGATTAGTTTCAGGTTTTAAATTACACCCTTTCGCTATTGGCATCCGGATATTTCCGGGTGCTTTTTTTCGTCCTGGCATTTAGTATTTAATCTATAATTTTGCCCTTCCATTTAAAAATCATCTTTGAAATCGTAGAACAGCGTTACACCATGAAAAGGAGTATAACGAAGCGGGTGTTAATGATTGTATTCACCTGCATATTTTCTTATGCTACGGGATTTGTCATCTTCCCTGCTTCTTATTGGCGGGAATACCTGGCGATGCCAGCTTCGAGGATCCTCTCGGATATTGTGGTGAACCTCTTGTTTTATGCGGCCATTGTGGAGCTGAGCCTCTTCATCGACAAACGCTTAAATAAGCGGATTTCATGGATGATCAGTCCTTTAAAGCGCTTATTGATCCAGGCATTGTACCAAACCCTGGGCGTATTTTTTATTGTCATTTGCCTGTGCATTATTTTTCTGGTACTCGGGGATTTTGTGGCGATGCCTTCACCTTATATCGGTTTAAGAGAAGGGGCTTATACCCTCATTTTAATTGTGCTCTGGGGTTTGATGATCTCTGCATTGAATACCGGTAATTTTCTGTTGAAGAATTGGAAAACAGAAGCACTGAAATCGGCCGGGTTTGAAATAAAGGCTGCTCAAAGCAAGCAGCTGGCTGCTGAAATCGAACTGCAGGCACTTAAATTACAGCTTGATCCGCATTTTGTTTTCAATAACCTGAGTGTACTTTCGGAATTGATCCTGAAAGACCAGCAACTGGGGCATGAGTACACAGAGAATTTTGCGAAAGTCTACCGGTACCTGCTGATCAATTCAAAAAAGAAACTGATCAGCCTGCGTGAAGAACTCCGGTTTTTAGAGGCTTATCTTTTTCTGATCCGAAACAGGATGGGGGGCGGCGCTGATTTCAGGATTAACATTGAGGAATCGAAGCTTGACCTGCTGATTCCCCCGGTTACCCTTCAGCTGCTGATAGAAAATGCGATAAAATATAACCGTACAGAAGAAGAAAATCCTTTGCTGGTCAGCATCTGGTCCAGTGATCATGAGCTGATCGTGTCCAATAACCTGCTGCCCTTGATAAAAATGCCTGAATCTACAGGGCTGGGCTTAAAAAATATCATCAGTCGTTATGCTTTATTGGGCGATATCGGGCCTGTAATAGAAAATGACCATCAAACATTTACCATAAAAGTACCCCTCATCAAATGAACAGTATAAAGAAGATCCTGATTTTGGAAGATGAGAAACCCAACTCAGACCGGATCCAGCGGCTGATGCGTAGCATCAGGCCGGAAATAGAGATTGCAGGTGTTTTGCCGAGTGTTAAAAAAACGGTGGAATGGCTTTCAAAAAACGAAGCCCCCGACCTGATCCTGATGGACATCCAACTGGCAGATGGTGTCAGTTTTAACATCTTTGACCTGGCGGATGTAGCCTGCCCCGTAATTTTCACGACGGCATATGATGAATATGCGGTGAGGGCTTTTAAGTACAACAGCATAGACTACCTGCTAAAGCCGGTGGAAGAGGAAGAGCTGGAAGCTGCCATTATAAAGTTTGAAAAAAATTCCATGCAGAAATCCCATCAGCAATCCCCCCTGATTCAGGAGCTCATCAGCCATATGCAGCCCAGGGAATACAGGACGCGTTTCTTTTTGCCCTACCGCGATAGTTATCGAAAAATCAATGTGGAGGATATTGCCTTTTTTTATGCCCATCTGAACATCACTTATGCAAACCTGATGAACGGGGAGAAGATCATCGTCCCGCAGACCATGGAAACACTGGAGAAGGAACTGGAACCCAAAAACTTCTTCAGGGCAAACCGTCAGTATATTTTACATGTCAACGCGATTGAAAAGGTCCATAATTTTTTCAATGGCAAGTTAAAGCTCAAAGTAAAAAATCAGGAGGAAGAAGAGGTCATTGTAAGTCGGGCAAAAGCTCCTTTGTTCAAAACCTGGCTGGATTACTAATAATTTCAAAATCGTTTCACTACGATTCATTTACATTTCACCTGACATTTTCGTTGTTTCAATCAGGATTCAAATTTAGCGGCCTGAGTTCGTTATAATTTTGCGCCATCAAAACATCATAAACAACATAGAAAAATGAAAAACACAAACACAAAGAAGTTTGAAGGAGAAGGTCGTATGATAAGGAAAGCATTTGCTTTTTTTGTTCTGGTGGCATCCACGCTTAACGTTTCTGCCCAAAAAAACGCAGTATTGGATGCCTTTTCTAAACACGGAATTGATGCTACTATCCTCAATCCCAACAATGTTCAGGAACCGGATGATTACGCCTTCGACTTCAGGCAAACGACAATAGCCGGAGGTAAAACGAATGTAACGGTTGCAAAATTTGATCCGTCCGCGCCAAAAGGAGAACAGTGGATCATAGTTTCTGTGGAAGGAAAATCTCCATCTAAGGGCGATATCAATACCTTTCGCAAGAATAAAGTCAAACCCGAATCGGGAAACAAAGCCGACGACGCAAGTTACAGAATTGAGAACGAGTCTGCAGACCGTTTGGTGGTTAGCTATAAACCAGATGCCCTTTCTCTTGCGAAGGATGCTGCTTTTATGAAAGATTGCAGATTGTATATGAGCATCAATCTGAAAAGCAAGAAACTGGAACAGGTACAGGCCCTGAATGAAAAGCCATTGAAAATTAAAATCCTCAATGCGGAGAAGCTGGAAATGATCACCAAATATATCCGGAATGAAGAAACGAAACGTTATTTTCCGGTGAACGAGGACCTTAATATTCAGGCTAAATTTATGGGACAGCCGGTAAACGTTCAAACGATTACGGAATACTCGAACTACAGCAAGAAGTAGGAACCCTCTCCTAAAAAATAAAGGGCTGATCATGATCAGCCCTTTATTTTTGTTTTAAAGACTGGCGCTGATGGATTCCGTCACCTTTTCCAGGATTTCAAAGGCAGTTTCGGCCATTTTATTTCCCTTATTGTCCAGTAAGGGATTCACTTCAACAACTTCAAGACAGCGCACTTTTCCTGAGGAAACTATGGTTTGAATAATGGCAATGACCTCCTGGGGGTCAAATCCTTTGGAAACCGGAGTTCCTGTGCCCAATGAGATCAAATCACAGTCCATACTGTCGACATCAAAGGAAATGTAAATCATCTCACAGTCGGACAGTTTTTCCAATGCTTCTTTTACACAGGTTTCCAGACCTCTGAAACGTACTTCTTCTACTTTATAATTTTTGATCCCTAAACTTTGAATGAGCTGATCTTCCTGTTCTTCCGTATCACGAACGCCAAAATAGATCAGATGTTCGGGTTTCAGTTTAGGCTGGGCAGTGCCAATGTTTTTCAGGTTATTCCAGAACAGCGCCGTGTCTCCGGTAATCTGGTTCTGCTGAGCCTCCAGATTATCATTGGCCAGGGCTGCAGCTAAAGGCATGCCATGTATGTTTCCGGAAGGAGAAGTATAAGGCGAATGGAGGTCTGCATGTGCATCTATCCAAATCACCCCGAGCAACTGATCCGGATATGCGGTTTTGATGCCACTGATTGTGCCCAGCGCAGAGGAATGGTCACCTGAAAATACAAGCGGAAAATGATTTGCAGATAAGCTGTACGCTACTGCATCGGCAAGTCTGGTACATTGCTGCAGCACGTGTTCAATTCTTATGGCAAACGCATTTCTGTCTTTATTATAGATCGTTTCGTTATGTGTCTCGACATCCAGCGTACTGAAATTGTTAAAATACTCACTTCCCTTATTGATTGCGGCAATTTCAATGGCATCTATTCCCATATCGGATCCCCGGGTTCCGGCGCCGATATCAGATCTGTTTTTTACCAGATTTATCGTTCTTTTCATAAGGTATTAAGCAACGCTTAACAATGACCGCTCGATGATGTCCAGACTTTCGATAATTTGTGCTTCAGTGATCACCAATGGCGGAGCAAAACGGATCTTATTTCCATGAGTAGGTTTAGCCAGTAAGCCGTTCTCTTTAAACTTCATACAAATGTTCCAGGCCATATCAGATTCTTCTGAGCAATTGATGACAATGGCATTCAGTAATCCTTTACCTCTGACCGACTGGATCAGGTCTGTTTTTGTGGCGATGTTTTCCAGTCCTGCTCTGAAGATTTCCCCCATTTTATGGGCATTTTCAGCCAGATTTTCATCAATAGCTACCTGTAAGGCTTCTTTAGCAACAGCACATGCCAAAGGATTTCCTCCATAGGTTGAACCGTGTTCTCCAGGCTTGATCGTCAGCATGATCTCGTCATTGGCCAATACCGCTGAAACGGGTAATACACCACCGGAAATGGCTTTCCCCAGGATCAAAATGTCCGGTTGGTTTTGCTTTTCTTCTGAATCGACTTCATAAGAAGCAAGCATACTGCCGGTACGGGCAATTCCGGTTTGGATTTCATCCGCAATGAATAAGACATTGTATGCCTGACAAAGTGCTTTAATGCGTGTCAGGTAGTCCGCATCCGGTACCACGACACCCGCTTCACCCTGGATGGGTTCAACGATAAAGCCTGCTATATTTTTATCTGCTTTTAAAAGCGCTTCAAAAGCATCTGCATCATTATATGGAACATGGGTGATTCCGGCTACGAAGGGACCAAAGTCTTTTCTTGCACTTTCATCGTTAGATGCGGAGATCACAGAAATCGTTCTGCCATGGAAGTTTCCGTCGGCAAAGACGATTTTAGCCTGATCAGGGCTGACGCCTTTGATTTGGTAGGCCCATTTTCTGCAAAGTTTCATCGCTGTTTCAACGGCTTCCACACCGGAATTCATGATCAACGATTTATCATAACCAAAGAGATTACATACAAACTCTTCAAAATCACCAAGTTTATCGCTATGAAATGCCCTGGAAGTCAGGGTGAGTTCTTCAGCCTGTTCTTTAAGCGCATTAATGATCCTCGGGTGGCAATGCCCCTGATTTACCGCTGAATAGGCAGAAAGAAAGTCATAATACCTCATTTCTTCAACATCCCAAACGAAAACGCCTTTTCCTTTTTTCAGTACGACAGGTAGCGGGTGATAATTATGTGCACCATATCGTTCTTCTTTTTCTATTAGCTCCTCGCTTTTACTTAAATTTGTTGAAATATTCATAATTGACTGTTTATGAGGGCAAAGGTAATAAAATTTATTATTTTGTGTTATATATAAAGTTAATTTGACTTTTATATTAGTTTTAAAAGTCTATTTAACACTTTAAAGCGGTTTAAAAGAATAACGTAATCTTAAATATAGATATGGACCACATTGATGAGTTTGACATTCAAATATTAAAACAACTGGAAATAGACGGGCGAATGGCCTATTCGGCGATTGCAGCCACATTGGGCATTTCCAATACCATGGTTCATCAGCGGATCTCCAGATTAACCGAGCAGGGGATCCTGACAGGGATTAAGCCTGTTTTGGATGAGAAGAAGATTGGTTACGACTGGGGCTCCTTTACCGGCATCACACTCGAAAAAGACCATGATTCTATCCGGATCATTGAAGAATTAAAGAAAATCTCTGAAATTACCGAGTGTTATTACATCAGCGGCGGGTATACGTTATATCTAAAAATTATTGCCAAAAATCATGAACATATGAGGCAGATACTTTATGAAAAAATCGACAATATTCCCGGTATTGCGAAAACTGATTCCATTATGGAACTGGGCTGTGCCTTTAAAAGAAATATCATCCTATAGGGCATTTCATTTGAAACGGGTATATTTATCCTTAGAAAAAGCATCATTAGATATGACGGTTGAAGAAATTCTTACGCGGCTAAAGGAACTTGGAGATGTGAGCGTAAGCACGCGGAACCTCAAGTACGGCTCAGGTGATGACCAGTTTGGTGTCAAAATGGGAGATCTCCGGACAATTGCAAAAAAGATAAAGAGCGACCACGAATTGGCTAAAGAGCTCTGGAAGACCGGTAACCTGGAAGCAAGGCTGCTGGCCACATTAATCGTTGTTCCGAAAAAGCTCAGTGCGATAGAATTGGAGGAAATGGTCAGCGCTGCAAGATTTTACCAGCTGGCAGATTGGCTCAATTCCTATGTAGTGAAGGAGTATCCGGATAAAGAGGTGTTGCGGCAAAAGTGGATGAGCGAAAAAGACGTGATGACCGGACGTGCTGCCTGGAGCCTGACCGCAGGAAGGGTAGTGAGAAGCCCGGATGGTTTAGACCTTCCGGCACTCCTGGACCGGATTGAATCCGAAATGACTGATGCCGCTCCTGAAGTACAATGGACGATGAATACCACCCTGGCTCAAATAGGCATCTGCTTTCCGGAGCATCGCAACAGGGCATTGGCCATAGGCGAAAAATTAGGCATCTATCGTGATTATCCGGTATCTAAGGGATGTACTTCGCCATTTGCGCCGATTTGGATTAATGAAATGGTCAGCAGGCAGAAATAAGATGGGGGTCCTTGCTAAAATATCAATTGGCTTTTATCAGTTTTAAGCTGCGGTTCCACAGTGCAATTGCGAATTCCTTTTTTTGCAGGGTTTTGAAAATCCGTATTTCCTCCATCAAAGAGGTTTCATTATCCAGGAATTTTAATATTTGTCGGGAGCTGTTCTTTTTGAACAGGGTGGAAAAAATTTCTTCCCCTGAAAGACGTTTGCTGCTTAGCAAATGAAGGAGCGTCGCATCATAGGTTTCAAATCTTTTTGGCGAGACTGCTGAAATATAAGGATGCCCGGATTTCAGCAATTGTGAGACAATCGCAGCGGTATGTTTCTGTATGAAACGAAAGGTATAGCCGGTGGATCCTTTTGTAAATCCTCCTGCAGTGCCGAGATAAATGATGCGGCCTTCCCCTGGATTAATTGGATGGTCAGACATTGGGATTATACCTTTTTCCCTTTCTTTGATGTCGTAATCTTCGCAATGCAGCTGTTCCCGTATGTATTGTTTGAGGGCAGTTGTATAGGCGGCATCCGGCAACTCATTTTCAGAGAATACAGTATATTCAACTAAAGCAAGAGTTGAGCTAAGGGGCAATACGTAGACGAAGGATGTTCCTGCATGCTGGGTAGTGTTAAAGTCCATCAACGTGGCACGTTCTTCGTCAAATACTGGTGATTTGCTTTCTATGGTCCAACCCTCAAAATGCTGTAGTAAATACTGATAACGGTCAGGCTTTTTTTTCCGGATCCTGGGAATGCTGGAGAAAACATAATCTGCGCTGAACTGCGTTCCGTCGATCGTTACGTATCCTTTTTCCTCTTCGGTAGAGATGCTTTCTACGTTTCCCTGTATCATGCTAATGTGACTGCTTTCCGATAATTGTTCCCCGGTATAAGCATAGAAGTCCGCTCCGCGGATCATTTTGTATTGATAAGGATGGATGTCCAGTTCCTGATGCTCAGCAGCGCTGACAAAGGATAAATGACTCCATTTCCTGAAAACAACGGGTTCAAATACATCCTGCTGTTTTTCCCAAAAGCACCAGGTTCTGTCGTTTTCTATTTTACGGGTCTTGTCGACGAGCAGAACCTGCTTGTTGGATGTTTTAAGGTAAGGCAACATCCTTAAAGCCAGGCTTCGTCCTGCACATCCTCCTCCGGCAATGATATAATCAAAATGTTTCATCGTTGTTTTTTTTGAGATTGCTGCCAGTATTTTCGCGCGGCAAACAACATGCCGAAGGATTCACCCTGATGTCTGTCCAGGTGTTTATGATGCATTTTATGCGCCCTTTTGATCGTTTTTATGTAGGTATTGTTGCTTCTTGAAAACCATTTGAACCTCTGGTGAATGACCACATCATGTATGATGAAATAAGCGATGCCGTAGAGTAAAATTCCCAGACCAACGTAGAACATCCAGTTGAACCTTGCTTCTGCACCAAAAAAGAAAAGAAGAATGCTCGGGGCCGCAAATATCAGAAAGAAGAAATCATTTTTTTCAAAGAAATGAGGTTTTTTCTGGTGGTGATCTTTATGTAATACCCATAGAAGCCCATGCATTACAAACTTATGAGTAAACCATGCCACGCCTTCCATAAAGATAAAAGTACCTGTTGTAATCAGTAAATAGATCAATCCGTTAGTCATTGCACAGCTCTTTTTTATAATGAAGTATTACATCTTTTTCCGTCATGTGTTTAATCCTTTCTTTTCCTCCGCAGAACAATAGTTCGAAGTTGACAAATATTTTGATATGCTGTCCTTCAATTTTTTATCTTTTATTGTTTTCAGGTTGCTTAATAAAAACTGCTTATCCTTTGTGATGTCGTCATTGTAATTGAGAAACGAAGGAAGATTAGTCTGAATAGCAAACCTCAAAAATCGTATTTCTATGTTATGAGATTCTTTCTTTACTGCTGCTTCGATCAGTGCTTTTCCTTTTTTGAACCTTTTGAATTTATGGATTGGGTTAAGTCCGTACCTGCAGCGCATCATCTCGGCAGCTCCTTTATAACAGATGAAAAGAGGCGGAGAGGAGGGCCCTATACCAGACAGTATTTCCAAAAGCCGGTCTGAGGAATCCTTACTGTGTGTTGCGGCTTCGAACAAACGCTTTACTTCCCGGAGTTCCGGTTCTGCAGAATAGGTTTTGGTTGCAAAAAGTAACAGGAGTAAAAAGACAGCAGCTTTCATATGGTATTGGTTTTATAACGGATGATAGAATCAAACATCAATCCGAATTTATGAACGTTTGAAATCCGGATCCTTTGGGTCATCACTTTCTCAGCCGTGCTGTTTTTTATCTTGTTAAAAAGCTTTTTGTAATATACATAGGCGAGATAAACCCCATTTTTAGAAGAGGAAGGTAATTCCCGGATGCCAATCAGCGCCAGTTTAAATTCGATCTCTATTTCTTCTTCTATCTGTTTTTTTTCAATGTTAGAGAATTTGGAAAGGTTCACATTTGGGAAATAGCTGCGGTTGAGCATATAATAATCGGCATTGACATCCCTCAGAAAGTTTACTTTTTGAAATGCAGAGCCCAATTTCATCGCCGAATCCTTCAGCTTTTCGTATTGTATTTTATCTCCTTCAGTAAAGACCTGCAGACACATTAGACCTACGACCTGAGCGGAACCCAGGATATATTGATCGTATTTTTCAGGAGTATATAATTCTTGTTTGAGATCCATTTCCATGCTTTGAAGGAACAGATCAATCAATTCTTTGTCAATTTGATATTTGTTTACGACTTCCTGAAAGGAGTTGAGTATCGGGTTCAGGCTGATCCCTTCTTCAATAGCCTCAAAGCAATCTCTTTTGAACTTGGCAAGTAAAGCAATTTTGTTATAGTCATGAAAGCTGTCGACGATTTCATCTGCCAGTCTGACAAAACCATATATGGCATAAATAGGCTGACGAAGCCTTTCGTTTAAAAAATAAATCCCCAAAGAAAAGCTTGTGCTGTAACGTTTGGTAGTCAATTCGCTGCATGCTGCAGATAATTTATCGAAGATCTCTTTCATGGCTATTTATTTAGGTGCTTTATCAATTGTTGAGCGGCTATATTTCCTGAAATAATCGAGGGTGGGACTCCCGGGCCCGGAACGGTAAGTTGTCCGGCATAGAACAGGTTGTCTATTTTCTTATTTTTCAGGGAGGGCTTTAGGGTTGCAGTTTGCATCAGCGTATTCGCCAGTCCGTAGGCATTTCCCTTATAAGAATTGTAATCTGAGATGAAATCACTTACACAATAGCTTTTTTTATAATCCAGTTGTTCACGTATGGCGCAACCCGTATAGGCCTCAAGCCTGTCCATGATCAGGTGGAAATATTGTTCCCGGATTGCTTCGGGATCTTTAAGATCCGGGGCGAGGGGCATCAGTACAAATAAATTTTCATGTCCGGCCGGTGCCACCGATGGGTCGGTAACACTTGGACAACACACATAAAATAATGGTTTAGCAGGCCATTGTGCATCTTTATAAATCTCCTGGGAATGCTGCTTTAAGTCTTCATCAAAGAACAAGGTATGGTGATTTAGACCATTTATTTTATGCTTTACACCCAGATAAAAGATGAGGCAGGAGGGGGCAAAAACCTTGTTGTTCCAATATTTTTCCGTATAATTTCTGTAAGTCTGATCCAGTAGCTGCTCCTCGACGTGGTGGTAGTCGGCAGCAGCAATGACACCATCATAATTCTTTGTTCCTTTTCTTGAACTGAGATTTACAATGTATTTTCCCTGTACATCAAGAGCGGTCACAGGAGTATCGGTGTGAAATTTTGCGCCCTGCTTTTCTGCCACTTCCTTCATGGCCTGAATCACTTTTCCAAAACCGCCCTTAGGATACCATGTACCTAGTTTAAGCCCTGCATAATTCATCAGGCTATACAATGCCGGTGTGTCTTCGGGCATTGCCCCAAGAAAGAGTACCGGAAACTCCATTAAAGCGATGAGCCTGGGATCTTTGAAATATTTTTTTACATGCGAACTAAAAGAAGTAAAAACCTGCAGTTTAAATAAACCTTTTATCAGGTCTGCATCTGCAAACTCCAGGAAGGATAGTCCGGGTTTGTAGACCAGCTTCCCGATTCCGATTTTATATTTGTAAGATGCTTCGGTTAAAAAGCTCCTTAGTTTAGCTGCACTTCCGCTTTCTATGGATTCGAACAGTTGGCAGAGTTCTTCAAAATCAGCCGGGATATTTAAGACCTCGCCAGCACCGAAAACTACGCTGAAACCAGGATCGAGTAATTGCAGCTCATAAAAATCCTCAGCCTTATACCCAAAATCATTAAAAAACTGTTCGAACACTTCAGGCATCCAGTACCAGCTTGGCCCCATATCAAAGACATAACCATTTTCGGTAATGAGTTGGCGGGCCCTTCCACCGATAGCTGTGTTTTTCTCATAAACATCCACGCGGTAGCCTTGCTTTGCGAGATAGGCTGCTGCACTGATTCCGGCAAATCCTGAACCAATTACCGCTATTTCCGGACCTTCTTTTTTTTGATGAACTGACATGCAGGTATTTAAATTGATGATGATTTAGAATGGGTTATAACTGCCCTCTTGTTTTTTCCTCATGAAAGTTTTCAAGTTTTGTCAGTAACCTGATCAAATCCATTTTTTCCTGATGGGATAGTGGCTCTGTTACCTTCATTGAGGCTAATCTTATGTTTTGCATGCTTTCATTTAATACCTGGGTTCCTTTTGGCGTGATGTGGATCATTCTGTTTCTCTTGTCCGTATCTAATGCGGCTTGCTCTACCAGTCCATTACTGATTAATCTGTTCACGATTTGCATTCCTGCAGATTTCTCATGAATATTGAGCCGGATGAGTGCAGTTTTAGTCATACTTCCAAATGAAACCAAACTGATCAAATAAATAAATTCGTCTGGTGTTGAAAAGGCTGTATTCACTATAGCAGCTTTTGCATGCAACCTCGCATATTTATAAAGGTGAACTAAGGAAGTGTTGATCACACTATCAGCTGAGCGTCCATTTACTTTTCCATCCCATTCCGGTTCAGGAAGTGTGACATGTCCTGTTTTTTGGTAATATTCATTTAGCCATTGCCCAAATAAATAGGGATCCTGCTCATGAGGATCAGACTCCTGCTCGTAAATTTTAATGAGGCCTATTACTTCGGTTATTAAATCGTAATACATGTTTTTAGATTTATAAAGTGTAAATATATACTAATTATATGCATTTGTGTACTTTATTTTTAATTTTATGGCTGATAAAACATGAAATAAGTACATAATAATACTTATTTGTTTGTTGTTGTAGCTTCAGGATGATGAAAACGGTCAGGTTTTTAGCGGGATAAGTTGCTCTGGATCAATGGGGGTTATTGAGGTGCAGTTTTTGCACGAGAAAAATACGATCGATTAAAATTTATTTACCAAAGATGAAAATAGCAACATATAATGTAAATGGAATCAATGCCCGCCTGCCGGTATTACTCCGCTGGCTAAAAGAATCGAAACCTGATGTAGTTTGCTTACAGGAGCTGAAAGCTCCGCAGGAAAAGTTTCCTTTAGCTGAAATTAATGATGCAGGCTATCAGGCGATCTGGCATGGACAGAAGAGCTGGAACGGAGTGGCCATTCTTTCTGCAGGGGCGGAGCTGAAAGAAGTTCATCGGGAATTGCCTGGTGATCCGGAAGATCTCCAAAGCAGGTATATCGAAGCGATTGTCAATGATATCGTTATCGGCTGCCTTTATCTGCCCAACGGCAATCCCTATCCTGGTCCGAAATTCGACTATAAACTGGCTTGGCTTAAACGCTTCTCAGCGCACGCTAAAAAACTGCTGGATATGGGTGTTCCAGCCATCCTTACCGGTGATTTTAACGTGATTCCTACAGAAAAGGATGCGTATAAACCGGAACGCTGGGTCAATGATGCCTTGTTCAGGGAAGAAGTGCGTGAAGCCTTTAAGCTCCTCGTAGATCAGGGATGGACAGATGCCATTCGAAAACGCTATCCGGAGGAAACAATTTATACTTTCTGGGACTTTTTCCGTAACGCCTATGGCCGTGATGCCGGACTTCGCATTGACCACTTTCTTTTGAGCCCTCAGATTGATCAGCGACTGATCGGGGCGGGGGTAAACCGGGAAGTCAGAGGATGGGAAAAGACCAGTGACCACGGGCCGGTCTGGATAGAAATTAAGTAAAAAAACGTATCTTTGGGTAGCTTCACCGGGAACCTGAATATACCTGTAAACCGGCCTTCATGATCTGTTTAAAGACCATTATTTGGGCAGAAAATTCTGCCGGAGGAGGAGCTTTGTGTTTTTATGAAAGAAAATAAACCCATCTCCCCACCGTCATTTAAAGAAGCCCTCAGATTCTGGTTTAAGCTAGGCTGGATTAGTTTTGGAGGAACGCTGGGCCACGTCAATATCATGCACGGTTTTCTGGTCGAAAAGAAGAAATGGATCAGCAGCAGCAGGTTCTTTCATGCCCTGAGTTTGTGCATGCTTTTGCCGGGACCGGAAGCGCAGCAACTGGCCATATATATCGGCTGGCAGCTTCACGGTAAAAAAGGAGGGGTCCTGGCCGGAATATTTTTCATTCTCCCTTCCATGTTTATTCTTCTTGCGCTGAGCTGTATCTATGTAAACTATGGAAATCAGCCCTGGATGGATGCCATTTTCAGCGGCTTAAAACCAGCTGTCGTGGCCATTATTTTCCATGCCCTATGGAGTGTAGGCAGAAAAGCACTCCATACCGTTTCACATTATTTATTAGCCGGGCTTGCCTTTGCCAGTATTTTTTTCTTCAATATTTCCATGCCTTATATCATCCTGGGGACAATTGTATCGGCCTTGATCTTAAGGTATTTATGGCCCTCTCTGGTCTATAAAAAGAAAGCCCCTGAATCCCATGAAAGTTTGAATGAAGACGATTATTTCCTGAATAACAAAACTGTGGGCGGGAGGAATTTCAACGCTAAATTGTTATGGAAACAAAGCTTGCTGTTTCTCTTCCTCTGGATGCTGCCCCTGGTATGTTTTTATGTATTGAGCCCTGATTTTACGTTCTGGAAAGGCCTGGTCTTGTTTTTTACCCAAACGGCACTCTTTACCATTGGCGGATCTTATACCGTGTTGCCCTATGTGGCCCAATTTAGCGTCTCAAAATTTAACTGGTTAAGCAAATCTCAGATGGTAGATGGATTTGCACTCGCGGAGACCACTCCCGGACCATTGATTATTGTGGTTTGTTATGTCGGTTTCATGGCTGGTTACAACCATTTCGACGGCTCTTTACTCATGGGGACTGTCGGACTGCTGGCGACTACATTTTACACTTTTCTACCTTCATTTCTTTTCATTTTCGTGGGTGGGCCGATATTGGAACGTACCCGGGGAAGCGAGCTCATCAGTGATGTACTTGGTTTTGTTACGGCCGCTGTAGTAGGGGTGATCCTTAACCTGACCTTTTATCTCGGAAAAGATGTGCTCTTTCCTCAGGGCTTAATGTTACATCAACTGGATTTAATGGCCTTGTTTTGGGTGTTCGTATCTCTCCTGCTGATTTTTAAGTTCAGGTTAAATGTGGTCTACCTGATCCTGCTCAGTATGCTGTATGGATTGCTCCAATGGTTGGTTTGACCTGCTGATCTCGCGTTGCCGCACGTGTATTGTTATTGCATTTACCCAGCAGGCTATAGATGACAAGAAATATAACGATGGTGGAGAGGCAACCGCCTCCCAGTTTTTTAGCGCCCCATGCGGCGATGATACCTCTGAAGAAATTATTCATAACAATAGATTTTGAGAATACAACAAGATGTCTGTTTAATAGTTTTTAACTATTTAATATAGATTTAATTGATAGTGATTATTGAAATCAATATCTTAAATTTATAAAGCTTGACAATTAGCGACACCTAAATAAAATTCACTATATAAATTTAAGACATGGAAAGAGAATCAAATGACATCAGTAAATGCCCCTTTCATAATGGTAGTATGAAACACAATGTGGGAGGTGGCGGCACGCGAAACAACGATTGGTGGCCTAACCAGTTAAAGCTGAGTATTCTGCGTCAGCATTCCTCTTTGTCAGACCCTATGGGTGAAGATTTTAATTATGCCGAAGCTTTTAAAACTCTCGACCTTGCGGCCGTAAAAACAGACCTTAATGCACTGATGACCGATTCTCAGGATTGGTGGCCGGCAGATTTTGGTCACTATGGCGGCTTATTCATACGGATGGCATGGCACAGCGCCGGAACTTACCGTGTAGGTGATGGAAGGGGTGGCGCCGGTGCAGGTTTGCAGCGTTTTGCACCGCTGAACAGCTGGCCGGATAACGTCAGTCTGGATAAAGCACGCAGATTGCTTTGGCCGATCAAACAAAAATATGGCCGCAGCATTTCCTGGGCCGATCTGATGATCCTTGCCGGTAATGTGGCATTGGAATCCATGGGTTTTGAAACCTTTGGTTTTGCCGGTGGACGTGAAGATGTATGGGAAGCAGATGAGTCTGTGTATTGGGGTTCTGAAGCAACCTGGCTGGGTGGAGATTTGCGTTATGCACATGGATCGCCTGGGGTAGAGGGTGATGGCGTGCTGGTAACGGACGACAATGCGAACGGCGACGTTCATTCCCGAAACCTGGAAAAACCACTTGCCGCAGTACAAATGGGCCTCATCTATGTAAACCCGGAAGGTCCTGATGGCAATCCGGACCCTATTGCCGCCGCCAGAGATATCCGTGATACTTTTGGCCGTATGGCGATGGACGACGAGGAAACCGTTGCGCTGATTGCCGGTGGTCATAGCTTTGGCAAAACCCATGGCGCAGCCTCTGCTGACAATGTGGGCAAAGAACCGGAAGCGGTAGACCTGGAAATGCAGGGCCTGGGCTGGAGCAACAGCCATGGTACAGGTAAGGGGGCCGATGCGATTACCAGCGGACTGGAAGTGATCTGGACAAAAACACCTACGCAATGGAGCAATAACTTCTTTGAAAACCTCTTCGGTTTTGAATGGGAATTGTCCAAAAGCCCTGCCGGTGCCCATCAATGGGTCGCTAAAAATGCGGAAGCTTTTATTCCTGATGCTTTTGACAGTGAGAAAAAACACCTTCCAACCATGCTCACGACCGATCTTTCCTTAAGATTTGATCCGGCATACGAAAAAATATCACGCCGCTTTTTGGAAAATCCTGATGCCTTTGCAGATGCTTTTGCACGTGCATGGTTTAAGTTAACGCACCGGGATATGGGCCCGCGCGAACGGTATCTGGGTGCTGAAGTACCTCAGGAAGTATTGCTTTGGCAGGACCCAATCCCTGCGGTAGACCATGTTCTGATCGATGAAAATGATATCGCAGCACTGAAAGCAAAAGTATTGGCAACAGGTTTTACGGTATCTGAACTGGTTTCTACAGCCTGGGCTTCAGCTTCTACCTTCCGTGGTTCCGACAAACGTGGTGGTGCCAATGGTGCCCGTATCCGTCTTGCCCCGCAAAAATACTGGCAGGTAAATAACAATTCGCAGCTGCATAACGTATTGAGCATACTGGAAGGCATTCAGAATGAATTTAATGATGCGCAGACTAATGGTAAAAAAGTTTCGCTGGCAGATCTGATCGTACTTGCAGGTGATGCAGGGGTAGAAAAAGCAGCAAAAGACGCAGGCCATGCCATTACAGTGCCTTTCAGACCTGGGCGTATGGATGCTTCGCAGGAACAAACCGATGTTGAGTCATTTGGCTATCTGGAGCCTGCGGCTGATGGTTTCCGCAACTACCGCAAATCAAAAATTCCGGTATCAACGGAAGAGCTATTGATCGATAAAGCACATTTGCTGACTTTAACTGCACCTGAGTTAACCGTATTGATTGGTGGCTTGCGCGCATTGAATGCCAATTTTGATGGCGCTAAACATGGTGTTTTTACTTCACGCCCTGGTCAGCTCACGAACGATTTCTTTGTCAACCTGTTGGATATGAATACGGTATGGAAATCGGTTTCTGCCGATAAGGAAGTTTATGAAGGCCAGGATCGCAGCAGTGGAACAGTAAAATGGACCGGTACACGTGCAGATCTTGTTTTTGGTTCTAATTCCGAACTGAGAGCGATTGCCGAAGTGTATGCAAGTTCAGATGCCCAGGGTAAATTTGCAAAAGATTTTGTGAAAGCCTGGACAAAAGTGATGAACCTGGACAGGTTTGATTTAATTAATTGATATTTCTGCCCCGTCCAGATAAGGACGGGGCATTTTTCTGCAAAATGTTCTGAGATTAAAAAGGGAGCTTTAAAAGACAACTCTGGTTGCCGCATTAATGGCCCTTGTTTCCGGATCCTGAAGGAAACCGATCAGTTCCCATCCAGCGGTATTGAAACCTTCTGAAAGCGAAATGCTGACCTGGCCTTTTTTAGCTTTTTCCAGCTCAAAGGAACAGAGCTGTCTGACGATCTGCGCATGGGCTAAGGTCCTTCCCTCATTTTCACCACGTTTTACCTTGCTGACCGCATTTTTCTGTACTACCGCAATCACAAGTTCATCATTGTCGCCATCTCCGCTGACCTGATAATCCAATGCCATTTTACCGGCTTGCAGGCTTCCATGGAGTGCTAGTGAGCTCGCAGGGCTGCCTTTTAAGGCGCTGTTAATCGCGTAATCTGCTGCGGATTCGTTCGAACCTACAAATTCTGTTTTGCCATTCACAACCAACTGTGGCGTATAGACCTGAGCGCCGAGCTTGCTGGCATACTGGTACTGACGTTTGGAATAATCAGCATTGCTGAAGGCATCTTTCCATCCTAAACGGTCCCAGTAATCGACATGATAAGTCAATACATATACCGGTCTGTTGCCTGCTTCTTTCTGGATTTTAGCCAAAAGCTCATCTGCAGGCGGGCAGCTGGAACAGCCTTCTGAGGTAAAGAGCTCAAGGACCGCAAAACCATCTCCCTTAATGGTTCTTTCTGTTGATGATTTTGAAGCAACGCTTCTGCTGGCGAGGATCGCGCTAAACAATAGGAGTGCAAGCAGCGTACATATTGTTGAAATCTGGATTGGTTTCATAGCTTTTGATTTTTTATTTGATTCAAAAGTATCCCTCAATAGTGCTAAAACTAAGTTGAAAATGGTTGAACCAGACTTTTCGAGCCGCGAGTTGGACAAACAAGTGCGAGAACTAGCGGTTTTCCATCCAGGAAAGAAATAGCTGTGACTTTTCCTTATTGATGAGCAGTTTGTCGGGTGTTTCCACCAGGAGCTTAACGTACAATTTGCGTAAAAAATAATGTTCCACTTCTTTGATCGCTTTAAAGTTGACGAGGTACTGCCGGTTTACCCTAAAGAACTGCTTTGAGGAAACGGAAGCCGCAACCTGATCCAATGCCTGGTTCAAGGCAAATTCCTGTCCGTCAAAGCACATGATTGAAGTGGAATCGTTACGGATATAAAAGAATGCAATCTGGTCAATTTGTACGGTGGTATATTTCTGGTGCTTGAATACCAGAAAACTCGTCTTTTCTGCAGGTTGAACAATATTGATCAGCATTTCTGCCAAATCCGGAATCTGCTTTTGCTGGAAGAAATTTTTCAGCTCATCAACCTTTTTAAAAGAGCCGGCAATGTCTTCTTTGGAGAAAGGCTTGAGTACATAATCAACCCCATTGGCCTTAAAAGCTTCCAGTGAATATTCGTCGAAGGCGGTACAAAATACCACCGGACAGGTGATTTTTACAGATTTGAAGATTTCAAAGCTGAGGCCATCTGCCAGTTGGATGTCCATAAAAATCAAATCGGGCCGGATGTCTTCAGAGAGTGCCGAAACCGATGCTTCTATGCTTTGGTAGGGGCCGGTGATTTTGGCTTCCGGCCGGATTTCACGGATGATATTTTCGAGAGATTTTGCTGTTCTGAGCTCATCCTCAATGATGATGATGTTCATAGATGATGGGGAGTTTGATTTGGAATATAATGTTGTCATTGATGATCTCTACCTGTTTGTCCAGCAAATGGCTGTACCTGAGTTCTATGTTTTTCAGACCCACACCGAGTGAACCTGCCTCTCCGGTTTTCAGTTGTATGTGGTTCTCGATCACGATCTTTTCGCCCTCCTGGTAGAGCCTGATTTTCAGGGGCCTTTGCAGGGATACAATGTTGTGCTTGAGGCAGTTTTCTACCAATAGCTGTAAAGTGAAAGGAGGGATGAGTGTACTTAAAGCATTGTTGTCCAGTGTGCTATTGAAGGTGAACCCTTCGTCGAACCTTGCTTTTTGTAAAAAGAGGTAAGCATCCAGGATCTCCATTTCTTCTTTTACATGGATGAGGTCCAGCTTGCGGCTTTCCAGGGTATAGCGGTAGAAATTTGAGAGTTTCAAAATGAAATCTACGGACTGCTGATCCCCGGTTTCTACCATTGCTTTTAAGGTGTTCAGACTGTTGAATAGAAAATGAGGATTGACCTGTTGTTTGAGCAATTCATATTGTGCACCCAGGTTATCATTCCTGGTGCGCTCGAGTTCCATATTGACATGCTGGTTTTCATAGTTCTGCTGAAGCAGGTTCAGGAACATGTAAAACACAAGGTTGATCAGGATTCCCCGTACCTCCACCATGAGCATGACCGGCCCAAAATCGATATGAGAAAGAATGAGTTGCTGCACATAAGCCAGCCCTAACATGATGACCAGTCCAAAAAGTAAGGATTTGAGGAGTTTTCCGTAAGAGATGCTTTGTTTCCGGGCTTTATCGCCATTGCCTGAGAGCATGTAAATATTGAAATACCACATCATCACCGCGAAAATTGCGGTAATGCCGGCATTCACAACCGCCTCTAAAGCATTAAACTGACGTGAGGCCAGTTGTGGCACAGAAGACAGCAGTCCTAAGACGATTGAACTGGTCCAGATGATGGTGTGAGAAATCTTAAAGCCTGCTTTCTTCATCAATAATGAGGTGTTTTATTGCAAGGGTAATTCTAAAATAATGATCATCTAATGTATTGATAAATATTTTGATCATTAGAAAAGATCAGTGAAGGTGCAAAGAGAAGGGAAGCGATTTCCTCTTCTCTTTGTGTTTTGCAGAACGAGGTTTAAATCGCAATGCTGATCCGGACACCAATATTGCCACGTGTAGCTTTTGAATAGGGGCAGGTTTGATGGGCCGCTTCAACAACCGCGCCTGCTTGTTCTGCTGTGAGTCCGGGTAGATTGACTTGCAATCTTGCCTGAAGCGAATAACCATCCCCGCCACTTGCCAGATCTACTTCTGCATTTACTGAGGTTTCAGCAGGCAGGGGGATCTGTAAGCTGGAAGCATTGATCTTCATTGCTCCGATGAAACAGGCAGACCATCCTGCAGCAAACAACTGCTCCGGATTGGTGCCCGTACCTGAGCTCCCCGGACTGGAAAGGTTGATTTCCAACCGGCCATCAGTGCTTTTCGCCTGACCCTCACGGCCTCCGGTAACCAGTACTTTTCCTGTGTATAAAACTTTAGTGATTGTGGCAGCAGCTGCTGCAGTGATTACTGTTTGAGTTTCCATTTTATTTAAATTTATGATAAGTGATTTGATTATTTTGTCCAGCTTGCAATTTCGATGATGGCCTCGGAAAAGGCTTGAGGAGCTTCCTGGGGGATATTATGTCCAATACCTCCGCTGAGGTTCCGGTGACTGTACCGGCTTTTAAATTTCAGGGCATAGGCCGAGGGATCCGGATGTGGGGCTGCATTGGCATCTCCTTCAAGCGTAATCGCGGGAACATTGATCACCGGCGCAGCAGCAAGCTGTTTTTCCAGCGCATCGTATTGTGGCTCTCCTTCGGCAAGGCCCAGTCGCCAGCGGTAATTATGTACCACAATCGCCACATGGTCCGGATGATGGAGTGACTTTGCTGAGCGTTCAAATGTGGCCTCATCAAATTGCCATTTAGGTGAAGCCGTTTGCCAGATCAACTTCGCGAAATCATGCCAGTTCGCCTCATAGCCCAATCGACCTCGCTCTGTTGCAAAATAAAACTGGTACCACCAGGCTTGTTCGGCCTTTGGCGACAACGGCATTTCGTTGGCCTTTTGGCTGCCAATTAGGTAACCACTTACAGATACCAGCGCCTCACAACGCTCCGGCCATAAAGCGGCCACAATACAGGCGGTTCGGGCTCCCCAGTCAAAACCTCCGATAATGGCTTTACTGATTTTTAAGGCGTCCATCAATGCAATCACATCCAGGGCTAAGGCCGATTGCTGTCCGTTCCGGGGACTTTCTGAGGAAAGAAATGTTGTACTGCCATGGCCACGCAGGTGTGGTACGATCACCCTAAAACCCTTTTTTTCCAGTATATCTGCGGATTCTGCAAAACTATGGATATCATATGGCCAGCCATGAAGAAGAATCACGGGACGCCCGTTCTCCGGACCCAGTTCTGCATATCCGATATCAAGTACACCTGCTTTTACCTGTTTGATCTTGTCAAAGCTGCCGTATAGCTGAGTTCCGTTTACACTGGCCTTTGTTGCTGTTTGTGCAGCTTTTAAAATGCCCGCATTGCCAAGCCCGGCAGCTGCAATAGTGATGGACGCAATGCTCAGAAAGCGGCGGCGACCTAAGTTTGGTTGATATTCCATGCTGATGTCTTTGTTTTATGGTCTGTAATTCAGATTTTTTAATCATCTGACAGGACAAAACTATAGCGGAAGAGCCCTTGCAGAAATCAATATCGGGTTGAAGCAGACAGCCTGAGCTTTCAACCGGACATATCACTACCCGAAAACGCCGGAACCTTTGATCATTTCCCTGTAGACCTGGTGAAACATCATCCTCCCTCAGCATCAGATTTCTTCTTTTTTTTAAGGCTCATGACGATCATTCCGCAACTTTGCGGATCCCGTTCGAACCTGGCCGTTGTAATGGAGACCGCGGATGCAAAAGCCATCATGGCGGTCAGTAATTGTCTTCTGATCAAAGTCTGCAGATTTTTCATGATCCTGTTTTTTATATCGGTGCTATTTTGCACCCTGATGTTAAAACTAGTTCTTACACCAGGGTGGTTCAATGTTTTGATCCCTGAAGCGGACAAATGCGACCTTCAATCTGCGGAACGAAAAGAGGCACATGTTTTGATCGGAAATCCTGTCCGCACATTGGGCGGCATAGAAAATGAAAAACGAGACTTCCGCAAACCTGAATTGTGTTTACAATACAATTAGCCTTATTGAAAAAAACTATGACCAGGTGATTTCCATTGAGGAACTGGAAGATGTATCTCATTACTCGTACCGAAACATTCAGCGGATATTTAAATATACCTGCGGAGAAACAGTTGGTGCTTACCAGAAAAGGCTGAGGGTGGAGAATGCCTATAAGCTGATGCTTTATACCAGTGATAACATTTCGGTTATTGCGCTGAAAGTAGGATTTGCCAACCTTGCTTCATTTTCAAAAGCCTTTAAACAGCACTTTGGGATTGCCCCAAAAGAAGCCAGGCTTCAAAAGAGCCCTTTACTGGCTAAAGCTGAAATTTTTCCCATCGAAGCATCAGCAGTACTGAAACCGGAAATTGTTTACCTCCGGCCGGTAACCGTCTATTACGGAACTGCATTTATCAATTATATAGATGAAGAGGTAGAAGCATTGTGGGATAAGTTCCTTCAGAATGAATTTCCGGAAAATGGAAATGAATTTTACGGGATTATAGCTGATGAGCCTTTGATCCGTGAAAACTTAAAGTGCAGGTATGATACCTGTTCTTCTTTGCAGGCAAAGAACAGCCGCCTGCCTTCGAAGACAATAGGGGGCGGGAAATACGCACAGTTTGCACATTTCGGGGCTTATGAAACGATCGAAGAAACCTATACAAGGATCTATTCAGGATGGATCCTGGGAACCGGACTCGAATTCGGACCCGGACCTGTGATCGAAAAATACAGCAAACATCCGGGCAATACAATGTCAATAGAGGAACAGCTGACCTATATCTGTCTGCCCCTGAGCTAAAAAAATAAGGTTGTCAATTTTGGACAATAGTTCGTGTTTTGGTCTTGATAGTTTTGCAGTATCAAAATCTTACTCTAACAATCATGAACAAAATGTCAGTTTCACTAATGATCTTAACAACATTATTTTTATCCTGTGCCAAGGAAGGCGCAGAGAATGGTACAGATATCGGACCGGGTCCTGCTGCCGATTCTACCGTATTGTATACCATGCCTGAGGAGTCTGCTCCGCATGAGGGTACCTGGTTACAATGGCCACATGAACATCAATATGGTAAAACTTACCGCAACCGCCTGGATGAAACCTGGGTGGCGATGACTAAAGCACTGGTACAGGGCGAAAAGGTACATCTTGTAGTCTACGATCAAACTGAAAAGACAAGGGTAACCGAGCTGCTGAGCAGTTTCCAGGTTCCGCTTGCGAATGTAGACTTTGTGATCAGTCCGACAGACGATGTATGGGTGCGCGACAATGGTCCGATCTATGTAAAGGACAAAAACGGAAAATTGCTGATCCAGGATTGGGGATTTAATGGTTGGGGCAGAAAAGCAGGCTATGAAAGCTGTGATAAGGTACCTTCGAAAATTGCGCTGGATAAAAACACGCAGAGAATAGACCTTAATAACGTAATGATCAACGAAGGGGGAAGCGTTGAGATTGACGGGAATGGCGTTTTAATGGCCTGCAAAAGCTCCATCTTAAATGACAACAGGAATAAAGGAATGACCCAGCAACAGGCTGAAGCGATATTCACTAAATACCTGGGTGTTACCAAATTCATCTGGCTGGAAGGAAAAGCTGGACTGGATATTACCGATATGCACATCGATGGTTTCGCGAGATTTGCCAACAGTTCGAGCATCGTAACCATGTCTGAAGAGGATCTGAATTATTGGCAGGTACCTCAGAACGACATCAATACCTTGTACGCTGCAGCAAACAGGAATGCAGTACCTTATAACTTTGTAAAAGTTCCGCTGACCAGAAACAATGTGATCACGAAGTATGGTAAAAATGTAGGTAAAGGCTCTTATGTCAACTACTATATCGGGAATAATGTGGTACTGGTACCGAATTATAACGATCCGAACGATGCCGTTGCCAATGCGATTATTCAGAAACTTTATCCTGGCAGACAGGTGATCGGTATCGATTGCCGTAACTTATTCGCCAATGGCGGAATGGTTCACTGTGTAACACAACAACAACCGAGGTAAGCCCTCTGTTTAATCATTGTTTTCTTAAGCCCCTGTTTCCGGTACCTCCGGGAGCAGGGGCTTTTGTTGTTCAGGGTTCAAAATGACCAGTTCAGGATCGGCCTGGTCCGCTTGGTCCATTTGCCGGTTGATCGGCGAGGAGACTGAGGGTAGTTTTGGATCAGTAATCAAATAAATTTTACATAATCTAAGACTTAAACAATGAAAAATAACAAATCTCAGCTGGCCGGTACAATTGTTACTGCCGCATTCATGCTATTGGGAACATCAGGTTTTGCACAAAGCAGCACTGAGCCTGCAACACCGGCTTCTATCCGTCCATTTCATATTGAGGTTCCGGAAGGGGCAGTAAAGGACCTTCGCCAGCGGATCCTGGCTACCAGATGGCCGGACAAAGAAACCGTAAGTGATCAGAGTCAGGGGGTAAAGCTGGAGAAGCTCCAAAAACTGGTGGCTTACTGGGGCGGGGAGTACGACTGGAGAAAGGCAGAAGCCAAACTGAATGCCCTGCCACAATTTATCACCAGCATTGACGGTCTGGAGATCCAGTTTGTGCACATCCGTTCCAAACATCCGAATGCCATGCCGCTGATCATTACCCATGGCTGGCCTGGTTCTATCTTTGAACTGCTGAAAATTGTTGGCCCGCTTACCGATCCAACCGCTTTCGGCGGACGGGCAGAAGATGCATTTGATCTGGTATTGCCTTCTATGCCGGGGTATGGCTTTTCTGGTAAACCAAAAGGTACCGGTTGGGATGCAGATCACATCGCTGTTGCATGGGATGTATTGATGAAACGTTTGGGGTATCAGCATTATGTAGCACAGGGTGGCGACTGGGGCTCGGTCGTTGCGGATAAGATGGCCCTGCAAAAACCGGAAGGTTTATTGGGAATCCATGTCAATATGCCCGCTACCGTACCTGCAGATATCGCCAAAGCATTGAAAAATGGTGATCCAGCACCGGAAGGTTTGTCTGCCCAGGAGCAAAAAGCTTTTAAGTTGCTGAATCATTTATACACCAAAGGTGGGGGATATGCCGGAATGATGGTTACCCGTCCACAGACCCTGGGTTATGGATTGTCAGATTCTCCTGCAGGACTCGCTGCTTTTTTCTATGATAAAATGAACGAATGGACTTTTAGTGGCGGAGATGCCGAAAAATCATTAACCAGAGATGAAATTCTGGATGATATTTCACTTTACTGGCTTACAAATACCGCAGTTTCCTCCGCACAGCTTTATTGGGAAAACAATGCCAATAACTTCAATGCCGTAGACATCTCTATTCCGGCAGCAATTACGGTGTTTCCGGGAGAGATCTATCAGGCGCCGAAAAGCTGGGCCAAACGTGCCTACAAAAACCTGATCTATTTTAATGAAGTTAAAAAAGGTGGCCACTTTGCTTCGTGGGAAGAACCACAATTGTTTGCGGAAGAACTTCGTGCAGCCTTTAAATCCCTACGTTAACCGGTTTCAATGGATTTTTAAAGACATTGCCTGTTACAATAACTGTTCAGCATGGTACATGCGGGTGTTCGGTATCGGACATGCGCTGTACCATGCTTTTTTGTAATTTATTGTTGTACATCTGTTTATGTTTTTTATCGTTCATGGCACAAAAGCTGGAAGAGGGCTTTAGCTGCTATCGATTAAACATAAAAGAACATGAAAAAGCCATCTCTGACATCAAAAATAAAGTGCGTCCTGTTTAGCCTTGATGAATTAAATCAGTCGGCCGATATTAAAGACCTGCTCCTGAATTTAGATTTACCTTATGCTGTTGTTTCGGTTAAACCCAAAGCCAATATGGAACAGCTGCTGAATGCAGCAGGCCTGCTTCCTTTTTTTAGAGAAGACCGCATGTTTAGCGCTTCAGTACAATTGACAGACTTCCCGTCCGGGATGCTTATTTTCCTTCGTGCGGTTAAATCCATGGGCTTTGAGCCGTGTGAATGCGCAGTCCTGGATAGCAGTGATATGGGGATTGATTTAGCCCTGAGGGAAGATTTCTGCGTATTTGTAATGAAGGATGCTGCCCAAAAAGCTGAACTTGAAAATAAAGGGGTTCTGGGATTGAACAAATTTAGCGATCTGAGCGAATTTATTGAGCTGTTTAATGAGGAAGCTGATTTGGAAACCAGGAGGAATTGAACTTTAGGCTTTACTTCTTTGGTAATTATTTTGTAAATATTTAATGAAAAATGAAATTTAATAAAGATAACATAGATATGTTGAGTTAAATATATCCTGCAGTGTACACCCTGCTTAACCGTTAAATAATTTATCCGATATTTTCGCCCCAAATGCTGCTATTCCTGTTTTTCCGAAGAATTCCCATCTGATTTTGAATTTCAGTTGAAAAGGACCCTGAGCCTTACCGGAACAAGCAGCCATGAAAAAGGAAGGAAATGATTCAGAATGGCAGAGCAGACCTGCTTTTTTGTTTAATTAATAATTCTGTATATTTATTTCGCATTAACACTCACATATTTATTAACGCTCTTAATCTCTTAAGATTTATGGAAAATTACCTGCATGGTTTGCTGGATGAGGACAATGATCCGATCATCCAGGAATACCTGAAATTTATTGACAACGGTATCCCCAAAACCCGAAATCCCAAAAACGTCTTAATCATTGGTGCCGGAATGGCCGGAATGGTGTCTGCAAGCATGTTAAAACAGGCAGGTCATCAGGTCACAATTGTTGAATCGAATACCCGTGTAGGCGGGAGGATCAAAACATTCAGAAATACAAAAGACAAGAAGTATTTTGAAAGCGACAAAGTGTATGCGGAAGCAGGAGCGATGCGCATTCCCACCATTCATCAAATGGTACTGAAATACATCGATCAGCTGAAGCTGAAAACGCAGCCATTTTATTACATCTCAGTAGATAAAGACCAGGCCATTGCCCATCAGAAAGATCCTGAGAATCCTTTTCCCAGTATCACCAGAAATTCCCTTTTGTATGTGAATTACAGAAGGGTGGTTCAAAACGTCTATTTCAAAGATAAGGCAAACATCAATGAATTGCTGGATTATAACCTGGAGACCAGCGAACGCAACCTGTATGAAAACCAGCGTGCCGATGTTTTGCTGACGAATATCATGAGTCCTTTAAAAGCGTTTATCGCACAGGACCCGGAGAAAAACTGGCCCTTGCTTATTGAACGTTTTGGAGAGTATTCCATGCGCCGCTTCCTGGTAGAGCAGACCCTGTACTCGGACAATGCGATTGAAATGATCGGTGTTTTACAAAATCTGGAATCAAGGATGGCTTATGATTTTATTCAAAGCTTTATTGAATCCAATATCATTAAAGACAGCACCCGTTTTGTAGAAATCGTGGGCGGATCAGACTTGCTGACAACAGAGTTTTTCAAAGCACATCAGCTGGAAGACAATACTTATTTCGACTGCCGGGTAACCAGCCTGAAGCAGATTCCGGAAACGGGCAAAATCAAAATCGGCGTAGATATAGAGGTGGAAAGAGACCATCAGTTCTACGAAAAAGCAGGCTTCAAAGCATTAACAACTCCGGTTACGGACCTGGAGTTTGATGAAGTGATTGTCACCATCCCTTTCTCGGCACTGAGACATGTATATGTAACCCCAGGCTTTTCGCAGTTAAAACGCAAGGCGATCCGGGAACTTCATTACGATTCTGCGACCAAGATATTATTGGAATTCAGGGAGAAATGGTGGCAGAAAGCACCTTATAATATTGTAGGTGGCGGAAGCATTACCGACTTTTCTAACCGATTTGTATACTATCCAAGTCAGGACATTGCAGATGAGGAACACGGAGTGATCCTGGCCTCTTATTGCTGGTCTGATGAGGCCAGCCGCTGGGATTCAATGGATGATGATGACAGGTACTTTTATGCACTTAAAAACCTGGCGATCATGCACAGCGATGATGAGAAAGAACGCGAGCGGATTATGAATCTTGCGGTGATTACTTCATCCACTAAAAATAAAAAAGGAGCGGAAGGCCGAATCGGTGCGGCTACCCAGAGCTGGATGCGTGATCCTTATGCCTATGGCGAGGCCGCGATTTTCAATCCCGGTCAGTTGCATTTGCTGCAGAAACACATCATCTCAACGGAATGGGGCGGAAAAGCACATTTTGCCGGTGAGCACACCTCGCTTAAACATGCCTGGATTGAAGGTGCAATTGAATCAGGGATTCGCGCTGCGCTTGAAGTAAATGAAGATATGGCCAGTTTAAACAATCCGAAATAGTATGGGAGAGACACAAATAACAGTCGCGAAATACCTGCAGATCAGACTGGAGCAAATGGGCCTCCGTCATTTATTCGGTATAGCCGGTAACTATACTGCACCATTTTTAAATACCATTCTGGAAGATAAACAGGCAAAAATTCAGGTCATCAATGATACCAATGAAATAAATGCAGGTCATTGCACGGATGCTTATGCGAGACTGAACGGATTTGGCGCTGTAGCAGTTACCTATGGAGTAGGTGCTTTTACCTTACTCAATTCTGTAGCTGGTTCCTATGTGGAGCATTGTCCGGTGTTGGTCATCAATGGTGCACCAACCAGCAGCGATCAGCTAAAGAATATCGCGCAGGGAATGCTGGCCTCACACATGACAGGTGATATGTACAGCAATATCAATGTCTACAGAAATGTCACGGTCGCCGCAGAACAGGTAACCAGTGCCGCAGATGCACCTTACAAGATCGATGCGATATTGAATGCCTGTATCTTGTATGGAAAGCCCGTTTATCTGGAGGTTTTTGAAGATGTCTGGCGGATGAAATGCCAGGCACCTGTTGCAGAATTAATTAAAGAGTCTTTTAAAGGATGTAAAGAAAATGCCCTAAAAGCGGCTAAGAGTGTCGCTACATTGGCCGTTGGAAAGAAAATCATCTTTTGGGGAGGAATAGAGATCCAGCGCTATGGTTTACAGCAGGAATTCCTGGACTTAATTGAGACCACAGATACTGAATTTGTTACCTCGATATTGGGGAAATCAATCGTGTCTGAAGACCATCCCAAGTTTAAAGGTGTTTTTAACGGGAATGCTTCTCCAATGGATGTGAAAGAGCGGTTTGAAAAGGCAGAAGTGAAAATCGGACTTGGCGTATGGACGACCGGGAAAAACCTCGGCGGCTTTGATGTCTGGAAGGACGATACCGTTCTTGCAAATCACAGCGGCGTAAGAATTGGGCCCGCTTACGAACCCAATGTTTCGCTCAAAGACTTTATATACCATTTGAAAGAAGAGCTGATGAGGGTGAAATTTGAGGCCTATCAAATGTATGGGCCCGCACTGTTGTCGGAATCTTTCTTTGTGGCTGATGCTCCTGAAACGAAAAAAGAAAAGACAGTCATTACGTATGACCTGTTTTTTGCGAGAATAAACGACTTCATCGATGGCAGCCATATTGTGGTGGCAGATGCCGGCTTCCCTTTACTTGGCTGTCAGGGCATTCATATTGCAGAAGCAGATGGCTTTATTGCACAGGCTTCCTGGCTTTCTATCGGCTATTCTGTACCGGCAGCCACAGGTGTGAAATGCGCCAGGCCAGATAAAAGAGCTGTTGTTTTTGTAGGGGATGGTGCTTTTCAGGAAACCTGTCAGGCCGTGTCGACCCACAACAAATTAAAGCACAATACAATTGTATTTGTGCTCGACAATGAGATTTATGGCATTGAGCAGTTATTGGTGAACCCGAACCCTTTCCGCGGTAAAGATAAAATCGATTATAGTTTACCCGATTTGAATGAGGTCTATGCCTATAATGAAATGCATCCCTGGAAATACGCCAAACTCGTTGATGTGTTTGGTGGCCGGGGATTTGAAGTGAGCGATATGGAGGCTTTGGAAACTGTACTGGCTCAGCTGGGCGATATTAAAGAAAATACCATTGTACACGTTCATTTGCCTAAGACCTCTTTCCCTGAAGCTATCGGTTACAAAAAACGGAAGCCGGGAGAGGATGAGTTTCTGAATAAAGACTGGAGTTTATGCTAATTGAACTGACCAGAAATCATTGAACCGAGATAAAAGAAGCGCAGAGATGCGCTTCTTTTTTATGATAAGCTGTTTTATGGTCTTGCTTTCATTGGAAACAGGTTTACGATCAGGCCGGCTTAAGCTGGTTAAACGCTTTGACTTTGTAAAATATCAGCAGGCAAATGGCGGTTCCTATCGTATAAGCGGCCATGTCACTCCAGAGAAATCCTCTTCCTAAAACCAATGCACCCAAGGTCGTATTTCTGATCTGTTCAATCCAGGGGGCGTTATAAAGCTGGAAAAACTCAATGAGGTAACAGATCGATAAACTGATCATCGCGGTGTTTCTGTAACTTAAACGAGGGAACAAAAACCGGATGTTGAGGAACATCATCACCGCATATAACAGGTCTCCGACGATCAATGGGACCATTGTTGTTTTTCTGGACAGGAGGCCTAAAACAATCACACTAAGAATTAATAAGGCATAGATCAACCTGATCCTGAAGCTGCTGTTTGCTGATTTCATTTTATATCCAAATGCGTTAAATGTTGATTTCTATGTGATGCTGAAATACCTGAATCTGCTTCTCTGTTTCCTATAGAAATGCCGTAAATACCGGCCTCTAAATATAGCAGACATTTAGGAGCATAAATAAAACAACTTTTTTATTTAGATTGATTCCAGTTAATTGTTAGCTTTGGGGAAAATTGATCAAGTGCCAGCACCTAACTCAAATCAGGATATCCAACTTGCCCTGCCGTACATGGACGCCTATTCCTTTGAACAGGTTTACCGCAACTGCTGGAAAAATGTGTTTGGGATTATCTTTCATTACACGCAGGACGAGGAAATTGCGGAAGAAATCAGCCAGGACCTGTTCGCTTCACTTTGGGAGCGCAGAAAAAAGCTCGTCATTAAAACTACGGTTGAGCAATACCTGAACCGGGCAGCAAAGCTGGAGGCTTTTGATTATTTGCGGAGCAGCAACAGCAGGCGGGAGCACATCAATTGTGCTTTACAAAACCTATGTGATGCTCACAACTGCACCGAAGAGCAAGTGTTGTTTAATGAACTGAACGGAAACCTGAACCAGTTATTGGAAGAATTGCCATGCCGCTGTCGCGAGGTATACGGATTGAGCCAGGAACAGGGCATGAACAACAAAGCGATCGCTTCCCGATTGATGATTTCTGAAAAAACAGTGGAATACCACCTGTATAAAGCCATGAGTTTTTTAAGAATTAATTTACAGGAATACAGATAGTTGTAAAATAATCTCATTTTTTTACAAAATTGACCTAGGAGAATTCCCTGGTTATCCGGCTTAAAGGTATATGGGCACATAGGGGAGCCCGATACTTATGAAGATTAGTAAAGAGATCATTGAGCGTTACCATCAGGGGAGATGTAGCCTGGAGGAACAGCATATTGTTGAACAATGGCTGGATTCCGAAGAGCTGGAAATGAGCTTTCCGGAAAATGCGGATATCAATGCCATCAAAGAGCGGGGCTGGAAGCGAATCTCCGGACGTTATCATATCGATACCCAAACTGATCGTCCGGCTGCCGTTGTCAAATCCCGTAATTATAAAATGATCTGGCAGCTTGCTGCCTGTATGACCCTGATTCTTGGTGCCGCGACTTTCTACTACTTAAATACAGATTGGAAAAATACCGCGCAACACAAGGCTGTCGTTTACAAGGAAATCAAAACGCTTAAAGGACAGAAGCTGAGCGTAAGCCTGGCCGACGGGACCATTGTCTGGCTAAATTCAGAAAGTGTTTTACGCTTTCCTGAAAGTTTTAAAGGTCATACCAGGGAATTGGAATTTAGTGGTGAAGCCTATTTCAGCGTGGCTAAAGATGCCTCGAAGCCATTTATCATTCGCACAGAAAAAACAAAAATACAAGTGCTGGGCACAAAGTTTAATTTAAGGTCGATGGCAAGCGAAACCGCGACAACGGTAGTCGTTGAGGAAGGTAAAATCCAGTTTTCCGGAACACCAGATCATCATCAAACGATTTTAACCGCCAATAAACGCGGTGTTTTTGAAACCAAAGGGGCGGTACCCTCCATGCAAACAGATGAGGTGTATGCCGGCAAGTACATGGCCTGGAAAAACGGCGAGTTGTTAATGGACAATTTAACCATAGAACAGGCCGCCGGGACGCTGGAACGCTGGTTCAACGTGAAGATCAGCATAGACAGTGAGGAATTGCAGGGACAGCGTTATACCGGAAGCTTCAAAAACCCATCTTTAAAAGAAGTTCTGGGAAGCATGAGCTTTGCCCTGAAATGTAGCTATAAGCAAAACGGACAGACATTTATACTCTATTGATCATCTCCAACCAATAATAAAAAGAAACCCGGTTTCGGTCTGCAAACTTCATACCGGGCTATTGAAAAATCAATTCATCATTAATTTAACAACAAACAAAAGTATGTACAAAAGATGTACCCAAAGGAAACAATTACTGAAATTCCTGTTTTTTATATGCAGTATTTTATACCTGCCCTATAGCAGTTACGGGCAGCAAAACCAGGTATTGGAAAAAACGTTGAACCTCCAGCTGAAGAATGTAACATTAGGAGATGCGCTGAAAGCTCTTGGAGATAAAACAGGCGTACAGTTTTCGTACAGCAGTACGCAGTTGAATACACAAAGGAGAGTGAGTGTGGATTTCAGACAAAAGTCGCTAAAAGATGCTTTATCCGATTTGTTGGGCCAGGAGCTTAAAGGTCTTAGCGTAACCGGAACCCAGGTAACCATCCAGACTTCGGGTGGTAAAGGCAGCATTAAAGGAACGGTTAGAACCAGCGATGGAAAAGCGGCTGAGTTTGTGACTGTAGGCATTAAAGGTTTAAGAAGTGCGCAGGTAGATGCAAAAGGAAATTACCTGCTGAAAGATCTTGAAGCGGGTAAATATACCCTGATTGCCAGTTTTGTTGGTTTGGGTGTTCAGAAAAAAGAAGTAACCGTACTTGCGGGAGAAACCATCTCCCAGAATTTTGTGCTGGTAGAAAACAATGACCAGCTCGAAGAGGTGGTGATCAATGGTGGAAGTACCAATAAGTTCTCGGTAAAGAAAACCACTACTTCTGCAAAAATGCCACTGGGAAACCTGGAAAATCCACAGGTCTATACTACCATTCCAAAGACTTTACTAACAGAGCAAATGGTGACTGAATTCAGTATGGCCCTGAAAAATAGTCCGGGTGTATATAAGGTTCAGGGCAGCAGAGGGATCAATAGTGAAGGTGCTTCCTATTACAGTATGCGTGGCTTTAGATCAGAAGCTGCATTGATGGATGGTGTTCCTTCACAAACCAATGGCGAGGTAGAACCTGCAAACATTGAGCGTGTGGAGCTGATTAAAGGGCCTTCCGGTACTTTGTTTGGTGGAGCAGTCGTTTCTTTTGGCGGTCTGATTAATATCGTCACTAAAAAACCAGTAGATACCATAGGTGGGGAAGTAAGTTTCACGGCAGGTAGTTATGGCCTTAGACGCCTTAGTGCGGATGTTTATGGCCCTCTGGATCGTGTAGATAAAGATAAAAAACTGCTGTTCAGAATGAATGCCGCCTACCAGGACCAAAAATCATTTCAGGATGCCGGTTTCAGAAAGTCGATATTTTTTGCACCCTCACTGGAATACCGTGCGAGCAAAAAGCTGAACATCAGTGTGAATGCCGGATTTTACCAGCTGGAAGGAACAAGCCCTGCGGTGATCTTCCTGAACAGAACGCGTAAGTATGTGGCAACAGTGCCTTCGGAACTGAATTTTGACTGGAACAGATCTTATACCAGCAATGACCTGACCATGAAAAACCCGACCCTGAATTTCAGAGCACAGGTCAATTATAAAATTTCCGATCAGTGGAATTCACAGACCATTTATTCAATCAACAGCCGTAAGTCTGATGGCTTCTATCAATATCAGTTCATACGTGCGGCGACTGATAATATGATGGAACGCACGCTTTCAAAGCAATATTCTATCAATACATCTAAAGATTTACAGCAGAACTTTACGGGCGATTTTAACCTGTTTGGCTTGCGCAACAGAATGGTGGTTGGTTTCGATTACCTGAACCAGACGGTGAACAACAACAGCTCGGCCTATATTGTGTTCGACAGTGTAGACGGAACGAATCCTGCAGATGCAAATTACGCGAAAATCAACCGCGCTGCAGTGGAAGCCAGACTGCCGAGTGGCACGGCCACCAGAACCTGGAACTATGGCGAAAACAACATTTACGGTGCTTATGCTTCCAATGTGCTGAACCTGACTGACCGCTTAATGGCAATGTTGAGCTTACGGGTAGACCGCTTCCAGAACAAAGGCTTCGTTAACCGCAATAACAATCTGCGTACTGGTCAGTATATGCAAACTGCGATCTCTCCAAAGTTCGGTTTGGTTTACCAGGTATTGAAAGACCGGATTTCCTTGTTCGGAAATTACATGAATGGTTTTAGTAATGTAGCTCCGGTAACACAACCTGAAGGTTCTGGCGCTTCGTCGACTTTCAAACCACAGCAATCTAACCAGTTTGAAGGAGGTGCAAAAATGGACCTGTTCCAGGGTAAATTAAGTTTTACTGCCAGCGTTTATGATATTGAAGTGAACAACATGACCTGGAGAGAAGACATTTCAGTGAACGGTAAAAACTATCCGGTGACCTTACAGGGCGGTACTCAAAAAAGTAAGGGAGTAGAACTTGAGCTGATTGCCAACCCACTTGAAGGACTGAACGTTATCGCGGGTTATGCGTATAACGACAGCAAGCTGATCGAAGGAACCCCTGCGCTTGAAGGCAGACGCCCTGCTTTTGCGGGACCATCAACCCTGATCAATTCCTGGATCAGCTATGCCATTCCACGTGGTGACCTGAAAGGTATTGGCCTGGGTGCCGGCGTAAATTATATTGGCAAACATGTAAGTGGGAATTCTGCAATCACAGGCATATTCACTCTGCCTTCTTATGTGATGGCAACCGCAACTGTGTTTTATGATAAACCGAAATACAGATTGGGTTTTAAAGTTGACAATTTAACAGACGAACTATATTTTACAGGAATAGGGGTGTTGAGCCCACAAATGCCAAGAACTTTTGCAGCAAATGCCACGTTCAAATTTTAAGAAAACCATACACTTTTTACACCTCTGGCTCGGATTATTCTCCGGGCTGGTGGTGTTTATACTCGGACTTACCGGTGCCATCTATGCCTTGTCGGATGAAATCAAAGAATGGGTATATAAAGACCGGCTTTATATAGAAGTTCCGGCGGGTACCGCACGTTTGCCTTTGAGTCAATTATTGTCAGTCGCGGAACAGGCAATAGGTAAAGACCGTAAAATTTCACGAGGGCAGCTCTCACAAGCCAAAGACCGCACTTATATGTTTCGGGCCTTGAAAGTAAATAAGAAAGGTTTTGGCTACTGGAATTATTATGAATATTACGATAAGGTTTACCTGAACCCTTATACCGGGGAAGTCGTATATAAGGAAAATGCAAAGCGGGAATTCTTTACAGTGGTACTGGCTTTGCATATGAACCTCTTGCTTGGGGATACTGTAGGACATTTCATTATCCGCTGGTCGGTAGTTTGCTTTGTCATTTTACTGCTTTCCGGTATCGTATTGTGGTGGCCAAAAAACTGGAAGTGGAAACAGTTGAAGAAAAGCTTCAAAGTGAAATGGGATGCGAAGTTCAAACGCATAAATTATGACCTGCACAACGTATTCGGGTTTTATAGTTTCCTGATCTTATTGATCATGGCATTGACAGGATTGATGTGGTCCTTTGAACTGACAACCGAAAAGAAGTCAAAGGTATTGTCTGATACCACTCAGCTGGCCGGGACAATGCCGGTAGACCGGATCTTAGGGCAGGCCTTAAAAGCCTCGCCGCAAACGGTTTATTTTCTGTATAATTTTCCATCTGCAAAAAGCGGAACGGTGAATGTTTCTGCCTACCAAAGCGACATGAATTTATATGATCGGGTGCAGTACCGGTTCGACAGGTATAGCGGAAAATTACTCCAGAAAGGAACTGAATTTAGTCAGCTTACAGTAGGAGCAAAGCTGGTTACGATGAACTATGACCTTCATACCGGAAGCGTACTGGGGCTGACAGGTAAGATACTGGCCCTTTTCGCCGGGCTGATCGCCATGGGACTGCCGGTTACCGGAGTCCTGATTTGGTGGAAAAGAGGGAAGAAAAAACAATTAAGCTAACATTTTTGGACTGGTCAAAGCCAGCATTTTTCTCCGTCTTTTTTTCCGGAAAGCGATTAACGAAATGCTGCACAAGCCGATAAAAACAACCGCACAGATTGACCATAGTAACAGCGTTAGCAGGTACCTGTAATAGGAGATGTATTTAAATAATATATATTCCGATAGCGGTCTTAACGTCCTGACCGTATCTACAGGATGGTTTCCACTATCTGTAAAGTACTCCCGCTGATTACCTGTTCTGATGTACCAAACTTTTCCCAGCGAATTTTTAGTGAGTGTATCGGGTAAGGTGATTTTTTTAAAAGTGTTTAATTTTCGAATATTTAAAGGAACTACAGGAGATGCTGTAATCTTTTCATTGCAGTCGACGGGTTCATAATGATCGCCTTTCCAGTACATGCATTTTTGGGCTGGAAGGAAGCCGTTAAGCGTGCTGGGCGTTTTGTCCTTCCATAGGAAAAAAGTGGCACCCGCCACAAGAAAAATACCAGTACATGCAAGGACAATGGTACGGATTGATGGCTTGGTTTTTTGCCCGCCTGGACCGGGTATACCATGAATGCTGAGCTCTGGCGTTCCGGTTTTCTGTTCACTGACCTCATGAATGGTAACCTGAAGTGCAGGTACATTTGGTTCATTTGTTTCTTCCGGTGGAACGTTTGAATTTTCTAAGTGATTTGTTGTCTTATTTCTATCAGCCTGCTTATAGTATAATATACTCGGTCTTGGTTTGAAATCAATCAGCCAGGCTATCAGTTCTATAAACTTCAATCCCGGATTAGGTGTGTTTCTGTTTAAAATTTTTTTTACCTGCCTGAAATCATTTACGTTACAGTCCTGAATACTTTTGGTGTACCCCTTGTCTTTATCTGAAGCAGAAAAAAATAACCTGAGTACATCATCATCGGCAGAATCATATCTTTCCCGGTAAACGATCAGACACTCCTCTTTTAAGTTTCCAGGTGTTGGATGTAATAAATTTGGCGGAAGGGTACCTTCGACTTTCTTATATTCGTAAGCAGCAAGTATGGCTTTTAAATAATCCTCAAACATTTTTGAAAGCGTTAATCGGTAAAAATAAAGGAATTTTTGAAATTACGATAACCTCATCAACATTCTGCAGGCAGGGATGATTCGTTTGAAATTGATTACTGATGAGTTCTTTAATTTTGCTGGTCTTCAATTCTGTTTCTCTGTATTTAGTGAAAGCAAAATTATTTCAAAAACTACTATAATGCTTACGGTTTCCCGTAAGTCAAAATGGTATTGCCAGACTGATTTCCTCTATTATTTTCGCCTCGCCTCCGATAAAAGTCTCAAAATGCCCATCCGTTCTTTTTACCTTTACATGAACCATCCCTTCCTGATGGAGCAGATGTCCCTGACGGATCCGGATCTCCAGACTGTGTTGTCCGCTCAACTGCAATAAATAAGCACCCAGACAACCACTGCTATTGCCATTAATGACATCTTCATTTATTCCAATAACAGGAGCAAACATTCTTGCGGTCATATCTGCTGTTGGATTTAGTGGATCCAGATAATAAGCAAAGCATCCGATGGCATGGTTCTGCTGACAAAGGATTTTAAGCTGATCAAAGTCTGGATTCATCTGATTCAAAATGCTCAATGAGCTGATGCCAATAAGGAACCTGTTTGAACCCGGTGAAGCCATCACCACCGGAAGGTTGCCGTCCAGTTCATCCTGATTTATACCCAGGATTTCCGGCAACCGCAATACCGTAGCAAGATCCACTGTACTGAACTGAATCGGATCTTGCTTTAAAAAGAGCGCTACCCGATTGTTTTGATCAACAATCTCTACCTGCTGGATTCCATTTTTTGCCTGTTGACATAAGACCTGTTTTCCTTGCAGGTTAAAATGCTTTATTCTTGCATAATGTGCCGCTATTGTTCCATGGCCACAGTTCAGAATTTCACCGGCAGGACAGAAGAAACGTATGCGAAGGAGCGGACTTTCCGCGGTCGGCTCCGTCACAAAAGCAGTATGAGAAAGCCCGATCTGATCGGCGATAAACTGTAACTGCTCATCAGGAAACTCTGGCGTATTCAGCACAACCCCTGTCGGACTGCCACCGGAATCAGCCTTTGTAAATGCAGCTACTTTATAGGCTTTCATCACTGGCATCATTTTTTTATTTTAATAAGGTAGGCCTCTAAAAACCGGTCAATTCCATCCGTTGCATAACCTAAAAGCCTGGAGTTTTCGCCAAGTTCAGAAGAAGCGATCACCATTTTTTCCCTGATCTGCGTCATGCAGTAGGTGTTTATCGATTGCTGCATAGGCAATGTAATGTACTGCTTTGCTTTGGCAATCTGACCGCTTAAAACAATGAGTTCCGGATTAAACAACTGTATAAGTATAGAGATTCCCTTGCCCATATTGGCGCCAACATTAGACAACAGCTGAATCGCATACTGATCACCTCTGTTTGCTGCATTTATAATTGCCTCCGGTTTAATCCGCTCCAGTTCTTCTTTCGACAACTCGTTTAACATCGAGTTTTTACCTTGCAGCAAGCCTTCTTTAGCGGTTTTCGATAAGGCATTTCCAGAGGCGATGGTTTCCAGACAACCATGTTTCCCACAATAACAAAGTGCTCCGTTTTCGATGAAGGGGATGTGCCCGAACTCACCTGCAAAACCTGTAGCACCTCTTCTTAATTTGCCATCCATAATAATCCCCAGTCCGACACCCCAATCCATCAGTAAGACCAGGGCATTCTTTTTGCCCTTGGCCAGTCCATGCCGAAATTCAGCAATGGCTGATCCGGCCATGTCGTTCTGTACGATTACCGGTAAATTAAGTGCTTGTTCAAAAGCTTCTACCAGGGGATGGTTTTCCTGATCGTCGATCAGATAACTGTAATTCTCTCCCTTTTCTGTGTTTACCAGGCCGGGCATCCCCACATAACAACCAATAATCATGCGCTGATCAATAGCAGCTGTTTCCTGCAGCGCCTGGAGGTGTGGAAGTAAAACTGAAAAGAAATCAGTTCTGTTTTTAGAAATCGGCAGGGAAACAGTCACAACCTCAGACATAAAATTACAGTTGTTGTCCAAAATGGCTATTTTAGTATGAAACAGCTCAATGTCAACACAGATGATCAAGGCCCTTTCATTTTTTAAAGCATATAAATCCGGCCTCCTTCCGCCAATAGACAATCCACTGCCTTTTTTTTCGACCCAGCCTGCAGCCTGCAAATCCGCTAAAAGCTTGAGCATACTTGGCGTACTCAGACCCACAGCATCGCATAGCGCCGATATAGAGGAAGAGCCGGTGGAAAAGAGATGCTTTAATATTTTGTATTTATGGCTAAGCTGCTTATCGTTTTTACTTTCTGATAATATGATGTCTTTTAATAAGGAAAGATCCATTGGCTAATTGTATTTATTAAGATAAGGTTCGTCAACTTAATTGAAAATTTTATTAAACTAAATTTTTTTATTAAAAAAATCAGTTTATTGATAAACTTAAATAAAAAATGTCATTATATTTCCTAAACCAAACCGACTTATTTACAGTTCATTTTCCGCAAGTAATACCATATTTACCATAACAACCTAACCACATTTTAATTTTTCGTAACACCAATTAGTTAACAATGGAACCAAAACACACAAACGAAACCAATACCAGAAGAGATTTTATTACAAAGGCTGCCGTTGGGCTCGCCGCATTTACCATAGTGCCACGCTATGTATTGGGCGGTACGGGCTTTATTGCACCCAGTGACCGGTTAACTAAAGCCGTAATCGGGGTGGGCTCCATGGGCCGGGGCCATTTTGAATATGATGGAACACAGGTGGTGGCCATCTGCGATGTAGACACCAGGCACATTGCAAAAGCAACATCAATGTTAGATAAAGGCGTTAAAACCTTTAGCGACTACCGGGAACTGCTTAAATTACCTGAAGTAGATATTGTACACATCGCCACTCCGCCGCACTGGCATGGGATCATGGCTGTCGATGCAGCCAATGCAGGAAAAGACATCTGGTGTGAAAAACCAATGACACATACCATTGGTGAAGGGAAACGTGTAATGGAAGCTGTTCAGAAACATGGCAGCATGTTCCGCCTCAATACCTGGTTTAGGTTTAAAGATACTTTTTACGGAATGGGAACCACCGTTAAACCAGTAAAAAAATTGGTAGACAGTGGATTATTGGGATGGCCTTTAAAGGTTACCGTAGGAAAACATACGGGTTACGACTGGAAGTTTTATTGGGTAGGGAAGGACAATCTTGCGCCTCAGCCCGTACCACCGGAACTGGATTACGACAGATGGCTTGGCCCGGCACCGTATAAACCTTACAATGAACACCGCGTTCATCAGACTTTCCGTGGTTACTGGGATTATGATGGAGGTGGTCTGAGTGATATGGGACAACATTATATCGATCCGATCCAGTACTTTTTAGGCAAGGATGATACCAGCCCGGTTTCCGTTGAAATAGATGCCCCGCAACAACATACTGATGCCGTTGGGACCTGGAGAAGAATCACCTATACTTATGCTGATGGTTGCCAGATCATTTTAGATGGCGAAGGAAAGGATACCAATGTCCCTTACATCGAAGGACCTAAAGGTAAATTATATCCCGGCTTTAAATCGGATATACCAGACCTGGAAAGGAAACTGGCTGCATTCCCTGATCCTGCACCGCAAATGACGGATTTTGTGACCTCTGTTAAAACAAGACAGAAGTTTGCTTTGAATGAAGAGAATGGACATCGCTCCTGTAATATTGTGAATATGGGATTGGTTGCGCTGAGACTGGGACGTTCTTTAAAGTTCGATCCTGTAAAACAGGAATTTATTGATGATGAAGGTGCAAACAGGTTGATTAACCCTGTCATGCGTGCACCCTTTTCCATTTAATTAAATAGCGTATTAAATACAATTCAGATTCACATTTTACACATATCATAATGATAAGAAAGATATTCTTTATCCTGCTGGCCGTAATCACACTGCAAAATATAGCTCAGGCACAGGAGAAAAAAGACCAACGTACAATAACCACACGCATCGCTGATTTGCTTGCTCAAATGCCTGCAAAGGATGCAGCACTGCTGAAAAATAACATGAGCGACATCTCCCAGCTGGGAGAAGAGGGATATGTGACTTTAATTACCGGGCTTACTGCTCCGGGTAAAGGAAACAATTCCCTGCTGGAATATGCTATTGGTGGTTTCTCTGCTTATGTTACGCAGCCGGGACAGGAAAACTGGAGGAAAATGGCTGTTGCTGCTTATTGTAAAGCCTTGCCAAAACTTTCAGATCCGCAAAACAAATCATTTATCATCAGCCAGCTGGAGCTGGTTGGTAAAGAAGATGCGATTTCTTGTTTACAGGGTTTTCTAACAGATCCGCTTTTGGCAGATCCAGCCGGAAGGGCCCTTGTTAAAATCAATACGGTTGCCTCGAAAACAACACTGTTAAAAGCATTGAGCCAGGCAAACGGTGCTGCAAAGCTTTCCATCATTGAAGCTTTAGGCGACAGCCGTTTTAAGGATGCTGCGCCGGCGATTAATGCCCTGGCGGTAAGTAATGATATAAATACAGCCAAAGTAGCACTATATGCGCTTGCCTATATTGCCGATCCTTCTTCGGAAAATGTACTTGCTGCAGCAGCCGAAAAAAGCGGTTATAAATTTGAAAACAGCAATGCGACGGCCGATTACCTGATTTATGCCAAACAGTTACTGGACAATGGGAATACTACCCTTGCGGAACAAATCGGTAAAAAATTACTGGCAAAAACTTCGGCTGATGAACATGTACGTGTTCGTACTGCTGCTTTAAAGATTTTGGTAGAGGCGAATAAAGAAGGCAACCAACAAATCCTGCTGGATGCTGCAGGCGACAAAAATGCAACTTATCGTGCGGCGGCATTAAAGTTCGCGGTTCCATATGTAACTGCTGCTTCAACCGGAGCATGGGTTAAAAAACTAGGTGAGGCTGATGAGGAAGCAAAGGCAGATATCGTATACATGCTTGGCGAAAGCAATGCTACAGCAGCTTTACCTGCAATACTAAAACTGTTGAAGAGTAAAAATCAAAAAGTAAAACTGGCTGCCATCAATGCGGCTACAAATATAGGTCAGGAACAGGTGCTTGGCGATTTATTACAGGTGATGGGCAAAGCTGATGCTACAGATATTGCTGCCGTTTCGGGCGTGATTAACCGGATGAAAGGCAATGGCATTCCGGCAAAAGTTGCCGCGGCAATTCCCGCTGCAAAACCAGAGGTACAGGTTGCATTGATCAATATCCTTGCCTCGCGCGCTGCAAATTCAGAATTGAATGCCGTTTATGCGCAAATGAGAAGTAAAAACCCTCAGGTGCAGCAGGCAGCTTATACCGCTTTAAGTGCCGTGGTGGTAAATAACGATCTACCAAAGCTGTTTACATTACTCAATGAAAATTCCGGAACGCAGGAACTGGCAGTACAGGCGGCAATTATTGCTGCAGTAAATGGCCCTGGTGATAAGACAGCACAAGTAGATGCTGTATTGCAGCAAATGAATACTGCTCCCGAAAATAAGAAATTACTCTACTATAAAGTCCTTGCAAATTTAGGTGGGGAACAGTCCTTAAAAGCAGTGTCTGATGGTTATGCTTCCGGCAATGAACAAACGCAACAGGCGGCTTTAGAGGCATTATCTGCCTGGACGGATGGAACTGCTGCTGCAGCATTGATCAGGATTGCAAGGGAGACAAAAAATCCGGCTTTCCTGAATACCGCAATTAATGGTTACCTGCGCGCCATAAAAGTAAGCAATGCCCCTGCAGAGCAGAAATTGTTATTGCTTCGCAATGCCATGGCTGTTGCGCAAAGCCCGGAGCAGAAAAATCAGATCTTAAAAGCTACAGAACAGGCTAAATGTTTCAACGCCATCGTTTTTGCAGGTAAATATTTAGATGATGCTGCTTTACAGCAGTCGGCAGCAAATGCAGTAATGAACATTACAATGGCTGGTGAATATAACGGTGAGCTGGTTAAAGGCTTGCTGAATAAAACCATAGCGGTCATCACTGGTGGTGACAGCGGTTATCAAAAAGAAGGAATGCGCAAATACATTTCAGAAATGAAAGCAGGAGCGGGTTTCGTGTCGATGTTTAACGGAACCGACCTGACAGGTTGGAAAGGTCTTGTTGCTGACCCGATTAAACGTTCAAAAATGGATGCCAAAACCTTGGAGGCAGAACAGAAAAAGGCAGATGCAAAAGCATTGGACAGCTGGAAAGTTGCCAACGGCGAATTACAGTTTGCAAGTCATGGTGACAACCTGGTTACGGCTAAAAAATATGGTGATTTTGAAATGCTGGTAGACTGGAAAATCATCGATGATAAAAAAGGAGAGGGCGATGCCGGGATTTACCTTCGCGGTACACCTCAGGTTCAGATCTGGGACAACGCACGTACAAAAGTAGGTGCCCAGGTAGGCTCAGGAGGTTTGTATAACAACCAGGTTAATGAAAGTAAACCACTGACGGTTGCAGACAATAAACTGGATGAATGGAATACCTTCCGCATTTTGATGAAAGGTGACCGTGTTACGGTTTATCTGAACGGCGTACTGGTAACGGACAATGTGATCCTGGAAAATTATTGGGATAAGAACATGGCGATTTTTGCAGAAGAGCAGATCGAATTGCAGGCGCATGGTTCTCCGGTAGCTTACCGCGATCTGTACATCAGGGAGCTTCCACGTGTGAAAGCTTTTGAATTGACTGCACAGGAAAAAAAGGAAGGTTATAAAGTGCTTTTTGATGGTACCAATATGCACAGCTGGATGGGCAATACCACCGATTATGTGATCGAAGATGGAAACATTGCCATCCGTCCGAAACCGGGAAAAGGTTCTGGTGGTAACTTATTTACCAAAGAAGAATTCAGCGATTTCGTTTACCGTTTTGAATTTCAACTGACACCGGGAGCAAACAATGGTTTAGGAATCAGGGCCCCTTTAGAGGGAGATGCCGCTTACCAGGGAATGGAACTCCAGATCCTGGATAGTGAAGCACCGATCTATAAAGACCTGCATGTTTATCAGTATCATGGTTCCATCTACGGTACAATTCCAGCAAAACGAGGCTTTTTAAAACCTGTAGGGGAATGGAACTATGAAGAGGTAATTGTAAAAGGCCCTAAAATTAAAGTGATCCTGAACGGAACGGTAATTCTGGATGCAGACATTACTGATGCCAGAAAGAATGGTGCAGCTGATGGTCAGCCTCATCCTGGATTAATGCGCAACAGCGGCCATATTGGCTTCCTTGGTCATGGTTCTCCGGTACAGTTCAGAAACATCAGAATCAAAGACCTGAGTAAAGGGAAATAACCCGGCCGTCGAGGAGTCAGCTGATCCCTGAGACGACAAATAAAGCGAAAAATAAAAGACCCTGAAAAAGGGTAAATGGTATTGGAAATACAAAAGAAGATAAAAATGACTGAAGAAAATAAAGATTCAGCTGCAAATAGTTCAAGAAGAAACTTTATTAAGACAACCGCACTGGCAGCGGCAGGATTTATGATTGTACCCCGTCATGTATTGGGCGGAAAAGGATTTTTAGCGCCCAGCGACCGGCTTATGGTTGCTGGTGTTGGCGTAGGAGGAAAAGGAGAGAGTGATCTGGAAAGGGTCTATAGTGGAGGTAAATCTGACATCGCCTTTCTGTGTGATGTGGACGACAGAAGGGCCGCGGGATCGGTTAAGCGGTTCCCTAAAGCCAAATATTATAAAGATTACCGGCAGATGCTGGATAAGGAAGCCAAAAATATTGATGGTGTGGTGATCTCCACACCAGACCATACCCATGCGATGATTGCCATGGCAGCGATGCAGCTCGGGAAACACGTCTATGTACAAAAGCCTTTAACCCACGATATTTACGAAGCACGCAAGCTGACAGAAGCGGCAAAGCGTTACCAGGTGGTTACCCAAATGGGAAATCAGGGCGCATCCGGCGATGGGGTAAGACAGCTGCAGGACTGGTGTGATGCCGGGCTGATCGGTAAAGTGGAAACAGTCTATTGCTGGACAGACCGGCCGGTATGGCCTCAGGGCATTTTATGGCCCTCAACAGCTGCAGAGATTCCAAAAGAACTGGATTGGGACTTGTGGTTAGGTTGCGCTCCTTACAAACCTTATATCGATAAAATGGTTCCTTTTAACTGGAGAGGCTGGTGGGATTACGGTACCGGCGCTATCGGCGATATGGGTTGTCACCTTGTGGAGCCGCCTTTCAGAATCTTAGGACTGGATACACCAATCGATGTGCAGTGCAGTGTGGGCAGCATTTATGTAGATGAATTTAAAAGGGGATATTTTCCTGACAGTTGTCCGCCATCGAGCCATGTGATCATGACTTTTGAAAAAACGAAGAAAACTAAAGGTAACCTGGAACTTCATTGGATGGACGGAGGGATTAAACCCGAACGTCCGGAAGAACTGGAAGCCAACGAAGCTTTTGGTGCCAATGGCGTATTGTTCATCGGAACGAAAGGAAAAATGATGTGTGATGTATATGGTGCCAACCCAAGGTTATTGCCATTGTCGAAGAATGCAGAAGACCGTACGAAAAGAAAAACTCCTTTGGTACCGGGTGGGGTAGACGGACATTATACCCAATGGGCAGAAGCAGCGATTGCAGGTTATGGTAAAATAAACCTGAGCTCACCATTCGAAACGGCAGGCCCGCTTACAGAAACACTTCTAATCGCCAACCTGGCGATCAGGGGAACGGACGTGAGGAGGACCAAAGCTGATGGCAATGGTTTTGACTATCCCGGAAGAGACATTAAGCTACTTTGGGACAAGCAAAACCTTAGGGTCACCAATTTTGATGAAGTAAATCAGTTTGTTAAACGTGAATACCGCCAGGGCTGGAGCCTTGGAGCATAAGTATCAATTGATAAAGATCATAAAGAAAAGCACGGGCAGCTAAGTTGTCCGTGCTTTTTTATTGTACTTAAATTCAGTATCTACAGCTGATCAATTAAAGGATTGCCGGAATTCCAGGGGCGATACATTGGTTTTCCTTTTAAACAGCTTATTGAAAGACTGCGGATGTTCAAATCCCAGTTGATAGGCCACTTCCGCAACCGATAAACTACTCGTAGACAACATCTCTTTTGCCTTATCAATGAGCTGATGGTGGATGTATTGCTGTGCATTCTGACCGATCAGGGAACGGAGCATATCGCTTAAATAACGTGGGGAAACATTGAGCTGCCCGGCCAGGTATTGTACCGTAGGCAAGCCATTAACCAATGCTGTTTTAAGGTTCAGGTAATTGTTTAACAGGCTTTCCAATGCGCTTAATAAATCACTGTTGACCGCTTTCCTAGTCAGGAACTGACGTTTGTAAAAACGGTTGCTGTAATTGAGCAGCAACTCGATTTGTGTAACGATCACATCCTGACTATACTCGTCTATGGCAGACTGCAGTTCATCTTCAATATTCCTGAAGATCGAAATGATAATGTTTTTCTCTTTGTCAGACAAATGAAGCGCCTCATTGGTGTCGTAAGAAAAGAAACCAAAGTTTTTGATGGTTTTCCCTAAGGGATAGTTTCTGATAAAGTCAGGATGGATGAGCAGGGTATGCCCCTTGTATTCTGTATCATCATCGGCGGTAGCCAGCACCTGATTGGGCGAGGTGAAGACCATGCCGCCCTCATCAAAATCATAATAACTTTGCCCATATTTGATCTTTCCATGAAGCCCTTTTTTATAGGAGATCTTATAGAAATTAAGTATAAAAGAGCCGGGCAACTGATCCTTATCTATGGCAATTGCAGTATTGTCGACCAGGCTTACCAGAGGATGCAAAGGCTTTGGCAAGCCCAGCACCCGATGTAAGTCTGATATCGAATTGAACTGATGTGGAATGTTTTCTTCTCTTTTCACCTGATAAAGATAAGCAGTTTAATTTCCTAAAAAGGTCTGTCCCATTTGTTTTCTGAAAGCTTCATCGCCCAGTTCCAGTCGCTGTGCATAGAGCGCTTTTGCATCTTCGCCTGCCACATACCTGAGCTGGTCTTTGCCATCTGTAGCTGCCTCATATACCACATCTGCAATCTGTTCTGCCGGGGTAAAATGATTTTCGTCAAATCCTGAAAACATCTTTTCTACCCATTTCTCATAGACCGGATGTGTAGACATATCGGCAGAGCGACTTAAAAAATCTGTCTTTATACCACCGGGTGAGACGGTCTTGATGCCCACACCGATTTTCTTTAACTCAAAGGCCATGCTTTCGCTCCAGCCTTCCAAAGCCCATTTTGTGGCATGGTATACCGAACTGAAAGGGAAAGTGATCAAACCGCCGATAGAGGTGGTGGAGATGAACAGTCCTGCCTGTCTTTCCCTGAAGTAAGGAATGAAGGCCTGTGTAACCCGGATTACCCCTAAAATATTGGTGTCCAGCTGACGCACAAGCTGCGCATCGCTAGTCGACTCCAAAGGGCCCATTAATCCATAACCTGCATTGTTAAAAACGACATCGATATCGCCCGAAGCAATGGCTTCCCGGGTTGTTGCTTCAATCTGAGCAAGGTTCGTAACATCCAAGGGCAACAGGCCGATGTTCTCTATTAAATTCAATTCTTTTTCTTCCTCAGGCTTACGCATGGTAGCGATTACTTTCCAGCCTTTTGATGCAAATAATTTTGCTGTTGCTTTTCCCAAACCTGTGGAGGCTCCCGTGATGAATATTGTTTTCATTTTCTTTTCTGATTTGATCACAAAATTCTATCCTTTTCGCCGCAGGGATGTATCCAAAATGGTAGTTATTGTAGCCGCTTTTACAAAGTGACCTTACCCAGCCTGTCTGTCATCATTTCGGTAAACCATAAATTGCCGCCCTTGTCTTTTCTGATGCGGTGCATCATTACCGAACGGCTGGGAACAACATGGCTTGTAAAAGGCACGCCGCTAATATAAAGTTCAGCTAAAATGAAAACCATATGGGTGATGCAGATCAGCTTAATAAATGACGCGTGTCATAGCTTACTGGAATATCATTCCGGACATTTGGTGTTGTAAATCCTCCATTACTCAACCAGATCATATGAAAACAATAGTTTTATTAACAGACTTTTCCGAGAGTAGTAACCATGCTGCAGCATATGGTTATCATTTGGCAAAATTTTTACAGTTAGACGTACTTTTATGTAATGCCATCTTTGTTCCGGTTGCAGTTGCCGAGGCGGGAGGATTCGTTTGGTCAATGAATGGATTTGACGGACTCATTGAAGATAGTCATGAAGAACTGAAGCGCCTGAAGAAACATTTTGAACATACCGATCATTCTGCTGGTTTTCATCCGCAGATCAGCTGTGTCAATCAGACGGGCAGGCTCTCAGATGTATTGGAAAACGTAATGGACATTTGTGATGCAGAAATGGTGGTTATGGGAACTCACCGTAAAGGTACTGGACATTTCTTTTTAGAGAACAATACCAGAAATATGATCAACTCCGCAACAGATCCTTTGTTACTGGTTCCTCCAATGGCAGATTTGGGTAGATTAGGGAAAATCGTGTATGCCACCGATTTCAGCTATCCGGAACAGGATATTAAAGCTATTGCAAACCTCGTCCCTTTAGCCAGTGCATTCAGTGCAAAGATTCTGGTGACAAAGATTCATACCCTTCATGAGGAAAGAGCTGATCATAAGGAGGGAGTAAACAGATTAATTACAAAAGTTATCGCCCAGACCTGCTATCCTGATATTTTTTATAAACCTATCGAAAATGAACAGGTAGGTATTGGGTTAAGTTTGTGCTGTGAAGAAGAACAAGTCGACTTACTGGTGATGGTACACCGTTCGCACGACTTTGTCGATGTGATTTTGAAAGGTAGCGATACACAAAAAATGGCGAAACATACAAACATTCCACTGCTGGTTTTGCCGGGCGATAGCAGTAAAATCTGATCTTAATAAATTAAGCTCATTGCAGTTGCTGCCTAAAAGCAATCTTCTGTTCAGCTTCTGACATTTTAACCGGTTGCGCTTTCAGTGGATCTTCATCCGGTTTATACAAGTTGCTTACCCGCCTTTAACACGATTACAAGCGGGGCTGCATCGAGTATAGACCTAATATAGAGCCTGTTTGCCGCGTGTGTAGCCGGAAGCATTTCCAGTACTGCAAGGTACAGAACATTTCCCTCCTTGATTCCGGATAGGATTTGCTATTTCGGCCGGATACCCGACAAGATTGGAAGAAATGATAAAAAACGAATAAATCGCATCAACTTTAACCACATTCCGTTTTTATACAATAATTTTGCGGCGAAATAATTAATTCAGTTCGTTTTATGTTTAGTAAGGGTTTGGTGAAATGGGATAACATACCATCCAGGTTAATCAGTTTGATTTATGGAGAGTATTTTACGGATGCGTTGCGAAATACCATCACCATTGTGCTGCCCTTTGCAACGTTGTTCTTTTACCATCAACCCAAAATGGCCATAGGAGTAGGGGTTGGTGCCCTGCTGATCAGCTTAACCGATGCGCCGGGAAACAGGGCCAATAAATTCAAAAGTGCCATCATCAGTATTTTATCTTTCTTTGCTACAGCGCTGATCATTTCTTCCTCACTGGGCAACCACTGGCTAACCGCGGCAGGGATCTTTCTGTTGTCTTTTGTGTTTTCTATGTTCGCCATCTTTGGCAACAGGATGGCCTTAACCGGCACCATGGCCATCATCCTTGGTATTTTTACCCTGGGACTGCATCCGGTTCATCCCTTGTTGTTCAGCTGGTATGTTTTTCTTGGCGGATGCTGGTACTATCTGATCAGCCTGATTCAGATTGCAATCTGGCCTTACCGTTCTTTACACCAGGCCATTTTTGAATGCATCACCAGTACCGCTTCATTTCTGCGGTCTAAAGCGAACTGTTATGACCCGGAAGCCCCGCTGGATGAATGTTATAGCGAAACCATTGCCCTGCATATTAAAGTAAGTGAAAAGCAGGAGCTCGTAAGAAACCTGCTGTTAAGTGATAAAGCAGCCATGAAGCCTGCCAATGAAAGGGGGCAGCAATTGTTGCGGACCGCGATCAGCGTAATCGATTTGTATGAGCAGGTGACTGCCATTCATTACGACTATGCCGATGTCAGAAAGGCCCTGGACAAAACCGGAGCCCTGCAGCTGATCATTGAGCTGATTGAAATCCTGGCGGAAGAACTGGATGTACTCAGCGGTATTTTTTTAAGGCCAAAGAAGATCTTAGCCTCTCAGCGTTTCCTTAAATTTGAAAAGGCCCGGGCAGAACTCATCGCCCTTGCGCATCAGGAAAATGAAATCAATTCCCGCATCCTGGATAAGGTGCTGAGGAATATGGAAGACATTGCGCTTCACATTCAGGTGATTAAAGGCGATCAGCCTATCTCTTTGCTTCATCCGGACCTCAGTTCAAATGACCTGACCTATGGGGATTTTTTATCTCCCCAGCTGTTTAGCCTGACTTCATTAAAACAACATTTTTCCTTTAGTTCGGCAGTTTTTAAGTTTTCTTTAAGGCTGGCGCTTTTGTGTTTGTTTGCCTATCTGATCACCATCGTCTTTCCTTTTGGAAAATATAGTTACTGGCTGTTACTCACGATCGTAATCGTTGCCAAGCCGAGGTTTGGCTTAACCTGGAAAAGAAATGTAGAACGCTTGTCCGGTACTTTCATTGGTGCCGTGATCGGAATTGTTTTGATTCTGGTGGTTAAACAGGTGGCGGTGCTGCTGGTGATCTCCGCATTTATGCTGCTCGGTTTTTTCACTTTCAACCGCATCAGGTATGCCGTAAGTGTGATGTTCATTACCTCCATGGTGATCTTATGCCTTAGTATTTATGACGGACATGCCGACCATATCATTACCGAGAGGGTTTTGTACACCATTATCGGCTGTATCATAGCTTTCCTTGCCGCATTCCTTTTCCCCATCTGGGAAACCAAAGGTTTGAAGGGGCTGATCTCAAACATTCTGGAAGCTAACCGCAATTATTTACTCAAAGTAAAGGAAGAGCTCTGGGGCATTCAAACGGGGATCAATGCCTCGAAACTGGCCAGGAAAAATGGATATATCCAACTGGCTAAGTTTTCCGAAGCACTCCAATACCTGCACCTGGAACCGAAAAGTAAACAGGTAGACATGCCGGGGATTTATGCCATCCAGATGCTCAGCTACAGGATCAATTCCATTATCGCCTCCTTGTCTTTGTCTGCCAGGCAAAATATAAAACAGGATTCGGGCGTGTTATTTGACGAAATTCTGGATCACCTGGACTATTGTGTTCAACGCAGCAGCGGACTGAATTTGCAAAAGCTCAATGAAGCCATACATTCGGCCAATATCGAAGAAAATCAGGCTGATGAAGGTACTGCACAGCATCAGTTGAAGCTCCTGCTGGCTTTGTCTTTGGAGCTGAAGATGTATTTTGTTTAAATGAAAGCCAATTCGGCTTTAAAAAACGGCTAATTCAGCGTAAATATAAAATCAGCTTCATTGCTGTTCCCCACATAGAATTTAAGGGTAGCTTTAGGCGATTTAATCAATGGGGCCATGGGGCCGATGAGGTCAGAAAACTGCATTTTGAGTAAATCCATATCGGTATCTTCGGGGACACGGATAAGGAGATCGCCGCCACTGGACCTCACTTGCCAATCCTGAAATGCTGCTTCTTTCTGAAGTAAGGATTTCCATTCCTGCTGGTACTTTCCCATTGTTTTATTTTTTAATGAAGGTTGAACTGAGTTTATCCGTGGTACACCCTGGAAGCGTTTATTTTTCCCTTGCTGATTTCCAAAACCTCGGCAATGAGCAGATCTTGTTCGCCTGCTACCGTTCTGATGTATTCCATAAAAACACGCTCGTTATTGGCAGTGAAGGAGGTAGGCTGGTAACGTAAGGTCGGTAAACGTTCAAAGGAATCCTTCCACCATTCCCGCAATGCCGCCTGTCCGCGGACCCATCCACCGGTTTCCGGCTGCCTGATTTTTAGCTTCGGACTAAAATGCTGTGCATCCTCATCATACAGTGCCAGAAGTGCTTCAAGGTCATGCTTGTTAAAGGCATCAAACCATTTTTCGGCAATGTTTTCAAGAACCAGACTTTCCATATTCGGTAGATTTAGGCCGGCAAATTAATCAAATTTTTGATTTGGCACCAGATTTAATCGCATTGAGGGTAACGGTTGTTTATGGAGGGAACAGGTCGTGTTCCTGTTCCCGGTAAAAAGCTAATGGCTGCAGTTAAGCATTTTCCAGATCTGCAATGATCAGCTTCTTCATTTTCATCATGACGCTCATTACCCTTTGGCTGCGTTCAGGGTCAGTAACCCATTTGACGATGTTTTTGGGGATGATCTGCCAGCTGATGCCATATGGGTCTGTTAACCAGCCACAGGCCACCTCATAACCTCCCTTGCTGGTTAACTGCGTCCAGTATTTGTCGATTTCCTCCTGGGTTTCACACTCCACTACCAATGATACGGCATCATTGAACGCAAAGGCATGCGCTGCAGAGCTGTCCATCGCCATGAGGATCGTGTCTTTGATCTTAAACTGCGCATGCTTCACAAAGTCCTCATTTTCCCCATCTTCTTTGCTGTATTTTAAGATGCCTTCGATCGTAGCATCAGGGAACAATTTGGTATACACCGCAATGGCTTCGGATGCTTTTCCTGCGTTTGCACCTGTAAACATCAGGGTAGGGCTAAACTTTTGTGGGGTATCGGCTTTATTGCCTGTATACAATTGCCAGGAAACGCCGTATTTGTCTTCCACCCAGCCGTATTTAGGACTCCAGTCGTAATTGTCCAGTGGCATCAGCGCTTTGCCTTCTTTGATGAGTCTGTTCCAGTATTTTTCTGTTTCTTCAGGATCTTCAGAAACCACCATAAATGAAATCGAAGGGTTAGGGGAAGCAGAAGGCCCTTCGTTGAGCAGCATAAATTTCTGGCCGCTCAACTCAATCTGGATTACAAAAGGAGTGGTTTGGCTAACTTTTCCTTCTCCAAAAGTTTGAATGTAATAATCTGATGCTTCCGCGATTTTCCCTCTGATGCCCAGACAAGGATAAATGGAGTTTTTCATGGTTTTTTAAGCTTTATGGTTAACGTATATTGCTATACTAAGATACCAATCTTAAAGGAAGGAGATCAAGTGCATACCCGACAATAAAAGGGGGGACTTGCGACATCGGGCTTGAAAAGACATCAGGCTTGAAAATATAAATAAATTAAGGATCTTTATCTTATAGATCATCCTTTAAAACCCTGGATTATGAGGCCCTTAGTGATTAAGAAATCATGGAAATCCCTACCTGTGGAGGTCGCTAACGTGATTGTTTTCATTGTTCCGGCGATGATGGTGCTGTATTTTTACGAGACAAACCTCCTTGTATTTATATTGCTCCTGATTTATATGCTTGTCGTATTGGCAATTGGCGTTTATGTGATCGTTTATTTAAGACGTCCACAGGACCTTATTCTCAGCGACGAAGGGGTGCAGTTTGAAGACAAAGCATTTTATAAGTGGCAGGAGCTCCAATCTTATGAAATTCTGAAAGAAACCTTTAAAAACAGAACTGCGGAAGGGGATACGTTCAACACGACGCATACCCTGGTCGTGGTCCTGCGGGATGGAACGGTACTGCGGCTTGCAACGGATCATTTAGATAGGGAGCCACAGCAGATTATCGCCGCTTTTGACGAAAGGAAAAGGAAGGCCAGTCCGCTTTAATGTTTATCCTTTTGTTGAATACCGTTTTGGTTTAAGTCCGATGTATTTTTCAAATACCCTTGCAAAATGACTCAAATTGGAAAAGCCCAGCTGGTAACCCGTCTCTGATACCGATAAACCTTTTTCCTTTAACAGATAAGCGGCTTCCGTCATTCTGAAAGACTGGTAATAGTCGTAAATATTCTTTCCGAAAATCTGTTTGAACAGGCGTTTCAGTTTCGATTCGCTCATGCCGGAAAATTTTGCCAGTTCCTCCAGTTTCGGGGGATGGTCTATATGGGCCAGGATCTTGTCTTTTACCTGATAGATCGTTTTTACATCTGCCACATTCAGCGTCTGAGCAGGTGCTTCCCTGCGTTTTAACAAGGCTGTAAAGAGCAGGTAAATCAGCTCTTCTGCTTTTAGGCGGTAGAAAAAATGGCGCAATGTGCCGGTATGTTCAGCCGTTACAATCTGGCTGGCCAGGGCCTGCATTTGTGGAGATATGAGCTCTTCATAGAGGAAAGGCTGGTCGCCGAAGATAATGTTTTGGAACAACGCGTCCTCTTCGCCGGGATGCAGCAGCGCTTTCAGTAAATCGACATTTACCGCAATAATGATCGTATTGATCGTTGAATTGACCGGAAAAAAATCTTCATAATCAATCCCTGCTGTGGTAATCTGTACAAAAGGCAAAGCGGGTTTTTTATCGGATGAAGGATGGAAAAAATTATGAAATGCAATGACCACTACTTTGGTCCCCTTTCCTGAAGCAGTCCGCCGGAAAACCAAATCTTCTTTAAGCTCATATTGCCGGATCATCATTCGGATCTGAGGACCAAGATCGAGCCCTCTCATATAGCCCTTTCCTAAATGTTCAGGAAGCTCCACTATTCCATTTTCTATTTTGCTGCCAATCGCTTTTGCGAAGGCGGCCAGCATTCCGATGTGCTCGGCAGCAGTAAACTCAAAAATCATAGGATGGCCATTTGCGACTGTTTTTTAGACTAATGTAGCTATTTTCTTCTGATAAAGTCAGCTACTTTTGAATCACAATAAAATAGTAACAATATCAAAATGGAAAAGAACAAGAGAATTGCCATTATAGGTGGCGGTCCGGGAGGCCTCACACTGGCCAGGCTTTTACAAATCAAAGGGGCAGATGTTAAGGTATATGAAAGGGATTTTGATCAGGAGAACAGGATTCAGGGGGCAACCCTTGACCTTCATGAGGAATCGGGTTTAGAGGCTTTGCGCAGGGCAGGATTGCTGACTGAATTTTATGCTAATTTTCGCCCGGGAGCAGGAAAAATGCGCATCATGGACAAAGATGCCGTGATAAAAATGGATTGGGATGAACCCGGAGACTTGATTGACGATCGTCCGGAAATTGACCGTGGTCCGTTAAGAAATATTTTACTCGAATCCCTGGAGGCGGGGACTGTGGTTTGGGACAGTCAGTATGTGTCGATGGTACAATATGAAAATCAATGGCACATACAATTCAAAAACGGAAGTTCAGCCGTTGCAGATATCGTAATCGCTGCTGATGGTGCAAAGTCTAAAATCAGGCCTTTGATCACGGCTATCGCCCCGGTTTATTCCGGAATCACGATCGTTGAAGGAAACGTGTACCACGCAGATCAAAATGCACCTGCTTTACAAAAACTGCTGGACGGCGGGAAGATTTTTGCCTTTGGCGAAGGGAAGTCGCTGATCTTAAGTGCCAAGGGGGATGGCAGTCTTTCATTTTATACCGGTTGCAGGGTGGAGGAATCCTGGCTAAAGGAGAGTGGGATTGATTTTTCGGATAAATCACAGGTTTTTGAATGGTTTAAAAAGGAATTTGGCTCCTGGGATTTGATTTGGCAGGAACTGTTTCAGGGAGAAGAGATCTCCTTTGTGCCGAGGCCACAGTATCATTTCCCCCTGGATCAGCAATGGGAAACACAGTCGAACTTAACAATGATCGGCGATGCGGCACATGTGATGCCTCCATATGCCGGCGAAGGTGTAAATATGGCCATGCAGGATGCAATGGAATTGAGCGAATGTTTGAGCAATGAAGAATTTCCAACGCTAAGCGCGGCGATCGCAGCATATGAAGAGCAGATGCTCATCAGGGCTGCAACAGTGACAAAAATGACATTGGATTCAACGGAAATGCTGCACGCCGAAGACGCAGCATCACGCCTGATTCAGATGTTTAATGATTTTGAGGAGCACTAATAATTTTTAACTGGAATCGTCTGGTTTTTTATTTATTTTTGAGTGGTAGTGTTGGTCTTCTTAAATTTCAGCGCCATGAAAATAAATCATATTTTAACCTGTGTAATTGTATTGATGTTTAGTAGTTTAGTTGTCGCTTTTGCGCAAACAGGCCCTCGTTCCGGACTGGTCAGTTTGCAGCAAAATGGCAAAGCTTATACGGCTAAAGTAACCAACGGACATGCGCTGATCGGCGCAGATAAAAAGGCTATTTTTGGACTAAAATGTAGTCTTGAACAAGATGGCCGTCTGATCAACCTCATGATTGACCTGAAGAAAATGGGGGAGTTTAAACCAGGTAAAACTGTTCTGAGTACGATGGCTGATCAGGCGGTTGCGAACTTTGCGGTTTTTTCAGATACGGGTGATGGAGAAGCTTCATCAAAGGACATCACCGCAGATGCGGAAACCGGAACTTTTACTTTAACCACAGTGGAGGTAAAAGGCAACATTGCCATCATCAGTGGCAGTTTTGAGTTCTCCGGAAAAAACTCCATTGAAGAAGGGGCAGAGAAAAACATTTCCGTCAAAGGGAGCTTCGAGAACGTTCAGGTGCGTTGTCTCGGGCCGAATTTGCTGAAAAAGCATTAGGGCTGATCTGTTTGATTTTTCTTTTCCCGGTATCATTCCAGGATGTTTCCCCTTAAAGCAAATGCTTATGAATGAGAGGCTTGCTCCACAGCGTTAGGTTGTTCTGTTTGCAGGTAAGGCAAACGTTTGCGCTATACTTGGTCAATACGCTGTGTTTGCCTTGTTTTCGATAGGAAACAAGGCTGGATGCTGTGATAAAAGGTGTCTTAAACCGGAGTGTTTTATAGGTTCGGATCATTTCATGGCAATGATCTGTTGTTTATCCTCTGTTTTTTACTGAAAAACAAGCCTCCGGGCAGGAATCAAACGTTTGCGCAATATGTAATGGATCTTCTTCATTTTTTAATCGATAGTTTTAGGTAAGCCGCTGCTTAGTAATTGTTTATCGGTTATCAGAATTCAAAGGTAGGTGGGAGTGAGGTTGGTATTTTGAATGGCCGGTTTCAATAACAGTTCAGATGAATTAACCAATCAATCATAACCCTAAACCAAAAACTATGAACAAAATTTCATTATCTGCAGTTTTACTGATTGCATCATTGGCCGTTCTTGCCAGTTGTAAAAGAGTTTCAGATGTATCCGTCGGAGAAAACCTAAGAGCGGCAAATAAATTCGGCGCTACAGGTGACGGGCCGCAGTCCGGAACAAATAACCTGAATGTTGTTTATTTTATTCCATCCGACCTGGATACCGTTCCTGGTTATCAGAAAAGGCTAAATGGCGTAATGGTATACACGCAGAATTTTGTTTCCAAATGGATGAACCATTGGGGATTTACAAATAAAACGGTTGGGATTCCTGTCGATGCCCAGGGAAAACTGAGGATGGCGGTGATCAGAGGTACCTATCCAAAAGCGCAATATCCGTATGAAGGTGGCTCTGCTCAGATGATGACAGAAATCAATGCTTATTATGCTGCGCATCCCGGAGAGAAAACAAGTGATCATATCCTGGTGGTTACGCCAACCTATTCCTACGATACAAACGGTTATCCCAGCGGAGGCCCTTTCTACGGAATCGGACGCTGGTGTTTCGCACTGGATTATACAGGTTTGGATACCCTTAACCTTGGCAAACCTAACGACAAGTATTCGACGATATGGATCGGTGGACTGGCACATGAACTGGGACATGGAATTAACCTTCCTCACAATGGGGGAGCTGAATCGCAAAATGTAACCTTTGGAACCACCCTGATGGGATCCGGTAACAGTACCTTCGGTAAATCACCAACTTACCTTTCTCCTGCAGATGCAGCGATACTTGCAAATTGCCAGGTGTTCAGCAGCACAACAAGGTCTGACTGGTATGCAGCTCCGGGTTTTCAGCTGACAAAGTTCAGTGCCAAATATCAAAGTGGAAACATCATCGTTTCCGGGAAATTTAGCGCTGTTAAAGCAGTGAAAGATATTGCATTGTACCATAGAATTGCTGCTACTGATCCCGGTGGTTATCGTTCGGTAACATTTGCCGCCAAACCGATCGGAACGGATAGTTTTTATGTAAGTATGCCGGTTAGTGATTTCAGGGAGAAAGGAAATACGGGTTATGAATTTACAATCAGGTATTGTCATGAGAATGGAAGCATCAGTTCACAGGTGATTAATTATTCTTTTGCGAATGATATTCCACAGATCAATATTGCTGATAAACCGGTATACAGTAAAACAAACTGGAGCATCACTTCCTATAGTTCACAGGAGACGGCCAGTGAAAGCGGTGCGGCAACGAATGTGATTGACAATTCCATTTCTACGTACTGGCATTCCCGCTGGTCAAGCAGCGCGACAAGCTATCCGCATAACCTGGTGATTAATATGGGCGCAGCTAAGGATGTAAACAGGTTTACTTTTTGGCAGAGAGATTCCAGAAGGGTAAAAAGTATGGAAATTCTGACAAGTAACGACGCCAGTACATGGACAAGCCTGGGGACGTTTACTTTACAGGATACGACCAATCCACAGGATATTATATTGTCAACAGTGAAAAATTTCAGGTATTTTAAATTGAATATGAAGTCTTCGTATGACGGGACGCAGTTTGCTGCACTTGCTGAAGTGGGGACTTATAAGGATTAATAAGCCGATTGAAAAGTAGGTTTATTAAAAACAGAGGCCGTCTCATTTTTGTTAATGAGACGGCCTTGTTTTAACTTTAAATGATCGGGCAAATCAGTTGAAAACATAGAATGGTAAGCCCATGTAATGCCAGTCGCGGCCAGGAATCGTACCACTGGTCGAATAATAATGCGTATTGTAGATTTTTTTATTAATTTTTGCTTCATAATAATATTCGAATGCCGGTACTGATCCCGGAACCTGTTTATCATAAGCATAAAATACAACGCCCATATTTGTGTAGCCTGGCAGATTTGCACTCGCGTTCAGGGTCAGGATAAATTCGCCCTTGGCAGCTGAGTAATATTGATATACTGGCTTTGCTCCATCGATGCTCTTATTGTAAGCCTTGAAAACTTGTGTCTGGAATATAAACCTGCTGTATATTGCGGGTACTTTTTCCATACTGTAGGCAAAATTGGAGGGCCCTGCATCAAAGAATTGGTATACGGGAGCAGGACCATCCACCATTTTTACCTGGCGGTCAATCAGGTACTGCTTGACGTAATTTCTAACTGCCAGCGCTTTGGCTTCATCTGAGATCAGGTCTGCTATATTAATGACGCCATCTTCATTGCCGATATCAATCAATTCTGCGTTGTCAGCATCAACAGATGCCTGCCACTGCGCCATCTGGATTTTTTTCGGTACGGTAGGCCCCAAATCAATTTCCCCGATCAGACTGATAGACGAATTACCGCCAACAGTGCGATAAAATAATTTTTGATCGCTGTTCAGCTGCGAAGAAGAGAAGTTTGAACCAAGGGATATATCCAGATCGAATATGCTTTCCAGGGCAAAGGACAATCCCGCTTTTGCTGCTTTTTCACGATCGGTATTGGTGGTTTGTGAACGGTAAACCGCCTCAAACTTGCTTCCAAGGATCAGGTCAACAATAAGGTGTGTACCGTATCTTGAAACCAGATATTCCGGACTTTTGTTTTGAATATCTGCCTTGAATTCAGCACTGAGATTCTTTTTTAACAAATCGAGATCGGCATTAAACTTCAATTGTTTTTGCCGGATTTGAAGACTGTAACTGGCGTACACATAATCTGACCGGAAAGAAAGGGAATCAAAATAGGACATCGATGCTTTGAAAGAAAAGAAGCTTGAGGAAGCCTTTAGTTTGCCTGAAAGTGATTTGGAATAAGCCAGGACATTTTCACCGGCAATGATATAGTTTCGTTGACCCGATAATTTGTCGATGACGACCCGGTCCTTGGAGCTTAAATACAAAGCAGCAACATTGATGATTTTAAACCGGGTGGCGCTGATGTTTGCATATTCACCACTGAGGTCGATACCGTAACCCAGTTTATTGAAATTGATGTCGACGGTTGGTTCCGGAACTTCTACCTTAGGTGGATCGGTCTGGTTCAAATCGGTATTCTTCTTACATCCGGTTACCAGGATTACACTTAAAAATAAAAACATTAACAGGCTTTGATGGATGTTGAATTTGATGATGGAGGTCGGAAAGTTGTTCATTTGGCTTAGTTTTTAAACTGAATAATAGCTGTCTTACGCAATATTGGGTAATAGGGATGATGCGTAGATTTTTAGAATTTCATTTTTCCTCCTTTCCTGTCTTATTTAAGATGTCTGGATTTTTATTATCCAAATCCTGTGTCCATTGTCTTAAAGGTAAAATGAATTGTTGCAGGGAAATGAAATGGGAAGAAAAAATCACTTTATCACTTAATCAGCGTTAAGATAAAGTGATTTTTAATGTCCTGTATTTCAGTATTTTTGGTGGATTCTGTAGCGTTGTGGTTACTTTTTGCGCATTACTTTTTCATTATTTCATACTTTAGTCAAAAGTAATAACAAACTAACGCTCAATGTCTCGACAATCTAACCCCGGTATAAAATTTGACGATCCAAAACTTGCCGCTTTTATGAGTTTACTGGAAAAAATTTTTATTGCTGAAGAAATTACAACGCAGGTAGGAAAGTCTAATTATCTGGTAAAGCTCAGTCAAAGGACGGTAAATGATGAGAAACCTTTAAGCGATAAAATGCTGGAGAGAGATTTGTTCAGGCCAATTACCAAAAAGGAATATGTAACGCTCTCGCCAGACTATGCCCGTAAACTGGCCAATAGTGTTTTAACTTATTTTAAATCTTCAGGTGAGGCGAAAGATACGTACGATCTTAAAATCAATGATTTTCGCAATTTATATAATCAGGGAAAAATGGTGCAGGCCCTGGAAAAAGGTAAGGATTTTAAAACCATGTGTAGTGAATTGCTGGAACACCATACCGGATTGGAAAGTTTTACCGGACGTAAGTTTTTGGTTTATGAGCGAATGGGAGATGAAAAAGACAGCAGCTGGGGCATCACAATCGGCATGCTGACTTTAGCAAAAGCTGCGAACTATATAGAAGCAACCCTCGAATTTAAATTTGAACAAGAGGTTCGGAGGAATATTGGTATTGCGACCCGGGATAGTAAGTCGGATTATATGTTTATCGACTTGCTTCCGGAAGGGGAGACTGGCCGGCGCACCAATATGGTGATTCGGTTGGGCGATGCAGTTGCCCATGATTATATTGTCCTTCTCGGACATTATACCCGTAGGGCTGCTAATGAGCGGCTGGTCACCAAAAGTGTAATCGTTCAGGCCCTAAATCCGAAAATCACATTAAAGGATATTGGTAACTATGCCAATAAAACGGCAGGTTACAAAAAGACCCCCGTAGAGTTCCGAAGTTATTTGTATGACCGGAAGAAAAACCTGCTTAGTCAGCCTAATAACCGAATTCAAAGCCTGGTAGAGCTGAGGCAGTTTCTTCAAAGACATAAAGTCAAGAACAAGCACCTTCTCTTCTTTCCGAAGGACATATTAGGGAAGTTTAAAGTTTATTTCAAACGTGCCAATGACAAGATCGTCAAAGACCATATTAAGATCACACTCAATGAAATGACCGGACGTGCGGATGGGGAATTTATGCATTCACCTGCAGAAAATGATGGTTCTGGCCAAAAATGGTTTGGACAGGTTTCTGTACACAACAAAAGTGATGTTTGCATCATGAACCTCATTAATGAAGAATCGGTCAAATCTAATGTCGGCAAAGATGAAGAGCCTGTGTTGATCACCTTTTGTTTGCCTAAACCAACATTCAAATTATCTGAAGTGCAGTGCTTTCAGGGGCTGATTACCGGTTTGGAAGATGAACAACATGGGATAGTAGCCTATCGTTGCCTGATTGTCAGGGAAAGCTGTCCCCAGCCGAGCGCTGAACGTCTTGCCGAAATTTTTAAAAATGAGCATCCTTTGTTGGTTGGGGCAAGCAGACAACAAAAATATATGCTGGATAATTTTCAATTCAGCTAGTATAAAACCAGGGCTAGTTGTTTTACTTCATTTTATTGTATTAAAATTCAGCTATTTGTACTCAGAAACTTTATTTTGTATTCTCAGGTTTTTCGGTTTTATCTGCAGTATTTTGTGTTCATTTAAACTGAACAGAATGACAAATATAGCTAGCCGTTACATTGATCCGCTTACCGACTATGGGTTCAAACACATTTTTGGCAATGAGCCAGACAAAGACATCATGATTGATTTTTTAAATGCCTTATTTGAAGGGGAAAAAACAATTGCGGATATCATTTATCGCCCTACCGAACATGCCGGTGAAGATTCCAAAGAGAAAAAAGTATTATTTGATTTGACTTGTACAGGTGCTGACGGAGAAACCTTCATCATAGAAATGCAACGTGCGGATCAGGAGTTTTTTAAGGACAGATGCGTGTTTTACATGTCGAGGCTCATCAGCAGTCAATTGCCCAGAGGTACTTCCAATTGGGATGTACCCCTTAAAGAAGTTTACCTGATTGGTATTATGGAGCTCCGGTTTAACAAAATCAATAACAATTACCTGCACAACATTGCCCTGATCAACAAGGATACCGGAAAGATTTTTTACAAAGGAATGGGTTATAAGTTTTTAGAATTACCTAATTTTGATAAAAAGGAAAGCGAGCTAATCACAGATCTGGATAAATGGTTCTACCTCTTAAAGAACCTGAGTCGTTTGGACAAAATTCCTGATTTTCTGGACAAAAGAGTATTTCAAAAAATATTTAAAATTGCGGAAATGAGTAAAATGACCAAAGAAGAACGCGAATTGTACCACTCGGATGTGAAAGCAAAATCTGACTGGAATGCCGGTATTCGTTACGCGGAGAAAAAAGCGAGACTAGAAGGGAAGTTAGAAGGGAAATTAGAAGGGAAGTTAGAAATCGCTATAAATCTCAAAAAAGAAGGTATGTCAGCTGAATTGATTGCCAAAACTACCGGCCTTTCCGTAGAAGAAGTAGAAAAGCTATAATTCCTATTCCAAAGAATATTTAGAATTTTGGAAATGAGTAAAATGACCGAAGAAGAACGCGAATTGTAC
>NZ_QAJL01000005.1:98852-950650 GCF_003852525.1 Pedobacter sp. KBW06
AAAGCGAGACTAGAAGGGAAATTAGAAGGGAAATTAGAAGGGAAATTCGAAATCGCTATAAATCTCAAAAAAGAAGGTATGTCAGCTGAATTGATTGCTGAAACTACCGGTCTTTCCGTCGAAGAAGTAGAAAAATTATAAAAACTGAACCCGAGATAGGGATTACATCAAAAAAATGGGGCTAAGTTTTACTTTAGCCCCATTTTTTATAGTTATAAAATACTACCCTTATTTTACGCGCTCCACATATTCTCCTGTGCGGGTATCTACTTTTACTTTATCACCCTGGTTTACAAACAAAGGTACTTTTAGTTCCACACCATTTTCGGTAGTTACCATTTTCAAAGCACCTGAAGAAGTATCACCTTTAACAGCTGGTTCTGCGTAAGTAATTTCCAGTTCCACAAAGTTTGGTGCCTGAGCCATGATTGGTTCTTCGCTTTCGAAAGAAACGATCACATCCATTCCTTCTTTTAGAAATCTTGCAGATGGTCCGAATAATGCTTTTGCAACGCTGAACTGCTCAAAAGAGACATTGTCCATTACTACAAAATAATCACCTTCTTCATATAGATATTGATAGTCATTAGTTTCTACACGGCAAATTTCAACTGCCTCATCAGTTCCTAAACGGGCTTCTACAATTTTGCCTGTTTTAATATTGCGAAATTTTCCCAAGTAGAAAGCGCCACCTTTACCAGGTGTACGGTGTAAGATTTCAGTAACTGATACCAGTTCGTTGTTGAAACGTAAAATATTTCCTACTTTAATTTCAGATGCCTTTGCCATAAAAATATAAATTGTAAAATTTGAGCCCAAATATATAAGCTTTTTTGAATACTTATATATCCATTCCTCATTCCTGATGGTTATTAAATTTTAAGTAATTCATTTTTTGTCAGTTATGTTGACTGAGTGAATTGTTTGTTCATGATCTGATCGCTCATTTAAGCGATTTCAAATTGGTATACCCCCGCTGCAAGTGTAAGCTTCGGCGCAATAACCTTCCCGTTTTGGTATACTTTTTTACCCGGTGTTACCGGAAAATTAACTATTGCATCTGAATTGGCCGGAATGGTAACTGTATAAATCACCTTGTTTCCTGATCTTTTCCAGGCTGATATAATTTTACCATAAGGTCCTTCATGTTCTGCTGTGAAATGCTCCAGTCCCGATACAAAGTTAGGGCGGAGCTGGATGCGCTTAAAGCCAGGATGCTGCTCATCCGGATGGATCCCACCCAGTCCCTTAAAGAACCAGCCACCGATTTCCCCGAACATCATATGGTTTAAAGAGATGTCCCTTTCCGCCTTGATGTCCCAGTTTTCATAAAGGGTAGTGGCCCCGTTTACAATCCACCATCCCCAGGAAGGGTAGGTGTCCTGTGCGGCCAGCTTATAGGCAGTTTCTGCCTGTCCATTCTCGCTAAGGGCATTCAATATCGCTTTCGCGCCGAGGACCCCAACATCCAGGTGCATGCCATCTGCCGCAACCCTTTTGGCCAGGTTTTCTGCAACTTTGAGTTTAAGTGCTTCCGGTACGAGCCCCCATTGCAGGGCAACGCTCAGTTCGGTTTGTACTCCCGAAGCGTAAATCCCCGTTTCGGCATTGAAATATTTGTCATTAATAGAGGTCCTGATCTTTTCAGCGAGCGCAAGGTAATGCTCATAATCCGCCTGTTTATTCAGCAGTTTGGCCGTTTTATAAAGGATGGTTGCATCTACGAAATAATAAGTGGAAGAAGTATACTCCAGGTCTGATTTTGATTTTACCGGCACCCAATCCCCTCGACCAAACGTAGTCAGGCCATTCGGACTGATTTGTGTGAGGTAATCCACATACTTTTTCATACTCCCGTAGCTGTCTGCAAGCAGCTGACTGTCCCCGTAGAAAAGATAGATGTTCCATGGGATGATGGCTATTGTACTGGTCCAGTCGGTTCCGTTTGCTGTTCCATAACCCCAGCCTCCGGTAGGAATAATATCCGGTAATACGCCATTGGGCTTTTGTTCATCCCTGTGGTCTGCCAGCCATTTCTCATAAACCGTGATCCCGTCGAAATTAAACAGGCCTGTTTCTATGGCGAAATGTCCATCACCCGTCCAGCCATTCTTCTCCCGTTGCGGGCAGTCGGTAGGATAGCCCATAAGGTTAGATAAATAAGAATTGTTGGTTGCCCACCACAAGCGGTCTATTAATGGATTAGAAGAGCTGATTTTGCCTTTTGGCGCCACATCACTATGCATAAAGTAACCGGTAATGCTTTCCTTGTTCAGTGCTATGGCTTTACTACTGGTCACTTCTACATACTGAAAGCCTTTATAGTTAAATTTAGGCATGAATTCCAGTTCCCCTTTTCCCGATAAGGTGATGATGTCGGTTTGAAAAGGATCGGTCTGATCTTTGGGACGGTAGTATACATCAATATTGGAAAGGTCAACCCTGCCATTGGCATACAGGCGTTCCCCATGTTTCAAACGAATTATAGTGCCTTCAGGTCCCTTAACCCTGATTTTGCTGACACCGGATATATTCTGGCCAAGGTCAAAAACATAAGTCGTATCGTTGAACTTTTTCATCGATTTAACCGGGATCTCCTTCACATTCCGGATCGGCTGCATGGCCTGACTGACCACTAGATCTGAAGGTGCTTTCCTGATGACAACCCGTTCCCATTTGCGGTCGTCAAAATCTGCGGTATTCCATCCCGGTTGTTCCAGACGGAAATCATAATGCTCGGCAGTATAAATGTTATTCGATATAACGGGACTTAAACTGGTTTTCCAGTCCTGACCCGAAGTAATCACTGCAGTGCTTCCATCGGTATAAGTTATTCTCAGGTCCATACAAAAGGCCGGTCTTGCCCTCCAGGCCGCTTTATCAAAATTCCAGACCGCGATGGCCTGGTGGTTGTACCAGCCATTTCCCAGAAGTACACCAATTGCATTGCTGCCTTTTTTCAACTGGGCAGTCACGTCGTAGGAGACGTATAAATTTCTTTTGTCAAAACGGGTATACATCGGGTCGAGGCGGTGATTGCCCACCTTTTTGCCATTCAGGTACAACTCGTATAATCCGGCAGCAGCGATATAGGCACGGGCAGATTTAACCTGCTTTGAAGGTTCAAATGTTTTCCTGAAATAAGGGGCAGGACGTTTATTGACATCCTTTCCATCGCTGATCCAGGCACCTTTCCAATGGTCTGCCGTCATCATACCGGTTTCAAAACTCGCAACCGGTGCATTACCTGCTAATTTTCCATCTTTGTCCCAGAGCTCTACTGTCCAGAAATATTTGGTAAACGCGTTCAGGGGTTCACCAGCATAGTTGAGCAGCGCAATTGCGGAATTTGTTTTCCCTGAATCCCAGGAATTCCCTTTCTTTTTACTGACGGCTGCCGAATCCTTTCCAACCACAATTCGATAAGCTGTTTGCTGAGCACCCTGACGTGAATCGGTCATCAGCCAGGATAAACGTGGTTTTAAAGCATCAATGCCTATTGGATTGACGAGGTATTCACATTGTAAGGCGCCAGGTTTAGCCGTCAGTGGGCCTTTTGTCTGTCCGGTTGATGGTAAGGTAAACAGGATCGGAAGGAACAAGGAAAGGGATTTCTTGAAATAAAGGTTCATCAGTATAAAGTTAGGTGTTATTTTACAATAATAAATCCCCTGACGATGATTAGCAACCTGTACTGTCCTGTGATGTGCCTGATTTATGACCTGAAGAGGCAATTGGATATGGTATCGTTACAAAAAATGCTGACAGTCGCCACAACTGCCAGCATAATTAACCTAAAAAGAGAGCGCTAATGTTTTTACTGAGGGTTCTGCGGTAAATTATCGAGGGTAACCTCCCGTTGGGGGATTGGCAGTAAGAGTTTGTTTTGCGTAGGCTGGTAAGATCCCGCAGGGAACTGACTTGGATTTTTGGCAATCTCCCTTTGCCCATGAGCAGTCAATACCGGTATTGCTGTACCTGTCCGGACAAGGTCATACCAGCGGTGATTTTCAAAAGCAAGCTCTACTTTGCGTTCCTGATCCATCGCGGTTCTGAATTCTGTCTGACTGCCGATGCTGAGCGTAGGAATTGGGTTTCCAAAGCTCTTGGCCGCAAGCCCGGCACGTCTTCTGACCTGGTTGAGTAAACCAAAGGCTTCTCCATCGGGTACAAATCCCTGCTCGTTTAAACATTCCGCGATCATCAGCATGACATCAGCATAGCGGATCACAGGGAAGTTAACATTCGTCTGGCCCGGCTGTACAAAACCCTGGTTGTATTTTTTGACGTAAGGCACTGCCACAAAGCCAGAGCCGCTGTTAAAACCTTCAGCCAAAGAAACGTCCTTACGTAAATCGCCAGGCTCATAAGCCGCAATCAGGTCGGTAGTTGGCGTGTTCCAGCCACTGTTAAAGTTGAGGTTTGTTCCCGGATCATTGGTTACAGCCGTACCTGAGTTGAAGGGGGCAAACTGATACATGAAATTACTCGACAAGTTTGTACCTGCTGTTGAATAATACTGGATCTCAAATATAGATTCCGCATTGTTCTTGTTCGTAGTAAGGAAAATGTCTTTATAAGCAGATAACAGACTATATCCGGTCACTTTTCTCAATGCAATCAAGGCATCTCCAAACTTTTTCTGTGTCATGTACACTTCTCCAAGGAGGGCATTTGCGGCACCTTTTGAGACGCGTCCTTTTTCAGAAGCAGGATAACTGCCCGCCTCAGGTAAAGCATTGGCGGCATCCGTCAGGTCTGTGATGATCTGGTTATAAACTTCATCTACTGAAGCCCTGCCTTTTGAAGGTGCCTGCGTCGGGGATTTGATCGCTTCCAGACGTAAAGGGACCCCGCCAAATTGCCTCACGAGATTGAAATAATGAAAAGCACGGAGAAACTTAACTTCTCCTGTGGCCTGAGTTTTGGACGCATCCGGCATGTCAATTCTGCCGACATTGTTCAAGACATCGTTACAGCGGGAAATGGCTACATAACAATCTCTCCAGTAGTCCTGAATCAGGGTATTGGTAGCGCTTACCAAAAGCTGATCTACCAGTTCTCTGTTTTCCTGGCCCCTTTGTGGTGCATTGTACTGGAAGGTGGTATTGTCTGAACGCATTTCGCCAAACACCCAATAACTAAAGGTTCCCATTCCACGTAAGCTGCTATAGGCACCCACAACACCTTGTTTAAGGTCTGATTCTGTTTTCCAGAAATTGGCATCTGTTAAGCCGGATTCCGGTTCCTGATTTAAAAAGCTCTTTTTACATCCTCCAAATGAAATGGCGATGGAAAGGAGCGCCAGGAATATATATTTCGATTGAGTTCTCATTGTTAAATTCTTTAAAGGTTAAAAAGTCATGTTAATTCCTGCGGTAATGACTCTTGGCAGCGGATAACTGGTGAAATCGCGTCCCGGAGTGAGCACAGAAAAACCATCATTGGTACTGGCCTGAGGATTCGCACCGCTGTACTTGCTGAAGGTCACGAGATTCTGTACGCTGCCGTATAAGCGGAGCCCCTTGATGAACCTGGAGTTGCTGATGAACTTTTGCTTGAAGTTGTAGCCTAAGGTGACATTCTGGATGCGCATGAAACTGGCATCTTCTATCCATTGGGAGTTGACTTCACGATAAAGCGTTCTGCCGTTTACTGTGGTAGGCACGAGACCATCACCAGGGTTGGAAGGAGACCTGAATCTGTTTAATACTTTACGGTCTACATTGAACACACCGTCGATATTGGTTAAGAATTCATTCCCGGTTTTCATGATTTGTCCGCCTTGTGAACCGATGATCAGGACTGTCAGGTCGAAATTTTGATAACCGAAGTTATTGGTGATTCCGTAGTTGAAATCGGGCTGTGCGTTTCCGATCACAGTGAAATCTTTAACCGCTTCAATCACGCCATTGCCATCGATATCCTTGTATCTCACTGAGCCGACTATAGAAGAATTGTGTTTTGGCTGACTGGCAAGTTCAGCTGCGTTTTGGTAAATGCCATCAAATACAAATCCGAAGAATTGCCCCAAAGGTTTTCCAACCTGACTGATGTGGGTATAATTACCCTCACCACTGCGTCCGCTGTAGATGGGTGCGTTGTTGTTCCCCGGGTTGAGTTCTAAAACGATGTTCCGGTTAAAGCTGATATTGAAATTCGTGTTCCAGGTGAATGCACCGGTCAGGTTTTTGGAAGTCAGTCCAAATTCAAAACCCCGGTTTCTCACTTTCCCCAGGTTTACGGTAGCTGCAGAGAATCCTGAGGCAAGGGGAAGTTCAACATTCAAAAGCAGGGAGCTGGTGATGCGGTTGTAGAAATCTGCGGTCAGGTTCAGCCTGCTGTTAAACACGGAGAAATCCAGTCCTAAATCAAATTCATCTGAATTTTCCCAGGTCAGGTTTTCATTGGCAATCGATCCCGATGCCCGGCCACTGGCGAGTTGTCCGCCAAAGGAGTAATTTGCAGATCCTATTCCGGAAGCATAGGAATAATTACCGATGTTAAAATTACCTGTACGGCCATAAGTGGTCCTTAACTTCAGGTCGCTGATCCATTTTACATTTTTAAGGAACTCCTCTTCGGAAACCCTCCAGGCAAATGCACCTGATGGAAAGATTCCGTAACGAACGCTGGCACCAAAACGCGAAGAGCCGTCAGAACGAATGGTACCGGTGAGCAGGTACCTGTCTTTAAAGGTATAGTTTACCCTGGCAAGGTAGGAGATAAGTGACCATTTTTCTACCCCTGCACTTGCGCCATTGAGTAATGTGGAAGCATTAATCGTTTTAATAAGATCATCCGGGTAATTTGTTGCCCCAAAAGAATATCCGTTATACCGTTCTTTCTGTGCGGTATATCCGACAATTGCATTGATCCGGTGGTCCTTGCCAAAACTCTTGTCGTAACCCAGTGTAAACTCTGAAAGCCAGTTGGTATTGGTGTTCTGCGCGGTATTGGAGCTGGGTATAGAAAGATTTGGTTTTTGGTTTCCGGTTTCACCGATCACAAAAGTCGGACTGAATGCAAAGGAGCTGTTATTGGTGTAGTCCAGGTTAAAGCTGTACTTTGCTTTCAAACCATCAATGATCTGGTATTCCGCAAAAGCAGTGGCAAGACCTCTGAAATAATTGGCTTTGGTACCTGAAAACTCCAGGGTATTTAATGGATTTCCTGCGCCTATAGCACCGGGTGAGGTGATAAAAACAGTTCTTTTTCCTGCTGCATCCGTAACCGGAACCAGCGGGCTAAGCCAAAGTGCACGGGTCAGCACATCCCTTTGTCCGGATTCAAATCCACTCCGGTTCTGTGTACCGCCACTTGGGGCGAGGCTAATGCCTAGCTTAATTTTTTTACTCAGCTCGGATTCAAGGTTGAAATTTACAGAATAGCGTTTGTAGTCGGTATACCTTACTGTTCCTTCCTGCTCCAGTCTGTTGATGGAAGCGGAGTATTTTGTTTGTTCAGATCCTCCTCTGATGCTTGCGTCGATACTGTTTTGCATCGCTGTGCGCAATACGGCATCGTACCAGTTGGTGCCTTCACCGTATTGGGAAGGGTTTCTGAATTCTGCCGGGATATCATTGTCTGTGGCAACCAAACCTCTGGAAGCAAAATCATCGGTGATGATGTCTTTTCTGAATTGCGCATATTCCGTACCATTAAGCACCTGAGGGCGGCCTTTTTGAGGGACCTGCTGACTGCCGATGTAACTGTTTACACTGACTACCGGAATACCGGCTTTCCCTTTTTTGGTCGTGATGACAATCACTCCGTTGGAGCCTCTGGAGCCATATATTGCAGTGGATGATGCGTCTTTTAAAACGGTTACTGATTCGATATCATCGGGGCTCAGGACGTTCAGCGGATTGTAACTCTGGCCACCTGTGTTTGAGATCGCGAAACCATCCACCACGAATAAAGGACTATTGGATGCACCGATAGAACCGGCACCTCTGACCTGTATGTTTACTCCGCCACCTGGCGCACCGGTTGGGGTACTGATCTGGACACCCGCAATTTGTCCGACCATTTTCTGGTCGATGGAGCTTACAGGTAAGTCTTTAATCTGCGAGGCCGAAATGCTGGAAACAGAACCGGTGAGGTCTTTCTTCTGAGTTGTCCCGTAACCGATTACGATTACTTCAGACAACTGGTCGTTCTGAGCAGAAAGCGCCACATTGATCTGGCTGTTGTCAGCTATGGTCAATTCTTTGCTGGCATAACCAATATAGCTGAAAACAAGGACAGATCCTCTGGCTGCTTCCAGGGCAAAGCTTCCGCTGGTATTGGTTACTGTTCCTGTTGCTGTGTTTTTAACTTTAACAGAGACGCCGGGAAGCGGTCCTCCGTCGCTAAGGTCTGTCACCTTTCCCGTAATTTTTAAATTCTGTGCATAAATGAAAGTGCTGAGAAGGCACAGACCGCACATGAGGCCTATTCCTTTTTTTAATAGCCCGGTTAAATTTTTCTTTTTCATGATGCTTTAATTTGGTTTGGTAAGTTTTTGTTCATTTTAACGATTTACTTGATGTTTAAACGGGGATGACAGGGCTAATCTCGTACATCAGATTTGCCCCGGCAACCTGCACCGTCCTGCATGCAAGGCAAGTTCAATAGGGCATACAATGCCTGAATTATCCTGGTTTGGCTCAAGCTAAGGATAGGGGTTGGATGGGCCTGTTAGGGCTCATAGCCCCCTCAAACGTATTTAAGCAAGGGATGTTTTTTGGGAGAAAACAGGGATGGTGTAAAGCATCTTAAAGCGACAAGTACCACAATGACTGAGGAAAGGGAAAACCTGCCCCAAAACAAAAAGGCCAGAAGATGAAATCTTCCGGCCAGAAGTCGCTTTAAAAGGCAGAGGATCAGTAATGATGTTGTGCTGCCGAATAAAATTTGAGTTGTATAATGTCGTTTGGCAAAGGCTTGGTATTCCACGACTTGTGGATCGCAAGCGCAGCGCCGACTGCCGTAGCCTGTGCCATAGAAGCCGCAAATACTTCGAGCTCAGGAAAAGAGGCCGACAACAGGTTCATGAATATGGCATTTTTGCTAAAGCCTCCGTCCACGAAAATTCGTTTTACCTTCGTTCCCTTTAATACCCTTTGTGTAGCCTGGCATTGCTGATCTACAAGGTCCAGCATGAGCTGATGATAAGCAATCAGGTCGGTGGCATAGCCGGATAGGTTTCTTTTGGAAAAGCGCGACTCCCTGATTGTTTCCGAGCCTGATTCCGGTTCCGGCTTATCGTCTTTCCTGAGCATTTCGATGATCCCCGGATCGTACACTGCGTTGCGGTAACTGATCACATCGCCCCCAAAATGGGCAGCAATCCGTTTTACCTGCTGCTCATGTTCATAACCGGCAAAAACACGCGAGGCCTTTACCGGTTTCCCCTCAAACTGAAGGTAACACAGGCAGTCGTTCTTGAGTTCTTCTACCGTTAGCGGAGTCGAGTTAAATGGATTCAGGCTGATGCACCAGGTTCCTGTAGACAATAAGATAAAAGGCTCCTGAAAATTGATGAGGTAAGGGATCAGTGCCGCCGAACTGTCGTGGAATCCGATACCTACGGCATAATTGTTTCCGGGAAAGGCCGCGGGCATCACATGGTCTGAAGGCGCAATAGGGGCCAGTTTATCCAGAATTCCCTCTGCTTTTACCCATTCATGATAGTCCTGGGTTTTAAAATTCCAGAGCGCAGTATGGCAACCAATGCTGGTAAGGTCAGAATAAAGTGCTCCTGAGATGAGGTAACTCAGGTATTGAGGCAAATGAAGTGCATACCTGATCTGTTTAAAAAGCTCAGGTTTTTCGTGTTTCATCCGATACAACTGCAGGCCGGAATTCAGGCTCCCCAGAACGGGGGAGGCCGTGGTATTGGAAAATGCTTCCTCGCCTCCAAATCCAGCGTAAAACTGAGATTTCAGGGCCTCAGGATAGGGTTTCAGGTAGTTGTATAAAGGAGCCAAAGGCTGGCCATCTTTATCGATATAGACCAGACTCGCGCCATAAGTGGTGAAATTGATGGATTTGACTTCGAATTGCTCATTTTTAAAGACTTCCCTCAGGGAGTCGAATATCGAGAGCCGCAGGCTTTCCAGATTTTCACATGGATCACCATCTTCATCAACGGTTTCGGTAAATCTCCCTGTTCTTTCAAAAACGATTTGGTACTGCTCGTTAAACAGGAACAATTTCTTGTTCGTTTTGCCGACATCAAAGATGGCAATTACAGGAACCGGTTTGTTTTGTTGTCCCATTAATTATAATCCTGTAGCGATGGTTTTACTGCCCCGGTTTCTGATCAGTTCTTTGCGGACTTCCGTTTCTCTGTATAGACTTAAGGGCGATAAAGCCGCGCCGGCACGTAAACGGGCCTCTGCAACCAATGGCCGGACATCTGTTCTGAAGGCCTGCTGCAGTATTTCCTGGCAACGGACCACATCGTTTTCCTGCTGCGCCTGTACCAGGGCAGTCCGGTCTACAGCAAGTGCCTGTGCATAAGCGATCATGATGGCCTCCACCGATTGGAGCAGGTCTTCCAGCGGATCTTTGACATTGTGCGAGGCATCGATCATCCAGGCAAGGTCGTCCTTATGGTTTATTCCGCGTTGGTCCATTCCTTCTACCAGTTCATTAAAGATAAGGAAGAGCTGATAGGGTTTCATACATCCGGCAGTGAGGTCGTCATCTCCGTATTTTGAATCGTTAAAATGGAAGCCCCCGAGCTTTCCTTCCATCAGCAGCAGGGATACGATCTGTTCAATGTTGGCATTCGGCAGGTGATGTCCAAGGTCAACTAAAGTAAAGGCTTTAGGCCCAAGCTTATTGGCGTACAATAAGGACTGTCCCCAGTCGCCAACCGTGGTCGAATAAAAATTAGGCTCGAAGGCTTTATATTCTACAAATACTTTCCAGTCTGCCGGTAAAGCGGCATATATTTCCTGAAGGCTTTCCAGTGTGTTTTCAAAAGCCTTTCTGAAATTAAGTTGTCCGGGGAAGCAGGAGCCATCGGCTAACCAGATGGTCAAGGCATTGGAGCCCAGTTCTACACCCTGGCGGATCACCTCGATATTATGCGCGATGGCTTGTTTTCTGACCTCCTTGTTTACATGTTGCAGGGAGCCGAATTTATAACTGTGCGGCTGATTGGCCTGATCCTGAAAAGTATTGGAATTCATTGCATCAAAATGTAAACCATACTGTGCGGCCAGTGCTCTTATCGCAGGAACATTCGTGGTGGTATCCCATGGAATGTGCAGTGAAACTGCCGCACTTGAAGCATTCAGCTGATGAAGCAGGCCAATGTCTTCGAGCTTTTCTTCTATGTTTCCGGGTTCACCTCCAAGGGAAAATCTGCCAAAGCGGGTTCCACCTGTTCCTAAAGCCCAGCTTGGGATTCCGATCTGAAAATCGCTGATTTTCTGCAGGATATCTTTTGCATTTGGGATCTCTTCTGTAACGAAAGCCAGTTTTTGCTCGTGCCTGGACAGTAAACGCTCATTATGTGAGGCAATTTGATTTGGTTCTAATTTCATAATCTGTTTTTTAACGTAAAAAGGCATTGGCTACGCCACCATCTACATTTAATACATTTCCGGTTGATTTATTCATCAATCCGCCTACAAAAACAAAGCAGGCATTTGCAATGTCTTCAGGCAGGATCATTTCATTGAGTAAGGTACGTTTTGCGTAGAAAGCAGGCAACTCTGCTACGGTAATTCCATAGGCTTTTGCCCTTCCTTCGGCCCAGGCACCTTCCCAGATTTTACTATCCGAGATTACAGCATCGGGATTAACGGTGTTTACACGGATGTGATCTCCACCAAGTTCTGCCGCATTTAGTCTGCTCAGGTGTAGCTGAGCGGCTTTTGCAGAACCATATCCCGCATTGTTGGGCCCGGAAACCAGGGCATTCTTGCTGACAATATTGATGACATCGCCGCCGATATTTTGCTTTCTCAGGATTTCAACCCCAGCCTGCGTAACCAGGAACTGGCCTTTCACGAGGATGTCGTACAGAAGGTCCCAGTCTTTTTCGGTATGCTCTTCAATGGGCTTGGATATGGAGATTCCGGCGCAGTTGACGACAATGTCTACGCCACCAAAGGCTAAACCGCTATAATCAAATGCATTGCGGATCGCCTCTGCGTCGGTTACATCGAGTAAAACGGTGGCATAGGCATCTTTACTGAATTCTGCTTTAAAGCTTTGCTCTGCATTTGCCAGTCGCGCGGCATCATTGTCATTGATCATTACACAGGCACCTTCTGCGATGAATTTTTTAGCAATTGCCTTTCCAATTCCCCCTGCACTGCCTGTAATGAGGGCAATCTTTCCGGTAAGGGCTTTGGGTTTCGGCATCCGCTGTAATTTTGCTTCTTCCAGCAACCAGTATTCTATATTAAAGGCTTCCTGTTTTGGCAATGCGGTATATTGGGAAATGGCTTCAGCGCCCTTCATTACATTGATGGCATTGGTATAAAATTCGGCCGCAACCCTTGCCGTCTGTTTATCTTTAGCGAAAGAAAACAGGCCAATTCCAGGGTATAGAATGATGACCGGATTGGCATCCCGGATCGGCGGACTGTCCTCATGTTTACAGGAGTCGTAATATTCCGCATACATTTTACGGTAGGCTTCAAATTCGGGTATCAGTTTTTCCCGGACCGCTTTTAAATCGCTGAGGTTTTCATGAGCATCCAGTTTCAAAACCAGGGGACTGATTTTGGTCCTCAAAAAATGGTCCGGACAGCTCGTTCCCATTGGGGCCAGGCGTTCCAGGTCATAGGAATTGATGAATTCCAATACACGGGCATCATCTGTAAAATGGCCAACCATGTGTTTTTCATTTGAGCAGAGGCCTCTCAAAACAGGGGCGATGACTGATGCCTGTTTCCGGCGTAAATCCAGACTGCTGCCGGCAATCTTTTGTCCGCCAAATGCAGGGCCTTTTTTTTCGTATGCGGATTCCAGGTATTCCGAACATTTTTCAACCACCTCAAGTGTATTGAGGTAGCATTCATGAGCAGTATCTCCCCAGGTGAACAAGCCATGTGAACCCAGTATAATTCCTTTGATTCCCGGATGGTTGTCCAGGCATTTGCGCAATTGCAGGCCCAGTTCAAAACCAGGTTTCTGCCAGGGAACCCATCCAATTGTTCCCTTAAACAATTCATTGGTAATTTGCTCCCCATCTGCAGCTGCAGCGATCGCAATCGCCGCATCGGGATGTAAATGGTCTATATGGGCGAAGGGCAGGAAACCATGTAATGGTGTATCAATAGAAGGTGCTTTTGATTCGAGGTCATAGATACAATGGTTAAATAAGGCAACCATTTCGTCCTCATAAGCCAGACCTCTGTAAACGTTTTTCAGGTTTCGAAGCTGATCTACGTACAAAGCTGCAAGGCCGCTCTTTTGAAGGGTTCCGATATCCCCGCCGGATCCCTTAACCCACATTACCTCTGTATATTCGCCGGTTAAGGGGTGCTTGGTGATCGCCTTACAGGACGTATTGCCGCCTCCGTAATTGGTTAAGCGCAAATCTGCACCCAGTAAATTTGAACGGTAGATCAGCAATGCGATTTCGTCTCCGGCCAGTTCAGCTGCCTTTGCATCATCCCATAAATGGCTGACATGCTTAAAATCAGTTGTTCGAGAAGTCATAAATTCCAGTAGTTATGTTGTTTTTATTTGATAGAATTTCCATATCCGACGATCACTACAGACAAGATAATCATAGTTATTCCCAGGATTACTGTCGTCAGGGTTTTTCTTTTTACGCCGGTCCATTCTTTGAGTACCAGGCCCCATACATTGGCTACCAGTATAATAAAGGCCATGTGCAGGATCCAGGAGCTGGCACCGTTTCCGAGTTTACTTTCGCCCATTCCGTAAAAAAAGAACTGTAAAAACCAGGTGGTACCGGCCAATGCCGAGAAGGCATAATTTGCGAGTAAAGGCGTGCTTTTATTGGTATAATCTTTAAAAGTTTTATTGCGGAAGTTCAGTACCATGCACCAGACCAGGTTGGTGGTTAGTCCGCCCCATAAAATGAGGATATACGTCACATTGTTTTGAAAAAGAAACTCTCCCTCATTGGGATGTGTGCTTTTCCAGATTTCATTGGCCTGATGGGCCATGTCTTTCCCCGCGTCAATACCAAAGGCAAAGCAGGCGCTGAGGATCCCGGATACAATGGATAAGACCAGGCCTAAACCCAGCTTATATTCTTTATTGGAAGGGTCCGTTTTTCCGGCAGACAGGAGGTCTTTTTCTTTCATGCCTCCGGCTTTGCCGCAAATGATGATGCCCAGAACGCAGACCAGTAGTCCGAGTAAGACCATTTGTCCCCATTGGCTGTTGATCATATCGGTAAAGCTGTCTTTTCCGGATTTAGGCTCGAAGTTGTAATAGATTGAGGGGATCAGTGCGCCAAAAACGGAGCAGAGGCCAAGAATGATGGAGCTGCCCAGGGAAACGCCCAGGTACCTGACACCCAATCCGTAGGTAAGCCCGCCGATGCCCCAGAGTACACCAAAAAAATAGGTGAGGAGCAGGATTTTTCCATGTGTTGCCGCAATGATAACAGGGAAATCTGCAATCGTCAGGTAAGCGGCAAGTGGCGGAATGATGAGCCAGGAGAAAAGTCCGCCTACAATCCAGTAACTTTCCCAGGCCCAGCCCTTCACTTTTTTATAAGGAATGTAAAAACTACCCGAGGCAAAGCCTCCTGTAAAATGGAAAATGACACCGAGAATAACCTGCATAACGATTTGGCTCTATAAATGGTTTAGTTTTAATGGCCCTAATTTATGTAAGTTGCGATGATCAACTGTCCTGTACCATCCTGTTGAACAAGGAAAAACGATCAGAATTCTTTATAAAGAAGCTCTTTTGGTATAATAAAAAGGAATTTCAATATGTCTTCTTGACTGGTCATGGATCAGTTCAGCAGCTACAGCGCCCATAAATTTGAAATCGGTAGATATGGTCGTAATGCCATCCAGCAGGATCTTTTTTAAGGGAGTTTCATTGTAGGAGATGACACCTACGTTTTTGCCGATCTTATAGTTCATATCAATCATCCGTTCCAGCAAAATAACAAGGTCGTCTTCCATTAAATTAATAAATACTTCCCCTTCGTTGATCGGCTCGGTAGAAATGTCGCTAACCACCTGGTGGGAAAAGGCGTACTGCTGACAAAAGCGATGAAAGCCATCCAGAATTTCGTTGGGAAAATAACCCGGGTCAGGAAAAATGATCTTCAGTGTATGGTACCTGCTCAAAGGTTCCAGTGCCTGCTCCAGGGCTTCGTAGATGTTCTTTTCAAAGTTTTCATACACCGCGGCAAAATCGCCCTCAATACCGGGAATGAGTTTGTCCAGTAAGATCAGCTTTGATTTCGGGATGGTATTGATGATTTCCTTTGCATACTCTTCTCCCTCCATAAAATGAGGAATGATGACGTAATGGGTATAGTCTTCTTTTTTATTGCTTAAAAAACGCTTGAAAAGGGTAAGGTCATTGTTATAGATATAGAAGTCTACAGATACATCATCGCCCAGCGCATTGATGAAAGCATCGTAAACTATTTTTTTATGGGCGCTGAGTTTATTGAACAGCAGAAAAACCTTTAACTTTCTTTTTACATCTGTACTGCTGATATAATAGCCCTTGCCCGGTACCGAGTTGATTACCCCAATAGATTTCAGGTATTTATAACCCTTTTCGGCCGTGTCTCTGGAGATCTCCAGCTTATAACTCAATTCGTTTATAGATGGGAGCAAGGCCTCTTTTTTCAGTTTTCCAAGCTCAACGGATTTGATGATGGCATCTGAAAGCTGCAGGTATTTAGGCGTTGCAGAGTACTCATCCACATGGATAAAATCAAAAAAAGTTTCGGTCTTCATGGCTAAAAAAAAGCAATTTACAGATTTGGCTTAATAAACCGCACAAAATCGGCAATGGAATAGCAATCTGATGATACTATTGCTCCGCAATGGAAAGTATCCTAGATTTGAGAGATGAATGAGATAGATATAGCACCGATATTAGCCATAGCCATTGAAGCTGGTCAGGGGATCCTGAAAGTTTACCATGATCTTGCACAGGATTTCCAGATTACTTCCAAAAAAGACCATTCTCCTTTAACTGCTGCAGATCAGCTGGCGCATGACATCATTATGAAAGGACTGACGGCTCTGCATCCGGACATTCCCGTATTGTCTGAAGAAGGGGCGGAGATTGCCTACGAAATCAGGAAAGACTGGCCGCTGTACTGGTGTGTAGATCCACTGGACGGCACAAAGGAGTTCATCAGCCGCAATGGTGAGTTTACGGTAAACATCGCTTTGATGGCAAACAATGAACCGGTAATGGGAGTGATCTATAGTCCGGTATTGAACCTGATTTATTATGGAAGTCTGAGAGATGGAAGTTTTAAAATGATTCCCGGAGGGCCCGCTGAACGTATTTTTGTGGCTAAAGAAAAGGGCAACTGGAAAGCCATAGGTAGTCGTTCTCATGCCGATCCGGAGGAAGAAGAAGTCCTGAAGGAATTCCCGGTAACGGATAAACTTGCAATCGGGAGCTCCCTGAAATTTTGTTTCATCGCCGAAGGCAAAGCGCATATTTATTACAGGAAAGGACCAACGATGGAATGGGATACCGCTGCCGGACAGGCGATTGCGGTTAGTGCCGGAGCAACCATGCTGAACAATTTAAAAGAGAAGTTCCTTTACAATAAGCCCTCTCTTTTAAATCCCGGATTCTTCTGCTATTGCAGTTAGCTGAATTGCAGCTGTGTTATTCTGGAGCTTACAGCTGCATATAAGTGGTCACAACATTGCTGTGGCGTTTGACTTTCCGTAAGCAATACCAGATCTGGATTTTCCGGTTTTTCAAAAGCGGAGCTGATGCCCGTGAAGTTTTTCAGGGTATTGTTTCCTGCCAATTTATAGAGGCCTTTTACGTCCCTTTCCTGACAAACAGTGAGGGGGCAATCGATGAAAACCTCAAAATACAGCTCTCCCAGTATCTCTCTGGCGATTTCCCGGTGTACATTTAAAGGCGTAATAAAAGAGCAGATTACCACAATACCTTTAGCAGCCATAATTCCGGCGGTCTCGGCAGCTCTTCTGATATTCTCTGCACGGTCTTCCATGCTGAAACCAAGGTTTTTGTTTAAGCCTTTCCTGAGTTGATCCCCATCCAGCTGTATAGAAAAAATATTTTCGGTTTGAAACTGTGTTTCCAATAAATCAGATAGGGTACTTTTTCCGGCTCCGGATAGTCCAAGCATCCAGATCACCATTCCTTTTTGAGTCGTTAATTTCATTAGCACTAATCTAGGGTTTAATCCTGAATCGTGCTATACTTCATCAGCTGAATTCGCATTTTCAGATCTTTTGAAATCCTGATGGTCTGAGGAAAACAACGGATATTGCTGCAATTCCTTTAAAGCCTGTGCTTTTCTTTCCTGAACATCATCTCCTGTTCCGGTTAATTCGCTCAAAACAGAGACTTTGTATCCCCTGGACAGGCCATCAATTGCCGTTTGTTTTACACAATATTCCGCTAAAAAGCCACATAAGATCAATTCTTTAATGTTGTTTTTCTCCAGATGGCTGGAAAACTCTTCGGAAGAGAAGGAGCTGTGTGCTGTTTTGGCAATTAGCCGGTGGCTAACCTGAATGGCAATGTCGATTTGATGTCCGGATGTTCCCGGGATGGCCATGGAAAGTCCTGCTCCAAACTGGTTTGGCAGGTAATCCGAATAGATGACCAGCAGACGCTCTGCCGGTGTTTCTGCTAAAAGCTCGTTGATTTTGCGTTTGCATTCCAGGATCTGCCTGATTCCGGAATGTCTTTTTGCATAGGCCCCATCCGGATTGATGAAATCTTTTTGAGGATCAATGATCACCAATAGCTGTTCTTTTGTTATTCTCATTGTGCAGGAAAAGAATGCAAATTTATGCTTTCCTGAGATCAGCTCAAAGAAGAAAATCTGATGGTGTTTATCGTGTTCATTGTCAGTTGAATAATGAAAAAGAGTTGCAGTGATACTGCAACTCTTTTTTTTGGTTAAGGAAGCTTATTTCCAGCCGCCCCCCAGTGCCTTGTATAAGGAAAGCTGGTTGAGCACCTGATGTTTCCTTGCCTGAACTTCGTTCATCTCTGCATCCAAAACGTCTCTTTGGCTGGTGATGATGTCCAGGTAAGTTACCCTTCCGGTCAGGAAGAGAATGTTGGCTGCTTTAACAGCTGCATTTAAAGCCTTCACCTCATCAGAAATGTGGATTCTTTTTTGGTTGATAAACGCCTGTGATTTTAAGGCATCCTGAACTTCATTATAGGCCTTCAAGACAATTTTCTCATAGTTCTGGAAGGCTATGCCATAGGCAGCAACGTAGCTTTCGTATTCTGCACGGATGCGGTGCTGATTGAAAACCGGAGCCGTCAGACCGCCAATCAGGCCATAGGCCAATGCCGTTTGGGGCTGGAAGAGTTTACTCAGGTCGAAGGACTGCAATCCAATTTGTGGTGCAAGTACAATCGCCGGAAGAAAGGCCGCGCTGGCTGCTTTACCTTCTTTCTGTGAGGCAATCAGTTCCAGTCCTGCCTGCCGGATGTCCGGTCTTAAAGCAATCATTTGCAAAGGTGTGCCTTCATTTAAAGTTTTTGTAGAAATAAATGATTCAAGCCCATTTTCTGTCAGAGGAATAGCTCCGTCAAATCTTCCCGTCAGAAAGTTCAGGTGGTGTTGCATCAGGCGCTGCTGCTGCAGGACATCCTGCTCTTTGGCTCTTGAATTTGAGAGTACAGCTTTGAATTGCTGAACACCTAATTCTGTCGCCATGCCAGCTTCTTTTTGAACTTCAATCAGTTGAAGACCCTTCTGCTGCAGGTCGATATTTCTCTTCAGTATTTTGAGCTCTTCATCCAATGTCAGCAATTCAAAATAGGCCGTTGCTACATTGCTGACCAGTTCTGTCTGAACCAGTTTTTGTCCTTCATAGGAAGCCAGGAATTTATTCATTGCTGCCTGTTTCTTGTTTTTAAGCTTACCCCATAGATCCAGTTCCCAGGAAGTTCTGATGCCTACAAAATAATCGGGGACCGGGTTCGGCAGCCGTTCGTTTTCCTTCAGGTTTCCCGAAAAATTGGTATCGTAATTGCCAATTCCATCTACTGTATAAAAGCCATACCTGCGCAAACCTGCCTCTACAGCAAGGTCTAAATTTGGCAACATTGCACCTTTACGCATGCGTAAATTGGCTTTGGCCAGTTCAATATGATGCAAAGCCTGCTTCATGTCGGTATTGTTGGCCAGGGCGGTATCGATCAAAGCAATCAGGTGTTCGTCCTTAAAGAATTCCTTCCATTGGGTGTTGGCAACTGTTATGGTATCAGTAGCTTGTCCATAGGAGCTGGGAGTGTTCCGGTGTTCATGTTTAGGGAGTTCTTTCTTCAGGTTACAACTGCTGATCAACAGGATACCCGCTATAAAGCTCAGGCTTTTTGTGGGAAGGCTTGCTTTCTTTTTCATTAATGAAGAGAACAGTACATAGAGCCCGGGGATCACAATTACGCCGACGATCGTTCCGATGATCATTCCGCCTACAGCTGCCGTTCCGATGGAACGGTTCCCAAGGGCACCTGCACCGCTGGCAATCATTAAAGGAATAAGTCCGGCAGCAAAGGCAAAGGAAGTCATTAAGATGGGACGCAAACGGGCTACTGAACCCTCTATTGCTGCTTGTAAAAAACCCATGCCTTCCTGTTGTTTGATGATCGCATATTCGACAATAAGGATGGCATTTTTCCCCAGCAGCCCGATCAGCATCACCAGTGCCACCTGTGCATAAATGTTATTTTCCAGTCCAAACATCCATAAGAACAGGAAGGCCCCAAAAATACCCGCAGGTAAGGACAGCAATACCGGCAGTGGCAGTAAAAAGCTTTCATACTGTGCCGCCAGAATCAGGTATACGAAGAGCAAACACAGGGCGAAAATATACAGCGCCTGATTTCCGGAAAGGATCTGTTCCCGGGTCATGCCTGACCATTCGATTTCATAACCTGCAGGGAGCTTTCTAGCCACTTTTTCTACCGCCTCAATCGCCTGTCCGCTACTGAAACCCGCAGTTGCTTCACCATTGAGCATGGCCGATGAAAACATGTTATAGCGCGTAATCTGCTCCGGACCATAAACACGTTCCATGGTGATGAAAGTTGAAAACGGAAAGATCTCTTCTTTATCATTTTTGATGAACAGGTTCAGTACGTCTTCCGGTTTTTCCCGGTAATTGGGTCCGGCCTGTACCATTACTTTATACATCTGTCCATAGCGGATAAAGTTGGTGGCGTAAAAACTACCCATTAGGGTCTGGAGGGTGTTCATCGCATTTTCAACGCTGATTCCTTTCTTTGCTGCAAGGTCATGATCTACCTTGATGAGGTATTGGGGAAAGCTTACATCAAATGTGGTAAAGACATTGCCAATCTCCGGTGTGGCTTTTAGATCTTCCATGAACTTTTTCATCACTTCGGATGTCTTATTGAGGTCGTCAGCGCCTGTTTTATCCAGGAGGCGCAATTCAAATCCTGAAGAGTTACCAAAGCCCGGTACGGTTGGCGGAGGGAAAAACTCTATCTCTGCGTCCATGATATGTGCCGTCGCCTTTTTCAGGTTTCCGATCATTTCCGTTACTGATTCTTTTCTCTTGTCCCAGGCCACGAGATTGATCATACCCATTCCGTATGAAGCTCCTGAAACTTCGTTCACGATGCTATATCCCGCGAGGATCGAAACCGTTTCCACCGCTTTCATTTTACGGCTGATTGCATCAATTTCATTGAGTACGCTTTCTGTTCTGTCTACTGTAGCCCCTGGTGGGGTTGTTACATTTACATAAATCATTCCCTGATCTTCGGTTGGAATAAAGCCGGAGGGCAGGATACTGCTCATTCCCCAGGTGGTTACAAAAAATACGATGAGCAATCCGAATGTGAGGACTCTTCTTCCTGCGATCCTTCCCAGCAGGTTTTTATAACCTCCGGCCATTTTATTATAGCCTTTATTGAATGTTGCGAAAAACCTGGCCATCCAGCCTTTTGCTTCCGGCTTGTCATGCGGAGAACGAAGAATGATGGCACAGAGGGCAGGAGTGAGCGTTAATGCGTTGATCCCGGAAATGATAATTGCCGATGCCAGTGTCAAAGAGAATTGTCTGTAGAAAATGCCGACCGGACCAGAAAGGAAAGCTACAGGAATAAATACGGCCGACATCACCAGTGTGATCGCTACAACCGGTTTACCCACCTCTTTCATCGCCGCAATGGTCGCTTCCATGGGTTGCAGGTGTTCTTCTTCCATCTTCGCATAAACCGCTTCGACCACTACAATGGCGTTATCTACCACGATCCCTATGGCGAGTACCAGGGCAAACAAGGTGAGCAGGTTAATGGAGAAACCCAGCATTTGCATAAAAAACAAGGCGCCGATCAGACATACCGGAACCGCCAGTGCAGGGATCAGCGTAGATCGGAAATCCTGCAGGAAGATAAACACAACGATAAATACGAGAACAAATGCCTCCAGCAAGGTAATGAGTACACTCGAAATCGAAGCATCAAGGAAACGGGATACATCGTAACCCATGGTGTATTTCATGCCCGGAGGAAAGGAATTTTCCTGCAGCGCCGCCATCTTTTCTTTTACATTTTTGATCACTTCCTGTGCATTTGAACCCGGAAGTTGTTTCATCATGATGGAGGCAGAAGGCCTGCCATCTGTTTTGGAAACCATCTCATAGTCTAATGAACCAAATTCTACATCAGCAATGTCTTTGATCCGGATAATGGAACCGTCTGGGTTTGCCCTGATTGGAATGTTTTTATACTCCTCTGCATCGGAGAATTTGCCCGGATAGCGCAATACATACTGCTGCATATTGATCGATTTGTCGGATCCGATTCCGGTTTGTCCGGGAGCAGCTTCTACATTCTGTTTTCTCAAAGCAGCAATCACATCATCGCTGGAGATTTTATAAGCAGCGAGGCGGTCGGGCTTGAGCCATACCCGCATTGCATAGTCCCTGAGGCCCATGATCTGGGCAAAGCCCACACCTTCAATACGCTTGAGCTCTTTCAGGATGTTGATGTCTGTGAAGTTGTAAATAAAGCGCTCATCAGCAGATTTGTCCTCACTATAGATGTTCAGGTACATAAGCATGCTGTTTACCTCTTTTTCGGTGGTTACGCCTGCTTTAATTACCTCTTCAGGTAACTCGTCCAGAACGGTAGTTACCCGGTTCTGCACGTTTACAGCGGCGATGTCCGGATCTGTACCTACTTTAAAGAAGACCTGGATCAGGGTAGTTCCGTTGTTGGTGGATACCGAACTCATATAGGTCATGCCGGCGACGCCATTGATGGCCCTTTCCAAAGGAATGGCGACGGCATTGGTACTTACTTCGGCATTGGCTCCGGTATAATTTGCCGTAACGACCACAGAGGGGGGCACAATATCCGGAAACTGGGTAACCGGCAGGGTAAATAAGGCCAGGAGCCCGAGGAGGGTAATAAAAAGCGAGATGACCAGCGACAATACCGGTCGTTTTATAAATTGTTCAAACATAATATGATGGGATTTATACGGATGGTTTTCCCGGAGTTATCCTTAAGGTCTGCCGGAGCTATCCGCAATAAATGCGTGTTGAATTGGGTAAATGTTTAGTTTTTAGCAATAGGGTTAGCCGCTTTTAAGTTAAGGTCAATGGGGTTGATCTGAATCCCATCGCGTAAACTTTGGGTTCCTTCAAAGACAATTTTATCGGATTTGTTCAGACCGGAGCTGACCATATAATAGTGCCCGATTCTTTGTCCGGCCTGGAAAGCGGTCATTTTGATTTTGTTGTCTGCTCCCAAAACATAGACATAGGTTCTGTCCTGGATCTCAAAAACAGACTTCTGATGTACAGCGAGGATTTCTCCTGTTTCTACAGGAACGCTGATTTTACCGGAAGCACCGTGTTTTAGCAGGCCTTCAGGATTCGGAAAATTCGCTTTTAAGGACAGAGATCCGGTCTGACTGGCGAATTCACTTTCTGCAAATTTCGCCTGACCTGCAAAGGGGTATACCGCACCATCTGCCAGGGTCAGTTTGACCGATTTCTTAAAGCTGTTTTTGGCATATCCCGCATCACTGGCGATATTTAAGTATTCTTTCTCGGTGATGGAAAAATAGACATTTACTGTGCTCAGGTCGGATACGGAGGTGAGGAGAGAGCCTTCTTCCAATAAACTGCCTGCTTTTAAGGGCAGGCGATCAATGCGTCCGCTGAAAGGGGATTTGATGAGGGTGTTGGACAATCTCGATTTCGCATAACGTAACACGGATCTGGCTTCGGCAATGCGTGATTCTGCTGCTTTAACTTTGGCGGCTGCCAGGTCCAGTTCTGTTTTGGAGACGATGTTGTTTTTCACCAGCAGTTTTGTTCTTTGTTGCTCTAATTCAACGGTCTTTGCATCTGCTATTGCATTGTTTAAGACCGCTTCTGCTTTACTAAGGTCGGCCTTATATTCTTCGTCGTTTATTCTGAACAGGATTTGCCCTTCTTTAACCGCTGAACCTTCTTCAACATAGATTTTTTCCAGGAATCCGGATAGCCGGGAACGGACTTCTACATTTTTTACGGCCTGGATATCCGCAATGTATTCTTTGTGAATTGTGGTGTCTAAAACGTGGATCGCAGCAACAGGTACAGATTTGGATTTGTCGGCGGCCGGTTGTTCTTTACTTTCAGAAGAAGTACAGCTGGTAAGTGCAAGTGCAACAAAAAGAGGGGAATAAGCTAAAAAGTTAACCTTCATGGCAATACTGATTTTTGTGGACGTATGTATTTACGCCCAGATGTATAATTGGTTTAATGAAATTCGCAGGTATAGAATTTTGGGATTAGTAAAGCACTGAGCAGGCGTAAAAGCAGAAATTTGCCCGCGCTGAATGCGAGGCAGATTAAAGAAATACCGGCCTTTAGAGATTACTAATAAAAGATATTTAAGCTAGAATGGTTTTAGCCTGAAAAGGTGGGAGTAATAACTCGGTAAACAAATGCTTTTTGTTCTGTAAAGCGGATGTTCAATAACAATGAGTTTTCCAATCTGTTTAAACAGGAAAAAGGAAAGGAAAACAATAATTGCAGGCAGGATATAAATGCCGGTATGGAAAAGACGGTAATTCTCGTTCGGAATTTTTATGTCGTCTTCATAATTGTGCATCGGGATATCCAGGAGGTCATCAAGTACAATTTCCAGAAATGAGTCGCCCGCAAATGTAGATTGCTTTTGATTTACGGAAGTATCTCCGGCTTCGTAGGCAATAATATTGAGGTACGCAAACAACGCCAGAAAATGAAAAAGTTTGATGAACATACGGTTTCAAAGATATAAGAATAGGAAACCTGATTGTTTGGAGAAAATTGTCTTTACAATTTTATGATAAATGCAATTTGTTCCGGTCTTTAAGGAAATCATTTAATTCCTTAGATTAGGATCATCATCAGGAACAAAAAAGATGCAGCCCATGAACACCAGCCAACCCGATTTTCAGGCCATCCTGGAAAATGAACTTGTTCAGCTTGTCCCGCTGCAAGAGCGTGATTTTGAGCAGCTTTATCAAGTAGCTTCAGATCCGCTGATCTGGAAACAGCACCCCAATAAAGACCGCTACCAAAGAACCGTGTTTGAAAGCTTTTTTACCGGAGCAATTGAATCGGGTGGCGCTTACCTGATCCTGGATATAGGTTCAAAAGAAGTGATTGGTAGTAGCCGGTATTATGATTATGATCCGGAAAAGCGCCATGTTTTTATTGGCTATACTTTTGTGGGCCGTAAATTCTGGGGCAAAGGTTACAATCCTTCCTTTAAAAGGCTGATGATTGATTATGCTTTTCAATTTGTGGATCAGGTGATGTTTCATATTGGTGCGCAAAATATCCGCTCGCAGATGGCCATTGAAAGATTGAATGCCGTTAAAGTGGGGGAAGAGGAAGTGGCTTATTATGGCGAAGCCTCTAAAATGAATTTCGTTTATCAGATTAGTAAAACAGATTGGTCCGGCATTTAAAACAGCAACTCATGAAAATTGACGATAAGGATACCGCCAAAATATTTGATTTATTAGGCAGGATCAGCAATGCTAACCCTGAAGCAGGGAAAGAAGCAGAAAGCTTTGCCGATCAGTTCTATTTTTGGGAGCAGCAGGCTGCCAGGTCTCTTCTTGTTTTTGAGCATTGTGAGATTGATCAGGTTCAGAAATGTTTTGCCGGTTACCCCGGAGGAGCTACCAGTTTCTACGTACCCGGCAGTTTTAAAATTAAAGAGGTACGCCTGAAGAAAGAAAGGTATAGTTTTTTCGCTGAAGATGGGAGATTCCTCACAGCGAATTTAGAGGAACTCAGTACGATGTGGGACCTGATCCCTCTGGGAGGAGAAAGGGTAAATGAAGCATATATAAGCTGGACATTTTTTAATTGTATCAAGGAAAAAAACACCGCTGAATATATACATCCCGGAATAGGGGAATTTATATTTGTCGGTGAATACGTTTTCGACGAATATCAATCAGAGGAGCATAACTTCTCCATTAGTGTTCATGTTGACGAGGTCGATGACCTGCGGGCCTGCTGTCTGGAGATCGATCGGCTCCTGGAAAGGATTCCTGAGTTAGACAAGATCTCCAGAAGAGAACTCGCTGATAAATTGTCTATGGAAGCAGAGGAATTGGAAATGATTAACCTTGATTGCCTGGACTATTACAAGCAGGGAGAATTTGACCTGACCTATTACTTAGCGGAAGATGCAGCCCTGGAATATGTCAGAGTTTGTTATTCAAAAGATGGCCTTCCGGTTGAGGCCACCTTTGGTAATTTTTAAAGGGGGATTTATTTCCATCGCTGAAATCCACCTACTTCATAACTGAGGATACCTGTTTTTGCATCATAAGCATCTTTCGACAAGACCGGAATAGGCATTGCTATTTTTGATTGCTCAGGATGATGGGTCCTGTTCACCAAAGTAGTAACCTTGGCAGGAATAACGGCTTTCCCGTTCATGAGGATGTTCTTAATCTCCAGTTTAACTATCGGCAGGTCTTTATAATTGACGGCCAAACTTGCTGCTTTAGGTTTCTTCTTCGCAAAATTAATCACCGTACCATATTGCTCCAGAAAAATAATGTTGTACGGACTGATGGATAGCTTTTTTCCTGGAAAAGCCATAGATCCAATGATGACTTTCTGTCCTGTTAGCAGGTTCTGAACACTCATGCTGACCCAGCTGTGTTCATATTCGCCCCAGGCAAACATCAGGTCCTTGCTCTTAAACCCTGCAGGAAGCGGTTTTCCTTTCACTTCTCCTGACTTATACAAGGTCAGGCGATAACTGCCCTTATCCCATTTTACTTTATTCCGGACGCTGATAAAGTCGCCCTCTCCATCGCTGCTGGCATAATAACCATCTCCTTTTAAGGCAGCAGTATCTCTTTCCATCCATCTGGAAAAAATCCCTCCACGTCCTATTTTTCTGTCTTTTCCTCCTTTAACTGGCCGTCCGTCGGAGGAAGTTTGAATGCCTCCATAATAGGGAATCCCATTAAATGAAGCATTAAATGGCGAAATATAAAAATTGTAACCTTTAGGAATTTCAGTTTTAATCTCCACATCTACAGAAAAACTCTGGAAATTTAAATTTGCAGTATCTAAGGGAACAAAGGTGTTAATGAAATGCAAAGGGGGCAACACAATGCTATCAGGATACTGAATGTCACTTTGCATTTTCTTCTTAATCTCTTTATCGATGTCGGAACTCTCGTATTTCTTTTTAAGCGTCTCTTTATTGGGGGGGGCTGTCTGAGAGAATGCGCTATAGGAACCGGTGATCAGCAAGGCCAGCGAAAGGAGTCGTATCATAAGTATATCAGATATTTGGGACTGCAATATCGATAAAACCAGATGCTTGTAAGCTCCTTGTAATGTTAAATATTGTTAACGTTGATTCAGTATCGTTTCCATCACTACTTTTCGCAGGGATTTACTGATGGGAACCTGATGTTTCCAAATGTGCAGGAGGTTCCCGTCAATGCGATCAATTTTGTCAATGCCCACCACATATGATTTATGGGTCTGTATAAACTGTGTGGCGGGTAGTTTTTCAAGTAACGACTTGATCGTGCTGTAGCTGATCATCCGTTTATCTTTAAGCTGAATGGCTATATAGTTCTCCATTCCTTCGATAAATAGAATGTCTGCGAAGACTATTTTTTCAAACTTGCCATTGACCTTTAGAAATAAATAAGCAGCAGATGCACCGGGCCGGGCTTTTAGTGAAAAATACTCCTTCGCTTTGGTTGCTGCTTTTAGAAACCGCTCGTAAGAGATGGGTTTTAGTAAATAATCCATCACCTCCAGTTCGAAACCCTGTATGGCATATTGCGCATAGGCAGTGGTAAAGATCACTTTAGGAGGATTGCGAAGCGTCTTCAAAAATTCAATGCCCGTAAAAAGGGGCATTTGTATATCCAGAAAAAGGAGGTCTACGGGTTCCTGCTCCAACAGACTGTTTAGCTGCAATACATCCTCACAGCTCCCTTTGAGGTCAAGGAAACTGATCTTTTCTATATAACCCTCCAGGCCTTTGCGCGCATAAGGCTCGTCGTCGGTAATGATACAACTGATTTTATCGCTCATATTCTAGTTTTAGGACCACCTTAAATTGATTGTTTTCCCGGAACAGTTTTAAGGAATGTCTTCCCGGATAAAGCAGGTTCAGACGTCTTTTCAAGTTTTCCAGTCCAATACCACCTGTTTCAGTTTTCCCGGGGCTGACAAAAGGAAGGGAGTTTTCTACTCTAAACAAAATACCATCTTCCTTTATTCTGGCATCGATGAGCATTTGATAATCCCCACCTATAAATTTGAATGCGTTTTCTACCAATGGCAAAAATAACAACGGATACACCAGTTGTGTGTTCAGCTGCGGATCAAAAGCGATCTGTAACTGTAGTTTATCCGTACTCCGGATCTTCTGCAATTCAACAAAGCTTTGAAGGTAGTCGATTTCGAGCAGGACAGGAACCTGTTGCTGCTGGTCATAAAGCTGGTACCTCAACAACTCTGAAAATTGCTCAATACTTCTCTTTGCACCAGGCAAATCTTCATCCATCTGGAAATAAATGGTGTTTAAGGCATTGAAAAGAAAATGCGGATGATACTGGGCTTTAAGGAATTTAAGCTCTGTTTCTAAATGTTCATTGGTTATTTTTTCCAGGAGCATTTTATTGTCCACATAAGCTTTTAACCAGCTTCTGCTGCGTGCAATTCCATAATAGATCAGCGCATATAACGTTGGAATCATAGTCAGGTCCGCTACATCTCCCCAGGAAAGGCCATCATCTGTAAATGCAGCCATAGGGATCAGGATCAGGTAAGCCAATAGGAGGTTAGCAGCTACCAATACCAGTAATTCCCTTAAGATGCCCCGATAATTTAAGTGATGGGACCAGCGTTTGTCGTAAAACCGGAAGAGCGCTTCAAAAATGCCAATGCTTAAATACCCCAGCAAGATGCTGCAAAGAATTTCAAAAATATTTAAAGCTAAATCTCTTTTCCAGAACTGAGTATCAACGGCAAGGTCATGGAGCAGCCTGATGGTAAAATAGATCAGGAGGCCATAAAGTCCCGGGAAAATGTACTTTTTGAAAAACTTCATGTCATGCGGTTTCTTCTGTCGGCGTTTTTTTGCCGACCGTATTTTTTATGGGTTTCATACCGAATAAAAATCTGCTGACTGCAAAAGGGCGGATCAGCAAATGATAGGTCAGCACACTTATAAAAAATGTCAGTCCTAAAGTATAAATATATTTAGACAAAATGCTTTCATTAGGCAGCTGGACGATATAATAGACCAGGATGACGATCACAGTCTGATGCAGGATATAGAAAGGATAGGCAGACTCGTTTAAATAGCCGAGTATTTTGCTTTTACGGTTCAGGTAATGTTTTCCATATCCGATCAGGGCGAATACCCAGGCCCATGCTATGGTTGGTTTTAAGGCATAAAAAAGATAAGTGAAGAATTCATCCCGGAAATACCACTTTTCATCACCAGGTTCAATTTTATTCCATCTTAAATAGTTGAGCAGTAGGAGTGTGAGAAAGCCAATCGTTAAGGCGAATCTTCGGTTCCGTTCCAGGCTATCCATTAACTTAGGCTGAAGAATACAGATAAAGCCAGCCATCAGGAAGAGCAGCCAATACACAAAATAGGCGGGATCGTTGATCAGGTTGTTGGTTTCGGGAAAGTCCGGGCTCATCAGCGTGTACCAGATGATTCCGGGAAGCATCATCAGGTAGATCCGTTTACCTTTAGCCAGCACCTCAATTTTTGTTTTGAAGCCTTCATTTTTGGGCGATATCAGCCAGGCAAACACCGGGGCGAAGATCAGGTCGTACAGGAATAAATAGGCCACAAACCAGAGGTGATGCCAGCTGAAGTTGCCTTTTGGATAAGGCACAAAATCGAATGTCGCCGGATACCAATCCCAGAAACTACCCTGATATCCCGCAACCAGACGTTCCATATAGATCTGAGGGGGAACGACAACGAACATGCCGAATATAAGCGGGATCAACAGCCTTCGGAAGCGTAGGCCGATAAAGCTTAACGTTGATCTGCGCTGCATCATGTAAAAGCTGACCGTACCGGAAATGAAGAACAAGAGGGGCATTCGAAAAAGATGGAGGAACAGGTTTGACTCCATCAGCAGGTTGCTGGTTTCTGCATTTTTCAGGTGCCAGCCCTCTTCCGCAACATAGGGCATGGCCGAATGAAAAATTAATACGCCCAATATGGATAATATCCTTAGCCAGTCAAGGTAGGTTTGTCGTTGTGTGCTTTCCATTTTCGTTCTTTTTACACAAGAAAAGAACTTCATCTAAAATGGAAGGCTTTTTTTTGACCACAGGGCCGATTTTCCTGACCAGCAGGTTATTTATTGATCAGCAGTCCTATGTAAGGCAATTCTGTTCCCTTCGCTGTCCTTAAATTCCGCAACGGATCCGAATACGCCGTTGGAGGTTTCGGGATAGAGAATTTCTCCTCCATTTTTTACGGCCAGTTTTAGTGTCGCATCAATGTTTCCTGTCTTGAAATAGATCAATGTGCCGTTTATAGTCGGTTTGTAGATTTCCCCTTTTGCCAATGCACCGGAAATACCACTATCCGTTACTGTAAATGGGAATAAAGCCATTTCATTATGATCAATAATGTCTTTCTCAAAGTCAAAATTAAAAACGGCAGTATAGAATTTTATGGCTCTGTCCATATCGGTTACCGGAATTTCAAAATAGACCACCGGATTGGAGTTTTTTTTAATGCTCATCTTTGTTTTTTGTGTTGCCTTTTCTGCAATAGGGTCTTTCTTTTCATTTTTACAGGAAGAATGGAGGATAAGAGCTAAACCGATACTGGTTAATATCCAGGTTACTTTTTTGCTGATCATCTTAAAAGGCTGTTTAACCTGATTTCAAATAATTGTTCCGGAATTTTACCGGTAGCGTGGTTGCCATAGATTTGCATACAAATGACCTGACAATTTTTTATCGTATAAGTTCGTCAGTTTTCAAATATACAAAATGAATGGTGCTAAAACATAACAGGTTTTGCGCCCTGCTTTCTTTTTGGAAAGGGCTTTCTTGTTTTTGAAGGATTCTGCAGATAAATTAGCTAACTTGATGGCCTTGAAATTAAAGATCTTTAAATGAGAATCAATATAGACGAAAATATATATCTTGAGCTGATTGCTGAGCAGCATGCTGCCGGATTATATGCGGTTATTGAAGCAAACAGGGCACGTTTTGCCGAATTTTTAGCCTGGGGTGACAATGCCGGCTCTCTGGAGAATTTCAATAATTACATCAAAAACTGTGAATTGCAATATCAACAGGGAAATGACATAAATTTTGTGATCTTACTGGACGAAAAACCTGTTGGGAAAATGGGATTACATTATATAAATACGCATAATAGAAGTGCTGAAATTGGCTATTGGCTTGGGAAAAGCGAGGAAGGGAAGGGAATCATTACAAAATCATGTAAGGGTTTGATCAGTTATGGTTTTACAGCATTGGATTTAAACAGAATAGAGATTAAAGCAGCGGTAAGCAATGTCAGAAGTCTGGCCATCCCAAAGAAACTGAATTTTACAAAAGAGGGCATCCTGAGGCAGGCAGACCAGGTCAACGGCCGGTTTCTTGACCTGGTTTTATATTCTATGTTAAGAGAAGAATGGACATCATAAACACCATATTTTAAAATAGCATCGTGGGCATTCTGATCCTCTTATTTTTATTGTCATTGCCGGTTTTGGGCTACCTCCTGTACAAACAGGCCAGAAAGGGAGTGGCTACGCCGGTAAAAACACTGGAGTATGTATTTATAGCGGGCTTTACACTCTCTTTTTTATTGTTCTGCTGCGGTTTAATGGTGTATGCTGCGGACTATTATACCGCTATTGACATCGTTGATGGGGGCTATTCTCCCTTCGCGTCCAGGCACCTGCTGAGCCTGATCACCTTTTTTGTCCTGGCAGTATTTGGAATATTGAAGCTTTGGTTAAAGGGGAGGGGGATGCCTCCATTACTCTTTGTGCTGATGCTGGTTTTTGTTTTAATCGGGATTCCTGTTAGTGCCACTGTATTTGTTCAAATCTCCCATAATACTGAATCTTATGATGGATGGCTCTTCGGTTTTTTACCTTTTGCTTATATGATCACTGCGGTGGCCGTAATTTGTAAATGCGTTGTGGAAGAGCTTGCTGTGGCAAATGATAAGGTCTATCGCAATAAAGTGCTCAATTATTTAAATCAAAAGATGGCGAAGACCGCCCATCAGCCATTCTATGTGTTGGTTTTACTGATTCCGGTTTTTGTCATCATCGTGGCCTTATTGATCTTATGCGGGCAAGAGGCAGATTCGATGAGTAAAGTTTTTACCGAAACCACAACCTGGCGCTTTTCCACTAAAACTCATCCACCATTTTTAGACCACCAAGGTCATTATTTATGTACAGTGGCTGCTTGTGGCGATCCGAAAGTGGTAAAACCACTGCGTTTAGGAAGGAGACACGGTCATGAAATTATTGTAAACAGACAGTTGCTCATTGCAAATGCTTTTGAAGCGTTAATCCAGGAAAATCTCCCGGCAGCGCATCGGATAATCAGGAGCTGCTATGATAAATATGGTTATCCTTTATCGAAGAAAATCACCAGTAAACGGGGTTCAAACCTGGTTTACAGATTGATGAAACCCCTGGAATATTTCTTTCTTCTGTGTTTGTATTTGTGTAGTACTAAACCGGAAGAAAAAATCGCTGGTCAGTATGCCTTGTAATTACGGTGAAAACTAAGTTCAGAATTCTGATCATCAACAAAAGGCCCCACATTTCTGTGGGGCTTTTGTACGTTCATCAGCAGATGAACAAGAGAGCGGAGGTTAATTATTTTAATAAGTATATTCCCAGTGGAAGTTGAGTTGTTGGATGACGTTGTTGTTGTGCATACCTGAGATGCGTGCCAGTTTGGGCTTTAAACCATCTCCAAGATCTGCGGAAAAGCGTGTTTCTTTTGTTTTTCCGCCACCAATCACATGTCCTTTATCTGTAATGAACCAAATGCCTTCGATATGATTTCTCATATGTCCGTAAATGCTATTGATATATTCCTTTTTATCCAGCACCAACCTTGTGCTGTTTGTAGTGAATTTGCCGATGGTTTCCTCTATGTTCTGGCCTTCGTATCCAACCCTCAGACCCACCAGGTTCCCATTTTCCTGAAATAGCGTCAATGCGTTGATCTTTGCATCTTTTACACCTTCGAAAGCTGTTGTTCCATGATAACCACCAAAAGTTCCGACTGTTCTTTTAATGACCTTTTCTACGTAATCGCCCTCTGTGGGGTCAAAATGTTTCCATAGTTTTGCCTGATCCATCAGTTCGTCAAGCTCAGATTCATATTGCTGGGTGATTTGATTTCTGCGTTGTTGTACCGCAAATTCTGCACGTTCTTTAAAATCGAAGTCGCCAATCTGACCATTATACATCATAGACCAGTACATCGACCACTTGTCATAAGTATCTTCCGCCTGGGAAGAAAGAATAAAATAAGGGAGTTCCTGTCCTGTTTCATGCTGCTCTTTCGTCTTCATGTCTTTCCGTTCCCTGAGGTGCGATAATCTGGAATTCATCAGTGTTTTTCTGTGTTTCTCTGCGTCTTTCGAAAAAACTTTGATGCATTCCTTCAAACTCGCCAAATGTTTTTGATAATCATTTTTTGAGGGCTCATATCCAAATACTTCGTAATAATCTACGAGAAGCTTACGGCGCAAGGCGATCATAATCGTTCCCAAGCCAAGTAAGTAAGGCAATACAGATGCTTTTTTGTTTAAGAAATGGGTTTGTCTTCCTGATCCATAGCTGATTGCGCTGATCAGTTTGCTTCCTTTTTCTACCGTTTTCGGCGATAAATCGTCAAATTCTTTGGCAATAATTAATAATCCTGCCACATCATCTCTCAAACCGTCTATCACCTGTTTTTCCAGTATTTCGTGAATCCGGGCATCCACATAAGTTTTCATTTGATCCCAGAGTTCTGATAAGGTATTCTGAGAACTCCAGAAAAAGCCGATTACTGCGCTGATTCCGCCACCTACCTTAGGGATGGCACCTATGACCCCCAGCAGGATGGTGCGCAACATCTCATTTGTTTCCCCATAAGACATTGGCGATTCTCCTACCGCATCATCGGTAACCGGGACCAGTTTGAACAGTTGGTTGTCCGTTCCCGACAATTGGAATTGAAGGACGCTTGCATCATCTGCCTCACTCGCTCTGATGACATCCAGAAATTTGCCGCTGTGTAAGACCCTGATCCTGTAATAACCTCCACCGGCAGGGTCCATATGAAAATGATGGTTTTCTTTTCCGCCTTCGTAATGCCATTGGATAACCCGTACTTCATTTGCTGTAGAATAGTTATCAATGGCCAGGTATCGCGCTCTGTAGGCCGGCATGATCCAGTAAAAATGGTTCCCTTCATCGAAGCTGAATTTCTGATACTCATTGTCAATATCTAAAGTCATTTGAACCATTGAGCTGCCAAGGTGTTCATTTTTAAAACCAAGTGCTTTACCGCTATGTTTCGCAATCAGAAAATAGCGCTGACCAGATAGGTGTTTAAATGCCATGTTTGTATAATTTTATAGTTGTTTTTCTGCTGGCAAAGAAAGAAGATCCCCGATGAAAAGCAGAAAAACGAGTATATACAAAGTGTATACATGGCAAATAAATTAATAGGTATCGACAGCGACCCCTATGAGGATATGGGTATTTTGATTCCTGTTATATTGAAATCACGATCTTGCCAAAATGCCTGCCTTCCTCCAGCTTTCTATAAGCATCTTTAACCTGGTCTATGGTAAATACCTCGTCAATTATGGGATGTAAGTTCGTCAGCTCAATTGCACGGTTTAGCGCGGAGAAGCTTTCTGCACTGCCTACCGCTAAGCCCTGTATCCGCAGAAATGACATGTTGATTTTATGCCGGTGTATATCCAGGGGTAATTCTGTTCCCGAAATGAAGCCGGCAGTACCTACAAAACCATTCTCTTTGATCGAGAGGAGGGACTGCTCAATTGTTTTAGTCCCGGCGATATCGAGTGTAATGTCTACACCTTCACCATTGGTGAGGGAAAGTACCTCCTGATGCCAATCCGGATTTTGTGCATAATTAATGATCTCATCTGCTCCGATTGCTTTGAGTCTTCCGGCTTTTTCGTCGCTGCTCGTTGTAGCAATGACCCTTGCACCTGCAGCCTTTGCAATCTGCAGGGCAAAGAGGGAAACACCTCCGGTACCCTGTGTCAGTACGGTTTGGCCCAATTGTAAATTTGCCTGGTTGATCAGGCCATGCCATGCTGTTAAAGCTGCAATCGGCAGTGTTGCTGTCTCTTCAAAACTGAGGTTGTCCGGTGCTTTTACCAATCCGTATTCGGGAATACATACATATTCGGCCATGACACCGGGAGTTTGCCATGCCACGCGAATGGAATTGCTTTCCTTATCGATGTTTCCTTTTGTCCATTTTTGTACGTACTGGATGGCAACACGGTCGCCGGTTTTCCAGCGGGTGACATTCTTTCCAACCGATTCCACAATCCCGCTGCCATCTGAAGCAGGTATATAGGGAAAGTTCAACTCATTGGAAAAGCTTCCCCGGGCGATAATGGTATCCAGGTAATTTAAGGATACCGCTTTTATTCTTACTAAAACTTCGTGATCCAAAGGACTCGGAGATTCCAGTTCATTTACGATCAGATTTTCGATTCCAAACCTTGTTAATTGTACTGCTTTCATGTTTTTTATTTTATGTTGTTCTTTTACCGTTAAAAATTAATGGATATCGCCAAGTGTGATGCGCAGACGGTTTAAGGCATTCATCAGGGAAATACTGGCTGTAAGGTCTACCAGTTCTTTTTCACTGAAACTGAGCAGTAGCTGTGTTTTTAGCTCCTCGAAATCCCCGGTCATTCGGGTGATTGCTGCTGCCCATTGCAGGACTAACTTTTCTTTGTGGTCAAATGCATTGGTATATTTCCAGCCGGGTATCTTGTCGATAATGCTTTGTGTTATACCTAGTTCACGTAGCTCATTGGAATGAAAACTGCAGCAGTAAGCGCAGCCATTCATTTGCGAGACATAGAGTTCGGCCAGAACAATCAGGCGGATGTCTATTTCAGATTTTCTGATCTGTTGATGAGATTGATACAAAAGGCCTATGCTTTCTTTAGAGATTTCCTGATAGTTCATAATTGAAGATATTTGATCTGTTTTTTGTCATCCAAAAGTAGGCAGGAGGGATTCCTGAGAACGGTAAATGCTGGCGAAAGAACAGTAATATCCCTGGATCCTGATTTTATGACTTTGCAAATGGTTAAGTTTGCTATATGGATTTTTTACACGATAGCTTTGCCATAGAAATTGCAGGCTATGCCGAATGGCAGGAGCGAAGCAGGACCAATAACTTTTTTGAACTCGTTTATGTACTGGAAGGAACCGGCCTGCAAAGTGTAAACAGCATTAAACTTCCTTTCCGGGAAAATGACATCCACCTGCTGCCAGCGGCAAAGTGCTATAAATATATTATTGAAGAAGCGAGTCGTTTTCTGTTCGTGCGGTTCACCAGCAGCTATTTTATCCCATTGTCAAACGATCAGGTCGATTATAGTTCCTGGTTTAGCCGTTTGAATTTTATCCTCGCAAATCACAACCATCATCCCGGTGAGCTCATTAAAGATGCGGGCGATAAAGAACAGGTGAAGCGATTACTGGATGCAGTGCTTTATGAATATGAGCGAAAGGAAATCTGCTCTTCCTTTATCATCAGAACAACATTGGTTTCTATTTTGGGAATTCTTTCCAGGAATGCTCAAAAGAGTATTTTAAAAGGAAGAATGATTAGTGATTCCAAATTTGCAGATCTTTTAAACTTTATCAGTTTTCATATCATCAATAAAGAGATGATCACTGTAGAATATCTGTCTGAGCGCTTTGGTATTTCGGAAACTTATTTCAGTGAATACTTTAAGAGAAATGCAGGAGAACGCTTTCAGGATTACGTATTGAAATCCAGGCTTAGGATAGCGGAGTCCCGTGTCATTTATACCACAACCCCAATTAAAGAGATTGCCTGGGAACTGGGTTTTACCGACAGCAGTCACCTCAACAGAATGATGAAACGACATTATGGAAAAGGAATGCTGCAGATCAGAAAGGGCGTTTAAATCTGGTTAAACGAAAAATATCTTTTGACAATTAAATCTATAAAAAAACCTGCTCATCTTACAATGGCAGGTTTTTGTGCATTTAATCCTTTGAAGGGTCTGGTATGAAATAATTGCGGTCGGGCGGTGCTTCATGAAGTGTGAAGACTTTCTGGTAAACGGGATCATAAACATCAATGATGGTATAAGTTCCTGAGGTCAGCCATTCTCCTTCTGTCCAGTTTCCCTGGGCATCCAGTTTCTTGTAAATCGTTTCGGACTGGATAAAGATGCGGCCCCAGAACAGCCATTTTCCATTGATATTGTGAACATAGTATACCCTGACCGGATCCAGCTGGAATATGCGTGCCGAGGGTTTGTCCTTAAAGTTGAAGATCTTTCCTTCTACATCGGCAAGTGTAACCGGGTTAATGATATGCTGCTCCCGGTCCATGAGGTCCGAAGGAAATCCTTGTTCTGTGGTTAATTGAAGGGTGTCATTTATTTCTACGTAGCTTCCCATAGGGTTGATGGTTTAGGGTTAATTAATTATTTTCTTTAGGCTGATTCATTTTTTATCAGTCTGACTGGTCATGATTTCCGGGTTAATATTCAATTAACCTAAAGCTGGGCCCATAATTTCCGACTTTGCCCGGAAGTGGGATTTTCATTAAGGGGATGGCGAATTTTTCAAGATCGAACATCAGTTCTATTGCTTTCCACAATGCTGCCTGACCACCTTCGCCCCAGGCACTTTGCAGGGTATGAATCATTTTGGAATAAACCAGGTCAAACTGATGGCTAAGCTCCCATACTTCTTCCGGCACGTCATTTTGTTGATAGCCTCCTTCCGGAACAATCGCCATTGGCCAGATTTCGGGAAATGCAAGTGGCGACATAAAAGCATATTTCCCCGTTGCCGGATCTAATTCAATCTTCTGTCTTTTCCTTACTTCCCAGAACCTGTAAAAATGGGAGAGTTCCTCCGGACTGGATTTAACTTCTGTAGGTTCTACGGCACCTTCACCTTGTTCTTTGATCCAATGGATGGCGCTGTCTAATTTTTCGAGCGTATCTACAATGAACCAGGAGAGTGGACCACTGATCTGCTGATCGGGCTTCATTTCGGGTTTCAGGCTATGAAATTCCTTGTTTATAGCATCGTATAACGCACCAATGGTAGTAGAATGCTCCCCATCATGTTCATGACAGTCTTTGTATTTACTGTCGTACTCCGCAATCTGGATCTCGCCCTGTGGCAGTTCTATTTCCAGAAAATCATCCAGCAAATCATCGTTCAGACCAGACAGGCGAAGTGTAAGTTCAGGATGTACTCCGCCGGGTAGTTTCGTCGGGTAGCGCAGTCCTTTGTCGGAGGTGTCATAAATTTTAGGATCTCCACCGATAGAACTTAGCAGGTTGCAAACCAGGGCAAGATGCAGCATTTCTTCCTGAACAATATGACGGATGGATTTGGCAACAGGATCAAGGTTATCTTTGATGGACCATAGTGCGGCCAGATAAATGGGAATCGTCCCGAACTCCAGATCGATACATACCTGTAAGGAGTCTTTCAGCAGTGCTAAGCGTAATTCATCATCTGCAGAATCAATTAAGTTATGGTTGAGCAGGGCGACATGTTCTTCCATGCTTTTATCATCCCCCTGGATGATTTCATCGATACTTGCATTTAGATTTTCGGTGGTAGTGATATTTTGTGAGTTCATAGCTTAGATAGGTTTGATTGTTGAATTAATAGGTCTGACAACCTGATAGACAAGGCGGTTAGGGTTAAAGTCGGGTTTACTGCACTACCGGTAGGGAAAACTCCGTTAGAGCAGAGGTACAGGTTAGAGATGCCATGTACCTTGAGATTTTCATCTGTTACACCATCTGCTGCTGTTTTGCCCATCCGACAGGTTCCGGTGGTATGGTGTGCTCCGGGGTCGTCTATCCTGGCATCTCCCGGATTGATAGTACAGCCCATCTTCAGGATCACTTGTTTGAGGATGTCAAGATTTTCCTCCGCATTTGCATTTTCTTCCTCCGTACGGGAGAAACTAATCTCAGTAAGTGGCAATCCAAATCTGTCTGTCCCTTCCATAATTCTCAGGTGGTTCTCATGTTTCCCTTTTTCCTCCATAAAAGCTTGAATTTCAATGGTCATCGGGCCGGTCATGATCGCGTCGATCTCGTCGCAGGTTTTTCCTGCAATCATTAAAGAGGCGATATTCTGATTGGGCTGCACTCGGTCTCTAAAAAGAAGGATCTTTCCGATCTTTTGTCTTTCCGGCGTATCATAACTTCTGGACATGAGGGTTGGAAAATCGTATTCCTGAAACCATCTTTCCTTATTTTCGGGGAACCTTCCCCGTACTTTTAACATGGAATGGGAGATGATAAAGCGACCGCAGAGATCTTCATCATTTCCAACGCCATTTTTCCAAAACTCGTTTTTGGAGTTCATCAGCAGCTTTGGTGTTTCGTAAGAACCGGAGCAGATGATGTAATGACTCGCTTTTTCGAAACTTACCTCACCTGTGAGGTTATTCAGACATTCTATCGAGGCAATCTTATCCCTGCTTTCACAGTTGATCTTCCTTACCGGAGTATTGGGCCTAAGCGTAAAGTTGAGATACTTCTTGTTTTCCAAAAGTTCGGTCAGGATATCTACTGCAGAGAATCTGGAGCCAAACGGGCAGTACTTACAGGTTCCGGTAGTGAAACATTTTCTGTATCTGGCCAAAGGCATTTTACCGGGTTTAATGCCCATTTCTTCAAATGCTTTGATCATTAATCCGTCTGTCGCAGTCCACTCAAACGGAGGCATTGGATAAGGTTTGCTTCTCGGCGACCATTCTTCGTCTTCATCTCCGCAAACGGCGAGGTATTCTTCTGCCTGCTGATAATATGCTTCCAGATCGTCATAAGAAATCGGCCAGTCTGCCCCCTCACCGGTATTGGTGTGGAGCTGAAAATCTTCCGGTTTAAACCTCAGGGACCAGGCCCCCCAGTGCATGGTAGAGCCACCTACTGCTTTTACCCTTGCACCTTCAGACAGCCAGTTTGTGGTACCAACGGATTTGGCTTCCCATTTTTTATCGTATGTATAATCGTAGGGTGTTCTGTTTAAGGTGATGTAGTCCCACCATGCCCGTCTATCCTTTGAAGGGATCACCGGCCCGGCCTCGAGCATGAGGATAGCGGTAAGCGGATTGTGCGCTAACAGACGTTTGGCTATCGTGACTCCGGCTACACCGGAACCGACAATAATGTAATCGTAATTTTTCATGACTGAGGGTCTGTATTGGTGGCCGGATCTGGTTTATAAACCCTTACTAAATCTTGCTTGCTATACCTGGAGCCCTTCACGTAACCATGGTAGTTCTTGCCACCGAAGTGTTTGAAGCCACTGGCCATGACCTGCATGATGATAAATTCATTGACAACAAATGTTTTGGTGTGTGCCAGCCGTGTAGTTGGTGGCCCTGCAGGTTGTTTATAGGTCAGAAATAACAGTCGGTAAGCATTTTCCTCACCATTCAGGTCAATCAATTCCTGGAGCACATAAGTCGCATTGATGTACTCTCCGGTATAGGAGGGAGCTACATTGGTTTTTGCGGCGATCATTTCCAGCCAGGAGCTTTTCAGGTTGGAGGATTCGTAATAGACATTCTCCCATACATTTCCGATCTGCACAAATAGTTTCCATAGGAACTCTCTCTGGGCAGCGGTTAGGGGCTGATGCTCACTCTGAATGAGCCCAGGATCAATGATATCCTTGCAGATATCTCCGGTTAGCATTAATGTTGTATTCATAAGGATGGATTTGGTTTTTTATCTAAATAGGAGCCGTTGCCGCATAGCGCTGACTGAGCCTGGATCAGATCTCTGTTCCATGGATGGTAAATAAGCGTAGGACAGACTTATCTGTGGGGGTATCGACGGAGATGGTTTTATCCCCTGTATGGTTGATTCTTTTTCTCATTGAGAGCGAGTTTAAAGTTTAAGAAATCAATAAAATTAGTGTTCTAGAAATTCATGAGTATGAATTCTTAGGGCTGATATAGAATGTGTTACCTTTGACTAATTCAAGCGCCAATAGTTCTAGTCAGGTGTTTTGTTTTAAGCGTTACTCTAAGCTAAATATTTTTTTCGACAATAACACTGCCCATCTGAATAAATGAAAACCTGGCCAATTGAGGCCTGATTTGGTACCAGATTTCTGATTTAATTGATAACTTGTGGCCGTATTTTTTCATTGCTATTCAAGAAGTAGGTCATAAATTATGTATGTAGTTGCCGGATTATTCAATATTATCTTAACGCAATTTGAGCAGTTGGAGATCGATGTACAGAAAATATTTGCAGAGTTTAAAACAGAGCTCAAGGTGCTGGAAAATGCCACCTGTAAAATTAATGCCGGGATCTGCGGACGCTACCTCGAACAGGTGGTCTTAAAAACAAAGGACCCGAGGATAGGATTGAAAACCGGGTTTCTAATCCCATTTACATTAACAGATGCTGTTTTCAATACGCTTCATAAAACGGAGAAACTTGCTGAGATTTTTGACAGAACAGGAGAAGCAGGGTATATAGCCACCGATATTACCAGTTATACCACCCGTGTAGCCGGCGACTCCTTTCATTATGAGCTGAAGATCCACCCGGAATTCAGTGCCCGGTATCCTCAGGCTGCAAGAGTCTGGGCCGAAATGCAATATGGTACGGCTATTCACTATGCACACGGTTTTACAGGACGATTTCTGCATCCGGTTTTAGTACATTCTCCTTATCCTCAGGAAGGAGTGGCAGATCAGCTGGGAGAATACCTGAATTGTCCGGCAAAATACAACCAGGATTGTGTGGCCCTGGTTTTTCCTAAATCTATTCTCGAACTGCCGGTTGTTCCTGTTCAGAAAAAGCTTTTACCCTTATTTGAGGAGCTGGAACGGGAGATCAGGGAGAAGCAGTATAACCGGCATTTTTCTTACGCCCTGGAAAGACACCTTTTACATAGCATTTCTAATCCTGGCCTGGGCCTAAAATCTGCTGCGCTCAGGTTTAATATGAGCGAACGTAATATGCAAAGGCGCTTAAAAACAGAAGGAAGTTCTTATCAGCTGATCCTAAATAAACTAAGGATGGAGTTGTCTCAAAAGTACCTGAAAGAAGATGTCTCCCTGAATGAAATTGCTTTTCTTCTGGGCTTCGATAGCCAGAGTGCCTTCAACAAGTTCTTTCAAAAACAATTCAGGACCACTCCAGGTAAATTCACCGGGATGAATGCCAATCAGTTGAAGTGATATAAAAAGATAATCGTTCCTTCAATCGCATTTTTTGTGCTGCCCTTCATTTCTAATGAAAACTGAATCACTGCTTTAGCTGTCCCCCTAAGGTTAACTAATGAAACCAGTTTTACCATCAGCCTGACCTCTGCGCCAGCCATTACTGCCTGCTTAAACCTCAGCTTTTCAACACCATAATTTACCATCATCTTAATGTTCTTTACCTCCACAATTTCAGCCCAGAGAAATGGCAATAATGATAATGTGAGATAACCATGGGCAATTGTTCCCTGATAAGTACTTTCCTGTGCCGCCTTCTCTGTATCTACATGAATCCATTGGTGATCCAGGGTCGCATCTGCAAATAAGTTAATTTGATTCTGGGTGATTGTCAGGTAATTTGAAGGCCCGATTTCCTTTCCTACATAGGCTTCAAATTCTTTAAAACTATGGATAACTTTCTTCATAAATTGATCTTAACCTGAGCGTGGGTATTGTTTTTTCTCAGGTTTCGAAGATACGCTGCCGCTTAAAATGGCTTTTGAAAAACAAGCCAGATTTTTGTCCGAAAGCGTCATTTTTTTTGCCATTAATTTTTATCCTGGGCAGGAATGGGATCTTTCTGGTCGAATTTAAAGGAAAGCACAGCAATAACCAGCACAAAGGCATAGGAAAAGAAAACATCCAGGTTTCCCGTAAACAAGGGGGATTCATATGCCCTATAGAGGATACAGATGATTATTAAACAGGCGGTCAAGCCGCTTGCCAATACAAGAGATTTGGAGAATGCCCGGCTTAGGTTTCTTTTTTTAGTCTGCCAGAAAGTCCACCATACAAAAAGCCAGCAGGGGATGGATATGAAAACGTAATATCCGATCATATGCAAAAAATTGTATGCTAAAATGACCTGAACAGGCTCATCGGTATTGACTACGTGGAATTGTTCGTATTCGGGACCGGCATAGAAGTAATGAAATAAATTAACTAAATATAAGAGCACAGTGCCCAGGACGATGGTCGTTAGCCATACTTTGAGAGGGTATTTATAGCATTTTAACATTAAGTTAAAACTAACCAATGTCTTGCACATTTGCAAAAATAAGTGAAGCTTTTAAGCAGGGTTTACTGAAGTTTATTTACTGCTAAGTATTGATATGCAGATGGTTGGTTGATCTTACAGGAATTTGGGCTGCAATGAAAATTGAACAAGCATTGGAAAGCCTGCTCATTTCTTAAAATAAAGCAGGCTTTTCTTTTTTGCTTATTCCATTATTTTGCGAATTTTTTTGAACCCGCAACGCAAAGAATTACGCCAACGGTGACACCTAACATGGCAATGCTTACCTTTTCATGAAGTAAAATTGCGGCAAGTGCCAATCCAAAAAACGGCTGCAACAACTGTAATTGCCCTACTGCTGCAATACCTCCCTGGGCCAGGCCACGATACCAGAATACAAAGCCAATCAGCATACTGAATACAGAAACATAAGCCAGGCCAATCCAGGCCGCCGGGCCAACTGCAGTTAACGTTGCCGGAAGTCGTAAATACATCATCGGTGCGGTAACCGGCAGGGAGAGTACCAATGCCCAGGAAATGACCTGCCATCCTCCCAGTGTTTTTGAAAGTTTTGCTCCTTCGGCATAGCCGAGCCCGCATAGAATAACCGCGAGCAGCATCAGAACATCACCAATAGGTGAGGCCTTAAGGCCTTGTGCAATTGCAAAGCCGATCACGAGCAGGCTTCCCGCGATGGAGAAGAGCCAGAATGCAGGGCGGGGGCGTTCAGCACCACGCATGACGGCGAATATGGCAGTGGTAAGGGGCAGCATCCCAAGGAATACAACAGAATGTGCAGAAGTGACATATTGCAGGGCCATAGCACTCAACAAGGGAAAACCTATGACTACCCCGATGGAGACGATGGCTAAGGAAGCCATCTGTTTTCGGGCAGGTCGTTTTTCTTTAAAAAGGAGCAGGATACAAAGGGCCAGCAGTCCGGCAATGGTTGCCCGGGAAACGGTTACAAATACCGGATCCAAATCCAGCACGGCTGCCCTTGTTGCGGGTAAGGATCCACTAAAGATCAATACACCGATGAACCCGTTTTTCCAACCCTTGCTGCTGTTTTCTGTTGTTTTTTCGGGAATTGATAGATGATTACTCATGATGTTAAGCTTAATTATTATTTAAGCGAAAATAGCCGGGGAGCAGTGCTAATTACAGTCTCAGTTTTGTGTATTTCGATGGACACAGTTATATTTACAACATGAGTAAAGATTTTCTGTACAATGACATCGCAAATGCAATTGCCAGCCAGATCAGAACAGGAGTCCTGAAATCCGGAGACAGGCTGCCTTCAGTAAGAATATTGTGCAAAGACCATGGAATAAGTATGAATACGGCTAAGCGGGTGTTCCTGGAACTGGAATCCCGGTCCTTAATTGATTCAAAACCTCAGTCGGGTTATTTTGTGAGCCGGCAGTCTGATATCAAACTTCCGCTTCCTGAAGTAAGCAGGCCATCATCAGTGGCTAACGACAAAGAGCCGGACGAACTGATCAGTACAGTTTATGCTGATATGGGAGATGACAGGCTTACACTTTTTTCCATTAGCGCGCTTTCCGGAGATTTACTGCCATTAGTGAAACTAAAGAAAGAGATCGGGCATGCGATCCGGGACCTTAAAGATGCTGGTACTGCCTATGAATCTTTGCAGGGCAATGTAAAACTGAGGAGGATGGTTGCTGTCCGTTCTTTGGCCTGGGGCGGGGATTTACATGAAAATGATGTGATCACTACCAACGGGGCCATCAATGCAGTTTCTCTTTGTCTGATGGCATTGGGAAAGCCAGGCGATACTGTCGCCATGGAGAGCCCTTGTTATCCCGGAACCTTACAACTGGTCATCAGTCTTGGGTTTAAAGTGCTGGAGCTCCCGACTCACCCTGTTACAGGCTTAGAAATAGAGGCTTTAAAGGAAGCCATTCCGAAAATTAACATTTGTCTGCTCGTTCCCAATTTCAATACACCTCTGGGCAGCTGCGTCCCCGATGAACATAAAAAAGAAATCGTAAACCTTTTATCCAGACACGACATTCCGCTGATTGAAGATGATGTATATGGCGACCTGTATTTCGGCATGCAACGTCCAAAATGTTGTAAATCATTTGATAAAGAAGGAAATGTTTTATGGTGTAGTTCGGTATCCAAAAGTCTGGTGCCCGGTTTTCGTGTCGGTTGGGTTGCTCCGGGAAAATACAAAGAAAAGCTGTTGAAGTTAAAGCGCATTCATTCTATATCTTCCGCCTCGATCATTCAGGAATCAGTAGCCAATTTCCTGAAGACAGGAAAGTATGAAAATCATTTGCGTCAGCTTCGCCGGATCCTACAGGACAATTACCAAAATTATATTCATGCCATTGCCCAATATTTTCCGGAAGGAACTAAAATTAGCAGACCTCAGGGAGGACTGTCTATCTGGGTTGAGTTTAGCAAGAACATTGATACACGAAAATTATATGACCTGGCCATCAAACAACAGATCAGTATTGCGCCGGGACGAATGTTTACCCTGCAGGATCAATTTGAAAATTGCATGAGGCTCTGTATTGGCCTGGCCTGGTCAACGGAAATAAAGTTTAAACTCAAGCAACTTGGAAATCTTGCGAAGGTGATGCAAATGAATTGAGTTCAGGAATTACCTGACCACAAGACCTTGATCAGGTTGATATTTATCATACTCCATGTGTTGTGCCACCTTCATGGCTGCTTCTTTTCCTTTTAATTTGGCAACAAGGTGCAAGGCCCCATCTATTCCTGCGGAAATACCGGCAGTGGTGATGATTCTGCCGTTGTCCACGTATCTTGTATTCTTTAACACCCGGGCTGAGGGGACCGCTTTCTGCAGGTGCTCAATGCTGCGATGGAATGTCGTCACCTGGAGGTTATTCAGCAGGCCGGCTTTACTAAGAATGAAGGCGCCTGTGCAAACGGAAAAATAGCTAAGGGTAGCCTGATCGCGTGATTTAATCCAGGCAATGACTTCCGGATCATCAGCTGCCACTTCATCATTTCCTCCAAAAACAGCGAAGATATCTGCCAGAGGAGCATCAGCAATGCTATATTCAGGGATTATTTTTAATATCCCCTGCGAAATCAGCGGTTCTTTCGTTTTGGAAACGGTGAAAACCTTAAAACCTGCATAAGAAAACACCTCCATTGGTCCTGCAAAATCAAGTACCTCCACACCATTGTACAGGTAAAAACAAACTGTTGTCTGCTGTTCCTTAACCGGACGTTCTTTTTCATCCTTACTCAGCAGTGTCATTTCACAATGAGGACAAATTCCCGCTTTACTAAAGCTTATCGTATCGCAGGAGCCACCGCATGGTGGGCATACATAGGCAGAGACAGGTGGTTGCTGCGCAAGAAGAAGGCATGGAAATAGGAGCAGTGCCAGAATTAATCTTTTCATAAGTCAGAATTAGATTACAAACCTATATCAAAAAGATACATAAATCCGGACAAACAGAATGCGAATCCGGACAATCGTTAGCGCTTCTGATTAATGAGCTGTCGGAGTTGGCCCGGACTTTTATATCCGCATTCCATAGCGATCCATGCCATTTTATGATGGCCTTTCAGTAAGTGCATTGCTTTTTCCAGGCGCAGCTGCTGTACATATTGACCAATTGTAATGCCCGTAGAAGATTTAAATAAGCGGGTTAGGGATCTGGGGCTGATATGGATCAGTTCTGCAAGCTCTTCTATACTGATCTTTTCACGGAGGTGATGAGCAATATAATCCTGCACCTGGTGGATCTGATGATTGATGTGTTGTCTGTTTTGTATGTAAATGCTATCCTGCGGGTCTTTACCTTCCCGCCGTACATAGACCACCATATCCTTGGCAACCTGACAGGCAAATGCGACTCCATGTCGCTCCTCGACCAAAAAAAGCGCTAAATCAATCCCGGTAGCAATCCCGGCACTCGTGTATATATTCCCACTTTTAACATATAATATGTTTTCCAGGACCTTTATCCCCGGGTACTGTTGCTGTAAAGTCGAGGTCCAGGCCCAATGGGTGGTACACTGACGCCCTTCAAGCAATCCTGCAGCCGCCAGGGCAAAAGCAGCGGTACAAACGGAGCAGACCGTTGCATTCTTCGCAGCAGCATTTTGCAGCCATGGAATCCACAAAGCATCGTCGGAGCGCTGCCATTTGGCAATTTCCATACCGGCTACAATGATCGTATCATTCGCTTGAACCGTTAATTCTTCAGGTGCCATTACCTTCGTAAAACCCAGGCCACTCGAGGAGATTGGCTGAGCATAAGGGGAGACGTAGCATAGTTCATAGGGTTTCCCAAGACCACCTGATTCATAAAATACGGTTACTGCTCCGGCAAGATCCAGCAGGTGCACGCCATCAAAGAGAAAGAAAATAATGCGGTCAGTTGGGCTCATGTTAATATGGAATGGTCTCTATCTTATTCATTTAATCAAATTAAAGGTTTTATTCCAGTTGGGGAGAAATCGCATGAGTTTTTTTTAAAGCAGACGCTATCCTTTATCGCGATTAATAAAAAGTTAATTAATGTTAAATATTAGTAATTAACAGCTCACTTGAAGGGTTTATTTTTAATTTGTAGCCGTAACCACATGATCTGTATTGTGATCAGCTAAAAAATCTTAACCTTAAAATCAATTTCGTGAAGAAAATTCTAACCCTATCTTTAATTATTTGTGCATCATATGTTAACGCCCAGCAAACTCCCAATACCACTGCAAGCGTCGAAAAGTCAATATTTGGAATTCAGACCGGTTTTTTGGGTATTTGGCTGAACAATGAATCCAGGCTTTCTAATACGATTGCATTGAAAACTGAGTTAGGGTTTGATGCCGGCCTTTGGGGAGGGGATTTTTATAAACGAACAGGCTTTCTATTAACGCCCGTACTTACTGTAGAGCCACGACTGTATTACAATCTGAAAAAACGCGTTTCTAAATCCAGGTCAATTGAGAATAACTCAGGTAATTTTATCTCCCTGAAAACCAGCTTTCATCCGGACTGGTTTGTCATTTCCAACTATGACGGCTTAAAGGTGATCAGTGACTTCTCCATTGTTCCAACATGGGGCATAAGAAGGCATATTGGCCGGCACTTTAACTATGAAGCCGGAATAGGTGTTGGCTATCGTTATATCTTTGCAAAGCGCGCCGGGTATCTCAATAACGAAAGCGATCTGGCAACCAATCTGAATTTAAGAATCGGCTACACATTTTAGATCTTGCTATAAAGGTTCATTCCGGATTCATCAGATCAGTGTCCATGATTTCCTTACCGTAACACTTTCTCCGGTACGAAGATGTGGATCAGAATTTATTCGGTAAAAATACTAATATTTTTAGTATTTTTACCGAATAAAGGTAAAGGTACATGGTCAATAGCAGGGTAATAGAGAAATTGGAAATACTGGCCGATGCAGCGAAATATGATGTTTCCTGTTCTTCAAGCGGTAGCAAACGAAATAATAAAGACAAAGGACTGGGAGATACCAAAGGGTATGGGATTTGCCACGCTTTCACAGAAGATGGCCGGTGCGTGTCCTTGCTCAAGATCTTACTGACCAATCATTGTATTTTCGATTGTGCTTATTGTGTGAGCAGAAAGAGCAATAATGTTAAACGAGCTGCATTTACGGTCGAGGAGGTGGTCGATGTGACCATCAATTTTTACCGCAGAAATTACATCGAAGGATTGTTTTTAAGTTCAGGGATTTTCGACAGTCCTGATTATACCATGGAGCGATTGGTTCGGATTGCTAAGAAATTACGCATAGACCATAATTTCAATGGCTATATCCATCTGAAGGCTATTCCAGGCGCAAGCGACGAATTGATGAAGGAGGCCGGATTATACGCCGACCGCTTAAGTGTAAATGTTGAAATGCCAACGGAGAAAAGCCTGAAATTACTGGCACCTGAAAAAAAACATATCGACGTAATCAAGCCAATGGAGTACTTAAAAAAGGAGATCATTGGTTATCGTGAGGAAAAAGCCCTGAATAGGAAAGCACCCGCCTTCGCACCGGCCGGACAAAGTACACAGATGGTGATCGGGGCCACAAAGGAAACCGATATGGAGATTCTGGGGATGGCGGATTATTTCTATCAGCAAATGAATATGAAAAGGGTATACTATTCCGGATACGTTCCCATCAGCAATGATGGCCGGCTGCCCATGATAGGCACACCGGTTCCGATCATCCGTGAAAACCGTCTTTATCAGGCAGATTGGCTGATCCGGTTTTACGGATTTAGGGTCAATGAAATTGTCGGGTTTGATCAGCCGGATCTTGACCTGGATATTGATCCTAAATTGGGTTGGGCACTGCGTAATCTGGATCAGTTCCCTGTAGATATTAATACCGCTACCCTTGAAATGATCAAACGAATCCCCGGCATTGGACATCAAAATGCCAAAAAAATTGTAGCTGCACGGAAATTTAACAGACTTTTACCAGAGCATTTACAAAAGATGGGCATCGCTTATAACCGTGCGAAATATTTTTTGGCTGTTCCTCATCCTTTTTCGATCCAAAAGGATTTTACATCGATTCAGATTAAACAGCAGATTCTAAGCCTGCAGCACAGTAAATATAATGCTGATTTTTCTTCACAACTGGCCTTATTCTAAGTTAATGACCGCAATGATTTACGATGGAACCTATCAGGGCTGGCTGACAGCAATCTTTGATAGCTATGAGTATAAAATGAATGATGTATGTTTTTTGAAAGGGGAAACAGCGGCGATTCCGTTATTTGCGACAGCTCATTATGTGGTTACGGATGAAGTGAAAGCCAGGCGTGTGATAAAAGGACTTAAGCTGCGCCTTTCTGCAGAAGGACTGAATAATCTTTATAAGGTCTATTTATCAGAAGAAGAAAAATCGGAAGAAATGATGTGTCGTTTTGTAAGGTATGTGTTTACAAGCAAAGAGAACATTGAGCAAAACTTCAGCAACAGCGCAGTTTGGGATGTTAAAAAGCTGGCTAAGAAAGTGAAACGGGAAGCTCACCGGATGGAAGCCTTTGTTCGTTTTAAACTGACGAAAGACAACCTGTTTTATGCCATCATTGAACCTGATCACAATGTTTTACCGCTTGTTGCAGGTCATTTTAAAGGCCGATACGCAGATCAGCGCTGGTTAATTTATGATGCAAAGAGAAAATATGGCATCTATTATGACCTGGAAACGTTGAGCACAGTGGAACTTGAGTTTAGGTTGGGTCCTGCTTCGGCTAAGGGCATTACAGAAATTTGTGACGAAAGAGAGGCGTTTTTCCAGGAACTTTGGCGCAAATACTTTAGCAGCGTTAATATTAAAGCACGCAACAATATGAGGCTTCATATCCAGCACATGCCTAAACGATATTGGAAATATTTGCCGGAAAAGATGCCGGAAATCTAATGCTATCCTTTCCCGATGAGCATTAAAAGTTCCTGTGCGGAGCGATGGTCGTTGTATGCATTGGCAAGCTGTAAAATTACAATTTATCGATACGGTAACGGAGCGATACCAAACCGGTTTCATAAGTTTTGCTTTGTAAGAGACTGAGTTTAGTACGGCTATCCTGCTTGCTAAATAGTGCTTTCCCGCTGCCAAGGAGTATCGGGTGTACAGAAAGCCATAATTCATCTACGAGACCCGCTTTCATTAAAGCTTCGCTGAGCTCAGCGCCACCGTATAACCAGATGTCTTTGCCCGGCTGTTCTTTTATCGATCTGGCTTGTGTAATGCTATCTTCAGATATCAGAACAGCACCTTCTTTTACTGTTTTCAAAGTATTTGAAAATACATATTCTGTCATACCAGGCATACCTGGAATCGCTTCCCCGTTATTGTCGCTAGCGTGTTTTTGTGCCATCTCGTAGCTTTTACGTCCAATAAACATCGCGTCTATACGGGTAAAGAACTCATTCAATCCATAGTCCTGATCGCTGAAGCACCAATCATATTCGCCATTGGGCCCTTCAATATATCCATCCAGTGTTACTGCCAATCCTAATATTAGTTTTCTCATATCTCTAATGTTTTTGTAAGGCAAAACTCTAAAGAATAACTCAATTCAAATTGTACAAAACGGACATCAGTACAGAATATCCGCCGCATGTGCCAACTCGCCTGGAGTACAGCCTGCATAGGTTTTATAGTCACGGTTAAAGTGCGCCTGATCGTAGTAACCACTTTTGCAGGCTATTTCCGTAAGTGAAAGCACCGGGTGTTTTTTCAGGTGAGATAGTGATTGTATGAACCGGCAGACACGCAGGTATTCTTTAGTTGACAGGCCAACATATTGCTGAAATTTTCTTGAAAGATGTCGCTGACTAATACCGGTGTCGTTCGTAAGTTGGCTCAGTGATATGAAGCCTGCAGTATTTTGCACCTGTTGCAGGCAATGGGCAATCTGTAATTCATTCTTCCCTAAGGTCAATTGTCGCAGCAAATAATTTTGCACCAGAAATACACGTGTCTCATTATTACGAGCGGAAGCTAATTTATCCTCTATTTCTTCTGTGAGGTCGTTCCAGATCTCAGACAGCGCTGTATTCGTGTCACTTAGCATTTGCATTGGAAGGTGGAAGAATTTATAGGCCATGCCGGGATAAAAGCAAATGGCAAGACAACCTGCACCTTTACGCATCTGAATATCCATTGGGCGGCTCATACGAAAGCTAATGATGCTGCGCCTATGCAGCTCATCACCGATAATTGCGATGGGCGTACTGGTGTAGTTCAGAAACAGTTCAACACAGGTGTCCGGGAGCACACGTATGTGACTGGTGTCTGTACCTTCATCGCAATCCATCGTACATATCAGCTTGATGTAGGGCTGGAGAATGGGGATGATATCATACTTTTGAATACGCATAGCTCATAAAAGTATAAATTTCCCACTAAATCCCGATAACGAAAGCCTCTAATTCGGCCATCTTACCATCGCGAAAGCGCCAGACATCGCAGTAGGAATAAGCAGTCATTTTCCCTTCTTCGTTTTTCATATTGATTTTACCAATTGCTGTGACAAATTCCCCCTCGGCGATTAAGTTTTCGACCATGAATTTGGGAGGCTCCAGGTAAGTTGCTGCCATGTATTCCCGAACGGCTTGTTTTCCCCGCAGTATTCTGTCGCCCACAAATGTCCATGTTGTATCCTCAGTGCAGAAAGATAGAAAGCCCTCATAATCTCCTTCTGTGATGGCTGCATTTGCTTTTTCCAATATTGCTTTGTGATTCATGTGTAGCTGTAATTTAAGTTTAACTGAATAACCCGATGGAAGTTCCGGGATCTTGTTATTGATTTAGGAATCAAAAGCAGTACCAAAAAAACTGCGGCCCGGCATAATTTTTATTTACCAAATAGCAGAACAGCACAGTGCATGTTATCAATAAAACTAGTTGTTTGTAGCTTTTCTGTTTTTGAAGGATTTTAAGATGCTCATCCCTTTTCGACATATTAGTTTGAATAACGGATATTATTGATTTAATTCGTATAGTCTATTGAACTGTACATGATTACCAATGATTTACAAAACTGTGTAAAGAATGACAGGCCGCGAAGTTTTTCAAAACAGGGATTTTATTAAGCTATAAGTATGGAGGAAACGATCAGACCTTTACCTTATTTTTCAAAAAGAGAAAAACAGATTATCGAGCTTAGCGCTGAAGGTTTAAGCGATAGTGAGATCTCAGAAGAAATGTCAATAGCTGTCAGGACGGTTGAAAATCTCAGGCAGAATGTTTTGGAAAAAACCAATTACGAAAACATTATCCAGCTGATCAATGAATGTAAAAAGCAAAGCGTGATATAATCTCTTGTTATTTGCAGCTTTCCCCAGGCATTAAGCTCCGGACAAATACTACAATAAATGGCTGCTAAAAATCCCAATATTCATTATCGAATGGTTTATTTAGTATTAATCGCCCAGCCATTTAAAAAGATCAGTTTTTTACATTTCGCAAATTTCCCAGTTCGCGTACAGCGGCTTCAAATGCGGCATCACTGGTCATAATAGTTTTCAGGTCTTCAGCTCCCGCGTACACATGAGGTGCTATGCCTATGTTCTCCAGATTTTGGCCGGATGCACTTGTAAATATTTCATTGGACAGCGTGAACTCCCAGCCATTTGGTAATTTCTTTGGTAGGGCATCTGAGAATATACCTTCGGTTTTACAGCCGACACGCTTGAAATTTGGAAGCGACATGGTACCCATCGTGAAGGTTTCTGCTGCGCTGGCAGTGCTTTTGCTGGTCAATAAAACAACCGGAGCCAGGTAAGTGGGAGCGGAAAGGCCGGCAAAGATCAGCTGCTTTTTCGTAAGTCCTTTTTCCGTCCATGCCTGTTTGCTAAACATCAATGTTTTTGCCTTAACAAAATGTTTCAGTAATTCCAGGGATACCAGATCAAATCCTCCTCCGTTAAACCTCAGGTCAAGAATGATCCCCTTCGTGTTGCGCAATTCGTAAAGTGCTTTACCGATGAACTTGCCTGCGATGGCAGCCTCTTTCGTCTGCACGTCAGGCTCCTTGAAAAGATGACTTGTATACTGTTCCCAGTAGGCATTGCCGGTAACACTGTCCGGGATTTTAAAATCAAGATAGCAAATCATACTGTTAATCTGGATATAGCCCATATTATCTTTTATTACCCCCCAATTTATGATTCCTTTTCCGAGCATATCCCTGCCTGACATTGTGGGTTTCTTTACATTTTTATAAAGCACATGATCCCGGAGCTTTTTTAAAGAGGGGCCGGCCGGCGATTCCTCAGCTGTAGCTGTAGATGTTTTGTGAAGTTCGTCTGGCATGGCTATGGCTGTATGACCATCATTGATATGCCCTGTCATTTCGGTCAGTAACTGATGTAATTTAGCCGGTGTAGTCTGCTTACTAATCTCAGCGCGCTTGCGTTTGTACAAGCTATCCCAGTTGACGTTTCTTGTTTTGAAATAGGCATAATTCTCCAGGAAGGTGTGGTAGAATACATCAAAATTGTAGCCTGGGTCCCAATTTGAGCTTTGATCTGTATTGCAACGGCCAGGCAAGCTGGCTGTTCGCGTTAGCCGATACTCGGTTATGCCGCTGCTGATGATCAGCGTATCCTGAGCAATCTGTTTAAATTGACCCAGAAAGCCCATATCCTGAAGTTTTACCGTTTCTTTAGGTACGCAGCTGACTTTAGTGGTATCATAGAGATTTACTGACGTTTTTGTAATGTCGATAATTTTCCCATAACCCTCCATTTTCCAGGTTCCCTGTAGTGAATAGGTGTTTCTGGAAGTTTGGTTGCAGGAAGAGCAGATGGTCAATGCAGCAATTGCCATAATCACTTGCAGCGGAGCGGTTAATTTTATTTTCATATCCAAAGTTACCTGCTATTAGATTTCGTAAGCGTTAAATAATGTTAAAAACTTACCAGCCGATCATAGTCCGCATTTTTTAACTCATATACAGGTTTATAGTAATAAAAAAACACCGGCGTATAATTGTTGTAATTCTATATCTTCGTTGTATTAAATAAATTATTAAACTGAATGGCAATTAATTTTAGGTCCGGTACAAGTCAGGATAAAGACAAACTTCAACAATTAGGACTAAGTTCTTACACGCAATTTAAAACAGTTTTAACAGAAGAGAACTGGAACAAAATGTATGGTTTTCTGACAGCAGAAAGTTCCTATACAGATCTTTTAGACAGGTCAAAATGCTTTGTCTGTGAATCTGGAGATGATTTGATTGGGATGGCCTATTTGGTTCCGAGTGGAAATCCTACTGAAATCTTCCAGGGAGACTGGTCTTATATCCGTATGGTTGGAGTTGATCCAGCTTTCAGCGGTAATGGAATCGGGAAAAAACTTGTTCAAATGTGCCTCAGTCATGCTAAGGAAACAAATGAAAAAGTAGTAGCGCTGCATACTTCTGAATTCATGAACTCGGCACGATACATTTATGAGAATTTAGGTTTCAGTCAGATCAGGGAATTGGAGCAATTATTTGGGAAAAAATATTGGTTATATCTACTTAATGTATAAAAGATCCCTGCCAAACCGTCGTTTGCAGGGATCTTTCCTGAGCTCATTATGGGTTGGTTCTGTTCCTTTCGTCTTCGTTTCCAAAATTTCTATTTTTAGATTTCAAATTGATGTTGCCAAATTTATAGCTCAACGCAATTCTAAATCCCCTTGTATCCCTGTAGCTTTTTACATTATTTTCTACGTTGTTGGATTTATAAGAGATCAGAGGTTTCTGGGCATTTAATAAATCTTCGCCTGTGATGGTAAATGAAAGGTTCTTTTTGAGGAATAAGAATTTCATTGAAGCATCCAGCATATGAATAGAGGAGATGTGAAAAATCTGGTAACGTCCCGGCAATTGCAAGCCGTAGTTTACCCCTAAGAATACCGATTTCGATTTGTTTAGCGTGAAATCATTATTTGTATAGAAATATCCGTTACCACCATCAATAGATTTTATAAGGCTTGTTTTTGATTTTACGTTTTGATAGTTGATATTAAATCCCGTAATGCTGTTCCAGCAGGACCATTTTTTGAAGTTGTAATAGGTAGAAAAGCCAATTTGATAGGTGTTGGCATAATTCAAAGGACTGCTCCGGGTAATGTTTGTGGATGGGTCTATGATAGACAACTCCTGGCCAAAATCGGATACCTGTGATAAGTAGATGTTGCTTACCCAGTTTTGCTTCCTGATGTAGGAGAATTCCAGGTTATTGATAAAGGAGGGTTTTAGAAAGGGATTTCCTTCGGAATAATAATATGGACTGGTTTTGATCACAAATGGATTCAGATAATCAAAATCCGGCCTTCTGATTCTCCGGCTATAGTTAATGGAGAAGGAATTGTTGTCGTTCGGAACATAGGTGACATAGGCGGTGGGAAATAGTTTGGTGTAATTGTTTTTATTGCTTTGGTTCAGATTTCCGGAATAGCCCTCAGTTTGTGTCGCTTCCATCCGAAAGCCAATTTGTGTTTCCCATTGTGCATTTATTTTTTTACTGGTAGAAAAGTATAGGGCTTCATTGTATTCCTGATAATTAAATCTGTTGGATTGACCGGCATCTGGAATTGGAACTCCCGTTTCGTTGTTGTAAACAACCAGGTCATTATTGGTATTGGTATAAGAAGCCTTTGCACCAAAGCTGATGTTTGCCCATTTATAAGGTAGTGAGAAATCTATTTTTCCGGAATAGTTTTTAATCTTATTGATGTTGTTATTGGTCGATGAAAAGAACTTATTTGGAATGGTGTGTTTCTGTTGATCAAGTTCGTTTCCTTCAAAAAAGCGGTAATCTTTTTTGCTGTAATTGAAGTAATCGAAATCGACCGTGATGTTTTTTCCGAGTGAGTCCAGGGAAATGGACTGGTACCAATTGAGCGAACGCATTTCCGGTTTGTTATTATCCAGGACATCGGAAAGCACATAAGAAAGGACGTTTTTACCGGCATTGTCAAATCTGGTGGTCAATGGATTGTTTGTCGATGTTTTATCTGTTAAGCTGCTGAGGTACCTGATCCCCGTGGTCCATTTGTTGCTGAGCTTGTAATCAAGTCCGAAGCCCAGGCTCAATGTCTTGTTTTTAGATGTGTTCCTGATCTCCTGGCTCCACAGTTCATCTGTATAAAAAATCTGACTGGTGGAGGTCGTCAATAATTTTTGGGTGCCCTTGTTAAGCGAGGCATTCAGGGAAAGTTTGTCCTGGTTATAATTGAATAAACCCTGAAGACTTCCACCCGCATATGTCTTTTGTGTATATGAGGTGCCGATATTGGCATTCCATGAATTGGCTTTAGCCGATTTCAGCTTGATGTTGATGAGCCCGCTGTTTCCTTCTGCATCATACTTTGCAGGCGGCGCGGTGATTACTTCTATGCTTTTGATATTACCAGAGGGAATGGATTTAAGGAAATCTGCGAGGTCTTCCTGTGGTATTCTTTGTAAACGCTCATCAATCATGACCAATACTTCACCTTTTCCCACAATGGAAACCTGGTCGTTCTGAACCCTTACTGTTGGTGTTGCTTTCAGCGCATCCAGTGCCGTTCCGCCGGTTGCCATCACAGAATTTTCGACGTTAAACACCAATCTGTCAACTTTCTGCTCAATGATCTTTTTTCTCCCGCTAATGGTCACCCCCTGAAGTTCTGTAGTTTCATTTATTTCTATATTCCCAAGTTCCATGTTCTGGTTTAAGCTAACTTCCTGACTGGTAAATCTTGTGCCGAATTGTTCTAAAATCAAACGGTAGTTTCCTTTCTCAGCCTTCATGAAAAAGTACCCTGTGCTGTCAGTTAATGCTTGTCTGATCAATATACTATCGTTCTTCATCAAATTTGCATATACGAGTTCTACAGGAACTTTACGGGAATTAACTACTTTTCCACTTAGGGAGAATTGCTGACCGAAAACATTGACATGAAATAAAACGGCAACGAGTAAAGGAATAATCTGCTTCATACTTTTTCTATTAATTTTTATACAAAACTCAAGGGAACAGGCTGTTTTAGCTACTTTTTTCGACAAACCCATTTGGTTTATCTACAAACCCACTTTTTTACCTTTATTCGAATGGATACTTTTGTATAAAACAATTACAGATGCACAATAGCACATTATCAAAGCGTTCAGAACGACTTATTCACCTTTTATTCTGGGTTTTTACGGCGTATTTTGCGTTTGTCATGAATCCGTTTGAGTTCCGGTTTTTCATCCCTAATTTATTTTATCTTACCTATCTGATCGCTTTTGTCGCGACTTTTTACTTTCATTACCTGGTGGTGATGAAATGGGTTTTTAAAGCATTTCAATGGAAAAGATTGTTATTAGGAATGGTCATTTCCTACCTGGTGTTTACCGCTTTAAGGTGGTTTGAAGAACAGTTTGTTACCGGAATTTTATTTGATAAAGTCAATTATATCAACCCTTCTTTTATAAGTTATCTGGTTGATAACCTACTTTATAGCAGTAAGCCCATCATATTCAGTTCTTTTCTTTGGTATGTCATCTATTTTATCCACCTCCTGGAGGAAAAGAAAAATACGGAAATCAAATTTCTCAAAGCTCAGATCAATCCTCATTTTGTTTTCAATACCTTAAATAATATTTATTCGATGGTCTATTTTCAATCTGAGAAATCACTTCCTGCAATCGCGAAACTGAGTGAGGTCATGAGGTTTACCACGTATTATTCCCAAAGAGAAAGGATCAATCTTACTGAAGAGATCAATTACATTAAGGCGTATATAGAACTGGAACAATTCAGGCACACCGAAAGTGATTTTGTAAACCTTAATATTAAAACGGATGATGAAAACATAGAAATTCCGCCTTATATATTATCTCCCCTGATAGAGAATGCTTTAAAGCATGGGCTTGCATCTAATGAACATCCAATCTTTGTAGAGATCAGTACAGATTCAAAAAAAATATCTTTTTTTGTGAGAAATGAAATCGGCAGGCAGAAAAAAGATAAGCTGGGAGGAATAGGCTTAGATAACCTTAAAAAGCGATTAGAGCTCTATTACCCGAATGCTCATCAGCTCAGTTTAACCAATGAAAACAATCAATTCACAGCCCTGCTTCAGATTGATCTGAAATAATAACCGATCAGGCAGATTACTGATTGAAAGCAACCCGGAAGGAATGCGAATTCCCGGGGATGAAAAATTTAATAGAAACAAATATAATTCATGAAAAAGAGAATAAACTGTATCATACTTGACGACGAACCTTTTGCAGTAAAACTTATTGCCGATTATGCATCGAAGGTCCCACAATTAAATGTGCTGTATGCGGGCAGTGATGTATTCAAGGCCATAGAAATCCTAAACACTGAAATGGTTGATTTGATCTTTTTAGATATTCAAATGCCAGATTTAACAGGTATTGAGCTGATGCAGTTGTTTAACCAAAAGCACAACTTTGTTATTACTTCTGCCTATGCTGAATATGCGTTGGATGTATACCAGTTTCATGTGATCGACTTCCTTTTAAAGCCAATTATATTTAACCGTTTTTATCAAAGTGTAGAAAAATATAACCGCTGGCAGGAAACTTTTCAAAGCGCTGATACAGATGATTACCTGTTCGTGAAAGCAGACCGAAAGCATTATAAAGTTGCGATAGATTCGATCTTGTATATTGAAGGGTTGAAAGATTACATTCGCATTCATACCAATACGGAAAAGATCATTGTGCTGGAAAATATGAAAGACATTTTGGTAAAGCTACCGGAAAAACGATTTGTCCGCATTCATCGTTCCTATATTATCCCATTGAATAAGATCCGGGTTATCGAAGGAAATCAAATTCAAATGATCAATGGGGAGTACCTGTCGATCGGGGAGACCTATCGAAAATTAATCGGGGAATGGATAGATCAGAGATAATTTTACATTTTTCCATATCCCGATGTCCGTTAAGCTTGTGGATTTAATGGTGTTTTTTGGGTAAAATTCATAGATCGCATTGCCAACAATAGGTTGGTTGGATACTATTTTTAGTGGGTCTGTTGGTTTATAAACACTTCCCCTTTCAATTATCGCCTGATTAATTTGAACATATAAAATTTTGTGGTCGCTGGAGTCTATTAATTTAATATTGCCTTTTAGGAAGGATGTAGTTGAAGGAAATGTTTTACCTCCAAATTTCGTTTTCACCTTGTAAAATATCAAACTATCATTTGTTTCTTTAAGACCATCAAATTCATATCTCATCAGGCCTGTGTTCATTGTTGCACTGCCATAAGTTTGATGATATGTTGTAATGTTAAACTTAACACCATTAAATGTCTTGGTATACTGCGATGCCGGTGTTAACAAGGTGTCTTTTTGGGTGGTTGGATTTGTGCTGTTTTGTATATCCACTAGCTTTAAATTACCAATTTCCGGTTTGGTAATAAAGTAAGAGCCGGGTAACCTTTCAATTTTACTTTCTGTGAAAGGCTCATTTGCTTTCAGAATGGTTAAACCCGTAAATTCACCGTTTGTCACAAAAGAACCCGAATAGGCAAAGTCATATAACACATAATTTGAGTTTACTATTCTTTGCCTGTACAAACTGTTCAGTTTCCTGCGCCCTTTATTTTCCGAATTTTCCGAACGACAGTTTGAAAAAATGGTGATTAGAAACAGGTAGATAAGTAGCGGCTTCATATGATGGTATCTCAGGTTCAAATTTAGGTAACTTGATGCAGAATTTTATTCTTCCCGGCTCTCTTTGGATGTTTTTGTTAAATCATATTTTACAGTGATTTATTACCCAGCCATTAAGTCAGCCGCTCTAAATCAGGATTTTTTTTCGAAAAGAAAGTCTGCAAAAGAACAGAAGCGACAACAAAGCTACAGCCAATATAAAAGGCATAGTTGACTTCCTTTCCTTCATTGAAAAAAATAAAGGCCATTATTACGGCATAGATCGGTTCCAGATTGAAACTCAAGTTGACCGTAAACGCTGGAATAGACTTTAGAGACTCTGCAAAGAGTACATATAATATAACCGTGCAAAAAGCAGCTAACAACAACAGGTAAACGAGATCACTCATTCCCGGAACCAGGTTTGCTGTTGGAAAGTAGTATAGATACACGGGTAGTACTGCAGCTAATCCCAGAGTTCCGCCAATCATTTGATAATAATTGATTACGATACAATCATATCTTTTAACCAGCCTTTCATTGAATACCGTATATAGTGCAGCAAATGCGGAAGAAATGATACCGAGAACAATGCCGAGCTGATAGGAGGAATCAAAATGAAAAATCAAGCTGATACCGAACAAAGTCAAAGCACTCAGCAAAAGCTGTAAAACAGAGAAACGCTTTTTATTAATCATAGGCTCAAATATTGCCGTAAAAAGACTGGTCAAGCAATAACAAACGACTCCAACCGAGATATTTGAATATTTGATGCTTGCGTAAAAGAAAACCCAATGGATGGTAATCAGCAGGCCAATTTTCCCAATATTTAACTTTTCACGAAACCCACCGTTGAAAGACTTTTTGAGAAATTTCAATACAAAGAATAATATAATGGCAGAAAAAAAGACCCTGTACCATACCAAGAGACCTTCATTGAGGGAAATAAGTTTACCGAAAACTCCTGTAAAACCAGCGAGTAAGACTGCTATGTGTAATAGCAAATATGATTTTTTCATAAGAATCACCTAAATGTAACGAACTGTAAAAACTCTGAATTATTGGGCGTACAAAAGATATCGATGAATTTCATCGATGCTACGCCATTGATTATGCCGGAAGGTGTTTTAAGCTGTTGGAGGAGGAAGGCAACTCTTTCTGTTCATGTTCTTGTTTTTTCAAACGTAAATATATGTTTTTCCTGATCAAAACCTATTGATAAAACATCGTTATGATACTCCGTAATTTTCTTTTTAGATATGATCATGTTTTAACTAAAAAACGGTCATAATGTTCAATGGCTGGATTTGCTGAGTAGGGTGGATCTCATCATTAGCTTTTTTTGTATCAAAAACAATGACTAAATTCAAATTTAAAAAAATATACCGATATGAAATATCTATCCATCCTCTTTATGACAAGCACTGCGCTGTTTTTGCAAACATTTTTTATCAGCAATAATCCAAGTCAAGGCAAATGTGGAATGGCTGTAACATATGCTGAAATGGCTTATAAGGATTTTAAAAAAGCATATAAATCTCTTTCAATGGATGAAGCGAAAAAAAGCATTAAAACAGGTGTGAAAAAAGCCGCTCAGTCATCTGCCTATGCAATAATCCCGGATTGTGATTGTGCTAACGCAAAGAACTATGCACTAAATGCTGTTACGTTTGGAAATCAGGCGGCAAAAGCGGATGATCTGGAATCCTTAAAAAAACTGGTAAAAAAGGCTATGGATGCTTCGTTAGATGTATTGACAGCAGTACCTGAATGCAAATAATTTTTGCCGATTTTATTAGCGATATTTTATGGATAATTCCCTGATGCTCGTTAATGTAGCAACAATTCCTAAAAACTTATAGTAGTGAGTACATTTCTTTACTCCTATTACTACCGATGTTATAAACAGTTTGAAGGCAAAATTTGACAAATTTTTAATATTATTCCATCATACCTTTTTGTGTTTTTTTTTATTCGTAGCTCATATTTCCTAATTAACTGATATTAAGATTATTTTGTAATACATTTGTATCATAGGATTACTGACAGTACAAATTAATTAAAATATAAGCTCATTAGACTACCTATAGCATGTGTGACTTATTTTAAATTTAGCCCTGCCGGACTAAAGATTTTAATTATTAAAGAAAGCAGCCAGTAGTCTAAATGGGGAATTATCAATTTTTATGGCTGGGGAATTATTAGAGGATTTGAATGAAAGTGAACGTATCACTCAACTCAAGGAGGGTAATAAGCGTGCGTTTGAAGATTTATACAATCGCTATAAATACAGAATAGCTGGAAACCTGTTAAAATTGTTAAAATCGGAAGAATTAGCAGAAGAAATGCTTCAGGATCTTTTTATGAGGATTTGGGACAACAGGAGTTCGCTGGATCCTGAAAAATCATTCCGTGCTTATCTTTTTCGTATTGCCGAAAATATGGTTGTTGATTATTATCGTAAGATTGCCAGGGATAGAAAAGCGTTTGACAAGATGATGAGTTCTGGATCTGAATATTACTCTCATATTGAAGAAACCATTTTCAGTAAAGAACGTATACTTTTGCTGCATGGAGCAATCAATTTGTTACCACCTCAGCGGAAACATGTTTTTATACTTTGTAAACTGGAAGGTAAATCTTATAAAGAAGTAAGCGAGTTGCTAGGGATTTCCCCTTCTACCATTAATGATCATCTTTTAAAAGCGAACCGTTTTTTAAAACAATACCTTAATCCAACCTTACCTGTCGTAGTTTCCATGCTGGCAGGTGCCATTGTTGTGGGCATATAAGTCCTGCAGACATTTAAATACCAGTATTTATTTAATTTTCAAAAAAAACAGCTATTGAGCAGGTAGTTTCTTTTAGTTAAACGTATTAGCTAAAAAACTTTGGAAACAGAACAACACATAAAGGAATTACATCGAAGATATCTTGACGGTCAGTGTTCTGAACAAGAAATAGATTACTTATTTCAATACTTTGGCCTGCCTGAGAGTGAGCAGTTGTTGCGTCAGCTTATTATTGCAGAACTGAACAATGAAGAAGAAGAGTTTGAAGATCCTATTGTAATCAATACGATGATCGGCCGCGTTGATCAGTATCTACAGGAAAAATTGGCTCTTAAACCTAATAAAATGATAAAATTAGGATCGAACCTAATAAAAATTGCTGCAGCAGCCGTAATTTTTATTATACTTTCATGCAGTATTTATTATTATCTATACCGTTCTATAGAAAAATTGAAATCTGATACGGCAACTCACCTTAATAAAAAGGACATTGCCCCGGGCCGTAATCAGGCAACGCTGACTTTAGCGGATGGACGTCAAATAATCCTGACCGATGCTACCGAAGGCGAGCTGGCCAGGCAGGCTGGTTTTAAAATCACTAAAACGAAGAACGGTCAATTAACTTATCAGGTTACGCAGGTTTCAGGAAAAGATGATACTTCAAGTCTGAACACATACAATACAATCAGTACTCCAAGAGGCGGGCAATATCGGGTGAATCTACCTGATGGCAGTAAAGTATGGTTGAATGCAGCTTCCTCTATTAAATTTTCTGCTGCTTTTAATTCACGGAATGTAAGAAAAATAGAACTGACTGGTGAAGCCTACTTTGAAGTCGCAAGACTTAAGACTAAAACACATTCTTCAGCAGCAAATGAAAGTGGAAGCAGTATACCATTTATTGTTGTTACAGGCAAACAGGAGGTGAGAGTATTAGGAACACATTTCAATATCAATGCCTATAATGATGAACCCGTTACTAAAACCACTTTACTGGAAGGCAGCGTCCGGATTACCGGGCTTAAAAATAAGGAAACAGTCAAGCTTAAAGAAGGGGAGCAGTCAGGACTGAACAATTATGGTATAGCAGTGTCAAATGTTAATACAGAACAATTTATTGCCTGGAAAAATAACACGTTTATGTTTGAAGGAGACAACATACAAGCCATTATGCGTCAGATCTCCAGATGGTATAATGTTGAAGTCATATTTAAAGGTAATATTTCCAAAGAGAATTTTGGAGGTAAAATCTCCAGACTTAAAAATCTGTCAGAAATACTTGATTTGATTGAATTAACGGGACTTGTTCATTTTAATGTAGAAGGAAGGAGGATCATCGTTATGCCATAACCTATACCTAAACGGCGATCCATTTTAAAAAACCGGGAGTACTACTAATACCCCCGGCAAATTATTTGGATTTGCTAATTGAATATCATGTGTTATCAAAATTTCAACTTATCCAAACCACCAAATTTATGAATTTTTATGCCAAAATTATGCGCATGCTTTTCAGCTGCATAATTAAATTTCTGCGGATAACAGCTCTTGTCATTTGCCGGATCAAAAAAAACAATGCAAGGAAACTGATAATGAAAATAAACCTGGTCATTTTTCTATTAATTTCAACCTTTATGCAGATCAGCATAGCTGCTATTGCACAAAAGATAAATCTGACGGAAAAAGATATTCCGATGCCCCAGCTGCTGGAAAAAATAAGCAAACAGACGGGTTATGACTTTTTTTATACTAATGAAATGTTTAGTGGGAATTCAAGGGTCGCAGTCAGCTTTAAAGATGCAAACCTGGAAGAAGTTCTTAACTATCTTTTTAAAGAGCAGAACCTGAAGTATATCATTAAGTATAAAACTATTGTCGTACAAAGGAAAACAGTTGTGCCCGTTAGAGAACCAGCGACTATACTAAAGAAACTAAAAATTAAAGGACTGATAACTGATTCGAAAGGAAAAGAAATACCTGGTGCAGTAATAGCAGAAAAAGGTACCCAGAACCGTACCGCTTCACAAGTAAATGGCACCTTTTCCATAGAAGTTAACGATAACGCAACGCTTATCATCAGCTACGTTGGCTATGATACTCAGGAAATAAAACTGAAAAACAATCAGGAAAACTTAACGGTAGTACTGGCAGAGAGTTTAAATCAACTGGGTGAAATTGGGGTAATCAGCACCGGGTATCAGAAAATCAAAAAAGATCAGCTAACCGGAGCGGCTTCTGTTATGACAGAAAAAGAATATCAACAGCGTGAGGCCGTTACTGGAAATTTCCTGGAAAGTCTGGAAGGTAAAATTCCTGGACTGGTCTATAATAGTCAGACAGATGAACTTAGTATTAGGGGAGTAGCTTCTTTTGACGCCGTAAAGCAACCATTGATCGTTGTAGACGGATTTCCAACAGAAATAGATCTGCGCACGATCAATCCAAATGATATTATTTCGGTTAGTGTGTTACGCGATGCAGCAGCGGCTTCTATTTATGGTGTACGGGCATCTAATGGTGTAATTGTTGTAGAAACGAGGAGGGGGAAATCTGGTAAATCCGTATTTACCTTGCGTAGTACCTATGCTATACAGGACAAACCTGATTTTAGTTATCTGAACTATGCTCCTGCAAACGAATTTGTTCAGCTTCAGAAAGAAAGTTTTAATATAGCCAAGCCTTCCTATATTTTATTTCAGCTCGGTTACAGCAAATTAAACCCTGCACAACAGATTCTTTTTAGCGGTACTCGCCTTGACCTTTCAAATCCACTGCTCACAGCGGATCAGATCGATCAGAAATTGCTCGCACTGGGCTCATATGATAACCTAAAAGAATATCAACGCCTATTTTTTCAAAAAAGACAGACAAAGAATATAAACTTTGATGTGAGTGGTGGTAATGACAAAAGCACTTATATACTTGGATTAAACTATATCGATGAAATTCCAATCAGGATAAGATCAGAAAATAAACAGTACAATCTAAGTATGGCTAATACCTTTAAATTCTCCACCAGATTTAATCTGGACTTTAAAACTACTTATACCAATTATAAGAATGTTAGCGGAAATACACCGAACTATTCTGACTTTTATCCCTACGAACATCTTACAGACGATCAAGGCAACGCACTTCCGGTATCTTTAGATCCCAACCGGAATTACTATAGCAGGCCACTGTCCAGGGCAAATAATAATGCTTTGATGGCCTTGGGTCTATACGATATGCTTTACTATCCATATAGAGAGCTAGCCAGCAATACCAACACTAGTCAAGGTTCATCCATTAGATTTCTGGGCAGGCTAAACACCAAACTCACAGACTGGCTGAATATGGATCTCGGCGGAAATTATGAAAATCAGAATGTAAGAGCTGATCGTTTACAGTTGGAAGACTCTTATGCTGTAAGAGCACTGGTCAATACTATGGCTGTAAAAGATCCTGTTACTGGTAATGCCATGTTTTCCAATATGCCAAAAGGAAATATTTTGAAAAGGAGCAATACAAGCATGATAAATTATACCATGAGAGGGCAGCTAAACTTTGCTCATAAATTTGGAGAGAACAATCATGATTTTTCAGGCATTCTTGGAATTGAGCAAAAGATTACACAACTCAAAGCCTATACAACATCCTATTTTGGATACGAGCCGCAAACATTGATCAATAAACCTATTAATATGGGTATTTTAAATGCTACAACTATACCTGCATTTACCAGTGTAGGATATAGTAGCAACTTTATAAATACCGACTATTTCAACCAGTTGGAAGGAGAGCGGAGGTTCAGGTCATTCTACGGGGAGGGTACTTATATCTTTAAAAATAAGTATATCGCTACAGGAAGCTTTAGAATTGATCAATCTAACTTGTTTGGTGCAGATCCGAAATATAAAAATAAACCTCTATGGTCTACAGGCTTAAACTGGCGCATTGGAGAAGAGGACTTCATCAAGCAAATCCCGTGGATTGACAATATGCAGGTAAGAACCGCTACCGGCTTTAATGGTAATGTGCCAAACAGTTACAACGGGGCATTTTTGATTTTATACTCAGGATTGAATACATCGCTTAACGTACCTTTGACCTATTATGATGTACTCACTCCGCAAAACCAATCTATCCGTTGGGAAACCACCAGGAATTATAACCTTGGGTTGGATTATACCTTATTAAAAAACCGGATCTCAGGTTCAGTGGACTGGTACATGAAGAAAACCAGAGATGTATTCGGGCAATTTGACGCAGACCCTACCTCTGGTTTTAACCAATATAATGCCAATACTGCATCTATTCAAAATAAAGGACTCGAATTTCTGGTAAACAGTGTGAACATTAAGTTAAATAACTTTAAATGGACAACACAAGTGACTGCTTCTTTCAACAGTAATAAAGTATTGGCAATAAAAGCAACGGAATATGCAAACTCACAATTGATTACGAGTGGTATCACTCCTGTACTCGGGCTTCCTATAGGTGCATTATTCAGCTATAATTATGGCGGATTGAATGAAGCAGGGCAACCTTATGTAATAGATAAGAAAGGCAATCATAAAGTACTGGCTTTTTCGGGATCAAATCGGGCAGATGTGACTAAAGATGACCTGATTTATAATGGAACAACTACGCCTAAATATGTACTGGGATTAAATAACCAAATCACCCTCGGCGCTTTTGATGTGTCTTTTCTATTTATGTATTATGGAGGTCATGTTATGAGAGTAGAACAACCTAATCCTAATAATATCGGTGCTCTTTTTAATAATCCACTTGCCGGATCAAACAATTTCTGGAGAAAACCTGGTGATGAGAATAACACTATGATCCCTGGATTCCTCCTTTCCAGCAGCTCAATGCCTGGATATTTTCAATCTTCTGCCTTATATGGTTATCAATATGCTACGCAGTTTGTGCGTAGGGCAGATTATATCAGGTTGAGGGATATTGTTGTTACGTATAACGCCAAAATTCCTGCCTTTGAAAAAATAGGTTTGAAAAACACGCAACTCCGTTTTCAGGCACAGAATGCTTTTCGTTATACCTTTAGCGGTAATGATATAGATCCGGATGCGATAAACCGCAATTCAGGCACCAGGTCACTGACGGTGCAGCCATTTTACAGTCTGACTTTTTCAACTAATTTTTAAATAAAAACCATGAAAAATAGCCATATAATCTTACTATTCATCCTGGCCGTTAACTGTTCTTCCTGTGGTAAATTTTTGGATATTGAACCGAAAGGAATCATTATTCCAAAAAAGGTATCAGACTACGAAGGCATACTTAATTCGCCAACCATGAACAATACTTTTCCAATAGATATTCTTGTTCTTACCGATGATAATTTTAATAATTTTGACAACACTGACCAATCAGCTAGAGCAAACGAATATTACTGGAGGCCTGTTATTACCCTTAATGAAAAGTCAAATCCGGAGATTTGGGGATCATCATATCGTGCAATTTATGATGCAAATGTCATCATTAGCGGAATTCTAACAGCTACTAACGGCACAGACGCACAAAAGCAAAGTATATTGGCCGAGGCACTTGTCATCAGGGCCAATTCCCTTCTGGACCTGCTTACCGTATTTGCAAAAGCATATAATCCTTCAACAGCAGACTCCGATCCAGGATTACCACTGGTAATCAGTACCAATGTGACTGATAAGATACCAAAAAGATCATCAGTTAAACTCACCTTGAATACACTCATTAATGATGTGAGTAATGCCGTCAATGCACTTCCTTTGAGCAATGTTAACAGATATAGAGTTTCTAAATACGCAGCTTATGGTTTACTAAGTCGTATTTATTTATATATGGCAGATTACCCCAATGCAAAGAAGTATGCCGAAATGGCTCTGCAAGCACCAAATACCCTGTTAAATTATAATAATTATGCAAGCAGCAATCAAGTACCTATTTATGATCTTAATCCAGAAGTGTTATGGCAGCGCGCGTCAGTTAGTGGCGACCCTACATTTATGCTCTATTCAAGTGATCTGAAGACCTATTTTGACAGTTCCGATATTCGCTATCAGTTTTTAACAGTAACCAATAATGATGGTTTGGGAAGAGCTGGTTTTCTGGGTAATAAATATAATTTTGGGATAACCTTTCCTGAAATGTATCTGACCAAAGCGGAGATGCTTGCCAGAGAAGGCCGGTTTCAGGACGCAATTGATATTGTAAATATGCTGAGAAAAAACCGTATCAGAACAGTAGATTACGTAGATCAGACTGCTGCTACAAGTGAAGAAGCCCTTGTTAAAGTATTGGCAGAGCGCAGAAGAGAACTAGCTTATAGTAGTACACGCTGGTTTGACATGAAACGATTAGATCAGGAAGGACGTATGCCCGAAGTAAAAAGGATCAACAAAGATAGCCATGAAGTAGAAGCATCATTACCTCCGCACAGCCCAAATTATACTTTCGAAATACCGACTAGGGTACTCATGTTTAATCCCGGCATGGAACTTAACCGTAAATAACATCAGTTCTCAAAGATATGAGACCAAAAATAGATGACTGGAAAAACTAATTTGTAAACTTTTCTGAGTAAAATTTCAGGTTAAGCAGTAGTCAATAAAAAACCGGTGTTTGCAGGTGCAGCACCGGTTTTTTATTTTAAACCGTTGCCAGATGCTCCAAAAGACCGACAATGCATATTAAGGTTGCAGCGAAAAAACGTGGCCCCGAAAATAATCATTTTGTAGGGGGTAGGCGGTTGGATTTTAAATCGATCATGGTGGGATTCAAACCTGGTACAGAAATGAGCATTTAAATATAATTGGATACAATTTTTAAATTCGACTCATCGAATCACTCACATTTTTAGAGGTGTTTTCCTTAATATTATGGATTTTTCCGTAAAACAATAAAAGCTTGCAATCTTTTGATTTGCAAGCTTTTATTCGATTCTGATACTATTCTCTGTGATCCCGCTGGGATTCGAACCCAGGACCACTACATTAAAAGTGTAATGCTCTACCAGCTGAGCTACGGAATCATTTATTTCCCTTGTTCGGGGTTGCAAAAGTATAATTTTTACTCAAATATTCTACGTCCTGATTGTCCTATATTGAAAATAAAATCAATTTCCTTTCTAATCGGTTGATCTATAGGGATAAAAAATTCTACCTTTTTCGCTAAAAACGTAGAAGAAACCATCTATACATCGATTTTAACGGAATCTTAGTTTTTGAAGATGTTTATTGGGCACGGGTAAACCTGAATTTTGGAGTTGTTACTGCTGAATTTATTGACTGTGCTTTTATTGCAAATGGTAATGATGTGGATCTGATCAACTTTAAACAGATCTGGAAGGATAAGTTACCTGATTTAGTGCTGACTTGCTTTGTAATAAAGACTTCGTCAACAGGAACTGAAATAAAGGTTGTCGCTAGAAATTTTAACGTAACTGTCTGAAAATAAAAAATAAGAGACAAAGATGATTATTCATATTTAAGTGCATCAACAGGATTTGCTTTTACCACTTTTACCGATTGTATACTTACAGTGATTGCTGCAATTAAAATGGAGATCACGATCGCCAGGACAAATGGCAAAAAGCTGATAGAAATTCGATATTCAAAAGTTGACAGCCACTTATTAATGATAATATAAGCCAGTGGGAAAGCAATTACGTTTGCGATGGCCACGAGTTTAATAAAATCTTTATTTAACAAGGTTAAAATGTTGCTTGTGCTGGCACCCAGAACTTTGCGAATACTGATTTCCTTTTTCCGCTGCTCTGCCATGAATAGCGCAAGTCCGAGCAAACCCAGACAAGAAATGAAGATGGCAAAGCCGCCAAACCAGTTTGAAAGTGTGCCTAGCAGTTTTTCATTTTTGAATTTAACTTCAAAAGATTCATTTACGAATTTTCTATCTACGGGATAATCCGGATTAATTCCCTTTACAATGGCATCTATCTGACTTAGAGAAGCACTGATATTCTGGCCCTCGTTTAAACGAACCAAAACAACGCCGCCCTCGTTTTTATTGGATTGATAGAATATCATCGGTCCCACTTTTTTGTAGGGAGATTCTAATACGAAATCTTTCATTACTCCAATAATTGTACATCTGCTGCCTCTAAAACTGATCACAGATCCTACAGGATTTTTGAGCCCCATTGTTTTGATGGCTGCCTGATTAAATATCACTTTATTTGAATCACCGGGAAATTCCCGTCCAAAAGTTCTACCGGAAATCATCTCTGTACCAATGGTTTCTACAAAGTCATAGCCTATACCTCTTTCATTAAACAACACCATTTCATTCGGATTTTTCCCCGGCCATGAGGTATTCGAGTTGTTGTTTCCTTCCTCATCAATACCCATGCTGAGCAGAGAAACTCTTTTTATCGCACCGGATTTCAACAATCGTTCATTAAGCAGATCGAGCTTTCCATTATCTTTTAGATTACCCTGCAGGGCAATCTGAATCAGGTTTCCCTGCTCATAACCGATTGGTTTGTTTTTGATGTAGTTTAATTGCTGATAGATAACTGCAGTGCAGACAATTAAACAGGCTGCAAAAACAAACTGACTCACCACCAAAATCTTCCTTACAGAAATAGCAGAGCCCGTTGTTGAGCCAAAGCCTTTGAGTACCTTAATTGGCTCAAAAGAAGAAAGGTAAAATGCAGGATAGCTGCCTGCAAGTAAGCCTGTAAATATAATTAAGCCAGCCAATACAAGCCAATATTTCCAGTCCTGATACTGGATAACCAGCTTAATATTCAATAGTTCATTGAAATAAGGCAGGCTGACCTCTAAAAGTATAAAAGCGATTACTGTCCCAATAAGAGACAACAATATACTCTCTAATATAAATTGAGAAATCAACGATTTCCTGCTTGATCCTATCGCTTTTCTAACCCCAACTTCTTTAGCTCTTTTCTCGGAACGGGCAGTAGAAAGGTTCATGAAATTGACACAGGCAATGAGCAGGATACATATAGCCAACAGGAAAAATATCTTTAACTGATCTATTTTTCCGCCAACGAGTTTGCCATTTTCAAACTGATCATATAAGTGCCATTTGGCAAGGGGATGTAAAAATAATATGGGTTTTAGATTTTTTCCATGACGTTGATACATGTCTTTTATGGAACTATTGAATTGATCTAAATGACTATTGTTTTTGAGCTGTACCAGTGTTAAGCAAAAATTGCTGGCCCAACCTTCTTCTATGGTCCATGGCTCATGCTGCTCATACAATTTCCAGGGCATCATATAGTCAAACCTGATACTGCTGTTCTCCGGCAAATCAGCCATTACGGCTTCCACTTTCAGGCCGTCGTTGTTGTCGAGTTTTACAGTTTTACCGATCGGATTTTCAGCTCCGAACAGTTTTTTTGCCAATGTATGCGTTAATACCACACTGTTAATGTTCGCCAGGGGATTAGTACTGTTCCCACTCAAAAATTCATAATCTAAAATCCTGAGAAAGGATGGATCTGCAAAGACAGCTTTACTTTTAATTTTCTTAGCTCCATAACTGATCAGCTGCTCATTTGGATAAGTAGACCTGGAGACATCCACGACATCCGGATACTTCTGTTTTAGCTCTGGTGCCAGAACACCTGGCGTCAGTGCCCAACTGACTATTTTACCATTTGCATCCAGACTATTGTAAGCAACATAGGTCGTATTGTAATTTTTAAATTGTTTGTCATAGCTAAACTCATAGGCTACGTATAGAAGCAAAAGCATGCAGCTGGCAAGACCAATGGCTAATCCGCCGATGTTGATCAAAGAGAAGCCTTTGTTTTTCCAAAGGTTTCGGAGCGCTATTTTTAAGTTTAATCTGAACATCTTTTTAGGTTGAGGCTGGAGAGGTTAAATTTCCTGATCCATTATTCGGGTGTACGGTTAAGTTTACCTGACAACCAAGCTTATGCCAAAAGCTAAAATGACAATTAAGCTATTGATAGTTAGTTAAATAATAGCTTTCCCGGGTTTACTATGTCCATTATCGAACATATGATGTGCGGGAGCGGACAGTTGGGATATAGCGTTGTTTCTAGATTTTTTTATCTCCTATAATTACCTTTCGGTGTCTTATTCCCCAGTCGGTAAGGTCGTTGATGATTGTTTTTAATGTCATCCCATATTCTGTAAGCTGATATTGAACGGTTATCGGTTGGGTGTCCAAAACAGTTCGTTTTATGAGTTGATTGATCTCCAGATCCTTTAATTCTTTGCTCAGCATTTTGTTTGAGATTCCGTTTACATCATTTAAAATATCAGAAAATCTTCTTTTGTTGTAATAGCAGATAGACGAAATGATAGAAATTTTCCATTTCCCGCTCAGCACGTCCATTGCATCGTGCACGGCCATGATCTCTTTTTTGTGTTCTTTTTGACACACGTTGTCAGCCATAAGTTACTTGGTTACCCGAATGTTACTGTTACTTTTCGTTACAAAGTAACTAAAATAAATGTAGCTGTCATAAATTTGCATCGTAAACAATTAAAAAATTTAAAGATGAACTTTACAAATAAAAACGTCGTGATCACCGGCGGAACCACAGGAATTGGATTAGCAACTGCAAAAGCATTTATCAGCGCAGGAGCAAATGTCTTGATTACAGGTAGAAATGCCGGAAATCTGCAAAAAGCAGCCGCAGAAATCAACAGTCCAAGATTGACGACCGTAATTTCAGACACTTCTAAACTGGACGAAATAACGGTCTTGGAAAAAGCAGTGGCGGAAAGCGGAAACAAAGTGGATGTTCTTTTTCTAAACGCCGGGATAGGGGTATTTGCCCCAATCGAACAAGTAACTGAAGCAGATTTTGATGCACAATTCAATACCAATGTAAAGGGGCATTTCTTCACCCTGCAAAAATTAATTCCTCATTTGGCAGAAGGATCATCAGTATTGTTCACCTCTTCAACGGTCGCAACTGCCTCAAATCTTGGAACGAGCATCTATTCTGCAACCAAAGGTGCGTTAAATAAGATTGCTCAAATTGCGGCAAACGAATTGGCGGAAAGAAAAATTCGCGTAAACATCATTAGTCCCGGACCAATCGCAACACCTGGATTAGACAGTGTCGTTCCTGCGGAAGCAAAAGAACATTTAGCTGCTGCTACGGCATTGCAAAGATTGGGTAATCCTGATGAAATTGCGAACACGGTGTTGTTCCTTGCTTCCGACGGCGCAAGTTTCATTACAGGAACAGAGATATTAGCCGATGGCGGTTATATCAACTATGCATTGAGATAAATCAGCCTATTCATTTATCCATAATTTATTTTTGGTTCGATGTACCAGGGGGAATTCCCAATCGTACTCGAACCAGAAAATTTCATAAATCAATATTTAGTCACCATGTTGCCATTGGAGAACATTTCGACAGATTAGGAAAATATTGCAGCACCCGCTGTTAAAAATTAAAGGAAAGACTGTAAATTTGCGCATCGCATATACGCAGACGCACTTAGAATGAACAGAAAATTTATAGTACAATTCAGCATACTCCTTACCGGCTTAATTTCAATCAATTCATACGCCCAAATACACACCGCTAACGATAAAACAATAGACAGTACGGAATTTTCAGGAACGAGGAAAATATTAAATGATTTGTCGGTTGATAAATTTCAAAAGAAAACCTTCCGGAATGGCAGCACTACGATACCTTACAGGATTTTAACACCAAAAAATAGTACTGCAAAAAAATACCCTTTGGTCATCACTTTTCATAACTCTACGAGAATTGGGAATGACAATGAGCATCAATTAGAGCCTTTGGCCAGGATCTGGTTGAGGGAAAACATCTATAGCAATTTTAACTGCTTTGTTGTTGCACCGCAGTTTAAAGAACGATCATCCAGCTATCAGCAGGAAAATGCGGGCGTTTTAACTTCTGTACCATCAGATGATGCCCGCGGGATATTAAAACTGATTGAGGAAATTGAAAGTACCTACCCGATAGACAAAAATAAGATCTACCTGGTCGGTTACTCCATGGGCGCTTCTACAGCACAAAACCTACTCAATATAAATCCTGATAAATTTGCCGCACTGGTGTCAATTGCGGGTGTTCCTGACTTTTCAAATCTCGAAAAACTTAAGAATAAAAACATCTGGCTCATTCATGGGGAAAAAGACATTGAAAATCCATACATCGGAAGTACAGAACTATACACCAGATTGGGAAAAAACAAGAACCTGGTTTTTACAACTTTTAACAACCTGGAGCATAATAACATCGTGATTCCATATCTGCTCTCAGATGAAATCCCCAAATGGTTATTTAAAACATCCCGGTAATTAAAATAAACACATCTTTAACTTGGTTTAATGTACTATTTTGGTTTTTAGTAACCAGGTCTATTATATATATTTGACCCTTGTACGATAGCTGAACCTCTTAAACTAACGCAACCAAATGAAAAAAACACTCACATTAATTTTAATTGCAATAATTACAATCGGTTCAATTTATGCCCTGGTTGTTTACATTAAAATGGATGGCTTTTCGTTTGCCTGGATTCTGAACTTCCTGTTGATGCTATTTGTAGTTTTTTTTACCGATGCACTAAAAAGTCCTCTTGCTTCTCCTTATTATAATGAAAAGGGATGGGAGCAGAGAGGAAAGATTTACGAGCATCTTGGAATAAACCTTTTCAGAAAATTATTGGTCTGGATTGGTTGGGAAAAAGTCATTAGAAAAACGAATCCGATAGAAAAAAATACCAATGCTTTGATGAATTTATATTATCGGACTAAAAAATCTGAACTGGATCACCTGATTATCCTGGTGATCGTCCTGGGCTTTAATATCTTTGTAGCATTCAAATTCGGGCTGATCAAATCTTTGTCCCTGCTGATATTAAATGTCTTATTCAACCTCTATCCAATTTTCCTTCAAAGGTATAACCGTCCAAGGATCAAAAGAGCCTTAAATTTAAGTCAACGGAGATAAAGGCGCCCGCACCATGGCATATTGTCCAACCGAGTTATGGATTGGATCTCTCATTTTTCAGGAACTCCAAAACCAAACTGTTCAGTTCCTCCGGACGCTCAAAAGGGAGATAATGCGTTGCATTTGGAATGAGCTTCAGTTGGGAATTTTTGATCCATCTGGCAATTGACCTGGTATGTTCCTCTTTGATTACGTCCTCTGCTCCTGCGATAACCATTGCCTGGTTATTGATCTGACCCAGTTGCGCCTTACTAAATTCCGGCTGTTCCAGCATCAGCTTTAAAAGCCTCATATCGGTTCCTGCCACATTTTCTGAAAGCCGTTTTTGGAACATGGTCAGTACTTCGTCCTTAACACCAGAAGGGCTGAGGTTTGCACCAATCATAATGAGTTTGTTAACCAGTTCTGGCTTTGCGAGGGTAAAGGCCAGGCCGGTATTGCCTCCATCGCTCCATCCAAGGATATTTACTTTTTTTAACTGCAGGGTTTCTATAACCTTGAAAAGATCTGATGCAAATTGCTGATAGCTGAATGGCTTGGCAGACAAGTCTGTACTTCGGCCCTGGGACCTGGTGTCGATCGCGATCACCTGGAAATATTTGCTGAGCTGGGGGATCTGTTGATAGAAATCTGCGATACTACCCGCATTACCATGGAGCAGAACCAGAGGTTCTCCCTTTCCATAGGTTTCATAATAGATTTTTCCCTCCGTTACATCAATATATTTTCCGCTTTTATTTTTTCCGTACCTGCTTTTTTGAGCCCTGGCCCTGTTCAGATAAACTGTTGTCAGCATTTTGGTGTTGAGGTCGCTGGAAGTATCTGTTTGCACCTGAATCTCATCGACTGATTTTTTTCCCTTTGGGTTATAGCTGACCTGCAGGTTGGAGATGAAACTACCCTGACTGGCCTCCCAGTTGCCCTGACTTTGGTACCTGAACAGGAGATTCCTGGAAACGGATTTCTTTGCAGAAAGCCCAAATACGAATGCGGTGTCAGTAAGGGGCTGATGAGCTACGAGCTGAAGGGTGACCGCAATTTTGTCCAGATCTTTGAAGCTTAAGGCATAAGAAGAAAGGTCAATGTGCTGCCAACCGGTTGTCGTTGTTTTGTATAGCAGATTCTCCTGCAGGACGGACTCCTGAGGCAGATCATTCTTTAATTTATAAATATTAAGCTTCAGGGAGATCTGCTTAAATCTTGAGCTCGGCATGATGTAAAAGTTATAGGAATTTAGCCTGGTTTCAGGGAAAAGCTCAAAGATATTTCCCTGCTCGATGGTGGGAACATTTTGGTCAAACATTCTTGAAAAGGTGAGAAAGGGACGTGATTGTTGTCCTATGGTTTTTTCATTTAGTTTGCTGCCGTTGATACTGATCTCATTCAGCATGGCCACTTTTTCTGTGAGTACCACGTTGCCGTTATTCTTTAATTCGTTTAGGCCTACCACTTTCGCGAGGTAGCCCAGGGCACTAAAAATGACGGCGCTGTCTTTTAGATGATCAGGTACAACAAGTTTGTATTGTCCGTTTTCAGTGGCCAGACTTCCTGACCTGGAGTTTTTGATGCCAATAGAAGCATAAGGGATAGGGTTGTTTGATTGATCCTTGACGCTGCCTTCGACGATAATTTGTGCTTTAAGATAAACAGGTGCTAGCGAAAATACCAGGGCTAAAAGAAATTTGGTCATTAAATGTTGGTTTATAAGAGATAGACGTTTGATCTGATCAATTGGTTGCATGGCCCGTTGATTTGAAGATAAAATCTGCCTATCCCAAATTATTTACATATTATTGGAACGAAATTTTAACCCTTAACATTCCCGGATTCAATTATCAATGGAAAACTACGCTAAGCGCTCCGACTTAGAATTGTTGCATATGCTCCAGCGTGGTGACCGTTTCGCTTATACCGAAATCTTTGAAAGGTATAAATTCATTCTGCATCATCATGCGATAAAAAAGCTGCCAAACAGGGAGGAAGTAAAAGATATTGTGCAGGAAGTATTCACCATGCTTTGGACAAGAAGGGAAGGCATGAACATCCACACCAACCTTTCAGGTTACCTGTACACTTCTTTAAAACACAGCATTCTTGATCATTTTTCAAAACAGAAAGTGCGCGACAAATATGTCGACTCGATGAAGGATTTTGCCGTTCAGGGAGTGATTCTTCCCGATTACCGCATCAGGGAAAAGCAATTATCTGCAGCAATAGAAGCAGAAATCAGTATGCTGCCTGAAAAAATGAGAATTGTTTTTGAGCTGAGCAGAAAAACTTACCTCAGTCACAGCGAGATTGCCGCACAACTGGGGATCTCCGAAAAAACGGTCAACAGACAGATTTCTAATGCTTTAAAGATACTGAGGTCCAGACTTGGACTCCTTGCTTACCTGGCCTTCCTGATCAGGTATTAAAAAAAAATAAAAAAATATTGATTTCGTCTGCATGTTCGGCCCGACTTAACCGTCTTGGTATATAATTAGGGAAAAAACAATCTGGGATCATGATGCGCGCAGCAGACTATGAAAAATTATTAGATCAATACAAAGCCGGGCTTTGTACGGAAGAAGAGATCGCTTTTATAGAAAGCTGGTACCTGGTTTATCAGGAAGGCACTCTACATGAAGATTTGTCTCTGGCCGACAGGCAAGCTGATCTGAATGAGCTAAGGGCTGCGCTTAACCTTGACTATCCAAAGCCACAGGTTCGCCTCTGGCCAAAATTGCTGGCTACCGCTGCTGCGATTTTAATCGTATTTGGAGCAGGTCTCTATTTCTACATGGATAAAAACAATCCCACTGTTCCTGTATATGCCAATGACATCCCTTCGAAAGGAAAAAATACCGCTACACTGACCCTTGCAAATGGCGAAAAGATTGAATTGTCTGAAGCCAGAATCGGTAAACTCGCAGATCAGGCAGGTATTCAGATTTCAAAAACTAAAGACGGACAGCTCATCTATGAAGTAAGAGATGAAGCCAATGCTACAGCAAATAAGTGGAATACACTGTCGACCGCCAAAGGCGAAACTTATATGGTACGTCTTCCTGATGGAACTAAGGTCTGGTTAAACACTGCATCGGCTTTAAAATACCCGGCAACTTTCAGTAACCTGAAAAAACGGAGTGTAGAATTAAATGGCGAGGCCTATTTTGAAGTCGCTAAAGACCAGCTTCATCCCTTTGTGGTGAAAACCGCGGAGCAGGAGGTTGAAGTACTGGGAACGCACTTTAACATCAACAGTTATACCGACGAAAACAGTACGAAAACCACTCTTCTGGAAGGTGCCGTAAAAGTAAGCCTGGTGAACGGCATGCTTTCAAAGGTAATTAAACCGGGCGAAGAGGTACTGAACATCCAGCAACAACTGCAGGTTCGGCCAGCCAACCTTAAAGATGCAGTAGCCTGGAAATCGGGCTATTTCAGGTTCAATAATGAAACCCTGGAAAGTATCATGCGCCAGGTTTCCAGATGGTACGATGTAGAAGTCGTATACGAAGGGAACCGCAATGAACTTTCCGCTCTGACTTTCTGGGGGATTGTCTCAAAAGAGAAAAACGTTTCTGAAGTTTTAAAGATGATCGAGCGGGCAGAGAAAGTGAAATTCAAAATTAACGGAAGGACCATAACCGTTGTGCCCAATTAGAACCAATCCTATTTTATATATCAACCAACAACCAAAACCTAAACACATGAGAAAAAGAAACCACACAGACCCTTAGCCAAATGCTTTCAGATAAATCAGAAAACAGGAACGTTCGCACCGTTCCTGTTTAAATCCTGATTGGCATAAAAAACGAATTAACATTATTTTATGATTACCGGATTGCCTGTTGCCTCTGAAAGCAGGGCATTTCCGGTACAGACCAATATTTCAAATGTATAAAAATTTTACAAAATATTTTTGTATGTCTCCGTGCTGTATGGCGACTGGCCACAGGCTGTGGGGAATAAATATAATTCTTGTGATGAAATTAATTACAGCATTATTGATCCTGAGTCTTGCTCAGGTAAGTGCGGCTACTTTTGCACAGAAAATAACCATCAACAAAACAAACGCGAGTATTGAAACTGTCCTTGAAGAAATAGGAAGACAGAGTGGATACGATGTTTTTGTAGGGGTGAAGACCCTGAAAAGCGCAAAACCAATAAACATTAATGTAAGGAATGCAGCGATAGACGATGTGCTGAAACTTTGTCTGGAAGGACAACAACTGGACTTTTCCATTGAAAATAAGATCATCGTGATTAAACAAAAGCAGCTTTCTATCCTGGAAAAGGTGGTTGCGGTGTTTTCTGGCAGAGAGGTATTTGGAATTGTGCTGGACAATGAAAACAACCTGTTGGCAGGAGCAACGGTCACGATTAAGGGAAACAACCGCAGTACCACGACCAATGCGATGGGGCAATTCAAATTAAAAGATGTTCAGGATGATGCCATTTTACAGATCTCTTTCATGGGATATGTGACTAAGGAAGTTAAGATAGCCGACAACCTCCTGGGCATAAAACTGGAACTGAGTACTTCCAAACTGGATGAGGTACAGGTCATGGCTTATGGAAAGACCAACCGACGTTTGTCTACAGGAAATATCGTGACCATCACGGCCAAAGAGTTGGAACAACAACCGGTAAACAATCCCTTGCTGGCACTTTCAGGAAAGGTGCCGGGGATGATCGTCACACAGACCAATGGTTATGCAGCCAGTCCTGTTAAGGTAGAAATCAGGGGCAGAAAAGCCATCAGCCCCAATTTTGTATCTGATCCGCTATACATCATAGATGGCGTTCCGCTCAGCAATATGGAATTGAGTATAGGCTCCAATTACAACAATGGCTCAGCAGGTGTAGTCCAGAATGGATTTTCTGCAACAGGTGGCCAGAGCCCGCTGTTTAATCTGAGAACAAGTAACATAGAAAGTATCGAAGTACTGAAAGATGGTGATGCAACAGCGATCTATGGATCAAGAGGAGCGAACGGGGTAATTCTCATCACTACAAAAAAGGGAAAGCCCGGTGCGAGTACTTTTTCAGTGAATGCTTCGCAAGGATTGAGTTTTGTGAAACAACGTTACAGCATGCTCAACACAGAGCAGTACCTGCAGCTCAGAAGAGATGCCTTTGCAAATGACAACCTCACGCCAACAATAACCAATGCGCCGGATTTAATGTTGTACGATCAGACACGTTATACAGACTGGCAAGATAAACTTTGGGGCCATGTGGGCAAAAAGACCGATGCGTCCATGAGCTTATCCGGTGGAGATCAGCAAACACAGTTCCTGATCTCGGGCAACTATGGCAGGTCAGAGGAAGTTCTTTCCAATGGCGGAAACAACCAAAATGCGGCGGTATCACTTAGTTTGAATCACAGTGCCCTGGAACAAAAATTCAAAATAAATGCAAATGTACTGTACACTTATTCTGCGGTAAAGACCCTGAGCACACCCAACGCAGTGACTGTAGCACCCAATGCGCCGGATATTTACGCTACGGACGGTAGCCTGAATTACAATGCCTGGGGCAGAAGTCCGGATGGAATTGCCTATTTCCCTTTCGGTGGTTTGGAATCCAGCTATTTTTCCAACACCCATCTGGTTAAAACCGGGATGAACCTGAGTTATCAGCTGGCAAACAACCTGAGCTTATCTACCAACCTGGGCTATACGTTTACTTTTAATACCAATCGCTTCTACAATCCGATTTCCGGAATGGATCCGCTCAGTAATCCCACTGCAAACGCCTTCTCGGGAAGTACCAATAATTCCAACTGGATTATCGAACCCCAGCTAAATTACAACGTTAATTTATTTGGAGGTGAATTCAGTGCATTATTGGGCAGTAGTTTACAAAAGGACGGCACCAGGACGTCAGGAGTTTATGGACTTAACTATCCGACCGACGACTTTCTGGAGTCCATCGCACTTGCACCTTTTAAACTGAATTATGAAAACATTGGCCATTATAAATATGCAGCGGTGTTTGGCCGTCTGAGTTATAACCTGAAGGATAAATACATCATCAATATCAATGGAAGAAGAGATGGATCATCGCGCTTTGGCCCTGGAAAACAGTTTGGTAATTTTGGTTCTCTCGGGGCAGCATGGGTCTTGTCTAAAGAGACCTGGATTAAAGACCATCTTCCTTCTATGATCAGTTTTCTTAAACTAAGAGGAAGCTATGGCCTAACCGGCAGCGATGCAGTTGGTGATTATAAATACCTCACCCAATGGGCAAATAATCAGGCAGGTTCCTTACCGCTACCCAATTATAACGGGGTTACGCCGTTGGTTAGCTTATTGGCCGTAAATCCGGATTACAGATGGCAGGTGGCAAAGAAACTGGAAGTTGCCGTAAATCTGGGTTTTTGGGAGGACCGGGTTAACCTGCAGATCTCCCGATATCGCGAACGGATAGGCAATCAGCTTACGGAGTACCCAACACCACTTTATAGCGGCTTCAAAAGCGTTGTGGCCAACTGGCCGGCTTTGCTGGAAAATAAAGGTTGGGAATTTGCGCTGGACATCGAAGCCATTAAAACGGATAAGATAAAATGGAACCTGAGCTTTAACGGCGGCCGGAATACCAATATACTGGCCAGTTATCCGGGAATAGAACTTACCCCATATGCCAGTCTTTTTACAGTAGGCAAATCGCTCAATTCAGTATATGTTTTACATTATACAGGAATAGATCCACAAACAGGAAAATACACCTTTGACGACTACAATAAAGACGGTGGTGTTTTCTTCGACAATACCGGGATGCCCGGTACCGGAACAGACGATCGTTATATAAACATTGATACCACGCCTAAATTTGCCGGTGGTTTTGGGACTTCTTTTACTTATAACAATTTCAGCATTAGTGCCCTTTTTGAATACAGACAACAAATCGGTATCAATCCGGATTACAGCGCTGGAAGCTTGTTGGGCAGTATGAACAACCAGTCTGCTGACATATTTGGTAACTATTGGAAGAAACCCGGCGATCATTCTTTGTATCCCAGGCCAACCACAATAGCAGGAGATCCAAGCACGAACAACTTCTTTGCTTCTGACGGCCAATACCGGGATGCTTCTTTTCTAAGGATGAATAACATCTCATTTGGCTATCAGCTCAATGAACAATTATCTAAAAAAATGGGCGCAAAATCTTTGACTGTATATGCCAATGCACAAAACATTTTTGTGCTGAGCAAAGGAAAAGGGCTGGATCCGACGATACAAAATTTTGGTGCAATTCCGCCGGCAAAGGCTGTAGTATTTGGTGTTCAGGCACAGTTTTAATTTGACAATGACATGAAGAGAAATCTAAAATTATATGGTGTAATGCTGATTACAGTAATGCTGGGTTCCTGTAAAGACCTGGTCAGCATTCCGGAGCCGATAGGCTCGGTCACTACAAAAAAAGTATTTGCTACCGATGCGCAGGCAAATTCTGCTATGGCTGGTATTTATACCCGCATGATCAACAACTCCTTTGATGGGAATACCGGAACGCAGGGTTTTGCAACGGGGATGTCTACCATTTTTGGAGGGATGTCTGCCAATGAGCTGATTAGTTTTTCTACCGGAAGCACTGATTACCTGTTCAATACCAACCGGCTACTGGCAGATAATGGCTCGTCAACAAAGATCTGGGTCACCGCTTATGATGCGGTTTATGGTGCCAATGCAGTGATAGAAGGTATTGAAGCTTCAGTTTCTGAAAAGCTACACGACGAGGTCAGGAAAAGACTGACGGGCGAAGCAAAATTTATCCGCGCATTTTCTTATTTCTACCTGGTCAATTTTTTTGGAGAGGTTCCGATGGCCCTTACCATCGATTTCAATAAGACGGTGAACATGAAAAAGACGCCTAAGGCGGAGGTTTATGCGCAAATGATCAAAGACCTTCAGGAGGCAAAAAACCTGCTGCCGGATAATTTTTCAGCTGCGGCCGGCGAAAGAATTTTACCGACCAAATGGGCAGCCACAGCTTTGCTGGCCAGGGTTTATCTGTACACGGGGGATTATGCTAATGCTGCTGTTCAGGCAAGCGAAGTGATCGCTCAGGCTGCATTATTCCAATTGCCTGCAAACTTAAATGAGGTCTTTTTGAAAAATAGCCAGGAGGCGATCTGGCAATTACAACAAGGTGACCTTCCCGCCAATGGAAAAGCTACACCTGAGGGGTATACGCTGGTGGGGAACAAAGCAACGATTCCAAACAATCGTCCCTTTTTCCATATGTCAGACGAATTGAAAAATGATTTTGAAACGAATGACCAGCGCAAAACAGCCTGGACCTGGAACGAAACAGCTGCCGGTAAAGAAGTTTATTATCCCTACAAGTACAAAGTAGGTACCTATAATGCCCGGGAAGGGGTAATGACTGAGTACTATATGGTGATGAGGCTGGCCGAGCAATACCTGATCCGTGCAGAAGCGCAGGCATTGGCCAATCAATCTTTGAATCTGGCCATAGCCGACCTGAATGTGATCCGCCATCGTGCCGGACTGGACGACCTGCCGGCAACACTTTCCAAACCGGAGGTCATTCTCGCTATCGAACATGAAAAGGAAATAGAACTTTTTGCAGAATGGGGCCACCGGTTTTTTGACCTGAAAAGAACGGGAAGGGCACATGATGTCCTCTCTGCAGTTCCAATCAAGCAGCCATGGAATGGCGACTATCAGCTACTTTACCCAATTCCGAGAACAGAAATTATTGCGAACCAAAATCTGATTCAAAATCCGGGCTATTAATTTTTAGAAAACACAACCGTCACCCCCGGCGAAATCCGGCGATGAACACCTGCAGAAATTGCGGGAACAGGAATCCCTTTGCCTGGAGATGACGGTTAAACCAACTTACAACAACTTATCAAATTCAATAAATACTATGGAACCAATCGTTCGTATCAGCGGGCTTTCACACCGTTATAGTACCAGCTGGGCTATCCGTGACATCAATATCGAAATTCCAAAAAGTGGGATTGTAGGCCTCTTAGGCTCGAATGGGGCGGGCAAATCTACTACGATGAATATCCTTTGCGGCGTGCTGACACCCACAGCGGGAAAGGTCATCATCAACGGCATTGACCTGAGTAAAGCGCCGGAACTGGCCAAACAGGAAATCGGCTTTTTGCCACAAACGCCACCTTTATACATGGACCTGACGGTAGATGAATACCTGAGGCATGCGGCGATTTTACGTTCAATAGAAAAGACACAATTGAAATCCGCACTGGATGAAGTAAAGGAACGTTGTGGCCTTACCCACATCAGTAAAAGGCTGATCAAGAATTTATCCGGCGGTTATAAACAAAGGGTCGGCATCGCCCAGGCCATTGTTCATCATCCGAAATTGGTGGTTTTTGATGAGCCTACAAATGGCCTGGATCCCAACCAGATCCTTGAAGTACGCGCGCTGATCAAAGACATTGCCACAGAACGGGCGGTGATTCTCTCTACGCATATCCTGACCGAAGTACAATACCTCTGCAAAGATATCGTCATGATCGAAAGCGGCAGGATCGTATTTGCGGATACCATGGAAGCATTCGACAATTACATCGCTCCACACAGCATGCTGGTGATCCTGGAAAATGCTCCTGCGGCTGAAGACCTTATGGCGATAGAAGGTGTGGTCAGGATAGAATCCCTCACGGAAAAACAATTACGGATCTATTTTAACGGTGACCGCAGTATTTCTGAAACTGTAGTGATGGAAAGTGCAAAGCAGGGCTGGCGCCTGCGCGAACTGAGCATGGAGAAAAACTCCCTGGATGAAACATTTGCCCAATTGTCCAAAATCGCTAACTAAACAGCCCATGAAAAAAATTAGACAGATAGCCAGGCTGGAACTCAGTCTGCTATTTTATTCCCCGATTGCATGGTTGCTGATCCTGGTTTTATTTATGCAGATGGCATTGGCCTTTATGTCCTCCATCGCAGAAATACAGTACCTGCAGGAGTTTATCCCGATTACAGGCATCACGGAAAGATTGTTCACCACCAGGATTGGTAGCGATACCATTCCGGTTGGCATATTTCGGACGATGTTGGGCAGTTTATACCTATATACACCATTAATCACAATGGGGATCATCAGCAGGGAAATGAATACCGGAACCATCAGGCTGCTTTATTCTTCACCGGTAAAACTAAGCCAGATGGTGTATGGGAAGTTTTTGGCAATGATTTGCTATAACCTCGTGATTGTGGCTTTAATGGGGCTTTTTATCCTTGTTGGTGCCTTATTTGTACAGCATTTTGATTACCCCTATGTACTGGTCGCGCTGTTGGCTTCCTTTCTCTTAATGAGTGCTTACTCGGCGATCGGAATCTTCATGTCAAGTTTAACCACTTACCAGGTGATCGCAGCGATTGGCACTTTTGCCGTACTGGCATTCATGAATTATATCGGGAAGTTTGGACAAGGTCTGGATTTCGTCCGCGACCTGACCTTTAGTCTTTCCATGCCAAGTCGCGCAGAACGTATGGTTGAAGGCTTACTGACGAGCAGAGATGTCATTTATTACCTGGTGATCTCTGGTATCTTCCTTGGTTTTACCATTGTCAGGCTTGAACTGGCCAGGGCATCACAGTCTATCGCACAACAGGCGTTAAGGTATGGTCTTGTGTTAACCTCTGGCCTTGCAATAGCTTATGTCAGCTCCCGGCAGCCCATGATTGCTTATTACGATGCAACGGCAAATAAAGCGAATACCATTGTCAAAGCAACTCAGGACATACTGAAACAAATGGGGGATGAGCCTGTCGAAATGACGGAATACATTAATATCATGGACCAGTCATATGAACATGGCGCTCCTGTAAACCGTATTCCTGCCATTGCGCGATGGGAGCCTTACCTGCGCTTTAAATCCAATATCAAATTGAACTGGGTTTATTACAACAGCAGCTTCGACGCTAAAGCTTTTGCAGAAAGGGCAAAAGCACTGGAAGTGGATACCGCAGACTTTTTGACACCGGAAGAAATCCGCAAGCAGGCAGACCTGAGCGGAGAAGATGAGCGTCTGGTGATCCAGTTAAAATACAAAGGGAAGAAGACTTTTTTACGCACTTTTTTCGACGGTGGATTCTGGGCCAAAGAAGCAGAAACTGCAGCGGCATTAAAAAGGCTCCTGGTCACCCCGCCTAAAATTGTTTTTGCTACAGATGGTTATCAGCGAAACGTCGATAAGGTGGGCGATAAAGATTATAAGCAGTTTTTCAATGTCAAACCTTCAAGGGAGTCCCTGATCAATCTGGGATTTGATATCGACAGTGTTTCCATAGAAAATGAAGAGATCCCAAATGGGATTGCCACACTGGTCATAGGAGATCCGAAAGTAGCCTTCAGTTCAACTGCACTGGCAAGGCTTCAAAAATATATTGAAGCGGGTGGAAACCTGTTAATTGCCGGAGAACCAGGTAAACAGATAGTAATGAACCCACTGTTAAACTTACTGGGAATAAACATGTTAAACGGAACGCTTGTTCAGCGTAGCAGAGATTACTCTTATGGAATTGTGACACCAGGATTCACGCAAGCAGCAGTAGACATGAGCCCTTTACTAAAAGTACCTTATGAGGACAAATCTATCGTATCCATGCCCGGAGCTGCTGCATTGAATGCAGCAAACAAAGGCATTTTTGAGGTCCGGCCGGTATTGGTAACCGACGCTAAAAAGAGCTGGATCAAGAGCGGAACCTTTGTGCTGGATTCGGCTGCGCTTGTGTTTGATGCGAAGAATGGCGATCAGCAAGGTGCTTTCCCGGCAACGCTGATGCTGACCCGGAAACTGAACCAAAAAGAACAACGGATTATAGTTTCCGGAGATGCAGACTTTATGAGTAATAAAGAACTGGTCAGAGGCAATATGGCAACGGCAAATAATGTTTTTGCACTCAGTCTTTTTAAGTGGTTTGCCAACGAACAATTCCCCATAGATATGACCAAAATTGAGTCCATTGACAATAAACTGGAACTGAGCGATGCTGGCCTGAGAACTTTAAAGATAGGGTATTATGGGGTCATTCCCGGTGCAATTCTGCTAATGGGCTGGGTCTTGCTGGCCCGAAGAAAACGTAAATAATTATGAGCTTTATAACCGACAAACAAACGATCGATGATCTGAATATCTTCGCCAAATCAGGAAGCGATTCAATCTATCATATTTTTAATAAAACGTATACGCAGGGTGCTGCTGCTTTGCTGGACGAGCTGTTCCGGAATCCGCTTTCGGACGAAGAAGCTATCAATGAACGCGTGGCAATATTGAAGTATTTCAGGGAAAGTAAAATGGAGTTTCCTTTACAGGGAAACCGCTTTGAGGAGGCAGAAAGGTACCTTGCTAATACCGATCCCCGCAGCCGCCTATCCAATCAGGGATTTAGTATGGCTGATTTCAAAGCGGCCACACAAAGCGTCATGGCGCTGATGGAGATTTTGCAGGGACTAAAAGTCTTTATGCAGGACCTTCAGGCCAAAGTAGCAGACAATCCTTACGCCGCAGAGGTAACAAAAGTATTGGCTTTACTAAATTCCAGGGAACTGGAACTCATTTTTGCCGATCATGGGAAAGGTAAAATCTCTTCGGGTAAAATTGTAGAGTACGACAATATCCTGAGGTTCCAGCAGCGGGCCCTGCTCGAAAAAATATTACAGCACATTTATCAACTGGATGTTTATTGTTCCATCGCGAAGGTGGCCGAAGAACGTGGATACCAATTTGCAAGGGCATTGAAACGTGATGCCAACCGTTTGCAACTGGAAGGGGTATACCATCCCTTGTTGCATAAGCCGGTAGCCAATTCCTTAGAGATGACACCGGACAGCAATATTGTGTTCCTGACCGGAGCCAATATGGGTGGTAAATCAACCTTCATGAAGTCCCTGAGTATTGCCATGTACCTGGCGCACCTGGGTTTCCCGATAGCGGCCAGACATCTGGAGTTCTCCGTATGCGATGGCATGTATACGACCATCAATTTACCGGATAACCTGGCCATGGGTGCCAGCCATTTCTATGCGGAAGTACTGAGGGTAAAAAAGGTAGCCGTAGAGCTTGGCGCAGGCAAAAACCTGTTTGTCGTATTTGATGAACTGTTCCGGGGTACCAATGTGAAGGATGCTTATGAAGGCACAATTTCTATCATGGAGGCCTTTGCGGGTAAACCACATTCGCTGTTTGTGATCTCCACCCATATCATGGAGGCGGGTGAAGTATTACAGCAAAGATGCCGCAATATGATTTTCCGCTACCTGCCTACACGTATGGAAAATGGCAAGCCAGTATATACTTATACGCTTACCGAAGGCATTACCGACGACCGCCATGGGATGATCATCATCAATAACGAAGGCGTCCTCGAGCTGATCAGTCATGAAAAACAGGCTAAGAAAATCCAGAATACCTTCACTGCGGATAAACAAACGGTGGAAGATTTAAACCTTCAGGGTAAATTCAAACAGCAATCGATATACAGCTTGTTTAACCACCTGCAAACCCGGGGTGGGGAAAAAGAACTGGAAGGGATGTTTACACGGCCATTGAATACACCGGAACAGATCAATCAAAGAAGTTCAATATTCGCCTTTTTTCAGCAACACAGGGTAACCTTTCCAGTCATCCGCTCACAGGTTGAATCCATGGAAGATTACCTGGCGGGCGGTGCAGGAGCGGCTTTGCCCGCAGTAGCCTGGGGCATCTTTGCGAAGAAGTTCAAACAAGCCCTGTTTCATAATGCGGAATTGCTGCAATTGCAGGCCGGACAATCGGTCACAATTGAGGTATTGCAGGCTTTTCGCGACTTCTTTAAGGAATTGTCAGGGAAAGAGCAGTTATCCGTTTATCAAAAGCAACTGGATACTGCTACAAAGATCATTCAGGACAGCCGACTTGAGCAGATTTTGAATGCTCCGGAAGAACAGCTTTCCCTGATGCAGCTGATCCGCAACGACTATGTGATTCGCCATGCGATGATCAGTGAAATGGAAACGCTGTTGAAACTGATCTACGAACTGGATGTATTTGTTGGCGTAGCAGCAGTAGCGGCCGGAGAGGGCTTTGTATATGCTAAAGCGTTACCTGCAGAACAGATGATACTGGATATGGAAGGATTCCGTCACCCGGGTTTAAAAAGAGGGGTGAGCAATAACCTGCATTTAACCAGGGACCGTAACGTGTTGTTTTTAACGGGAGCCAATATGGCTGGTAAATCCACCTTTATGAAATCCATGGGCATTGCCGTTTACCTGGCACATATGGGTTTTCCGATCGCCGCAAAAAGAATGGAGTTTTCGGTGAAGGATGGCTTATTTTCATCCATCAACGTTTCGGATAACCTGGATATGGGCTACAGCCATTTTTATGCAGAAGTATTGCGTACTAAAACGGTAGCACAGGCGGTTAACGAGTCACTTAACCTATACGTATTGTTTGATGAGCTGTTTAAAGGAACCAATGTCAAAGATGCTTACGACGCGACGCTCGCAGTGACAAAAGCCTTTGCCGAAAACAGGAACAGTTTCTTTGTCATTTCTACCCACATCATCGAAGTAGGGGAAGCCTTAGGTAAAGCATGCCGGAACCTGCAGTTCTCTTTCCTGCCTACCATAATGAAAGATGGCCTGCCAACTTACCCATATACCCTTACAAGTGGAATTACCAGCGACAGACAGGGAATGATCATCATTGAAAATGAAAAGATCGTCGACATCATCAAAGCAAATGATCCATTAACACCTCAACTCATTCACAATTAACATGGTACTTAAATATAAATCTTTAAGATTGCTTTTCCTTGCAGCACTAAGCATTCCACTAGCTTGTAAAACCCAGCTGGATACACAACCACTGCTCCTGGATCCGCAGGTACGTACGGGGAAACTACCGAACGGTTTTACCTATTACATCCGAAAAAATAAGACGCCGGAAAAACGGGTAATGATGTACCTCGCCATCAAAGCAGGCTCGATTCTGGAAACCGATCAGCAGAGAGGGATCGCTCATTTTATAGAGCACATGAGCTTTAACGGAACAAAACACTTTCCAAAAAAGGCCCTGTCTGATTACCTGGAGAAATCCGGTGTACGTTTCGGTGCAGACATCAATGCCACTACACTACCTGATGAAACCATATACCAGCTGCCTTTGCCATCAGATCGTCCGGAGTTGTTGAACAATGGTTTGCAGATGATGCGCGACTGGGCGCAGGATGCCAATATTGAAGCGGAAGATGTGGAGCGGGAGCGCAGGGTGATCCTGGAAGAAAAACGTGTTCGCCAGGGGCTCTCACAACGTTTTCAGGAGCGAAGTATTCCGCTTTATACCAATCAGTCGCGCTATGGTTCCCGTTTACCGATCGGCACAGAAGAAGTACTGCTGAAAGTAACGCCGGAAGAGATCCGTAGCTTCTATAAGGAATGGTACCGTCCAAACCTGCAAGCCATTCTGGTCGTCGGCGACGTTGATGTGGACCAGATGGAGAAAGACATCAAGACCAGATTCTCTGACCTGAAAAACCCGGAGAAGGAAAAAGAACGTACGGTTTATCGCGCAGAATTAACCGGCAAAAATCAGTACATGCAATTTATAGATCCTGAATTGGGTGGCATTTCCTTAGAAATCAGTATGAAGCAAAAAGCAGATACAGTGGTTACAGCGGCAGATTATCGTGCAGGTTTGTTGAAAAATCTCTTCCGGCAAATGTTGGCTGCCAGGTTCAGGCAATTGCCCATTGTGGGCATTGCGCCAATAACAGGTGGGTTAAATTCCTTTTATGTGAACATCACAACAAAACCAGCTGAAACCGAGCCTGCTTTGAAAAGTGTATGGCTTGAACTCCGTAAAATAGAAGAACAGGGTTTTACAGAAGCAGAGCTGGAGCGGGTAAAGAAAAGTCATTTACTCAGGCTGTCTGAATCCCTGAAGGAAAAGGATAAAACCGCTTCAGAAATCCTGATCAAACCTTACTTAGAACATTTCCTGACCGGACAGGCTGTACCGGGTATCGTCAAAGACTATGAATTGACCAATGAGCTGCTTCCGGATATCAGTTTAAAGGAGATGAATGAACAGATGAAAACCTATCTGAAAAAAACGGACAGGGATATCGTCGTGAAATCCTCAGCAGCTAATAAAGCCTTTTTGCCTGCGGAAGCAACGATAATGAGCTGGATTGAAAATGTCTATGCCCAAACGCTTCCTCCTTATGTGGATGATGTCCTGACGCTGCCTTTGCTCAAAAACGAACCAAAAGCCGGAAAGATTACCGCTGTGGAGGCGATAAATCCTGGAGGTTTACAAAAAATGACGCTCAGTAACGGTGTAAAGGTAATCCTGAAGAAAACAGATTTTCAAAACAACCAGGTTCTTTTTAAAGCATTTGCGGAAGGCGGAGCATCTTTATCTTCCGACGCAGATTACCAGAGTGCGGTGAATGCGGCAAGTATCGTTGCTGCCGGCGGTGCCGGAAATTACGATGCGCTGCAGCTGGGTAAATTGCTTGCCGGTAAACAGGCAGAAGTCACGCCCTTCATCATAGATAATTATCAGGGCTTTACTGGCAGTACCACCAGTGAAGACTTGCCTGCTGCACTGGAACTTGTTTATGCCTATTTTACGGAACCACGTAAGAGCGATGAAGCTTATCAGACGCTGATTGACCGAACGAGGGAAGCCTTCGCGAATAAAACGAATGACCCCGCTCAGGTATTTGCAGATTCAGTGGGACTGCTGTTGTCAAATCACCATATCAGAAGAACACCGCAAAGCAGCGCTAAAATTGCATCGATCAACCTGGATAAAGCCTTGAAGATTTACCAGGAACGGTTTGCGGATGCTTCAGGCTTTACCTTTGTTTTTGTCGGAAATATAGACGAAAAAACCATCAAACCTTTGCTGGAAAAATACCTTGGTGCTCTACCGGCTAAGGGAAGGAAGGAACAGGCCCGGGATTTGGGTATTAATATTCCTCCGGGTCGTATGGCCAAAACAGTCTATAGTGGTGCTACGAAAAAGGCAAGTGTAATGCTGGTCTATTCAGGTGATTTCAATTACAATTTCGAAAATACCATCAACATGAATGCCTTTACTGATGCCCTGAACATCAGCATGAACCAGCGGCTTCGCAATGAGGAAGGCGGCACTTATACACCTAATGTACAGATGAGCTTAACCAAGTACCTGAAAAGCAGGTTTAGCTTGACGATCTCTTTTGATTGCGCCCCGCAGAATGTAGAAAAGCTCATTGCTTCGGCACAGGATGAAGTCAATAAAATGAGAGCGAACGGCCCTTCTGCCGAAAACCTGCAGAAATTTAAAGCAGCCCGTAAGGTTGGGTTGCAAACCGGATCAACAAACAATGATTTCTGGTTGAACTACCTCATTGGTCAGGAAATGAATAAAGCGGCCCTGACTCAGTTTTTTGACTACGATGCGGCATTGAATAAAATTACCCTGAAATCTGTTCAGCAAGCTGCAGCTGCTTTTATTCAGGATAAGAATTACATCAGGATGGTCCTGATGCCGGAAAAAAAATAATCATTTTAGATATGAAGAAAATCCTACAAATAGCCAGGCTGGAGCTCAGCCTGCTATTTTATTCCCCGATTGCCTGGCTGCTGATGTTGACACTCTTTGTACAGATGAGTATCGGTTTTACCGAAGCAATACCAGAATTGGCAAAAGGGGGCAACTTCTCTTTTTTAACAAGAGATTTGTTTACCAATCCGAATGCACTGGGTCTGCTGATCAAGATACTGGATAGTTTATACCTGTACATCCCATTGATCACCATGGGAATCATCAGCAGAGAAATCAGTAGCGGCAGTATTAAACTCCTTTATTCTTCACCTGTAAGACTTAGTCAGGTTGTCTATGGAAAGTTTGTAGCAATGCTGGCTTATAACCTGTTCATTATAGGAATTCTGACTTTGTTTGTGCTGGCCGCTGCAGTGTTTGTACCGCACTTTGATTACCCGCATATCCTGGTCGCTTTGTTTGCGATATTTTTGCTGTTAAATGCCTATTCGGCTATCGGGATTTTTGTATCCGGTTTAACCACTTACCAGGCTGTTGCCGCGATCAGTACCTTCGTGCTGCTGGCCTTTATGAACTATATTGGAAAGGTAGGACAGGACCTGGATGTGATCCGGGATTTAACTTATAGCCTTTCTATGCCGAGTCGTGCGGCACGCATGATGGCGGGTTTACTGAATACCCGGGATGTGGTCTATTACCTGGCAATTTCAGGAATTTTCCTTGCTTTTACCATCACAAAGCTGGAGCTGGAAAGGGTATCCAAATCTGTTTTGCAGCAAGTATCCAGATACGCACTGATCCTTGTGCTTGGCCTGACGGTTACTTATGTCAGTTCCCGTCAGCCGATGATCGCCTACTACGATGCGACTGATACCAAAGAGAACACCATTACCGCTACCAGTCAGGAGATCCTGAAAAAGATGGGAGATGAACCGGTTGAAATTACCGCTTACATCAATGCAATGGAAGGATCTTACTGGAGCATGACACCTGCGCTGCGCATTTCAAACATTTCCCGCTGGGAGTCATATTTACGTTTTAAACCCAATATTAACCTGAAATGGGTCTACTATTATGACAGCATTCCCGGGATGACTGCTGCACTTGCCGAGAATCATAAGACCTTTAACGAGGCTTATGTCCAGCTGGCAAAAATGCAAAAACTCAATCTCCGTGATTTTCTGAGGCCGGAACAAATCAGAAAACAGATAGACCTGAACGGGGAAAACGGACGTGCCGTGATGCAGTTAAAGTATAAAGGCAAGACCACTTTTCTGCGTACATTTCCACCACCGGACCAGGGATTCTGGCCTAAGGAAGAAGAAACTGGTGCAGCATTAAAAAGGCTGATTCAGCCCATACCCAAAATCATTTTTGCTACAGATGGCTATCAGCGAAGTATCGATAAGTTGGGCGACAGGGATTATAAAACACTGGTCAATGATAAACTGTCCAGGGCTTCGATGATCAACCAGGGCTTTGATATAGATACGATTGCTTTGGAACATGCAGAAATTCCGGCGAACATTGCAGTTCTGGTGATTGGTGATCCGAAAGTAGCCTATAGTGCAGCCGCAAAAGCCAGACTTCAAAAATATATTGAAGCAGGAGGGAACCTGATGATTGCCGGAGAACCGGGCAAGCAAAGTGTAGTCAATCCCCTGCTGGAATCACTTGGCGTTAAAATGTTGGATGGGACGATTGTTCAGCACAGCAGGGATTTTGCTTATGACCTCGTGACGCCTGTACTTGCCGCTGGATCTGTTGCCATGGACCATAGGTTACAGCCCTTTTTTCAGCAGAGACTGATTTTATCTATGCCAGGTGTTGCCGCTTTAAGCTATGAGGAAGGAGGGGCTTTTGACATTCATCCTTTACTGACAAGCGATCCGCAAACCAGCTGGATCAAACAGGGAAAATTTGCAGTAGATTCTGCTGCTTTGAAAATTAATGAAAAAGCAGGGGACCAGCCAGGTTCTTTTCCTGCAGCATTAATGCTAACCCGACAAATAAAAAGTAAAGAACAGCGAATCATAGTTTCGGGTGACGCAGATTTTTTTAGTAATGCAGAGCTGGCGAGATCAAACATGGGTACGTTGAATCACTACTTCGCCATGAGGATCTTAAGCTGGTTCAGCTATGGCGAATTTCCCGTCGAGGCGATCCGCCCTTTTTCCAAAGACAACAGTACCACGCTCAGCAAGTCGAGTGTAAAAGTGATCCAGGTATTGTACTATGGCATTATTCCGGGAATCATGTTCCTCGCAGGTCTGATGATTTTAATCCGTAGAAAACGTAAATAAATATGAAACCATTCTTCGAAGTCTTTAGCTCCGCATTTTTGCTCACCATAGCCCGTTATTTTATCATTGCAGGTATCTTTTTTTTAGTTTTTTACCTGCTCTTTCCCAAAAGCCTGCTGCGAAATAAAATTCAAAGCAGGCTGGCCGGCAAGGCCGATTTTCTGCGGGAAATGCTGCACTCCTCTATCTCAAGTATCATGTTGGCTATCATGGCAGTCTTTGCCTTGTCTGATGGCTTGAGGCCCTACACCCTAATTTATACCGATCTTCATGAGTATTCACTACTCTGGGTTCCGCTGAGCCTGTTGTTAACCTTAATCGTGCATGACGCTTATTTCTACTGGATGCACCGGATCCTGCACCATAAAAAGTTGTTTAAGATCACGCATCTCGTGCATCACCAGAGTACCAATCCTTCTCCCTGGACTTCCTATTCCTTTCATTTTCTGGAAGCGATAGCAGAAGGAGGAGTAATGGTGCTGCTGGTTCTTGTCATGCCATTACATCCTTTAACGCTGGGATTGTTTGCGCTCTCCTCTTTTGTGATCAATGTATACGGGCATTTGGGATACGAAATTATGCCGAAAAGATTCCGGAACTCGTTCCTGTTCGAGATCATCAATACCTCTACCTTTCATAATTTTCACCACCTGAAATTCAAAGGCAATTACGGTCTCTATTTGCGGGTATGGGATCGGTTGATGAAGACGGAACACCCTGATTACGTGAAAGAATACGACAGGATCCAAAATCAGCGATTTGGCGGCGTATAATCGTTGATTATTGCAAAAACTGTCACGACTTCCATGCCAGGTTCATCAAGATTTCCTGATTATCTGATGGACCCAGGCATGGAAACGCGACAGCGGGGGGTAACATTTGTGGTTTATTTTAATAGCTCTTCCAGCACTTTTTTCCCATTTGCGTTCTTTGGATTAAGTGCCATAGATTTTTGATACATTTTTATGGCATCCTGCTTCTTTCCGAATTTCAGGAGTACCTCTCCATAACTGTCGTACACATTCCAGCTCCCTGGAAAAAGCCGGGTATTTTCTCCAAATGCAATTTCTGCTTCCGCGGCTCTGTTGTTCATCAGAAAGGCATAGCCCATGGAGTTCATTTCGTCTTCATTCAGATAGTAGTTCAAAGTGTCGGTTTTTACCTTTTTCGCAGCCTGGTCAGCGGCTTTCTTTCCATGCGCTGCCAGAGCGATTCCATAGAATTTAGCGCCACTTTTCTTAGGCTTTTCAACTTGTTCTCCATTTAGGATTTTCAAAGCCATATCTGCGAGTGGAACTACATTGTTGGCATTGTTGTCAAAAATGATGATGGTTTGATGTTTGGTCAGATTTCTAAGCAGCATGGTACGCCCCCCGGGAAGGCCGCCATCGTGTTTAACAATTTCTCCCAGGGAAGTATCTTCATTGGTAATCCATCCTAAGGCATAACGCTGGATATTATGTGTGCCGTTACTGAGCTTGACAGGTGTAAAGGCCTCTTTTAGTGTAGCAGGATTAAGTAAACTGCCATTATATAGTGCCTGATCATATTTCAACAAATCATGGGTAGTACTGATCAAATCACCATGACCCTGAAAATTAAACCGGTTCGCGATCTGGAACTCAGATGCAGTATCTACCAGCTGTACTTTATCGGAATAGGCATATTTGAAGCTGTATCTTTTGGAAAGGTTTTTATCTTCTCTTTTGAAAAAGTCGGACAGGGAAGTGTTTGTCATTCCGGCAGGACCAAAAATATTTGCCTGGAGATACGAGCCAAATGAACCGCCTGAAATCTTTTCTACGATCAGGGCAAGAATGTTGTAATTGACATTGTTGTAGGTAAAATCTTCACCGGGTTTAAATACCAGCTGTATTTTTTGGGAAACGGATGCGGGAATGAGGTCTTTATTGGTAAATACCGTATCGGGATTTTTGGGGATCAGTGGAAAAAAAAGCATATCATAGTTCGGCAGGCCCGAAGTATGCGATAACAACTGCCTGATGGTTATTTCAGGATATGGGAACTCAGGCAGGTATTTTGTAACCCGGTCTTCCAGCTGCAGCTTCCCTTGTTGTTTTAATTGTAAGATCGCTGTAGAAGTAATGGTTTTGGTAATGGAAGCAATCGGTAAGGAGGTTTGAACCGTATTGTTTTTCTTATTGGAGACATCGGCGTAACCAAAAGATTTTTCGTAAACCACATTTCCATTTTCTGCGACCAGGACATTCCCGCTAAATTGCCCGTTCTGCGATAAGGTGGAAAAGAACTGGTCTAAATTGCCTTGTCTGCGTTGTGCATCGACATTTTTTACACCAATAGACAACAGGAAGAACAGGCAGATTTTTTGTTTTATTAAGCTATTTTTAATTAATTCCATAAATGTAAATTGGCATATTCCGGATTCGAAATCTTACCTTGTCCCTTCCAAATTTACAGAATGATAATGCAACCCAAATGGCTATAAATAACCATCAAAATACGCCGCAGATACGTGAATTGCTTGATATAAAACTGTTTTCTCAGCCTTTTTCTGATTTTTCCCAATCTGAGCTGCAGCTTGAGGATTGCAAGTCGATTGCCAGGCTTTATGCAAAACTTGAAAATACCATCAGTGTACTTAGTGATATGGAGGCCCGAAAAAGCTATATCTATCCTGGTGGACTTGCCCTGCAGCTTGGTTTTGCACCCAGTCAGACGGAGATTAATTCCATCTGGGAAGATGAATTGCTGGGCCGGGTGCATCCGGAAGACCTTCAAAAGAAGTACCGTCTCGAATTTAATTTCTTTAAATTGATCAAGTCTGTGGAGTTGAATGAGCGCCTTAATTACAGCCTGATTACCAGACTGAGGATAAGGAACAACGAAAACAAATACCAGTTGGTCAGACATCGTTTGCTGTACCTGAGCAGTACCGAACAGGGAAATGTCTGGCTGGCCCTTTGCCTGTACAATATGGTATATGATCATCCTGGATTTGATGTCCCCGATGGAGTTATCATCAACACCAGCACAGGGGAAATTATAGATAGCGAGCAGGGACGGTTCGAAGAGATCCTGTCGGCAAGGGAAGGACAAATCCTTCAGCTCATCAACCTCGGACAGAGAAGTAAAGAAATCGCCGATAAACTGTCCTTAAGTATTCATACGGTAAACAGACACCGACAGAATATTTTTCTGAAGCTGAATGTCAGCAACGCAATGGAAGCCTGCCGGGTTGCGAAGGCTACAGGCTTATTACATCACCCATAGTTGAACATACATACGTTATGAATGAATCACTCCGCCAGCAGTTTGGCAATATAGATATCTATTTATTTGATCAGTTGTTAAAAGGAACATATGATGACTGTCAGTCTGTATTGGATGCAGGATGTGGACAGGGTAGGAATGTTGCCTACTTTTTGCAGTCCGGATACCAGGTGTATGGTGTTGACTCGTCTGTAGACAACATCACGGCAATCAAACAGCTGGCAGCATCTTTTTCTTCCAGCTCCCCACAGGAAAATTTCAGCGTTGCTCTGGTGGAAAATCTGCCATTTGACGATGAAAAGTTTGATCTCGTGATCAGTAGTGCAGTACTCCATTTTGCCGATAATGCCGGGCATTTCGGGGAGATGCTCAACTCTATGTGGCGGGTAATCCGTCCTGGAGGTTATCTGTTCTGTCGTCTGGCGTCGGATATTGGCATTGAGAACCTGGTAAGATCAATTGGAAACGGAAGGTATCTTCTGCCAGACGGATCTGAACGTTTCCTGGTCAATCAGGAAATGTTGCTCAGCATGACCAGCGAGCTGGGGGCGAGCCTGCATGAGCCAATCAAAACTACCAATGTTCAGAATCTGCGGTCAATGACCACCTGGTGCCTGCAAAAATAAGAGAACTTTTTCCTGTATTGATAAACACCGGAGTCGCATCTTAAACGTTTGAATTACAATATTTTGTAACTACTCGTACCAGTGACTTTAAATACTCGTACTCATTTTTTTAAACAAAAGGGTTCGAGTATTTTTACTCGGTCGCGCAGCATTGATGTCTTCCACATATTTGTATCGAAATAACTATCAACATAAAAATTCGATATCATGAAAACTTCATTTAAATTTCTCGCAGCACTATTATTAATTAGCAACGTTTCTTTTGGACAAGATATCAGTAACAAGATTGATTCAATAATAAAGGATCAGCGTCAAAAAAATCCTAACGTAGGAATCAGCGTTGGTTTCATCAAAAATAATGAAGAACACTATATCGCATATGGTAAGTTGAATGCAGAAAGTCAAACTGCTATCGATAAAAATTCCGTATTCGAAATTGCATCGATCACCAAAGTGCTGACCTCAAATTTAATTGCCCAGGCTGTTCTTGATCATAAAATAAAAACAGATGATTACATCGATAACTTCCTTCCTAAAGCGTATGTATTACATGAAAATCTTAAAAACAAAATAAAGATTTCAGATCTCGCCTCTCATCAGTCTGGTTTGCCTGATCTGGATTTTGCAAAGTTGCTTGCAGCGGATCCTAAACAACCTATGAGCAGTGTAACTCAGGAAACACTGACTGCGATGGTCAACAATTGCACTGAGCTTAAGGATTATGGAAAATATCGTTATTCTACGATTGGATTTGTTTTGCTTGGACAGATACTGGAAAAAGTGTACGGCAAGAGTTACGATGAAATTATCAGAGCCAAAATAATAACGCCATTACGTATGAAAAATACGCTGACAAAAGATTTCAATGTAAAAAACAGGACAACTAGCCATGGCCGAAACGGCGATGTTCTGGAATTCATGAACTGGCATATTACTGCCCCTGCCGGATTGGTGAAATCTAGTGCTGCCGACATGGTTATGTATCTGAAAGCGGTCCTAAACAAAGATGTTGCAATTGGTAAAGCGTCGATGATTACGGAAAAGATCTACTATAAATATGAAAATAGAGAATTGGGATTAGGAATCAACATAATAACAGATGATCAGAAGACAAGTTATATCAAATCAGGAGATACTATGGGACAATGTTCGATGATCGCTTACAATAGAGCTAAAAATTGGGGTCTGATCATATTAATAGACAATAACAACTCCAAAATGAGAAATACCATCTTGAATGAAATCTTAGAGCTGGCCTCGAAATAAATCTCTCCCAAATCCGGTCCAACTCAAGCCGAATGCGCCAAGCGCCTCTTTACAAAAAGTAGAGAGGCGCTTGGCGCATTTGGTTGCTGGCTTATTCCGTGGTGTCTTTTTCACCCGGAATGTAAAACTTATGCTGAGCCGCAACGCTTATGCGGAGTCTACAGAAACCGGTCAATGACCACCTGGCTTTTTACTTTTTTTTCTTAAAATTCCAGCTCTAAAACTTGCTTAATATGGCGAAGTATACATAATATTGTAGCAAGTAAAAGAAATGATGTTAAAAGAAGCTTTCCCGGTACCAAAAAATGAGATGCAAAGGTTATTGAACCTATCTGAGCTTGACTTAGATTATTCTGAACTGTTTGATGAGTTTAAAGACCTGGCCATGCTGGCGGCCAAAGTTGCCGGAACGGATATTTCGCTGATCAACCTCATTGATTCTTATACTACATGGACCATTTCCGGTCATGGACTGGAAGTAAAACAGACGCCAAGAGAAGAGTCCATGTGTCAGTATACCATTATGGGCCAGCCACAATTTGAAGTTTCAGACCTGTTATTGGATCAGCGATTTGCACATAAGGATTTTACCAGGGCACCTTTATCGCTCCGGTATTATTTGGGCGTACCAATTACAGGATCGGAAGGTCATCAAATTGGCTCCCTGTGTGTTGTAGATACGGCGCCTAAAAACCTAAGCCCTGAGAAAATTGAAATGCTGAAAATTATAGCAGATCAGGTCATCAACCGCATTCATACTTACCAGGCCATAAGGGAACTGGAAGGCCAGGTGAAAAATGCCAACGAAACAAAAAGCAAAGTGGCACATGACATCCGCGGACCACTTGCCGGAATCATTGGTTTGTCCAATATCATCGTACAACAGGGAAATGGCAACAACCTCAGTGAAGTGCTGGAATTTATCCAGCTGATCCATAAAAGCAGTAAATCATTGCTGGAGCTGGCCGATGAAATTCTCACTGAAGAACAGCAAAGCAAAAAACTTGCAGAAAATGAAGTAAATCTAAGTCTGTTTAAATACAAATTGGAGGATCTTTATGGCGGTCAGGCTAAAAATAAAGGCATCGCCCTGAAGATCCAACTTAAAGAGGGCAATAACTTATTGCCTTTCCCCAAAAACAAGTTACTGCAGATCACCGGCAATTTGATTTCCAATGCAATCAAGTTTACTCCCGAAAGTGGGACGGTAAAAGTTGACCTGAGTTTAATTGAGCAGGAGCAGCAACACCTGCTTGATTTGATGATTTCAGACAGCGGCGCAGGGATCAGCCAGGAGGCACTCAAACACCTGGAAGAGGGCAGTAATTTAAGTACCAACGGGACCTCCGGAGAAAAAGGATATGGATTCGGACTAGAGTTGGTGAAGCACCTGGTACAAGGTTTAGGCGGCACTATGGAAATTTACAACCAGACAGGATCAGGAGCATGTTTTAACGTGAAAATACCTTTTCAAAAATCTTCAGTTTAAATTGACCTGATAAGTAATAATTGCAAAAATTAGCTAAATTCGCCGCAATCACGCCAATGGATCAAATCAATTTAATACCTGCAATTGCGGTTGTAACAATTTTCATTTCATTATTCCTTTCATTCTTTTTGCTTACCGTAAAGACAGAATATAAATTAAGTAATCGTCTTTTTGCCTTTTTTCTGATTTTAACTGTAATTGATATCAGTGTAAATCTGGGCCATTTCACTGAAGTCTCTTTGAATGTAAGGGTTTTTATCAGCTCAATTTTTTTCTTACAACTGCCAACTTTTTATTTGTACGTTTTATCCGTCTGCTATACAGATTTTAAGCTGAGACCAATACACTTAGTTCATACGGTTACTTTCTTAACAGCAAACCTGATCTTATTGCCTCGCTTTTATATGGTCAACCTGGCCGCTAAAATCAGTTTTCTTGAAAAAAGCAGTACCAGACTGGAAATACAGATCAATCATGTACTCATAAATATTCAAGTTGTATTTTACCTCATTGCCGCTTTTATGATCTTAAGAAAAGCAAAGAAAATATATCTTGAAAATTATGCAGGAGCAAGCATTCAATCCCTGAATTGGTTATTTCAGTTTACGATGGCACTCTCCGTCTTTTTTTCTGTTGCGCTGCTAAAGAACATCTTTAAATTTACAGAATACCCTGGTATCTCCGGCTGGCTGAAAATTCTACTGTTGTTATTTTCACCGGTCATCACCTTCTGGTATTTATATAAAGCATTAAATAATCCAGGTTTATTTAGGAATGTCGATTCTAAATTAAAGCTGGTAAAGCAGATCATCTACGAAGAAAAAATCTCTGAAGATTTAGCGGCAACTGAGGAAGAATACAATGAAGAGCTCTTGATATTAAAGAAGTATATGATTGAAGAAAAGCCCTTCCTTAATCCTTCCTTAACAATTCAGGACATCTCCAATGGTGTTAAAATTCCCGTTCGGGATTTATCTGTTTTGATTAATCACAAGTTAGATCAGCACTTTTATGATTTCATCAATACCTATCGGATAGAACATGCCATGGATCTCTTAAAAGACCTTACAAAAAGTAAGGTGACAATTTTAGAAATCCTATATGAAGTAGGTTTTAATTCAAAATCTTCTTTCAATGCAGCTTTCAAAAAACATACTGGAAAAACACCAACTTCCTATCGCAATGATCTGTGTAGTAGTACATTGTAACTATTCGCACTAGTAGCTTTAAATACTCGTACTCATTTTTTCAAACAAAAGGGTGCGAGTATTTTTACTCGGTCGCACAGCATTGATGTCTTCCGCATATTTGTATCGAAATAATTATCAACATAAAAATTCGATACCATGAAAACTTCATTTAAATTTCTCGCAGCACTATTATTAATCAGCAACGTTTCTTTTGGACAGGACATCACCAACAAGATTGATTCAATAATAAAGGATCATCACCAAAAAAATCCTAACGTGGGGATCAGCGTTGGGTTTATCAAAAATAATGAAGAACACTATATCGCATATGGTAAGTTGAATGCAGAAAGTCAAACTGCTATCGATAAAAATTCCGTATTCGAAATTGCATCGATCACTAAAATTCTGACAGCAAATTTAATTGCCCAGGCGGTTCTTGATCATAAAATAAAAACAGATGATTACATCGACAACTTCCTTCCAAAAGTGTATGTGTTACATGAAAACCTTAAAAACAAGATAAAGATTTCAGATCTGGGATCTCATCAATCTGGTTTACCTGATCTGGATTTTGCAAAGTTGCTGGCAGTGGATCCGGAACAACCTATGAGCAGCGTAAATCAGGAAACACTGACTGCGATGGTCAACAATTGTACTGAGCTAAAAGATTATGGAAAATATCGTTATTCTACGATTGGAATTGTTTTGCTTGGACAGATATTGGAAAACGTATACGGCAAGAGCTACGATGAAATTATCAGAGGCAAAATAATCACGCCATTACGTATGAAAAATACGCTGACAAAAGATTTTAATGTAAAAAACAGGACAACTGGCCATACTCCAAATGGCAATGTTCAGGAATTCATGAAATGGCACATGACAGCTCCCGCCGGATTGGTGAAATCCAGTGCATCAGATATGGTTAAGTATTTAAAAGCGGTCTTAAACAAAGACCTCACAATAGGTCAAGCTGCTTTAATTACAGAGAAAATCTACTATAAATTTGAAAATAGGGAATTGGGATTAGGGATAAACATCATGACAGATGATCAGAATACAGATTATATCAAATCCGGAGATACTATGGGACAATCTTCAATGATCGGTTACAATAGAGCTAAAAACTGGGGTGTGATCATACTGCTGGATCATCAGAACTCCAAATTGAGAAATGGCATCTTGAAAGGAATCTCTGAGCTGGCCTCGAAATAAATACAGCTTCCGGACAGGATCCAACTCAGGCCAATGCACAAAGCGCCTCTTTACCATACGTAAAGAGGCGCTTTGTGTGCATTTGATGCATATATTTGTAACCGGAGAGTTAAGCAATGAGCAATAATACAGATATGAAAAGGCTTACCCGCCTCAGTGCCATTTTACTGCAGCTGCAGACCAAAAGGATCGTAAATTCAACCGATTTGGCAGAAAAATTTGGGCTGAGTGTCCGTACCATCTACCGCGACATACGGGCATTGGAACAGATTGGCATTCCGATAGCCAGTCTTGAAGGAAAAGGCTATTCATTGGCTGAAGGCTATAAAATTCCCCCAATCATGTTTACCGAGCAAGAGGCCAACGCCCTGATCATGGCCGGACAGCTGGTTAGTCTGAACAAAGACAGTTCATTGATCAGTTTCTATAAAGAAGCCCTGGATAAAGTGAAAGCTGTGCTCAGCTACACTGCAAAGGATAAAATTGAACTGCTTTCCAAACGTGTTGCAGTGAGTCCTGCAAGCCTTAAACAATCCACCAGCAACTCATTGTCCTCCATCCAAAATGCACTCACTAGTTTTGCCGTACTCCGCATTGCCTATCAGGCAGAAGGTAAAAATGAAAGCATAGAAAGGTTTATCGAGCCTTTTGCCTTTTATTACAGTATGGAACAGCATTGGACCCTGATTGCCTTTTGCAGGCTTAGAAACGATTTCAGAATGTTCCGGTTAGACCGGATCAAAACGGTTTATCCAACCGATCTCAAGTTTCCGGCGCATCAGCTTAACCTTCAGGATTACCTGCAAGAGAAAGAAAAAAAATTTATAAGCCCTGACAAACAGTTGTCATAACGGGCCAATACCTTCGTTGCACAATTAAATGAATAAGCAATGAATTTAATATCCATTCGGATCATTACCTCCAGGATAGAGGAAATGGTCAATTTTTATGAACAGGCAATAGGAGGGACGGCCATCAGGTATACCCCTGATTTTGCAGAGGTAAAGACCAAAACAGCAACCCTGGCTATTGGAAGCACACGGACTTTGCAGTTTTTTGGCGGCGATAGTGTAGCTCAGCCAGCCCAAAACCGTAGCGTCATCATAGAATTTCTGGTTGATGACCTGCAGCAGCGATTCGAAGAATTAGAAGGTTTATTTAAGGATCAGATCGTGCAGGAACCAACACTGATGCCATGGGGAAATAATTCTTTATTGTTAAGAGACCCGGACGGCAACCTTGTGAATCTCTTTACACCTGTTACTCCCGAAGCCATCGCAAAGTTTGGTGATCGCTAAATTGTGGATTTATATTTTCTTAAATAACATCAGCTTAGGCGTCCAAAGTTAAACAGTAAAAGCCTTACATAAATGTGAGGCTTTTGCGGTCCTGGAGTGCTTTCTTACGCTTAAAAGCCTTTAGTTCTATTCGCAATAACTGTGCTTATTACTATAAGGCCTTCTTCATATCAATAACTTTTTGTACTATTGCGCCGTAATTGGTTCTTAACATAAAATTTCACAATGTTAAGATTAATAGGGAATCAGGTGAAAATCCTGAACAGACCCGCTACTGTAAGTTCTATCACAACAATTTGACATCTGGTTGCCACTGTTTTTTTGAATGAAAATGGGAAGGCCGTCAAATTGGGAACAAGTCAGGAGACCTGCCAAATACATATAATTTTTAAAGCCTTCGAGGATGAGGTTTTGAATACAAACAGGACCGAAGTTATCTTACTTCGCGGGCCCCTCGTGGTCCTGCCTTTTTGTTTTCTCCTGTCATCCGACAAGCCATTTGAAGCAAAAATTGATGTACATCTCAAACGCATTAAAAACGTTACTGATCACGTTTTTCTCATTTATTCTCCCACGTTATACGGGGCAGCAACAGCGGCCTTCAGCCGTGCTTCTATCGATAAAATCCAGATTCCTTATTGACCCAATCATAAAGATTTAAATTAAAATTCAGACAACCCAAAACCCAAACATGAAAAACTTGAAAGATATCATTTTTCTAAAGCTACTGGTCATCGTTTTACTCTTTGCTTCCTCCTGCAAGAAGGAATTACAGGTTAAACCAACCATTTCCGGAGTCAGCGAAGATGCGACCATTCTAAATATCGGCGACAAATTAACCCTGGCACCCAATATCACCAACACCAGGGGCAACAGCTATGTCTGGTTGGTAAATGGCAAGGAAACAGCCTCCGGTCAGCCAAATTATACTTTTCAGGCCACCGAGGCGGGAACTTTTGACATTACGCTCAAAGTCAGCAACAAAGGCGGTACGGAGCAGCAATCTTTCAAATTAATTGTAGAAAGGCCGATTGTGATCTCACTGGCCGATCAGCTGAATGTTTCCATGTGCAACGTACTGGAGATTACACCTGCAGTTACCGGCCCGGACCGTAAAGATTACGAATACGAATGGTCTATCGGAGACTCGGTTATCGGTAAGAAATTAAACCTGAGCTTTATTTCTCCTGAGTCCGGAACCTATGAGCTTACCCTTCGTGCAACTGCCGGAAAACAAACAGTAACCTATAAACGCAAGATCGCAGTAAAGGCAGAACAGTATGTGAAAAATGCTTACACGGTACTGGAATACGCTCCTGCACCGGGCAAAAACCACAACTGGTCAATTATAGGTTCTGCAGATAACTGGAAGTATGGAGACGAATACCCGCTGGCTTACAATGACTTCCTGGCAAAGGCAACCGGCATCAGGAAAGTTAATGCCAACGCTGCGCTTTTTTTGGGTAGCTGGGGTGGATCTGCCACTTTTAAATTTGACCATACAGTTGCCAATGTTGCAGGTAAAACCGATCTGGAGCTGAATGCTTTTTGCTCCATCCGCGACCAGCCAGCTGTTTACGTAGCTTATGACCGCAATAAAAACGGAATGCCGGACGAAGACGAATGGTATGAGCTGAAAAACGATGATTACGGGCAGGATGATATCCCTGAATATGAAATGATTTTTACCTACAATAAAACGGAAACGGATGCCAGAAGGATATATAGCTATTTCAATTGGAAAGATAACCAACCCAGCCTCGCCAAAGGAGAGGTGGTAACCAACAAAACCTTCACAAGTTCCATGACTGCTGCAGGAGCATTCTCGAGCAGGGGTTTCTTTCCGGGACTAAATGTAGCCGATAACACTACAAAACAGGCAGTCATCATGGATGGATGGAAAACTTCTTTCTCCCGCAAGGGAAAACGTGTCACCAGAAACCTTACCGGTGCTGCTCCGTTCTTCCAGAAACTGAATATTGATATCGATCTGGCGGTGAACAAAAAAGGAGAGCGCATTCAATTGCCGGGAATCGATTTTGTAAAAGTGCAGAAAGTAGTCTATCCTTTTCAACAGGATCTGAGTACAGGTAATGTGATGACAGATTACAATATGGAAGAAGGGCGCATGTTACAGGTAGGGTCTATATTGGACAAACACCTCAAAAATTAAAAAGCCGGGCAATACCAATACATAACCCAAATCAAAAATTAAAACGTATGAAAAAATCCCTTTTTACTAAAACATTATTAGCAGCAACCATCTCAATTGGTGTATTGGCTTCATGTACCAAGCAGAATGACCTAATACCTGAAGCAGTTCCACAGTCTAAAAGCATGAGTGCCCGGCAAAATAGCCTGGCAACAAGCTATACCATTACTTTTGAAGGTATCGGCAGCAGCTATATGGCTAACAATACCTCTTATGGAGACAATGCTTACTCTTCCTGGACAGGGACTCAAATTGCACCTTATGTACATTCTCCAAGCAATTTAAAGTTTGCAATCAAAGGTGCCGGAAGCGGATCTCCGGTTGATTACTGGAACGGTGGTTTTGTGGTGTCCGACTGGAATAATAAATCAAATACGCCAGGAAAAACAGGCGACTGGTGGTATTCTTATCTTAATCAGTGCAGTGTTTATTCTGGTACCGATGGCGCTAAAAATGGTGGCTACGGTGGCAGCAGTAATTTTGCCGTTATGTTTGGCTACGTGGATTCCTACAATTCATCTTATGCAACACGTCCTAAAATTGATTTTACATCAGGTAGCGGAGTGGTTGAGGGGATGTATGTATGTCTTTCCTCGTATACCTATGGGGTAATCCAAAATGGCAATACATTCGGTTCAGGAGTGGCAACACCACTAAAAGATATCGCCGGAGGAACGGGATATTTGAAATTACTGGCTTATGGATTTGACAGCAATGGTGCTACAAATAACGGTGACCCGGTTGAAATTGATCTTGCAAGATACAATAACCACTTGCCTGTTGCAGGCCCTTTAACTTCATGGACTTATTTTGACCTGTCAGACCTGGGTAACGTTACCCGTATCGAGTTCAATATTGAAGGTAACGATTCAGGCAGTTACGGCTTGAATACACCAGCCTATGTATGTATAGACAACGTTAAGGTAACCTTGTAACCCTTTAAATAATGCCCGGCTTTTTTATAATACAGCTATAAATTAACGATAGCACAAATCATAAATTGATAAAATGAATAAATCTTACAAATTTCTAATCTACCTGAGCACCATGACAATATTATTCATCGCTGGTTGTAAAAAAGAAAAGGAAACAGTAGCACCTGCACCCGGAATCTCCGGACTTGATGCAGAATATTACGTCGTGGTCAAAGAGAGCTTACTGCTTAAACCTGCAATTGAAAACAAGGCAGATTCTTTGGTTTGGTATATTAACGGCAAAAGAGCCGCGAATGCGATAGAATTCAATTTTCAGGCACCTGCAGAACCGGGTACTTATAACCTGGTAGTCATGGCTTACAATTCCGGTAATATTTTCCAAAAAGTGGTAAAAATTACTACCGGCCGTTACCTAAACTTCCAGACCACAACCAATACGATCCTTTCACTGGAGGCATCAAAGAAATTTGCAGGCAGGAATGATTTGAAATGGGAAGTATTGTCACCGTCATCTGAGCTCTACCGACTGGCTGCGACAAATACAACCTCAGCGATGTTTGCAACGGTGGATAGGGGAATTTATAAGCTAAAGGTATCTTCCGGTGAGCTCTCCGATACCTTACTGGTCACTGTGCGGCAACCTGAACGCCTTGCTTCAGCTTATATCGCTAAAGTATTTGATTACCTGCCGGCACCTGGACAGTTTGTAAACGAACTGCCAAAATACGTTTCCGGTGATACCCATGAAACGATGGTCGGCAAAGCAGGAAAAGAGCTTGTGGGCGAAAATGCCACCACCATCACCCTGGGAAGCTGGGGCGGTTATGTAGTTTTAGGTTTTGATCATACCATCGTGAATGTAGCGGGAAGGCGTGATTTTCGGATTCATGGAAATGCCTTTGGCGCTGCAGCAAATCCCCGCCCGAACGCACCTTTTGGTGGAAGTTCCGAGCCAGGGATTGTAATGGTAGCGTATGATAAAAATAAAAATGGTAAACCTGATGAAGATGAGTGGTATGAAATAAAGGGGAGTGGTAATTTCTCTGCCGAAAAGGAGCCATGGTATAGTATCGCTGTTGGCAAGAGCAATGATGTGCGTACCTTTCGCAGCTATGAAATGACCTATGACCGTCCGGAAACCGAAAGTGCCGTTGGTACACCTCAAAATAACATCAGCATCCCTAACTATATCCGCTGGGCAGACAACCAGGGGCAACAGGGCTATAAAGTAAAAAATACATTTCATGCTCAGAGTTATTACCCTGCATGGGTGAAAGACAATAAGCTCACTTACAAAGGTATTCGTCTGGCGAGGAATGGCATAGAAGAAAGTGGACAAGGCAGTTATTACGTACAGTATGGGTTTAGCTATGGATATGTAGATAACTATCCTAATGTGCACGACAATTCCGGAATTGATATTGAATGGGCCATTGATAAAAATGGAAATAAAGTAATACTTCCAGGCATTGACTTTGTAAAGGTTTACACCGGAGTAGATCAGGAAAACGGATGGTTAGGAGAAGCATCTACCGAAATCGGACGTGGAGAAGATTTACATTTGCTGGGAACAAAGATTGAAACCGTAAAACCATAAGAAGCATCACTGATCACTAGAAATAAAAGACGCACCTAAAATGCGTCTTTTTTTATTTCAATAATAAATAAACAAATGCCTGGTTTCTTAGAATGTGAAGTGTATTTGTGAATAGATAAAAAAAATGTTGTAATAGTGGTATTAAAATTGCTATGAAGAATATACACACAAATTTAAACCACATGAAAAAAACAATTCTAGTCATGGCAGTTTTTGCCATGCTTGCTTCCTGCAAGAAAAAATCCGACGAAGGAATTACCCCGCCGGATCGGAAAGAGCAATTATCGCCGGATATTAAGCTGGTCGTTACAGGGGCAACAGAAGAAAGTAAACCGCTGTATAAACGACCTGAAACCTACAATTTTTTAGGGTTTGGATACGATGTCACAGATAAGTTCGACGACGAAGCGTCAGTAAGGGCAAGTGTAGTTGACGTTTTGGCTTATGCTGCCAGTGGTTCTGATTTAGTGAGCATATCCAGAGGGACTGAAATTGCATGGAGAACTATTGAGGCTCAAAATGCAGCACACCTTTCACAACAATTTTCTTGGACATATAAAGAAACCAAAGATTTGAGGCTCTTTGGAAATACCATCGAAAAGATATTTCCCGGAACAGTCGCCACGGATAAAAAATATGTTTACGGATACTATTCCAATTACATGGTATGGAAAAGATATGAGTTTTATCCTGAGCAAACTGTAAATAAATTTCTGACAACTGGTTTCAGGAACGACATTACTTTACTAAGTGCCGAAGCGCTGATTCATAAATATGGGACACACGTTCTGGCCGGGATAAAAATGGGTTCAAAATTTGATGTTATTTATCAGGCTGAGGCCCCCGCCGGAAACAGGGGGTATGTTGTTATGGAAGGACTACGATACGCGATAAAAAGAACATTTGGCTTAATGACCGGCGCCATGGATGATGTGAACTTAGAGAACTTAAATGCAAATTCTAAGGCACAGATCTATTATAGCTCTATTGGAGGTGATGTGAGCAAGTTGAAAACTGAAACCATAAATAACAGACTGATGTTGAATATTACAGACTGGCGTTCGACTAATACAGAAGAAAATGCACGGTTTATTGGTGTTTTTAGGGATCGCCTGGTTCCACTGAATACTTTTATTGATGAGCCCCTTAAAAAAGCTGAGGTGAAATCTTATATCGAAAAATATCTTGCGGCTAAAGCGGTAAAGTTGACAAATTAAATTTATGGGGTAAATCCGGGAGGAATTTTCATTTCTTCCTTTGATTTACCCCATTTTTTTAATCAAAGCAACAAAACTAAAGGAAGAATGTATAATTAACGTGGCAAATGGTATCAAATATCTGGTGGTCTTACTACTAAGACCGATATGATAGCTCAATTTCATGTTCTATTGAAATATTGTTTTCAGCGTAAAGAGGAATAGAAGGCTTTATATTTCTTGCTTTTTTTACCGCGTCTAGGTGAATTTTGCTGATTGTGAAATTTCTTCTTTGATAAAATTTCAGGGCATGCAGATTGTCATTCGTCGTAATTAGCCACAATCTGGAAAAGCCTCCCTCTTTAAATTTCTGGACGACAGTATTGACAAGAGCGGTTCCGATTCCTTTATTCTCTGCAAAACTATCCAATGAAACAATTTCAATTTCATTGTTTTCTATGCAATAAGTAATAATTCCCAGTATCCCTTTTTCATTTTTATAGAGGTAGGATTCCAAATGGTCTATTTTATGAATTTTCCCATTGGAAATCATAAAATCGGTATTCCAGTTATCGATGAATAGTTTTTTAACTGTTTCTTTTTCTTCCCCGGTTACTTTCTCTACCATAATGTAAAATGCTTCAAATAGTTCATGAACGAAGCTAATCTAATCAATTTTGTTGACCTCAACTTAACCAATAACAATGGCCTGATGAGGCCGGTATAAAAACACCAATCGGGAAGTATAGACAGTATATCAGGAAGTACAGGTATCTCTAACCGCATTGCAGCCATCTACCTTTGTCGTATCACAATACAAAAACATCGACTATGATACACAGAAAATTAATTTGGCTTTCCCTTGCAGCTTTACCATTAATGGTTTCCGCCTGCAAAAAGGATAAAAGTGAAGGCACACCGACCGGCATGCCCTCAACGATTACCATTGAAAACGTGCTTGATTCCAGGCCACTCGTAGAATCCGGGACATTTAAAAATACCGGAGCTTCGCCCGTGATCATGCCAGGTGAAGCGATTTCCTTCGAATTCTCAGCAGCAAAAGGGCAGGCCCTTTCTTTTGCCACGATGTATGGCTGGTCCAATGACCTGTTTTTTGCACCTCAAAATCCGGGTATTACCTTATATAAAGCGGATGGAACACCCATTTCAGGAGATGTTTCCGAACAAATCAAACTCTGGGACAATGGAACACGTATCAACCAGGCTCCGGGAGCTGCAGTAAGCCATCCGGGTGCTGCCGAAACCAGCCCGGGGAACATTAGCCAGGTTATGGGAACCGATCTCCAGGGCAACCGCTACGCAGCAGCTTCATCTCTGATGAAAGCAACCCTGCAATACAAAGGCAATTCTACCTTCTCGCTGACCATCGAGAATACCTCAGGTGCAACAAGCAATCCAACGCCGTTCAGTCCGGGCGTATGGGCGATTTCTTACATCGCCGGCGGCAATCTTCTAAATCCAAATCCTTTATTTGAATCTGGCAAACCATCTGCAAACGGGCTTACCAGTATCGCAGAAATGGGCAACAATACCCCGCTGGCTGAGTACATCAAGGGCCAGACTGGTATCTTTACACCACTATCTCCGATCCTTGTTGTAGTTTACAATGGTATCGATAATCCCATTTATAAAATAGGAGAGAGCGATCGTGGTAAGGGGTTAAAAGAACTGGCCCAGAAAGGTGATGCAACTGGCCTGGCTGCCTATCTTAAAAACCTTAGCGGTGTAAAAGCGGTATACGTATTGCCTGCAGCAAATTCCACAATTTTACTTCCTAAAATCGGTGCTCAGGCAGGAAGCAGTGTATCACAACAATTGAGTGTTACTCAGGGCGACCGCCTGGCCATTGCAACCATGTATGGTTTCTCCAACGACTGGTTTTTCGCCTCTAAGGAAAACGGTGTAGATGCCAGTCAGAAAGGAGATATTTCGGGTTCTATCGCGTTGTACGATAACGGCACTGCCCTAAATCAATTCCCGGGAGCAGGGATCACGCAATTCAATCTTGCAGGAACACCCCTGGAAGAAAGTAAACCAATCCAGCTGGTACCGAATCCCAATACATTCACCACCTTACCGGATATCAATAAAATGATCAAAGTAACATTACAATAATTCAGTTCCGCAACAACTATAGAAGAGGGACGGAGATCGTTCCTCTTCTATTCAAACACTGAGAAACAAAAAACCTTCTGCATATCAACCGACTAATCAACAGATCAATGAAAATCAATAAAATAATCTCTCCTCTGGCTTTCTGTAACGCTATGACAATAGCGGGAATTGCAATATTGCTGATCCCGGGATTTGCAAGCGCCCAGGAAATGAAAAACAACGGCAATAAAATGAAAACAAGCACAGGAATGTCAATGGAAAAAAACATGGAGGAACAGCAGTATCGTATCCCTCAGCATCCCGAAGACATTAGCCCTTTGCTCATTGGCGAATCCATTCCAATGGTCACATTAAAAGATGTGAATGGAAAAAGCTTTGATCTCAGCCAGGCGATCAGCAGCAAGCCAACTATCCTTATTTTTTACAGGGGCGGATGGTGCCCTTATTGTACCAAACAGCTCTCGGGTCTTCAGGAATTACTTCCGGAACTGGAAACGATGGGTTATCAATTGATCGCCGTCAGTACGGATAGTCCTGATGAGTTGTCAAAGTCTCTGACCAAAGCACATTTAGGTTATACTTTACTATCTGACGCTGATCTGAATGTTTCCAAAAAAATTGGCCTCGCTTTCAAAGCACCAAAGGGATATTCAGAGATGTTATCGAAAACTACCGGAGGCCTGGATCAGGATTTGTTGCTCCCTGTTCCCTCGGTATTCATCCTGGACAAAACGGGGAAGATTCAGTATGAATACATCAACCCGGATTTTAAACAAAGGCTTAATCCTGAGTTGTTGAAAGTGGTAGCACAGACGATTTACAAAGCACTCTAGCTGTTATCCCTTATTAAAAAGTTGATATATTAGTGGATACCTGGGTTCCGGGCTAAATAACGAAAAGTAAAATGATCAGCGAATACAAAGAAAAGGGAACGCTGGGGCGTTTTGTCATGCACAGCAACAATGAACTGTTGTCCGGTAGGGGCTTGCGGGATCTTGATCCGGAACCCGTCAATACTTTCGTCTACAACAACGGAGCTCAGCAACAGGTAAAAATAGATGAGGTAACCTACACCATGCCCGGAGGCAGCATTCTGCCATTGGTTTCTAACCAGCACTTTCAGTTCGAACGTCCGGAAGAACTGGTGGCCTGGCAATTCAACCGCGAATTTTACTGTATCCTTAACCACGATAAGGAGGTAGGATGTGTGGGCTTTCTTTTCTATGGAATCCAGCATCCGATGTTTATCGAACTGGAGCCTGGAGAGATGGCAGAAATAGAGCACTTGTCCAGTGTATTTTCCCGTGAGCTTCAGGTAAGAGATAACTTTCAGGGGGAAATGCTCCGGACATTGCTCAAAAGGGTGATTATCAAGACTACCCGGATTGCCAAACAGCAAAGCGAAAGCTACCAGCTATTCCCGGATGAGAAAATGGACCTGATCAGACAGTTTTCACTAATCCTTGAAGGGAATTTCAAACAGCAGCATGAGGTTAGGTTTTATGCCGGAGTATTGAACAAATCGCCTAAGACGCTCAGCAATTCCTTTGCACTGCTAAAGCAACCTGCACCCTCAGTCCTTATACGAAAAAGGATCGTCCTCGAAGCCAAAAGGTACCTGCATTATACCGATAAATCGGTGAAGGAAATCGCCTATGAACTGGGATTTGAAACGCCCGCGCATTTCAGTCGTTTTTTCAAACAGTATTCCGGAAACAATGCTTCCGAGTTTAGGATTAAAGAAGGATAGAGATTCAAATGTTCTATCCTTCCCCTGATTTGTAAAGCATTGTTTTTAAAGGCTTAAGGTGGTTCGTCTTTTTAACAATTTTATCTGTCACTACAAAAGCAACATTCCAGCAACAATAACCGCCAATATCTTTAATATAAAAAATAAAATTCTAATCCAGCTGATGGGGCGCTGTCCGATTACTTCTCCGGTACTGGCATTAACCGTAAACTGATAAACTTTGTTGTTGTAAGAATAAGCACTGGCCCATACTGGCAGCATGATGTATTTTATGGCCTTGTTAAGGTAATCCGTTTCGATGTCGCCAATCTCCTGTCGGTCGCCGCCAATATCCTGGTTTATAGCATACCTGATTTGGTCTTTTGTCTGTTCAATAGCCATCAATAACCCTTGTTGAGGATCAACCTGATAGGTTTCAGAGCGGAAACCACTCATGTAACGTTCGTCGAACTTAACCAACATCTTGAAATTCCAGGGAGCCAGTTTGTTTAATGTTTTAGGTGGAAGCGATTTACTGGCAGGTACAATGAGGTCATTAAAGCTGCAGTTTACCTTACCTGAGACCGCCCACCATTGGGTATGTTGTACCTCCCTTGTCCTGTTTTCTGTTTTGCCTTCAACCGTAACCGTATAATTTTCTGTTGTGTAGTAATACTCGCCACGCCTTCCGTTATAACCGGTAGTGGTGTCCGTATCATAGGTCCAGTGTGGCAGGTAAATTCCTTGAAGGCCGGAAGAACTGCTGTTTACCTCTTTTGCCAGATCCTTTGGTGCCCACCAAAGCCCCTTGAGCCATTTTTGAAAATAGTCAATGCCTTGTTGCTTGTTAATTTCAAAGGGTAAAATGTAATGTGGCGGCAAATACTGCTGTCCATCTTCCGGACTCAATACCAATGGCGCTGCACAAAACGAGCATTTATCTGATGTGGTAAAAGCGCTTAATGTAGTTTGTGAACCGCAATTACTGCAGTTGACTACTTTCATATCGTCGCTCTTTTTATTCTCACTGAGATGATCTATAAAACGATCATAATCAACAGATTGGATTGCCCTATCTGTTTGATCAGTTTCAATAGCATTGCGCTCGCCGCAATGATCGCATTTGAGGCTCCTGCTGCCTGGTGCAAAGTACAGCAATGCACCACAACCATTGCATTTTAGAGATGGATTAATGGTACCCGGACTAATCGTATTGTTCATGAAATTAAGCTAGGGGTGGTGGTTCATGGTCAAAAAGTTCAGTCACCGACCCGGCCGGAGCCCATGTCGCCATTCCTTTTTTCCAAACCTGAGTTTCTCTGTTGATCACATTAGAGGCAATCAGGGTTTTTATTGTAGCAAGAGTGTGAGGGCCATCTGGCTTTCCTTCTTTTGCAAAATGATATTCCACCACATCCAGCGCTGGTGGCAGGTCAGGGGCTTTTGTATTGGGGTCAAACTGGTTTTGCTGAAAAATATTGCCTACCTGTCCCATCATAGCTGCACCAACGCCAAGTCCCATACCTGCTGCACCAAGGTTCCCCCCGATGGAGTTTTCCGCCGACTTTTCTATCGCATTTGCTGCCTGAAACTGTGCATAAGCACCCAGGTTTCCTATGATGCCCATTTGACTGCGTTTGTCAAGTGCCTGTTCTACTTCAGGTGGCAAAGAGACATTTTCAACAAGTAACTTGCTCAGGCTAAGCCCGAGTTCGGTAAAATCAGGCTGTATATTTTGCGTAATCAGGAGGCCCATTTCAGTGTAATTGGCTGCAAGATCAAGTACCGGTATTTTAGACTCGGCTATTGCATCCATAGTACGGGAGATGACTGTATTACGCAGCTGCTCATTAATATCTTCGGTACTAAAATTAGGATTCGTTGCAGCGATTTGAGTAAGAAATGCTTTAGCATCCAGTACTTTAAAGCTAAATGAGCCAAAAGCACGCAGGCGAACAGGTCCGAACTCAGCGTCACGTACCATCACCGGATTTTTAGTACCCCATTTCTGATTTACAAAAAGACGCATGCTCACAAAATAAACATCTGCCTGAAAGGGACTGTTAAACCCGTATTTCCAACTTTTCAGCGTTGTCAAAATCGGGATGTTCTGAGTACTTAGCTCGTACATCCCCGGACTGAATACATCAGCTATTTGGCCTTCGTTCATAAAAATGGCAACCTGCGATTCTCGCACTGTAAGTTTAGCGCCCATTTTTATCGCGTTGTCATTACGGGGAAATTTCCAAACTAAAGTGTCCTGACTGCTGTCTACCCACTCGATAACATCTATAAATTCGTCTAATAATCTGCTAAATAATCCCATGGAGTGATAATTTGTAATTTTTGATAAAATTAGTTTTATTCTTCAATCTATCAAGTATTAACTTTATCGATACGCACTAAAAAGGTTTACAGATTATAAATTACCGGACAATGTACGTTAGCACTAAATAAAAAAGTTTTATGCTTTTACCCTGTGCGCTACAGGCCCCTTATTTTGTGTTGGCTTAATTGATAATTTCTCCATGATTATTGGCCAGCTTTTCGCGCCATTTCCGGAGTTCTTCAGGCGCTGTTCTTTCCCAGTCTGTCACTTCACCAACAATCTTCAATGGTGATTCTGAACGATAGGAACGTGTTGGATTACCCGGAAATTTCTTATCTGTAACATTCGGATCATTTTCAAAACTTCCTGTCGGTTCAACGATATAAACACGTTCAGGTCCATCACTTTTTGCCAGTGCAGCAGCGAGCCCTGCACCATTAACAAGAGCGGTGAAGTAGATGTGATTCATTTTGAGTTCAGGTTTATAGTTAGAATTGCCTCCTGCGATCAACGAATCGCCAACTTGCAAATCTGCTTTTGTTCCATGATAAAAAGGACCATTATCAGATGGGTTTTCATTAAACGAAGTTGCCAATTCATAATTTTCTTTTGCCTTTTCAGGATCACCTGATTCTTCATAACATTTGGCAATATTCGAATAAAGGGCAGGAAAGGCACTCGCTACTGTGTTGTTATTTACTTTCAGTGCAAACTGGAGCGCCGTTTCCAGCCATTGTAATTTATCAGAAGTATTTTTTTGATGCCTGGCTACATAATGAGCAGCAATAAATTTTTCCAGGTCTTCTGTCGCCTCATTCCAGGCTTGAAGAAAAAGTTTTCCTGCTTCTTCAGCTTTGCCATTTTCTTCCATTGCCATGCCTTGAAGGCAGAGTTTAACTACATTATTGAAGGGGTTGAATTCCATTTGCCAATTTTTACCTATGAAGGTAACATCTGAAACCTACAATCCCAAATGGAAGAAGGGATTGAAGAAGCGCATTAACCAAGTTTTTTTCTCAGCCATTTACGAACCGGCTCATCATACCATTTCAAACTGACATAGGCCAAAATAATACTGGCTACCAGGATCAACAACGCGTAAGGCCAGGCCTGCACGATGGTCGTAACTTTATGATTGCTGATCCAGGCCACGTAAAAATACACCAGCGGATAATGCAACAGGTAAAGCGGATAAGATATATCACCTAAGAATTGGCAGGTTCTACGTTCAGCCCGACTATGTACTACACCGCTGGCACCCAGATAAACAATGAGTGGAAAAATAATGATGATACATACTGATTCATAAATCCCGTTCATCCAAACATGTTCGGCACCACCTATACGCGGCATATATAATACCAGGGCGATCATAAGGCTGCACCATAAAAAGGCATGCTTAATGCGAATCGGCTTAGCTACCCTTGAAAGCAGCAGACCTGCAAAGAAAGGAAACATCGTCCGGGTAACTCCCACACGTACCTGTTCCAGGTTTAATGTCCAGCCACCACTGACATCTCCGGCGGGGCTGGTGATGGCCAAATGTGCAAGCGCTATAGCCGCAATCAAAACCAGGATCCCCAGCGCTGTTTTTGACAACTTTCTGATGCCGATGGCGTACATAATATTGGCAAGGTATTCAAAGAACAATGACCAGCCTACACTATTGAGCGGGTGCATTTCCTGCCAGCCACGGATATCCATTGACAAGGGAACAGGCAGAACAGTATAACCAATGAGCATCACCAGCAGCATTTTCCATAGCGGAACGGTATGGATAAGCGGCCAGATCGTAGAATCTGTAAAATAGAACCCAATGGCCCCAAGCGTCATCCCCAATACCACCATCGGCTGAAGCCGTTCGATCCGGCGTTTAAAGAAAGTGCCCATGCTCATTTTATGCCAGCGGTCGTCATAAGCATAACCGATCACAAAACCCGACAACAGAAAGAAAAAGTCAACGGCAAGGTAGCCATGGTTCACCAGAATATCCAGATGCCCGGTTCCCAAGGGCTCAGTCAGGTGAAAGGTAACAACGATAATGGCTGCGACCCCACGTAATCCATCCAATATTGGGTAATGCGGTTTTGCGGAAAGCTGATTGTTATTCATTAGTCTCTGTATCTGGAACGTAGGGTTTAACAACAACAGGCTTAAAATTTAAGTTACTGTTAACGGAGGGCTAAAATTAAATAAATAGCCTGTCTGAGCTTGATCAAATCGTCTCAAAATCCAGCCAAATAGTCTCATTTTCTAAGTACGAACCTATCTCGTCCTTACTTAAGATTTAAAAATAAATTGTATATTAATAGTAAATACATTTAGGTATTTTAATTAAACGGATCATGAATGAGTTTTTCTTGATGGAAAGAGTTAAGGAACTTAGAAAGCAGCTTTATAATAAGCAGTTAAGGCAGGCTGAAATTGATAAGATCGTAACCGAAATTGCCCCATTTAAAAACATTTTAGTGCCTAATGACGGCGCCGAGCCCTTACTGATCGTTGATAAAAACGGTGAGAGTTTAAATATTGAAGCCCCAAGATGGATGTGTCATTTATTAGGCCTGAAACATAAAGCCGTTCATTTATTACTCTATAGCAGGAATGATGTGATGGACCTGGTTTTTATTTTACAGGTCAGGTCTTTTACAAAGTTTGAATATCCTGGCCATTTAGACATCTCTGTAGGAGGACACGTTGTTGGCCGTGAATCCTCTCATAGAACGGTATTGAAGGAGATGGAAGAGGAGTTAGGCATTCCATTAGGCTTATTATTAAACTCAAATTTTCACCATATCAACAGCTATATGGTAGAAGATATAAAACCTGAAATGAATTTATACAACTATGAACAGAGAGAATTATATATCGCCGAAATAGATAGTAAATCAATCTCGGCAATCAATTTTAAAGACAACGAAGTTGTAGGCCTATACCTTTGTACCCTGAATTCTGTAAAAGATCTTTTAGATCACAGCACGCTCCCTTTAACCCATGCACTCAAAGAATCCTTGCCAAAATGTCTGAATTTTTTAGCAAATGAACATCCAAATTATATATTGGTGTAATAGCGCCTAATGTTCATTTTGTTCACTATTCGAAAAAGATATACTTAATATTCATAATTTATTACTTTTATTATAATCATAAACCTAGTTAAACCTATCATCATCAGGTGGTTAATTTTTATAATTACATCCATAGTACGCTTGTCGAATCACAAGGTGATGAACTCATCTTCTGGCCGGGACCGGATCATAGCAGAGGGCTCACTAACGGAGATTTACTGCAGCAGGTCTCTAACTTTCGTCATTTATTACAACCACATCTGCAACCGGGAGCCACTGTTTTGCTGGCAATTCCGGCTAGTGTTGATTCCATCAACGCAGTGTTGGCGATACAAAGTATCGGCGCAGTGGCTGTTATTCCTCCGGCAAAAGCAGGTTTAAAGGTACTCCTGTCTACCATCAAAAAACAACACATTAAGGTGGTCGTCGGGAAAAAAAAAGCGGGAGTATTACCATACTTTCTCCTGAAGCTGATCGGGATCAAATACCTGTATGTTGATCATACCCTCAAAAGATCTACAACATGGCAACCGCAACAGGTATTACCTGAGCAGCCTGCATTGGTTACCTATAGTTCCGGAACAACAGGGGAACCTAAGGGGATTTTCCGGAGCCATCAGGTATTTTCTGCCCAGCATCTGCTGATCAAAAAACTGTTTCCTGCCGACAAAGGACTTCGTGATTTCCCCTTATTTCCTAATGTAATCCTGCACAATCTGGCCTCTGGTCTGGTGAGCATTTTACCGGATATACCAGGATTCCAAATGGCTGCATTAGATCCGGCCAGGATCATTGCACAACTCGAATCTCAACGGATCGAACGGCTCACAGGTAACGTATTCTATTTAAAAAATCTCCTCCGTTTTTTAAAAGATGCAACCTGGTCATTTCCTTCCGTAATGACAGTGGTTATCGGTGGCGCTCCGGTGCCTTTAGACCTTATACCTGCATTGCGCCCATACTTTCCTGAGGCTTCGTTTTATATCGTTTACGGTTCCTCCGAAGCCGAACCTATTGCGATAAGGCAGGTAAACGCACTGCCGGAAGATCCATTGAACGGTTACGCAGTTGGTACGCCTGTTGAAGAACTGGAGTTCAGGATTTGCAGGACGGTTAACATACAAACACCCGCGGGATCTTTTAGTGCAGGAGAGATCGAAGTAAAAGGGAAGCATGTAGCCACCACTAAAGCAGGAGGCTGGTTAAGTACAGGAGATATCGGTTATCTCAGTACGGAAAATAAGCTTTTCCTCACGGCCAGGATCGGCAACGAAAAAGCACATCAGGGGATCATGCATTTCCAGATTGAACACCTGCTGGTAATACAGACAGGAGTACATCAGGCTGCTGCAATAGCTGAGGAAGAGGGTTTCAAAATCTTTGTCCAGGGACAACTTGGCAAGGTCGAAATACAACAAATTCTATACACACATTTTTCGCCGGAAATTATTAAAAGTATCTCATTCATCGCCCAAATGCCAATGGACAACAGGCATTATTCCAAAGTGCTTTACCATAAACTGAAATAAATGAAATCAGAATTTACACAGCTCAACCTGGATCTCATTCGTTATTCCCTCGTATGGGAAGACAGTTGTGCCTTGTATGATGCACTCGAAATTGACCCTGCTGACCATCTGCTGGTGATTACTTCTGCCGGATGCAATGTGTTAAATACATTGCTGAAAGGACCCGCCAGTGTCACTGCTATCGATCTGAATCCTTTTCAAAACAAGTTGCTGCTGTTAAAAACACACATCATTCTAAACCATGACTACGAGGTGTTTTATGCCTTATTGGGTTTCGCCGGTAAAACAGCCCTGAATGATGCCCTGAATGCCTTACTGAAAACGCTGGCTCCGGACGAAAGGTCATTCTGGTCCGCATTCTTTGAGGAACATCCAGACGGCCTGCTGACTTCCGGAAAGCTTGAAAAATACATTACCTCATTTTATGATACACTTGATGAGAACCTCCGGCAGAAGCTTCAGCAGCTGGTTCGTTTCGACGATATTCAGGCGCAATACACCTTCTTTAAGGCCGAGTTGGATAACAGTGCTTTTAAATCTGCATTCATCACCTATTACAGCGACGAGAATTTACAGCAGGGGCGTGATTCAACCTTACTGAGATATGCTTCGGAACCGATAGGGCCAACTTTTTATGACCGGCTTTTAAAACAGGTCAAATCTGCCTTAGTGAGGGATAATTTCCATTTTCGTTTTTTCTTCTTTGGGCAGCAAAACCTACCCGAAGAGCTGCTGCCTCCCTGTTACCAAAGGGTAAATTATACATTTTTAAGAGAACAGCTTGGTAAAATGCAGGTGATTGAAGGGGAAGCCATGGGCTACCTGCTCTCTAAGTACGGTAGAGCCATCAATAAGGCTGCACTTTCCAATATATTTGAATACATCAGTCAGGAAGAGTTCGGTTGTATTTGCAGAGCGCTGGCTAAAGAACGGGAAGATCATCTTCGGATCGTATTCTGGAACCTGCTGAATGGTCAGGGGGAAGGCCGGCAGCCCATCGATAATCACATCCTAATCAAAAGGAGACCCTTATCTCCCGAAAGCAGTTTCTATTTTAAAAATATCATCCGGCTGGAATGTATCCCTGAAAGGGTAAAACCTATAGTAACCTAAATGAAAGGGCGTTAATCCCTAAGTATTTTTTCGTACAAGGCATATTTAGCAGATTCATAAGGGACATGATTTGAAAAATGAGCTGAATAATTATCTGAGCGCATCAGGCAAACCAGGACATCCTCATAAATCCCCTCTATCAGTGAGGTCATTCCATAGGCACCCATGTAATTTAATAATCCCTGTCTCCTGAAATCAGGATGTACACCAAAGGTCTTGGCCATTAAAGTTTTATGAGGTAGTTTTTCAAAATCCCTGATAAAATGAGGCTCCTTTATCAACGGATATAAAGCATGATAATTCGGCTGGCACAAGCTGATCGCCACCAATTGCCCGGATTCCTGATCTCTGACGAGCAGGGAACTGTGTGGGCATAATTTTTCAGAAAACTGATCGCTGTAGATCAATTGAAACTGTTCATAAGAAATGGCCTTATAAAAAGGGTTTGCCTTAAAAATGAGGTGCATCAATTCAAAGATATCATGCGCGTATAATGCCCAGTTTTCCGGGTTCAAAGTTATAAAATCGAATGGGATCTGACCAATTGTCTTTACAAATGAATCCTTACTGGCAAAAAGGGCAGGCAGGTTTTTTCTGAAGATCAGACGCGTTTCGTAGGTCAGTTTCTCCCGGAAACCAATGGCCGATAAAAGGTCAGGGTAGTAGCCGGGGTTAACCGGTTCCTTGTCAAACATTCCCCAGCTCGGTACATCTCCCACACGCAGGCGATTAGGCTGAAATGTATTGAAATTGATTGGGCCAGTCAGACTGAGGCTTCCTTTTTTCAAGGCATCATTCTTCAATAAACCGAATGCTTCAGTGTGCAGTTTCTGATCATCCATACTTTCCCAAAAGCCAAAATATGCGTTTGCTGCTTTCTTTGGGAAGATTCCCGTTAACCTGAAGTGTTCATGATCGGTATATATAATAATGTCATGATGAGCGGCCTCCATCTCAAAAAGTGACCTGATGGCTTCCGCTTCTTCCATCGGTTTTACCAATGATTTTCCATAAATTTTCTCTGGGATCTCAAAAAAGCTATCCGGGATACTGTCTTGATATACAATGCGCTCAATTCGGCTCATCATCAATTATTTTTATGATACCAGATGTTCCGTTCATGCTGATGCGCTGTCCGCTGCTTAGTTTATTGGTCAGACCGGGGATATTGATAATTGCAGGGATCCCAAATTCGCGGAGCAGGATAACAGAATGTGAAAGCGCAGAGCCTTTTTCTATCAGAACCGCTTTACATGTGGGAAAAAGTGCAACCCAACCCGGATCAGTACGTAAAGCGCAGACAATTTTTCCGTTCACATCCAGGTCATCTTCCGGCCCTCTGATAATGATCACTTCGGCAGTAACCGCTCCAGGTACACAGCCAGTTCCACGCAACGTATATGGATCATCATCAATTACTTCAACCAGTTTATTGCGGGGAGCCGGAACAATAACACGCGCAGGTACTTCTTCAAGCTTGTAGCCCTCAAATGTTTTCTTTCGCTCCGCTATAACAGCTGCTGTCTGAGGCAGTTCTTCATGAAGGAGCAACGTATGGATTTCAGGTTCTGTCAGGTAGAAAATATCATCCGCTGATGATAAAACGCCGGATTGCATAAGAAGGCTTCCTGCTTTCAGGTAAAGTGTACGGTACATTCCAAACATACGGGTCCTTTCCAGGCGCATCGCTTCCCGGTATTGGATCCCTTCCTGCAGCTTGCGTAAACTGCGGTGAAGGCCCCGCTTTAAGAAATAGGACCGGTTTTGCAGGAGATCCTCCAGTTCCCGCGCTGCAGACTCATGCAGGTGCGCTGAAGCGGATGTTTGAAAGGTGTTTTCGGTACTCAGGTAGTTGCGCAGGTAACTGTAAAAGATGCGGGGCGATAACCGCATGGTCACCGTCTCTAGTTTCAATTCACCTACGGTTCTGTCGCCGTAAGTATGTATAAAATCATTTACTGTAGCGTAAAACTTTGGGAATTGCATTTTTATTAACTCATGTACATCTGCCGGCAGTTGAATGATCAGTGCCTTCAACTCAGGTTGCGGCATCGCTTCAAGTGCAATTTTTTGCATCACCACAGCAGGCTGGGCACTTTCAATTTGCTGATTACCGGAAAAATACCTGCTTACAAACTCTTCAGGCTCCTGGATTCCCGCTTTGATTAACTTTCGCCGTACCTTCCCGTTCATCATCATGACATAAAAATCGTTCACAATAGGAGTGGTCCAGTGTTTAAGCAATGCCTCATCCAGCGCTTTTATCTGTTCCACTATTTCCGAACCTTTGGTCCAGGTCGGTAACCGCTGGTAAAAAAGATCATAGTAAGCGCTAAAATGATCGTGAAAGATAACTACGAGCCTATCCAGCTTTCTGAAGGCAAGCAGGAGCCTCGATAAGCTTGTCAAAAACATGGGCATTAATTTCAGCTTTTCGGCAAATGATTTTTTAGTATCACTGATGAAATCTACAGGATCTTCCAGCCCCATCATGCGTTCCATATCTTCCTTATTCTGCTTAAAAGAGGGCAGAACCTGCAGGCCCCGATACCAGTTGTTGATGTTATAATAGATCCGGCCTTTCACCAGACCGAGCAGGTTCTCCAACACAGGCTGATAGGTTTTGGCCATCTTTTCCGGCACAGAAAGCAAGATCATAGTTTGTTGGTATACAGTAAAATAAACCCTTTGGGCGAAGCTAAAAGTTAAAGGTGTAGTCACGCCGCAATAGCTCTCCTGTATATTTGAATTATCGTAAACGATAATCTGGGGAATAACCTGAGTGATATGGCGCGACTGCACAAAGTACAGTTCATTGTCCTCTATCACAAATTCTATGTCCTGTGGATGGCCGTTCCATTTTTCCAGCGCTATTGAGACCGTAAACAACTGCTGCAGTTGTGCATCTGTAAGACATGGAATATTTTTCCGGATAGGATCAACATCCACCAACTGAGCACCTCGCTGCTGGTCAAGCTTAAATTGTTGCTCCTTAACGGCTATAATTTGATGTGTAACGGAACCGTCCTTCTTTAATAAATAAAACTCATCCGGATCCAGTTCCCCATCCACCAAACCCTCACCTAAACCCCATACGGCATGAATTGCCATTTCTTCGGGATACTGTGGATAGGTGGAAAAAACCACGCCGCTTGAATCTGAATTTAACTGTTTTTGTACAATTACGGCAGGTTGGGCCAGGTTTGACAATGACCGCTGCGCCCGGTAGGCAATCGCCTCCTGTGAGTAGGCACTTGCGGCGCAGTGTGCAATAGCCTGCAGAAGGTCATTAAAATCCCTGAGATTGGGATAAGAGCTCATGATACCGGCAAAAGCATCCTGTGCACCATCTTCATCAGCAATGGAGGAACGCACAATCACGCTTTGTTCTGGAAAGCCCCATCCGGCTAATATTTTTTTTAGTCTTTGCTGATCTTCTTCATGAAGTGTAAATTGAAGCAGTGCATCTTTGATATTACTCACAGCTAAACCTTGTTGCGAAATCAGGGGACTAAAATTTTCAGCAGGTATGACAAGAAAATCGGGTACATTGATTCCTGTCTCCAGCAGTTTGACCAGGCCTTTAGCCTTACCGCCAATGGTGAGCCCACTGTCTCTTTTTACCGGATAGAGGATCGTCATGTGAATTGTGTTTCTATAATAATAGACAGGTAGCTGACCAGCATAAATAAAGACACAAATAATTCGGCCAGCCGGAGGTTTTTTTCTACCGGATGTTTAACCATTTTTGCATATAGGATACAGGTAAGCAGGTACAACAAACAGATGATGAGGTAAGCCCAAAGGGCTGCCTGAATACTGTGGAGCAAATAGTACTGAACAAAAACACCTCCAAGCAAAAATAAGAGTACACAGACAATGGAAGTTTTATAACCTATCGATTGAGAATAGGAGTCGACGGTTGCTCTTTCGGCATTTGGTGCGTGGATCTTTCTCGCAAGTTCAAAGCAAAAGCCGCCAAACAGACTTAATCCCCCTAAAAAAAATAAAGAGGGATGTAGCAGGTCAGGATTATAGGCAGACCATACCCACAACATAATAAGCGGCATAATCAACATATGGGTACAGGCGTATAAAAATAGCCTGGGCTTTAAAAAGGAGCTGACAAAAAACTCATAACGCATCAGTACACTGTAAGCCAGGGCTACCAGCCAGCAAATAATAGTCGCAGGCCCGTTCCAATAACTCCACAGGAGTTCAAATACGGAAAGGACTGCCGAAATAATAAACAATTGTTTTAAGGTAATGCGGCCCGACTGTAATACCCGGCCGGGATGATTGAGGTTGTCAATCTGGAGATCTTTTACTTCATCAAATACCCGGAGCCTGAAAAAGAAGGAGATTGCGGCTATGACACCCAGCAATTCCCTGATACTGACAGGACTGGGGGAAATGGCAAAGTAGGAGGCCACAGAGTAGGCTGTAAAAAAAACAATTGCAAACAGCATGATGTGAACCGGAGGAAACCGTTCCTTAAAATAGGCAATGACATTGATTGCGTTCATCTAACTAAGATAGCAATATGTTAATCTGGGCCATTTAAAGGATGAAAAATGAATAAATTGAACAAAAAGACCTGCAAGAAATGTATTTGAGGCCAGCTGAATTTTAGATCTTCCACTTTCAATGAAAATTAATATCTTGTGCCGATTTAAATGAACAACCATACTACGCTCAATTCAAGTATTTATGCTACATAAAAGGCGGTAAAACCACTTGTAAAACGCAACAGTAAAATTTACAAAGCAAAAGCAGATAATTACATGAACGGGCTTGATCCTACTGAGAAAAATCAAACACTGAAACGAATCAATTCATCTTATATAATTCATGAAATACAGCACCTTTTACACCTGGAAAGTGGATTTTTATTCACTGTAAAACAGCTGCTCCTTAAACCGGGGAAATTAGTCAGGAGTTTCATTTTTGAAGACAGAAGTAAAATTACAAAGCCGGTGATATTTTTAATATTTTCAGCGGCATTATTAACGCTTACTTTTCACTTTTTTCATGTCAAATATGAATTCTTCTCTTTAAATCAAAAGATAGGGAATATTGACAGCTTTTTAGAAAAGAAAGCAATTAGTGAATGGGTCAATGCTCACATTGGTTATACTTCACTTGCTATAGGATTCCTTATCGCGTTATGGACAAGAATATTTTTTAAAAAGCATAAGTATAACATTTTTGAAATTACAGTTTTACTTTGCTATTCAATTGGTCAGGCATTATTGATCATGAGTTTATTTGCTTTACTGGCCTTCGCTTTTAAAATAAATGCACTCGTATTAATTGGAACCTTTATAGGGTATTTTTATGTTTTTTGGTCAATAGGACAGTTTTTTGGTGAAAGACAGCTTATAAATTATGTTAAATCGCTAATATGCTGTGTACTAGGGACGATCTCTTTCCGGATGGTTTTAATACTGCTCGCTTATATTTTCTATCATTTAGGCATAAAATAGCAAGATCTGCAACGCCTCAATTCTGGAACTTCAATTTTACAAAAAATCGGTTAAAATGAAACCTATCCATTACATATCAGGATTAATACTTACAATTTTCATAGGACTACATTTGTCCAATCATTTTTACAGTATTATTAGTGCTGACAAGCACATCGAAGTAATGACGATGCTGCGAAATTTCTATCGTAACCCTTTTGTGGAAACAGTATTACTTTTTTCAGTATTCATTCAAATTATTTCAGGGATTTCACTTTTTAAAAGAAGCAGGAAAACTGCGATTACCGGCTTTGAAAAATTACATCTTTGGACAGGATTGTATCTGGCAATTTTTCTTACTATTCATCTTAGTGCCGTATTTACAGGACGGTTTTTTTTACATCTCGACACGAATTTTTATTTTGGCGTTGCCGGACTAAATTCCTTTCCGTTTAATCTCTTTTTTATTCCCTATTACGGCCTGGCAATCATGTCGTTTTTTGGACATATCGCTTCTGTTCACCATAAAAAAATGAAGTACCGTATTTTTTATTTGACACCAAACCAGCAGGCGAAGTCCATTCTTATATTTGGACTTGTCTTAACACTGTTGATATTTTATGGTTTGACAAATCGATTTCAGGGAGTTCAAATTCCAGCCGATTACAACATTTTAATCGGAAAGTAACAGGAGAAACCCGGTTGTAGAACCCATTATTCTCCTGACAATAATTTGTCTAATTTTTTCCTGGATTCCGGATTTTCTTTTATAGACAAAGTCTTTTTGAAATATTCGATCGCTTTTGATGTATCGCCAATTGCCAGAAAATAATCGCCATAAGAGTCGTAGACATTAAAACTTTCGGGATAATTGTCAACATTTAATTTAAATACCCCGCCGGCTTTGGTGTATTGCTTTCGCTGCAAAAGTTCATATCCCAGAGAGTTTATCACATTTTCGGGTGGGGAAAGCTTATAACCAAGCAATTTTGAAACTTCCTGATAATGTTTTTCGAATTTATTGACCAGGTCTACCCTCGGATCTGTAAGGTCTTTAGGAGCAAGTTTAAAACGATACTTGTTAAAAATGAAACGCAAAGCATCATATTCTGTAATTAAGGGTACAGATGCGTGGTCATCATTACTATAATATTTACTTTCATACCTTAACCCGTTCTGCTTTTGAGCTTTAATGTATTTATCCATATCAAGAATCGAACGGATATGCCTGGCATCACCAGAGGTGTCCTTCTGGACTTTATTGATATCCATGCCCTCATCCATGGTATTTGCAATTCCTACAAACAAAGCGGTACCTGAAAAATTTCTCTCTTTCAGAGATTTCTTCGCTGTATGTAAAAAATTCATTTTATCCCACCACATGCTTGGATCTATGCAAATGTAGGAGTTGAACAATTTTGTATGGTTTATGACCACATTCATCACTGTTAGGCCTCCAAATGAATGTCCGGTTAATATTTTGTAAGCTTGGGTTGGATATAGAGAATCAATATGTGGCATCAGTTCCTTTTCAATAAAGGAAACAAAACGTTCGCCGCCTCCTGATGTTTTTGCAAATGCACTATCGATAAAAGGAGGATCAGTATCCACATGTGTTGGCGTCAGGTCTCGGGTTCTGTCGGTATTTGGAATACCGACTACAATCATTTCGGGGATAAGAGTATTGCCATTTACCGAACTGAGTTGTTGAATCATGCCTACTACGGAATTAAAATGTGCGTCACCATCCAATAAATATAATACAGGGTATCGCTGTTTAGAATCAGCATTCCAACTACCTGGTACATGGATCCAGATTTTTCTTCGTTCGTTCAGAATTTTCGATTGGATGCTGTCAATTGTTCCAATGGTCACTTTATTGTCCATTTGAGCCAGCGCGCACAATGAAAAAAAAGCGGTAAGAAGAGAGAGAATTAATTTTTTCATCGTTTAGTTATGGTTTACAGTTAGGGATATTAATTTTATGAGATCTTCGATTAAAGATACTGAATTTCTTCTGGTAACATAATGGCATCAGTGAAATGGGTATCAAATCCCTTTGCGATACTTAAGATAAGGGTATAACAACTTACTGGCAATCCTCCTTGTCCAGGCCTGGGGAAAAAAAACCACATATCATTTCATTTTTACCCGGTAAAGTAGAAATAGAGGAGGTGTCCTTTAAGGCCAGTGCTTTGGTTCTGCCCGACTGAACAGTTTGTGGATAGATAAGAAAACGAAAGAGGCCCTAGCCAGGGTTGGCAGGACCTCAATCTTAAATTAACGCTCTCAGTAATTTACATACAATAAGCATGCCATAAATTAAAATATTAAATAATGCTTTTGGGGACTATTTACATACTTTATGTGAAGGAGAATGTCCTTAAGGCATTCTCTCTTTTACGGTTAATGCAGATTAAGTATTAGATATGCTGATGATTTTGAAAAAAAACTTAATACTTATCAGTTTTTAAGGAGCTACATTTGCTCAATCACTTGTAGCGTAAGTCATTATTGAGTTACCGGATTTTTTGAATTACGGAGTTTTATTTCATCGTTTATCGATTTTAATGAAATAAGTATTGGCAACCATGTGATAAGGAGCGGGATTAAAGCAACAAATAGGATCGGTTTGGCTTTAAGGAAGATTAATGTTAAAGTCGCCAACACACCCAATATTGCAAATGCGATCAAACAGGCCTTTATCGTTGATTTCCTGCTGACCAATTCATTTAAGCTTAATTCTGATAGTTTCTTCATTATGAGATTTATTTCTATAAAAGTGAATGTAAAAATATCTTTTAAAGCTACACAATAGTGTAATTTTTTGGTACCATTAAAACAAAGCCCTGTTAACATTAAGTTTCCAGGGCTTTATTTTTCGGTGGGTCTGTTGATCCCGCTGAGATTCGAACTTAATTATTCCCCATATAAACTAATAATGCTAACTGTGTTAGCGGTATAGTTTGAAACAATAGCATATTTACCATCAGGGCTCATCACTATGGATCCCGGAGACTGCCCTACATTAATGGTGATCGGAACCAACAAATTTGTAGATAAATCAATGATATTCACCGTTCCTTGTCCGGCAGTTAAACCGGAATAATTAGGTGCACCCGAGCTGTATAATGTGTTGTAATTCGAAACAAAGCCATAATACCCATCGGGAGTGATCGCAAATCCGGCTGGTTGAATCCCCAGTTCAATCAATCCAAACTGCGTTTTTGTTTCAAGATCTATAACACAGACCGTTGTCCCGTAAGGTGCAAAATTATTACTTCCGAAATTAGTGACGTATGCAAATTTACCGGAAGCATCAATCTTTATTGAAAATATCCCAAAGAGGAGAGGAACTTTTCCAAAGAAAGGAGATCCTCCTATAACATCAACAACAGTATTCGTAAGCGTTGAGATCTTTGACAATGTTCCTTGCCATGGTTCTCCATTTACATAGTTTGCGGTATAAACAAAATCACCTTTTGGATTAATCGCGATTGCAGACGGCGCTGCAGCTGGTCCATATTCATTTAAAGTGATTTCCTCAATAATTTTTTCACTTATTAAATCTACTACACTAACAGTATTACCAGATCCGGATGGAATTGCTGTACTTGCACCATAGTTGTTAACATAAGCTTTAGTCCCGTCAGGAGTAATTACCATGCCTGATGGCCCGTTAAATCCATCAATTGTTCCGGTAACTTTATTTGTTGCAGTGTCGATGATGCTAATTGTTGAAGCATTTGAATTGGTAACGTAAGCCTTGGTTTCATCTTTGGATAACGTTATGGTGTAGGGTTGATTAAATGTTCCGCTGGATATTGTTGAGATTGGCATCAAGGTCTTTAAATCGATCAACGTCACAGTATCGCTTCCAGCGATACCATAGTTATTCCCATTTGCCACATACAATTTAGCCGAATCAGATGTTATTGCCATTGCCGTAGGATTCACACCTACGTTAACAGTGGCAATCAATTTACTATTCAAAATAGTTTTTTGTTGGTTTTTAAGAGCGTTAATTTTGGTTTCTGACATTATAATTTTAGTCTAATTTTTCCTACTCGTATGGCTTTTCGGTATCGCCCCGTTTTTGAAATGGTTGCTGGTCTCCACTTATGTTATTGAATCAGACGGTCTGTTGCCGCCGCGTAGCATGTTGGTAGCAGGATTGACACAATTCTTCAAAAATGGTTGATTTTTCAGGTCTTGGAGCTCCGGTGGCTGCAAAGATTTCTGTCGGACAAAGCGGTTTGGTTGTAAGGTCAATCCCAGCGCTTCCTTCAAGCGAGGCCGGATTTTTTATACATACGGCTGGTATCTTCATCTTAGTTTAAATAGAATACTTATAGCCGACTACTGCGCAGAGTTTTACCTGTAAACAGGAACATAAGACATATCTTAACGAAAGAGAATCTTTTCGTTTGGATGTTAAATTTAGACTGAGGCGGTTAATCTAAGGCAATTTAGGAAATAAATCGAAAACTTGTAAAGCAAATGCTTTTTTTGATAACACGGTGTTCCAGAGGTTGTGTAGCGATCTTTAGATCTTCATTTGCTTCTATTACTTTTTATATAGAGGATGAAACTCATCTCGTTAGTGCGGGGGAAAGTCTTCATATTCCCAAAGAGACAAAACATCTGATCAAGAATGACACAGGAGAAGTCTTGAGCTTTCTGGTCATATCTGAACCCATGTCGCATGGAGATCGGGTAAATATTTAGTACTTGCTATCAAAAATGGAGATTTTTGCGTCTTGATGCAAAAATACTCCTTAAGCACTAATTTCAAGCTTATATCCCTTTCCGCGGATCACAACGATTTTGATATTTGGATCAAATTCCAGTTTCTTTCTAAGTTTTGAGATGAACATATCCAGACTACGCCCCACAATCACGCCTTCATCTTCCCATATTTCTTTTTGCAATCGGCTTCGCTCTATAGTCTCATTGGGAGAGGACGCGAAAATGTGCAATACACGGGTTTCCGTTCCGGTCAGGTCTATTCTCTCTCCATTTATGCTTAGCGTCCGCTTGTTCGTGTCGAACAACACTGAGCCCAAACTGAACATACCGGTATGCTGAGCGTCTGGCAAACTTCTTCGCGGCTTAACCGATCTGAAAAAAATAAAACCGACAAATGCCAGAAATGGCAGGCTGCCCAGAAGATATCCATTCTTTGCTGTGTTTATTCCTGTCGGTTTGAATTTAATGTTGATCATATAACATGCGCTGGGTTGCGTTCTTCCTATACAGGCAACAACATCATCTTTCTTATTTTTTGATATCGCATATCCATAAGCCACACTGGCATCGCCACAGTTCAGTACGTTCACCACATAATCACTTGCCAGCGGGTCTTTAGCTAACAAACGCTGAGTCGTATTTACCAGGGAGTCGGTTTGAAAAGTAAAGTTCTGCTCAAACCTGATCAGGTATTCATTCTCTGCAATTTTCTGTACCGGAAGCACCCTTGATGTGCTGTCGCCCGACTGTAAAAGGAGTTCGTGGCCGATCTTACGGAGCAACACTTCTTTCCTTGCCAGATCAAAATCGTCATTGTCCACCATGCTGAAGGCTGCGCAAATCACAAAGGAAAATGATAGCAGTAGGAGTACGTTAAGGTAATTCCATTTCCCGAAGAGGAGTTTTTGGCTGTTGCGCATAACGTTGACGTTTAATTTACAAAGTTTACATTTTAATTTACAATCCAGATTCCCCGCGCTGAAAGATATCAAAGTAATTTCGCTGAATCAAATTGATATCGTATGAAAAATAAGATATCCTGATCCCTGCAGCTATTATCAATATTAAATAAATGATGAAATACACACACCTATATGCGTTGTTCCTAATCTCTGTTTTTTGCAGCTCTTGTGGACAAAACCAAACAAATGTACCTAAGAATAATATCAAGTCCGAAACCGGGAATTCAATCACTTCCCAGGTGCCTAACACAATGGTTCGTAATATAAAAAAAGGCAGAAATGGCACCATTTTGATTGCTGCATCATTTAGTGGTGTTTTTCGATACGATGGAAAATCTTTTACCAATCTCACAGGTAAAATAGGTTCACGAAGATTCTGGGATGTTCTGGAAGACCGGCGCGGAAACCTTTGGTTCGCTTCTACTGATTCAGGTGTTTATCATTACAATGGGAAATCCTTTAAACATTTTACAACCAGGGAGGGACTGGCTAATAATCGTGTGATGTCTATTTATGAAGATAGAGCCGGCTTTATTTGGTTCGGTACCGGAACTGGGGTAAGTCGCTATGATGGGACATCTTTTCGAAATTTCACAACGAAAGAAGGACATTTGAATAATGACATCACTAAAATCATTGAAGACAAAACCGGGAAATTATGGATTGGCACAAGGGGAGAGGCCTTCGTTTATGATGGAAAAACATTTACCGCATTAGCCCATAAAGGAAAGACTTTTGAAAACGTTTGGGGTATCACCGAAGATAAAAAAGGCAATATCTGGCTTGGTGGCAATAATGGCCTCTGGCGCTATGACGGCCGTACATTTACTACGATAGCGCAGAGAGGTGCCTCTGCAATAATCGAAGATAAAAAAGGAAACATCTGGACTACCGGTGAAATAATACCCAACGGGGATTGGGCACTTAGCCGCTATGATCAAAAGTCCCTATACAATAAAACCCCCAGCATAACCGAAATAAAGTCAAAATATAAAGGAGGAAAAGGAATGCTCTGTGGGATCTTAGAAGCTAATGACGGCAGTATTTGGTATGGATCCTTTTTCGGTGTGTATCGTTACGATGGAAAGACCATCACAGACTTAAAAAGTAAAGAGGGTAAGCAATAGCGTGTATCGCTGATTTTAAAATCATTTGTCAATTATTATTAATCAATATTTATTTCTGTATTATGAACAACAAACTATCAATCACCTGCTTAATTTTAATCATTACTTCTCTGTTCTTCGGCTGTCGCGGACCTGTAAAAGAGGAAAACAAAAATAATGTATCGGCAAGCCTTGTATCCCCGGGAGACGTTACCGGTGATAAATATACCATTGATACGAAGGGAAGTGTTGTAACGTGGAAAGGTGCTATGCAAATCGGACCTAACTTTCATACAGGCTACGTCTATATATCAAAAGGAGAACTGATGATAGAAAACGGTGAGCTTGTAGGTGGTACAGCTGAAGTCGACATGAATACAATTGAAGATGAAACCCATGGGCGTAATAACGGACTGATTAAGCATTTAAAAGATCCTGATTTTTTTGATGTTAAGAGATTTCCCATTTCTATGATCGCAATTATCAGGGCCGAATCAACAAATGCAGCGTATAAAAAAATTACAGGAAATTTAACCATTAAAGGAGTCACACATCCGGTTACTTTTCCGGCCAAGGTAGAAGTTAAGAACGGAGTTGTCCAGGCGAATGGCAGGCTGGTCATCGACCGGACAAAATGGGATGTACGTTATAAATCAGGAAAGTTCTATGATCTTTTGGCTGATCAAACCATGTCGGATTCCATTGAATTCAATATGAAGATCGTAGCAAAGAAATAAGGAGTGTATCCCTGTACTTAATTTATTGAATCATTAACGTAATGATAATTTTGTTATGTGAATTAATCACTTATTTTTGCTGCACTGATTTTCAATAATATCACGCTTTTATTCTCCTTTTTTACGATAAGAATCTATGCTGCTGGCGTTTAAAAAACGATACAAAATGGAAGCTAATCATAATTTAAACCGTTTTTAAATGCTGCCGTCAAAAATGAAAACATTTTTTGTTTTACTAATATGGTCACAGTTATTAGGTTGTATTTCGGCATCTACAAAAAGAGGCCAGAATGATGCTCTGGTTGCAGTGCACAATATACCAAAGGAGTTATCGTCTGAAAATTATACGGAAAGAGAATATTTTCTGATTAACCAAAATGACACTTCAGGTTTTTCCTGTATCCTCTCTGAAAACAAGATTAGTAAATACCTTTCAATGCGTTTCGAATATTCACCAGATAGGAAAACAGCAACTTCCTTTTCATTAACAGATACGAGTGCAGTTTCTGAACATAAAAGTATAAAAAAGGCGTACAGAGAATTGTCTTATGAAGAGCAGCATAAAGAATTGAGATCTATTTTGAATTTCATTTCGAAAGATTATAAGATAAACAGACTAAAAGAAATTAAGATGTCTATGCGGTCATTTAAGAAATTATCGCTGAGTATTACCAGAAAATATCTTGATCAGTTTGGGGAAAAAATTGATTATAAAAGTAACGAAAGGCTAAAAAAACTGATCGAAGAATCAGCGTTTACGGCCGATATAAACAAGACTTTATCCTTCTATTCCATCGTGATTGATAAAATTTCCGTTCTTGAGTTTGTTTATTACTCCCCACAGGATGATGTAATTGAAGAAGATATCGCAAGAGGAGAATTAGGAGGTAAAAACCGGAAACATATTATTGATGGTATGATAAAATTCGACGTAAGGGCATTGCAGTTTAACTAAAAATTTATCTTATTCTTGCAATTCAAAAAAACACAACAAACTTAATTAACGCAATCTTAATAACATGAAGTTACCCAATATCACTTTATACCATTTATTCATTTTTCTTTTTTCATTAGGTTATAATAACCTGTGTTCTGCCCAAACTTTTGACCGTGGTGAAGCTATTAACGGCCCTGGTTTTGGATATGCCCCTGTTGAAACTTTTGATGCCGATCGTGATGGTGACCTGGATATTTTATCTTTTCCATATCTGTATTTTAATGACGGTCATGGCAGAAAAGAAAAAATGATTGTCATAGGAGATAGTAAAAAAGAATACGAAAGCTATAGTATTGAAGATATTGACGGTGATAAAGATAAAGATATTGTAGTATTATATAAAAATGGAGATATAGCAGTCTTTATTAATGACACCAAGGGTTTTAATAAGAAAGAGCAAAAAAATAAAGTAACTTATCTTCCGTCCGAGTACGCAAAATTGTATTTATATGACGCCAATGCAGACGGTATTTGTGACATTATTATTTCTGGCCTGAGAGGGGTTCCAATTGCTTACACCGGCTCTAGTAATCAGCAATTCACTTATTTTAATGCCTTCAATGGATCTTTTCCCCGTTTAAGTGATGTACTGGGAATTGATACGAATAAAGATGGCATTCAAGAACTGCTGGTGCCTGATTATTCAAATAGAAAAGGAGGGAAGGTTCCCCTGAATGTTTATTCTTTCAAAGGCAATAAATATGTAATTATCGAGACTATTCTTCTATCAAGTGCCGGAATAACTAATATGAAGTTAATAGATATGGATAAAGATGGGGATCAGGACCTGGTGTATTCAGATGGTTATTCAAATGATGGTATATTTTGGATAGAAAGAAATAGTAAAGGTGGTTTTGGGAAAACCCATACCTTAATTAGTCCGCTTGACCTGGAGGATTTTCAACTTGGAGATTTTGACTCAGACGGAGACCTTGACCTGGCATATTTTACTCAGCAAAACCAATACACCTTCATCAAGTGGGCTGAAAATAAAGGGAAAAACGTCTTTGTCAAAAGTCAGAAAAGCTTATTGCCAAATATCAAAGAATCTCAATCATTTGTTTTCGAAGATTTCGACGGCGACAAGATAAAGGATGTTCTCTTTTATGAAGACGATAAAGAACAAATCAGGCCACGATACACCATAGCCTTACAGCAAAAGAACAATCAGATAAAAGAAAAGAACACCTGGTTTATAAAATCTAATTGTTCCGGCTTTGTTTTGACTGATTTGGATAAAAATGGGACTAAAGATCTTGTGGGGTATTACAACAATGAGTTGTTCTATATTTTAATAGATAACAAGGGAAAGTATTCTAAACCGGTAGAATTGTTAAAAAGTCCATTTAAAATTGAAAACCTGAAATGTGCCGATATTGACAATGATGGAAAAGATGATTTGCTGATACGTTCCGATGATCGGGACAATGGAAAACTGGGATGGTATAAAAATGAAGGAGGTCCGAAATTTAAGCCTTTTAGCGTTATTCACAATGAAAAAGAAAGGCTGATTAGTTTTGAAGTTTTAGATTATGACAACGATGGGAATAAAGATGTGGTTGTAAATTACTGGAACGACAAAACCCGTGGTTTTTATATTTATAAAAATACCGGAAAGGGTATTTTTAGCAAGACCCGAACTATGGTTACAGAAACCACAGATTCATTTCCTGTTCTCGATGTATGTGATGTGAATGGAAACAAGATCGACGACCTCATCGATCACGGATCAGGAAACTGGTTCAACTATATTGGAAATGAAAAATGGGAGAAACGACCTAGTCCATTTCAGGATCGGTTTATTAATGGCCTTTATAAGGCAAAACTGGATAACAATGATTCGCCAGACTACCTGGTGCTTTCAAGTGGTAAGCTCAAATGGTTGGAATATAATAATAAGGAACAATGGCAAGATAAAGCGCTCCAAAATGATTTTGGAATTAATATGCTAAGAGTTGGAGATATCAATGGAGATGGATACGATGATCTGATCTGTTTGGCAAATAAATATACCTTAGCGGAAGGATATAATAAAGACATAGCTTTTAGCTATAAATATTCAATCGTCTGTTTGCTCAACGATAAGTCAGGGAATTTTACACCAAAAACTTTATTCCCCGTTTCAGATTTAACTAATATTGAACTGCAGGATATTGATAATGATGGTGATCTTGATATTGTAACATCTGGCAGCCAATGGCCTGCAGGTGGTATTACTGTATGGAAAAATTTACGCATTAAATGATAAGAATATGAATACCGGAAGGTATAATTTTAGCTGCCTAAATAGAATATATTGATCTTTTATTTGCTTATTATCTATTATATTAACGCTAGATGTTTAATTGGCTCTTCAGTAAGAAAAAATTTAAGCCTGTTCTATCCAAAGTGGATGATTGGAAGGAGCTGGAACTGAGCGCACTTTTCGATGATCTGAATATGGTAAGTGCTGCCCTCGGGCAAACTGATGATACTCACATTGAGTTTATCGCTTTTAAGGATTGCTTTATCGAGGAACTGGAAGAACTTGAATGGGCGAACTACCCTGATTTTTCTAAGGTCTGGTTGTGGTTCAGTCCGGATGGAAATTGGGACAGGTTGATGGGAAGGAGAGGACTTGAGCTGGGGAAATCCATTTACAAAAGAGTCGATCGCTGGAAGCGCAATCAGGATTTTCTGCCGGGCAGTATCGTTTGTTTAAACGGAGAATATGGTGTAGTGTTACAGGATTTTGAAGGTGGGCTTTTTGGTTTAATCAGATGGGATACAGATAGGCCTCAGGATACGGAAGACTGGCGTGGGATATGGTCTAACTTTGTGACCATGGGCGGAAAGGTATTAGAGGAATATGAGTTTAGATTTATCAATATCGATGGTAGTTTAAAACGGAATCTGGAAATGGAGAACAGGAATCTGGACATCTTTAAAGAGGAGATTCCCTGGCTTTTTAAGCCGGGTTTAAAGATGCTGTTTAACGAAGAAAGTCCGAGGTTGAGCGAAGAATTTAAATCGATATTTCCAGTATTGACCACTCTAATTCAAAAGGCAAGAGCCAGGTGTCTTGAAATTAATGGTGTTAATTACCTGCTTTTCGACTGGGAAGGAAAAAGCGACAGGATCTGTGGTTGGCTCAATAGCGTAGAGGATCCGGAAAGCTATTCCGGTGAGTTGAGTGCTGAACATGAGGTACTGGTACGATGCATTGGAGGAATCAAGGAAAACTTTGGCTTATCTGCTTCAGCATTGAGCGATAACCAGGAGTGGATGTTTCTTGGATCGGAATGTTCTCTTGGGCTCCGGGATTATGAGGGTTATTATGAAATGAGGTGTGAAGAAACAGGTTTCGATCAAATTGATAGCTCGAATTTTATGGTTTTTGCGAAAGAGGCTAACGGTGCACAGATGATGTATGACGGGAAGAATGGAAAAGTTTATTTGTTTTCCCATGACCACAGCTTTGATAACGTAACATTTCTGCCAGGGCAGCCTGAATATACCTATCATACCATTAATGATGTAGAGACATTTGTAGATTATGTGGAAATGCTGGCTGAGCAGTGGCTAAAGAATATCAAATAATACGGCCAAAAAAAGATTATAAACAGATATTTTCTGCTTCGATCAGATATTGATTTTTAAATTTTATAGGGTACATTATTCTTCATAAATGCATCTATTACTACAGTATTCAGTTCATTAGGCAGAGAATGTCCCATTCCTTCGATTTCCATAAAATGTGCATTCGAGATTGAATTGGCGATGTCTTTGCCACAGGCCGGGGGAAATATAGAATCTTCTGATCCATGGACTACTAATGTAGGTGTTTTGATTTTTTGCAATTGATTTAAATCGTAAGATGTTAATGTCATTGCACAAATTTGGCCTAAAATATTGGCTGACGGTGCCCTTTGCAAGTCTTTTAAAATATTTTCTTTTTCTTCCTCTATGTTAATTGGAAAACGGCTTCCCGCTATGGCCTTAACAAATTCCAGCCGCTGACCTAAATATAAATCCAATTTTTCTTTAAAATCAGGCATTGGACGAAGCATTAACTCCATTACTTCGGCTTTGGGCTGGGGTAAAGTTGGATTTAAAGAAGTTGACATAATAATCGTTAAGCTTTTTATCCTTTCTGAAAAATCTGAAGCGATGATTTGTGCAATTACTCCACCTAAAGAACGACCCACTACATGCACTTTTTCGACTTTCAATTCGTCCAATAGAGAAATAACATCATTAGCCATATCTACCAATCTGTAAGAGTTTTTTGGATATTTTCCCAGTTGCAGAAGGCCTACCAGTTCAGTCACATTCTTTATGTCATATTCAATAAAACTAGATAAACCTGAATCTCTATTGTCAAAACGAATTACTCTAAATCCTTTATCTACGAATTCCTGACAAAATGAATGGCTCCAACTCGTCATTTGACTTCCTAATCCTGAAATCAACAATACAGTTTCAGAATTTTCTCCCCCCATAACATCATAGAAGAGGTCAATTTTATTTAGCTCGGCAATCGGCATTTTTTAGGGTTTTAATAATGTTCAATCTTTCTTTTCAACAAGCTTTCAGACACAGCCTGTTTCATTTTACTCAATTCTTTTTGATGGTCAAAAAATGGATTTTCATTTTCTCTTAGTACTTCAAGCATCTCGAAGCTGAACAAATCTTCCCCAAAGGTGTTCCAGTCATATTGGAGTTCAGTATTTTCAAATTGCCCGTGTTTCAACATAAACTTGGTTTTATTAATCCAGGCCTCTGCATTAAGGGTAGGTTTTAAAAATACTTTTCCATTTTGACTATTTCTTATAGCAAGAATCCCCATCACTACTTTTTTGTTTTCAAAGTCTTCTCTATATTTCTTTTTTACCTGTTTATCCATTGTATTTTAATTAAACTTTGCAATCAAATCGTTTAAAACATCCAGCAGTATGCCTTGATTTTTCTTTTTCAACGATGAAAAGATTTCTTCGGCAACTTCTTCGGCGGTTATTTTAGCTTCTTCAAAAATCTGTTCACCAACGTTAGTTAATACCGCATAGCTTACCCGTGCATCCCTGGTATTGGATTGACGATCGACCAAACCTATTTTCTCCATCGGAGCAAGTAACCTTGTAATTCCAGATGCAGTAATACCCATTCTATCCGCCAGATCAATTCTCCGACATTGGTTGTTAGGGCTATTTTTCAAAAGATAAAGTATGATGAAATCGCTCAGGCCCAGACCATGAATATTCAGTTTATCAAATTTTTTTGAAAGAATTGCTTGAGTTTTTATAATAGCTAAAGCTGAATTTAAGTTTTCACTAATCATTGAAAAGTATTTGAGTTGTCAAGTTATTACAAACATAGTTTTTTTATTTTGATACCCAATATATTTTGTGATTTTGTTTACATCTGAGAATGATAAGTGAGTCTGTTTACTTATACAGATCGTTTTGAGCAGGAGATGTGAGACATTCTCACATCTCCATATTATCCAAACAATTTTCTAAGGAAACCTGTTGAAGATTTTTTATTTGCCTGTGCAGTTATGAGATTCTCTCTGGCCGTTTTCATTTCATGGTATCGCAATGCATGCTCCAGATTTTCTATAGCATCATCATACTGTTCCATATCCAATTGAGCGGTCCCCATATGTTCGTATATCTCGCCAATTACATCTCCTGTTATACCCTCCTGATTAACTAAAGCCTGTAAGGCCAGTTTCGCATAGTGTATGGTACGGTCGTTTTCACTTAGGTGATAAGCACAGTGCAATACCCAGTAATAACACCAAAAATCCTGATTTCCGGCAGCTATACTCTGTTCGAGGCTTTCTAATGCATGCCCGGTATTCTGAATATGTACAATCTGCATATAACCCAGGTTATAAAAGGCTACCTGAACAGACCTGTCCATTCCTTTTTCTGAAGCGAAATGAATGGCATACTGGTAACATTCCTCTGCTTTTTCGAAATTACCAGCTTCTATAAATGTATTGGCTCTGCTGATGAGTATGCTTGGGTTATCGGGCATTTTTTCCAAAAGCTGATCGGTGTTCTCAGAAGTTGATTCATGCGGATGCTTTATGCCTAAAGCATTTTCGGCTTTAGCTTTATAGATAAAGAAATTGGTAAAACAACGTATCACTTCCTGCTCCTGAGTAAAGGGATCTGAAGGATCCAGGGTGTAATATACCTCGAGTCCCAGGTTTATCCATTCAAGTGCTTCTTCATAGCTTTTTAACTCCATGCAAGCGTTACAGATATGATCTACTATATTGAAATAGGTCAATAAATCCATTTCCTCAGCATACTCATCAATCAGCCGTGTACCGTCTTCAATGATATCTTCTATATGCCCGGCCTCAACATGAGCGCCAAACCTGTTCTGCAGAATATACAAGAAACTACTGTAGTCCATACCCTCTGTGGTAATGGCAATAGCGCTTTCGTACTGGCCCTGCATTATTGCCTCTTTGGCAAAGTTGTTACAGCACATCGAAAATGTATGTGGGTCGTAATTGAGCAAATCACCGTTTTTCTCTACAACTGCGCCCCGGTAAAGCTTGTAGGCATGCGAATAGCACGCTCGTTTCAGGGCAGTCAATCTTTCACTTTGTACAGCCGGCATGCTTGCGTGCCATTCCAAAAGGCGGTTGATCTCTACACCGGCATTATAGGCTTCCATGGCAGTATCGCTCTCTGGCTGTATTTTTAGGGCAGAAAAATCGGGTTCATTAGCCCCTTTGTTGAGTATGTTAAACAGGCGTATCTGCAAAACAGGAGAAGGAGCAAGTTGTGCAGCCTTTTCGTAATATTTTGTTGCAGCTTCCCAATCATCCAACCAATAAAGTGCAGATCCTGCATGCCGGTTGCAGTTGTAATGATCAGGGTCTATTTTGATCCCCAGCAGGCTCCATTGTACACATTGTATCAGTGCTTCTTCGCGGTTGGCATTAAAAACATCGTTATTGTCTAAGGCAATAAGTCCTAATATTGCACACAGATCAGGACTTGGCGATGCCTCGTTCAGCTTATTAACCTGTTCAAAAATCTCCTTCAATTCGTCCTCATCTGTAGGCATACAGTTGCCCTGGATCCAGTTTTTGGCAGCTAAAGCATAATTACCCTGCAACAATGCTTCCTTTGCCTGTAATTCTATTTGTTCTCTCATCATGTAGTTGTTTTAAGGTTTCGATAAATTCGTAAACCCAAATTCTCAGGATAGGTTATTCTATTTTTAATTTGTTATACACCTCCAATTTGGCCGTTAGCGCAGTAGAAACTGCTTTCAATCATTTTCAAATCTGTAGATGGCAAGCCCAATAGGGCTATAAGTTCGCTTTGTTTCATTGTTTTGAATGTTGATGAAATATCTCATCTAAGTTTTACACCATCAACAACCAGTTCTTTGCAGCTCAAATTCATGAAAGCCGTACTGTAATCGCCCGTAAGCTGGTCGTTCATCCCGTCCATCACTATCCCTTTGAGTTCAATTTTACGGGTAGGCAGCTTGTGATAAGTATCCGTTGTAATAACTTCAGCATCAAGTTTTGCTTTGGTTTCTGTAAACGCTTTTAACAGGGGGATGTCTAAGCGTTCAAAACTGATGACAACATAACAGGATTTGTAATCGTCTACACTAGCAGACTTCGCAGTTTCATCTGTAGAAACAGCGGCTATCGGCTTATTGTAGGATAGAGAAAAGTTAATCAATTTTGAAACAACGCGTGTTGTACCATTGCTTACAACGAATTGCATTTCCATCCGTTGGTTATCGGCTTGCTGTGCGCTGGCAGACATAAAGGTTGCGCCTGTTAACATAATGGCGCAAATCAGGGTTTTGAATTTCACAAAAGTAATCATAGATGTATTTTTTTATTGAGTAATCTTAAAGATTTGTTTATCGATATTTTAATTCAATTTGCATTTGGGGTACCTGGCTTTGTATTTGGTAAATTCAGTGCTAAAAGCAGAAGTGAATGGCTAAAATTAACGGGCATCTTACAACACCCTCTTCCAACTTCTCGCCTCCTTTCACTAAATTGCGCCTTTTATTTAACCTGATGGAAGGATCTAATCATACCCACTTGTTTCGGTTATTGCTATTGTTTATGCTACCCATTAGCCAGGTATGGGCGCAGCAAAGTACAGCTATAGAAAAAAAAGCCAAACAAGGCTATGCCAAGCGATTTACCGATACGCTTGCCAGCCTGCAAACACAACGCGAAGCACTTCAACTTGCGCAAAAAGAACGCAACAAACCAGACGAGGCCATTTGTTATGCCTACCTGGCCATGACTTACCGACGTTTATTACACCTTAAAGAATTTACCCGTTATGCCGAAAGATCATACGACATTGCAAACCAAACGCAAAACAACAGGGCTACTGCCTATGCCAATTGGGCAATGGGTTTGCTGCGATCTTATATCGACGACCGATCCGGAGCATTAAACTATATGCTAAAAGCATACAGATTGTTTGAACAACTACACGAATACGAACATTGCGCCAAATTAGGCTCAGATATATCGTACCTGTTTTCGTCTGGTGCCCAGGCCAAAAAATATGCTGACGAAGCCCTTAGCTATGCCGAAAAATCAGCAGATCCCGAAAGCATCCTACACGCAAGGCTGGCAGTGGGCAGCTACCTGTCCGACGATCTGTCGTCAGGAAAACAGATTACCTGGCAACACGTTCTTGAGTTTTTTAAGCAAAGTATTGCCTTAGCCGAAAACGCCGGAGACCGCATTATAAGCAAGAGCAACATCGGCATTGCACACATCAACCTGGCCGTGCTTTATATGAATGGCCCAAAACCCATTAACGAACAGGCTTTCCTGGTTAACCTGCAAAAAGCCACCAGTATTGGCCAAAAGTATAGTTTGCGCAACATATACAGAAGTTCGTTGGGTTTGCGGGGTCAGTTTTTTGTCCAAAAAGGACAGTATCGCATTGCAGAAAGCCTGTTCAAAGAAGGTATCGCTTATCAGCACACGCTCCCATACAAAGACAACGATCTTTTTGCTACTTTTTACGGTTGCCTGAAAGACCTCGCTGCCCGGAGGCGGGATTACGAATCTTACTATGAATACGACAAACATTATAGCAAATACAATAAGTTAAAGTACGATGAAAACATGCAGCAAATATTGCAAAATACGGATGCCATGTTTGAATCCGAGAAAAAGCTTTCCCGGATCAGTCAGCTAGAAAAGGAAAACAAACTTCAGAAAAAAAATAAACTCCTAAGTTATGGAATATCAGCCGTGTTACTTATCGGCCTCATTTTCATATACCGGTCTTACTACTACAGGCAGCGGTATTACCAAAATAGGGAAGAGGTACTGCAGCAACAACAAGCCAACAGCGAGCTGAAGGTAGAGTTAATGGAGCGGGAAACATTAGAAACCCTTGCCGAAAAAATTGCACTCGAAAGGAGACTACTCCAGTCGCAGATGGATCCTCATTTTATTTTCAACCTGTTAGGCAGTATACAAAGTATGATTCTTCAAAATGATCGTATAATCGCAGTATCCTATTTGGGCAAATTTGCCAAACTAACCCGGCAGGTACTTGAACAATCCCGTATGGAGCATATTACCTTAGAAGAAGAGATAAGTACATTAAAAAACTATATCGAATTACAGCAACTGCGATTGAATAACAGCTTTGACTATCAAATCGACTATAAGGATGATCTCGACGCTGGCCTCCGTATACCACCGCTCCTCATTCAACCTTTTGTAGAAAATGCAATCGAACACGGCCTGAAACCATTTTCAGATACGCGACGCGGACTACTGGATATATACCTGCGTTGGGATCGGGATCTTAACATTTTGGAGTGCAGTATCCTTGACAATGGAATTGGTCTCGAAGAATCAAAAAATCGAAAAACAGACACCAAACACCATTCGCTATCGACCAAAATAACGGACGAACGGCTGGCACTTATGCTTGAGCATAATCCGCACATCGGCATGGAAGTGATTAACCGCAACCCAAAAACCGAGACTTCCGGTTGCCTGATTAAACTACGTATCCCCATTATTTGAAAATTATGTACAAAACGATTATTGTAGAAGACGAATACCACCTGAGAGAAGCGCTCTCTATTTTATTAGAAATTGTAGCCTCCGATAAAATACAGATTGTGGGTTATGCCGAAAATGCTGACGAAGCGATCAAAATTATTGACAGGTTAAAACCTGACTTGGTTTTTATGGATATTATGTTGAGAAGAGGTACCGGATTTGATATTCTACATCAAATTGCACATAAAAAATTTCATCTGATATTTACCACAGCCTACGAAGAGCATGCCATACGCGCCTTTAAGTTTAATGCCATTGATTACCTGCTTAAACCCATAGACGCTGAAGAGTTGAAAGATTCAATTGAACGCATTGCCGAACGGCAGCAACAATTTATATTAGAGACCCAGCCCAGCCAACTTGCTTTGAACCCTGGGAAAATGCCCAAACGAATTGTACTGCCCACACAGGAAGCTATGCACGTTGTCAAAATCGACGACATTATTCGCTGCGAAACCTCGGGTTCTTACACCACTTTTTTTTTAACGAATGAAAAGAGAATTATAGTCTCCAAAACCTTGAAGCAATACGAAGAAATTCTTTTGCCACCACATTTTTTCAGAGTACACCAATCTCATCTTATTAACACCCACTATATCATCAGCTACTCTAGGGAAGGGATGGTACAAATGTCAGATCAGGTTTCTATACCCATTTCAAGATCAAATAAAGAAGCGTTTTTCAAACTCATGAAAGATTAAAGATCAACATAGTAGAAATAACTCGCCAAACACCAAAAAGCCAAGGGATTTTAACAGGTAATCACGACCGTCAATTCCATTGTTCGTCGATGAAGGAGGTAAAAGCTCGTAAATAGAAACGTTGAGTATATCTGCAATTAAATACAGGTGGCTGGCCTTAGCCTCTGTTTTTCCCCGTTCAATTTTAGAATAAGCTGCTTGTGATATACCCATAGAGTAGGCTACAGCATATTGTGATATTTTTTTAGATTCTCGAATATCTCGGATGGTCTCTCCAATTCTTTTCATAACAATTTTGTTACTCTAAAAATAATGGATTTAAACAACAATTACAAAAATGAAATTATAACCTGTAGTTGTTGTAACAGGATAATAGCTAATCTAAATTAGACTATGCAAAGTTCTCGAGAAACTAAGTATGTAATTAACAGAAATTTTAACCTAATTTAAAACAAGATGAAAACATTAAATTTAGAACAAATGGAAGTGATTGAGGGTGGCAAATTTTGGGGTACTGGATATAGTTCTTCATGGGAAATGGACCCTAATTGCGCATCTGGATGGGCTGTTGTTGGTTATAAAGAGTACTGGGTGCTTGGAATTAAAGTAAGTAGTGAAGAAGATGGAAGATTTTGTTACGAAGGGGTAAGCTAAAGTAAAAAGTCATGGTTTTAACCATGGCTTTAAAATTATTATAAAAACATTTATTTACCTATCAATGTTTTTTGCGGGGTTAAATTGTTATAAGGTTAATGTACAATTTGGAATTGAGGTATTGCAATGAAAGAAAATAGAAGCTTGAATTATTCTACAAAGGCATTATTGATTTTTCTTTTGCTTCTGATAACTGCCCTCTTAATTAATTTCATTGGTAATAGCTGGCTTTATGGAATTAAACATAGCAATGATAAAGAGAAGTTGGCTGTGTCTGTTTTTAACTTTAAGAGTGCATTGTTCTTAGCTTTTCAATTAACCAAAACTATTTTAGTTGTAAGTCTATTGCTAAGTGCATTATTAAAATTAATCAATGTAAAAATACATTTTACCCGAATACTATATGTTGTAATATCTGCTGAATTTATATTTATTTTACAAAGTATATTTGATTTGGTTTGGGTTTTTAGCCACAAAGAACAACTTACAATTACTGAGATTATTGATTTCCAATCTTTTTCCATTTATAATCTCCTTAAAAACGTTCCTTCATATCTTTTTTATGCTGCTACAACAGCGAATTTGTGGGAAATTTTATACATGATGATCTTGGCTTATCTTCTAAAAGAAATGCTGAACCGCTCAATGTTACAATCATTTGGCTTGGTAATTTTATCTTATGGGCTTCCGTTACTGCTATGGTTAATATTTGCAACATTTATTCAGATTAGTAATGCTTAAAATGAAAAAGAACATCCTGTATTTTGCAATATTCCTCTTGTTAGGCACAAGTGTATTTATGCTCACAAAAATTGTAAAGAAACAGCAATATTTAACCAATATTATTGCAACTAAACAAACCTTACCCAATTTTACTTTTTACAATTTAGATAGTATTGCTACAACCAATAATTTTATACCAAAAGACAAACCTATTTGCATTTTCTATTTTAATGCAGATTGTGAACATTGCCAGTACGGGGCAAAAGAGATAAACAAAAATATAGTGCTATTTAAAAGGACTCAAATTGTAATGGTAAGCTTCAATTCCATACAAGAGATTAAGCAGTTTAAAAAAGAATACAACCTCATCTATCCCAATATTACTTTTTTGCAAGACCCTAAGCACGAGTTTAAGCAGTGGTTTGGTAAGACAAATGTGCCCGCTGTTTTTATTTACAATTCAAAACACGATTTAGTAAAAGAATACCATGGCGAAACTAAAATAGAAGCCATTACAAAACATCTGTAAAAACTTATTTCTTGTTCTTAGTTCAATTCATAATAACCAATAAAATGGATAGGCAGTAATTATGTTGCCTAATATTTTAAAAACACCTATCTAAAAATGCTTTCCACAAACACCATAAAAAAAACGTTTACCCTACAGCAGGACCAAAGTGATTGTGGAGTTGCTTGTCTGCTCTCTGTAGTTAGGTATCACCAAGGTATAAATACCTTAGAAAAACTACGTGAGTTAAGCGGGACAAACATAACCGGTACTACTTTATTAGGTTTGTATCAATGTGCCAATAAAATTGGTTTTACTGCCGAAGCTTTTGAAGCTGATATATCTAACCTTAAAACATTAAATGAACCTAGTATTTTACATGTTGTGATAGGGGGCAACCTACAGCATTATATAATTTCTTACGGTTATGATGCTTATTCAGGGATATTTATTATCGGTGATCCTGCCAAAGGTTTAATCGAACTAAATGAAACTGAACTTGAAAACATTTGGCAAAGCAAAGCCCTGCTACAGCTCAAACCCAATAACAGTTTCGTATTTAAAAATGAGCAACAAAATGCCAAATGGCTTTGGTTTAAACAATTAATCAAAGGTGACCTAAATATCTTAACAATAACTATGGTGTTAGGCGTGCTGGCTACAATTTTAAACTTAGCTACAGCTATATTTTCTCAGAAACTAATCGATAAAATATTGCCATCCGGAGATCAGCAAAAGTTAATAATCAGCTTAATTCTATTGTTTTTAGTCTTATTGATTAGAGCAGGCCTAAGTTTTATGCGTCAGCATTTTCTATTATTGCAAAGCAAAGATTTTAATAATAGGATAGTTGGCAGTTTCTTTAAAGCATTAGTTCATTTGCCCAAATCTTTCTTTGATAGCCGTAAAACAGGAGACATGATAACAAGGATGAACGATACTGCCCGTATTCAGAAAAACATTGCCTATATTTCCGGCTCCGTATTTATTGATATCATTATCATATTAACCACTTCCTTTTTCCTGATCAACTATTCATTAACAATTGCGTTGGTTACATTTTCCTTTATACCAATTGTGGCATTAGTTATATTAAGTTATACCAAACCCATAAAAAAACATCAATCGGCTGTTATGGCAGCCAGTGCATTAAACGAGAGCAACTACATAGATACCATTAATGGCATCATGGTAATTAAAGCGCATAGTCAAGAAAGCCTATTTACAAACAAAATAAATTCAGTTTATGGTAACTTACAAAATCAGTCTTTTTCATTGGGTAAATTGGGTAACCGTTTTGCCATAACCACAGATATAATCAGTGTCGTTTTAAGTACTGTGCTAATTACCATAGCCTCGTTTATGGTGCTCAGCAAGCAACTAAAAGTAGGGGAAATGATGGCTATTATCTCTTTGGCCGGCACCTTGATTCCTGCCGTGGCCAGGCTTTCGCAAATTAATTTGCAATTGCAGGAAGCTAAGGTTGCCTTTGATAGAATGTACGATTTCACTTCGATTAAGCCTGAATTTGATAAGCAGGAGATTACTTTTATTGATTTTCAAAGATTAGACGTTAAAAATATTTCTTTCCGCTTTGCCGGCCGTAAAGCAATTTTAAACAACATTAGTTTTGAGATTAGCAAAGGTGAAATGATTGCTATCCTGGGAGAAAGTGGCTGTGGTAAAAGCACAACAATAGCAATTTTGGAGAAATTTTATCAGGCAGAAAAGGGAGAAATATTGGTAAATAATATACAGATCGAATGTATATATACCCCAACCTGGCGTAATATTGTAGCCACCGTACCACAAGAAATAAAGTTGTTTAATGGCACCCTAATAGAAAACATCGCCATTGGAAATACCCAAGAAGAGGTCTTAGCAATTGTAAATTTTTGCAATGCAAAAGGTTTTGACAAATACTTTGAAACAATGCCCCAGGGCTATTTCACTTTAGTTGGCGAAGAAGGTATCAATTTATCAGGTGGGCAAAAACAACTAGTGGCGTTGGCAAGAGCCCTATATCGCAAACCCCAGGTGTTATTGTTAGATGAAGCTACTGCCGCAATGGACAGAAATACTGAAAAGTTTATTCTACAGCTGTTAAATCAATTAAAAAATGAAATGGCCATTGTTTTGATTACGCATAAAATGCAGACTGCTAAAATTGCTGATAGAATTTACGTAATCGAAAATGGTATAATTACAGCTAATGGTACGCCTTCAAAATTACTTGAAACTAATAATTTTTTTAGCCAGTTAGTCGCTGATGCGATGGTTTAATCTTTGTTCTATTATAAAATATCTCATCATATCCAGCTTATTTTAGTTTGTCAAACTCTACCCATTCATATTCTGGTGAGCTTTCCAGTAGTTGCCTGAGAATGGAACCATGTCCATTTCCAAATATGACCAAAATCCTATCTTTAGGACTTTCGGTTATTTCTTGGAGTTAACATCCACTGTAATTCACTTATCAATAAATAAATCTAAATCAAACTCAAAAAAAATGGAAAATGAAGAAAAAGCGGATCTGCACACAGATCTGGGAGCCGCTCCGGTTGGAGGAACCATTCAGATTGGAACTGTTGTAGCCTATTTAGGCACGTCTGCACCACAGGATTGGTTGTTATGTAACGGCGCGGCAATACCCGCGCAATACGGACAACTAAAAGCCTTGTTTGGGAGTAATACGCCGAATTTAGCCGGACGTACGTTAATAGGGACGGGAATCCCGTCTAATACAACGCAAAACGATGGTACGACGCCAAACTTCGACGCCGCAAATAATTGGCCCATGAACTATACCGGCGGTGAATATAACCAAACTCTTAACATCCAGCAAATTCCCTCACACCAGCACTTTGGCTGGGGCGAACATGGCGGGAACAACTGGGGTGTTTCCGGCTACTCAAGCGGTCAGGGCTATACAGGAAGTCATAATACTGACAGCGACAATAGCCTCTTTGGATCAACCTTCGCAGGCGGCCAGTATGCAGAGGCAAATCCGGCGGTGCCAACAATTTCAGTAGACAATGGCTCCGTCGCCGGAACCGCACCGGGTACCACCGCATCCCACAACAACATGCAGCCCTATTATGCCGTAAATTATATTGTATATGCCGGTACTAATTAATTCTAACGAATTATTTTTTTAGCCCATTACCCTTTATTAAATCAAGTTATCATGTAAAAAAACAGCCCTCAATACGTTCACCGGGCTTTGCAATTTATCAGACGGAACAGATATAATCCCCACAGCCAGGTTTTACAGCCTACGATAGATTTGACCACTTATGACGATTACCCCGGAATGATAAAGACGTCAATATCGCTGGATCGGGCAGGGATTCCGCTATCCGCGATTTATTGCATATTTTTATATATCCCGTAAAAGCAAAAAAACCTGCAAATCAAATGATTGCAGGTTTTTAATTTTCCTTTGTATTTTTTCTGGTGATCCCGCTGGGGTTCGAACCTAGTCAGAAAAATAGCGATTAGACAATATCTGGATAGGTTTTAAAATTCAACTCCCCGAATCACGCACCTTTTATTTAATACATTTAGCCGCAAATGCTATCTTCTAATATACCAATATGTATATTCATAAACAAACAAAATATATTAAAAAAAACTTTTCAGTTAACTACTTTTTCGTGAAAATTTTTCAAAGCATCAGGGTGTAATTTAATAGCTATACAGTATCAATTGGATACCTCGAATGGCAGTGACATACCAATTTCGTCTACAAGACGATAGCTAAATCTTGGCTAGTATTCTTGCGAATAAACAATATAACATATTGATCGTCGGGCTTATTGTTGTTATTTCTCTTGCCGAATTGAAGATCAGAAATTGATCAATCGTTTGCGTTGAAATTACTAATGTTTGTTTTGTACCTTCATTTCATTATTTTAAATTAAGCGTTGTCTTGGCTTAACCTAGTTATTATTGTCCGAAACAATTTGCAAACAAAACTATTAAATTAAAAATGGATTTACAGATTAAAGTGATTACGAACTATAGTAATGAAATAAAAAATTCAGTTGAGCATTTACTGAAATTATTACAAGGTAGCGACAGCGGTATCTCCGATCACAAGTTGAGAGAAATAATAGCGTCTGAGAACAGTTATCTTTTTCTCGCTGCTAATGCCCAAGATGTATGTATGGGTATGTTGACGATAGGAATTTATCAGTCGCCAACTGGCAAGAAAGCTTGGATTGAAGATGTTGCCGTTGATGAATTTTTTAGAGGACAAAGTATAGGTGAGAATCTAATAACATTTGCTATCCAGTTCGCCAGGCGGCATAATGTGGATGTTTTAAACCTAACATCATCTCCTGCTAGAGTCGCAGCTAATAATTTATACAAAAAAGCCGGTTTCCAACCAAAGGAGACCAATGTTTACAGAATGGTTTTAAGTACCGATTCTTATGCTTAGACTTGAAACTTTCCCGAAAATAGATGCGCATTTTCACTCGACTTTTTATGATCCTTTGTATGAAAAAATAGCGAACGATTATCATGTAAAATACATCAATATCAATACAAATGCAGGTGTTTTCCCTAGTATGGAAATTCAGGAAAATGTGGCTTTTGCATATGTTAAAAGAGCTCCTGTGCACTTCGCCTATATTGCCAGTTTTGAAATGCAAGGTTGGGAGAACCCGAATTGGTATCGCGATGTATTCGAGCGCTTAAAAAAATCGATTGATCAAGGAGCAGTTGGTGTTAAAATCTGGAAAAATATTGGAATGGAGATATTGAAACCTGATGATCAATCATATTTAATGATTGACGATCCATTTTTTGACCCGCTCTTCGTCTATTTAAGTAAAAATAAGATTCCTGTGCTCACACATTTGGGAGAACCGAAGAATTGCTGGTTACCTATTGAAGAAATGACCTCTGAGCGAAATAAGGCCTATTACATCAAAAATCCGGAATTCCATGCATATTTACATCCTGAGATTCCCACATATAAACGTCAGATAGATGCAAGGGATTATTTAATTACTAAATATCCGGATCTGACATTGATTGGTGCTCATCTGGGAAGTTTAGAATGGAGTTATGAAGAGCTTGCCAAACGTTTTGATCAATATTCTAACTTTTACGTTGATTTATCTTCGCGTTTAGGACATTTGCAGATGCAGTCCGTTAACGATTATGAGGGAGTGCGTAATTTTTTTATTAAATATGCTGATCGCATTATGTATGGAACGGACGCCTATAACAATCCTGAGAAACTGACAAGCTCTCTAATTAATGACTGGAAGTATTTCACAACAAACAAACAATGTGAATCCATAGAGGTAAATGGTACATTTAAGGGGATTCATCTACCAGAGGAGGTGCTTTATCAGCTTTATTATATCAATGCGCAAAGCATATATCCTGGCCTTAACGTTGAAATCCATTCTTGAATAATCTGTTTAGCTATATATAGCTTTTGATACAAAATGCCCCAATTTGCATTGAGGCATTTCGTGATCCCGCTGGGATTCGAACCCAGGACCACTACATTAAAAGTGTAATGCTCTACCAGCTGAGCTACGGAATCATTTATTCCCCTTGTTTGGGGTTGCAAAAGTATAATTTTTTCTCAAATATTGTGCTTTCAGATTACTAAATAATGAAACCGGAATTAATTTCCTTTCTAATCTCTTGATATATAGGGAGAAAAATTTTGTCTTTTTTACTAAAAACATCCGCCAGACACTACTTGAATGCTGTTTTTTCAACGCAATGACTCAAAAAGATAACCCTGCTGACACTTTTCAAATCGAATTGATACCGCGCGTATTCGCATGGGACGAAAAAAAGCTCCTAAATACCAGGAGCTTTTAGTGCTTAGTTTAAAAAGTTCCTTAGCAAAGCAGATGATCATGAGACGTCTTAATTCCATAATCTGCGCCAAGTAACGCAATCAGCATTTTAACTACAATCTCAGTGCTGCTGATGGGTTCTTTGGCAAGGAAAAACCGGGCGACAGCCCTGCCATACGAACGGGTAAAAGCTACATTTAGCGCAGCATTAGCTGCTGCACTCGCTGCCAGTGACAAACCTCCGGTGAATACAGCGGCAATCCAGCCAAGACCTGCTGACGCGATTTTAGCACCTGCAATGAAGCTTCCTGCGCCGGTAAATACTGCAATCGCTATTTTTTGAAGCGCCTGTTCCGACAGATCTGAACCAGCCTTGTTGGCTAAAGAAATGGTCATTCCGACCCATACAGGACCAATGATGCCCAAATCAGTCCCCGCGCCGATCATGCCGGAAAATGCTCCGACGCCACCAAGCGAAGCCGCACAACCATTGATGACCGTGGTCATCTCATTTGGAATTTCTACGATGAACTTTGACATAGATTTTTAGTTTAGTAGGTGTGAATTTATTACTTGCAAAGGTGCAGGCTGTTTAATTTTCCCGAATTTCCCCTTCGAAGCACACTAGTCGATAGTGCTCATTATCAGTAGTATTACCTTAGTGTGATTCGATTTTGTTTTTAACAAAGAATATTTATATTAGTCAAAAAAACGTTTATGAACTCAGCGCTCTCATCACTCTCAGTAAGTCTTTTATGTAATTTTTATTCAGCACAGTGTGCTGGAATTTGTTGTTGATCAACACATGATTTAGGGTATCGTTTTCAAGGGAAAATAAGGGAAATTTTTTTTATCACTTATTTTCCGCAAAAACAAAATCATGAAAAAATTAAGCAACAATTTTCCAGTGTTTCTCTTGCTGGTCACCTCGCTGGGCTATTTTGTCGATGCCTTCGATCTGGTCGTGTTTAGCGCGGTTCGAAACACCAGTGTAGTGGCCTTGAAATTGGCAGAAACCCCTGCAGAAATTAAGAATGTAGGCCTTAGCCTTGAAAACTGGCAAGCCTTAGGCTTGCTGATTGGAGGTGTCTTTTGGGGAGTTTTTGGGGATCGTCTGGGCCGGTTAAAAGTACTTTTTGGTTCCATCGCTGTTTACTCCGCCGCAAATCTGTTAAACGGCCTGCTGACTCCCGGAGCTCATACCTTGACTTTCTACTCCATGTTGAGATTTTTTAGTGGATTAGGCCTCGCAGGGGAACTTGGCGCAGCAATAACATTGGTATCTGAGGCGATGAAAGCAGAAAAACGTGGGCTGGGGACTATGATCATCGCAGGTTTTGGACTGTTGGGTTGTGCACTCGCTGCTTTCTTAAGCGCCTACACTGAAATATCATGGCAAACTTTGTTCATCGCTGGCGGAATCTCAGGCTTTGTACTCTTGCTTTTGCGCATCCGCGTAATCGAATCAGACCTGTATTTGAACCAACCGGAAACAAATGTAGCAAGAGGGGAGTTCCTCTCACTGTTTACCAATTCCGGGCGTTTTAAGAAGTTTATAAGATGTATCGGCTTGGGTTTACCTGTTTATTTTGTTGTGGGGCTTCCCATAAAATTTGCTACCAATTTCGGGGCAGCTTTCAACATATCAGGGACCTCTGTTCCCATAGCGATCATGATGTGCTATTTGTTTCTGGCATTGGGCGACTTCGTCTGCAATTACTTAAGCCAGATAATGAAAAGCAGAAAAAAACCATTCTATATTTTCAATGCACTGAACCTGTTTGCGGTACTGCTTTTTGTGTATTATCCACCTCAGAATGCATGGCAATACCATTATATCTACTGTCCGATACTCGGTTTTAGTGTAGGTTACTGGGCACTGACTGTGACCATCGCAGCTGAATCTTTTGGTACTAATCTTCGCGCTACGGTCACCACTTCGGTGCCGAATTTTATCCGTTCTGCATTTATCCCTATTGCCCTTTGCTTTACATTTTTTGAGAGCAGGCTGGGGACAGTCCATTCAGCAATGACAGTTGGATTGGTTTGCACTTCTTTATCCATACTATCTGCCTTTTTAATGAAAGAAACATTCGGCGTAAACCTTAATTACCAGGAGAAATAACCATGGAAAACGGATTCAAACTTACAAGAACACCCAACTGCTTCGGTTATCCGCGATTCAGTCCTTTAACAGTATTTACTCCAGGTAAAGAGACGCTCAGAAAGAAAATCCGGGAAGATGCTGTAAAATATCTTTTCGCAGATAAATATCAGATGTTTGACGAGATTGCCCGGGTTGCTATAAATGAATTGAGCAATACCACTGGCAGGAGCATCTTTGATGTCGAACTGGCAGTTGAACACCAGATCCATTACAGTCAGAATCATAATGGCTTCATCCAAAACAGGCTTCGTGAAAGATGCTTTCGCATCAAGGACCAGTTGATGGCAGGAATCAAAGATTTAGGTCTCCATTTTAGTCCTGGCGACAAATTAATCGACGTCGGCGCTGGTTCCGGAGTGGTTGCTCAAATGCTCAAAGATGAACTGGAACTGCAATATGCTTTTTTAACCGATGTGGTTGATTACCGCTATCCCGACGTCAGACATACAAGAGGTATGGATTTCAGGCTTTTCAAACCGCCCTTCGAAAAAATTGATTGTGATGAATTGTACCAGATAGGTATCATCACCAATACCTTACACCATTGTGATGAGCCCCTGAAAGTGTTTTCGACACTTGCAGACCGTTTGGCGCCCGGTGCGGTTTTAATGGTAGTAGAGTCATGCGTTGGAGTTAGTGTTGCTGAAGTGAGAAATCACCTGCAGTCTATGGTGATCCCATACCAAACCTTATTCGACCAGCAAGGCAATATACAGGATGACCAACTGGAATACTTTGCGATGAATGACGATGACAAAATGCTGTATGGCATTTTCTTCGACTGGCTCTATAACCGCATTTTTTTAAATGAAAACATCAATGTTCCCTACAATTTTGGGACACCATCAGACTGGAACATGCATTTTGAAAAGAATGGCTTTCATGTATTACAAACCTATCTGATGGGATTTGATCAGCCTGCAGCAATTGAGTTTCATACCCTTCACATTATCAAAAAAAAGTAATATGTCAGTCCTCCAAGATAAATACACCGGCATTTTCGAAGCACTGCTAAATCCCGCCAGCCTGGAAGAAAAAGAACGGATCCCTGGTTCTGTATCTTATAAGCATATAGTTGACAATTCAAAGGATCCTTTGTTGAAATTGCATAATTTCATCCTTTCTGAAGAATTTATAGCCTATCAGGAAGAGAAGTTAAAACTTTTACTGGGCATCTTTATTTTTCGAAATCCATTTGACCTCAAAGGAGGGCCGTTTTACTTATTGGGTAACAGGGATGCATTTCAGCATACCCAGGAAAAACCCTCTTTTATCCTTCAGCCACATTACTATGAGCTTGAGGATAATCAGCAAAAATACAAGCCGGAACCGCTGGAATTTATTGACAAATTCCTGAAAGTAAACCTGGACGATCGGTCACGCTTTCCGGCTACCTCGCAGGACTTTTTTATTCACATCAATGATCCTGCTAGACTGAGCCGGTTTGAGCGGGAAAATGAACTGTATTATGTTCCGAGCGGGGAATTCGATTTTTGCCTCCTGCAGTGGCTGGTATTACTGATTCGTAGAAGCAATGAAGGAAGTCCCGTAAATCTTACTACCCGGTACGATATCAGAAGTTTGCTAATTGAAGAATGTCCCAAAGAATTGGAGGTCGACTTTTTTTTCAAAGAACAACCAGTAACCTTAGGCATCTGGATGGATAGATTCGGCATTACTGACAATGGTAATTTAACCGAACGAGGTGAGGCTATGTTTTACTGGCTGCAAAAACTCCTGACGAAGGATACGGAGGATGCCCTGTTTACCGTAAATGCTGATTTTAAAAAAGCTTACCTGTTGATCAAGCCAGACCATAAAGTGAACGATATAGAAGGGCTGTTCAGCCTGTTGAATAAATATGAAAGCACCGGTACTTCATTTGACGAACTGTTAGAAGATTTCGTTAGAGACTGCCGGTTTAGACTTCCCGTGCATTTCATTATGAGGTACAGCAAAAGAGATGGGAAAGTTGAAACTGCATGCAGGGGATTATTTGCATTTACTGCATTCAAACAACGTTTACTTGACGATAATAGCTATTCTAAGAAAGCACGGTTATATGAAAATGTAGGCTATTTTTTGGGCTTGTTTCGGGATGCTACTGCAGAAGGAAGGAATTACGCCACGATGGGTGAATGTCCTGAAGCACACAGCGAATTTAAAAGCTTACTTAGTAACTATAAGTTGATGGTCAAGATTTTAGGGGAGATAGAATTTAGGGAAATCTACAATCAAAACGTATTGCAAAAGCAATTTCATGACCTAAGTAATGAAGCCCGGCAATCCGCAATAGCATCCGTTTTAGCCAGATCGTTAAGTCATTACCATGGCAGTCACATTTTGCCGGATATCAGAAATTATTTTAAAAAATTAAAAACATTTGATGATTCCGGCCGCGGATATATCGTTACATTTCTGGATTTTCTGCAAAACCGGATGGAGCTCATCGCTGATATCACTTTATCAGAAAGTTCGAGGTCTGCATTTGCATTTGTCTTGGAAACGGACCTGTTGAAACCATTTCAAGAGTATCTTCACGGAGCGGGGCTTGGCTTGTTTGATGCTTTTCACACAAAAGAGCAAAGTGGTGTTGCCATTAAGATATTTTATCAATCTAACAAAAACCCTGTTTTGATTCCGGGAGGTCAGCTGGGGATTTCCGCGCTTTATCTTATTATGGAGAATATCCTCCGGAACTACTATAAGCATGCCAACAAAGTAGCTTCCCGAAGATATAAATTCAATCTGGAAATCACTGAACCAGAGCAAGAGGCACTCAGAAAATCCTATTGGTGTATTGATTTCTGTGACCTTCATGGTGGGATAAACGAATTAAGAAGAGCAGATATCGACGGTTCAGGGGAATTTAGTCTGATACAGCAGTTGCAATCTTACATTGACCAGCCGGTTATTGATCATACAGGACGACTTCGGACAACCGGGCTCGGTTTTATTGAAATGAAGGCGGCAGCCTGCTTTCTGATCAACTATCCCCTGATTAACCTGGATTCCGATCCCGGCTCCAAACAATTTCCCGCAAAATTACTGGAGGTTGGTTATTATAATTTCGACGCACAGAGTAAAAAAATGAAACGCTTCTCAAGCCCCGAAGAAGCTTCAGATGAGATGCAATACAATTTAGGTTTTCGCTTTTACCTTAAAAAAGTAAAGAATCTCTTAATTGATACAAACGTGTTTAACAAAAACCCAGAAATCCGAAATTCCAAAGGTGGTATATCGCCAAGGTTTTACGGCTATGACCAAAGAGATGACATCCCATTGGAACGTACCGACCATGAGATTTTGGTGACCAACAAAAAGCTGCCGGCAACCAATCAGCGGGTCGTAAGGACACTACTCGATCAAAACATGGAATACGGGGCTTTGATGGAACATTGTTGGAAATTGTATACAGATCAATTGTCTCCTAAACCCCTGAAAGTTTTTTTTCAACTGCCAGTCAAGACTACCTTATCGGGAAATCAGGTTAACGTAGTGGTAGATGACCATGGAAGAAGCTTCGCGAACTCGGGAATGGAAGACATAAAGTCAGCTGGCTATGATGCGTATTTTGTACAGTCGAGCGATATGCCAACATTTCCGCAAACGGTGCTTACCTGTAGTTCCTTTGGGGGCGAGAATAAATGTCTGCTCCCTTTCCGGCTTAAGGAGACCGCATTAATAAAGGTTTCCGTATTCGACGAACGGATTCAGAACAACTCTGGTAAAGTTTGGAAAAACCAACCAAACCTAACTTTACGTGACATTCATGAACTTGGCGGAATATACATTCCTGTCAAACCGCACTGGAGAAAAATGAAATATGAGATGGACGCGATAGATCTTGACCAGATAGATGCCAGATATAAAGACCGGTTTCGTGATTTATTCGAAAGCAGAATGATCAAAGACGACTATGTCATCATTCATTACTCATTATTTGAGAAAATTATCCCCGAAAAAATAAATATAAGAGACTATATGAAGATGCTTACCGAAACTTATCCTAACAAACTCGTTTTTTGTTCAGGAAGCGTACGTAAAGATTTAAACATCAAAAATCATTTATTCATTAACCTTTCCACGCTACAAAGGGTACTGATCAACAGACCTTCTAAATACGAATTGGTAAATACTTTAAAATTGTTATAATATGGATGAAACAGTTGTTATTTTACTAAATAGAGGTGCGCCGATATTTTATCCTAAAAATTTGGAAATTGTCAGGGATTCCAATTTTTTCCAAAATGGTTTCGTTTTCTGTTTGTTTAAGGCTAATGGAGAAGATCCCATACTGTATAACGAGGATTCTGATCATGAAGATTATCTTCCCGAGACGATTTCGGATGGCCTGCTGCTTGTTTACGATGGAATTGACGAAGGGGCAATCGATCGTACTGATATTTGCCGGACATTGAGACAGGCAATTTCCAAAACGGCGAAGATTTGTATATGTTGTCATGCCAACGAGGAAAGCATGCCTGAATGGGAAACGGTTTTCACAAAGCGATTTGGAAATCAAATCGCCGATTGGGTACCTTTCAATAATCACATTGCTGATCGAAGATCTGAAATTATACATCGTTTCCTAAGCAGGGAGCTAAGGCTGGATCAATTGATAGCAGAACTATTCAATAGCCGAACAAATATTGAGAGATCGAAATTTATCAATATTTTAAAACTAGTGGCTTTAGAAGCCAAACCACTATTGGATACTTCCGGGATACATAAACATATTCTGTCAGGCAACTATTTATCAGTTGCTCAAAAGAATGAGCTTAATGGAATTTTGACCAACATTCAACTTGAACCTGGTAGTGACCGCCAATGGCAGTATTTGTTTAATTATCTGGATAAACTCTCTGAATTAAAATGATTTAATTTATGAAAACACTTATCATCACCAATGAATATATTGCCGAGGCAATTAGTGTTCCTATTCAACTGGAATTAGAAAGAGGTAAAGTGAAGAAACCCGGTATTGAGCTGGTCAGATCCTTAGGGGAATTAAAATTATACAACATAACAGATAACCTTCCTGATTTGATCTTTATCTTATCAGAACTATACTGGACAGAAAACAAATTAGAATTTAATGGTTACGACATTGCAGAGAAGATCATGCTGGATGTTTCAGGTGACTACACACCTAACATTCAATTCGTGTCTGTCGACAATCAGGAAATATTGTATAAAAGGAAATATAAATCCGCATTTGCCAATAGCTTCATAGCCGCTTTTCGGCACCATGATCTGCGGGATTTTCAGCCAAATATTGATCGCTTTAACAAGCGAAAATGGTCTTACCTAAAAAAATACCTGTTGACAACATCAGGAATTCTGGATGTTTTACTTCATGACCTGGAAAATTTAATCAAAATAGAATATGAGACCCAGTTAAAAAAAATACGTGGAATAGTAGAACGTTTTCTGGGGATAACTGAGATTGCCGGTGCTGATATTTTAGCTTATTGTGGATCTTTTCAGGTTCAGGAGATGACTCCTGTTCTCTTGACAAAGTTCCTGAAAGATTTACAGCAACTCACCGTGGAACGGCTTACCGCAATCAATAACACCGTGGTGTATAAACAAAAAGAAACCAAGGCCAAAAAAAGATTACTCTTGCTGGAAGATGAACGCGAAACGTTAAGTAAACTTTCGGAATTGTTTACTCCCTATTATGAGGTGGTACCAATAACCGATGGTGCAGAAGCGCTTGAAGAACTTAAAATTGGAGGCCATTTATATGATGGCCTTATTTGTGATTTACTTTTGCTGCAGGAAGGAACCATGCTTTGGCAGCCGGTACAAGGTATCGAGGTATTGGACTATGCCCGTGAAAATCGCCCGCATATTATGGTTAAAGTCATTACCAACCTTACCCGAAAAGGGGTTAGGGAATTATTGCCCGATCTAAACTACGTAGATATCCTGCACAAATCTCTGATTGAAAACTTCGGAATGGAACAGTTGATGCCGGATTTACTATCGAGACTGGATCAGGGAATTCGTAAGCAAAGCATATTCAGAAGACATCCGGGCCCTGATAAAGCGGTTTGGAATGCGAAAGATGGCAGATTGATCATCTATTATTTCGAGCTGGAGAAAACACAACCGGAAGTTTTCAGAGAAATGTGGAATGACGTTTATCAAATTGTTGAATCTTGCAGGAATGATCCGGACTCCGGAACTATAAACGGAAGTTTTGGAAAAACGGAGAATATCAAAGGCCGTCACGAAATATCTTTTTTAAAGCTGTTATTGATCAACCGGCTGATGCTGATTTCTCAGTATGCCAATAATCAACGCGTTACCTATAAGGATGCGCATCATCCTAAGAAGTCCTATATAGATTTTCCTTTTTGGAAGACTAAGCCAATGTCTGATGCCACTTCATATTGTTCTGTTCTTGGTTTTAGCACAAAGTATACGGAACCTAAAAAGCCTAAATCAACAGACGAGAAAATATATTTTACCTTGGAATACAACGAACTGTTTGATATGGAGGTGGAGTGGATCAAACGACATCCAGATCTGCGCGAAGAAAGGTTTGAATCATTTTTTGAAGAGAACCAACACTTCTGCAACTTATTATATGGCATCCTCTGTAACGTTATCGAAGAAACCGAAAATAGAAAACGTTTTTTTAAAAATGATTATACGCAGGTCGTCAGTAATGCCTTTGAATTTGATGAAAAATCAGCTTTAAAAGTAATTTCCTTGCTGGCTTCGGAAGCAAGAATGAACAGCAACAGCGAGTTGCGTAAAGATATCTATCAGCATTTATCCGATTTTAAAATCGATGACGACGCTAATTTGAGGGCCGACTATAAATCACTGTCTCAGGAGTTAAAAAAACACATTGAAGAGATATTGCAGAAATTCGGTGGTTAAAAACGGAAAACAAGGGTAAATAATTTATATACTTTTTTTGCCTCTATATCAATCAGGATATAGAGGCATTTTTTTTATGCCTGTACATCAGATCTGAAATACGAGGTAAACTCCTTCCTCGCATTTTGGGAAGAGAGGAAAGGAGGAGGGTGTAACAGTTAATTTTTTTCAAAATGAAAAAAGGAAGTAAAAAAAGCAATGACCTGGTTAAGACCAGCCTGCAGGAAGTAAAAGTAAAAAAAATAGACTTCAGTTCTTCTGAACTGAACGAAGCTGTCTTTCGGCTGATCAATGGCAATTTGATGGCATTGGAAATCTCAAATTTTGCAAGCCCGGAGTCTTGCAGGGAGCTGGTAAATACGGTTCAACGTTACCCGCTGGATACGACTTATCTCCATAACCAGGCGGCTAAGGTGCTCGAGAGTCAACATAATCGCCAGGACAGGCCTGATGATTATTTTGCCGGTGCAGCTACTCATCCTTTGCTAAAGGAAGATGCACTTTTACAAGGGATAGATGCCATCATCAACCTGTTGAAATCGAGTGGGAAGCAGGTAAGCGTTGCTTACGAACCTAACAGGAAACAGTCTTATTGCCCGGCAATCATCCGTGAATTTTTGTCTTCATTAAAGTTACATAATGACTTGGCTTATCGCGAAGCGGCGAATTGGGTGCCGATCCGGGACGTAAAAAGGCAGTATGCTTTTGTGCTGAAATTAACCAGCTGTATTGGAGGAACTACGCGCTGGTTCCCACGCCAGTGGAAGACAGAAGACGAACAGTACTTCAATCAGGAAGACGGCTACTCTTATGATGAAGTAGTGGTAGAGGATTATCCGGAAGTAATCTTTAAAGGTGAAATCGGTACACTGATCCTGTTTGACTGTACCTGCTTCCATGCCGTGGAGCCTGTTGTGGAAGGCAGAAGGTACACTTTAGGGGGCTTTGTAGGCCACCTGGAAGAAAGCGATCAATTGATTATCTGGTCATAATTTAAAGATGTAAACCCATGAAAACACAAATCACACCGATAGTTAAACTTAAAAGTTCCCGCTTTGCCCATAAAAACATATGGGTGAAGCTGGAATACTTCCAGGATGGAGGGACTATCAAAATGAGAGTAGCCACAGAGGCCATCAAACAAGCCGAAAGAATTGGGGCATTGACACCTTTTAAAGGCAACACCATTATTGAAGCAAGCGGAGGAAGTATGGGCGTGTCGTTAGCTATTCTCGCCGCCAGAAGGGGCTATAAATTAAAGCTGGTGCTGCCAGACAACTACAATCCGGAACGGATCAGGCAGCTGCCCGTTTATGGTGCCGAAGTGCTGTTAAGCGATCATACCTTAGGCAATGACAGCCATTTTAAAATGGCTGCCACTATCCAGCGCATTCCGGGGCATTATTACGTTGACCAGCTGAACAATCCGGCAAATCCTTTGGCCCATTACCTGACTACAGGTAAGGAGATCATCAGGCAGCTGAAATCTCCGGATTATTTTGTTTCCGTGGTTGGTTCGGGCGGGACACTGAGCGGCACAGGTACCCGCATCAGGGAAGCATACCCTGAAGTTAAAATTGTGGCGGTCCAGCCGGAAGGCTGTGACATCCTGAAGGGCACAGCAATAGTTCACAAGATCCAGGGAACTGCAGTGGGACTGATCCCCGGCGTCTTCTCGCGCGAAATTGTCGATGAGGTGATCAGCATAAATTATGAGGAAGCGATGGAGCTGGGGCATTACCTGGTTAGAAAAGAGGGGCTTTTTCTGGGGATCTCGGCTTGTGCAAATGTTCTTGCCGCTGAAAAACTCTCTGAACAAGTTGGATATGATAAGAGAATGATCACCATGGCACCTGATGGCGGCCAGATCTATTTATCTAATTATTTAAATCAAAAAAATGCACATTATGGAAACTATTAAATTACACCACCTTCATCCTTTCCTGCTTTCGAACGAAGCTGAAGTGATTCACATTGATCAGATAAGGGGTCTCGTTCTGGACCAAAGCGTAGCATATGCCGAATCCGGCGGCCAGCTAGGCGATCAGGGTAAAATTAGCTTTAAAAACGGCAATACGAACAAAGAACTGCCTTTTCATGATACCCAAAAAGGAGAGGGGAGATTATTGCTTTTGAAAGATTTTCCGGCGATACCTGTTCAAACGCCAACTTACCATCAGCTTAGTCCGGAACACCTGTCTAAATTCTACGTTGGGCAGAAAGTAAAAGTGCAGGTAGACTTTCAGAGAAGGCTTTTGCTGACCATCTCCCATAGTGGAATCCATTTGGTTTTGATGGGTTTAGAAGCAAAATATCCAGGTCTCTATTCTGCTATCAGGGGATGCAGTATTAAACCTGAAGGGGCGAGGCTTGACTTTTCCACCGATCAGAAATTTACGGATGAAGATGTATGTTTTGTACAGGATTTTGTGCAGAACCAAATCCTGCTCAATAAACAAATGTTTGTTTATCAGCATGCTGCCGAACCCGAAGCCTGGTTTTGGCAAATGGATGATTACATCATCCCTTGTGGCGGATGCCATTTGACAGAAACGGGCTATATCGGTACTGTCAGTGTTAAAAAGAAGAGCCTCGGCAGGTCAATGCAGCGCATCTCATTTACATTTAAAGACTATCAAATTCCAGAATTTTATGAAATATAGCCACAGTTTAACAAAAATGGTTAACGGCCTGATCAGGACAATACCTGGCCAGAGGTCTAACCAGATATTTAGAAGAAAGGATGTAGCCTTCATTAAAGCTCAGATTGTTGAAGATCTGGATTTTTATGTAAAATGCGATCCTGCGGCACGCAATTCTCCCGAGCTGGTTCAGAATGCCTACCTCTCTTTTCAGGCGGTGGCCACCTACAGAATTGCACACCATCTGGTGAAGATTGCAGCAGCGCAAAATGACGACAGGCTTTTTCAGTATGCCAGGTATTTATCGGAGAAGGCAAAAGTGATGACCGGGGTGGAGATTCATCCATCCGCTGAGATTAAAACGCCTTTTATGATCGACCATGGCTGGGGAACAGTAATAGGCGAAACTGCCGAAATTGGTTCAAGGTGCTGTCTCCTTAACGGAGTTGTACTTGGTGCCCGGGGGATCGCAGGAAATGGTAATGGTAAAAGGCATCCCACTTTAGGAAATGACGTCCAGGTAGGCGCCTTTACCGAAATACTTGGCAACATACATATCGGAAACCGGGTAGTGATCGGTCCCCGGTTAAAAATAACTGCAGCTGTTCCGGAAGATGCAGTACTGATCAGAAAGACAGAGTATTGGATCTTGCGAACCCTGGACTCGAATCCGTATTCTTTGTAAGCAGGTGATGAACATTGGAAGAACCATTTTAACAGCAAAAAGATGAATACCTATAAATTAGATACGAAAATGATCCATGCAGGGATCGTACCGGACGCGCTGACCGGTGCAATTATGACGCCCATCTATCAGACCTCAACTTTTGTCCAGGTATGCCCGGGACAGCCACAGGACTATAATTACTCCCGTTCTGCCAATCCAACCCGAAAGGCATTGGAAGATGCACTGGCTAGTTTGGAAAATGGTACCCAGGCGCTTGCATTCAGTAGTGGTGTAGCAGCTATTGATGCGGTGATCAGATTGCTGGAATCCGGCGATGAAGTGATCGCGTCCGATAAGATCTACGGGGGGAGTTACCGGTTATTCACCACCATTTATCAGAAATTTGGCATTAGATTTCATTTCGTTAATCTGAATGATCCTGATGAGGTTAACGCACATATTAACCCTGCCACAAAACTGATTTGGGCAGAAAGTCCGTCCAATCCGCTATTAACAATTACCGATCTTGTTGCTTTAACAACACTGGCTAAAAAGAACAATCTGCTGTTGTGCGTAGACAATACATTTGCAAGTCCCTATTTGCAAAACCCAATCGATTTCGGTGCCGACATCATCGTTCATTCTGCAACTAAATACCTTGGTGGTCATAGCGATGTGCTGCTCGGTGCATTGGTATTGAAGGAAGAAGAATTGTACAAAAAGCTGCATGCGATTCAAAATAGCTGTGGCGCAGTGCCTGGGCCACAGGATTGCTTCTTAGTCTTAAGAGGTATTAAAACATTGCATCTCCGGATGCAGCGGCATTGTGAAAATGCGGAAAAGATCGCCCGATTTCTGCATCAACACCCCCTGGTTGAGAAAGTGTTTTGGTGCGGCTTTGAGGACCATCCTGGCTTTGAGCTTGCAAAGCGACAAATGAGGGGCTTTGGCGGGGTGGTAAGCTTTACATTGGCTGAAGCAGATGTCCAGAAAGTTTTTAGGTTTTTGTCTTTAGTAAAGCTGTTTTCCGTTGCTGAAGGGCTGGGAGGTGTCGAATCGCTGATCAACCATCCTGCAACCATGTCCCATAGCTCTTTACCTGCAGAACAAAAACTGAAAATCGGCATAGCCGATAATCTAATCAGGCTAAGTATAGGGGTAGAGCATGCAGATGACCTGATCCAGGATCTAGGCCTTGCCTTTGAGCAACTTTAACGTTATTCCTGTCTTATAACAATAATCTTATAAGAACATGAAAAACGGAATGCACATCAGCTTGCGGATTATTTACTTTCGTAAACCTTATCAATCATAAAAGACAGTGCTTCCTCAATTTCCTTTCGTCCTTCTTCAGTTTTGACATTCAGGCCGCAGAATGTATTGTCATTTGTACTTGCATAAATGTCCAGGTAGTAAATGCCCGAAATGAGTAAAGCCATAATTGCGCGGTACCGCCATGAGTGTTCTCCAAAATGTGGATCTGAAATGTTTTTGAACAATGCATCTCCACTTTCTTCCCTGTCGTCTGCAAGCTTTTTAAGTGAACTTCTATTCTCAAGCAGGCCCCAAAGAATGATTTTCTGCAATTCCTTATTTTTAAAAACGTAATCGAACTGCCATAACAGCATCGCTTTTGAAAGCCCCTGTCCACCGTCATTAATATCTAAATCAGGCTCATTCTTCACATTGCTCCAAAAATCCTGAGATTTGATGTACTCATCAATCAGCTGGTCCGTACCGCCAAAGTAATTATAAATCAGCTTCTTGTCCAATCCGGCAACTGCGGCTATATCATTGACTTTTAGGGCAGAGAAACCTTTAGTTCTGAGTATTTTCCCTACAGCATTCAAAAACTTTTCCTTGCTTTTTTCCTTATTTCTGACAACCCCTTCTACAATTTTTCGTTCCATTAGTGCTTACATGCTGTGTGATAAAACATTTTTTAAATTTAATGTTTTTTTTTATCACCATTTGGTGATATATACTATATTTGTATTTAACCCATCAGGCTTTATCAGTAGACATTCAAACTAATTGCTAAATGACTACAAAAATTGGCTTACTAAAACTCATACTCCTAATAAGTATCACCGCCTATGGACAGTCCAAAAGTACAGGAGCAATGAAGCATACTTATTTTTCTAATGAATATTGGTCCTGGTCTAAAGGCCCTTATTTTAAAAATTATTACTTCGGTAATGATGGGCGGTTTATTTACAGCAATGGATATTCGGGTGGGATATATGCTGTAAATTCCAGCGAGGGAAAATATACATACGACTCCCTAAGCAAAGAAATCAGGTTACAGACCGATAAGGAAGTTAGCGGTAAAATAACCGCTTTAACAGAACCAACATCGAATAAAATAGAACTGAAAAACCTAAATGATACAACATTGACGGTTTCCTTTGGAAATGACAGTTCCAAGCTGATTACGATGAGCAGAAGAGTGGGAGTAACTACAGACCAGTATTGGTATAAAGGCAAAAATTCATCGCATGATGCCATTCGTTTTACATTGTTTGGGCAAGCCGAAATTGTTCAGGAATCTGACATCAGAAGGGCATATGTATGTAATTATCATATTAGTGGTGATATTTTGTTTCTGGAAATAATCAGCACGACAACCGGTGAAGGACATCATGGAAAACAGACCAAACTTTTTACACCAACAATTAAGACTTTTTTAAAAGTCCGCTTTGATAAAGAACAGGTTACAGTAGAGAAAGTGGAATTAGCTAAAATTATGGATGGAAAGCGCAATTGGAATTTTCAGGATATGGAATTTCATATTGAAAATATGGCTTTAACGAAAGCTGTAACTGAATGGGATAAGTATAACAGGGTCCGTTAACAATTAAGATATGATGAGAAACTATTTATTATTACTTGCAATTTTGCCTTTTATAACGTCCTGCAACGGGCAGGAAAAAACAGAGCTTGCTAAACTGAATTTAAATGAGCCTGTTGAGCAGCTCATGAGTGAAACCTCCAGGAAAAGTATTGGAATAGATAATGTAGAATATCCATTTGCGATTTTGGTAGAAGATACCGACCCTAAAAAATTTACATTCTTAAATATTCCTGTCAAACGGGTTTATTTTCTTTTAGCGGCCAAAATTAACAACGACAGCCTTTCTAAATTAGGAGGCGGACATTTTGAGGGAACGATTTTCAAAACGAAAGAACAACTTCTGAACAATCTGAGCGAACTGAAAAAACAAAACATTAGCAATGAAATCTTTGGTTTCAGGGCAGAGATTGAAGACCCAAAAAGCAAAAGCGAAATAAAGAAACTGCTGATCAAAACCTACGGCAATGGAACAAAAAACCCGAATACAGATAACGGCTTATACTGGAATGTAAAAAAAGAAAACAAGTATATTTTCTTTGCGCCAGATTACGATAGGCTGATCATTCTGAATAGCAAAAACCTATCTAAAACCTGTTATTGGGACAACCAAAACGGAATAATTGATTTTGGAACAGGTCAATGTGAACTGGAAGCATATTTAAAAGAAATGAGCCCGGCTGGCAAAAAATAAAGGGATTGATACAAACAGCAATATTCACTGGGTCCATCCATAGCAATTTCAGCCAGGGGAAATTCTTAAGATCTCCTGGTATACCACACCTGATAAAACAATCAAAATTGTACTGCTAAACGACTAGTTCAACATGTTCCATTCCGATTTCAGTATCGCAAACTGATATTCATTGACCCAGCTGTCATTTACAAAGCGGTTTTCAACAAAATAACCTTCCTTTTTAAAGCCCAGATCTTTTAACAACCCGATCATTTCCTTATCATGCGTACTTAGCTTCACAACAACCCGGTTAACCTGTGCTTTTTGAAATAAAAGTGTCAGTGTCGAAGACAGCGTTTCTTTAACATTTGCTTCTTCCCCAGGAGAGGAGTTGATGCTGAGTTCCGCAATACGCGCGTCATGTTCACTGAGCTTTAACCCGCAATCTCCGCTTACTTTTTGATTCAGCTCATCCTGCAGCAAATGAACAAATTCAGGGATATCTTTAACCTCAGACGTACTTTCGGCTGCAATTGTTGCTTTAGAGTCTAAATTCAAAGAGCCCACATAAACACTATTGGAGATCTCTCTGCCATCCTGTTTAGCAAAAGAGATATAGGCTTCCATACGTTCATTTATATGTTGTGAACTGATCGCAATTACATCTTTTCCTTCTACTCTTTTTGCCCCGATTAACTGGCAACTGGTCTCCTTTAAATCAGGGAAATAAATCACCAGCATGGCACGGTCTGTATCATACTGGCTCATCGGGATGTCTGATTTATCCCAGCTAAAGGTGATATTCTCCTCCACCTGGCTGACGGTTGGATTAGCGGCCACAGGAAGTGTTCCCATGCTCATTAATACTTTGGTATAGTCCAGGCTGATGTTTGGATATTCGCCCTGAACTGCGTTCTTTTTATTGTAAGAAACCGCTTCATTGTACTCGTTTCTGTCTGTTCCCGCAACGGCAAGGCGAAATCCTATACGGATCGCATGAAGGGATGGCTTGAGGATCTCATTGACCACCTTCATCTTTTCACAGTTTGCCTTTCTTGCCGGGGTAAGCGGTTTATTGCTTTTGCCAATCATTCTGATGACATGTTTACCTTTTAAGGTATAACCAACCAGGTTGCCGACTCTGCCATGGAATCCGCCAAATAACCCATTTCTTAATGTTCCCATCTTTTTTTCATGTTTTTAATTAATTATTTAATTGATTGAAAACAATTTACGAAATGTTTTTCATATCGTGTTAATATGTGTTATCCTGGGACAAACTGTAGCTTGACCTTGGAAACATCGTTCAAAGGTGTTAGAAACCAATAATAGACCTATCAACCACCTGTTGATGGTTATATGACGGTCAATAGGAGGATAACGCATATACAAAGCATTTCAACCGGATTTCAGCAGGATTTTTTTTCTTAGCTAAAATTCAATCAAACAGTGTTAATTATTAATTAATAAGTTTGTTATTTTATTTTAAATTAAATATATTAGACATAACAATAAGTATTTAAACGAGTCTTGCAGTTGTAAAAATCTGACACCGCAAAGTAAGACAGTAGAATGCTATATCTATTATATATAGATGTGCTATATTTGCGCGTCCCAAAAGGTAGATGTGAGGGCTGCTGTAATTCCATTTTGCGTAAGGTGTCAGATACTTTATAATACAACTGTGGTTGGTAGTCCTCACATTTATTTGTGATCACTTCTATAAGGCTCATTAAACTTTATGAGCCATGAAATCAAGAAACAATCTACTGGAAGCTACCTTATTTATCGATCCTTCGATGCTAAGAAACAAAGTGCCTGGAATTAAATTTCCAGCGCCAGTTTGATGGGCCACAAATACGTACGCTATATCCCTAAAAACATCGTATTTACCATTTAAACGCCATGTTATGGTCAAAATAGAAAGCCAAAAAATAATAATTGAAATAGATCACCTCAAAAACTATGAACATGATTTTATTGAGGATCTGCAGTTCGACCTGATTCACCTCATGAACTGTGTCCATATCTTAAAAAATGAACTTGATCCGGATCTGTTTTTCGACAGTTCTTTCCTGAGCATTGCACAGTTACAAAGAGCATTGGTTCCTTCCGCGGCTCAAATCAAAAAAATATATCCGATTACTCCTAATGAACCCGATCCAAATGAAAAACAACTTATATAATGTATCGCAGATTGAACTAACATATAAACCTAAAGTGAAAGCATCCGAACGGCCGGTCATAAAATGTATGGAGGATGTATATGGAATTTTTATGCAATGCTGGGACAAGGGCAAGATTGAACTGATTGAAGAATTTAAAATGATCGTGTTAGATAAGGGGAGTGCGGTATTAGGCGTGATAAACATCTCCAGTGGGGGCATGGATTCAGTGATCGTTGATCATAGAATAGTAGTTACAGCAGCCATATTAGCAAAAGCAAGTGGGGTTATTCTGGCGCACAATCACCCCAGTTCAAGATTATTTCCCAGCGAGCGGGATATTGCATTAACAAAGACCATAAAAAAAGCAGCAGCTTCGCTGAATGTCGCAGTAGTGGATCATTTGATTGTGACGGAAAGCGGTTATTACAGCTTCGCCAATAAAGGTCTTTTATAAGGGATATTCAATTGGAAGCCCCAATCTTGGGGCTTTTTTATTAAAAAGGGTTAAACACGGGTAAAAAATGTAATCTCAAAATAGCGGCATTATTCGTTATATCACAAATATGTGATATAAATTTGCGTTTATTTGTTTTTTGATTTATGTTTGGTAGCTATCTAAATATCAGTGCCATCGGCAGAACCTAATGTTGGTACTGCTATTGAAAAAGTATACAATTCTCTAGTCTGATACATTTGCTCAAATCATAAAAATGATATTAATCCTCTCCAAAAACCAGGAAACTACAACCAATGAGGTGATCAAATGGCTTTTGGCAATGGAAAAGAAATTTATCCGCGTGCATGAAGACGAATTTTTTGAGATTAAAACCAAAGAAAAACGTGTTTATATAGAAAGCAAGAGAAACTGCTTTTTTATTGATGAAATAACCAGCGTCTGGTATAGGAGAGGAGGATTAAAATTTAAACGTTTTAAATATGATCATCCTTCTGTTGACATTCACATGAATGAGCATCAGCATTGGCTGGAAGATTATATTATAAAAACAATAGAATCTAAAAAGCACATCAATAAACAAAGCACAAGTCATGTTAATAAATTATGGATATTAGAACAGGCTAAAAAAGCAGACTTAGACGTCCCTGAATACTTTCTTGCAGAACATACAAATGATGTCATTTTAAACAAAACCATTACAAAACCCATAACGGGAAATATTACAATAAATGGCTTTCGCGATTACGCAGATAGCATTATGTATACCTCTGTGATAGAAGAGAAAGAGCCCAATGATTTTTTCATCTCTTTTTTTCAGGAAAAAATAGAAAAGGACTTTGAGATCCGGAGCTTTTATCTTGACGGAAAAATATATTCAACAGCCATCATTTCTCAAAATGACGAGCAAACCAAAATAGATTTCAGAAAATATAATCTTGAAAAGCCTAACAGAAACGTGCGGTACAATCTTCCCAAGGATGTTGAAGAAAAAACACGTCAGCTGATGCGGTCATTAGACATCAATTGTGGTTCTATCGATTTTATCAAAAGTGGAGATAAATATTACTTTTTAGAAGTCAACACTGTAGGGCAATTTTTAGGAGTCTCCACTGTCTGTAATTATGCTTTAGAAAAAGAAATAGCCGATTATTTATGAGATATCAAATAGAAGAAAAATACAAATTACCGCTTACATTCAAATTTGTAGATGAATACAGAGCTAAAAAATCCAATGAAAATACTGAGGAGACTGCTTATGTAAAATGTGAAAAGTATCAAACGGATTTTCTCATGCAGGTAAAACCACATAAAGCCCTTGTCAGGATGTTATGAGGTATTTTAATTTATTTAGCGATATCCTGATCACAAAAGGTGCCAGCAGGATTTTGATCTCTGATTTACAAAGAAATGTATCAGAACTACACTCATTGGAGTTACATGAACTCATCGAAGAATTAAAAACCAGTGCTATTGAAGAGGTATTGGGCTTCTATGACAATGAATCCAAAGAAATCGCTCAGGAATATCTGGACTTCTTACTGGAAAAGGAGTATGGGTTTATTACTTCGGGCAACTGGGACCATAACTTTCCACCACTTTCCTATGATTTTCATGATTACAATATCATATCTGATATTTTTATAGAACTGGAAGACATATCCGTCCTGAATAAAATAAAGAATGCGATAATCAACCTTAAGATAAAGCACATTGTAATCTATTGCAGCAAAGACCTGTCCTTTGATGATTTTTACGAGATCGACAATCATTTTAAAGATTCTGCGATAGAAAGTATTGAAATCTTTTCTTCATTTAACACCAATGTTAATGAAGCCTTTTTTCAAAACCTGAATCTAAAAACAGCAAGAATCCATAGTTTGGTTTTTTACAATTGCCAAAAAGCTCCTTTTGAAGTAAAAGATATTTTTAGATTTACCCTCAACTTCAGTGATCAGGATTTAAAAATATCTTGCTGCGGAAAAGTGGATTTGAAGTATTTTAGCACCAATCTTACGAAAGTACTGGAGGCTGTTAATCACAACTCCTGTCTTCACAAAAAAATCGGTATAGACCGCAATGGTAACATCAAAAACTGTCCTGCGATGCCGCAGAGTTTTGGGAATATCAAGGAAACGACTCTGGAAGAAGCATTACACCATCCCGATTTTAAAAAATACTGGAACCTGACCAAAGATCAAATTGAAGGATGTAAGGATTGTGAGTTCCGTCATGTCTGCACAGACTGCAGGGCATATACAGAACAAACCCACATCAATAAATCGGGGCTTGATACCTCTAAACCATTAAAATGTGGCTACAGCCCTTATACCAATGAATGGGAGGAATGGAGTACAAATCCGCTGAAACAAAAAGCAATAAAGGAATATGGGATGTCATTTATTACTGAGCTGTTCCGCCAAACCAATTAGCAATCCATCCTTTGCTCTAATGTAGCAGAGTTTATAGGAATTCTCATACTGAACAACTTCACCAACCAGTTGAGCGCCTTGTTTGATGAGCCTGGATATCAGCTCATCAATGTCCTCAACGGTAAACATTGCGCGCAGGTAACCAAGCGCATTTACCGGAGCATTCCTGTGATCTGAAATAACAGATGGACTTAGAAATTGTGAAATCTCGAGGCGGCTGTGGCCATCTGGTGTAACCATCATCGCAATCTCTACAGATTGATCGCCCAGTCCGGTAATGCGACCGGCCCATTCTCCTTCAACCCTGGCCCGTCCTTCGAGCGTCAGGCCTATCTCAGTGAAAAAAGAAATGGCCTCATCGAGAGATTCTACAACGATGCCCATATTGTCCATCCGTAATAATTTGCTTTTTGCCATAGTTTTATTTATTAATTTTTGAGGTAACTCTTGTACTAAAGTTACGCATAACTAACTGTTTTCAAACCCACAAAATAAGCAGTTCCCGTACCAATATCGCCATCAGATTGAAGAGAAAGCCAGTTTCCCTCCAATCTCCGGAATGATTAAAAGTTTAAATCTCTTTGAATAGTATCCTAAAAAATGCAATTTGGCCATTTAAAACGTAACAGAATGATTAGAAAAGTTACCAGTGGACCTATAAGAGATAAAGAGCGAACTAAACTGAAACTCCTGGCGGCCGTAGGCAGCATTTTAAAAAAAGACGGGTTTACCGGTTTAAATGTGAGCAATGTGGCAAAAAAAGCCAATGTCCACCGAAAACTGATCTATGATTATTTTGGAGGGATGGAAAATCTGGTAAAGGAATATTTGAACAGTAAGGATTATTTTAAAGTCAGCCTGAGCCAGATCGATGAAATTATGGAGGCAAGTAAGGCAGATTTCGGCAGAGAAATGGCGTATACGCTTTTGGAGAATCAGTTTGATGCCCTTATGGAGAACGAAGAAATGCGTAGAATAATTAACTGGGGGCTAAGTGAAAATCTCAAACCGCTGGTAGAACTAAATCAAGAGCGCGAACGGTTAGGAGAAGTATTTTTTACCAGAGTTACAGACGATCATTTTAAAGACAAAGGCAAGAATTTTAGAGCTATAGAAGGCATTTTGGTAGGAGGGATCTATTACATGACCCTCCAGGCAAAGATGAGCGGAGAAACGATGTGCGGCATTGATATCAATACCGCAGAAGGCAAGTTCGAAATGAAGAAAGCCATAAAGCAGATTATAGAATGGGCATACTCATAGAAGGAAAACTTTTACTGAGGTTAATCGTAATATTCAATCTGATGAATATGTTTCATAAGCGAACACGATTAACTTAATTCTGCCAGAGAAAAGCAGATTATATGTGTATTTACTCAGTTGAACCGCCCAAGCCTTTATGATAAATTTGCCTACTGAGTTTTTATAGAACTGTCAGTAAAATAAATTGAAAAATTACCCTGCAAAAATAAGTATCGCTGCGCTGGACAAGGAGATTGAAATCAAGTCATACGCTCAGTTTTCATCGGTTACCCAAAACGACGAATTAATCGTGTTTGCTCAAAAAGCGAATTTTTCATGGCCAGTGATGATCATGGGAGGGCTTTCCGTTATATTCTATTTCGTTGACAGCAGCATGCTGGCCTTGTTTTCGTTCAACATGTTCCTGCTGTTGCTGATCTTTATCTGGAATTATAAGTACAATTTCCTGAAAAAACCATTGTTACGAATCAGCAAAGCCGGAATTACCTACAGAAATTCCTGTTTCGCCTGGGAAAACATACAGGAATTGGTTTGTGCAGAAGAGTTCGATGAAGACCGAAGGTTGTTCAATTCCATCTATATTAAAATGAGCTACAACAATTCTCTGAAAAAAATAGACATCAGCGGACTGTCTAAATCTACTGAAGAAATTATTCATTACATCAATTCATTCCAGCAGAAACCAGCATCAACCGGAATCAAAGAACTGGATTTCTATCACTAGGCCGGGCCTCAGAATTCTCATCTCTTTCCAGGGAATAAACCCTAATTTAGCCGCTCAAAAGGAACAATCTGGAATGAGAAAGCGGGAAATAGTTTATTTTATAGTCTTGCTGTTAATTTTGCCCGCGATTAGCCGGGCCAGCAGCTATTGGATGCATGTAAAAGGAAACGGAAAGGTCAATTAACCGGTGCTGATCAGCATATATTATGGTAACATTACGGAAGATGGGCAGCGAAAGCCTCAAACCGGAGAAGAACTGGGCCTTACCGGGGATTTCAGAATTTCGGTAGTTGACGGAGAGGGGAACCGGATTCCGGTAGGCAACGATGAAGGGGCTATATATTATCAGGGAAGATTGGGAAGATCCGCGGGCGGGAAATTATAAAGGTGTTTCCTATGTCGCCGTCCGACACCGTTGTAATTATTTCCTTCTGATCGAATAACCTCGTTGAAATAAGCTGTGCGCAACAGGTAATGTACTTAATTAGATTAATTATAAATAATACTTCTATATTTGTCGCTGTATTTTTTACAACAACTCATATTTAGATTATAGATGAAATCTTTACGTATTATTCTGATGACCTTATTTACATTCGGTTATCTCAGTTCTTTTGCCCAGTCTTCGGGAGGGATCTCGGGCAAAATCACACTCTTCGACGGACAAGCCTACGGTTCCGCTTCGGTAACCCTGGTAGGAACAAAGAAAACAACACTTACAGACGAAAAGGGGAAATATTCATTCAGCAGCCTGGAACCTGGAAGCTATACCGTAAGGATTCAGGTCCTTGGTGCGGCACAGAAAGACCTGCAGGTAAACGTACTTGCCGGACAAACAGCAATGGCCGACTACCAGTTGACCAGAGAAAATGTCCTCGCTTTGCAGGAAGTGACGATTGCAGGAACAGTAAACCGTTTTTCAAAGAAAGAAAGCGTTTACATCGCCAGGTTGCCATTGAAAAACCTGGAAAATCCACAGGTGTATTCTTCCATTCCAAAGGAATTAATTCAGGAGCAAATGGCTACAGATCTGGGGAGCATCGCTAAAAATGTTCCCGGAGCAGGCGTTCCGATGATTGCCAATCAGGGTAGGGTGACCTTCCGCTCCAGAGGTTTTGATACCGAGCCCAATGCGCGTAATGGGGTGGCAGGGGCAGCTTTCTCTTCTATAGATCCCGCAAATATCGAGCGGGTGGAAGTGATCAAAGGACCTTCAACCACTTTGTTCGGAACCAATATTGCCAGCAGTTATGGTGGTTTGTACAACCGTGTTACCAAGAAACCTTATAATGGCTTTGGCGGAGAAGTAAGCTATTTTGGTGGAAGCTGGAACTTTAACAGGATCGCAGTAGATGTCAACACACCGGTAAACGCGGATAAAACCGTATTGTTCCGTTTAAATGGCGCAACAAGTTTTGAAAAAAGCTTTCAGGATCAAGGCTTTACCAATAGCGTAAGTGTGGCACCAAGCTTCTCTTACCAGGTAACAGATCGGTTGTCCTTACTGTTTGATGTAGAATTTGGTCAGGCGAAAGGAACTTCAGTAGTTCGTTTTAATCCTTTCGTGAGCCCGACAGTCGTGTCTGAAAAATCAATTGTAGACTTACAGTTTCCTTATAAGAAGACTTTTATAGGAAACGATTTGCCTTATCAGACCCAAATGCTGAACATCTTTGCGCAGGCAAACTATAAGATGTCCGAAAGCTGGACTTCACAGACCATCATTTCCCGTGCCCGTTCTTCAATAAACGGCTATATCACGGCATTAAGAGGAACGGCAGAAACCAAAATCAGTCCTCAGATCATTACCGGAAGTACCGCATTTATTGCCACTAACTTACAGCAGAACTTTATCGGTGATTTCAAAATCGCGAAATTACGCAACCGCCTGGTGGTAGGTTTGGATTATTATAACAACTCCAATGATTTTGACCGGGTAACGGTGAACTATCCGGCGGTAGACTTTGTGAATACCCCTGCAACTTATCGTCTGAGCCGCTTTAAAGTGGATTCACTAACAAGTAAAGGTGCGCTGAGGAGAGAAAGCAATGGAGACAATGCCTATTCTGCCTATGCTTCGGATGTGATCAACATTACCGATCGTTTTCTGGCGATGCTGAGCTTACGTGTAAACCACTTCCGGAATCAAGGTGTTTACGACATTACTAAAGGAGAAACTTCAGGTGGTTTGAGCACTGCCGGATTACAAACCGGTCCTTACAAACAAACTTCCTTATCACAGAAATTCGGATTGGTTTATGAACTTTCCAAAGACCATGTTTCCTTATTTGGTAACTATATGAGTGGATTTTTCAATAAAAGCGGTGTCACTGCCGACGGTAGTGCTGTTAAACCGGAACAAGCCAATCAGCTGGAACTTGGGGTTAAAGGAGATGTATTCAACCACAAACTGGTAGGAACGATCAGCTATTACGACATCAAGGTGAAAGATGTGTTGCGCAATGATCCTAATGATCCGACAAATGCTTATCAGATTCAGGACGGAACACAATTGAGCAGAGGAGTAGAGGTAGAATTAACCGCCAATCCTTTTGAAGGTGTTAACCTGGTAGCAGGATATGCCTACAACGACAGCAAGATGACCAAAGCAAATGCAAATATCAATGGTTTACGTCCGGGTTTATCGGGACCGGCACATTCCTTAAACTTCTGGATGAGTTACCGCGTTCCTTATGGCCAGTTACAAGGTCTGGGACTGGGTTTTGGTGGTAATTATGGCAGTTCATCTTACCATACCAATACCAATACGACAAAAATTACGATTCCTGCTTATACCATGCTGGATGCAAGCATTTTCTACGATCAGCCAAAATACCGTGTAGGTTTTAAGGTAGATAACCTGACGAGCGAAAAAGCATGGTCGGTAAGACTAACCCCTCAGGCACCAGCCAGATTTATCGGTTCGGTTACCTTGAAATTTTAATATAAAATTAACTCCTTATGTCGATGATAATCAATTGATTTGATGTGAGGGGCTATAGTTATTCTGGATGAAGTTTTTCGGGACGATGGATTTGCAGTCTTGAAGTCGCAGAATGCGACTTCAAGTTGAAGGGAGAGAAAAAGCTTCCAAATGCATTTACAGAAGATGGCGGCAATTACAGAAGATATTCTGTAGATTTGTATATCGGTACTTGATAGCCACAAATTAAATAAATATGGAAACCTATATCGTACATCCAGATAAATTACAAGAAAAAGCGCTAAGAGCTTTTCTTAAAGCCTTAGGGGTTCCTTTTGAAAAGAAAAAGGCAGATAAATCGTTTCCTGCTCATGTATTGACTAGTATTGAAAAAGGTCAGTTAGACATTAAATCTGGACGTAGTATTACATTAGACGAATTTAAGAAAAAAATCTCATAGCGTTGTGAGCCTACCAGTTATCCTATCAGAAACTGCAGTTGAAAGCTTTGAAGCAATTTGCGAACAGATTTTGCGGAGATTAGGACCTGCGTCAGTCAAAGGTTTTAAGAGAAATACAGTCAAAACACTAGATCTTATTAGTTCTTCTCCTCTGGCATATAAGGCAACTTCTTATGATGCTAACATCAAGATGTGCGTTAATTAAAAAAATGTCTTCTGTATTTTATGAAATTAAGTCCGATAGAATTGAAATACTTTTCTTCTGGGACAATCGTCAGGAACCAATGTCCTTTTAATAATTTAATATTCCTTTCTTGTAAATACACCGTCTATTTCCAATATTATTTGCATAAATTTCCGGCGAGGTAATTAACCATAAGTAAATATGAAGCAAATAATGACCACTATTCTCGTTGTTCTTTCAATTTCAATAGGGAAAGCGGAATTGGCAGGTAAAAAAGGCGCAGTTAAGATCGATACAACAGCGGTAATTAAAATCGGTGGAATAAATCAATTTATAAAGCTTCAGGGAATAGACGATACAAAGCCATTGTTGTTGTTTCTTCATGGCGGCCCGGGGACTTCACTCATCCCGGTTGCCGATAAATTCACCGATAAACTTAAAGAGAACTTTGTGGTGGTTCAATGGGATCAAAGAGAGGTTGGTGAAACTTTAAAATTAAACCATTCCACAGAAAAGCTTTCTCTCGGCTTATTGCAAAAAGATACTTATGAAGTGGTGAAATACCTGTTGCAAAGGTTTAAACGCAAAAAGCTGTTCCTGGTTTCTCATTCTTTTGGTTCCATGTTAGGTTTTGACATTGCAGAAAAACATCCTGAATTGCTGTATGCTTTCATTCCGATCAGTGCGATCGTAGATCAAAAGAAAAATGCGACATTAACGATGGAGATGTTGGTGAAATGGGCAGGTGAAACAAAGAATGAAACCGCTATAAAAGAGCTGACCATGGTAAATCTACCTTTTGAAAAGGAAGACGACTTATTCTATTCTCAAAAATGGCTGTTTGTACATAATGGTGTTGATTTTGCAAAGGAAGATGGATTTAAAGCAAAATATCATGAATGGCTGGCCGTCTGGTTTCCGATGTGGAAGAATTCAGTAACCAGTAATCTCTTCAAAACCCTGCCTGCTTTAAAATGTCCGGTTTACTTTATTGAAGGAATCGGCGACCAGCAAAAGTCTCATTACATTGTGGAGGATTATTATAAGTTTCTAAAAGCGCCAAAGAAAGAACTGTTTTGGTTTGAAAAATCCGGACATACGGTTTTCAATAGTGAACCGGAAAAGCTGCAACAGGTAATTATTGAAAAAATATTGCCGGCAGCGCTAAAATAACTAATAAGCCCTCAACACTAACACAAAACACTAGTAATGAGGGCTTTATCAGACAACATCGTTCGATGTGTCATTTATTCTTTTCTTATTTCGTCGCTTTTTTAGGCGCTTTAGCTTTAGCAACTGGTGCTACTTCTTGTGCAGCAAGAACAATAGCTTTCTTTTGTGCTTCTTTCTTTTGTTTTCTAGGTACTCTCATAATTTTGATTGATTTAAAATATTCGTTTGTTGTCAAAGGTTGTCATTATATCATTGATATTTTTTTTTATTTCCTGCGCTGATCCCATTCCGGGCCTGGATCTTTTGCCAGGCAATGCAATGAACCTGATTAGAACTGCAATAAAAGGCCCTAATCGGTCAATTGGCACTAAAGCTATCGCCTAAGCTAACATCAGTTGTTTTCTCATTAATAATTATAATTGAAACAAAAAACAGAAAAACTGGTTTAATATTATGTACTAATGATTAAACAAAATGGGGGATAGTATTAATCAATTATGGAGTTAAGTTTTGAAAAACAACTGCAGAACTATAAACGTAGAATTTCCAATATACTGGAGAGTTTTACCGACGCTTTTTTTGAGCTGGATTCAAATTGGGTGGTCACTTACTGGAATAAAGAGGCAGAGCGTCTTCTGCTAAGATCCAGAGAGGACATGATAGGCAAAAATATCTGGGAGGTTTATGAGGAAGCAATTCCGTTAAAATTTTATACAGAATACCACCGTGCGGTAATAGAAAATGTCGCAGTGCGGTTTCAGGAATATTTTGAACCCCTTAAAATGTGGATAGAGGTAGCTGCCTTTCCTTCGGGTGAAGGTTTGTCCGTCTATTTTAAAGACATCACCGCACATAAACTCGCTACAGAACAATTGCAAAAAGAAAAACAAAGATACCTCGACCTGTTTAATTTGAGTCCGCTACCGCAATGGGTGTATGATTTTGAAACTTTAGCATTTTTGGATGTTAATGAAGCCGCAATAAATCATTATGGATATACCAGGGCCGAATTTTTACAGATGACCATTAATGACATCCGTCCGGCAGAAGACCTGGACAGATTGCGCATGATCCTCAGCAATAAGATCAACCTGGGAGACAGCAACCGTGTTGCCGTACGACATTGCAAAAAGAACGGAGAATTGATTTATGTAACCGTAGAGGGCAATTCCCTCAGGTTTGAAGATAGAGAGGCCCGTTTGGTTTTGGTAATCGATCATACCGAACAGATCAAAGTAGAGCAGGCACTCGTTGCCAGCGAACAGAGATTTAAAGCCCTGGTACAGGATGGCTCTGACTTAATTGCGATTATTGATACGGCAGGGAAGTATAAATATGTGAGTCCTACTTCTTTGCGGATATTGGGCATCAAAGCCACAGACCTGATCGGGAAAAATGTATTTGATATGATGCACCCCGAGGATAAAAAAGCAACCCTCAAAGATTTTCAACACCTGAAATATCAAAAACAACTTCAGCTGCTTCCGTTCAGGTTTAAAAATGCCGAGGGCGAATACCGATGGATCGAAACCATCATCACCAATATGATCGACGATCCGGCGATTGAAGGGATGATCTGTAATTCCAGAGACATCACCGAACGGATCGAAAGCAAGATCAAAATGGAAGAAAGCATCAGCAGGTATAATATCGTTTCCAAGGCCACAAGTGATGTCATTTGGGATTGGAATATGCTAACCGGAAAAACTGTTTGGAATAAAGGAATTCAGGGCATTTTCGGATACGCTAAAAATACGTTTTCACGCGACTGGTGGAGTATAAAGATCCATCCCGACGACCTTGAGCAAGTTTTAACAGCGTTTGAACTGGTCATCAGGCATAAAAAAAACAGGTTACAGATTGAATATCGTTTCCGTTGCAAAGATGGCAGCTATAAATCGGTCCTGGACCGTTCCTTTGTCTTATTTGACGAGAACGGAGAACCGGTCAGAATGATCGGATCTATGCAGGACATTACAGAAAGAGACAGACATTTGCACGCCATTGAGTCTCAAAATGCCCGCCTGAAAGAGATCGCATGGATTCAGTCGCATGAAATCCGTGCTCCATTAGCAAGAATCATGGGTTTGATAGACTTATTGGATGATTTTCCGGTAAATAATGACAGGGAAGATTGCGTAAAACACCTAAAAACATCAGCTCAGGAGCTGGATCTTGCCATTAGAAGCATCATGCAAAACATCGTTTAGCCTATTCATTTTATTCATTATGCGGGAAAGCCTCCTGTCGATATACAGGTAAATACTGTTGTATATATATTTGGTCATGAGAAGTTTTATGATGAAAAATCGCATACGGCTCTATCGAAAAGAAAAAGGGTTCACGCAATTGCGATTTGCAAAAATACTTCAATTAACACCATATAAATTCCGTAGCTTGGAAAATGGAAAAGTATTGCCCTCCCAGGAATTGGCCATAAAGATTGCGCAATTACTGGAGGTTTCCATCGACGAAGCTTTCTTCATTGAAGAAAACAGACGCTGATAAGAGAATAAGTTAATGCTCAAAATCTATGAATGTCAAGTCTTTAGTAGCTCTTCTTGGTGTTAGTTTGATCGTAAATCCCGCAACAGTTGAGCTAAGGGCACAAGTGAATCCCCAGGTGCTGACCAACGGAAGCCAGACCACAAATGTAATTACTGCAGTTCCCTTTTTATTGATTGTCCCTGATGCGCGGACAGGTGGAATGGGGGATGCAGGGGTAGCCAGCCTGCCTGATGTAAATTCAATGGCCATTAACCCTTCGAAACTGGCGTTTTTAGAAAACCAATACGGAATTGCCGGTTCCTACAGTCCCTGGTTAAATAGCCTGAAAGCAGACATTAACCTGGCCTATCTGAGCGGATATTACAAGGTCAGCGACCGGAATACACTGGGCACCTCTTTAAGGTATTTTTCTATTGGTAAAGTACAGCTGTTTGACAACAACCAGCAGGACCTGGGATTTTACAGCCCGAATGAATTTGCCTTTGATTTTACTTTCTCCAGAAAGTTTGGCGAGAGCTTTTCTTTAGGAACGGCAATGAGGTATATCCGTTCCAATCTCTCATCGGGGAATTTCTCTTCCAGTCAGAATAGTAAAGCAGGAAATGCACTTGCCGTGGATGCTTCCGCTTATCTCCGCAAACCAACTCACTTCTTCGGCAAAGATGCCTTGCTCGCCTTTGGCCTTAACATTTCCAATATCGGAACCAAAATGAGCTATAATGATAACGTAGAAAAGTTCTTTCTGCCCAGCAATCTTAAATTAGGGGCAGCTTCTACTTTTATACTTGATGACCTGAACGAGTTTACAGTGGCCCTGGATCTGAATAAACTCCTGGTGCCCACACAACCGATATACGACAGCAACGGAAAGATTGTAAAAGGTAAAGACCCTAATGTATCTGTTCCGGCCGGAATCTTCGGCTCTTTTTCGGATGCACCGGGAGGCATAGGAGAGGAATTTAGGGAAATGAGCATCGCTACAGGATTTGAATACACCTATAATAAACAACTGGCATTGCGTTGCGGCTATTTTTACGAACATCCTGATAAGGGTGACCGCCGTTACTTTACCCTCGGAGGAGGATTTAACTACCAGTCGATGAGGATAGATCTGGCCTATATGATCGCAGAAACAAAGAATAGTCCGCTGTCAAATACCCTAAGATTCAGCCTGATGTTTAGTCCGGGGCAGATGTTGAAAAATAGTGATGAAAAATAACAAATGTGACTATAAGTCCCAGTTGAGGAAAAATTCATATTAATTACTGCAAATGCAATATTTGGGATATTTATTTTCAATGAATAACATTTAACGATGAATGAATGAAATCTTAGTTTTTTAATTTTATTATAGCAAAAATTTAAGAATTTTAAGGATATTGAATCCTAATATTTAACGTATATTAGGGTATACAAGAAATAACATCAGAGTGCTCCGCTGAACCCAATTGAAAACGACTCTTTCCCCGCTCTGAACAATTATGATGAATCAAACCCGGCATATGACGGAGCTTGATGATTAAATAGTAACAGTTCACCAAATATATAGCATCATGAAAAAGTTAATTATCTCTGCGGGCATCTGTTTCTCAGCCCTTTTTATCGCATCTTCTGCTTTCGCTCAGGCTTCTGCAACAGCAAATGCTTCTGCAACAATCGTTACGCCGATTAGTATTTCCAAAACTGCGGATATGGATTTCGGTAATGTAGCAACCAATGGTACAGTGGGTACAGTGGTATTGACACCGGCAGGAACGAGATCATTTACCGGAGGTGTGACACTGCCTGCAACAACGGGTACAGTTACTGCAGCTTCCTTTACCGTATCTGGTTCGGGATCGTATACCTATGCCATCACTTTGCCTAGTTCTGTGACCATTACCAGCGGTACCGACAACATGATCGTGAACACTTTTACCAGTACACCAAGTACTACCGGTGCACTGACAGCAGGTTCACAAGTGATTAAAGTAGGAGCGACCCTGAATTTAGTAGCATCACAGGCAGAAGGATCCTATACTTCGGCAACTCCTTTTACGGTTACAGTGAATTATAATTAAGATCGGGCGTACCTATGATTAGAAAAGCCGGAACTCGTTTATTAATAGCCGTTGCCATTTTTTTAACAGGACAATTTTGGGGCCTGCCGGAAGTTAAAGCTCAGGGAAACCTGATCATTATGCCGAGAAGGGTGACTTTTGAGGGGACAAAAAGAACACAGGAACTTAATGTGGCGAATACCGGAAAGGATACCGCCAAATACCTGATCTCTGTTCTTCAGTACAGAATGCTGGAAAATGGAAATTTTGAAGAGATCCAGACGCCAGACTCAGGACAATACTTTGCAGATAAGAATTTTAGGTTTTTCCCCCGAAGTGTGGTTCTGGCACCCAACGAATCTCAAACAGTAAAGGTACAGGTGATCAATACTTCTGAATTGAAATCGGGGGAATACCGCTCACATTTATACTTCAGAGCGGTAGCGAAAGAAAAACCAGAGGATAAAACTGCGGTGAAGTTTGCAAAAACGATGACCGTACATCTGGTGCCTACTTTTGGGATTGCCATTCCGGTAATCATCAGGGTAGGTGCTGCAAAAACGACGGTAACCATCAATAAAACTGAATTTGATGCAGGAGCTGACGGCATTCCAAAGGTAAACCTCGGTTTTACACGTTCAGGAAATGTATCGGTATATGGCGACCTCCTGGTCAACTATATCTCTGATCAGGGAAAGTCCACGCAGGTAGGCATAGCGAAAGGATTTGCCATTTACACCCCCAATTTAACCCGCCTTTTTACGCTCAATCTGATTCAAAATACCGCTATAAATTATAATAAAGGAAAACTACAGGTACTTTATACCACCTCTTCTGACAAAAAACCGGTGATCATTACAGAGTCAACCATCAGCCTGCAATAAAAGGCCCTGGTAAAACCGATTCTCTACATCTGCCCTAAGCGCTCAGAAAATGAAAAAGAATATACTTTATAAGGGAGTAATCGCCTGTGTTGTGCTCATTTTCCTCAGTTTTCAGGCAGGTGCTCAATCCGTAACCAATTATACTTTTGCAGGCACGAATGGCACATTTACCGCCTTAACGAGCCCGAATGCGACCACCTGGACGGGTTCTACTGACGATGGTGTATCGGCCTTGATTCCAATAGGTTTCGACTTCTGGTATATGGGTGTCAGGTATACCAATGTATCTGCAAGTACAAACGGATGGGTAGCCATGGGCAGCGTTCCCACAGATTTTGTATATACGAACAGCTTGTCTACCGGGGGTTCTCCCAGACCTGTCATCGCGCCCTTATGGGACGATCTGGACATCGTTTCAACCGCAAACGTAACCTATAAAACTTCCGGAACAGCGGGTTCCAGAATCTTTACCCTGCAATACCTGAATGTAAAATGGAACTACCTTGCCCTGGGTGCGGTCTGTTCCTTTCAGGTGAACTTTTATGAGAGCAGTGGTAAAGTGGAATATGTCTACCGCTCGGATGCCCTGGCGGCATTGAGTCCCACCGCATCGATAGGGCTCACCGCAACAACAACAGGTTCGGGAAATTACCTCTCGGTAAATAATCCCGGAACTAGCGTGAGTTCTACGGCCGAAGCAAGCGTGACGACAAAAAGAATCACGGGAAGAACCTACACTTTTACGCCTCCCATTCCTATAGCACCGGGTAGCCTGAGCTTTACAGCAATAGGAAACCTGACGATGACACTGAACTGGACGGACCTTTCCAGCAATGAACGGGGATTTGTCATTTACCGTTCTACAGATGGAACAAATTATTCTTTTGTAACTCAGGTTGCCGCCGGAGCCACAAGCTCGGTACAATCGGGATTAACTACAGGAACAACTTATTACTGGCGGGTTTACGCCATCACAGAAGGAGGGCTCAGTACCGCATTGAGTGGAACGCAGGCTACGAGCTGTAACGGACCAGTCATCTCGCAGTTCCCTTCGGGACTAACTTCCTATTATAAGTTTGAAGGCAATGCGAATGATGCGGCAGGCAGCAATAGCGGCACCTTTCAGGGTGGAACTCCGGTGCAAACCACAGACCGTTACGGAATTACCAATAAAGCCTATACCTTAAACGGAACAACGAATTACATCTCTACAACTACAGCTTACACCAATCCCAACACCTTTAGTATCTCCATCTGGTTTAAAACGAATACCAGCATCGGTGGTGTCCTGGGTGGTTTCTCCTCTTTACAAACCGGGACAGGGGGCAACAGAGATCGGGTAATTTACATGACAGGCACAGGAGTGCTGTATTTCGGACTGGCTCCGGGATCGGTAAAAAAATATGTGAATACGACTGCCGCCTATAATGATGGCAACTGGCATATGGCCACAGCGACCCTGGGCGCAGGGGGAATGAGGTTATATGTAGATGGCAGTCTGGCGGCAAATGATCCGACAGTGACAACGGGAGAAAGTTATACCGGCTACTGGAGAATCGGGCATGATGACATCAGCACCTGGCCCTCAGAACCTTCGAGCGACTTTTTCCAGGGAACTCTCGATGATGCAGTATTGTATCAGAGAGAATTAAGCGCGTCAGAGATCGGAGTCTTGTACAATTCGGCAGATGGTGCGGGCAGCAATGCGCCGGTATGTGCCGGATCCTCCCTGAACCTGACCGCAACTACGGTTTCCGGAGCAACTTATGCCTGGACAGGGCCAAATGGTTTTACTTCTGCCTTACAAAATCCAGTGATCACTTACTCAGCAGCTTTTGCCGGAACTTATACGGTGCAGGTAACAATCCCGGGTTGTGCAGTGCCTTCCGTTGCCTATGTACGGGTCTTGTCTACGGGAACCTCCGGACAATGGACAGGAAATATCAGCACCGACTGGGCAAATGCGGCAAACTGGTGTGATGGTGTGCTGCCAACTTCCACAACAGATGTCGTCATCACTTCGGGAGCAACGAGAATGCCCAACATCAGCACGAGTGTGAGCAGCAGAAGCCTGACGATCAACAGCGGGGCTACACTGACACTCACGGGAACGGGGACTTTAAACGTAGCCGGAACGCTGACGAATAACGGCACTTTTACCAATACCGGAACGGTTAACTTTAACGGAACGGGCGGACAGCAGACTTTCGCCGGCATCAGCTCATTCTTTAACCTGACCGCCAGCAACAGCACAGGACTGCTTTTGCCTGCGGCAACCACGGTCAGCAACAACCTGACCATCGCTGCGGGAATCTTAAATGCCAATAATTTCAACCTTACGGTGACCGGAAACTGGATCAACAATGTGAACAGTACCGCATTTACCGGGGGAACCGGAACGGTGACCTTCAACGGCAGTACCGCGCAAAGCATCGCCGGAACGGCATCAACTACCTTTAATAACCTCACAATCCTCAATACAGGAAGCACCGTGACCTTAGGAATCAACCAGATCATCAGCGGAAACCTGTCGGTCAGCACCGGGACACTGGATCTGGATGCTTTTACCGCGAACCGTGCCACAGCTGGCGGAATCCTTACGGTAGCAAACAATGCGATACTAAAAGTTGGCGGGACAAATACCTATCCAACAAATTACAGTACAAACACCCTGGTCCTGGCAAGTACGGTAGAATATTCCGGAACGAGCCAGACGGTATCGAATCAAAGTTATGGAAACCTCAGACTGAGCAGCTCTTCCGGAGCGGCGGTGAAAACATTTCCCGCTACGGCGATGACGGTACTTGGAAACCTGATTAGTGTACAAGGCGCAGGTACTTCTGTGACCTATACTGCAGCGGCTGCTGTAACGGTAACCGGAAATGTATCTATAGGAGCGGGGACCACTTTTAACGGAGCAAGTTTTAGTCACAATGTAGGCGGAAACTGGGCAAATGCCGGAACCTTTAACGGAAATACAGGAACGGTGGTCTTTACAGGGGCAGGGACCACCGTAAGCGGTGCAGGTACGCAGAATTTCAATAACCTGACGATCGCGGCTTCCATGGTGGCCTTCTCTGCCGAAGGACTGAGCTTAACGGGAAATTTAGCCACTACCGGGGCCGGGTCTTTTACCCAGGCTTCGGGAGGGACTTTAACGATGAGCGGAACCGGAACCACCATCAGCGGAACGGATATTTCACCGGACAACCTGAACATTACAGGTACGGTTACGACAGCTTCATCTATCATTCTTACAGGAAATCTTAGCATCAGCGGCACTTTTACCGCAAGCGCCGGGACCATCACCATGAGCGGAACTACAAAAAGCATTTCCGGAGCAGGTGGTAAAAACCTCTACATGTTATCGGTTACCGGAACGGTCAGCACAGCGGTCAGTTTCAGTATTGCCTCCGGACTTACCGTGTATGGAAGTCTGACGGGAACCGCAGGAACAGCCACTTTTACCGGAACTTCCACGCTGAGCGGTACGGCAAATCTTTTTAATACCACGATCAACGGAACTTCATTGCAATTGTCGGCAAATGCGGTTCTGGGCGTAGCAGGGGCATTGACCCTTACCGCAGGAACATTAAATGTCAGCTCCACACCGAATACCGTGAATTTCAACGGAAGCGGGGCTCAAAGCATCAATGCGCTCACTTATAGCAATTTAACTTTTTCTACCGGGGGAACTAAAACAGCTGCCGGCGGGGTCACTGTAAATAACGACATCACCATTGGCACCGGGACGACCTTTGTTTCGGGAAACTTTACGCATTCGGTTTATAACAACTGGAACAACAACGGCACGTTCACGGCCGGAACAGGTACCGTTCAGTTTCTGGGGGTGCAGAATTCCAATATCAGCGGGGCAACAACTTTTAACATCCTTACGGTGAACAATTCGGCGGCCACAGTAGCGGTGACCTTATTGAGCAATGTCTCTGTGGCAACCGTGAACATGACGCTCGGAACGCTCCTCACCGGAACAAATACCCTAACGATTACCACTACCCGTACAGGTAACGGCATTATCCTGGGAACCATTACCAGAAACCATGCGTTTGCGGCATTGACGGCCTATGCTTTTGAAGGCCCCAACAACCTGATCACTTTTACCCTTCCCGTTGCAATAAACAGTGTAACGGTATCTGTGGCTACAGGTCCCATCAGCGATTTCCCTTTCGGTGGCTCCATCAGCCGGGTCTACAACATCACTGTGCCTTCAGGTACGTATGTAGGGGCTACGCTAAGGCTTCATTATGAAGATGCAGAACTGAATGGCAATGCGGAGGCAACCATGGCACTGTGGCGCTACAATGGCTCCTCATGGAACTCCAGCGGCAAGACCGGTAACGATGCAACAGCGAACTATGTAGAACAAGCTTTACTGCTCGATATTTCGAACCGCTGGACACTTTCGGCAAGTGCCAATGTGGTGCAGTGGAACGGCAGTGTAAGCAGCGACTGGAATACGGTGGCAAACTGGACGGTAACCCAGGGTTCTGCATCCAGGCCTCCGGCGGCCACAGATGTGGTCAACCTGGGAACAGTAACCTTTACCAATCAGCCGGTGATCAATACTGCCGTTACCGTAAGAAACATCAATTTTGGAAGTGTAAAAGCAGTAGCACTTTCGCTCGTATCGGGAGGTTCGCTCAGCTCTACCGCTGTAAAAGGAACCTGGTCTGCAAATGCCACACATAGCATAGATGCGGGAAATCAGACGGTATCGATAGGGGGCGATCTGGCACTGAGCGATGGCACCAGCGGACATGCCATTAACCTGAGCATGGGTACGGGAAGCGTAACGATATCCGGATCACTGACCGAAAGCGGAGGGGCAAACATTACTTTTAACGGTGCCGGAAACCTGAGTATCGGCGGTGATTTTAATTACAGCTCCGGAACTTTTACCGCAGGAACGGGTACGGTTACCTATTCCGGTGCGGCCAACCAGGTACTCGGGGTTGTAAATTACAACCACCTCACGATCAATAAAAGCGCGGCCAACATTGCCGTGGGAAGTGCATTGTCCGTAAATGGAAACCTGACAGTGACCGCCGGAGAACTGGACAACAATGCGGTGATGACCATCGCCGGGAATGTCAGCATTGCAGCTTCTGCTACGCTTCAAAACAACAGCACCTTAATGGTGGGCGGAAACTGGACAAATGCAGGCACCTATAATTCCAGCGCTTCCGGAACGAGTGTGGTCTTTAACGGAACAGGAACCCAGTCGATTTCTGCCAGTACTTTCAATAATCTGGAAATCAATAAGCCAGTGGGTTCCCTGGCTGTCCTCACCGGAGATGTGACTTTAAAGGGAAACCTGACAGGAACTTCGGGAACGCTGGACATCAAGTCCTTTTTCTTTAACAGGGATGTGGCAGGTGGAACGGCAACGATTGCCAATGCCGGAACATTGATTATCGGAGCAGACAATGCACCCAATAAGTTTGCAAATTATGTGCTGGGTACCAGCAGTACGGTCATTTTCAATGGCCTGAGCACTCAGCATTTGCTGCTGCCGGGACTGGTCTATGGAAACATTACTTTCAGCAATGCCGGACTTAAATCATTGCTGACCCCAATTTCGATAAAAGGCACTTTACAGATAGATAACGGGGCAACACTGGACGGAGGATCAAATACCATTAGCCTAAATGGGAACTGGCTCAATAACGGCACATTTACGCCTTCCACAAGTACGGTGCTTTTTACCGGAACAACCAAAAATATTACCGGAAATACCACCTTCAATAAGGCCACCGTTCCGGGCAGTTATACGATATTAAATGATGTGACCTTTAACGGCTTGCTGAACATTACCAGTACAGGCTCATTGAGTGGAGGATCGACCATCAATACCACGATGAACAGTGACCTGATCAACAGCGGCACCTTATTCACCCTGGGTACCACGACCTTTACCGGAAATGTGGTGCAGACGGTGAACCTGATCAATGCAGTGCAAACGGTGGCGATGACAGTGAACTTTAACGGAACCGTTTCCCCGGTCCTGAATTCTACCTCCACACCACAGTTCGGGATTTTAAACATCAACAATACAGGAGGGGTATTCCCCAGTGTAGACTGGACCGTGCAACTTGGCTTTACCGTGGGCACGGGTGCCTTATTTGGTGGCGGAAGCTCCACACATAATTTTCAGGGATCAGTAACGAATAACGGAACCATTTCCAGTTCGGGAACGCTGAATTTTATTCCTCCAGCCACTGCAACGCTCAACCTGGGAACCAATTTCTCCAGCACCGGAACCGTTGTGTTTGGTGGAGCGGGAGCAGTGACCATGGCCGGAACTCCGGGCAGCATGAAAGATGTATTGATTTCCAATACCAATGCCGCCGGAATCAGCCCTTCTTCCAACTGGACGCTGACCAATAACCTGAGCATCGGCACGGGAGCCATCCTCAATGCTGGTACCAGAACCTATCTGATTGCCGGAAACATCATTAACAACGGCACGATAAACGCAGGAACATCTATTTTTAGCCTTAACGGTTCGGCGGTTCAGGACATTTATTCTCCTTCAGCATTTTATAAACTGACACTCAACAATAGCGGGGGAACAGTGAGCATCTCTTCAAACGTGACAGTAAATGATGCCCTGACCTTTACACTTGGAAAAATACAAACAGGTTCTTTTGTGGTCATTCAGCCTGCTTCCGGATCGGTTAGCGGAGCGGCACAACTGACCGGATGGGTTAACGGGAATTTCCGGAAAAACATAGCGACCGGTAATACCAGCAGGGTCTTTGAGATTGGAAATGCATCGAGTTACCTTCCGGTTTCTTTGAGCTTTACAGGCGTAAGTGTCGCCGGAGACCTGACCGTATCGACCATTACCGGGGATCATCCGAGTATCGGCAATTCCAGGATCAACGCATCAAAAAGTGTAAACCGGTACTGGACGATGAGCAACAGCGGAATCGCTTTTACTACGGTGAATGTCACACTGAATTACCTGGCGGCTGATGTAGATGCAGGTGCAAATACCAATGCTTTTGTATTGGGTGGATACGCTGGCGGTGCCTGGGTATATCCAATGGTGGGCTCGGTTACATCCACAAGTCTGACCGCTTCCGGTTTAACCGCATTTGGAGATTTTCAAATTGGAGAGCTGACCATTTCCATCAAAACATGGGATGGCGGAGCAGGAACTGCCAACTGGGGCGATGCCGCAAACTGGAATACTGACGGGGTGCCGGTGGCAACGGACAATGTGCAGCTCACCGGACCTTATACCATCAACATCAATGTTGCCGCAGTAACCAAAGACCTGATCCTGAGTGATCCGGGGCTTTTGCTGACCACCAATGCCGGAAACTCGTTGTCGGTATCGGGAAATATGACACTCGCGGCAGGAACCTTCAATACGGCAGCTTCATTTCCAACAGTCACCGGACTGATCGACCTTTCGGGCGGAACGGTTGGATTTACCGGATCTTCTTCTCAGACCATTCCAGCCTACAATTATTATAACCTGAGCAGCAGCGGCACCGGGGCCAGGGTTTTGGCCTCAACCGGAACCATCGGCATTTCTAATACTTTTAGTCCCGGAACAAATGCCTATACGGTTACAGGTAGTACGGTTAACTATAATGGTTCGGGGGCACAAAATGTGGCGGCTTCTGTTTACAACCAGCTAACGTTAAGTACAGGAGGCCTGAAATCCTTTTCTTCCGGTGTAACGGGCATTGCGGGAGCCATAACGATAAGTCCGCCAGCCACAGCAGATGCAGTAGCAAATGCCGGAACCATCAGCTATAACGGGACTTCGGCCCAGACAGTGCTGTCCATGAACTATTACAATCTGGATGGCGCAAATGCGGCAGGGCTAACCTTGCTGGATGCGAATCTGAGCAATAACCTGACGGTAAGCAGTGGCACAATGAGCATGGGAAACAGTGCTACCGTACAGAAAATTACCGTAAATGGAAACCTGTCTGTTGCCAGTGGCGCAACCTTTGGCGTTTCCGCTTCTTCGGATGCCACACACTTATTAACGATAGGGGGCAATGTAGTTAACAGCGGAACCTTTAACCTCCGCCAGGATGCGAACAGCCTATGTAATGTGATTTTCAGTAAAAATGGAAACCAGACGATTTCAGGAGCAGGAGCGGTGACTTCCTTCAACAACATTACCACCAATATGGGATCCGTAAACACCAATTCGCTGGAAGTAACTGCGGCAGGTTTTTCTGCACCTAATGGTTTTCTGACTTTAAATAACGGTTCATTTAACCTGAACAACTCCGGATTAACCATCAGTCCGTTTTTAGCCGATATTACTGATGTTCCTTACCTGGTTCCTGCCAGCTCCGGCTTGTGGGTAAATGCAGGAACGATTAATTCTGCCAATATGAACTGGACCATTGCCGGACAGGTTAAGGTAACAGGAGGCACAATGAACATCGGAACTACAGCCGGAAACAATGCACTGGCACTGGACCAGGCAAGGATTACGGTAAATGGTGGAAACCTCAACATTGCCGCTGCCATTGGAAATCCGGCAGCCGCATGGCAATATGAGATGCAGGGAGGACAAACCACGCTGAATACCGCAGGAAGTACAACTGCCGGGCTTGCGCCTTTCCAGATGGATGCCGCAGGCGCTGCCTTCAGTATGTCGGCCGGGACGCTGGTGATCCAGAATTCCGGAGGTACGGCTGGTCAGAATCTGGGCTATACCAACCTCAGTACAGGAGGAACAGGTTTTACCGGCGGCACCTTACAAATGGGCAATGGATCTACTGCCGCGGCCACAACAATGAACATCAATGCACTGAATCCGATCTATAATCTGACGGTAGGAAGCAGCAATACCACTGTGCCATTGCAATCTGCGTTAACGGTAAGCAATAACGTAACGGTAACTGCCGGAACGCTGGACATCAATACAAGAACTCTAAAAATAGGTGGGAACATCAGCAACAGCGGAAGTTTTATCGTGAGCAATGGAATGATTGAGATGAACGGCTCAGCGCTGCAAAGTATTCCTGCGGCGGCTTTTACCGGAAACCTGATTAAAAACCTAAAGATCAACAATGCTGCGGGCGTGAATCTGGGCGGGCCATTAAGCCTGAGCGATATTTTACTCGTGAGCAATGGGCAGTTTGCCTCTGCAGGCAACCTGACACTACTGTCTTCTGCTACTCAAACGGCTTTGATCGATGGAAGCGGGACAGGCACGGTATCCGGAAATGTAACAATGCAACGTTACCTGATTGCCGGTTTTGGTTATAAATATTTTAGTCCGCCTGTACAGAATGCAACGGTGAATAGCTTTGCTTCGACAGTAGACCTCAATGCGACATTCCCGAATTTCTACAATTATATTGAGGATAAAGTAAGCAGCGGATTTACATCCTATACCAATCCTTCAAGTCCTTTGGTTCCTTTACAAGGCTATGCCGCCGATTTTGGTTCTTCTATGGCCCCAAAAACAGTGAGCATAAGCGGTCCGGTAAATAACGGAACCATGTCTGCTACTTTGTACAACCATAATCAGCTGTACACCAAAGGTTTTAACCTTGTCGGAAATCCTTATCCATCACCCATCAACTGGGATGCTGCTTCGGGTTTAACGAAGACAAACATCGACAATGCAGTCTACTTCTTTAATTCAGGTACAGTGAGTCAATATACTGGTGCTTACAGCACTTATATTAACGGCGTATCCAGTGATGGGATTGCAGGACCGGTCATTGCCTCGATGCAGGGATTCTTTGTCCATGTTTCTGATGGCAGCTATCCGGTAACCGGAACGCTGGCCATGAACAACAATGTCAGGGTAAATGACTTGTCGCCGGTTTTCCATAAATCTATGGCCGCCCGTATGGACGCACAAAATTCCGTTCCAAGGATGTTGCTAAGATTGAGTGCCGGTTTTGCTGACCACAGCAATTCTTCCGATCCGCTGGTATTGTATTCAAACCAGGGCGCAGGACGCAACTTCGACAAAGCCCGCGATGCCATCAAACTGATGAACATCGACGAGCTCTTGCCAAATGTATATTCCATCGGTGCCGATGCTTCCAAACTGGTCGTGAAAGCGCTGGAAGGTGTGGACACCAGCACAGTAATCCCTCTGGGCATAGAAACCCATAGAGATGGAAATGTAGTGTTTAACCTGCGGAACCTGGAGAACTGGCCTGCGGGGCTAAATCTTTACCTGAGGGATGCAGTAACCGGAACTAACCAGAACCTGCAGCAGAATCCGGTATATACGGTAAGCCTGAAGAAAGGTGTGCTGGAGAACCGCTTCTCTTTACGCACCATGGCCGCTAAAGATGTAATTGACGGCAGTGGAGATGTCTATACCGTTTTCGGTTCCAACGGCGGTTTATTTCTGAGGATCAAACTCATGGACGAACAATCGGGTTATTTACTGATCAGTAATGTTTTAGGACAGGTCATCTCACGTAAAAAAATAGAAGGAAACGGGGTGTACCCGCTGGAACAGCTGACACCAAATATCGTCTACCTCGTTAGCTTTATTACCACTAAAAAGACACATACCACTAAAGTGCAAATCACCGGAAAATGAGGAAGATAAGAATAACCATATACAGTATCGTTTTACCAGGCTTGTTGCTGGCCGCTGTATCTTCAAAGGCACAGCGCAAGTTTGCAGCACTGGGTCCGGAAAATCCTCCGAGACCAGTGGTGATCTATGTAAATCCGGCACAGGGCCTGCAGTTTGGCGCCTTTTACCAGGGAGGTACGGGCGGATCGGTGATCATTTATCCCAACGGATCGAGGTCGACAACGGGAAGTGTGATTCAGACCAATCAGGGCGTCTCTTTTTCACCTGCAATTTTTGAGGTAGATGCAGAGCCCGGTACACTCGTGACGATTGTTAATGGTCCGGATGTGACGCTGAATGGAAGCAACGGTGGGAGCATCACCCTGCACATCGGAAGTTCCGATCCCGGGAGCCCTTTCATCGCCACCCAGACTTCGCCGGGAAGAACACAAATCAGAATCGGAGGGACGCTGACCCTGACCAATCCCCTGGCCAATCCACCCGGAAATTATAGCGGTACTTTTTCTGTGACTTTTATTCAACCCTGATTTATGTATGGAGCCGACCTCAATATATGTAAAGAAAGAACAAAGCAGTTCCTGAAGCTCAGTGCTTTGGTATTCGGCTTTTTTGCTTTTACGGCCGGTCATGCTGTTGCTCAGTTGAGTCAGGATCAGGAAGAAATTTCTGTTTTTCTGAATGTACAGCGTGTAGGTGCTGCGGAAATCCCGGCAGTGATTCAGGAGGATAAAGTCTGGCTGCCGGTAGTGGAGCTTTTTAATTTTCTGAAGATTCGGTATGAGCTTTCTAAAAGCAGGGATTCCATCTCCGGAACATTCATCAGCCCTGATTCCAAATACCTGATCGACCGAAAGAATCAGGTCATCCTATATGGAGAACAACATTATGATTTAAAACCCGGAGAACTAATCAAAACCAGCAGCGGACTTTATCTGCAATCGGATCTTTTTGCTAAGCTATTCGGTTTAAACTGTGTATTCAGCTTTAGAAACCTCTCGGTAGTGCTAAGTACCGACCTGGAATTACCCGTACTTCGAGAAATGCGGCAGGAACAGATGCGGAATAACCTGAACAGGCTGAGCGGCATATTTAAAGCAGATACCGTGATCGGCAGAAATTATCCGTTGTTTTACTTTGGTACAGCAGACTATTCGGCACTGACTTCGGCGGGAAATAAGGGCACACCTCAGGATGCCAGGGTAAGCCTGGGTTTGGGCGGAATGGTGGCCGGAGGGGAAACGAATGTGGTGCTGAATTACCATAACAATCAGGGCTTCTCCGGTCGCCAGCAATATTACCTCTGGCGGTATGTGGACAACGACATGCGTTATGCCAAACAGTTTTTGGCGGGTAAGATTCAGGGGCAGTCGATCTCCTCCATTTACTCACCGGTGATCGGGGTCCAGGTTACCAATGCGCCGACCACCTATAGGCGTTCTTTCGGTACGTATACTTTAAATAACAAGACAGAACCCAACTGGATGGTAGAGCTTTATGTAAATGGTGTACTCATCAATTATGTCAAGGCGGATGCTTCCGGATTCTTCACCTTTAATGTGCCCCTGGTGTATGGCAATACCGTGATCAAGCTACGTTATTATGGCCCTTACGGGGAAGAACGTACTACGGAACAGAACATCAGCATTCCCTTTAATTTTTTGCCGGAGAAGGAGTTTGAATATACGGCGAGTTCCGGAATCCTGGAAGAAGCAGGACATGCAAAGTTTGCCCGTCTGAGCACCAATTACGGCCTGAGTCGCAGCATCACGGTTGGAGGTGGAATTGAATACCTTTCCTCGGTTACTTCGGGTTCTAAGATCCCTTTTGTCAATACCTCGGTTCGTTTACTGTCCAATCTGTTGTTTTCTGCAGAGTACGACCATGATGTGCGTTCCAGAGCGATCTTGAGCTATAACCTGCCTTCTGGCCTGCAGATTGAACTGAACAATAGCTGGTATAAGAAAGGGCAGACAGCCATTAACAATACTTTTGTCGAAGACCGGAAGCTGGCGCTTTCTTTTCCGATCCGCGGAAGGCATTTTTCGGCCTATACCCAGCTCAGTTTACAGCAGATCCTGCTCGAGAATACCAGGTATACACTGGCCAACTGGATGCTCTCTGCCGCGGTTGGCAGCATCAATGCCAGTGCAGCTACCTATTCTGTATTTCTTAAAGGAGCAGATGCTTATGTGTATACCAATTATTCCCTTGCGTTAAGGGCCTTCAGGAACCTGCTGATCACTCAACAGCTGCAATATGAATATACGGGCAACAAAGTGATTGGTGTAAAAACAGAGCTGGAAAAGCGGGTTTTCAGAAGTGGTTACCTGAACCTTTCCTATGAAAAGAATTTTGCCAGTGACATCACCAATATTGAACTCGGTTTGAGGTATGATTTCTCTTTTGCACAAACCCGGGTATCTGTGCGGAAAAGCAACGACCTGATCCGCTCTTTACAAGGCATCAGCGGAAGCCTGATTCATGACGGGAAATCAGGATTCACCAATTTTAACAATTATACAAGCGTAGGTAAGGGCGCTGTGCTGCTGATTCCTTATCTGGATATGAACGGGAACGGCAGGCGCGATAAAGATGAACCTAAAGCGGAAGGCCTGAAAGTGAGGATCAATGGCGGCCGGATCAAACAATCGGTAAAAGACACGACCATTCAGATTACCGATCTGGAAGCCTATACCAATTACAACATTGAGCTGGATGGCTCTGGTTTTGACAGGCTGGCCTGGAAATTCCCTAAAGCCAATTATACGGTAGTGATTGACCCGAACTATGTAAAGAATGTAGAAGTTCCCATCTCCGTGTTTGGAGAAGCCTCTGGAAGGGTGACCCTGAAAGATGGGGCAGAGGAAACAGGGCAGGGGAATGTGATTCTAAACTTTTACAACGAGCATGCTAAAAAAGTAGGACAAACGGTTTCTGAGGCCGATGGCTATTTCTCTTATCTCGGCTTGCTTCCGGGTAAGTATAAAGTGGAAATGGATCCCGCGCAATTGCGACTGATGGACCTGAAGGGAGAAACTCCGGCAATTCCGTTTGTGATTGTGAGGACTATAGACGGTGATCTGGTGAACAACCTTGACATGCGGACTACTCCGGTTGCACCATCAAAAGCAGACAGTGCTGTTGTGCCTGCAGTTAAAGTAGTGCCGGAGCAACCGGCAAAACCTGTTGAAGAACCGGAGTCTTATCCAATTGGTTCACTGACAGTCCAGGCTGCACATTTTAAATTTCCAATGGCCAGGAATTCACAGCGTATTTTATTAAAATACTATAAAAATGTAGTCATTGTTCCTACCAAATGGGTTTATTACGACATTCAGATCAGGGGTGTCAGAGATCTGGAAGAAGCGAACGAGATCATCAAAAAGATCAAATTGATCGGCTTCCCCGATGCTTATGTCCTGAAACCGGCTATTCCGGCCAAACCATCTCCCCGCGTTGCCCCGGTTCCGGCACCCCCTGTGGTTGTTCCTGCTCCTGTTCCTCCTGTAGAACCGGTTGGGCCGCCTTCACCTGGCTCGATTACCATTCAGGCCGCGCATTTTAAACTTCCAATGGCTAAGGTTTGTCAGGCTATTTTATCCAGGTATTATCAGAATGTGGTTATTGTTCCTACCAAATGGGTCTACTACAACATCCAGATCAGGAATGTTAAAGACAGGAAGGAAGCGAAAGCCATCATTAAGCGGATCCGGCCACTGGGCTTCCCTAAAGCTTATGTGTTAAAATCTGTTTCGCCAGAATAAGCCGAATTGCTATATTTGAGATTGATATGAATATAGAAGAATTACGGGAATATTGCCTGCAGAAGCCAGGTGCAACGGAAGGTCTTCCTTTTGGAGAAGATACCCTGGTTTTTAAGGTTGGAGAAAAGATCTTCCTGCTGACCAGCCTGGTTACCGGTAATCGTTTTAATGCCAAATGCGACCCTGAACGGGCCATAGAGTTGCGGGAACAGTTTGAGGAGATCACACCCGGTTTTCACATGAACAAGAAGCATTGGAATACCGTGTTTATGGATGGCCGCCTGACAAGGAAGCAGTTAAACGAACAGATAGACCACTCTTACGAACTGATCCTCAGGAGCCTGCCAAAGAAGGTACAGGAAGAAATTGGCCAATAAAAAAAGCCGTAACAAGAACGCTTTAACAGCTTCCTTGTTACGACCTTTCTTTTCCCCTGCCTATTTATCTCCGCCCAGGCTTAGCCTCAGGTTCAGCTCAAAGCTGCCATTGGTATAAGCACTCAGTGCGGAAGTTTGTGTACTATAGGATCCGCTGATCATATATTTGTGTCTAAAGTCCATTCCCAATCCGAAAGTAACATTCTCAGAACTATGGTACATGGCCATGGCAAATACCTGCTGATTGGCAATTCCGACCTGAACACCTGCATCCCAGATGTTGTCAAATCCTTTAACGCCGCGGTAGGCAACTTTGGGCTCTGCATCAATTCCTTCAGCCCCTTTGGTGATCGGAAATTTGTAACTGACAGCAGAATAGAAGGTACCCACATCAGCAAGCTTGATCGTTTCCTTTTTGAGGAAGCTTTTGAGGTTGGGGATGGAAGCCTGTACAGTTAATCTGTTCGAGGTATAGGCGATGCCAAAATCTCCGTCCAGATAGGTCTTACGGTTGTTGTACTGGCCAACCATAGGATCATTTGGATTCCCGTAAATATCGGTATCCTCCAGCCGCTGGTTTAAGATCCCCATAGAAACCCCGAAATGAAGCCCGTCTCCGTTCTGATTCAGTTTCAGGTGATAAGCATAGGAGGCCAGGGCCCGGGTTTGTCTTTGCAGTCCCGCGCTTTCATGGTTCAGCGTTAAGCCAATCCCAACTCTGCTGAAGCCATAATCTGCGGTCAGGTTTTGGGTAAGCGGTGCACCAGGTACGTTATCCCAAAGCTTGCGGTAAGAACCATTTATTCTGATGCCTTGTGAAAAACCAGCGAAAGCAGGATTGATGGCATACTGGTTGGTATAATACTGTGCCGACAAGGGGTTTAACTGCGCTTTTGCTGAATTTGCTGCTGCCGCCATAAAGGCAATCAGTAAGCATGTTTTGTGTACGATTTTCATGTCTCTGCGTAATTGTGATGAAGCCTGCATTCCCTTTTTGAAAGGGCTTATGCAGGCTTCTTAAATGTTAATTTTCTCTGATTACAGTGATAAATCCTCTGAATTTAAGTCTGTTGGTTCCGAAATCGATGATGTAATAATAGGTTCCTTCATCTAGCGGACGGCCATCTACTGTGCCCTCCCAGCTGTTATCGTATCCTTTTTTATTGTAGAGAATACGTCCGGCTTTATCAAAAACTTTCACTTCATTATTAGGATAGAAATCAATGTTATCTATGATCCATTTATCATTAAAACCATCGCCGTTAGGAGACAAGATGTTGGTACCCTTGATGAGTGCCAGATCGTCCAGGATTCCCAGCGTAAAGGTTTGCGATTGTGAACAACCGTTGGCATTGGTTGCCGTTACCGTATAGGTAGTCGTTTCACGTGGCCTTACGGTAAGCACCGCGGTGTTTTGTCCGCTTAGGATACCGGCACTGTTGGCCCAAACATAAGTTGTTCCTCCTGTTGCAGTCAGTGTTACGACATCTCCTTTACTCACCTGAGTACCTTTATTGCTGCTGATCGATACGATTGGTGCAGCATTAACGGTAATCTGGAATGAGCGGGTATAGGTATCTACACCACCATTAGCGGTTCCACCATTGTCTTTCACCATCACCGTAACTGTGGCAGTACCTGAAGCACCGCTTCTGAGCGTATAGCTTAAGGTTCCTGTAGCACCGCTACCGCTTGCTGTTAAGGACTGGAACAAAGCAGAATTGGTACTGCTTACACTCAGGGTAGTCGTCTGACCGGTTTCCGGTCCGGCGCTGATGCCTGCTAAAGCCACCGTCTGTGCTGCTGAAGTAGCGCACAAAGTTTGGTCGCCTATTGCGGTAAGGGTAGGGATCTCATTAACATCCGTTAAATTAATCGTCAGCTCTTTGTCCAGCGAAGTGTTGTTTTGCGTGGTAGAACGAACCCTCACTTTATAAACAGCTTTTGTCTCAAAATCAAGGCTTGCTGTGCTGAGGAGTTGGTTACCACTGATGCTAAACGAAGCATTGTCTGTACTTCCTGTGCCTGATACCAGTGAGTAGGTAAAGGTGGCAGCAGGATTATCAGAAGTGCTGCTCAGTGTTCCGGCCGAAGCTCCTGCGGCAGTGTTTTCATATAAAGGTACCGCAGCAAGGCTGATGTCGGTAACCGCATCAGTTTTAACCGTTAATGTTCCTTTTTGATAACTGATCGCATAGTTGTCTGCCACAGCACCACTCACATTGATGTCGTAGGTGCCAACCGGGCTGCTCGTAGTTGCAGTTGTGCTGAATATAGGCTGAGTGGTTAATACAGAGTTAGTCTCTCCGTTAGCCAGGCCTAAATAACTGGCAGTAAATGCAGGGTTCGCAGCACCGAAGAATTTCTCTTTGGCATCTGCTGTGATGATTAAGCCTTTTTTGTTCACCGTTAATTTACCATTGGTATAAACGATGCTGTAATTGCTCAATCCTGTTCCCACTGCCGCGCTTGGAATGATGTCGTAATCAGAACCGGCAACGCTTGCCGTGGCGGCTGCACCGGTACTGCTTAAGCTCAGTGAAGTAACTGTATTGCCGTTGGTCAATCCGGTAGCAGTAAATTCTGTACCGGTAAAGACAGTTGCGGTACCGTAGAATTTGCTCAGGTTTGAAGCCGCAATGGTCAGGGTTTTTTGTGTTACTGTCAATATTCCATCCGGGTTGTTCACTGTGTAGTTAGACAGTTTGCCATCCGGATCAGCTAATGTTCCAACGATAGGGTATGTACCTGCACTGGCTGTTGCTGCGATACCGGCACTGGTTCTGGTCAGGGTAATGTTGTCCCCGCTTTGAACTCCCGTAATGGTTCCGGTAAGGTCAGTATTGGTCAGTACATTACCATAGACTTTCGAAAGGCTGTTGTTGACAATCGTTAGTGTTCTGGTGTTTACCGTTAATGATTGCTGTACGTTAGGCGCTGCATTAAAGAATGCATTTCCAGGCTGACTTGCAGTGATCGTTGTGCTTCCTGCTTTTAAGATCGTGGCTACATTGCCTGCGATAGAAACGATGGAAGGATCAGTTGCGGTATACGTTACCGGAAGTCCTGCTGATGAATTTGCACTGCCCAGGGTGAATGAAGGATCTCCATAGGTTTTAGCTGCAATCGCGATAAAGCTGATGCTTTGGCTTGCTTTAGGGATTGCCGAAACGTCTGCACTTAAGGTACTCGCATTGTCTGCCTGATCAATGGCCTGAATGCGGTAGTAGTACGTCGTACCATTGGTTAACCCAACATTCGTAAAGGTTGTTGTTCCGGCAGGAACATCAGCCAGGAAGGTAGTTGGGTTAGGACTTGTTCCGTATAAGATCCGGTATTTAGCCAGATCTGTTTCCGTATTGGCGGTCCAGTTCAGGACAATTTGCGTATCACCGGATACTGCTGCCAGGCCGGAAGGGATAGCCGGAGCTGTCCGGTCAAAGGTTACTGAACCTGTACCTGTAGAAACCGGAGTTCCTGCATTGCCTGTCACATCACTGAATGTAATGTTATAGGCTACCAGACCTTCCGGATCTGTTGAAGTAAAGGTATAGGCAGCTGTCCAGTTATTGCCGGCAGCTGTAGGTGTTACCACATGTCCTGCAATGGTCACCACAGGAGTCTGCAAGGTTTCACTGGCTGTAAAGGTCAGGGTAGCCGTGTTGCCTGTTTTGGCAAGAGTAGGAACCGAATAATCAGAAACAATGTTTACCGCAGATAAAGTAGGAACGGTACGGTCAAATGTTACTGAGCCGGTACCTGTAGAAACCGGAGTTCCTGCATTTCCTGCCATATCACTGAAAGCAATGTTGTAGGCTACTAATCCTTCAGGATCTGAAGAGGTGAAGGTATAAGTCGCTGTCCAGTTATTACCTGCAGCTGTAGGCGTTACCGTATGACCTGCGATGGTCACTTCCGGTGTTTGCAGCACTTCGCTTGAGGTAAAGGTTAAGGTTGCTGTATTGCCAACTTTTGCCAGGGTAGGATTGGCATGGTCTGAAACAATATTTACAGCGCTTAAGGTTGGTACAGATTTATCTAAAGTAACCGAACCTGAACCTGTAGAAACCGGTGTGCCCGCGTTTCCTGAAAGGTCACTGAAAGCGATGTTGTAAGCAACCGGACCATCCGGATCTGCTGAAGTAAAGGTATAAGTAGCCGTCCAGTTGTTACCTGACGCTGTTGGAACTACAGTATGTCCTGCGATGGTCACCACCGGAGTAAGTAAAGGCTCGCTTGAGGTAAAGGTCAAGGTTGCGGTGTTACCAACAATGGCAAGGAAAGGAATGGCATTGTTCGATGAAATCTCTACTGCAGACAGTGTCGGCATAGATTGATCAAAGGTTACGCTGCCTGTACCTGTAGCAACCGGAGTTCCTGCATTTCCTGCAAGGTCACTGAAAGCAATGTTGTAAGCAATCAAACCCTCTGTATCAGTAGATGCAAGGGTATAGGTTGCTGTCCAGTTGTTCCCTGCTGCTGTTGGGATAACGGTATGACCTGCGATAGTCACCACCGGAACCTGTAAGCTTTCACTTGCGGTAAAGGTTAGAGAAATGCTGTTGCCAACCTTTCCAAGAACTGGGTTTGCGTTATCAGACGCGATGTTTACTGCGCTTAATGTAGGCGTAGTACGATCGAATGTCACACTTCCTGTACCTGTGGAAACAGGAACACCTGCATTTCCGATCAGGTCAGTGAAAGCAATGTTGTAAGCCACTAATCCTTCAGTATCAGTTGAAGTAAAAGTATAAGTAGCCGTCCAGTTATTGCCTGCAGCTGTAGGAGTTACCGCATGACCTGCGATTGTAACCACCGGAGTTTGTAAAGTTTCACTCGCTGTAAACGTCAGGGTGGCAGTGTTACCCACTTTCGCGAAAAGCGGATTGCTGTTGTCCGATGCGATATTTACCGCACTTAAGGTTGGTACAGTATGGTCAAAAGTATAGAAATCACCAGTCAGACCGGTTGCAATGTCGTTTCCGGCGACATCGATAATTCCCGTTCCTGAGTTGTTCAGGTTCAGTCCAATCGTTCCGCTGCCGGTAATGGCATTGACAGTAATTGTGTAAACGGTGAAATCCGATGTGCTGACGCCTGCGATTGTTCCGGCGGTACCGCCTGTAGTTGCCAGACTAAAGTCTGTCACCTCTACATTGGATACACGTTCCGAGAAAGTTACCGTATAGGTTACACTCGTAGCCAGGGTAGGGTTCGGATCTGCCAGGGCGATGCTGCTGATCACCGGAATGCTCGTGTCGATCGTTACCGCTAATCCTGTTGAAACCGGACTCACATTACCTGCTGCATCTGTTGCAGTTGCAGTAACGGTATGTACACCCGGGGCTAAGGTAGAAGCGGTGATTGACCAGTTTCCGCCGGTGGCGATTCCTGTTCCGATCACTGTTGTTCCGTCTGTATCGTATAAAGTTACCGTTGCACCTGCTTCTGCTGTTCCGGTAAATACAGGGGTAATCACATTGGTGATGTTATCCGAGTTGGATGCTCCGCTGTCGCTGGCTGTAGCCAGAACCGGTGCAGAAGGGGCAGCAGGATTCGAAGTATCAAAGGTCAGTGCCGGAGTTGTACCCGCGCCACCATTGTTACCTGCAATATCCGTATAAGTAGCCCCTGGTACCGTAATGCTTGCAGTACCGGCATTGGTTCCTGCTGTTGGGGTAAAGGTCGCTGTGCGGGTCAGGCCTGTGCCTGAGATCGCCGCTAAAGTACCTCCGCTAACGACTACGTCACCTGTTGTTCCGTCCCATGCAAATGTGGTTCCCGGATCTTCAGAGAAGGTAAAGGTAATCGTTGCGGTTTCCCCTGATTTCAATTGAGGAACGTCGCTTGTGATCGCCAGTGTTGGTGAAGTCGTGTCGATGGTTACTGCAAGACCTGTTGAAGCCGGACTTACATTGCCTGCTGCATCTGTTGCTGTTGCAGTAAGGGTATGTACGCCTGGAGTCAGGGTGGTTGCAGTGATCGACCAGTTTCCGCCGGTGGCGATTCCTGTGCCAAGTACAGTGATTCCGTCAGTATCGTATAACGTTACTGTAGCACCTGCTTCTGCTGTTCCGGTAAATACAGGGGTAGTCACATTGGTGATGTTGTCTGTATTTGAAAAACCGGCGTCACTCGCTGAAGCAAGAACAGGCGCTGATGGTGCATTTGGATTGGAAGTATCAAAGGTTAGCGGAGGAGTAGTTCCTGCGCCTCCATTGTTACCTGCAGCATCTGTATAAGTTGCCGCAGCAACAGTAATACTTACTGTTCCGGCATTGGTACCTGCTGTTGGTGTAAAAGTCGCTGTGCGGGTCAGACCTGCGCCTGAAATTGCGCCCAGTGTGCCACCTGTAACCACTACATCACCAGTCGTTCCATCCCAGGCAAAAGTAGTTCCGGGATCTTCACTGAAAGTGAAAGTAATCGTTGCCGTTTCACCCGTTTTCAACTGAGGGACATCGCTCGTGATGGCCAGTGTTGGTGAAGTGGTATCGATCGTTACTGCAAGACCTGTTGAAGCCGGACTTACGTTACCTGCAGCATCTGTTGCTGTTGCGGTAATGGTATGTACGCCTGGAGTCAGGGTAACGGCAGTAATTGACCAGTTTCCACCGGTAGCAATACCGCTTCCAATCATCGTTATACCGTCCGTATCATATAACATTACGGTAGCTCCTGCTTCAGCTGTGCCGGTAAATTGCGGAGTGATTACGTTGGTGATGTTATCGGAATTAGATACTCCGCTGTCACTTGCTGCAGCCAGAACCGGTGCAGATGGTGCATTTGGATTGGACGTATCAAAGGTTAGTGCCGGAGTAGTTCCCGCACCGCCATTGTTACCTGCAATATCCGTATAAGTAGCCGCTGCTACAGTGATGCTCGCGGTACCTCCATTGGTACCTGCGGTAGGGGTAAAGGTTGCGTTGCGGGTCAGACCTGTGCCTGAAATCGCGCCCAGTGTACCGCCTGTTACCACTACATCACCCGCAGTTCCGTTCCAGGCAAAAGTAGTTCCCGGATCTTCAGAGAAGGTAAAGGTAATCGTTGCCGTTTCTCCTGATTTTAACTGAGGAACATCGCTCGTGATCGCCAATGTTGGTGAAGTCGTATCGATGGTCACTGCAAGCCCTGTAGAGGCCACACTCACGTTGCCTGCCAGATCTGTTGCTTTAGCAGTAACGGTATGTACGCCCGGAGTCAGGGTAGAGGCCGTGATCGACCAGTTTCCTCCGGTAGCGATGCCGGTTCCAATCACCGTTACGCCATCAGTATCGTATAAGTTTACGGTAGCTCCGGCTTCGGCTGTGCCGGTAAATACAGGGGTAGTCACATTGGTGATGTTGTCCGTATTTGAAAAACCATTGTCGCTCGCTGTAGCCAAAACGGGTGCAGATGGAGCAGCTGGATTAGAAGTATCAAAGGTCAGTGCCGGAGTCGTTCCTGCGCCGCCATTGTTGCCTGCAATATCTGTATAAGTAGCTGCTGCTACAGTGATACTTACGGTACCTGCGTTGGTAGCGGCCGTTGGTGTGAAGGTCGCTGTGCGGGTTAGGCCTGTGCCTGAAATCGCACCCAGTGTACCACCTGTAACTACGATATCACCGATCGTTCCGTCCCAGGCAAATGTTGTTCCCGGATCTTCAGAGAAGGTAAAGGTAATCGTTGCGGTTTCCCCTGATTTCAATTGAGGAACATCGCTGGTGATCGCCAATGTTGGTGAAGTGGTATCGATCGTTACTGCAAGACCTGTTGAAAGCGGGCTTACGTTACCCGCTGCATCTGTTGCTGTTGCGGTCACGGTATGGATGCCTGGTGCCAGGGTGGATGCATTGATCGACCAGTTTCCGCCGGTAGCGATGCCTGTTCCAATCACGGTTACGCCGTCGGTATCATATAAATTTACTGTTGAACCTGCTTCGGCTGTTCCGGTGAATACAGGGGTAACCACATTGGTGATGTTGTCTGTATTTGAGAAACCGTTGTCGCTCGCTGTAGCCAGTACAGGAGCAGATGGTGCAAGAGGGTTCGAAGTATCAAAGGTTAATGCCGGAGTTGTTCCTGCACCGCCGTTGTTACCTGCAACATCTGTATAAGTGGCTGCTGCAACGGTAATGCTTACCGTGCCGGCATTGGTAGCAGCCGTTGGCGTGAAAGTCGCTGTGCGGGTCAGACCTGAGCCTGAAATTGCGCCCAGTGTACCTCCGGTAACTACGACATCACCGGTCGTTCCGTCCCAGGCAAATGTTGTTCCCGGATCTTCACTGAAAGTGAAGGTAATCGTTGCCGTTTCACCGGTTTTCAATTGAGGAACACTGCTTGTGATCGCCAGGGTTGGTGCGGTCAGGTCTATGGTCATCACTAAAACTCCTGAAGCAATCCCCTCATTTCCTGCAGCATCAGTTGCTTTTGCAGTAATGTTATGTATACCTGCCGTTAGCGGGCTGGCCGAGATGATCCAGTTGCCACCTGTGGCTATCCCTGTTCCAAGCACGGTGGTTCCATCCGTATCATATAACCTTACCGTTGCACCTGCTTCGGCAGTACCGGAAAAGGTATGCGTAGTCTGGTTGGTAATGTTATCGGTATTGGAAGGGCCCGCATCTGTTGCTGAAGCAAGAACCGGTGTAGATGGTGCTGCCGGATCAGAGGTATCAAAGGTCAGTGCCGGAGTGGTTCCTGCTCCACCGTTGTTGCCTGCTATATCAGTATAAGTTGCCGCGGCTACAGTAATGCTTGCTGTACCTGCATTGGTAGCAGCCGTTGGCGTGAAAGTCGCGGTGCGGGTCAGGCCTGTTCCTGATATTGCACCAAGCGTTCCTCCGGTAACCACGACATCACCGGTTGTGCCATCCCATGTAAAGGTTGTGGATGGATCTTCAGAGAAAGTGAAGGTGATCGTGGCGGTTTCGCCGGATTTCAATTGCGGTACGTTGCTCGTGATGATCAGGGTAGGAGCGGTGAGGTCTATGGTCATCACTAAAACTCCTGAAGCAACCCCCTCATTTCCTGCAGCATCAGTTGCTTTTGCAGTAATGTTATGTATACCTGCCGTTAGCGGGCTGGCCGAAATGATCCAGTTGCCACCTGTGGCTATCCCTGTTCCAAGCACGGTGGTTCCATCCGTATCATATAACCTTACCGTTGCACCTGCTTCTGCAGTACCGGAAAAGGTATGCGTAGTCTGGTTGGTAATGTTATCTGTATTAGAAGGGCCCGCATCTGTTGCTGAAGCAAGAACCGGTGTAGATGGTGCTGCCGGATCAGAGGTATCAAAGGTCAGTGCCGGAGTGGTTCCTGCTCCACCGTTGTTGCCTGCTATATCAGTATAAGTTGCCGCGGCTACAGTAATGCTTGCTGTACCTGCATTGGTAGCAGCCGTTGGCGTGAAAGTCGCGGTGCGGGTCAGGCCTGTTCCTGATATTGCACCAAGCGTTCCTCCGGTAACCACGACATCACCGGTTGTGCCATCCCAGGCAAAGGTTGTTCCGGGATCTTCAGAGAAAGTGAAAGTGATGGTTGCCGTTTCACCGGACTTCAATTGCGGTACGTTGCTCGTGATGATCAGGGTAGGAGCGGTGAGGTCTATAGTTACTGCAAGTGCTGCTGAAGCAACACTGACATTTCCCGCCGGATCCGTTGCTTTCGCCGTAATCGTATGTACCGCTTCAATCAGCGCTGTGGAAGTAATTGACCAGTTTCCGCCGGTAGCGACACCGGTTCCGAGGACAGTTGTTCCATCCGTATCATATAAGGTGACGGTAGAACCTGCTTCTGCAGTGCCTGTAAAGACAGGAAGGGTGACATTGGTAGTGTTATCCCCGGGGATGCCACTGTCACTTGCCGAAGCCAGTACCGGTGTTGAAGGCGCATTTGGTGCAGTGGTATCGATAACGAAATCTTTATTTGCACCCAATGAGCCTGGGGTTCCAGGCGCAGGTAAGGTCAGCGGTGCATCTGCACCGAGTCCATTCTGTATGGTAGCTCCACCTGGCAGGGTAAGTGATCCGACTGCAGCATAATCCAGATCTGCAGAAGTTTCTCCCGCCGCTACGGTATAGGTGAAGCTCAGGGTTTCCGTTCCTGATCCGGAAGCATAAAAGGCTTTTCCGCCACTATTTAAGGCAAGTTCAGGAATACCTGTTACCACAACGGGTTGATTAAAAGTGACCGTTACGACAACTACTCCTCCTTCTTTATACAGAAGAACGGTATTCGGGGAGTTTACATCTGTTACATTGAAGAACAGTAAGGTCTGATGTAAACCCTGTGTGAGCCTGGGGTTCGAACCTATGGTGGCAATCACTGGTTCGCCGACGGTAAAGCCCATGGTATTTCCACCGGGCAGTGCCAGGCTGCCACCAGCGGCACTCGTCGTATGGCTAGTCGCGGATTGAGCATTTGCAGTTAAGCCAGCCAATATCGCGACCCATAACAATATAATTGTTTTAAGGTATCTCATGATGATAAGTTTAATGAACAGCTGTACTTATTTACTCAATGCTTAATCCGGCACTGGCATAGCCAGCTGTGGTAGTTATCAGACTTATTCCTGCAGCTTGAGTAGAGAACACCAATAAAAAGCGGGTTTGAGCAGTTACGGGAATATTAAGTCCTGTTGTAATTCCATTGGATATGGCACCGATACTGATGATACCTGATAAAGAAGGGGCTAAAGTAACTGTTGCTCCCGGAACAGCAGTAAAACTGTTGTCTGGGGAAGTGCTGGAATAAAGCTGAGCAGTGATAGTTACCGTGGAGCCGATCAGCGATAATGCCGCTGTAGTACTAAAGTAAGCAGTCATACTTTTTATCGTTCCGCTTCTTGGCATAGAAAAGGCAAAGTTTAAAAGTGTACCTGCGGCTCCGGTGAGGTCAATTGTTGAACCTAAAATCGAAACACTGGGTGCACTGCTGCCAAAGCCGACAAAACTCGGTGTACCCGCAAGACCACCGGCGATGGTGGTGAGTGCCACAGGAATACCTGAGGCGAAAGGAATAATCGCACCGCCGTTAGAACCGCCGGATGCATCATTGGCATCGGTAAGTCTTACCCATGAACCTGTTTTTGAATAATAGAAACCCTTAGGTGCGTTGGTTTGGTAAACCAGTAAGCCATCACTTGGTGAGGAGATTGCAGCAGCAGAGGCAACCCTTGGGATCAGGATTCCTTTAGTGGTAGACCAAATGTCCAATACCGCATCATTTGCGGGGAATGTACCCGATCCGGGACCGATTCCGACACCGCCAACGTTGTTGTTCAGGATGTTTGCGCCCGCAGCTGTCCAGCGGTTATCGTTGCTGGTGATTGCAGTGGAAGCATTTAAAGCATAAGGAACGCTCACCAGTTCTACTGTACCTACTAAAACGTAAGCAGAACCTCCGGAGATATCCGCTTCAATTTTAAGGTATTTGTTGCCGGTAGCCCAGGGAATAAGGGCAAATGTACCCGTCACCACTGTTCCTGTTCCGATTTGCAGATTGACCAAACCAAAGGGATTGGTGGTGGGCAACTGGGTCTCGGTATAGATTGCGGCACCAACCGGTCCGTTTTGCACCGTAAGGCGCATTCCTACTGCCTGATTGGGTACAGGCAGTCCGGTAGCATTCCGGATCACCGCCTGATAATTAATTTTTTGTGGGACTTGTGCGAAACTGTTAAGCACAAATAAAAATAACACCAATAGAGTAAAAGTTACTTTTTTCATAAATGAGCGAATAAAAGGTAATTAATTTAGATATGTATGATTTACTGTTGTTCAGGAGTGGTTCAGTATTTCAACTAATTCAGGAATGACTGAATTGAGATAGCTCGAGAGATCGCACGTTTCGTATATAAAGTTATCAGGCTTATTATACTAAAAGCCCGTTTTTGACGTTACAGTTGTCTAACCATTCAATAGTTGTAAAAAATACAGCCCTTAAGAGACCTTCTTCCGGGAGAAATAAGCAGTGGGCATGATGCCCGTTTCTTTTTTAAAGGCATTGTAAAAAGTGGCTACACTTTTAAAGCCACACTCATGAGCAATAGACTCAATCGTCATTCTTTGTGCTTTGATGGGATATTGTTCAATGAAGGATTGAATCCTGTATTCGTTGATCCAGTCGCGAAAATTCTTCCCGATCAGGTTATTGAGGACAAAGGAGCAGTGGTGCACAGGGATGTTAAGGGCTCCGGCCAGATCTACGATCTGAAAGTCTTCCAGAAGGTATGGTTTATTCTTTTCCATCACTTCCTTCATCGCATTCGAGTAGTTTACCAGCTGATCCGGCAAAAGGCTTACCTTTTTTGGCGTGTTTACCAGGGCCGGAACTTCCGGTTTGATTTCTTTATCCTGCATATCCAGGTTAACAGAAACAAAAAGGTAACCATAGAACAACCTTGGCTGGTGCAATACAAAAACCATGATGACTAAAAGCAGGGTCCCATTGAGCGTAATGAATATGGTATTGATATAAGGCGCATCCATATTCCAGAAAATAAGTGGAATAAAGCCTGCCAGTTGGAAGAATGTACCCGTCTTAAGGAAAAACAACAACCAGTTTCTACCGGAATGGCCTGAGTTTTTATCAAGGATGTTTGATTTTAACACGGCATGCCAGGTAGACAAAAGATAGGCCAGCACCAGAACAGGTCTCAGCAGGGAGTAGAATGAAGCAGAAAACAATCCTGTTCTTTCGGTAATAAACAGCTGCTTATTTTCTTCAATCTGTGCAGCTATTGAGGCCCAGTTGATCGCAAGGCTTGAATTCCAGGGAAATAAATGGACAAGGACGAGAATTGCCGGAATAAAATGTAACCATTGAAGTTTACGGAGCCGCTGGTTCCCCTGGATGAAATTGGTGGTATAGAGATAAAAACAAGCCGGGGCTACGTACCATAGCGGTGTAAATAACTGATATAAGACGGGATATATGTCCTTCTGATTAGAATGGATCAGTAAAGAGATCAGGACCTGCCCAAACTTCGAAAGGAAAAGAAGGGCAAGCAAATAGTTTAACAGCTTAATCCCCCTTTTTGCGAAAAACAAATGCAGGGAAAAGAGGAGGAGAAAGAAACAGCCAATACTGGTAAAAAACAAAGAGAGCGTCATATTAAGAGAGAGTAGGTAATTAAAGATAACTCTTTTTATTCCAGAATAACGATATTATCGATCTGATCTATTTTGAATTTCGCTTTTGTAGAATAAAGATTAGTTTCTTCATTTTTAAATACGAACAATCGGCGTTTTCTATAATGTTCACTAATAGTTCATAAATGTTAATTTAATTCGGATTTAGCTGCCTATTCGGCTTTGATTTAACTTATGCGATTTTATACGATCAGTTATCTGTCAGGTAAGATGAACAAAATGAACAAATTAAATTCTGATTACGCGGAAAAAAAGGCCGGCAGGACGAAGTAAAAAGCATTTCGTACAACGGTTGTGCGTTTAATACATTTCGTTGTTTTTTGCATGGACAAAATGAGTGATTTAGTTCTTATAACTGAATTTATTACCTAACTTACCACATGGTTTTGGCACGAAGTTAAAGCATCATATCAGCTGGGTTATGCGCGCAAATTTAACACGGGAGGATTTCGAAGAATGGCTATTTGCAATGTCAGATAAGCTGGAAGAGTTTGCTGTTTTTTTTGAACAGGAAACGAGTAAAAAACTCAGTTACAGCCCACAGTCCATCAATGACGTAGAAGAATGGCTGCTGATCAAATTCAGCTCCGGAGAGGAAATTCTAAAGGCAGAACATCAGTATACCTTAGATCTGGTGAGCCGTTATGTTGGGGAAACATTCCGGGAAAACCTGCGTGGGAAATGGGACATTGATCTTGAACATGAGCAGAATGTCTTTTATCACCTGCCGGTTGTTGTTGCCGATAAAGGATTCCCACCAATTGCCCCGTATCCCTTAATTACCACGAGTGTAAGCAAGAGAGGGGGCAGTTATATTGGTGCGGTTCTTAACAATGCGTTAAGAGGAGGTAATTGAGCTTTTAAAATTCGATGTCGCCGGCAACATCCCCGGTTCCGTTATTTGCAAAATGCTGGTTATATTTCTCTTTATAAGCGTCCTGCGTCCGGACATATTTTTGTGAATCGGCAGCAATGTCCTGATGAATCTGCTCATTCCATATAGAAGCAGCGATTTGAAAATCACCAATAGAGATTCCATATTGATCTGCAACCCAGCCAGCGCCGTCCAGACCGTGGTCATAAGCCACCTGCCTGGCCACTTCAAGTTCCTGATAAAAGTCTTTATCTGTTTTAATTTTCTCTACATAAGCTGTGGCTTCCGGAGAAAGCACCGCTTGCAGATTGCTGAATTTAGGATGCTGATCTGCGGTACCGAAATGCTGACCAAAAAGGGTAACAATTTGATAAGTAGCATCTTCCTTCATGCGCTCCTGCCAGCCCAGATTGGCTTCCTGCCATACCGGCATTGCTACACCCAGGGCTTTTGCGACCTGCTCTTCGCTCAGACCGCTTCCCATTTTTGCGCATGCAGCGCTGTAATCTTCTAAAGTAATACCCTGAATGGGTGCTAATAATGGATTCTCAGACATGTTTTTTATAGTTAGTAGTGATTAATTTATATTGTTCCTTCCACAGCTCTTAACTTGGCAATTCCTTCATTTATTTTGCCTTCAAATTGATGATGACGCTCAAAACAAGCCATTTGAAAGCGATAAAGCCGATGGTGATACTTACGTCCGGAGCTGGAAATTAAATCAGGCAGGGTAATCCTTGAAGTATAGATAAAGGGAATAATATGGGCTTCTTTTGCTGCTATGGCTTTCTGCCGGATCTGGTTAACCTGTCCGATTAATCCACTGAGCATACAGCTGTGCGAACGCTTATAAGGATCGCTGTCCTCATTAAATACGGCACTAAGTTCGGGAAGCGCGTCGGAACACAACTGCTGGAGGCGCATTTCCAGTTTGTCCAGAAAGACAAACCATTTTTCTTCCGTCCGGCTGATCTCTTCCAGCAAAGCAGGGTTGTCATATTTATTTTTAAAAAAACCAAACATTAGCGCTGCATTATTGATTTCCGGTTTTAAAAAGCCACCACCAGGTAGGGGCCTGGCGGCAGCAAAGGGGGTATACCATAAAGGTCTTATTCTTCCATGATGATTTCGCAAGGTTGCTATCCTACATAGCATCTACCAACGAAGGGATTCTCGACTACAATATGTCTACAGGTTTTCAAGATGTTTACATTTTGCATCGATTCTGATCAATTTGTAGTAATTTCAGGATATGAAATCCTCCCTGTTCAAACTATTTATTTGCAGTTTTCTTTGTTTACTGATGCTTAATGCTTCTGCCCAGTCTGTCTTATCAGACAGCTTAAAGACCGCCCTGAATGTACCCTCTATCACTCCTGAGGAAAAAGCAAGGTTACTGACCCGTTTGTCGGAAGTTTACCGGTTAAATAAAGACGATGAGGCGGGGATAAGAACCGGGAAAGAAAGTGTCCGCTTCGCATTGAAGAACCGCAATTATACAGAGGCCGTAAAAGCTCAGGTGGTGCTCACAAATATATACGCCCTTACCCAGCAGTTTGCAGCGATGAAAACCGCTAGTGACTCCGCGATGGTCATCGCACGTCAGCACAACACTCCCGAAGCCATGGCCTATGCCTGGTATGGCCGGGTATTGTTCTACAAAGCCTTGTCCAATGCTGACGAAGTTGTAAAGCATTGCCAGCTGGGATTGAAAGCCCTGGAAAAACTAAACGATCCTTACCTCTCTGCCAAGATTTACTATCAGCTTTATGCGGTGAACTCAGGCTGGAACAATGTGGCCAAAGTCAATTTGTATGCCCGGAAATCAATGGAAAATGCACTGAAAGCCGAAGATTACAATGCCCTAAGCAATGCCTATACCGGCTTATCGGTGGCTTATGAATATAACTATGCGGCTTCGAAAAAGGCGGCAGATCTGGATAGTGTTTTGTTTTACCTGAATAGGTCGGAAGCACTTTATCAGCAACATCCCGGCCGGGTAGCCGATCATACCTATGCCATTGCCTGTATCAATACGGCCAATTATTACCTTAAGTATTTCCCGGAAAGCGATCAACCGGCAAAAAACAACGGGATCCTATACGCAAATAAGGCAAGGAAGGTGATGGAGCATAGTTTGAGAAATCAGTCGATCATCGCCAATGGCCTGGGAATTTTGAGTGAGTATGCCAGGAGGGAAGGAGATTTGGGATTGATGGAGACTTACCTTCTTCAGGCCTATGAGATCATGAAAACGGAAAAAGATCCAACGTATCATACCCTGATCAATGTGGTGCAGGCACTGGCAGATGCGTATGAGAAGAAAGGAGAATATGCAAAAGCGCTGAGTTTTCAAAAACAGATTACGGAATATAACAATAAGAGTTTCGACAAAACACAGGCAACAAATGCCCAGAAGTTAGAAATCCAATACGATACGGAAAAAAAAAACAATGAAATGCTCGTACTGCGGGAACGGGAAAGCAGTCGGCATTTACAATCGGTTTTATATGGTTGTATTGCACTTGCTTCCCTCGTTGGCCTGATCTTTTTGTTCCGTTCCTACCATTTTAAACTGCGTTATTCCCTGCAGCTGGAAAAACAATTACAATTGGAAAAACAGGAATCCGATATGCAGGTAAAACTGGAAAAGGAAGCGCAGGCCCGACTGATCGCAGAGCAGCGGCTCATGGAAGCGGAGCAACAACAACTGAAGAAAGAAGTAATGGCCAATGTATTGCAACTGGACCATAAAAACCAGATGTTGCAGGACATTAAAACACAGTTAAATGGGGGTGAGCCGATCAACATGCAGAAAATACTCAGATCGGAATCGATGCTGGACCTCAACTTTGAACAGGCAAAATTACAGATCCAACAGGTACATCCCGACTTTTTCCAGTTGTTAACGGAGCGCTCCCAACAAAAGCTGACGCCACTTGACCTAAGGTTTTGCGCCTGTCTGCACCTCAATATGGATACCCGTCAAATCGCACAGCTCATGCATGTAGAAGCCAAGAGTGTCCGGATGAGCCGTTACCGGATCAAACAAAAACTGGGGCTATCTAAGGAAGATGACCTCAATGCTTTCATTCAGCAACTCAGCAGGCAACCCTCTTAAAACTTTCAGGACATTTATTTCAGGAAGATCCCGGTAATGTGAACGCTGATTTTGGCGAGAGGTACCGCCTTGCCATCTTTCCAGTGGATAAAACTGGCTTAAGCGATAAAAAATTCAAGATCATAAATAATATTCTGGGAATATTATTTATTTTTTGGTTACTAATTATATTAGTATAATTTTGTTTTTGCTAAAATTCGATTGAGTTTATAATATGGAATCTAATTCTCCTTTATTGAGGTTTTATCCTGGAGAAACACCCTGGCACCGCAACTGGAAGAAAGCATTTCCTCCGGCTTTCCGGGAGGTCAGCTTTGTGGATGCAACATTCGGCGAACTTCACCGGGCCGACGTACATACGCCTTGTGGAACGACACTGGAGTTTCAGAATTCCCCGATTTCTATGGAGGAACTCAGAAGCAGGGAGGCTTTTTATCCGAACCTTGTCTGGATTCTCAATGGTAAAAAGTTTAAAGGATTCCGGGTCCTTAAAAGCCTGCCGGATGTAGATGATCCCCGGCTCTCCGCATACGAGTTTTGCCATAGTGATCACCTTTCCATGATCCGTAAGTCGGACCTGATCCAGGATAAACCAAAGATTTTAAACTTCTATCATCCGGAAATAAAAGGAATCCCCTTAACATCATATTATTATTCCTTTTGCTGGAAACATCCGCATCGGGTATGGTTTGAAGCAAAATGTCCCATCATTGTAGATTTGGGTGGTCATTTCTTATACCAGTTAAAACAGCGAAGACAGCTGTCGGGAGACTATGCTTACCTGCACATCATCCCAAGAAAATCTTTTATCGAGCAATACCTGCGGTAAGAAGGGGCATTCCCATCTATTCAATCAGCTTATTTTGTTCTAAGGTGCCTGTGGTCATCTTTTTGCCAGCTGAGCGGGATCGGGATGACGGCTGCTTTCTCACAAAGAATACACGAAAAAAACCATATGCGCTGTTCTAATCGGGGGAATTAAAACAGCGCACACGGCTTAAACAAAATTGAAAAGAAGATTAGTTAAGGGAGAGATTTATGGTTTCTTTTTAACAACGGTAACTGCAATTTTTCCATCTTCCAGGCCTTCCAGATTTTTATCTGCAAAAGTATCTTTAGCAGCTGATTTTTGGATGAGTTTTAAGAGTTCCTCAGAGGACCCGGTGTGTTGAACATCAATGGTAGAGCCTGCTGCACTATATTTAATTTTGGTACTTTCTACGCCTGTGCATTTCTGAATATTTTCATTGACCGCTTTCAGGGTCATAAAGTCGACTCCGTTAAGGGTGATGGTGGTACCGCCCGTTACCGGGGCCGCGGGATCTGCGGTTTTCTTCTTTTTGGAGAAGAAGCCTAATAATTTATCGCCTGTTCCTTTGGTCCGGTCTGCCGCATTTGATGCTTTATCTACCTTGCTTAATGCTTTATCAATTTTGTCGAATACACCTTGTGCTTTAAGCGATGTGCCACCGAATACCATCAGCGCGAAACACATCATCGGAATAATTTTCATGTTGGTTTATTTTTAGAGGTTTAATACTGGTTCTTACCTCAAAAATACCGGGTATTTCATGCCCTTACAATACCTGAAAACATGGCTTTATTTCTACCTGAAAACAGGTAGAAATGACATTTTAGCGTTATACAAGGCCCTGCTCCATCGCTGCTTTTATCAGCGAGGCTACATTTTTGACCTGAAATTTCTGCAGCAGGTTTTTGCGATGGGTTTCTACCGTTAAGGGACTCAGATGCAGGCTTTCTGCGATAACCGGTGTCGTTTGTCCCTCGGAGATCAGGCATAAGATCTCTTTTTCTCTTTTGGTCAGCTGGGCAGGGGTATCAAGTTCATTCAGGGTAGGCTGGGCCATGATTTCCCTGACCGCATTGCTAAAGGTGATCCGGCCCTGCAGTGCTTCATGGATACAAGTGATCAGTTCTTCTGAAGAGATGTTTTTAAGCATATAACCTGTGGCACCATTTTGTAACATCTGAAGGATCATACTGCGCTGACTATGGTTACTCAAGGCAAGTACATGTGTTTTTGGGGAGATCTTTTTGATCTCTTTACACAATTCAATGCCATTGGCATCGGGGAGGGTAATGTCCAGTAAAACGACATCTACTTTATTCTTCTTCAGAAAATCGATGAAAGTTGCACCCAGGGTAAAACATCCGGAGATTTCTATCCCCTCCAGGTCTGTCAATAAACGCTGAAGTCCTTCCAGGACAATCAGGTGATCATCTACGATTGCTAATGTTGCTTTGTTAGTCCACATGTAATTCTATATTAATAACGGTGCCCTCATTGATTGTTGATTCTATCTCTATTTTCCCCTTGAGGAAACCTACTCTGTTCCTGATGTTTTGGAGGCCTGTTCCGGCCTCTGTATGCGCTGAGCCCAGATCAAAGCCCTTGCCATTGTCCTCCTGAGTGATAAAAAACACATCGTTGTTTCTGCTGCACTGCAATAAGATTTTTGTGGCATCGGCATGGCGGATGGCATTGGCCAGCATTTCCTGCACGATCCGGTAAATGTTGATCTGGGTCTGCTCGGGAATGGGTGCGTCAATTTCCAATGCCTGAAATTCGATCTTCGTCCTTGTGGTCATCAATGTTTCGCAAAGATCTTTCAGGGCTGTTTTTAAACCAAAATTGAGCAGGTTCTCCGGCATCATATTGTGGGCGATCCGGCGCAGCTCCGTTACTGAACTGTCCAGTTGTCCGATGACTTTCTGAAGGTTCTCCCTTTGGTTTTCTGAGCGTGGGTTTTCCAGTTGTCCTGAGAGGTTGATCTTCGCACCGGCTAACATTCCTCCCAATCCATCGTGCAGGTCTCTTGCCAGTCTGCGGCGTTCCTGTTCTTCGCCCTCCAGCATGGCCTGACTGTATTGAAGCTGCTGCTGTTGTTCCAGTTCATTTAAATGTTGCCGGTAGCTCAGTTCTTTCTGGGCCAGTAACTTTCTGTTGTTCCGGTAATACAGAAATGAAAATGCGGCCACGATCAAGAGAAACAGACTTACGGAGCCCAATAGCCAGTTGATCAGCCTGTTGTTTCTGGCAGCCAGGGCAGCCTGGATATTGTTGACTTTTAGCTTATTGATCTCCTTTTGTTTTTCTGTGTCTTTATACTTTAACTCCAGCGCATTCACCTCTGTTTTCAGTTTGCTTTGGGCGACGCTATCGCTGAGTTTGCTGTAGCGTTCCAGCCAATCATAGGCCAACACCATTTTTCCAAGGCTTTTATGGGTAATGGCCATTCCGTGATAGAGCTGTAACCTGTTGACAGACAACTTCATCATCGGCGGTTTTTTCATCAGGTATTGCAATACCGATTTCGCCTGTTCAAAATCTTTGATGTAATAACTCGCGTAGAATTTTTGCAGCAGCAGGCGTTGTTCTTTATAGGGAATCTTTAGTTTTTCAGACAGGGTGATGCCTTTTTCAATGCTCGCCAGGGCGTTTTTAAACTGATCACCTACCGTGAAATACAAGCCTTCTGCCGCATAATAGTCTAAGAGGTATTCTGATTCAGGGTAGGGTGCCAGCAGCTGCCGGATCTCATCCAGCAAGACCCTTGCCTTAGGATTCTGACCGGATAAGGTATAGTTTTCCGCCAGGGCATGATAAGCGCTGATCAATTCACCGGAACTGGCTTTCTCCTTTTTTAAATAACCGATCGCTTTTAGGCAATAGGTTTCTGCCTTCTCATACTGAGCTACATTCTTGAAAATATTGGCCAGAATTAAATAACTGGTTCCAAGAAAAGCGTTGCTTCCTGCTTTTTGGGCCAATGGAATACACTTGTTAAATACAATCTCGGTGAGTACATCATAATTGTCTTTCTTGAACTGTATAATTCCGTACTCATACCAGGCCTTCGCCCTAAGCAGGAAGGCGTCTTTTTTTGGGTACAGAAGAAGCTGGGTTTCGACATCTCTATACATTTTTTCGCTCCTGTCCTGCTGCGTCGGGACGATCAAATAGGCTTCGTAATACTGAGCAACGATTTTTAAATAGGGGGAGTTACGGGACAGCCTTTTTCCCTGTTCCAGGTACTTTTCTGATTTGAGGCTGTCTTTATAAGCCCAGAATTGCGACAATTCGAAATTTGCCATGGCTTTCAGGCTATCCGTTGCAGCCCTTTGAGTCTTAGTCGCTAAACTATCCAGGTAGAAACGCTCATTCAGAGGCACCTGTCCGCTACACCACATCATGGCCATGAGAAGGATTAGAAAGACAGGGATACATTTAGGCATAGTATACAAGTATATGGAAGATTTCGAAAAATGCGGGTTTCCATATTAAAAATACCTGGAAGCAGGTAGTACAAAACCATTGTTATTGGGTATTGCAGAGCTAATGATTAACTGTATTTTTGATTAAACCAAAACAGGATTAGATCAGTGCAGAAATAGGTGATGGACCTTCTTTTTCAGAAGGTTCATGACGAAAGCCCATAACAGGGCTTTCGTCGTAAACAAGAATTTTTTATTGATTAATCCGAAAAGCTTCCCATCCGGAAATCGTGGTCCGGTTGCAAGTCATGGCCTGAGTACCGTTTTCACAGGAGATGTATTTTCCATTGTTTCCTCTGAAAGAAATACTGCCATCGGCATTGGCTACCCAGTCAAATTTCTCCCAGTCGCCCATAACAGTACGGCTGCAGGTGATCGCCGCAGTTCCGTTTTCCGATGAAACAAATTTACCTTTGCTTCTCAGTGCTATTTTACCGCCACCGGCATCAATCACGGTAAAGGTCTCTGTAGGAGAGGCGGTAGTACGGTTACAGGTCATAGCCTGCAAGCCATTTTCTCCGCTTACATATTTGGCATTGAAACCTTTTAAGGTTACTGTTGTTCCGATAGGAATATTTCCACCTGGGTTTCCTGTCCGGGAAAGCACCACCTGGTTAATCGCGCTCAGCAGTGAATTTCCGCCCGTAGCATCCTGCGACAATTCCCAGATCATGATGCCACCTCCCTGGTCAAATGCCAGATTGGTCTTGTTTTTAATGGTTGGGATCCCATTGTAACCAATGCCGGAAAAGGAATCCGAGTTGGCACTTCCGCCTCTCGAGAGAATGGTTTTGTAGTCTACATATTCATTTGCCGACCTTCCATAAAATGGTACGCCCAGATTGGCCTTGGCTGCAGGAAGACCTCTTCCTTTCCAGTAGTTGAGGGATTGTACGGCAAGATCGTAGGTGGAATGGTTGGCCCCGCTTTCATCATAAGCCATGATGTTTAGGAAATCTACATATCCAAACACATTATTCTGGATACTGGCACCATTATAAGAGACCACTGCGGCAGTAAGCAGTTTTCCCATGTTGTGCATCGCTGTACTGAGCTGCTGCATAAGCAGGGAATAATTGTTGGCAGAACTTCCGTTGTCGGGGTATTCCCAATCGATGTCTATCCCGTCTAATCCGTATTGGTTGACAAGGCTGACTACGTTATTGGTAAAATTGGTACGTCCGCCTGCACTTGCGGCAAAGGACTCAAAGGCACTGTCGTTTCCATTGTTCCAACCGCCTACCGATACCAGCACTTTTACATTGTTGGAATGCGCTGCCGTAACTAAGGCCTGAAGCTTCGATGGGTTTTCCAAAGCCTGAAAACCTCCGGAACTGGTAGGAAGAATAAAAGCGTAATTAATGTGGGTAAGTTTACTGAACTGGATCTGGTTTACTTCTCCTGCCCAGGAAGGCACATAACCTATGACCTTAAAATCTGCAGCAGCGATGGCCTGAACGCCCGACTGCTTTGAGTTCCTGGCCTGATCTTCCGGTGAAGCAAAATCAGGCTGTTTAGTTTTACATGAGGCCAGGCATAGCAGCAATAATGCAGGTAATAAAATGGACCTTAATTGATTGTTTGTTTTCATGATATTTGAATTTACGTTAGGGATTTAATATTAATTTAACACAATAAAGCTCATAAAACAAGAATAAATTTATGTTTAATTAATTATGAAGTAAAATGAAGATAAATTCCGATACGCTTGAAATACAAGCTATTCCCTCGTATTTATGGATTTAAGCGGGGAATTGTCAGTCGGCTTAAAATTCATGATGCGCCATAAAATCATTTCAATAAATCTCTGTAGAATGAATACATTTATAGCATGAGAAAGATCATTCCTATATTATCTGCCACAGTCCTGTTGTTATCGGCATGCAGCCAAAACACCAGGGTGCCAAATCCTAATGCAGCAAAACCTGCCGCTGAAAAAGAGTTTTTTGCCAGGATGTCTGTTGATGAAAAGATTAAAGAAGGAGCGGCAGTAAAGTTGAAATTCACCGTCTATAACCAGACGGATAGTGTAAAACAGTTCTGCAAATGGCATACGCCTTTTGAGCCATTACTGAGTAAGTATCTGGATGTAAAAGATGAAAGCGGGGCAGAAATAGGGTACCAGGGGCCTATGGCTAAGAGAATGATGCCGCCACCGGCAGAAAGCTATCTTAAGCTCAACCCCGGCGATAGTCTTTCAGTAGATGTGGATGTGTTAAAAGCTTATCCGATAAAAAAAGCAGGGAAATATAGCATTGTTTATACCGGACAGAACATGAGCGGTTTAGTGGTTAAGGATAGTGTTGTTTTTTTGATAAACTAAGCTTTACAATCCGTACTTCTTCCAACCCGTAGAATGCCATTGGCATTCATCTACTTTCCATTCGTTTTCTTTTTTTACGAGAATATAGCGGTATTGAAAGTCTATATGGTTCTTAGTGTAAAAAAGGATTTTGTTTTTTGAAGGCTGTTCCACATCTGTAAATTGCTGCGTTCCATAGGAATAATCCGGTCCTCCGGAGAAAGTTACACCTGTGGGCCTGTATCCTGCTCTGTTTTTCTCGGTACAATACCGGTTAAATATCGCTTCACATTTGGGCTTAAGGTCCGGGGCAAATGGCCGGGGTCCTGAGGAGGATTCATCCGCATACTTTTCCCATTCTGTGATGGCCTCAAAAAAGGAGAGGAGTACCGTCTTTGCTTTCTCCACTTCTTCCGGAATGAAGGTCTTTTTTGATTTTGCCTGATCTCTTTGTTCCTGTTCAAACTGCGCCACTTGCTCCGGACTAAACAGCTCACCGGTACCCACCTTGATCCGTGGATTATGAGCCACGGAAAGTAAGCCCTCAAACGTGACTTCCGTATCCCGAATCAGGACAGTCCCCAGTTTAGGGATGTTCGCCAGCAAACGAAGCCCTTCGTCATTGAGTTTCGTACTGCATGCCCAGATGCAATCGATCTTTTTATTGTTCTCAAATGATTTGAAACCAGATCCATTGAGCTCAGCCCCCGTAATGAACAGGTACTTTAATGAAGGGAACCTGGATAAATGCTCCAGCGACAGGTCTGTGATACTGGTGTTTTCCAGTGATAAGTTAACCAGTTTGGGTAAGCCGGATAAGACCAGGATATCCTCATCGGTAACCGGGCAGTTTTGAAAGGAAAGTCCCAGCAGTTTTTTCTGTGCTGCGATGTCTTTGATCTCTTCAGCTGTAAAGCTTTTGTCCTTAAATTGAAGGGTACTCATATTCTATTGTTCTTTCAAATCACTTTTATTCAACCAACCTTTCGTTACCTGACCATCATTATCTTTATGACTCACATAAATAAAACCATTCTGCTCATCTACAACCGTGAACTTAGTATTCACCCATAAGCCTAAAACGCCATGTCTCGGCGCGTCCGTGCTTGGGGAATCGTAAAAATAAAGCGCTGATTTAGGCAGCTTGTATTTCTTTCCTTCACTAACGATGATGGGTTCTGCATTTACTTCTTTCTTAGGTGCTGCCGCTGCTTTGGCCGCTATCCCCATTTGTCGTTCATATTCCTTTTGCAGAGAATCCACATTGGTCTGCTGATCTGTTGTATCCAATATGATCGGTTTCACCGCATTTGTGGTATCCGGTTCGGGCTCAGTTACGACTTCCTCATGAACAGGCTTAGTGGTATTGATGCTGTCTTTATGCAGTGCCGCATTTGCCTTGTCTTTATCCACCTGATCTTTAAACAGTAAAGCATATCCGGTAAATGCACTAAGGCCTACCAATGCAAGTATCATCAGGGTAAACAATGGTTTCGATACCTTTACCGCATTAGAAGGACTTTCGGCTATTACCGGGGTAGATACCGGAGCAACGGGAACTACTGGCGCGACTGGTGGTATCGCCATGTTTTCTATGTTGTTACGGGCAATGGCATCATGTAAAGCTTCGCCATTGGCAAACCTTTTTTCCGGTGCTTTCTCCAGGCATCTTTTGATCAGATCCAGGAGCCATACCGGCACTTTCATTTCATAATCGCGCACAGCAGGAGACCAGCTTTCGGGCAATTGGTTGCGGCGAAGGCTTAATAAATCCGGCACTGGCTTTTCCATATGTGAAAGCATGACCGAGTTGCGCGAGTTCTCCGCTTTATTGATCAGCGGGAAAGGAACCGTACCTGCCAGAAGTTCATAAAGAATCACTCCGAAACTGTAGACATCCGTCTGGAAGAACATCTCTCCGTCGTGCTGTTCCGGTGCCATAAATTCTACCGCACCCGCATGCCGCACACTGCTTCTTCGTTGTTCATCAGACATGATCGCCAAACCGAAGTCGAGCAGGATATAATTGCCTGTATACACATTGAACTTTACGTTATTACTTTTAATGTCCCCGTGTTTAACACCTACTTTATGGCAATGTGCCAAAGCATTGGACAGCTGTTCTGCCAGTTTAATCGTTTCCCTTATGGTGAATACCGGGCTGTGCGGTGGTTTTAGTAAATCCTCCAGGTCGGGGCCTTCTATATATTCCATTTCTATGAAAGGGAATGAACCACTTTCTGTCAATCCGGAATTGAGGATTTTCACGACATTGGGATTTGGAATCTGATTTACTTTCTCCAGTTTTTCTACTTCATTTTTGAAGTTCCTGTAGTTTTTATCTTCTGTATCTTCAGAATGGATAGGAGTAGGTATGATTTTCACCGCCGTAATGATGGTGCCCATTCTTTTACCCTTATAAACAGAACCCTGTCCGCCGGTGCGTAAAGCACCCATATTCTCTAATCCCTCTGCTATGGTAAATATTTTGCTCATGGTATGATTGTCGTTTTATGAAGGGTTTGAAACATAACTGAATTCTAACACCGCCGATTCGCCCAAAATAATCTGGTCCCCCTCCTGTAAAGGGTGTCCAAGTTCTGTAAAGGTAAGTTTAACCGGGTTATGATCCGCTGTAGATCTGATTTTTACTTTATTTCTTGGTGGAACGCCGCCCTCGTCGGCAAATAAAATAAAGGCCCCTGCTTCCTTATTCCACTCAATATGTGCATGTTGTCTGCTGATGTATTTATTACCTTCATTGCTGCTGGAGTCGGGAAAAGCAATTTTATTTTCCCTGATAAAACCCTCTGCATCCTGCACTTTCCTTTCTCTTCCGATATTGATCTTTCCATCCGCAGATGTAATCAGGTATTCCGCCTGCTCTGCTTCTCCGTTCAGGACCCTGATCTTTGCGGTTTCAGAATGCTGCACAATGGCATGCTCCGGAGTTTTAATATACAATCCCACTTCAAGGCTGGCCATCTTAATCAGGTCTGCCGGAAGTTCCGGAACGAACAGACTTTCTATCGTCCAGTGCTCAGGCAGATCAATGGCAAAGTCATCCGCCAGCCGTTGAACTTCCTTCCTGAAGCGGCCTTCTTCCTCCATAAAAACAGCAGATTCATACAAGTACTTTTCTACCGGAAGACAGGCAATGAACAGCTGAAATCCTTTTATATGTTTTCCTTCTCCACCTTCCAGTTTTTGCAATTCCTGCTTAATAAAAACAAGAAGTGCCTCTCTCACTGCTTTTACGTCCTGAGGTTTTTCTGATGGTTCTTTTCCAAATAGGTTAAACATGCTCATGTATCTTTTCTTAATCTTTTCTATTAATCTATTGTTCTATTTCAGGCGCTTCCGGAGGAGCGATACTATCCGTTTTTGCGCTCTTAATGGTTTTGGCCTTAACGACCTTTGTCTTTGCTTCTTCCAAATCACTCACATAACCCAGTTTCAGCAGGGCAGGCACCACATGTTTACCCGCCAGCAATACTGCTCTGCTTGAGCCTCTGGTTGACTCTATCCGGATACAAACCACGATATGTCCTTTGCCGGATTTCTTCTGCGCAAAAAACACGTACCAGCCGTCGTTGATCCTTGCTGCTTTCCAAACCCTTTCCGGTGTTCCGCTTTTTCCTGCAACCTTAAGCCCTAAGGTATAAGACTTATTGATGCTTTGTTTTACCATATATTCTGTGAGTAAAGCGGCATACTTAGGATCGTTGGCCAGTTTAATTCCAGGCTGAACTCCGGTTAAGGAATCGCTGATTTTCAATACAAAGCGATTGGGAACCATGACGCCCTTATTGGCCACTCCGGAAGCCAGTCTGGCAACTGCGGCAGGGGTGGCAATCAGTTCGCCCTGTCCCCAGGCCATTCCGGAGATTCCTTTGGCACGGGTCTTTCTGATATTGGCCGGATCGTATTTTGGTTTGGTATTAAACTCCGTCTTCTTCCAATAGGTCAGCCATTTTTCTTCCTGCTTTTCGTTGTTGGCTCCTTTATTATAATAATAACCGCCCACACCTCTTAAAAACATTCCTGTTTTCAGGTACAAAGCCGCCATATCTTCCTGCAACTGCTCCTGATTGGCCAGTTTGATAAAATAAACGTTGTTTGATTTGACCAATGCGCGTTCCATATTGATCGTTCCCGTTTCATCAGGCTCAATGCCCTTTGTCCGGATTCGCTCAGCACTGCTGACCGTATATGTTTTATTGGCCGCTGCAAGTCCGAGTTTGTTAAAGGCAGCCATGGCGGTCAATACCTTTGCCGTAGAGCCCGGCTGTGTTGCATAGGTAAAGCCAAGATCGGTATTGGTATACCATCCCGATAACCTGTTCTGTTCGGCAGTTGTCATGGTGAGTAAATCCCAGTCCTTAACCGTTGGCAAAGGATAAACTGCAGAGGTCAGTACATCGCCGGTCTCATCCTCCATAATCACCACAGATACACGGCTCTTCTTTAAAGAATCATCAGTGGCAATGGAATGCTGGATGGCCGTTTGTAGCCTCGCATCAACCGCGAGTTTAACATCCCTGTTTCTCTTTTTAAAGGCCGCAACTTCATCACTGTTTACACCAGCCAGCAGGAGCGGGGCCAATGCTTTATAATCTCTTTTGCTCACCGTCATCTCTTTTACCCCTCTTGGAAGAAAACGATCTTCGTGATATCGGTTGGCGATGGTGTTAAAAGAGCTCGTTGGCGTATGGAAACCCCTCAATTCGGCAGCATGCTCATATTCGGCAAAATAGCCGTTCGTGCTTCCGTTGAAGACTCCGGTATTGGCATCACCAACCCAGAAGAAAGCCTGTTCTTCAAAAGGATAATACCGGTCTACCCTTTTATGCATTGCAGAATCGAGGTTGTAATTCAGTCCGGATTCATTCAACAGGCCTTCCTGTTTTCTAATCAGGTCCGGGTTACTTGTAGCCAGTACCTGTCCGTTTCTATCGTACAGCTGACCTGCTTCCAGTTTGTTCATAAGGATGGCAATACGGGGGTTATAACTGAACATCCGCAAGCCACTCCGGTCTGCCACCAGGGCAGGTTGCACTACCCATTTTTCGTTGTTGGCGATGTACCGGGATACCGTTATGGTAAGCAGCAGCACTGCAATGCTGGCCGATAAAAGCGCGGGAACAAGATTTTTATCCTGCTGTTTGGTAATGAACTCCATCTGAACGGCTGTTCCACGGATGGAAGAAACCGATAGCAGCAATCCTGCAGCCAGCATATTTGCGACCAGCGAGGAACCACCATAGCTGATAAAGGGGAGGGCTACTCCCGATAAAGGCAGGGCACCTGTTGATCCTCCTGCGATCAGCAAAAACTGAGCGAACATACTGATGCCGATGCCGGAACATAAATAGAATAGAAAAGGAGTCCCGGTTTGCCGGCCTATATTAATGGCACGGTTTAAAAAGACCAGGAAAAGGATAAAGACCCCTACGATACCTGCCCATCCGAAATCTTCACCTATTGCCGGAAGAATCATATCGGTATGCGCTTCCGGGATGCTTTTTGCAAAACCTTCACCTGCTCCCTGGCCCGTAATGCCGCCTACAGACATTGCCCAGATTCCATTTGCTACCTGATCACCTCCGTATACTTCATTGTTCCATGGATCCTGCCAGATCGATTTACGTTCCGTAAGGCGGTTTACCGGTCCGGGGATGAGCTTATCGAGGTAAGGAATCTGATCGATCAGCAGGAAGCCTGCGATGACCATCATGATCATAATGGCAGATTCGCTCGTTCTTTTCTTATTCAGCAGCATGGCCAGGGCCACCAGTAATATCGTGATCAGACTGGCCAGCCAGATGTTCAAAAACCATACAGTTAAGGTATAAGTGATGATGGCAATCAGCATCATCATAAAATCCCCACGGGAGAAAGAAAAGAGAATGATAAAGGTAAAACAGATGACCATTGCCGGTCCAAGATCTCCCAGCACAAGGTATAGTAAAATGGCGATGGCCATTGCTGCCAGTGCAAAAGAGAAGAAATACCAGCGTTTTTTCCAGGTCCGGTATTCTGTAATGAATTTTTCATTGCTCGCGAAGAACCCGGCAAGAAAGAGGATAATTGCATATTTGACAATTTCGCTCGGCTGTACACCAAAGAGGTTTACTTTTACGCCACTGCCTTCCGGACCGGTTCCAAATACGATGGTCAATGTCAGGAGCGCTAATGCCATACCTGCCCATTGCCAGCCATTGGCTTTGCCCGTGTTTTTAGGGATCACCAGCATTCTGTAAATGCGGGAATCAACCGTAAACTTGCGGAACTTAATAAACAGCAGTACACACATGCCAAGGATCCCCATTCCAAAAAACATCAGGGTATCTTTAGCCAGAAAACGATCTCTGAGCGGGTCCTGCAAACTGAGCAGGGTAATGAACGACAAGCCGGTCATGAGCATCACTACGGGAAGGATCAACTGATCTGCCTGCGGAAATTTAAGGCTCATCACCAGGTGAAGCAGAAAAAATCCAAGGAAAAAGCAGCCGGTAATGATCCAGTACCATTGGTTATAGTCCGCCATACTTCGTACAATCAGGGACTTTTCTTTTTTCAGGATTTTAAAATCACGTGCAGAAAAAAGCCGGATGCTATGTGGGGTTTGTTTAAAGACAAAACTAACGTCTTTTTGCAATTCCTGTACGCCCTGTGATTTCCCGAACTGATATCCGGGTTGCATAGGGAGGATGGCAAATGCCTGGTCATCCGGTAATTTATTGAACGCAAAATAGCCTTCTGCATTCGTTCTGGCATAGGTTCTTAATGCTGGTTTTGCCTGTTCCAGGTCATTATCGGTACTGTCTTGTGGCAAAATCATCTGCAGTTTGATCAGGACCCCTGATACCGGCTTCCCGGCAGTATCGATTACTTTCCCGGAAATATCGTATTGTCCCTGGTTGACCGCTATTTCCGCTTTCATGGCGGTTGGGTTGAGGCTTTCTTTTTTGAAAAGCACAGAATCCTCACCGGTATAGCCCAGCAACGCGCGGGAATCAAGGACCCTCTTTTTAAAGTTTTGTCCGCCTTTTTGAAAGGCTTCATCCGCATCAATAAAAAACCTGCGTTTATTCAATTCCCCAACATTATCGATCGGTTCTTTAAAGGATTTGCTTCCCTTGCTTACGACCGCCGAAATTAATGCAATGTCTTTCTTATCCTCAAAATAATAACCTTTTTCCAAAAGTGTTTTAATGAGCTGACCGGGGTTTTTATCGTTGATGTTGACCATCGTTCCATTTTTCAATCTGGAATCTACGTCGACAAAACCTTTCTGCAGCGTCCCGAAAAGCGTAACGAACAGCGCTCCTAATATGATTGACGCCAATAGGATGAGCTTACGCTCCGTTTTTCTGCTTCCGGTGGTAGGTGTGCTTTCTCCCATATTTGTTATTTGTACGTATTGGGAATAGAATCAGCTTTAAAAGTACTCCTGGAGATCTTTCCGTTGATGTATCCTTTTGCCGGCAGGTCATAAATCGTCTGTATGGCATTCGGTGAGTTTTTGAACTGAACGTTTTTTAACACCAATGCATTGTTTTGAGAGGAAATGGCCGTATTGAAATCTTCAAAAGTGATGTTCTCCAGGTAGACATAAGTACTTGCCGGCTGGATGATCATCGCATTTCCGCGAAAGGTAGAGTCGCTTTTTATAACGATCTGATTTTTAGCAATCAGGAACAGAGAGTCTTTAGTGAAATGTAAAGATTCAGTCAGTATGACCGGTGATTTGAACATAGAATCCGTTAAAGTCAGGGTATTTCCTTTCAGGTTGTTTAAGGCATCCTGAAGTTTTAGTTCCTGAGCATTTCTGCTGTGAACAGTCTTAACGGGCTGAACAGGTGTCGACAACTGGTGTTTTTGCCAAAATAAATAGATACAGGCAGCCAGCAGAATCAGGCAGAGCCCGGAAAGCAGGGCAACCGTATTCCTGTTGCTTTTTTGGACTGGCCGGGCTGGCGGAAGCGCTGCATTTTCTACCACTGCAGGAACCGGGTTCGTCTTTTTAGATTTTGCAGCAGGTTTGGTGGCTTCATGGACCTGCGATTGCTTGTCATTTTTCACCAATACTACCGTAATGTTGTCCAGGCCTCCATTTTGATTTGCCGCATTGATCAGCTGCGCACCTTTTTCTCTTATGGAATTGTCTGTTGTTAAGATGCGGATCATTTCCTGGCTATTGACCATATCCGATAAGCCGTCACTGCACAGCAACAGCAGATCTCCAGGAAGGAAAGGGGACTCCCCGGTTTCCAGATAATCTTCCTGACCGGCCATTCCCATGCCAAAGCCAAGGGCTTTGTTGATCTCATTACGTTTAGGGTGTTGCATCGCCTGTTCTTCCGTAAGTCGTCCGGAATCTTCCATGAAGCCTACAAAAGACTGGTCTTTAGAAATCTTTATTAGGGAATTGTCGCGAAGAAGATATAGTCTCGTATCGCCCACATGTACATAATAAAGTTTGTTTTTATGAAGGTCAACTACTGCCAGTGTGAGTACACAGGCCATGTTTTCATGTCCTTTTACCCTTTGTTTTTCCAGGATAATCTGCGCATCTGCAGCAAGGATTGCTTCCCTCATCAGGCCGGGCAAATCCCCTTGAGGATGGGCCAGATGATGAAGGATCGATTTTCTGGTAATGTCTGCTGCGATCTCGCCGCCTGAATATCCGCCAACACCATCAATAACACAGGCAATTACAAAGTCGTTGTCTGATGTGCGTTCTGCAATAAAGGTATCTTCATTATTGTCACGAACTTTTCCAGTGTCAGTTATTCCAAAATAATTATTCTCCATTCTATTTGGGCGAGTTTTTAATGTCGTTGAAATGTGCGATCAGCAAGACCACACAGAGTACTAATAACGCTATTGATAAAGCATGCGACATATATCAGGGTTTAAAAATATTGATGCCGATGATTCCGTTAAGTATAATCCTGGAATTCAGGGGAAGTTCGATCCATTTCGGACCATAGATATCGCTGCGTTCTACCAGGTTTTCATTTACTATTGTTTTTTCTCCAAAAGAGGCCAGGTAGAATTTATCTTCGGCATTGTTGTAATGGATCTTAAGGTGAGGGCTGTTGACCCATTCTGAGGGGATCTTGAAAATATGTGCGCCTTCACTTGTTTCTTCATTTCCGGAGATGACAATATCTTCTGCTCTCATCAGGTATTCCAGTTTCTGACCAGCATAGGCTTTATTGGGCAAAGTGGTTTCAAAACGGGCCAGAACGTTTGTCTTTTTGTTTTCCACAGGCGCTTTATCCGGCATTTTTAAGTCGGCCATATAAGGGATCTCATAATAGCCCTCACTGTAAAAGATAAAGTCTTTCAACAGGTCATTGTCCATGTCAAAAGTCTGGGCCAGGCCTGTTTGTCTTGGAATAAAAGTAACCCTTAGGTTCTCGTCTTTCAGGTTGCTGTCTGGCAATAGTTTACCGATAAAGCTGATGTCCCCGCGACGGTAATCCGGATGGGACACAAAGCGGAAAACCCATTTATTGCTGGAGGGTTCTACTTTTTTTCCGGTAGCGGCTTGTTTGTTCAGGATTACGTAGAAGTTATCTACAGATTCCTGCGCAACAAGTCCTAATATGCCTTTTTTGTTGTCTACAAATTCCCTGTAATCATCTGCATTGAGGCAAATGATAAATTCATGAAAAAAGACAATGCGTTCCGCGAAGGAGAGTTCAGCAATAGATTCCTGAAATTGCTGGATGATGTATTTATAAACGATATTGGGCGTAAGTGGCTTTAACTTGGCAGATGACTTGGGACCGTTGTCATTTAAGAACCAATCCTGAATGCCTATACGTTGCCAAAAAGTGGGTTTAGTCGTCATTTTTAATCTTAAGTATCAAATATGAATTGAATATAGTGATATTGAGTAATAATATATATCAACAAATATCCACAATTGCTGTTTTAATGGGATTCACTGTCTGTCTGTTTTAAGCTAAATTGGTTATATTGGCATAGTTTACTTTCTTTAACAGCGAGTTATCACAATTATTGCAAAGATGAAAAAAAACACTTCAGTATTCGGTTTATTCCTGCTCATTTTCTTACAATGTTCAACTATTTATGCACAATACGATAGCAGGACGAAGGCAGAGATAAAAAAAGTAGAAAACGGATTGAGAACTGCCAATCGTTTTGTGGGAGACCCGGTTTGGACAATTGAAGGGAGGATGAAACATTATGGTGTCCCCGGACTGAGTATTGCTGTGATTAAAGGTTCAAAAGTGGTTTGGGCAAAGAGTTACGGGGTAATGGACCGCGGCAGTAAACAGCCTGTAACGAACCAGACCTTGTTTCAGGCCGCCTCGATCAGCAAACCTGTCAGTGCCTACGCCGCATTAAAGGAAGTTGAGCTTGGAAAGATAGACGAAGCGGAAGACGTGAACCGCTATCTCCAGTCATGGAAGCTTCCGGATAATGAATTTACCAAAGAAAAGAAAGTGAATATCAGACATTTACTAAGCCATAGCGGCGGACTTACCGTAGGTGGTTTTGCAGGCTACCAGGTTTCTGAAAAAATACCCAGCTTAATACAGGTGCTTAACGGCGAAAAGCCGGCAAATTCTCCGCCCATCCGTGTTGACAAAGTACCGGGCGGGACTTTCAGGTATTCCGGTGGGGGTTATTGTGTGATGCAGCAAATGCTGATCGACCTGGAAGGAAAGCCTTTTCCGCAGATCATGAATGAAATGGTACTGGGCCCGTTGGGGATGAAGAACAGTAGTTATAGTCAGCCTTTACCGGCAGACAGGTTGAAGTTTGCCGCTACGGGATATCTTCCTGATGGCAAAGAGACCGGAGGGAAAAGGCATACTTATCCTGAAATGGCTCCTGCAGGCTTATGGACCACGGCAGAAGACCTTGCAAAGTTTGCCATAGATTTACAGCTGACCATCAAAGGGCAAAGTAAAAAGGTGCTTTCCCAGGAGATGGCAATTAAAATGGTCAGTCCTTTTATTGAAGATTTTGAAGGCCTGGGCATCTTCCTGGAAAAGAAAGGAAATGATCATTACTTTGGTCATGGCGGCTGGAATGAGGGTTTCTCGAGTCGTTTTACAGCGGCCAAAGACAGTGGAGATGGCGTGGTGATCCTGACCAATGGCAACCAGCCTCCGCTGGTTGATGAGCTGATCCGCTCGGTGGCTGAGGCTTATCACTGGCCAGATTATGTACCACCGGCTTATCAAAAACTGGAGATCAGCAAAGAAAATCTTCAATACATGTCCGGGCGGTACCGGACAGACAGGTATGACCTGATGAGAATCTATGAGGAGGGAGGAAAGCTGTTTTTGAGGAAAAACTCGGAAGAACCTGAGCAGTTATTTAAAATTGAAGAAAATACTTTTGTGACTTTAAGCAGTTCCGACTATAAGGTTAAAGTGGTGGTTAACCCCGCCGATCAGGTAAAACACCTTGCTTTTGTATGGGGAACAGACAAGGTTAAATACATCAACCCCTTGCTGAAAGCGGAAGAAAAAGTTCCTTATGAATTCATCCTCGAAGGACAGTTTGATCAGGCCCTGGCTGCTTATCAGCAAATGAAAAAAGAGCATCCTGATTATCAGTTGGTCGATCTGCGGTACATCAACGATATGGGTTATCGCTTGCTGCGCAGCAAGGAGATACAAAAAGCAATAGACCTGTTTAAAGTGAATACTTTTCTTTATCCAGAAAATGACGATGTATATGATAGTTTAGGGGAGGCTTACCTCGCCAATGGCGATAAAAAACTCAGCAAGGAAAACTACCTTAAATCTTTGAAGTTAAACCCAAACAACAGCAATGCGGCAAAAATTTTAAAAACTTTAGATTAGACAATGTATAGGTTCACACTTGAGCTGTTGTTCCAGATTATTGGAATAGGTTCTGCATCCGGTTTGTTTTTAAAAGACAATTCCTTACATGTTATTGGCGACAATAGTGCTTATTTCTATGAATATGAGCTCAAATCATCTGCCTTGAAACGATATGCCTTAAGCGAAAATCCTGCGGAGAATATAGCGAAGAAGCTCAAACCAGATTTTGAAGCCCTTACCTTTTACGACGGTTCATTTTATCTCTTTGGATCCGGTTCTACGGAAAACAGGACCAAAATGGTTCAGCTAAATGCAAGCACAAAAGAAATAACGGCGGTTAAGGATTTATCCGCTTTGTATAAAGCGATGCAGACGCTCGCTGGCCTGAGCGCTGAAAATTTCAATATTGAAGGGGTGGCACATACCGGGGAGAACTGGTATTTCTTTAACCGTGGAAATGGCAATTCCGGACAAAATATTGTTTTTACCGTGTCTGGCAGGCAGTTAAGCACTGAGGCTAAAATTACGTTCAATCGCTTAGCGCTTCCTGAGATCAAAGGTATTCGCACAGGCTTTACAGATGCCATTGCACTGGGCGATAAACTCTACTTCCTTGCGGCAGCCGAAAACACCAACTCTACCTATAATGACGGGGAGGTTTTAGGCAGCATCATTGGTCGGATCGACCTCAAAACAATGAAGATAGACTTCAGCCGGCAAATCTCCGACCGGCACAAATTTGAAGGATTAACTTTACAGCATAAAGGAAAAAATGAAATCTCCTTTCTGCTGTGTGAAGATAACGACAGCGATCAGCTGCAGGCAGATATCTATTTGTTAAAACTGAAACGTTAAAACAGGTTTTAATTCTGGGTGATATTCGTATTTTCGCTGAGAAAACTACGTGAAATATGCAGGAAATTAAATGGGGAATGATCGGTTGTGGCGATGTTACAGAAGTTAAAAGCGGTCCTGCTTTTAATAAAGTTCCTAATTCTTCTTTGGTAGCAGTGATGCGCAGAGACGCGGCAAAGGCAGAAGATTACGCTTTCAGACATGGGGTACCAAAATGGTATGCTGATGTGGAAGAGCTGATCAATGATCCTGAAGTAAATGCGGTTTACATTGCAACACCACCTGCCCAGCATGAAGCGTACTGCCAGCTTGCCCTTGCTGCCGGAAAGCCTGTTTATGTAGAAAAACCAATGACATTAAATGCGGAATCCGGGTTGAGGATGGAAGAAGCATCGATGTTATACAACACCAAACTTACGGTTGCACATTACCGCCGGGCTCAGCCAATGTTTTTAAAGATCAAAGCACTTCTTGAAGTGGGCGTTATTGGTGATGTTCGTTTTGCCAGCCTGCAGATGTTGCAACCTCAGCAATCAGACCTGATTGCCAATGTGGAGAGCAACTGGAGGTTAGATCCCGCCATTTCCGGTGGAGGTCTATTTCATGACCTGGCGCCTCATCAGCTGGACCTGATGGTCTATTTCTTTGGGGAATTTGACCAGTCTGCAGGTTTCTCCCTGAACCAGTCGGGCAGGGCAAAAGTAGATGATCTGGTGACCGGACAGATTCTGTTTAAGAATGGAGTAGTTTTTACGGGCACCTGGTGTTTCTCTGTTTCTGAACAGGATAAAAAGGATGTTTGTGAAATTATAGGTTCCAATGGAAGGATCAGCTTTCCTGTATTTGGGAATAAGGTGACGCTGAGCAAAGAGGGAAAAACAGAGGTCTTTGCTTTCGAGGCACTGGAACATGTACAGCAACCTATGATTGAAAAAGTAACGGCTTATTTCCTGGACCAGGCAGAAAACCCATGTTCGGCAGAACAGGCAATATTGTCTATGAGACTAATGGATAGCTTCACTAAATGATCTAAGCAATTGCCAGGATTGATATGCCGGTAAGGATGATTAGTGCTGCTATGATTCGTTTCCTGCTGTCTTTTTCTTTTAAGAGGTTGGCACCAAAAAACACGGCAAATACAATACTCAACTCTCTTATCGGTGCGACGTAGCTGAGTGGCGTCGTTTTCATCGCAATTAATACCAGCAAATAGGATAGAGGCTGGAAAACAGCCACCGCCAGTCCCTGCTTCCAATGCTTTTTTAATTCCAGTAACACCTCCTCTGACCTTCGGATAGGGATTGGCAATAAGACGATTAAAGGAAGTACAATGGAAGCAAAAGTGATGAAAACCGCAGAGACATGATGTGTGACCACAGCGAATTTATCCCATAAGGTATAGGTAGAGATTAAAAAGCCGGTCAGCATTCCATAATAGAACCCCTTTAGTATTGCAACGTCTTTTTTGATTTTAAGCCCGGTCATCAGTACGACCCCGCAGACAATAAGCAGGCTACCCAGGATGGCCATAATTCCCGGCCGCTCGGCAAAGATCAGTATGGCGCCTATAATGCTAAATACCGGCCCGGCACCCCTTGCAACAGGATAAACGACCGAGAGGTCAGCTTTTCGATAACCAAGTTGTAACGCTACAAAATAAAAAAGATGTAATAACGCACTGATAATCCCAAAAAGAAATAAACTGCCTGTATATTGAATTGGGCTGCTGACCAATTGAAAGATCAGTAGGGGAAGGTAAATGATGGCCGAAAACAGAGAGATTAACCAGAAAAACGCGAGTTTGCCATTGACTTGTTTGGTGATCAGGTTCCATACTGCGTGTAGTATCGCAGCTGCGATCAACAATATTAAGGCAGAACTACTCATTTGATATTTGGTTTTTTGATTAAAAATAAGAAAAAAACAGCTTCGTATGATAGGCGCCTGATTGTCTCTTAGGACACGCTGTCTTATCCGGGTATGGCTTTGCAGATAGTGTTTATTGCTGCGTAAGCTAAGCGCTGTACTTCAATGTATTGTTTTGAAATCCAGCTTTTTGAGCTCAGAAACTTTGTTTTGGATTCTCAGGTTTTTCGGTTTTATCTGCAGTATTTTGTGTTCATTTAAACTGAACAGAATGACAAATATAGCTAGCCAATTGCGGAAATGAGTAGAATGACCAAAGAAGAACGCGAATTGTACCACTCGGATGTAAAAGCAAAATCTGACTGGAATGCCGGTATTCGTTACGCGGAGAAAAAAGCGAGACTAGAAGGGAAATTCGAAATCGCTATAAATCTCAAAAAAGAAGGTTTGTCAGCTGAATTGATTGCCAAAACTACCGGCCTTTCCATTGAAGAAGTTGAAAAGCTATAATTCCTATGGACAAGAGTTTGGAGACGAATCCGTTTTCGCTTTGTCTCCGAAGTTGTTAAAGCACCTCACATCTTTACTATTTAATTATATATAATAAACCTTTTTGTGCTTAACTTCGTTTATACATTATAAAAAAACTAAAAATGAATACATTATTAATATTACTGAGCCTGATGTTCACTCCACCGGCAAAAAGCATTTATGACTTCAGCTTCAAAACCATTGATGGCAAGGAAGTAAAGCTTTCTAAATTTAAGGGAAAGAAAATCCTGATTGTGAATACCGCTTCGAAATGTGGTTACACGCCACAATATGAGGCCCTGGAAAAATTGCACAAACAATATGGTAAAAATGTAGTATTGATTGGTTTCCCGGCTGGTAATTTCGGCGGACAGGAATTGGCAACCAATGCTGAGATTCAGGATTTCTGTAAAAAGAACTTTGGCGTTACCTTTTTATTAAGTGAAAAAGTAAGCGTAAAAGGAACGGACATCAATCCATTGTTCAAATACCTGACCTCAGAGGAGAACCCTGATTTCACAGGAGACATCAACTGGAACTTCGAGAAATTTCTGATCAATGAAAAAGGACAATTGGTTCACCGTTTCAGATCTAAAGTAACACCTATGAGCGAAGAGCTGACTAAAAACCTGTAGTCAATTTTTTCTTTTTAGACATCAAAAGAGAAATCCTTAACCGGGATTTCTCTTTTTTTTAATCCCAAAACGCATAGATTAAGTTAACTTTGGGCTTTGAAATAATTATGCAGTATATCCAACCATTGAGAAAATACCTGGCATTAGCTGCCATTCCTTTCTTTTTGATTTCCTGCGGTAGCCATTACAAACTGGTAAAAAGCAACCGTGCGGAGTACAAGATGAACAATGAACGCGCTGTCGACAGCACCCTGATCAAAACCTACCTTCCTTATAAAATAAAGATGGAACAGGAGATGAACACGGTAATCGGACATTCCGACGTGCTGATGAGCAAAAATGATAAGGTGCCTGAGAACCTGCTGAGAAATTTCTTTTCTGATGCTTTACTCCACGAAGCCCTTAAATACGATCCGGCAATTGATTTCGCTATGCCTTCCACCAATGGTGGCATCCGCGTGGATATCCCAAAAGGAGAGGTGAAAATGTCTAATATTTTTGAGGTCATGCCTTTTGAGAACGAAATGGTGATCTTTACCTTAAGTCCTTCAGACGTACAGAACCTGCTCAATTTCATCGCCAGAACCGGTGGTCAGCCGGTTGCAGGATTGAGGATGAAAATTGTCAACGATCAGCCTACAGACGTGATGATCAATGGAAAACCTTTGGATCCGGCAAGAAACTATAAGGTCCTGACTTCAGACTATGTTGCCGAAGGTGGCGACAATGTACAAAGCTTCAAAAAACCAATTGAGAAAAAGATCGTTGGCGTCAGAATGCGTGATGCACTGGTTACCTATATTAAAGAAAATGAAGCCGCCGGTAAAACAATCAACCCAAAATTAGATGGAAGAATTACTAAAGATTAACCGTAGAAACTTCCTTAAAACGGGAGGGATGGCAGCTGCAGCAGTTGCCCTGAACTTAAATGCTTTTGATGCCATCGCGGCCGGAGATTTGGTCAAGCTCACGATATTACATACCAACGATGTACACAGCAGGATCGAACCTTTCCCTATGGACGGCTCTAAATACCAGGGACTGGGCGGAACGGCAAGACGGTCTGCACTGGTCAATGCCATCCGTGCAAAGGAGGAAAATGTCCTGTTATTTGATGCAGGAGATATCTTCCAGGGCACACCTTATTTCAACAAATACGGCGGTGAACTGGAAATTAAGCTGATGTCTGAAATGAAATATGATGCGGCGACAATGGGAAACCACGATTTCGACAACGGATTGGAAGGCTTTTACAAACAATTGCCCCATGCCAGTTTCCCTGTGCTCTGCAGTAACTATGATTTCTCCAACACCTTATTAAACAAGTCTACACAGCCTTATAAAATCTTTAAAAAACAAGGCATAAAAATAGGGGTGTTTGGAATTGGGATCAAACTCAAGGGCCTTGTTGCAGACCGAAACTATGCAGAAACACAGTTTCTGGATCCTGTAGAAACGGCAAATAAAATGGCAAGCCTGTTAAAAAACGACCTTCAATGCGACCTGGTGATCTGTTTATCTCATTTGGGATACCGGTACGACAGCAATAGGGATTCTGATCAGGTCCTGGCCAGAAATACGAGGAATATTGATTTGATCATTGGAGGGCATACCCATACTTTTATGGATCAGCCGGAAGACATTCAGAATCTGGATGGAAAGATCACGACGATCAATCAGGTAGGATTTGCCGGGATTAACCTCGGCCGACTGGATTATTATTTTGAAAGATATAAGGGCAAGCGTATTCAAACTGCCGCACCTTATACCATTTCAGATCATTTAGATGGTTAAGCTGAGCCTAACCGGAAATTCATAACTATTAGCAAAGGAAACCGCCTCCAAGAAGGTCGTTTCCTTCATAGAATACTGCGGACTGGCCCGGTGCTATTGCAGATACAGAATGATCAAATACCACGCGCATTTTATCTTTCTCCTGAACAATAGTACTTAGGGTTCCTGCATCTTTATACCTGATTTTAGTCACCACGTTATCCATAGGTTCTAAAATGTGCTCATATTTAATCAGGTTTACATTTCTAACCATAGCTTCTCTGCGTTCCAGCTCATCTGCTCTTCCCAGAACAACAGTATTGCTTTCCGGAAGGATCTGGGTTACAAACATGGGTTCGCCAAAGGCAATGCCCAAACCTTTTCTCTGTCCGATGGTGTAGAAAGGATATCCTTTATGTTGTCCAACCACCATTCCATTGCTGGTAATGAAGTTACCACCTGCAACACGGTCTTCCAGATCGCCAACTTTATGCTTTAAGAAAGCACGGTAATCATTGTCCGGAACAAAGCAGATTTCATAGCTTTCGCTTTTCTTAGCCAGTTCTTCCTGTCCCATGTCTAAAGCCATCTGACGGATATCTGCCTTCGCAAAAGATCCCAGAGGGAATTTTGTACGCGCCAGGTTTTCCTGAGAAACACCCCAAAGTACATAAGACTGATCCTTATTTTCGTCCAGACCCTTGGAGATCACATGACGGCCATTGTCGTGTTGCCTTACGTTGGCATAGTGACCGGTAGCGATAAACTCGCAATCCAGTTTGTTGGCACGTTTCAATAAAGCTTCCCATTTGATATGGGTGTTACATAAAACACAAGGGTTTGGCGTCCGGCCTGCAAGATATTCATCAACGAAGTTATCAATTACATAATCACCGAACTCATCCCTGATGTCTAATATATAGTGTGGGAATCCGTAATTTACCGCCAAAGTACGCGCATCGTTGATGCTGTCCAGGCTGCAACATCCGGTTTCCTTACCGCTGGTACCTGAGGTCGCATAGTCCCATGTCTTCATGGTCAATCCGATAACTTCATATCCTTGTTCGTGTAACATTACTGCCGCTACTGAACTATCTACCCCGCCACTCATGGCTACCAATATTCTACCGAGTTTACTCATTATAATTTATTCTGACGCAAAAATAAAGGTTTTTACTGATACATTCTCATTTCTGCCGTCAGTTACTTGTAAAAAGGAGAAATGATTAAAGTGCTGATTAAACGTTATAGCAACTTAATAAAGCTGATTCTTTCCATATTATTTATATCTTAGGATTATCATAAAAAATTTCAAATCAGAAAATGAAGAAAGCTTTATTGTTTTGTTTACTGTTTCCCGCACTTTCTACTCAGGCACAACAGGGCCTGGTAAAGTACGTAAAACCGATCATTGGCACCCAGAAGATGGGCCATACCTATCCTGGCGCAACACTTCCATTCGGATCGGTACAGCTGAGCCCGGATACAGACACACTTTCCTATGAACTCAACGGGAAGTACAATGGCGATGTCTATAAATATTGTGCAGGTTATAAATATGAAGACAAGACGATTGTCGGTTTTAGCCATACGCATTTTAGCGGAACGGGGCATTCCGATCTCGGAGATTTCCTGATCATGCCTACTCAAGGTGCCTTAAAAATGAACCCTGGAACAGCCGATGTTCCTAAAAGCGGCTTTCGCTCTGCTTTTTCCCATCAGAATGAAACCGCAGAAGCAGGGTATTATAAAGTAAAACTGGATGATCATCAGATCCAGGCCGAGCTAACAGCCAGCAAAAGGGTAGGGATGCACCGCTATACTTTTCCAAAATCGGCGGAGTCGCACATCATCCTCGACCTGATGTCGGGCATTTACAATTATGATGAGAAAACGGTATGGACGTATGTAAGGGTGGTCAACGACAGCCTGATCACCGGATACCGTCAAACGAATGGCTGGGCCAGAACCAGAACGGTTTATTTTGCCATGTCCTTTTCAAAGCCTTTCAAAAGCTACGGACAGAAAAACTTTGATAAGAAACAGGTGTATGGCGGTTTCTGGCGGAAATTTGACCAGAACAACAACTTTCCTGAAATTGCAGGAAGAAGGATCAGAATGCATTTTGACTTCAATACCAATGAGCAGGAGCAGGTTAAGATCAAATTCGCCCTCTCTCCGGTAAGTCAGGACAATGCCCTGGAGAACATGCGCACAGAGATTCCGGGCTGGGACTTTGATCAGGTTAAAACACAGGCACAGGCAGAATGGAACAAAGAACTGAACAAGATCAGTATCAACGCTTCGGAAGATGATAAGGTGAATTTTTATACTGCAATGTACCATGCCTTTATCAACCCGACTACCTATGGGGATGTAAACGGACAATACAAAGGACTGGACCAGAACGTACATCAGGCTAATGGTTTTACCAATTACACCACCTTCTCGCTTTGGGATACTTACAGGGCCTTGCATCCTTTCTTTAACCTCATTCAGCCATCCAGAAACAACGATATGGTGAAGTCGATGATGGCCCATTACGATCAGAGTGCCTTGAAAATGCTGCCAATCTGGTCGCATTATGCAAACGACAACTGGTGCATGAGCGGTTACCATAGTGTTTCTGTCCTTGCTGATGCAATTATCAAAGGCGTATACGATGGTGATGCCGGAAAAGCACTGGAGGCCTGTATTACGACTGCTAATCACCGTAATTATGAGGGCATAGGAAAATACATTGATATGGGATACATTCCCGCAGAGAGCAGCGGAACCTCGGTTTCGAATACCCTGGAATATGCTTACGACGATTGGTGTATCGCGCAGATCGCTAAAAAACTGGGTAAGCAGGACATTTATGAAAGCTTTTTGAAACGCTCTGGGAACTGGAAAAACGTATATGATAAAAGCATTGGCTTTATGCGCCCGAGACTGGCCGACGGTACTTTTAAAAAGGATTTTGATGTACTGAGCACCCACGGACAAGGATTTATAGAAGGAAATACCTGGAACTACAGCTTTTTTGTACCTCATGATCCGGAATCCTTAATGGCTGCAATGGGAGGAAAACAGAAGTTTGGCGCCCGGATAGACAGCTTATTCAACATGCACCTTCCGGACGAATTTTTTGCCGATACCGAAGACATTACCAGAGAAGGGATTATTGGCGGATATGTGCATGGCAATGAACCTGCCCACCATGTGGCATATTTGTACAACTGGGCGGGTCAACCCTGGAAAACGCAGCAAAGGGTCCGCATGATTTTAAAAATGCAATACAAACCGACACCGGACGGATTGGGAGGAAATGACGATTGTGGCCAGATGAGCGCCTGGTATATGTTTTCTTCTTTAGGCTTCTATCCGGTTTCTCCGGGCTCAGATGAGTATGCACTGGGAAGCCCGGCCGTAAAGTCTGCCAGTTTACAACTGGAAGGAGGGAAGACCTTTAGTATTGATGCCATTAACCAGAGTGATAAAAATGTTTATGTACAAAAAGTACTGTTAAATGGAAATATCTTAACGGGAAATATGATTAAACATCAAGATATTGTAAAAGGTGGCAAATTAACATTCTATATGTCTTCAAAACCGACTAAAAATTCAAAATAGGTTATAATTAATCAACCAAAAGCTGATAATTTACAACCAACAGGAATAAAACCATAAAATCCGCTAAAATCAATTAAGAATTTTAGCGGATTTCATGGTTTTTATAAAAATAATGCAGATATTCATGTTACGATCAATAATCGCTCATAGACAGGCGTTTGTCGTATAAAATTTAGGTTTGATACGGCCGGGTCCTCCGGCCCTATCTATTCCTTAAACGAAAGCCGGAACAGCACTGTCCGGATCATTTCCCTGAATTTGATTTCTCCTGATATCAGAAAGCTCTGTTGGTTTTCTAATGATCTTTTTATTGATGCCTACTGCACCGTTATACAATAATATTCCACCTAATAAAGTCTCTTGTATGCCAAGAAAAGGGTGTTTTGAAATGGCCCTTATGCCTCTTTGAAAGATATAAGCACCCGCGATGATAGAAACTATTCTTTTGCCTGCGTCTAATTCTTCCGTATCGTATGCACTTAACAATGATTTTGCTGCTATAATCCCTAATTTATTCTTTAATATTCCAAACATAATTCTTCGTTCTATATTACCAAATCAACACGATCAGCAACGTTTTGTTTGAAAATTCTGAAAATGACTCAAACACAAATCGTTACCATGAGCCCTAGTTTAGCTCAATTTATCAAGGACCATCCGGATGGCTTTATCCACGACCTGATCGGGTGTTTTACTAAATTCAAAATTTACCCTGCTTGCAAGAATGGCATTCACCGAAAGCGCCTTATGTCCGAGGGCTTTTGCCAGTGCATAAATGCCGGCGGTTTCCATCTCCAGATTGGTGATCCTGTATTTGCCATACTGGAAAGTATTCAGCAATTCGATGAAATTAGGAATCGCATTCTTTGCACGGACCTGTCTGCCCTGAGGCGCATAAAATCCAGGGGCAGTCACGGTAATTCCCTGTACCATTTCTCCTCCGATCCGGTTTAACAAACCAGGGTCAGCGGCAGTCAGGTAAGGATGAATTCCTTTGATGTGTGAGGCGTGGGAATGGAAGGCTTCCAGAATCGGACGCTCGTCCACAGACAATTCATGGATGTAATACTTCATTAAAGCATCCAGCCCCAGGCCGAAAGAAGAGGCGAGAATGGTGCCCATGGGCAGGTCTGCCTGTATGGCACCGGAAGTTCCCACGCGAATGATGTCCAGGGATACCAGGTCTTTTTTCACTTCCCTGGTTTCAAAATCAACATTTACCAGGGCATCTAGTTCATTAAAGACAATGTCGATATTGTCTGTTCCGATCCCTGTAGAGATCACGGTAATCCGCTTCTGGCCAAGATAACCGGTATGTGTCAGAAATTCACGCTTTCCCTTTTTGAGTTCTATGCGGTCAAAATGTTTGGATATTTCAGAAACCCGGTCCGGATCACCCACGGTAATTACCGTATGGGCAAGGTCTTCAGGTAATAAGTTCAGGTGGTAAATGGTACCGTCCTGATTGATGATTAAATCTGCTTCAGATAATTTATTTCCCATAATTTGGAGATTGATCTCACAAACCTATGAAACGACGATGAGTTTACCTAGAATTTATCGATCAGGAAGTAAAAAGGTAGGCCGTTTTCAGGCCTTCGATCTTTTCCAGCTTGCCTAAAACGACATTCAAACTGGCTTTCCGTACTTCAAACCTGATCGTACAGGAATTGTCAAAATTCTGGGACAGGATGTTCAGCTGCTCCTCTTTGAAAAGGCGCATCACATCGTTCATCATCAGGTAATCAAAAGTAACCTCATAAATATCGTTCACTGTTCTTTCCACCACCTCCGCAGCCTGGATCGCTTCCACAGCCGCAGTTTTGTAGGCATTGATCAAGCCCGGAACACCGAGTAAGGTTCCGCCAAAATAACGGACCACCACCACGAGGATATTGGTGACGTCGGCAGAGAGTAAAGCATTTAAAATGGGTCTTCCTGCAGTCCCCGAAGGCTCTCCATCGTCCTGAATCCTAAATACGCCACGGTCCGGACTGAGGCGTAAAGCCCAGCAGAAATGCCTTGCTTTTCCATGTTCCGAGCGAAGATGGGCAAGAAGTGCTTTTACTTCATCTTCTGACCGGATCGGGTAAGCAAAGCCGAGAAATTTACTTCCACGGTCTTTAAAGAGGCCTTCGGAAGGACTGGTGATGGTTCTGTAGGTATCGTCAAAAAGCATATATCTGGGATAGTCGTATTAAAATGATGGCCATTAATGCAAGTGCCAGGCCTGCATAATTGTACTTGTTCATTTTTTCTTTAAAAATGAGAATGCCGATCAGGCTTCCTAAAATGATCACCCCAATGTTCATGGCGGCAAATACCGTAGATGGGCTCTTGGCCATGGCCTGGTGTGCTTTCAGGTAAAAGAGAATGTTTCCGAAATTGAAAAATCCAAGGATACAGCCACAAAGAAAGTTCACCAATTGCAGTTTCTGTTTTTTAACCACAGAAAGATAAAGAATGGCGATCAGGGAAATGATAAAGGAAAGACCGAAGATCAGGATCAATGAACTGGTATAAGGGATTTGTTTCAGCTGGGAAACCTGTTTAAAGAGGATATCTATTGCGCCAAAGCCCACAAATACCAGCAATGGATAGATCCAGCTGCCCGCATTGGCAGAGGATTTCGTTTTCCGGTACAAGGTGAGGATAATGGCCAGAAATCCCAGGATCAGGCCCAGGACTTTTAGGGTGTTAAAATGGTCTCCAAACAGAAAATAGGCAGCAAGGATAGAAATAAACAAGGATAAACGCTGTGCAATGTCCGTTTTTACAATGCCAATATTTCTGACCGAAGCAGCTAGAAACCAGAAAACTACGGGTAGTAAAACGCCAAGGCCCAGGTAAACAGGAGAGAAGGAAGCACCGGATAGCTCTTTTAAAGAAGGTTTAAAAAAGAAACAGCTCATTGCAATGGCAAAGAGGTAGTTCCAGGTCACCGCCTGTAGAATGTTTATTTTATACCTGCGGGCAAGTTTTAACAATACGGCAACGGTTACGCTGCAACAGATACTGATAATTAAATAGATCATGTTTAACGCTTATTTTGATAAATGCTCAGCTGGTCTTTTCCAATTTGCTGTGTCTCTGTGATCATTCCATTGATTTGTGGCGACAACACACCATCCGGCCAGGAAATGGAAGCGGTAAATACCCTTGCTTCATCCCATAATCCTGCGCTGATAAACTGATCCAGAAGGTTCGCCCCGCCATCGATAATCACAGACTGAATGTCCATCAGGTACAGTTGAAAAGCAATCTTTTGAGGCAGGTAATACTGCATATCTTCCATTTGGACGAAGTGGACACTGCCAACAACATCTGTCTTTACTTCGTTGAATATAATTGTTTTAGCAGCATCATCATAAAGATGATGTTCAGATGGAACCTCAAGGTTCCGGTCGATCAGCAGGCGGACAGGATTTCTGCCTGGCCACTCGCGTGCATTGAGCTGGGGGTTGTCTACCATGGCCGTTCTTTTTCCAACAAGCACTGCATCCTCTTCCGTTCTCCATTTGTGGACCAGGCGTTTAGCAAGCGGGGAACTGATCCAGCGCTGTTCGTCTCCTACAGGAGCAAAAAAACCATTGGCCGTTCTGGCCCATTTCAGGATGATGTACGGTCTTTTTTGTAGAATTCTGGTGAAAAAGCGACGGTTTAACCAGGAACATTCCTTTTCAAGCACACCGGAAATGACTTCAATTCCTGCATTTTTTAGTTTCCCGATACCTTTGCCGTCTACAGCTTCAAAGGGGTCCCGGTTTCCTATAACGACGCGCTTAAGCTCATGCCTGATCAGGAGGTCGGCACAGGGAGGGGTTTTGCCAAAATGGGCACAGGGCTCCAGAGAGACATAGGCAGTCGCGTTTTTTAACAACAATGCCGCTGCTTCGTTTCCGTACCTTTCAAATACTGCTTTTACCGCATTTACTTCGGCATGGGCCTCCCCAATTTTCTGGTGGTATCCTTCACCTATAATTTTCCCTTCGCTTACGATGACACAACCTACCATTGGGTTTGGGCTTACATTACCCATTCCCAGGCTAGCCAGTTCCAGGCATCTTTGCATATATAATTCATCGGTCATTGAAGCAAAAGTAAGGTATATTGTTCGATTTACTTACTTTTGCAGGGCATGAATTTAAGCCAGTTATTACATCATTTTAAGGAAGAATTGAAGGATGTTTATGAGGAAGAGGAAGTTAAGTCTATTTTTTCCATCAGCGTAGAACACTTGTTACAACTCAGGAGAAGCCAGCTGATGTTAAACTGGGAAAAACAACCGGGGCCGGAAATACTCCGTTCATTTATCAGCATTTTGGAAGGTTTAAAGGCGCAGAAGCCGATTCAGTACCTGCTGGGAGAAGCTTTTTTCTACGGGGCAGTCTTTAAGGTCAACGAGGCGGTTTTGATTCCAAGACCTGAAACAGAGGAGCTGGTAGACTGGATTCTGGAAGAAAAAGCAGAGGGGCAGGTAGTGGTCGACTTTGGTACGGGGACGGGTTGTATTGCCATCAGCTTAAAGAAACACCTGAAAGATGCCAGCGTAACTGCGGTTGATATTTCTGAAGAAGCGCTCCGGATCGCCTCAGAAAATGCATTGATCAATCAAACCGAGGTCAGCTTTATTCATGCCGACATTTTAACTTTTCAAAGCAGGACTGAGTTTGACATTATTGTGAGCAATCCGCCTTACATTACAGAAAAGGAAAGGGCAGCAATGCATCAGAATGTTCTTGCTCATGAACCGCACCTGGCTTTGTTCGTTACCGACGAAAGGCCCTTGCTGTTCTATGAAGCAGTGGCTGATTTTGCCCTGCGCAACTTAAAGAAAAATGGTGCTTTGTACTTCGAGATCAATGAGTATTTAGCTAAGGAAACCATTCAGATGTTAAAGGATAAATCTTTTATTTCCATTGAATTGAGAAAAGATATGCAGGGAAAAGACCGCATGATTCGTGCCCGCTTATAGCAGGTTGCTGTTTAAGTTCTGGAATGAAATTCTGTGATGATGCCTTTCAGGTAATCGCGGTCCAGGTGGGTATAAATCTCTGTAGTGGTAATGCTGGAATGCCCAAGCATTTCCTGTACTGCACGCAGATCTGCGCCACCCTCAATCAAATGCGTTGCAAAGGAATGTCTGAAGGTATGTGGGCTGATGCTTTTCTTCAAACCGGATTTTAAAGCGAGGTCTTTGATCAGTGTAAAGACTGAAATCCTGGACAATCCGCTTCCACGACGGTTTAAGAAGATAAAATCTTCCTGTCCTTTTTGTACAGGAACATGAACCCTGCTTTCTTCCAGATAGATTTTGATGTATTTCAGGGCCGACTGTCCGATGGGGACAATCCTTTCTTTATTTCCTTTTCCAATAACTTTGATAAACTCTGCATCGGGAAAAACATTGGAAATCCTCAGGTTTATCAATTCCGTTACCCGCAGACCGCAACTGTAAAGCACTTCCAGAATGGCCTTGTTTCGCATTCCTTCGGGTTTTGCCGCATCTATGGCGGCAATTAATCCGTTGATCTCTTCGATGTTCAGGACATCCGGAAGCTTTCTGCTCAGCCTTGGGGTCTCGATCAATGCCGAAGGATCTTCTGCAATGATCTGTTCCAGTAAAAGAAAACCAAAGAAAGATTTGATCCCCGAAAGCACTCTTGCCTGTGTGGAAGCCTGCATTCCCAGCTCATTGATCCAGGAGATGAACAACTTCAGGTCGCCCGCAGTAATCTCCTTAACATGAGGTGTTTTATTGACGGATTCGAAGTATTGAAACAGCTTTTGAACATCATTCAGATAGGCCTCAATGGAGTTCGATGAAAGGGATCGTTCCAGTTTCAAATACGCTTTAAAAGAAGGGAAGTAAGGGTTATTAATCACACAAAAATTTTCTACTGTAACTTTTTAACTTTAAGTTTGAGCTAATGAAGATACAAATTATTAACGGCCCAAATTTAAACCTTTTAGGTATTCGTGAGCCGGGAATCTACGGAAGTTTAGGTTTTGACGAGTATATCGAACAATTAAGGGCGATGTACAGCATTCTGGAAATCGATTATTTTCAAAGCAATGTAGAAGGAGAGCTGATCAATAAATTACATGAAGTTGGTTTTACATATGATGGAATTGTGATCAATGCAGGTGGGTATACCCATACTTCTGTGGCACTTGCCGATGCCATTGCAGCGATCAATACGCCGGTAATCGAGGTTCATGTATCTAATATCTATGCGAGAGAAGAATACAGACATGTATCGCTGACTGGTAAAAACTGTAAAGGGGTATTGACCGGATTTGGCCTTGATGGCTATCGTTTGGCCATAGAAAGTCTGTTGAAAAGCTAAAGAGATCATGAGAAAAATTATTTTGTTTGCCTTATGCTCTGCCATAAGTGCATCTGCTTTTGCGCAAGCCGACATTACCGAAAAAGAACTTAAAGAACACCTCTGGACCCTGGCATCACCAAAGATGAAGGGACGTTTCCCGGGAACGGCAGAGAATAAAAAAGTCGTGGAATACCTGACCAAACAATTTAAAAAATCAGGTATTGCGCCATATCAGGGCAGTTACCTGCAGGAATTTACCGCGAAAATAAGGGTTAAAAAAGGAGTCACAGATACCCCATATGCCAAAACTCAAAATGTGATCGGCTATATTGAAGGGAACGACCCGCAGTTAAAAAACGAATTTATAGTGATAGGAGCCCATTATGATCACCTGGGAATGGGAGGGGCTTCTTCCAAAAAACCAGATACCACTGCCATTCATTATGGTGCCGACGACAATGCAAGCGGAACGGCTGCACTTTTAGAGATCGCAGAAAAACTCGCTGCAAATAAAGCAAACCTGAAACGCAGCATTCTGATCATTGCATTTGGAGCAGAAGAACAAGGTTTGCTGGGCTCAAAGTATTTTACAGAACATCCCCTGGTGCCATTGTCGCAGATTAAACTGATGATCAATATGGACATGGTGGGCAGGATGAATAGCGAGAAACATTTGTACATGGGTGGCGCAGCTACTTTTGACGGGGGAATGGAACTGATGAAAAGCCTTGGGCCGGAGATCGGCATCAACCCGATTGTAAATGCCTATGATGTAGGAGGCTCGGACCATGTTTCCTTTTACAAGAAGAACATCCCTGTTTTGGGCTTTCATACCGGTGGACATCCACAATACCATACCCCTGAAGACGATAGAAAACTGATCAATATTGCCGGAGAAAAGCTGGTATGCGATTACATCTATAAGGCACTGGTGACGGTAGCAAACAGGAGCGGAGCGATCTTGTTTGTTCCGGAAAAGAAAAACTAAAGTTCTTCAAAAGAAGAATGGATGGGTTTAGTACTGTTTATCCAATGAGAAACAGTACCAAACCTGTAAAAAACAAGCCGGATTTAAATTCCCAGTCCGCTGAAAAACCTGATTTTCTTAATGAAATAGGCATAGACAATACTGGAAGAATAATGTCCGGTATGTTCCTGGTAATTGACCTGTCTGTTCGTTCTTTTCTTCGCATTTGCGGAGAAGTATTTGAAAAAATGGAAATGAGCTTTACTCACGGCCATTGCAAAATCTACTTTTCCCTGCAGCAGGAAATGTATCAGGGCAACAAAGTCGATGAAAAACCGGATGAAGATCCTGAAATAAGCGTCACCTAAAGGAAGGTTCTTCTGCATAATGATCAGGTTGTTCCTGAAATTCAGGTAGGTTTTATAGGGGTTGTTTGCATTCAAAGTTCCTCCGCCAACATGGTAAACTTCCGCATCCGGGCAATACATCACTTTATAACCGAGATTCTTGAGTCGCCAGCAGAGGTCGATCTCTTCCATATGTGCAAAGAAATCAGGATCCAGTCCGCCTGCTTCTTTCCAGCATTTGCTTTTGATAAATAAAGCCGCACCGCTTGCCCAAAAGATCTCTTTTACATCATTATATTGTCCATGGTCATCTTCAACGGTGTCAAACAACCGCCCGCGACAAAATGGAAAACAATGCAGGTCCAGGTAACCGCCTGCTGCTCCGGCATATTCAAATTTTGATTTGTCCTTTTGCCATTTTATTTTAGGTTGTGCAGCCGCAATTTTATCGTCCTTTTCCATCAGCTCAATCACCGGTATAATCCAGTTTGCGGGCACTTCAACATCAGAATTCAACAATACATAATAATCGGCCTCTACCTGTTCCAGCAGTTTGCGGTATCCTTCGGCAAAACCATAGTTTTTATCGTTCACAATGACGCGAATTCCTGGGTAATTGGCCTTTACAAAGGCTACTGAGTCGTCTGTAGAAGCATTGTCGCCTACTACAATTTGTAAATTCGGGTACTCTGATTGAATTACACCGGGTAAAAATTTCTCCAGCAGAAGCTTTCCATTCCAATTTAAAATCACTACTGCTACACTTGCGTCTGTCATTATACGTATTCTCGTTTGTTTTTCCATCGTCTGTGGCTCCATAGCCAGTATGACGGTTTCTCTTTAATAATATCTTCTAAAAATTCGAAATGTGTATCGGTAATCTCGTGCTTTTCTGTTTCTTCCGGTTTAGGGCAGATCGGCACACAATCCACTTCATAATATCCTCTTTTAATGTACTTTAACTTAAAATAAAAGATGGGTCTTTTGGTTTGTATCGCAATCTTTTCCAATCCCAGCAATGCGGCTGTATCCTGGTTTAAAAAGTCAATCCAATAATGCGATTCCCCACGAACAGGGCTCTGGTCACTTGCAAAACAAAATATGCTCGGCTGTTCCTTCGCTGTGCTGAGCACCCTCAGCGTTTGCCGCATCGGAACTCCGGTATTGCCAAACCTGCTGCGCATTTTAAGAAACCAATCGTCAAAAATACCGTTATTTAGGGGTTTATAAATTACATAAGCCTTTTCCGAGAGGTTTAATCCTAAAGACATCATTCCCCATTCCCAATTGCCGTAATGCCCGGTGCAGGCCAAAACACTTTCGCCCTTTTCAAAATAGGCCTCAATCAGATGCAGGTTGGTGAATTTAAGCCGCTTTTTGAGCTCTTCCTCAGAGATCGAAGCCATTTTAATGATTTCAAAAGTCAGGTCAGACAGGTACCTGAAAAACTCTTTTTCGATCGCAATGATCTCTTTCAGTGGCTTTTCAGGAAAGGAGTTGATCAGGTTCTCCCGCACCACCTTTTTTCTGTAGCCCGCCACATAATACAGGATATAGTAGCCCATGGCCGATATCAGGTATAACAGCGGCATAGGAAGAAGGGATAAAATGTTTAAAAAAACTACTCCTATATGAGAAAAGCTTTTTTTTATCATTATTTTGGCGGATTAAGAATGCAAACATAAATTATCAGATGCAAAGTTTAGCTATATTCCCCCTTTTTTATCTTCCGCCAGTCAGCTATTTTAAGGAACTAAAGCGTTCAGGAAATGAGTTCCTGATGGAAAAAGAGGAGCACTTCCCGAAACAGACTTTCAGGAACAGGGCAACAATTTACTCCCCGAACGGGAGCCTGGACCTGATTGTTCCGGTGATCCGCGGAGAAAAAGTACATACCAAAATTAAAGATGTAAAAATCAGTAATGACTTTAACTGGCAGCGCCTTCACTGGAAAAGTCTGGAGAGTTGTTACCGCAATTCTGCCTATTTTGAATACTATGAAGACGAGTTTTCTAAATTTTACCATCAGAAATTCGACTTCCTTTTCGATTATAACCTGGAGGTACTTCAATGGCTGTTTAAACAGTTAAAGACCACAGCCAGCTTTGAAATGACCACAGAATACCATGAAATCCCTGCGGAGCTTGATTTCCGTGGCAGAACCTTGTTTAAAAAGGCGGAAGGAGAGTTTAAGCCTTACTTCCAGGTCTTTGACGACAGGGAAGGATTTAAGCCAAACTTAAGCATCGTAGACTTGTTGTTTAACCAGGGCCCTCAAGCTAAAAACTATATATAAAGTATGGCTAAACCTCCAAAGCACAAGAAAAAACGTCAGCATTATGCCTTACCACATGCCGGATCCAGTCCGGGGATGATCTATATTGATGAGAAGGCGGTAAAGCCGGTCATCAATCTTTATCAGTACAATGCGGAAAGTTATAAAGTTCAGGAGTTAAATGACATCAGCAACCTTAAACAGATCCTTACCGACAAAAATTACACTTTTTGGGTGGAGATCAAAGGATTTAAGTCGCTGACCTTATTCGAGACGTTATCTAAGGACTTTGGAGTCAACAAATTGATTCTGGAAGACATCACCAGAACCTATCAGCGGCCAAAGCAGGAAGAATACGACAACCATGTTTTTGCCGTGAGCAGGATGCTGCAGCTGGATGAACATCAGAACCTGGACAACCAGCAATATTCCTTCCTGCTGACCGACAATGCACTTTTCACCTTCCAGGAGCACTATGAAGATTGCCTGGAGCCGGTACGTTCCCGCCTGAAAATAGGAAAGGGCAATATCCGGACCGGTGGCAGCAGTTACCTCATGTATGTGCTGATGGACATGATCATTGATACTTATTTCGAAATCCTGGGTGCCTGGGGCGACGAACTGGACAATATCGAAGACCGCTTATTTGATAAACCGGATAAGACGGTGATGTTTGATACACAGCTGATCAAAAGAAACCTGATCAACATCAGGAGGGTAGCCTGGCCAGAGCGCGACAAGCTGAACGATATCCTGAGAAGTGATACCCATTTGATTCCGGACCACACGAAAATCTATATCCGCGATGCTTATGACCACTGTATCCAGATCATCGACATTGTCGAATCTTTAAAAGAGATTTCTGCCAGTAATATAGACATGTATCTTTCGATCATCAGCAACAGGATGAACGAAATCATGAAAGTGCTGACCATTATTTCTTCCATATTTATTCCGCTCACTTTTATCGCAGGGATTTATGGAATGAACTTTGCAATTGAAGATCCGGTAACCCATAAATTACTGCCAAAGAATATGCCGGAGCTCTATCAGGAGCATGGCTATTTGTATACGATGATCGTAATGGCTGCAATTGCGGTTTTACAAATCATATATTTCTGGCGCAAAGGATGGTTTAAATAAGTGTGATTATTGTAACTTTGGCTACGCATGCAATCTTTCGACCTGGACAAAACAGACGTATCTAAAATCAAGAACGCCTTAAATAGTGATGATGAACAACTTAAAGTTATTCTTGAGGAATACCATGCCTCGGAAATAGCAATACTGTTTGAAAGCCTCACAAGTGAAGACAGGCAGAGAATCATCAACCTGCTGTCGGTTGAGATTGCTTCCGAGGTCATCTCGGAAATGCATGAAGAATCCCATCCGGAGGAACTGCTCTTACAACTCCACCCGGATAAACGGACGGAGATCGTGGAAGAGCTGGATTATGATGATGCAACAGACATCATTTCCCAGCTGGAGGAACACGAGCAAAAGGAAATCTTAGAAGACCTGAGCGAGGATGATGCCTCGAATATCCGGAACCTGTTAAGCTACGACGAAAAGACTGCGGGTGGTTTGATGAACACGGAGTTTATCCGGGTAAACCTGAATTTAACTAAAAAGGATGCAATCGATGAGATCATTCGCCAGAGTGAAGAGATCGAAGAATTCTATACCATATTTGTTATTGATGACCAGAATGTATTTCAGGGAATCGTTTCCTTAAAGGACATCATCAAGGCGAAGGGAAACGTACACATCACTGAGCTGGTAAAGGCAGAAGTCGCATGGGTTCACCCTGATACCGATCAGGAGGAAGTAGCGAGATTGATTTCCCAATACAACATTACGAGTATTCCCGTAGTGGATAACGACATGAAGTTACTCGGAAGGGTCACCTTTGATGACGTGATCGACGTTATGGAGGATGAAAATACGGAGGACATCCTGAAAATATCCGGGGTTTCTGAAGATGAGGAACTGAGTGGTAACTGGGTGGAAGCGGTAAAATCCCGTTTGCCCTGGCTGATCATCAATCTGGGTACTGCATTTCTGGCCTCTGCCGTAGTGCGTCATTTTGGCTCTACGATTGAGAAAATCGCGGTGCTTTCTGCTTACATGACCATCATTGCCGGAATGGGTGGTAACGCAGCCACACAGGCACTCGCCGTTACGGTAAGAAGGATTTCCTTATATGACCTGACCGACAGCCAGGCTTACCGCACGGTATTAAAAGAGTTTACCGTAGGCCTGATCAACGGGGCTGTTACCGGATTAATTGTATTTCTTTTTGCCATTTTTTTTGACAGCAATCCCTTGCTTGGCGTCGTTATTTTCCTGGCTATGACGGGTAATTTGCTGATTGCAGGGGTTACCGGAGCGGGCATTCCCCTGGTATTAAAAAGGGTTGGAATAGATCCGGCCATTGCTTCTTCAATAATTATTACAACATTTACAGATGTTTTCGGATTTTTGCTCTTGCTGGGATTAGCAAGCAAACTATTACTTTAATTTTTTACAATCTATATGCAACCAACAAAACACAACTGGACCAAAGAGGAGATATCAGAAATATATCACAAACCTTTTCTGGACCTGGTTTACGAAGCTGCCACCATACATCGTGAAAATCAGGATTATTCTGAAGTTCAGATCAGCTCATTGATATCTATAAAGACAGGCGGATGCGCCGAAGACTGCGCATATTGTCCTCAGGCTGCAAGATACAATACCGGTCTGGAAGTTCAGGCTCTAATGAAAGTAGATCAGGTAGTTGAAGCTGCAGAAAGGGCGAAAGCCGGAGGCGCTTCACGTTTGTGTATGGGCGCTGCATGGCGCGAAGTACGCGACAACAGGGATTTTGACCGTGTAATTGACATGGTGAAAGCTGTAAATGAACTGGATATGGAAGTTTGCTGTACTTTAGGTATGTTAACTGAATCACAGGCACAACGCCTTGCTGATGCCGGATTATACGCGTACAACCACAACCTGGATACTTCTGAAGATGACTATAAAAGGATCATTTCTACCAGAACTTATGACGATCGACTAAACACTTTACACAACGTCCGCAAAGCGAAATTAACGGTTTGCAGTGGCGGAATTGTGGGACTTGGTGAAACGGATGAAGACCGCGTTTCGATGTTGCGCACATTGGCCAACCTGCCTAAACATCCGGAGTCCGTACCGATCAATGCTTTGGTTCCTGTAGCAGGAACCCCGCTGGAAAACCAACCCAGAATTCCAATCTGGGAGATGGTCAGGATGATTGCTACCGCAAGGATCATCATGCCTAAATCGGTGGTACGTTTATCCGCAGGAAGAAATGAAATGAGCACGGTAGAGCAGGCATTCTGTTTCATGGCCGGAGCAAATTCTATTTTTGCCGGTGATAAATTGCTGACGACACCAAATCCGCACTTTGCCGACGACATGAAGATGTTTGAAATACTCGGACTGAAAACCAGGGAAGCTTTTAAAAATGGCAGACCTGCAAATACACTCCAGAAACCTGTAGAAACTACAGCATAAAAAAAGAGCCCGGATCAAAATCCGGGCTCTTTTTTTATATCCGCTTTTCTATATCGCGGTTACACGGGTTTCAATATTCCCCCTTGTTGCTTTGGAATAAGGACAGGCACGATGTGCTTTGTCTGCCAGTTTCTGTGCTTCATCTGTGGTGATTCCGGGAATGTGTACATCCAGGTCCGCAGACAATGCAAAGGCATTGTCATCTTTATTGAAGGATACATGTACTTCTACTGTAGCTTCCGAAACGTCGACACCATCATGTGCCGCTACTGCGCCCAGTGCACCCAGGTAACAGGGACCCCAGGCTGCTGCAAACAATTGCTCCGGATTGGTGGCCCCACCTTGTCCGCCCATTTCTCTTGGTTTTCTTAAATCGAATTCTATCGTTCCGTCGCTTGATTTGATATGACCATCACGTCCACCTTTTGCGGTAACGGATGCGGTATATATTTTTTCCATAATTTAAAATGCTGTTAATAGAAGAACAACAATCCTGATGGAATTAAAGTTTTAGATTTTAATTTTTTCGCAGAGCTTAAAGATGTCGTAAGCCACTTTCTGAATCAGGTCGAACTGCTCATGAATGATCATTTCATTGCCCTGGGCTTTCTGCTCACTGTCGATATTCTGCCTGATCAAAGGAACATTGCTGATCGTACTGGTATGGTTGGACAGCACTTCTATTGAAAGGTTCATCAGATAGGTGGTATTGTTGACCACCGGTTTCAGGTCTTCAAAATCTTTGATCAGATAGGAATGTTCCTTATTGTATAAGGATAAGGTTGCGACATAGGAAGACAGCAGGTGATTTAAAGCCGTAAACTGATGAAGCTCTGCCATCAGCAACTGCTTGCTCTTCGGCTCGGAAAACATGCGTTGAAAAAGAGAAGCCAGATTGGCGGTCGTCACATAGACTTCTTTTCTCGCCACCTTGTAATTGGTCAGGTTATGCACCTGGTCTGCATACAGGAAGGTCACCTGTTCAAAGTAGTTCATGTTTGCCTTCAGTGTATCGAGCATGGCTTCTTTCAGTTTCTGATGTTCCCAGTTGGGGAATAAAGAATAACTGGCGAGCAGCGCAATTCCTGAGCCGATCAGGGTATCATAAATTCTTTCCCTCGCCACAGACAATCCTCCCATGCCCAGGAAATCAAACAGCACCAGAATATAGGGCGTCATGAACAAGACACTGACCACATAATTTTTCCGCTGGAAGCTATAACAGCCGATCATACAAAACAGCAGAATGATAAAGAGCGTATTTTTATCATGGATATAGACCAGGATGCCCATCCCGATAAATGCACCGACAACGGTTCCAATCAGCCTTTCGTAATTCCTCTTTTTAGTGAGGCTAAAGCCGGGTTTGGAGATCACGAGAATGGTCAGCAAGATCCAGTAGCTGTGGGAAAAGTTCAGCATCCTTGCCACCACAAAGCCGATCAGCATCACAATTGCCACCCTCAGTGAGTGCCTGAAAATAGAAGAGCTAAAGGTCAAATTCTCCAGCAGGATTTTTAAATCGATGGGCTGTCTCGTGATGAAACGCTCCACATCAATCTCCCTGGGTTTAAGATTTTTCTTTTCTTTCTTATTGAAATAACCATTGATGGTCCTTACCCTGGAAAGGATGTTCTCAATATTGACTTCAATATTTTTAAGGGCAATAATGCCTAAAGTATTGTATTTGCCATCGATGTTTTTGCTTTCCAGATCGGTGATTTCTTTTCTCAGTTTAGAGACATCCTCGATCAGGGCGGCAGGCGGACTGGGCGTGCCACCTGTCTTAAGCGCAAATGCAATTTCATCCAGCTCTGCCGCAATCTTTCTGATCACTGCCTCGTAGTGGACTAAAATTCCGGACTCATCAAACTGGTCATGCAATTGCTGGTAATTATAATAAGTAGACATGACCTGTTCAAACAGGTCCACCATATCCACAAAGACCAATAAAAGAAAACGTCCTTCCGGCGTTGATTCTCTGACAATCTCCCTGGTTTTAAACAATACTTCTCTAACGGCATCCTGTTTTTCGTGAACCAGGACCTGCAACTGCAGCAGGTCTGCATAGTTTTCGTCGTAATCGGTATTCTGATGATAAAATTTAGCTTTGGCACGTAGAAATTCACTGATTTCATGTATGGAATCGCTGAGTGTCTGCTGCACCAATCGGAATGGACGGATCCTGTAGACAAAATAGCTCAGCAGGGTGTACCAGATACTGCCGGTAAAAATGAGTAAAGCAAAGACTAAAACCTCTTTCCAGGGCCTGATGTCGTCAATACTTAGCACCATAACCAGCAATGCAGCCGTTCCAATTGCCGCCGACCTCAATCCATAGACGAAAAACATGGAAAAGACAAAGCTGAGGATAAACAGCAGGGTTCCAATGAAATAGACGTTAGCATTTGTCAGGCCTACCAAAATAGACATCATTGCAATCAGGACAGTGGTGATGAGCATTGCATTTCTCCGGTGGACAATCGGCCCGGGAGTATCTACGATGCTGGCACACAAAGCCCCTAAGGATAAGGTCATTCCATACTGAAGCATTCCAAATTGAGCGAGAATGAGGGAGGGGCAGAGCACCCCAAAGGTAATCCGAAGCCCATCCGCAAAATATGTACTTAATAAGAAATCCTGAATACTCCTGATTGGACGATTAAACATAGCGTAAAATTAGTGGTATAATCATCAACTATGCCATGATTTGTAAAATCTGCATAAAACTTTGTTTGATGCAAAATAACAAAAACCTGTCAGAATATTAACTGAGTTTGCTTCTGATCTAAAAAAAGTATTCCCCGGATAATGATTACCCGGGGAATACGAATGTTTTTCTACATTTAAGATTAGTTGATCGGGTAATCAAGGCGGTGTTTAGATTTGTGCTTAAAAAACGGGGCACTAATCTCCGACGCTTTACCTAGAATTAATTGTATTGGAACGCCGTATTCATTAGCGGATCTGTTGCCTCCGGCTTCGACCATTATCCGATATCGTTCCACCAGCTCCGCGCCTTTCGCATTTTTAAGCTGGTTCATATCATCAGGTTTAAAACCACGTGCAAAAGTTGTGATGGTTGCATTTTGAAATAAGCTAAGGTCATTCGCTGTTGCCGTTTTATTCATCATCCGGTTAAATGCCGATTGGATGTCGTTATATGGGGCATCGGATTCAAAGGCAATCAGTGCGGATCTGCCATAGGTAACATCTATGATCATCAGAGGATGATCCGGAACGCTGGCGGGGTTAACTCCCGGACCAAAGAAATGCCCGGTCATAGGTGTTTCTGCCGTAACACTGAATAAGGACAGGGTCACCGTAGAATAGAGGCCGTTTTTCTTTTTGATCTTCCTGTGCTCTCCGGGTTTAAGGTTCAGGAGGCTGGAGAAGTCCCAGCTATAGTAGGAGAACAAAGATATTTCGCCATAATTTCCGAAAGGCTGTCCACTGCTGTATTGGGCTGAATTGATTTGTTTGGATCCGGCACGTTCCAGTTGTTTTTTGATATAATCATCGATTACTTTCTTTGAGGCATTTACATTTTCGAGAATATCAAAACTGTAATCACTTGAATATATCGTTACTGGTGCCAGGACATATCCTGTTAATGGGGTAAAGCTAAAGTCATCTAATGATTTTCCTTTGATCAATGAGCCGGGAAAGAGCTGACGTTCATCAACAACCGGACCTAAACTGAAGGTAGAAGAGGTCTCGCCATCCCTCAATTCTACGAGGAAGGTGATTCCGGTGCTATCCTTCCAAACGCTGTCTGAAATGGTATTAAAAATGCTTTTGCTGCTTCTAAGTGCAAAAGCTTTACGGATGGAGTCGATTTTCATCGTCTTAGTGGAAACAATTTTAGTGGTATCTTTTGGGACAACCACCACTGGAGGGTCTGTCTTTTCTGCCAGCTTTGGCGCTTTTTTACATGCGATAAACATCGCTGTCAACATAAAAAAGAGAAAATAATGATTTTTCATAGGGGAAGGTGGATGATTTACTTATTTTCTAATAAAAACGCAAAATACTAAATAATATGATATTAATATAATTAATTATTTAATAAAAATAAATAATATAAATTATGTCAATAAATATAGAAATTTTGTCAAAAAGTTAACAATTTGTAAACATCAGATTTAAGCGTGTTTTGCGTAGAGTAGGGGCTATAGGTTGAGGATTTGGAATAGGGGCGCTAAAGGCCTGATTTTGAGTCAATAAAATCAGGCCTTTTTTAGCTCATTTTTCGGAGATTTTGTCCAGTGCAAGGTCGGCAAAGTGATTTCCGGTATAGAAACCGTTGTAGAAATCCCGCCGGTTTCCTGGGTAGTTCATTTCATAACTTACCGGAATGCCTGTTGCTTCATAAGTTTTTCCTTTTGGATCCATATAAGTTTCATTAGACAGGCTAAATTCCCATCCATTGGGAAGTTCTTTCCATAAGATTTCTGAAAAGATCCCGGCAGTTCTCGAACCTATGGTTTTGATGTTCGGGTATTGACTGGCGGCCAGGCTGAAAATTTCTGCCGCACTTGCGGTATTGGGACCGGTGATCAGGTAGACTTTACCTTTATAACCGGCATTTGCCGGCTGCAAAAAGTATTTTTGTATCGCTGTACTGCCTTGTGCAGTTTTTGCTTTTACAGAGAGCACATGCTTACTTTCCGTCACAAAATAGCTCAGCAACTTCAAGGCTACCGTTTCCAACCCGCCACCATTGAAACGAAGGTCGATCACCAGGGAATCAGATTGTCCAATGTCAGCTAAGATTTTTTCCATGATCATTTTGACGCCCCGGTCTTCATCATCAAATTGATCGAGTGCTGGTCTGGATGCCTTGATTTTGTCGTAATTTTTGGCAAAACCTGGAAGCTGTTGTTCTGTTTCAGAAATATAGTTGGCGAAACCGTTCATGTCCTTAATAAGGATATATCCCATTTGTGTGTCTTTTAACTTTCCCCAGCTGATGACGCCGTTATTATAGGAATGGGCATCATCCAAATATCCATCCTGCAGGTCTTTGAGCACATCATTCAACGTATGTTTTACAACCGGGGCAACGGGCTTGATTTCGGAAGCTGCTGCTGCAACTGCTTTCGTTTTCAGCGCATCCGGAATTTCCATCCTGATATGACCGTCGCCGATTTTTTTGAGAATTTCTACCAGCATATCAGCGAATTCTTTCTGAGTGCCTATTTTCTTTACCCTTGGCAGGTATTCGTCGTACACCTGTTTCCAATTCAGGTTTCGTTCTTTGAAAAAAGCATAGTTATGATCAAAGGTTTCCCAGAATACCTTAAAGTTCTTTTCGTAGGAATTTGCAGGAGCGGAAGGACGACTACACATAGAAGGTAAAGCTTTAACCCGCCTAAAAACATAGTTTACAATCCCTCCGGGATTCATAATCAGTTCATTTTTCTTTAATGAAATGATTTTGAACCTTTCACTCAGTTTGCCTTCAACTAAAGCTTTACAAGCTACACTGTTGATGTTGTAATAAGTGTAGCGGGTCGAATCACCGATCTTTAAGCACCTGTCATAACCATCCTGTATCCAGTTTGTGTTTTTTAGCAGTTTTTCGAAGTTTTGCTGAGCATTAGCGCAAAAACTGATCAGAAGCAGGCAGATACTGAAAAGGGATCGGAAATTTATCATTTTTTTTAAGGGTTGCGTAGTACCTAATTATTGAATCTATGTATTAAGACACCATTTAAAACGTTTCGTTGCAGTTTAACAGGAAAATAATCAAATGTCTGTAAATCTAAAGTTTCTGAAATGGAATATTATATATATATTTATTACATCTAAGTCCTTTGTTCTGAAAACATTGTCATACGAATCAATTTACTTTTCAAAACCATAATCACTATGCAACGCAGGAAATTCCTCCAATCCTCCATGTTAGTTACCGCAGGTATAGCAGTAGCCGGTAACCCTGTAATAGCGGCAGGGGATAGGCAAACCACAGCAAAAGAAGTATATGAGTGGCGTGAATATGAAATGCGGTTTGGGGCCGACCAGGGACAGCTGGAAAACTATTTTAAGACCGCACTCATTCCTGCATTGAATAAATTTGGCGTAAAAAAAGTCGGTGTTTTTAAGGACTGGACGCCGTCTGAACCTGCAAAATTTTATCTGCTGATCACGTATTCTTCATTTGAAAATTACCTTTCGGTGAATACAAAAGTCAAAGCCGACTCAGATTACAATAGAAATAGTGCTACATACAACAGCATCTCTGCTGATAAATCCTTATACAGCCGTTTTACGACATCTCTGATGCTGGCTTTTGACGGCTGGCCTAAAATCGTTGTTCCTGCAGGTAAATCCCGGATATTTGAATTGAGAACCTACGAAGGCTATAGTGAAGATGCTGTAAGGAGAAAAATTAAAATGTTCCATGATGGAGAATTTCCAATTTTTAAAAGAGCGAAATTAAATCCTGTATTCTGTGGCGAAGTGATCGCCGGCGACAAATTGCCCAGACTCACATATCTGATCACCTGTAACAGTATGGAAGAACGTGATAAAGGATGGTCGGCTTTTGTAGCAGATCCTGAATGGAAAAAATTGGTGTCAGATCCTCAGTATGCAAATACCATATCTAAAATCAGCAATACGTTTTTGGTTCCCACACCATATTCGCAAGTCTAGTTTGGTGTTTTCAAGGTAAATCCCCCTCTGAATTAGTAATATGACTATTGTCTCATAATTAATATTATGTTAAGTAGTATTATTGAATACCTACCCTATGCTTTAATCTATCCATTTTCAGAACGCATTAATTACTTTAATCTAACCCTCTTCATGTATACGCGTATTTAAGAATCCTGTTGGACATTAGATAAAATAATAAAGCCAGCTAAACTACTTAGCTGGCTTTATTATTTAGGCAAATTGTACAGCCTGATCTTTTTTAGCGATTTATAATCCTGATTCCTTGTTTACCAGCCACGACAGCTTTAGTTGCCATCTTGTAGAATAAAGAATGTTCTACAACTCCTGGAATCATTTTGATGTTCGAATTGAGCCCAGCAATCTCCGGTAATTCTTCAAAAAGCACATCGGCCAGCAGATTTCCATTGTCAGAAATCACTAAGCCGTCTTTTTGCTCACTTGTCCGGAGTTTTATACTTGCGCCCGGATAAGCTGATTTTAAGCGGTTTAGCACCGCTGTAAGGGCTTCAGGAAGCAATTCTACCACTACAGGGTACGTATGATCCAGTTTTGACACCATTTTTGAATCGTCACCGACTAAAATAAACTCTTCCGCCATAGCGGCCAGAATCTTTTCGCTTGTATGGATGCCACCACCGCTTTTCAGTGCATTCAGCTCTTCATCAAACTGATCACAGCCGTCAAAATAAATGTCCAGAGGTTCATTGATCATCGACGACAACGTTACTTTGAGTCCTTTTTCCTGCAATAAACTTCTCGTTTTAAAAGACGAAGAAACAAAAACCAGGCTTTCAGAGAATTCGGGATGCTGACTGATGAATCCGATCAGATGGGAAATACTGCTTCCAGCCCCCACTCCTATGGTTTGTCCTGGTTTAAGAAATTGTAAACAAGCTTCTGCTGCTATTAATTTATAATCTGTCATGCTTAATTAACGTCTATTTTTTGTTCCTGTACATTCCATCCGTAAATTTCCAGCGCTTTCTTCAGGCCAGGTTCATCTGTATACTCTATTGTTATCTTTTTCGTTTCCCCGGGTAAAACGCTTACGTAATTGTCATCAAAAAAAGCCGGTAAAATCCGCTTGCCTGTTTCCTTGTTCAATAGGGCAATACGGTTAAAAAAGGCTACCGGATTTCCGGCTGCATTGCTCAGGCTCACCGTTATTTTACCTTTCGCAAGGACTGTTGCTTTCACCTCCAGTGCCGCATTTTTCAGGTGTTGTAAACCACTGTAGTTTCCATCTTTTCCCGGAAGCCAATAAATATTTTCACTGAGAATGGCTTTCTGACCATCCAAAATACGCAACAAAACAAAGACCCCCTCCTTTTTATCCAGCTTTTTCAGAAAATCGTCCATCTTGAAGAGTTTTCTTACTGAAGATGCACCTACCTCATTAAAAGCCTGACTGTAAAAATAATCCTTCCCTTCCATGTCATATACACTCGCCTGCACCATCAGGTTACGACGGGTGCTAAAACCATTGTTAACCACACTGATCATGCTGTCCAGAGGGTTCATCATGATGTGTAAAGGTGCAGCTCCTTTTCTTAAACCATATAAACAGGCATTTACGTCCAGGTAATAATCGTACATCTGTCCGCGAAGTGCAGTCCATGGGTTTTGCGTTTTCCAAATGATGGAACCTGTATACCAATCCCACATATGTGAAGAATAACCTTCCATCAAGGCCCTGTACTGCTCATAATTTACCAGTTGCGCTTTCATCGCAAAATCTTTGGCATTTTTAGGCTTTCCATAAGGATCAATGTGTTCATCATATCCAATATATCTATGGTAATTCCAAACGGAATCCACTTTACCTTTAAACTGTGGGGCGTTCAGGTTTTCTTCAGGGATAAACCGCTGAAGGGAAACATAATCTCCAACGCCCACTGAGCCCACTTCCGAATTATAGGGAAAGGTCCTGTTTCCCCAGAAACTCTTCGGGTCCTGAATGCCATAAGGTCCGTCTCCATTTCCTCCAAGGTCATTAAATGACATTTCATCACTGTTTGAGAAATCGAAAAACTTCCTTGTGCCGTCCAGTCTTGGCAGGATCTCATCTCTTAATGGAAGCAGGATATCATCCGGAGGTGTAATTTCATTTCCTCCACACCAGAATGCCAGTGAAGGATGGTTTCTGATCATCTTTATCTGATCTTCGGCGGCTGTGAGCACAAGCTTATGGTTGTCCGGATAGTTTCTTCTGGTCCACTGATCGTCTTTTTTCATTGGGTCTACCCAACGTCCGTTGCAATCTCCACTGAACCAGAAATCCTGAAATACGAGTAAACCATATTTGTCGCAGGCATTGTAAAATTCAGGTCTTTCCGTAATTGCACCACCCCAGATCCTGATCAGGTTCAGGTTCATGTCTTTGTGATAGCGGATCTCTGCATCATAACGCGCATCGCTGAAACGAAGCATGGCATCCGAAATGATCCAGTTTCCACCCTTGATAAAAATCTTTTGTCCGTTAACATAGGCCCCCATGCTTCGGGTATGCTCATTCCAGATGTTGTCGATCTGACGGACACCCACATTGACACTTTCTTCATCCATCAATTCGCTGGAATTGGATACAAAGCTCAGTTTGACTGCATATAGATCCTGTTTTCCATAGCCATTTGGCCACCAGAGCTTTGGATTTTGCAGGATGAAATCTGGTAAGGACACCGTCGTTGTCTGATTGGGCAGTAAAGTTGCGGCTTTACGAATCAGCTGACCGGCGAGTTTATATTGCAGAAAGCCGGTCACGGTTCCGGATGTCGGATTTTCCAGCTCCGCAGAAACCTTAATTACTGCAGGCTGTTGCGGTCCTTCCGGAAGACGCTTTCCCGGTACTAGTGTGACGATGTGCGGGTTTTTCAGGTTTACCACCCTGGTCTTTTCGATGCTTACTTTATCCCAGATTCCCGTGTTCCGGTCCCGGATTGGCTGAATCCAGTCCCAGCCGGCGGTATATTGTGTGGTCAGCCCACGGGCAATTGTTCCATCTCCACCTTGCCCTCCGTTAGGTGCCCCGGGAAAATCCGGTGGGGATACGATCACTGCCAGGCGGTTACGTCCATTGGCAGCCAGCAAAGCCGTAATGTTATACTGGTGGCGCAAATGCATTCCTTCCAGTTTTTCCCTGTTTATTTTCTTGCCGTTAAGGAACAATTCTGCTTTATAATTTATACCTCTGAATTCCAGCCATACCTGTTCATTGCCCATGGCTTTTTCCTCAAAATCCTTGACGAACCAATACGTATAGTGATCATTTCCGGTATGGTATACATCCGGGATCTTTGTATTGTTCATTCCATAAAAAGGATCAGGAATTTTGTTGTTATTCAGTAAGGTGGTCAATATGGTGCCCGGAACCGTAGCAGGCATCCAGTTTTTAACGGAAAAATCCGGGCGGGACAATTCCGCTCCGGTCCCACTGGTTTCTTTTACATTCCTGCACAACCAGCCGCTGTTTAACTCATATTGTTGTTTGGAAGGTCCGGAAAGCGCAGCAGCAGGCTCCGTCTTATGGGTTTGAGCGAAAGCCTGGGCCATGGTTAGACACCACAGCGTAATCAGGCATAAAAATGCGGTACAGCGGTTGAATTGCATAATGAAATCAGCTAAGTTATGTAATGCTAAAACGTTTCAATAGAATGCAATCAAGATATAAATATTTTAAGTGCGAACAAAAAATATTTATATCCGGAGCCTGGAAAGCTTAGAATTCTTCCAGTTTACTTTTTAGCTCCTGAACTTTATCCAGTCTGTTTTTTCGGGTATAAATGTCAATCAGCAGCTGCACGGTGGATTTGTCATTCTGATTAATTTCATGCGCTTGTAACAAGGCTACTTCTGCTCTGTTGATATAAGAACTGAATGTTGGAGCTCCTTCGCTTTTCCGGGATTTCAATGCTTCGTTGGCCGAGTTGACATAAGCAAGCCCCAGCTGATAAAGCGCATCAAAATAATTCTCGTCTATCTTTAATGCTCTCTTATAGGCAAGCTCTGCAGTACTATTGTTCCCATTGTTCTGATACAGGTATCCGTAAAGGAAATACAACAGTTTGTTATTGGTTTCGACTTTTAAAGTTGATTCTATAACCTTGATGGCTTCGCTGTATTTTTCCGTATCCAACAGCAGGTTGATATAGTCGTTGGTCAGGAAAACATTGTAAGGATTGGCTTTTATCCCATCTTCCAGTGTTTTTATGGCCAGTTCATTTTCAAATTTCGAAGCATAGATGCCCGTCAGTTTTTGAAATACGACCGGATTTTTGATGCCATTGTCTTTTGCTCTTTTAAAATAAGCCAGGGCTTTATCAAAAGATTGAATATTTTGGGCTGCCAGTCCGGTATTGATGGCTAATGTGGTATCCTTTGGAAAAAAATCGCTGACTTCCTTTAACAGCTCATAAGCGGTTAAGAAATCATTATTCGCATAGGCTATATTGCCTTTTTCCTGTTTCTTGATGTTGACATTGTAAACTGAAGCGGATATTAACTGGGAATTTGCCTGAAATTTGTCCAGTCTTTTTGCCGAGTCTATGGCTTCGATGGCCAGGTTATAGTACCTGTCGGAATTAGGTACATCTGTGTCAATGATAGAAACGTAAGAGCTTAGGTAAGCTTTGATGGCCCATGTTTCCGGCCATTTCTTTGTCTTTTTATCATTCTGAGCTGATTCTGCAGCTTTAATCCCTTCTCCTAATATACTTAACTGCTTTTTTGCATCCTCCTTATTACCGATCGCAATTTGCAGTTTTCCTACGCTGTTTCTGGCGATCTGCAATTGACTGGTCTGTGAAAAAACAGGGTTGGCACTCCATAAAATCAGAAATGCAGCATTAAATAAATAGATCTTCCTCATATAAAAACGTGTTCTGCTTACAAACTTATAAAAAAAAAGGAGGGATAAAAATTACCCCTCCTTTTTAATCGCAATTAGACCGGTTAAGGTTTCGCTGCTGCTTTTAATTCATCTATTTTTTTCTTGGTAGCCTCATAGTTCACTTTGTCATCTTTAAATGCATAAATGATCTTTAGGTTTTCCAATGCGTTTTCATTTTTTGGATCTAATGCCAAAGCTGCTTTATAGAATGGAACTGATTGGTCAATAAGGCCAGTCATTTTTGTACCAAGTGCATTGAATTCTTTAGTTTTCTTAGGATCTAAAGCATTTCTTTGCGTTTGTATCGCCAAAGCTTGTTTGTAATAAGTATCACCCATTAAATACTGATAGATTGCATTCTTAGGATCTTTAGCAATCAGTTTGTTTAACATCTCCTGAGATTTAGCGATATCGCCCGACTTAATGTAAAGGTCAGTCTCCAAACCGATAAAATAAGAATCATCAGGGAATTTGCTTCCTGCTTCTTTCAAAATTGCCAAACCTGCTACGCTGTCTTTCATTTTATCGAAAGTAACATTCACGATTTCAGAGTAAAGCACTTTAGAATCTTTGTAACCCAAATCAATTGCTTTCTTGAAGTTTTTAACAACTTCAGGATAGTTTTGCAATTCCTTAGCCGTTACTCCAGCATTTACATACATAGAAGTATCCTGAGGATTTTTAGCTGTGATTTCATTGAAAGCATCTAAAGCAGAAGCGAAATCTTTTTTGTTAAAAGCAAAGATCGCTCTGTTTCTCAACGCGTTGCTCACGTTTACTTCAGCTTGCTGAATGTTGTCTTTCTCATCACCTTTAGTATCTACCGCTTTAGCCTGAACAATTGCTTCTTCCGCAATTTTCTGATTTGCTTTAGCATTATTGATATCTACTGAGTCTACCAATGCAATTCTGGACGCGAACAAAGCCCTGTAAGACCATGCCTCAGGCATTCCTTTAGATTTCTCATGCGCAATCGCCTTGTCGGTGTGCGCCAAGCCTGTATTGAGCGTTTTAAGGTTATCAGCTAAAGTCTCTGACTTCGCAATTGCCAAAAGAGCCCATGCTTTCTTCGCTTCGTTTACTTCACTTTTTTGCGCATTTGCATAGGTGGCTACACCTACCAATAACATACTAAAAAGTACTTTTTTCATCTTGTTAATTTATGGTCAAAAATTTAATTTTCTTCTTCTTCTTCGGTGTCATCGTCTTCTTCCTCCGCCTCTTCTTCCTCTTCTTCTCCTTCAGCAGCAAGTTCTTCTGTTGCCAGGGCATCAGTTACCACTACGCTTTCGCCATTAAGGTCCAGTTCCAACGTTTCTTCCACTTCTTCATCTTCATGCTCAATCTTAGCTACTGAAGCGATTTCATCGTTTCCTTTCAGGTTGATCAGACGAACACCCTGAGTTGCTCTTCCCATTACCCTCAACTGACTTACAACGATTCGGATAACAATACCGGATTTATTGATGATCATTAAATCATCTGCATCCGTTACGTTCTTGATGGCTACCAAAGCACCTGTTTTCTCAGTCACGCTAATGGTTTTAACACCTTTACCACCTCTGTTAGTAACGCGGTAATCTTCGATATCAGTACGTTTACCGTAACCTTTTTCTGAAACTACCAGGATCGTTACATTAGGATCATCAACAGCAATCATGCCAACTACTTCATCCTGCTCATGCGCAAGGGTAACTCCCCTTACACCTGTAGCCGTTCTGCCCATTGGTCTAACCTTCTCCTCATTGAAGCGAATTGCCCTTCCGGAACGTAAAGCCATCACGATTTCACTTGAACCGGTCGTTAAGCTCGCCTCTAATAACTGATCTCCTTCGTTGATGTTAATGGCATTGATACCGTTTACACGAGGTCTTGAATATGCTTCTAAAGAGGTTTTCTTAATCGTTCCCTTTTTAGTACACATGATAATGTAATTGTTTTCCAGGTACTCCTGGTCTTTCAAGTTCTTTACCTTAATGTATGCTTTGATTTTCTCTTCCTTAGGAATGTTGATGATGTTCTGGATTGCTCTACCTTTGCTCAATCTTGATCCTTCAGGAATTTCATAAACCCTTAACCAGAAACAACGTCCTGATTCTGTAAAGAACAACATATAGTTGTGGTTGGAAGCTACCAGTAAATGCTCGATAAAATCTTCATTTCTCGAATCACTTCCTTTAGAACCTTTACCACCTCTGCCCTGGGTACGGTATTCTGTAGCCGGAGTACGTTTGATATAGCCTTCATGAGAGATCGTGATCACTACGTCTTCATCTTCGATAAAGTCTTCCATGCTCATGTCTTCTGCAGAATGTACGATCTGAGTTCTACGCTCATCTCCGTATTTCTCCATCATCTCTACCAGCTCATCTTTAATGATTTGCATTCTTAGCTCTTCTGAATCCAGGATCGCCTGTAAATGTTCAATTAGTTTCATCAACTCATTGTATTCATCCTTGATCTTATCGCGTTCCAGTCCTGTTAACCTACGTAAGGTCATGTCTAAGATGGCTCTGGCCTGAATATCACTCAAACCAAATTTCTCCATTAAACCTGTTCTTGCCTCCTCAGGAGTCTCAGAACTACGGATTAATTTAATTACCTCATCTAAATGATCTAAAGCGATCAGCAAACCTTCTAAGATGTGTGCTCTTTTGTTCGCTTCTGCCAATTCGAATTTGGTTCTGCGGACCACTACATCATGCCTGTGGTCAACGAAATGACGGATCAGGTCTTTTAGGTTTAACATTTGCGGCCTGCCATTGACAAGCGCAATATTATTCACACTGAATGAGGTCTGTAAGGCGGTTTGTTTGAATAAGTTATTCAATACAATCGAGGCATTCGCATCACGTTTAATTTCGTAAACGATCCGGATACCATCCTTATTTGACTCATCTTTAATGTTAGAAATTCCTTCCAGTTTTTTCTCACCTACCAGTTCAGCGGTACGTTCGATCATCATTGCTTTATTTACCTGATAAGGGATTTCAGTAACGATAATAGTTTCGCGGTCTTTATTGGTTTCGATCTCTGCTTTCGCACGCATTACGATACGGCCTCTGCCAGTTTCAAAAGCTTCCTGAACTCCTGTATAACCATAAATGATGGCTCCTGTAGGGAAATCCGGTGCTTTGATGTGTTTCATCAGTTCCGGGATCGTGATCTCGTTATTCTCGATGTAAGCGATCGTTGCATTGATGGTTTCAGTGATGTTGTGTGGCGGCATATTCGTGGCCATACCTACTGCAATACCTGAAGATCCGTTGATCAGTAAGTTTGGAACTTTTGATGGAAGAACCGTTGGTTCCTGCAGGGAATCATCAAAGTTTAACTGGAAATCTACCGTATCTTTGTTGATGTCCGCAAGCATATCTTCTGCGATCTTCTGGAAACGGGCCTCCGTATAACGCATTGCTGCCGGAGAGTCACCATCGATCGATCCAAAGTTACCCTGTCCTTCTACCATCAGGTACCTTAAGCTCCATTCCTGAGCCATCCTAACCATGGTATTGTAAACAGAGGAGTCACCATGCGGGTGATACTTACCCAATACCTCCCCAACAATACGGGCAGATTTTTTATAAGGTTTATTATTTGCAAGCCCCAGGTCAAGCATACCGTATAAAACACGGCGGTGTACTGGTTTTAATCCATCACGAACATCGGGTAAAGCCCTTGATACAATAACCGACATCGAATAATCGATGTAAGCAGACTTCATCTGCTCGTCAATATTGATTTTAATTATTTTGTCGTTTTCTTGATTTTCTAAATCTTCTGCCATAAATAGTAATGTTCCCTAAGAACGATTTAAACGTGGTATTCTTATAACCTTGCGAATTTAATAAAAAATGCGCCATTAAGGCGCATTGTGGAAAAATTTTGTCGTATAAATTTCGGGTATAAAAAGGCGAATTAAGCCCATTCAATGCCTTTTTTCAGCTTACTCAGGGTGTAAGCTTCAGGGCTGTCGGGAATTGGCTGATAATTATACACCCATTTCGCCATTGGAGGAAGGCTCATCAGGATGGATTCAATCCTCCCGTTGGTTTCCAGGCCAAATTTTGTTCCTGCATCGTAGACCAGATTAAACTCGGCATACCTCGATCTTCTCAGGTATTGCCATTCCTGTTCTTCCGCGCTGAAGTCTGTATCCCGGTTTCTGTCGATCAGCTCGGTATAAGCCGGCAGGAAAGTATTTCCTACAGCCTCCGAGAATTCCAGTAACCTGTCAAAATCCATCCCGGTATTTTCAGGCTTCAGTTTATCATAAAAGATGCCACCTACGCCCCTGGTTTCTTCTCTGTGTTTGATGAAGAAATAATCGTCCGCATGCGTTTTAAACTTAGGATAAAAACCACTGTCAAATTCATCACAGGTTTGTTTCAGCAAATGGTGGAAAAACCGTGCATCCGTATCAATTACATAATGCGGTGTCAGGTCTATTCCCCCGCCAAACCACCTCGTCTGATCATCCATCTCAAAATAGCGGATATTCATATGTATGATAGGCACGAAAGGATTATTCGGGTGCATAACAATAGATACGCCCGTAGCGAAGAAATCATCGCTCTCGATCTTAAAAGCCTTTTTAATGGCATCTGGTAATTTACCATGTACAGCGGAAAAATTCACGCCGCCTTTTTCAATTACATTTCCATTCTGCAGAATCCTGGTTCTGCCGCCACCACCACCGTCGCGGCTCCATAATTCTTCTTCGAAACGTCCTTTTCCGTCGGCCTGTTCCAGACCTTCGCAAATCGTATCCTGAATTTTCTGGTAAGCGGCAACTACTTTATCTTTAAACCCCATTTTCTTTAAAACTTAAGCTCAAAGTTAACCTTTAAAAAAGCGCCTTCCGCCCAAAAGTTGAGATAGTACATTTTTTTGACACTATTCCTCGATGAAATTAAGGTCCCGTCCATAAGTTTCCTCCAGGTGATAAAGCGCGATGTAAGCCATGCCCACGGTAATCACCGCCACGCATAGCGCTGCATTTACAATTCCCATGCTTCCTGCCAGCCATTGAAACAGCATCGTCACCAGGATCAGTGAGCCCCGCACCATATTTGGGGCAGTAGTGGTTACCGTAGCCCGCAGGTTGGTGCCGAACTGTTCAGCGGCCATGGTCACAAATACCACCCAGTATCCGGTAAAGATCCCCGTACTTAAACAGAAAATATAGAATTTTGTAGCCGTCCATCCGCTGCTCAGCAGGTATAAAAGCATGCTGCCAAAGGTCAGGGTCAAAAATATAAAGACAATTTTCTTACGCGTTTTAAAAACCTGGCTCAGGGCACCCGTCAGGAAATCTCCGAGAGAAATCCCGATATAGGCAAACATCACCCCTTTCCCATTGTCAAAGATTTCTTTTGCATGTAAAGCCTTTCCAAATTCCGGGGCAATTCCGATCAGGATCCCTACGACGAACCAGACCGGCACGGCGATCAGGATACAGTTCAGGTATTTGAATCCTCTTTTCCTCGTCAGCAGCATCATGAAATTGCCCTTGGAAACTTCCTTTTTTGCCATGTTCTTAAACATTCCGGATTCAAAAACACCGATCCTCAGTAATAAAAGCACGATGCCCAGTCCGCCACCAATAAAAAAAGCATTGCGCCATTCAAAAAGATCACCGACAACATAGGCTGCAACAGCACCACTAAGGCCCACTCCTGCCACCAGCATCGTTCCATAGCCACGCTTTTCTTTGCTCATGCTCTCTGAGACCAGGGTGATGCCCGCTCCCAGTTCCCCGGCAAGTCCAATACCGGCAATAAAACGTAATGCCGCATACATTGGGATACTGGTGACAAAGCCATTGGCAATATTGGCAATGGAATACATCAGAATAGAACCAAAAAGTACAGATAAACGGCCTTTCTTATCACCCAGGATTCCCCAGAAAAACCCTCCGATCAGCAAACCTGCCATTTGCCAGTTCATCAGGCTCAGTCCGGTTTCGGTAATTTTATCAGCAGGAACGCCCAGCGCAGCCAGGCTTTTGTTTTTTATGATCAGGAATAAAAGAAGGTCGTAGATGTCGACAAAATAACCGAGAGCTGCGACCAGTACCAGGAGAAATACGCTTTTGTTATTGTTTTCAGTAGTCATTTGGAGGTTTGTTGGTGGACTGAAAGTACAAACAAATTTAATTACCCATGAAAAATATTCTGATTTAAATGAAAAATGGCCGGATCATCAGACCTGGCCACTCTTTATAAAACCTTTTTAAGTATCTTTTATTGCTGTTTAATCGTGGTGCATTTTCAGTTTATCCAGCAGTTCGGGAGAGACATTTTCCGCATAGGCCCCATAAGCATCGATCATTACCCCTTTCAGGTTGCCCACCGGCGAGGAAATCGCATAGATCACCGCGCTGTCTGCAGGATCGTTCATTCCTTCAAAACGATAGAATTCATCGATCTCAAACTCTTCCGGCATCAGCTGCATATCGATGGCCTTACATTCGATATAATCAGGGCCTAAAGTGAAATCATATTCATAACCTCTTTTTTCGAGATCTGAAACAGCGGCAGTAACGGTGTCATATACATACATAGCTCTAATTTACTAAAAAATTACTTTACTAACCACATTAAAATTTCATAGTTCAATAAACTTTCTGATATTTAAGCATCATGGTTGTATCAGAAAAAACCCTTAAATGGGGCCTTTGTTTTTACCCTCCTTTGTTATTCCAGCGTATATGGGTAAAGAAATTCCATAAAGGTTTTCGGGGAGTGGATGTAAAGATCAATAAGAGCCTTTTCAATAAAAATTATAACGGTTCCATCTTTGGAGGGACCATTTATGCCGCTACAGATCCTTTTTACGCCCTGTTGTTTGATCAGTTGCTTCAACGTGAGGGATTTAAAGTACGGGTCTGGTTAAAAAGTGCTTCTATCCAATACCTGAAGCCAGGACGGGGAGATTTATTTTTTACCATTACCGTTAGCGACGATATGCTGAATGAGGCCATTGAAGCGTTAAATACTGCGGGTAAATTTGTAAAAGCTTATCCGATGGAGATTACCAATGCGCAGGGCGAGCTTTGCGCAACGGTCATGAATGAAGTGTATGTCCGGAACCTGCATCAGGGGGAAGAACCACGCATTGCTTATTAAATTGTATGTTTAAGTCACAGTCCAATGAATATCAAGAAACTCATCCTGCAAGGCGAAGGAACTACCCTGGATTTCAAGAAAACCATTAACAGCAATGAAAAAATCGCGAAAAGCCTCGTTGCTTTTGCCAATAATAAAGGAGGACAGCTGCTCATTGGCGTGGCCGACGACGGCAGCATCAAAGGGGTAAAATCCGAAGATGAAGAGCGGTACATGATTACCAAATCTGCGCATCAGTTTTGCCGGCCGGCGATAGAACCCGAGTTCGAGGAGATCTATGTAGACGATAAACTGGTACTCGTGGTGACCATTCATCCAAGTGATACGAAACCCCATTATGCCTTAGATGAAAATAAGAAATGGTGGGTCTATTTCAGGGTGCAGGACAAGAGCTTACTGGCCAGTAAAATCATTGTCGATGTGATCAAGAAAAGCGGCGATCCCAACGGACAGCTGATCACTTACCGGGATGATGAAAAGAAACTCTTTGAATACCTTGGTCAGCAAGGACGCATCACCCTGAAGGAGTTCAGCAAGATCACCCGGAGTTCCTATAAAAAAGCACAGAAAGTACTGGTTAGCCTGATCATTAGCGGTGTCATCCAGCCTCATTCCTCTGAAAAAGAAGAATATTTCACGTCAATACAATAACAACTGGATGTAAAATTATTTTACATCCCCTAAAAATGAAGTCGGAAATGCCGACTTTTGCAAAAATGCTTAGTAAACTTTATTCAAAATATAAACCTTATTATTCAGACAACCTACGTCTGGCTATGCCTATTGTGGTTTCACAATTGGGGCATACACTTGTCCATTTAGCTGATAGTGTAATCGTTGGGCATTTTGCCGGAACGATCCAACTCGCGGCAGTATCGCTGGTAAACAGTCTTTTCATGCTCATCCTCGTGATCGGAATGGGAATCTCTTATGGTTTAACGCCATTGATGGCCCAGGAAAATGGAAGGAAAAACTACGAGGAATGCGGGAAACTCCTGTCAAACAGTCTGATTATCAATTTCCTGACCTCGCTTCTGCTCTATGGTTTCGTCCATTTGGGAACCTTGCTCGTGATTGACCATATCGGACAATCTCCTGAAGTGGTGGCCTATGCCAAACCTTATTTGGGTTACCTTGCCATCTCCATTATCCCGCTGATGATTTTCCAGACTTTCAAGCAGTTTGCCGAAGGATTGGGATTCACGAAACAGGCCATGTTTGTTTCCATCTGGGGAAACCTGCTGAACATCATTCTCGGAATCATCTTCGTGAAAGGAATGTTTGGAATTGCGCCAATGGGTGTTAATGGAGTAGGTTTAAGTACGCTGATCGACCGTTGCCTGATGGCCACAGTGATGTCCATCTATGTGATGAAGTCCCCTTATTTCAAGGCCTATATCAAAAGCTTTAAGCTGACCTTCTTTGATAAAGTAAGGGCACTTAAAATTGTCAAAATCGGTGCACCTGTTGCCCTGCAATATTCCTTCGAGATCAGTGCATTTAGTGGTGCGGCCATCCTGATCGGAACGATTGGTGCGGTAGAACAGGCCGCGCACCAGGTGGCGATTAACCTGGCTTCTGTGACCTATATGATGGCCAGTGGAATTGCTTCAGCAGCCACCATAAAAACAGGCAACAACTTTGGGAAGAAAAACTTCAATGACCTCAGACAATCCGCCATAGCGAGTTATCATGTGATCATTCTCTTTATGAGTGTGACGGCCATTTTATTTATTGTGGCCAATAACCTGCTTCCTTACATTTATACTGAGGATCGTGCCGTGATCAATATTGCCGCGCAATTGCTGATTATCGCCGGGTTCTTTCAATTGTTTGATGGGACTCAGGTGGTTGGACTGGGCATTTTAAGGGGAATTGGCGATGTCAATGTTCCCACCTTTATCACCTTTGTTGCTTACTGGGTGATTGGAATCCCATTGGGATACCTGTTGGGCATTAAGCTTGATTTAGGTGTCAATGGAATCTGGTATGGCCTTACTTTTGGCCTGCTGACGGCTTCGATCCTGTTGTTTTTCAGGTTTCAGAATAAAACCCGGCTGCTGATTTCCAAAGCATCTTAACCATAAACGAAAGGCCCTTTAAAGGGCCTTTTTCTTAACTGTTTTTTTTATCGTCTTTTTCTTGGGAACGGTCGCTTTTGGCGGGGCAGGTATGGATACCTCCGGAACAGTGGTTGTCTGCACCTGATCAGTTACCGGATCTCCGGCTTCATCTTCTCTTTTAAAATAAGCGTCATGGTCAGGAATATTCAATTTTGACTTAAAGTTTTCCGTCGATTTCAGCTGGTGATAGCTATGGCGGTCACCGGTACTATCGGGTAAAGACAAGGAATCGGGTACTCCTGCATTTAAAAAATAGCGGTCAAATTCTTTGAGGTTGATCTCTTTGGACAATTCTTTTTTTACTCCAAAATAGCTTTCTCCGTTACCTTCTTCCGCTAAAAACAGACTGTCGTTTTTTAACACGGCCTGAAAGTTAACCGGAGGCACTTCTGCCTGAGGATTATAATACGAGATAAAATCGTTCCAGCTGGCAGCGGGTACAAAGGTGTAAACCACATTGTTGTCTTCTTCTGAGGGGCCGTAAACGCCTTTAGAAAGGAAGAATTTATTTACGGGTCTGGAAGTTATGTTCAGGGAATTGCTCCTGCTAAAAGTCGACTGATCCCTGAGGTGTAAAAGCTGGAAGGCATTTGCATCAAAAGCATCCTCAAAGCTCAGCGCAACCGAAGTATTTTCCGCATAACCTTTAAAGGTGAAAAGTTTCCCTTTTTCTGCTTTGTCGTTGTGCCTGCCGAAGATCAGAAAAGGCTCGGAGACTGCTTTTTCCTCTTTTAAACTCAGCTTCCCTCCCGCTTCCGTCCACTTTCCTACGATCATGCGGTCTACAGAGCCATAGCTCAGGGAAAACAAAAAACGGCCATCCGGCAAAATCATGATTTCCTGTGCAATCTCCATCTTAGAGCCGTTATAACGACCCGGAAATGCACTTTTTTGTGCATGAACTGCGAGATTAAACAACAGTACTCCTGCTAATACACTGATTCTTTTCATGGTGTTTCCTCTTTTTTTACTGCACGTTCAATTCTTAAACTCTCTTCATGAATGGCGTTCATCACTTTGGTGATCAGTTTTGCGGAAAGGCCTCCCTCTGCTCCCATTTTGATGTTCTTTTCCAGGATTTGTTTGAACCGCCCTTTCTGAAGTGCAGGGATGTTATTTTTCATTTTATAAATGCCCACCTCTTTTACCACCCGCTCCCGCTCCGCTAAAACCGCTATCAATTTCTGATCCAGAGAATCGATCTTTTTCCGGTGGAAGGCTAAGGTCGGATCATTGCTTTGCGCATAAGAAATTCCGGAAAACAACAGGCAGATGGCCAGGGTAATGCCGATGGAACAAATTGATTTTATCATAAAAACAGGCAGATTAAAAAGCAATGATAAGGGACAATCGGGGCATTATCAAAGAAATGCGGGAGAATCTTTCTAAATAATTTTGTTTATTCAGAAAGTTAATATAATATTGCCTACTAATTCTATAGACATTAATTGTAGCGTGTTAACAGACGCCACAGCTAACCTATAAACTTCCTGAGCTAAAACAAATTTTCAAAAGAACAACAACAATGAGTTTAAAAGACAACGATATTGGCCTGACCTTATCGCAAAGCAGATCTCAGGAAAAAAAGTGGAAACGCATCGCTTACTTCTGCCTCTTCCTTCTTGCGGCTTTATTTATCGGATTTGCCATCAGCACCTACCTCAGTTATGAAACTGTAGTGGCTTTCGGAAAAGAGGTCTATGCAGAGATGGACGAAAAGTTCCTTTGGATGCTCCTGGTTGGTTTTCTTGCTCAGATGGTAGATGGCGCTCTTGGAATGGGCTATGGTGTGGTATCTACCACTTTGCTGTTATCCGGAGGTCTAAACCCTGCCGTTATCTCGGGCAGTATCCATACCGCAGAAATGTTCTCCAGTGGTGCATCCGGTTTTAGTCATTATCGTTTCGGGAATGTAAATAAAAAACTATTCAAGACCCTGCTGATTCCCGGCGTATTGGGGGCAATTGCAGGGGCATTGTTGCTGGGTTATGCCGGCGAAGCTTTTTCTCAGTACATCAGACCTGTGATCTCTATATATACCCTTGCACTGGGCATTCGAATTTTAAGCAATGCCTTTAAGGAAAAACCAAAGCCTCAAAAAGTAAAACGTGCAGGCTGGCTGGCCGGTGCGGGAGGTTTTCTGGACTCCTTTGGTGGTGGCGGCTGGGGCCCTTTGGTAACCTCTACGCTGATTTCTAAAGGACGGACACCCAAGTATGTGATCGGCTCGGTGAGCTTAACGGAATTTTTTGTCACCATGGCGAGTGCGATTACCTTTTTCTTTATTCTCGGTGTGAGTCACTGGCAATCTATATTGGGCTTAATCATCGGTGGTGTTGTTGCTGCGCCCATCGCTGCCCGTCTGGTTGGAAAGCTTCCGATTAAGAAAATGTTTATCGGTGTTGCTGTGATTGTCATACTATCCAGCCTGAGAATTATTTGGAATTCAATAGACAAGTTAATTTAAAAAGACATAGGATTGCCTTAAGTAATCAGAATCTGCATTATTTAAGGCAAATATTTTATTTATATTTAAATATTTCTAGATAAAATAGCGAATGGTGCCTTTTGCAAAATATGGAAATAAAATCTGTGAATAACTCATTTTCAAAAGATTAGCGATTTGTCAAATAAAAGAATAAATTTGCTAGCAGTATCCAATGGCAAAGACTCTCCTCTCCTTTTTTTACAGTTTTAAAACACCCGCTCTTGAACAGATGATCATTGAAGACGAGGTTAGAACCGCTAATCTCAGCAGGGGAATCTTAATTACCGGATTATTTATTCCCATTGCCATTATCATCCATTTATATTTCAGCTACGGAAATTTCAGCATTAAACCAGTATCGACGGGCCCCATCAATGGCTTCTTTCTCGTTAACGTTTATATGGGACTGGCCAGCCTGGTATTGTTCCTTAGCGGGATATGGTTAAAACATACCAAGAAAGAACATCAGCTTTTAACGATCCTGTACCCTCACCTGGTATTTTTTATTTTTGCCAGCGGCGGCGCACTTTGCTCGGTGTATGATCAGGCCTTAGACAAAACCATCATCACCTTTTTACTCGCCTGCCTTTTAAATGCAGCGACTTTACTGATCCGTCCTGTATACCTCTTCTTTTACCTGCTGGGCATTTATATTTGTTTTTGTTACGGTGTATTCCTCACCCAGCCAGACCAAAATGAAATCGTGCTCACCGCAATAGACGGACTTTGTGTGATTGCAGTCGCTTATGCCATTGGCTATATCTTCTGGAACAACAGCATGACGCGTTTCAGACAGGACCGCCTGATCAAATCCCAAAAACTGGTATTGGCGCATCAATATGAAAAACTCTCTAAATCAAACCTGAAACTGGAAGAGTCCAATGCAAGTAAAGACCAGTTCTTTTCGATTCTTGCGCATGACCTCAGGGGGCCGCTTAATTCGGCAATCGCGTTGACCAAATTCCTGGAAGAAGGCCTGTTTGAGGCCGATCTGGAAGAGCGTCAGCAGATGTACTCTTTATTGCAGAACAGCCTCAACAACAGCTCTAAATTGCTGGAAAACGTTTTGTTATGGTCTACCAATCAGGCAGGCGTGCTGAATTTCAAGCCCATGCTGCTCAATGTACATGATACGGTGCAAACGAGTGTTGATGTATTAAAAATCGTGGCGGCCCATAAGCACATCGAAATCATCAATCTTATTCCAAAACACCTGACGATCTCTGCCGATGCTGATATGATCCATACCGTATTCCGGAACCTCTTGTCCAATGCGATCAAGTTTACCCCGAATTTTGGAAGCGTGGAAGTTCATTCAGAGCTCCTGGTTAATGAGCGTAATGGCGAGGAATCTGTCCGCGTTTCTGTGATTGATTATGGCGTGGGCATGAGTCATAAAACCCTGACTAATCTTTTCCGCATTGAAAAAAAGATGATCGGTTTGGGAACAAACAATGAGACAGGTACCGGTTTAGGTCTCGTTTTGTGCAAAGATTTCATTGAAAAGCACGAAGGAAGTATTATTGTTGAAAGTAAGGAGAATGAAGGAAGTAAATTTATTATAACTTTACCCGGCCGAAACTAATCCGATACTAGATGACCCCTGCTTTTAAGCAACAGTTTTCTCAAATATTTTCTAATTACAAGTGGATATTTCATTTGCTATTCTGGGGGCTTTTCTTTGCCCTCAACTATTACAGGATGGTTCAGGGAGAAATTTTTAACAATCCGCTGTTTCCTGATCCCTATGCCCAGTTTACGCTCGCTATTTTTATGTTTACGGTATTGTTTCAATCTTATACGATGCTGTTTTGGGTATTTCCCCAATATCAAAAAAAACCTAAATATATTTTTTGGGCCCGCCTTTTTATCGCGCTCCTGATTGGTTTTATGGCCTATATCCTGCTGACAAAATTGCTGATCAGCAATATCCCGGTCATGAGTTCCAGACCTGAATTTGAGATTTTGGTACACATGAAGAGAAAAGCAATGATGTACATTTTTTTCTCTACCGCATTCATCGCTTTTTATTACTTTGTTGACATTTACGGCCATCAGGAAGAAATCCGGCGACTGGAGCAATACAAAACCCAGAAAATTGCATTGGAGGGCAGCTTTTTAAAATCACAGATCAACCCGCACTTCTTATTCAATACCATGAATAACATTTATGCGCTGAGCTTAAAGAAATCCCCGCAAACCCCGGTCATCATTGAGCGCCTGGAATCGCTGCTGCATTATATGTTATATGAGTGTAAATCGGACCTGGTACCGCTTGAAAATGAATTCACCTTCACCAACAGCTATATTGCACTGGAAAAATTACGACATAAAGAAGAACAGTGTAAGATCAGTATAGACATTAAGGGGGATGCTTCCAGTCATCAGATTGCCCCATTATTATTGATCAATTTTCTGGAAAATGCCTTTAAGCATGGTACAAAAACCAGCTTTGGCAAGTCATGGATCAATATGGAAATAGAAATCTCTAAAAAGGAATTTCATTTCAACCTGCAAAACAGCAAACCAACCAAGCCTGTAAATCAGGTGTTTTCAGAGTACCGTGGCGGAATTGGCCTGAAGAACGTAAAAAGACGTTTAGAGATTTTGTACCCAAGACGCCACCAACTCCGCATTAACAATCAACCAGACCATTTTGAGATCGATTTAATCCTTAATTTTTAAAGATGAGTAACTTTGTACAGTTAGAGATTGATGAGCGGAACAAATGGATTTATTTCAATAAATACAGGTGGGTGGCCCATGTCGTCTACTGGATCTTTGTATTGATGGTCAGCACCGTACTGCCTGCTAAGGGGCCGATTACTTTTTCGCTGATTCTTAACCACTTTTTCCTGGCAAATGTAATGATTGCCAGTTTCTTTTACCTTTACTGCCTGGTTCTTATTCCCTATTTCTTTAAGCGGAATAAATACCTGCAGTTCTGGTTGCTTGTCATATTCGGCTACCTCGTTATAACCGCGATAGATGTTTTTTTCGGCAGGGCCTTTGTTCATATGAAAGATCCGGTAGTGGTAGAAAAAGACCATGGTTTTTTTCTGAATTATATCGAGAATTTATATGGCTTCCTTTACAATTTTCTGTTTTTTGCGATCATGCTCTTTTTCATGGAAAAGAACGAGGAAAACAGCACCCTAATGGAGCTGGAAAAGGAAAAGAAAGAAATTGAACAAGTTAAACTGGACTTTTTGAAGACCAATATCAGTCCGGATTTCATCCTCAGGTCATTGCATCAGCTGAAAGAATCGGCGAAAATACCTGAAGAAAGTACGCCGGAAGCGATTCTTACTTTTTCTGATCTACTGAGGTACCGCCTTTACAGAGGGCGGCAGACCCAAACACCTTTAAAAGAAGAATTGGCTGCTTTCTCTTCCTTTATTCATTTTATAGGTTTTGATCAGCAATTAAAGGTAGTGTTTAACGTCCAGGGAGATGCCGAGAACAAAAAGCTCGCCCCTCTTGCGCTGATCAACCTCCTGGAGCCTTTTTGTAAAATTCCTAATCCTGAACCGGTATTTCTGGAAATCATACTGCTGATTGAAGCGGATGAATTGCTGATGGAGATGAACTATGCGGATAATGCGGCACCTCAGCTGATCCGTGATCTTGAAGCCTACAAAGAGAATTATGTACAATTGTATGGTGATTCGGTTAAATTCGAATTTGACAGTACTCAAAATGGTGTATTTAACATCAGGCTTTCCCTGCCACTCGTACCATAAAATTTTTTAATGTTTTTGAAATCCGGTTGAAATGCTTTGTATATGCGTTATCCTCCTATTGACCGTCATATAACCATCAACAGGTGGTTGATAGGTCTGTTATTGGTTTCTAACACCTTTGAACGATGTTTCCAAGGTCAAGCTACAGTTTGTTCCAGGATAACACATATTAACACGATATGAAAAACATTTCGTAAATTGTTTTTAATCAATTAAATAATTAATTAAAAACACAAAAAAAAGATGGGAACATTAAAAAATGGGTTATTTGGCGGATTCCATGGCAGAGTCGGCAACCTGGTAGGTTATACTTTAAAAGGTAAACATGTCATCAGAATGATTGGCAAAAGTAATAAACCGCTTACCCCGGCAAGAAAGGCAAACTGTGAAAAGATGAGAGTGGTCAATGAGATCCTTAAACCATCCCTTCATGCAATCCGGGTAGGATTTCGTCTCGCCGTTGCGGGAACGGACAAAAACGAATACAATGAAGCTGTTTCTTACAATAAAAAGAATGCGCTTCAGGGTGAATATCCAAACATCAGCCTGGACTATCCCAAGGTATTATTGAGCATGGGAACACTTCCTGTGGCTGCTAATCCAATTATCAGCCAACTAGAGGAGAAAATCACCTTTAGCTGGGATAAACCGGACATCCCGATGAGCCAGTACGACAATGACCGTGCAATGCTGGTGATTTATTTTCCTGATTTAAAAGAGACCTGTTGCCGGTTAATCGGGGCGAACAGAGTGGAGGGAAAAGATGTACTTGCTATTAATCCACAATACATAAATAAACGTATGGAAGCCTATATCTCTTTTGCTAAAGAGGATGGCAGAGAGATCTCCAATAGTGTTTATGTAGGCTCTTTGAATTTAGACTCTAAAGCAACAATTGCAGCCGACAGTACGTCTGAGGTTAAAGATATCCCTGAATTTGTTCATTTGCTGCAGGATGAGCTGAATCAAAAAGTAAGCGGAGATTGCGGGTTAAAGCTCAGTGAACATGACGCCCGTATTGCGGAACTCAGCATCAACTCCTCTCCTAACGAAGAAGCAAATGTTAAAGAAACGCTGTCTTCAACACTTTCTCTTTTATTTCAAAAAGCAGAGGTTAACCGGGTTATTGTAAAGCTAAGTACGCACGATAAGGAAATGATCGGGTTGTTAAAAGATCTGGGCTTTAAAAAGGAAGGTTATTTTGTTGAAAACCGCTTTGTAAATGACAGCTGGGTCAATGAATATCAGTTTGCGATTTTGAAATCGGAATGGAACAGGTTGAACTAGTCTTTTAGCAAAGGAATTTCGGTTGTTTTAACTGTTGTTAGCTACCAGAAGATCTTCATGATCTACCCTGGAAGGGATTGCTGTGGATTTATATTTTTACTGACCTGGGTTCTCGATTAAGCGCAATAGGTAATCCGGTGAAAGGCATTTGCTATGAATCCAGATCCGGACTGCGCATTCCTTCAGGAAATGCTAATAATAAAAATGTATTTTTGATGGAAAAATGCACGCTACAGACTTGAAAAAAAACTTGATAGTTTTCGGTTTGGCCATGATTCTTTTTGCAGGAATGACGTTATTTACGGCTAAAATTGAAACACCCTTTGACGGCAACAATACATTTGGCTTTCCATTCCTCTTTTTCAAAGAATACGGGGGGAAAAGGACTTATTATCCCCCTAATGAATTTTCAATTTTGAATTTATTGCTTGATATTTTATGCTCTGTTCTAACTATATTAATAATCAGAACTGCTTTTTTGAAGATTAAATATAGGCCTCGTAAATAACAAGGCCTATATTTAATTATTTCTACCGATTTAATGGTTAGCCTTTAAAAAATGAGAACAGACCAGTCTTCCACTCTTTTTTACGCTTCAATGCTTCTTCATTATCCGGATAAGATTCCAGAATATTATTAATATTCTCCATTGCTTCTCCTTTTAACTTAATCGCATGTAAAGCATCTGCATATTGCAGTTTAACCTTTACCAGTTCCTCATCCCATCCCCAGTTGCTGTCAATATAACACCTGATTGCTTTGTAGGCGGTATCGACACACAAGTCCCATTGTTTAAGCATATAATGACTTTCTGCAAGCTGCAGGAAGTTTCTGCAGGATTCGCTTTGATCATCATCAGGATAAACCGTTTCCAGCAAATCCACCAAAGGATTGAAGTCTGCAATCGCTTCTGCATAATTGCCCAAAAACATTTGTGAGCGGCCGCGCATATAGTGGATCTTACACAGGGATTCGGGTTGTATGGCTTCCTTCTTCACCATTTGGTAGTTGTTTGCACAGGCAATACATTGCGGATAATCTTTTAGCTGATAATATTCCTGCATGAGCATGTACCAGGCCGTATTGTCGTCCGGATTTTTAACAAGTTCTTCCTGCCATGTTTTTATGGCATCTTCAGGGTTTCCCTGATTTAACAAATCATACCTCGTGTTCTGAACGATGATGTATTTTTCATTAAGTTCAAACAGCTGCTCTGCGGTCAGGTTTCCCTGGTTGACGGCGATATAGCCATCGTAATCGTTTGTGATCTGATCCAGTAATTCACGTGATTCCTCTATCCTGCCCAGCTCATAAGTCATTTGTAATATTTCTCCCCTGATTTCCAGGTAACTTGAAAAATACATGTAGTTTTCGAAATAATAAGATGCTGCTGTGCTGAAAACATCAATTGCTTCTTCGAGCCTTCCGAGTTTTTTCAATGCAGTACCCCAGCTGCTGAGCTGCTCCCAGAACGGAGATAAAGAATAACCAAGCGTATGTACTTCTACTGCGCGCTCAAACTCTCCCATTTCGGTTAATGCGATGCCATAGTTGTTTGAGCATTTTGCAAAAGTATGCATTTGATTTTCTGTAGTTTCTGCTTCAATCGGAGTGTTGTTATAGAAATAGTTATAAAATCCATTGTAAGAAGTTTCATACAATTTAGTTCTGATCTTTAGCAGCTCCGGGGCCAAAGATGCATTGGAAATGTTAACTTCAGTGTGGTAATAGAAGTCAACTGCGGCGTTGTAAAAAGCTTCAGGATTGTCTTCAGGCCAGCTTTCCAGGCCTGGCAATTGTCCGGTTAAATGATAACCAATTTCCATATACCTTCGGATTCCAGCTGCCATTCCTCCCAGTTCCAGGCTTCTTTTTAAATAAGCAAAGGCTTTTTCATAGTTCTTTCTGTCAAACCAGAACGTACCTGCAAAATGATGGGGAACATGCCAGTCAGGATACACATCAATATATTTTTTTGTGAGGCTCAGTGTTTCTCCATCATCTGTCAGCACTTCAGAATAGATGCGCAGCGCGAGTAACAGCGCATATACCAGTCCCTGATCCAATTTATTGCTGAGGTTAAGTTCAGTTATCCTTTGATAAAGGTCCAGTAACTCCTGCTGGCATTCATCATCACCATATTTAACCGCCATTAGTGCGGCCTCTCCTGCGATCTCAAATTGCTCCTCGTCTAAAGCAAGGTTCGCGATATTACAGTTGGTAAGCGCATAATTGAAGGCATGTGTTTTTCCCTGATTAAAAGTATCAAACACCTTTTGAGCATCCTTTTTATGCCAGAGATAAATCTCTGTTTTTTCAAAATAAAGCGGGCTTAACTCCTGATCAAGCAGACTTCTGTTGTCATGAAATAAATTCTGGTAATACGTGATCATCAGGTCCAGATCTTCTATCACAAGATTGATATTGCCAAGACTGAAGTTCACTTTTCTACGGTATTGTAAGGCTTTTAACCGAACGGCTTCATCGTCTGAAAGGACAAGGATGTCGCAGTAAACTTTTGCTTCGGGTAAATTTATATGGATGATAAAAGCATTGATGTATACGGCATACAACATGGCTATTTCTTCGGTAGGATTTAATTGAAGGAGGTATTCAAAGCTGTTATATGCGGTTGTAAATAAAGAGTAATCATCTTCATTTTGTTCGGCCCCGGCGCTCGCGATTTCATATTCGCATTTGGCTTTGAGCAGTAAAGCCGGGAGGTGATCTTGATTAAAAAGAAGGAAAGTGTTTACAGATTCAAGGCAGTCGGAAAATTGGCCTTGTTTATAAAGGGATTCGAAATCTTGCAGGGTTGACATGAGAATAAATTGCTATACTTAAAATTACAAAAGTCTATAAAAGAAATTGAAATTTCATGCAACTTAATACATTAATCTACGTCCTATGGTTAAATTTAACCAATCCAATGAAGAAAATTATAAATAGCCTGTTACTTTTTGCCATCAGTCATTTTGCGTTCGGACAAACGCCGAAGCTCAACCAAATGGTAGAAACCTATGCTGCTCAACATCAATTTAACGGAACGGTATTGGTTCAAAAAGATTCAAAAGTAATCTATCATAAAAGTTTTGGTGTCGCAGAGCGTTCATTCAATTCGCCAATTACAAATGACACGAGATATCCGGTTTGCTCTATTACAAAAACCTTTACAGCTGTCTTAATTCTTCAGCTCGTTGAGCAGGGGAAAATCGACCTGAATAAAAAAATAACTGACTATCTGCCCGAATATCAGGGAGAAGCCGGGCCGAAAGTATCGCTGCACCAGTTGCTGAACCATACCTCAGGAATGAAAAATACAGATACCGCTAAAGACGAAAATTTTTTAAAATATGGAATTGGATTTTATCATAAGCCCTATCAGCTAAAAGAAATTGTCGCGAATTTTTGTTCCAGTCCATTGCTGAATGAGCCAGGAACAAAGTTCGATTACAATAACGGGGAATACATGATTTTGGGCCGGATTCTGGAGGTGATGTATCAAATGAGCTACGGGCAAGTCCTGAATCAGCAAATTCTTGTTCCATTGGGAATGCAGAACTCAGGCTTGCTTTCCCATTATAAACTGATTAAAAATCTTGCTACGCCTTATTATAAGGATAAGAACCTTGATCATTTGATTCCAAATATCCCGATCTATATGGAAGATTTTTCTGCTGCCGGGGCGATGTATTCCTGTACATCTGATCTGATCAAATTCAACAATGCCCTTTTCGCCTTTAAGATCTTAAAAAAAGAAACCCTGGATCAGCTTTTAAAACCCGGACTGGATGACTACGGATATAGTGTCTGGATCCGGGATACACAGGGTGCAAATGCAAAATATAAACGAATGGAACGGTACGGCAGAATAGCAGGTGCAAATGCTGCCTGGTTTCACTATTTGAATAAAGACCTGAGTATTGTCATCATATCGAATACCAATCTGACGGATTTGGGTGATTATGCATTCAAAATCGGGAAAGCGCTATTTTAATTATCTCTTTGGTCTAAAAAACTGATCTCTTTAGACAGGGCCTGACGATCTGGTTTTAATTCGACATTTTGAACTATTCAGCAAGGCGTTCAACGACAGGTTATTTTTTATAAAGGGCAGCAAACCATTTGGGGGCAGACCTGTTGTCATCAAAGCCTTAAAGAATTTAATCAGTATAAAAACTTCGCCCCATGAATAATCAGACTTATGAACTAATCAATGCCTCCAGACTTGGAAACCTTGATCAGATTGCCCTTCTACTGGAAAACAAGATTAATGTAAACGAGCAGGATGAAAAGGGTTATACTCCCTTAATCATTGCGGCATATCACAACCGGTATGAGGCTGTAAAAGCATTGCTGGAAGCCGGAGCCGATGTCAATGCTAAAGACCAGGGCGGCAATACAGCTTTGATGGGTGTGGCATTTAAAGGCTATCCCGCCATTGCTGAGCTGCTCATCACCAATGGCGCAGACCTGGACCTTCAACATGGTAACGGAGGTACGGCCCTGATGTTTGCGGCGATGTTTGGAAGGAATGATCTCCTAAAACTACTTTTGAAATATGGAGCAGACAAAACCATCGTCGACTCCAGAGGGCTTTCTGTTTTTGACCTGGCCGCCCAGCAGGGAAATGAAGCCGCAATTGAAATCCTGGAACAGCATTAAAAAAAGAATCTCAAAACCATTCTGTCAGAAGCCTTGTTACTTAAATACATCAACACTTATTGACATGGAAAACAACACAGTAAACATCGAAATCCTTAACGACCTCATTGAAATTAATAACGATAGAATCGCCGGATATCAAAAAGCATCCGAAGAGCTTAAGCCGGAAGACAGTGATCTTAAGTCCCTGTTCGCGGAAATGATTGTGCTAAGTCAGAATAATAAATCTGAGTTAACCAAAGAAGTTCAGGTTTTGGGAGCTGAACCTGAAACAGGAACTACCAATTCAGGTAAAATTTACCGTGCATGGATGGACATTAAAGCTGTATTTACTGGTCATGATCGTGAAACTGTATTGGAAAATTGCGAATTTGGAGAGGACGCAGCCAAACGTGCCTACAAAATGGCGGTTGAAACGGAAGGCCTGTCGGCTCATCTTTTAGCCTTAATTTCCGGTCAGCAAAATGCTCAAAAAGCAGCCCATGATCAGATTAAAGCAATCAGAGATCAGGTAGCCAAATAATTTATTTAAAAAAAAAGCCGTATCACGAATTGTGATACGGCTTTTTTAGGTTTAAGCGGGAATTTTGCCGGGTTTCTCCCTTTCCCAAAAGCGGTGCTGTCTGATCGCCATTTCAAAATCTTTGGCTGTTTTATTTAATAATAAACCTTGTTGAGCTGCATTTTTATCCTTCTCAGGAATTTTTGAATGCGCGATTAACTCAAGTCCTTCTGCGTTTGCTGCAATGGCTTTACAATGTCTGAAAGCCTCTTCCACAAAGTGAATGGCATCCGGTTCTGCCACTAAAGCATTTACAGATTTACCTCCTCCCGGAACGTAGACCGCGTCGAATAAAACAGATGCGGTAGTTAGAAAAGTAAAGTCTACTTTAATGCGTTTTCCAGAATCATCCTGGATGTGGCCATTATGGGTGGCTACAATTTTTGTTACCGCACCGGCAGCTTCCAGGACTTTCTTATAATCATTCAGCTGAGTCCCGTTAACCCCGTCCGTAGCCAGGACCGCAATCTTTCTGCTCTTAGCCGTATCTTTCGGGGTATCCTTCATACTCAAAGCAGCACTCGATTTCAAGCTGCTCTTTTTCTTTACCGGTTCATATTTTTGCTGATCGCCGTCTGCAGGAACTCCATGGTTAACTGGTTTCTGCGGGCCGGACGGTGTTTCCAGTCCCAGTCCATCTGCGACCCTTTTGGCAAGTCCGGCATCAACCTGTGTTAAAATTCCGACCATGCGTTTCCGGATCTCTTCGATTTCTACCTTCCCCAGTTCAAACCTGAAAGCATCTACGATGTGATTTTTTTCAACTTCCGACTGGCTGTTAAAGAAAAGGCCGGCCTGACTAAAATGATCGAGAAAACTATCACTGCGTGCCCTGACTTTTTTAGCATCAATCCTTTCCTGGTAAGAACTGAAACCACCTTCAGAAACTTTGGCTTGTAAGGGAGCGTTTGCATTGATGCTGTTGGGCTGATAGCTTGTCCGTTCTGCGTTGATGGTTTGCCTCATGTGACCGTCCCTTTGATTGTTATGAACCGGTGATATTGGTCTGTTGATCGGTATTTCATGAAAATTCGGTCCGCCAAGTCTCGAAAGCTGGGTATCTGTATATGAAAAAAGACGGCCTTGCAAGAGCGGATCGTTGCTGAAATCTATTCCAGGTACGATATGGCCGGGATGAAAGGCCACTTGTTCTGTTTCTGCAAAGAAATTATCCGGATTGCTGTTGAGTGTCATTTTTCCTATTCGCTGAACGGGCACGAGTTCTTCAGGAACCAATTTAGTAGGATCCAGCAAATCGAAATCAAATTTGTGTTCATCCTCCTCCGGAATTACCTGGATGCCCAGCTCCCACTCCGGGAAAGCACCGCTTTCTATGGCTTCCCAGAGATCACGGCGATGGAAATCAGGGTCATTTCCTGAAATTTTTACAGCTTCGTTCCAGGCCACCGAATGCACACCCAGCAATGGTTTCCAATGAAATTTGACAAAATGGGATTTCCCGGCCTCATTGATCAGGCGAAAGGTATGTACACCAAAGCCCTCCATCATCCTATAGCTCCGGGGAAGGGCCCTGTCGGACATCAGCCACATGATCATATGTGTAGATTCCGGCATCAGGGAAATGAAATCCCAAAAGGTATCATGGGCAGATGCAGCCTGTGGCATTTCATGGTTAGGTTCTGGCTTAACAGCATGAATGAGGTCTGGAAATTAATGGCGTCCTGAATGAAAAAGACGGGCATATTGTTGCCAACAAAATCATAGATACCTTCCTGAGTGTAAAACTTAACTGAAAACCCCCTTACGTCCCGGGCAAGATCAGTAGAGCCTCTTGAGCCTGCAACAGTAGAAAATCTGACAAAAACCGGCGTCTTGATGGAGGTGTCATTTAAAAATCCGGCTTTGGTATATTTAGACTGAGACTGGTACAATTCAAAGACGCCATGAGCTCCGGAACCCCTTGCGTGTACAATGCGTTCCGGAATTCGTTCGTGATCAAAATGTGTGATTTTTTCCCTGAGGATAAAATCTTCAAGCAAGGTGGCGCCACGCTCCCCTGCCTTCAGCGAGTTTTGATCGTCATTAATTTTTAAACCTTGATTTGTCGTCAGCAGTTTACCTGTTCCATCAGTGGTATCCGGTAACAGGTTTTCTTTTTTTGAGCTTTCTTTTGGTGATTTATTTTTTTTCATAGCGAGGTGGATTCAAACAGGCCTAGGTGTAAACTAAAAAAAGCCCGGATAAATTATCCGGGCACATGATTATAAAAATTTATTCTGCTGCTGCTGCTGAATTAATAGAGGCTACCGCAACTTCTGTAAGCACGATATCGGTGGCCTTTTCATTATCCAGTGTTTGCTGAAGTAAGTTTACCACTTCAGTATGCCCCATACATTCGGCAAAGGTCCGTAAGGTACCATAGGTACCGATTTCGTAATGCTCTACTTTTTGTGCGGCAAGAATCAATCCTGCATCTCTTACCATGGTTCCTTCTTTGGTATCTTCAATCATACCGTTGGCCTCTTCTAATAAGCCTGCCATTGCATCGCATTTCTTGGCAACAGGTTTCTCATCCAATAAAGCAAACACCTTTTCCAGTGTTTCAATATGAGTTTGAGTCTCTCCTGTATGTTTTTCAAATGCTGCGGCGAGTTCAGGACTGGTAGCAGCCTTCTTCATTTTAGGCAATGCTTTTACCAGGTGTTTTTCAGCCCAATAAATGTCTTTCAATTCATCAACAAAAAATTCATGAAATTCAGAATTTTTCATTTTTCCGGTCATTCCTGAAGCGTTTGGTTTCTTCTTCGTTTGTGTTTTTGCTGCGGTTTCCATAGTTCTGTTTTTTATAGATGATGGTGAGCAGTAAGAACCTTTTAAAACCGGCTTTGTTTGATAAATAAAATCTTTTATTTTTAAAAACCAATTATATATCTAATTGTTTTACAGCTGTTTATTAAACATAAAATAGACTTTTATATTTTTTGTTTAAGTTTTTTGAAGACGAGTTTTTTTTAAACCATTTCAGTTACTGAGGGTTATAACAAACCCCTAAAAGGAATCCCGGACGGGCTAAAGTAATCTGTATTATCCAGCTCAATTACCTTTTGCAATGAAGCCCGGGACACCGGTCTTTACCACCTCATTAAACCGCTGTCTGGTCTGAATGCGATTGATTTCCTCAAAGGCCTCCTTTGGCAGCGCAGAGATGTCAAAATTTTCTCTTGCACGTTCCGGAGTTTTCGGTGTGGTCAGCAAAGCAGTGCCGCGTTGGATAGCCCATGCAAGAAGCACCTGGGCTGCTGTTTTGCCAATTTCTGCGGCGATCTTTAAAATGACCGGATCTCCGAGGGGGCCAGGTTTTATGCCGTGACCCAATGGCGCGAAAGCTAAAAACACGATGTCATGTGCTTTGCAGAATTCCAGAAGTCGTGTTTCCGGCAGGTACGGATGTGATTCGACCTGAACCACTGCCGGTTTGATTCTCGCCGCTTCATATAGTGGTAAAAGCTGTTCCAAACTGATGTCGGACAAGCCAATGGCCCGGCATTTGCCCTGGTCCACGAGTTGCTCCATTGCCCTCCAGGTATCCAGCAAGGTCAGTTGCCGGTCGTAAATGACATTCCCGTTTTGGTCTCGTGGGTCCTGCTCCTCTCCTGCCTGAAATGCAAAAGGCGTGTGGATGAGGTACAGGTCCAGATAATCAAGCCCAAGCCTTCCCAGACTGGCTTCAAATGCAGGTTTTACACGTTCGGGGCGGTGATTGGAATTCCATAATTTAGTCGTTACAAAAATCTCATCCCGGCTGATGTTTTCTGAGATAAGTCCTGCCCGGAGGGCCTCGCCTACTTCGCTTTCATTTCGGTATCGTTCTGCGCAATCGAAGTGCCTGAATCCAGCCTTCAATGCATTTCTGGTTGCAGTTATTGTGGCAGCAGGATCAGGAATCAGCGTGCCAAACCCGAGTAAGGGCATCTGGATGGTGTTGGTTTCGGACTTCATGTTCATTATATCAATTTAAATCACAAGGCAAATTACAGGAAGAAATTTCAGGTTATAATGTGACCTACATCACATTCTGGTACTGATTCGCTGATCCATATCCGGTTGGCTAAAAACTCTGTTACCTTTACCAGTTATTTCCGGTAAAATATTCACTATTGAACAAAGAATCTATGCTAACCGATCTTATTGCCAGAGACCTTAAAATTATCTTTTGTGGGATCAATCCAGGCCTGAAGTCTGCTTCAGACGGGCACCATTTTTCCGGGCGGAGTAACCGTTTTTGGAAGGTTTTGCACCAGGCGGGTTTTACGCCCGATGAAATTGAAGCGCTGAAAGATGCCGGCATTCTGGATTATGGGTATGGGCTGACCACAGCTGTGAGCAGGGCAACATCCCGGGCAGACGAACTTTCGGGTATAGAATTCGACAATTCCATAGACGCGTTTAAAGCGAAGATGAATCATTTTAAACCGAAATGCATTGCTTTTTTAGGCAAGGCCGCTTATCTCGCCTTTACCCGGAAAAAACAGATTTCCTGGGGGCCTCAGGAGGAAGATTTTTGTGGGGCGATGGTTTGGATCCTGCCCAACCCCAGCGGTTTAAACCGGGGATTTAGCCTCAACGACCTCGTCAAACATTACAGGGAGTTGTATCAGGCCATGTCTTGAGTTGCGTTAACAGAATTGATAAAGGCACAGTACCAATTGTTATGACAAACCTGATAAAAAAGAAAAATCCGTTTAAGGTGTTTAGCATTGGTTTTATAGGAAATTATTAGCTACTGAACAGGTAGTTCCCTTTATCATCTGTTTTGAAGTAGCTGACAGAAACTGGTTTTCCCTTCTTTAATTTTTTATAGATAACCATACTTACATTTGCTTCTTTTATGTTAATGGTATTATTTAACAAAATGTCCACATAAAACATCGGAATTCTCTTGCCTGTTTGCCCGGAGCCCGGATCAAGGTTACTGCTGATGTTACTGAAACTAATGGTCTTAATGAGCTGCTTTTTGTATTTAAAATAAAGGTAAAAAGTATGGAATAAGTTGGCGGAAAGGAAGAGGATTAACAGCGCGGCAAATTCAATAAATACAGCAAAAATAAAAGGTAAAAAGGTAGCAAAATTTAGTGCTGAGGGGATTTTCCAGTTAAACAAATATCCAATGATGAGCAGGTAAAGGGCAATTGCCAATAGCTTAGACAACAAGGGTTTTTCTATGGTTAGGTCGATAAGTCCGCTAAATGCTGTGCTTTCCATTTCTATGGTCATAATTACACTGAAAATAAATGCAAAAACCAGGAAATACCAGATGCTAAGGTCTAAGCCCATACTTGTAAAGCCGATTGCGATCATTGGGACAAAATAAGCCCCTCTGCCGGAAAACCCGAGATACAAACTAAGTACTGAGGTGGCAACCCAAAAGAAAGCATTAAAATCCTCCTCCTGAAAAATCAATAGTGGATTGATGCGGATCATTAAAGAATGATCGCCCCCGGCCCTCAGCCTGATCACTTTCGGAGGCAGGAATGAGGTGATGAAGGAGAGTTTTGTCTCATTTAAAAAAGCATATTCAGGCTTTTTATCATTGTAAAACTCAGATCCGCCATTGTCAATGGTCACCATGTTCTCCAGCTGATGCAATCCGTCTTTATCGTCGCTTAACCAGCGCACATCCGCTTTGGAAAATGGCTTGAAATCTGGGTGTATCTTCTTTGAAAGTAAGGTGTCGGTTCTCAGATAACGTGTTTCCATCAGGTAAACAAATTGCCAGCCCAACTTCCCCTTCCCGAACCTGGGAGATACCTTTACGAGATAGGGTTTAAATTCAAAGCTGCCCGGTTTTGTCCATTCTTCCTCTTTGCTGAATTTTGTCCAGGTGCTTTTATTTAATAGTTTTTCCGAAGTATTGGCCCCGCTTTCATAAAATATATTAATCGCTGCAAGTATGGTGGTGAATGCGATAATTAGTTTCTGGAATAATGTCATGAGCGCTACCTGGTTGTTCTAAAATAACGGGTACAAAAAACCAAAAGCCAGATGCATAAAGCTGTAAGTATTGCTAAGCAACTGTTGCGGACATCAATATCTCCATAACAGCCATACTTATAAAAAATATCAAAAGCATTTTGTTGCCGGATAAAGCCGATCACTGCATCATTTAAGAAGAATGACAAGAGCATGAAGGTAACCATCAAGGGCAGCAGCAATAAGATCAATGCGCTGATCATTAGTTTCATGAGCTTGCTTTTCAGGTTGCGGACGAGGTAAAAAATCCAGGAGCCAAATAAAGCGAAATAAAGTGGCAGCACGATTATAGCGCCCCTGTAATCATGGCCGGGAGTACCTTCGCAAGGGCCCGTTACCCGGTCTGCAAGGGGCATGACATAAAAGATGTACATGGCCCAGGCCAGGGCAAACAAAAAACTATGTAATGCCATGTTGCTTTTTGTATCTGGAATTTTCATACTTTGATCAGTTTTGGCATACTCATTTTCTATAATTGATTTTCATCGGCAGGATTTGACTGCTGTAGGATCTTTCCTGTTGATTTATCAAATGTTAATCTGATGTTGGGGCCACCATAAAACAAAGTAATACTCAGCGTTTGATCAGTTTCCTGATCAAAGATGATGTCCTTGGCAGAGCGGATCTTTAAGTCATAGTGATCTGGTAATTGAGAATCATCACATTGAAAGACCTGCTTTTCAATAATCCCCCTTTTTTCTATAATTTGCAATACGGGATACGCCATTACACTGTAACCTGCAATTTGTGCCCTGTAATTTTCATTCAGGTCTTTAGTCATCCTTAACCCAAAGGGCGTGGTAGAAAACACCAATGCAAAAAATGGCAGCATCATGGGCAGGATGCTCACTATTAAGGCCAATACCATTGCGCCCAAAAGAAGTTTTGCCATCAGTTTTTTCCAAAATAAGACAATAACCGCAATGCTTCCAAAAAACCAAAGCCAGAACAGGGTGACATCGCTGTAATATCCGCGCAGACTTATTTTGTAGAAACAATATGCAATAATATCTGCAACCAGTAAAAGGGAAATGACACCGTATGCCTTGAGAATTGTCTTCCGCATTTTGTTATCCACGCTCAACTAGCTTTCCATCGTTACATAATGAAGTTCCTGATCTATTGTTGTGTTCACAACGAGGATGTATTGGGAAATTCCGGGATCTGTCTCGAAATCAGAGACGGTAAAGGAATCATCTTCATCAGGATAAAATCCAATTCTTCTCAGGCTCAAAACAGACAAGAGTTGTTCATCCTTTTTTAAGCTTTGGTCTGCTTTTGAAAGCAAAGGTGCCAACTCTTCTTCCGCAACTTCCTCCAGATGAAAATCCAGAAATTCCTGCACTTCAGTTCCATTTTTGAAATCTTCCTGTATAAAGCCCCTCAGTTTACCAATAAATGCAGGTAATTTTTCGAGAACAGCATTAACTTTTAACAGGCGATCTTCTGCTATTGAAGTATCCTGAAAGTTCAGGTCTATTCCTATCTGATGTCCATCTATCTCGATATCAATGGAATAATAGTCATTCAATGCATTCTGATCCAGATCTCCAAAATATTGTAATTTCATTTTATCGCTGATTTTAGTGTTTAACTTATTGTTCTAAGATATTAATATCATTTAAATACCGGACAATTTTACTAGAATTTCATCTTAAAACGTTATGGAGAAATAGATTGCCTCCTCATAGGCTACAGGTAGTTTGGGATTGTAACTTTGATAAAAATTCAGCGTCTTATGGTATAGCTGCCATTTAATTGAAAATCCGGATGAGAAATTTAAAAATCTGTTTGCTGCTGATCAGCATTTGTACCAGTCAAATTGTATATGCCCAAATCAAAACGTTGAAGGGAAAAAAATTAACCGGCAAGGAAGTCGATAATTTTATCCGCTATCAAATGGATTCACTTAAAATACCGGCAATCTCCATTGCCCTTCTAAAAGACAATAAAATCGTCTATCATCGGGCAATTGGAATTAAAAACGCCAAACAGGAGCCTATTGACGACCATACTCTTTTCGAAGCGGCATCGATGACAAAGACGGTCTTTGCCTACACTGTGCTTAAACTGGTGAAGGAAAATGTACTTAGTTTAGATACTCCGCTTTATAAATATTACCCTTATGAGGACATTAAATACGATGAACGTTATAAATTAATTACGGCAAGAATGGTTTTAAACCATACTACCGGCTTTCCAAACTGGCGGGGTGACGACAAGAAGTTGACCATTAACACCACTCCAGGCACCAAATTTGGCTATTCTGGTGAAGGCTTTGAGTATCTCGGGCTTGTGATCAAACACTTAACAGGTAAAAAATTAGAGGACCTTATCCAGGAATATGTATTTACACCAATGGCTGTTAAACACTCCTACCTGATCAGCAATGACTATGTAAAAAAGCACCTGACAGAAGGTTTAAAAGACAACAAAGATTGGGGCAACAACGATGTATACTTAAAGCCATATGTATCCTATAGCTTATACACTGAGGCTAAAGATTATGCGAAATTTGAAATGGAATTAATGAAAGAAAGTACCAACCCAAACAGCATATTCCAGGCAATGTCTGTTCGCCAGTCGGAGCTTGATGCAAATGATTCAAGACCGGGTGCAAAAACAGTTTCCTGCCTGGGGATATTTACAGAGCAGACACCATTTGGCCCGATATATCTTCATCCCGGAAATAATGATGACCGCTTCACCTCCATATTTCAGTTTTACAAAGATCCTAAAATTGGTTTCGTGTATTTTATCAATTGCCCTAAACAGAACGAGTTGACCAAGAGGTTAAACGAGTTTTTAATCAATGGTAAATAAGAAAATGGAACAATATAGAAAAGCTATCGTTGAGAACTGGATTACTGCCTGGTCGTTGTCAAGGGAATTGCCGGCACCCATTGAATTTAAATCAGGTTTTCATGTTGATGTTGGTGATGAACAGCATAAAAGCCGCTATGTATTTCCTACGCTTAATGATGATTTTATTCAGTTGTCTGAATCCATTGATGAGCCCTGGGTTTTTCTGAAAGTCTGCGCCCCGACTGATGAAGTAACAGCAAGCATCTCTAAAAAATGGACCATTCAACCACAAGGTTTTATGATGACTTGTTTTCGGCCCATGGTCACTCAGGAGCCTGCCTTACATGAAGGTTACAAGTTGGAATTTGAACAGCATCAATCCGCTTTCGTACTTAAAATTATTGCTAAAAATGGGGAGTTGGCTTCAACAGGACGCATTGTTCTCCATAATGATTTTGCAGTCTATGATCGCATTTCAACGGACAGTAACCATAGAAGAAAGGGTCTTGCCAGAGTTCTGATGACAGAACTTGAAAAGATTGCATTGTCAAAAGGCATTTCCAAAAATCTCCTGGTCGCAACAGAAGAAGGGAAACTCTTGTACGAATCTTTAGGCTGGGAAGTATATAGCCTTTATACCTCTATTGTTATCGCTGATCAGTATTTGTAAGCCTTCATAAGCCAGAAGTATTTTGTTAATTAAAAAAAGCCTGCAACTTCTGCCCTTTGTTCAAATTTACTTCATACACATCGCCTGTTTTTGTGATGCCTTTAACATTCCATTTCGGTGCGATCCCCTCAAAATTATCCTTGATGCGCAGCTTGCCGGACCTGGCCGCAGTAATACTGAAATTCAAGGTCTTGTTGTTTTTTCTCGTAGCGGAAACCATAAAGCCACCTTCGGCCCTTAAATTTGTAAAGGAAGCATTAGCCCATTTTTTAGGCATGGCAGGAAAAATACGGATCACACCAGTATGAACATCGCCAGGTCTGGCGCTCCAGCTTTGCAGCAGCATTTCATGTACCGCCTGTGAAGCAAGGAAATTTCCTTCCAGGGTGAAAGGCCTGTAGGTAAAGCCTGAGTAGCCACTTTTAGTCTGATCGCCGTTCACATGGAATCCATTCCGCAATACGAAAGCTTTAACGAAGATGTCCAGGTTTTTAACAGCGGCCTCCCCATCTCCTACTCTTGCCCTTAAGCAGCTCATCCAGGAAAAGGTATAGCCTACCCAGCTGCGGGTACCTAATTTATCCCAGCTTTTCGTGCTTGCCTCAATCATTTGCTGATCCTGACTGCTGCCTTCTGTGGTGATCAGGTTAAAGGGATAGATCCCGATAATATTAGACAAGTGACGGTGACTTTGAGTGAGTTCATATTTTGCATCCAAAAGTAAGGTGCCGTCGGCTTTGGTATGAAAATCACCCAGCGCCAATGCTGCGGCTGCCCATTTCTGAGCCTCCGTAGTTTTGCCCAATTCTCCGGCCATCTCCTTCAAAGACAGGAACAACATTTTAATGCTCATCAGATCATAATTGCTATTGGGCTGCAGCCAGGCTTTAGGACTATCGTCGAAAATTTCCGGAGAAGAAGAAAGCGGCAGTTTAAGTAAACCATTGCTGTCTTTTTTCAACAGGCCCAGCAGGCATTCTCCAACATCAGCACTCCATGGATAGGCTTTTTCTTTCAGGAAAGTATCATCAGCAGTATACAGCCAATGCAGGTAAAATAAATGTGCGCTCCAGGCACTCATAGAAGGCGACATGCTGTATTGTCCCCAGCCGCCCAAAGGTTGCCCGGAGTAAGACATCACACCCGGACAGGCCAGGCCTGCAGTACCATAAAAATCTCTTGCGAAATCCTGGAAGAAACTCCGGCGCTCCCAAAGGAAATTCAGGTAAGATGCCCCTTCATCATATCTGCCGGATTGCTGATAAGCGATATAGGTCATCTGTGTGTTCAGGTCGTTGTGGTAATCTCCTTTCCAGGGTGGCAAAGTACCGTTATCAGCAGTCCAGACCCCCTGAAGTGGCATCGGTGGTGCTTTTAAACGGGATGCTGCACCGTAGAAGTATTGAACCAGGTTATATTGTTTCTGAACCGCTGTATCAGGGATGCTCACACTTGATTTTCCCCAGAAATCAGTCCACCATTTTACATGCGGTTTGCGCATGGCCTGATAACCTTTGTTCAAGGCGAGGCTGCATCGCTGACGGGCTATTGCCAGCGGATCTTTGCCATCAGCTGTAGAAGTAATGCTTAACGCAATCAGTGTTTCCTTCCCGTTTTTCCTGGTATCGATGTACACGCAATATTTGAGCCCGTCTGCAGCTTCCTGAATGTACCATTCTGCAGTGGCCGATTTTCCTTTTACCGCCTCAGGGTAACCGAGTTTACTCACTGATCCACCGCTGCTTGGCCCACCATCTCCTTTTGTATTTTTACGGTATACCTCCATTGGACTGAACAACTGTACTGCATCCGGAACTGTTCCTTTTATGGACAGTAAAGTTACCGGATCAGCGGCACTGTAAAAGGTATTCAGAACGGCACCGGAGTTGAACCTTGCAATTCCTTCGGCTGTTGCCTCCATCAGTTCAAATTCCTTTACCACTTCCCGGGCAGGGAATTTTAGTTCGATCCGGCCACCGGGTAGTTTAGTCGGACTTACGCCATTATACGCCTCGTCCCACCAGGAGCCGACGGTTTTAAATTCTCCTTTGGCAATCAGGTCTGCTCCTTTTTGGTAGGTGTATTTTTTCCACCATTCCTTTTCTCCATGAGTCCGCTCATCCCATAAATCCCCCCTGTCCAGAGATAATCTGATGATATTTTGCTCACCCCATAACAAACCACCCGTCAGGCCATTGCCTAAAGGAAGGGCCTCATCCCAGGTGCTCACAGGCGCTTTAAGCCGCAGGTTATAACTGGATTCCGGGAGCTTAGGCTGCTGGGCCTTAACAGATAAGCCGATACAGAAATTTAAAATAAGGAAGCTGGTTTTTAAAACAGTCGTTTTGTACATCGCAGTTTGGTCTCAGTTTGGTGGATTGTGTGTTACAATTGTGGTTAGAAACAAAGTTAGCTGCATTAACCGATGCATAAATAGATTAATTTATGATTTTAATGGATTATCCGACGGACAAGATCCGATTTTTAGCGAAAACACATTTCTTGTACAAATTTTTATATCATTGTATAACCAACCACCATAAACCCGAAGTAACAAAGATGAGCAAAAAGCAACTTTTGGAAGAGAAGATCATTTCTCTTCATAGTTTGTGGTGGGAAGCAATGCGTTTGGGTGACAAAGAAGCTTTTCTGGACATCTATAAAAGCCTTTACCGAAGTTTGGGAGGTTTTGGCCTGAGGGTATATGGCGATCCCGATGTGGTAACGGATTCCCTGAATCAGGTGTTTCTTGACATTTGGGAGAAGCATGAATTTCTACCAAGGGTGGATAATGTAGAGGCCTATCTGAGCCGCACTTTAAAAAATAAAATTCTAAAAAACATCGCCCGTCAGCAAAAAATGGACAATGCAATTGCCATGATCAGTCAGGACGACGAGCTTCTGGATATGCCATATGAAGAGTTGGTCGTTAAAATTGAATCGGATGAGCTGGTGAAAAGGCAGTTGAATATTGCCCTAAAAAAATTAACACCTCAACAGCGCAAACTGATACAGCTGCGTTTTTACGAAGGACTGAGTTATGAAAATGTAGCTGAAAATAGTGGGCTTACAGTCCGTACGGCATACAATACCATTTATTCGGCTTTAAAATCCCTTAGAGAACATCTTCGCTTATAACTGCAATTTCCTGCTGTCTTCTACTGGTTTTGAAAAAAAATAAAAAAAAACCGGTAAAAGTCAACGGTTTTGGGATCAGGTAATAAAGGAGCTTATTTAATGATCGACCAATATACCGAACCCGAAGACTTTTTAATGGATGATACCTTTAAGCAATACTGTGAAGGTAGTAATCAAAAATGTATCCTGTTCTGGGAAGCATGGCTGGCAAAGAATCCTGAAAAACGGAAAACGGCTGCAAAAGCAAAAAGATTGCATCAGATTTTAAGCGGCAATTTAAAACCAGTTCATGAACAGCTGACATTCCTCAAAAACGAGATTTCAAAAGAAACGGTCATCAGAAAGGGCAATTTCAAGTGGTATAGCATTGCAGCCTCATTTTTTATCATTATGCTGGCAGGCCTGTTTTATTTTTATTATCAAAATCCTGCTAAACCGATTATTTATACGGAAACTTATATCGCTCAAAAAGGAGAGAAAAAGAGAATCATTCTTGCAGACGGAACCTTGGTTCACCTGAATTCTGATAGTAAAATCGAGCTTGGAGAGGGTTTCAATAAGAAATCAAGGAACATCAGGCTCACAGGTGAAGCCTTTTTCGATGTGGCACGGAATGCAAACAGACCGTTCAGGGTATTGACCAGATGGTTTAAAATTACCGTTTTGGGGACTTCCTTTAATGTGAAAAGTTATGCTGCCGAAAAAAAATCCGAAGCCACATTGGTTAAAGGGGTCATCCAGCTGGAAGACAACGAGGTAAAAGGGAATTCGCTGATCATCAAACGCGGTCAGAAAATCATTTATACCCCCGCGGCTAAAGTACATGAAAGCAATCATGACCTTCCTGCAGCAGCTGTGCAGGCATTGCCGAAACTTGAAGTGGTCAACCTCAGCATTTTCGATAATAAAGTGGTAGAATCTGCCTGGGTAGACAACGACATGATTTTTTCCAATAATACATTTTTAGAAATCAAACCCCTGATTGAAAGGTGGTTTAACACCGAAATCGTATTCAATGATAAAGAGGTGGAAAAATACAGCTATACCGCAAGGTTTAAAAATGAAGATCTAAATACGGTATTGCTTAAACTACAACAGGTAAAACATTTCGATTTTAAGAAGAAAGGAGGCCGGATCATCATCTACAAATAGAATTTTTGATTGGAAAATAAAAAGGGAAAGTGCGCTAACACTTTCCCGGATAATTTTTTGATTCTCATTTGAATAAGGGTTTTACACTTCGAAATCTAAGACCCAAATATCAGCTAACCAAAAAACCAAAAGTATGAATAAAATTTACTTCACCCAAGGGTGGCCTGGCATAAGGTCGCTCTCAAAACTCATTGTCATAATGAAGATTGCATTTTTCATAGTACTAGTTACATGTTTAAATGTCTCTGCCAAGGTTTTTTCGCAAGAAAAACTCTCACTTGATGTTAAAAATATACAACTACAAAGGGCGCTTCAAATCATTGAAAGAAAAAGCTCCTATCGATTTGTTTACAGCCCCACCGAAGGACCATTTGATAAACTCGTCAGCATACAAACCAGCCGTGCGCCGATTGCAGAGGTGCTTAATGCGCTGTTTAACGGAACTTCACTGGACTTTTCCCTGGAGAACAACCTGATCACGATTGTAAAAAAAGGAAACAGGTTACCTGATTTTGTTGCCACAGGAACGGTTACAGACAGTCTTGGTATCGCTTTGCCCGGTGTTACCGTAACCGTGAAAGGGCTTAAAGGCATTGGCACCTCTACGGATGTAAATGGCAGATTCAGTCTGAAAGTTCCGGAAAATGCGATTCTTGCTTTTTCTCTTCTCGGCTTTGGGCAACTGGAAATACCTGCTGTTCAGGGTGCTGCCATGAAGGTCGTGTTGAAAACTGCGAACAATAACCTGGACGAAGTGGTGATTCAGGCATACGGTACAACAACCAAGCGTAAAACCACTTCTGCAATCAGCACCCTTGACATGAAGAGCGTGGCCTCCCTGCCTGTGCAGTCTATCAATGATGCGGTTGCAGGAAGGTTACCCGGGGTAATTGTAACCGCCAGCAACGGGGCTCCCGGTTCTAAAAGCAGCATCTCTATCCGTGGCGGAGGTACGCCTTTGTTTGTGATTGACGATGTGATTCGCTCTGCAAACGATTTTTCCAATATCAATCCAAATGACATTCAGGAATATTCCATCCTCAAAGATGCGGCAGCAACAGCACTTTACGGGGTCTCCGCGGCCAATGGCGTGGTGATTGTAACGACCAAGCGAGGTAAAGAAGGACAGACGAGCATCAATTATGCCTACAACCAGATTTTTTCCAGGCCAGCCATTTTTCCGGAGAAAATCAGCGCTTATGAACAGGCGGTAGCGCTCAACAGGCTCTATGCCGATGAAGGTAAAAGTCCCTTCAGATCGCCTGCAGATTTGGAAAAAGTACGTACCGGATCAGATCCCTTAAATTTTCCAAATACCGATTGGCAGAAATTAACGATGAAAAATTTCGCACCTGAAATGCGCCATGATTTATCACTCACCTCTGGCACAAAGCAGTTAACCTATTATGCCTCTCTTTCTCATTACGACCAGGGCACGATATTAAAGACCGATAACAATTATAACAAAAGAACCACTTTTCGGATAAATGCAACGAGCGAAATTGACAAGCTCCACCTTAAGGTAACTGGAGGGATTGATGGTTTTATAGAGAAGAATTCCATCCCCATTGCAGGTTATGGCGGTGTTTACAGCCATATCCAGAACAGGGCTGCTTCCCAGTTGGCCGTAAACGAATTTGGTCTCCCTTCCTCTCAGCCAGACAATCCGGTCAGAGAGCTGGATCCGCTTTCAGGATATAACAGGATCACCTCTAAGATTTTCAACTCCAACCTGGGCCTGGAATACAGTGCGCCTTTTCTGGAAGGTTTAAAGATCAAAGCAAACGGAGCCTATACCACTTACAATAATTTCAGAAAAATCTGGAATTACCTTGCTCCGGCCTATGCAATCGGAAGCAAAACACCCATAAATTCAGCTCCCCCATCCTTAACGAATGAACAGGGACAAGGTGCAACACTGACCTTACAAGGTTATTTAACCTATAGCAAGACATTTGGCGACCATTCCATTGACTTCACCAGTGTTTTTGAACGCCAGATTGATGACTTTTCGAGCGTTAGCGGAACACGAAAAAACTATCAGATCATATATGATCAGATTGTAGCCGGTCCAACGGTGGATGCCACTACAGGCGGCGGTGAAGGAGAGAAAAGACGCGCTGCGGTCCTTGCCCGTTTAAAATATAGCTACAAGTCAAAATACACGGTCGAAGGCTCAATCAGAAGAGATGGTGATTACCTTTTCCCTCCTGGAAATCAATGGGGAACTTTTTATGCAGCATCTGCAAACTACCTCATTTCTGAGGAAAGTTTTATGAAGCCCTTAAAGGAAAAACACATCATTGACTTCCTGAAGCTGAGGGGCTCTTATGGTCAGCTGGGTGATAAAAAAGACATCGCCAATAACAACGAGGAAATTGCGCCTTTTCAGTATGTACCTGCATATGGTTTAAACGCCAATGCCTGGGTGATTAACGGAAACCTGGTACAGGGAAGTTCAGAGCCTGGCACTTTACCCAGAAACCAGTACTCCTGGCAAACCATTGGCAGCCGGGATTTAGGTCTTGAACTCGGTACGCTGAACGACCGGTTAACCGCTGGCTTTGATTATTTCTATACCCGGAGAAAAGGTTTCGTGGCCAGTGACCCCCGCTTTTCTTCTACTTTAGGGATCGGATTGCCATTGGTTAACGTTGCCGGAGCGGCATTCCGCACAGAAGGCTATGACCTGAGTGTAAGCTGGGCAAGTACCTTCAGGAGCCTGACTTATAAAATTGGTTTTAACTTTACGCGTTCCAATACGCTTTGGGAAAAACATCCTTTTGACAGTGATGCGGCGATTAAAAATCCCTATACCAGAAGAACGAATACTGCAGGCGATTTCTTTGGTAATGGCCTGCATAGTCTTGGCTATTATACCGACAACAGTCAGCTGTTGAGTGGTGCACGTTTCGATGCGTCGAATGTAGCGGCAGGAGACCTGAGGTATTACGATGCCAATGGCGATGGCCGGATTACTGCGGATGATTACCGTCAGATTGGCGATAGTTCATTCCCCCGCACCAATTATGGGCTTACCTTTGATTTAGGCTATAAAGGTTTTTCATTTAATATGGTGGTTCAGGGTTCGGGTAACAGAGATCGCTATATCGGTAATGCCGTGCAGGGTTCTGATCTTCAAAACCAGTTTTTCTATGATTTCCAAACGGATTACTGGCGCCCGGACAATACTGATGCCCGCTTTCCAAGAGCAGTCTCGAGCACGAGTGTAAACGGAAATAACAATTTCCAGCAAACAGATGCCTGGTTGATCAAGTCCAAATACATCCGCTTAAAATATGTACAGCTGGGTTATGACTTTAAGCAAAGCCTGCTTAAAAACGCACCTTTCCAGCAACTGCGTTTATTTGTGTCGGGTACAAACCTGCTCACCTCTTCGAAAAGCCAGGATTATTTCATCGATCCGGAATCGAACACTAATAATTATGATTATCCTATTCAGCGCACTTTTGCGATAGGTTTAACTGCAGGTTTTTAATCATTTTATTTAAAGAATCATGAAGCCATCAGGATCCTGCAGAAATTACAACTGAAATAAAGATCATGATCGCTTCATCACCATTAAAAAATATACTCTGATGAAAAGAATTACAACAACCATAGGGATTTTAACTTGTTTACTGACATTGAATTCCTGCAAGAAAGTACTGGATACTTTGCCTACCGACCGGATCAGTCCGGATATTATATGGAGCAGTAAAGCGAATGCCGAAACCTTTATATTCAGTACTTATGGCATCATGTCCAGTTACCAAAGTGGTCCGGGCTCGGATACGTATACCACGAATATCCTCGCTCAGGAAGGTACCGCCAATGGCGCAAACCCGGTCTTTGGGGAAACCTTAACTAACAGAAGCGATTTTGGAACCTTTAACAACTGGGCTGCTGTTCGTCGCTGCAACGTGATCATTAAAAACGTCGGCGAATCAGCAGGGATCAGCGATGCGGATAAAAAGCCATTAATTGCCGAAGCCAAGTTCTTAAGGGCAATGTCCTATTACAATGTTGCCCGCAGCGTAGGCCGGATCGTATGGATTGACAAGGTCCTGAATGAAAATGATGAGTTTAAACTTCCTACAACTGCCAATCCTACCGAAAGCTATAACTACATCATCAAAGATCTCGAAGATGCGGTGGCTGATTTACCCACAACCAAAATATCGGGTAGAACCAATAAATATGTGGCAGCAGCCTTCTTAACCGAGGTTTGTTTACAGGCACTGGCGTATAAAAATTATCCGGCGGCTCCGAATGTGGCAGTTAATGATCCCTTGCTGGACAAGGTGATCAGTAACGCTCAGTTGGTAATCGCAGGTGGTTATGTACTGGAAACGGATTATGAAGGAATGTTCAATGAAGTTAAAAGTACCTCACCGGAAATCATTTACGCTGTTTACAGGAAAGCGATAAATACGACTGTACAGAATACCCCGATGCAAAATGCAATGCCAAACATCACAGCAGATAAAATTAATAAATTTCAGGGTTCTCCATTGTTCACAAAGTCGGTTCCCTTTGAATGCTGGCCGGAAAATTTCCCCGCACAGAATTTAACAGATGAATACCTGACGGTTGATAAGAGTGATCCGGGAAAAGCCCTTCCCTGGAACCAGACTTCGCAGTACCTGAATGCGGTAGACGAAACAGCGAACGTCATTGCCCCTTTTACGAGGTTGGGCTTTCCTCATGATAAGGTGGCCAAACTGAACGATGAAAATCTGCTGAAAATGGGAAGGATCAAAGCCGGAAGTGCTGAAACTTTCTGGACCTTAACCAATGAAAACCGTGATGCCAGATGGAAAGCATCCATCATCAGTGATTCGACCCGTTTCTATGGGGAATTGTTTACCACGGGCTTAAGAGGGAACGCAGGACGATTCCTGGGCGTTATTAACGGAGGCGATTATGCCTTTACGTTGAGCAATATGTACTGGCGCAAAGGGATATATACCAATGTTTCTCCTTCCTATTTAAACAGCGTAAGCACCGACTATCACTTCGTTTGCATGCGCTTAGGCAGGGTTTACTTAAATCTGGCCGAGGCATATCTGCTAAAAGGCGACCTGGCTAACGCCCTGACCAATTTCAATAAAACGCGTACGCTGCATGGTCAGCTGCCGGCATCCAATGCAGGGAATTTAACGGAAGCCTGGAAAGACTATAAAAGAGAACGCCGCGTAGAGCTGACCGAAGAAAATGACCACTATTACAGTCTGTTGCGCTGGGGCAGATTTGGTGGTGATGCAAACGAAGGCATTGCTCCGGGAGGAACAATCCCGGAATTAACAGAGCCAATCAGGGTGATGGACATCTCTAAAGACCGCAAATCTTTTTCTATAGTTACCGGGCCTTTCAGAAACATTTACAATGACCGTAAATTTCAACCCGGAAGAAGGTACCTCTTCCCTATTCCTCAAGGCTTTATAGACAACAACTCACAATTTGCGCCTCAAAACCCCAACTGGTAAAACTTAAAATACCTGATCATGAAAAGAAAAAATAAATACATATCAACGCTGCTGATGTTACTAGTGGTAAGCTTAACCACATCCTGTTTAAAAAAGAACCTGGATGATTATCCTTTGTTTGATGCTGCGGAAATTACCCTGGTCAATGCAGAATACCGTTTTAACGGGAGTCAGATGATGAATGGTCAGCCTGTGGTAGCTTACCAAAAGTTAAATCTTAGTCAAACCGTCGACAATAATACTTCAACAATTAATGTGACCGTAGCTGTTCCGGCAGCAAACGGACAGTTCACGGCGGTAGAAAAAGCGAAGGTTAGTCAGAATAAATTATGGTTCTATATGAACATTTCTACTGCGGCAACTATTGCCCCAATTGGCGACACACCTAAATTGGGCGATCCAACAGATGCAACAAAGCCTTTAAAGTATACCGTTACCGCTGCCAATGGGACTACCAGAACATGGACCATTAATGTAAGTTCATTTACCAACAATTAATAGTGACCAGAAATTAACAACAGAATGGCGGACGTTTTAGTCCGCCATTCTTCAAACTATGTTTAAATATCTAAAATATGTTGAAAAGAAATCTGATGCTGCTGGTTTGCAGTCTCTTTTCGGTAACTCAGCTCTATGCCCAGGTCTATAACATAGACATTAAGGATAAAGCAGAAAAACCATTAGAAAAGATTCCTACGATGGCAGGGACAGCAAATGGAACCACATTTTCCGTCAACAACCGGTACTTTGAAAAAGATGGAAAACCCTGGTTTCCGATTATGGGCGAGATGCATTATAACCGCGTAGCTCCGCAAAATTGGGAACAGGAAATTATTAAGATGAAAAATGCAGGAATTTCAATCGTCGCTACTTATGTATTCTGGAATGAGCATGAAACAGCAAAAGGCGTATGGGATTGGAAAAATAACCGTGATTTAAGGCGGTTCATCCAGCTTTGTGCCCGGCAACAAATGCTGGTTTGGCTGCGCATTGGCCCATGGAGTCATGGTGAACAGCTTCATGGGGGATTTCCGGATTGGATCCAGCAGCTAAAAGGCCACAGGAGCAATGATCCTGATTATCTTGCTGCAGCAAAGCAATTGTTTCATCAGATTGCTGCGCAGACCAGGGGTTTATACTTTAAAGATTCAGGACCAATCATAGGAATACAGCTGGAAAACGAATACGCCTCGGGACAGGCCGAACACATTTCCGAACTCAAAAAAATGGCTGTACTTGCCAATATCAGTCCGGTTTACTGGAGCGTAACCGCAAACACCGTTTTCGACGACCGTAAAATGGAGGTGATCCCATTACAGGGCTCCTACCCTTACCGTGGCTGGGAAAAAGCAGGTGGCCGCGCCACCAAAGATTTTTTATATGGGAACGATCAATGGATCATGACCGATGCTTTGGGAAAGGTATTTTACGACGTCCAAAAGTTTCCTAAAGGCTTATGCGAGCAGGGATGCGGAAGTCAGATGACCTATAATAACAGGTTTGTAGTTGAACCTCATGTGGTTGAAGCCCATTTACAAAACCAGATCGGTCGCGGGATGAACCTGGTTGGTTACTATATGTTTCATGGCGGTACACAAACACCGGGATTAAAAGAACCTGGTCTTCCGGAAAGTTATGATTTTCAATCTCCTCTTAGCGAATTTGGTTTATTGAGACCTTCTTATAGAAGCCTTAAAATCCTTCATTCTTTTGTTAATGATTTCGGATCAGATTTGGCTGAAATGCAGGTTTTTGAGCCGGAAAATCCGGTTCGGAATGAACTGGATACGAACAATCTAAGGTATATTGCCCGAGCAAAGGGCAATAGCGGTTTTCTGTTTCTGGGAAACACTCAGGTACGGGTAAATATGCCGGACAAAACAGTAACGATGCGCGTGAACCTGCCAGCTGAGCAGATTAGTTTTCCTTCGTTAACGCTTAAAGGCCAAACCACGGCTATACTCCCATTTAATTTAAAGGTTGGCGGGTTGCTGATCAAATATGTAACCGCACAACCTTTTGCACGCCTGGTGAATGGCAAACACATCAGCTTATTTTTTCAGGAACTACCAGGTGTACAACCTCAGCTGGCCATCGATGCAAAAACCATCCCCCTTAAGAAAATCAGGGGTTGGAAGACCATTGCATTGAAAAATCAGCTGCTGCTAAAATCTGAAGGTCAAAAGGACCTCAGTTTTTCAGATAAGGAAGGGAATACCTTTACCCTGATTTTTTTAAGCAGGACACAGGCTGAGAATGCCTGGCGGATCAAACTAAAAGGACAGGCAGCTTTGATGATTACTTCGGCGGATGTTTTGGCGGAAAACAACAAAATAACATTGCAGGAAATCAACAACAAACAATTCAAATGGCAGGTATATCCTAAGTCCTTAAAGGCCTTCAGCAGGTACGCTGCCATACCTGAAAAAGAAAACGTTTTGTTTGATACTTATCTGCTAAAAACGGCCCCATATGTCCCTGAAGTCGGGATTACCTATCCAAAAGCAAAAAATGCGCTGATCACTTTGCCTTTGTCTTTTCCGGAAAATGTATCAAATGTGATCTTAAAAATAGATTATCTTGGAGGCAGCTGCCAGTTGTTTCAAAAAGGAAAATTGATCACCGATGATTTGTTTAATGGTACCGTCTGGCAGATTGGATTAGCTGATATCCTGAAAAATGGGGCGCTTAACCTGAATATTGGAAATGCGGACGATAAGGTTAGCGGCCTGCCTGTTGATCTGCTGCATGAAATGAAAATAAAAGGATCCGTATTTAAAGAAATAAAGGCATTACCTCAATATCAGGTAACATTACCCCTAAACAATTAATGACATGAAGAACTACTTTTTAGGCCTGATATTGTGCATCAGTATTAGTTTAAAAGCCCAGACAATTGAGGTGACCAGGTATGGTGCCATACCCGATAGTTTTGCTGATGCGACTGAAAGTGTGAAAAAGGCAATTGAAGCGGGCAAGGGACAAGCGCAGACCATTTTAAATTTTCCCAAAGGAAGGTATGATTTCTGGCCAGACAATGCGACTGAAACACAGTATTACATTACCAATACTTCTTCAGAAACGGAATTCCCGGTAAAAAAACAGCGGGTTGGATTGTACCTCAAAGGATTGAAAAACCTAACCATTGAAGGAAATGGATCGGTATTTATTTTCCATGGAAAGATGATCAGCTGGGTCCTGGACGATTGTACACAGATCAGCATCCGGAACTTATCGATCAATTATGAGCGCCCCGGCATGTCTGAAATGCGTTTAAAGGAAGTATCAGACCAGACTGTCGTAGCCGACATTCATCCGGATTCAAAATTTGCGATTTCCGATGGACACCTGGAATGGTACGGAGAAAAATGGATCGCCAAAAATCACCATGCTGTATTGGTACGTCCTGAAAAAGGAATGCTCCTGTACAGCAACTGGGATCCGTTTTTGAAAAGCAAAGCCGAAAAGATTGGGCCACTCCAGGTTAAATTTACCGGTGATTTCTCCAAATTTAAGGGGAAGGCGGGCGAAGTGCTGACCGTAAGGGACCGGTACCGGGATTATGTAGGTGCTTTCATCAACCGGTCGAAGAACATTCGCCTGAACAACCTGCATATGAATTCCATGCATGGCCTCGGCATTGTTTCGCAGTTTTCTGAAAATCTGGATTACGACAGTGTTTTTGTGGAGCCTGAAAAAGGAAGCGGCCGGGTGATTGCCTCATCGGCAGATGGAATGCATTTTTCAGGTTGTAAAGGACAGATTACCATCAACAATTGCAGGTTTAATGGTTTACATGATGATCCGGTAAATGTTCATGGAACGCATCTGAAAATAACGGAAATCATATCTCCAACGACTTTGAAACTGAGGTTTATGCACCATCAGACCTATGGTTTTGAGGCTTTTATCCCCGGAGATTCGGTGGCTTATCTGCACACCGCTTCCCTGCAGATTTTTGAACAGGGCATCATTAAATCCGCAAAGTTGATTTCCGAAAGGGAAATGCTGGTAGAAATGCAAAAGCCATTTTCCGGAGCGCTTAAAGTTGGTGATGCTTTGGAGAATGTAACCTGGACGCCATCTGTTACCATTAAAAATTCCCGGTTCGAAAGCACCATATCCAGAGGAAATTTAATCACCACGCGCAGAAAGGTAGTCATCGAAAACAATGTGTACTACCGGACCGGGATGCATGCCATCCTGATTGAAAATGATGCTTCCGGCTGGTATGAATCAGGCCCGGTAACGGACCTGACCATTCGCAATAATCAGTTTATAGAATGTGGCTTTAATTCTTCTCCGGATAACTATGTTATCAGCATCAACCCGCAAAACCGGGAAATGGTACCTGGTTATTATGTGCATAAGAACATCAATATCACGCAGAATACATTTAAGGTCTATGACGCGCCATTGTTGACAGCAAGAAGTACCAAAGGATTAGTTTTCGCGAATAACAAAATAGAAAAATCTGATTTTCTACCCGGGGATACCACAAAACCGGCCTTCAATTTTACAGGCTGTACCCAGGTAAAAGTAACCGGTAATCATTTCTATAAGGATGCACCAGAGCTGATTAAAACAAACGGCATGAGCAGCAGGGATATCGTTCAGAAGAAATAATGCAGCGAAACGGAGCTAATAAAACCTCCGTTTCACTAAAAAGCTGTTTATCGCTTAATTAATGAGATGATCTTTTTGATCCCCATTGTCAAGACAACAATAATTAATCCGGCTACCAGTCCAATCAGGGTTTCCTTAATGATCGAAGGCATTTCCGGGAATAAATGGTGTAAAAATTCAATGTTATGGACAAAGATTCCACCGGAAACCAGGATCAGTGCAATGGTACCAACCACACTAAGAATCCGGATAATAACAGGTAGCGATTTAACGAGTAGTCGTCCCAGACTTCCCAGAAAACCTTTATCATTGGAAGTTTTGATTAATTTATGACCGGCATCATCCATTCTTACAATGAGGGCCACTATACCATAAACCCCAATTGTAGCCAGAAGTGCCACAACAGAAACGGTCAGGATCTGTAATGTCAGGCTTTTTTCCAGAACAGTCCCCAATGCGATAATTACAATCTCCACAGACAGGATAAAATCGGTCATTACCGCAGATTTGATCTTCGCTTTTTCTGCATCATTTCCATCCTGTTTAATCTCCGCAACTACTTCGTGACCTTCCTTTGAACGGTGAAACAAGTATTCAACAATCTTTTCAACGCCCTCATAGGCAAGATAAAACCCTCCCAGAACCAGGATCACCTTAATGGCGATGGGAAAGAACGCACTGAGCAGCAATGCGATCGGAACAATAATCACTTTGTTAATTAAAGAGCCTTTGGTGATTGCCCAAAGTACCGGTAATTCGCGTGAAGAAAGGAAGCCTGTCGCTTTTTCTGCATTCACCGCTAAATCATCGCCCAAAATACCGGCAGTTTTCTTTGTCGCTATTTTTGCGGTAACCGCAACATCATCCATTAAAGCAGCAATATCATCTAAAATCGCAAAAAAACCTGAAGCCATGTGTGTATTATTAATAAGGGCGCAAAATATAAATACGATTTCGAATTACAACAAAAACAGCGGTATATTTTATTAGAAATTAAACAAATCAATAAAAAAAATGAAGGTTGCTGAGCAATACGGGAACCAGATACATGGAATTATATGCTTTTAATTTCTTTTGCTTTTTATTGAATGAATGTTCAATCTATTTGTTAATTTAAGCCTAACCTAATCCTAACATGGCCATCAGAACTTAGCAAACACACAAATTAAATAATGAAACTAAACAGAAGATCTTTATTAAAAGCAGCAGGGCTCGCCACAGGTGTCGTGGTTAGCGGAGGACTGCCTGCACTGGCTTCCGGGATTGAACCGGATAACAAAAAAGGAAAGAAATTAGCACTAAAGGTGGCACACATTACCGATGTGCACATCAGAGAGGGAGACAATGCCGCAGAAAGGTTTAAAAAGTGCTTAAAGCAAATCATCGATAAGCATAAACCCGATTTCTTTTTAAACGGTGGGGATTCCATTAACGATGCTTCCTATGACAATGTCACTTACGAACAGGTGATCAAACAATGGGGCATCTGGGATGAATGTACCACCGTACTCGATAAATATGAATTGCATAGCTGCATCGGCAACCATGATCCATGGTGGAAAGCGCCTTCAAAAGAAGATGAGATGTATGGAAAAAACTATGTAGTTAAGCGACTAAAAATTCCACATCGTTATTACAGTTTCCGCAAAAAGAACTGGCATTTTATCGTACTCGATGGGAACAACAGCAAGATTTCTCTGGATCAGGAACAGTTTGACTGGTTAAAAAAAGAGCTGGAACAGCTTCCTGCATCCACACCTACCCTGCTCATGTCGCATTATCCAATTCTGGGTACAACACAGGTGCTGGTTGGCGGTGGCCATTCTGATTGTAAGCAATTGAAAGATTTGTTTTTCAAGCACCACGATAAAGTAAGGGTTTGCTTAAGCGGGCATAACCATTTATCAGATCAAACGCGTTACAACGATGTACTATACTGCTGCAATGGTGCGATGAGCGGATTTTGGTGGGGCAAGGGCGATGCAGAATCGGCCGGTCCAGGTTACTATCTGGAAACCCCTCCGGGTTATGCAATGCTAAATTTGTATGAAGATGGAACGGTTGAAAACGAGTATTTCCCACATACTTACTAGTCCGCTATTTTAATGCAATATCCGCTGCTGTCTATCATCCATAGGAGTAGCGGATATCTCTAATTTAAATGACGTATTCGCCCCCTTATATTGTCGTTTCTGCAATGTCTTGAACTGTATCTCGCAGCGTAGGTTTGTGTATAAATATAAATCATATGAAAAAAGACTTAAGAAACAATCTGCTTTATACATTTTGTAAGCTGGTTACCATCACCTGCATTCTGGGCATCGTCACAATTGGTGACTGTCTGGCTCAAACACCGTTAAAAAAGGGTTACGCAACTCTTAAAGAGCTTCGGTTGTACTATGAGATTCATGGTCAGGGCAAGCCATTGGTACTGATACATGGCGGTCTCGGTTGTATTGAATTGTTTGATCCCATTTTGAAGAACCTTGCAGCAACAAGACAAGTAATTGCAGTAGATCTGCAGGCGCATGGCCGTACCGCCGACATCAACCGCCCGCTGAGTTATGAAGCGATGGCTGATGACATTGCGGGATTACTGGAATACCTCCACATTTCAACAGCAGATCTGATGGGATTTTCGCTGGGTGGTGGCGTAGTACAACAAGTTGCTATTCGCCATCCACAGATGGTTATTAAACTGGTGGTTCTTTCTGCCCCCTATAAACACGCGGGTTGGTATCCGGAAATTCAGCAAGGTCAGGCACAAATGGCGCAGGCTGCTGAAGCATTGAAATCAACCCCACTCTATGGCCTTTATACATCTCTCGCGCCGAGGAAGGAAGACTGGCCTGTACTCTGTACTAAATTGGCCGATTTTTTAAAGAAAGATTACGATTGGAGTAAGGAGGTTGCAGCAATCAGGAAACCTGTTCTATTGATTGCGGGTGATGCAGATGCAGTTCCTCCCTCTCATCTGACAGAATTCTTTGGTTTACTTGGAGGTGGTAAAAAAGACGGAGGATGGGATGGCGCTGGTGTGCCTGTTTCCTCATTGGCTATTCTTCCTCGGGCGACTCATTATAATGTCATCAGCTCAGCTACACTGGTACCTGTAGTCACCGCATTTTTGGATAAACAGGCCGGACAAAGAAGATAGATACCCTATGAAACTTTTGTTAAGATGAAAAGAATGTCTACCTTCATCAGATATTTCAAAATATAAACATTAAAGCATATGGCAACGTTATTTTCTTTACTTACTCTTGTGGTTATTATTATGGCTTCTGCCTTTTATCTTTCTTTCATCAAAAAGACAAAAGAGACAAAAGGTCATCACTAAAATATTCTTTTATGCTTCTTTCTGATCAATTGAAATGACCGGAAAGAAGCATTTTAACTTGCTACCCCCAGAACTCTCCATCCCTGGGCAGTTTTATAGGTCTGTAATTTCTGTACAGATATTCCTCCATCCGGATAAGTGCAGACTTCCGTAATGATCCAGTAGTTTTCATTTATCTTATCGCGCTGCGTAAAAGCCCTGTTGATATTTTTAAAGTCAGGCATCCCTTCTTTTTCAATATAGCTGACAAAAGAAAGGGCCAACGCTTCGGAAGTACTCAGAATCATTTCCTCCTCTATTGGAAAATCAAATGTGGAAAGCATGAGCTTTGCTTCCTGATAAAAGTCTTTGCAGGAGAGCGCTTTGTCGATGTCTTTTTGCTGGTAGGCCTCCTCCAGCGCCAATATTGCTCCTTCCGGCGTATCAAAGTCGGGCTTAAAATAATCACTGCCTGCATCTACTACAAGGCCGATAGATTCATCAAATGCCTGTCTCTCCGTTTCGGGCAGACCTTCCCGGATGGCCCTGATGGTATACCCACCAACTAAACGGCCTTTTTCAACGATCATCCAATCGGAAATCAAAGACCTCATCACGCCTATTTTCTGCCCGAGTTTAACTGTTTTCACCTGAACAGGTTCATTGCCCACCTCTCCAAACAGGTTTCCTTCTTCGTCAAAATCAGGAGCGGTCAGCCAGATATGTTCCACCTTTCCTGAGTCTTCAATCAGCACTTTAATGGAAAAATACTCTTGTCCGGCAACCGGACTTTTCAGGCTGTTTTCAAAATACCATAAAGTAAGCCCTGCTTTTTCGATGGCCCATTTCATGCGCTCATCTTCATTTGGTATATAGACCAAATCAGGTTCGGACTCCCTTTCTACAACTTTGTTTTTTCCAAAAAAACGTGATAATAAACTCATGATTGCGTAATTTGTGATTTTTTAAATATAATAATTCTTCTATATTTAAAAAAGGCTCTCCTCCTGCTTATTAATGTTCAAATGCCAATAATTGGTTTGCTTTGTCAATAGAAAATGTAAATTTGGTTTACACAAATCAGAAACAAACCTTAATGAACACCACAAAACGGGCGATTGCCTCCTCCTTTACTTTACTATTTTGTTTACTTTCAAATATTTCATTTGCCCAGGATTCTTTGGCCATTATTCCAAAGCCGGTCCTGCAAATTTCAAAGCCCGGATATTATACCTATGCTCCGGAAACCGAAGTGTATTCCAGTGCTTCTTTTCTGGAAGCAGCCGATCTTCTCCATGAGCATCCGTACCTGAAATTCCATAAAATCAAAACATTGCGTCCGGGAAAGAAAGCCCCCCTTAAAGGGATCATTCTTCTGGAAGCCGGAAAGAACGATACCCTTGCCCAAAATGCCTATCGCCTGGAGATCAGTGCCGATCGGATTCTGATCACCGCGCATCAGCCGGAAGCCATCCTGAACGGGATTGCAACGCTCCGTCAGCTCGCGCTAACGGGAAAAGACCGTCGTTTGCCTGCGGTATGGATTGAGGATCAGCCTGCTTTTGGTTACCGGGGCCTGATGCTGGACGTATCCCGTCATTTCTTTCCCATTCCTTTCCTGAAGAAATACATAGACCTGATGTCTTTGTATAAACTGAATACCTTCCACTGGCACCTCACAGATGGGGCTGGCTGGAGATTAGAAATCCAAAAATATCCCGAGCTGACCAGCAAAGCTGCATGGCGGACAAATGCCAACTGGAAATACTGGTGGAACAATGGACGCCAATATTCAGAAATGGGCAGTCCGAATGCTTTCGGTGGATATTATACCGCGGAGCAGGCAAAGGACCTGGTAAAATATGCAGCAAAACGGGGGATCAGGGTCATCCCTGAAATTGAAATGCCGGCACATACAGAGGAAGTTCTGGCCGCCTATCCGAACCTGTCCTGCTATGGCCTCCCTTATAAAAACTCAGAATTTTGCATCGGCAATGAAGATACCTTTCGTTTTCTTCAGGACGTGCTTGATGAGGTGATCGAAATTTTCCCTTCTGAATATATTCATATCGGTGGTGATGAAGCCAATAAATCGGCCTGGAAACAATGTCCGAAATGCCAGAAGGTGATTAAAGACTTCGATTTAAAAGACGAACATGGCTTGCAGAGCTATGCCGTTAAAAGAATGGGAACTTATTTGAAAAGTAAAGGAAGAAAGCTGATCGGATGGGATGAAATCCTGGAAGGCGGACTTGCCCCTGAAGCGACGGTCATGAGCTGGCGCGGAGAAAAAGGAGGTATTGAAGCCGCAAATTCTGGTCACGATGTGATCATGACTCCTGGCTCCCACCTTTATCTTGATGCTTATCAGACCAATCCAATCGGACAACCGGAAGCCATTGGCGGATACCTGCCCTTAAAAAAAGTGTACAGTTACCAACCTGTACCTGCTGAAATCAATGCCGACGAAAGAAAACATGTACTCGGAATTCAGGCCAATGTCTGGACAGAATATATGGCAACAACAAGTCAGGTTGAATATATGGTTTTTCCAAGGGCCCTTGCTGTGGCAGAAGCGGCATGGACAGCGGAAGGTCAAAAGAACTGGGATGATTTTCAGATGCGCCTCCAAAAGCATTACCTCCTGCTGCAACGCCTGAATGTGAATTACTACCCGCCATCAAATGAACTGAGCATCCTCTCCAGGTTCAATATTGCAGAGAAAAAGGCAGAGGTGACGATCAGCTCTGAGCAGTTTAAACCGGAAATAAGGTATACTACGGATGGCAGCAACCCGGTTGCAGGTTCGCCTTTGTACAAAGATGGCATTCCTCTAAGTGCGACTGCAACGGTAAAGGCGGTCATCTTCAAAAATCAACAGCCTTTGGGTAAAATTCAGGAGCTGGAACTGGATGTCCATAAGGCCATTGGCAAAAAAGTCATTTACAACAACAAATGGAGCAGCAGTTATCCTGCACAAAAGGAACTCAGCCTCGTAAACGGGCAAACCGGAGACCTTACCTATGGTGACGGACAATGGCAGGGCTTCCTCGGCGATTTCGATGTGACCATCGATCTGGAGAACACGATTCCCTTAACGCAATTGAAAATCCGCTTTATGCAGTTAACCGGTCCGGGTGTATACATGCCCGCGAATGTTAGTGTGGCGGTTTCCGAAGATGGAATTGTTTTCAAAAACATCCAGAAAGTAGACAATGATGTTCCCTACACCGATGCCTCGCTGAGGTTTAAAACGTTTAGCTTCGACCTCAAAGGAAACCATGCAAGATACCTCAGGGTAACCGGCAAAAACGAAAAAAAGGGCTTTATGTTCAGCGATGAGGTGGTGGTGTATTAATGCATCAGCGTTTGTCTCTGATTTCTAAGATATAGCCTATATTTCTTACGGTAAGAATCCTGATTCTGGGATCTTCCCGTAAGATTTTCCTTAACCGGCTAATGAAGACCGCCAGACTTCTGCCGGTGAAGAAATTGTTTTGGTCCCAGAGTTCTTCCAGTAACTCCTGTTTGGTGACTACGCCGTTTTTATGCTCAATCAGTTTTCTCAACAGCTCCGACTCCCGGTAAGAAAGATGGATGCTGTTCCTGTTGATGGACAGTTCATGCATTCTTGAGTCAAAAGCATAATTGCCGACACTGTACTTCGGATATTCTACCTTATTTGCTTTCTTTAAATGGCTGTGCATTCTGGCAATCAACTCTTTAATGCTGTAAGGCTTTTTCATATAATCACTCGCCCCTATTTCGAAACCTTTCAATACATCTTTAATTTGTATTCTGGCAGTGGCAAATATAATTGGGACCTGATCATCCATTTCGCGGATTTTCTCCGCCAGATGGAAGCCGTTTAGCTCTGGTGTAATGATGTCGAGAATCACAATATCTGGTTTGAAAAGTTTAAAGCTTTCAAATGCTTCCCGCCCATTGAGGTAATGACGGACCCAAAATCCTTCAAATTTCAGACTCTCCATCACAATTTCCGCCATTCCGGCTTCGTCTTCCAGAAATAATACATCGATCATAATTTGAAAGGGATTGAAATTAGAAAAGTGCTTCCTACTGTTAATGTACTTTCCAGGCCTATACTGCCTTCATGAAGCTCTACCACCTTTTTGACATAGGAAAGGCCAAGCCCGAAACTTCCGGAAGTATCGTCATTAGTGGAAACCCTAAAAAAGCGCTCAAAGATATCATTGTGATATTTCTCAGGAATGCCAATCCCGGTATCACTGATGGAAAGCTTCCATACCTCGTTTTCAAAGGTACTCGTGATCCTGATGATGACTTCATCGCTGGCATATTTGATCGCATTGTCTATGATGTTCCGCAGGGAATTGCTCAGGTGCAGCGGATCAATCCATAAGGCAGGGATATCATTGCTGCAGTCCAGCCTGATGTCTACAGCTTTAGCGTTTTTAATGGAATAATTTTCAACAATCTGATGAATGAGTTCATTGACATCCGTACTTTCTTTATGCAGAACCATTTTATCGTTGTCGAAGATGGATTCCTGTAAAATTAGCTCTATCAGCTTAGACAGGTGATTGATCTCATTTGTGGAGATTTCCAGGTAACGTGCTGTTTTGTTTTTATCCAGCAGGGTACCATACCGCTTTATGGCCTCTACAGCTACGGATATCGTAGCTAAAGGGGTTTTTAGTTCATGGGCCATACTGTTGATGAAATCGTTTTTGACAAGCGAGATCCTTTGCTGCCGGAATATGGTGATCAGCATATAAGCCAGGCTGCAGGTCGTCAGTACGATCAAAAGTACAGAGACACCGAACTGCCATTTCATTTTATTAAAGATATAGGATGCCGGCGCTTTGTATGCGGTGGTTCTGGCAAACTCCAGAGGCATGGCTCTACCCTGTTGGAGCTCATTTTTAAACATTACAGTGTCTTCGTATAAGGGAGCAGCCCTGGTAAAATGAACCGTATCAGGCATTGCGCTTTTGACGAGGTCAACAGCCTCAGGCAAAGCCGGTATTGTTTGTACCGGCCTCATGGAGACGGTATTCATCGGATAGGCAAGAATGGTATTTGATCCGATTTGATTTTCATCTACAAGGACTGCCTTTGTTGCGGCGACACCAAAAACGGCATGGGCAGTGGGAAGAAAAATATCATAATCAGAAGAAAGAAAAGGCTGGCTCTTATAGTACCTGTAGTCCCTGTAAAGCCAGAATCCCTGTGCAAGAATAACACCTAAAATACATAAGGTCATTAAACATAAAATGTACTTTATCCGATGTAGCATAGCTGGTTTGTTTTCATTGAACAAATGTAACCGCCCCTACTTCATTAAAAGTTTCTCTTAACGATTTTTAACAAATCGTAACATTCGTTAACATTCCCTCAGTACATCTTTGTCAGCATCAATTATTTATATAAATTATGAATTCTACGCTTAAGATTTTGCCGGGCCAATTGCTGCTCTGTTTCTCCTTTGTAGTCCTTTTTGTTTCGGCTTGCAGGAAGGGCGACCAGATTGGCTTGCCGAAAAATGAAAATCCGATCTCCATGGAGATGACCGATACGGTTACGGTGATTGCCTCCACTTATCTGCTGGACTCCCTGCCCAGTTCCAACTCCGGCTCAATCCTGCTGGGACAAGTCGAGGACCCTGATTTCGGAAAAACCAGGCTATCGTCCTATTTACAGATTGGCATACCCGCTTTTAACAATGGAAGTATCCCCGATGATGCCCTGTTTGACTCCCTTAACCTGGTCTTGAAATACAACAAGTATGTATATGGAGATACCAATGAGGTACAAAAGTTCTCGGTACATCAGCTGAGCAAAAGAATAAAGCTGATCAAGGTTGAGCAGGCGGTAGAACCCGAAGAGCGGCCCATATTTGTTAAGGAAGAGGCACTCTACAGTACAAGTAAAATTGACTACGATCCTCTGCCACTGGCTGAGCTCAGCGTATTGCCGAAGCCTTTTTCCAGCGATACCCTTTCCATTCCTTTAAGAAAGTCTTTGGGACAGGAGCTTTTTAAAATGCTGCTCAATAAAGACAGCCGGTTAAACGTCAACGAAGATTTTTTGAACTATTTCAAGGGGCTTGCCCTGATTACCGGAAATACTGGAAAGAGTGTGCTTGGCTTTGATGCTGAAAAGTTAAAAATGGTTTTATACTATCATTATAAAGGGGCCGATGGCTTTCCCAAAAAAGGAAGTGTTCAGTTCAATTTAAATGATAAGCAGTATCAGTTTAACCATATCGATGCGGACCGGAATAAAACGAAGTTACAAGCCTTAAATTATCATTCCAGGGAATTAAGTGCGGAGGCCACCAATAAGGAGTTATTCGTTCAGGCCGGAACCGGGATCGTAACCAAGCTCTCCCTGCCCGGTTTAACCAGCTTTCTTCAGCAGCCCGGAATCGGCGTAAATGATGCGGAGCTCGTGATCGAAACCGAATCATCGTCGTACAAGGTTTTCAAAGCACCCAGGGAGCTCAACTTATTCATTTCGAATTCCTCGAACACCCCCACTCAGGTGCTGACCAATACCGATGGCAAGTCCATACAGATGGCGAAGTTCCAGCCGGGAAATGATGCCGGTTCAAAAGCAAAGTATATTTTCTCCCTGGCAGGCTATATTGATGCCATCAGAAAAGGTAAATATAAAAAGACTTCGCTCATGCTTAGCCTTCCTTTCGATCCCCTGACAAAAACAGTTGACAGGCTGCATATTACCAACGGAGAATCCATACGCTCGATAAAACTCAAGATTTTTTACACTAAATTTTAATATATATATATGATCATGTTGAAAAACCTGCTAAAAGTGTCCATACTGGCCATGGTGTTAATGGCATCCGCCTGTAAAAAAGAAAAAGAAGATCCCAAGGAATGGGTTCGTGGCTCTGACTTTGAAGGGACCCGCCGGAGTGGGGCAACCAGTTTTGTTATTAATGGAAAAGTATACATTACAGGAGGCTTTGATGGCGAAAAAAGATTAAATGATTTGTGGACCTATAACGAAGAAAAATCAAATTGGATCAGGGTTAAAAACGACAAGGCTGAAGATGTGGTGTTCCCCGGAAAGGCCAGGAATTATGCCGTTTCCTTTACCGTTAACGGAAAGGCTTATGTTGGATCCGGTTTTGATGGTAAAGATGCGCTGTCCGATTTTTATGAGTACGACCCGCTCCTGAAAACATGGAAAAAAATTGCCGCTGATTTTCCCGGCGAAGCCAGGTACGGCGCTATTGCTTTCGCCGCCAACGGCATGGGAGTTGTAGGTACCGGAACCAATAAGTCTGGAGATCTGGTTGATTTTTACACCTATAATCCGCTAACTGATCAATGGAAAAAAGTGAGCAGTTTACCCAGCTCTAAAAGGTCAAATGCCTTTACTTTCACGATTGGAGAGACTGTCTATATTGGTGGCGGCCTGAATAACGGGAGTTATTTATCGGATTTCTGGAGGTATTCTGTTAAGGACGACAGCTGGACGAGGTTAAATGATTTGAATCGCCCTAAAAAACCATATGAGTATAACCTGAGCAGACAGTTTGCCTCGACCTTTGTGATAGGAAACACCGGATACCTGATTGGAGGAAACTCGGGACAGCTTTTAAGCTCGGTATGGAAATACAGGGCTGATACCGACGACTGGAAACAACACGAAGATTTTAAAGGCGCCGCAAGAGATGCTGCTATTGGTTTTTCTATCGGTAACCAGGGATTTATTACGACAGGAAGAAACGGATCAACCTTGTTTGATGATACCTGGATCTTTACGCCTGCCAAATAAATAAAAGAGGGCTTGTTTATTAAACAAGCTCCTCTTTCTGATATTTAGCCTTATGGTTATTTCCCCATTCCGACATCTTACTGAGCATGGGTTGCATGCACAATCCATCTTCAGTAAGCTCATATTCTACTTTTGGCGGAACCTGAGGATAAACAATCCTGATCAGGATGCCGTCTTTTTCCAGTTCTCTTAATTGTTGCACGAGCATTCGCTCTGAAATCCCGGTAATAGAATCCCTAAGGTCGCTATACCTGACTTTCCCATCCATTAACCGGCAAATGATGGTAGGCTTCCAGCGGCCACCGATGATGGACAATGCATAGGAAGTACCACACATTTCTCTTAGCCTTTTTTCATTAATATTGTTCGTAGAGCTCTCTTTTCTCATTTCTTACGTTTTTGTAAGTACCTAACAATTTGATGTGTACCTTTAAATGCAAATATCAATATATATTTTTGATAGAAATAAAGATTTATTCCATATGACAAATTTAGAAAACAAAGTTGCATTGGTAACCGGCGGAAGCAGAGGTATCGGCGCGGCGATAGTAAAAAGATTAAGTGCTGAAGGTGCTAAAGTTGCCTTCACTTATGCAAGCTCAGCAACTGCTGCTGAAAATCTGGTTAAAGAAATTGAAAGTAAGGGAGCTCAGGCAATTGCAATTAAAGCAGATAGCGGCAGCTATGAGGAAGTGACTGCGGCAGTAGAAAAAGCGGGAGCGCATTTTGGTAAAATAGACATTCTGGTAAACAATGCAGGGATTGCAGATGGTAAAGCTTTCGAAGCATACAGCGTTGCAGATTTCGACAGAATGTTTGATGTGAATGTAAAAGGCGTGTTTTTTGCCACTCAGGCGGCCTTAAAGTTCATTCCTGATGGCGGAAGAATCATTACCATAGGCAGCTGTCTTGCAGAAATCGTGACCGTTCCTTACCTCACCTTATATTCTATGAGTAAATCTGCCCTGGTTAGTTTTAACAAAGGACTTGCACGTGATCTTGGTGACAGAAGGATTACTGCGAACCTCGTAAACCCGGGACCAACAGAAACGGATATGAATCCGGCTACAGGTCCTACAGCAGATGCAGCAAGGGAAAGAATGGCGATTAAAGAATATGGAACTGCTGAAGGAATTGCTTCACTGGTAGCCTGGGTTGCTGGCGAAGAGTCGAAGTACATGACGGGTACCTCATTAACAATGGATAGCGGCACAAATATTTAAGTAAACAGCGCGTGTTACCGGGAACAATATTCCAGATCACACGCGCCGTTTTTTATTTCAACCCTTCTTCAAAGGCAGCTTTAGTAAGCGCTGCAATGATCTTATCGTTCTCCTGATCACTTTCCTTTGACATCGATACGAAAGCAGAAATGAGCATCTTTTTTCCATTAGGAAGCGTTACGATTCCGATATCGTTAGATGCCGCAGTAATCCCTTCCTTATTTACCCCTGAATTTCCTGTTTTATGGGCAACAAGTGTGCCCTTAGGCAATAAACCTTTGATCTTTCCAGGGCCAGTTACGGTCTCTTCCATAATTTTCATTAAGAAATCTTCAGTCGTTTTTTTAAGTACTTTACCCTCCAGGAATTTTTTAAGCAAATTGTTGGCCGCCTTTGGCGTGGTCCAGTTTCTGAACTGTACCTGATCATCTTTATGCATCTCCTCTTCCGTTCCGGTAATAGAGATCTCTTTTATGCCTTGTTTTTTAATGAACTGATCTGCCTTTCCGGTACCTCCAATGAGTCTGAATAAAATATCGCAGCCATTGTTGTCGCTTTCTGAAACGGTATATTTCAGGATTTCAGATAAAGGTAATCCTACATTTCCATTGAGATATTTTTCGCGCAAAGGACTCCAGGTATCCTGAAGTAAATCGCTTTTTTTAACAAAAATCTTTTGGTCGAGCTTGAGTTTTCCCTGATCTACCTGATTCAATACGGCCAGGGCCAGGTGAAATTTGTAGACACTTTGCATAGGGTAATGTTTGTCGCCATTCAGGGAGACAATTTTCTGGTTTTCCAAATACATTACGGAGAAGCCAACATCAGCTTTTTTTGTGCTGACGATACTGTCTAATTTTTGTTGGAGTGGGTTGTTTTGTGCAAATAATGCTGAGGAGAAAACAGATGCCGTCAGCGTTAAAAATAAAAAGGAATTTCGTTTCATGTGACAAAGCTAATGTCTTTATGCATTAGCTGTTCTTCTAACGTGTATGGGGTCAAAATATTCTGATATGCTGAAACTTTTACGGGGCAAAGGATTTTTTAATGAATTTTATGCCCGATGTGATGACCGTCATTTCGGGTTGAAAGGAATTTTCCCTTATTTGCATGGATTAACAGGTAAATATGAATGTAGGAATTATTGGTCTTGGCGATATGGGTAAAATGTATGCTTTAGGTTTTTCTAAAGCTGGTTATCCCGTTTATGGCTCAGACCTTCCGGAGCGAAGGGACGAATTAAATGAAGCGTTAAATCCCCATGGGATTACCATTTTAGAGGATGGAAAGGAAGTTTCCCGGATTTGCGATGTGATCTTTTATGCCGTAGAATCTGAAAAAATTGAACAGGTGCTGGCGATGTATGGCAGTTCCACCAAATATGGGGCAATTGTAGCTGGACAGACTTCTGTAAAACATCCGGAGATCGTTGCTTTTGAAAAGTACCTGCCTAAGGACATTCAGATCATCACCTGTCATTCTTTACATGGCCCCGGTTTTGATCCTGCAGGTCAGAAAATGATCGTGATTCCACACCGGACCAGCAACGAGGCTTATCAGCGCATGACCGACCTCCTCTCCTGCCTGGGCTCCGAACTGGTGGAGATGAAAGACTACCGGGACCATGACCGGATTGTTGCGGATACACAGGCTGCCACACATGTGGGCTTTGAAAGCATGGGTACTGCCTGGGCTTCAGCAGGTTTCTTCCCCTGGGAAAATGCCTCATACCTGGGCGGGATCGACAATGTAAAGATCCTGACGACCCTTAGGATTTTTAGTTATAAAGCACACATCTATGCCGGTCTGGCGATTTTAAACCCTTTTGCGCGCCAACAGGTGAAACGTTATGCCCAATCGGAATCAGAGCTCTTTAAGATGATGATCATGGAAGAAGAGAAAACCTTCCGGGAGCGCCTGTACAAGGTCAGGGATTTTGTTTTCCATGAAAGCAGGAAACCTTTGCTACTGGACGATCAGGTGATGCAGGAGTTCTCGCTTTCTTCGAATCCGGGGGTAAGAAAGGCCAATTCCCACCTGAGCCTGCTCAGTATGGCTGATGCCTGGTATCATTTACAAATCAATCCTTACGACAACCTGATTTGCCAGACGCCTCCTTTCCGGCTAAGGCTGGGAATTGTAGAATACCTTTTTCGAAATGAAGCGTTACTGGAAGAATCTATCCATGCAGCACTGTTCGACAAAAGTATCCGTGCTGACGACCTGGAGTTTCATTCTGCAGTGCGGGAATGGACTTCCATCATCGGATATGGGGATATGGAAGGTTATAAGCAGCATTTTGATCAGACTAAACTGTTCTTCAAAGACAGGTTGGAACATGGCCGTGAGCAGAGTTCAGCGATGATCAAAAGGCTGACAGATCAAACGTTCCTTCCTTAGTTTTCTTTTTTAAGATAAGTAATCAGGTCTTCAATCGAGATGATTTTCAATTGATGCCGGACTGCGATTTCCATTAAATCAGGTAAGCGGGCCATTTCTCCATTGTCTTTGAGGATTTCCACGAGCACTCCTGCGGGTTCCATGCCTGCTAAACGGGCAAGATCAACAGTTGCTTCCGTGTGGCCGGGCCGGGTAAGTACGCCTCCATCTCTGGCACGTAAGGGAAAGATATGTCCGGGTCTGCCGAGGTCGAAGCCTTTTACTGTAGGGTCGATCAGCGACTTAACGGTTTTAGAGCGGTCGGAAGCCGAAATTCCCGTGGTACAACCGCTTCCAAGCAAATCAACAGAAACGGTAAAACTGGTCTCATAGGCAGCGGTATTATCGCTCACCATTTGATGGAGGTTCAGCTCATCGCACCTTTCTGCAGTCAGTGGAGCGCAAACCAGGCCTCTGCCATGACTCACCATAAAGTTGATCACCTCCGGGCTTGCATTTTGAGCAGCGGTAATAAAATCTCCCTCATTCTCCCTGTTTTCATCGTCTACTACTATAATTACTTTACCAGCCCTGATCTCTTCAATGGCCTCGGCAATGCTGTTCAATTTAATCTGCATGATGCGGTATTGGCTTTAGTGTTTTAAAACGCAAAGGTATCCAGGCTGGATTTTCGAATGTTAGGACTAAGAACTGCTTTATTGGTACTTTTGGTGAAAATTATCCCGAAGGGCTGCTGGATTTACGGAATTCGGCAGGTGTTAAGCCCTCCTGCTTTTTAAAATGCCTGGAGAAATAGGAGAAATCTTTAAATCCAAGTTCAGAAGCGATCTGTCCTACGGTCCAATGTCCATGGATGAGCATTCTTTTTGCCTCGAGTAAAACCCTTTCCCTGATCAGTTCTCCGGCCGTTTTACCGGTGATTTTTTTAGCGATCTCGTTTAAATGGGCATTGGTCATAAACAGTTGTGCGGAGAAAAAAGAGAGTTTGGTTTCCTTCTTATAATATTCCTCTATCAGCTTTTTGAATTTTTTGAGGTTCAGTACCTGGATGTTATCCGCTTCGGAACTGGCCTCTCCTGCCATCATTCTCTGGATCTGGAAAAGCAAGGCCAGCAAGAGGTGCCTGATGATACTGGCAGAACGGTCTTTGCGTCCGGATTCTTTTAATAACATGCCAATGATATCGCCGAGTTCTTCGCTTTGCTGAGGTGCCAGGCTCAGCGATGGCCGGGAATAGCTGTTTTCCAGAAAAGACAAGCCGGCAAGCATTTCGGGATTGGCATGGCTGAGGGAAAGAAACTCCTCGCTGAACATAATGCTGTACCCTTTTACGTTTTCCGAATGGCCAAGCTCATGGATCTGTCCGGGAGCAATAAAGAACAGCGTATCTGAATGAAGGTCGATGGTATGCTGATCAATCAGGTGTTGTGCATTTCCTTTTTCAATCCACAAGACCTCATAGAAGCTATGTTTATGAGGCCATACCATATCTGCAGGCTTTCCGACGTCTTCAAACCGGTCCATCATAAACTGTCCGGGAATGGAAAATGGGGCGCTAAAATCCTCGAGATGGTAGCTGATGATCATGACCTATACTTGTTATCTGTTTTAATACTTCGTTGCCGTCCAATGGATGAGCTTTCCACTGAAATTCCCGCTAAAATAAGACAATAATTCTTCAGCAGAAGGAAAACCATCATTTATAGCGAGCGTATTGAGCTGTTCTTCATCCAGCGGCTTTCCATCTACGCTAACCGTATAATTTTCACCGGCAGCCTGCCTGATTTCAATTTTCTGAATGCTGATGCAGTGGAGCATCGGTGCAAACTGAAATTCGTCGCTGGTATCTTTATAGATGACCATCGCGATTTCTGTCCCAGGATGCCAGAGCCCATCGGGGTCTTTTCTGATCGTATGGATTTTTGGTTCAAGAAATTCGGTATAGGTATCCCCGTCCCAGTTCCTGTCGAACTTCTGGATGTGTCGTTCCTGATACCTGTAATGCTCATTGTCCAGATGTGAAGAAAGGGCCATGAGGCCCTTCCAGATCTTTTCAATGAAATAATTCGGTTGGTCGTTAATGACCGTTCCAAATGATAATTTCATTCTTTAATGTTGTTATTTGTAGCTTAATTGTCTTCGTTACGGCCGATGTGTCCACCATTGCCACCACCTTCTGATTTATTGTCCCTGGTGTTTTTCTGCACTGCAATAGCGCCAAACATGGCAAGCAGGAAAGCAAAGGCATAAAATCCTTTTTCGCTTGGCAATAATGTCGCATTCCAGAGTCCAATGGTTAATAAGACAATGGACAACAGCGTGGCGAACCAGCTTAATCCATAATAAATGTCTGTTACCGGAATTCCTTCCAGTCTGTCCCTTACGCTTTTTTGTACGGATACTACCGCAAACAGACCAAACATCATGATGGTGAAATAATATCCTTTTTCGTTAAGCTGCATTTCTGCTCTTGCTAAACCGACGAAATAGCCGATCATTCCCGCTCCAAGGGCGATCCAGGATACTGCGACGAAAGCATTAGATGTTTTTTGATTCATAGTTTGTGTTTTTGTAACTGTAATTATAATGAATAATCAGATATAATTGTTCATTCTGCAAAATATATTTACGGTAATAATTAAGGTACAATAGGGAAAACACTTGGAATAGAGCATCTGAGCAGATAAATTTTCAAAAACAAAACTTATACAGGTTTGTTAAAGAAATACATTTAAACATATCCTATGAAAAAATTATTCTTAACTGCGAGTCTATGTGCCGGACTATTATTTGGAGCAAAAGCACAAATACAAAAAGGCAATGTATTTGTCGGTGCCTCCCTTTCAGACATCAGTTTCGGTCTGGATAAACCCAATACATTCAGCTTTGATATCAACCCTAAAGCAGCCTGGTTTGTACAGGACGGGCTTGCAATTGGTGGTGAAGTGAATTTTGGTCTGACTACTCAAAAAGGTGGCGGAACGGGTATTAACTATGGCATTGGTGCTTTAGGCCGATACTTTGGCGCAACCGGAGCAAATGAAGTGGTAAAAAACTCAAGATTCTTTGGTGAGGCGACTGTAGGTGTTAACGGAATCAATCCTGCCGGTCCTGTTGGAAATACCAACGGACTCGGTTTTAGTTTTGGTCCTGGTTTCACCTATTTTGTTACTCCATCTATCGGACTGGAAGGGTTGTTAAAGTATAACGGTGTTGTCGGATTTGGCAGCAGTGCTTATGCCCATAAATTAACGCTTGGTGTTGGTTTTAGCATTTATCTTCCCGGAAAAAGTACGGCAAGAAAAGTACAAAAAGATGTAAACTAAGGTATACCATCTTTTTATTGCCGTATATCAGGGGCAATTGCTTTCAAGGGAAAGCAGTTGCCCCTTTTGTTTTGCCCGGCCGCTTCCCCCAGGCCTTCCTGAAATTATAGCAGCAGCGCTGCAGATCCGATTCTTAATCCCCCAATTTGTAGCATAATTCTACAATTAAAATATAGCCCACAACTGATAACTAACTAATAATCAGCTACGTGCCAAAAACCAGTCATTGCGGCATCATTATTAAACCTACCCTAAACGTAATTAACAAGAATATTAACTGAAATACATTGAATATGAAAAAGATCATTTTATCAGCAGCATTTTTAGCTTTCGCAGGATTCACAGCAGCAAACGCAACAGAAGTAAAAGAACCAGTAGCCATTACCGTTAAACAAGACAGCGCCACAAAAGTGCCGGTAGAATTGAAAGACTTGCCTGAGCCGGTTAAAGCAACATTGCAAACAGAACCAGTTAAAGCATGGACGCCAACAGCTGCCTTCCTGGTAACGGCCGCAGATAAATCTACTTACTATCAGATCGACATCAAAAAAGGTGAAGAAACAGCTTCAGTAAGGTTAGATAAAGACGGTAAACCCGTAAAATAATAACAAGTATCTCTATATATGCTATGAAAGAGCCGGCTTTGTCCGGCTCTTTTTGCGTTTGAGCTGTTTTGTAACCAGCATCAGCTACTGCAGTTCAGCCTTTTCTCCTTTTTAACTGATCCCTTGATTTCTTTAGTTCGGACACCGTTTTCTACAACTCGGTCAGTTTCTCCTCATGATCACCCTTTTCAGGGAATAATTTTGAAGAAATTAAACAACTCAACAGAAATGAAAAAAGGAAAAAATATCATCATCTGGGGATCCTCTATCACCGGAATATTCGTATTTATTGCTTTCATATTGATGGGCAATAAGGAAGCTGCCGACAAGGAGATCAGGAAAGAGCTCCGTCCGATCCCCTACACCGCTGTTGTTGCTTATGCTGCAGAAATGAACATTCCCGGAGAGGCCGTATTCAGAGGCCATATCGCTGCAAAGAATATCGTTAATATTTTTAGTGAAGGAGAAGGTAAACTGACCAGTTCAGGCATAGAATTGGGCAAAACACTGCGCAAGGGACAGGTGATCGGTCAAATAGATAAAACCATCAGGTCGGCAGCGAATCAGATCAATGTATTGGGGCTGGACAAAGCGAAAGCCGATTACGAAACCGCCAAACGGAATTCGGCCCGGTTTGAAGCCCTGTTAAAAGAAGACAATGCTTCCTATGTAGAAGTAGAAAACGCAAGGCTCCAGCTCAGTTCCGCAGAAATGCAATTGAAGACCTATCAGCAACAGCTCCATATTTCCAGGAAACAAGTCGGACAAACCAATATCATTTCCCCGGCAAATGGCATAATTGTAGAGAAAAGATCGAATCCCGGTGATTATATCAGCCCCGGGACATTATTGGGCGTGATTGCAGAACTGGACCATGTGCTGGTTAAAGTGGCTGTTCCGGAATACCTGATTACAAAGATTCAACCGGGTGGAACGGTCAGCATCAAACCTGATGTGTATGCCAAAACAACGCTCAAAGGAAAGATCAAAACCATTATCCCATTGGCAAATGAAGCCAAAGCATTTCCGGTAGAGATCGAAATCCCCAACAATAAAGAAAGGCCACTCATGAGCGGAATGAATGTTTCCGTTTATTTCAATGAAGATTTGTTTGCAAAAGCACTCAGCATCCCGAGGACTGCTTTATTAAGAGATGTTAAAGGCAATTATGTTTATGTGCTGGATGCAGGAAAAAAGCCAATGCGTAAAATGGTGGTTCCGGGAAGAGATATCGGTACTTCGGTTGAAATCAAAGCCGGTCTCGCCAAGGGCGATTTGGTCATCAGCTCCGGACAGGGCAATGTTGAACCCGGAAAGGTATTGAAGTCTTATACCATCAGCAATCCTTAACCATTTATTTCATCCATTAAAATAAACCACCATGTCTATTACAGGTTTGGCGATCAAACGCCCTATCATATTTATTGTCTTTTTTATTCTGCTGGGAGGCCTTGGTTTTATCTCCTACAAAAAATTAAAATACGAACTGCTGCCTGATCTGGCGACCCCGTATGTTACTATTTTGACCAGCTATCCTGGTGCTTCGCCCAAGGAGGTGGAAAATAGTGTCACAAAAAAAATCGAGGAAAGTCTGGCTTCCGTCACCAAGGTTAAAAAGATGACTGCAGTCTCCTCGGAAAACCTCTCTGCAATCACCCTGGCATTTATAGCGGATGCCAATGCAGACCAGGCCGTACAGGATGTTCAAAGAGCCATTAGCGGCGTACTTGCAGAAATGCCTGCAGGGGTTAAAAGTCCGTATGTAGATAAGTTTAACATCAACGACCTTCCCGTTCTCCGCCTTGGGATTACCGCTAATACCACTTCTGCGGCTTTATATGAAATGCTCCGGGACAAAATAAAACCCCGTCTTGCACAAATTAAAAGTGTAGGCCGGATCAGCATATTGGGCGGCGAACAGAAAGAGGTGAAAATCTGGATTGATCCGGATAAAATGGCGAGTTATCAGATCTCCAATGCCGAACTGGTAGAGGTGATCCGTAGGAATAACAACGATTTTCCATTGGGCAATATTAAAGATACCGATGCAGAGCTCAGCATCAGGATGGCGGGAAAGATCAGCGATCCTTTGCAGGTAGCTGGCTTGCCGATCCGTGTTTTTCCGGATGGCACAGCGATCCGCGTTAAAGATGTAGCCCGGGTAGAAAATGCGGCTAAAAGTGTGGAGGTGGTTAACCGCCTGGACAGGGCACCTTCTATCGGTTTATTCATCAACAAACAATCAGGTGCAAACGCGGTAGATGTTTCTGAGAAAGTAAGTGCAGAACTGAAGGTATTGGAAGGGGAATACAAAAACATTCAGTTGAAATTCGACATCGCTCAGGACAGCAGTGAGTTTACTTTAAATGCGGCTAAAGCTGTTTATACCGATTTCTTTATTGCCATTGTACTGGTTGCACTGGTGATGCTGGTGTTTTTACACAGCCTCCGCAATGCGGCGATTGTGCTGATAGCCATTCCGACTTCTCTGGTAACCGCCTTTATCATGATGTACTTGATGGATTATTCCCTGAACCTGATGACCCTGCTGGCCATGAGCCTGGTGATCGGGATTCTCGTGGACGACAGTATTGTGGTGTTGGAGAACATCTATCGCCATATGGAGATGGGAAAAGAAAAAGTACAGGCCGCTTTGGATGGCAGAAATGAGATCAGTTTTACCGCCCTGTCCATCACCCTGGTTGATGTGGTCGTATTCCTGCCTATGGCATTGGTTCCCGGGCTGGTTGGCAGTTTGGTTAAACAGTTCTCTTTGGTGATTGTCATCTCTACACTGACAAGCTTGTTCGTTTGTTTCACACTGACCCCCATGCTGGCTTCCAGATTTGCAAAACTGGAACATTTAAGCAGCACCTCATTTTTTGGAAAAATTGGACTTTTCTTTGAACACCGGATCAATGCCCTGATCCGCTGGTATACTGCCGCACTTAAAGTCTCTTTACAACATAAAATGGCGACGATCCTGATTACTGCCGGTCTGTTGATCGCGTCCTTAAGCCTGGTATTTACCGGAATTGTAGGTTCTGAATTTACACCCGCCACCGATAAAGGAGAGCTTTCCCTATTGATCGACCTGCAGCCCGGAACGAAATTGTCGACCACCGATGACGCCGTAAAAGCGATAGAAGAAAAATTAAAAGCCCTTCCGGAGATCACCAAAGTATTTACCAATGTTGGTTATCAGTCTGATGGTTTTGGCGAAAATATCAGTGGAAATGTAGCGGCCATAAATATCTCTTTGAAGCCGGCCAGGCAAAGGACAAAATCCCTTACCGATCTGGGCAGGGAAGTTCGCGAACTGGCGATGGAAGTGGGCGGTGTAAAAGCCAGGGTTTCTCCTATCGGTTTGTTTGGTGCAAACGACGCACCGATTCAGATCCTCCTCTCCGGAAATGAGCGGGACAGCGTTTTTGTAGCTGCGGAGCAACTCATGGCGATCATGCGTGCAACCGCTGGTGTGGTCAGCCCACGCATGTCCTCAGAACAAGGTAAGCCTGAAATTGAAATTGAGATCGACCGTGAAAAAGCCGCATTACTGGGGCTCGATATGGGCATGGTAGGTGTCAATATGAGAAGCGCGATCAATGGCTATGATGAGTTGAAGTTTAGAGGTGCTACAGAGGATACACCGGTAAGGATTCAGCTGCAGGAAGATAAAAACAACCATACGGGGATGTTGTCGAAATATAGTTTCAGCAATGATAAAGGGGCATTGATTTACCTGGACCAGTTTGCTAAGGTTGTGCTGAAATCCAGTGCCACCAACCTTCAGAGAAGGGCAAAACAAGCGAGTCTCGTGTTGTTGTCGCAGGTTACAGGCAGGCCTGTAGGTGATGTTGGTGAAGACATCAAAGCTGCGGTTGCGAAGATCAAATTCCCTCCGGGTGTTCAGATCTCTTATGAGGGCGACCTGGAAATGCAGGATGATGCCTTTACCCAGCTTGGATTGGCCTTACTGGCTTCTTTTACCCTGGTTTACCTGATTATGGTGGCCCTGTATAACAATTGGGTATATCCTTTTGTGGTCCTGTTCTCGATCCCGGTAGCTGCTGTGGGGGCATTGCTGGCACTGGCCCTGACGGCAAAAAGCCTCAATGTTTTTTCTATTCTCGGCCTGATTATGATGATGGGGCTCGTGGCCAAAAATGCCATCCTGCTCGTCGACAGGACGAACGAAGCCAGAGCGGAAGGCAAATCCCTGAGGGATGCGCTTTTAGATGCCGGAAGTACCCGTTTAAGGCCTATCCTGATGACAACGCTGGCGATGGTGATTGGAATGCTGCCCCTGGCACTGGCAAAAGGTGCCGCAGCAGAAATGAACAGTGGGCTGGCCTGGGTGCTCATTGGCGGATTGAGCAGTTCTATGTTTCTTACCTTATTTGTAGTTCCGGTGATCTATGACCTGATCACCCGTTTACTGGAAAAATCAGCTGCGGGAAAATCAGCAGGAAGTAAAGGCCAGACTGCCTTACCGGGAATGGCCAAAGTAACCGGCGTAATGCTGCTGATGGTATTTGCAGGTCAGTCTGCGCCGGCACAAACACAGAAACTCAGTCTTCAGGAAGCTTTAAATAAAGGTTTGTCTGAAAACATCCGGATTAAGCAGGCCGAACTGGAAGAGCTGAAAGCAAAGCATTTCAAGGCAGAAATTAAAGGGAATTTGTATCCTGATATTTCCGCCTCCGGAGAATATTACAGGAATGTGAAATCACCGGTTATGTTCTTCCCAACCGTAGGTTTTGATGCACAAGGCAACCTGTTACTGGATGATAAGAACCTGATGCCTGTTAACGCTACGGCTAAAAACGCCTATTCCCTGACCGGAACTTTGAGCATGCCTGTTTTCAACAGAGAAATTTATAAAGAAATTGAAGCTTCGAAATGGAACGAGCAGCTGGCTAAAGTCAATACCCTGCTTTCTAAAAAACAGCTGGCCGATGAAATCAGAAGGGCTTATTATTATGTGCTGGCTACAGAGGCCGGAAAAACACTTGTTGCACAGTCGATTAAGCGGGCAGAATTCAATTTAAGAAACAGCAGGAATTTAGTCAGGCAAGGAATGGCGGTACCTGCGGATACTTTGTCTGCATTTGTGAACCTGGAGTCTATGAAAATCAATGAACTGAAGTCGGAAAATGAAATCCGACAGTCTAAGAACTTCCTGAAAAACCTGATCCAGCTGCCATTGCAGACTGAAATTCTGTTGAGTGATGAGTTGACAGTGGGTGTTGCTCCATTGACTTTAACGGAAAATACTGCGGGAACTGCGATTGAAAATCGTCCGGAAATCATCAGGAACAAAATTCATATCGAAGCGGCGATGAATCAGATTGAACTGGAAAAGAGCAAATACCTTCCGAGTCTTAATTTTGTCAGCCAGTATCAACTGCAGACCCAGTCGGATAATTTCAGGTTCGGGGATTACAGGTGGCCAAACAGTCTTTTTGTTGGCCTTCGGTTAAGCGTACCTATTTTTTCCGGCTTTAAAACAAGCAACCGGGTAAAACAGGCACGGGCTACAGCAAAGATCGCGGAGCTGGAAAATATTAAATTGAACCATGACCTGAACCTGGAATTGCAAAACGCAAAAAACAACCTGAACACGGCCTGGCTGGAATGGGAACACCAGGGTAAAATTGTCCCTTCTGCAGAGCGGAACCTGCAGCTCATCAGCAGCCGCTGGCAAAAAGGTGTGGTCAAATACCATGAAGTAGCAGATGCAGAGCTGACACTCATCCAGGTTAAAAATAGCCAGTTGCAAGCAGCCTATGGTTATTTGATGGCGCAAACGGCCTATTTAAAGGCCAGTAATCAAATCTTTTGAGTTTCATGAAACCCAAATTTAAAATATATTCAGTTCTGCTGTTGATTCTCGTAATTTTGATGATGATCTCGTTTAAAACTATAATTCAGAAATTCTAATGCAAAAACTAACCTACCGGCTGTTCAGATTTTACGGTTATCCTTTTCTAACGGTGGTCATTTACTTATTGTTTTTTTTCATGACCAGCGAGGATCATATGAAATCTTATGCTGAGTATACCCTTTACGATTATTGTCTCGAGATATCTTACCTGAGTTATTTTGTGGTGGTGACTATAGAGTCGGCGATCTTGATTACAGCGACACTAAATCAGTTTCTGCCCTGGGAGAAATCACCAATAAACCGTTTTCTTTTACAGCTGATCATTCAGATTGTTTTGCTGACGGTGATGTTTTATGGCACATCGATGTTGATCCAGGCAGTTTCCCTCAGTGCTTTTCAATTCCTGACGGATTTACTGATTCGGCAAGCCCTTGTGCTTGGTGTACTCATTTCCCTGCTGAGTACCGCTGCCTTTACCATAGATTATTTTTTACACAAATGGACGGATGCGGAACTGGAGGCGATCAGGTTGAAACAATCGGTTACACAGGCACAGCTGGATGCCTTAAAAGCACAAATTGACCCTCATTTTCTTTTCAATAACTTCAGCACGCTGACTGCTTTAATTGAGGAAGATAAAGACATCGCCGTAAAATTCCTTCAACAGCTTTCTTCCGTATACCGGTACTTATTGGCCAACCGGAGCCAGAGTGTCATCTCACTTAAAGAAGAACTGGCTTTTATCAGGTCTTATTTTTTTCTGTATGAAATGCGTTATGGCGACAGTATCGCCCTGCTGATTGACATTCCTGAGGCCATGTATGCTTCCGGCATTGCTCCCATCACCCTGCAGCTGCTGATTGAAAATGCCATTAAGCATAATGTGGTCAGTGCAGCCGAACCCTTGCATATCCGGATCTATGGCGCCGGGGAATACCTTTTCGTAGAGAACAACATTAACCTGAAAACTCATGTGGAGCTCAGCTCTAAGATGGGCCTCAAAAATATTGAAGAACGTTACCATTTGCTATCGGACCACATTCCTGTGATTGTTCAGAGTCCGGAGACCTTTCAAATAAAAATCCCTTTGTTGCCGTATGACCATAAATAGTTTAATTATAGAAGATGAATTGCCCAATGCCCGGCGTTTGGAAAAACTCCTCAATGAATCGGCTTATCCTGTTCAGATTGTCGGGCGGTTACAAACGGTTAAAGAGGCCATTGCCTGGTTTAAAAGTAACCCTGCTCCTTCCCTGATTTTTATGGACATCAGGCTAAGTGATGGGCTCAGTTTTGAAATTTACAAGAATGTGGAACTGGAAGCACCTGTGATCTTTACGACGGCTTACGATGAGTACGCTTTGCAGGCTTTTAAGGTAAACAGTGTGGATTATCTGTTAAAGCCTATCGATAAGACGGCATTGGAACAGGCGCTTGAAAAATTCAGCAAGCAACAGCGTAAGCCGGATTATCAGTCCATGGTACAATTGTTTGGTCAGATTCAATCTCAGCAGGTGATTTACAGGTCCCGCTTCCTGCTGACGTTCAGAGATCAGCTGATCTCTATGCCGGTGGAAGAGATTGCTTATTTTGGCTCTGCTTTTAAAACGACCTTTCTTGTGAGCCATAAGGGTGAAAAACATTATATCAGTCAGACACTGGAAGAAGTGGAAAGGGAATTAAACCCTGCGTTGTTTTTCAGGGTGACCAGACAATTCCTGGTCTGCACCCTGGCGGTAGCCAAGATTCATGTGTTTTTTAACGGAAAGCTCAAATTGGAATTACTGCCTGCTGCGGAAGAGGAAGTTGTGCTGAGCAGGGACAAATCTATCGCCTTTAAAGAATGGCTGGACAAATAATGAAATTAAATTCTTTTATTAAAAGAGAATAATACCTTTGATGTGACACACAACATTTGCCATCATGAAATACAAAAAAACACTAATCATCGCCGCATTGTTAGGAATGCAGCTGATGGCCAGGGCACAAAATATTTCTAACCTTCATTTCTTTATTCCGGGAAAAGCAGTCGTTTATGCAAGGATGGACATAGACGATGTGAGGCTTTACCTCAATGGAAATGGAAAAATTTCTTTAGAGAATGGCGGCGGGCTGAAAGGCAATGTCGACTACTATGACGGACTGAACGACGGCCCGAAACGAGGAAAAATTAAGTCTATCGATGGCATCAGATATGATTATTATGATGGCCTCAACGATGGCTTTAAAACAGGAATGCTCAAATCAATCGGAAGCATAAGGATTGATTACTACGATGGCCTCAATGATGGCGTTAAAACAGGAAAAGTCAAGTCTATCGGCGCTATGTCCGTGGACTATTACGACGGGCTTAATGACGGAGTGAAAACAGGGAAGTTAAAATCTGTGGGCGGTACACAGATTCAATATTATGATGGCCTCAACGACGGTGTTAAAACAGGTTTGGTAAAGTCAATCGCTGCGACGCAGATTCAATACTATGACGGCTTAAATGATGGTATAAAAACCGGAAGAATCAGGTCTGTAACGGGAAACAGCCCTGGAATAAAAGTCTCGGTTGGCAGAGATGAGGTGGAGCAATGATCAGTAGTTTTCTAAGTTCATTTGACATTTTTACGCCCGCAGAGATTGCTGCATTTGAAGAAAAGACCGCATCAAGGTCAATTAAAAAAGGTGAATTCTTAATTCAGGAAGGTCAGTTATGTAAGGAAGTTGCCTTCCTGAAAACGGGGATTCTCAGGTCTTTTTTTAGTCCGGAATCCGGAGAGGAAATTACCTATTGCATCACCTTCCCAAATACCTTAACAACAGCATATTCTTCATTTATTACCGGAATGCCGACGCTGGAAAACATTCAGGCGGTGTCTGCGGCAGAATTGATTGTTATTCAGAAGACCGACCTGGATCAGTTGTCAAAGTCCAGCCTGAACTGGACCAGGTTCCTCAGGATCATTGCTGAACAGCAATATCTCGAACTGGAAAAGCGGTTATTCCTTTTCCAGAAAGAGAAGGCGAAGAAAAGATATATAGACCTTCTGGAGAACCAGCCGGTTTATGTTCAGCAAATTCCCTTACAATACCTCGCCTCCTATCTGGGCATTACGCCAAGGCACCTCAGCCGCCTGAGAAGAGAAGTGGTTTTATAGACAAATGTCCTGTAGCCGGAATCCTCATCGGGATACCTTTGCCCTGAACAAATTAACATCAGGACAAAATGACCAAAATTCTTATCATAAACGGACATCCCAATAAGGAAAGTTTCAATCGGGCACTGGCAGCAGCTTATGAGGATGGCGCGCTGAAATCAGGTGCCAGCGTTTCCATGATCCACATCGGGGAACTTCAGTTTAACCCAAACCTGCAATTCGGCTATACCAAAAGAATGGACCTTGAGCCGGATTTGCTGGACAGTCTGGAGAAAATAAAAGCCGCAGATCACCTCGTTTGGATTCATCCCGTTTGGTGGGGCGGCATGCCGGCCATCATGAAAGGGTTTATAGACCGCCTCTTTCTTCCGGGAATTGCCTATCAATACCGTGAAAATTCCGTTCGGTGGGATAAACTGCTGAGCGGTAAAACTGCGCGCATCATCACCACACTGGATCAGCCGGGATGGTATTACCGGTTGATGTACGGCAGGCCAAGTGTGAATCAACTGAGAAAAAGTACACTGGAGTTCTGCGGGGTAAAGCCGGTAAAGCTGACCTATCTCGGCATCATCAAAACTTCAAAGCCGGAACAGCGACAAAAGTGGATCAATCAGATCTACAAGTCAGGCCTGCAGCAAGGTTAATCCAATCCGACTATCCACTTCTAAATTTATAATTATGCCCAGAGTAAAAGTGCAAAGAAAGGCATTGACTATCGACATGACGGCCATGACCGATGTTTCTTTTCTGCTCCTCACCTTTTTTATTTTAACTGCCACAGCGAAACAGCCGGATCCCCTGGATGTAAAGATCCCAACCTCTACCTACACGATTAAGGTACCCGATAAAGACATTACGATCCTGACGATCGGGAAAGGAAAGGTTTTCTTTGAAGCGAGCGGCCAGGACATTAAGATCGCGATGCTGGAAAAGATTGGCCAGCAATATAAAATAGCATTCAGTGCAGAGGAGAAAAAAAGGTTCAGCGTAATCGGTTCATTCGGTGTTCCCGTTCAAAGCCTTAAAGCTTATATCATGATGGATGGCACAAAACGAACGGCATCAGGATTGGAAACAGGAATCCCTTCTGATTCGGCAAATAACCAGCTTGCAGATTGGGTCCTGCATTCCAGACAAGCGGTTGCCGAATTGCATTCTGCTGCCATGAGGGTGAGCATCAAAGGAGATGCGGCAGAAGAATATCCATCCGTTAAAAAGATCATCGACGTGCTGCAAAAACAGAAAATCAATAAGTTTAGCCTGCTGACCAATGCAGAATCTGCTCCATAAAGAATAATTCTGCTTCCTTAAGCTACAAAGTGTGGAGGATCTCTACAGTTAAATTAAACGGTATTTTGTTAAAGTGTTGTTTATCAGTAGTGTGCCAAACTATTGTTCTTCTGGCACCATTATTAAACATACCCTAAACGTAATTAACAAGAATAATAACTGAAATACAGAAAATATGAAAAAGATCATTTTATCAGCAGCATTTTTAGCTTTCGCAGGAATATCAGCAGCAAACGCATCTGAAGTAAAAGCTCCGGTAGCAATTACAGTTAAACAAGACAGTACTACAAAAACTCCTGTAGAATTAAAAGATCTACCTGAAGCAGTGAAAACAACTTTGCAATCAGAACCCGTTAAAGCCTGGACTCCAACCGCAGCTTTTCTGGTAACAAATGCAGACAAAACTCAATATTACCAGATTGATGTGAAAAAAGAAGCAGAAACTGCTTCCATTAAAATTGGTACAGACGGTAAAGTGATTCAATAGATCCCTATTAATCCAACAACATGTATGTTTAAAAAAGGGGTCGGAGCAATCCGGCCCTTTTTTATACCCTCCTTTTTACGCTTCTCTTTTGATCATAAATGCATTGTCAAGATGATCCATCCCGATCCCTGGATAATAGGTCATCGCTGTTGGGGCAGCGAGCAGCAGCAGCATAGACTCCCCTCCTATACTTTCTTTCGTTAGTGCCACCAGTTGTTTTCCGATCCCGCTTTTCTGGTAGTCCAGATGAACAGCGAGGTCTGAAAGGTAACAGGAATAACAAAAATCTGTAAGTGAACGGGCAATCCCCACCAGTTTATCGCCATCCCATGCGCTTACAATCAGATTCGAATTCGCATACATCTTATGTATTCTTTCTACATCAGAAGTAGGTCTGTTTAAGCCCGAACTTACATACAGTGCAACAATTGCGGCAGTATCAGGGCAACCTTCAGTTTTATAAGTTATGTCCATCATATTGGTTGTTTATTTATTCAAAAGTACCGCGCAGATGGACTACCTTTACTGTCCAGATTTAAAAAACAGAGTAGTCCAGATGCTTCCATTTACCACCCTCCTTTCCATTGATAAGGAATCTTCGCAACCGATCTTTCTTCAGATCGCGAACAATATTGTAAACATCATCCGTGAAGGACAGATTAAGCCGGGAACCATGCTCCCCGGAACACGGGCACTGGCCAGGCTTCTGAACATTCACAGGAAGACTGTTATTTCAGCTTATGATGAACTTTATGCACAGAGCTGGATAGAGGTGATTCCAAAGAAAGGTGCCAGGATTGCCCAGAACCTTCCGGATTTAAAGCCACAGCGCTGGAATGAGCCCAGGTTAAGCTCCTACGGGGAATTCCTTGCGGCTCCTTTTTATCCGATGGAGCCCCACATGCCTATTGCTTCTGCACCCGTTTTGAGGTTCCCCGAATTCATCATTGATGAAGGATATCCGGATGCCCGGCTTGCACCCCTGGATTTATTAAACAGGGAGTACCGAAGCCGGGCGAAGCAGGCGGCGGCAAGGAAATGGCTTCCCGGATCGCTGGCTGGGGGATCGCCATTGCTCAGGGAAGCTTTGGTCGGTTATCTTTTGGAAAGCCGCGGGTTAAATATTCAAATGCAGCATACGATGGTTACCCATGGGGCACAGATGAGCATTTACATTGCCGCAAGTTTGTTGCTGCAGGCCGGCGACAAAGTAATTGTAGGCGACCCAAGCTATTTTCTCGCCAATAAAGTGTTCGAAAAGCTCGGCGCGCATTTGGTTAAAGTTCCTGTTGATGCCCATGGTATGGACATGGATGCTGTGGAACAGGCCTGTAAAAAGCATAAAGTGAATGCGCTATATGTGATCCCGCACCACCACCATCCCACTACAGTGACACTCAGCCCCGAGCGGCGGATGCGGTTACTGGAACTTTCCAGGAAATTTGATTTTGCCATTATCGAAGACGATTATGATTACGAATTTCATTACAGCTCGGCACCATATCTTCCTCTGGCCAGTAGTCAGCATGAAGGAAGGGTTATCTACATCGGTTCCTTTTCCAAATCTATTGCATCTTCTGTAAGGATCGGTTTTATGATTGCCCCAGCCGATTTTATCCGGCAGGCGATTCAATTGCGACTGATGATTGACCTGAGGGGTGACCATATCCTGGAAGATGCGCTTGCGGTGCTGATTCAAAACGGCGATATCGGCCGCTACCTGAAAAAGGCGAACAAGGTATATTTTGACAGGCTGAACAACATTTGTACCTCCCTGCAGGAGTTGAAAGGCATTATTGATTTTGATCGCCCCTCTGGTGGAATGGCAATCTGGGCAAGCTTTAACAAAGACTATCCCCTGGCAAAGGTGGCTGATGCTGCTGTGGCCAAAGGTCTGTACATTAGCCGCGGTTTTCAATCTCATGGCAACCTGAGGGACAGCAATTCCATCCGGATGGGTTTTGCGGCAATGAACATCAATGAGATGAATGCCGCGATTGAAATCCTCAGTAAGGTGTTAAAAGCTAAAATATAATGTAGCTTTGAGACCGCTAAGTACCAGATATGACCACAACGATCCATCAATTGACAAAAGGAAAATATGTATTCTTCGGAACTCCGGAACAACAGCAGGGAGAAAACCTGCTCGTCCCTTATTTTACTGCCAGTGGTTTAAGTATTACTGAGGAAGACGGTGCCTTATCAGCTAAGGTACAGCTATTTGACATCAGCAACCTCATTTCTAAAAGGTCAGTATATGTGGACAGCCAAAGGTCTCTTGAAGCGCATAAGTTGTATACCTGGCCTGCAAAACTTGGCGATCCGAATGCCTGGGCAGAAAGCAAACGGATATTTTTTGAAGATCACCTGATCGATCACCCCATTGAAATCCTTTTCGAACTGGGAGAAGCACAGGTGAGCTGGAAGCACATCAGTCCGGAAGCCTTTTCTGAAGCCAGTGCTATGGCCTCAACTTCTCCAGAATTTAAAGCAGTCGAAACCAGCCTTGTTTTAAAGCGTAAGGTAACAGAGGGATAAGGAGTTCCAGCCTTTTTGCCGGTTTAAGATTGATTTTTGTGTTTAACAGAATTGTTAAATCAATGCCATTTAACGGTTACAGGAATGCCATATCCCGGTTTTTGCCTTTTTCCCGAATGCGAATAGCGCTAAGTTTGGTGGAAATAGCAGATTTTAAATGAGAGTGTTTTTAGTACCGGCGTTAATTACAGTGATGGGATTGTGGAGTTGTAACAACTTTGAATATAGCCCCAATCAGGTGTTCGACAGGAATTCCTATAAAGACATCAATGCGGGCAACCTCAAGCGCCTGGGTGATGGCCGCAAGGACGATACAGTCCGCTTTATATTGAGCGGAGATACGCAGCGCTCCCGTGACGAGACGATCAGGTTCACTAAAAAGGTAAATGAAATGCCTGGTATAGATTTCGTTGTGGTTGCCGGTGACATCACCGAATATGGTGTATTGCAGGAAATGGAATGGATCAGCCGGAGCTTGTCAAAGCTAAAGGCACCCTACGTAGCCGTAATCGGAAACCACGACCTCACTTCCCGTGGAAGAGAAGCTTTTACCCATATGTTTGGTCCGCTTAATTATTCCTTTGTCTATGGAGGAGTAAAATTTGTTTGTCACGATACCAACAGCAGGGAACATAAATTTAACGGAGAAGCGCCTAATATTCCATGGTTAAAAGCAGAAATGCAGGCACAGGAAGGGGTCAGTAATTACATTGCCATTTCCCATGTACCTCCGAATTCAGCAGATTTTGATCCCGGTCAGATTGACGATTATACCGCCACTTTCGCCGCAGTTCCGGGCTTTCTGGCCTCTCTGCATGCACATAGCCATAAGTATAATCTTTTTTATCCCGATAATTCCGGGATCCCTTACTTCATCACCAGCGCTATGGGGAACGAGGAATTTTTACTAATAGAAATCATTAATCATAAATTAAGTTTTGAACGGATTCAATTTTAAGGCCATATGCCTCAGCGTATTGCTGATGGCGGGCACAAGAAAAGCCAATGCACAACATCTGAAATTTCTGATTCCCGACAATGCCATTGTACAGCTTGCCGGGAGTATTGGTTATTTTAGCGTCGGTGCAGGCTATGATTTATTCAAAAACAAAAGAGGAATCTTAGATTTCAACTACGGATATGTTCCTGCTTCGAAAGGTGGAGAACTGAATATTGTGACCGCCAAATTTGCGTATAAAGTCTATGAGATTAAGCTCAAAGACTGGGGGAAATTATACCCTTTCAACCCGGGTTTCTTTCTGAGTTATACTTTTCACCCGGAGCTTTCCTATCGTTTTAACCGAAACCGGTATTCTTCTGATTATTACCGCTGGTCTGAAGCCCTGAGACCGCATTTGTCTATCGCCAGCGAGATCGAGTTCAAGGGGGAAAAGCTGATAAAAGGATTGGGTATAAAAGCGGTCAGTTTATATACCGAGTTCAATACCAACGACTATTATCTGGTCAATTATATGCAGAATACCTCGTCACTTACCCTTGCAGATATTTTCAAGCTCGGTATAGGGTTGCGGCTTAAATTCTAAGGTTCTTTTATGCGGTGGTTTGGTTCTGCTCTCCAACAATCGTAACCAGTGCCAGCCTCCCGCCCTCTTCGCCGGAAAATAAAATCTTTTTACCTGCGCTGAGTTCCACAAATCCCCCGATAGGAATGTCGGCCTGTTCGGTGATGTCCCTTAGGGAAGTCAGCGTTTGGTTGACAAGCACCCATTTATCGTTGTGTTTCACGAAATAACCGGCAGGTACTTTATCTGCAGCTGTCAGCTTTTCATTTCTGAGGATGTTCCGGTTCACATGCCATGGAAAGAGGTATTGATTGGTATACACCATTAAGCGGTGCTGTTCCGGGCGGTAAGCTCCTTCAGCAGATTTAAAATACAGGTCGAGCACCGGTAAGCTGCCGGAATGGACTTGTCCGCAGAAAGGGCATTTTGGCTGGGTGGTATTGTCGAAAACATACCACTTTTGCTCACATGCAGGGTTGCTGCAGGGTTGTAACAGGTCACTTGTTTTCATCAATGCCTGTTCCCAGATGTCTGCTGCCGGGCGGAATGCGGGATGATGCAGCCCCTTTACAAAAGCCTGGTCAAACAATTCAGAAAGATAGGGACCGGTGAGGGTATATGGCAATTTGTTGACATCTCCCCAGGGTTGCTCCCATTTTGACAGCTGATTTACTTTAGGCCTGTTGCTCAGGTCTGTTGGATGTTCTATAAATAAGGCATGTGCTCCCATTGCCAGCAGGTTGTCTGTTTCGGGATCAAGGTCATGAACTTTTCCACCAAGCAGCGGATGCCGGTGCAGCAGGTACATATAAATCAGTACAGGAAGAGAATGCAGGTCCGTTTCCCTTCTGGGTAATTTTCTGTTGGGATCGGATTTGTTCAGGTGTTTTGTAGCCATGACTTCCGGAGCGATAAATTCGGCGGTGCCGATCACCTCTGCGGGGAACAGTCCGGGAACCACGAGGCCGTCCAGATCGATCATACAGGCTGATTTGCTGACCGGATCTACCAGCACATTGTTGTAAGAGAGGTCGGAATGTGCAAGGCCCATCGCATGCATCTTTTTTACCCCGCGACAAAGGTTTACACAGATTTGCAGGTAGCTCATCCAGTTGCCCAGTTCCGAACTGGCAATCCTCAACGGGAAATTAGGGTTCCTGAACTTAGCACCAGCAAACCATTTTCCGTTTTTTTCAGCGCCCAGAATGAGGTCGTTCTTTTCATAGCCTTTGGAAAAGAAGAACTTTTGCGCATATATCGGAACGATGATTCCTGTGAGGCCTTTCCATTCGATCACATCTGTAGGCCAGCGGTAAACCTCATTGAGGTAATAATCTCCGGCTTCCTTGGTACTGATCTGTTGCAAATAGTGACCGGTAATTCTTTTTAGCCGCTCTTTTTGATTATCATCCAGGGCTTCCCTGAAAATGGCCACTACATATTGTTTGTCCACACTAAAATAAACGTCTTTGAGACCACCTCTTTTCGGGTCCCCGTTATCATAATACTGGTATCTTTTTCGGGTATATGGGGATTCTACGGTTACAACTGCCATTGTTAAATTTAATAAATGATTACCAGAGTCCGGTCATCATGATTTCCGGTACTCCAAAAGTCCATCCATTGGGAAAGTGCTGCGGCAACATCCGGGTTTCCATTTTGCATTTTCAGCTGATGTCCTTCCGGATTGTCTCCTTCCAGGTCCGCAATCAGGCGGTTCCATAGTGCCGGCTGTGCCAGATTAAAGGTAGTTTCGAATTTCGCATCATAAATTCCATCACTCATCATCATGAGGTAAGAAAAGTCAGGGACGATGCGGGCAGAGAAGCGGCTTGAATAATCCGGCTGCTCAAATATTTCGGGCATGGTGACGAAACGTGTGGCCCCTCCATATTCTCCTGTATCCAGCCAGTTTAATAGGGCGACCTCATTTTTATCACTGTTTAATAACGCAATAGGACAATCACCTACACTAAATGTTAAGATGGCCCAACCCTCTTCAAATTGTTTGATCAGACATAAGGCCAGCGTGGCATGTAAATCGGACAGCTCCGCATCAAGGCTATTGGCCAAGGTTTCCAGCCGGAGATGGAGCTCATGAATGGCTGGAGCCAAAAATGCGTTTGCAATTTTGCGGAGTTCCGGTTCAGCTGGTTTTTCCACGCTGTGGCCGGTCATCTTTAACTGCGCTTCCAGCGCTTCATAAGCAGATGCAGGTAATTCTTTTAAATGGCTGACGGTCGTTTCGGCGACAATTTTAGAGCCCAGTCTGGATAATGCTGCACTTCCTGCACCATCTGATACCGCTATGATGTTCCAGCCCTGTGCTCCGGTATTTCCCAAAGCATAGTGATCTTCCCTGAACTTGCCGATATTGGCATGTGCCCTTCCTCTTTTTGAGGCCGCTACCAGCTGTTTGTTTCCAAAAGGCTGTTGTGTATGCACTTCATCGGCTTTCCACCAGGGATCATTTTGATCACTGTCCAGTGTTTTCCATAAGGAACGCGGATCCGGGTTTACGGCGAAAGGAATTTTCTTTTCCATTGCTTCTCCGGCCACGAGGAGCTGGAAAACAAGTTTAACATCAGCAGCGGCCGACGGAATTCCGCTTAAGGTTTTACTTTCTTTGGTGTAAGTTAACCCAATCTGTTCCAGGCCGGTTATGTCTGATATCACTACCTCATTCCAGTCTTCTCCCTCCAGGTCAAGAACCACCTGGTAAGCTTTACCTACTGTGGCATTTGGCAGTACAATACGTTTCTCTTCCAGGTTTTTCTTCCTTTGAAATATTTCCCATTTTTCCATCAGCCTGCCTATCCCTGCGTTCTGCTAATGTCGAAACCGCCACCTCCTGTTCCATATTGTGCCTTTGTATTGCACCATGGACAGGTACTGTACTCTTCTTCCCCGATGCAGTGAATTTTACCGCAGGAACAAATGGCAAGGCCATACTGATTGCCGCAGGAAGGGCATGTCGGTGCTCCGATCAGTTCTTCGCTATTGATCTTAAAAGCATTGACAGACTGGTCGGAAAGTTCATAATAAGAATTGTCGACCTGAAATGCGCCGTTGAGTTTATAGGCAACGGTCTGCAGTCCCAGATCAGAAAATGGTGAATCGTTTAAGACCTTCCGGTATTTCATCAGATAAGGCCTTTTGGTATTCTGGCATTTCGCCGCAAGGACAACATAGTTCGGATCAATGTATTCCTGAGCGATGGTTTTCTTGCTCAGGTCAATTTTACTGATGACCTGCTCGTCCAGCTTGGCCAGTTCAAAGCCTGAAGTGCTGTTGTCTACACTGATACTGCTCGTTTTGATGGAGTCTGTTACCCATTTAAAAAATGCGGTATACTGTTCCGTGCTGCTGTTGTTAAACATGAGCACATGCTCTGTCAGTTCGGTTAACAAGGAAAGGTCTGTTTCCTGTCCGAAAGAGATGGCCACGAGATTGGTTGATTTCTGCCAGTTCTGTTTCCACTCCTGAATTGCAGAGCGGGTATCGTCTGTAGGTACCCCATCGGTAAGCAGGAAGATGATGGGCTTCCAGTCGCCCTTTTGTTCATGGGTGGTTTTAATCACGTTTGACCTGAGTTCGTACATCAGGTGGCCCAGCCCTTTACTAAGGGAAGTTCCTCCGCCAATGGGAAACCTGGGCGGGTAGAAATCGGCAATTTCCTGTAAAGGAACGATGGTCTTCGCCTGTCCGGCAAAAACCAATACCGAAACCCAAACCGTTTCTATGGCATATGGATCAGATTTTAAAGCTTTAATAATATTGGCCATTCCTTCTTCAACATTTTGAATAGGCTCGCCAATCATGGATTCGGAAATATCTATAAGAAAGTATATAGGAAGTCTTCTCATGTGATGGAATAGGATCAGATAATTAAGTGGATTTCGGATGGCGGCGGCGGCAGGGTAATGCTTTCAGTAGTTCCCATAGACTTATTGCCCTGGTCTATGGTATCGGAAACCCATTTAAAGAATTGTTTCAGTGTACTGCTGTCTGCGGTGTCCAGGTGCACCACTGTATCCGTCAGTTCCTTTAAAATGGAGTCATCTGCCAGGTGTCCTGCCGCGCAGGCCACGATGGAGGCAAAATTTAAGGCTTTGACTTTAGGGATCATCTCTCTGTACAGCTTCAGGTCAGAAGGTTTGCCATCGGTAAACAGAAAAAATAAGGGGCGCCAGTCTGCACTCTGTTCATTTGTAGCCTTCTGAATTTCCGCGGTTGCTTTTTCATGTAACAATTCCAGTCCCTGGCCCATATGTGTAGGGCCGCTCTGTGGGCAGAGGATTTCGGGCAGCTGAAAATGAACCAGTTCCGTTAGGGGGACAAGCTCTTTCACTTCTCTGTCGAAGGTAATGATGCTGATCCATAGGGAATCCAGCGCCTGTGCATCAGTTCTTAAGGTACTCAGCATTCCGTTTAATGCGTTATTTAACGCTTGAATAGGCTCTCCATACATCGACCCGGATGTATCCAGCAAAAAATAAACAGGTAATCTTCTCATCTAATTTTTCAAAAAGGTAATCAGCTAAACGCTATGGTGTATGTTCTTATGAATAGGTTAAAGTTAATTGGTTTTTTACACATAAAATAATTAATTCAGAGGGTACAGTTGTTTTTCTACTTTAATTAAATACGATTTGTTTTATATTCATATCCTAGAATTATGTCTATCTTAATCGGACTCATCAGTCATCATCCCTATGAAAAACATACTGAGAATCCTTCTTCTTGAGGACCCTGAAAGAGATAAAGGGGAAGTCGTTGCTGCATTAAGGTGCTCAGGTACTGAGGTTAACCTCTTGGTTGTCCATGTGCTGGAAGCGTACCTGGAGGCATTAAATGAGTTCTCCCCCGACTTGATACTGGCCTCATTTTCGGGAGCTGAATCTATAGGACATCAGGCTTTTCGTCTGGTAAAGGCCCTGGATCAGCAAATTATTTTTATGGGGATCAGCAGTGTTGAATTCGAAGATGAAGGACTGAAATTGCTGGAGGCCGGAGCTACGGACTACTTCTTAAGAGACCGCCTGGCCCGTCTTCCTTTTGCGATGCTGCAGGCATTGGAGAAAGCGAGGTTAAAAGCGCAGGAAACACATCAGCTGCAATTGCTGCAGAAGATACCATCTGCTGTGGCCATTGTGATTGGACCTGAGCATACCTTTCAGTTTACCAATTCCTTTTATCAGCAGCTCTGTGGAAAAGAAGCTGCCCTTGGCAAGCGCTTGTCTGAGGTATTTACAGATCTTGAACACCAGTTTATTGTACATGTTGCCGATCAGGTGTATAAAAGCGGTGAAACTTTTGTCGACAAGGAGGTGTTTGTTCATCTTGATGAAGGAATCGGCGGGAACCCGCTTTTGACCAGCTTGTACATTAATTTCACCGTTCAGGCTTTGCGGAGTAATAAAGGAGCCATAGAAGGGTTGTTGATTTTTGGAATAGATGTGACCGAGCAGGTATTGTCGCGCAAGGAGACCGAGCGGGTAAATCAGGAGATTGACAAGCTGTTTGGTGCTGTTAACGAAGGGTTTTACCTGAAAGATATTGTCCACAACAAATACATTCAGTTGTCTGCCGGCTGTCCTAAAATATATGGGTATACGATCAGGGAGTTTCATGAGAACCCTGATTTATGGTATGAGGTGATTTATCCTGAGGACCGGTATATTGTGGAGCAGGACGATGTGCTGCTGCAAAAAGGCGAGCAGGTGAAAAGCCAGTACCGGATTACCCATAAAGATCAAAGTATGAGGTGGCTGGAGGTCAGGGCTTTGCCGAACCTTGTGGACGGGGCGCTCATTAGTGTAGAGGGTGTGGTGAGTGACATTACGCAACGGAAATTCTCTGAAGAAAAGATCCGTCTGGCGGAGGCTGGTCTTTCAGAGGCCCAGAAAATGGCACAGATTGGCAACTGGAATTACGATCTGATCAGGGAAGAGCTGACCTGGTCTGATGGTTTGAAAGAAATCTATTGGGGCGACGAGTCTATGGTTCCGGCCAATCAATATTTTGAAAACCTTGTTCATCCTGATGACCGGCTCAGGCTGGAGTATGAAGTGAGTAAACTGAAACGTACCGGAAAAAATATGAAAACCAGTTTCAGGATCATCAATTCTAAGGGGAAAGTTAAAATCCTGACCGGCGAGAACCGTATTGAGCTCGACAAGGAAGGTAAGCCTATCCGCCTCTATGGCATCTTACAGGATGTGACTTCCCTGAAAATTGCGGAAGAAACCCTAAAGAAATCAGAAGCCAACCTGCGGACTTTACTGAACCATACCGACGCGGCTTACATTCTGGTAGACCATCAGCTGAGAATTGTGTCTTACAGTCACCTGGCGCATGAAATTGCCGAATTCAGAGGGCATGCCACCCCTTTTGAAGGGAGCCATATTTTCGATTACTTCGTGGAACAGAAACGCTCTAAGCTGGAAAAAATCATCGAAGAGGTGACCAACGGGAAGAACATCTCTTATGAGATTAAGGTGAAGGAAAGGGACGGGCAGCGAAAATGGTATGCGATCAAATGGGTTGGTGTCAACGACAATGAGCATAAAAACTGGGGCTTCATTTTGTCGATCAAAGACATTACCCAGGTGAAAATCCTGGCAGATCAGCAAAACCTGATCACTTCAGAGCTGATCCGGAGAAATAAAGACCTGGAGCAGTTTACCTATGTGGTTTCTCATAACCTGCGGGCACCTGTTGCCAATATTATCGGGCTTAGTGAATTGATGAACACTGCCGGCTTAGACCAGCGGAGTTCAGCCGAACTGATGCATGGACTGCAGACTTCCATCAAGAACCTTGATACAGTGATCAAGGACCTCAACTATGTTTTACAGGTGAAAAAAGATGCTCCCGGAAGGATTAAAGAACCTGTTGACATTCAGGTGCTCGTTGATGAAATCAAACAAAGCATTAACCACCTCGTGGTACAGGAGCAAATGGTTTTTGACTGTGATCTTGAGGTTCATCAGGCCTATACCGTACGCGGTTACCTGTATAATATTTTCTATAACCTGATCTTAAACAGCTTAAAATACCATAGGCCGGGTTTCCCTCCCAGCCTTCATATCAAAGCTTATCTGACCGGAAAACATTTGAACCTGATCTTTAAGGACAATGGAAAGGGCATAGACCTGGGTAAATACGGCGCACAGCTGTTTGGCCTTTACAAGCGCTTTGACCTGGAAGTTGAGGGTAAAGGAATGGGCTTATTTATGGTAAAAACCCAGATTGAAGATTTAGGCGGAAGTATTCAGGTGGAAAGCGAACCTGAAAAGGGAACGACATTCCACATCATACTTCCGGTATAAGCCTGATTTATTTAATGATGTCTCCTGTATAATATTTGGCCAGGAAAAAAGCAAGGTCTTCTTTATATCCCCTGCCTGAAGCCTCGAATTTCCAGCTGCCGTTTCTTTTATAAAGGCGGCCGAATTCAATCGCAGTTTCAATAGAGAAATCTTCATCCAGCTCGTATTTGGCCACCTCTTCCCCCGTGGTATCGTCTACGATCCTGATATAGGAGCTCCTCACCTGTCCAAAGTTTTGTCTTCTGATTTGCGCTTCATGAATGGTCACTACAAACAACAGTTCCTGAATGCGGTCGTCTACCAGGGAAAGGTCTACTTTCAGGATCTCATCATCGCCGGTCGCACTGTTTCCTCCTGTGGGGTCATCTCCTGTATGAAAGAGCGCTCCATCCGGAGATTTATCATTTCCATAGAAAACGAAGAATTCTTCTGCCGGGATCATCCTGTTCGCATCGACCATGAATGCCGAAGCATCAAGGTCAAAGTCATGCCCTGTTCCATCATTAGGGTCCCATCCCAGTCCCACACTGATCTTTGATAAACCAATATTGATTTTTTCGCCTTTACGTAAGTTAATTGCCATGTTTTCTTGATTTGAACTTTTTAAAGTTAGTAGGTTTTGCGGGAATGGCAATTCTATTTTTTTATCTTGGCACAAATTTTACAAGTGTGAGCGCAAAAGACTACTCAGCGAAAGCTACCAATCAGGAAATAGAAAGCAGATTTGATCAGGATGTGGAACGTTTTTCCAATTTGGATACCGGCCAGCTGACCACGCTTGATGCGCCCTTAACTATGGAACTGTGTACTGATGCCGCGAAATATGTGAATCCTGAAGCGAAAGAGCTGCTGGATATCGGATGTGGCGCGGGCAACTATACCCTGAAGATGCTGAGTAAAATTCCAAACCTGAACTGCAGCTTAAATGACCTGAGTTTGCCCATGCTGGAAAGAGCAAAGGAAAGGGTAAGTGCGGAAACACAGGGAACGGTGACCACCATTCAGCTGGACATGAGGCTGCTGGAGCTGGAGGCGCAGAAGTACGACATTGTCCTTGCAGCGGCAACCCTGCATCACCTGCGTGGAGATGAAGAATGGAAACAGCTGTTTCAGAAGGTTTATGATGCACTGAAACCCGGAGGCTCCTTTTGGATCTCCGACCTGATTGCGCATGATGCCCCTCATTTGAACGCTTTATTCCAGCAGAAATACGGCAGTTATCTGGAGGGCCTCGGCGGAGCGGAATACCGGGAAAAGGTTTTCGATTACATTGCCTATGAAGATACCCCCCGTTCTATCGGTTACCAGCTGAAGCTGATGGAAGAGGTTGGCTTTAAACACGTAGAAGTGTTACACAAAAATCTTTGTTTCGCAGCTTTTGGAGGGGTAAAATAAGCATATGTCTTTACTTCAAACTATTGCCGGGAACTATAAAAGGTCTTTCTCCGGGTTGAGCCGTGAAACCTGGATTCTGAGTATCGTGATGCTCATTAACCGGAGTGGATATATGGCTGTGCCTTTTATGGGCTTATATGTGACCCAATCGCTTCACCGTTCTGCATCTGATGCCGGATTTATCATCACGCTTTTTGGCCTGGGCTCTATCCTAGGTTCGGCAGCTGGTGGTAAGCTGACCGACGTGATCGGCTTCCGGCCTGTTCAGATTTTTTCGGCAATTATTGGCGGTACATTTTTCCTGTTCTTTGCGAGTATCACCCATTTCCATACCCTTTGCGTCCTTGCCGTCGTGATTAGTTTCTTTGCAGAGGCTTTTCGTCCTGCCAATTTTGCGGCGATTGCCGCTTATGCTAAACCGGGGCTGGAAACGAGGTCTTATTCTCTGAACCGTCTGGCCACCAATATCGGATGGGCATTTGGGGTAAGTATGGGCGGATTGATCGCTTCTTATAATTACAGCCTGCTTTTTTATGTGGATGGAATGGTCAGCATTTTTGCAGGATTGAGTATCTTTTTTTTCCTGCCGAAGATAAAGGCTTATAGAAAAACCATCAAAGAAAAGGTGAAAGGGATTGTGGTGCGTAAGCCCTGGGAAGATGGTTTGTTTATCAGGTTTATCCTGTTGAGTATGATCTTTATCATCTGTTTTTTCCTGATGTTCCGGGTAGTTCCGGTTTTCTTTAAAGAGTCCTGGAAGATCAATGAGTTTATGATCGGCCTGATCCTGGGCCTGAACGGGGTAATCATCGCTTTATTTGAAATGGTGATGGTGCACCGGATTGAAGGAAAAAGGTCGCCGGTGTTTTTCATCACTGTTGGGGTGTTGTTTATTGCGGCTTCGTTCCTGGTGCTGATGATTCCATTTGGCTCTCCGATCCTGCTGGGAACTTTATGTATCGTATTTTTTACGGTGGGAGAAATGTTTGCCCTCCCCTTTGTGAACACTTTTGTGATGAGCAGGGCAAACGAGTTTAACAGAGGACAGTATGCTGCAGGTTATATGCTGGTTTGGTCTGTCGCACAGGTAGTGGGACCAACGGCAGGTTTTTACATCGCGGAACATCATGGTTACAACGTCCTTTGGCTGATCTTAACCGCTTTATTACTGGCCTGTGCCTATCTGTATAAATTTATGAAGACGGAGTAGTCGTTTTTATGCGTTCAGAAAATCTTCACGATGTGGTGTAAAAGCATCGATCAGGATTCCCGCTTCTAAACAAACGCAGCCATGGATGGCGTGTGGCGGCACATAAAAGCCATCTCCTTTTCGGATCATTTTCTTTTCTGAGCCAATGGTCATTTCAAATACGCCGCTGTCTACGTAAGTGACCTGGGTATGGTGGTGCTCGTGCAATACGCCAACGGCTCCGGCTTCGAATTTTGCTTTTACCAGCATCACCCGGTCGTCATATCCAAAAACCTGTCTTTTAATGCCATTACCAAGATCTTCCCAGGGCATTTCGCTTTCTATTTGAAACAATTCACTTTGCATGTTGAAATAATTATAGCCAAATATAAAAAAAGGGGCCAATGAATAATCACCGGCCCCATTATTTTGTTAAAAAGAGAAATTAGAAAATTTTGAAACCTACAGATAAGTTATAAATACCTGTTTTTTCCTGTAATCCTTTGTTGATTTTGGTGAATCCTCTCGTGTAACGGGCATCTATGGTTAAGTTTCCGAGGTCCACTCCTGCGTTAATTACACCACCAATATTGAATTTTTTGTAATCAAATGAGGTTGGGGAATTTGGTTTATTCAGGGTATAGCTAAAGTCCGGACCGGCAGATACATGCAGGTTAAAGGCTTCAGTATTGATGATTTTATAACCAACCATCAATGGAATGTTCATTTGTTTGAAGTTAGGCTTATAGGTAGATCCGCTATAGCTGTACTCACTTTTAAATGTCGTGTAATTAATCTCAGGTTGAAAATAAAGGGTTTTTCCGATCCTTGCAAATGCACCGACATTAAATCCCATTTTCCCTTTTTCATTAGAGAGGCCTTTAAAATCAGAATGCAGGTTGGCGAAGTTTGCGCCTGCTTTAATTCCAAAGTTCAATCCCGGCACTTGCGCCTTAACGGAGTTCATACTGAAAATGCTTACGGTAATGATAAGTAGATACTTGATTGTTTTCATTTTGTTGTTCTTTTAAATAATTGATCAATTAATTTTTAATGATTTACAGGTAAGACAACAAAATCAGCACATACCCCTACGTCCCTTTAAAAAAAAATCCCGGATTAGTTCCGGGATTAGGATGATCAGTCTTTTTGAAAAAAGAATGAAATGAATTATTGAAAAGAATTGTTGTTCATTGAAGAAAGGGGAATACTCCCCTTTTGAATTAACAAACTATATGAGAACGCGAGATGTTTTTGTTCAATTACTTTAAGGGCAGTAAATTGAAGAAAAATCCCCGATGCACCTCCATGCATCAGGAATTTTCGTTTTATAGGGGGGATGTCATAAAAGTAGGCAAGATCAATGATACCGCCAATTCTTTTACGTGAATGAAGGGTTTTGCGTGGTGAATAATATGAACTGCATGGTGAATGAAAAATTAACCTTCAAAATCCGTTAAAATCATCCATAACTAGGTGTAAACGCAATAAATCCTTGACTTCTGCATAGAAAATTATAGTTTTATCCCTGAATTTGATTTAACTTTACACATTCTTAATAAAATTCATGAAATAATAAAAAGTATTACGCCAAGGACCTGTTTTGCGTTGTGAATATTTTTAGGTTAGATTTATTAATATTATTCCAATTATAGGAGGAGATCAATGGACAAGAAATTAAACTGCGTAATTATTGACGATGAGAAACACGCTGTAGAACTCCTGGTAGATTACATCAATACGATGCCCAACCTGCAGCTTGTAAAATACTTTACAAATCCTTTGCAGGCTTTGATGGAAATTTCGGCCAATGACCAGATTGATATTGTTTTCATGGATATGGATATGCCGGGGATGTCAGGAATAGATCTTTCAATTGCCATTAGAGACAAGACAAAGTACCTGGTGGTTACTACAGGGCATTCGAAGTATGCTTATGAAGCGTTTGGTGTACAGGCAAATGAATATTTGCTGAAGCCGATTTCCATGAGCAAATTCGCTTTGATGATCAAAAGGCTCCTGAATTCGGAGCTGGCTGTAAAAAATGTGGTTGCAGCAGATGATTTCTTTTTTATCAAGACTGATCAGGTGCAGAAATATACAAAAATCAATATCAGAGACATCATCATGATTGAGGGCTTAAACAATTATGTGAAGATACATACAGTGAATGAGACGCATGTCGCTTATCTGACGATGAAGGAGCTGGAAACGAAGCTGCAGGACAATCCGAACTTTGTCAGGGTACAAAGGTCTTTTATCGTATCTATGAATTACATCACTAAAGTGGAAGGATATACGATTATTCTGAGCAATAAAATGGAGGTGCCATTGGGGACGACTTATAAAAAGCAGTTTTTAGTCTTTCTGGGAGAAAAAACAATGAAATCCAAGCGGAATGTACCCGATTAGATTTCATTGCCTTAAACACTTTCTAGTGTGCTCCATATCCAACTATACCACTGGTATGCGATGTTGCACTGGTATTGGTCGGATCTGTATACGTTTTAAAAGTATCAGTATAGTAAGCTGATTTACCTTTTTTTGATTTGAACACAAATAATGTGCTTTTCTTTAGATTGATTGCTGTTAGTTCCTTTTTCATGTTCTTTTTTTTGAGGAAAATTAAGCAGGATCGCAGGCCCCGGGAAAAGTATTACGTTAACACTGGCTTCTTTTACACGAAATGAAAATAACACCTGATAATTTCAAAGACTTTTTATACCGTTACCGGATCCATTTTATAGGCTGGTTCCTCTTTATATTCTATGAAGTGGTGATTATGGGCGTGATCCGCGGGGTCTTTGCGACGTTTGGAAACTATGCACTTTTTTATACGTTTAACATCAGTTTGTTTTACTTTCATGCCCTTGTGGTGATGCCTGCGGCAAAAATGAAAAGTATTCAGGCACTTTGGAGGCTGCCTTTGTTCATTTCGCTGGAAGTGATCCTGTATATTCCGCTTGTTCTTCATACCGCTGATTTCTTCAACCGTTATGGTACGCTGGAGCTTATTGAACCGATCCAGTTTACCTTTAGGGCACATACCAATGTGGCTTACCGTGCCATTTATTTCATTTTGTTTGCCACGGGCTACGATTATATCCTCAATTACTTCAAGGAAAGAAAACGGGCAGAAGAACAGGAGAAAGAGCGCTTGCTGGTGATCATTGAAAACCAAAGGATTTATTCTGATCTGATTAAGTCGCAGCATGCCCACCTGAAAGCGCAAATCAATCCTCATTTCCTGTTTAATACCTTAAATTTCATTTATACGAATACAAGAAAAACTGCTCCTGAGGCCGCAGAAGCGATTATGGCATTGTCAGAAATGATGAGGTATTCTATTGAAGAGGTGAAGGATCATGCGCAATCCGCCTTGTCCGGAGAATTGGAACAGGTAGAAAACCTGATCAAGCTTCATCAGATTAAGGCAGGTCATGGTTTACATATTTCCCTGAATTACACTGAAGATGTGGAATACATTCAGATCATTCCCCTACTCATTATGACCCTCGTGGAAAATATGTTCAAACATGGGGAACTCAGGCAGGCCGCCCATCCTGCAAGCATTGACATCAGTTGTTCCGGTGGATTGCTGCAGGTCAGTACGAGAAATCTGATTAGCCTGCAGCCTGCACATAGCAGTCACCATATAGGCCTCAGCAACGTAAAGAAGCGGCTGAAGTCTGCTTATGGGAACAAAGCCGCACTTCATACTGCCGTTACTGAGGACCATTATTTTGAGGCCACTTTATCGATCGAGCTTAACCAGGTGTAGATTTTGCTTTTCGAGCTGCAATATTTTATGGAGGAAGCTGTAAATGATCGTTTCATGGGCCCTTGGCTCCGTGGCGAACAACCTGTTGATGTGCATGTGAAAAAGACTGCAAAACAGGGACCTCCGGTTTTCGGGCGTGCTTTCCGCTAAAGTATGGTTAAAGGAACGGATCAGCTCGTTGGGGATGGCATGAAGTACATGATCCAGGCTTCCAAAGGGATATTCTTCCAGGAAAAGGCCCCACTCCCTGTTTACCTTTTTGAACTCCCTGCTGGTCATGCCGTGTTCTTCCTCAAATGATTGCTGAACATTTCGGATAAATACCGCCTGTTCTCCCTGGTTCAGCTCAAGTGTCCCCAGTACTGCTTTCATCAATGCCGTACAATTTGCATATTTAGTAAACAGATCCGGATTGCTATCCAGAAGACTTAAAGCATAATTGCTGTCGGCCGTAAAATGATGCTCTGTCAGCGCCATCTGCGCCGCGCCGTAACGTTCTGTTTCCCGGTGATAGGTCTTCAGCTGAACGTCTGTAATGATCCCATCCGACAAGTCCTCTGCCAGTATTTCCATTAACCTGCTGATGTAAAAATATCCTTCTTCTTCCCGGTTCAGCTGCAGCCTTAACCTGAGGTGCGGAGCCGGATCATTGTACCGGATAAAGAACCAGGTTTTAAAATTCCCGGAATACCTTTCTATGAATTTTCCGATCAGCGAAGTAAGGAGGAAGTCTGTCCGTTCCTCATGACAGTAAATCTCAAAATAGAGCCAGTCTTTCCCCGGAACGATGACCCGTTCGACGTCCTTATGTGCTGCTTTTTTTAGCGGCGTATGTCCGGAATACAATAATTCGCCGTGATTTAGCGTGAGGAGAATCTGACTGAAGTAATTCTTTCCAGATTCATCTCTAAATACTTGATTACTAGCAATAATACATTCACTTATAACGAAATCGTTGTATTGTTTCAGGTAGGATTTAAAGTGAAAAAGATCGGTTTCATTCTCTTTATCGAAGCATAGAGTCTGGTCTCCGTTTCCTGCAGAGAAGTACCGGCCTACCCCCATTTTATCCAGCAGGGAAAGGACTGGCTCCTGCCCCAGATCAGAGGCTTTGATCCTCCATTTTGCCGGGGATAAAACCAGGTTTTTGTATTGGACCCTGGGGTAAAAATCCAGGCCGGGTAAGAGCGACTGGATGTCAAACAAGATCTGAGTCCGGACTCGCTGATGTTGCAAATCACATAGAAAGCGATAAACGGACAGGTCAGACCGGCTGTAGTTATAAGCAGAAGCGAGCCTTGGGACCAGTCTTTTCCCATATTGTGCGGAGAGCAGGATGATTTCTCCGTTTTTTACCGTAACCAGGAGGTCATTTAAAGAGATGGGCTGCCCGCTGCAGGAGTAATTTAGAATGGGAAGTTCGTGGTCATAAATCCCCTTTCTTCGGTTTATATTGTCGACTTTTCCTTCAGCCATGTATGCCAGATCGAAGAAAATCACCTCCGGATTGGCTGCTGATTCTGCGGCCGCAATCTGTTTACAATGTGATTCTACCGCCTCGCTGGCCATGGTAAACCTGCCGGCCAGCGCATTAGCAGTGCAGCCGCCCACTTGTTCCAGTACCACCAGATCATCCGCAAATCTTGCTAAAGCGCTAAAGCTGTTCGCCGGCTTTATCTTGCTGTCTGACTGTTGGTTGTTTTCTATATTTTCCAGTTTAATGACTTGTTTTCCATCTCCCCTGAGCATCTCTTTGAGCAAAGTCCAGGCAAAGGCTCCCGGATGAGCTGCTGCCGGTGCAGCATTGCCAATGGCATCCCTCAGTTCATGCGCTAAATCTGTTGCGGCAGCAGCGCCGGCAAGGTCTCCGTAACCAATTCCCAGCTCCGGATCAAGGACCATCATTAAAGGCAATTCCTGAGATTCAAAGCGTCTTTGGAATTCGCTGGAAAAGGACTTAAGTCCCTGGTTTTCTTGTGCTGAGCTGATCGATGTTAAATGGTCTATACATGCAGGTAAGTGCGCTAAAGCGGCTTTACCGACCCCACCCGAACACACCTTACGCTCCGCGATGAGGTATTGCTCTTCTGTGTCGTTGAGGGCTTGCCCGCTCCGTCCAAAGTAATCCGGTCCGATGATATTGGGGTTGAGGTCTGTGAAAAGCAGTTGTAAATCAAGCATCGCCCTGAGAATTCCTGTCAGTACTTCTTCGGAGACGGCACGGTCAGCAGCGAAATCACATATGGCGGCATACCTTGCTTTCTTACTGCAGAAATCCAGCAATTCTGTGATGAACGTGCTTTTTTCGATTTCAGCCAGTTCAAACACCTGTTCCTGCAGGGAAATGAAGCGGATGTTCCTGGAGGTTGAATAAGTACTTGAATTTGAGAAATAGAGGCGATCTGAGGAGGTTAAGTCCTCGTTTGATATCTGAAGGTCATTGCGGTAAGACCAGTCTTTAAAACGGTGCAAATGCTGCTTACGGGAAAAGACAACTTCCGTTGTTCCGGCTGTTAATTCCGCGACTGCAAAACCGGCAAAGCTGCCATATGGTGTTCCCCGGTATTTGGAGCGGTTGAAATACTTCCATATCGTAAACTGTATTTTCGGATCTAAATCCGTCAGTTCATGGGCTTTAACTGTTTTAATTTTATCGTAGAAGGCACTGGAAGAAAAGCTGATAGCTATTTTTAGCTCTTCCCATACTTCAACTAACTGATCTGTAATGGAGAATGCCGGGATTCTTAAAAGAACGACAGGGCTGATGGTTGTTTTCATACTTACAAATTCCTATAGAATACCAGGAGGAACAAAATCTATTACGCAAACGAGCTGATCTATTACGTGAATTTTTCAGCTGTTTTAAACCTTTTGCCCTTATTTGAGTCCTTATAGCAGCCCGCAAAGGTAAAGCGGATGAAAGCTACTGATGAAAGCAGAAAAAAAACATCATAATTATTAACAGGGACATCGGTTCCGGCAATTTGCCATGACGATAATACACTATTAAGATAGTTAAGTCATAAAAAAGTAATAGCCTACTAAATTTCAATCTAAACATCAATTAATCAATATATTAGCGTTTAAACATCAGGCCTATAGCATAAAAATACATAACTAACAATTCAATTATTCATAGCACTAAACCCAAATTCTATGATGAGATACCTTTTTGGTGGAGCAGGATTAATTACGATGGCGGTTGCCTTCACCATGATAAACCGGGAGCCGGTAACTCCCCAGATTAACCCGGTTGTAATTCCAACTGAAGATAGCCTGTACAACAGGCATGTCAGTAACATTTACCAGTCTGCACACCTTGCCGAAAGCGGGTTAACCCCATTAGTTTTTGAAAAAGCCCTTACCGGTTTTTACAACCTTAAAAAGTCCGGACAGGTGTCTGCCGGCAAGTCCATTTTAACCATTGCAGATTTCGACCAGAACAGCACGAGTAAGCGTCTGTGGATCATCGATCTGGACAAAAAGAAACTCCTGCTGAATACCTGGGTTGCCCATGGCCAGCGTAGTGGAAATGATAAAGCCACCCGCTTTTCTAACCTTAATGATTCCTTTCAAAGCAGTATCGGATTTTACCTGACCGCGGAAATTTACCACGGACAGCATGGTAAATCATTGAGGCTTGATGGAATGGACGAAGGATTCAACTCCAATGCCCGCAAACGTTCCATTGTTGTTCATGGGGCAGATTACGTGAGCCAGGGGACGATCAATGCATTGGGCAGGCTCGGAAGGAGTCAGGGCTGCCCGGCAGTGGCGCCAGAACTGGCAAATACGGTGATCAATACCATTGAAGGAGGAACGGTTTTATTTATCAATGTAACCGATCATTACTATACTTCCAGGTACCTGAATGAACATATTGCCGCGCAATATGCAGCTGCAGACACTGTTGATCATGAGCTGACCCACAATGCTTTGAGTATTTAGAGTTCATTAAATACATCATATTCAGAGGCAGGCTAAATTGTCCTGCCTCTTTTTCATCTTAAAAACAGGAACAATTGTTTATCTTGCTTTCCCAAAGCCTGTTTATGTTCCAGCCAATCTTACAACATATCAATCGGTATGTCCCTCTGAATGAAACTGAAGAAGTCCTCATCGCCGAAAAACTGAAATACCTCCAGCTGAAAAAGAAAGCGCTGATTTTAACAGAGGGAAAGATCTGTTCTGCCAATTATTTCGTGGTAAAAGGTTGTCTGAGGATGTATTTTTTTGACGATAAGGGAGCAGAACAAACCACGCAGTTTGCAATTGAAAACTGGTGGATCAGTGATTATACCAGTCTGGAAAACCGCATTCCTTCCGGATTTCAGATTCAGGCAGTAGAAGTATCAGAGGTCATTGCTTTTGAAAAAAACAGCGAGAAGGAACTTTTTGACAAGGTACCCAAGCTGGAAAGGTATTTTCGCCTGATCCTGCAGCGTGCCTATTCTGCCGTTCAGACCAGGACAAAATTCCTCCATACCCTATCCAGAGAAGCGCAATATCACCAGTTCAACGATGCATTTCCAGAATTCGTTCAAAGGGTGCCCCAGTATATGCTGGCCTCTTACCTTGGCTTTACCCCTGAATTTCTGAGTAAAATCCGCGCCAGGAAGGGAAAGAGAATTTCTTAAACCAGGTTAAGTTTTTTTAAGGCTTTTGATGCCGAAATTTGAACTGAAATTTAAACATCGTATAGCATGAAGCGATCATTGCTTCAGAGAAAAAACAACAATATAGTTATGAAAGATAGAATTGATATTCAAAAGACCAATCCAAAAGCTTATCAGGCGATGTTCGCATTGGAAGGCTTTTTAAACGAAAGTTCCCTTAGTAAATCTCATAAAGAGCTGATCAAGATCAGGGCTTCACAAATCAATGGCTGTGCCTTTTGCCTGGACATGCATACTAAAGATGCCAGGAAACACGGAGAGACTGAACAGCGGATTTATACCCTGAGTGCCTGGAGGGATACCTCATTTTTTACTGAAGAAGAAAAGGCCATTCTTGCTTTAACAGAGGAGGTTACTTTGATTCCTTCAGGGGTATCGGAAGAAACCTATGGCCGTGCTGCTGAATTGTTTACTGACTTGCAGCTCTCTGAAATTATCATGGCAGTGGTAACCATCAATGCCTGGAACAGGATTGCCATCAGTACCCACAGGAAACCCGAACAGGACCGGGTTTAGAAAAAAGAAAGCCCCCTCTGCTTTGTTTAACACAAATCCGGAGGGGGCTTTTTAATGTGGTAAATAATTTACGATTTCGGATTCAATGCGTTATTGATGCGCACCAATAAATCCTGTAAATGATATTTACTCAAACCTGTTGCTGCAGGAATGGCAAGGCGGACATCTTTGGCTAAGCCAGCCATGTGCGCACGGCTAATGCTGGATACATCTGAACTTGTAGGATCAGAAGACCTCATTCCAGGGAAACCACCGGGAGCGGCCGATGAAGGCGCTACCATCAGCTTACTCAGGTTGTCTATGTAAGCTTTCTGAAGGTTTCTTCTGTACACGTCGATGTTCTTATGACTGTACAATTCAGACCAGATTCCGCTTTTAAGGTCGGCAAACAGATGCTCCGCAGTATAGGCTTTGGCACCACTCATTACCTCTGCATTGATGAGTTTGCCAATGGTATTGGCATTCAGGAATCTCGATAAAGTACTTTTCTGAATTCCCTGAAAAACATCTACAGGATTAATCCCTGTGCGTTCGATCAATTCTTTGTTAATTAACCAGGTTGGGCTGGTAAACAATTGTGCATTTAAAAAGGTCATTGCTTCCTTTTGTGTTGCATAAGGAACAGCGACAAAAGAGGCACCGTTTTCTTCTACTGTTTTAGGTGTAGAATAGATTCCTCCGATATTTTTTGCTACATGGCCCATGTAGCGGCCATATTGACCTACCAGTTCGCCATATAACGTTTTTGCATTCTGGTAACCTTCATTTGGCTCTTTGCTCCAGGTCAATAAATTCGGCAAAATGCGTTTTAAGTTCTTAATTCCATAAGCAGAAGCCAGCATGGCATTGTCGCCAAGGTCTTCGTTCTGGTTGCGGGGATCATTTGGATCACTTTCTGTTCCGAAGATCAGGCGTTTGTTTCCGGAGATCCTGCTGATGATGTTTTTGTTGGAGCTCGCCAGTTCCTCTTGCGGGCCCTTAAACTCAGGCGTCCATTTATAACCCCATTCGATTGCCCATAAATCGTAATCACCGATTCTTGGGAAAATTCCTTTGGAGCTGATGTTATCTTCCGGCTGAGCAACATAGTTGAAACGGGCATAATCCATGATTGATGGCGTGTGTCCATTTTTTTCCACCCATTGTTTGTCTCTTAATTTTTCTACCGGTACAGTTGCTGAAGATCCGAAATTATGACGCAATCCCAGGGTATGTCCGATTTCATGAGAAGACACAAAACGGATCAGTTCTCCCATCAGTTTATCGTCGAAAGTCATTTTCCGTGCTGCAGGGTCAACTGCTGCGGCCTGGATCAGGTACCAGTTTCTAAGGATTAACATCACATTGTGGTACCAGTTTACATGCGTTTCCAGGATTTCTCCGGTACGTGGATCATGAACGTGAGGTCCGCTTGCGTTTGGAATGTCTGAAGGTTTGTATACAATGACGTTATGTCTGGCATCTTCCAGGCTCCATGCCGGATCTGAAGGTGCTTCTTTGGCTACAATTGCATTTTTAAATCCTGCTTTTTCGAAGGCTGCCTGCCAGTCGTTTACTCCCTGGATCAGGTATGGCACCCATTTTTTAGGCGTTGCAGGATCAATATAATAAACGATTTGTTTTTTAGGCTCTACCAGCTCTCCTCTTTTGTATTTCTCGATGTCTTCCGCTTTAGGCTCTAATCTCCATCTTGTGATCAGGGAAAGGTTTTTTACCCCCTGAGGGTTGGAATCAAAATCTACGAAACCAGTGGCAAAATAACCCACACGCGGATCAAAATACCTTGCCTTCATTTGTGAAGCAGGCAATAAGACCATCGAGCTGTTCAGCTCGTAAGTAGCCGGGCTTGCACTTGGCGCTCCCCCCATTCCACCCGGCATTGGCGGAGCAGACTTTGCGTAGGTTTTCAGGGTCCGGATCTCAATGTTCAGCGGATAAGCTTTGATCTCTTTGATGTAACTTCTGTCGTTCATCATCCCGGTCAGGTTTAACGCTTTTTTCACAGAAGGATCAAAAAAGAAAATCTCATTGTCGCCATTCATGTAATCTGTCACATCGATAACCACTCCTTTGGCACCCGAAACAGAGTCTTTAGCAAATGCTTTGATGTCAAATGAAGCGACCAATGGCTGAACATTTGAGTTCATCACAGATTTATACAAACCTTGTGCTGTCGTATCCTGTGAGCGTTCTCCATAAGAAATGCTTTTTAAGAATAACTTGTTGGCCGGTCCTTTTTGAAAAGAGATGACGTTATCGCCAATCTGGTCTCCGCCGTAACCCATCATTTGTGAACGGTTGCCGGCAGCAGCCTTACTGATTCTATTGACGATAAGAATCTCCCGCTCCAGCAAAGAATCGGGGATTTCGAAGAAGTAACGGTCTTCGATGTTGTGTACTTTAAACAGTCCTTTATCTGTTTTTGCTTTGGCGGTGATCACTTCAGCATAAGGCTTAGGCCCGTTTGCTGCAGGTGGGCGGTTAACCGCATTCGGATTTGCAACGGGACTTACCGAAGCCGCATTTTTCTTTGGGTTTTTCTGTTGAGCAAAACCCTGAAAACCGGCACCCAGGAGTACCAGCGTGATCAAACTTAATCTTTTCATTAGTTATAAATTGGTTTTTTAGATCTATTTGTTCCTTAATCCCGGAACGGGCTATTTGTGGTGTTTAATTTTAGATGACATTTTAAAACGATGGGCGGCATCCACCGACCATCGTTTTTACTATTAACTATTAACCTAAATTTTCAATTATTTATTGAAAGTCTTTAAGCCACTATTGAGGAATTCAAGATATTCCCCGGCATTGTAATTTGCACCTGTAGGTGGTGCCAGCAATTGCCCGTCATGACCAAGTAAGACGTAAAATGGCTGTGAGTTGGAGTTAAACCGGGCGGCCTGAAAGTCGCTCCATTTGTTTCCAATAGTATTTACAGCTTTACCGCTGAATTTAGATTTAAATTTTTCGTTTTCTGCAAGTTCCGTTTTATCATCTACATAGAGCTGAATGATGACATATTCATTGTTCAGCTTGCTGAATACCGCTTTATCCGGCCAGACATTCGCTTCCATTTGTCTGCAATTTACACAGGCATGGCCGGTGAAATCAATCATGACAGGCTTCTTCACTTTTTTTGCATAAGCCATTCCCTCTTCGTAATCAAAGAATACGTTCAGATTTAAAGGAGCATGAAAGATCTCCGAATATTTATGAGGACCTTCCTCATGTTTTACCGCAGGGCCATTTGATGCACCGGTTAAGGTTGGCGTATACAAATCGAAATCCTGAGTCGCCTGAGGCGGAAGAAATGCAGATACCGATTTTAAAGGTGCTCCCCATAATCCGGGAATCATGTATACCGTAAATGACAGCACCACTACAGCTATCAGCAACCTCGGAACGGAAATGAAGTTCACCGGGCTGTCATGGGAAAATTTAAGTTTTCCAAGCAGGTAGAGGCCCATCAATCCGAAGATCACGATCCAAAGTACCAGGAACACTTCCCTGTCAAACCAGTTCCAGTGGTAAGCAAGGTCTACATTGCTTAAAAATTTCATCGCCAGTGCCAGCTCCAAAAAGCCAAGCACCACCTTTACACTGTTTAACCAGCCGCCTGATTTAGGCAAAGCACTTAACCAGGATGGAAACATGGCAAACAAAGCAAAAGGAATGGCCAGGGCAAATGAGAACCCAAACATGCCTATTGCCGGACCTAACAACGCGCCACTTGTAGCAGCCTGCACCAGTAAGGTCCCGATAATTGGTCCTGTACAGGAGAAGGAAACCAGCGCAAGTGTGCCCGCCATAAAGAACAAGCCTGCAAGGCCTCCTTTATCGGAGTTGGCATCCATTTTATTGACCCATGAGGAAGGAAGGGTAATTTCAAATGCACCCAGAAAGGACATGGCAAAGATCAGCAGTAAAATAAAGAACAGAAAGTTGAATACCCCGTTTGTGGACAGGCTATTGAGTGCATCCGGCCCGAAAAGGACAGTCACCAGTAATCCCAGTACCACATAGATTACAATAATAGATAAACCATAAAACATCGCCCTGCTCACTGCTTTTCCTTTTGTCTGACTTCCTTTAGTAAAAAAGCTGACTGTTAAAGGAAGCATCGGAAAAATACAAGGCATCAGTAATGCCGCCAGACCTCCAATGAAACCTGCGATAAAGATGGCGATCAGACCTTGCTTTTCTTCCTTCTTTACCAGAGGCTTAGCCGGGTCTGTAACAGCAGCACTATCCTTTGCCGGACTAAGCACAGTAGCGGTGATACTATCTTTATGTGTGCTATCTGGTTTAATTTCAGTGAATTCTATATCACTAAACGCGGTATCTGCTTCCTGAGCGAAGGCCGCTGTAACCGACCCAAAAAACATGAGGAGTCCCATGACGAGCATTTTTATGCTCGTCTGATTGTATTTTAAAGTCATTTTCTGCTTACTTTACAGGGATGGAAAATTCAACTGTTTCTGGAGGAAGGCATTGAGAATCGTCACAAACCATGAATTCCAAAGTACCTTTAACCGTAGCATTTGCGCCGGTTAATTTGATTTTTTGCTGGAAGATCACAGAGTTCTCAAAATAACCAACGTTCATGTCAAAAGCTTTTTCAAACTTCACGATTGGTTTTGGTTCTGTGGTTTTGCCATTCAGTTTGTAAGTCTTTGCAGGAGTAAATTTGAAGGAGGTTTTTACAGGTCCGCCATCTGGTATATTCTGCGAATACAGGTGCCATCCTTCTTCTACACTTGCTTTAAGGTATAAGGTAGCTTCTGTTTTTGACGTCTTTTTTGCCGCGTAACTCCATTTTACCGGTTTTAGGATCTGGCTGCTGGCGGTCATGCTGAAAAGTAAAGCGACAGCAAATAAGAATAGGTTTTTCATGTTGTTGTTTTTTATGTGTTAGCAAACTTATATATTACGTGATATACGGTGGTTATTTTTCTTAACTAATGGTTATTGTTTACTGGTTGTCTCTGTATAGGGCATGACAATAATTTTGTTTCCTTCTACCTTAAACTGGATTGATTTTGTAAGTTCCATAATCCGGAGTACCTGTGATAAATTCTTCATCCTCGATACTTGTCCGCCGAAACGGATATTGCTCACATCTCCCCTATATTCTACCTCTATATTATACCATCTCGAAAACTGGCGCATGATGCTAAAAATGCTTTCATCATTAAACCAAAACAGGCCTTGTTTCCAGTCGATCACTGAGCTGGCATCTACCTGGCTTACCTTAATATCAGTTAAGACATCAGACTGGTCTCCGGGTTTAAGCACTGTTGTTTGATTTGACGGGAGTTTCACTTTTACACTTCCTTCAATCAGGGTGGTTTTTACCCCATTTTCATCTTCATAAGCATTGATGTTGAAATGGGTCCCCAATACTTCTACCTCCTGTTTCCTGGTTTTCACCATGAAAGGCATGTGTTTGTTTTTCGCCACTTCAAAATAAGCTTCACCGGTAAGTTCTACGTTTCTTTCCTTACCCGTAAATGCGGAGGGGTATTTCAGGGAGGAAGCCGCATTTAGCCAAACCATAGTGCCATCGGGAAGGGCAATTCTGTATTGTCCGCCTTTGGGCGTTGCGATGGTATTGTAACCCACTTTTACATGGCTTAATCCCGGACGTGCCGTATATAACAACCTTCCATCTGCAGTTTTTGTGATCTGAACGCCGGATTCTTTAGCAATCTCTCCATTAGCCACATCATCCAGTGCGATATGGGAACCATCAGAAAGGGTCAGCACGGCCTTATTGCCACCGGGCTTAATGTATTCCCCTTTTTGTCCGGCAAATTCCAAAGGAAGGACCGTTTTGGTGTATTTTGAATTGAGGTAATAAGCACCAAAAGCTACGGTGAAGAATACCGCTGCTGCTGCCGTCCATCTTAAGGCCGGGAGGAAAGAAGTGATCTTCGGCTCCCTTAAGGTGGTCTGCAGTTTAACGCGTTCATAAACCATATCCAGCTCTTCTTTTGTTGCGGTCGCCGAAAAATCCTCCGAAGATAAATCTTCAGTAAAAAGACTTTCCAGTTCCTCACGGTAGCCGGGATCATGCAAAAGCGATAACAGCTGCTGCTTCTCCGGCACAGTTAAGGTTCCTGAACGGTAACCTGCTAAAAGTGATTTGAATGTTTCTGGTGTCATTACAATTATATAGACAGTTAAAAAGAAAAGTTGTGGGGGTGGTATTTAATTTTTTTTTATTGATTCCTGGAAAACAGCCATAACAACAGCATATAGCGGTAATTATTTTCCAGAAAAATGCGGAGGTTCTTCAGGGCCTTGCTCATGTGCTCCCTTACCACGTCATAGGAAATGGACAGTTGCTCGGCAATTTGTTTATGGCTTAAGCCTTCTTCCCTGCTCAGTTTATAAATCTGCTGTTGCCGGGGGGAAAGACTTTCTACCCCTTTTTTGATGAGCTGTTCCAATTCCCGGAAATCGATCTCATTGCCGGAAACGGCTGCGATCTTATGTTTCTCCTCAGGCTGGAATTCTTCCAGTGTCTCCATGGGAACCTGTTTCTGAAGCTCATTGATGAGTTGATTTCTGGAAATGGTGTTTAGCCAGGCCGGGAAGCTTTTCACATAAGGCAGTTCCCCTCTGTTGTTCCAGACTTTAACAAAGATTTCCTGTACGGCATCCTGTGCCAGAAAAGGGGATTTGAGGTACTTCATGCCCATAGCATACACCTTACCTGCGTATTTTTCGTACAACAGGTTGAATGCGGATTCGTTGCCCCCTGCAACTTCTTCCATCAATTCCAGCTCGGTATAACCTTCGGGTCTATTAAATAACACGGCCTTTATAAAGGATCATATAAAGGCCAATGTTAAATAATTAAAACTTTAGTTTTATCATTTCGCGATGTAAATTTTACAATACGATCGCTGCAGGGATTAGAATCCGCCTCCCAAAGAACGGTAAAGTTCTACCGAGGCGTTTAGCTGTGCTGTTTTTATGCTGGCCAGTTCCAATTCGCTCTGAAGAGAATTGCTTTGTGCCGTAATGACTTCCAGATAATTCGCCATTCCGTTTTTAAACAACAGATTGGCATTTTTTACGGCTTGCTGTAAAGTGCCTACCCTGTTTTGCGCAATGGTATACTGTTGTTTCAGTTTTTCAATTTTCACAAGTTCATCAGAAACTTCTCCTACAGCGTTCAGTACGGATTGTCTGAATTCAATCACTGTTTTTTCACGATCGATCTTTGCCCTTTCATATTGTGTTCTCAACTGTTTGCGTTGAAAGATCGGCTGTGTGATCCCTCCTGCTACTGTTCCGAATAAGGAAGCCGGAATGTTGAACCAGTTGCTCGCTTTAAAGGCATTGAGTCCTCCGCTGGCGGTAATGCTCAAAGAAGGGTATAAACCAGCTTTGGCAATTCCCACCTGGGCATTGGAGATGTTTAAAGAAAGCTCTGCGCTTTTTACATCCGGTCTTCTGCTCACCATCGCCGATGGAAATCCTGCTGAAAGTTGCTCCGGAAAGGATATTTTGTTCAGGTTGGCTGTTCTGGCAATTGCTTTAGGAAGCTGGCCCGCTAAAATACTCAATGCATTCTCCTGGATACTGATGTTCTGCTCCAGTTCCGGGATCAGCTGTGCCGCCACCAGTTGCTGGGCCTCTGCCTGCTGAATGGCCAGCGAGGTTACCTGTCCGGCATCAAACTGCATATGGATGATTTTTAAGGTGCTATCGCTTAAAGCCAGGTTTCTTTTGGCAACCGTCATTTGTTCATCCATCATCAATAAGCGGTAATAACCTTGTGCCACGTTTGCAACCAAACGGGTTTGGATTGCTTTTTTAGCTTCCGCAGTTTGCAGGTAAGTGGCCAGTGCCGCTTGTTTCTGACTTCTGATCTTTCCCCAGATGTCGGCTTCCCAGCTCAGGCCAAGGTTGGCATTGTAATCCTCGATGTGTTTGGTCTTTAAAAACTGGCCTGCACTCAGGCCGTTCAGGCTGTTGTCTGAAGGACGGTTGGTATTGGCGGTAATGTTCAGGTTCAGCTGTGGCAGGTTTCCCAGTTTAGACTGTCTGAACAATAAATCAGCAGATTCCATATTTTTCAGGGCAATCTGCAAATCGTAATTTCTAAGCAGCGCAGTATCCAGCAAATTCTGAAGGGTCTGGTCTGTAAAAAACTGTTTAACCGTAAGGTTGGCGATACTGGTTGAATCTGCAGAGGCTGCATTCCTGAATTGTTCCGGAATACTGGCCTTTGGGATTACCACATCTTTTGAAACTTTACAACCGGCAAGTAGGATCAGGATCACTATCGGTGCAAGTCTGTTTATATATGTTCTCATTAGTTCTATTGCTGTTGTTATTGTGGATGATTTCTGAATGAATTTAAACTCATTCAGAAATCATTTATTAAATCAATTAAGAGTAGATGATGTTGGCTTCAGGATTTACAGTTACCCCATGACCGATTTCTTCTGCTACCGGTGGTTTTCCGCTTACTTTCTCCTGAAGGTACTGGAAGATCACAAATAACACCGGAATGATGAACAAGCCCAGTATTACGCCGGAGATCATCCCTCCTGCCGCACCAATACTGATCGAGTGGTTACCCAGGGCTGATGGTCCTGTGGCAGTCATCATCGGGATTAATCCCACAATAAATGCCAGGGAAGTCATGATGATCGGACGTAAACGCAGTTTCGCAGCTTCTAAAGCAGCAGCGATTAAGGTTTTTCCTGCTTTTCTACGCTGTACCGCATATTCTACAATCAAGATGGCGTTTTTAGCGAGCAAGCCGATCAGCATCACCAATGCCACCTGTACATAAATGTTATTTTCGATTCCGGTAAGTCCGATGGCTACGAATACCCCGAACACACCTGCAGGAATGGAAAGCACTACTGCTAAAGGCAGGATATAACTTTCATATTGTGCAGATAACAGGAAGTAAACAAATACCAGACACAGCATAAAGATGATCGTGGATTGTCCGCCGGAAGAAATTTCCTCTTTCGTTAAACCCGAGAATTCGAAGGAATAACCTGAAGGAAGGTGTTTCTGAGCTACTTCTTCTACTGCTTTAATCGCATCACCAGAGCTGTATCCAGGTTTGGCAATGGCATTTACCCCAATCGAGTTGAACAGGTTATACCTGGAAGCAGTTTCTGCGCCATATACCCTTGATAGCGTAGCTACCGTGCTGATCGGAACCATTTCACCTTGTTTGTTTTTAACATATACCGCATCCATGGCCGAAGCATCTGAACGGTCGGCGATATCTGCCTGTACCATCACCCTGTAATACTTACCAAAGCGGTTGAAATCTGAAGCTTGTGCACTTCCGAAATATGCCTGCATGGTTTGCAGGATGTCTTTGGTGTTGATGCCCAGTTGTTCTGCTTTCTCGTCGTCGATTTTAAGTTCCAATTGAGGATAATCCGCTTTAAAGGTGGTAAAGGCCACAGCGATTTCCTTACGTTTCATCAGCTCACCAATGAAATTATAGGCAATACCACTGAATTTATCCAGTTTACCTCCGCTTTTATCCTGTAACACCAGGTCCAAACCATCCACGTTACTGAAACCGGGAACTGTAGGGAAGGTGAAGACAAAGAAATTGGCTCCTTTTACGGTAGATAATTTCCCCCTGATGTCGTTCATGATGTCGTTGATGCCTTTTAATTTACCACGTTCTTCCGTTGGTTTCAGCAGGACGAAAGCAACCCCCGCCGAAGGACTGGTACTTTGGGTCATGATGTTAAAACCGGAAAGCACGTTTAACAGGCGGTTCGATTCTAAAGGCATCAGTATTTTTTCTGCTTCTTTTAATGCTTCAGTGGTACGTTCCAGGGAAGCACCGGCAGGCATAGATAGTGCAATAGCGATAAAGCCCTGATCTTCAGAAGGAATAAATCCTGTAGGTGTTTTCTTAACCATCCAGATGGTAGAAAGGGTAATGATGATCAAACCTGCGATACCTACCCATTTAAAACGGATGAGGAACCTTAAACTGCCAATGTATTTGTTGGTTAAGCTGTTAAAACCACTGTTAAATCCGATGAAGAAACGTTCTTTAAAGGTAGTTTTTACTGCTTCATGTTTGTTGGCATGTGGATTTTTAAGGAACAATGCGCAAAGTGCAGGACTTAAAGTCAATGCATTTACAGCGGAGATCACAATGGCGATGGCCAGGGTAAAAGCAAACTGTCTGTAGAATACACCTGTAGAACCTTCCATGAACCCTACCGGTAAGAATACCGCCGACATTACCAGGGTAATGGAGATGATGGCTCCGGTAATTTCCTGCATCGCAGAAGCTGTTGCCGCTTTTGGAGACAAATTATGGTGTTCCATTTTGGCATGCACCGCCTCCACCACCACGATCGCATCATCCACCACGATACCAATGGCGAGTACCAGGGCAAATAAGGTCAGGAGGTTAATCGAGAAACCGAAGAGCTGCATGAAGAAGAATGTTCCTATGATCGCAACGGGTACGGCAATTGCCGGAATCAGCGTTGAACGGAAATCCTGAAGGAAGATAAATACGACAATAAATACCAGGATAAAGGCTTCAATCAAGGTATGTTTCACCTGATCAATAGACTGATCGAGGGATACTTTGGTACTGTACAGTACATCGTACTTTACTCCTTTAGGAAAATCTCTCTCTGCTTTTTTCATGAAATCCTGAATCTTGATCTGGATTTCATTCGCATTGGAACCTGCAAGCTGTAAAATCCCCACATCAATTCCCGGTTTTCCGTTGATTCGGGTTAAACTTCCATAAGTGTAAGCACCAAACTCTACTCTCGCTACATCTTTAAGTCTCAATATCGAACCGTCTGCATTGGAACGGATCACCATATTTTCATAGTCCTTAGGCTGGTTCAGCTTACCTTTATATTTGATCACATATTCAAAAGCGTTCTTGCTGCTCTCTCCGAATTTTCCCGGAGCCGCTTCTACATTTTTGTTTTGGATGGCGGCCATTACTTCATTGGGCATCAGGTTGTAACTGGCCATTTGCGCCGGATTTAACCAAACCCTCATGGAGTAATCCTTGTTTCCGCCAAAGATGCTGGCAGAACCTACACCCGGGATCCTTTTGATCTCCGGAATCAGGTTGATCTGTGCATAGTTTGCCAGGAAAGTCTGATCATAATCCGATTCTTTATCGGTGTACATATCCAGTACCATGATCAGACTGTTCTGTTGTTTGGCAGTGGTGACACCGGCTTGTACCACCTCAGCCGGAAGCTGACTGGTTGCCTGTGCCACCCTGTTTTGTACGTTTACGGCAGCCTGATCGGGATTGGTTCCCAGCTTAAAGTAAACGGTGATCACGAGTGATCCATCATTACTTGCAGTAGAGCTCATGTAACTCATTCCCTCTACCCCATTGATGGATTCTTCCAGGGAAGGTGCTACTGAACGCAATACAGTTTCCGCATTTGCACCCGGATATAGTGCCATTACCTGTACGGCCGGCGGGGCAATATCAGGGAATTGTTGGAGTGGTAATTTTGAGAGTCCGAGCACTCCAAAGATCACTAACAAAATAGAGATCACGGTTGCAAGGACCGGTCTTTGTATGAATATCTTAAACATGACTGGTCTTAATTAGCGGCAATTTTTAATGTTTTTTCTTCTTTTGATACTTCTGGGGTAATGGCATCACCGTCTTTCAGGATTTCCATTCCTTTGGAGACGATCCTGTCACCGGATTTCAAACCATCTTTGATCAGGTAGTTCGTACCACTGATCCCGATGACTTTGATCGGCTGTTTGGCTACTTTATTGTCTTTACCTACTGCATATACGAACACTTTGTCCTGTACTTCTACGGTGGCCGACTGAGGAACCATCATGGCATCCTGATGTTGCAGGCTTAACCTTACTTTACCTGTATTACCAGATCTCAATAAACCGGAAGCATTCGGAAAGCTCGCTCTTAGTGTGATGGAACCTGTAGTTTTGTCAAACTGTCCGTCGATCATATCGATTTTACCTTTTTCGGCATAAGTGCCATTGTCGGACAATACCAGCTCTACAGGAGGAAGGTTTTTTAATTTTCCTGCAGCAGTTGCAGCAGGGTATTTCTCTTTGAAACTGATGAAATCAGCTTCGCCTAAAGAAAAATAAACATGCACCTCATGTACATCAGAAAGGTTGGTTAAAGGCAAAACATCCGAAGGGGAAACCAGGCTGCCTTGTTTCTTAGGCAAACGGCCAATATATCCGCTTACCGGAGCTTTGATGAGGGTATAACCCAAATTGATCTGTGCCGTACCTACACTCGCTTTTGCCTGGGCAACATTGGCTACAGCGATCTGATGCGCAGTTTTTGCAGTCTTTAGCTGAATGTCAGAAACCACTTTGTTTTGTACCAGGGGAACGAGTTTGTCCACTTCAAGCTGCGCATTCAATACGGCGGCTTCTGCGGCGCGTTGATTTGCTTTGGCATTGTTCAGCTGCTCTGTAAAAGGAAGCGAGTTGATTTTGAATAAAGGTTGTCCTGCTTTAACCAAGGCACCTTCATTTACAAGCACCTGCTCTAAAACACCGCCCACCTGCGGACGAATTTCCAGATCTATCGCACCTTGTACGGATGCCGGGTACTCCTGATAAGTGGTTTCTGCGCTTTTAGTGATGGAGATCACAGGCAATGCTGGTGCTGGTGCTGTACTGGCAACCTGCATCGGTTCGCTGGAACAGCCAAAAAGAAATATGGCGGTGGAAAGTAAAATTATTGTTTTCATAACGCTAGTAGATTGTTTAACAGTGTTAAGTGATTGCGGGAAGTTGGGGTAATATTTCATGATATGTTTGATTTAAAGAGGGTGTAACGTGGATAAGTAATTTAACAGTGTTAAGTAACTGTTAATAAAAAAACGGATTCTGATTAAAACCCGTTTGCGATGATTTAATCGTTGATGTATTTTATAATTCCTTTGAGTGCATCTCTCAGGATGTGTTGATTTGTTTCATTGTCGGTGCCTTTTCTTACAAAGTTGATGGAAATCAAACCATGTACAACAGACCAGAAGGTGAAGTATTTCCTGCAGACCAGGTCATCATTAATGGGATCGGCCGTCATCAGCGCCTTAATGGCATCGCAAATGATGTTTGTGGTTCCCTCCGCTTCCGGGAAGGCTTTCATCACTTCGCAGCAGTTCATATCTACGCCATACATCAGCTGATACAGCTCTTTGTATTTAAAGGCAAAATTCCAGTAGGCCAGCCACATCCCTTCCAGTTGATCTTCAGGAAGTGTATGTTTGCTTTTTTCTGCTTTCAATTCCTGCAATAAGATGATGTATCCTTTTCTGGTTAACTCCAGCAGGATTCCTTCTTTATTGGCAAAGTATTCGTAGATGATTGGTGCTGTATATTCTATCTTATCCGCAATCTTTCTCATACTGAGCGACTGCCAGCCATCTTCTTTCACGATTTCCAGAGCTGCATCTAGTATATTGAGTCTTGTTTCCTCTTTCAACCGCTGTATGCGTTCTTTACTTCCCATTGGTTTAGAAAATTGAATAGTGTAAATAATTTAACACTGTTAAGCAAATGTACAGCGCATTTGGAATATTAATATCATCACTTTGTCAAATCCCATAAAAAGCCCCTCAGTGGTATCTGAAGGGCTTTTTATTATTTGTGTTTTTTTTACTTAATCAATTGAGAAAAGGAATTGACATTTTTTCTCTTGAAATCTATCTGTCCCTGGAGCCTCCCCTTTTTGGCATCCAGCTTTGTTGCGGTCAACTTCAAATTTGTAAAGGGCTCTAAATAGGAATTCAGCAAAGGAAATTGCTTTTGCGCTTTAATCCGGCTGATGTCTGCTTCTGCATAGAAGAAATACGGGCTTTTTATCAATTCCGTCCGGAAGCTGTCCCCTTCTTTAGTGCTCAGCTGCCAGCCATCGTTTTGTCTGGAACTAAAAACCTGATACAATGGAAACAATTCCCTGTTCAATTGATTGGTATCGTTAATGATGTCTTTCATTTTCAGGTACCTTAACACAGGATCAGGATTGCCGCTAAAGCTGAGTTTCAAATGAGGTACCGCTGTTGCTTTGAGTGTTGTCTGTGCGACCTTCTCAAAGTCGTCATTGTATTCGTAAGTGATCACTGGCTCCTGCTGCGTGATGTTCTTATCCAGTTCCAGGGAAACATAAGCACCGTAAGACTTCAGTAAGCTGTCTGACTGCAAATTGAAATTCCTGAAATTAAATTCCTGATGTGCTAAAATAGAAGTCAGCCCTGCGTTCAGCCAGATTTTTAAGGCGGCATCTTTAGCGAAGCTGTTTCTATAGCCGGTTTGCTCCGGAATTCCCAAGTCTGAAACCGGGAAAGTGCAGTCGACCAGGGCCTGTCCATCCTTGAAGTTGAGACTTCCCTGGTACCCGTTAAAGTTCCAGCTCAGATGTCCAGTTGCTTTTTTCAAAGCAATCATTTCCGGGGCTGCAGGATCCATCATGTTCTTTTGTTCCAGCAAATCATTCAGGATTGCGGTTACGGCTTCTTTTTTTAAGCTATAGGCCATGGCAAGATTTTTTGCGTTGTAAACAACAGTCAGCCTTTGATCTGCTGAGCTTCCTGTACTGGTACCGTTTGCGTTTCTTTGAAAGGTTTTTAGCTTAAAAACACGTTTCAGGTATGGTTCAAGCGCCGCACTGTCGGCTACGGATAAAGTACAGAAATAAGTCCCTGCAGATTTCGAATGAAGTGTATAGACAAAGATATTTGCCGGTAAAGAAATCCCCCTCGCACTGCTTCCCTCTTTTTTGTCCGCGCTTAAATAATAGCCGGGATTGCTGATAAAATCCGCTGACATGGTTTTAAAAATTCCATCAAGATTAATCTTGAAAACCAGGTCTGCATCTTTATGAATTTTGTTTTGATACGAACGGTATTCCCGGAATTGCAAATACCCGTAAACGGAAATCAGCAGCAATATGACTATTGCTGCTGATATTTTTAATATTCTTTTCATCGGTGCGTCTTTTGACTACTTCAGATTTTCAATCACTGAGAACAAATATTTCAATGAGTTTTTTTGATCTGCCGGTGTGTCCATGCTGATTTCTCCGGCAAAGGTATTGCCATTCATCGGATAAGACCTGATGTAGATATCTCCCAGAGAATTCAGGGTTTTATTGGCTTTCTCGATTTTAGCCGGGCTTCCCAATTCTTCTGCAGGTATTTTTCCCGCCAGTCTTTTCGGACTGAAATAAGCCGCATAGTTGTTTCCTAACAATGCGCTTTTATGTCTGCCGGAAACTTTAGCCTGATACGTATTGCTCACGATCTGCTCCATTTCCGTGGCATTGGTACCCAGGAAAATAATACCTTCTTTAATGGCGAAATATAAAGCGAGCGGGCTTTTAGGGATCGTCACTTCATAATAGCTGTTTTTACTCTTTACCACTTCTTTTTTTACACCATAGGCGATCAATTTGTTGATCAACCGGGTGTCTTCGGTAGAGATCATTGCAAGGAAGTCTGGCAAAGTCTCTTTTTTTGTTTTCATGACTTCAGTAGTCTCGAAGTTTTCTTCATTATAATCATAAGATTTATAAGAAACTTCTTTTTGAGACAGTCCGTTGAAAATAAAGATTCCATCACCTTTGATCACTTTACTGATGGCTTCTTCGTCTAATACTAAAGAGAAAAGATCTGTCGCCATTCCGATTTCATCCGAATAAAGTGATCCGTAGATTTTAGAAACCAGTTTAGGGTATTCCTGCAGATACGCTTTGGTATCCATTGAATAAGCCATGTAGCCGATTAATTTATCTTCATTTACGTATTTCAGGAAAGCCTTGTTCAATTTTCTCTGGTGTACTTTCCTCAATACGCTACCCATTTCTTCACTAAAAGTCATTGCAGAGCTGATGCGGATAGATTTTTCCTCCAGATACAATTTCGCATTTGCCGTTCCATAGCCGCTCAGGACATTGAAATCCTTCAGATATGTAGTAGAAGGGATAAATGCATTTCCTAATTTCTCTACACCTGCAACCCAAATGGTGGCTTCCGCTTTCTGATCTATATTTTTAGTAAAGTCTGCGTTTTTCAGGATGGAATTCTGGCCGTTACCGGTAAAAGCATCATCTATCATTTTAACGGTCCAACGTGCTACTACTGCGGTTTTAATCGTCTTATCTTTATAATACGGTGAGTTCTTATCTTCGTAATAGGAATAAGCCGTGTCTACCACAATTGCTGCGCTATCAACAGCAGCAGCAGCGGCCTCTGCAGCAGCTGAGGCGGCATCCATATAGGCCTCTTCTGCAGGCTGTACCTTAACGGGTTTCTTTTTATAAGATTTCTTAGCTGATTTTTTCCCTTTTAATTTGGTTTTTCTGGATTTCGCAGCATGGCTGCTTTTCTTTTTAGATCTTGAGCGTGCTTTAGGCTCATCTACCATTACCTCGCTGGCATCCATCACCTGATCGCCGGCAGCTGCAACATCAGTAGCATCCACAGTTGCCGCTGAATCTACCGCAACAGCTTCCTGAGGTACTTCAATAACCGACATTCCGAAGCGTTCGCGAATCTCAGGGCGGTCAAAATAGGCGCTTCTTCCATCTGCCAATACCATCAGCAACATTTCATCATTCCAACGCATGATCTTTGAAGAGTCTGCATTGAAAAATGTTCTTAGCTTGCCGTTAACGCTAAACTTCTTACCTGATTGCTCAAATACTTTGTCCAGCTGAGCCAGGTTTTTTACCGGGGCAAGAAAGCAGTTGTAACTAACGCTGTCGTTCGTTTGGTTGTAATAATAGAAGGAAGAGGACAGGTTAAATCCGAAATCTTCCACACTGTTATAATTGTTGTTTTGTTCTTTTGCCAGTTTGCTGAACATTTCCTTTCCGATAAAAGTATTGTTAAACTCCTCGGCCGACATCAGTTCAAGAAAGTTGTTTCCCTTAATGGTCATCACCGCCATGGCATCAGCCGGTATTTTACGGGAAAGGTCCTGGGCATTAACTGTCAGTGTACCCAGTAGAAAAGCACCGGTAACTGCAGATTTAAAAAAGTAATTCATGCGTAGATTGATAATTTAGATAGGTAAAAATGTAGATTTATTTAGATAAAACAATTTTATTGGAAATATTGGTTTTGCCGTTGATCAGGCCCATCATGCCGGTATTCAGCATTACTGCTTTCTTTGTTTTAGATACTTTGGCCAAGGGATTTGAACAGCTGCTCACCGGTTTTTCAAAACGGTAAATGCTGGTATAACTTGCTTCTTTAAATACGTTTTTCACTTCCGGCTTTAGCTTGTTGTATTCCGTTAAGGCTTCTTTGGTGTGTGCGTAGCTTCGCTGAAAAGTATTGGTTTCCGGGCTAAAGCTGTAAGAAGAATTGTTGACGGCCTTAATTTTCATTTTCTTCAGCACATTTTGGTTGACATTATTGATGTTGGAAATGTTCCTGAAGGCAAAGCTGACACTGGCGATATAATTTTCCAGGTCCACCGTCTTTTTCACATTGCTGATACCGGGAGAATTTTTAAGGTAAGCCACCACTTCATCCATTTCTTTCTGAATCTTTTGCTTTGAAGGAACTTTGTAGCCATTTACGCTATCCAACAGCATAATTGAAGCAACTTTTGTTTTACTTGCACTCAGATTTACAGTTAAATTTACGGTCCCTGAGCCATTGGCAGCAACGTTGATCTCTTCTATAATCTGAAAACAGGAAGAAAACACACAAGCCAATAGTATTAATATAAAGTACCCTAAATTTCTCTTTATCATGTGCGATTTGACAATATTAAAAATATATAATTTCGCAAAGATATAATTTAGTCCTTTAACATTTAGGATGAATATGCATCTGTAGGCTTTTTGTATACTATTTCAGTGACTTAACAATCTCATTTAGCAAATATTCTTTAGGATCTGAAGCATATTCCCAGAACATAACCCCGGCCATCCCCTGATTGGCCACATATTTACACTTCTCCCGCACCGACCATTCGTCGTCATAAGTAATCAGGGTACGGCTATCTGCATTGAAGAGATAAGATGCTTTTGCATCCTGATCTTTAAACTCTTTGAAGCCTTTTTTATTGATCAGACTGTCTTTAATTTTACTGAAGCCACTTCCGAATTCCCCGGTAACATAACCTGCGCCCAGTCCTGTGGCGCTTCCTTCTGCTACTTTCGAGTTTCTTCCATAAAAGGCAATGCCCATCACCAGTTTCGAGGCCGGTACGCCAGCAGCGATATAAGCCCTGATCGCTTTATCTGCCGAGTTTTCTGTTGGGTAAAGCTTTGAAGGATATAAATTGGTATGGTGTCCGGCAATTTTTCCCGAATAGAAATCATAGGTCATGAGGTTGATGTAATCCAGATAAGCAGCTGCTTTATCCATTTCCGTATGGTTTAGGAAATCAGGAAAGCCGCCCACAGCGGTGGTGAGTAATTTCTTTGTGCCGCTTTCTTTTTCCAGCACATCCAGTTCCTTTCTCAGGGCTTCAAACATGAGCGTAAAATTCTGTTTGTCTTCCGGCCTGACCACATTTCCTGCTTCTCCGGCCTGAGCCGGGTATTCCCAGTCGATATCTACCCCATCTAAGTGGTATTTTCTGATGATATCTACTGCACTTAATGCAAAAGCGGCCCTGGAAGTATCCGTCAGCATGGCATCTGAAAAGTTTTCACTCCATGCCCAGCCACCTATAGAAATCAGGATTTTCAAATCCGGATTTTTCTCTTTCAGCAGTAAGAGCTTACGAAAATTAACGGTATCTGTTTTTTCGTTGGTCAGAAATGCACGGTTACGCTGAACATCTACAAAAGCATAATTGATATGTGTCAGCTTTTTTGCCGCGATCAGATCGGTATTTACCAGGCCCCTGAAGCCACCGACATAGCCAATTACGACTTTCCGAGGTGTTTCTTTCTTCATAGATCCAAACAATATGACCAACAGGAATAAAACCAGTGTTCTTTTCATCTTCATAAAAGCAGTGTTAATTTCATTTCCATTAAAGATATAAAACATTGTGATAAAATGAAAAGGATGTTGCAGATAATGCATTGATAAACAATGGCAAAGAGCCTTGCTATAAGGACAGGGCCCTTCATGTAATTAAAGAATTACCAAAATATAAAAAAAAATGAGCCTTATCTCCCCTAATAATTGCAATTTAGGCAGCAAAATGAAACGGCATGAACAACAGTATCACCTTAAAGGATATTGCGAAAGCGCTCCATCTATCTACTTCCACGATATCCAAAGCCCTGAACGACAGTTATGAAATTGGCGAGGAAACCAAGAAAAGAGTGGTGGCTTATGCCAAGGAACATCATTATGTTCCAAACCGTATGGCCAAGGGTTTAAAGCAGGGAAAAAGCAGGTCTATCGGAGTGGTGGTTTGCTCATTGGACAACAATGTAATTGCACAAATGCTGGACGGGATTGATAAGGTCAGCACAGGGAAGTCTTACCAGATCATCATCATGCAAAGTAAGGAGTCTCAGGCCCAGGAAATTGCATGCATAGATTTATTATATGCCGGAGGGATAGACGGTCTGCTCATTTCTCCAGCCTGCGAGACCATCGATTTCAGCTACCTTAAAGCCTTGCAGGCCTCAGGTTTGCCCGTGGTACTTTTCGACCGGCTTACCGATCAGATGGAAACCCATAAAGTCGGGGCAGATAATTTTAAAGGTGCTTATGATGCCACCATGCATTTAATCGAAAACGGGTACAGACGTATTGCACATTTAAATACCAATACCAACCTGAGCATTTCTATCGATCGTCTGAATGGCTATAAAGCGGCCCTGGCCGATCAGAAAATCGAGTTTAAAACGGCCTATCTGAGGTCTTGTGACTATACGGATACAAACAGGCTCAATGCAGACCTGGAACAGGCGATCAAATATTATATGTCTTTGCCGGAACCGCCGGATGCGATCTTTACGACCACTGATCAAATCACCACCAGGTGTGTAACCTTGCTGAATAAATTAGGTTATCATATCCCCGGGGATGTTGCTTTGATCGGATTTACCAATACGGAACTGGCCGATGCCATGAACCCTTCTTTGAGTACCATACATCAGCCAGCTTTTGAAATCGGACAGCTTGCTGCCGATAAGTTGATTTCTTTAATTGAACGGAAGCATCCGGAAGAGGGTTTTGAAACGATTAAATTAGAAACCCGGATCCTGTTGAGGTCTTCCAGTCAGAAAAATTAATAATTTCCGGTAATGCCCAGTTCCAGTCCACGTAACTCTGCAAGTCCGCGTAAGCGTCCTATTGCGGAATAGCCTGGATTTGTTTGTTTATGGAGGTCATCCAGCATCTGGTGGCCATGATCCGGGCGGAAAGGGATCGGTTGTTTTCGAAGCGCATTTTCCTTCACGATCGCTTTCATTACCTCATACATGTTTACATCGCCACCCAGATGGTCTGCTTCATAAAAGTTTCCTTCTTCATCTTTTGTTACATTTCTAAGGTGTAGAAAATGAACCCGCTCTTTTACCGCTTCAAAGATTTCGGGCAGGTTGTTGTCCATTCCGGCACCCAGGGAGCCGGTACAAAAGCAAATGCCGTTAAATTCCTGATTTACACTGTTGATGATGTGGAGCAGGTCTGCTTTAGTGCTTGCAATTCTTGGAAGTCCCAAGATCGGATAAGGAGGATCGTCGGGATGGATCGTCATTTTAATGCCCTCTTCTTCACAAACTTCGGCGATTCCATTCAGAAACCAGATCAGGTTTTCTTTAAGACCTTCTGTACCGATGGCTTTATATTCGTCAATGCTGTTGCGCAAAGCTTCCAGTTCGATTTCTTTTTCATTTGGAATGCCCATCAGTACATTGATTCTGAGCAGTTCCAATTCTGAAGCACTTAAGGTGGCATAACGTTGTTCTGCCTTTATACGGATCTTTTCCTCGTAATCGGCCGCTGCTCCTGTTCTTTTTAAAATGAAAAGATCAAAAACAGCAAGATCTGTCCAGTTAAAGTAAAGCGCTTTGGAGCCATCTTCCATCAGCAGGTCCAACTGCGTACGCGTCCAGTCCAGCACAGGCATGAAGTTATAACATACCGTTTTGATTCCGCAGGAAGCGAGGTTTTTTAAGCTGGTTTTATAGTTTTCCAGATACTGAGCTGCATCTGCACGCCGGGTTTTGATGGCTTCGTGCACAGGGACACTTTCCACTACCGCCCAATTTAATCCGGCAGCTTCAATGATTGATTTGCGTTCCTGAATGTCGGCCAATGGCCAGATTTCCCCATGTGGGATATGATGTAGCGCAGTGACAATCCCTGTTGCTCCTGCCTGTTTTACATCCTGCAGGCTTACCGGATCAGCTGGCCCGTACCAGCGCCAGGTCTGAACTAATTTATGATTCTTTTTATCCATTGTTTTATACGCCGCTATAGGCATTAAATCCACCATCAACTAATATTGTTTCTCCATTTACGAAGGCCGAAGCATCGCTCAGCAAGTAAATCAGTGTTCCATTGAGCTCTTCCGGATTCCCCAGTCTGCCGAAAGGCGTATGGTTTACGAAGCGTTGTGCACGATCAGTATAAGAACCATCCGGATTCGTTAATAAAGAGCGGTTTTGCTCTGTTAAAAAGACACCGGGTGCCAGCGCATTCACCCTGACACGGTCGCCATAACGCTGTGCCAGCTCTACGGCCATCCATTTCGTATATCCTTCGATGGCCGTTTTGCCCATGGTATAGCCCAATACTCTTGTTAAGGGTCTTTGTGCGGCCAGCGACGAGATGTTCACGATAGAACCCTTTCCCTTCTCTGCGATGACCCTTCCAAACACATGAGTTGGAAGTACCGTTCCGAAAAGATTGAGTTCTACCGCTTTTTGAGTATCTGCAATATTGATATCGAATATGTTCTGATCAGGAGCAATCGTTGCGCCCGGAATGTTTCCACCGGCAGCATTCACCAGGCCGTCAATGGTTCCCCAGGCATTTAAAATTTGTGTTCTTGCAGCAATCAGGGCTTCTTCATTCAACACATCAGTGATCACGGCGATGGCTTCACCCCCATTCATAGTGATGGCTTTCACCCTTTCATTTGCCTTTTCTTCATTTCTGCCTAAAATGGCCACTTTAGCTCCTGCAGCAGCAACTGCCAGTGCAAATGACTCTCCCAGTACACCGGTAGCTCCGGTGATTACAATCACCTTATTTTCTAATGAAAACAGATCTTTGCCATTCATAATTTAAGTTTATATAGGTTAAATACTTCATTCAATGTTAATGAAATTTAGCCTCGTATAACTACGATCTTCCTTAAATATTTACGATAACGTTTGCGTTTTGGGCTATCTGTTGAGTTCAAAATTGCCAACTTCCAGCCCATTGTCTGCCAGCATACGGAGCGAGAGCTGGTGTTGATTGGCTTTCAGTTTAATCAAAGTCCGCTTTCCATCCTTTGGTCCTCCGCCGATGATGATGGGGAACTGGTGCCCTTCTTCGGCCGGATGAACCTTATAAGTATGGGTATGTCCGCAGATCATCAGGTCAATCTTATATTTGTTAAACAAGGGGCCAAATACCTCCCTGCAATGTAAGGTGCCATGTGCATCACCGGAGTGGTAATGGGGAATGTGCATGATGACCACTTTAAACTTAGCCTTTTTATACGCTTTGCTTTTCAATTGTGTTTCCAGCCAAACCGCCTGTTTCTTTCTATAAGTATCAAAATCAATCAGTCCTGCATAAACCGGATGGTTGTCTTCTTTATCTTCTCCGGTATCCAGGGCAATAAAATGTACCGGTCCTCTGGTAAAACTGAAGTATTGTCCGCCATCTATATTGTGGAAATAGGCAGGCAGCTGGCGCGCAAACTTCCCTCTCGTTTCGTGGTTTCCGCGGATAAACATAAATGGCTTGCTGCTGGCAAAAGAAGTGGTGCAGGGAATGATCATATTTTTGATGATCTGGTCTTCGCCGGTTTGATAGTCAAAAATATCGCCGTTAAAGAAGACGAAGTCGTAGGGATCATTTCCATTTAGGGCCATTAGCTGAGGAATGCTTTGCGGCCGGTCATGGATGTCGTTCATGATCAGTAAAGAAACTTCATCTGCATTTGCAGCGGGTGTTTTAAACTCATAAGGACTACTTTCGATGGTTTCTCCATAACTGATCTTATAAGGTTCATAACTGAGGATCTCTTTGGAGAATACCTTATATATATAGGTAGTTCCTGGTTTCAGGTCTTTCAGGCTGATCTTATGCAAACGGTCATTTGCATTGACCATACCGTCGGTCACGGTATGTGCTTTCTTTAGGGCCCCTTCCCTTTCCTGGAATTCTACCCAGCTGTAACAGTCTTTTGCAGTGATCCACATTAAGGTCATGCTATCCGGAGCCGGATGCTGGAGGTAAGGTGGCGTTAAAAATACATGGTCTGTAGCGGGCAGTGCATCTTTTGATTCCGTAGCCGGGTTTGCTAAGGAGGCAAGTGGTGAGATGGCGAGCCCAAGGATGCTTGTTTTGGAAACCAATCCAATAAAGTCTCTCCGTTTAAATTTTTCCTGGTTCATATTTGTGGTTGAAATGAACCTGCAAATAAAGCCTTTAGCCTAGATAAATACAAAGACTAATGCTTAAAAACTGATGATAAAGGAATGTTTTTCATTTTCGTACTGATAGCTGAGTTTAAAGCTGTATAAATTACAGATTTGGCGGGAAATGGCCAGTCCGAGTCCCATGCCTTCAGAACTGGCAGTTTTGTTAAAACGCTCAAAAGTGCGGGTATCGTCTAATGCCGTGGCGATGCCGGTATTGCTAAATATCAATTGATCTGCGCTTAGTAAAACATCAATATGGCCTGATTTCAAATTATGACGAATGGCATTGCTCATCAGGTTGTTTAAGAGGATATCTGCCAGGTATTTACTCATAGAAACAGCTTTTGCTTCCAGATTTAAACTGATGCTGATCTCATTAGACTGCAATAATTCCTGAAATTGTCTCGCCTTCTGATTCAGCAACTCTTTTAGATCGATCAGTTCTTCATTTTTAATCAGGTTATTTTCAATTTTCGCCAGCAGCAGTAAAGAATGACTTAACCGTGATAAGCGTCCTACAGCCAGGTAAATGTCTTCAATCAATTCTCCCTGCTGGTCGCTGAACCCTGCGGTTTGTATCAGGGTATCCAGTTTTGAATTGATCACTGCAAGTGGTGTCATCATTTCATGCGATGCATTGTCTGTAAAGGATTTTAGTTCTTTATAATCCTGTTTAACGCGCTGCGACATGGATAGAACTGCCTGGTTGAGCTCTGTAAACTCATCGATCTTACTAAACTCGGCATTGATCTCATTTTTGTCGGCCAGGTTAAAGGCTTTCATCTGGTCAAGTATACCGTAAAATGGACGCCATAAACTATTTAATAAGAAGCGGTTTATGAGGAAAAGTATGAGGAGTAAAAAAGCAATGATTCCTAAGGTAATCAGGAAAATAAGCTTAACCAGGCCTTCCGCTTCCAGTCTGGATTTCACTACCGTTACCTCAAATAACTGCTTGTTTACCATGATATAGGTCAGCAGGCTTCTTCCTGGTTCTTCTTCCTGTTCCTTCTCATTCAGGTAGACACAATTGCTGAAATTCCGGCCGCTGGTATCTTCCTTTTTTACCGGCCTGTAGGCTACTTTCTGGTCCTGAAAATCACCCGGAAGCGGGAGCTTATGATAAGTGCCGACATAAGCCCTGATCTCCTCTTCTTCAATACTAAGGTCCCTGTCTAGTTTCTCCGTTAATATAAAATGGATCACCACATAGTAAATGACCCCGGTAAGGAGCAATACGATTAGGGAAACAAAGAGGTTCACCCGGTTATACTGACTGGCAAGTTTCATATGCTTTCGAACTTATAACCCACGCCATACATGGATTTGATGTAATCCTTACAGCCTGCTTCTATGAGTTTTTTTCTTAAGTTTTTGATGTGCGTGTAAATGAAGTCAAAATCATCGGAAAGATCAATTTCATCTCCCCAAAGGTGTTCTGCGATGGCGTTCTTTGTGACCACTTTACGCTGATTGGCAATGAAGTAAACCAGGAGGTCAAACTCCTTCTTCGTCAGGTTGAGCAGGTTGGCATTGACATTGATTTTCATTGCCTGGGTATCGATACTGATCTCGTTAAAAACAATGGTGTTGTTCCCGTCAAAGCTCTTCCGGCGGACAATTGCAGTCACTCTGGCCTGGAGTTCAGACAAGTGGAAAGGTTTCACAAGGTAGTCGTCTGCGCCCAGATTAAGGCCATCCACTTTGTCATCCAGAGAATGGCGGGCAGAGATGATCAGTACCCCATCATTCTTATTCATCTTTTTTAAAGCACGCAAAATCTCCATGCCTTCCCCTCCCGGCAGGCTGAGGTCAAGTAAGATACAATCGTAACTGTAAAGATTGATCTTTTCCATTGCGGCATGATAGTCGCAGGCTACTTCACAGATATTTCCTTCTGCACTAAAATAAGCAAGGATACTTTCCCGAAGTGACTGCTCATCTTCAACTAATAGTAATTTCATCGAACAAAGGTTGCTGTAGGTGTGTCAATTTAACAATTATTATTGATGCAGGCCGCCGTTTTTGAAAATGGCCGCAGGTCATTTGGTAATTAGCGACCGCTTCTTTTAAAAGATATCCGGAAAATGACCTGGACTGTTGTTTCCCAGCTCTTTTTCTGGAAATAAAGGTGGGCTTTTCTATCGGGAATAATGAACCAGGAAAAAGGTTACTGTGGCTCATTAGAATATTGAGGTACGACCTTATAATTCGCTGTGACAGAGGAAGTAAATTCAATACACAAAGTGAGATCAGAAGGACAGACGTGCCTGGTTCGTAAAACGAATTCTGAGTAAATATCCGTAGGATAGCAAGGAAGGAAAAATCTGTTTTTTCAATTGTAGCTGTCACCAGTCCGAGACGAATCAGGAACGACGCGGCTATAAAGACAGCTACAAAAGAAAAAAGTACACTGTATCTGTTTTTGAACAAAAAAGCAACGTTCATAAGACGATAAAATATACCGTCAAATATACCTTCCTATTCTGAAGAAAAACTGAAGTTGAACAGCTCTTTCTACCTAATTTCCAAGTGAAAGACTGGTCAGCCGGCGGCTTCCCATTATGCAATGAAAAAGTTGCTGACTGACCAGGTTTTTTAAAGTTTAAGCAATTTTGTTGCGCTGATCTTCCTTATCATATAAGTCGATCAGTTTACTTTGCAAACGGATTACAGAACTTTCCAACTGACTGATTTTTTCCTTCAGTTGTTCGATAATCTGAATGTGTTCACTTACTCCTTCTTCCCCAACATCGAGAAACTCTCTTAAGCTCAATCCGTGTACTTCAGCGATCTGATTGATGCGGCTAAAGTTCGGATCAGTAATACTTGTTTCTAATTTTGAGTACGCTGGAATTGAAATGTCCAGCAGATCGGCCATCGCTTTTTGGTTGACCCCTTTTTTTTGTCTTAAAATTCTAAATTTCTCCCCTAATGTTTTCATAATGAATATTATTATTTGTAATAACCCCTAATTGAAATAAATTTAAGAAATATTAAATATAATATTATCATATTATTACAAAATTTTGAAATTAATAATCAAAACTGACTTTTTGACCTCAACTTTTAGGGGCAAAAAGCATAAAAAAAGGGCATAAAAACCCACATTTTTTTCCGTGATTTTTGCCCTTAATCTGACCATAGGAAACGATTTTCGGCGTTTCCCTGATGTCACCACTTTTGCTCATAATTAGCTGTTTATGAGCAAAATAAAAGTTGATTATTTTTTAGTTTGCCTTAATATAAAGGCCCCTAACATGATTGCTACCGCCAATCCCGAAAACCCTGGGAAGAGGATAAATAAATACAAAACTCCTGCGACGAGGCATAAAGCGACAATAAATAAAAAACCTTGTAAAAAAGTCTCCATTTTGAACGCTGCGATGAGTGCAAACCCTAAAAAGGTTAAAGCAAGAATGGTTAAAAACATATACAAAGATGCATTTTCAATGTTAAGTTAACGTTAAGAAATAAGATTTGACGCTTTTTTTTTCAAATAAATAACAATAAAATCTCCAAAATTTCCGGGTGTAAAGCTAAATATTTTGGAGAATTCATAAAAAAAGACCAGTATGAAAAAATATACTGATCTTTTTTTGAACATAAAGTTCAATATTAATAATCGTCGTTTAGCGCGAAGATTGGTTTTCTCGTCATCCAGCTTCCACTGGTAAAATCAGGGAAATCGATGGTTTCATTTCCTAGTTCTATGGATTGCTCACTTAAAGGAGTGATTGCGCTCCATGCTGCCGCATCATATACATCTAACGGAGTCGGCTCATTTCTTTTCGCTGCTTCGATAAAAGCATGAATTACGAAGAAGTCCATTCCACCATGACCTGCACCCTGTGCATCGTTGCCATATTTTTTCCAAAGCGGGTGATCATATTTATCCAGCCATTCTTTTGCAGGGTCCCATGCATGTGGTTTGCTCACTCCTTCTACATAGATGCTCTTATTTACATCCATCCACAGGCCTTTTGTTCCCTGAACGCGGAAACCTAATGAATATGGTCTTGGCAGATTGGTATCGTGCTGTAAGATAATGGTTTCTCCGTTTGCACAATCAATGGTCGTAGTTACGATATCTCCCAAACGGAAGTTTACTTTCGCATTTGGATGGTTTTCTCCACCTTTTTCTACTATATAATTATGTAGTCCTCTTGATTTGGTTGCAAAAGAGTTTAGTTTTAAAAACTTGTTACCCCTGTTGATGTTCACACATTGTGCCACCGGACCGATACCATGCGTCGGGTACAGATCACCGTTACGGTGTACTGAGTGATTGGTTCTCCATTTCGCTTCTGAGAATCCTTTTTCGTTAAATTCTACACCCCCACCATAAGGTTTTACGCCGTCATTGAATTTTACTTCTCTCAGGTCATGCTGGTAACCGCCCTGTAAATGCATGATTTCTCCAAACACGCCCTGACGTACCATATTTAAGGCAGCCAATACATCTCTTCTGTAACATACGTTTTCCAGCATCATTACATGTCCGTTGTATTTTTCTGTTGCCTGTACCACATCCCAATGGTCTTGCAGGGTGATGCCCAGCATTACTTCAGTTGCTACGTATTTAATACCAGCTTCTAAAGATTTTATGATCATCGGTTTGTGCAGTTCCCATGGCGTAGCAATAACAATCGCTTTTAAACCTTTTGTTTCCAGTAGTTTCTTCCAGGCATTTTCATCACCCGTATAGATTTTAGGCATTGGTTTGCCGCTTTTAGCGATCATAGCTTTAGCCGAATTCAGCATTCTCTCTTCTACATCGCAGATGGCTACCAATTCTACATCATCTCTTTTCAGTAAAAGATCAAGATGATTCTGGCCTCTTAATCCAACTCCAATCATGGCAACCTTGATCTTTTCTGCTTTGGTACCTGCAAAAATTGATTGCTCCGGTAAAACAGTCAGGGCTGCCGCAGTGATGCCACTACTTCTCACAAATTGTCTTCTGTTCATAATTTATTTAGTTCATTATATATGTTCGGTTCCAATTAAAACCTTCGGTTAGGCTTAACCAGGGCATTAATCGATTACAATATATATACTATATCAGGAATGGGACAAACTAACGATTGAAAAAAAGCACGCAAACGTTTGATATTTTGCCTTTCTTCGGGATTCTAAAATGCCCTAAGCAAAAAAGAATCAGATTCCCGGTAATTGTAACAATTATATGATCGTTTTTAGCCCAAATACTTACATAATTTCTAAAAACAGTCCTGATTTGGTTATTAAAACACAATTTTCAGTCAAAAAATATCGCTTGAAATTTAAATCCGGGCTTTTATTTTCAAACAAACGTTTGCGCACATTTAGTCTGAAAGCGGGATGATTTAGCGCCTGACGCAATTGTTTTTTTAAAATTATTCAAGGTTATTGAAAGTTTATTCTAATATTTGAATATCATGTCTGATAAACCTACCACGATAAAAGAAATAGCCAAAATACTTAAGATTTCGGTTTCCACCGTCTCAAGGGCTTTAAATGACCACTCCAGTATCGGTTTAACAACAAAGATGAGGGTCAAAAAGCTAGCTACTGAGCTAAATTATGAACCAAATCAGAAGGCGATACAGTTTCTTCAGGGCAAGTCTCATATTATAGGTGTCATTTTACCGGAATTATCCGAATCTTTTTTTTCCACTGCCATCAGCGGAATTGAGGATGTTGCCTACAAGCGAAACTACACCGTTTTACTCGCACAGTCGCACGATGATGCAGACCGGGAAAAGCTGCTGGTAGAAAAAATGAAAACCCAGCGTGTGGATGGCTTATTGGTCTCTGTTTCTAAAACCACCAGTACATACGAGCATTTTGAAATGTTCAAAAAGCTGAACATTCCGGTGGTGTTTTTTGACCGGATCCCTCCTATTAAAGATATTCATTATGTGGCTTCCAACCTGGAAAACGGAACCTATGAAGCGGTTAATTTCTTATTGAAAAAAGGACACCGGACAATCGGAATGATCAATGGACCTACCACCTTAGTGGCCAGTCATGAGCGGAAAGAAGGTTATATAAAGGCCATGATTTCCAATCGTTTAAAATTTGATCCTTCTCTGATCGTAAGCTGCGACCTGTCTGAAACCGGTACCATCGACGTGATGAACACCATGTTAAACCACAGGCGTAAACCAACTGCAATCGTTACCTTTAATGACTACGTGGCTTTGTTTGCCATGAGGTATACCCGTTCCCTGGAACTGGAAGGAATAGACTTTGTAAGTTATGCCAACCTCCCGATTATTAACTATATGGATTATACCCCAATTGCCTCTGTAGAGCAGTTCCCATATAAACAGGGCAAGAAAGCAGCAGACATTTTAATAGACCTGATCAACCGCCCGAAAAACGAAACCGGAACGGAACAGGCTTATTTTAACGTAGTTGTAGAATCCGAATTGATTGTTCCAACCCCAAAATAATTTTGCGCAAACGTTTGCTCAATGGTTTAATGACTTAAATAATTACGTTTGAATTCTATAACCAATTCTGATAAGACGCATGTTTGAAAATATTTTACCATTGTATGGCCTGAATTCTGATGAGACTACTGTTAACCTATTCGGCGATGGCCTGATTAACCATACATGGAAAGTAACTGCAGGCGGGCAGAGCTACATTCTGCAAAAAGTAAATACCGATGTATTTAAGAACCCTTCAGATATAGACAAGAACCTGAGCTTATTAAAAGCATTTTTAAGCGCGAAAGATCCTGACTATCTGTTTGTATCTCCTGTAAAAGCATTGTCAGGAGAATCTTTACTGAATACTCCTTCGGGCTATTTCCGCTTGTCGCCATTTGTAGAAGGTTCCCTTTCTTTAAATGCCCTGACAAAAGAGGACGAAGCCTATGAAGCAGCAAAGCAGTTCGGCAAGTTCTCGAGCCTGCTTGCAGATTTTGATGCGGAAACACTCAACATCACCATTCCTGATTTCCATAACCTGAGTTTAAGGTATGAGCAGTTTAAAACTGCCTGCGCAAACGCAAATCCGGAAAGGATGGAGAAAGCAAAGGTGTATGTGGATTTTATCAATGCCAATCAGGACCTGGTAGATACTTATCTGAGTATTGTGGCCAATAAGGAAGTGCCGTTGCGCGTGATCCACCACGATACCAAGATCAATAATGTCTTGTTCGACAAAGACTATAAAGGCATTTGTGTAATTGACCTGGATACGGTAATGCCTGGCTATTTCATCAGTGATGTAGGTGACATGATGCGGACCTATCTGTGTGCAGCCACTGAAGAAGAAACTGACATGAGCAAAATCAGCATCCGCAAAGAATTCTTTAAAGCCGTTTATGATGGTTATATGGAAGAAATGCAGGAAGTCCTGACGGATACAGAGAAACAATATTTCAGTTATGCCGGCAAGTTTATTATCTATATGCAGGCCATTCGTTTCCTTGCAGATTACCTGCAGAACGATATCTATTACGGTGCTAAATATGAAGATCATAATTTTAACAGGGCAATCAATCAAATCACCCTGTTAAAAGAATATATTAAAATTGAGGCAGCGCTTACAGCTCCCCTTTCTTCATCTGCTGAACCGCATAATCAACAGCACGCGCAGTAAGTGCCATATACGTTAATGATGGGTTTTGTGTGGAAGTAGAAGTCATGCAGGCCCCATCAGTAACGAATACATTTTTGCAGTCATGCAACTGGTTCCATTTATTCAATACTGATGTTTTAGGGTCATGGCCCATTCTTGCGCCACCCATCTCATGGATGTCCAGTCCGGGTGCCTGTGCGCCGTCATTTGGCCTGATGTTCTTAAACCCTGCTTCGGTAAACATCTCCGTCAGTTGCTCCAGGTAATCCTTTTTCATTTTTGCATCGTTGTCATCATAATCCACAGAGATGCGCAAAAGCGGGATTCCCCATTCGTCCTTCTGGTCCTTATCCAGTTTCACATAATTGCTCTTTTTAGGAATGGTTTCTCCCATCATGTGAGAGCCCACTTGCCATGGACCAAGGTTCTTGTTCAGCAATTGCGCTTTTAAATCGGTACCCATGCCCGAGGTATCTCTTTCCGGGCTCCTGTAAGCCGAGAAGCCAGCCGCATAACCGCGTTTGAAATTCGTTTCCTGTTTCAGCAGGTTTCTGAAGCGTGGGATATAACCGCCATCCGAAGGATTTCTGCCGTCGGTGGTGAATTCTTTTAAGCCTTCGTATTCTGCACTGATCCTTGCGCTGTAGTTGTGAAAAGCCACATACTTGCCCAAGACCCCGCTGTCGTTCCCCAAGCCATTTGGAAAGCGGGAAGAAGTAGAATTCAACAGGATCAGATTGGTATTGATGGCAGCAGCGTTCACAAAAATGACCTTTGCAAAATATTCTGTCACCTCTTTGGTATTGGCATCCACCACCCTTACACCGGAAGCCTTTCCAAGTTTTTCATCATAGATCACGGACTCGACCACGGAGAAAGGTTTTAAGGTCAGGTTTCCGGTTTTTGCTGCCCATGGTAAAGTGGAAGCATTGCTGCTGAAATAGCCACCAAAAGGACAGCCACGCTGACATAAATTCCTGTTCTGGCATTTCCCTCTGCCCTGGTCAAAATGAACCTGACGGGGTTGCGACAAATGTGCACAGCGTGAACTGATCACATGTCGTCCGGTATATTTTTCTTTCAGGGTTTTCTTAAAATAATCTTCCACCGCATTTAATGGAAAAGCAGGCAAAAAATCGCCGTCAGGCAATTCTGCCAGGCCATCTTTATTGCCCGAAATCCCTGCAAACTGCTCTACATAACTATACCAGGAAGCCAGGTCTTTGTACCTGATTGGCCAGTCTACCGCAAAATCATCTCTCAAAGGACCTTCAAAATCAAGGTCACTCCAGCGCTGTGTCTGCCGGGCCCATAGTAAGGACTTTCCGCCTACCTGGTAACCACGGATCCAGTCGAAGGGCTTTTCCTGAACATAAGGGTGTTCCTTATCTTTCACAAAAAAGTGCATGGCATCTTCCCGGAAAGCATAACACTTACTCACCACAGGGTTTTCCTTGCGAATCGCAAGTGTCAACTCTCCGCGGTGTTCAAATTCGTATGGATATTTATTGGTGGTCGGATAATCGATCAGGTGTTTTACATCCCTGCCCCTTTCCAGCACCAATGTTTTTAATCCTTTTTCAGTAAATTCTTTGGCGGCCCATCCACCACTAATGCCGGAGCCAATGACGATGGCATCATAAGTATGTTGTTTGTTTGACATGTTCTCTTTTGATTAAGCGGTTTTAACAGGGAAATAACCGTTGTATCTTCCCGGAACCAGTTCCCAGATGACCAGGTTGCTCATTACATATTTGGAATTCAGGTAGCCACCAATGGTACGTGATTTCATGATGGCGTAAAAATCGCCGGTTTCTTTCGGGAGACCTGGTTTCCCTGCATTCACCTCCATGAGTTTTTGCTTCAGCTCTGCTCCTGCCAATCCTTCAAAAGTATTCATGCCTTTTATAAAAGATTCCTGTTCCTGTTTTTCGTAGCAGTCGTCCAGCATTTTTAATACAAAAAGGTGGAGTTTCAGCTCTTTGGCACCGGGGGTATCTGTTTTGGGAATGATCAATTCTGCGATCTCTGCCAGTAATTTTTCCTGAGTGGCAGAAATGTCCAGGTGCTTCAGTTGAATGGAAACTTTGCCTTCCTCTCTTAAACAGGAAGGTAGCAGGGCCATGCCCCCTGCAAATATCAATACTTGTTTTATGGCTAAACGTCTGTTCATTGGTTAATCGTGTGTCTGCTAATGTAATCCAAAATCCTGAAGTCTCATAGAAAAACCAAGTAAGAAAAACCGGGTCACCCTGTCTGTCCGGCTTTCTGTGACCGCATTATCGGAAAAAGTTCTGTTCAGGCCATTGCCCTGATTCAGGAGGTCGTTTACCGCAAAAGTGATCATTCCCGTCCTCTTTTTGAAAATGGTTTTTTCTATTCCTGCGTTGATCAGCAAGGGATTGTTTGCCGCAATGGAATATCCGCTGTTGATCCTTTTGGAGCTGTTGAAATTCAGGGTCCAGGACTTGCTGAGGATCAGCCTGGAATAAATATTAAAGGTCCAGGTTTCTACATTTCTGGTCTGGCCGGCACTGCTCAATGAATAGGTATTGGCATTGAGGCCATAGCTCGCCTGTGCGGTCAGGCTCAGCTTATCGGTGTTTGCGGAAAAACTGAATTGCTGGTTGTAATTAAATCTCTTGCTGAAACTCTTCCTGCCATCGGTAAACAACACATCATTGGCGCGGTCCAGGTTTCCATTCAGGGTAAAAGCAAACCTTCTTTTCGAAAAAGGATAAGATAAGGTATAAGAAGTTCCGATGTTATAGTTCCCGTTTGCGTTTACATACCGCGTTTCCTGTTTCAGGCTGTTTAAGCTGTCGCCCACCAGGACCACATTCGCGACCACCTGGTTTTGGATCAGACTGGTGTTGAGTCCAACCTGGAAGGAAAGTCCGCCTTCAGGATCAAACAGGCGGTAATCTATATTTGCATTGTGGTTAAAGGAAGTCTTGAGGTCCGGGTTTCCAATAATCACATTCTGCAGGTCTCTGGTGTCCGCTACGGGTTGTAATTGCTGAAAATCAGGTGCATTACTGGAACCGTTGTAGTTTCCACTGAGGGCCTGTGAGGGCGAAATCACGAAGTTGAGGTTTCCTGAGGGCGAGAAATTGACGGTATTCTGCCTGATCCGGTCGGTCCGGCCTTCATAGCTTCCCTTTAAAGAACTGGGCTGCAAAGAAATTCCGGCGGTATAATTCAGGCGTTTAGAGCCATACCTGTAGCTGATCCGAAAATTATTATTGAGAAATGTAGAATGGTATACATTACTCAGTGAATCCACAAAACTGATCTGTCCATTCGGAGCCCTCACCCGGGTCTGTAAGCTGTTATTGGTGGAAGACAAGGAGAGCACATAGTTAAAGTCGAGATTTTTTGTGCTCACCGTATCGTCCGGGCGACTGAGCGGTTCGCTATAGCTGACACTGGCGGTAAACTGATCATTGGAGCTCTTGGTGTCCACCAGGCGGTTTAATAAGCTGTCCTTGATAAAAGCCCCGGTTTTCTGATCATAGTAGCCTATTTTGTTCATCATATCCTGGTCGCTTTTTGAGCTTCCCAAAACTCCGGAGAGGTTCACATACATGGTCCTTCCTTTTTTTGCAAAGCTTTTTCCCCAGCCAAAGTTAGCGTTCAGACTGGGGTTGTACTGACTGGAATTGCTGCTGTTGTACAAGTCCTGGCGGATGGCTCCTTTCTGAATATTCCCGGAGCTGCTGTTTGACCGCCCGTTAGAAAAACTGCCGTTTAAAGAGGCGGTCAGGTATTCTTTATCATAATTCCCCTGCAGGTTCATGTCGAAATTATGGCCGTTAGACCTCGACTTCGAGGCGTTCTCGTTCGTCGTATACAGTGTTCCCAGCGGATTAACGCGTTCTATATAATTGAACTGGTTGTTTTCATTAAGGTTATTGTTAAACGCATAATTGGCAGAGCCGACTGTTCTTTTGCTGAGGTGGTTGCGGTAGTTTCCTGAAGCATAAAGTCCGCGTGTTGACCCTGCGCTGTTATTGGCATTGTTCAGGTTCCCATTCAGGCCGATTTGTTTATCATCCTTCCATACATTTCCGGAGGTCTGAAAGCCATATCGGTTATTTGTTCCTCCATCGATGCCGGCATTGCCAAAGGTCCCCCTGTTCCTTCCCGGTTTGGTAACCAGGTTGAGGATCTTCCTCGGTTCTCCCATCTTTATCCCGGTGAGCTTCGCTTCATCTCCATAGTCATCAACCACCTGTATATGAGAGAACATTTCTGCAGGCAGCTGCTTGATGAATTCCTTGACATTACCCGTAAAAAAATCCTTTCCATTGACCCTGATCCTGGTCATCTCTTTTCCCATCGAAGTCACCTTTCCTTTCTCATCCACTTCCATTCCTGGTAGCTGTTTCAGCAATTGATCCACATGGTCTCCATCGCGAACCTTATAGGCTGCAGTATTGTACTCCAGGGTGTCTTTTTTGATCTTCATGGCCACAACCTTCCCTTCGATCACCACTTCTTTCAGCATTTGGGTGTCCGGCCTTAACAGAATTGGTTTCAGCTGAAGTATGCTTTCTCCGGATTTAAAGGTATGGGTACTGGAAGCAGCGCGATAACCGATGCTCCTGATGAGCAGGGAAAAATCCGGCGACTGAACCTGATCAAATGAAAACTTTCCATCCTGATCCGTATTGGTACTCAGGGTATCTTTGCCGGCAATCATCCTGATATTTGCACCTGGAATGGCTTGCGCTGTACTGTCCCTTACACTCCCCTTCACAAGGCGCTTCACCTGGGCGCTCAGTTTGAGCCCGGAGCATAATACGACAATAAGAAATAAGAAAATCCTCCCAGTAATACTCAATTTAATTTCAATTTGTGGCCTTGAAGCGCCTAAGATAGAGAAAACCGCTGGTTAGTTGACTAGAAAATGCGCAATACGACAAGCATTTCCGGTACTTTTTTCATTTTTACGTTCCGTGATCCTGAGCTTTAAAATATGGCTCCCCTCCTTGAGGTTACTGCCGAACAGGACATACCAGGGTAAGTGCAGCGACCTGCTCCATTTGGTGTATAAATCCAGTTCTTTTTCCGGACCGTTGTCTATCGAATAAAGCACCGTTCCGGCATCTGCACCAGACACGACCGACATTCCTACCGCAGTACCTTTAAAGTTCAGCGTTAATGTCGCTTCCGGATGCGTAGCTACCAGCATAGGAACATGAACAAAGCCCTTGCGTGTTCCTAATCCATCAGATGGATTCCAGTCCTCGATGAGCTTCCATCCATTTGAATAGTTAGCTGCTGTGATTTTCTGATAATGTCCACGTTCAAAATTACCTTTGATCAGCGGCTTAGGCAATTGGCGAACTCCCCTTTTTTTGTCGCCGGTTAATGCGGCATCCTCAAAATTAACAGCCAGCAGGGCCCTGATGGTTTTCGCATACAGCCCCTGTCCGAATGGGGAAGGATGCAGGTCTTTAAAATCTTTCTCCCAGCTAAACTCCTTGTTTTCCATCCTGTCCCTGACCTCCTTTGCAAGGTTAACAGACGGCAATCCGTAATGGGCAGCTATGAGTTCATGGTTGACAATCGAAACCGGTATTTTCCCTTCATTATAAGCCCTGGTTTTATCCGGATCAGCGAAAGACATCAGTACGATGTCCATATTGGGTTGCGCCAGTCTTGCATGCCTGACAATCCCTTCCAGTGCACGCAACTGTATCAGGCTATCCGTCTCATTGACCTCGTCATTTACCGCGGCTTCCAGAAACAAAAGATCTACTTTTCCGGAATCCAGGACATCCCTTTGCAGGCGGAAAGCATGCGGTAAGCTGCCCAGTGAGGGAATACCGGCGGCAATAAAGTGAAAGGAAGTATTGGGGAACCGGCGCTGTAAGCTGACACAAACAGAATCCCGCCAGCCGGGTGCAGTGCTGATCGATCCGCCAAGAAAAGCTACAGTAGCCTTTTTCTGACTGTTAAAAACCCGGAAAGCATCCGGTAGCCCTTTTCTGGAGGAGATATAATTACGGTTGTCTAAGGGAGAAACCTGCCCTTCAACAGCATTTACAAAGTATAACAATACGGAAAAAAACAACAATAGTCTCTTGGTCATAAACAGGATTAGCCCTATTAAATTAAGGCAACTAAATATAGTTATTTTAATGATTTGGGTCGTATTGATATACGATTTGATAAGGTGTATTTCTCAATTTTGCAGAGATTGCACCAATGGGAAGGTCTTCTTTTTGTGGCGTAGGTTCGCAAACCGAATACAATTTTCCTTTGTAAACGATGGCATCGCCGATGGGCTTATCAAACTGAACGCCCATGGTGATGTGCGTAGGATATAACATCGCAATCATGGGCAGGTTATAGATCTCTTTGACAAGGTAAAAGAACAAGGCGACCCGGTCGTCGCAGTCACTATGGCTGGCAAATAAGGTCTCTTCAGGAGAAAGACGTTTTTCTACGCCAAAATTGGCCTGATCATCCTCATATAAAAAAGCATAACGCGTGAAACGCATTAAATAGTCTACCCCTTTTTTCTGATTCATTCCCGCTACATTTTTTTTAAGCAATGGGATCAGCGATCCATAGGTTTCTTTGCTCAATGGAATGTTGAAATAACTTTCGAAATCTACCCCCGGATAATTGGCAAATATGGCCTCCACATCCTTGCTCAGCTTGATGTTAAAATGATAAGCTTTATGTTTATAGACAAATTCCAGTTTCTTTTCAAAGTAATTGTCAGGTTTAAAATCCGGCAGTTTAGTCACTTTATAAGAAAAGGATTTTGTAGCTCCTGCAACGGCAATCGTTACCGGAACGGGCGGGTCCTGGTTCAGGTCTGCTTTGGGATAGTCGTGATAATTGAGGCACATGAACTTCTTCTGGTCTACCATAAAGAATGGGATATCCGAAATGTCTTCATCATTGAAAATGTAGAAAATGATCCTGTCTTTGCTGATGGCGAGTCTGGCATCATAGCCTGACTTCGCTAAAAAGAACCATTTATATAAGGTATACCGGCTATAATTGTCTCCTTTAGGACTAATTTGCTGTGCTGTTCTGCGGATCAGCTGATAATACAGCCAGTCGTTCAGTTCATATCTTTTCCGGTAAGCCATCAGGGAATCTATGATCGGCTGGTAATCACCGGAATTCAGGCGTTCGTAAGCCGATTTGATTGATCTTTCCGAAAGCTCCGGTGCAGGGACAATCACAGAAGTATCGATTTCTGTGTTAAAGGTCCCCTGATAAAATTCAAAAGCAATCCCCTGTTTACCCTGACCATAAGCGGTTGTCAAAGTAAGCATCAGAAATAGCGTCCCGAAAATTTTGAAAAGACGGTCCATAAGAATAGCTTCGCTTAACATTAAATATACATAAAATTTACCTTAAATTAATGTAATATTTATGTCTTATTAACTGAATAATGCGAGCAATTCTTTTTTGGTTAAGGACTTATAAATGGAAGCATCTGTTTTGATCAGGTCCCTGACGAGGTCCTTTTTAGAAGCTTGTAGTTTCATGATTTTTTCTTCAATCGTATCCGGACAAATCAGGCGGACCGCAATTACATTTTTCTGTTGCCCGATACGGTAAGTACGGTCAATGGCCTGGTTCTCTACTGCGGGGTTCCACCAGGGATCGACAAGGTATACATAATCTGCCTGTGTCAGGTTTAGCCCCACTCCTCCCGCTTTCAGGCTGATCAGGAAGACCCGGATGTCCGGATTCTCCTGGAAAGAAGCGACCACCGCTTCCCGGTTTTTGGTCTGTCCTGTCAGGTAAGCAAAAGGAATCCCCCTGTCCTGCAGTTCTTTTTTTATCAGGTCCAGCATGCCAACGAACTGGGAGAAAACGAGGATCTTGTGCTGCCTGGACTTATTCTCTATCTGCTCCAGCAATACCTCCATCTTGGCGGAAGAACTGCCATAGAACTCATCTTCACTCAATAATGCCGGAGAATTACAAATCTGCCTTAGTTTGGTGATGCCTTTTAAGACGTTCATGGTATTACTTGCCACCTCTGCATCCGTTTGGTTGGTCAGGTAATCGCGGATTTCCTTTTCATAACCATCGTAAACTTTGCGTTGATCTGCTTCCATTTCACAATAAATGACCATTTCTGTTTTATCGGGCAGTTCTTTGGCCACCTGCTCTTTTGTTCTCCTTAAGAGGAAAGGGTTGATCCTGTTTTGCAATTGTGTAGCCGCCCTGCGGTCCTTAAACTGGTCTATCGGGGTAGAGTAAATCTCTCTGAAGTATTGCTTGCTCCCAAGCAGACCCGGACAGGCAAAAGACAGTTGCCCGTAAAGATCAAAGGTGTTGTTTTCAATCGGTGTTCCTGTCAGCACCACCTTGTTCCTGGATTGCAGCAGGCGAACGGATTTATAACGTTGGGATTCCGGATTCTTAATGGTTTGTGATTCATCAAGAAAGATATAGTTGAAACGATATTCTTTCAGGAACCTGACATCGGTAAGCAGTGTGCCGTAAGAAGTGATCAGTACTTCATACTGATCAAAATCACGGTGGTCTTTAATCCGGTCTGTCCCATAAATGGTCAGTACTTTTATGGAAGGCGAAAATTTGGCAATTTCCTGCTGCCAGTTAAAAATCAGGGATGCAGGAACGACGATCAGATTGGTATTATGTCCGAGTTTTGCTCTTTGCGACAAAATGAAGGCGATGATCTGTATGGTCTTCCCTAATCCCATATCATCTGCAAGGCAGGCACCAAAATTAAATTCATCGAGGAAGTTCAGCCAGTTTAAGCCCTGTTTCTGATACTCCCTTAAGGTCGCATTCAATCCTTCCGGTATGGCAACCTCGGTAATGGTATCTGAGCCGGAAAGCCTTTTTTTATAAATGGCAAGCTGATCTTTCACCGATTCATCAAGGAGCTGATCTTCGTACATCTCTTCAATGGCTGTAAAACTGATCTTGGGGGTCTGGATGTGTTCCTCTACCACTTCCCCGGCATTGAAATATTTGGTAAACTTCGCGATCCATTCATCGGGAAGGATTCCCATTGTGCCATCATCCAGCTTTACGAATTTGTTCTTATTGCGGATAGACTGATGCAGGTGCCTTAATGAAACGACCTGATTTCCGTATTTAAGTTTTACAGCTGTTTTAAACCAATCAATTCCGCTCATCACATTGATGGAAATATTGGCCTTATGCTGGTTCAGGTTATTGTTCTTTAGCTGATTGAAACCCAATATCGTAATGCCCTTGTTCCGCCACTCTTCAAAAGCATGGAGAAACCAGCTGTTTTCTAAAAGGCGGGTCTTGTGCAGGTAAAAGCAATCGTTGCTTTCCAGCTGTTCCTCAAAATAAGGATGTTGCCTGACCACATTGGAGGTAAACTGAAGCTCTGCGGCTGTATCCCTGGATAAGGTGAAAAGATTGCCGTTACGGTCTCTGGAGCGGATTTGTTTCCTGGATAAGATGGGGATTTCCAGATCGCCATACCGCATCACCGGAGTGAGCAATACAAAATCTTCAGATTCAGAAAGGTAAATGAGCTGCTCATTTTCCAGGTCAAAGCCTTTTTCTTCGATCTGTTTTTTTGTCGCGGCCTTCAGGTAGTCGTAGGTTACTTTAACCCTGTTTTCAAGCTTGGAGAGGATGTCGTCCTGGAAAGCTTCAAATTTAGAATGGTGGATCAGCATCCGGTCATGGTGCTGTTTGAAGAAATCAATCACCCTTAAAAAATCAGGATTGTCAATCAGGTGAAGGTCCCGGTTCATCTGAATAAAATAATGATACTTCAACTGAATCTGATCCAGGGCATAATCCGTCCCATCCAGTGTCAGTTTTCCGGATACTTCATAAAACTCCTGCCGCTGACTTACATGTAAACTCATGTCTGCGGTTCCGCTTTTTAACTGTATGGGTACAATGGAGCTTGCAGTGAGGTTGCCCGATACTTTGGCATCATGAAGAAATATGTTCAGCTTTAAGGGATTCTTTGCCAGTGCTTTTAGGGCGTCCAGGTCCGAGCTCGTACGTTCTGAATTGTAGTTGTTTTGAAACTTCAGTACCCCGCTATAGAATTTCAATTCCTCCTTGCTTTCTGTCTTCCAGAGCAGGTCTGAGGGGCTTATGGTGTTTATTGGGTTTTTAAACTTGCCCTCAAGGGTGGTTTGCGCCTCTATCAGCTCCAGTGTAAGGTGACTGTAAAAGCGGTGCTGCCCAAAGACCAGTCCCATTTTATGGTTGTTTTTAGCTGCCATGGAAACCGGCAATTGCAAGCCTTGTTTTGGCAGCAGGGTATTTTTAAGCTCCTGCTTAATTTGGCCGTTTAACGGAAAAAGTTCTTTTCTAACGGTTTTGATTTTGGTGTTTCCGTTTTCGTATTCCAGCTCAAAAAAGCTGGCAAGGTTTTCTTCTTTTTCCAGGCCATAATCTTTGGCCTGCAGCCTCATCCTTTCCCCGCGCAACTTTGCATCAAAGAAAAGACGGATTGCCGGGCGTTCCATCAGGTTATACAAAGCCTGTGTCTGGTGTGTGCACAATTTGTTGCTGGTGTCTGTACAGTTGCAGGTCAGGACCGTTGTGTTTCCGCTTTGCGTCAGGCCAACTCCCGGAAAAGGAATGCTGCTGCCAGGATGACTAAAAAAAACAGCATCAATGCGGATGTCCTCGGGAAGCAGGTCGTAATACCCCCTCGCCCCCGTATCCGGTTGCTCATTGACGTGTTTTAATATAAATAAGGTGGTTAATTCCGAAAAATCAAAATCTCTTAAAATGTATTCTTTTCTAACATCCATTTCCTGCGGCAGTTCCAGATGCTAAAGGTAAGGAGAAAAAGAATTTAAGCTGACTATCTGTTTCTTTTTGTTGCAATAACCAGTCCGGTTGCCCAGCATTGCTTGGTAATCAGCAGGTCATCCCGTTTTTCCAATGTTTCCAGGAGTTTTGTTGCTTTCTCTGCATGACCTTCCGGCCAGTTGTCCTGTGGCAGCATGTCGTCAATAATGTAGAATGCACCCGGTTTAAGCAGGTTGATCGCTTCGTCGAGCATCAGGTATTTTCCATGCCAGGTATCGGCAAAAATATAGTCGAATTTTTTGGTGCTGTTTTTCTCCAGCCATTCCCCTCCATCCATACATTCCAGCTTTAGCCGCTGGTCAGTACCTAAAAAATCTCTGGCAATGGCTAAAAACCGCTCGTCATTGTCAATAGAAATCAGGGAAGATGCGGCATCCATCCCATCCAGGATCCAGGAGGTTGATAATCCTGTTCCTGTACCCAGCTCCAGAAAATCACCGCCTGGTTTTGAACCAGCCAGTGTTTTAAGCAGGGAGCAGGTCAGCACATCAGAGGCCATGGAAAATTCCGAATCTATGGTTGCTTCATTAATGGCCACGTAGGCCTCCGGGTAGGCTTGTCTGATTTCTTCTATCATTGCTAAAGGGGATTTGGTTTAATGGTATTTACTACCAGGGCAGAAGATAGTAAAATAGCAGAGAAAATAGCGCTTGTTTTAAGTTTAAGCGTCGATTAAGTTTTCTTTTTCCAGCAAGGTCAAAACTTCGCTCCAGCTTTTAACACGCACATGGTGATGTTGGTTCACATTATGTGAAGCATCAAACATAATTGCTTTCCCTTTGCAGAAGTCCAGGTTCTTACAGTGATCATCAATCAGGTAGTCGGTATCGATGATGCTCTTATCTCCGCAGAAAATGATATTCGTCCAGCTGATGAATGGAAAATGTTCTGCCAGCCATTGGTGCTTTTCGAATAAACATTGTGGAAATTCCATTGCAGCAGATACAATGTAAACCTCATAATCTTCCATTAGCTTTTTTACTGCTGCCACTGCACCTTCCATTACGGGAATCGTCCTGAAGAAGCCGGGGGTGTACACATACCTTTTGATGGCGGTTTTATCGGGGAAACCTTCAGGTTCTAAAACGCCGAGTCTTTCTTCCCTTGGTACCCTGATGCCAAATTCATTTTCGTACCAGTCCATAAATTGTTGTTCTATATCTGCAAGAACCCCATCCATGTCAATTCCAATTGTCTTTTTTATCTTATTCATGTGTTTTTCGTAAATTATTGCAACAAATATAGCAATAATTTGCAGTATATTGCAATATATAAGGTGATTTAAATCCTTATATTTGCAACAATATGATAAAGGAAGAACGATTACAACTGATCATAGAACATATCCGCAAAGAGCGAAAAGTTCTATTGGGTGATTTAAGCACGTTATTAGGAGTTTCTGAGGATACCGTTAGACGTGACATTAAAGAGTTATCAGACCAGGGTTTGCTGAAAGCCGTTCGTGGTGGTGCAATTTCCCGCTCTCCTATTCCACGACATTTTCGTGAACGTGAACATTATGACGTGAGCCATAAAGGTATCATTGCAGAAAAGGCTGTCAAGCTCATCAAAAACGGACAGGTTGTTTTGTTTGATTCCGGAACTTCTGTGCTTGCAATTGCCACGCTCCTGCCGTTGGATCTGCAAATTACTGTGATTACCAATAGTTTCCCTGTTGCCTCTGTTCTGGAAGACCATCCCTGCATAGAAGTGATTTTCCTTGGCGGAAGATTAAACAAATCTTCGTTCTCTACTTCTGGTTTTGAAGTGATCCAGACGATCAGAGGCATCCGGCCGGACATTTGTTTTTTAGGCATTTGCAGCATTGACCTGATTTCCGGCGTTACCGGAATCAGTTATGAAGATTGCCAGGTAAAAAAGGCAATGGTAGAAACATCCAAGCAGATTATCGCACTTGCGACGGTAGAAAAACTAGGTACCACAGAGCCGTATTACATCACCAGTATGAGCGATATCGATACCATTATCACTGATATTGATCCGGACCATGAAAGCCTGAAAGCTTATAAAGATGCAGGAATCAGATTGGAGTAAGCCAACTGATCCCTGCAAATGCAGATTTTTAAAACAGGCATTTAAAAACAGATGCCCCTTATCTTAAAACAGATACCTGGTGCTTAAGAAATTGGAACTGTTTCCTTCCACTATTTCATTGATCAGGTGTTTGTTGTTTTCATTTAATTTCGTTGCCACCAGGGAGCGGATCGAGAACGACCGCAAGGCATCAACCACTGATAAAGTACCTTCAGCACTGTCTTTTCTTCCTGTGAACGGAAATACATCCGGCCCGCGCTGACACTGGCAATTGATGTTTACACGGCTCACCTGATTCACCAGGGGATCGATTAATGCCGCAATCTCTTCTTCGTCATTGCTAAAAATGCTGACCTGCTGACCATGAGTAGATTCGATCAGATAATCGATCGTTTCTTCCAGATCATCGAAAGGGACAACCGGAATTACCGGCCCAAACTGCTCCTCCGTATACAGCTTCATTTCTTTGTTTACCGGATAAACAATTGCCGGATATACAAAAGATTCATTCACTGCTCCCCCATGCTCATTGATTACCGCAGCGCCATTTGCAATCGCATCGGCGATACATTCCTGCAGGTAAGCAGGTTTATGTGGCTCTGGCAGAGGTGTTAAAGAAACACCGTTTTCCCAGGGCATTCCAAATTTCAGTTGTTCCACTGCTTTGGTCAGTTCCTTTAGAAAAACATCCGCCAGTGTCCGGTGAATAAAAATAATTTTTAAGGCCGTACAACGCTGCCCGTTAAAGGACAAGGCACCCAGAACAGTTTCCTGCACCGCCAGATGAACATCTGCTTTAGCCGTGATGATGGCCGCATTTTTGGCATCCAGACCGAGGATCGCCCTCAAACGGTTTACTTTTGGATGTAATTTTTTCAGTTCATTTGCGACCTTACTGGAACCAATCAAAGTCAGCACATTGATCTGACCGGATTTCATCAGGTCAGGAATGATTTTATTTCCACGTCCATAGATCGTATTGACCACGCCTTTCGGAAAACAATCCCTAAAGGCTTCCAGTAACGGATAGTGCAATAAAGTTCCGTGTTTAGGTGGTTTAAACAACAAGGTGTTTCCCATGATCAATGCCGGAATCAAGGTCGTAAAGGTTTCATTCAGGGGGTAATTGAAAGGCCCCATACACAATACCACACCCAAAGGAGAACGTCTGATCTGGGCCACGATTCCCTGCTCAATACTGAACCTCGAAGACTGGCGGTCCAGGTCTTTAAGGGCATCTATCGTGGCATGAATGTACTCTACCGTCCGGTCAAACTCTTTGACAGAGTCGGCATAAGATTTACCAATCTCCCACATCAGCAGTTTTACGACAATTGCCTTCTTCTCTATAATCCGCCCGGTAAATTTTTCTACACAGCTGATCCTGTCGCCGACGCTCATGGTTGGCCATTCGCCTCTTCCATTGTTGTAAGCCGTAACGGCGGCATCCAAAGCTTCGGCCGCTTCCTTTTCACTACATAAAGGATACGTCCCAATCACTTTACGCTTCAAACCCTCCGGGGTTTTCAGACAGATTGGCGACAATACCTCGTGTACTTCTCCATCCCATGCACGTAGTTCACCATTGCTCAGGTATTCCCGCTGGTGAACCTCCTCTTCTAATTTAAATTCCTCCGGAATCCCATGTGCTTCCACAAAGATGGCCTGGAGCTGTTCATTAAAATTCATAGTCATATGGTCGGTTAGGTTAATCTTAGAGATTTATAAATCAGTGATCGGTGTATATTTGGGAACAAGTGATTTCATCACCACCCATGCCAGTAGATAAGCCACTGCACAAATCGCAAACATAATGGTATAGCCTGTCTGAGTATGCCCCAGCAATTTGTAATGGTCGAACAGCGCACCGCCTAATTTCGACATCACCACACCGCCCAAGCCACCGGCCATGCCACCAATTCCAATCACCGAAGCAATGCTTTTCTTAGGAAACATATCAGAAACGGTGGTGAAAATATTTGCCGACCATGCCTGGTGTGCAGATGCGCCAATTCCAATCAGGACTACCGGGATCCAGAAGCTGATGTGCCCAAGCGGCTGTGCCGCCAGTACCAGTAATGGAAATAAGGCAATGACAAACATTGCACGCATACGGCCATCATAAGGCGAATATCCTTTTTTTATGAAGTACATCGGGAACCATCCCCCGCCAATACTTCCGATCATGGTCATGCTATACAATACGGTTAAAGGCATCATAATATCTGTTCCTGTTAAGCTGTATTGTACTTTAAGGTAAGAAGGCAGCCAGAAGAGGAAGAACCACCAAACCCCGTCGGTCATGAATTTGCCGAAGGCAAATGCCCAGGTTTGTTTGTACCCTAATAATTTAAACCAGGCTACCTTTTCTGTTGGTGCGAGCTCCGCTACCGGAGTTTCCTCCTGCTGGTCACTATTGATATAAGCCAGTTCAGCTGCGTTCATCCTTTTCTGATTTTCCGGTTTATCATAAAAGACGTACCAGAAGCCCAGCCAGATAAAGCCAACGGCACCTACAATGATAAAAGCAGATTCCCATCCCCAGACTTTTGCGATCCATGGCACCGTTAGCGGCGCTAAAATGGCACCAACATTGGCTCCGGAGTTAAAGATTCCAGTGGCAAAAGAACGTTCTTTCTTTGGGAAATACTCCGCAGTGGCCTTAATCGCGGCCGGAAAATTTGCCGATTCACCAAAAGCCAGGACGGCCCTTGCCAGGATAAAACCGATTACAGAAACCGGTACCATTCCTAATCCAACCCAACTGATCAGGGCTGCTGCACTCAGGCCAATAGGGACGGCAACCGCATGCATGATCGCACCTATGGACCAGATGATGAGGGCGATGATGTATCCCCATTTCGTGCCCAGACGGTCTACAAACCTTCCTGCAAAGAGCATGGAGATGGCATATACAAATTGAAATGCCGCTGTGATATTGGCATAGTCACTATTGGTCCAGTTAAATTCTTTCTCCAGCATGGGATGCAGGAGGCTCAACACCTGACGGTCAAGGTAATTGACTGTGGTTGCAAAAAACAATAATGCACAGATTGTCCATCTGTAATTACCCATTTTAGTCTCTTTCATTATATTTGGCTTTGGTTGGTTAGGTCAATTGGCCGGGCGTTATCTGCCCGATTTTACCAGATCAATTGTCTTTCTGGTTAAGGTATCTAATTCGTTATAATCTTTGTTTTCTAATATCTCTTTACTGATCAGCTTGCTGCCCATGCCTACTGCGCATACACCTGATTTGAACCAATCGCTGATGTTGCGCTGTTCGATCTCCACTCCACCTGTAGGGATGAACAACTGTCCTGGAAAAAGATCTTTAACCGCAGACATGTAAGATGGGCCGAGAATGTTTGCAGGAAACAATTTGATCAGTCCGGCTTTCAGCTGATGAGCAGTATTGATCTCTGTAGGTGTAAAACATCCCGGAATCCATAGTAAACCTTTGGAATGAACCAATTCGCCTACTTCAGGGTTTACAATCGGACAAACGATAAAATGGGCGCCGGCGGCGATAAAATCTTCCGCTTCCTTAACTGTTTTAATCGTGCCAATTCCCAGGTGCAGGTCTTGCATTTCAGTTTTCAGGGTCTCTGTAAGCATGCTGAAATTGGCCAAAGCTGCAGGGCCACGATTGGTATATTCCAACACCCTGATTCCGGCTTTATACAATGTCCTGATGATGTCCAGGCTCACCTGAGCATCCTCAAAATAAAATAATGGCAGGATCCCCTGATCTGTGATGGCTTTTAAAGAACTTTCTTTTGTTTTCATTTGTTTATGTTTTTTTAGCGGTTACAAAGCAACATTGTCCTGTTGATTGCTTCATTTCTACCTGAACTGTTATTTGTTATTCTGTTTAAAAGGTGGTTTCATAAGCCTGAACCACCGATTGGATGTCTTCTGTTTTTGTCGTATTGAAATCAGTGGTCGTAAAGAGCTTGGCAAAGGCCGCGCTGGTGGCAAATCCAAGAATTTCTGCGGGAGGCAACTGATGGTAAAAACCATAGATCAGGCCTGCCATATAGCAGTCGCCACTTCCTATTTTTCCGCCGATCTTTTCTGCTCGGTACTCTTTGGAAACAAACAATTCATTTTCCGTAAACAAGGTGCTGTAATATTTAACACCCGTTTTAAAGTCAAACCTGAAGGTATTGGCTACCGCAGTACATTTAGGAAAGCTTGCGATAATCGCCCTGGAGGTTATTGCCGCCTGCTCCAGGTAATTTTCTTTCAGGTCTGCTTCCACCAGGCCGGCAGGCACAGGAATGCCCAGCATATTTTCTGCTGCCCAGATGTTTCCCATGATGAGGTCACAATACGGGGCCAATATTGGCATCACATCTATAGGATCTTTTCCGTATTTCCATAACTTACTTCTGAAATTCAGGTCCAGTGAAATGCGGATATTCCTTTCAGAAGCCGCCTTTAGCGCTTCTTCACATACCGCAGCAACGTCCGCATTTAATGCCGGACAAATCGCGCTGAAATGAAACCAGCCAATCCCTTCGAAAACGGCATCCCAATCAATTACTCCCGTTTTTAAGGTAGAGAAAGAAGAATAATTGCGGTCGTAAATTACCCCGGAGTTTTTGAGGTCTTTCCCGTTAGCCAGGTAATATAAACCAATGCGTTCTCCCAGGTATTGCATCCGGCTGGTGTCTATATGCAGCTCATCCAGGTGAGCAACCACCTGTCTGCTCAAAAAATTATCCGGTACCGCAGAGAGGTACGCGGAAGGAACACCCCAAAGTGCCAAAGCGGCCGCAACGTTGGCTTCTGCCCCACCTACGTAAAAAGGAAGGTTATTTTCTTTCAGCCAGGCTCCCTCTACATCCGGGGAGATCCTCAATAACAGTTCACCAAAGTTTAAAACCTTGCCCATATATCATTAAAAATTAAAATATTCTTTTGCATTGTTATAGCAGATGTCCTGAATCACTTTTCCAAGCCATTCCTGATCATCAGGCAATTCTCCATTTTCTACATCATCACCAAAAAGGTTGCATAAAATCCTTCTGAAATACTCATGACGGGGATACGATAAAAAGCTTCTGCTGTCGGTGAGCATGCCTACAAAACGACTCAGTAAGCCCATGTTCGATAAGGTATTGATCTGTTTGATCATTCCTTCTTTCTGATCCAGAAACCACCATGCAGAGCCCCATTGAACCTTTCCGGCAACTGTTCCATCATTGTAATTGCCAATCATCGTAGCCATCAACTCATTGTCGGCAGGATTTAGGTTGTACAAAATCGTCTTTGTCAGGCAATTTTGGGCATCCAGTTTATTTAAGAACTTAGACAATGCCTTTCCCTGTGGTAAATCTCCAATCGAATCAAATCCGGTATCCGGGCCCAACTGGGTCAGCAACCTGTCATTGTTGTTTCTTAAAGCGCCCAAATGGTATTGCTGGACCCATCCTTTTTCATGGTCCCATAAGGCAAACTGAAACAATAAGGCTGATTTGAACTGAGTTTTTTCTTCGATGGTTAAAGGAACTTCATTTCTGATTTTTCCATAAATATCTTTGATATCCTCCTCGGTATAATCCTCCGCATAGATCTGTTCCAGTCCATGGTCTGAAACGGAACAGCCGTTTTCGGCGAAGTAATCATGTCTTGATTTAAGCGCAGACAGGTAAGCATCCAGGTCATTTAGTTCCCTGCCTGTTAAAGCCGACAGCTGATCGATATAGGTATTCAGTGCCTGCTGATCATCTGCGTTCATTGCTTTATCCGGACGGAATGCAGGAAGCACTTTGATGTCCAGCCCATCGTTCTTTATTTTTTGATGGTGTTCCAGGGAATCCAGCGGATCATCGGTGGTGCATAAGGTTTTTACCTTCATTTTCCGCAACAGGTTTTGCACGGAATATTCAGGTGTCCGGAGTTTAGCAGTACATTCTTCATAAATCCGCTCCGCATTTGCAGGGCAAAGTACCTCGTGTACATCAAAGTAACGTTGTAACTCCAGGTGCGTCCAGTGGTATAAAGGATTTCTCAGTGTATAGGGTACAGTTTCCGCCCACTTTTTAAACTTCTCCAGGTCCGTGGCATTACCGGTAATGTAATGTTCATCGATGCCGTTTGCACGCATTGCACGCCATTTATAATGATCGCCATAGAGCCAAACCTGGGTAATATTTTCAAACATGAAATCGTTTGCAATTTGATCCGGCATTAAATGATTATGGTAATCAATAACCGGCATCTGTTTTGCAAAATTATGATATAGCGTTTGCGCTGTTTTGGTCTGTAATAAGAAATTGTCGTCTAAAAAGTTCTTCACAATAATATTTTTAAATGTATTAATTTTTATAGATAAAGCGGCAAAAAGTTATACCTCAAAAACAATTCTACATAATTATTATAAGGATTAACAGGCTTCATCCGGAATTATTTGCGCAATCGTTATAGGCAGCTTTTGATCCAGTCTGCCAGGTCCCTGGCCGCGTTTAAATTGTCAAAGGCCACAGGAAGTTTCTTTCCGTCCACGTATTCATTGTAAAGCCATGGATCACCAATGGCGAAAACCGCTCCTTTGCCGTATTTCGCAATGGCGATGACCTGGTCCCCGTCCTTATCCTTCAAAATGGATGTTGCTGCGCCACTTAATGTCAGCGTACTATATTCTTTGATGAACAGCTGCCTTGCGGTTTTAAAGAAAGGATTTCCGGGATCAACGTCTATCCGCCCCATTTCAAACTGGTTTTTAACCACCCTCCCCTTACTGTTCGTGTTGAACTGGATGCCAAATTGCCCGGCGAGCCGGTTAAAATGTTCCAGCTCTGCATTTCCGGTGTCGTTTGCCATCAGCAGCAATACCCCACCGGATTTGAGCCATGAGGTGATGGCAGAAATGTCCTGGTCGTTTACAAAGCTGGGGTTTGGATTTTCTTTTTCAATATCAGGATCAACAATGATGTATACAGAGGCTTGTTTTAAAGCGGCCTTTGTTGGCGCAGCCCTTAATGTTTCTGTCCTGAATCCTTTATCCTTAAGTACTCCCGCAAATAAGGAAAAGCCTACACCGCTGTTTTCCTCCCATTTGTAATGCCAGGACTGTGGGATGCCATTTGCATCGTTTTTGATTTCATTGTTGAAATAAGAGTCCAGCAATACCAGAGGTTTCCCGCCTAGCTGAGGTGCTGATTGGGCATATCCCGCTCCTGTGCAGAGCAAGGTAAACAAAACAGGGAAAATGGAACTTTTGCTCATATCCTGGTTAATTCTTTTGAAGATTTGGTTAGGGCCCTGTTCCGGGCTGACACAAGTCTACAAAGATTTGACAGCTAATGAAACAAATGAGCGGGAAAAAACTACGCAATCGTTAGCGTAAGCCGGACAAAACAGCGATATTGTTTAGCCTTGTAAAATCGATACAGGAACATCATAAAAAGCGTAGATAAAAAACGTTAAAATCAGCCCGGATTTCCTAAAACAAGCTCCATGTTGACACCTGATCATTGTCCATATTTGGTTCGGGATACCTTCGTACTGAGTCCACGTTACGTCCACAGTGAGTCCACATTGAGTCCACGTTTTTGAAGGAAAGATGTGGACTCAACGTGGAGTAAATATGAACTAGATCCTGACTCAGTACGACCGCATCCTGAGCGCCATACGGAGCAAGTTGTAATTGAGTTTAAACTGAAGATTTATGGAGTAGAAAAATAGCTGAACCGGGGTCTTTAGCGGCTGCTCAATTGTATGTTAAAATACTTCCGGAGATAATGATGAAATTCTGATTCCTCCTCAAATTTTTTCTCCATCAGCTCTTCAGCTTCCCGGATTTTTAAGCGTTCTCCGGTAATGGTAATTCTGCCGTTTTCTGTAGCAATTGAGCAGATTTTTTTCTTTGTGAAACTGGATTTTTCACTCGTTTGGTGGTAGATCGCCATTTCCTTAAAATCCTCAGGAACTCTGGCGGTTTCCGTAAAGATATATTCCGGAACAAAAACATCGGCTATCCGCTTTTTGACGATCAGGTACCTGCCATCGAACTTTTCTATTTGAAAATCACCATACCGGTCATGCTGCAGGATATCCAGCATGATTTTTAAAGGTTCAGCGCTGAAATCTCCAAATCCGACATCTACCAGATACCGGCTTCCATCAATTTCCGCAAGAATGGCCATATGGTCGAACTCCTGCCCGAAGCCTCCCTCCTTATTGGCTACCCTCCCGGAAATGAGTCTGACCTGAAAGCCAATATCCTTCAATAAGCCAAAGAAGGCGCCGTTCAATTCATAGCAAAATCCACCTCTGCCCCTTTCTATTAACTTGGAGAAAGCATTTTCCATTTTAATTTCTACGCCCTGATGGATGTCCAGGTTTTCAAAGGGGATATGGAGCAAATGTAAGTACTGCAGCTTTTTCAGCAAGTCGGGGGAAACCTGCAGGTCTCCCTCATAATTGATTCTTTTCAGGTAGGCAGCAGTGTCCATATACAAATATTATTTACTGATTTCGGCTATCCGATAGGCACATCTCCGGTCTCCGCTTACAATATGGTCCAGGCGGCTGATCGCTACATCATCACCCAGCACATGTTTAAAAATATTGAGTTCGGCAGCACAGAAACCCTGGCAGCTTTTTGCAGCTGCACAAATGGGGCAATGGTTTTCTATGAGCAGGTAACCTTCCTTATCCCTCGTATATTCTGCCATATATCCCTCCCGGCTCCTGATTTCCGTCAGTTTTGCAATCCGGTCTTCCAGGTTGGAAAGTGGTTCCAGTTCGTTCAGGTAACGTGTTTTTCCCGAAGCTTCACTGACGTTAATTACCGTCTGCAGGGCTTCTGCACCTAAGGTATCCCTCATGATTTCGATCAGCTTTACCGTAAGTTCTGCATGGGTATCCGGGAATTTGGCATTACCCAATGCCGTTAAGTTAAAAAACTGCTTGGGCCGCCCTACGCCCTGAGATTCATTGTAAGAACTCACGAGGCCCTCTTCCGTAAATTTTAACAACTGTAATCTTGCACCTTCATTAGTTATTCCAAGCTCCTGAGCAATTGAAGCGGCCGTTAAAGCCCCCCTGGTCTTCAATAACATTAAAAATCTGTTTGTCTTCATAATCTAATAAAACAAGTGTTTAGTTGTTTTATTCACAAAAGTACTAACTTTGCCGAACTTATCAAGGCTGAAGACCCGATTTATTGGATTTTTCAGATAAAAGCTTTGAGGAGTACAAACAACTATTCACGTATTAAACAAAGGATTATGCCAATTAAACTACAAAAAAATAGAAAAACTTCTCCTTTTGCTTCAACCGAAGCCCTTCCCATATACGTTGTTCCTTACTGGAACGTACTTTTCAGGCGCAGCTCCGGAAAGAAGTACCTGATTTAAGGTTCTTCTCCAAAATTCACATGTACAGTTAAGCGCATAAAATGCGCCAGAATTACCCGGTTCCGGTAAAGGAATTCAACCGGGCTGGAATCCCTATGCCTATAAATTAATCCTGCTGAAACACCATTTAAATATCCGCCAATGGATCCGATAATAAATAAAGTAGCACAATCAGGAATCGTTACAGTCGACCTGTTGTCTTATAAACCTGCAAAAACTGACTATTTCGCCTTCGACATGGTCCCTTACCTCTTTCATGGCTACCTGCTCCAGGAAAAACTATTCAGAGCTGAGATGAGCCTCATCGACTGGCATCAGTACCGAAATAAGGAAGTTGTCATTTATTGTTCAAACGATGCGATTGTCCCTTACTGGGCCTATGTCTTTATCGCTTCCCTTCTTCAGCCTCATGCTGCCTTTGTCTGTTTTGGAAAGCTGGAAGAGCATCAGCAGCTGATCTGGCTGGAAAGAATAAAAAACCTGGATTACTCCGCTTACAAAGACATGAAAGTGGTGCTTAAGGCCAGATCCGAGGTGCCTGAAACGCTATATGTAGCTGCAACAGGACGATTAATGGAACAGGTTCAAACCCTGATGTGGGGAGAAGCCGGCTCCCCTCTAATGATTTACAAAAGAAAAAAAACCATATAAATGAAAACAACAACATTACTATACCCGCTCTTGCTGACCGCTATTCTGACTTCCTGCAAACCTGCTCAAAACCAGGGGCAGCAAGATGCACTTCCCGAATTACCAACCCTCTTGCTGGAGCCTCAAAAAACAGCACTTTCCGTAGAATATCCCGCTACACTACAGGGAGAACAAACAGTGGAAATCAGGTCCAAGGTGGATGGCTACGTCGAGCAGGTTTATGTAAACGAAGGTAGCACGGTACGCAGAGGGCAGCCGCTCTTTAAAATTGATGCCAATAGCTATCAACAGGAAGTCAACAGCAGGAAGGCCGCAGTATTGGCTGCTGAAGCCAATCTGGAAACGGCAACCATTCAGAGCCAGAGAACAGCCGTGCTGGTAGAACGGAAGATTGTAAACACTTTTGAACTCACCTCGGCGAGGAACACCGAGCGTGTAAAAAGGGCGGAATTAAATCAGGCAAATGCCGACCTGTCTGCCGCGAAATCCAAGCTCGCTTATACGAATATCGTAAGCCCGATTGATGGTGTTGTAGGCAGTCTTCCCTATAAAATCGGCAGTTTGGTAAGCAGCACTTCCGAAACGGCACTCACTACCATAGCCAATACAAAGCAGATCTACGCGTATTTTTCCCTGAGCCAGCAGCAACTGGCTTCTTTTCTCAATAAATACGATGGACAGCAGGTAAAGGACAAATTCAGAAACATGCCGGACGTCTCCCTAACCCTCGCCGATGGAACGGTCTATGCGGCTAAAGGAAAGATTGAAACTTTAAGTGGTGTACTCAATGCCAGCACGGGGGCCGCCAATTTTAAAGCCGTATTCCCCAATCCGGAAGCGAAACTCTGGAGTGGTGCCAGTGCGGTACTGAACATTCCTACCGCTGTGAATGACGCAATCCTCATCCCCAAGAGCGCAACTTTCGAATTGCAGGGCAAACACTTTGTATTTAAAGTGGATGCCGGAAATGCGGTTCACAATACCCCAATAGACATCATGGATGCCGTGACAGAGAAAGATTATGTCGTGACCAGTGGGGTAAAATCCGGCGACAGGATCGTTACCCAGGGACTGGAGAATTTAAAAGATGGAATGAAAATCAAAACAACCCCATCCTCAGCGAAATAAGAAAAAGACATGTTAAGAAAATTTATAGAAAATCCGGTACTATCTACGGTCATATCGGTGATTATCGTCATCCTAGGGCTTCTCGGGCTTTTGTCCCTGCCCATCTCCCAATATCCGGAGATCGCTCCCCCAACTGTTGCGGTAACCGCAGCCTACCAGGGGGCCAATGCAGACGTAGTGATGAAAAGTGTCATTGTTCCACTTGAAGAGCAAATCAATGGTGTAGAAAACATGACTTACATGACTTCTACTGCCAGTAACAACGGAAGTGCCACCATCACTATTTTCTTTAAGCAGGGCACGGATCCGGATCAGGCGGCAGTAAATGTCCAGAACAGGGTAACCAAAGCCACAAGCCTGCTCCCTACAGAAGTGATCAAGGCAGGGATTACCACGAGCAAGAAGCTGAGCAGTACAGCTTTTAGCTTTCTCCTGTATAGTAAAGACAAAGCCTATGACCAGAAATTCCTGGACAATTACCTGCGCATCAATATCATGCCGCAGATGAAACGTGTGGAAGGTGTTGGTGAGGCCATCATTTACGGAAACCAGGAATACTCCATGAGAATCTGGCTGAAGCCTGAGGCCATGGCCAGCCATGGAATGGTTCCCGACGATGTGATTGCTGCCTTAAAAGAGCAGAACATTGAAGCTGCACCGGGTAAAATAGGTGAAAACAGCAGGCAATCGGTTCAATATGCTTTGAAATATACCGGGCGACTGCATGAAGCGCATCAATTTGAAAACATTGTGCTTCGCAGTGCGCGCCAGGGTGGTTTGATCCGGCTTAAAGATGTAGCCAAAGTTGAATTCGGGGCCCTGGATTATACCACTTCACTGCTGACACAGGGAAAGGTCTCCTCCGGAGGAGCCGTAAGCCAGTCGTCGGGATCAAATGCCAGAGAACTGATCATTGCCTGTGAAAACATCCTGAAAGAAGCATCCAAAGATTTCCCTCCCGGCGTAGAGTACCATACTTTCCTGAATGCCAATGAATTTCTGGATGCCTCCATAGAAAAGGTGATCTACACCATCGCAGAAGCTTTTATCCTTGTTTTTATTGTAGTATTTATCTTTCTGCAGGATTTCCGCTCTACCCTCATTCCCGCAATTGCGGTTCCGGTGGCCATCATCGGTACCTTTTTCTTCCTGAAACTTTTTGGCTTTACCATCAACCTGCTGACCTTGTTTGCACTCGTGCTGGCGATTGGAATTGTGGTGGATGATGCCATCGTGGTGGTCGAAGCGGTTCATGCAAAACTGGATCAGGGCGCCAAATCTGCAAAGAAAGCTACCATTCATGCGATGAGTGAAATCAGCGGGGCCATCGTGTCGATTACGCTGATCATGTCTGCTGTATTTGTTCCGGTAACCTTTATTACCGGTTCTGCAGGAGTGTTTTATAAGCAATTTGGGCTAACCCTCGCTGTTGCGATTGTAATTTCAGCAGTGAATGCGCTGACGCTAAGTCCGGCGCTTTGTGCCATCTTTTTAAAGCCCCATAACCCGGATCAGCAACATCAGCCTAAAGGATTTCTACCCACTTTCTACGCCGGGTTTAATACGGCATTTGAAGCGGTGACCGGCAAATATATGCGGGCAGTCCGGTTCCTGATCCGCAGAAAATGGATTTCCATTGTGGGGATTCTGTTGTTCGGTTTTATTTTCTATACCCTATTGAAAACGACGCCAACAGGATTTGTACCGAATGAGGATGGCGGCGCTATTTATGGAGATGTGATCCTTCCTCCCTCCGCTACGCTGGAACGAACAGAGCAAATCATTAACCAGGTGGACAGCATTGCCCGAAGCATTCCTGAGGTTGAACTCTCCTCCAGACTGGCAGGAATGGACCTGATCAATGGATTTGGTGGCTCCTATGGCGCTTTATTTATCCGTTTGAAGCCCTGGAAAGAGAGAAAAGGAAAAGATCAGGATGTCAGTGCGATCGTAAATCAGTTGTTCGCAAAAACAGCGCACCTAAAAGGCGCTAAGGTGATTTTCTTTGCAGCCCCAACGCTGCAGGGCTTCGGAAACAATAATGGTTTTGAAGTTCAGCTGCAGGACAGAACCGGAGGAGATTATAAAGAATTCGCTAAATCTATCGGTAAATTCATGACGGCCATCAACCAGCGTCCGGAGATCATGTATGCCACAAGTCCGTTCAATATCGGATTTCCGGAACTGCAGGTCAATGTGAACATAGAGAAATGTAAAGATGCAGGAGTAAGCGTCAATACCGTACTCAATACCTTACAGGGATATTTTGGAGGGGTTTACGCCTCAGACTTCAATAAATTTGGGAAACAGTACCGGGTCATGATGCAAAGTCATCCTGATTTCAGGGCTAAAGAAGCAGACCTCAATAAGGTTTATGTCCGGACAGAACAGGGAATGATGGCGCCAATTTCGGAGTTCGTGACCTTGAAGAAAACCTATGGCCCGGAGTTTATTAACCGGTTCAATCTGTTTACTTCAACCACTGTAACTGGCTCTCCAAATAAAGGTTACAGTTCCGGAGATGCGATCAAAGCCATAGAAGAAGTTGCTGCACAGACTTTAAGCCGGGGTTATACCTATGAGTTTTCCGGTTTAACAAGGGAAGAGCTGTCCAGTGGCAGTCAGACCGTGATGATCTTCGCCCTTTGTCTGGTGTTCATTTATTTTTTATTGAGTGCACAATACAAGAGCTATATCCTGCCCTTTTCCGTATTGCTTTCCCTTCCAATTGGTTTGGCAGGTGCCTTTATCTTCGCGAATCTCTTTAACATCGACAACAACATCTTCCTTCAGATCAGTCTGATCATGCTGATTGGCTTACTCGCAAAAAATGCCATTCTGATTGTCGAGTTTGCCTTGATGCACCGTCTGAGCGGAAGAAGCATTGTACAGTCTGCAATTTATGGGGCAAAAGCAAGATTAAGGCCGATTCTGATGACTTCCTTTGCCTTTATCTTCGGGCTCGTTCCCCTGATGATGGCTACCGGCGCCGGAGCCCTCAGTAACCGTTCTATCGGTACAGCCGCTGTTGGCGGAATGCTGATTGGAACCCTCTTTGGCGTTTTTGTGATCCCTGTGCTCTTTATCATTTTCCAGTCCGCACAGGAAAAGATTTCAGGAATAGCAACACCGAATCATCCCCCACGCCCTTTAGAAGAAAACATTTAACCTACCGTAATGAATACATATAAAACATCTTTCTTTTTGCTGATTTCCATTGGATTATGGGCTTCATGTAAAGTAACCAAACCTTATCAGAAACCGGACCTGTCAGTGGCTTCCGCTTACAGGGACGTTAAGATTTCCGATACCAGCAACATGGCAGGTATGAAATGGTCAGAAATATTTACCGACACCGTTTTAAATCAGCTGATCTTACAAGGACTGGATGCCAACCCAGACCTGAAGATTGCCATTGCACGCATTAACGAAGCTCAGGCAGGCTTGCGCCTGAGTAAAGCCGCGTTTTTACCGGGGCTAAATGGGAATGTCTCTGTAAAGCAAAGCAGACTGGCCTTTCCGCAGGGTTTTGGAATGATCAGCAACTCCACTCAATATGACTTTGGCATCAGCAGCAACTGGGAGCTTGACATCTGGGGTAAACTAAGCAGCGCAAAACGCGCTGCATTTGCCGGCCTTCTGGCCAGTGATGCCGCAAAACGAGCCGTTCAAACTCAGCTGATCGCAGATATTGCCAATCATTATTTTGAATTACTCGCCCTGGACCAGCAATTACTGGTGACTCAGAAAACCGCAGAAAACAGGGCTGCGGATGCGGATGCGATCAAATTGCTTTTTGAAAGTTCCATCTTAAACGGCGTGGCAGTGGTACAAAGTGAAGCCAATTATTACGAGGCAGATCTCGCTATTCCAGATATACAGCAGCGGATCAAAGAAACAGAACATGCCTTATGTGTACTGCTCGCCCGTGCTCCTTCGAAAATCAGCAGGACTTCTCTCGCCCTGCAGCGACTGACCTATGATTTAAAACCCGGAATACCGGCGCAATTGCTGGCCTACAGACCGGATGTTCAACAGGCAGAATATCAGTTCCGCGCCGCATTTGAAAATACAAATCTCGCAAGGGCTTCCTTCTACCCTTCGCTTAGCATTACCGCTGCAGCCGGATTTTCTAGTCTCGGGCTGAGTAACTGGTTTAGCAGTGCCGGGCTATTTGGCAACATCGCCGCCGGCCTCGTACAGCCTGTTTTTAATAAGGGAATCAATAAAGCCAGGCTCAGCACTGCAGAAGCAAAACAGCAACAGGCATTGTATGGCTTTGAAAACTCCCTTTTAAAAGCTGCCCAGGAGGTTTCAGATGCTTTATCTTCTTATGAGTATGCTGCGCAAAAAGAAGAAAAACGTGGTAAACAGTTAAAAGCCCTGGAACAGGCCCTGGTATTCAATAAAGAACTGCTGAACAACAGCAAGAATACCAATTATACAGATGTTCTGGCCGCAGAGCAAAACCTGCTGACAGCGCAGTTAAAAGGGATCAGTGACCAGAGTCAGAAATTACATGCCATCGTCAATTTATACCGTGCGCTGGGTGGCGGCTGGAATTGATCCTAAAGAAATGATACTTTTACCTTTATTAATGAATCCAGTTTTTAATATGAGTATAAGAAGGGCAAAACAAGAAGATACGCAGGCCATAGGGTCTTTATTAGCGCAAATGGAACATCCGACAGCAGAAAGCCTGGTCGCAGAAAAGCTGGCGTTACTGATCGGACATCCGGACCATGAATTGATTGTCTATGAGCTGGATGATCAGGTCGTTGCTTTCATGTCGATTCATTTTCTTCCTCAGATTGCTTATGCAGGGGATTTTGCGATGGTGAGTTATTTTGCCGTTGACGATCAGCTAAGAAGCCGTGGTTTAGGAAAGGAAATGGAAGAGCGTTGTGTGGAACTGGCAAAAGAAAGGAACTGTAACCGGATCGAACTGCATTCCAGTATTCGCAGAACGGCGGCGCATCGCTTTTATGAGCGACAGGGATATGTTGAGTTTCCTAAATATTTCAGTAAGAAATTAGTTTAAAAAAAAGAGAGATGGTTTCAGGCGGAAACCTTTGCCTGAAGGGGCAAATTTTTCTATGCCTTCATCCCATCTCTCTTTTTTTTCTACCGCCTTAACCCGGGAGGTCACCTTTAATGCGCAGGATCTTCAAGATTGTTTTTAGAACCGGCGATTTTTCAGGAGAACATTATTAGGGTAACGTGCAGGTGTTCTTATGGTTATCCACGGGATTAAAAACTATACCTTAGTCCCAGCTGGCCTCTCCATCTGGAATCAAAAGGTGCATTGATAAAGGATCCGTTTACCGGGCTGTAGCTATAAGTTGGGATTGGATTTCCAGCGCTAAAGGCCAGTGGATCGAGTCCTTTGTAGCTAAGAATGGAGCCGCTCAGTGTGGCAGGCAATTGTGCCGTTGTGATGGATGGCAGTTTCACCAATCCCCAGTTTTTGTTGAGCAGATTTCCTACGTTAAATACATCGAAGGTGATTTGAAGGTTATGTTTTTTCCCTCCTCCGGTATTGATCAGGAAATCCTGTGCAAGGTGCAGGTCAAAAATATGTGACCATGGTGTTCTTGCGCCATTTCTTTCTGCAAATTGTCCGCGGTGTTTGCTCAGGTAAGGATCCTGTTCTATGAAGGCATTTAACTGCTCCCAGATCTCAGCAGGCGTACGTTTGTCCGATGCGTTGTTTGGTACTAAAGTAATGTCTTTTGAAGTAGCGGGGATGTACATGGCATCATTCTGTGCCTGTCCGTCGTTGTTGATGTCGGAATTCAGACGGTAGGTATAAGGAAGGCCAGACTGTCCGTTGTAGACCAATCCTATGGTGGTTGCAAAGTTCTTCAGGTATTCGAAACGGTAAGATAAGGTTCCGATGATGCGGTGGTTCAGGTTCCAGTCTGAGGAAGTTAAAGTTGGGTTATTGGGGTTATTGGCAATGGTATTGTTCCTGAAATTTGTGGAGGCAATCGTAGAATTCATGCTTGAAATGTCTTCCGATTGTGCATAGGTATAGGCGATGCTTCCTGATACGCCTTGTGACACATTGCGTTGCAGCTGGGCGGTGAGGCTATATTGATACCCTTTGCTTGTATTGGTCAACAGAAATACGTTGGTATATTCAGGGTATTTTAGTCGCCCTGAACCGGCAGGATAAACATCCCTGTCTTCTCTTGCCAATTTAACGTTTGGCTCCACAAGATTGAGGTCTTTGATATAAGGGGCATTCATTTCTTTGCCATAGATTCCTTCCAGTGTTGCGCTGAAACCGAAAGGAAGTTTCTGATCTATCGCCAGATTTGAGCGCCATACCTGCGGCATTTTAAAGTTTGGATCTGTCAGGTCGATCTCTGAAGTGGCTACATTGGCCGTTCTTGGCTGATTGTCCACATCAGGATTAAATTTGATTCCCGATGCAGCAGCAGCGGTGGCATTGATTCTGCCTAAATCTACACCCGAATTGTTATAAGCATTTCCCAGCCAAACATATGGGAGCCTTCCGGTAAAAATCCCGGTTCCTCCGCGAATAATGGTGTTGCCATCATTGTTGATGTCGTAGTTAAAGCCTAACCTCGGGGAGAAAAGTAATTTTGTTTTCGGTTGTCTACTGGTGCGGTATCCTTCTGCTTTGAAAGAATTTGCGAATTGCTCATTCTCCAGTGGTTTATCCAGGAATACCGGGATGTCGACGCGAAGGCCACCCGTTAATTTCAGGCCTTCCATAGCGGTATATTCATCCTGTGCATAAAATCCAAGCTGCATGGCCCTGAAAACGGAAGTCGGAATCTTTACATCCGGGATTTTTGAGTAAGTGAGCTGGTAAATGGTTGGTGCTTGTGCTTTGGCAAAAGCATCAAGACTGGCATAGGTATAATTTCCCCAGATGTTCTGGATAAAAAGGTTGTCGAATTTAAAAAACTCATTCTGTGTACCAATGGTGAAATGATGGTCATTATGAATGATGTCCAGGTTGTCTGTCAGCTGGAAAAGATGTTGCTTTTGTCGTGCGGAAGGCGAATACCCTTCTGTTCCCGCAACCATCGTTTTTGTCGCATCCAGCTGAATCGTTACCTGTGGAAAGGGGCTGCCCGGAATTTCCCTGTTATCTCTTACATTGGAATAGCCGACGATCAGGTTGTTCACCACATTATTTGAAAAATAGGTATTTAACTCTGCAACTGTAATGTTCGTTTTATTTGTCTGAATGTATTTATTGTTCTCAAAACGCAGTGAATTGATGCCATTGCTGATGTCATCGCGCTTTCCGTTCACATAATTATGACGCAGGGTAAGTCTGTTTTTAGCATTGATCAGGTAATCAAAGCGAAGAAAGAATTTCTCGCTATTGGTCTTTTTGCTGATGTCTTCAAACTTTCCAGGATCATAGTTATAGGTATTTTTTAGGGTATTGTAGAAACTTTGCGCTGTTTCCAATGGAATCTGGGCTTCGTTTGAAGCTCCTTTGCCCCTGTTGGCCTGGTACAATAGCGGTTCGTCACGACGACTGATCTCCGCATTGACAAAGAAAAACAGTTTGTCTTTAACCACAGGTCCACCTAAACGGAAACCATACTGATAGTCGGTAAAGTCATTGAATTTTGTTCTTTTATCGTCCGGACTTTTGCCCACCAGATTTTGGTTCTTGCCAAAGGTATAGGCAGAACCGGAGAAAGTGTTCGTTCCGCGACGGGTAACGGCGTTAATTCCGGCACCTGTAAAACTGCCTTGTTTTACGTCAAATGGGGCCAGTACTACCTGAATTTCATCAATTGCATCTAAGCTGATGGGTTGTGTTCCCGCCTGTCCGCCTGGTGAACCTGTAGTTGTTCCCCCGCCTACACCATAGCCCATGATGTCGTTGTTCTGGGAACCATCAATCTGGATGTTATTGTACCTGTTGTTACGTCCTCCAAATGACAATCCGGAGGATTGCGGTGTAAACCTGGTATAATCAGCCAGGGACCTGTTTAATGAAGGATAACGATCGATGTCTGTTCTGCTGATGTTGGTCGAAGCCCCGGTTTTTGCCAGGTTTCTTGAAGACCCGGCCCTTTGTGCGGTGACTTCTACTGCCTGAAGTTCCTGATTTTCAGAACTCATGTATACTTTTAAGGTATAGACCTGTCCGAGGGAAAGAAACACGTTGTTTTCCGTATAGTTGCGGTTTCCGATATGGCGTACTTCAATTCTGTAAGGTCCTCCTACGGGTAAATTTTGCAGATTAAAAGCCCCTTTATCTGAAGTTTTGCTTTCAAAACGGGAGTTTGCCGGGAGATAAGTAACGATAATACCTGCGCCGGAAAGTGGTATGTTGGAATTGTCAAATACGGAACCCTTTATTCCGGAAGAGGTTGCCCCCTGTGCCTGCGCCGAAATCTGACTGAACAATAAAGTGCTGAATACCAATAATGCCAATGCAAAGGGCAATAAACAATGTCGTAATCCTGATCTGTGTTTCATGTTTGAATAATTTGTCTGTGGTGTTATTTTGTGGTTTTATTCTCTTTTATATGGATTTCCTGAGCCTTTCGTTCGTACTGAACCGGGGCCTGGGCCTTAATTTCTTCAAGGATGCTTTCCAGTGATTTACCTCTGGTATTCAAGGTGATGCGGAGAGCAGCAAGGCTTTCGTCGTCCAGGTAGATCTCCAGTTTAAACTGCTCTTTAAGCAAGGTCACCACCTGACTTAAAGGGGTTTCGTTGAAGGCTAAGGCTGGTTTATCCGATGTTATTAAATGTGGGGCTGCTGGTTTCTGAACTTGTTTGGAAGGGGTAATTTTGGCTAATGTTCCTTCGTTTTTTATAAACACAGCCTGTTCGTCCGGCAACAGGAATACCGTTGAATTCAGGGCTGTTTTTACCCCTACCTTTCCTGTTTTTACGGTCACCCTGACCCTGGCTCCAGAAGGCTGTGCATCAACCCAGAATGAAGTTCCAAGAACTACGGTCTGAACTTGTCCGCTATAGACAATAAATGGTCTATTGGCATCATGTTTCACTTTAAAAAATGCCTTTCCACTAAGGTTTAATTCTCTCTTTTGCTGGACAAAATGAGCAGCATATCGCAAAGATGCACCTGGATACAGGGTAACTATGGAAGAATCAGGTAAGGTGATTTCCCTGTTTATCCTTCCCTCATTGCTCACTTCTACAGGCTTAGCTGCGGAAGCCTTTGCGGTTTGCGGTGCGGTTTTGAATTCCGGCTTAGGTTGCAGAAATAAAGCCCATACCATCAGGAAAGGGAAAAGCACTGCCGCAATACGGAGCGACCAGGTTTTAAAGTTCTTCTTCACGCTTTCCCTTCGCAGGATGGTTGCCTTCAGTTCTTCAAAACCAGATTCATCCATGCTTTCTTCTGAGATGGGTTGCTGATCGAGGTAATCCAGGTGTGCTTTGAAAAAGTTTTCCTGTTCTTCTTCAGTACAGCTGCTGAGCCAGTCTAAAATCTGCTGATGCTGTGTTTCCCCCAGTGTATTCTGGAAAAAGCGGGTCATCGTTTCTTTTGTAAAAGGAGTATTCTTCATGTCGATATGAAGCTATACGGATGAAGGAGCAGACAACCCTACCCTGCAGATAAAAAAAAATTAAAGGTTCAGCAGAATGAGGAATACCAGCAACTGCTCGTTTTTGAGAACACCCCTTAAAAAGCGCAGGGTCTTGGTCAGGTGCTTTTCTACAGCCTTAATAGAGATGTTCAACTGATCAGCGATTTCCTTGTTGGAGAACTGCTGTCCGCGGCTCAGGTCAAAGACTTCCTGGTTTCTTTTGGGTAATTTCATTAAAACCGATGAAATCATGCGCTGGTAGTCGGCGTAGATAATCTGGTTGTGGGTACTGTCGTCCTGTTCAGGAATTACCGGATGAAGGCTCCAGATTTTTTCCTGACGTTTTGTTTGACGTAAGGAATCGATGAGCAGATTTTTGGCCATGGTATAAATCCAGTTCTTTGCACTTTTGGAAAGGTCCAGATGCGTTCTCTTCTCCCAAACTTTGATAAAAGTACACTGGATCATCTCCTCTGCCAGGTCCTGGTCCCGGCAATAAGCATATAGGAAATGATAGAGCTGACGCTCATATAAACGATAGAAATATCCCAGTGCCTCGACGTTTCCATCTTTGAGTTCCTGAGCTGCATGCCTGTCGTCTGTAAATAATTCCATGGATCCCGCCGTAAATTTTTGTCAAAATTATTCAGATCAGGTCCGCCGGAGGTTTAGTCATCATTATCAAATTATTATATCCTTTCCGGGATTCTGCCTGATTTTTAATGATGCTTAATAAATTGTTAACCTATAGCTAACGCCAATGGTATTGGAATAATTCTAGTTTTGCAGCATTCGGGATTTCTCCTGAAAAATCGATTTCTATGGAAAAAAGAAGGTCATTTCTTAAAAATATTGCCTTATTAGGCACCGCACTTAGTGCTCCGGCAACACTCTTTGCCAGCGGTAAAGCTTTTGTGAGCCCGGTTCTTAAAGATTCTTTGATTAGCGGAAAAGTGCTCGACCAGGGGAAAGGAATCAAGGGTGTTCCCGTTACTGATGGTTTTAACATCGTAACCACGGATCATCAGGGCTCATTTTCGTTGCAGGCAGATCCGCGCAGCGAATTTATTTACATCACTATACCTGCCGGATATGAATTCAATCATGAATCAGGAATTGCGCAATTCTATAAACCGATTGCAGCCGGCGATTTTAACTTTAGCCTTAAAAGGCTCGCTAAAGACGACAATGAGCATATATTTGTGGTATGGGCAGATCCGCAGATCCAAACCGATGCAGATGCACAAAATATACTGACTCAGGCCGGCCCGGATCTGGTAAAGCTAAAGTCGGGTTATCCTGAAGGAACGTTGATCCATGGCATTTGTGCCGGAGATATCGTATGGGACCAGTTCCGCTTATTTAAAGATTATAAAAGCAGCATTGGTCAGTCGGGCATTCCCTTTTTTCAGGTGATCGGAAATCACGATATGGACCTTGACGTCCGTACAGATGATTTGTCTGCCAGGACTTTTAAACAGAATTTTGGCCCTTCTTATTATGCTTATAACCGGGGCAAGATTCATTATGTAGCTCTGGATGATGTGTTTTTTCTTGGAACAGGAAGACGCTATATCGGTTACCTGACCGAAAATCAACTCCATTGGCTGGAGCAGGATTTATCACATGTACCGCTGGGGACAACGGTAGTGCTTACCCTTCATATTCCTACAAATACGGGGCAAAAAAGGCGGTATGAGCTGAAAGAAGATGACATTGCCAATGTGGTGTCTAACCGGGAGCAATTGTATAAAATACTGAAACCTTATCAGAGTTATATTTTATCCGGTCATACGCATTTTAATGAACACATTGTAGAAGGAAACAGGCATGAGATTGTGCATGGTGCAATTTGTGGTGCCTGGTGGAGCGGACCAGTTTGTTATGATGGTACGCCTAAAGGATATGGCGTATATGAAGTAAAGGGAAATCAGCTGAGCTGGTATTATAAGTCTATTGGTAAAGATAAGGACCATCAGATCAGGGTTTATGACCGGAGTAACAAAGCTAAACCGGGACAGGTGGTGGCCAATGTATGGAACTGGGATGCTTCGTGGGAGGTTAACTGGAAAGAAGATGGGGTATTGAAAGGTGCGATGACGCAGTTTTCAGGGAAAGATCCGATGGCGATTGATTTGTATGAGGGTGCGGTTAAGCCTCAGGAACAGCCTTGGGTAGAACCGATTCTTACGGATCATTTGTTTTATGTGACTCCCTCTGCAACTGCCAGGCAGGTTGAGGTTGTTGCCAAAGACAGGTTTGGTCAGGTTTTTACAGCGCAGATTGACTTGTAAGGTGCCGTGCCGGAATTTTACGCTGAAGATTTAAAAAATGAAAGCTGTTTTCAGGCTGAAATCTTTGCCTGAAGGGGCAAATCTTTCTATGCCTTCATCCATACTTTCATTTTTTTAAAAATTACTGCGGAAATACGACACTTCTCATTATTTAAAGCATGATTAAAAAAGAAAACCCCGCAAATCAGATTTGCGGGGTTTTCTTTATCGGATTGAAATTTTAGAATTTGACGGTATTGAGATTTTTGTCTACCAAAATTCCTTCAATAGCTTTAAGGCTAAAGTTTAGTTTACGTTTTGCTTTTAATTTTAGCACGAAAAGTTCTGTGCTGCCATTTAAAGTCTCTTTGTTACCGATGTTAACGAAAGTTGGGTATAAAACTTTCTCGCCGTTCGTGTGCAACCTGTCGTTGGTCAGGTTTTCCATTTGTTTTACACTCAGGTTTTGTACGCCTATAAATTCGTAATCCGCTGAAAGGTATGGCAATGAGAAGCTGAGCGCATTTACCGATTTCAGGTTTACCCCTTTTACTTTAATCTCGACGATTTCGTCTTTGTTATAGCCAGGTTTTGCAGTACTGATTTCGATCTTACCGGATACTTTTTCTGTTTTAGCAGCTTCTGCTCCGCCATTGAGTTGTGTCGCTACAACTGAGATGTCGTAGGCATCGATACGGTCGTTTTTATTGATGTCACCATTGCTGATGTATCCCTCGAAATCCGCATCACCTTTTTTCAAACCGGTGTAATTGGTGTAAGAGGTGAAATCATTCATGTCAATCAGACGATCGTTGTTGATATCGCCTGGAAGGTAACTCTCTGTTCCGGGAACTTTGAATACATACAATTCACGACCTGAACCGAAACCACCAACACCATCGGCGACAGCAATTTTGATGAAACGGGCGGTTGGGTGATTGGCGAAGTTGAAGATTTTTACATCCTCTGCGTTTTTCCATTCAAATGAACCTGCTTCTGTCCAGTTTTCCTTATTGTTGCTATAGAATACCTTGCCTTTTAGCAATATTCCGTTTCCTCTTCCTCTGCGTGGCAGATAATGGAATTTGTCCAGCTGGTTAATTGATTTCAGGTCCATGATGATGTCAAAAGGAACAGATTTTACGCCCCATTTGGTATGCCACATGTTTCCTTCGTCATAATCGAACAATTTATCAATTTCTGATTCTTCCTGATTTTCGGCAGTGGTTTCTGCTACGATTCCGGAAATGGCAAATTCCAGCGGATTAGATTTTGTAGTTGCCTTCAATTCCGTCCAGTCTGAGAAACCATCTTTATTTACCGCACGTAATTTAAAGGAATAGGGCGTTTCTGCCAATAACCCATCAAATAACAAGGTGGTATCCTTAATCGTGGTATAGTGCATGCCATTGAAATCTATTTCATAGAAATCGGCATGATCAACTTTGTTCCAGGTTGGTTTTAAGGTGTATGCCTCGGTGTTTTTCTCTGTAATGCGGGCATTTGCCGGAGCGGTTAATGTTCCGGATGAAATGCGGTGCTGATCAGCAGGTTCAAATTTAAAACCTTCTACTACCACAGAAACCTCATTTAAGGCAATGTCAGTGCTCGCCAGTTTTACCAGCAGTTGCGGATTTTTGGTGATGATCACTTTTTCAAACTCAGTCCCTTTGGTCGCATATTTATTGAGACTCGGTTTGGCCTCATAGAAATATACATTCTCCTGTTTTTGGAACTCGTCAATGGTGTTGACTTCCGTTAATCTGATTTTATCGTTTCCGATTTTAGCGGAGAGTTTCTTTGGTTTTTCTGTAACGTTTATTCTGAGCTCAGTTGCCTTGTCCTTTACAAAGCCATCGAAATCGCCTTTGGCGGGGTGGATGGTCACTGTTACCTTGTTTTTCTCCTGATCTGACTCGATTAAACTCGAAGTCCCTTTGCCCAGTTTATAGGCTTCGGTTACCCCGTCATCGTCGTATTCCGTGAAAGTCGTTTTTCCGGCAGGATAAAGCTCATAAATCCGCTTGCTTTTATTGATCTCCGCCACATTATTGTTCGGATTTGTCATCGGGATGATTGCACCGCTTTTGACAAAGAGCGGTAATTTCCAGAGTGGTGCATCAAAAGTATTAAGGATGCTGTTTCCGGCATACCTTTCTCCTGAGAAGTAATCGATCCATAAGCCTTCTGGCAGGTAAATGCCATTGCGGATATCGTTTCCTTTATCGTCTGATTTTGTAGCCTGATAAATCGGCGCAACCAGGAAGGAAGGTCCGTACAGGAATTGATACTGGGTAGCTGTTCCCTGGGTATAGGCATTAGGATATTCCAGGAACATGGCCCTGATCATCGGTAAGCCGGTCACTGCAGCTTTGGAAATGCTGTAAGCATAAGGCATTAATTCTGATTTTAGCTTCAGATAATTGCGGTTAATCGAAGTCACCGGTTCTGCCAATGCATGTGGATATTTCTCATTTGCTCCCCAGCCATCCATATTCAGCTCCATTGGCGTGAAAGTTTTCCATTGGAAGTCCCTGGCATTGATTGCCGGATTTTTGCCGCCAAAGATGCCGTCCATGTCTGAAGTGATGTTCGGTTGACCGGATAAACCTGAACCTATATAGGTAGGGATATGGAAACGGATGTATTCCCAAACTCCTCCGGTCTGATCGCCAGACCATACACCTGCATAACGCTGCGTACCTGCCCAGCCATCCAGAGAGATGATAAAAGGCCTGCTGCTATTCCCGTAATATGGGATGATTTGTGCGACATCTGCGACACCGTTAAGTCCGAATGAATACCCGGCACCTACCCAGGCCACATCCGTTTTTAAAACACGAACACCGGCATCTCTTACTTCTTTGATGATGTCCCTTTGAAGTAAAGCACTGACTTCCGGTTTTGGATGAAGGTCGGATTGTGTCCATAAACCAATTTCTACACCATTCTTGCGGGCATAATCTCCTAAACTTTTCAGGTTTTGTATATTTCCATCTAAAGTTTCGGTCTGTCCGTAGCCAGCGCCGTAACCATCATTGGGCAATAACCAGCCAAATGGCATGTCGTTCTTCTTATACCTGTCGATCACCGCACGTGCAGAGAACTGGTAATTGTTCTTCTCTCCGTTGAGGGATTCTTTTATTCCTCCATTGTCTTTCTGGCCTTCTTTATATCGTTTGCCATCTTCAAACAAAGTCCCTTTTTCATCTTCTTTCCAGAAGTCGCGGTTGTAGGCATTCAGGTGTCCCTGATAGAAACCGAATTTTGGGAGCAAGATGGGGTTTCCGGTCAGCTGATAAAAATCATTTAACAAAGCGGAAGCACCATCGCTGACCATAAAAAATGCATCCAGGTAATCTGAATCATGGGAAAGCTTTACCAGGCCTTTTTCTTTGGCTCCAAAGTCGTACTTACCTTTTTTGAAGGTATGCCACATCATGCCATAGCCATTTGAAGACCAGTAAAAAGGTGTTGGAGAAGCTACACCTCCATCCGTCCAGCTGTTCTGGTTTTCTATGGAGATCGCTTTTCCTTTATGCGAAAAACGGCCATTTTGCACACCACCACCATAAAAATATTCCTGAGGCTGCTCTTTTAAGGTTAGAGTTACCTTTCCTTTTTCAAAATTAATGGGCGCTGCTTCTTCCAGAACAATTGCTTTGGTGGCCTGATTAATCACCTTTAGCAGGGAAGTGTTTTTATCGATAAGTACCGTAATCTTATCTGTTGAAATGGTAATTTGCTGGTTATCATCACTAAGCTCCAGTTTTGAAACTGCTCTTCTCGGATTCTCTACTAATATTTTAGCTTCCGGTTTGGCTTCAGGATCACGGATAAATCCTCCTGAATTGTCCTGAAAGAGTCTGAACATGTTTCCGCCGTAGAAATCGAGCGTTAACCGCTGGTTGTCGGAAAACAATAATTCCACGGAAGTAGAATTGATCTTTTTTGCGCTGATCACTTTCTGACTGCGCATCATGGCTTGTTTTACGATGTTCATTTTTGGCATTGCCGATGCTGGGATATAGGAAACCAGCAATGGGAAGGCAAGCGCAAGCAGAACAGCGTTTTTTGGGTTAGCATCTCCAAATAATTTTTTCATCATTCTTAGAATAGGTTTTTCTGAGATTTCATGCTGACAGATACCTGTTGGCATTCTATTGGTCATCCCAGGTGTTTGTGTGTTGTAGCTGCCGAATATAGGAATTATGGGTATAAATCTATCTCAGGTGCCCATGCTACAGACCGATCTGCAGGCATAAATTCGTTGTTTTGCCTCCCAGAGTGATTTATTCCAAAGGTGATCGGCTTTGGAGCAGTAAAATATTTTAAGCAAAAAGCCGAATTTCGGCCTCTAGAGCCTCAAAAAGGGTGTTTAGCTCCCGTGCCTTCTTCATGCAAACGGTTGCGTAAATATTGTCAGTTTGAGCCTGAAAAATAGCTGAGACGAGCCACTTATTCTCCAGCCCAAAAGAGCTGATTTTAGGCCTTTATCGATACATGGAGGGCAAAATCAAGGTTAACAGAACTTTTTATTTCATTAATGTAAAATGGAGGAGGAATTGCTCAGATTAAAAAACCGGCTAAAAAATCAATCGTTTGCGCAGAAATCATACTTAATCTATCTGAGTCCGCTTAGGTACTCGTCCATGCCCCGGTTATTAACCCCTCTATTCTACTATCCATTTGTTCCAAAAAAAATGCTTTGACTGTTTTTTATGAAACAATAACCAATCAATCTTCAGGAATTTAAACTTACTATCCCCCCTCCCAGCCCTAAAATAAGCGATTAATCAGCTCTTTTGACAATTCCCTGATAGAATTCATTTAAAGTCTATCGATTTAGTAGTGTTTTTATCTATATTTGCAGCCGTAACGCGTAATCCGTATAAGTAAAGACACATTATGAACAATTTTCTACTTTATCTCTATCAAGTTGCTGACTTCACAGCAAGCTTAATTCTTAACCGTAAGCCGGCACTCCGAATGTGTTGTTGCATGGCCTAATCCTACATTAATCTAATTTATTAACAAGTCCATCCAGCCTTTTATCAGGCTGAGGGAGACTATTGCCTAAAATTTTCCATACGGGAAGTTTTCAGGGAAACAACAATCATTAATTAACGAACAAATTTTCTGATGAAAACAAGATTATCTATTTTATTTCTTTTGTTCTTCATTCAATTTACAAAAGCCCAGGACGTATATCAGGTCACAGGTAAAGTAATTGAAAAAGGAACCAAACTTCCCCTCCCAGGGGTCAGCATCCTGATCAAAGGATCTAAATCCGGGACTACATCCGATCAGTCGGGTAATTTTAAATTAAAGCTCAATAATCCAAAGGAAACACTGACGTTTTCATTTCTGGGTTTTGCCAGTCAGGACGTCATTGCTACAGCTGGTGAAAGCCTGAATATAGTACTGACCGACGCTTCAAATGAACTGGATGAAGTGGTGGTAGTGGCTTATGGTACCGCAAAAAGAAGGGACATTACCGGATCTGTATCAAGAATTGGTGGGGATCAGCTTCAAAACAGGCAGGTATCTAATATTACTAAAGCTTTACAAGGTCTGGCACCAGGAGTTCAGGCGGTATCCGCCAGCGGACAACCCGGAACTTCGGCCACGATCCGGATCCGCGGAATCGGTTCCATTAATGCTTCCAGTGCTCCTTTATATGTGGTAGATGGAAACCCTTTTTCCGGCGACTTAAGCTCGATCAATCCGAGCGACATAGAATCGATCAGTGTGTTGAAGGATGCTGCTTCCAGTGCATTGTATGGCTCCAGAGGTGCGAATGGTGTAATTATCATCACTACGAAAACAGGAAAAAAAGGTGGAGACACACAAATCAATGCCAGTATTAGTCAGGGGGTGTCTAAGCGTGCAGTAAAAGATTACGAGCAGGTAACTACAAATGAGTACTTTGAAAGCTATTGGTTAGCAGCAAAGAATAAATTAAGGGTCTCAAATCCGACTTTCACAGAGGATGCACTGGGACTTGCAGCAGGCCGGCAGCTGATTACCGATCTGGGCATCAACCCTTATGGTTCTAATTATCCTAACCCGGTAGGCTTAGATGGAAAGATTGTTCCTGGAGCAACTCCTTTATGGAACGATGACTGGGGGAAAGCTACCCAGCAGACGGCGAGAAGAACCCAGGCAGATCTCAGCTTTAACGGAGGCTCCGAGAAAAGTCAGTATTACATCTCCGGAGGATACCTTAATGATAAAGGGATTGCACTGGCTTCAGGATTTCAACGTTACAATGCAAGAATCAACCTGACTACGCAGGCAAAAAAATGGCTTACCGCAGGGTTAAATGTTTCGGGCGCAAACTCATTGCAGGATTATCCAACTTCCGAAGACAGCAATACCGCTAACGTTATTCAGTATTCAAGAGCGATTCCAAGCTTCTACCCTATTTTTGAACGCAATCCTGACGGATCCTTTAAGCTTGATGGAAATGGAAATAAAGTACCTGATTTTGGTGCTTACCGCCCTGCCTCGGCCATTCCAAGAAGTAACCTTCCGGCAACAGTAGGCCTGGATAAATCTCAAATCATGAAGGACAATGTTTCGGCAAGGGCCTTTCTTGAAGCCACCATTATTCCTGAACTTAAACTTAAAACAAGTTATAGTGGTGATTATTTAAACAGCAACATCCATAATTATACGAACCCGCTATTGGGAGATGGTGTATCTACCCAGGGTGAGGTATCTAAAAGCAACGCCAGGACTTATTCCTGGACCTGGAACAACATCCTGACTTATGATAAAACCTTCAACGACCATCACCTGAATTTATTGGCCGGTCAGGAGCTTTATAAGTTCAATTACAGGATCATTTCCGGTTCAAGACAACGTTTTGTTCTTCCGGGTTTTGACGAACCCGATGCCGCGGCACAACTTACGGGTTTCAGTGGAAACTCCATTGATTATACGCTGTTAAGTTTCCTTGGAAGAGCAGAATATGATTATAAGAAACGTTATTTCTTTTCAGCATCCCTAAGGTCAGATGGTACTTCAAGGTTCTCTCCTGCACAACGATGGGGTACATTCTGGTCGCTGGGAGCTTCCTGGAAAATTTCGGAAGAGGCTTTCCTGAAAGAAACACCATGGTTGAGCACATTGACCCTAAGAAGCAGTTATGGTGCACAGGGTAATGACAATATCGGAACCTATTATGCTTACAAAGGTCTTTACTCTATTAAGAGTAACCTCGGAGAAAATGGATTGGTGACTTCCAGACTGGAAACTCCATCCCTGAAATGGGAATCCAACCTGAACCTGAATATTGGTCTTGATTTTGGTTTGTTCAATGACCGCATCAGTGGTACGATAGAATATTTCGACAGAAGGTCTAAGGATTTGCTGTTTAGTCGCCCTAAAGCGCCATCATTAGGATTTAGCGCTATAGATGATAATATTGGTGCCTTAAAAAATACGGGTATTGAAGTTCAGTTAAACGCAGTTCCTGTACGGACTACAGACTTCAGATGGACGATCAGTCTGAATGCTACCCATTATAAAAACACGATCACTGCCCTTCCGCAAAAGGAGATTAAAACTGCCACCAAAATCATGCGTGTAGGTGGTACGACTTCTGATTTCTTCCTGAGAGAATGGGCTGGTGTGAATCCCGAAAATGGAGATCCGCAGTGGTACAGAACAGACGCTGCCGGAAATAAAGTGTTGACCAATGTTTATTCCAGCGCAACTCAATATGTTCAGAAAACCTCTTTGCCGGTTCTTACGGGTGGTATTTCAAATACTTTCAACTATAAGGAATTTGAGGTTTCTGCCCTATTGTCCTACAGCATTGGCGGGAAGGTCCTTGATGGTGATTATATGGGATTGATGCATGCGGGAAGGTCTATCGGCCGGCCATGGTCTAAAGAAATTCTTACACACTGGACTCCTGAAAACCGCAATACAGATGTACCGCGATTAATTACCGACGACGCAGGATGGGCACAGGCTTCCACAAGATTTTTATACAGTGCAACTTATGCACGTCTTAAAAACCTGACTGTAGGTTACAATTTGCCTAAGTCTTTAGCGAGTAAATGGGGATTGTACAACCTGAAGCTGACGCTAACGGGAGAAAACCTGCTTACTTTTTATGGACACCAGGGAATGGATCCGGAGCAAACGATCGAAGGAACAACCTATTTCAGGTATCCTTCTATGAAGACCTTCTCTGCAGGACTTAACCTTACTTTCTAATTTAATCTTACGACAATGAACTTAAAGAAATTCACCTATATCACTGCTGCAGCCTTTCTGGTACCCTTCCTGGGTTGCAAGAAGGACCTGAATACCAGTCCGACAAATGCAGTAGAATCCTCCGTAATTTATGCCAACACGGCAAACATTGAGACGGTTCTGAATGGCACATGGGCCTACATGCACGAAACTTTTTTCACTTATGCAAATCCAGGCTATTCCACGATCCTGAGAATGAGTGATGCCATGGGCGATGATGTGGCCATTATTCAAAATAAATATGGATATGCAGACTCCTATAATTTTACTCAGGCCTCGAACACGAGCCGTCTGAGCGCGATATGGACCATCCTGTACAAAGTGATCGACAATTGCAATAACATCATCACCAAAATTGATGCAGCATCCGGATCTGATGCCGACAAAGCAAGGATCAAAGGACAAGCCATGGCTTTAAGGGCGAATAGTTATTTGAACCTGGTTACTTATTATCAGTTCAATTACCAGGTCAATCCCCTGGCAAAAGGAGTTCCGCTTTATACAGAACCGACCACTCCTGCTACAGTTCCCAAAGCAAAATCAACGTTGGAAGAGATCTATAAACTGATCGTATCGGATTTAACTCAGGCGGCACAAGCCCTACCGAGTTACAATCGCCCGAATACGACAAAATACAAAATCAATATCGATGTTGTACATGGTTTGCTGGCCAGAACTTATCTGAACATGGGCAAATGGGATCTTGCCGCTCAAGAGGCGCTGGAAGCTAAGAAAAACTATAATTACATGTCTGCGGCTGAATATGCCAATGGATTTAATGACCTTAAAAACAGTGAATGGATCTGGGGTCAGGGACAACAGGCAGATCAAAGTAATGCCAGTTATACTTTTCATTATCTTGATGTAGCGACGAGTGCAGCTTATTATTACAGCTTTATGGCTGATCCAAACTTTCTAAAGCTTTTTGATAACACGGATATCAGGACTAAATTGTTCTTATGGGATGGTTTACCAGGAAGAGAAGGTTACCTGCGCTATCAGAAATTCAAGTTCCGCCCTGATGTAACGGGTGATATTGTTCTGATGAGGTCGGCAGAAATGACGCTGATCGCAGCAGAGGGTTACGCCAGAAATGGCGATCTTTCCAGAGCAGCATTAATTCTGAATGAATTACTCAGCGCGAGACAAGCGAGTCCGTTTGTATTGGGTTCGAAATCTAAAGAAGAAGTGATTGCCACCATTCTGATAGAAAGAAGAAAAGAATTATGGGGAGAAGGTTTCTCTTTATCAGACATCCTGAGAACGCAATCTGCAGTAGTCAGACTTCCTGCACTGGGTGCAGATGGACAACCACTAAAAGTGACGGTGATTGGTCCTGACGGGAAAGCTAAAGAAGTATTGGCGAAACAGCATACTACGCTTAAGTTTGCTGATAAAGATAAACCGAACTTTGTACCGAATAGTCCATATTACCTGATCCCTTTGCCACAGGCAGAATTAGATAATAATCCTAATATTAATAATTAGAATGGAGCGCTGGTTTTAATATTGCTCTTATTTAAAAAAGATCCCTGACTCTTCAAAGGCTGGAATCTTTGCCCTGAAGGGGGCAAATTTCCTAGGCCTTTTCTGAGCAGGGATCTTTTTTATTCAAAATTATCACGAAAAATACTGCTCAATAATTTCAAGTAATATCTGATCAATATTATATCTCAATTCAGATGAGCTTGGCTTATGCAGCTTTAAATCGAAGTAAACTGGGCGTGTCAAGATATATTAGATGGGTTCATAAATATTTTAAACTAAAACAAATCGTGTCAGATCAACTCAGATTAAATGAGTTCCGCTTAAATAGCTTTAAATTAAAGCAAATGTGTCAGATCAACCCAGATCAAATGAGTTCCGCTTAAATAGTTCTAAATTAAAGCAAACGTGTCAGATCAACCTAGATCACCTAAGTTCCACTTAAATAGTTCTAAATTAAAGCAAACGTGTCAGATCAACCCAGATCAAATGAGTTCCGCTTAAATAGTTCTAAATTAAAGCAAACGTGTCAGGTCAACCCAGATCAACTGAGTTCCACTTAAATAGCTTTAAGTTAAAAACAAACGCTGTCAGGTCGGCCTAAATGATGATTTTTTTGAGAAATTCAAACAACGACAGCCTGTAGAAAGGCTTAGTAAACCTAATCCTGGAGCCTGCCTAAATCTTTAATCTCCAAAAAAGCTAAACACTTTTCTATGAAAACTATGAGGGGCCATCCAGGAAAAAGATGCGTTCTAAGAAAAGGCATAGGAAGATTTGCCCCCTTCAGGGCAAACATTCCAGCCTTTGAATAGTAATGCTTCTTTTTCAGTTCAATCTTTTAAACAAACAAATAAAAAACTAAACCGCATCAGACAAAGAAGTAAATGTGAAATCCCTGATTTTCAACGGAGGCAACAGATAGTTTGTATTTGACTCTGCGCTAACTGTCCTTTCCGATCGTCCCATTTCGTCAAGATTATTTAACATAATGATTGGACTTTCATTGAATCTGAAATTCTTAACAGGGAATTTAATCTCTCCATTTTCTATATAAAACGTACCATCCCTGGTCAGTCCTGTGACCAATAAAGTCTGCGGATCAACAGGGCGAATATACCATAACCTTGTTACCAGAATTCCCTTTTCCGTGCCTTTGATCAGCTCTTCAAGCGTTTTGGTGCCACCAACCATGATTGCTCCATCCGGAGAAGGAAGTGATTTTATCCCTGTCTTCTGTGCCCAGTATCTGGAAGCATACAGGTTTTTCACTACTCCTTTTTCAATCCAGTTGACTTTTCCCTGAGGTCTTCCATCCCCATTCCAGTTAGAGGTAGGAAGTTCCGGATTCCAGGGGTCAGAGTAAATATTGACCCTTTCGTCCAGCAGCTGTTCTCCCACTTTTGTTTTCCCTCCTGGTTTGCTCATGGAGCTCCGACCTTCATCTGCCTGTCTGGCATCAAGATCGAAGAATAAGTTTTCGAGCATTACTGCAACAGCCGTGGGTTCGAGGATAACCGTATATTTTCCCGGCTCAATGGCTTTTGCCGTTACGGATGCAAGGGCTTTCTTTGCAGCGATGGCGGTATCGGCTTTTGTATTGAGTTTGGTATAATCATTATAGCCTTTGGTTGCATATCCGGAACCTTTACCGTCCTCTGTTCTGATGGTAATGTTAAAGGCCACATCGGTAGATTTGTTATAGGCAAATAAGCCATTGCTGTTCATCATGGCAGAAAAACCGGCGCTGTTGGATAGGAATCCAGCTGCATTCAGTTTGTTTTCCTTTGCCTGATTCAGGCTTTCCTGCACTGCATCAGCTCTTTCTTTGGGGCCCATGGCGGCAGTAGCCTCAGAAAACGTAGGCGATTCCGGTCCGTACTCCTGTGGACCCAGGAAAGGCATAAATTCCGGATTTTCGGGTGCCAGCTGTGCCAGTTCTTCCGCTCTTCTCACTACTTTCTCGAGTGAAGCATCATCAAACTCGTTGATTGTCGCTACACCGGATTTTTTTCCGAAGGCAGAGTTCACGACCAGGCTGTTCGTGCTGATTCCACCGCTGGTAGATACCGAACTTCTCGCATACCTGATGTTACCACCATCGGATCCGCTGAGGTTTACTTCACATTGTTCTGCTTTTGAGTAGCTAAGGACTTTCGTTAAAAGTGCTTTCGCTTGTTCTTTAGTTAGTATTGCCATGATTCCTATCCGATTTTTCTAGCTGTATTGATTACATTAACTCCATTGAAACGCGCGGTGGCAGATCCATGAGATACTGCACTCGACTGGCTTGGTTGTCCCTTGCCATCAAAGAATGACCCACCTAAACGGTAATCACTTTTATCGCAAACTGCAACACAGGAATTCCAGAACTCCTGCGTATTGGCCTGATAGGCGACATCTTTAAGCATTCCCACGATTTTACCTGCTTTAATCTCGTAATAAAGCTGTCCGCCGAACTGGAAATTGTAGCGTTGCTGATCAATGGAGAAGCTGCCGTCCCCTACGATATAAATTCCTTTTTCTACATTCCTGATCTGATCTGCGATGCTCAATATTTTTTTACCCGGCTGCAGGGAGATGTTTGCCATACGCTGGAACTGAACACTACTCCAGTTATCCGCATAGCAGCATCCCTGAGAATGGTCCAGGCCAACGATGTGTGCCTGATCGCGGATGGCCTGATAATTTACCAGTACCCCATCTTTGATCACATCCCATTGACCGCATTTTACACCTTCATCATCATAACCTACGGCACCCAGTGAGCCTAATTCAGTTTTATCTGCTGTAATGTTCACTTCTTTGCTTCCATACTGGAATTTCTTAGACTCCCATTTGTCCAGCGTAAGGAAGCTCGTTCCTGCGAAATTGGCTTCATAGCCCAATACGCGATCCAGTTCAGTAGGGTGTCCACAGGATTCATGGATCGTTAGCCAAAGGTGTGAAGGGTCCAGCACGAGGTCATATTTCCCGGGTTCAACCGATTTGGCTTTTAATTTTTCACCCACCTGAGCGGCCGCTTGTTTGGCATCTTCAAGCATGTCATACCTTCCTTTGTAAAGCGTTCCTGAGGCTGTTTTTATTTTATCTTCCGGTCTGGCATCCAGGTATTCATAGCCTTTACCTGCAGGTGCACTTAAAGAGTTTCTAGTTTCAAATTTTCCGGTTTCCTTATTGATTTTAGTGATGAAGAATGTTGGCCAGATGCGGTGAATGTCCTGATCGATATAAGAGCCGTCTGTTGAGGCGAAATACTTTTGTTCGTTGACGGTAAAGATGACCGAGTTGATGTAATCTGCTCCACCTTTCATGGCGGCATCATTTACAGAGAGCAGCAAGTCTACTTTCTCTTTAATCGGCACTTCGAAAGCATTTTTCTCGATTGGTGCTTTCCAGCTGACTTCCCCATAGCCCTTTTGCGGTGCAAGTTTTACCGGCTCAGACTGCAGGCGACTGTTTTCTTTGGCAATAGATACTGCCAGCTCTGCCGCTTTAGCGATGCTGTCTTTGTCCATTTTATCTGTGGCAGCAAAGCCCCAGCATCCATTGGCAATGACCCGGATACCAACCCCATAGGATTCGGTATTCACAATATTCTGCACTTTATCTTCCCTGGTAATCACAAACTGGTTCAGGTAACGGCCTACGCGGACATCCGTATAGGTTGCTCCTTTTGAACGTGCCGCATTCATGGCTACATCGCTCAGGATCTTTTTGGCCGCCGGATCAATGTATTCGAGGGCCCTTTCCGGGGAGATTTCGTTCCCCCAAACAGGAATAGCAGGAAGCATTGCTGCGGCTGCCCCAACGCCTGTTAAGTAAATAAAATTTCTTCGTTTCAAGTTAAGGTGGGTTTAAGGTTAATTAATAATAACAATAAGACGCTAATGGCCTGAAAAAGTTACAAGTTAAGTACCAGAACTCTCCCCGGTTTTTAGCCTAATTTTCTTCCTGTATTGATCACATTTACACCATTAAATCTGGTGGTCGGACTTCCGTGGGAAACGGCACTCACCTGACCAGGTTGTCCTTTTCCATCGGCAAATGTCCCACCTAAGCGATAGTCGTTTTTGTCGCAAAGCTGAGTACATGAATTCCAAAATTCCTGGGTATTGGCCTGATAGGATGCATCTTTAAGCATGCCCACTATTTTGCCCTCTTTGATCTCATACGCCAGCTGCGCGCTGAATTGAAAGTTATAGCGTTGCTGATCGATAGAATAAGAGTTGCGGCCGAACATATAAATTCCTTTTTCAACATTTTTCACCAGGTCGGCAGCACTTAAAGTACCTTTTCCCGGTGCAAGGGCAACATTTGGCATCCTTTGAAACTGAATGCTTTCCCAGCTGTCTGCATAGCAGCAGGCCTGGGAAGCTTTAAGCCCAAGAATATGTGCCTGATCTCTGATTGTTTGATAATTCACCAAAATTCCATCCCTGATGATATCCCAGTTGCCACATTTCACCCCTTCATCATCGTATCCTACTGCGCCCAACGATCCGGATTCTGTTTTATCTGCAATGACATTCACCACTTTACTTCCAAAATTGAACTTTTTACTCTCCCATTTATCCAGCGTCAGGAAGCTTGTCCCTGCATAATTCGCTTCGTAGCCCAGTACTCTATCCAGTTCTGTGGGATGACCTACAGATTCATGAATCGTCAGAAATAAATGTGTTGGATCCAATACCAAATCATACTTACCTGGCAGTACCGGCTTCGCTTTCAGCTTTTCTGCCACATGAACCGTTGCCTCTTTAATGTCTTCCAGCAGATCATAGCGTTTCTTATACATCGTCACCGGGCCACCTTTAATCTTCTCTGATTCTTTAGGTGTAAGGTATTCGAATCCCATCCCCATCGGTGCACTCAAAGCATTTCTGGTTTCAAATTTCCCTCCCGCGGGATCAATCCTGGTCACGGTGAATGTTGGCCAGATCCGATGGATATCCTGGTCAATATATGAACCATCCGTAGAAGCAAAATATTTCTGTTCATTCACCATAAAAAGATTAGAATTCACATATTTAGCCCCTCCCTTGATGGCTTCATTGTTTGCATTCAACAACATAGCCACCTTATCCGTAATTGGAACCTCAAATGCATTGATTTCCACTGGTGTCTTCCAGCTCACCTCACCAAAGCCTTTCTGTGGGGCAAGTTGTACCGGCTCGACCAAAAGCCTGGCATTTCCTTTAGCAATTGCTACCGCCATTTCCGCTGCTTTAGCGATACTGTCATCATCCAGATTATTGGTTGCTGCAAAACCCCAGCTTCCGTTGGCAATGACCCTTACCCCCATCCCGTAAGACTCCGAATTGGCGATGTTCTGCACCTGACTTTCCCTGGTGGCGATCACCTGATTCAAATACCTGCCAATACGTACATCTGTATAAGTTGCTCCCTTCGAACGGGCCGTGTTGAGGGCCACATCAGCCATTCTCTTTTTCAACTGAACATCAACAGGCGTTAATGCTTCCTCCACACTGATCTCTTTCCCAAAAAGCGGTAAATGAACCATAGAGGCACCAATGCCTACCCCGGTCATGTATAAAAAGTCTCTTCTTCTCAATTTCTATAAATTATTAATCATAATGATGCGCAGCAAAATGGAATGTCTAACCAAATCGGATGCTATTTTTTGCAACATCGAGGGGCCGCCCAGGAAAAAGATGCGTTCTAAGAAAAGGCCTAGGAAGATTTGCCCCCTTCAGGGCAAAGATTCCAGCCTTTGAATAGTAATGCTTCTTTTTCATTCCTGCTTTATCAATCCTGCGCCTGCAATCCCGCTCTTAAAATCCTACTATTGCAATCTTGTTCTTGAAACCCTGCTCCTGCAATCCTGCTCCTGAAACCCTACTATTGCAATCCTGCTCGTTTAAAAACAAAAACTAAACCGCATCAGACAAAGAAGTAAAAGTGAAGTCCCTGATTTTCATTGGCGGAATCATTCCGCTTCCAGTTCTAACCGGCTTACCCAATGCTTCAACATTGTTCAGCATAATCACCGGACTTTCATTGAACCTGAAATTCTTCACCGGAAACTTAATCTCTCCATTCTCAATATAAAACGTACCATCTCTGGTAAGCCCGGTCAGCAATAAAGTCTGCGGATCCACAGAGCGGATATACCAAAACCGGGTGACCAATATTCCTTTTTCCGTACTTTTTATCAGCTCTTCCAAAGTCTGCGTACCACCTTCCATCACAATACTTCGGTTAAACGGAACCGGTGCGACTCCTTTTTGTCCTGCCCAATACCTGGAATAGGCCAGGTTTTTCACTACTCCTTTTTCCACCCATTGGGTTCTTTTCACTTTCAACCCATCCTCGCTCCATGCTGCTGAAGGAACATCCGGGTTCATTGGATCCGAGTAAATATTTACATTTTCAGAGAACAGTTGTTCGCCAAGGCGGGTTCCCCCTCCTTTTTTACTCATGAAGCTTCTGCCTTCATCAGCACTACGCGCATCGAATCCTCTGAACATGTTTCCCAGCATATCACTCGCTGCCAGTGGTTCCAGGATCACCGTATATTTCCCTGGTTCAATCGCTTTTGCTGTGGCAGAGCCTAAGGCTTTTGATGCCGCAATTTTGCTTAAAGCCAGCGTATCCATTTTGTCCAGGTCATTGAATTGCTGTTCGATATAACCTGAACCTGTCCCTGCCTGGTTTCTTACCGTTACCGAGAAAGAGACATTTGTTCTCTTATTATAGGCAAACAGGCCTTTGGAGTTCATGACCGCAGCAAACCGTGTGGAGTTCTCCAGGAATCCGGCGGCTTCCAGGTTAGCTGCTTTAGAGACCTGTAGGCTTTTACCTACCATTTCTGCTCTGGTATCCGGCGTCATTGCCGCTGTATTTTCATTATATGTTGGGGATTCTTCAAAATCCTGGGCACCCAGCAGCGGCATAAACTCCGGATTTTCCGGGGCCAGCATTGCCAGTTCTTCCGCTCTTTTCACTACTTTCTGCAGGGAGGCATCATCAAACTCATTGATCGTTGCCGTTCCTGTTTTCTTACCAAAAGTGGAACTTACTGCCAGGTCCATCACGCTGATTTGTCCGGCGGTAGATACTGCATTTCTGGCATAACGGATATTTCCGCCATCTGAACCATTCAGACTGATTTCACAGAACTCTGCTTTTGAAAAGCTAAGTACTTTTTTTAGGATTGCCTGGGCTTCTTCTTTATTTAAAATCGCCATAATTAAATCTTTCTTGCTGTATTAATAACGTTAACTCCATTAAAACGGGTGGTTGCACTACCATGCGATACGGCACTGCTTTGTGAAGGTTGTCCTTTACCATCATTGAAAGAGCCACCCAGACGGTAATCGCTCTGATCGCATATTGCCGAGCAGGAATTCCAGAACTCCTGGGTATTCGACTGGTAGGCCACATCATTCAGCATGCCTGCGATTTTTCCATTTTTAATCTCATAGAATGTTTGTCCGCCGAACTGGAAGTTATAGCGTTGCTGATCAATGGAAAAGCTGCCGTTTCCGATGATATAGATTCCTTTTTCGACGTTCCTGATCATATCATCTACACTTAGCTTTTGCTTTCCTGCTTCCAGCGAGATGTTTGGCATGCGCTGAAACTGCACATCATCCCAGCCCTGGGCATAGCAGCAGCCCTGCGATTCTTCCAGTCCAATGATGTGTGCCTGATCGCGGATGGCCTGATAGTTCACCAGAACCCCATCTTTAATGATGTCCCATTTTTTACATTTCACACCTTCATCATCATATCCTACTGCACCCAATGAACCTACCTGGGTTTTATCCGCTATTACATTTACCTGATCACTACCGAATTTAAATTTCTTAGACTTCCATTTATCGAGGGTGAGGAAACTTGTTCCTGCATAATTCGCTTCATATCCCAATACCCTGTCCAGCTCTGTCGGGTGACCTACAGACTCATGGATCGTGAGCCATAAATGTGAAGGATCGAGTACCAGGTCATATTTTCCAGGCTCAACAGATTTTGCTTTCACTTTTTCTGTGGCGTTAAGTGCGGCAGATTTAGCATCTTCCAGCATGTCGTAACGGCCTTTATACCGGGTTACTACCCCCTGAACTTTGTCCTGAGGACGGGCGTTCATGTATTCATACCCCATTCCCATTGGGGAGCTCAGTGCCGATCTTGTCTGGAATTTCCCGGATTCCCGGTCTATCCTTGTCACATTAAACGAGGGATAGATGCGATGAATGTCCTGATCTATATAAGAACCATCTGTAGAGGCAAAATATTTCTGTTCATTGACCGCGAAGATGACTGAGTTGACGAAGCTTGCGCCATTTTGCATTGCGATGTCGTTCACATTCAATAAAAGGTCCACTTTTTCTTTTACCGGAACTTCGAAAGCATTGATTTCTATAGGCGTTTTCCAGCTCACTTCCCCAAAACCTTTTTGTGGTGCCAGCTGCACAGGTTCGCCCTGTATTTTAGCGTTTGCCTTTGCCACGGCTACCGCTTGTTCTGCTGCTTTTGCGACATCCTCTTTGGTCACTTTATTCGTGGCTGCAAAACCCCAGCATCCATTGGCAAGCACCCGTACGCCGATGCCATAAGACTCGGTATTGGCTACCCCCTGAACCCGTTTTTCACGCGTGGCGACAAATTGATTCAGGTAACGTCCAATCCGGATATCAGCATAAGTTGCACCTTTAGATTTTGCCGCATTTAATGCCACATCGGCCAGTTCTTTTTTAATTTTTACATCTACTCCCTCCAGTGCTTGTAAGGGATCTATTGGATTTCCGAAAGCAGAGAGGTCAGGAAGCATCAATGCGCCCATCCCTATTCCGGATAAGTAGAGAAAGTCTTTTCTTTTCAAGTGGTTCGGTTGGTTAGGTTAATAATATTCCCAATTTACCTATTCTGAAAAGGAATGGCTAAGAACTTTTATAACATTTTAGTTTCATACCATAAAAAAGTTACCGCCATCAGGAAAGGGAAGAAAAACCACCATATCGAGACCTTCTTTGTGATCAAAACATTTGTTTCCAGTGGATTGGCTATGTTTTCTTGTCCTTTCACAAATGCAGAAGTAGCTTTCAGCTTCGCCATGTTTCTTTGTTGCTTCCAGTCCTGATCTCCATAAACATAGAAAGATGCTGTTCTGCCATTGAGGTTAACCTTGTTCCAGCCCTGTTCGGTTGCCCAGCTGCTTACCTGCCACTGGAAGGGAAGTGCTATGTTTTGTAAAGGGCTCAACCGGAGCCCGTTCCTGCTGATGAGTGGTGCTTTTTGCTGGTCCTGCAGATCTACCGTTATGTTGATCCTTTCTCTGTGCACCGGAATGGCAGGGTCTATACTCCAGCTCGCTTCGGATGCCGCTTTTCTAGCAGTACGGGTCAGCAGGGTCGACCAAAAGTCTGAATAATCCTCTTTCCGACCATTTAGCAGCCAATGATAAGTGGCAGGGACAACTGTGGCCGTTACTTTGCCCATTCCACTAATTCGGCTATCGACCAGCACCTTACCTGTCTTTTCTATCAGCACTGGCTGAGCACCTTCGCTTGTCCTCAGGAAAACAGCTTGTTCAGAAGGTAAAGGCCCGAAGGGACGATTTTGTTCCGGAAGTTGAACCGTTAATGTCTTGTTTTTAAGCTCCGGTGATTCATATCGTCCAAAAGGCTTACTGATAACTGTTGTGGCTTTTAAGCCCGTTATCCTGAGGACCAGTCCAAGACCGGAATCTACTGCCCTGCGAATGGAGGTCAGCTCTTCGGCACTAAGTGCGGCCAGTTCTTCCTCGTCGATCAGCAGGAGGTCCATTTTATTTAACAGGCTGGCGTTGATCTTGCTGACATTGGTGTTTTCCTTATTGAGAAAATCCGTGCTGTATTTATCCTTGCTGATTCTGCTCCTGAAGATCAGCGGGTATTGCTTTTCAAAAAGCCAGTTTTTGAGAAACTTATATTCAAAATCGGGATGAGCTGCAAGCAGCAGTATTTTTAGCGGCATTGCCGGCTGTACTTCTACCGGCACAGGTTCTTTTGCCAGGGTATCTTTCCCCCTCAATGCGATCAAATGATACACCGCCTGCCCGGTTTGCCTCGGTCTCCCCTTTAAAGAAAATGTATTTTCTCCTTTTGTTTTTATGATCAGGGAGTCGGGATTTTCACCTAAACCCTGGAGCAGAAGCTTAACCGGAACTGTCCCTTCCTGCTTGTAAATTCCCTGTATCACCAAAGTTTCCGAACTTTTCAGCCGGGAATTCCAGCTTACAGAAATCAGGCCCTCCGGTATTGCTGAAGGATGAAAACTAAGCCGATAGTCCCGCAGCGCAGGAAGTTCATCGGCATTTAAGCCATAGCCATAAATATTTAACTGGTTGATTTCAGGTTGGGATTTCAGAAAATAAGGAAGGTCGGCGATGAGGTTCAGCTTTGGCACCTTTAAGGATTGAAAAAGCCTGGCATCCGAGGTCAGCAGGCGCCCCTTCAGGTTTTTAACGCTATCTTTTATTGCTCCTGTACTGAGCAGGTTAATCTCATGCGGACGTTCCGGCCTTTTCACCTGATAAGATATCGGAAATATAAATAGGGCAAAACAAAGTACTGCGACACTGCTGGCCAGCAATCTCCAGATCTTTCTGGCTTTGTTTGCCCTTTGCCATTCCTTCAGCGATAGAAATGCAGCCAGGATCAGGCATAAACCGATCGCAATGTATTTAAATTCCATTTGCCCCCTCTCCTTTTTTAAGCGCATTAAAATATTTCCGGTAAAGGTTGGATGCCGGAGGAGCTGAAGGCAGTTGCGGGACAGCCTGTTCCTGTCCGATTATCTTTCCAATCGCGCCCTGGACCTTTTCGATTTCTTTTTCCGGACTATTGCTTCCGGTCATCAGTTTCCTCCATCCCTTTAATGCAGGTAAGAAAACAGCCGGGTTATCTGAGGCCGCAACGACCATATATTTTTCGGTTTCTCTAAGTAAACTGAGTTCTTCCGTATTAAACGCAGCGCCCGCCTTTCTGCTTTCCAATGCGCTAAGTGCCCGCTTTAACAGGGCAGTTTTTTTATCCAAAGGCTCAGAACTGCTCTTTTGTAAAGGCTGAGCTATCTTATCCAACTCTCCGGAAAGGCGCTTTTCTTCTTTTAGCTGTGCCACTTTAACCGTAGTCTTGGCCACATAAGCCCTGGACTTTTGCTGCAGATCTTTCAGCAATCGGAGCGCTTTATATTCAAAAGGCAAAGCCTCCCTTGTTTTATAAGTCCTCAGCTGTAATTCGGAGCTCCACATTTCTGTAAGTACGGCCTTTAGCTGTGCTTTTAATTCGGGTTCAAAAAAAGTAGCATCTTCAGCGATGTCATGTTTATGGGCATAACTGTCCATAATGGCCTTTACATCCCCAAATTTTGGGGTCGCCTTCGTTTCCTTTTCTTCGTGATGTTCTTCTCCCTCATGCTCATGGCCCTCTTCATGTGCATGCCCCTCTTCATGCACATGTCCTTCCCCGTGGTCATGGTCGTGATCTGCCCCAATCGCTGTTTCCGTTTCTTCTCCGAGAAATTTGCCATAGCGCAGGCGTAAAAGCCTTTGGTCTATTCCCAATGCATTACTCCTGTTTTTGAAACTTTCTTCCGTAATCCCCGGCTTTTCATTCAGGAGTTTCTCGGTATCCATAATGATCTGCCGCTGACTTCTGAAATATTCCGGTACCAGGTTAATGCCATTGGTCATCCCTGCCATACTCATGAGCTCAGCCGTATCTACAATAGAAACAAAGTATACATCTGACCTGCTGGTCTGGCCGTGATTATCCAGGGCCTTTACAAAAAAATAGAGCTCATCACCTGGTTTCATCCCCAGGGATTTCAGGTTTATGGTCTTACTGAGGGACATTGATTTACTGTTGTTAAAGGCGGTATTAAAAAGGAGCTTTTTCTCGGTAAAACTAACCCCTTCCCCTTTTCCGCTAGCCATAGTGGCGGAGATGGCGGCATCTTTGATCCCATAGTCATCGTTTAAGTGAAGCGTCAGACTGAGGCGCTGAGGTTGCCCGAAGTCTATCGTGGTATGGGCTTTAGGCTGGGTAATTCTGATCGAAACCGGCAGGTCCGGAATGAGCTCCAGCTGATAAAGATCTGATTTCTTTCCATCCAGCTCCAGCTGATAAAATCCGGGTTGATGAATCGCTTTTAAAAAGCTCCATGCTATCCCCAGTCCGTCTGCTGAACGCAGACTGGCCACTTCCCGGTCATTAAAAATAAGCTTTAGCTTTTTGACAGGTTCATTTGTGCGGATCTCCCATTTGAGCAGGGAGCCTGTTGCCGCCTTAACTGAAAACTGCTGCTGTTTCCGTTCCGGCAAACCGGTATAAGCCGGGGCACTGATTTTCAGGGAAAAAGAAGCGATTTGAGCAGGGACACGTTCTTTGATGACACCAGGCCTGGCTTCCTGGGAATAAGTTTCAGGACTGTAGTTTACGAGCTTAAAATGCGAAATCATAAAGCTGAACCCAAAGCCGGTGATCATCACCAATATCGATAGCCCTAATTTCTTTAGCGGTGTCGCAGGTGTTTGAATCCGGGTAAGGAGGGTTTTGATCTTCTGTTGCTGTAAACGCTCCAGCAGCGATAATTCATTGGAAGGCCTTAACAAAATCCCGGTACTCTCTTCCAGTTCGGGGAATTGTCTGTCCAGGTATCTGGCGATGCCAGGCGCATCTATCTTCCAAAAAGGATGGATCAGATTAAAGATTACAAATGCAATCCCGAAAAGGGATACAAAAATCACTGTTTCCCATTCTGCGAAGGGAAACATGTGGACCAGCACTGCACAAATCAACAGGGCAAAACCAAGGCTAAGGGCTATCAGCTGTAGCACCCTGAGGATCCTCCATTGCCTTTTCCAGCGATAGATCCTTTTTCCTGCTTCCTGCTCAACCATGGCCCAGCCTGTTTTTGTGGTTAAAGGATAGGACTCTTTCCAGCAGGAAAACCGCCATTGCCAGCAGCCAGAAGAAAGGATTCAATGGCACTGTTACGCTTTCCTTCCCAATTGTTGCCGCGGGAATGGAATTTTGCTTTTGGGACAGGAAGGGGGTACTTTTTCGCTGATCCTCAGGATTTCTTTCAAAACCAAAACCCTGCCCCGTTTCTTCGTTTCCAAGAACAATGGGCATCAGGGCCTTTACAAATTGCCCGCTCCAAACCAACGTTGTCCATTGAGGTTTCAGTCTGCTGTAAAAATGATAATGTTCCGGAGATTTTTCTTTTTCCAATGAAAGTACCGGCTGTCCAAAACCGTCCTTCCAAATGCTTTCTCCCAGTTCAGTCCCGGCTGCAATCCTTTTATTCAATTCAACGATCGCATCATTGCCCGTTTTTCCGGGCTGCAGGTCGATCATGGAATGAACTGCCACTGTTTTTCCGCTTTCATAGCTGAATAGCCGTCCGGCCTGGTTTATATTTTTAGAGAAGCGGTCTGACACAGGCTGATCGGAAAGCCAGAAACCTATATCGTATTTTAAGTCGCTGTTGTATTGTTCATTCCATTGCTTTACCTCTATTCTTCGTTTCGTAAAATCGGCGATAGCAGTTAATGCCGCCATCACATAATTTCCGTCTTCTGCATTTGCTCCTTTAAATAGCAAGACCGAAATCAATGGCGGTACTTTGCTCGTATCAAGGCTGCGATAACTGGTCAGAGATGGGCTGGAAGTAGCTTCATAAATTTTAAGGGCAGAAACAGCAGTCCAGTTGCGAACCGTATCTGTCTTTTCAATGCCTTTCCATTGCAAATTAAAATCAACCTCCGGCAATGCTCCGCTTAGTTTACTCAATTGCTGATCAGCGTACAGGATTACCGGAAATCCGGCAGGCAGGCGTTCGTTCAATTGCCTCAGTAAGGAAAAGTAACTTATTGTCTCAGTATGGCTTAAGCTGTCCTTTGTTAAAGTGTCGTTTAGGTTTATTGTTGAGAAACCGGGTTCAAACCTGCGCAATTCATAGCCTGCTTTAAGAAGGGAGTCTATGCTTTTTTTCTGTGTCCGGTATACCAAAGAAAAGGTTTGCTTCTCCATCATCAGCCAGCCTTTCTGATCTCCTTTTGCTGCATTTTCCCTCATATAAGGTTCTGCCAGCAAAAAGGCGAGTAAAATGATCAGCAGCAACCTCAACAGCAGCAACAGCCAGTCTGTGATGCGGTAACTCCTGGAGCTTAGCGGTGCCGCTTCTCCCAACAGGCTAATGCTGCCGATTTTAAGTGTTTTCCCCTGCTTCACATTCCATAAATGAATGATCAGGGGGATTACCAATCCTGCAAGCGCAAATAAACCGATGGGATAAAGTAATGACACAACTAGACCTTTAATTTGTTTCTTTGATTTAAAAAATCCCTCAAAGCCTGATCAAGAGGCTCGTCGGTTCTGATCATCCGGTAAGAGATCCTCCGGTCGAGTAATTTCATCCGGGTACTTTCCAGGTATTGTTCCAGCTTTTGCTGATAGGTTTTCCTTGTTTTCTCCTGATCTATCTGAATGGTTCTTTTGCTCTCCAGGTCTTCAAAAGAAGTATACCCCTTAAAATCAAGGTCTATTTCATTGCCGGACATCAAATGAAAAACCACGACTTCATGCCGGAGGGTGTTCAGGGTATCCAGGAGGGTGAAAATCTCGTTATTGGTTTCATAAAGATCGGTGATAAAGATCAGCAGTTCCCGCTTTTGTACGCCCGAGTATAGTTCTTTATAATGGATTGGCCGGGTAAAAACCCCTTCGGGTTTAATTTGTTCGAGCTGATAAAACAATCTTGCCAGGTGCTGAAAATCCTGTTTCGCGAGCATAGAGAATATACCGCCGGATTGGAATACATATAAGCCGATCGCATCACCCTGTAAATTCCCGAGGTAAGCCAGCGAAGCCGCAAGGTAACGCGCATAATCCATTTTGGTAAAATCTCCGTCCTGATGGTTCATCGAAGCGCTGGCATCCATCAGCAGGCGCACAGAGATATTGGTTTCTATTTCCGATTCCCTGATGTAATAACGGTCCGAACGGGCAAACATTTTCCAGTCCAGGGAACGCAGGTCGTCTCCGGGCTGGTAACTTCTATATTGACTAAATTCAAGCCCCGGGCCCTTCAGAGTACTTTTGTTGATGCCACTCATAAAGCCATCAATTGTCGTTTTTGCCGACAAGGAAAGGGCTTTGATGGCCATCATTACTTTAGGGTCCAGCAGCCTGCTCATTAAATGTTAACTTTAGTCCTGGAAATGGTTTTGATTAATTCGGCAGCCACCATATCGGCGGTTACATTTTCTGCGTCTGCTTTAAAATTCATGAGTACGCGATGCCTCAACACCGGGTAAGCCATCGTCTGCAGGTCTTCCATTACCACGGCATAACGGCCATGAATCAGTGCCCTTGCTTTTGCGGTAAGAATCAAGGCCTGCCCTGCCCTTGGCCCGGCTCCCCACCTTACCCATTCTTTTACATAGGCAACAGCAGAACTTTCCGGCCTTGTGGCCCGGATCAGATCTGACACATAGGTAATCAGGTCATCACTGATGCTCACTTCTCTGGTAAGTGCCTGAAGTTGTTTGATCTCTTCTGCACCGATCACCGGTTCGACTTTATTTTTTATCGTTCCGGTGGTGCTGCTCAGGATCCTGGTTTCTTCTGCTGCGGTGGGATAGCCTATTTTAATATAGAGTAAAAAACGGTCCAGCTGCGCTTCAGGAAGCGGATAGGTACCAGCCTGTTCAATTGGATTCTGTGTAGCGAGTATAAAAAACGGACGGTCTAAGGGATAGGTTTGTCCGCCATAGGTGACTTCAAATTCCTGCATTGCTTCCAGTAATGCCGACTGGGTCTTGGGAGGCGTGCGGTTGATCTCATCCGCAAGGATGATATTGGCAAAGATGGGGCCTTTGTTAAACTTAAAAAATCGTTTTCCTGTCTGGTGGTCTTCCTCCAGGATCTCGGTACCAATAATGTCTGTAGGCATAAGATCGGGAGTAAACTGAATTCGTCTGAAAGAAAGGTCCAGGGCCTGCGACATGGTCCTTACCATCAGTGTTTTTGCCAGTCCGGGAACCCCTTCGAGCAAACAATGTCCACCGGCAAGCAAGGCAACCAGCATTTCTTCAATGATGATGTCCTGTCCGACGATGACCTTTTGAATTTCTTCCTTTAATTGCGAAATCTTATGTATGAGTAGTTTAAGGTTGCTTTCTGAAATTTCCAAAACTATAATTTTTTAGAGGGTAAGCTATTGTAATTCAATATAGGGCATCTGTGCTTATATTTCATTGCCTCCTAAACAGAATATCAAAAAAATTACAGATATCTATCTTAAAAAACTAGATTGTAATCAAAATTGACGCTATTTTAGAACGATGCAACAATCGAGGTTTACTTTTGCCAGAATAAAATACAGGTCCGGAGATTGGGATACCGATCAGCGGATGCCCTCCAATTTGCTAAACTCCCTGTTAGAGTATACCACCATTCCTTTGGATCAGGAAGAGAAGATTGTGGAATTGAGTAGCAATGATCTGTTTAAGTACCCTTTCTGTTATCTGAGCGGCCATAAGCTGGTACAGTTTAGTCAGCAGGAAGGCGCTAATTTTAAAAAGTATGTAAACAATGGCGGTTTTGTATTTGTGGACGACTGTAACCATGATATTGATGGCTTATTTGCCCGCTCTTTTGAAACACAAATGAGCAATCTGTTTGGTGCTCAGGCACTGAAAAAGATTCCCAATGACCATAAGATCTACAATTCCTTTTTCAAATTTGAGAAGGGCCCTCCCACTACCTCTTTCGAACTCAATGGCTGGGGCGACGATCTGGTGCACGATTACCTGAAAGCCATCACCGTCCAGGGCCGGATTGGGGTATTGTACAGCAATAAAGATTATGGCTGCGAATGGGACTATGATTTCAGGAATAAACGTTTCCTGGCAGAAGACAATACCAAATTTGGTGTAAACATCATTTTATATGCAATGGGCATTCATAGCTAAGCCATCAGCCAAACGCCGAAATACCATGCCCAGCCGATCAATAGCAATTGCATTGGAATCCTAAACCAGAGGTACCTCATTCCCGGGCCATTGAAATCGCCTTTCTGAAGATCGATATGATGGATGGCCGCATAAATATTGGCGGGTAAAATCAATATAAAAAAGGCCATGAGAAATATGGCAGCGGCAGACCTGCTCTGATCAAACCACAATCCAAGTCCGGCAATAACCTCCATAACTCCTGTTCCAATGACGATCGCTTTTTTAAAAGGGATAAACTTCGGAATCATCATTTCCATGCCTTTGGTAAAGGCAAAATGCCCGCTGGCAGCAAAACACATCATGATACAAAGGGAGATGCTTCCGGACATCATAAGATTCCAGGAACCGGTTACCGATTTATAGCCCAATAAGCTGAGCAGAAAACTGACAAATAATACGAGTAATACTTTCATAGTGTTTGATTTACCTCACAAAATTCGCACAAGTTTAAACGGCAAAAAATGACTTATGTTAGTTTCCGGAATACAATTTCCGAATCCTGCTGAGGCTCTCCGGCTGGATGCCGAGATAGGTAGACAGGTGCTTGACAGAAGTATTTCTGACCAGCTCCGGGTTTCGGTCCATAAGCTGCCGATAACGGTCTTCTGCAGTGATGGAGAGCAGGTCCATTTCTCTTTCCAATCTCTTTTTATATTGAAATTCGGCAATCAGTCGCCCGATCCGCTCTCCGGAATGGGATTGCTGATAGAAATCCTGAAGCAACTGGTAAGGGATCAATATTGCTTCAATGTCTGCAACGGCCTGAATGGCGATCATGGAGGGCCGCCGGGTAATGAAAGAATAATAAGCAGTCACCAGATCTCCTTCAAATTGAAAGTCGACGGTAAACTCCTTTCCGTCTTTTAAGAAGTAATTGCGTGTGGCCCCGCTAACGAGGAAAAAAATATAGTGTTCTACCTGTCCTTCCTTACAGAGATAACTTCCTTTTGGAAAAGATTTTTGCAGCAGCACTTTAGAAAACTGCTGCCATTCCTCTTCTTTTAACCGGGTAAAAGAGGAGATCAGTTCCCGCATTTGACTTAAACCGTTCATATATTCTTCAGCGCTGAAATCTGTTTACCCCATTCAAATCAGAAAATACCATTCCACAATGAAAGGGTATTTTTTTTTGATTCTGATCAGAAACAAAGCGCTAATACACTGACAATCTAACTGTTATAACTAAAATGCAGTGCTCTGGCTTGTTTTTGGCAGGGTGATCTAAAACTACAAAAAACAAAGATATGAGTATCAGTCAATTTCAAAAGAAAAGAGCACTTATCAGAAAGATGAACCAGATCAAACCTTATCACCTTTTGCTGATTTCTTTCGGCATATTCAGCCTGCTGGGAATCATCCTGCGGTGTATCTTTGGTTCTTAGCGCTTAAAGCACCAGTTGAGTGTACAGTTTTTCCAGTGTCTCCTGTGCATCAATGCAAAACCCAGGATGCGTTTTAGAGGTTTGGACTATTGTACTGCGTGTGGCAGTCAGCCAGCGGAACCTGGAAGCCATGTCCAATGCCCCGATTGTACCTCCTGCTTTCCCTCCTTTACTGATCAGCTCGAAGGAACGCAGGTGATCCTGAAGCTCCTGACAGTCGAGTTTAGCACAAAAGGCATTTAGCTTTGCTTCGTTTGTTTCAAATAAGACCTTTAAAAACTTTTGTTTGGCACAATACAGTATGATGCCCACATTCAGAAATTCTTCCCGTTCTACCCTTGGTACGACGCGGATTACAGCGTACTCAAATAAGTGTTTCTCTTGCATTCTGCGCTTCTTTTACAAATATTTCTGATTTTGCGATTCGTAACTCTAAAAACCGGGAGTATACCTCACGATGTGCTTCAATGCTTTCGAAGATGTTGTCACCCGAAAGCCAGTCGTCGGGAATCAGCGAAACAATGGCGCGAATGCGTTCACTGGTAAGAATTGCCCTGAACTCTGCATCTACCTGTTCCAGTTGCGTTGCCTTGCTCAACAATACATGGTCTTTAATCAGTGAAAAAGGTCTTACTGCCTGTTCCTCCCAGTTGTCCATTGAGTGGTGGAAATATAAGGCCGCACCATGATCAATCAGCCATAATTCCTTATGCCAGATCAACATATTCGTATTGCGGGCTGTACGGTCCATATTGGTTAAAAACGCATCCAGCCATACAATCTGAGAAGCTGTTCTTTCATCTACACTGTTTACCAGCGGATCAAAGGTAATTGCTCCTGAAAGGTAGTGTAAAGCTAGGTTCAGGCCTACACTGGACCTTAGTAAGTCTTGAATTTCTTCATCAGGTTCTATCCTTCCAAAGTCTTTTTCCAGATTTGCAAATACCAGCTCCGGAATGCGTAATCCCAGTAAGCGGGCAACTTCACCACCAATTAACTCGGCAATAAGTGCACGGAGTCCCTGACCTGCGCCACGAAACTTAAGTACATATAAAAATTCGTCATCAGCTTCTGCAATGGCAGGCATTGATCCTCCTTCACGTAAGGGGGTGACATATCTGATGACGTTGACAGTTCTAAGCTGGGGATGGTTATTCTTCACACCTGATTATTTTAGGAACCTCTGCTCCGGTTTTTGCCAAATATACTACAATTCCCAATATCGGTTCAACAGCGAAGGTTTTTCAGCGGTAACTCCTAGACTTTAAGTTCGATATTTATAGAAGTACCTTCGTTGACTGCAGTATTCAGGTCTAGCTTTCCATGGAGCAGGGCAACCCGGTTTCTGATGTTGCTCAGCCCTATGCCTTTCGTATTGCCGGCAGCGCTTGCGTCAAATCCCCTTCCATTGTCTTCCGCTGTAATCAGAAAAACGCTTTCATTCTGACTGCATTGCAGCAGCAGCTGGGATGCCCCGGAATGGCGGACGGTATTGCTCAGGATCTCCTGAATGATCCGGTAGATATTGATCTTCACCGAGACCTCCATACTTTCCTGTATGTCAAATAACTGAAGTGTGATCTTAAGACTGCTGTTGTTGAAGGTTTCGCAAAGGTCTTTCAGCGCTGTTTGCAGTCCGAATTTCAATAAGGTCTCGGGCATCAGATTTCTGGCGATGCTCCGCAGGTCGTTTACGGAACTGTCCAGCTGGGCAATGATCTTACCCAGCTCTGTATCTTTTCCCAGCGCAGAAGTATTGGCAACCACATCCGACAGGTTGATCTTTATCCCCGCCAGTGTTCCTCCAAGGCCATCATGAAGGTCGCGCCCTACCCTTTGACGCTCACGTTCCTCGCCTTCCAGCATGGCATTGGTAATCGTTAACTGCTGCTCCTGCTCCAGTTCTTTGAGCTGTTGCCGGTAATTGATCTCTTTCTGTTTGGTCAGCTTTTTATTGTTCCTGAAATACAGGAGTCCGAAAAACGTAATTGCCAATAGGAATATCGCAACAGATCCCAGCAGCCAGGCGATGAGCCTGTTGTTTTTAACAGACAAGGCGGCTTTTTCATTCGTGGCTTTAAGGGCGCCAATTTCCCGCTGGTTCTCTGCTTTTTTATATTTGATCTCCAGCTCATGGACATCTTTTTGGATTTTACTGCCATTAATGCTATCCCCCAGCTGATATACTTTTTTCATCCATTGATAAGCCGATGCCATATTTCCCAATCCAGCGTAGGTTTCTGCAAGGTCTGTATAAAAGAGTACCCGGTCCTCACTAAGAGACAGCATGTCTTTCTGTTTTAACACATAGTTAGCCACAGAAAGTGCCTTGTCAAATTTCCTCTGGCTTTGCAAGGCATGGAGTTTTTCCATCAGCAGCCGTTGCTCATTCATTCTGTCTTTAAGTTTTGAGGCCAGAGTAAGCCCTTTATCAAGACTTACCACCGCTTTATCATATTGTTTGGTATGATCGAGGTACAAACCCTCTGCATAATAATAATCCAGATAAAAAGGTGCTTCCGGAGTTGGGGACAGCAAAAAAACTGCGCTATCTAACATCCGTTTTGCAAAAGTGTATTGTTTTAGATAAGTATAGTTTTCGGCAGCAGTATTGTAAACCACAATTCTATAATTTTTCCATCGTTTTACTTTTTCCATAATCCGCAATGTCGAATCGATATATACCTGTGCTTTATCGAACTGTTTGTTGTTCTTAAAGACCAGAGCAAGATCCATATAATTGATACCCAGATAAGCCGTATCACCAGATTTTCGGGCGTATGGAATCGCCTTATTTAATAAAGCATCAGCCATCCCCCTGTAATTGTCTTTCATCTGCTGGATTACACCGTAATTATGCCATGATTTTGCAAGGAGCAGATACGCTTGTTTTGTTTTAAACGGAGCAATCAGCGCATGTGCCCTTTTATAATTGGCTTCACTTTTATTGATATCCGTTCGCGATTCCACTGTTGCGGCATAGTAATAATAAATCGCTTGCAAAAAGGCATCATTTTTAATGAGCTTCCGTCCCTGTTCCAGATAGGTACTGCTTTTTAAGGTATCGGCATATACCAACTGTTCTGATAAAAGAAAGTATACCTTTGCCCGGAGGCTGTCCGGAATTTTCTGTTCCAGCATGCGTTTCAGGCTATCAACGAGAGAAATTTTTTTGGCAGGTTGCTGCGCCTTGATGCCTGTGGCAAGGATTCCAAGGACAATTAGCAGATAAAAGAATCTTGTCATGGAACAAGATAAAAAATAATTAAAACAGAATGATCAGGTCCGCTGCAAAATACCTGGAAACAGGTAGCTCCGGAAAAGAGGGCCTCAGCTCTTATTTAAAAGTATCAAAGCTATCTTTGGCATCCGACCAGAAGTCGTCCAATGCTATTATTCTGGGCTTAAAGAAGGAGATCAGCTCCGGCCAGTCTTCCTGCTTAAAAATGCTGACTCCGGGTAAAGTCTTCACAATTCTGCTGACGGTCCTGTGGTTTTCATCCAGCTCGTGCAGCTGCCATTCCCATTCTTCATTCAGACTGGCATTCAGGATATTTTTAAACTCCAGAAATTGTTCAAACATGAGCTCCTGAATTCCCGGGTCCGGATGAGACATTTCTATCGCAACAGAGGCCGATTTCTTATCTGCCTTCATTTTAAAGTGCAGGTTTTTGATCCCGGTTTTATAGTTTACCCAGTTGGTTCTTAGCCCTTCCGCAGAAAGATGTGGAGCGATATATTGTCCGAAGGCTGTCCAAAAAGCCTGTTTTAGTTGCGAAGCCTGTTCCTTAGAATACAATTTCTTAAATTTTAATGGTCAATAATTAGAGGTTAAAGCGACCAGCCCATCAGGTCCATCGTTCTTTGAAACTCATCCTGAACCCCGGCTTTAAGCTGGATCTGTTCTTTCGTTACCGGATGAGTAAAGATCAGTTCAGAAGCATGCAGCAACATCGTTGTCATTTCCCATTCTTCTTTGAAAAACTTATTCTGTTTGTTACATCCATGTTTACGGTCGCCGATGATCGGATAAAAGATATGTGCAAAATGCCGGCGTAGCTGGTGCATTCTTCCCGTGGTCGGCGTTGCTTCCACAAGCGAATACCGGGAAGTGGGGTGTTTGCCGAAAGCAACGTCCAGTTCTGCACGTTTTAAAGTAACATAGGCCGTAAAAGCTTCCTGCATGGTTCCGTTTTCCTTGGCCAGTGGATAATCAATCTCTCCATTGTCGGGCGCATATCCCCTGAGTACGGCCAGGTATTTCTTCTGCACTTCCCCGTTTTGAAATTGCTGGTGCATGGCGATCTCTACATCTTTCTCAAAAGCAAAGAGCAGCAGGCCTCCGGTTTTCCGGTCCAGGCGGTGTACCGGACTCACATGTCTGTTTACCTGATCCCTAAGCAGCTGTAATGCAAACTCTTTTGCATCGTTGGCAATAGAAGATCGGTGAACCAATAATCCGTGAGGCTTATTGATGGCAATGAGATGGTCGTCCTGATATACAATTTCCAGCATTTATCTTTTTTTGGCGAAGATAGCCTTTTGTAGTTTTAGAATTACTCCATTGTATCAACTTTGTTCCTTTTTGACGGAGTAGAAGCATTTATCGCTATCTTTCGGTATCTATTTTTTCATCATCTAAACGCATTAATTAATGAATACCAAACAAACCACCACTTCCTTTGCCTTATTGAAACGCGGCACAAGGATCTTTTTTATGGCCATGCTGGTCAGCGCAAATGTTAGCTATGCCCAATCAAAAAAGGAAACAGTTGACAAGATCATCAAAGAAGCAACAGAAAATTCACAATTGGAAAACCTTGCCCATGAGCTGCTTGATGTAGTAGGTCCGCGATTGGTAGGCACTCCGCAGATGAAACAAGCGAGCGACTGGGCAGTAGCCAAATATGCGACCTGGGGAATTACTGCAAAGAAGGAACAATGGGGCGAATGGCGGGGATGGGAAAGAGGAATTTCTCATATTGATATGGTTTACCCGAGAATAAAATCGCTCGAAGGCACACAACTGGCCTGGAGCCCTTCTACAAAAGGAAAAGAAGTGGTTGGAGAAATGGTGATTTATCCGGACCTCCCCGATTCTGTCTCTTTTAGAAGCTGGCTACCTAGTGTTAAAGGAAAGTTCGTGATGTTTTCCATGAACCAGCCTACCGGCCGGCCGGATTATAACTGGCAGGAATTCGCTACCCCTGAATCTTTTGAAAAGATGAAAAGCAGCAGAACGAAACAGACCGATGCATGGCGTTCCAGAATTAGTAAAACAGGACTAAACTTAAAAGCATTGGCCCTGGCCTTTGAAAGCGCAGGTGCTTTAGGGGTAGTGACAAGCAACTGGTCTTCAGGATTCGGCGTCAATAAGATTTTTGGTGCCAATACCACAAAAATCCCTTCTATAGACATTTCACTGGAAGATTATGGATTGTTGTACAGGCTAACCGAATCAGGAAATAAACCTAAGATCAGTGTGAATGTGGGTTCTAAAGAACTTGGAATGGTGCCTGCTTTTAACACCATTGCCGAGATCAAAGGTTCAGAGAAACCAAATGAGTATGTGATCCTTTCTGCACATTTTGATTCCTGGGACGGTGGTACAGGAGCTACAGATAATGGTACAGGAACAATTACCATGATGGAAGCCATCCGTATCCTGAAAAAGATCTATCCTAATCCCAAAAGAACAATTCTGGTGGGCCATTGGGGCAGCGAAGAGCAAGGATTGAACGGATCAAGGGCCTTTGTCGAAGATCATCCTGAAATTGTTAAAAATATCCAGGTGGTATTTAATCAGGACAATGGAACAGGGCGCGTAGTTAACCTCGGCGGACAAGGATTTTTAAACGCTTATGCTTACCTGGGACGCTGGTTATCTATGGTACCAGAAGACATTAAAAAACAAATCGCAACTACCTTCCCTGGTACTCCGGGTGCTGGTGGCTCTGATTACGCTTCATTTGTAGCAGCAGGTGCCCCTGCCTTCTCTTTGAGTTCAAACAGCTGGTCGTACGGAACATATACCTGGCACACCAACAGGGACACTTATGATAAGATTGTATTTGATGATGTCAGAAGCAATGCCATTTTAACGGCGATTTTAGCTTATATGGCCAGCGAAGATCCGGAAACTACTTCTAAAGAAAAAAGCGTATTACCTATAAATGCAAGAACCGGCGAGCCTGGAAGCTGGCCGCAACCAGTGAAAGCAACCCGCAAAGGCGGAGTGAATTAAGCATTCAAACTTTGAAAAAAGCGGTGCTATGCTGCATGGACTGCTCCTGATAGGTCATACACTTTAGGGGGCAGTCCTTTTTTTTTATCGTCAGAAATACTCAGACGTTATTTAATGGCACAAAGGGGGCCTGATTTTCTGAACTCCGTTAAACTGATGTTGTGGCGCTTTTTGAAAAATTTGTTCAAATGGCTTTCGTCCGCAAAACCAAACTCCTCCACGATCTCATTGATCCGGCTGTCGCTAAACTTTAAACGGTGCTCTATTAGCCTCATTTTATAGTTTGAAATGAAATACTGAATGGATTCCCCGCATTGCTTTTTAAAATAGCTGCCCAGATAGGTTTCAGACAAGCCAAATTCCGCACTGATCACCGATGCTTTGAGCTGCTGCGGATCGTAGATGTTCGACTGGATGTAATCTATAATGGCCAATACCCGTTTATCCGTATTTACATTGGCTTGTTCAGGTCTCATCTTGGATAGGTTTCTTGCCGCAATAACGATTAAAGCGTTTACATAATGCAGGGTTAAATCTTCGTTGTAGGCATCGTTATGATTCATGGTATGCAAAAGGGAATCCACAATTGACTTTACCAGAAACTCATCAGGCTTGTTTCTCAAAATGCATCCCGACAAATGCGAGGAATGGTATAATAAACACTCTATACAGTTGATGCTTTTCCAATTGTATTCTTTCACATAGCGTTCCGTAAATTTTACGAACAAAAATTCCGTGGTGCTTGAAATCTCAAAGTCATGGAGGTCATTAGGTGTCAGCAGCAACAGACTGCCAGGGAAGTAGACAATTCTATTGTTGTTGATATTTAAGAAACCTGATCCGGAGATCACATACACCATTTGAAAAAATGAAAACTGTAAATCCTTTACCGGACAGTCTTCCGTTTTACGATAGGATACATCTACAAGCCGGTGTATATTTTCTTTTATCATATGGCAAATCTACTGTTTTATCATTGAAATGTACTGACATAATAGAATTATTCTGTTCATTTTTGTGAAATAGAATTTTAAGAACAAACCACAAAAAAAACAGACACATACTGATGAAAAAATCAATTTACATTTTGGCACTTGGTGCTTTTGGTATCATCACTACCGAATTTGGCGTCATCGGGATTCTACCTACGATCAGTAGAGAATTTCAGGTATCTATTGATACCGCCGGCTGGCTGCTCAGCGCTTTTGCACTTACGGTTGCCATCTCCTCTCCTTTTATCACTGCCCTTACCGCCAAAATTAACCGTAAGTTTTTGTTGTGTATGGTATTGGCCGTGTTTATATTGTCAAACCTGCTTTCTGCCTTTGCGCCCAATTTTACGGTATTGATGATTGCCCGGATTTTACCGGCCTTTTTACACCCCTTATTCTGGAACATCTCTCTGGCGGTCGCATTTAAACAGGGTGGTGCAAAAGCCGTTTCCATCGTCATGACCGGCCTCAGTCTGGCTACAGTGCTGGGTGTGCCCTTAACTACTTATGCGGTTGAATTTTTCAGCAGCTGGCAGGCCTCCTTTTTCCTGGCCAGTTTTATCAGTCTGATTGCCTTTTTGGGCTTATCATTTTTAGTGCCTTCTATGCCGGCCAATCAGGAGAAAGGAGAAGGAAGTCAGTTGTATGTGTTAAAAAATCCGCAGCTATGGCTTCACCTTTTGTCTACCGTTCTTACCCTCGCTGCGATGTTTTCGAGCTATAGTTACCTTGCCGGTTATCTTGAGAAAATCTCCCATATGAATGGCGTTCAGATCAGTATGATGCTCTTGTTGTTCGGTGGCATGGGCATCATAGGCAACTGGCTGGCAGGCATCGCCTTAAGTAAAAATGTAAAACTGGCCACCAGGTTCTTTTTTATTCTTTTGATCTCTACCCAGGCTTTGGCCTACTATTTCGGAGGGATTTTCACCCCGATGGTGATCATTATATCCTTTTGGGGACTGATCCATACCGGTGGTTTTTTGGTGCCTAACATACGTACCACTCAGGCTGTGCCACACAGTGCATTGGAATTTGTGAACAGCCTGTTGACTTCCTGTTACAATATCGGGATCTCACTGGGCGCCTTCCTGGGTGGCTTTGTGATCGCACACTATGGAATTCATCAGATTGTTTGGATGAGTATTCTGCTGCTCGCGGTAACGCTTGGCCTGAGCTTTATCACCTTGCCCGAAAAATCCAGGGCAAGGAAAGAAAAAATGAAAGACCTGAAACTGCCTGCAGCAGTCTGCGAACAGGTTTAACTTAAATTGCCTTCATGGGGAGCCTGGCGCTCCCCTTTTTCTATTGCATGGAAAATTGACAAAATGAAATTCGTTTTTCAATGCAACCATTTGCAGGATTCTATCATCCTATTAAAAACCAGTAATTCAGCTGTTGAATTAGGGGTTAAAAATATCAAAGATGAAAAGAGCCGAAAACAAACACCTTTATCTTTCCTTTATACTTGTCGTAATTACGCTTTTTTGCGCGCTGGAGATCCGTGATATTTCAAAATGGGCCGGGCTAAAGATTCCGGGCTTCCCTTTTCCATTTGGCGGAAGTATTTTAGATAATTTATTGTCAGTTTTAGTCGTACTGATGGTTGCTGTATTGCTTCTCCGCAGGTCTGAGCTGAAAATTGCAGAAGTATTGGGACTTCAATGGAATGGGTTTAAAGGGCCTCTTCTTGTGCTGATGGCTACCATCCCCTGTTGGATTGGGTTATTCCTGCTGGGAACTCCGGCAAAGGACCTGGATGTCAAAAGCATTGTTTTACTGACGTTATTGTTCCCGCTGGCAGAGGAGTTTGTCTTTCGCAGTTTTGGCTTCATCTTTACACGAAAAGCTTTGGGCTGGTCTTTAGCTCCCGCGATGGTATTGCAGGCAATTGCATTTGCTGCGGTTCATTGGTGGGGTAATGGCGGAGGTACCGGCATCGCCCTTCAGATTTTCTTCATTACATTTTTTGGCAGTATCGCCTTTGCGATTGTAAATATGCTGGACCGTTATACCATATGGAGCGGATTTGTACTTCATGCTTCATTGAATGCGGCCTGGCTGGTATTCACCGTTTCTGATGCTGCGGCAATGGGATGGATTGGCAATTTGCTGAGGTTTGGGACTGCAATTATTGCGGTCTTATTTTTAGCGATTTCAGGGCGACATGATTTTAAGACAAAGAAAAAGCAGCTATCCACTTCTTGATTTAGGGACTTTTGACCCTGTTATTCCTATACCTGCTTCCGTAAATTAGTCGGCATAAAATACCAAATACGATTGCGTCATGAAGTATAAATCCCAGAATAATGAAACGGAAGCAGTCTTAAAATACTTTAACGGTAGAAAAGGAACCGTACTCGAAATTGATTTAAATGAGGTAGGTTGTGACTGCCTCTGTATAGAGCACAACGACAATGCCGCACTGTCGAGGCGGTTTGGCCTGTATTGCGAAAAGTTTGGAATGAAGGAAATTCACAGAAATCCGGAGAATGTGATATTTGTGCGCCCATCTGCTGATCAAAATTAGCTTTCCGCAATCCAGTAAAAACGTGCTGAGGTCTTATATTAAAAAATACAACTATTGTATCTGGTATTTTTTAACCTATATTTTCAGCCATAGCTGTCATAACTATATTTTTTGAGACACCTGGCCCTGCCAGCTCCAAAAGAAAATCCCTAAATTGATGCTGGAAGATAAAGCCTTCCAGGGACAAGCTGAAAACCCGGAACAGAGTAAGCGGAAAATCAAAGTTTTTCTTGTTTTTTGATGTATAAAAGCATGTTTCTTATGGCAAATAGTTGGTATACCTATATCGGTACAGGAAATCCCATTTCTCCCAGCAGTTATTCCCGGATCACAGTTAAACCGCTTTGTTTAAATGGCTCCACCATTTGTGCAATCTATCTTCTTGGAGAAACAGGGGCAACTCCCGGTTCCATAAGTGCTAACGTTTCGGGTTACATCACCAGGGCATTAATACAAAGGGTGAATCAACCCCTCGGAGCAAAGAAATTCGTGTATTTAAGATGCGGGTGCTAAATCCTGATTGTTTCATTAATCGAAAAAACTTAAAAAGAGGTGTTTCCCTGCTAAAAAAACGGCAGCTACGGAACAAGTTAATCAAAATGAATTCGGGCGAAGCAGAAAACCCTAAACAGAGTAGGCGGAAAATTAAAGTTTTTATTGCTTTTTGATTTACAAAAGCATTGAATAATATGGCAGGTTATTATGCATATATGGGAAGTGGAGATTATCTGGTTCCTACAAATTACAGGAGCATGACCCCCGGTATTCCTTTGGCTTGCAGTAATGGTGGTGTTGTCTGCGCGGTTTATCTGAATGATACAACAGAGATCCCTTTGACTCCATTTTCCAGCACCTTAATACAAAACATAACAGATGCAGTCGGCAGCGCCTCAAATCAGGGGACTCCTGGCCTACCTGATCATGTAACTATGCGACCTTAGTTATTTATCAATTGGCATAAAAGTGACCACATTGAGAATTTATTATTCGTTTATTAAATATGTTAAATATTATGTCAAATATTTGTTAATCAATTAGTTGTGTAATAGATGTCAACTATTTAGATTCGTTAGCCGTATTTAAATAATCCGCCGCTAGTGAAATGATTTTATCATACAAAACAGGAAAAATAAGTTGCCTTCTGGTCATATTTTGCTGGTTTCATTCCGTAAATGCACAAATATGTGGTACTCCGGGAATAGATGGAACTACTAATCGTTCCGGGATAGTGAATACCTACTACCCTCCTCAGGGAAGTGTGGTTTTGCTGCCCGGAACAAAAACATTACAGCTTGCCCAAGTACCAGGAATAGACAGCCTGGGCAATCACTATGGAACAATTCCTATTTCGCCGGGAGATCTGCTGTTACTGATTCAAATGCAGGATGCCACCATAAATTACACCAATGATGTGTTTTATGGGGCAAACAGTTCTACCTCCGGACCGGATTTCCTGGGTGGAACGGGTTTTACCTCTCTTGAAAATACGGGTAAATTTGAATATGTCACTTCAACAAGTTATGTACCTTTAACCGGAGGGTATCTGACATTCAAGGCCGCCGGAACAGGTTTTGGTACTGTAAATACCTATATTAATGCCGCTCCGACGGCAACTCGTGGAAAAAGAACATTTCAGGTGATCAGGGTACCACAATATTCAAATCTTGTTTTGGAAAACCACATTAAAGCTGCTCCTTTTAATGGCGATGCCGGTGGTGTCCTTGCCTTTGATGTAAGTGGTACATTAGGTTTTAGCGGTTACACTATTGATGCCTCATCAGCGGGGTTTAGGTCCGGAGATATTTTACCCACTTCCAGATATGTCAATCGACAACTCTATTTAGCACCACCCGTCCCAGAGTTCCAGGCAGGCAAAGGAGAAGGCATTGCGGGAACTCCAAAATATGTTTGGGATAATTTTTTCAGGGTAAACAGCATTTTCCCTCCTGATGGTTATTATGGACTTCCTTTAGGTTCAACTGCAAAAGGCGCACCCGGAAATGCCGGCGGTGGTGGAAACGATTTTATTGCTGGTGGTGGCGGTGGTGGGAATGGAGGTGCTGGAGGAGCCGGAGCACATGGCATTACTTACTTTATTTCTTATGCCCCCAGACCGTATCCCAATGGAGGCCGGCCTGGCTCTGCTGTATATCAGCGCGCAACACCAGACCCCAGCCGTTTAATCATGGGCGGTGGTGGTGGTGGCAGTAGTTTTGCGAGTATTTTTGGTGGTATCAATCGCGTTGGTTTAGGTAGTGGAAAAGATCTGGGAAAGTCTGGTGGCGGAATAATTCTGATGAATGTCAATTACATTAAAGGTAAAGGCACAATACTTTCAAACGGTCGTGGCACCCCAATTGATCATACAAATTTAAGGGACTCGATCGCCGGTAACGGAGGTGCTGGTGCCGGAGGAACGATTCTGCTTAGGGTAAAGCATCCCGATCTTTCCATGCCTTTAACGATAAATGCAAAAGGAGGAAAAGGCGGCACAACAATGGGTTATGAAGTTTATAATAATTTAATAGTGGGGGCTGGCGGTGGTGGTGGTGGCGGGCAGGTTTTCTGTTTCATGCCCGATGCACCTCTGGATATTGATGTGAGTAAAGGTAAAGCTGGAAATACACTTGATCCCAACAACCCGGACCTGCTTGCACGGGACGGGCAGGATGGAAATGCGGTCCGTTATCCCCTGGATAATCTTCCCAGCTGTTTTCCGGAACTATCAACCACCATCTCCCTGCTCAATCCAGTAACACCACAGTATCCTGGAAGTCTGGTGACTTATCAAATTAAGACGACCAATAATGCTGTTGCAGGAAATGCGGGTGGTGTTCAGCTGCATCATATAATTCCTATTGGCCTTTCTTTTGTTTCGGCAGAAGTAACGTATTCAGGTGATGCCAGAGGACCAGCAATTTTAAAGAATACCGGCACTACTCAAAATCAGTTGCGCTTCGGAGATTTTAATATCCCTCCCGGTGATACGGTCAGCATTACGGTTACCGGAAAAATAGACTGTGCTATCCTTCCCGGAACCTATCATTCCAGTGCAATCATCAGTTATCTTGATCCTACCAGAACAATGGATAACCCCGACAGGAGAATCAGCCCCTTGCTCAACTCCTTTGATGGGTATCTTACGGATTATGAAGCTGGAGGAGTTGTTCCTGGATCAAACTACAATGGAAATGATCCGGCCGCTGCAGCCGAAGATCTTAAAGTGACAGCAGTTGTTCTCCAAAACAACCAGATCCATGCTCCTGAACAACATATATTTTGTGCCAGTGGCAATCCGGATAAACTGACAGGAGAGCTGCCCTCTGGAGGAACTCAGACTTTTTCCTATCAATGGCAGCAATCCCGGGATAATGTCATCTTTTTAGATATTCCCGGAGCAATTTCAAAAGATTACGATCCTGGTCTGCTCAACAGTTCTGTTTATTACCGCCGCGTAACTTTTCATTTAGGTTGTAGCCAGGCCTTTATCAGCAATACGGTATTCCTCAACGTTCAAAATCCTCTACCTGCTCCTGATTTCATTACCCCAGACTTTTGTTTAAACGATGGTATCGCTATTTTCAAAGATCAAACTACCATAAGCGATACCAGCTCAAATCAACTGACCTATTTATGGGATTTTGGCGATGCCGCCAATTCCAGCCCTTTAAACCCAAACATTTCTACGATGAAAGATGGCAGTCATGCCTATTCGCAAACAGGAAATTATATGGTTTCTCTAACGGTGAGAAAAAACGGAGAATGTCCGCTTAGCATTCAAAAAAACTTCAGGGTCAACGGAAGCGTTCCAAAAGCAGTATTTACAGTTCAGAACAACAAGGTTTGCAGCGGAGATGAAATCATTTTTGAAGACAAGGCAACTGTAAATTTCGGAGAGATCACCAGGATTGAATGGTACTACGACTATGGCAACGAACCTGCTGTTGCAGAGGTTGACGAACATCCGGAAAGCAGGACTGCGGTAGCACGTCAGTACAAACACCGATACCCTATGTTTCATAGTCCGGCCATTAAGCCTGTAATTGTCAGAATGCTGGTCTATTCCGGAATTTCCTGTGTAGATGAACAACAAATGAACCTTAATATACTGGCAGTACCGGAAGTTGATTTCGGCCCGCTCTCCCCTGTCTGCGAAGAAAGTCCGGCCTTTCGGCTAACCCAGGGAAAGGAAATATGGGGACTCCTGGCAGGTACAGAAAAATACTCCGGTCCGGGAGTCAGCAGGCAAGGCCTTTTTAATCCTGCTGTTGCCGGTCCGGGGACCCATGTCGTCAGCTATCTTTTTACGGCAGATAATGGTTGCTCCTCTTCCGTCAAAACACAAACAATTACAGTTTATCCTAAGCCGACAGTAGATGCGGGAAATGATGAAACCATACTTCAGGATGGACAAATACAACTCAAGGCCAATGCAACGGGCTCAAATCTGCATTATAAATGGACGCCCCCGACCTCGTTAGACAGAGATGATATTTCAAATCCGATTGCTAGTCCAGGCAGCAACATCACTTATACATTAACTGTTACTACCGATCAGGGTTGCAGTGCTTCTGATCAGGTCTTGATACAAGTCCTTAGAAATCCGGAAATCCCTAATGCCTTCACTCCTAACGGTGACAATATCAATGACCTTTGGAATATCAAATACATCAGCAGCTACCCTGGAGCTACAGTGAATGTCTATAATCGTTACGGAGAAAAGGTGTTTAGTTCCCGGGCCGCTCAAATGAAGAGCTGGGATGGAAAATACCATGGCGTAGATGTGCCGGTGGGAACTTATTATTACGTTATAGATCCTAACAACGGAAGAAAGCCAATTACAGGGCCGCTCACCATTTTGAGATAAAAAGAAAGGGTGTCAAATTTGACACCCTTTCTCCGCTTATTTTTTATTCTTTACGTATTTCTCTAACCATTGATCCTGTTCCCAGAAAGTATGAAGAATAGACTCCCTGCTCCTGTAACCATGGAATTCTTTGGGTAACAATACCAGTCTCACGGTGCCACCATGCCCTTTGATCGCACTATACAAGCGCTCACTCTGGATCGGAAATGTACCTGAATTCTCATCGTCAATACCATGGGTCATTAATAATGGTGTTTTGATCTTATCTGCATAGTTGAACGGCGACATTTTATTGTATACATCCATTGCCTGCCAGTACGTTCGTGCTTCACCCTGGAAACCAAATGGCGTTAAGGTCCGGTTGTAAGCACCGCTTCTGGCAATACCTGCAGCAAAAAGTTTGGTATGCGCCAGTAAGTTGGCGGTCATAAATGCGCCATAGGAGTGCCCTCCTACTGCAATTCGACCCCTGTCGGCCACACCCATATCTACCACGTAGTTAATCAGTGCTGTTGCATTGTCTTCGATTTGTTTCAGGAAAGTATCATTAGGTTCTTCTTTGCCTTCACCTACAATCGGCATATCTGCCTGATCTAATACCGCATAGCCTCTGGTTACCCAGAACACCGGGGAACGGAATGCCAGTCTTGTAAAGCGGTAAGGTGATCCTTTTACCTGGCCAGCTGCTGCCAGACTTTTAAATTCTCTTGGGTAAGCCCAGATCAATACCGGCAATGGTCCGTTTTCTTTTTTATAATCTTTTGGCAGGTATAAAGTAGCCGACAATTTGATGCCGTCCTTACGCGGATAAGAAAGTAAGGTTTTCTGTACGCCTTTCAGGCTTGGATAAGGATCTACAAAGCTGGTCAGTGCCTGCTCAGATTTACTTTTCAGGTCAATTGCAAAGATGTTTGGTGTCTCTTCTGTAGATTCTCTGGAAATGTAAACTTTTCCGGTATTGTTAAAGAAAACCGGCTCCTCATAATAAGGGGATTTTGATTTAAACAAAGTATCCTGTTTATTGGAAAGCAGGTTCCATTTCAGGATAAAAGGGCGGTCGCCTAAGGACGATGCTCCTGCTCCTTTGGTAAATACCACTCCTGGTGTTCCTTTGTCGAACAACAATACTTTCGCAGCATACGGTCCTTTACCATAGATAAAATCTCCGGGATCGCTATAGGTATCTTCAGAAGACCGGTTGGCAATTTCCTTAATCACTTTACCGGTTTCCGGGTTGATTAAAGTCATTTTTTCTTTGCGATCTTTTCTCCATTGCTCCTTTACCAGTGCATAGTTTTGGTTGCCCCAAACCACATCACTATACCTTAAAGCCATAGAAAACAGCTTTACCGGTGCTGCATTGAATGGTGCTTTCAGGGCATAAAGTACGTCACGTAGTTCAGACTTAAGGTTGGGATCTCCTTTGTCCTGCGCTTCTGTCCATACCAAAGTTGCTGCAGCATCGCTTCTCCATTCATAGCTGCGTGGTCCCATTGCCACTGCATCAAAGCCTGTAGGCAGCTTTTCTGCCAGAGGGGCATTGTACAATTGTTTAACCAGTTTTCCTGACGCGTCCAGTACTGTGGTTTGAAAAGGGAAATAATAAATGGGAACCAGGTAAGAATAAGGTTTCTCTATCGTCTGCACCAACAGGTACTGCCCGTCGGGCGAATAAGCTGCTTTGCGGTAAATGGCAGGAGTCCCGATTTTAACCACATTCCCGCTCAGGTCCACAGATTGCAGTTGTGAAGTCAGGTAATACTCCATTAAACTTTGATCGTAAGTGTTCTTCAGCAGGTTCTGATAAGTTCTGGAAGGTGTCACTACCCCCAGATTTTCCTGTACCACCGGACCTGTAGGAACGATGTTTTCTGCGGGTTTAATTCCGCGTTCCGGAAGGATAAACTGTGCAAGGATATGTTTTCCGTCAGGATGCCATTGTAAAGTTGTACCATAAGCATCATTAAGATAGCCATTGGAAAGCCTTGTTGCCTTAAACTCCTTTAAGTCTGCAAGCCACAATTCTACACCATTGGGACTGTTGTTGGTAAAAGCAAAAAGACTTCCATCTGCATTCCAGCTGATGTTTGTCATTTTCATTTTGTCAGGAAGGCCAGTCAATTTATTTTCTTTGCCTGTTTTCAGGTCTTTTATGGTCAATCCATTATATACGCCCGAAAGTTCTCCTTCGGTGGAGTTATTGGCAGGATTGATTCTGATGCCTGCGAGTCCGATCACGGGTTGTGCTACCTGTTCTATAGAGGCATAGCCAGGTGCCTGTAACAGCAACATCAGGCTGCCGTTTTTATTAAACTGTACAGTTGGACTGCCAGGGGCATCTACCAGATCTACAATGCTTTGAGGTGGTAACTGATAGGTCAGGTTTTCCTGGGCGTAAACATAAGTGCTCAGTCCTCCCATCAGGAGAAAACTCAACAGGGTTCTTTTCATTGGGTAGTAATTGTTGGTCAGTTTCATTCGTTAAATTTTGATTTCTGCTTCCGGCCCCGTTTTCAGGAACCTGGAAGCATCTGATCCCACAAAAATGGGGAATCTAAAAGGATGGCCGGTGATGTATAGCGGAATCGTTACTTATGCCCGTACAACTCATTAAAGAGCATTTTGAACGTACTATGGGCCTGAGCACGGAAAGTAATCTCTGTACCAAAGGCATAGAGTTTTCCCTTACCTACAGGTGCGACAAAGGCCACTACCCCATCTTTAAGGTATGACTGTCCCCAGGCCCAGCCACTTCTCAACGCATCCTCTTTACCGAACCAGGCTAAAGGTTTTATGCCTTCTGCCTCCGCTTCTTTTCCAAGTTTAAATACAGGACTGTTGTTAAATACCATATCTACTTCTTCCGGCATTCCCCAGTTGGCACGCTGGCCTCTGGCAACTGTTGCTTTCAGCAGACTTCCCGGGATATAGAACTTATCTGCCGACAATGGGATTTCCTTTCCATCTGCTTTGGTTTCTGTAAGCGCATTTTGTACCGGTAAACCAAGGTGGTAAGCCAAATTTGTGCTGCTTCCTATTGTTACGATATCTCCTCCTTTATCCAGGAATTCTCTTAGCTGAGGGATGGATTTTTCAGGCGTGATGCTCCCCAGCCATGGACGGAAAGCTTCAGGGATATCTTCCGGTTTTGGACCTTTGTTTCCTCTTCCTGCAACGGTTTTCTGGCCAACTGCCGGTATTCCTCCGCTGATAAACAGGATCTTATCGTATTTGGCATTGAGCATTCCATTATCGATGTCCTGAGGATAAATCACCTGGAACGGAAAATGGAATTGCTCTAAAATCCACCTTACCCAACCAGAAGGCATAGAGCCGCCATACTGGTCAAATAATGCGATGCGTACGGGAGCAATTTTAACCATTTCTGTAGGTTTATGGTCTATTGCTATCGCATCTGATCCGAGGTAAGCAGCTGATCTGATCAGGACATTTATTCCCTTTTCAGGAACGTAGAAAGAGCCTTCCGGCATATCGCCTTCTGCTTTTGTCAGCCTGGAGACTTCAATCCCCTCCTTTAGTAAATCATTGACGACAAGGAAGGAAATGTTTTTTGCAGAACTTAGCAAAAATTCCTTTCCTCCAAGTATCCTGTGTCCCGGCACTGCCTGGAGCTCTCCGTATCTGATCTTGTCAAAAGGGCCATCAAAACCATCCAGAATGCGGTCAAATTTAACGCCCATCTGGAAAGCCAATGTCCAGCCTGCAGCATCATAGGGACGTACCGGCGGGCCACCAGGATACTGGAAATCATTGGGATGATCCTGTGGCTCAAACATATCTATCAGATGCGGACGGAAGGCCTGATTCGTTTTTACGATATAAGAGCCGGCCGGATATGATTTGTCTGCTACTTTAAAATCAGCACGGGCCCGCTGCACCTGAATTCCGGATTTGATCAGGGCATTGATGAATTTTACCGCTGTATTAAAGTCCGCCTGATTTGAGGGAACGATGTACCCCCTTGCATCTCTCAATGCAGGATTTTTATACACCGCATCATAGTATTTCATAGGGATCTCATTAGACACCTTTCCTGCGCTGTCTTTTTTCAATAACCCTTCTTTTTTATCTTTTTCAAAAGCAGCACTGATCGCTGTGATGTGTTTCGGGGTTAAGGTCCAGTTGTCCTGATTGCCTTTTTGAATGGCATTTCTACCCATCAGATAGATATTGTACAAGAGCTGATCGCCTTGCCGGCTGGCATAGTCCAGAACTCCGTAACTCAGCGAAAGAGAATAGTCTATAGACTGTCTGAAATTCCATTTCTGAGGCTTCACCGGATTTGGTGTGGCGTTGTTGGGAATTAACCTTTCCGGTACCAGAGGAATTTCTGAAGGACTTGGACTTCCGGTGATTTCGGTCAGAATTCCAATCATATTGTGAAAATATGGTGTCGTTCTTAATCCTCCGTTCCACCAGGTAGAATAAACAGATCCGCTCAAACGGGTATATCCGGGTTTGTTCTCTGCGTTCAGCCGGTTGATCATCGAAGCGGCTACCCCATCAATTCCGGTAATGAGTAAAGGGTCATATACATAATTGAAAGGATCACGGTATGGAGGGCCAGCCACCACTGCTCCCGCAGGTGCGCTCTGGTGGTGATTATAAATGATCTGAGGCATAAATTCAATGTATTGTGCCATAGCAATACTGGTGCTTTCCTTCATGTTCATCATGTAGAAATCCCTGTTGTTATCATGTCCGATATATTTCTGATACAAACGGGGAATATTCATGTTTCTTTTAGCCGTATCCGGTTCCTGCATGTACCAGTTCGCGACCAGCTCCTGTCCGTCGGGGTTAACCAGTGATAAAATGATGATCACATTATCCAGGATCCGCATGGTTTCCGCATCATTGGCACTCAACAGCTTGTAATAGAGCTCTATCAGTTGCTGGGTGGCCACCATTTCGGTAGCATGTAATCCCCCGTCAATCCAAACGACGGGTTTTCCTTCCAGAGAAAGCTTTTTAGCCTCTTCGTCAGTAAGCCCTTCTGCCCTGGCCAGTTTCTGGGAAATCTCTTTATACCGGTTAATTCTTCTCCTATTTTCCGGAGAAGTAATCACCATGATGTATTGTTTCCTCTTTTCTTCGGTAAACCCGATTTGACTGATAATTACCCGATTAGAGAGCTGTGCCAGTTTTAGGATATAGGCTTCTGCCTGAGAATAATTGGCCAGTTTATAGTTGTCGCCGATATTAAAACCAAAATGTGATTTCGGACTGGGGATATCCTGTGCGCTGGCCGGGGATAAATAAGCCAGCATTAGCAAAACTACAGCGGACCAGATACGTTTGAGATTCATTGTTCTTTAATTACGTTAACCAATAGATTAGAAAATAGTGCGGTTAAGTTAATATAAAACAAGAGGAATCAATTTGGAAAATTGTAACAATTTAGTCCGTTTGCCTTAAGATACGTTCATCGATACACATGAATGCCCAGAGGTGTCCATCCAGGTCCTGAAAGCCATGGCCATACATCCAGCCATCATCCTGTTTGCCATTCGGCGTCGTTGCGCCCGCTTGTACTGCTCTCCTGACCATTTCATCGACACTTTCCCTGCTTGCCGCAGATAAGGTGATGATGACCTCCGTACTGTAATTTGCATCTACAATTTCTTTGCTGATGAAAGTCTGAAAGAACTCTTTTACCAGCAGCATGACAAAAATATTATCTGCAACAACCATACAGGTTGCTTTCTCGTCGGTAAACTCATCGTTAAATTTGAAACCCAGTTTGGTAAAAAAGTCAATGGCCTTTTCCAGATTTCTGACTGGCAGATTAACAAACATGTTTGTACTCATAACTTCGTATTTCGGGGTTGGCTTACAAAGCTAAACGCAGACAGGAAAACTATAGCTGTGTAAACACGACAATATGAGGGGCCATACGCGACATTGCGATATCCCGAAGAATAATTTATCTTTATTCTTTGAAATATTCAATCCATCGAACATGAATTCCATTGAAACAATTGACCAGTTTTACAAGAGAACAAACCAGGCCGTGCCCTCCGAATTGCTAAATCCTGCAGGTCAGCCCAGTCATTTCAATGTTAAAGAGAGAAGTTATTCCGGTAAAATCACCCCCTATAACCGGAGGGATCACTATAAAATCTGCCTGACTAAAGGGAAGGGAAAACTTCATGTGGCCAACAGGATCATCGAGATAGACCGCCCGGCCCTGGTCTTCTCCAATCCAACGGTCCCCTATTCCTGGGAGTCGGTATCCAGGAAGCAAACGGGGTATTACTGCCTGTTTAACGATTCTTTTGTTTCTCCGGAAATGAAGAAGGGCCTGGAAAGAAGCTGCCCCCTTTTCAACCCTTTAATGGAACCCTTTTATTTCCTGAATACTGCGGAATATGAACGTGTCAATGCTTACTTTACCCAACTGGTAAATGAGCTGAAAAGCGACTATGAATACAAATTTGAGGTCATCAGGAGCATTTTAAAACTCATCATCCATGAAGGGATCAAGCTGAATGCCATTCAGGCCCCGGTTGTTCCACAAGGCGCTTCGGACAGGATCACACCTATGTTTCTGGAGCTCCTGGAGCGTCAGTTTCCCGTGGATTCACCGGAAAATCCACTGAAGCTGAAAAGTGCATCGGAGTTTGCCAGTCATTTGAACATCCATGTCAACCACCTCAATTATGTGATCAAGTCCCATACCGGAAAAACGACCACACAAATGATCAGCAACAGGATTATCGCTGAAGCAAAAAGTCTGTTGAAGCATACCGACTGGGATGTGGCAGAGATCGGCTATTGCCTGGGATTCGATTACCCTGCGCATTTTAACAATTACTTTAAAAAGAATACAGGTCTTAGTCCTACTGTTTTTAAGAACCACAATTAGTTAGAACCGAATCTTTGATTTTTGTAATTATTCCTTTGTATTCTGCTAGCAGTAGACAAGGATAGGATCTACCTTTGCACTGCAATGAGAATCATAGAGCAAAATCAGAGCGGTATAGGTACTTTACTGGCCTTTATACTGATCCCACTTTCAGGACTGGCAACGGACATTTATCTGCCATCCTTACCGGCAATGGCCAGTCACCTGCAGGCAACCAATGCAGAAGTGCAGCTGACCATCGTTTTCTTTCTGGTCAGTTACGGTCTTTCACAGCTCTTCGTTGGCAGTTTGTTAGACAGCTTTGGCCGGTATAAGCTCACAATCGCCGCCTTGCTGTTGTTCAGTATTGCCAGCTTTACCATTGCCCGCTCAGAAAGCATATACCTGATCTACCTGATGAGGATGGTTCATGGCCTTACGGTAGCCACTATAGTCGTAGGAAAAAGAGCTTATTTTGTCGACATCTTCTCCGGCGAACGCCTGAAGCACTATACCAGTTTGTTTTCCATTGTATGGTCTGCCGCTCCGATTATTGCCCCTTTCTTTGGGGGATATCTGCAAACTGCATTCGGATGGGAATCTAATTTTTACCTTTTAGGGGCCTTTGCCCTGATCATGGTACTGCTGGAACTTTGTTTTGGCGGCGAGTCCCTGAGCAGCTTTCAGACTTTTCATTTCAGGTCGATTGTCAAAGTATACGGATCGATGCTGAAAACAACGAGCTTTAGCCTGGGCCTCCTGGTGCTGGGTTTAGCGAATTCCGTATTTATGGTTTATGGAATGAGCGGGCCGTTCATCATTGAACATACCTTTAAGCTGCCGGCCATCACCACGGGATACTGCGCACTGGTTCTGGGTGTCGCTTTGTTGCTGGGGGGATTTCTGGGAAAGGCAACGCTTAACCGGCCATTTTTCAAAAAGATGATGATTGCCATCATCGCTCAACTGGCAATTGTAGTCCTGATGATCATCAGCCCTGCTTTCTATTCGAACCTGACTACGATGATGACATTTGCTTTTATCATCCATTTCATTGCAGGTTTTATCTTTAACAATTACTTTTCCTATTGCTTAAGTCTGTTTCCGAAAAATGCCGGTATCGCCAGCGGGGTAACAGGAGGCTCGATCTATGTGATCACTTCAATTCTGAGTTATGGAATCGTATACACGATTCCGGCTGAAGGACAAGGCAGTCTTGGAATGAGCTACCTGGTACTCATTTCATTAACACTTCTGGCCTTCTTCCTGAGCAGAAAGCAAGTGCATTAGATCAGGAATAACGAAGTGTTTAACTATTCTACGAAAAGTGCGGATTCTTTATGAAAGGTCCAGACCTGTCGTTGCCCCATCCTTGCGATTACGAGAGAATAGTTGTAGTCTGACTCGTCTATTTCAAGTATTTCTCCTAAATTGATAAGTCTATCCCCGACAGATAGCTCTGCCATTTCTAAGATCTTAAACATGGTATGCTGTTCCAAAATAGTATTCATAAGAGCGCGAAAATTAACAAAAGTTTTATCTAAAAATTTAATTAATACCCAAAAATAAAGAATATTATCAAAAATAACCAACAAATTAAGTTAACCTACTTACTTTAAGCTGATTGTAGAAAAGCCATATCTGCAGAAGCACAGTTCATGAAGTTCTTAAACCGTTTTACCAACTTTCAAGCCGGCGCAATTTTTTTTTTGAAATCAATAAAACATTTTAATACACCGGCGGAGAACCGATAACAGATTTTCTCCGCCGGTGATGGGATGTCTGCTTACTTTTTTCGTTCGTAATACATCATCACCGAAGCCTTTTCAATCGTATTGGCCCATAAATTAAAGCCTACTACTGCTGCATTGGTATCTGCATTGACTGCGAGTTTATCTGTTTTTAAGGCGTAAACCGTAAACAGGTACCGATGTGGGCCATGATTTAGCGGCGGACAAGGTCCGCCAAATCCTTTAATACCATAATCTGTGATGCTCTGAATTGCACCAGCCGGCAATAACTTACCATCGAGGCTACCCGCTCCCGTAACCAGTTTCTGTTCACTCACCGGAATGTTAAACACAAGCCAGTGCCAAAATCCGCTACCGGTAGGCGCATCAGGATCATAAACGGTTACCGCAAAGCTTTTTGTTCCGGATGGTGCATTCGTCCAGGACAATTCCGGCGAGACATTTTCGCCATCACATCCGAATCCGTTGAACTCCTGCTTTTTAGTACCCTGACCTCCAAGGTCCTTACTGCTTAAGGTAAAAGTTTGGGCCCCTGCAGTCCAGGACAACAGGAACAGAACTGCAATCATTAGTGATATTCTTTTCATACAATTAAAATTTATACAAAAATAGTAGCCGGCAATGCCAGAATGGAATTGACTGAAGTTCAAAAAGTATCGCTAAAAGCTCAAATCAAGGTTGAAATTGACGGGGCGTGGTTCCATACTCGGTTTTGAAAGAATGAATAAAGCTGGATAGGCTTTCAAAACCCAACTCTTCATAAATTTCTATGGGGCGCTTGTTTTTTTGTGAGAGTAAAACGGCCGCAAACTGTAAACGCTGTTTCAGGAACCATTTGGCTGGAGAAGTATGGTAAGCCTCTTTGAACTGTCGTTTAAAAGTCGACAGGCTCATGTTGCTTAAAAAAGCAAGCTCTTCAACGGAGAGCTTTTTCAGGCTGTTGTTTTCTATGATTTCTCTAAACTGGTGTTGATTCCCTGAATGAGGGAGCATAAAGGAATAGAGGAAGGACGTTCCCAGTTTACTGATCAGGTAATAAAGCAGCTCAAACAGCTTTGTTTCCAGGAAATTCGGTAAAAACGCAGAGGATATGGTCCTGTTGCTGAGCAGTGATTTTACAAATGAGCGAAGGTATTCATCATATTCCAGAACAAGGTATGGCGCCGGGCCTGACTTTGAAATCACCAGCCGGTTGAGCCTGATGAACTTTTCCAGCACATGAACATCGAAGAATAACAATAAACTGCGATAGCTGTTTTGTACCGTCATGGTCTCTGTCATTAAACAGTTTCCTTCAGAAAGTATCAGGAACTGGTTGTCAGTCAGCTGATCATGTTGTTTTCCATAATAGATTTCTTTATTTCCCTCGATCAGGAAACTAAAGGCATTTTTATTTAAAATGATCTTATTTTTAACGGAAGATTGTTCGGTATGGTAATCGATAACAACTACGCCCTGCTCAGGGAGTTCATTTTTCAAAAGATCTGAAGGTAATCGGTACATGTGATAACTGATGTTGTTCCTGAATTTTCAATAATATACAAGAGGTCCGTTTGACAATGCAAGTTATCATTATTTTGTGGTAAGATGCTTTTGTTCGTGTTCCAGCAGCCATTTTTTTCTCCATAAACCACCTCCATATCCCGTTAAACTGCCATCTGTACCGACTACCCTATGACAGGGGATTAAAATTGAGATTCTATTCATTCCATTTGCATTTCCAACTGCTCTTACCGCTTCTGTACGGTTTAACCTGGCGGCCTGGCGGCGATAGGTCGAGGTTGTTCCATAGGGGATTTCCTGTAAGGCAGTCCATACCGCCTGCTGAAAGTCTGTTCCCAGAGGATGTATCTGTAAGGAGAAATCGGTTCTCTTGCCTTCAAAATATTCTGTCAACTGTGTCCTCAAACTATCGAAATGCCTGTTCTCTCCCTGCAGTATCGTCGCGTTCAGGTATTTGGCAATGGCCTTTAGCTCCGTCTCCAGCATTTTGCGGTCGGAAAACTCCAACAGGCAGATGCCTTCTGCTGTAGCACAGGCAAACATGGTCCCCAGTGGAGTTTCCAGGCGTGTGAGGTCGATGATCGCACTATGTTTACTGTTCCTGGGAGAACTGCCAAAAATGGCTTTAAAGGAGTCCCCAAAACCGCTGAGCGATTCAAATCCGGAATCGAAAGCAACACTGGTTACCGGTTCTCCCTGTTGTATTTTTTTGAAGGCCGAATTGATCCGGAATGCTCTTTGGTAGGCCTGGAATGTCATTCCGTGATTTTTGAGAAACCAGCGGCGGATCTGGCTGGGCTGAATCCCTCTTTGGCGGAGGTCCCAATCCTTAAACTTTATCGATGGATCTGCAGCAAGTTCATTTAAAAGGGTTTTGATGAACTCCGGGGTTTCATCAAGTCTTTCCAGAGGATTGCAAACTTTACAGGGCCTGTATCCGCTCAAAATGGCGTCCTTTGTGTTTTTGAAGAAGGTGACATTTTCTCTTTTTGGTTTTCGCGCCCTGCAGGTAGGACGACAAAAGATACCGGTCGTTTTTACGGCGGTAATAAAGGTCCCTTCGTAAGCACTGTCTTTGGCCAGAATCGCCTGGTAATAAGTCTCCTCAAGATTCAGTTCCATCTTCATGATATTTAAAATTTCTTTAACACAAAGTAACAGCAAGCCATCCGGCTATACAACCGAAAACTGAACAAGTATTTTTTGTTAAGCAAAAGGATTCATTATCTTCCATAAACCTCGTAAAACTGGTTCCTGAACAGCAAACCCGGATCGTACTTTTTCTTTAATAAAAAGAAAGATTCCGCGGCGGGATAAGCCTGGTTCAACTGTTCTTTTGTGGCATGCAGGCGATAGGGCAAATAATAAGTCCCTTTCAGTGAAATGGCGATATCTATCAGTTTTTGGGTAAGTTCCTTCATTTCCTTTTCCTGCTGAGCACCTTTCTTTTGATTGAAAAGCATGACAAAACCGAAGACTTCTTCATTGGCATAAGCCAGATAAGTATCCTCATCTTTCATCACATTCCGGACGGTAATATTTAACAGGTCAACCTGATGGCTGGGGATGACATTTTTGAGTGCTTTGATAAACGAAGCCACAGCCGCTCCCGGAATAAAGTATTCATGTAGGATATCGGTATGGTCTGGATCAGTATTCTGGAATACCTCTACCCCCTCATTTAGCAAACGGTTACGTGAAAACTTTCTACCGCTGATCACTGATCCGCTCATCTTTTCCATTTTCCAACGCAGGTTTTTCCCATAGCTGCTATTCGCCGAGCCACGAAATACGGCCCTTCTCAAAGAGGAATAATTGTTGCCGCTGACCAGCTGCTCTGGTTGCTCCGGATCAATGGTGTAAGTAGAAAGAATCGCTTCCTCCATAAAATGATCGGGATTGACATTGATCCTTCCATAAGCCATTTCAACCTTTCCGTCACCTTTTACCAGCTGCTGAAACTCCTTCAGATAATCCTCACTGCGAATCTGGTAATGATGAACCGTATAGTTTTTGTTGTCTACGACCTTCAAATTCACATCCAGTATTACGCCAAACAGACCATAGCCCCCCAAAACCAGGGAAAATAAGGCTGCATTTTCCGTTCTGCTGCAATTCAGGACCGCTCCTTCCGCGTTCATCAAATGAAAAGAAACAACAGTAGACGAAATCGGAGGGGCATTGCATTGCCAGCCATGGCAATTTACCCCGATTGATCCACCTACTGAAAAGGAATTATTCGACTGCATCACCGAAACTGATTTTCCATAACGGTCAAGATATGGGATCACCTCAGACCACAATGCCCCTGCACCTACCCTTAAAATTTGCTTACTGCTATCCAGCTCCATTTCATGAAAGGTTTTCATATCCAGAACGATCCCATCGGGGTAAATGCTGTGCCCACCCATGGAGTGTTGTGCGCCGGCAATAGAGATCTTCTTTCCCTCTTCCTTCGCCTGTCTGATTAACGCAGAAATTTGTTGGGTTGCGCGGGCAATTCCCGGCATCACTTTAACGATGGTGTCGATCCTGGTTTTATTCAGACGACTGGCATCCTGACTAGCCCCTGCCTGAACCTTACTTTGGCCTTCTTTATCGTTTAAATAGGTATACAGGATAAAACCTACCGGTCTGATTAGAACGAGGATCAGCAAAATAGCCAGGCCTGACAAGACTTTAGAAAACGTTATTTTCATCGCTCCAGCTCCAGCTTTCCCTGAACCAGCATCGCATGTAATACCTCGGTAGAGAAACCATGCAGCAATAACCTGAAGGCTGCACCGGCGGTAGGAAGTGGAATCATGGGGTGTTTATTATTCAGTGCCGTTAGTTTTTCCGGACAATCCATAATCGTGCTGGCATAAATGCCGATCACTTCATCCAGCTGCAGGGAATTTGTTGCCCTCCAGAAGTCGTTGTCTGTAAGGTAGAACTGATAAACCGGAGTGAAAAGCTCTATCGCGGTACCAAGGTCTATGAAATTCGTCCATCCATCTCTAAAGTCCTCAAATGGGATTTCCCCTGTAGAAATGGCGCTAAAGTCCGGGTGTTCCTTTTTTACAATCTTCAGGCCTTTCTCAGCTATTGCCGTGTTCAGGTTAATGATAAAATTATAAAGATTAAGGTCATGCTCCAGAAATAAGTTGTCTTTCACCTCATTGACTGACAAGGGTTTTAAAGGGTTCATGGGAATTTCCTGAGCGCCATCTACATTGTCTTTAATGAAGCGCAGGATTTCTGAGCCCAGATAAAAATGACGAAGGATGACAAAGTTCGCTTCCGGAGTAATGAAATACTTCATGCCCAGATAAAGACATCTATGGAGCAATTTTGGGGCATTGATCAGGTTGGGTACGATAATTTTGAAAAGCTGCATCAATACAATGGAAAGCCTTGCGAAAACCTTTGCAACCGGATATAAAAACTGGCGGCTCTTAGAGGAGGAATCATAGAGAAAGGCGGCTTTGGCATCAGGATTAAAAGGGACACTTTTATCCAGATATAAAGCATGCCAATGGCTCGGATTCCTGGGCTCATTCACCATCTTTTCGTAATGTTCTCTTTTGTGTAACATAGGGTTGCGTTGCTTTAAAAATTATCGAGTTCTTCCAGTTGCATGGTATATAACCTGGCCACTACTTTTGCTGTTTTAACGATTTTTTCTGCCATTTGTTGGGTCAGGAGTTCAGACTGTATGGCTTGCTCGAACCGTTCGAAATGGTTGTCATTACTGTCGCTTGATTCATGGTAAATGAAAAAGGAGACCTGGTCCTTGTCCAGGTTCAGCTGTTGCTGAATGGCCCTGCCCCATTTTCCGGAAACCCTGTTCCCCAGCCCTTCAATGATAAACATACCGCCCAAAAGGTCAAAGGGATTGGGTTGACTCGCCCTGTGGAACATAAAGGCACTGAGGGCCTCACTTCCGATATTTTTAATGCCTGTCAGGATTTCTTCTTCTCTTCCTCCGCAATTGATGTAGTTTTTCTCGAGTATCTGGTAGTCCCGGTGTTCATCGGAAGAATGTCTGATAAAGGCAGAGCGCACCGGAAAATAGTCCATACTGACATTGGAGGCCGCGCGGGCAATCCATTGCGAGCCATCGATCACCTGCTGACGCAGGTTCACCAGCAACCGTTTGTATTCTTCCAGGGTTAAGCTTCCTTTAAAGATCTTTTTAACAACCGGAACCTGTTGTAACCCCCTTTCAAAATCAAACCAGACACCCGTAAGTTGCCGCACGAGCCATTCCTGTACCGGTTTCTCCTGCACCCTGATCTCGGGTGCTTTGATCGCTGCTATTTCTTCGGTATAGCCGGATGCACTGCCTGAGGTGCCTTCCCGGACCGTCAGCATCATGTATCCGGTAATAAACCTTCCGCTTTCAGGTACCATACACAAGATTTTTTGTCCGGCTTTAAGTGTGCCACTTTTCATAAGCTCATCCAGCATGACAAAGATGGAAGCGGAACCTATATTTCCTACGGTATATAAATTGCTAAACCACTTTTCTGCCGGAATCTCTACGCCTCCGTTTTTCAGAAGTTCTACAATTTGAGGTTTAAAATGATGGGAAGAATAATGACATACCAGGCGATCGATATCCTCCGGACTGAACCTTCCCTCATCGATGAGTTCAAAGAAACGCTGTATCCCGAGTTTAACAATATTGTCGACCTGCTGCATGTCCTGTTTCAGGTTCAGTGCACCGGCAAAGTTAGCTTCACTGATGGTGTCGTAATCGAGCCAGGTTTTTGATACGCTGCCATCACTTTCTTTATTCGTTCCGGTATACATGCAGACCTCATAGGCATGCGCATAAGATTTCAGGTCTATCCATTCTATTTCCAATGCCAGTGCATCACCAGGCTCGTCCTGCAGCAGCATTGCTCCTGCTCCGTCGCTCAGCATCCAGCGAAGAAAATCTGTTTCCAGAGGCAACGTTGCGCCTTCAACAGCAAAAGCCTGCTGACCTTCAAACCGTTTGGATTTGAACATTCTGCTGGGCAGTTCGGCGGCACAACAAAGGGCATTGCGGACAGTCTCTGATTTCACCTGAAGGTAAGCATTCTGGATGGCCATCATTCCTGCTGCACAGACGCTCTGGTGTGAAGCAAGGCCACATCTGCCAATCCCGCTTTCCGCATGAACCATACTTGCGAAACCAGGTACAGGCAGATCACTCTGCGTGGTTGCCGCACTCAACATTTCTACTTTTGCAGCATCGAGCTGGCTTCGCTCTATACAATCTTTGACTGCCAAAGCCGCCATTTCATAGGCTTTATGTGTGGTATTCTGATCGGTATCCAGGGCATAATGACGGTTTTTAATTCCGTTTTTCCTTAAAAATATGTCTTTCGTACGGGAATGTACCTTATTGATTTTACCCAGAAAATCTTCCATCTCTTCGTTGCCTACCGGTTCGTTCGGGAGGAAGCTCCCCGTGGAGGTGATGTATACTTTATTCATGAAATGTTTTTTACAGCAGTGTTAAAAATTTTATCCAGCCAGGGCAATAAGAAACCCAGGTTGCCTTTTCCTTTCTGATGGTGCATGCTATGGCGATAGGAAAATTTCAATAGGTGTTCAGGAGCATGCTGACTAAAAAAATCATAGTTGCAATGCCCCAGCAGGTTAATGATCAGGCTCATCACTGGCAAAGATAGGATCGCCAATATCTGAAAAGGAAAAATGAGCAGCGGAAAAGCAATCACGGAGCCCAGTAAAAAGGCTTCTATCCAATGAAAACTGAAAGTAGAAAAAACAGTCGGCTCTTTAGATTGATGGTGTACTTTATGTACATACCGCATCATCAGGCGGGTATGCAATAAGGCATGGCAAAAGTAGAAATGGATTTCATTCCAAAAGAATAAAACAATGATTTGAGGCAGCAGCCACCAGTTAAGTTCGTAGCTGATCTGAAACCAACCCTGGCTGATTCCCTGCTGGATGAGTATGCCCTGCAGACTGAAAACGAAAATAGAAAGCATGCTTTGCGCTATTTCCTTTTTCACTTGTCCGGTGTAAAGGTGATGGTTGGCTACTTTTTTTAAGTCTCTTTTACGGACAAGGTACCGGAATACCAAAATTCCGATCCCCGTTACAGACCAGTACAACACATTAAAAAAGACTAATAATGCCAGAAAAGCATTATACCAGGTTTCAAACACCCAACTGAATATCGCTTCAAGCATTCCTTAAAAGTAGTAAAAATATGGTTTCATTATCTCCGTTTCTTTTTGAAAGCAAGTAACTCTGCTGTTCCGGCAATCTGTACAAAGCCATTTTTAAGTAACACTTTTTGTGATGGAAAGTTTCCGGGAGCAGTCTTTGCAATCACCGCTTCCACGATTTGATCCTGAAAAGCCCAGTCAACCATCGAGCGGATGGCCTCTGTAGCATAACCCTTTCTTTGCTGCTGCTGGTCTATCATATAGCCCATTTCTACGATTCCGTTTTCATTGGCATGGCCCACAAACCCGATTCCGCCGATAGCCACATTGGCGGCTTTGTCTATAATCTCCCAGTTCGTATACCATTGATACCGCTTGGAATGTATTTTCGTTTTTGGAAGCCAGAAGTTGACAAGGGCGTCCTCAAGTTGAACCTTATAAGAAGGTTCAACTTGCATCGCAGATATATTTATTCCCAGCGATTGTTCCATTGCAGGCCTGCTGACCTGACATAAACGTAGTAACTGGTGAGTTAACGGAATTAATTTTAACCGTTTAGATTCTATAAAAAACATTGGAAATTCTTGATTTTAAAACAATAGAATAACTGCTTAATCGGAGATTAAGTCATTGCCTGTAAAATGATCAGGCTTGGTTATGCAATTTTGGGCTGTGTGCTTTGCCCGTCTAAAATCAGATACATCAAAAGATATTTTTTTTTCAATGATAAGAATTATCTCTAAAAAAAAGAAGTATTATTTTACATTTCACGATAAGGCCATGAAAATCAGGTGTTTTTTGGGAAACCGTATTTAAAATGCATGTATAGAAACAGGCCTAGATACAGCAAGAGTCCTATGGCCATCAGGACCCCAAATAAAATGAGAATTACTTTTAGCGGAGAGGCTTTAAAGTCGAGTTTAGGTTTCTGCTGCTTTTCCCTCCCTTTATTGATGCGGTGTATCAGGATACCACCTAAGCCCATGACCAAGAGGATCGCCAGTACATACTTCAGGAAGTCAAGTCTGTATTTCCAATAAGTGGCCCTTGCCTTCCATTTTTCTCCATCTTTCCAATAGATCTTGCTGACATAAAAATTATTTGCTCCTGCCCTGCCAATAACTGCTTTGATCTGCTTTTTATCTCTCAATGCAAAATAATTGGCCCCTGAAGATTCAAATTTTATGGGCTGATTTTCATAGGTTACAAAGATCAAACTTCCTTCTATGGTCTTCTTTACCCTGTACGACTGGACGCTGTCAATTTTAAGTACGGTTGTTTTGGACTCTCCAACGGCAGCATAACACAGCATTTGTATATTTATACTGGTATAAAACACGAAAAAAGACAATAGCCCTGCATATAACAGGGCTAGTAAATGTACTTTAAAACGGTTGGGTTGTTTGTACCGGATGTGGAGATAAATCACCATAGCTAAGCTAACTGCATAGACCAGTCCATAATACAGCGGTCCATGATTTGCAGTAATCATCTCAAAGCAGTATCTCCTCAACAGGTAGATCAGGAAAGCAGCAACAAATGCAATGGTATAGCTGCGTGATAAACTATCTTCCTTCATTTACGCGCTTAGCCCATGCATCCATTTTTTGTTCCAAAACATCAAGAGGCATTACACCATCTTTTAAAATCTCATCATGGAATTCAACAATCTTAAACTTAGCGCCCAATTGTTTTTCATACTTCGCACGGAGCTCGCGAATCTTCAAAGCACCGATTTTATAAGATAAAGCCTGTCCTGGTAAAGCCATATAGCGTTCTACTTCTGCAGTAGCCCCTTCTTCGCTGATCGCTTCATTGTCCATCATGTATTTGATCGCTTCTTCACGGCTCATGTTTTTCGTATGAATGGCCACATCGACCACCAAACGGATTGCGCGGTGCATTTCATCACCCAATGCGCCCATGTATTGATAAGGATCGGTATATAGGCCCAGTTCCTTACCTAAAGACTCTGAATATAAGGCATAGCCTTCGCCCATTGCTCCATACCAGGCAAAACGTCTGAATTTCGGCAGGTCTTTACTTTCCTGCTGTAAAGAAATCTGATAATGGTGACCCGGGATGGCTTCATGAAGGAATAAAGATTCCATTCCTGAGGTGATGTTAAATTTCTTAGCATCCAGAATGGGAATGTAAAAGATTCCAGGTCTTGATCCATCAGGAGATCCCGGATTGTATTCTGCACTGGCAGAAGCCGCACGGAAAGCTTCCGTTTGTCTGACTTCAAAAGGAGTTTTAGGTACTTTATGGAATAACTTCTGAAGCTGAGGTTTCATTTTATCATGAATGGCATTAAAAGCCGCGATGACCTCTTTTGGTGTTTTATAGGGGGTAAACTTTGGATCCGTTTTCAGGTAGGTGAAAAATGCATTTAAATCGCCCTTAAAACCAACCTTATTTTTAACGCTGTCCATTTCGGTACGGATTCTTTTTACTTCCGATAATCCGGTCTGATAAATCTCTTCAGGAGTTTTACTGGTGGTGGTCCAGTTCTTCACACTGTAATCATAAATTTCCTTTCCTCCCGGAACGGATGAAATCCCTGAGGTAGATCTGGCTTTCGGCAGGTATTCGTTTTTAAGGAAAGTGCTCAGTTTCTGGTAAGCCGGAACGAGTTCTTTTAATATCGCCTGCTGATACAAGGCCGTAATTTTGGCCTTATCCGCTGCCGAAATCTCTTTTGGCATATTTTTAATCGGATCGTAAAACAAGCTTTTCTGCGGATCGGTAACGATCATCGCATCCATTTGCGGAATCATCTTTTCTACCAATGGTTTCGGCAAGACCATGCCTGCAGCAATTCCATGTTTGAAATTGGCAATTGCCGTATCTGTCCAGACACTAAAACCCTTTACACGACCCAACCAGTTCTCATAATCCTTTAAGTTTTTGAAGGGTTGATTTCCTGCCCCGGAGCCCAGCTGTCCCATCGTTAGCGGTAGTGAAAAGAACTGCTGTGCAGGGATCATCCAGGTATTCAATTCCAGGCCTTTTAGTTTCATCTGCAGGTCGTACTTGAAAATATCGTAACTCAATTTATCATTGTCGTTCAATGCTTCCCGGTCAAACTTTTCCACCTGATTCAGGTAATCCTGATAGAAGTTCTTCAAGGTATCCCTGAACGCCTGTGTCCCATCGTTGGGCAATTGGTCATTGTACCGGTTATCCCCTTGTGAGGTCGCATCCAATGGGAACAATCTGGAATTCTTTTCCCAATAGGAATCGAACAGGACGGCAATTTCTTTTGAATCTTTCAATGTTTCTGAAGATTTATTTTTACAGCTGGCTATACTAAAGACAAAGGCAGCACAAAGGAGACCTAATTTATTCATCCTGAAAATTAACAATTTTATTTTAATCTTTAAACCTCAAGGTAAATTCTACGTGTTCCCATTGAATTTTAATCCCGTTTTAATCCTGCTTTAATCTCCTGTAATTAGCTTTGTTCACACATTAAAGAAATGAATATGGTGTTACTGGAATTCTTAAATATGGGCGGTGGGGAAATTCTGCTGATCCTGGCTGTTGTCCTGCTGTTGTTTGGAGGTAAAAAACTTCCTGAACTTGCCAGGGGGCTTGGCAAAGGAATCAGAGATTTTAAAGATGCTTCGGAAGGTGTAAAAAGAGAAATTCACCGCAACATCAATGTGGTAAATGCGGATGATGAACCCCTTACTGCCGAGAAAAAAGAACCTGTTGCCCCTAAAAACTAAATCAACTATGCTACATACCCCACTGCTTGCCGCACTCGGCACACAAGAAATTGTCGTTATCCTACTCGTTGTGCTCCTGCTTTTTGGCGGAAAGAAAATTCCTGAACTTCTTGGTGGCCTTGGAAAAGGAATCAAAGAGTTTAAAGACGGGAAAGACGGGGCTGAGTAATTACAGCCTTCAGGGCCCATGATTTCTTTATCGATAATCATCATAAAAGTTATTGAAGTGTGTTTTAAGCTTTTCAAAAAGCAGGTCACACACCAGATTTCTATGTAAAGCTATTTCAGGAATAAACCTGGGGAGACAAAATGTATACGGTAGTGTTTCGCTCGTGGAACGCTCCTGGAAGCCTCCTCACCTGAGAGGTTATTGGAAGGATATTGGAAGGTTATTGAAAGGATAAAACAACCTTTGAACTACTTCGAACAACCTTTGAATAGCTTTCCAATATCCTTCCAACCTAAGAGCGTAATAGGAGCGTAATAGGAGACAAACAGGCGCCTATCCAGCCTTTCTATATATTATATAAGTACTGCGTACTAGACTTCCTCCTTCCAACAGATTTGAAACAATCTCTGATAAAAGATCAAAAAAAACCGTAAAACCGCTCATTTTTCCTTAAATCGACTATAAGTCACCACTTTATCATGGGCAAAATGACACATTTACAAATATATTTACTATAAAAATCATATCGAATTTTGAAATTAGGCTTATTTATAGCTTTATTTGCAGAAAAACGTTCTGAATGGCGAAGAATTTATTAATAGTTGAGTCACCTGCAAAAGCTAAAACCATCGAAGGGTATTTAGGAAAAGATTTCCTTGTTAAATCAAGTTACGGACATATCCGGGATTTGGTTAAAGGGGATATGGGTATTGATGTAGCCAATAATTTTGCCCAAACCTATGAGGTGCCTGCTGATAAAAAGCAGGTCGTTGCAGAGCTTAAGAAATTAGCAAAGGAAGCCGAAATGGTATGGCTGGCCTCCGATGAGGACCGTGAGGGAGAAGCGATTTCATGGCATTTATATGAAACATTAGGATTAAAAGAAAATAAAACAAAAAGGATTGTCTTTCATGAGATCACTAAGCCTGCGATATTAAAGGCGATAGAAACTCCACGTACGATCGACTATAACCTCGTGAATGCACAACAGGCCAGACGTGTACTGGACAGGCTGGTAGGTTTTGAGCTCTCCCCTGTTTTATGGAAAAAAATAAAACCTTCCTTATCTGCAGGACGCGTACAGTCTGTGGCTGTTCGTCTGATTGTAGACAGAGAAAGGGAAGTCAATAAATTTAATGCCACAGCAGCATTTAAGGTTTCTGCACAGTTCAGCACCGGAAAAGGCAAAGAAGTGGTTAAAGCAGAATTGCCTCAGCGCTTTGAGCTGGAAGCGGATGCAGAAAAATTCTTAAACGACTGTATTAAAGCAGGATTTAGCGTAGACAGTCTGGAAACCAGACCTGCGAAAAGAAACCCTGCGCCTCCATTTACCACTTCTACCTTACAGCAGGAAGCTTCCCGTAAACTGGGATATTCTGTGTCAAGGACGATGCAGGTTGCACAACGCCTGTATGAAAGTGGAAGGATCACCTATATGCGTACCGATTCGGTAAACCTTTCTGAAACTGCATTACAGGCAGCATCAGCAGAGATCAAATCCGCATGGGGCGATAAATACCATCAGATCAGAACGTATAAAACGAAAACAGCAGGTGCACAGGAAGCTCACGAAGCCATCCGCCCTACTTATTTCAACCACCATACCGTACCCGGCGACAGCTCAGAACAACGTTTATATGAATTGATCTGGAAGCGTGCCATTGCTTCTCAGATGAGTGAAGCTTTGTTTGAAAAAACAACTGCTCAGATCGCCATCAGTACCCGTAAAGAACACCTCGTTGCCGAAGGTGAAGTCCTCAAATTTGATGGTTTCCTGAAGGTTTACCTGGAATCAAGTGATGAAGAAGACCTGGAAGATTCGGAAGACAGCAATATGCTTCCTCCATTGGCCAAAGGTCAGGAACTGATCTTAAGGGAAATGAATGCTACGGAACGTTTTTCACGTCCGCCTGCAAGGTATACAGAGGCCAGCATGATCAAGAAACTGGAAGAACTGGGCATCGGCCGACCTTCCACTTATGCGCCAACCATCTCTACGATTCAGAACCGTGGATATGTGGTTAAAGAAGACCGTGATGGTCGTCAGCGTTCCTTTAGTTCGATTGTATTGGCTAACGGAGTAGTAAGCAAACAAATTAAAACAGAAATCACAGGGGCAGAGAAATCAAAGCTCTTCCCGACAGATATAGGTGAAGTGGTAAACGACTTCCTGGTAGAACATTTCAAAGGGATTGTCGACTTTAACTTTACCGCCAACGTAGAAAAGGAATTCGATGAGATTGCTCAGGGATTGCAGGAATGGACAAAAATGCTCCACTCCTTCTACACGCCATTCCACCTTGAAGTAGAAACGACCCTTGAAAATGCCGACCGTGCCAACGGAGAGCGTTTATTGGGAATCGATCCAGCTTCCGGAAAAAATGTATATGCTAAAGTGGGTAAATTTGGGCCATTGGTGCAGATCGGACAAAATGACGACGAGGAAAAACCACGTTATGCGAGCTTGTCCAAATCTCAGTCGGTGGGAACAGTAACGCTTGAGGATGCCCTGGAGCAATTCAAACTGCCTTTCCAGCTGGAAGATTACGAAGGTAAAGAAGTTTCCGTAGGTGTAGGCCGTTTTGGCCCATACGTGAAATGGGGAGATGCCTACATTTCCATTCCTAAAAACGAAGATCCGCTGTCTGTAGACAGAGACCGCGCCATTGAAATTATCGGAGAGAAAATTACGGCTGATGCACCGGTGGCACATTACGAAAGTTTACCGGTAACGAAAGGCAAAGGCCGCTTCGGTCCTTTCATCAAATGGAACGACTTATTTATCAATGTGCCTAAAGCTTATAACTTCGACTTCCTGACGCAGAAAGACATCGAAGAGCTGATCGGTAAAAAGGTAGAGAAAGAAGCGAACAGGTTTATCCAGCAGTGGACTGCAGAGAAAATTGCGATCGAAAACGGCAGATGGGGCCCCTTCATCCGTTTCGGTAAAGACATGTTGAAACTGGGTAAAAACCCGGCTACAGGAGAGAAATATACTCCTGAAGACCTTGCGGGCGTATCCCTTGAAGAAGTAAAAAAACTAATTGTAGAACAGGTGCCTAATGCTTTTGAACCTAAAGTTGCCAAGAAAAAGGCAGCCGCCAAGTCTCCAGCAAAAAAGAAACCGGTAGCAAAGAAAAAGTAGGCCTGGCCTGCTTAATGCAGATATGAAGAAAGATCTCCCTGAAAATATAGTACAAGACATTGCGGTTGCAGTAGTGCTGAAGAGCGAAAGTCCGGAAGTAAAAAACTGGACTGTTTATCTGGTTAACCTGAAAGATAAACCATTGAAAAATGTGTTGATCAGCTCTAAAGGTTACGGAGAAAAAGATGGCAGAATGGTGCAGACCTCTGTACTCAGACATTCATTGGGAGACCTTCAGGCCCACTCTTTTGCAGGCGTTGAAGCGATAGATCCTGAAGTTTTTGGCTTAACCAATGAATATTGGTTAAGCTATTACCTGGACGATGTGATCTATGATAAAAAATTCATTTTCCTTCCTGAAAGTATCGTTGATGATAATTTAATTCGGATTCCTTTGGTAAATATGCCGGGTGTGATGATAAAATAATTTCGGTTTAGTTTCCGATACCAATCCTTTTTGCTAATTTTCATGCACATCTCCAACTTTACCATAAAAGTGTATGAAATTTACGTCATCTCCATTTATTCAAAAGAATAAAAAAGGAATTATTATCGGCTCGGTAGCGGTCATTATCATCGGCCTTGCCTCGCTCTTCTTTTTCAAAAAAGAAAGACCAAAAGACTACAATCAGGCTTATTCCAAATACATAGAAGCCTATACCTCGGGAACCGTTTCCAAAAAAAGTTATGTCAGGCTTCATTTGGCCAGTCAGGTGAAAACCATGAGTGACATTGGCGTGGCCGATTCCCGGGACCTGTTCAGCTTCTCCCCTTCTGTAAAAGGAAAAACCTATTGGATCGATTCCCAAACACTGGAATTCAGACCCGATGAACCTTTGAAACCCGGAGAAGATTACGAAGCGACCTTTAACCTGAACAAAGTTACGGAAACGGAAAAGGGCCTGGAAGAATTTGAATTCAACTTCAGGGTCATCAGTCCGGGGCTAAGCCTCAGTCAGAATGGACTCGTTTCTCAGAACAATACTTCCCTTGATTATATGAAATTAAGCGGAGAAGTGCTGACCTCTGATCAGGAAGATCCGAAACAAATTGAAAAAGCATTAAAAATAGATTTCCCGCAGTCATTAAAGGTGAAATGGCAGCATAACCCTGCAAAAAACACTTCTACTTTTACCGTAGACAGCATTAAGAAAACAAAATCTGAAAACCCGCTAAAACTCATCTGGTCTGGTGATCCCATCGATGCACCGGGAAAAGGAGAAGAAGTACTGGAAGTTCCTGCGCAGGGTGTTTTCAAAATCCTGAATATGAAAGCCATCCAGGACCTGGAAGATTTCGCACTTGTTCAGTTCTCTGAACCGGTCAACGTAGCACAGGACCTGAACGGATTGATCTCCCTTGCCCAACTGACCGATCTGAGGTTTACCATAGATGCCAGTCAGGTGAAGGTTTATTCTGCAGAGACCCTGGAAGGGAATTATGCCTTAACGGTAAATGAAGGCGTCGAAAACATCAACAGCGTTAAATTATCAGCCGCTAAAACGGCAAACATTGTTTTTGAGAACAAGCTGCCTTCGGTAACCATTGCCGGAAGCGGAAGCATCCTGCCTACCTCCGGGAAACTGGTCCTGCCCTTTGAAGCAGTCAACTTAAAAGCGGTGGATGTAACGGTGATCAAGATCTATGAGAACAATATTCCGCAGTTTTTCCAGACCAACAATTACAAAGACGGACAGGAACTTCGCCGTGTAGGAAAACCTATCGTGCAGAAAACCATCCGCCTGGATGAAGATAAAGCACTGGACCTGCATAAGAAAAACCGTTTCACCCTTGATCTGGATAAGATCATAAGGACAGAACCAGGTGCGATGTATCGTGTTACCGTTGGTTTCAGAAGAGAATATAACGTCTTTAAATGCGTGGAAGCCAACGCAGAAAACGGCGATGTTTCTGAAGAAGGTGATAGTGAATATAATGGTTACGGAGAGAAGATCGATGAAGATGATGATTTCTGGAGCCGGTACAACAACAATTACCCCAGCAATTACCGTTGGGAAGACCGGGATAATCCTTGTACGCCCTCCTATTATACCAGTGAACGCTGGGCAAGCAGGAACCTGATCGCTTCCAATATTGGCCTGATTGCCAAACGTGGCAATGACAACAGCATGATGATCATTGCGACAGACCTGTTAACGGCAAAAACATTGAGTGGCGTTACCTTAGAATTGCTGGATTACCAGAAACAGGTGATCCATACCGTAAAAACGGATGGTGATGGAATGGCCTCATTTGACCTCAAAAAGAAACCTTTCCTATTGATTGCCAAAAATGGCGATGAACGGGGATACCTGAAACTGGACGATGGAAGTTCTCTTCCATTGAGCAGGTTTGACGTGGGCGGAGATGTGGTGCAGAACGGTTTAAAAGGGTTCATCTATGGAGAACGTGGCGTTTGGCGTCCCGGAGATTCGGTGTTCCTTTCTTTCATTCTGGAAGATAAACTAAAAAAATTACCTGGCGGTTACCCTGTCACTTTCGAGTTTTATAACCCACAGGGGCAGCTTGTTAAGAGGGCAATCAATGGAAAACCTTTAAATGGTTTCTACGCCTTCAGAACGGCTACAGAAAGCACAGCGCCGACAGGAAACTGGCTGGCAAAAGTGAAAGCCGGTGGGGCGACCTTCTCTAAAACCATTAAGATTGAAACGGTGATGCCAAACCGTTTGAAGATCAATTTCGACTATGGCAACCGTCCTTATCTCGGTGTTGGAAACGGAGCTGCAGCTTCCCTTACTGCCACATGGTTATTTGGCGCACCGGGCAAGAACCTGAAAGCAAAGGTCGATGTGAGCCTGAATACCATGCAGACGACCTTTAAGGGTTTTGAAAATTACAGTTTTGACAACCCGACTGTTTCGTTCCAGTCGCAGGTAAAAACGATTTTCGAAGGCACCTTAAATGAAAACGGAACCGCTGCAGTGAGCACGAATTTAAGCGAGAACAATACTGCCCCGGGAATGCTGAAAGCGAATTTTGCGATTAAAGTATTCGAAGCCGGCGGTAATTTCAGTATCGACAATTTCAGCATCCCCTACCATGTATATTCAGACTATTACGGAATTAAAGCCCCGGAAGGCGACCGCTTAAGCGGCATGCTGCTTACTGGTCAGGACCATAAAATAGACATTGTCAATGTCAACAGAGATGGAAAGCTGCTGGGCGGATCCAAATCTGTAGAGGTAGAACTGTATAAAGTACAATGGCGCTGGTGGTGGGAACAGGACAATGAGAACTCCTTTGCCAATTTCACGCAGAACTCCTATAATAAACTGATCAAAAAAGAAACCGTTCAGATCAGCGGTGGTAAAGCCAGCTGGAACCTGAGGGTCGAAGAACCGGAATGGGGCCGTTATATGATCCTGGTAAGGGACCATAACGGAGGCCATGTTTCCGGTAAATCGGTCTATATCGACTGGCCGGGATGGGCACAACGTGAGCAAAACAGCAATCCTACAGAAGCATCCATGCTTTCTTTCACCGCCAATAAAACCAAATTTAAAGTAGGTGAAGAAATTGTGCTGACCATCCCTTCGGGAAAAGATGGAAGGGCATTGATTTCCATTGAAAACGGCAGTAAGGTGTTAAAGACTTTCTGGACCGATACCAAAGCCGGACAAACACAATTTAAGTTTAAAGCAGAAAAGAACATGGCGCCGAATGTCTTCGCCAATGTGACCTTATTACAACCACATGCGCAAACGCTGAATGACCTCCCTATCCGTATGTATGGTGCCATTCCTTTGCTCATTGAAGATCCGGAAACGATCTTAAAGCCAGTGATCAAAATGGCAGATAAGCTGAAACCGGAAACGGAAAGCAACATCACCGTAACCGAGCAAAACGGAAAAGCGATGACCTATACCATTGCCATTGTAGATGAAGGTTTGCTCGACCTGACCAGGTTTAAAACCCCTGATCCTCATGGTATTTTTTATGCCCGTGAAGGTCTGGGCGTAAAAACATGGGATTTATTTGATTATGTACTTGGTGCCTGGGGCGGAAACCTGGAAAGGATCCTGAGCATCGGTGGTGATGGAAGCATCAACAAGAACCTCAGTCCTGCAAAAGCAAACAGGTTTGTGCCTGTAGTTAAATACCTGGGCCCTTTTGCCCTTTCCAAAGGCGCAAGCAATACGCATAAATTTAAACTGCCCCAATATATTGGTGCGGTAAGGGCGATGGTTGTGGCCGGTCAGGACGGCGCTTATGGTTTCGCAGAGAAAAGTGTACAGGTGAAAAAACCGCTGATGTTACTGGCTACTTTGCCAAGGGTAATCGGCCCGGGAGAAAGCTTCACCCTGCCTGCAACTGTATTTGCGACAGAAAAGAACCTTAAAAATGTAACCTTACAATTGCAATCTGCGAATCTGGAAGTGACCGGCAGCAGAACACAACAGCTGACTTTCAAACAACCGGGAGAGCAAATGGCTTACTTTGAGATCAAAGTTCCGGAAATGACGGGGATTGCCAAAGTAAAACTTGTTGCACAAAGTGGCTCCGAGAAAACGGCCTACGATGTGGAACTGGACATCAGAAACCCCAATCCTTATGTGACCAATGTGGTTCCTATCGTGATTGAACCGGGTAAAAACTGGGGCACTGCTTACCAGCCTGTAGGAATGGCTGGAACCAATACCGGAAGTCTGGAACTCTCTGCCATCCCTCCGATCAACCTTAAAAAACGACTGACCTACCTGATGCAATATCCGCATGGCTGCGTAGAACAGACCACCTCAGGGGTATTCCCTCAGTTGTTCCTGAGTAAGCTAACGCCGCTTACAGAACAGCAGAAAGTAACGACAGAAAGAAACCTGAAAGCGGGAATCAATAAATTACGCGGCTTCCAGACCGGAGACGGTGGTTTAGGCTACTGGCCGGGCGCAGGAACTTCCGACGAATGGGGAAGTAACTATGCAGGGCACTTCCTGGTAGAAGCACAAAACGCAGGTTATACCCTTCCGGTTGGCATGCTGGACGAATTGTTGCGCTACCTGAAAGGTAAAGCCGCAAACTGGGCGCCAAACAGCACCAATTTCTATGGTGGTGATCTGTCTCAGTCTTACCGTTTGTATGTGCTTGCACTCGCTAAAAGACCGGAAATGGCGGCTATGAACAGGCTGAAAGCCTTCCAGTACTTGTCGGAAACCGCTAAATGGCGACTGGCAGCGGCTTATAAACTAGCCGGACAGGCCGATGCGGCGAATGGGCTGATCAAAGGACTGGCTACAGAAGTGAAGCCATACAACCAAATGGGTGGAACCTATGGTTCTGATGTGCGTGATCAGGCGATGATCCTGGAAACCTTAACCCTTCTTGGCCGCAAAGCAGCAGCAGCACAACTGATCCAGCCGCTGGCCGCAAAACTGGGCAGGGACGATTGGTACAGTACGCAAACCACTGCTTACAGCCTACTCGCAATTGCGAAATTCTGTGGCGCAAATACGGCATCAAACACGCTGAAATACAATTATAAGATCGATGGAAAAAGCGGAACAACAAATTCCACTCAGTTCATGAATGTCACAGATCTGACTTTTAAAGGAGGAAACAGTGTATCCATCAGCAATACCGGCGACCGCGTACTGTTTGGACGTCTGATCCTTCAGGGACAACCTTCGGCCGGACAAAACACCTTCCTGCCGAACAATGCAGAAGCTTTGGAAATGAACATCGATTATAAATTGTTAAACGGAAAATCGCTGGATCCGTCTACCTTAAAACAAGGAACAGATTTCTATGCAGAGGTGACGATCAAAAACCCTGGAAGAATGGGCTATTACGAGCAAATGGCATTGACACAGATCTTCCCTTCCGGCTGGGAGATCATCAATAACAGGATCAACGACAGCGAGAGTGCTGTTGCTTCTTCGCCATATACGTACAGAGACATCAGGGACGACCGTGTGTTCACTTATTTCAACCTGAGGGAGAATGAGACTGTAATTTATAAAGTGCTGTTAAACGCCTCTTATATCGGCCGCTATTACCTTTCAGCAGTACAGTGTGAAGCGATGTATAACAACAATATTAGTGCAACTACGGCAGGGAAATGGGTGCAGGTAATTAAGTAGCATGTTTAAAAAGTTCAGTTACGAACCAAAACTGGTGTTCAGCGATGTGATTTGCGTCTTATTGTTGTGCTGGTTTTGGTTCCTTTTGCCATCAAAGTTATTTTTAAGTCCTACCTCTTATGTGGTAGAAGCATCCAATGGGGAGTTGCTGAGCGCTGCCATCGCAAGAGACGGGCAATGGCGCTTCCCTGTGGCCGATACCATTCCTCAGAAGTTTCAGCAGTGTATTGTTGCCTTTGAGGACAAACGTTTCTTGAGCCATCCGGGGATAGATTTCCTGGCGATGGCAAGGGCAATGCGCCAAAATCTGAAGGCCAAAAGCGTGGTGAGTGGTGGCAGTACCTTAACGATGCAGGTCATCCGCCTGTCGCGAAGGGAAAGCCGTACCATTTGGCAGAAGCTGATTGAAGTGATCCTTGCCTTTCGGCTGGAACTCACACATTCCAAAACAGAGATCCTGAAGTTATATGCCGCGAACGCACCATTTGGCAGCAATGTGGTTGGCCTGGAAGCCGCTTCCTGGCGGTACTTCGGGCGCAGCGCCGGAAGCTTATCCTGGGGGGAAATGGCCACCCTGGCGGTACTTCCGAACAGCCCCTCCCTGGTTCATCCGGGAAAAAATTCGGCAAAGCTGATCAAAAAGAGGAACGACCTGCTGGATAAAATTGCCGGATTAAAAATGATAGACCAGGAAACCGCCAACCTTTCCAAGCTGGAACCCATTCCCGGCAAGCCTCAGCAGCTGCCCCAAAATGCCCCTCACCTGCTCAACCGCTTTAAAACAGAGCAAAAGGCTTTAAAAAGCAACAGCACAAGTCTGAGGTCTACCCTGAATTTCGACCTTCAGCTGAAGCTGAATGCTTTACTGAAACGCTATAACAACCGGTACCGGGCCAACGACATCAATAACATCGCCGCATTGGTACTGGATGTCAGAAACGGAACCGTGCTGAGCTATGTGGGCAACATTTATCAACCTGAAAACAAAGAACTGGAAAGTCATGTAGACATGATCAGGGCCCCCAGAAGTCCGGGCAGCACCTTAAAACCCCTGCTCTATGCAAGTATGCTGAACGATGGCTTTATCCTGCCGAAAACCCTGATTCCCGATGTGCCTACGCAGATCAATGGGTATTCCCCTCAGAATTACGATCTGGGTTATGATGGCGCGATTCCTGCAGACCGTGCATTAAGCCGTTCCCTGAACATTCCGGCAGTGAAGATGCTGCAGAGCTACAAATACCAGCGCTTTTATGATAAGCTCAAAAAAATGGGCATCAGTACCCTGAACCAGCCGGCGGATCATTATGGCCTCTCGCTGATCCTGGGCGGCAGTGAGGTAACGATGTGGGACCTCGCCAAAACCTATATGGGCATGGCAAGGACACTGAATCATTTTAACGGCTATGAAGGAAAATATAACCCACATGATTACGATGCCCCTGTTTATGTGAAAGCAAAACGTGATGAGCGTTTTGACAGGTATGAAACACAGCTGACCTCTACGATTGACTATGGTTCGATCTGGAATACATTTAATGCCATGGAAGAACTCATGAGGCCGGGCGAAGAAGGCCTTTGGGAACAGTTTTCCTCTTCGCAAAGGGTGGCCTGGAAAACCGGAACAAGCTTTGGTTTCCGCGATGCCTGGGCGGTTGGACTGACGGCACAATATGTCGTCTGTGTATGGGTGGGCAATGCCGATGGTGAAGGACGTCCCGGTTTAACAGGTGTTGATGTTGCCGCTCCGGTGCTCTTCGACATCTTCCGTCAGCTGCCAAACGGCAAATGGTTTCAGACGCCTAAACACCAGCTCCGCAAAATGAAAGTTTGCAAACAGAGTGGTTATAAGGCCGGGGAATATTGCCGGGAAACCCTGGAAGAACTGGTATCCCCTTCGGGAGAAAAAACAGGCCTTTGTCCATATCATAAGCTCATCCACCTGGACCGTACTGCCAGTTACAGGGTCACTGATCAATGTGAACCCACGGCAATGATGGTACATCAGCCCTGGTTTGTGCTTCCGCCCGCAATGGAATACTACTATAAGATCAAAAACAGCGATTATAAAATGCTGCCTCCTTTTAAAGCGGGTTGTACGGATGCCGGTAGCAATTATGTGATGGAAATGATCTATCCAAAGAACAATGCCAGCGTTTACATTCCGGTAGAATTTGACGGAAGCAGAGGAAAGGTGGTCTTAAATGCGACACACCGCAACAGCAATGCAAAGATCTACTGGCATATTGACAATGAGTATGTGGCCACGACCAAAACCTATCACCAGCTGGCAGTGAGCCCTCCGGCAGGGAAACATACCCTGACACTCGTCGACGAAAACGGGGAACGGCTAATGCAGACTTTTACGGTGCTGGATAAAGAGAAAGGAAAGCATTAATCATTTTTCAGCAGCTTTCTTTCCACTCCACCCATCGTAATCAGGTATTGTGCGGCCATATAACTCGCCATGATCAGCACCCCTGCGAAGTCGAAACCCTTCACAAATTTGTTGTAGGCAAGGATAGAATCCGATAAGAGGAAACACAGGGCACCAAAAAGAATCAGGTTAAAACTAAGGGAATTCACACGCTGGTTTCTGAATGCCGCCATCATCATCATCATGCTGATCACGAAGGTATAGACCATTACAGGCAGCTTCATTCCACCCAGGTGTGGCCTTAAATAGAAGTAAAAAGTAATGCTGAAGAGCGCGCATAAGATGATCGCAATCCTCGCTCCTTTCTTATCCAGTTCCTGAGCAGAGCGGAAGTCCAGGTAAAAAGCGCTGATGTAAAAAATATGACAGGTTAAAAAAGCAACCAGGCCATACATGAAATACGAAGGGTCCTGCCAGGCCAGCATCAGCAGCACATCGCCAGCAAGGGCAAAGATCAGTCCGGTAAACAGGCGTTTATGAAACCTGCCCTTCAGCCCGGTCCGGGTATAGAGCATCAGCAACAGCGAAAGCACAATACAAGGTTTGATCACATACCTCAGGGTACTCAATTCGTTAAATTCTGCATAGACCTGCAGGATAAAAATCAGCGCAAATAACAGGTTAAACTTCAGGTATTTCTTCAGCATCTACATTCTTTTTTTGAAGGTTATAAAACCAGACTGCCGAGCAGATGTTCAGGCCAGAAAATATGACCTGATAACCGATCGGGAAATCCAGCAGCAAAACTATTAAAATCCCCAATACCAAACGTGCATATTCGAATTTAACCTTCCATTTCTTTTCCTCCAGCAGGGCGCCGCAGGTCAGCAAGGTTAAGATCACGAAAGTTGCCCCGCTGATTAAAGCCGCAGAGGGAAGGCTGCTGTGTAAAAAAAGGATGGCTGAACCGGCAATGAGCCCTATTACAAACTGAACAAGGACATAACCCGTCAGCTGCTGGTGGTATTGCGGATCATATTTTTTGTACACCAGGGGATCGATTTCCGGAGCAGATTTAAATCCGCCCAAATGCGCGGGAAACCATCCCGGTGGTTTAAGGAAGACATTGATCTTGTCCATCCAGCGGGGACTTTGTCTGGCCGTTTTTAAAAGTTCGTCCCAGTAATGGACATTGGCCCAGATTGGGTTCCAGCTCGCCAGTGGTGTGGTAATTCCATAATACACCTCTTCTTCTTCCTTCTGGAAAGTCCCGAAAATGCGGTCCCAGATGATCAGCGTTCCGGCATGGTTCCGGTCAATATATTTTGGATTGGAGCCATGATGGACCCGGTGATGGGAAGGCGTATTTAAAATCCATTCCAGTGGCCCCATACTTTTAATGGCGCGGGTATGAATCCAGAACTGATATAAGGTATTAAAAGAGCTCAGGGTGAGAAACATGATCGGGTCGAAGCCCACCAATGCCAGCGGCAGGTAAAATACCCAGGAAAACCAGCCCTGAAACCAGGATTGCCTCAAAGCCACCGTCAGGTTATATTCTTCGGATTGATGGTGTACAATGTGTGCTGCCCATAAAGCATTTACCTGATGGCTCATCCGGTGGAACCAGTAATAGAAAAAATCAACCCCGATAAACAGGATGATCCAGATCCAGATGGATTGTGGCAGGTCGAATAACCGCCAGTTTTCAAAGATGTATTTATAGCCAAAGAATAAAGCCGTTTTCATGAAAATGCCCGTGAGCTGCTGCCCGATTCCCTGGCTCAGGTTCGCGATAGAATCGTTGAAGCGGTAATAGTTTAGCTTCTTGTAGAAGTTCCAGGCCAGTTCTATCCCTATGAGGATGAAAAATACAGGGACGGATAAAGCAATGTAATCTACTTTCATTTTACTAATTTAATAAAAATGATGGTAAATATGCCTGGATAAAACGGGCCAAAGGAAACAAAATCAGGACAATGCTGTTGTTAGGAAAAAAGCGCAAATGAACAACGATATCCCAAAACAGGAAGAAGGATCAGAAATGGATGTTTTTGAAAAAACAACATTTAAAGACGAAGCGGCAGCAAAGGCATTTTATGTATTGGCGAAAAAGCGCTTACTGGAAGTTTTCAATTGGGATGAGCTTTGCGGCTTTGCCTCGGCAACGTTTACACTGATGGATGCTGCCGGTAAGGAAGTCAGGCGTGAGGCCATGGAAGGCGATCATTTTAGAATCAATATACCAGGTCCGGGGACTACGGTTGGCGATGGTTTCGACTGGGTGCTGGTGGAACTGATCAGGGAAGAGCAAACCGCAGAGGGACAGTCGCTGGTGATGCGGGCAAGACCCACCGCCAATCCTTTACACCCCGATTCTGAAACGGCACATTTTCTTAAAGACAAAGCCACCTCCACCTTTAAAGTTTACAGAAAAGGACTGGAAGTGCATGCAGAAGTTCATGGACGCAATGAAGTTCCCAATTCAGACAGTGCTGTATTGATCAATAACGTCAGAAATGTATTGGTTGGATGGAGTGCTAAGATTGGATTCTCTTATCCGCAATGGAAAAGCCTGGTTACAGCATTGGTAAACCAGAATTGATTTTTATCCAGATAAAAAAGCAGCAAATACGATATAAGTCATATTTGCTGCCCTATATGGATTGATCTATAAAAATAGAATCTTAAACTGTAATAAGAAAAAAGCTATTAATAGCTTTTCTCTGTACGGTTGTTGCGTTTAAAGCCACCACCGCCTCCGGCGCCACCAGTACCTGGTTTTTCCTGAGCTTCAGCAACTTTAATTCGATTACCGTTATAATCGCCACCGTTCATGCGTTTGATTGCTTCTTTTGCCTCTTCTTCTACCGGCATTTCCACAAAACCAAAACCACGACTTTGACCAGTCTCGCGATCTTTGATAATCCTAAGTGATTTTACTTGACCGAAATCACCAAATACGGCTGTTAATTCATCTTCCCCTACTTCTAACGGAAGGCCTGTAATAAATATCTTCATTAATGTTTAAAAATTTGCACAAAGTTAAGCATTTTTAGCTTAAATTCCAATGCTAGTGTCAGTTATAAGTATAATTCTCAATTTAATCTTTTAAACAAGCCCCAGGCCTTTTTTGTTTTAGTTACGATATTTTTTTTTGAAAAAAAGATCAGGCTTAAATCAGCGCGCTGTTTTAATTCATTCCTTTGTTTTCCTTCCCTCCTTCTAAAGGCTTGTTCCTTTCGCTCAACCTGCTCATTATCTGACTGCAAGCCAGGGACTGATGCCAGGGGGATTTATCGGAAGCCTTTGCAGTTTAAAGGATATAAATCAGGGATATTTCTTTTAAATGTTAAAATCTTTGGTTAATCTTACCCTTGAATTGTTGCTGATTTCAAGAAAAATATATGAAATTTTGCGCTGGCGCCCTCCTTCTTTTTCTTTTTTTAGGCGGAAATTCTGCTTATCCGGTAGCACATCCTGTAATTCCGGCTAAGGCCACAGGCATTTTTATGTCAGGAGACCGGAACATTCATCCCGGGACAAAGGGGGCTGATACCCCATCCCCTGCTGAGGATTTCCGGGCGCAGAAAGCGGATGAATACCAGAGCGCATTTACAAAACCAGACCACCAGCTGATCAATGGCATTCTTTCCGGTGCAGTGATCGTGCTTCTGCTTTTCTGCCTGTTTCTTTTCATCAGCATAAAGGACCGTTTATACCTCTACTATATTCTATATGTATTGCTGATCTGTTTCTGGATCCTCATGGATAAAGATGACCACAACCTGAACTCCCCGGAACTAATGCCAGTGCCCGCAGTTTTTGCCTGCATCCTCATCCTCGCCAGTGTAAGCCTCAAAATCAAAGCCCAAAACAGACAAACCTGGTTTTACCTCGCTGCCACATTTCCCCTGGTTTTCTTCGGACTGGCAGAGGTATGGATTCATGCCGGCTCAACAGAAACCGGCAATGCTTACCTTTCTGCCTTTGGGATGCAAACCGGACTGATCCTGGAAGTCATCATTTTAACTTTTTACCTTGCTCAGCAATTTAACAGCTACCGCCTGGAGCGGGAAGCACTTCTGCAGGCCATCAACATCAAACAGCAGGAAATAACGTCGGGCTTTATCGATACCCAGGAACTGGAGCGGCGCAGGATTTCAGATCAGCTGCACGATGATGTCGGCAGCATGCTTTCCATCGCCAGCTGGCAAATCTCTTCGGTGCTGACTGCTGAAGGATATGTAAAGGAAAGCGCGAAAGAAAAACTGGAAGAAGCAGAAGAGGTATTGAAGCATGTTGCCCAGTCCATCCGGACCTTAGGGCATACCCTGAGTCCATGGGGCATTCAAAAATACGGCATGAATAAAGTATTGACAGACCTGGCCTATCAAATCAATATTTCAGAAAAAACAGCATTAGAATACGCCATCATTGGATTTGAATCCTGTGGACGTTATCCCATTCCTTTTCTGAACGACCTTTACCGGATCATTCAGGAGCTGCTCACCAATATTGTCAGGCATGCCTCTGCGAACAATGCTTACCTGGAAGTGGTCGAACACAGCGACCATGTCAACATCATTGTGGAAGACAATGGCAAGGGGATTGAATTTCCCTCTTCCCCGGGCTCAGCGGGAATCGGACTGGAAAGCATCCGTTCCAGGATCGCCTATTTCAAAGGAAACATGGAGATCCGGAAGAAACCGGAACAGGGAACCATTGTGGTCATTGAAATTCCGATTATGACAACTTCGATTTAAACAGCTCAATGGTTCTGCCCCAAGCCAGCTTTGCAGCCGCTTCATTGTACCTTGTCGGAGAAGTATCGTTGTTGAAAGCATGGTTCACGCCCTCGTATATAAACAACTGGTATGGGATGTGCTGAAGTTTTAATGCGGCTTCATAGGCAGGAATTCCGGCATTGATCCGCTCATCGAGCCCGGCATAATGCAGCAGGATACTGGCTTTGATCTTTCCTACCTCTTCGGTTTTTGCCTGTGCCCCGTAATAAGCTACAGCGGCCAGAAGTTTAGGATCATTTACGGCCAGTTTATTGGCCATTCCTCCACCCCAGCAAAAGCCAACGCAACCTGCTTTTCCGTTTCCGTCTTTATGTTTTCTTAAATAATCCAGTCCTTTGAGGTAGTTCTGAAGGTTTTTATCCGGATCCAGCTGACCGATGAGCTCCCTTGCTTTGTCTTCATCGGCAGGTGTGCCCCCAAAAGGGGACAGTGCGTCTACTCCCAGGGCTAAAAAACCTGCAGCAGCGACCCTTTTTGTGACCGCTATGGTATGCGGGTTTAATCCCCGGTTCTCATGAATGACCAATACTGCGCCCAAATGTTTTTTTCCTTTTGGCTTAGCCAGGAAAGCTTTCATTTCGCCTTCTACCCCGGGATAGGTAATGTTCTCCAAGCTGAGGTTTTCATCATCGGTTTCCGCTGCAGCAGCATAGTTGTTTTCCAGTAAGGGAAGCACAGTTAAAGCCATGGCCGTACTACCGGTCAGGATGGCAAGTTTCTTTAGAAAATCTTTTCTGTTGATGCCGCTATGCGTGTATTCGTCGTAGAGGTTGATGATGCGCTGGTCCATAATTGAAGGTTTAAATGGGCTAAATCTGTAGCAAGATATAAAATTTTCCGGCGACAAGAAAGGCCCGAAAGGATTGTAGGCTGTTGATACCAAGAAAATTACTGCAAAATATTCTAGTTTTTTGGTAGAAATTTCCTGTTAATATGTTAAATTGGTTTAATGTTTGTAAAGCCAACAGAAAAATAAATTAAGAAGAATTTATAAAACAGCGTATCAAAAAAGAAAACCATGAAAAAACTACTTTCATTACTGACCATCCTGAGCTTCTGTGTGAGTTTGGGTATGGCACAAACAGCCCAGCCTGCACAAGCCGTTGCGACTCAAAAACAAAAGGCTAAAAAAGAAGTAAGCAAAGCCACTGCAGATGCAAAAAAAGAAGCTGCAGCAGCAAAAAAAGAGGCAGCAGCCGCCAAGAAAGCCGCAAAAGCGGATACGAAGAAAGCTGCAGACCAGGCAGTGGCAGCGGGTACAAAGCTTAAAAAAGATGGCACACCCGACAAACGTTACGCGAATGCAAAAGATGTAGCTGCTGAGGCTCCGAAAAAAGCGGCGACAAAAGCTGCAGCTAAAAAGGAAGAAGTGGTAAAAGAAGTGAAAGCAACTGCGACTCCGGGCCTGAAAAAAGATGGCACACCGGATAAGCGTTACTCTGCCAATAAGGAAAAAGCAGCTGCAGCAGTAAAAGAAACAAAAACTACAGCAGCTCAGGTAAAAAAAGAAGCCACTTCGACCGTAGCGCCAAAAGATTACAAGCCAACAGTTGACAGAAGCCTGAAAGGACCAAACGGAGAAGAAATTTTAACCGGTCCACGCGGTGGAAAATACTATATCAATAAAAACGGAAACAAAACTTATGTAAAAAGAGAAGGTTAATCCCTCTTTGTTTCCATAAAAAAAGCGATAAGGCATTACCTTATCGCTTTTTTTATGGCCTGATCAGCAGGATTATCTCTCTCCTACTTTGTAGACACTGAATTTGTTGTTTCTGATCGGTTGTCCTTTGATCGATAGAGACTCTCCTTTTTGGTCACGGGTAGCTTTGATCACAAAAGGTTCTTCTGTTTTCTGAGCTGCTTCGAAAGCAATCTTCAGCCTGTCGATAAAGGTATCCGCGGATACACTCCATTTTTTATCTTTATACCAGAAATAGGCAAAAATATTTCGTGTTCCTCCTTTTAGCTTTCCATCCAATCTTATGTAAGCGACGTTCTCCTGCTTTAGCGGTTCAACGGCTTTTTGGTAAAATTCTGTAAAATTCTCGAAGGTTGGTATCACATTAATAGTACTCATCTAATCTTTTTTCTTCAAAAATACACAAAATCTTTAGATCAGTCCGCTCCGGACCGATTTATTGGGGAACATGAGGTGGCTTTTTAAATTTAACCCGGTGAATTATAACGTCTTTTTAAAAATCACTTTATTTTTTGGTATCAATATTGTATACTTGGTTGACAATTGATGTGAAGGATTTGTACTTTACTGGGGCTATAACCTATAGAAATTATAAGAAAATTGTAATTTTTGTTTTAAAAAGTAATATATTCAAACTTGGATGGCCTCAAGTTTTGTTTTCTGTGTTTATGATCTTAGATTTGATAAGTTTTTTTGTATTTGACAAATTTGTCAAATTTAACAAGCTAAACCCAGGGAGAAATTATTAAATACAGAGCTAATAATTTTTCGGCGAAACCAACAACACATCAACAAAAGCTCAGTGATCTAAACATACAGTACTAGCATGCGCAAAAAATTACACGATAGGATAGCCGCTTTTAAAGACGCTACAGCAATCAAGGAAAAAGGCTTATACCCTTATTTTCGGGCCATAGAATCAGCACAGGACACTGAGGTGGTTATAGATGGAAAAAAGGTGCTGATGTTTGGCTCTAACTCCTATCTGGGATTGACAAATCACCCAAAAATTAAAGAAGCAGCAAAAGCTGCAATTGATAAATACGGTACGGGTTGTGCCGGATCAAGGTTCCTGAACGGAACACTTGACATACATATAGAACTGGAAAGAAGACTTGCTGCTTACGTTGGCAAGGAAGCTGCCGTTCTTTTTAGCACAGGATTCCAGGTAAACCTGGGTGTGATCTCTTGCCTCCTGGACAGAAACGATTACCTGATCCTGGATGAATATGACCATGCTTCGATCATTGACGGAAGCCGTCTTTCTTTTTCAAGATCTATTAAATATGCACATAACGACATGGATGATCTTCGCAAGAAGCTCAGCCGTTTACCGGAAGACTCCGCTAAACTGATCGTTGCCGACGGAATCTTCAGCATGGAAGGTGACCTGGTTAACTTACCTGAGATTGTTAAAATTGCAGAAGAGTTTGGTGCAAACATCATGATGGACGATGCCCATAGTTTAGGGGTAATCGGATTTAATGGTTCAGGAACAGCTTCTCATTTCGGTCTTACCGATCAGGTTGACCTGATTATGGGTACTTTCTCTAAATCCCTTGCTTCTTTGGGAGGTTTCATCGCCGGAACAGAGGAAACCATTGAATATGTGAAACACAGGGCCCGCTCCCTGATGTTCAGTGCAAGTATGCCACCTTCGGCAGTAGCGAGTGTAATTGCTGCTTTAGACATCATTGAATCAGAGCCGGAACGCATTGACCAGCTTTGGGCAAATACAAACCATGCTAAAAAACTATTGTTAGAGGCAGGTTTTGATATCGGCCATACCGATAGCCCGATCATCCCGGTATACATCAGGGATAATGATAAAACCTTTATGATTACCAATATCCTGAGCAATAACGGGATTTTTGTAAACCCGGTAGTTTCTCCGGCTGTACCTTCAGATGCTTCCCTGATCAGGTTCTCTTTAATGGCTACCCATACTTTCGCACAGATTGAAGAGGCCGTTGAAAAGATCGCGTCAGCTGCTAAAGAAGTACAGTTAAAACCTTCTCAGGTAGAAATATGAGAAACATTGTTGCGGTAAACGACAAGAAGAAATTAGCCGCTTTTATTGATTTCCCACATGATTTGCATAAAAATGACCCGAACTATGTTCCGGAATTATTTATTGCACAAAGTGACATGCTTACCCCTGGTAAGCATCCTTTTCATGAGCATTCCACTTTACAATGTTTCCTTGCCTACGAGGGAGATAAGGTTGTGGGAAGAATTGCGGCCATTCAAAACAACAACCACAATAAGAAAGACAATACGACGGAAGGTCACTTTGGTTTCTTTGATTGCATCAATGATCAGGAAACCGCCAATCAGCTGATTGAAGTGGCAGCGAAATGGCTGAAAGAAAGAAACATGACCAGCATGGTTGGCCCGCTGAATTTTTCCACCAACGACATCTGTGCCTTATTAATTGAAGGTTTCGATGGCCCTCCGGTAGCCATGATGCCTTATAACCCACCTTATTACCTGCAGCTTTTAGAAGATGCCGGTTTTGCGAAAAAGGTAGATTTAAGGGCTTATAAATTTCTTGCAGGTGAGTACAATGACCGCTCCTTAAAACTGGCGGAAGCCATTCAGGAACGTCTGAAACGCAACAACATTATCATCAGAAAGATCAATATGAAAGATTTCTGGAATGAGGTAGTGAAAGTCCGTGAAGTATATAATGCGGCATGGGACCACAATACAGGTTTTGTACCGGCAACAGATAAGGAATTCGATTATCTAGCCAAAGACCTGAAAATGATTGTCGACCCCGACTTTGTATACATCGCAGAACAGGAAGGAAAAATGGTGGCGATCTCGCTTTCTGTTCCCGACCTTAACCAGGCGCTGATCAAAGTTAAAAGAGGCCGTTTATTCCCATGGGGACTAATCAAGTTGTTATGGTACAAACGGAAAATCAAAGGCCTTAGAATTATGGCCCTGGGTGTGATGGACGGTTACCGTAAAATGGGCATCGAAGCCTGTCTGTACGGACTGACCATTAAGACCTTTCAGGAGAAAAAGTTTGAGTATGCAGAAGCATCCTGGACTTTGGAACACAATACCCTGGTAAACAGCGCAATTGAACAGATCAATGGCAAGCTGTACCGTAAATACAGAATTCTCGAAAAATCAATATAATCAGATCAGGCATTGGCCTTCCGCTAATGCCTGATTCAGATCATCATTAAACCATCCTACAAAAACAGATCCCAGATGAAAAAGGTACTGATTACCGGAGCGACAGGCTTTGTTGGTTATCATTTGATCAATAAAGCATTGGCTGCCGGATTAGAAGTCTATGCTGCAGTTCGTCCGGACACGGACAGATCACATTTAAAGGAGTTTGACATAGAATATACCCACCTGGATTATAGTTCCGTAGACCGCCTTAAAAGCGCACTGGAGGAAAAGCAGTACCATTACATCATTCATGTTGCCGGGATCACCAAAGCAAAGACAAAGGAAACCTATAATAAGATAAATGCGGAATATACCAGAAACCTGGCCCTGGCGGCAAGCACTGCTGCGATAGACCTGCATAAATTTGTATTTGTGAGCAGCCTGGCTGCTTTGGGGCCGCTGAGTGATCTGACTGCCGAGATTCAGGACGATACCGCCGGAAAACCCGTCACCAATTATGGGGCGAGCAAATTACTGGCAGAACAATACCTTGCTGAAATCCCAGGACTTCCGCTGATTGTGATCCGCCCTACGGCGGTATACGGTCCAAGGGAAAAAGATTTGTTTATCCTGTTCAACAGCATCAATAAAGGACTGGAGCCTCATATCGGCAGTTTTACACAGCAACTGAGCTTTGTTTATGTCAAAGACCTTGCTGCCATACTCGTGAAAGCGCTGTTCTCTCCGCTGGTTTCCAAACAGTACAACATTTCAGATGGTAAGATTTATAACCGCTATGCCCTGGCAGATTACCTCAAAAAGTCTTTGCATAAAAAGACTTTCAAATTCCACCTGCCGGTACCTATTGTAGGGGCTATGGCAACTTTAATGGATGTATTTTATGCAAAGAGCAGGAATACTCCTGCTCTTAATAAGGAAAAGATGGCCGAACTCACCGCAATCAACTGGGCTTGTAATATCGACCATGCAAAAGCTGACCTGGGCTACGAACCGGAATATGACCTTGAAAAAGGCCTCCATGAAACCGTGAGCTGGTACAAAAGCAATAACTGGTTATAGTTTCACTTTCGAGCTTAAAAATTTAAGGTATTTCTTATCGTCCTCAAATAACTCCTTCCCTTCCAGTTTATAGGCATGGTGCAGGTAATCTGTGGCATGTTTTTCTTCGTTAAGCTCAAGGTAACTTTGTCCCATACGCAGCAATACAAATGCACTGGGATCTTCAGCACCGTAAATCTGGTACGCACGGTGTAAATGGTCTAAAGCTTCTTTGTATTTTTTCTCGCTGAAATAGGCATCCCCAATAGAAGCTGAAATCCAGGCTGTGGCTTCCCAGTCGTCTTTTGGTGCGGGTAAAACTTCCAGCGCTTTGTTAAATGCGGCAATGGCTCCGGAGAAATTCTCTTTGTCCATCTCTGCATTTCCTTCTTCACAGTACTGGTCCAGCAATTCCTGCTGTTCTTCTGTGAGTTCCAGCTGTTCCTCGTCTTTGTTCGGAACGAAGTCCGTTTTAAAGGCTTCAAATTCGGCATCATCCATCAAAGCGATTCTCAGGTAATCTGAGTTCTCATCCTGAAAGATCCTGCTGCCTTCTTTTTCATAGGCAATGCCAAAATAAGTACGGGCATGGTCCAGCTCTTTTAAAGCATAATAGATTGCTCCGGTAGTTAAGAAATGACGTGTCGAGCTGATCTTTTGATGATTCATTTTTTCTTTCAGATAATCAGTCTCTTCCAGGAAGAAAGGCAAGGCCTTTTCCAGTGCTCCTGTCTGCTCATAAAAAGAGTAAATGCTGTCGAGCACCACCCCTCCCACGCTACTGTTCTCCTTAGGCCCTGAAATGGAACCATCGATCTGCAACAACAATTGTTCTGCAGCATCAAAATCTGAGGCCTCCGTTAAATCATAAACCTGGTCAATCTTATTGAAAAACTCTTCTTCTTGTTCGGCATTAAAATTCCCTTGTGTAGACATATTGTTTAAGCTTTAATGGTTTACGAATCTGACTAAGATACTACTTTTGATTCTCCATTTGCTTAATGATTTTATTTACTTCAGTCTCTGTTGCCCGCAACTTGTTCTGACAGAATTCAATGAGTTCGGATGCCCGTTTTACCTTTTCTGCAAGAATATCCACAGAAACCGATTCTGTCTCTATTTCCTGAGCAATCTCGGCAAGTTCCCTATAAGCCAACTCATAAGTTAAATTCGTTTTCATCGTATGCTGATTTAGATTTTACAATTGTTTTTATTTCGGAGTTTGCCAACCTCACTGTTAATTCTGTACCCACCTCAATCTGGTCTGCATTCCCGGCAATCTTTCCATCTACTTTTATGATGGCAAATCCTTTGTTCAGGATATTTTGCGGGCTCATGATCCTCATGACCGACTGAAAATGGGCAATGTGTGCCGTTTTATTCAGAAAATACAGCTTGCTGTAAGACTGCAGGTTGAGCTGGAGGTTGCTCAGGTCTTTCCGCCTGTTGGAAATGATGATCCTTGGATTGGTCAGGATCATTCCCGATAAATTCATGATGGTTTTATGGTGTTCATGCAACAGGTTGCGGGTGGTATTGATCGTGATCTGGTTGAGCCTCACCAGCCTGTCTTTATGGTGATTGATCATTTGATAGGTCTTGATCAGGATCATTTTCTGTGTACCAATCAGGTTGTCTTCAAAAGCCCGGTTATGGGCAATGATAAACTCTGCGGCTTTGGTAGGTGTTTTGGTAGAAGTATGTGCCATCAGATCGGCGATGGTCTCGTTCTTCTGGTGCCCGATCCCGGTGATGACCGGAATGGGAAATTTGGCGATTGCCCGGTTAAGTTCATAATTGTCAAAAATCAGGAAGTCAGTCTGTGCGCCACCTCCGCGAATGATGACCAGGGCATCATAGGGTTTCTGTGATTCGAAAACTTCAATGATCCTGGCGAGGAACTGTTTTGCGTTTCCATCGCCCTGCACCAAGGCAAAGTAATCGTCAATATGAAATTTATAGTCGAATGGGTTGTGCTCGAGGGTATGTTTAAAATCCTGAAACCCTGCAGAGGTATCCGAAGAAATGACTGCAATCCGCTGGATCACCTGATTGAGTGCCAGCTCGCTGTTCCTGGTGATGTATCCCTCTCCTGCTTTTTTGATAAAGGCCTGATTCTCGCGGACCAGCCTTTCCAGGGTTTCTTTACGCTGTTGCTCAAATAAGCCCAGTGTGAAATTGGTATCGATATCCAATAAATTGAGCTGCAGGCCAAAAGATGGATTATACTGTACCGAAACCTGAATTAATACATTGATGTCGTTCTTGAATTTCTGGCCGGTTGCTTTCTCAAAATTGCTGATGTTCAGCGAGGCGTTACCCCATGCCCTGCCAGAGACCTTTGCCAGGATCTTCGCGGCCGTTTTATCCTTTTCCACCAGCTCAAAATAATGGTAATTGCTTTGAGGTTTATAGGTGTAATTGGTGATATCTGCAATGATCCAGAATGTTTTATGTCCGAAAGCCCCATCAATTACCTGTTGGATTTGACTCGTCAGCTCAGACAGCTTTATAGAAGGAATAGTGCTCAAGGGTTATAGATATCTATGATAATTGTCTAAAGTTAGGAATTCTAAAAACAAATCTGCCCTTGTTACAGTTTATAATGGACGAAGAACAATAAATTTTTTATGAACGAAAATACAAGAATACTATTGGGAGTATTTGCAGGGCTGGCCGCCGGTGCTGCCCTGGGTTTATTACTTGCTCCGGAAAAAGGAAGTGATACCCGTGATGACCTGAGCCTTTCATTAAATGATTTGGGCAAGAATCTTCAGGATGGAGCAGAAAATAAGATGGATCATTTAGAAAACATTAAGGACCGCCTGAGCAATGCCATCAGTCTTGGATTTGACCAGGACGATTACAATGACCATGTGGAACACGTATAGACAGATAGATGGGAAAAATTTACGATTACAAAGAGATTCACAATTTAACGGATCTTAAAAATAAGCAAAGGGAACTTCAGACCGATACTCAGCTGCATGAAGACTCCATAAAAAATGGGGTAAAGACCTATATTCATCAGTACAGCCCCGGCTATCTGATCAGCAAGTACACGAAAAAGCCCAAAGAAAAGGTCGCTTCTTTGTTTAACAAGGTCAGGTCCTGGTTTGGAAAAAAAAAGAAAAATTAGGACAAGGAAGTCAGGCTGCTGCCATTGGCATTGACTTCAAAGCTATGTCTGACCCCACATTTCAGGGCAAAGTTGTTCTTTTGATGTCCAACGGGGAAATCAAAGCAAAGCGGATAGTGGTAGTCTTTTACTTTTTCCTGTACAATATCGTAAAGGGTTTTGCCGAATTCTTCACCGGGATCATCGGGTTTTACTTTAAAGCCTCCAATGATCAGCCCCTGCAGCTGCTCCAGTTTCCCGGTCCGTTTCAGGTTCCAGAACATGCGGTCCAGCCGGTACAGGTATTCTCCGGTATCCTCCAGGAACAGAATTTTACCTTCCGTCTTTAAATCAGATTTACTGCCCGCCAGCGTTTCAATGATACTGAGGTTCCCGCCAACAAGCACAGCTTCTGCTTTACCCGGCCTGTTAAAAGGACTGGGAGGCGCTGCGTACTTCAAGAGCGTTCCGCTCAATGCCTGCCGGATAGAAAGGATCGTTTCAATCTGCATTGGATCTGCAAGCGTCCAGTCTGAGGGAAAACTATTGCACATTTTAGAATGTATAGAAGCAATTCCGTATTTGCGGTTGAGGTGGCAATGTAATACCGTCACATCACTAAAGCCGATCATCCATTTCGGACTGGCCACAAAGCGGTCAAAATTCAACTGGTCTATGATGCGAACGGCCCCATAGCCTCCCCTGGCACACATGATGGCTTTTAGATCCGGATCGTCAAGCATGTTTTGCATGTCCTGCGTTCTTTCCTGATCTGAGCCCCCGAAAGTAAAATCCCTCCGGTCTACGGTTTTCCCTATCTTGACGCGGAAGCCCCAGCTTTCCATCAGCTGAACGGAAGGCAGGATCTCTGCCATGGTAATAAAGCCCGCCGGACAAGTGATCCCTATGGCATCCCCTGCCTTTAAATAGCCGGGGATTTTTACCGGCACTGCCGGATCTGATCCTTCCGGGCTTCCAAAAGACTTTAATGCCGGAAATGTTGCGCCCGCCATCGCCATAAAAGAAAGAAAATGTTTCCTGTTCATTTTGCAGATTGCTATACACAATGATAAGGGTAATTCCGGACATCGCCAGTTTACTCCATCGTTTTCGTAATTTTTTTAGGCGATAAAGCCTGTTTCTGAGTACTTTCTATCCGAAGAAAAGTATATTAGCTTAAAACAACCGATACTGTTACCTCTGAATATCGGAGTAAGTTCGCTAACCAAATATGAAGAAATACCTGATCCTGGCGCTTTTAAGCGGGAGTCTGCAAGTCGACGCGCAGACTAAAAACGTAGGTTTCATCCCCTATAAGGACGGAAATAAAATTGATGTGCTCATTGATGGCGCTCTTTTTAGCAGTTTTCTCTATTCCAGTCAACTCGAAAAACCCATCTTATATCCATTAAATACAGCAAGCGGACAAACCATTACCCGTGGATTTCCACTGAACCCCAGGGACCAGGAAAGAACAGACCACCCGCACCATGTTGGCTTATGGCTAAATTATGAAAGCGTGAACGGACTTGATTTCTGGAACAATTCCTATAATATTCCCGCAGAGAAGAAAAGCAAATACGGCTGGATCAGGTCGGTGGAGGTTGTTCAGACCAAAGCCGGGGCTAAAGAAGGAAAGCTGGTTTATACCGCTAACTGGGAAAGACAAGACCGGCATGTATTGCTGAAAGAACGGACTACGCTGGTATTCTCCGGGACAGCCCATACCAGAACTGTTGACAGAATTACGACCCTGACCGCAGTAAAGGATACCGTCTTTTTCAAAGATGTGAAAGATGGAATGCTGGGCCTGCGGGTGACCAAAGAACTTGAAATGCCTTCCAATCAGGTGGCAGAGTTTAGTGACAGCCAGGGCAACCGCACTAAAGTATCTGCTTCTACGAACGGGGCAAACGGAGATTACCTCACGAGCGCCGGAAAAAAAGGAAACGAGGCCTGGGGAACCAGGGCAGACTGGTGCCTGTTGTCGGGAATAAAAGAGGGACAGGAAATCTCTGTGGCCATCATTGACCACCCTAAAAATCCCGGCTACCCTACTTACTGGCACGCCCGTGATTATGGCTTATTTGCCGCAAATCCGCTCGGCCAGGAAGTGTTCAGCAAGGGAAAGGAAAGTTTAAACCTGCGCTTACTGCCAGGAACATCAGTGACCTTCCGCTACCGGGTGCTGCTCAGCTCCTCAGAGAAGCCAGACATTTCCAATCTGCAAAAACAAGCATTAGAATTCAGTAAAATCAAATAAGAACCACCTAAAACAGCAGTAAACACACACAAATGAAAAGTAAAAAATTATTAGTCTTAGCCGCCTTATTCCTTGGCACTGCCCCCATGACCCTGCAGGCCCAGAGCCAGAAATGGCAGAACCTGTTTAACGGAAAGGACCTTACCGGATGGAAACAGCTCAACGGGCAGGCAAAATATGAAGCGGTTAACGGGGAAATTGTGGGCACTACGGTATCCAATCAACCCAATTCCTTTCTGACCACAGAAAAAAATTACGGGGACTTTATCCTGGAACTGGAACTATGGGTAGACCCATCCATGAATTCAGGTGTGCAGATCCGGAGCGAAAGCAAGGCCGATTATGCCAATGGCAGGGTTCATGGCTATCAGGTAGAGATCGATCCTTCCGACAGACAGTTCAGTGGTGGGATTTACGACGAATCAAGAAGAGGCTGGTTATATCCTTTGGACATCAATCCGGCAGGAAAAGCAGCTTTCAAAAATAACCAATGGAATAAATACCGCGTAGAATGTATTGGCAACTCCATCAGAACCTGGGTAAACGGTATCCCGACCGCAAATGTGGTGGATGCCATGACCCCCAGCGGATTTATCGCCCTGCAGGTTCATAGCATCGGCAAAAATGACCAGCCGGGTAAACAGATCCGCTGGCGCAATATCCGCATTCAGACAACAAACCTTAAACCTTCTAAAAATGACGGAATATTTGTCGTGAACCTTGTTCCAAATGACCTGTCTTCTCAGGAAAAAGCAGAAGGCTATTCCTTATTATGGGATGGTAAAACAAGCAAAGGATGGAAAGGCGCCTATAAATCAACCTTCCCGAAAACAGGCTGGTTTATGATTGATGGAGAGCTGAGTGTTCAGAAATCCACTGGCGCAGAATCTACCAATGGTGGTGATATTGTAACGGAAAAACAGTATTCCGCATTTGAACTGAAATTTGATTTCAAATTAACTGAAGGTGCAAATAGCGGGATTAAATATTTTGTAACGCTGACAGAAGGAAACAAAGGTTCGGCAATCGGCCCGGAATATCAGATTCTTGACGATGCGAAACATCCGGATGCAAAACTTGGAAAAGGCGGCAACCGTACCCTGGGCTCTTTGTACGACCTGATCGCAAGCAAAAAGATCCCCAATGCGCAAAAGAAAATCGGGGAATGGAACAGGGGCCTGATCAGGGTTTATCCGGATAATAAAATTGAATACTGGTTAAACGGCTATAAAATCCTGGAATATACCAGAGGATCAGCAGAATTTCTTGCCCTGGTGGCTGGCAGCAAATACAAGGACTGGAAAAATTTCGGAATGGCAGCAAAAGGCCATATCCTGATTCAGGACCATGGCGATCAGGTTTCTTTCAGAAGCATTAAATTAAAACAACTTTAAATCCCACTGTGTATGTTATCCTCAAGAAGAAAATTCATTAAACAATCGGCAATTGCCGCTGCAGGAACCTATATGGGAACAATGGGTTTAAGTGCAAAAAGCTATGGAAATATCATTGGTGCCAACGACCGGGTAAGGGTTGGCGTGGTCGGCTTCTCTGACCGCTTTGCCAGCTCCCTCCTGCCCAGTTTCTTAAACCACCATAAAGAACTCAACTTCGACATCGCTGCAGTTTCTGACCTCTGGAATTACCGCAGGAACCTCGGTGTGGACCTGCTCAAAACAAAACTCGGGCATGACATCACTGCATGCCGGAACAATGAAGAATTATACAACCTGAAAGATATTGATGCCGTGATTGTCAGCACTGCTGATTTTCAACATGCGGTTCATGCCATGGAAGCCATCAGGGCCAAATGTGATGTGTATTGCGAAAAACCCTTTGCGGAAACGATGGAAGATGCCCGTGCCGCTTTGAAGGCCGTTAAAGCATCCAAACAAATTGTTCAGATCGGTTCGCAGAGAAGAAGCGGCGGCAACTACAAGGCAGCTTCCAAATTTATTCAGGACGGTAAGTTTGGCGACATCACCATGGTAGAACTCAGCTGGAATGTAAACCAGCCGGGGCGCTGGCGCAGACCAGAATTGGTGGCAAAATTAAAACAGGAAGACACCGACTGGAAGCGCTTCCTCATCAACCGTCCTTTTGAAGAATGGGATCCGCGCAAATACCTGGAGTACCGTTTGTTCTGGCCCTATTCGTCGGGGATGCCGGGACAATGGATGTCGCACCAGATTGATACGGTACATTGGTTTACCGGGCTCAAACACCCGAGAAGCGTGGTGGCCAATGGAGGGATTTACCAATGGAAAGATGGCCGCCGGAACTGGGATACCACGACCGCAGTATTCGATTATGGCAAAGCCGATGACCCGCAAAACGGGTTTCAGGTGGTCTTCACTTCCAGGATGCACAATGGTGATGAAAACCCCGCAGAGATTTACTATGCCAATGGCGGAGAGCTGAACCTGAATACCAATATGGTTTCTCCAAAAGGCGGATTAAAAGCCAATGCAGCCAGTGCGATGCACATGCAGCCCAATTTGCTGCCGGAACTAAAGCTGACCGATATGGTAGAGAAAGTGGCCGCCTCGGCCAATACAGGTGGAGATAAGCTGACTTCTGCCCATATGCGGAACTGGATGGAATGTGTGCGCAGCCGGGAGCAAACGAATGCGCCGGTAGAAGCAGGTTATTACCATTCGATCGCAAATATCATGACCAATGCTGCCGCAAGAACCGGTAAAAAAGCGACCTTCGATGAAAGAACGCAGGAAGTGATGGTGGATGGTAAAGTATTTAAATATTAAACATGTTCAGAAGAGAATTCATACAAAATACAGGCATCCTTGCGGGCGGATTATTGCTCCCTAAGGATATGTTTGGAAGAACAGCTGCCGGAGATCAGGAAGGAAGGATCAAAGTCGCCGTTATAGGTTGCGGAGACCGGGGAAAAGGATTGCTTCATATTGCAGCCCAGCTTCCCGCAGAATTTGAAGTCGCGGCGATTTGTGATGTACTGGATTTCAGACTCAAAGAAACCTTAAAACAACAGCCGGGATTAAAGCAATACCAGGATTACCGTGCCCTGCTCGATGATAAAACGATCAGGGCAGTGTTTATTTCCACACCTTTGAACATGCATTTTCCGATCGCTGTAGCTGCGCTGCAAGCCGGAAAGCATGTGTATCTGGAAAAAACCATGACCTATAACATTACCGAGGCTTTAGATCTGGTAAAGATCGTGAAACAGCATCCGGATCAGATTCTGCAGGTAGGTCATCAATACCGCTATGCACCTATTTACTATAAGGTCAAAGAGATGATCGATAAAGGTTATCTGGGGAAAGTGACGCAGATCGACAGTCGCTGGGACAGGAACAACAACTGGCGCAGAAGTGTTCCGGAGCCTTCACTGGAACGAAAGATCAACTGGCGGATGTACAAAGAGTATTCCGGAGGCCTGATGGCCGAACTGCTTTCCCATCAGATGGACTTCATCAACTGGGCTTTTGATACCCATCCTCAGGAAATCTTCGCCACTGGCGGAATCGACTTTTACAAGGATGGCAGGGAGACTTACGACAATGTCCAGGTAATGTTCCGTTATGCCAAAGAAGGAATGATCGGGAACTTCGGAACCACACTGGCAAATGAGCGCGACAGCTATTTGTTTAAGCTGAAGGGCACAAAAGGAACGATTTCCCTATTGGTGAATGACGCGATATTTTATCCTGAAAAAAGCAATAGAAAAGAACTGGAAACCGTTGACGGGGTAACTGGTGCCACAAAAATTGTTTGGGACAAGGATGGCGGAATTCCGATCAGGACAGATCTTCCCGGTAAAGATGGGACTTACTATTCACTGAAAGACTTTCATCGCGCAATCGCAGAGAAAAAACAACCGGATTCCAATGTGATTACCGGAGCCAGAACCGCAATATGCGTCCACCTCGCTAATAAAGCTTTGTATGAGGAACGCATAGAGAAATGGGACAGCAAGTATAATGTTTAAATTTCCCTGTCTGCAGAAGAACCGTTAAAGCCTTAAATTTACCAGTTCTTCTGCGGACAGGTTACTTTGTATCTGTTGTTTAGCAGAATTCCCAATACCACCTCATGACTTCCCGTACTGACTTTGCCCAACTCGGAAGTCGTAAAATCATAAGAATAGCCCAATACAAAGAGCGAGCTGACGTTAAAGCCTGCAAGCAGTGCAAAGGCATCGTTGGAACGATAACTCGCCCCCAACCAGAACTTGTCTTTAAAAGCAAACTTTAAGTTTACATCTGTTGATATTGGTGTCGGACTAACATATTTAAACATCACAGAAGGCAGGGCAGCAATCTCATCGCTAACGAAAAACTTATAACCACCAGTCAGAAATACATGCGGGACTTGTTTTCCCTGGTTATAGTTATCATCTTCGCTGAAACTGATGGGCCTGTTCAGGAGCTGCTGGGCAGAAAGCCCCGCAAAAAAATTGGCCCCATAAAGCCAGAGCCCCGCTGCGAGGTCGGGTTTTAATTTATTATTTGCATTTTCAGAGATTGCCGGATCAAAGTTATTCTCCAGGCTGATCTTGGAAATGTCCAGCATCAACCTCGAAATCCCCCCTGCGATGCCTACGCTCAGGTTTAATTTCGGGGAAAGCCCCAGGTGGTAGGCATAAGTGATCTTGAAATCACTGCTCGTGATCGGGCCTGTTCTGTCCACCACTCCATACACACCTATGCCATGGTGTGGCTCTAAGGCCATATAGGTATGCACATAGCTTCTCTTCATCGGGTTGTTTCCCTTTTCATCAAAGGAATTAGAGTTCCCATACAGGTATTGTTTTCCCAAAGGCATGTGCACAGAAAAATATGCTGTAATCGGCGCCTGGTCTATTCCACGCCATTGATTTCTGTATCCGAATTTAACGTCGGTATAATTCTCTATCCCGGAAATGGCAGGATTCAATATATAGTTGTTGAATATATACTGGGTATACTGAGGCCTTTGTTGCGCTTTACACAACATGGCAACGCTCAATAATAAATGGGTAAACAATACTCCTTTAGACACACCACTAATCTAGATAGATATAATTAGTTAAACAAATTTCTAATTACCAAATATTTTATCGTAATATAAATAATATTTCATTTTTGAAATATTATTGGTGTTTAAATCAAATTAGTGGCTTTTATATCGGAATACTGAAGGGATGATCACAAAAAAAACGCCTTCATTATGCATGAAGGCGTTTTTCTTATATCTCAATTCCTCTCCTTACCAGAAGGCCGAATACAAGGCAACAATTAAGGCCATGATGATTACTGCACCAATTGCAAATGAAGTGGATACTTTAAACATCTTAACGTCGATTTCGAGGCCTTTAGGAACGATTCCTTTTTTGTTCTCATAAATACTGATCAGGTACATACCCAGGATACAGACTGCGAACACGATCAGCATTCTATCCATAAACGGAATTTCAAATACACCTGAAGAATTGGCTACTGCCCATCCGTACTCGTATAAACCTGAAAGGTCAACCCATCCAGGTAAGAATTTAAGGACTACCGAAACGATGAAACCACCGATGGTAGCGAATAATGCGGCATTGGAGGTTGTTTTCTTCCAGAAGAACCCAAGAATAAACATGGCAAAGATTCCCGGAGATACAAATCCTGTATATTCCTGAATGTACTGGAACCCTTGTTTTCCTTCTCCCATCAGGGCATCACCTACGATCAGCGAAAGTACAACAGCAATCAGCATAGATACCACTACCGTGATCTTTCCTACGTTGACCATTCTTTGCTCTCCGGCATTAGGTTCGAATGCTTTCTTATAAATATCAAGGGTAAAAATTGTGGCGATACTGTTTGCTTTTCCGGCAAGGGAAGCAACAATGGCTGCAGTTAAAGCTGCAAAGGAAAGTCCTTTTAAGCCAACCGGCAACAGACCAAGTAAAGCTGGATAAGCTTTGTTTGGATCCTGAACACCAGAGGCAGTCAGCAGGCTGTTTCCATTTATGCCACCCATATTGTCTTTAACGATTAAGTATACAGCAATACCAGGAATCACGACAATCACCGGCATCAGCATTTTCAAAAAGGCTGCAAATAAAAGACCTGATCTGGCAACCGGTAACGAAGCACCCAATGCCCTTTGCGTAATGTACTGGTTACAACCCCAGTAACTCAGGTTGGCAATCCACATCCCTCCGATCAGGACACTTAATCCCGGAAGGTCCATATAATTCGGGTTATCCTTTTTAAAGATCAGGTGGAAGTGTTCTGAAGCACCTGTCTTCAGCAATCCAAAACCTTTTATGATTCCTTCTCCACCGGAGATTAGATTTAAAGCGATATAAGTAGCGACCAGTCCACCAAGAATCAGGAAGAAAACCTGGATCACATCGGTATAGCCAATTACCTTCATTCCACCGAGGGTAATGAAAATGGCAAATATGGCAAGTGCAAGGATACAGGCAGTAAGGTCAAGTCCTGAAATTCCGCTGATGGCCAATGCACCCAGATAAAGGATAGACATCAGGTTCACAACAATGTACAGCATCAGCCAGAATACGGCCATGATCATCGCCACCTTTTCATTGTAACGCTGGCTCAGAAACTGAGGCATGGTAAAGATCTTATTCTTTAGATAGACCGGCATAAAGAACACTGCAACAATGATTAATGTTGCGGAAGCCATCCACTCGTAGGCAGAAATGGCGAGACCGAGTTTAAATCCGGAACCACTCATTCCAATCATCTGCTCTGCAGAGATGTTAGAGGCAATCAGGGAGGCACCAATGGCCCACCAGGTTAGAGAACCTTCGGCTAAAAAATAGTCTTTAGAGTCTGCCGATGCAGTCTTCTTTTTGTAGTAAATCCAGAAACCGTAGGAGGATACGATGACGAAGTAAATGAAAAATACGATGTAATCGTATTTGTGAAGTGAGCTCATTGTGGTTTAAATGTTGATTAGCTAGCTAAAATATAAATTTATTTGGCATAACTTCCAGAAAGTAGCAGAAAAGCCAAATAATTTTAAATGCAGGCTTAAGCCCGAAGTTGATCAGGAAGTTGATTCCGGAATCAAAGGCTTTGGTTTATAGATGAATTGCAAATAAACGAGCGCCATCAGCGTAATTCCTGTACAATAATAAAAAGTAACCGGAATCATTGCGAGATCATCAATAAACAGCCATCCTGCAAGTAATGCGCCTAATCCGATACCGGCTTCCAATGCGATGTACATCGTGGCCATTGCCTTGCCGCGGTGCAGCGGATTGCTCAGGTCTACCGTCCATGCGGTGGCTGTTGGAGAGAGCATCCCGGTAGCAACACCGTAGAGCGCTGAGGCCGACATCAGCATTACAGAGGAGTCCGATACCGCGATCCAGAACAGGGAGATGGCCAGCAGGAACAGAGAGATTTTTAAGATAATCGGTCTTCCATAACGGTCTGAAGCCTTTCCTGCAACAAAGCGGATCAAAAGGGAAGTCAATGTAAAAACCATAAAGAACAGCCCTTTGTTGCTCGTTCCAAGGTGTTTACTCCAGTCGGAGATTACGGTGAGGATAGCGCCATAGCTCACATAACTCAGGAAAATGATGATCACCGAGGGAATTACCCTCCATTCGATGATGTCTTTTCTGCTGATCTTTAAATGAGCGAACCTGAATTTCTCTTTATTGGGCAATGTTTCTTTCATATTCGCCAGGATCACAATGGACAACAGCGCGAACAAGGAGGAACAATAGAAAAGGATATTGATGGAATAATGATCGGTGATCGTACTCCCGATTGCCGGGCCAATGGCCAGTCCGGTGCTGAAACAAACCCCATGCACCCCCATGGCTTCTCCCCATCGGTTAACCGGCACAAGGTCTGCAACATAAGCCGCGGTAGCTGTAGGTTTAAATCCGGTAGAAAAGCCGTGAATTAACCGCAGAAAAAGAAAACCGGCAACAGTAGTGAGTAGCGGATACAGGAAACCGCATACAAAACAAACGAGTGAACCTACGGCCATCACGGGTACCCTTCCAATGGTATCTGTCAGCTTTCCGCTGAATGGCCTGGAGATCCCCGCGGTAAGTGTAAATAATGCAATGATCAGTCCTTTGTACTCCGCTCCTCCCATATTGCTTAAATAGGCCGGCAATTCCGGAATCAACATGTTGAAACTTGCGGAAAAGAGAAATGAGCTCAAACAAACAAGTCCAAACTGTAAAGTATAAATGGTATCGGAAGATCGCTGCATCGGAAAGGAATGGATATCCGCCAAAGATAGGTAAATATCATTCTTATGAAAACCGGATAAGTTGAAAACTATTTATGTTAGCAACATAGGTTTAAAACTAAAATAATTAGTAATATTGTATCTCCGTTATTCAGTATTGCCAAACGGAAGGATGAGGAATTAATTTAGCTTAAAAAATATGGTAAGAGTAAGTGATTTGCTTTATGGAAATGTAGAACTGCCTGCAGTTTTTGAAGATTTGTTGGCTACTGCGGCGATGAAGCGGCTAGCCGGAATTCACCAGAGCGGGGCCATATTTTTAGTAAACCCTGATTTAAGCCATTCCCGTCTGGAGCACTCTATTGGCGTGATGCTGCTCATCCGCAAGCTTGGAGGTACGGAACTGGAGCAGATTGCCGGATTGCTGCACGATGCTTCCCATACGGCCTTTTCACATGTAGGGGATTATGTATTTCAAAACAGGGAGGAGAACTATCATGAAGAAATGTTTGCCGAGATCCTGATGAATTCAGATATACCTGCGGTACTGGTTAAACATGGTTATCACCTGGACCAGGTCCTTGACGGATCTTTTCCTATTCTGGAGCAGCCCTTACCTCATTTATGTGCAGACCGGCTGGATTATACTTTAAGGGATGCTTTGCATGCGGGATTGATCAACCGGCCGGCAGCAAAACTCTTTTTGGAGCACATCAGGATTCATGAGGGTAAACTCGTGGTAACGGATGTGGAGCAGGTAGATTGGATCAACCAGCTTTTTGAGCGCTTAAATCAGGAGATCTTTAACCTCCCGCTGCACCTTTATGCCAACCAGCAAATGGCGGTATTGATTCGTGACTTTCTAAAGAATGGTTTTCTAAATGAAGCGGACCTGTTTAAAGACGATACTTTTCTGCTGAATAAGATCCGGAGTATTGCTTTAGGATATGAGGCCGTAAAAGCCATTAAGCTTCAGAAAGGTTATCCTGCATTTTTAAAAAAGGGCTCCGGGTTAAAAACCAAACTCCGGAACCTGAAGGCGATATTGTCTATTTAACTTCTTTTTTCTTTCCGCCGAGGTTCACTACCGCACCTACGGTAAAGATGGAATTGCCTGCATTCATGAATTTGCGGCTCTTTAAGCCAAAATTACCGCTAGTGGTATATTGGAGTTGAACGGCATCGCTTAAACGCATCCTGGTGAAGAAAATGGGCTCTATGAACATGTTGTCTTCCTTAGGCTGAGCCACATTATTGCTTAGGAATGTATCCATCTTCACATGGCTGATCCGGAGTGCTGTTCCGTAATTTAAAGGAAAATTAGTTCCAAACAGGCGGAAGTTGCTGTTTTTCTTGGAGCTGTAATTTACCTGCAGGAAGGTCTTGGTATAGGTAAATTCCTCTGCAATATTTTTGGTTAACACCTTATTGTCATCATATTCCCGGAAATTACGGTCAGTACTGCCACCACCATAGCCTACATACAACTCAATAATCCTGTTATTGTCCGGACCAAAAGTGTCAAAATATCCTCCGCCAATCTCTATGGATTTATTGCGGTAATCTTTTGTTGTTCTTTCTTTGTTCAAATAGGCACCGCTAAACAAGACGCCAAGGTGATTGGAAATTGCATAGGCACCATTGATGCTGGCATTCCCTCTGGGTGTAATGTGTGCTCCCCCGCTAAACTCTCCTTTTTGACTCAACATCGGTGTATTCGGAACGTTTGGCATGTATACGGAAGAACAGGAGCTGAATAAAATCAGCAGGAAAAAGAAAGGGTATATCAATGGTTTATTCATAGCTGCAGATTCGTTAACAAAACAATAATCAAACGTGATTTTTGATGCTAAATTTTCTAAACATAGGAAATTACATACAAAAAACCTTCGTTAAATGTGCTTTTACACTGGGAGTTAAGCTCCAGAAACCACAGATGAACGCCCATAAAAAGCAGAGTAACAGCGCTGTTACCAAGTTCAGTTAGACTTCGCTTTCAGCTTTGATTTTTTACTGAAAAAATTTAGATAAACAGAGATGATGATCGATAAAAGAAAAGAACCAGCGGTAAGCGCATCAATCAGATTTGCATCAACTGACTGTCCGATGATCTTGTCCGCATAATATTTAACGAATGAATTCGGTAGATTTTGTTCTCCAAGCTGCGCTTTTACCTGCCATTGCCAATCCGTTACCGGGCAATAGCCGATGCCGTACCAGATGCCCAGGATCAGCCAGCAAGCCAGGGTAACCGCGACCCCATATAAATGAAGTCTTCTGGTTGCCGGGAATGCCCATGCAAAAAGGTTAAAACCAATAATCAGCAGGTGAACAAGGGTATATATAAAATCTAAAACATTCAGGCTCATTTACGCTTCTTTTCTTAAAATCTCCAATGGAGGATGGTTCAGTACACTCCTGCTGCTATAAATTCCTGTGATCATCACCAATAATGGGATGACGATGAAAAATACGATTAAAGGCAGGATATCCGGGGCAAAGGTAGCATTCAGGCTAAAAGCGGCAACTGCCCAGCTGGCTGCCAGTGCGAGAATGATTCCCGCTGCCGAAGCCAGGACGCCTAAAAACAAATATTCCAGTGCAGTGATGGTCAGGATTTGTTTTCTGTTCGCACCAAGGGTCCTCAATAAAACGCTCTCCCTCATTCGCTGGCCCTTACTGCTCATCACTGCGGACAAGAGTACAATCCAACCCGTGGCCATACTGAAACCGGCCATAAAACGAATCACAAAATTAATCTTAGTAAGCAGATCATTAAGTATTTGCAATATCATTCCTAAATTGATTATTGAGACATTCGGAAAGCTTTTCACTACTGCAACCTGAAAATCAGCAGATACTTTTTCTGTAGGCACATGGGTCATCAGGACATAGAATTGTGGTGCCTGCTCCAGCACTCCTGTAGGGAACACCACCCTGAAATTAGGCTGTACCGTATTCCAGTCTACCATTCTTAAACTCCCGATTTCTGTGGGCAATAATAATCCCTGCACATTGAAAACAATTTTATCGCCAACTTTCACATTGATCCTTTCGGCATAGCCTTTTTCCAAAGAGATCTTAACGGCTCTCCCTGCAGGTGTTGATCCTGTCCATTTTCCTTCCACCAGCTCTTCAGTTCCTCTCAAATCAGCCTGATAAGTTGCCCGGATTTCTCCTCTGAAGGCACGCAAAGCCGAGTTGCCACCTTTTTGCTGCAGACTATCCGCCCGGTCCAGTTCCTCCGCAGTTTTGCCGTTGATCTCTTCAATTCTCATCGTGACGATAGGCACCTGCCCCAGCACCGGTAATTTATACTGCCTGGTTAAACCCGCCAGCGCCTCTTTTTGACTGGTTTGAATGTCAAACAACACCATATTGGATTGTGATGAATCAGATGAAAGGGAAACCTTGTTCAGCAGGACACCCTGCACCAGGTATAGCGTCACAATAAAAACAGTCGACAAACCTATCGACACTGTCAGCATTAAGGTCTGGTTATTGGGCCGGTAAAGATTTGCAAAACCTTGTCGCCATAAATAGTTCATCGTATCCGGAATAGACTTTTTCAATATCAGCATGAGCAGTTTTGAAAGTCCTGCGAGTAAAAGAAAAGCAATCAGGATCCCCATCATAAATACCAGTGCTTCTATCCATCCGTTCATTTGCAGGTACGTAAAGCCATAAACAAACAGCACAATCACCCCATAAACCATCCATTTTAAAGGATCGCGCTTTGCGACAACCGAATCAAAAGAAGCCCTGATGGCATTTAAAGGAGAGATATTCCTCACCGAAAGTAAAGAAGGCAGGGCAAATAAAATCGAAATGATCAGTCCGATGGCCAGTCCCTGTGCGATGGCCATCCATGAAATCTGCATGCTGATGTCAATCGGGATAAAATCCTGCAGTACTAAAGGCAAGACAAACTGCACCAGGGTTCCTAACACAGCGCCGGCGATGGCACCAATAAAACCGATCACCGCAATTTGGATCAGGTAAATGAGAAAGGCTTCTCCCGCATTTAAGCCCAGGCACCTTAAAGTAGCTATTGTGCCCAGTTTTTCTTTGATATACACATGAATTGCGCTTCCTACGCCAACGCATCCCAATAAAAGGGCAATAAAACCTGACAACGCCAGAAATTTATTCAGATTTCCAAAAGCCCTTCCGGTACTTGCTTTTTTAGTCGCCACTGTTTCATGGTCCAGTCCTTCTTTATTGAAAAGCCGCTGATGACGTTTCAGGTCCCGTTCTACAGCTGCAAGCCGGTCGTACTTATAAAAATAACGGTATTGGATTCTGCTGCCTACCTGGTTTAATCCTGTTTGTTCCAGATATCGAAGGGGAATATATACTACCGGGGTAACCGTGCTGGCAATTCCACTTTGTCCGGGAACGCTTTCCAGGTTTCCGGCAATCGCAAAATGAACAGATCCGATTTTGATGGAATCTCCTACCGCTGCGTTAAACTGCAACATCAGTGTTTTATCTACCAAAGCATTTCTACCCTGTTTAAAAGTCTGGGCAGCAGTAACCGGACTGGTTTCTATTGTTCCATAAAAAGGATAATTTCCTTCCAGTGCCCTTACCTGAATTAACCTGCTTCCTGCTCCTTTGATAAAATAGACCATAGAAACAAAGTTTCTTTCCCGGGCCCGTTGTTGCCCCAGGGTATCCAGTAAAGCAGCAACCGTTTCCTTCGGTGCCCTCCGGCTATCGATCACCAAATCTGCACCAGTCAGTTCTTTGGCCTGATTGTCAATGTCTCTTTGAAGGTTATCTCTGAAAGAATAAACGGCCACCAATGCTGCAATTCCCAATACGATGGAAGAGATAAAAAGAAAAAGTCTGGATCTGTTTTTCCGGCTGTCTCTCCAGGCCATCTTTAACAGCCAGGCATAGTTTACCGGTCTTTTGATATCGAATTTATGATCAGGCATGGCTTAATTCTAAGTCTGAGATGATGACGCCACCTTTTAATTTGATCATTCTGTTGGTTTTCCCCGCAAGGTCCAGGTCGTGGGTAACGATCACCAGTGTGGTTCCGGCCTCCCTGTTCAGGTCGAACATGAGTTTGATGACCTTATCACTGGTCTCTGCATCCAGGTTTCCGGTGGGTTCATCTGCAAAAAGTATGGCCGGTTTATTTGAAAATGCACGTGCAAGGGATACCCGCTGCTGTTCTCCTCCGGAGAGTTGAACCGGATAATGTCCGGAACGATCGGCAAGACCAACCTTATCCAGCAAATCCATTGCATGGCTTTTAATGTTTTTCTCTCCCCTCAGCTCCAGCGGCACCATCACATTTTCTAATGCTGTTAAGGTGGGCAAGAGCTGGAAATTCTGAAAAATGAATCCTACATATTTATTTCTCACCGCCGCACGCTGATCCTCCGTTAACTGATCTAATGCCACCTGATTTAGTTCGACGCTACCTGAACTGGAACGGTCCAGTCCGGCGCAAAGCCCTAATAAAGTTGTTTTTCCGCTTCCTGAAGGTCCTGTAATGGAAACTGTTGATCCGGTTTGAATGGAAAAGCTAATGTTGTCCAGTACAGTGAGCTGATGCCCGGCATTTTGATAAATTTTACTTACGTTTCGGATGTTAAGGATATTTTCCACAGGCGGAGTTCTTTTTGTTTAAATATACACGCTATCGGCAATATTGACTATATTCAGACCCTTATTCAACACATATGTTACGTCATTATTTTGTAAGTTCTATCGTTTTAACAACGCTGTTTTCCATGGCATCCTTGTTTTCTTCCTGTGCCGGCGGACAAGGAAATGAGCAATCCGGAAAAGAAAAAGCAGATTCAACGAAATCCACGGAAAAGAAAACCGATGATAAAGGCTTAAAGAAGATCCTGTTTTTTGGAACGAGCCTTACGGCAGGTTATGGCCTTGATGTGACGGAAGCTTTTCCCGCGCTGATCCATCATAAGATCGATTCCCTGAAATTGCCTTATAAAGTAGTTAATGCAGGATTAAGCGGGGAAACCTCAGCCGCAGGAAAAACAAGGATCGACTGGTTATTGAACCAGCCTTTTGACATCATGGTCCTGGAACTTGGGGCAAATGATGGATTAAGAGGCCTTCCGCTGGCTGAAACAAAAGAGAACCTTCAGCAAATCACCGATAAGGTGAAAAAGAAATACCCTCAGGTCAGGTTTGTACTTGCAGGAATGCAAATTCCACCGAGCATGGGCGCTGAGTATGCGCAGGAATTCAAATCTATTTTTCCGGCATTGGCAAAGAAAAACAATATGGTATTGATCCCTTTCCTGCTGCAGGGCGTTGGTGGTGTACCTAAACTCAACCAGAAAGACGGAATTCATCCGACAGTGGAAGGACAAAAAATTCTGGCCGACAATGTATGGGCCCAGCTAAAAGGGCTTTTGTAAAGAAATCAGGGAATTCCAATAAAGAACTATGAATACGGAGAACGAAAAGAATAAAGACTGGCGGGCGAAGCTCCATGAAATCATTTATGAATCCAATACCTTTGCCGGAAAAGCTTTCGATGTAGCGCTGCTCATTGCTATTTTTGCCAGTATCCTCGTGGTGATGCTGGACAGCATTGAAAGTTATCACAGGCAATTCGGCTCGTTTTTTTCTGCGATTGAATGGACATTTACGGTGCTGTTTACCATAGAATATATACTTCGGCTTGTGATCATTAAACATCCGCTCAATTATGTGAAAAGCCCGCTTGGCATCATTGATCTGCTCGCCCTGATTCCTTCCTATCTGAGCGTCATTTTTGTAGGTGCGCAGTCTTTGCTCGCTTTGCGTGCTTTAAGGCTATTGCGGATTTTCAGGATCTTTAAGTTAGGCCGGTTTCTTTCGGAAATGAAGTTCCTAACCGTGGCCATCAGTGGCAGCCTGCGCAAGATCAGCATATTTATGCTCACTGTTCTTACGCTTGTGGTGATTCTGGGTTCTGTCATGTACCTGGTGGAGAACAGGGAAAACGGATTTTCCAGTATTCCCGAGAGCATTTACTGGGCCATTGTGACCATTACCACCGTTGGTTATGGAGACATCTCCCCTGTTACGCCTATGGGCAAGTTTGTGGCCTCATTCATGATGCTGATCGGCTATGCGATCATTGCCGTCCCCACCGGAATTATCACCACCGAAATGGCTGCAGCAGCAAGAAATAAAGGATTCCACCATCAGGTATGTCCCGGATGTGGACGTGAAGGCCATGATCAGGATGCTAAATTCTGTAAGTATTGCGCAACAAAGCTTTAAGTGCTAAGTTTTAGAACTGAATCTCACTGAACCATTTTGCATAAATGGCATCATAGATTCCGTTTTCTCTCAGCATTTTCAGACCTGTATTGAATTGTTTTCTCAACTCCAGGTCCCCTTTTTTCATGGCAATGGCATAATGGGAATCGGTATTGGGCAGGAACATGCCTATTTTCAGCTTGCTGTTATTCTGAAGAAAACCTCCCGCAATCGGCGAATCATCAACGAGCATATCGATCTTTCCTGCCTGAAGCTTTCTATACAGTTCCTTATTGGTATCTGCATGAAACATGTTGTTATCAGGGAATTTGGTATGGACATGTCTTTCTGCTTCTGTTGCCGTTCTAACCCCAATGGTTTTGTTTTTAAAGTCTTTAAGCTCATCCAGTGCGCCTTCTGCAGGTACTACTGCACAAAGTCTGAAATGTAAATAAGGTTCTGTAAACTCAAGAATGTGCTTGCGTGAGGAAGTTACTGTTACTGCCGAACAAATCAGGTCTAATTCTCCTTTAAAAAGTTTCTCCAGGATCGTTTTCCACAAAGAAACTTCGTAATGTATCTCAAAATCAAGGTGTTTAGCAATTTCACTTAATAAATCTACCTCAAATCCTTCAAATTTTTCAGAATTATAGTCCGAATGCATGGGAAATGGTGCGGCAGAATCTAAACCGACTTTCAATACTCTCTTTGGGGCCATAATTATTCCGGGATTAAGTGATTTGGCGCGGCTAATTTACGACAGTAAAAGCAATTTGTTCCTATAATGAATGTAAAGAAGATATTTCTTACAGGAATTTAAGCAAAAACTTTACATGTTGGACAAAATAAATAAAATTACATCAATGAAATGAAAGGTTATAGCTAATTCTGTAACTTTGATTGAAGAAATAAACGAGAAAATATGTCGATATCATCAGAAGCCGAGTTACTGGGTATCAGTAAAATAAGTGAAATTGTAGCCCTTGTTTTAAAGGAAATGAGGGAATATGCGGAGCCAGGAATGTCGGCTTTAGAGCTGGATAATTTTGGCGGAGCGCTGCTTCAGTCTAAAGGAGCAAAATCAGCACCGAGGTTGACTTACGGTTTTCCGGGATGGACCTGTATCAGCGTAAATAATGAAATTGCACATGGTATTCCTACTGAGAATAAGGTCTTTAAAGAAGGTGACCTGATCAATATAGATGTATCTGCAGAGCTGGATGGCTTCTGGTCTGACAACGGAGGATCCTTCGTATTGGGACAGGATTTTTACAACCACGCCCCCTTGGTAGCAGCATCGAAAAGAATTTTAACAAAGGCACTTCAACATATTAAAGGAGGTGTAAAAATTTCTGAAATTGGAAGAATCATAGAAACAGAAGCCAAAAAAGCAGGTTATATGGTGATTAAAAATCTTGCGGGACATGGTGTGGGCAGAAGCTTACATGAAGAACCGCATCAGATCCTTAATTATTATGACCGCTTTAATCAGGAAAGATTCAAGAAAAATTCTGTAGTGGCGATTGAGACTTTTATTGCTACCCAGTCCAGCCTTGCAGTGGAACAAGCTGACGGATGGACATTCTTAGGAAATAAAGGTGGTTTTGTAGCTCAGCATGAGCATACGATTATGGTTACAGGTGGCGCTCCGGTGATCCTGACCTCGATGAATGAGATTTTTTCTTAACTAACTGTATGAGGTCTGGAGAAAACCAGACCTCATACAATATGTCTTATTTTTCAGGAAAATGTGGTCATTTAAGCGCCCTTAGTTTACAGAAAATACAGCGAGTTCAGATTCAGAAGTATTTCCTTTGGTATCCCGGGTCAGTACCCGCCAGTAATATTTCGTTTTAGAGGTCACAAAAACATTCTCTAAACGCATCTCTGTCACTCCTTTATATAACAAAGGTGGATTTGCAACGGTCCCAAAGTAGACATCATAGTTCAAAATATCATTATCAGTATCACTTCCCTTCCAATTTAGTGTTATTTTACCATTCAGCGCGTTCAGCTGACCGCTGGCCGGAGTTAATCCGTCTGCAGGAAATGGCGCATAAGAAAGAATTCCATCTCCGGAATTATAAAATTTCCAGCTCTCACTTTGTGTAGTCCTGTTACCGGAGGCTGATTTGGATACGACAAACCAGGAATAAGGCGTATTTTTTAGCAGGGAGACTGAGGCTTCAGTTGCAGGTACCGATTTGGTATCAGAGAGTCCGGTCAGCAGGTTTTTAATAACAAGATCATAGCTCCCGGTATTCACCGCGTTATTCCACTTAAATACGACTGTACTCTGCGCCGAAGATGTTTCTGTTCCTGTAATACACAAGGCATTTTGTTCCGGGAAAACCAACAATGCTTTTCCCGGCTCCAGAACAGGACCATCTGTCTTTTTCTTGCTACATCCTGTCAGCAGGAAACAGGCAATGATGATATAGATAAAGTTTCTCATTTTTTAACAATTTTATGAATGGTCCGGGTATCGTCAAGCGTCAGTTTCAAAACATACAATCCGGAAACGAATCTGGTCATATCGACCGCTATGGGACTACCGCTGTTTACAAAAGTTTTACTGTAGATGATTCTTCCACTGATATCAGTGACATCAACGCTACCTTTCGAGGCGCTGCTGCTGCTTAAATCTATATTAAGCCAATCTGTAACCGGATTCGGGTAGGGTGTGATGGTGCTTAGCGGAAGATTTTTTTCGAAGACTCCCTGGCAGGCCTTATCCGTAGAAACGCTGAGCTTATTCGGTCCATTTTCCAGTTTCAGGCTCAACTGTGATTTATTGGTTTCAAAGCGCTTTCCATTGAGCGTTACGATGTAAAGATCTGCCCCGCTCATGTTCAGGGTCAGTGACTGGTCCCGCTCGTTCACTGCAGAATAGACCGACAGGTTCTGAGGTGCGCCTATAGTCAGGTTAAAACAGCGCTCAAAAGAAGCATTACCTTCAATCGATAAACACAGCTTATAATCTCCGCTTGCCAATCCGTTTACATTAAGACTATCAGTAAATGCATAATTTTGCGCCGTCTGGCCTACAGCTGTTACTACAGCTTTGTAGTTGAACTTCTGCTTCGCTTTTACTTTGATCAGACCATTGCTATTCCCCTTACAGCTCACTTCATTCATACTGATGCTGAAAAGATCGGCTGGCAATACAGGTGGTTTATGGATATTTACATAACGTATTGCTGATTTTTTCATATTGAGTTCCGGATTGATTTCCGTTACTATAATTTTACCCGCTCCCGGCAGGTCCCAGTTTACGCTGGCATCATTGCCTGTGGAACTCACTGTACCACCTACTGCAGCCCAGGCATAAGTATTCCCCGCATGGTTCATTGTTGTGTAGCGAATGTTATTGGAAAAATTTGCAACACTATCCGGGCCTGTAATTTCCGGTGCCGGCATATCCTGAACATTCACTTCTAAAGACCTGGTTTCAGCCTGACCACAGCTGTTGTAAGGCCTGGCCGTCAATTGGAATTTACCTGCCTGCTTCCAGGTCACCTGGATGAGGTTGTTTTTGTATTCAATATCGGCGGGGCCATTTGCCGTCCAGTTGTAAAACGTACCATTAACTGCCGGTACGGAATAGCTATTCCTGACCGATGAAGCCACCTTAGTTTCTCCACTGATATAGCCGGCGTTTACAGGTAGTTTTGTTTGACCACCTACTTTGATCAATTTTCCCCGTTTTCCCATAAGGTATACCACCTTATCAACAACGGTAAGACCGTAAATATCTGAATCAGAAAGGACGAGCTTCCAGCTGATCCCTCCATCAAAAGACTCATATAGCTCACTTGTATTCCCATTGTAGTTCACAAGACCATAGCCATGCAGTTTATCTGTAAATTTAAGCGCAACAAAATGAAGCCTGATCTGTGATATAATCGGGGTCCATGTGTTGCCTCCGTCGGTGGTGCGAAATAGTTTACCATCATTTGCGCCAATCAGACCAGTTTGAGCATCAAAAAAATAAAGTGCCCGCATGAAGGGCTCACCTGGCAAAGCTGAGCCTGACCATGATTTACCCTGATCCGTAGTTTTGTACAATTTACCATACGTAAGTCCAAATCCGTTTTGTTCATCAATGAACTGAAAATCCCAGAGCCCTGCGGCCCCTTCATTTACCGCCATCTTTGACCATGAATCTCCGCCATCTGTAGTTTTAAAGATGTAGGTATGGTTTGTCACAAAGCCAATCTTCTCATTTATGAAATATATGTTGTAAGCATTTGAATAATCGGCCGGGGTACGTTTTACCCATGTTGCTCCGGCATCAACAGTTTTGTAAAGATTATACAGGTCTCCATAGAAGCCGATATCTTTGTTTATAAAGAAACTGCTCCGTACGCTATTATAGCTATCACTGCTGATGTTTATTTTCTCCCAGTTTATGCCTCCGTCATTTGTTTTTAAATTATCCGAACCAAAAATATAACCCACCTTGTTTTCAAAAAAGTGACCTCTATAATAATCACCATCCATCATGATTGATCTGGTTTTCCATGGTCCGGCGCCATCTTTCAGAAGTATTGTCCTGGCCTGCTCAGCTGTACTGCCTAAACCTGTACCATGCCCCACGATGCAATATTTGTTGGAAACCTTGTTATAGGCGAGTCCCAGCAAAGTGCCCGATGCGTATGGTTCAAGACTCCAGCTTTGGCCACCATCTGTGGTCTTATACAATGACGAACCATTAAATCCAGACAGGATATATCCGTTTTGCTCGTCTGTAAAATTGATTCGCGTAACGCTACCGTCTGTATAGGTACCCGCTTTTGTCCAGGTATTTCCACCATCTATTGTTTTTTGCACAATTCCGGATGAACTTGTCATATAGCCTGTTTTGCTATTCACAAAAGTGATCGCATTAAACGCTGAATTATATCCGGGATCAGCTATGGTGATCCTTTCCCAGGTTACACCACCGTCTTTAGTACGGGTGAGTAATTTTCCAGAACCGCAGATAAAGCCATTATTTTCATCAGTGAATGCTGCACTGTATGGCCGGTCACTGGAGAAATTTGCATTCATTTTTTTCCAGGTTTTACCGCCGTCTATCGTCTTATAAAGCTTGTTTTCACCAAAAGCAAATCCAATCAGGGAAGAATAGAACTGAAAATTATTGAGGTAGGGATAAGCCATGTCAGGAGAGGAAATCGGGAACCAGCTGTCGCCTCCATTTTCCGTTTTTAGTATCGTTCCATAATAACCTATAATATAACCTGTACGTTCGTCTGTCATCTGTATCTTTGAAAAAGAGTCACTGACCCCGGAGTTGATCACTTTCCAGTCCTTCCCATCGTTATCAGACAATAGAATCTTGCCATTGTTGCCGACGGCGATAATGCGAGAATTGACGTAAGCGACATCATCAAGGGTATAATTCATCATTTCGACAGCAGGGCCACAGGTTTCTGCAGCCAGGTTTTTCTGAATATTGCTGACAGAGATGTTGAACGTTTTTTCATTGCTTACCGTAGCAGTACTTGCTTTTACCCTGATCGTGTAACTATTTTTGGTATTGAAATCAAACAACTGACCGGACTTTAGTATGCCGTCTTCAATTTTAAAACTCTTATTGTCTGTATCTCCCAGACCGGTCGTAAATGTATATTGGTAGCTCTCTCCCCCATTTTCCGCCTTAAAATTCCCTATTAACGTATTTAAAGCTGCATTTTCTCCGATTGATTTGTTAGTCAGGTCGAACGCGGTAATGCTGTTACTAAAGGAAATCGTCTTGACCAGTCCCTCCACCGCGACCATTGTTTTCGCGGTACCAGAAGCCAGTCCATTCAGGTTCACGCTTGTCTCACCATTAAAGCTATCGTTACTTTTCACAATCAGCATGCCTTTTATTTCCTCCTCTTTGGAAGGAAGATAATGCAGGTTAAAAGTAGTTGACTGACCGGGTGACAAGGTTTGATCAGGTAGGCCGCTCAGGTAAAACGATGATCCTGTTACGCTGATGTCTCCAAATCCAAGAGCCGCATTTCCTGTATTTTTTATGGTGATCAGGGTGGTCGATACGCTGTCCTTTTTCGTTTCCATTTTAAGGATACTACCGTCAACCAGATTCTGATAGCCACCTGTCATTTGCATTTGCCCCTCGGCTTTGTTATTCCAAAGGTTTTGTCCACCGGCGATAAAATATATCAGGCCATTTACATCAAACAAGTTATCCGGATTTTCAGGGCGGCTCTGCTCTTCCCTTGGGGCGGTGCTGCCATCATAGCTCCACAAAGTCCGGTTGCCTGTAAAATATAGTTTTTGGTTAGACACGATCGGCTTCTTTAGTAATGTCACATCAGAAACTTTGACCGTCCCGCCTTCGGTTCCATCACTGCTGAATAAGGAATGATTATTTGAAACGGCAAAGTATAACTTATTCTTAAACTGGCAAAAACTGCTCATGCCTGAAGCACTGATGTGTACCTGCCTACTGAAAGATTTGACGGCTTTGGTACCCTCCGGGCTGCCGTTACTTTTCCATAACACATCATTGTTATTTTCCTTATCCGTCCTGATTGAAAAATAGAAATCATTTCCAACCTGTGTAATGTTGTCGATATCAAGATCACCATACGTAGCAGCCTCAAAAGACTGCAGCAGCGTCGCAGCATCAGTGGCCGGATTTCTTTTATAAAGTCTGATTTTCTGGCGGTAACTTGTATTCGTGATGTACACAAGCTCCTCGTTTATATTTGTCAGCAAATCGACAGTGTAGTAGTCGTCGGTCACAATTTTCACCGTTCCACCAACCGTTCCATCTGTTTTCCATAACGAACCGGGTCCATTGGTAAAGTATAATATATTTCCAACCTGAGTCAGTTGCCCTGGCCCATAATATTCATCTTTTGTCAGCTGTATGGTGCCGGCAGGTGTACCATCGGTTTTCCATAGACCAGGATAAAGCCCCCCTTCACTGGCAATAAAATATAAGCTGCCATTACAAACTGTAAACCGGCTGGGATTGGATCCTTTTTCAGTGTTGTTTCCGGAATTAATGTTCTTGAGCATTACTGTGCCGGCAGTAGTTCCGTCCGTAACCCATAGCTCTAATCCGTTGATCCCGTCGTTTGCAGAAAAATAGACTTTTCCACGAAAGAAATAAAGATTTGAGACCTGGCCGGAGGCATCACCCGGATTAATGTCTTTGACCAGCTTTGTTCCTTCTTTGCTTGCGTCGGTTTTCCATAATTCTATCTCATTTGCATCCTTTTGGCCCGCAAATAGCAATAGGTTATCCAGTTTGGTAAAAGAAGAAACCGATCGAAAACTTTTAATAAAATTCTGAGAAAAAACAGAAGAATAGCCGCAGAGTACGATGACTACCAGCACGGCGAACGCTTTTTTAAACATATAGACTTACGAATAAGAGTGTTTCAGGAGAATTAATGTTGTTTCATTTGCAAATCAATCAATTTATTAATTCCATCAATCCGATATTCATAAACTTTTAAAGTATCTGCTGGCTTTAATTTTTTATAGATCACCCAAAATTTTTCCATTGTTGGATTCACTTTCTCATTTACCTGTACTTTGGTCCATTCCTTTTTTATTCCTCTGGCTACATATGCATTTGAAGAATCAAGGAGTGTTTTTGCAGCTTCCACCTGCAAACTATCACTAAGTGCTGCATTTGTGGTTTCCGAGTGGTTATTACAGGCAGCAATTGCCAAAGCAAATGGAATGAAAGCGTATTTTTTCATGAAAATAGTTTTAATAAAAATAGGAGTAGTAAAAGTAAAAAAATAATATGCAAGTACGAAAATCTTCGACTTCATCATTGCTTAAATCTGCTGTAACCTGCCAGTCTCTTTTGTGGTCTTAGCATCTATATCACTTAATTGATTGATTTATGATGTTATTCCACAAACCTAAGCAGCCGTCAAGATTAGTATCCTATATGCTTTGCTTAATTATTTTTATCTTGTTTTCAGCACTTAGCTATTCCTCAAACAACGAAAAAAGAAATGTCAGGAACGACTACTATAAAGATAAAGCCGCAAAAAAATTAGGCGATTCTCTGGATGTGCTGTTAAATCAGGTCAGGCAATCATTGGGTGGAAAGGCGCCCGATTTAACAATAGGCGTAGTAAAGGATGGTCGTGTTTTCTTAAAAAAGAATTACGGCTATTCAAACCCTGAAACCAAAACACCGTTTTCTGACCGGACACAAATATATATTGCTTCGACTTCTAAGTCGTTAACGGGAACACTAGCCGCCATTTTGGATCATAAAGACATCATAAAGCTCGATGGAACAATTGCAGATTACCTTCCCGGGTTTAACTTTGATGATCAAAAGATCCGGCCCGGTCAAATCACCATACGCTCCTTAATCACCCACACCCACGGCATCAAAAACAATGATGCGGTGGTATGGAGCGCTTTCATCGGAATCAGGAGTACCGAACAGCTTTTGGAACTGCTCAGGAAGCGAAGTACTGCATTGCCGGACCGCAGCTTTAGCTATTCTAATCTTGGCTCCGTTATCTATGCAATGATCGTGGAGAAGCACTTAGGAAAGCCCTGGCAACAGGTGATGGACGAACAGCTTTTTCAGCCATTGGGCATGAAAAAGACGACCGCTTATGTTTCAAAAGCAGATGCCAAGTACATCAGCTATATGATAGACGAGTCGGAAGGCAAACTGAAAAGTGTATTTGATAAGGCAGATAACTCGATGTCGGCCGCTGGTGGCCATCTGACTACGGTAAATGACCTGCTCAAATACCTGCAATTTTTCATGAGCGGGGGAAATTCAGTTCCTGGCATATTGAGCAAAGAAGAAATTGCTGTGGCCACCTCTGCCATTGTTCCTCAAAAAAACCGCTATCAATCTTATGAAAGATCCGGTTATGGATTGGGATGGGAACAATCCGTTTTTAATGGGGAACAGCTCGTTTCGCGTTTTGGCGGTTACAGTGGCATTTCTTCACATTTATCGTTCATGAAAGATCAAAAGATAGGCATCGTGGTTTTGAGCAACAAAAAAGGAATGGAGGCTCTGCCTCATTTGGTAGCAAATTACATCTACAATTCGCTTTTGAACAAAGGCAATAAGGACAACATTGTCGGGGAAAACCTCGCCTCACTACAGAAAAACTTCGAGTCGGACCTATTGGAAACGAAGGAAATAAGCGATGTGATGAACAAAAAAATGACCATGGATCAAAAGCTTTCCGGACAATACGACGGCGCTGAAAAATCCGGCACAATGGAAATAAACAGTGCCGGGGAAGTTTCCTGGGGCAACCTGAAAGGACAATTACACCTGCAAAGTGACAGCACGGGCTTGATTAATTTCAGGACAATGATTCGTTCTTTCTCTGTCAAAAAGGAAAACAAGGTGATTGTAGGGGTCTATTCTAACGACCGTTATTTCAAGCGTTTGTAAGGGCTTAACGTTGGCGCGGGTCTGCCGTCACACCTATGATAACGCCAAAATTACCATCCGTTTGTTTCCAGTTTTTTTCAGGCAGATAAGCTCTGGAAACAAGCCCATCAAGATACAAGGCATTTTTACAGCCCATTTTTTTAAAGAAATTTGCAAAATCATAGAAATTCATTTCCGTCTTTGACATTGCAAAAACAACCCTGTTGTCTGGCAAAATTCCCACTCCGTTTCTGATGTTAAGATTTGTGGAGCCTTCTTTAAAGGCGGAATGAATTTGTCCGTCAATGACCAGCATTGGGCCTGATTGGCTGGCATACTTCAGTTTTCCATTGTTGATGAATTTTGAAGTCGTACAGATGAAGGGTAAGTTGTCGACCCTGATATAAAAAACACCGTTTGGCTTTAAGTAGAAATTTCCGGCTCCGCTTGTCGTATCTAAAGCCGTTACTAATTTTTGATTTTCAATGAAAAGCCCCTGTGCTGAATTGTCCTTTTTATACATTCCCGCATTCATTGCAAACACTAATTTTTTATGCTTTTTGTCAAGCCAGCTTTTTAAATTCTGTATGCTTTTAAAGATTTCCTGCCGATCGTCTTTCCAGTAAAGTTTGATGTCCTGCTTTTTGGTGTCGACAATATAGCTTAGAAAGTGCTCATCATCGGATTTTGGTTTTTGGGCAAAAGCCAGCATCCCTGTTGTGATCAGCACAAGTAATGTGGTCGATAAGAAGATTTTGTTACTGTTCACCGAATTTCTATTCTGTTTGAGGGCAACACAAATATAGCATAAACAACTATTTATTCTCCATTGGCAAAAGACAAAAAAGAGGAGCTAAAAGATCTCTGACCTTCAGCTCCTCTCCTGTTTTTATGGTCTGTTGGTCAGGACCGGCATAGTGGTAACCGGGGTATTACTTTGCACCACTAAATAAGTAGACAGCGCATAATAAGCGCCCGGTACTGCATCATTATCTCTCCACTTTCTGGTCATATCAGCGGGGTTCCACTGGTCTTCCTGTAAAACATAATTAAAATTAAAAGTCTGACCTGCTTTTGGAGTTGCCAGCACATCTGTTCTTACCGGCACTTCCATTCCCGGACACCATCCTGCCCTGTTTCCCGTCCAGTTGCCACCCTGGTTTTTCACCACTTTAGGATTTGTTCCGCAGCCCAGGCTCCCCATTTCGTGCCAGAAAGCCGGGGTATCATCTATGTTTATCTGGTGTTTCCTAAAAGCCCATTCCGCAAAACCGCGTCCTCCCTGAGCCAATGGCTGAGCATGGCCCCAACCTGAGATGATGCTCCTGAAAGATGTCTTTTCTGCATTGGATGGCATTTGAATGGAAAAGCCCATTTGCTTGCCATTGTATGAATTTGCAGTAACCAGGCCTTTACCGAAAGTGATGCCGGATGTTGACCAGGCATTGTATTCCATGACCGGCACAACGGCAGAATATTTATACTGTGGTGTACCTATAAAATATTCGAAATCAACGGAGAACTGCCAGGTCCCGCTATAGACCTCCGCTCTGGTTTCCAGTGTAACGTCTCCGATCAGGAGAGAGCGAAAGTCGGTTACATCTATGACCCAGCCGCCAGGAATAGAAGTATTGTCTTTGCCATACGGCGTAATCCAGCGCCCTAATTCATAGCCATAGGTCCGGGTATCGTCGCCGTTGCTTTTCATCAGTCTCAGGTTTGCGTACACATCCCATGGCGGGCATCCACCTGCAGGACAAGTAAGATAAACATGCATGAGTACCTTGGTAACGCTATCTGAGCTTGCCGGAAAGCTGAATTTCTTTGAGACTACGGCAGCATTTGCAATTGGCTCTTTGTTAAAAGTTTTAATGGTAAAATTATTGGCCAAAGTTCCATTAGGGGCATTTGACATTTCCATTTTTGACTTGCCAGCTTCTGTTTCATTGGCGTTTTTCTTACAAGCATAAAAGCCGGTTGATCCTAACAATAGCAGAAAGGATAAGATAAAATTGATTTTTTTCATGGGATGAGGGTTTTGGTTAATAACTAAGTATCATAAAGTTATACTTATTTACCAAAACCCAGATCCCTATTCTGCGTTCTTCAGAGGAAGTATCGCCTGTGTGCCCGCAAAGGTTGGCACACAGTTGCCACTATTTCCGGATTTTAAAAGTCGTCAGTAATGCAGCATGATCAGAAGGATATTTTACCGGATGCTGATCGATGGTTCTGGAAGCAATGGCCTTTATTTTTGAGCCCTTGTAATAGATATAATCAATTCTGTCTTTAAATGCATCAACAGACATCGGGCTCCAGGTAATTCCTCTTACTTTAAGTGGGTCAGGATGGATTTCCCGGAATGAATCTTTAAATCCGTTTTTCATCAGCAAGAGTCCGGAAGGAAAGGGAACTACCAAACCACCATTCAGGTGTTGGGTTGATGCGATCCAGTCCAGATGCGACCCTGAATTAAAATCACCGCAAAAGATTACCGGTGTAGCGGATGACTGATCAACATAGGGCTGGATGATTTGCAGGATATGACGCAAATCCCCGGTATTTCCTTCGTCCATTTGTTTTGTCAGGGTATCTGCATTCAGTTTAACTTTTTTCTCCAGATCTCCCCAGTAGTCGGTCGGAAAATTCAGCCAGTTGGCAAAGAATGCTATTTTTTGATCTTTAGACAATCTGATGTGAGCGCCGCCATTATAAAATGACTTATAGCCTTTCAGGGTTTCTTCGATGGGATAACGACTCATGATCGAAATATTGGTGCTTCTCAAATAGAAGTAATAGCCCAGGCGGTCTGCAATTTTTGCTCCTGAACCATATGTTTCCTGCATAGAAATCAAATCCGCTCCGGAATTTTTGATCACTTCCACAATCCGCTCCACACCCACTTCTTTTCCGGTCTCATTTCCTCCATGGAAGATATTAAAGTTCATCACTTTGAGCACATCCTTTTCACCGGACAAGGACTTTGTATGTAGCGCTGGAAAATAAGCACGGTATTGTTTTTGAATAAAATCCGGACTCAGTATTTCCGCGAACAGCGCCGCCTGGTCCAGAAGTCCGTTGAAGGCATGCCACTGGTCGCGATATTCTGCGCTTGAGGAGTTTGTCGGATCTGCGATCCGCCCCCCGATAAAGAGTTCATCTGCATTTAAAGAATCTAAACCCGGACAGTAATAAATTGCGGTATTTAAACCATCATAATATAGCCGTACCTCTTCCTTTTCTTTTGAATAGCTAAAGGCGAGCAAGTGCCATTTGTTGTCTTTTACGGTTTGACGTTCTACAGTGGGGTTATATTCGTACCGGCTTTTGCCCATAGCTTCCCATCGCCATGCGCCACTTGCCTGAACACCCAATCTCCAGCCCCTCGGTTTTTTATCTGTTAAACTGGTAGAAGAAAGCACATCATAATCACTGGCCAGCTGAGGGGAAGCCTTAACCCATAGCATAACGGAAAAATCTCCATCACTTTCTTTCAGCTGATTTTTTACGGTTAAGATTTTACGGATCCCTGCGCTGGCGGAAAGGTCGAGTGCAGATCCGGAGATTCCTTTTGTCGTACTGTATTGAGCAGCCGGTTCAAAAGACTGAAGGTATACTGGTTTTTGTGCAAAAATACTTGTGTTGGTCATCACAAGCATGGTCATCAATTTAAATTTAAAAGTCATCTGTTATGGTCAATGGTTTGGTTTTAGGTAGACAAACATAACATTCTTTCTACGCTATTGTGACTGGCATCTTTTCTTTTTACTTTTATGACATGAACGTAAGGTGCCCACATTGTCAGGAAACATTTTAAGCAGATCAACAGCAAGCCGAATTACTGACCTATGCAATAGGCAAAGGCCAAAGACTGGTGATGTTGGACTGCCCCAAATGTTATTGGAATGTCCCTGTCAATCCGGGCAATCTTCTATCTCATGAAGCCCAAAAAGATGAGCCATCAGCCCATACCAGCGCTGAGCCTGTTAAGTGTCCTCAATGTGCTGAAGGGATCATCTGCTATGTAAACGATGGCAATGAGGAATTTTGGGGTTGCGGAGAATGCGGTCAGACTTACTGAGCCCTGTTTTTTTGCGCAGGCCATTGCAGCAGGCTGAACATGGATCGGTCAGGTGGAAACACCTGTAAAAAACCCCTCTTTACAATTTGTAAAAAGGGGTCTAAAGAATCTGGCTAATAAGCAACCAATTGATTCGCGCTCAATTCCTTAGCGGCCGCCACCATTGCAATTAAAGCACTTTTTGTTTCCGGCCAATGACGGGTCTTTAATCCACAGTCCGGGTTTACCCAAAGTTGTTCTGCAGGGATTACTGCCCTGGCTTTTTCCAAGAGCTGCACCATTTCCTCTTTAGAAGGCACCCTTGGGGAATGAATGTCGTAAACCCCTGGTCCTATTTCGTTGGGATATTTAAAGTCTGCAAAGGCATCTAATAATTCCATTTGTGAACGGGAGCATTCAATGGTGATCACATCGGCATCCATATCGGCAATGTTCTGAATGATGTCGTTGAATTCAGAATAGCACATGTGTGTATGAATTTGTGTTTCATCTTTTACACCACTGGAAGAGATTTTAAATGCATTTACCGCCCATTGCAGGTAATTTTGCCAATCGTTTTTCCTCAATGGTAAACCTTCGCGAATGGCGGGTTCATCAATCTGAATAACTTTGATCCCTGCTTTTTCCAGATCTGCAACTTCATCACGGATCGCCAATGCGATCTGGTTACAGGTCAGGGAACGGGGCTGGTCATTGCGGACAAAAGACCATTGTAAAATCGTAACCGGGCCTGTCAGCATCCCTTTTACCAGGCTTTTGGTTAAGGATTGTGCATAGGCAGTCCAGTAAACCGTCATCGCTGCAGGACGATAGACATCTCCGTAAATAACAGGCGGTTTAACACAGCGGCTGCCATAGCTTTGCACCCAGCCATTTTTGGTAAAGCTGAAACCGTTCAACTGCTCGCCAAAATACTCCACCATATCATTGCGTTCAAACTCTCCGTGAACCAATACATCAATACCAATTTCTTCCTGCCAGCGTATGGTTTCTTCTGTTTCCTTTTTCAGCAGGTTATCGTATTCCAGAGCACTAATCTCGCCTTTTTTAAAGCGTGCCCTCCAGCTTCTTACTTCTGCCGTCTGTGGAAATGAACCAATGGTTGTTGTTGGAAAAAGCGGAAGCTGTAAAATTTCCTGCTGTGCTTTTTTACGGATTGAAAAAGGATTTTCCCGTTGCGCATCTTTAGCAGTAATGGAACTTACCCGTTGTTTGATCTGCTCATTGTGAATCAGTTTGGAAGTTCTGCGACTGGAAAGGGCTCTTTTATTTTCTTCCAGTTTATCCAATGCACTTTGGTCTGTGCTTCCGCCCACCAGGGCTTTCAATACCACGACTTCATCAATTTTTTGTTTAGCAAAAGCCAGCCATTCTTTAATTTCCGGAGTTAAGGTTTTATCATTGGTTTCCAGATCCAGGTCACATGGGGAATGCAGTAATGAGCAGGATGGTGCCAGGAGGATGCGATCGCTTCCTATTTTATCTGTGACTTTTTTTATGATGGCCAAGGACTGTTCAAAATCATTTTTCCAGATGTTTCTTCCGTCTACGATGCCCAGCGACAGCACCAGTTGTTCAGGAATGGCATTCAGCACATCATCCAGCTGCTCCGGAGAACGTACCACATCAATATGCAAGGCATAAACGGGTAGTGACAAGGCTAAAGTCAGGTTATCTTTCAGGCCATCAAAATAGGTAGCCACGAGGATTTTCAGATACGGAAATTGTTTTCTGATCTCCGCATACACATACTGGTAAGCTTCTTTTGCTTTATCATTGATGTCTAAGGCTAAAAATGGCTCGTCAAATTGTACCCATTCCGCTCCATAAGCTTTCAATTCGTTTAAAATCTGGATGTAAACCGGCAACAGCCTTTTCACTAAATCTAATTTATCAAAGCCCTCTTCCTTTTCCTTCCCTAATAACAGATAGGATATTGGTCCAATGATGACCGGCTTACTGTTGATCCCCAATTGCTTTGCAGCGGCAAATTCATTGACGATTTTGTTCGAGAATAATTTAAACTCCTGGTCTTTGTAAAATTCAGGAACAATATAATGGTAATTTGTATCCAGCCATTTGGTCATTTCCATTGCGGTAATGTCCAGTCCGTCTTTCTGGTAGCCCCTTGCCATCGCAAAGTATAAATCCATTTCATTATTGGATTTTAGAGCTACCTGATTGTAACGTTTCGGAACCGCCCCTACGGTTAGGGACATATCCAGGATCTGGTCGTAATACGAAAAATCATTGGAGGGGATCAGATCTATTCCTGCTTCCTGCTGCAATTTCCAGTTTTGCTCGTAGATATTTTTACCCTTACTTAACAGCTCTGCTAATGAAATGTTACCTGACCAATATTGTTCACAGGCTTTTTTGAGTTCTCTGTTGCTACCAATTCGCGGGTAGCCAAGGTTGTGCGTTTGCATTTTTCTTCAACTTTTTAAATGGTTAATAATCATTGTAAAAAACTCCCGGATTATTTCTTAATCTTTAGTGTTCTATTATTACAAGTCAGTTTTAAATTCTTCACAAATGTATAAGCGCAGATTATAAAACTTTACATATAGCAATAAATAAGCATAAATAACTTTTTTATGAATAAACCTAAGCATATTATGCTTTTAACTCCTTATTTTTACCACCATTAAGGGAAATTATTCTATGGAAGAATTGGATGAAACGGATTTGTTGCTGCTGAAGATATTGGGCAGCAATTCGAATTACACGATAAAAGAGCTGGCGGTTAAGGTAAACCTATCTCCCTCTCCTGTTTTTGAACGCGTAAAAAGACTGGAAAGCACCGGATATATTAAAAAATACATCGCAATACTGGACGCGGAAAAGTTTAATCAGGGCTTTATCGTTTTTTGCAACATTAAGCTCAAACAGCACGATAGAAAAATAGGTCATCAGTTTGTAGAAGACATTTTAAAGATCGATGAAGTTGTAGAATGTTATAATATTTCCGGGGACTATGATTTTATATTGAAGGTCCATGCCAGGGATATGAAACATTACCAGGATTTTGTTTTTAACAAATTGGGCTCGGTTAAAAGTATAGGAAGTACGCACAGCACTTTTGCGATGGCAGAGATCAAGAACTCTTATAATATTAGCTTTTAAAATAGCTTCATGGACAGGGTTTAAACCGGTGGACATTAAAATTTGAGCGACCGGGGGTACGATTAATAATTATTCTGTGATATATTTCTGGAATAATTATTAAATTGTAACATCATCACGATCATCCCTAAAATTCAAATTATGAAAAACCTATTTAAAAGCATTGCGCTCATCGCAGTATTCGCTATTTTAATTACTTCATGCTCAAAAAAGAATGACAATCCTGCAAATCAAGAAGTTAAAACCGAACAAAAAGACAAAGTTCTTGCTTACATCAAAAGTCTCGGATTCACAGACGCACAAATCGTCGAAAAAGGCGATAGATATATCGTTGATGGAGATATGGTCGTAGACAAAAACATGGAGGTTCCGGCAGATAACGGAGGGCCAAAAACAGAGCAGTATTACAATGGATATCTGGTAACCAACAGCAATAATATCCTTGTTAAAGTTGATGCATCTATTACCAGTATGGCCGCTGAAATCAACGCAGCGATCGCACAATGGAATGCTGTACCAAACTCTAAAATCAAATTTGTCCTTACCACCGGCAGCACTTATGATATTCTGATCAAAGTAGACAATACCATCGGAGCTTCGACATGTGGACAGGCTTATTTATCAACCAGCAACGGTAAAGCAGGTAGTGTGGTATGGATCAATCAGGCCTTGATCCAAAATAATTCTTTTGCACAACGCACAAGAACGATTACACACGAATTTGGACATACGATATCTTTCAAACACACCAACCAATCCACCAGTATTGATGTACCGGGAGTTGGAGGAACTGACGCTTCATCATTAATGAACGGCGGACAATGTGGAAGCGGTGCTACCGTTTTATCAGCGAAAGATAAACAGGCAACCGCAGCATTATATCCTTTATAATTTATAAAATAACAACTCACTATTCCATCGTGGTGATCAAAAAGAGCTGTCTCAAAAAAGGCAGCTCTTTTTTAGCTTTTGATCTTCCCCTAATCTTTAAAACACCTGCTTCATCAATTAAACAACTGTCTGAATTCAAGTGGGGACATTTTCACCTTGGTTTTAAAAAGCCTGTTGAACGACTGAGGATGTTCAAATCCCAGACTATAGGCAATCTCAGCTACGGTCAGATTACTTGTGCTCAGGATCTCCTTGGCCTTTTCGATCAGTTTGCCGTGAATATGTTGCTGTGTTGTCTGCCCTGTTAACGAACGCAGCATATCATTTAAGTAACGGGCTGAAACCTTCAGGTGATCCGCGATCTCCTGGACGGCAAGCGGTCCATTAATAAGCGCTTTCTCGTTCTTAAAAACATCCGACAGATAGGTTTCCATTTCGGAGATCAAATCATTATGTACCACCTTTCTCGTAATAAACTGCCGCCCATAGAAACGATTGCTGTAATTAAGCAGCACCTCGATCTGCGAGATCAGTACATCCTGACTAAAATGATCAATATTGGTATCCAATTCCATCGCGATGTTATCAAAAACAGAAAAAATAATTTTCTTTTCCTTATCTGACAAATACAAAGCTTCGGCGACGGAATAGGCAAAAAAGCCATATTTAGTGATCTGCTTTCCCAAAGGATAATTCCGGATAAAGTCCGGATGAAACAACAAGGTATATCCGCTATAATCCTTTTCCTCCGACGCGGCAGCGATCAGTTGGTTTGGGGCTGTGAAAGACAAGCCCCCTTCCTCGAAATCATAATGTCCCTGACCATATCTGATTTGTCCGGCAAAATGAGCTTTAAAGGAGATCTTAAAAAAATCAAGCAGGTACCCTTTGCCAATCTCAGTAGTATCTACTTTGATGTCTTTATAATCTACAAGGGCGATTAGAGGATGCATTGGCCTGGCCAGGCCCAGCGCTTTAAGAAGTGCTGAAATACTTTGGAAGATTACTGGCCGGGCATTTCCTTTTGCTGAAGTCACCATGCTAAGTTAGCAAATTATTTTTCGGTCGGACCTGATCATATACCGGATAAACATCCCTTGGAAAGGTTAAACCTGATAATAGCTTGTGATTTCTTTGCGGTGTGCTTCAAAACCCAGTTCCGCTCTTTTGGCCGACAAAGCAAGGGCATCCTTTCCTGCGGCATACTTCTGCTGGTCTTTTCCATCGGTAGCTGCCTGATAGATCACCGCAGCGATTTCTTCAGGTTCAGAAAAATGGATCAGGCTCCCATCCTGAAAACCGGCCATCATCTTATTCCAAAGCGGCTCATAAGCCGGATGCTGCACCAACACCAATGCGCCACTGCCGAAATTGGTTTTAATACCTCCAGGAGCCACTGTTTTGAATTGGATACCGAAGGCATTCAAATCGTAGTTCATCGACTCAGACCAGCCTTCCAAAGCGTATTTTGTTGCCGTATATACAGAGGCGAAAGGACTTGCAGCAATGGCCACAGCGGAGGTCACTGTAATAAACAATCCCTTTCGCTGGTTTTCCCGGAAATATTTAACGAATGGATGGGCAACACGCAACACACCGGTGAGATTGGTGTCAATCTGCTTTTCGATTTGCCCGGCAGCATATGCTTCAAATGGTCCGGTGAGTCCATAACCTGCGTTGTTCAGTACCACATCAATATCTGTAGCGCGAATGGCCATTTCTATTGCATTTTGCACCTGATCCGGTCTGGTCAGGTCCATTTCCAGTAATGATATATTTTCAAGCCCGGTAAGCTCAGTTTCTTTTTCCGGATTGCGCATCGTGGCAATTACCTGCCATCCCCTTGCCTGAAATAATTTTGCTGCGGCTTTTCCTAATCCAGAAGATGCGCCTGTGATGAGTATAGTTTTCATTCTCCAAATGTAGATTGCACTCCCTCCTCTTATGTTGCCGTTTCCGTCAATGTTGTAACCAAAAAAACATTCATCCGGTTTATTTGGTTACAACTTAAACAGATTCGGTTTACTTGCAATACACCAGACAGACTAACTTGCAGCAGAAAATAACAACGATTACATTTAAACCAAATCATGATGACTGAATTGAATTTCAATGAAGTAATATCCAGGTCGCAAAAGATCAGGGAACTTTATCGCCAGTTAGAATTACAACACCATGGCAGCGAATGGACCATTGAGGAAGATGCCCTGGCATTTTTGACCGACGCCGGTCTGGTCGGCAGGTTGACCATGTCACAGCAAGGCCGATGGCCTAAAGGTGCCGATACCAATACCGAGCTATCACATAAATTAGGCGAATGTATCTGGTGGCTGACCATTTTAGCAGACCGTATGGGAATGGACATTAATACCGCCCTTGAAGGTTTCCTCAGCAAAACAGAAAAGCTTTTAGAAAAATAAGCGATGTGATGCTTACCGGAGCCAGGAGTTCCTGCTACTGGCTTCGGTACTCATTTGGTGTAACGCCAACACGCTTTTTAAAAAGCCGGTTAAAATGCTGAGGATATTTAAAGCCCAGTTCATAGGCAATTTCGCTTACCGTTTTATTATGGTCGAAGATCTTGTTTTTTGCAACTTCAATAATTTTGTTTTGCAGGTATTCCTGAGCAGATTTACCTGTTTCTTTTTTTATCAGATCACCAAAATAATTTGGGGAAAGATGCAATTCTTCAGCGCAATAGGCAACGGAAGGCAATCCTATGGAATATGGTTTTTCCGAGGCAAAATAGCCATTCAGCAATTCCTCAAACTTTTCTAAAATTCCTTTATTGGCATGGTCTCTTGTAATAAACTGACGATCATAAAACCGTTCACAGTAATTCAGGAACAATTCAATATTGGAGACGATCAGTTGTTTGCTGTGTTTATCAATGGCGTGTTGCAGTTCATATTCAATTTTAGCAAAACAATCCATTATGATTTTCCGCTCCTGTTCTGATAAATGCAAGGCTTCATTCACGGCATAAGAGAAAAATGAATAATTAGCAATGGTCTTGCCCAATGTCATGCCCTGGATCAAATCAGGATGAAACACAAGTGCAATTCCCTGGGGCTGATAATAACCCTCTTTATTTTCGCCGATGACCTGACCTGGTGCTAGAAATATGAGTGTTCCCTCCTCATAATCATAATTATTTAGTCCATAACGGAGGTCACCGCATTTGATCTGCTTCAGGAAAACAGTATAGAATTCATAGCGCAAACGCTTAAGCTGTCGAGGCTCAGCTTTATCCAAATGCACCACACTAACCAGTGGATGTAAGGTTTCCTGATTATTAAAAGCATTGTATTCGCTGATCTTGGCAAAATTCACCGTCTCTTCCATAGCTGCTGTTGTTTCTATGAAACAAAAATAAACATTAGAAAGTTTCTATAATCATACCGGTTATGCAATCAGTAATATTGGTAGTAAATACAGGAATATGTATACCTGTCTGTTCATTTTCAGTCCTCACCTTTGTTGTATAGAATTTAAATCAACTTACATTATAAATTAAAAATATGGAAAAGCGTAAACTTGGCAATAGTGGATTAGAACACCCCATTCTTCGTTTGGCTCCCGGCCCATCTGCAGTTCCAATATTCCACCTTTTAAGACTTCCTTCTGTAAAATCCTGAAATCCGCTATCGGCTTTCCGTTTAACTTCGCAGACTGAATATATTTATGCTCTTTTGAGGCTTTCCGCGCTTCTATTATAAATTTCGCTCCTCTGTTATATTTATGATTCAGTAAGATGGTGATCCGGGGGTACCTTGGGCTTCCGATTTCATAAACCGGCTGTGCCGAACATCCTCCATCCATTTGAAATAAACCAATGGCACTCATGATGAACCAACTGCTCATTTGTCCAAGATCTTCATCACCAGGATAGGCATCATAAGGCGTTGTTCCATAATACTGTTCCTGAATGGCGCGGTTCCATTTCTGGCTAAGCCAGGGTTTGCCTGCCCAGTTGAACAAATAGGAAACCTGCATTGCCGGTTCATTGCCATGATTAATAGGAAATGAAGAAAAATCATCACCGGAGGCATTAAAATTAGCTGCCGCTGATTTCTCCATAGCCTCATTTAAACGACCAACAAAACGTTCCTTTCCCATTTCGAAGATCAGTTCTTCCGGACGATGTGGTACAAACCAGGTGTAATTAAAAGCATTTCCTTCCACAAAACCCGGCGTATGATAGGGATCAAATGGCTTTAACCAATTTCCTTCCTTGTCTTTTGGCCGGGCAAAACCGGATTCTTTATCAAAGACGTTTTTCCAGTTTTCAGACCGCTTATCAAAATAAGCGTGGTCATCTTTTTTATTTAAAACCAAAGCCATTTGAGCCAAACACCAATCGTCGTAGGCATACTCCATGGTATTGGATACCGAACCCATTCCAGATGGAACATATCCATATTTCATATAGGGCTGAATATCCTCTACACCTACCGTACCACCACCTGGAGCGTGCTGAGGAGGGGTTGTCAGCATTTTTTTGAACCCCCTGTAAGCCGCATCCAGGTCAAAATCCCTGATCCCACTTTGCCAGGCACCCTGTATCTGTGAAATACCATGCATGGCTACCATCACACCGGTATGCTCTACTCCTGCCGGATCAGTATTAAACCAGCCGCTATTCTGGTAAAGCTCAATGGCCGAACGTGCCCATTTTGAGGATATTTCGGGAGTAACCAAATTGAACAATTGCTGGTTATTCCAAAAGGTATTCCAGTATTCCCCGCTCACAATGCAGTCTTCTTTGTTTTTAAACTGACGAATCTTTTCCTCCTCGTCCACATACCTTCCATCAACGTCACTCCAAATCGCTTTGGCTGCAACCGCACGGTACAAATTGGTATAAAACTTCTTTTTTTGCAGGTAATCATCGGTCTCTATCTGAATTCGCCCAAGGTATTCGTTCCAGATCGTACGCGCATTTTGCACCACTTTTTCAAAATCCCAGCCGAAAGCTCCGGTCATTTCTTTTTCAAGATTGTTTCTGGCCCCGGCTAAATCCACCAAAGACACCCCTGTTCTTACCAGGATGGCTTCCTTGTTGTTTGTTTTAAAATTCAGGAATACCCCGAGGTCTCCTTTTCCCTGTATGGCATCGATATCTGTCCGGATGGCGGCCTGAGTATCAAACTCATGGGTACGGTTCCATGACCCGATATATCCCGTAACCGGCTTTACCTCATTGTTAACCCAGCCTCCCATAGATTGAAATGGCTTACTGAACTGCATCACAAAATGAACGGTATACAATTGCTCCAGAGAATAGCCGGTAAAGGCGTTATCATAAGTGGCAAAGCCTTCTATTTCGGAATCGGAAACCTTTGTGATTTTCGCGGCTTTCAGGTTATGGGGATACTCGTTTGGCGTAAACAAGTCAACCAGGATTCTTGCCGAATCTAAAGCAGGGAATGTATAGCGCTGAAGAGAAGCCCGTCTTGTGGAAGTGATTTCGGCTTTAATACGGGTGTCTGTCATAAACACACTGTATTTCCCGATCTGTGCCGACTCTGTTTTTTTATCAATCCTGGAACGGTAACCGCCATCGGGATCTTTTTCTGTGCCGGGATTCACCTGCAGCCGGCCACTGGTTGGCATGGTCAGCAGACCACACATTGTCCAGTCGGAAAAATGACTGAAACCCATAATATTTTCTACGCTGTATTCATATCCAGCTTTCCAGGTTTCGTCCTGGTTGTCGGGCGCGATCTGCACCATACTCAGGGGCAGTGAAGGTCCTGGTTTAAACATCCAGCGGGAGTTGCCGGTCCCCATTAGCAGGTCTACATAGTCCGCATAGGTTTGAAGGTTTTGCCGGGATCGGGTGATAGTTCCGCGATAGATGGTTTTATTGCCTGATGTTATGGCAACAGCCGAGGTCAGGCCTTGCTTTGCACCGGCTACCGCCGGCATTGGGATCTCTATAATTGCATGTCCCTTTTCTATTGTCTTCGTAACTGAAGGTAAGCCGGCAATGGAAATGCGCACAGCTTTCTCTTTATCCATTTGAATGATGTCAACGAGTAAGGGCTGAACCCGCTTATTTCCCTGTTTCAATTCGAATGATGCGGCTTTGGCCGAAAGAACCAGGGAGGAGGAAATGTCTTCAATCCTGAGGCCCCTGCTCCCTTCCATACGAATGTCGTCAAATGAGGCCCATGATCCTGAAATCATTCCCATTTGGATCGTATTGAGTCCCTTTTTCAACCAGTTTTCCGGTATTTCAACCGATACAGTTGTTCCTTTTCCCGCAGGCAGGTCCAATTCCCGGCGATGTCCATTTATCTCGACACGTAATACAGTCGGCTGCTTTGCGTTCACTTCCTGAAAATCAATCAGGAGCCTGCAGCTTCCTTTGGCAACAGGATCCTTGAGATTGAACACTATTCTCGGAAAATGACGTGGATAGAATCCGGACCAGTACCCTCCGCCTGCCCAGCTATCCAAAGGACCGGGCAATAGATAAGGCCAATGTTTTTGAGGTGTAGAATAGCCTATGGAGAACACCGTGTTTTCGCCACCAAAATCGGCGAGGAAACCGCCTTTTCCATCGGACGCCAATGCAAATTCGGCAGCACTGTTGTCTTGCTTCCCGATTTGCCAAACCGTATGCGTCTGGCCATAAGCAGAGAGGCAAAAGAGCGCGCATATTAAAAGTAATCCGGTTTTTTTCATTAGCGTATATTTGTCTTTTAAGGGAGTTAATGGTATCATGCTATAGCTCAATTTTCAGTACTTTTCCTGCCCAGCTTTTGTTGGGTACCGGCCCGACTTCAAAATGCAATTTACCGCCTTTCACGATATCTTTAAAATGAATTTTAGGTCCGGCTAAAGCCTTGCCGTTCAGGGTAGCCGACTGGATGTAAATGTTCTCTTTTGAATTATTATGTACTTCGATAACAAACGTTTTTCCCTTATAATACTTGGGGTCCAGCTGAATCGCAATTTTATCAAACAAGGGAGTCGTAAGGTCAAGTTCCGGCTTGCTTTCCGTACTGCCACGCATTTCAAACAACCCCATGGAGCTCATGACAAACCAGGCGCCCATTTGCCCTTCGTCTTCATCCCCTTCCCAGGCCTGGTAAGGCTACCAACTTAAGTTTCATGATTCCTGTGGTTTTGATTGATGGTCATTATTTGTATTCAATCGTCAGTGTTTTTAATCCATATGGCAACAGATTTATACTGCTTCCTACCTCCTCAGCCGGACTTTCGTCTGCGATGCAATTCCTGATGGTTACTCCACTGGCAGCAGCAAGGCTCAGCTTTACCGTTTCTGCCTTTTCGGATAAGGAGCGTAGCCGGATAATCATAGACTTTCCATCTGCAGCAGTCTTAACGATCGAAATGAACACATTTTCATTATCCAGGGTCACTACAGGTTTAAGATTTACTTTTTCTTTAAGGGCTGCAGCAATTAAGGGTTGTGACTGTTCAAGACCAAAACGATTCGCTTTCACCGCGTTGTAAGCGTGTTTATGTGGCAATATCCGGTAACGGAAATTCAGTTTACCTTCCTGGGACAAAGGGTAATTGGTATGCCAGTGGTTGTTAAGTGCCCAGGAGTAAATCGTCGAACTTAAGAGCAGGTGACTGATCCATTCCGGGGAATGAAAGGCTCCCCCAATCACATTGGCGGTCATGTGTCCACTTTCAAAGGTGGGCGCATCCAGGGCACACCAGGAAACTCCCTTTTCTTCATTAGAGATGTCCAGCCAACGTTGAAAACTCATCCAGTTGCGGTTTGCAGCAGGAAGCTGGTCTTTTTCCACCTCTACCACTCCCCAGGGAATGTCCATTCGGGTATGCCCTTTTGGAATATCAAAGGCAAATCCAAAATGGATTCCTTCTTTTTTAGTGATTGCTATTTTGTCTATCAAATTATGGATTTCAATTTCAGGCTTGCCCGCAATTACGCGGACTTCCCGGGTTAGGCTGTTACATCCTTCTGCTTTTGAGCTGACCAGAATGGAGGCTAAAAGAGGCCCGTTTTCCCTGATCAAAGTCGTCACTTCTGTCGGACCGCTGGCTTTTACCGTTTTCTGAATATCGTCGCGTTTAATACTTGCTGCGCTTGCCGCATACTGAGGCCCTCCTGATGCCGGCTCGCCAGTTCCGGGAAGATACCTGAAGCTATTGATTTTAGCATCATCGGTCTTACTTACAAACTCAGTCCCCGCTTTGTCTGTTATATTTACAATATCTCCCGATACCGGATCTATGCTTACTTTGAACAGGCCATTGTCCAGGGTATTCCCTTTTGCCATTTTAAGATCCGTTTTAGGGGCAGACCTGGTGCTCAGCGTATAGTTTTTTGTTCCAAACGCCGGAACATCACTGGCCAGGAAAACCAATTCACCTGTGCTCAGGCGCTGAGAAATAACCGGATTTTTATGTTCATCCCGGACCGAATTATAGCCTTTACTTTGATCCGCACTGAGTGTAATTAAGCCATCCCGTGACCATGACAAGGTATTGAAAACACCTATTATAGATGATTTCTCAGCAGCCATAGGTTTCAGGGCATTTGAAATCAATTGCAGACTAAGCTGTTCGGCTGTTTTAAAGAAATCCTGCTTCGTCTTCCAGATCACATCCTGCATATCCGCCTGTCCGGGATTCATATAACACCAGGTATGTTCCGATCCCATTAGTACATTACGCCAGGCTTCGTCCAGTTCAGCCCTGGGTGCTTTTTCTTTGGGATGAAGCATTGACCAAAGAATGTCAGACTGAATCAGTCTTTCCTTAGAATTGCGGTTCATGGCCGTTTCCTTAGCTGCTGTGCCAAGACCGTCCGTCCAGTATTCTGTAAAATCTCCCCGATAGGAAGGAATTACATCTCCATACTTTTTTTCGAAAGCAGACATGATGGTTGTAGCACTTGAAATGACGAGACGGGGAAATGCATATTCTTCATTCCAGCTTTTTACGGCATCGGGCAAGTCAGCATCAATGGGCGTATTGTCTGCCATGGCCCAGGTCATTGGAAATAAATCATAAGGATATTCCTTATGATTTTCCAGCTCGGTGAGCTTTTCCCATAAATAACCATCAATAAAGTTTTCGCGGGGATGATCGGTTTTAACAATTTGCAACAATTTTTCAGGATCCTTTTGGCCAGCCATCAGCGGCCAGTACTTAAATCCCTTTGCTTTTGCTCCCGGCGTATAATCACCTGGCTGAAGGAACAATACTTTTGAAGTACCGTCCTGCCCAATCCACCAGAATGGTTTAAAGTTAAATTTATCAGCCAATCCTACACGATCAGATCCATTGAAAGGCGCAAAAACATATTTTATCCCGAACTGGGCGGCCATAGGTACAATTCCCCAGGTCATGCCAGGCACATCGACCTGAACAATCGTCTTTACGGGGACTCCGGTTGCCTTTTCCAACAGCTTCGCATCTTTAAAATACCTTGGAAATTCTTCATCTGCGGTAACACTTGTATTGTCATTGATGTAACCGGCATCAAGATGGATGTAACCTTTTCTAACCGCGTCCAACAAGGTTTCCTTCTCGCTTGCCGTGGCATCCTTTAAATAACGTTCTACCGGCCAGATCACTTCAGGATTCCAAAGATACCGGGCCCCTTCCGGATAACCTGCAGTTTCTTTTGCCAGCTTTATCCCATTCACAATGTTTCGTTTATGGATGATTTCCGCGTTGGCCTGAGTATTAGTATAGCCGATGTCTACGTGAGCATGCGGATAGATATAAACGGTCCATTGTCTTTGTGCGGCGAGAACAAATGATTTTTTTAAAATTCTATTTCCTGATTTTAAGGTAACGGCGATGGAGAGCTCATTTTCCACACCAAGACCAAATGGCAAGATTACTTTGGTTGATGCCAGGCCCTCTTTATGCGCCGGAACAGCAGTACTTACTGTTCTTCCCTCTGCTGAAACTTCAATTACAGCAGCCTGATATAAATTACTTCCGCTGAAATTGAGTATGATTTCTCTCGCGGGCTTCCTGTCTTTATCATACCTGTACACGCTGGTTGACTTACATTCCATACCACTGGGGAAAGCAAGATTTATACCGGCAGCGCAATGGCCACTGTTAGCGCTACTCACCGCAAAACCATCAAAGCCGCTCAGCGCGAAAATTAAATTAATCGACAAGGCAAAATTTAACACTTTCATTTCTATATTTTTTTAAGTCGGACGTTCCTCGTTTATGTCAGGCAACCCCAGATCACCTGAGAAAACAACACAACATGTACAAACATATAAAACCAACACAAATCACCTATATAAAGCTAAATAGCAGCAATTAAAAGAAATAAGCTCGGCTACGAGCAAACCAATCAAAACAACATGTACAAACATAGTGATTTAATGATAAGATGCAAATAAAAAAAGCCTGCTCATCCTAAGATTGCAGGCTTGTTCCTAAAAAAGGTCTTCCTTTATATTTTTCAGCAAAGCTTAGCCATTCGGGCGGCTCTTTACATCATCATTGCTTATTTTCCTGCTTTCCTTTTGCTCGAAAAGTCTTCCAAATTCCCAGGTGACACTCATCTTTATGGTCTGGTTGTAATTACGGTTGTATGCACTGGAAATAAAGGTCTTACTATTGATCACTTCTCTCTGGTTAATTGTCTCGTTAAAGGGATTGATAAAGGCTAAAGTGAAAGAAAGCCTTTTAGACGGCAGCTCCTTTTTCCCTGCAATGCTGTAGAAATATTTAAAGGTTTTATAGCCCTGCAGCATCCTTATCCTGCTGTTGTAATCCCCAAATGCCTGTACGGTGAAATTCCCGGGTAGCTTATAGGAAGTGTTCAGGTTAAATTCTGCATTCCAGCCCTTGTTATCCACTTGTAAGGCCTTACTTTGAAAGTCCAGCTTGTAAATATTAACATTCGAATTGACGTTCCATTTGCTGGTCAAAGGCAATGCTACAGAAAGGTTCAGACCAAGCTGACGGTTGGCCGCAAGATTTTGTTTATTCGTAGTGGAGATCCCATTTGCATCGGTAACCGTAAAGTCTTCAATGGAATTGTTGGTCTGTTTCCAAAAGAAAGCACTGTTCAGGGAAAGGCCTGAATTAAAGGAAATCGCATAAGACAATTCGGCCTGATCAGCGAGTTCCGGCTCCAGCTGAGGATTTCCGGTAACGATGTTTTTCGGATCGCTGGTATCTAAATTCGGATTCAGGTCCCAGATATAGGGACGGGTAAGTCGCCTGGTATAACTCATGCTTAAAGACTGGCGCTCATTGAGTTTTTTTGATAAGGTAGCCGTTGGAATCAGGTTTGTAAAATCCTTGGCGAAGGTATTACCGGCGGAAATGAAATTTCCATTCAAACGGGTATGCTCCAAACGGGCACCGGTTTCTATATACCAGTTGGCCGGCAAGTTGAATTTTAATATCGCATAGCCCGAATACACCTGCTGACCGTATTCAAATATATCGTTCCGTTCAGAGATTGGTTCGAGTACCGTTGGCTGCCCTGCTTTGCTTCCTTCTACCCGGTAATCATTGCTGACATTCCGGCTGATCATTTTAAGCCCTCCTTCAAAACTATATTTATTTTCTTTGCCAAAAGGATGCAGGTAATCCGTTTGAAAAGTCCATTCGGAGTTCCGTGTCCCGCTGTTGTTCAGTTCCCGGTAAAGAAGCTGATCGTCTGTAGCACTCCTGTCAGACAGGTATCGTGACCGGTCTTTTGAAGGAGAGAACTGTGCCAGCAAAGCGAGTTCACGTCCGGGGGCCTTAAACTTCCGGATATAGCCAAAATTAATGTCCCCGCCGAGGTAGGCGGCTTTAGTATCCACATCCTGACGATAGCTTTCCAGAACAGTGCCATTGGCTGCGGAAACCTGACTAAAAAGGCGGTTGTTGTTTGGCCAGTTGCCAAACCAGGACGTAAAACCAAAGCTAAACCGGTTCAATGTATCTGCCGTATAGTCGATAGCAATATTAGCCGAACCATGAGGTGCTGTATTGTCTTGTATTTTCGTCTGATCAAGGGAAGAAAGTAAAGCTCCCTGATCGTTAAAATTGTTTCGGCTGTAAGCACTTGTACTTTTCATACGCAAACGGTGAAGGTGCGCATTGACATTAATATTCCATTTCTGATCTGCCATAGAGAAACGCGGATTTAATGCCTGTTCCCAGTTACTGGCAACTGCTTCCAAAGCCCCGTTCATTTGCTTTTTATCCTTTTTTGTGATGATATTGATCACCCCGGCCGCACCTTCCGCATCATATTTGGCAGATGGTGTGGTAATGATCTCTACAGAGGCAATGATATTTGAAGGCATCATGTTTAAGGCATCCGCAGGGCTTCGCGCCATTTGTCCGGAATATTTCCCATCAATCAGGATTTTAATGTTCTTACTGCCACGCATACTCACATTTCCCTGTGCGTCTACATTGAGCACAGGCGCTTTCCGCAATACATCGGCTGCCGTTCCTCCCTTGTTTCCGGGGTCATTGCCGGCATCATAGATCAGCATACCCGGCTTTTGTATCACCATTTTCTTTAGTGCTGTAACGTTCACTTCACTGAGCTGGCTAACCGTAGGCGAAAGTAAAATATCCTTAAGCGACTTATCGCTCTGTAAGGCAACAGAAAGTTGTTTGGTCACATAACCCACAAATGAGATCCGTATGAAAGATGCCTCAGTATTGGCAGTCTTCAGCTCAAAACGACCTTCCGGAGTAGTAACCGTGGTTAGCATGACCTTACCCTCTTTATTGAATAAGCCAACAGTGATGAACTCCAATGGCTCCCGGGAGATCGAATCCAGGATCCTTCCAGATATGCCTTGGTTTGACTGGGCCATTAAATTGCCGGAGATAAAAGAGAAAAGGAATAAGCTTAACAATCGTAGAGTTAATCGCATAAGAGGTATAATTGAAAAAGCACAAAAGTATATTATTTAGAATGCTTATAAATAATTATAATCATCCTATGACAATATTGTTACATTTACAATTGACAGCATTCACGATCGTTAAATGAAACTATCCATCTCTTTGAAATAAAACCCTCAACTTTTCTTTTATATTTGTGTATATGCCTATAAAGGAAGAGTTTAAAGCTGACGCCATCATCATTGGTTCCGGATTGGCGGGACTGGTTGCCGCTATGGAAATTACCAATTCTGGAAAAAAAGTATTGTTACTCGATCAGGAAACGGAGCAAAATATCGGCGGACAAGCATTCTGGTCATTTGGAGGCTTGTTTTTAATCAATTCCCCCCAGCAACGAAGAATGGGCATCAAAGATTCTTATGAACTAGCCCTACAGGACTGGATGGGTACCGCGGCTTTCGATCGTAAAGAAGACTATTGGCCCAGGCAATGGGCCGAAGCTTACCTGAAGTTTGCCGCTGGAGAAAAATATGAATACATCTCCAAAATGGGCATTAAACTGATGTTTATGGTGGGATGGGCAGAACGCGGAGACGGCGCCGCAAGCGGCCATGGCAATTCTGTTCCACGTTTTCATGTCAGCTGGGGCACGGGCACGGGCGTCATTAAGCCATTTGTCGAAAAAGCTTATGAAGCAAGAGATAAAGGCCTGCTTCAAATGAAATTCAGGCATCGGGTGAAGACTTTGATCAGCATAGCTGATAAGATCGTTGGCGCAGCCGGTGATGTATTGGAAAATGATGATAAAGAGAGAGGCTTTGCCACCAACAGAAATGTCGTCTCGCAATTTGAATATAAAGCAGATCACATTGTGATCGCAACCGGTGGAATTGGTGCCAATCATGAACTCGTGCGACAAAATTGGCCGGAAAGACTGGGCAAAGCCCCGGAAAATATGGTATGTGGCGTACCAGCCTATGTAGATGGCAAAATGATCGGCATTGCCGAAAGTGCAGGTGCCAGCATCATTAACCGCGACCGGATGTGGCATTATACGGAAGGTCTGCAAAACTGGAACCCGATCTGGCCAAATCATGGCATAAGAATACTCCCTGGTCCATCTTCCATCTGGCTTGATGCAAAGGGAAATCGCCTCCCTGCTCCTTTCCTGCCAGGATTTGATACACTGGGTACATTGAAACATATTCAGGAAACGGGCTATGCCTACTCCTGGTTTATCCTGACACAAAAAATCATAAAAAAAGAATTTGCGCTGTCCGGATCAGAGCAAAACCCCGACATCACGAATAAAGATTACCTCCTTTTTCTGAAAAGAATTTTTGGTAAAAAAGCACCTGCCCCGGTAGAAGCGTTTAAGGAAAATGGCAAAGACTTTATCGTCTCAAATGATCTGGAAGACCTGGTGAAAAAGATGAACGAACTTTCCGGTGATTCACTACTGGATGAACAAAAGATAAGGTCACTCCTTGAAGCGAGAGATAGAGAACTGGACAATAAATTCTCCAAAGACACCCAGGTTAATTATATCCGGAGTACCAGAAAATATTTAGGAGACAGACTGGGCCGTGTAGCCAAACCGCATAAGATACTGGCTGCAGAAAACGGGCCACTGATTGCCGTACGCCTCAACATCCTGACCCGTAAAACATTAGGCGGTATCGAAACGAATCTTAACGGACAAGTATTAAAAACGGATGGTCATGTTTTAGAGGGCTTGTATGCCGCGGGTGAAGTAGCCGGTTTTGGTGGCGGCGGTATGCATGGCTATCGTGCATTGGAAGGCACTTTTCTTGGTGGATGTATCTTTTCCGGAATGAAAATTGGGAAATATATTGCTGATCTTTGATCGAACAGTGTATACAAACCATGAAAAAAACCATCATCTTGTGCCAGATATTGCTTTTTACCTTATCTGCTTTCCCTCAAAAAAATCATAAAGACTTGCGTTACAAAGAACTAAGCGGATGTTATGGCAAAGGTACAGAAGGAATCTGCTTGTTTGAGGATGGCAAATTCTTATTGTATGGTTATGCTACCGCGATCTTCGGGAGCTATGGTTTCGAAAAAGACTATCTGCTTTTTTATCCCGATAAGTCAGAATTGTTTGAAGTATATGCCCATCAAAACAAAAGTATCGGAATGCGGTCAAGAATAGATTTTAAAGGTTTCGACAGGGCGACAGAAACCCTGGTGCAGTTGGGGTCCGACAGCATTAAAAACGTGTTTAATAAAGATGCCAATTGTTTTGATGCTCCCTTTGTATTGACGCGAAAAAACAAAGTTTCCAGCATTACCCTTTCCAATAAAAACGTTTCCTGGACCTACCAGATAGATAAAAGCTTTAACGATTTTACCTTGATTTATAATGTGCCTGGTCGCTATGCAGAACATTTTTCAGGAATGATTTCCATTGATGAAAATGAAAAGCTCCTGAGGCTATCCGCATCTTTTGGAGAGAAAGGCTTTAAAAAGCAGAAAACAGATAAAGGTGAAGGCCAATGGCGGGATATTATGCAGTTGAAAAATGAGTATGACCTGTCAAAAAAGAATACCGGAGATTTCGTCTTTGCAAATAAACACTACCACCCTTTCCCAGCGCCAGCAGCTGACGATTACCTGTACGACAAAGCATCAAATCAATATATCAGTAAAAAAGCAAAAGAGAAGGAGGCTTACTATCGCCAAAATCAGTATAATGATCCCCGTTATTTGCGTAAATATGTCAAGTTATCTCCCAAAACCAAAGGCAATTTTAGCGGTCTGAAAGATCGTATTTCATCTTCCAGCATCTTCTACTCCGTTTGTGGGGAGGGTGCAGAAAAATCATACCATTACGAGGGGTATCAAAAATATAAAGAGGACGACCGACCGGCACCTATCCCAACCACAATGCCGCCTGTCCCAATACCAGCTACAAACAAGACAAACGATAAATAAAAAACAGCCGTGACTAAAATAAAAAGAGTAAGCCCGACAGATTTCAGAGGTCAGTATATGTCCGAAATGTCAACGGATTTCGTGATTTTAAAAACACCAATCCAAATCCATGATATCGGAAAGACATCCGGATTTATTAAAGTGCCCAGCCCCCTGCACAGGCCTGATTTCAATTTCATCGTCCACATTACCAGAGGGAAAGCAAAACAGCAGGTGGATGCCGATGTGCTGTCCATAAAAGAAAATGAAGTTTTGTTCATCAGGCAGGGGAACGTTACTGCTTTAAAAGAAGTAAGTGAAGATGCCACCGGACACATCATTCTATTTGAAGATCAGACACTCAATCAACTGTTGTCCAAACAGGAACTCATCAAACTTTTCTCCGCAAATACGGTCATTCATTTATCGAAGGAGAGCAGTGCATGGCTGACTCCTCTTTTTGAGTTGCTGAGCATTGAACTTTATAGTCCGGCTCCAAACCTTGGGATCTGCTATTCGCTTCTTCAGGCAGGATTACAAAAGATCCTTACTTCAAACACAGCGCTGAATAAAGGGGTAAACCGGAATTCCGAAATTACCTTTAATTTTAAAGAGCTGGTATACAAACATCATGTCACACATAAAACGGTTTTATTTTATGCAGATGAGTTAGCGGTATCCGAGAACTACCTCCATCGATGTGTGAAAGAAACAACCGGCACAAGTCCGAAGGAATGGATCAATAAAGTGAGTATCCTTCAGAGTCAATTGTTGCTGCAGGACCTGACCAAAAGCATTTCTGAAATTGCTTTTGAGCTCAATTTCGGCGACCCCAGCTATTTTGGACGCCTCTTTAAAAAGGTAGTCGGAATCACACCTTCCGAATACCGGATTGCATTTATGCAGGATTTGTCCGGGTAAAGGATGGTTTTGTTTTAAAGCAGCCTCTGTTTTCAGTCCATCTTTGTATTATCAAATTCAAAGAAAATGAAAACATCAATTCCCGTTAGAAATTTCCCAAAAAAAGCGCTGCCCTCCCAGCGTACCTATGGACACCTGAAGGTACTCCTCGTTAAAGTCCTGTTCCAAAAACTGTTTTTTTTACCCGCAGGAAAACCTTGCGATCAGCCGCTGTATTATCGTATAAACAGGAGAAAGTTATCTTACCTTTTTATGTTCCTCTCCGCTTTCCTGTTTTCCAATAAAAGTCAAAGCCAGATTATTCAGGACATTGGCGGTGTTGCGGTCACCGTTCATGCCAAGAGTGAGTTCAAAGATTTACCATCAGAAAGTTCACTGAAAGGGAACAAGTTTCAATTGAACACCTACGATGCCTGGTTACCTATTCCACCATTCAACATCGGCAAAACCAGCGTTTTTAGCAACCTTAACTATAGAATGATGGATTTTAAATATGACAATGAAACGGTTGCCGACTTAAACCGTATTGACAGAATTCATGAAATAAAATCGGTCATTATTATCAGACATCCGATTTCAAGTAAATGGTCTATTCTAGGAATAGCAATGCCAACCCTGGCTGCCGATTTTAAAAAGAAAGTCTCTTTTGACGACCTGATCCTGGATGGAATATTAGGGGTATCCAAAACATTTGGCGCAGAATCAAACCTTGAAATTGGACTTGGCGTGCATGCCATGTACTCTTTTGGAGAAACCTTAATCACCCCTGGAATATCCATCGACTACAAAAGTACGAACCGTAAATGGCTGGCGCAATTCTATTGGCCTAGGTTAAATGTACTCTATAGCCTGACTGAAAATACCCAGATAGGTCTGGCCGGTTCCATAGACTGGACGCGTTTTAACCTGAAAAACTATAAAGGTTATAATGGAAAGGAAGTCGATTACGCACAATTCTCCACTATCCATGGTGGCCTGCAGTTACATCAGCGACTGGTTGGGGGCATCTGGCTTCAGGTACAGGCAGGAATGGGGCTTTTGAACCGTTATGAAGTGTTCGATGCCAAACAAAAAACAGTGAATGACTTCTCCATCTCTAACATGGCTTACGGAAAAGCCGCACTAAGCTATCGTATTGGCAGAAAACAAATAAACAACAAAAAATAATGAAAACAACCATCCTGATCATGCTCGCCATTTTTGCATCCGCATTTGCAAAGGCACAACAAGTAAAAATGAACATCAACGTCAGTAATATTGAACCCGGTAAAGGTACTGTCGTGTTAAATGTTTACGATAAAAAAGAAGATTTTTTAAAGAAAGTCTTCCTCAGCAAAACACTTAAGGCCAATGCCTCAACCTTGACATTTACCCTTGATTTACCGAAAAAAGGAACCTATGCAGTCACCATTTTTCAGGATTTAGACGACAATAAGAAACTGAAGCAGGATTGGTTCGGCATCCCTCAGGAACCTGTTGGTTATGGCAACAACTTTAAACCTTCGGCAAAACCCAGGTTCAATGACTGCGCGATAACGCTGAACAGTGACCTTGTTACTCAAGCCATAAAACTCTTTTAGACTAATGAATCACAGAAATTACCCGGCCGGGAATTTTACCCTGCGCTCCCTGCTCTTTGCAATTGTACCCTCTTATGTATTTCCTGCACTAATGTCTGGTATCTCCGGAATTATTCTTCAGAAAAGCGACCTGATTCAGGCAAGCTATACCACGATAGGCATTTCTTCCCTATTGTCAACACTCTTAAGCTTTCTGATCCTGTGGCAATTGGAACTGAAACAGATTTTAGTATCGCAAAAGTTGCTCAGATCCCTGGTTATTATATTATTCATGATGAGCCTGGGCGTACTGATCACCTGGATCCTCCAACTTCAATCAGAATACTTTAACATTACTTTTTCCGCATTTTTAGGTGCCACCATATTAACGATCCGTCAACCGATAAAGAATTATAGAAATGAAAGAAATTAAGCCTACAATCGTTGTCTTTGGATGCACAGGTACCGTTGGAAAAGAGGTCATGCGCCAGCTAAATGGCATGGATTGTATTGCAAGAGGAGTGCTCAGAAATCCTGAACGGGCCTACCCGGTATTGAAAAACGGCCTTCCATCAAACATCACCTATGTAAGCGCCGATTTAAACTCAGGCGAGCAACTGAAAGAAGCTTGTCTGGGAGCAGATGCCTTGTTTCTTTTAACGGCTACTTCTCCGGACCAGATAGCCCATGAAATGAACATTATTGATGCTGCCAAACAAAACGGTATAAAACGGATCGTTAAATTGTCTGCACCGATCGTTCCATTACCGGCAAAAGTGGAGGTTAGCCAATGGCATGGTAAAATAGACGATTACCTTTCCCAAAACATCGAGGATTTTTGCTGCCTGAGACCTCATTCCTTTATGCAAAATTGGGAACGGAATGTATTCACCATCCAATATTTCGGCAAGATTTTCGGAGCTTTAGGAAATGCAGCAAGAAATTATGTGGATTGTCGCGATGTAGCCACCGTAGCCGTGAATAATTTATTGTCGCCCACAGCACTAATTGAAAAATCCATTGTTCTTGCTGGCCCACAGGCGATTACAAATATAGAAATGGCCGCAAAACTATCCCGCATAACGGGTAGTAAAATCGACTATGTGGACATCACACCGGAGGCCTTATTTAATCAGTTAACGAGGAAAGCAAAATTACCGGAATGGTTAGCCAACCATATTGTAGAGCTTGATGATCTGGCCATCAAAGTTCCGGAACCGGAATCTGATACGATTACAGATTTAATTTTAAGAAAGCCACGCATCATGGATGAATACCTGCAGGAATGCCGGCATCATTTTAAAAGAAAACCGCTCTGGAAACTCTTACTGTAAATCCTCCCCTGAACAAGGGCTGAATCAGGGGTAAAAAAAAGGAGCTGAATGTTTAAAACACAGCTCCTTTTCTTTTTTCTAAGCGGCTATCTCCCCTTCATTAATCCCATAAAATGAAATTAAACTGCTAATCACAGATATAATTTTGAATTACAAATTCTCCTTAGCATATTTGCGCTGTTTAGATTGCTTCTAAATAATAGGGATGGAAGATTTTATACTCATTGATCGGATTAAAGCTGATGACCAGAACGCTTTTGAAACGGTGTTTCAAAAATATTGGGACATGGTACTTTCCGTATGCATTAAATATACAGGATCTGAGGAAGATGCAAAGGAACTTACCCAGGATATCTTTTACTCTATATGGACACGCAGAGCTGATTTAACAATCAAAACAAATTTGTCCGCCTACCTTCATCAAAGTGCAAAAAACAAGTCTTTCAATTTCCTGCGCGACCGGGAAAGGCAACAGGCCAAATTAAGTCTGGTTGCTTTACCCCCATTGGTCGATGGCTATTCTGCGCAGGAAATAGACCTGAAAGAACTGCGTCTGATGCTTCAGCAAACCACCAACAAACTTATTGAGCCTGGAAAAGGGATCTTCAAGCTGAGCCGGGAAGAATCACTGAGTCATCGCGAAATCGCTTTAAGAATGAACATTTCGGTGAAAACGGTAGAATACCACATCGGTAAAGCCCTCCGCCATTTCAAAACCCAACTTAAAGATTACCTATAATCAGCTAATTTTGGGCAGTTGGTATCCATTATGATACTCTTTTTCCAGATATGTTTTATTGATCTTCTTATCGCTAAATTGACCTGCATTGGCATCCCAGATCAGTTTCTGACCACTCCGGTAAGAGATATTACCCATCTGGGCAACCGAGGCCACATGAGCACCAGCCTGTATGCTACAGTGAAGGTCTTCCATTTTACGGCTTTTGATCACTGCGACAAAATTTTCCATGTGTTTCTGTAAGCCGTTATCGCTCGCCTTTTCAAAAGGCCTCAATACCTTATTTGTACTTTTCTTTTCTTCAATCACTTCCCATCCACCACGATTCAGGATTAATGTCCCGTTGTTTCCAATATAAGCGATCCCATGATCCCTGTTATAAGAACCGTTATCTATCCCCATCGCTGAATCCCATACCATATTGAATTTATCGAACTCATACAATGTGGTCAGTGTATCCGGAGTTTCTTCATACAGATCCGGATAAGCAAAACGCCCACCCAGTCCTACGATAGATTTTGGAAGCTCAGCCTTCATGCCCAACAATGCATAATCAATCAAATGGACTCCCCAATCCGTCATCAGGCCTCCTGCGTAATCCCAAAACCAACGAAAATTAAAATGAAAACGACTGCTGTTAAAAGGGACGATAGCCGATGGACCCAGCCATTGTTTATAATCTACTCCTGCCGGCGCAGCACTGTCAGGAACCACAGCACCAGGCTTCATCCATCCCTGGTAACACCAGACTTTTACCGTCCGGATATTGCCAAGTTGCCCGGAGTGTATAAAGTCTACCGCATTCCTGAAATGTTGCTGGCTTCGCTGCCATTGTCCGGCCTGGACCACAGTATTATACTTCACCTGAGCGGCGACCATTCGGTTGCATTCCACGATAGAATTGCCAACCGGCTTCTCTACGTACACATCTTTACCGGCCTGACAAGCATGAATCATTTGTAAGGCATGCCAATGATCCGGTGTTCCAATGATAACAGCATCTATGTCCTTATTTTCCAATAATCGTCGGTAATCATTATAAATGATGATTTTACGGGTATCTATATTTCTTTTGCTCAGTTCATTAAGCCGGCCATCAATGACATTTCGATCCACATCACAAATCGCGATTAAGTTGACACCTGGTATATTTAATGCCGCATTTACATTAGACCAACCCATTCCGTTTACACCAATAACAGCTATATTGAGCTGATCACTAGGCATCATTTTCTGGTTGAAAATTGCAAATGTTGAATTATTTATCGTCGATGCAAGGAGCCCTCCACCCGCAAGTAAAGATGCCTTTATCAGAAATTGTCTTCTTGAATCCATAATTATCAATGGTTTTTATATTAACCCTGGTTTTAAATTTACAGCATTAAACGAACACGATTCAACTGGTATCTATCTAAAAAAATACGTTATCTGATCAGTATCACCTCATCAGCTGGTAATTATTGATTAGATAGCAGATATACAATAAATATTAAATTTAGCTTAGGGTGGTACTTTGTTTTGGGTACTATATAGGTAGATGGATCATAAACTACTAGAGCGGTATTTCAGGGGAGCCTGCACACCTGAAGAAAATGAAAGGGTAGCACAATGGCTGAAGCAGCAGGACGAAGCCCTACCTGAAGCCCCGGCTGATATAAAAAATAAGGAATCACTAAAAGATGAACTCTGGCAAAACCTGAATACGAGAATCTCCCATGAGCAAAAGCGAAAACCTTTTTTTAAACCTCAGCTCTTCAAATCAATTTCCATAGCAGCACTGGTCTTATTGAGCCTATCCACGGCCTACCTCTTCCTCAGGGAGAGATCAAATGAAAAAACTGCACTCAGCTGGAATCAGGTAAAAACCGAGCCCGGAAAACAACTGACCATCAGCCTGCCAGACGGAAGCACGGTGCAGTTAAATGGGGGTTCCATATTGGAGTATCCAAGTCAATTCAGCAAAACATCCAGAGAAATAAGAATGATCCGTGGCGAAGGGTACTTCAGCATAAGCAGCGATATCAATCGGCCGTTTAAGGTAAATACCCCCGGCAAAAGCAATGTTCAGGTATTGGGGACACAATTCAACATCAAACTTAAACCTGTAAGTCAGCAGCTCGACATCACTTTAATCCATGGCAAAATTGCCTTCGGCACGCCAGATAAATATCAGCTGATGAAGCCCGGGGAACAATTACTTTACGATACCGGCAATCAAAAGATCAGTTCCATAAAATTGACCGATACAGAACTGATTAAAGCATGGAAAGATGGCATACTGTGGTTTAAGGACGTCCCTGTTTTAGAAGTCTTTGCAGAGCTTGAGCAATACTATGGCGTAAAATTTACCGGCACCGACAAAATTGAACAACAGACTTTCAATGGAAAATTTAACAAGAAATCATTATCGGAGATCCTGAAATTGATGGCATACAGTACAGACCTGAAATTCAAAATTAATGGCACCAGCATAACCGTTTACAAATAATCCTATAAAATCAGATCAATGTCTCCATAAGTCCAGGCGAATTCCTATCCAGAGGTCTCCAAAAGAAAAAACCGAACATGCGCTAACATGTCCGGCAAAATGCTTTTAAAAGATCTATCAAATTGCGAACATCCAATTTATCATTTTAAAAACTTTCAAAAATATGAAAATTACTCAGGTAATCTCCTCCCTGAAAAAGAGCATTATGCTCCTTACTGTCGTCTGTTTTACATTTATTGCAAAAGGACAGCAGCCAAATCAACAAATCAATATCAGTCCCGCAAATACCACTGTAAAGCACCTGATCGAACAGATAGAAAAGCAAACGGGATATAGCTTTGTCTACAGTAACCGCTTTGCAGATGTCAACAAACAAATCACGATTCAACGAACCAATACTACCATAAAAGAGCTGTTTTTACAGATTTCAGCGCTGACCAATTTAAAATTCACCGCTGTAGGAAATCAGGTCGTCGTAAAGGAAAAAGAAATCGGCAGGGTGACAGGTAATGTGGCAACAACAGATGGGCAAGCGTCCGGGGCTGTGAACATTTCTATAAAAGGTGCGGGCAGTACACAAACAGATGAGGATGGGAATTTTACACTGAACAATGTAGAAGCTGGAAATCAAACGCTGATTGCAAGTTATATCGGCATGGGGACAAAAAGTAAAAACATTGTGGTCATTGCCGGACAAACGATTAAAGCAAATTTTGTATTAACAGCGCAAAATAACGCCTTGAATGAAATCAGGGTAACAGGACAAAAAAGAAAGACCTCTTCAGTTACCAAAAGCGAAGTACCGCTGGAAAACCTGCCGATGATGGTACAAATCATCGATCAGTCTATATTGCAGCAAAGACAAATCACTTCTATTAAAGACGCCATCAGCAGTGCCAGTGGGATCACTTATACAAGCAGTTTTATTGGAGGTTATGACTCTTTTACCGGAAGAGGATTTGATTTAACCATGATGCGCAATGGCGTCTCCGTTGAAAACGGAGCGGGTCAGTTGTATGGAGATAACATTGAAAGCATTGATATCCTTAAAGGTCCTGCATCGATACAATATGGAGATATTGCGCCGGGCTCTGTGATGAATCTGGTCTCCAAAAAGCCTTTGGATTATGACTATAAAAGATTTGAAATGAAAATCGGTCAATATGGCCTTTTCAGACCTACATTTGACATCAGCGGACCTCTAAATGTACAAAAAACAGTATTATTCCGTTTAAACACTTCGCTCGAAAAATCGAATAGTTTCCGCGATGAGATCAATAGCAGGGTGTTTTTCCTGGCACCAACCCTGACCTGGAAAATTACCCCGAAGCTGACCTGGAATATCGAGGGGATTTTTAATGATGATGTGCGAACTGCAGATCCAGGTGTCATTTCCCCGGATAATAGCTTTGAAGGATTGAAAAAAGTCAGGTTTGCGACCTTCCTCGGCGAACCTGCTAACGAATACCGCAGCAACGAGGAAAGTGTCTTTTCAAATCTGGAATACCAACTTAGTAAGGATTGGAAGATCAGGAACAGCAGCTATTACACCAATGCAAAGAGACGTTACGGATGGATGTCGCTGGATGCGAGTTCTATAACCCCAAATGGGGACCTGGAAAGAGGCTATTCTATGGAAAATGGAGATCACGGAGGCTGGGGTACCACATTCGACATACTGGGAAAAGTTAAAACAGGAAGTATCATCCATAATATCATCGTAGGGGCTGAAATGTTGCAAAACGACAGGTCAAGATCGCTTTCTCCATGGGTGACCCTGGAAAAGCCAATTAACCTATACCGGCCGGTATATGGACAGTCTACCCTAATTTTAGATAACCTCGGTAAACCGGCCAATCCTGCAACAGAAAGAAAGAGGTTCGGTGCTTATGCCCAGGATCAGTTTTCCTTTTTGGACGACAGGGTTCATGTGTTAATGGGATTGCGCTATAACCATGTAAAACGATCAGCGAGCTGGTCTGACGGTGCACCTGCAGCTTATAAACCAGATGTACAAGATGTATTTAACCCTCGTTTAGGTTTGCTTTTTAAACCGGCGAAATGGATGTCGGTTTATGGGTCATATACCAATTCATTTGAAATGAACGGGCAAAATCAACTGACAGGAGAACTGGTTGCACCTACCAATTCTCATCAGTTTGAAGCTGGCATTAAAACGAGCCTACTCAATAATCAACTGGGAATTACTTTTGCAGCGTTCAAAATAGACAAAAAGAACGTGACTGGTATAGTTACCGACCTGACCGAGGCTCCGGATTTCCCTTATACAGATTACAACCCAACCAGCGGTATCGCTTCTTATATCGGAGCCAGACATCAGAGTAAAGGTTTGGAACTGGATATTAATGGTAAAATCAATGCGGAACTTACCTTAAATATTGCCGCTTCCTATATCGATGCAATTATCGTTGATGATCCGGCCTATCCTAAAGGTAATGAACTGGCTGGAAACTCAAAGGCAATTGTAAACATCTGGGCTAATTATGCTTTTTCCACCTTGCCATTAAAAGGCCTTGAATTGGGCGCAGGTTACTCCTATCGTGGTCAAAACTATGCAACAAGCTATAACCTTCCGGAACAGCTTGCACCAGGTTTCGCTACTTTTGATGCTTCCGCCGCTTATAGTTTCAACCATTTCTTTACCCGCCTGAATGTAACCAACCTGACTAACCGCAAAGCTTATACCTATGGTATGTATGGTGGTTATTATCCGCTATGGTCCCAAAGAGCAGTTTTAAGTCTTGGCGTTAGGTTCTAACATGAATTTTAAGAAGATCAATGCATTTCTACACCTCTGGCTCGGTCTCCTCTCCGGGCTGGTGGTGTTTATTCTTGGCATTACGGGTTGTATTCTTGTCTTTGAAACAGAAATCAGGAATGCCCTGGAGCCTTATCGTTTTGTTCCTGTTGAAGCAAAGCAAATGTTGGCCCCTGCACAACTAAAGGCCAAAACAGCAGTTCAGCTGAATGCCCCGGCCAGCATTACAGGAATCACTTATCATACGAGTGAAGAGGCTGCTACCATTTATTACCAACTCAAAGATAAATCAGAATGGGAAGCTTATGTGAACCCCTACTCAGGAAAACTGATTAAAGTGAGACCACAAGCTATAGGCTTCTTTGATGTCGTACTTTACCTGCATACGAGTTTACTTATCCCGGGCAAAGCGGGTCAGGCCATCGTTTCCTATGCCACGCTGATTTTTATCGTTTTACTGATTTCCGGCATCGTACTCTGGTGGCCAAAAAAATGGAATAAATCCTCCCGTAAAAAGAGTTTTTCCATAAAATGGAATGCAAAGTTCAAACGTTTAAACTACGACCTCCACAATGTGCCTGGCTTTTACAGCATGCTTTTTGTGCTCGTTATCGCATTTTCAGGTGTGCTGATCAGTATCCCCTGGCTGGCAAAAGGGCTCTATTGGATGGGCTCGGGAGGTGCCTCGCTACCCAAGCGGGTTCCACCATCAAGTAAGGTAATTCAAGGTAGCCCCCCTTACAAAAACGGGGTTGACCTGCTTTGGACAAAATTTGCCAATGCAAAACCGGGAATGGGAAAAATCATTCTTTCCATCAGCTACCCGGAGAAAAAAGAAGAGGTGATTACGCTCGTTTACAATCCGAAACCGGGAACATCATATCAATCAGAAATTCAATACTATGACCAGTATAACTTAAAGAAGATCGACATGCCTCATTTCTGGCAAAAGGAATATATAAAAGCACATCTGGGAGATTTGTTCGGCCGACTGGCATTCGATACCCATACCGGACAAATCGGCTCCCTTCCAGGTAAAATCCTGGCTTTTATTGCCAGCTTTATCGCTGCCAGTTTGCCGGTAACCGGATTTTATATCTGGTGGGGCAAACGCAAAAAGAAAATATAGATTTTACGTCCGGATATCCACGATGAGTCCAGCTTNNAAGCTGGACTCATCGTGGATTTATTGTTTAGAGACAATGGATTCAATCAAACCTGATATCAAGACTGACCTTCCCAGGCCTGCTTTAATGCGCCAAGAAAGGTCTCTGAAGGCTGTGCACCAGACACGGCCAGCTTTTCATTGAAGACAAAGAAAGGAACACCGCGAACGCCAATGGTTTCTGCGGTTTTCTCATCATATCTGACTTCATCTGTAAAATGATCACTATTTAATACTGCGGTAATTTCATTGGCTCCCAGACCAGCCTCTACCCCTATTTCCAGCAGGGATGCAGGATCACTAATGTCTTTGCCATCTGTAAAATGGGCTTTAAACAAAGACTCTTCAATTTCATCCCCCAAACCTTTGGATTTTGCCAGCTGAATCAGACGGTGTGCATCAAAGGAACTGGCAACAATGGACTGACCAAGATTAAAGTTCAAGCCCACTTCTGCTGCCGCTTCTGTTACATGCTTGTGGCTTTCTGCCGCCCATTCCCGGCTCTTTCCATAACGCTCAGCAAGATATTCCTCTGAACTTTTGTCCAGTACCGTAACCATATTCTGGTCCAGTTCAAAGCTATGCCATTCTACTTCTATCGCTTCTTTATGTTCAAATTCAGCAAGTGCAGATTCGAACTTTCTCTTTCCTATATAACAAAACGGACACCTTACATCCGACCAGATATCAACTTTCATTTAGCTATGTTCTATTTTATAAATTGTAGTTTGTTTGTACGTTTCCCCTGGTCTAAGTATTGTACTCGGGAAAGCAGGAATGTTAATGCCATTCGGATGGTGTTGCGTTTCCACACAGAAAGCACCATAAGGATGGTATTCAACGCCACCTTTACCATGTTTCACTGAGGTATATTTTGCCGTGTACAAATGTACTACCGGTTCTGTGGTATAAACGGAGAGTTTCAAACCGCTTTTTTCCTCTGAAGTTTCTGAAGCCAGTGTAAATTCCCCATATGGTTTATCCAAAACATAACTCTGGTCATAACCTTCTTCCGGATCCCAGTCCTGAGAGATCAGCTTTCCGCCCAGGAAGTCGTGTATCGTGCCCTCTACGGGAATTAACTTACCTGTAACGGCATAGTTATCGTCCTGCTCAAGATAATGGCTAGCAGGCATTCTATGATGGTGATTTCCAACCGAGTCCAGATCAGGTGATAAATTAAAATAACTGTGATGGGTGATATTGATGGCTGTAGCCTGATCGGTACTTCCTTTAAAATCCAGGATCAACTCATTCTCGTCGGTTAATTTAAAAGTGAGCTGCAGGGTTAGGTTTCCCGGAAAATGCTCTTCTCCATCAGGACTCACATATTGCAGGGTAACACTTGGATCTATGGTCGATAACACATCCCAAACCTGTTTGTCAAATCCTTTAATTCCGCCATGAAGGCAATCGCCACCTTTGGCTTGCGTGAGTTGATGTACCGTTCCATCAATAGTGAACCTTCCATTTTTTACGCGGTTGGCATAGCGACCGATCACTGCTCCCAGATAGGGATAGTCTGCCAGATACTCCTCACTTACGTAACCCTCAAAATCATCGAAGCCAAGCACAATATCCTGCTTTTCGCCTCGCTTATTCACCACGATAAATTTATTAATGATTGCACCATAATTGAATATTTTCACATAGGTGCCATGTGTATTTGTTAACTCAATACCAAGGATCTCCTTACCGTCAATAAATTTCCCGGTCTTGATTAGCTTTGTTTCCATAAATTGTATATTAGGGCGGTTGTTATTTAAAACAATACTATCAATACTTTACTTAAAACAAAAACTTTAAATTAAAATATTACAATGAAAGCGGAATTGACCGATAAATTCTTAGCGCTATATGGACAAGAGCCAAAGGCGAATTATTTTACCCCCGGACGCGTGAACCTTATTGGTGAGCATATTGATTACAATGGCGGACTGGTAATGCCTTGCGCAGTTACTTTAGGCACCTGGTTGAGCATTGCTCCGAACAATGATCAGGTGATTCGGTTCAACAGCCTTAACTTTCCTGAAAAACAAGAGATTGCACTACAACCATCTTATACAAAAACAGGTTCAGAATGGTACAATTACCCATTGGGTGTTTTCCATGAAATCCTTAAAAAGCATGAACTTCCTACAGGCCTGGACCTGCTTTTTTACGGCAATATCCCCATTGGTTCGGGATTATCTTCTTCCGCTTCAATAGAAGTTGCAATGGCTTACGCTTTAAACGATTACTTTAATCTTGGCTATGAAAAAATTGAGATCCCTTTGCTGGCTCAAAAAGTAGAAAATGAATTTATCGGTGTGAACTGTGGCATTATGGATCAGTTTGCCGTTGCATTCGGAGAGGCCCATAAAGCGCTGGTACTGAATTGCGATACGTTAAAATACAAATCTGTAGACTGTAACCTTGGTGATTATTCCCTGGCCATCATCAATACCAATAAACCAAGGAAACTGGCAGAGTCAAAATATAATGAAAGGGTTGCCGAGTGCCAGACCGCTTTAGCGCAACTGAATCAGGAGATTACGCTGAACAACCTTTGCGAACTGAATGCAGAGAAGTTTTCACTGCACAGTCATTTGATTACTGATGAGACGGTTTTGAAAAGGGCTACGCATGTGATCCGGGAAAACGACAGGGTAAGCCTTGCTGCAAAAGCTTTGAACGAAGGAAATTTAGCAGAGTTTGGCCGCTTAATGTATGCTTCTCATCAATCATTAAAGGATTTATACGAAGTTACAGGTGCGGAACTGGATGCTGTTGTTGAATTTTGTACAGATTATGAGCATGTGATCGGTGCAAGAATGACCGGCGCCGGCTTCGGAGGATGTGCAATTGCCTTGTTAAAGAAAGGACAGGAAGAAGATTTTGCCAGACAACTGACTGATTTCTATGTAGAACGAATAGGTTATCCGGCAGCTATATATATCAGTGAGATTGGTAATGGTGCTTCTGCAATTTAATTTTAATTTTGCAGGATAGAATTATCAAAAGTCTTTAATGAAAAAATTAAAATCAGACGAGCTAAACCGTGTAGGTGTAGAAGAGTTTAGAGAACAGGAGAAGTTACCGGTTGTGGTGCTGCTTGACAATGTACGCAGCATGCACAATATCGGCTCTGTCTTCAGGACGGCAGATGGTTTTGCCATTGAGAAATTATACCTCTGTGGCATTACCGCTCAACCTCCGCACCGGGAAATAGAAAAAACAGCTTTAGGGGCAACCCAGTCTGTGGCCTGGACACATTTTGAAAGCACATTGGAAGCGGTGGCTTCCCTTCGTGAAGAAGGATATGAAATCATTGCCATAGAGCAGGCATCGGGAAGTATTATGTTGAATACTTTTCAGCCTGAAAGCAGCAAAAAATATGCGTTGATTTTTGGAAATGAAGTCAACGGAGTGAGCGAAGAAGTAATGGCACAAATTGATAAATGTATTGAAATTCCTCAGTTTGGAACCAAACATTCTTTCAATATTGTGATCTCTGCAGGTATCGTCCTTTGGGACTTCTTTGCCAAGCTAAGGTTGTAATTAGATAACCGGATTAAATGAGCGGACAGATGGACAACAAACTACTGAAAAAGCTACATGTTAAAGCTGGATTTAAGCTTCTGGTAGAAAATGCGCCTGAAAATATATCAGAGTTGCTGGGAGATTTTGATGCTGTACAACTCAGCTTTAACGCAGAAAATGAATTTGATGCATTGCTGCTGTTTGTATTGAATAGTTATGAGCTGAAAGAACAACTGGCCATCATTTCTCCAAAACTCAGGCCCGATACTTTATTCTGGATTGCTTATCCTAAAAAAAGCTCGGGAATGGAAAGCGATCTCCATATGATGGCACCATGGGAGGAAGTAAAAGTACATCAACTGACACCTTGTGCATCTATCTCGATTTCGGAAATCTGGACAGGCCTGCGTCTGAAGCCTATCGCCCTGGTGAAGGCTTCTGCAGTGAGAAATGAAAACATCGAACAGAACGAATTTTCAGCATATATCGATGTTGTCAACAAACAGGTCCTCCCACCGCAAGATCTACTTGCAGCCCTGGAGCAGTATCCATTAGCGCTGACTTATTTCGAGTCCCTGGCTTATTCCCATAGAAAAGAGTATGTGCTTTGGATCTTAACGGCAAAGCAGGACAAAACCAGGCTTAGCAGAATTGAGAAAACCATTGAGATGCTGCTGACCAAGAGAAAAAATCCCAATGACAAATTCTGATCATCAAAAGATCAAAATAAAAGGGGCCGGATCNNGATCCGGCCCCTTTTATTTTATAGATAAATCAGGGTTATTTAGCCCACCAGACTTTCTCAGAGGTCGGGATGCTCTGTTGAGGCTGAGGGTTTGAGGTCACTTCCTGTGAAGGATAAGGATAACGCTGAGGGATATATGGTCTGAATGCATTTGGAACTACATTCAAAACAGGGAATCCCGTTCTGCGCCAGTCGTTATAGGCTTCCAGCGACAAGAAGCTCGCTACATATTTCTCATTGATCAATGTTTTCAAAGGAGTTACCGGATCAAGAATGGAATGAATGGCGGTGTAGGCATTTTTATCTGCTGCAGCAACCTTCAAGAGGTCCATATTGGCTTCGATAGCGGCTTTCAACACCGGCTGTGCAGCTACGGCACCAGATTTATTTAAGGTAGCCTCAGCCTTGATAAACAGTGCTTCTGCATAGGTAGCCAGATACACAGGGGCCGATTTTCCGGTTTCTTCATCGTCCGCAATGTATCCGCCAACATTAGGGGAAACTGCGGCATAAATGGTAGGATCTGTAGTTGGAATCGTTCCGCTTTGTCGGCCTACATAGTCGCCACCCGAACCCGGAGCGGCTAAAATAGGTAGCCTGGGATCATTATTAGCTTTCAACAGGTCCACGAAATTTTTAGAAAGCACTACTCCTCCTGCTCCAGGCAATGTTCCCTGGTACCATGGATTTTCTCCTTTTGCTTTTCCGGAATAGGTTACTTTTGCATTGTCTGCGTTTGCAGAAAATCCATTCTGCAATGCTGCCAATGCTAAATCTGCCTGTGTTGTTGCCGAATAACCTGCTGCTTTGCTCAGGCGAAGGTGATATCTCGCTTTAAGTGTATAAGCCAGTTTTTTCCAGGATGCGAAATCACCACCATAGATCAAATCATCGCTACCTACACGAATACCAGCAGGCGCAGAATTCAGGATCACAATCGCCTGATCAAGCGTAGTCTGAATCAATTTATAAATGCTCTCCTGTGAATCGTATTTAGGTTTTAAATTACCCAAAGCTGCGAAACCTTCGGTATAGGGAATGTCGCCCCAAAGGTCAGTACAAACCGCTAAATTATAGGCCAGCAAGACCTTTCCGATGCCCGCATAACCATTGTTACCTGCCTTTTCTGCTTTATCGATCATAAGCCTGGAATTATAGAAAATTGCAGGATAAAGGTCAAAGCTCCAGGTATTGTTTACATCACTTGGTGTAATTCTATACGAATCAATTTCCGGAGCCGGCTGATTGATGGCCAGTTGCTGCGTCCAATAGGCGGATACGCTGCCCGGAAAACCGCCGATAATATTGGTGGTCGTATAAATCTCCAGAGGAGTCAAAATCAAAGCTTCCTGAACGTCTACCGGATTGTTTGGATCTTTATTAATGTCAAGGAATTTTTTACATCCTGATGCAGACACCAGTAATATAAATGCGATTAAGGTATAATATGTCTTTTTCATGTTGTTCGATTTAGAAAGTAACTTTTACAGCGAAATTATAGCTTCTGTTAGATGGGGTAACAAAATTGGTAAAGCCGCCACCATTTCCGGTTCCATATAAACTTACTTCCGGATCTGAGCCTGTGTAATGCGGCGTATAGAACCATAAGTTTCTTCCTGTAGCGGAAATGCTCAATCCTTTAAATGGTGTTCTCTTTAAAAGTGAAGGCGCGAAATTATAAGCCAGGCTTACCTGTCTCAATTTCACATAAGTACCATCTTCTACCCCATTTTCATCTACCTGTGAATAGTTATTTTGATAATATCCCTGATCTATTGGAACTACTTTGGTATTTACCTGTCCATCTTCGGTAACACCGTCAAATACTCTCGTACCTGTTCTGTCTTCAGTTATTTTCGTTACCCCATAGAAATTCAGGTAAAAATTATCAAGGTTGTAGACATCTCCACCTTTTTTCATATCCAATACGGCAGAAAGACTCAGGCCTTTCCAGGTAAAAGTGGTGGTTAGTCCTGCATTCCATTTCGGCACTGTATTTCCGATCGGACCAAGCTTTTCATCAATGATCGGATAACCATCGGCACCGATCACCATTTTTCCGGCATCGTTACGCAGGTATCTTGAACCAAAAATAACTGCATAAGGCTGGTCTTTATAAGCAAATACTCCGGGGCTGACAAATCCGGCAAACTGAATATTGTCCAGATTCTGACCGATATCCGTCACTTTATTATTGATTTTAGAGAAGTTAAGTCCCACTACCCAGGTGATGTCCTGAGTTTTGATTGGTGTACCGCTCAATATCAATTCAAAACCTTTGTTGTACATACTTGCCGCATTAATTACAGCCGCATTAAAACCACTCGATGGTGTAATTGGTGTGGTACTGATCAGATCTTTACTGATCTTGTTGAAATAAGTCGCTTCAATATTAAACCTGTTCTTAAACATCTTTAATTCCAGACCTGTTTCAAACTCTTTTAAGCCTTCGTTTTTCAGGTTAGGGTCACCATAGGTATTGGTCAGTAAAAACCCGTTACGTCCATCGTAAGGGAACTCAATATTTCCGATTGTTGGTTTTGTATAAGGAGTACCAATACTGTAAGGTGCAACGTTATCATTTCCTACATAAGAATAAGAAACACGGATTTTACCGAAGTTAAGGATAGAATTGTTACTTAGACCAAGAGGTTCTGTAAATATAAAACCTGCAGAGGCAGATCCGTAAGGATAGAATCTTTTATCGGCACTAAGTACCGAAGTTCCATCATAACGACCGGTTAAGGATAAAGACAGCATGCGTTTGTATTCACCGGTCATTTGTGCGTACACTCCTACTTTTCTATAATTCCTGTCCGTAATTTTAGATACAATGGTGGATGCGTTTGCGATGTTGTAAAAATCTTTCGCGCCCAGTCCGATGCCCTTGTCAAATACCGTTCTTTCCTCAGAAGAAAGGATGTTATTCCCGACCAGGATGCTTCCAAAGAAATCATCTCCAAAGTTTTTCTTGGCCTCAACGATCAGGTCATGGTTAAACTGTCTGAAATTGATTTCACGGTTGTACATTTTTCCATCCGCAGATTCCCCGCCAACAATTCCCGGAGCTTCATGATAGGTCGTTCCATCATTAAAAATATCAGCACCCAGTCTTTCTGTAATTGTTAACCACGGTGTCGGGTTATAATTTAGTGTGAATACCGGTAAAAACCTGTTTACAACCGAAGCAAACTTAACGTTGTCTACCAGCCAGTAAGGGTTATTCCTTGCTGCGCGATAAACCCTTTGGCTTCCGTCAGGGTTAGTGGTTGGAAAAGGATCCCATGAAATTGGTGCGGCATAAACCGTCCAGAATGGACTCGCCAGACTATTGCCCTCTGGCAGGCGGTCATTTGCGGTGTTGATGTAGTTCAGCTGACCGGTCACTGATACTTTGCTTGTAATTTCATGTGTAAATTTGGTAAAGAAAGAGTGACGGCCGAAATCCGTACCCGGCATCGTACCTTTTGTATTCAGGTAGGAATAAGAAACCAGATACGATGATTTATCCGTAGATCCATTTACCGCAAGCGTATTGTCTGTGGTAAAACCTTGTTTAAAGAATTCCTTTCTTGGATCATGCTTCGTTACCGGAGCGCCATTTACGGTTAATCCTTCAATCAGTGGTCCCCATGAACCGGAGCTCAGCTGGCCATTGTTACCATCTACATAAGTACCATTGGTACCCTGCGCATATTTATCCTGGAATTCAGGGAATATGGCATTGTCAAAAGTAATACCCGAAGAAAGCGAGACAGAAGGTTTTCCTTTACCCGTTTTTGTCGTGATGATGACCACCCCTCTCGCTGCCGCCGAACCATATAAGGCACTTGCTGCTGCTCCTTTAAGGATAGAGACACTTTCTACGATATTCGGATCAATATCAATTGCCCTGTTAGCTGTTCCTCCGGCACTCAATGCACCATCCGGATTTCCCGCTTCCGTATTGTTAATCGGCACTCCATCCACAACGAATAAAGCACCATTCTCTCCGGTAAGGGAAGTATTTCCTCTGATCACAATTTTTGAAGAGCTACCTGCAGCACCACTTGAATTCGTGATCTGAACACCGGCCACTTTACCAGCCAGTGCATTGACCAGGTTATTCTCTTTGGCAGCAACCAGAGAATTCCCCGTCACTTCCTGTGTAGAATAGGTCAATGTGCGTTTCTCTCTCTTGATACCAAGGGCGGTAACCACAATTTCATTTAAATTGTTTTCTTCATCACTTAAAGAAACATCTAACTGATTATTTGATCCGATTGCTTTCGTTAGGGTTGTAAAACCCAGGTAAGAGAACTCCAGGCTCAGGTTGTTTCCGTTCACCTCGATGGAGTACTTTCCATTGGCCCCGGTTTGTGTTCCTGTTTTCTGCCCTTTCACCCTTACAGATACCCCAGGGAGGGGATTTTTGTCGCTTGTCGCGATTACGGTACCAGTGATGGTACGTGTTTGTGCCCAGGCTGTTATTGTAAACAGCAACAGCACCATTAGCGTTAGTAACGGTCTTTTCATAGTCATTTCAGGATTAGTTAATAACTATAATTTAAGCTTTTGCCGAATTTTATATGTCAACAACGTCTCATTTCCGTTACAAAACACGCTTAACAATCAGTATTACAGGTATTTAAACTAACAACAAAGTCAAAAAACAGCATATTTTGGTATAAAATTGACGGATTTACCACAAAAAACACAGTAATAATATAATTTTTGAAGCACCAAAAATCCCAAATCAAGGTTTCGTCCGGACATTTTTCATTTGATTTCGGGAGTTGAAATTCAGTGGAAATTCAGGCAGTCAACTTTACTTATAAAACATCGCTCAGACGACGTAGAACGATATAAATAAATGAAAATGCCCATTTACAAAATAACACCTATGAATTGTAAATTCTTTGTAAATTAACTGCTAAAAAGTAAAATTCAAGATCATCACTGGCAAGGATTTATGTTTAATCTTTCTGGTTATTTAACTGATTTTCAAGGAAAAGTATTGATATAGGCCCGTTATCGCGATAAATCCTCCTTATCACCGGAATTCCGGATGCTATTTTAAATCAAAAAACCCCGGAAATATTAAATTTCCGGGGTTTTATTATCAATAATGAAATAAATCTTATCTCATTTTTAAGGATTAAGCATAAGGGATTCCATCTTTGGATGGCAGGCGGCTATGTCCCATGAGGTATTCATCCACTTTACGTGCGGCTTCCCTACCCTCTGAGATGGCCCATACTACCAGGGATTGTCCCCGGCGCATGTCTCCGGCAGCAAAGATTTTAGCAATATTAGTTTGGTACTTACCCTCTTCGGCTTTTACGTTTCCTCTATTGTCCAGCTCTACGCCCAATTTCTCGATCAAACCTTCCTTTTGAGGATGTAAGAAACCCATGGCCAATAAAACCAGCTGGCAAGGCAAATCACGCTCTGTACCCGCTTTCTCTTTGAAATTTAAAGGTCTGCCTACAGCATCAATCTCCCATTCCACATCCACTACTTTTAAGGCTTTCAGGTTTCCATTTTCATCCTTGATGAATTCCTTGGTATTCACTCCCCAGGCCCTTTCACAACCTTCTTCATGAGAAGAAGTTACTTTTAAAAGCATTGGGAAGGTTGGCCAAGGCATATTGGCTGTACGGTTCTGAGATGGCATTGGCATGATCTCAAACTGCATCACAGACTTTGCCCCCTGTCGGTTTGAAGTACCAATACAATCAGAACCCGTATCTCCACCCCCGATCACAATCACATCTTTCCCGGTAGCCAGAATCGCTTCTCCATCGATGTTCACGCTTTTCACACGTTTGTTTTGTTGCTTCAGGAAATCCATAGCATAATGAACACCCTTCGCCTCACGGCCGGTAATGTTCAGGTCTCTTGGAATGGTAGATCCTCCAGCCAATACGATCGACTGGTATTCCCTAAGCAGGGTATTGAGTTCCACATTAACCCCAACATTGGAGTTACATTTGAAAACAATCCCTTCTTTTTCCATCAGGCTGATTCTTCTGGTGACCACGTCCTTTTGAAGTTTAAAATCCGGAATGCCATAATTCAACAATCCTCCCGGCGTATCATCACGTTCGTAAACTACCACCTCATGACCAGCCCTGTTCAGTTGCGCTGCTGCTGCCAGACCTGCGGGTCCGGAACCAATAACTGCTACTTTCTTGCCGGTACGGATCAATGGCTCTTCCGCTTTGATGTATCCTTTATTGAAAGCAATTTCAATAATATGTTTTTCTATTTCTTCGATAGAGACCGGAGACCTGTTGATTCCAAGTACGCAGGCCGACTCACATGGTGCCGGACAAATCCTTCCTGTAAATTCAGGGAAGTTATTTGTGCTCAGCAAAATGGTAGAAGCCAGCTGCCAGTCTCCTTTATATACTGCGTCGTTAAACTCCGGAATCACATTGCCCAGCGGGCAGCCCGACTGACAAAAAGGAACCCCGCAATCCATACACCTTGCGGCTTCCCGGTTTACCTGCTCTAATTCGAAATTCTGTACAAATTCATTATAATGCTTTAAACGTTCTTTAGCATCTTCTTTTACAGGAGCAGTTCTTTCATACTCTAAAAATCCGGTTACTTTTCCCATAGTTAAGCTATATTTAGTTTAGTGGTTCTGATCATTTTGTGTTTCAATTTTCTCTGGTTGTTTCGGAGCATAAGGTTAAACAGTTACTTCAGCTCTTTTCTTCAATACTGCTTTATATTCTTTAGGGAATACCTTAATGAAATGCGCAGATTGTGTGGCCCAGTCGCTTAAGATGAATTTAGCCAGATTACTATCTGTCAGCTGAATGTGTTTCTTCAGCAAGATATTAATGCGCAGTTCATCCTGTTCATCCAGAGGATCAAGGTCTACCATTTCTTTATTGCATTTATTGGCAAACTCTCCTTTAACATCATAAATCCAGGCAACTCCACCGCTCATACCCGCTGCAAAATTACTTCCGGTATCACCGATCACCAGAACTTCACCACCAGTCATGTATTCACAGCCGTGATCACCTAAACCTTCCACTACTGCTGTAGCTCCGGAATTTCTAACCGCAAAACGTTCTCCTGCCTGTCCTCTTACATACAATTCGCCGGAGGTTGCACCATAAAGGGCTACATTACCAATGATGATATTTTGTTCCGGTACATAACTGATCGTACTGAAAGGATAGATAGACAACCTGGCACCTGAAAGTCCTTTTCCAACATAATCATTGGCTTCGCCTTCCAGCTGCAGGGAGATCCCTTTCGCTGCGAAAGCACCAAAACTTTGCCCGGCGGAACCTTTAAATTTGAAATTGATGGTATCTGCCGGCAGCCCCTGGCTTTTATAAACTTTAGACACTTCGTTAGACAGCATCGTTCCCAGTGCACGGTTGGTATTCTTCACTTCAAACTCTCTGTAGATCGGTTCCTTATTCAATAAAGCAGGCTGTGCTGCTTTGATCAGGGCATGATCCAGGATATCTGTCAAGCCGTGGTCCTGCAGTTCGGTCTGGTAAAGGCTCAGGCCGTTATCAGGCGCTTTATACAGGATTGCAGAAAGATCAAGGTCTTTCAGTTTCCAGTCGCTCGGATCGATTTGACGTAAGCTTAACGCATCCGCCTGACCCACCATTTCTTCTACCGTTCTGAAACCTAATTCTGCCATGGTTTCTCTCAGTTCCTCCGCAAGGAAATGGAACAGGTTCACTACATGGTCTGCTTCTCCGGTAAACAGTTTTCTCAGGTTAGGATCCTGAGTCGCTACCCCTACCGGGCAGGTATTCAGGTGACATTTCCTCATCATAATACAGCCGGAAGTAACCAATGCTGCTGTCGCTACACCCCATTCTTCGGCTCCAAGAAGCGTCGCAATGGCGATGTCTTTACCTGTTTTCAGCTGTCCGTCTGTTTGCAGGACTACCCTGCTGCGCAGGCGGTTTTTAACCAGTGTCTGATGTGCTTCCGCGAGGCCAAGCTCCCATGGAAGTCCGGCATGCTGGATAGAGGTCAATGGCGATGCACCCGTTCCTCCGTCAAACCCTGACACCAGGATCACATCCGCATGTGCTTTTGCCACTCCGGCAGCAATTGTTCCAACACCAGCTTTAGAAACCAGTTTCACGTTGATTCTTGCTTCGCGGTTGGCATTTTTCAAATCAAAGATCAGCTGTGCTAAATCTTCAATAGAATAAATATCGTGGTGTGGCGGCGGAGAGATCAATCCTACCCCTGGCGTGGCGTGACGAACCTTAGCGATCCAGTCGTCCACCTTATCTCCGGGTAATTGTCCACCTTCACCTGGTTTGGCACCCTGTGCCATTTTAATCTGCAATTCATCCGCATTGCTCAGGTAATAACTCGTTACCCCAAAACGTGCAGAAGCAATTTGCTTGATGGCAGAGCGCATTGAATCGCCATTTTCCATGGTTTCATAACGCAATTCATCCTCTCCCCCTTCGCCGGTATTGCTTTTTCCGCCGATGCGGTTCATGGCAATGGCTAAAGTAGAGTGTGCTTCATGAGAGATCGATCCAAATGACATCGCTCCCGTTGCAAAGCGTTTCAAAATATTTTCAACCGGTTCTACTTCCGATAAAGGCACTGCAGGACGGTCGTAATTGAATTCAAATAAACCTCTGATCGTATACGCCTGATGTGTCTGTTCGTTTACCAGCTTAGAATACTGTTTATAGACATTGTAATCTTTCTTTCTCGTTGCATTCTGCAATAAGTGGATCGTTTGAGGGTTGAACAAATGTTGTTCTCCTTTACGTTTCCATTTATAATTACCACCTGTAGGCAGGATCATATCCGGACGTGTTGCCGAACCAAAGATTCTATTGTGTTTAATTAAGGTTTCTCTGGCAATTTCGTCCAGTCCCAATCCACCAATTCTGGAAACGGCGCCCGTAAAATAATTGTCGACCACCTGCTTGTTGATCCCTAGAATTTCAAAGATCTGCGCACCATGGTAAGATTGTAAGGTCGAGATTCCCATTTTTGAGAAGATCTTTAACAATCCATTATTTACTGCATATATATAGTTCTGGATTAATTTTGCTGGTTTGTTTTCCAATTCAGTTTCAAAACCTGTAATTGTTTCTTCTGCGAGGTAAGGATTTACTGCAGTCGCACCAAATCCGATTAAACACGCGAAATGGTGAACTTCCCAGACATCACCTGCTTCTACTACCAGGCCTACATCCCCCCTGTATCCTTTACGGATCAAATGATGGTGAACAGTAGAAACGGCAAGGAGAGAAGGAATTGCGGCATGTTCAGAATCCAGTGCACGATCAGAAAGGATGATCACCTGAAATCCGTCTTCCACTGCATCTACAGCATAACGGCAAAGTCTGTCTAAGGCTTTTGCCATAGCGCCCGGTTTTCCGGTTGCCCTGAAATAGGTTTGTAAAGTTTTAGACTGGAATACACCCGTATCGATACTTCTCAGTTTCTCCAGCTCTAAATTCGTTAATATCGGATGTTTAATCCCCACACAATGACATTGCATTGCTTTTTCTTCCAGGATATTTCCGTTGTTACCCATGAAACCTGCAAGGCTCATCACCACTTTTTCCCTGATCGGATCGATCGGCGGATTGGTCACCTGTGCAAACAACTGTTTGAAATAAGAAGAAAGGTGCTGAGGTTTTTGCGAAAGGACAGCTAAAGGTATATCTGTTCCCATAGATCCGATTGGCTCTTTACCATCTCTGGCCATTGGTTTCAGGATTAGATCGATGTCCTCACGGCTGTAGCCGAATACCTGCTGGTACTTGAAGATAGACTCCTGAGAAAGCCCGCTGAAGACCACTCTTGGATCTGAAAGTTCTTCCAGTCTGATCTGGTATTGATTTAACCAGTCTGCATAGGGCCTGCGGCCACAAACCAGTTGCTTAATTTCGGTATCACTGATGATTCTTCCCTGCTCCATATCTACCACAAACATCTTTCCCGGAGTTAACCTTCCTTTTTCGATGATTTTGCTTTGATCCAAAGCCAGTGCACCTGCTTCAGAAGCCATGATCACATGGTCATCTTCGGTGATGGCATATCTTTGCGGACGAAGTCCGTTTCTGTCCAGTGTGGCACCAATCAGATTGCCATCTGTAAATGAAACAGCTGCAGGTCCATCCCATGGCTCCATTAAAGTAGCATGGAACTTATAGAATGCTTTTTTAAGTTCATCCATATCCTCATTGCCATCCCATGCCTCAGGAATCAACATCATGAGTACATGTGGCAATGAGCGGCCTGCATGCAGCAATAACTCTACTATATTATCTAAACATCCTGAATCGGAATTGGACTCGTCAATGACAGGAAGTAAAATATTCAGTTCTTCAGGCGTAAAGTAAGACGAAGCCAAAGACTTTACGCTTGCTCTAAACCAGTTCAGATTCCCCTGCAGGGTATTAATTTCTCCGTTATGTGCGATATACCTGAAAGGCTGTGCTAGCTTCCATGAAGGAAAGGTATTGGTTGCAAAACGACTATGAATTAAGCCAAAAGCGGAAACGACACGCTTGTCACTTAGTTCAGTAAAATAGGTTCTCACCTGCAAAGAGGTAAGCTGTCCTTTATATACGATCGTTCTCGAAGAGAAAGAAGCAATATAAAATTCGCCATTGATTCCCTTTACGGTATTGTTAATGGTCTTTGACAGGTAATTCTTGAACACATAAAGTTTACGTTCAAAGTCTGCACCTGCTGCAATAGCATAAGGACGTGCGATAAAGACCTGTTCCATTTCCGGTTCTACCGATAATGCCATGTCTCCAATACCTTCTGTATTGGTTTGTACCTTTCTGAAGCCTAAAACTTCCAGTCCTAATTTCTCTGCTGCACGGTAAATGATCTCTCTGCACTCTTCTCTCGCCTTGACATCTTTGGGTAAAAATAGCATCCCCACCCCATAATCGCCGGACTCATTCAGGCTGAATCCGATTTTAAGACATTCGTCGTACAGAAACTCGTGAGGGATCTGTATCATAATACCTGCGCCATCTCCGGTATTAATTTCTGCTCCGCAAGCCCCGCGGTGATCAAGATTCTCAAGAATGGTAATGGCGTCGGAAATGATTTGTTGCGACTTTCTGCCCTTGATATGGGCAACGAAACCAATGCCACATGCGTCGTGCTCAAAACGCTGGTCGTACAACCCTTGCTGATCTTGTGTTTGTTCCATAAGTTTAATTTAGTGTTGGTTGGGTATAGTGTGATTGAGACACTAAGTTACGAAAAAAAATCAAGGAATTATAATATCGTTATATTTTTTAGGAGATACACAGCATATTTCAATTATAATCCTTGTATTTTATAATATTCATAAATTACATCGATTTAAATTACGACATTCATAACCAATATTATTCATGCATAGTATTTCTATGTTTGCTTTCTGAGGCTGATGTTTTGCGGATTTTTTCCTTTTTCCCGATTTGCTAAAGAAAATGAGAAAAAAGATTAAAAATATTTTACACTACAATAGGTTTAATCTCAATCAATTACCCCAAATCCCCCGAAAAAACTACAATAAAAGCGATATTTACTTTTGTAGATTCAATTCTTTTCCTACTTTTGTGACGGGCAAGTCTTTTACGATCAGCTCCCTTTGAACTCCCCCAGGGCGGGAACGAAGCAAGGGTAGAAGGTTGTAGCGGTGCGATAAAAGGTGCTTGCCCATTTTTATTTTTTTTAGATAGACCATGCTTCGAATGCATACTCTTCTTTCTAATGACTACCACGAGTTAAATAAAATCATATATTTTCTTAAACTATATATCTTATGAAGTTTTTCATAGACACAGCGAATCTGGAACAAATCAGAGAAGCTCAAGACCTTGGCGTTTTAGACGGCGTAACCACCAACCCCAGCCTTATGGCTAAAGAAGGAATCACCGGAGATCAGAATGTATTGAACCACTACAAAGCGATTTGCGATATCGTTGATGCGAATGTAAGTGCGGAAGTTATTTCTACTGATTTTGAATCCATGATTAAAGAAGGTGAAGCTTTGGCGAAACTGGATCCGAAAATCGTGGTGAAGATCCCAATGATTAAAGATGGCGTTAAAGCAATCAAATATCTTTCATCTAAGGGAATCAGAACCAACTGTACTTTAATCTTCTCTGCAGGACAAGCTCTATTAGCTGCCAAAGCGGGTGCTACTTATGTATCTCCTTTCTTAGGCCGTTTAGATGACATCTCTACAGATGGTTTTCAATTGATCGAAGATATCAGGTTAATTTTTGATAACTACCAATACGAAACTCAGATTCTTGCAGCTTCGGTAAGAGGCCCGATGCACATCATCAACTGCGCTAAATTAGGTGCTGATGTAATGACCGGACCACTTTCTGCAATTCTTGCTTTATTGAAACACCCATTAACCGATAGCGGTCTTGCTCAGTTCTTAGCTGACCATGATAAAGCGGCCGGTAAATAAGCGATATTATCCTATAAAAAAGTCCTGTTGATTAATTCGACAGGACTTTTTTTATGTTTTCATAACTGATCTGCTCATCCGGTTCAATGAGAATCCCCTTCACTCCTGCCCCATTTGCGGCCTCCACATCTCTTGGTTTATCTCCAATCATCACAGACAATGCCGGATCGATATTATAAGTAGCAATGGCTTCTAAAACCATTCCTGATTTGGGTTTCCTGCAAGCGCATTCTTCTGACACAGTGGGATGGTGCGGGCAATAGTAAGCATGGGTAATCAATGCACCCTGCTCTTCAAATTTCTTACCAAGAATGGCATGCATCTCAGCAAGGGTTTCTTCTGTATAACGCTTCAAAGCAATACCGCCCTGATTGGTAATGATGATGAGCATATACCCCTCGTCATATAGCCTTTTTAAAGGAGGAATCTGATATTCCAGAACCTCAAAATCTTCCACGCGACAGATATAATCGTATATTTCGTGATTTAGTACGCCATCACGATCCAAAAAAATTGCTTTATTCATTCTTATGATCTTTTTTTGCAAAGATGGGGATATTAAATTAGTATCGCTGTTTGTTGTGGATTTAGTTAAACATAATGACGATCCCGATGTTATTCCTACAGTTAAACTTAAAGAAGAACTATGCCTTATATCAAAAGAAACCCAGAGAACAGCAAGTCTGTCAACATATTTTATGAAGACCTTGGATCAGGTAAACCCGTCATCCTGATCCACGGATGGCCGGTATCGCACGAAATGTGGGAATATCAGGTTGCTTCCATTGTATATAGTGGTTATCGCTGCATTGCCTACGACAGAAGAGGTTTCGGACAGTCGGATAAACCCTGGAATGGCTATGACTATGATACGCTGGCTTCTGATCTGCATGAACTGATCGATGCACTGGATTTATCTGAAGTAACCTTAGTGGGCTTCTCCATGGGTGGTGGCGAAGTGGTGCGCTACCTGGGTAAATATGGCTCTTCTAAAGTCGAAAAAGCAGTCCTGATCAGCTCTGTAGTCCCATTGGTTTTAAAAACCGATGATCATGAAGAAGGTGTGCCCTCCGAAGTATTCGATGAAATGATTTCCAGTATCCACCATGACCGTCCGGCATTCCTGACAGGTTTTGGGAAACAATTCTTTAGTGAGGGCGTGCTGAATAAACCGGTGAGTCAGGAAATCCAGAACTGGATGCATCAGCTCGCCATTGTGGCCAGCCCGAAAGCAACAGCAGATTGTGTCAGATCCTTCTCTGAGACTGATTTTAGAACCGACCTGATCACGATTACCATACCTGTTATGATTATCCATGGCGACGATGATAAAACTGTTCCGATCAAGGCGACAAGTGCGATTACTTCTATGTTGCTGCCAAATGCGGAATATTATGTAATTGAAGGTGCACCACATGGATTATTCATCACACACAAGGATGAACTGAACCAATTGTTGGTCAATTTTCTGAAAAGATAGGCTGTTTTTAGTGGCAAATAATGGATTTTTGAGCTAAAAACGAGGTTTAAATTGAATGATATGTAAATAATCTGGCTAAAAATCAGCACAGTATATAATTTATAGAATTTTAATTTGCACCCTACATATAGTAGCCCTATATTTGCATCACTTTAAACGGAAACGCTTAGAGTAAAGCTAAAAATAACAGCTTTGATTCCGTAGCTCAGCTGGTAGAGCATTACACTTTTAATGTAGTGGTCCTGGGTTCGAATCCCAGCGGGATCACGAAAAGCTTCAGAGAAATCTGGAGCTTTTTGCGTTTAACACTGATTATCCCTTATCAACAGTATTTACGTGTCGCCAATGATCCACTGCCCTTCATGTATTGAGCATTTTTGCCCCTTGTTAAGGAATTTTTTCATGGATCCATTTAGCAAATATTTATATCGCTTCCCAGTTGTGCCCTAAACGGTGAGCCCATTTTTTTGCATAGTAAATGTATTGTTTAAACACCAGTTCATTAAAACGACCCTCTTCCTGTTTGTTTATTGTGGTATGATCCAGGTGATCTACAAGGGAAGAAGTAACGAGGAAGTGTTTTAAATCCAATACCCAAAGTAAATGCATATAATCATGAGATGCATACTTAAACGTAAAGTTCTCATCCATCTTACCTATTAAATTCAACATACTGCGTTTAAAGAAAAGACACCATCCTGAAACTTCCAGTCGGACTCTATTTCCTTTCAGTTCTCCTGTGTTTGGAAATATACCAAATTTCGGATGATGAATTGTACATAAGGGAGAGGCACTGTAGAGGTCCTGATGAACTTTAAATGGCTTTAATATTTCCGTTGCCCAGTGCTTATGGAAAAACAAGTCATTATTACATAAACAGATATAAGGTGCTGATGTCATGGAAATTCCAATATTCATATAACGGTTATAACCAAATGGCTTATCTGAATAGATCGTTTGCCCATATTCGTATTGAAAGGGAGCCAGATCCTTTCGGGATTCAACTACGATGATGTTAAATTTAATTAATTCAGGATCTTCAGAGGCCATTAAAGAATTTAGACAGTTAACTGTCACCTGCTTTAATTCTTCTGTTTGTGCAAAGCTTAAAATAACAACATCTACTTCCGTAATACCAGATTCCATATTTTCCTAAATTTAATTAAATGATCAGCGTTAAATTATTTACAAAGTACAACGAAAATCATAGAACCAATAGGGCCAAAAGTCCCATTTTATGGCAATATTACCGCACAATCTCCAACCTCACCGGGCCTTTTAATCCAGAAGGCTGCAATTGGACATCAGGATTATATGAATTATAGTAGGTCCAGGTTAACCTTTTATCCTCAGGCAGTTGGTGATCTCCTATCAACCGGTTTATCCAGTTATTAACGACTTTAATTTCCAATTCATTTTTGCCGGACTTCAGTGCCCGGGTAATATCGATTTTGTAAGGAGCAGTCCATACTCCACCCACATCTACTCCATTAACCTTTGCTTTTGCGATTGCGATCTCATTTCCCAAGTCCAATAGTACACGGTCTCCATTTTTAACCTTTGGTAATTCAAAGTCATGGTGATAGTATGCTGCTCCGGAGTAGTATTTTATACCATCTTCTTTATGCTGAGTCCAGTCTTGGAGCTGTTCGAAGATAACGGGTTTGGAAGGCCCCCCTCTGTCAGGATCGAAGTTGACCGACCAGCTGCCTGTAATATCAAGTATGCTGACGAATCCCGGATAATTCGGCCGACTGTCTTTTTTAGCCCTGCCCTGCTTTCTGAAAACTACAAAAGCACTTTCATAAGGCGCCAATTGCAAAGGAACTTTGGTAGACTTGTCAGTTTGCTGATAGTCAGCAAGGTCACGTATATCACCTGTTGTCGCATCCCATAATTCCGGAATTCTCCCTGAAATACGAAATTCCGGATTTAACTTTACAGACTTGTTTTTTTGATTGGAAATAAAGTAAATTGAGCCATCTTTTAGTGCCCTATGTATAAAAAGCACAGAATCAGCAACCGCTGTTTTAAGATCAGGGACAAGATCTATCGATTTTAAAACCTCTTCCAGGTTCATCCCGTCGATCACCATTCCTTTACCATAATGGTTAATTTTTATCGTGGTTCCATTTATATTGCCCCAAAGTTCGGCTGTCAGCTGCTGAATCTCCAGATCTGCTTTTCCAATATTTTGTAAACTTGGTGATCGTTTTGGTTTTGGACCTAAAACTACCGCGCCATTGTGTACCAGCTCCTTTATCTTTGTCAGCAACTCTGGTCGCATACTTTCCAGTTTTGGTAAAACCAAAATCCGATATTTCATTCCATCAGGTAAGATCAGATTACCATCCTGCACCTTTAGCCTGGTTTTAATCACCTCTCCATTGATATAATCAAAAGAATAGCCATGCGGAAGTGCTGGTTCTGTTATTCCAGTCATTTTTGGCGCATCTTCGCTGATGAAGTAAGCCACATCTGCTACATATTTTCCCTGTTGCAGAAGTAAATTACATCTTTTAATGTATTTCAAAAAATCGTCCATATCAGAGAACCAGGTGTTTTTCCGGTTAAATTCAGTTCCAAAAAAGGCGTTCATTCCCGGCATTTTATCTTCGTAGGCTTGATGGATATAAACATGAAGTAACGTGTTATTGATTCCTTCAGTAAAAGAACGATCAAGGCGTTGTTTTAATGTAGCAGGATAGTTTAGGAAATAGTTATCTATCGTTGTAAAAGACTCGGCGGAAATCTTGGTTTTTCCATAAATATGTGCGCAGGAAGCAGCAGCCCGGTTTTCTATAATACCTTTAATTCCCTCATTCCAAAATTCACCACTAACCTCGTCTGATCGTGCTCCATATTGCAGAAACTCTCCCGGAAAGCCATAATGCCCATAATTTTCCAGCCAGGTTGTTAATCCATTTTGATGACACACTTCGCTAAGTCCGCCTACATATTCATCAGCCACCTGATCAGCTACAAAACGCCTAAGGTCCCATAGAAAACGATCAGAATGATCGGCACTTCCAACCACCTTGCCTTGCAAAACGGGGATATAGGGAAGCGGATCATAGCCATAATTCAATTTAAATTTCTTTATAAACCCATCGCTCCAGTTCTGACTGCCGATTTCATAACTATCTCCAATCACGACTTTCCATGTTTTGCGGTCCTGCGCCGGAATCCGCCGTATAATTTCCCCTAAAAAGTTATTAAAGTGAGCTGCGATCTGCGTTTTACTCATTTTATCAATTTCAAGCCCTGTTCCTTCAATAGCCGCGAACACATTATTAACGAGTGTCGGCGTCATTCCACAGCGCTCAATGATCCATTTTCCTTCCGGGACCTCCCAATTCAATGTGCCATCCGCCAACATATACCCCGAAATGTCTAAAACTTTATCCGGTTCAATTACATAATCCTGATCTGCTATAACGGGTTGTGGCAGCCATTGGTAAGCTGGCCAACTAACAAGTCCCTCAGGCCACATTTTTGCCAGTGTTTTTTCCAGATAGCTCTCTACTATGGGAACGGAAGAAAACCTAATTTCCGCGAGTCCGCTCTTTGCTGAAAAATCAGTAAATATCACCCGGAAATCTTTAGCCATGGTGGCAGGGATAGAAACTGCAGCAGGGCCATATGGTATGAAGCCGTTTTTTAAACTTGGATTATTGCGGTCTATAATAAAATGTTTTATGGTTTGGTAACTATTGCCAATCTTTACCTGAACATCGCCTTCTAACCTGGTAGAAACGCGGGACCTATCAATGATTAAACTACGGACATTATATAATTTTTCTACACAGAAGTCAAGTATGAAAGACTTTTCTGCAGGGAAGTCACAAATCGTTTCTTCGACACCATCTATTAAGTTATTGAGATTTTCTAATGAAGGAATAGAACTGATTTGAGGCTTCAGCCCACGAATATCAGTACCATAATCTTTGGGTGCGGGGTAAGCAATCACTTTTACATCCTGAAAAACAGGTTTCGGTATTTCCAGTTTTCGGTGGATTAAGGCAGGTCCATTCAACACTACTTCTGAAGAGGTCAGGTAGCGCATGGACTGCTCAGGCTTAACCCAGGGACCTCCAGATTGACTCCAGCCAGGACAATTAAATATTCCTATTTCAATCCCCAGTTTCGTTGCCGTCTTTAATGCAGTATGCAGAACATCCCACCATTCCTCTGTGAACATTTTTATTTTACCGGCATATTTCTCCCGCCAGGTAACATTTGCAATAAATGCACGATTAATCCCGATCTTTTTCATGGCCTCCAGGTCTTTTATCACTCCTTCACTGGAGATATTCCCAGAGACCCAATACCAATAAACACTTGTTTGAATGCTATCCGGAATCTTATAAAAGCCTGTTTCCAATGCAACCATTGGACCAGAATAGCTCCTTAGCTGTCCTTTTACGGCAAATGCATTAAAAGCCACAAAAAGTAAACAGAGAGAAACTGTTTGAAATGTAAAGCACATTTTGACTTTAAAAAAATAGAGCGTCATATAATTTTTAATTTGATCACATTGTTTATCAATACTTTAAAATTATATAAACCACAACGCAGCAACAACATTTCCGATTAATTTACTTTTAACGAACTTGCTGAAAATCATTAGTTTAACTGGTTTTTTCTCACAAGACTTTTAAGATCTTTCTTCGTAACATCAATCGTAACATTTAAAACCGGAATCCTCAGACCCGTCACTGTTAGAACCAGTATCAGCAATCGGCTTTTCAACACCAGGGCCTGGATTGACACTTCGGAATACCTATAACTGCCGGTCATCGCATTTGAGACCTGATTTTTTTCGAAATCTTACTGATCAGCTCTTTAAATTTCTCCATTTCTTTATACGTACAATTTCGTCTTTTACAGTTAATGCAAATGCATTTGGTTTTTTGTCATTTACGATTTTATCCATAAACGAAGTTTCAATTGCCTTATTCACCGGAGTCATTTTTTTCATTGGAAAATCATCCTACCTTTGATTCATGAACTTCAGTGATTCCAATATCTCTTCAATACTTACCGTAGGCACTATCATTGGCCTTTATTTCTTATTTGCTAAACTCGTTCCTGTGGAAAAATCTGAATATAAAACGGAAAAATCTTTCGAAACATTAAGCGCTAAATACTTTGTTTCTGATTTAAAGTACATGGGAATATTCCTTCTTTTGGTAGTAGTATCGGGCTATCTATTTTATGAAATCTTCTTATTATTTACTGGATTCAGGACCTCAGTACTTTCAGATGCTTTAATTGTTGTCAGCCCTGATCCGGGGATGCTGCTAGCACCTTCACTTTTCTGTGCCCTCTTATCGTCCTCATTGCTCCTGGTCTTCCTCATTAAAACTCAGCTTAAAGATGACTGGAAGGAATATATGGCCTATTACAACCTAAAATACAAGTTTAACTATGCGAAAGTTGTTGTTTATCTGATCCGGATTTTAACTGTAATTACAGTCGTAATTACCATTGCTTCATTAGATTGGTTCTCTTCGTTTGGACACAAGGAGATCAAAATAAATAGCTTTTTAAGTCTTGGAACCAAATCGTATCGCTATTCCGACGTTTCAAATGTCGCTAAAGTAATGAAGGTAAAGGCCCCTAGTGGTAAAATACTAAACGAACCCTATTTTCTGGTCACCTTTAACGACGGAAATACATGGAGCTCCATATACAATGGTTTCGGCGACCAGCAGAAGAACCAAGAAATCATAACACTTGTGAGCCGACAGTCTAATAAAGCGATCAGCCAGGTTGAATTTGAATGATCCTCTGCCCTCAGCAGATGCAGTAAAAAATTCCATATGGTATTAATCCAGAAACATACCATCCCTCTTCCTCGCTTTCTCTGCATTTTTTCCTGCAGACCATTGCTGTGGATTCCATGAAAACTGAACTAAAAAGTAGCGGCTGTTCATGTTCGGCCGACTATCGACAAACCCATTGGCTGTTAAATTACGGGAGGTAATGTTGTTCTGTTTCAATGCGTCCATCAAAACCAGGCTTAACATTCCATTCTTTTGTTTAAACATCCTCTTTTCGATGCTCAAATTAACAATAAAAGGATTTTGTGTACCATTTACGCTGAGTCCCCGCACCAGACTTTTTCCAACATCAAAACCGAAGACAAGTAATTTGGAAAAATAGAGGTTGCCATGGGCATTGAATCCGGTAATACTGGAACTGATTTTAGGGAAACCGGCCAATGTAAACGCAGTTCTGTTCAGATTAAACTTTATTCCGGGACTAAGATCCAGCCAGCTTACCGGCGTGGCACTGAAACTAAGAAACTGTGAGATGGTATAAGTTTTCCCGGTATTTCGCAAACCATTGCTCATCGAAATGGAATTTGAATAGTTGAGGGTTCCATTCATCTGGATAGCATACCGACTATCTTCAAAGGATTTGGATACTGAATAATAAGTCATCAGGTTATAATCTCCATTTGAATTGACATAATGTGTTTCCCTGCGGATCCCCAATTTAGGATCCTCAATCAAAATCTGGTTACTCACCACTTTATGATTTGTAAATGAAGCAGATGCATTGAGGCTCAATTGGATCTTAGATGCAGTTGAATACATGGTATAACCAATACTGGGGCGGTGTACTAAAGCGCTTTTTAAGCCGGGGTTGCCAAATCGTGTATTTAAAGGATCTGTTAGCTCGGGGATTGGCAAGACCTGATCAAAAGAAGGCTGCTGAACCAGCGCGGCATAAGCCAGCTTAAACTCCATTTTTTTATTGCTGCTGAACCTTAAATCAAACTCAGGGACCAGGTTATAGGCATCTCTCTGGATCAGATTTCTGAACGTTTTAAAAGCACCCCGCATATGGCTTCCCAACAGCTTAATGCCGAAATTCAATTCGTACCAGGTATTTTTACTATAGGCAAATTTCAGGCCTAGAGGATTATTGATGGTTTGGTAATCAAAAATGCGGCTCAGTGAGTCAACATTTGTCAGCATCCCATCACTGCCGACGTTTTTAACTTGCTGCCGGTTGTTATAACTTGCGTAGTTCAAGGCTCCTACCAGACCGATTTTTAAAAACTTATTAATGGGATGGCTATAAACCAGTTGCAGGGAATGGTTGCTGTTTAGTCTGGAGATATCGCGTAAATTATGCAGTTCATAATTGGAGGCTGCGCCGGAAATGGAATTGTTAAAAAAGTTATCATCCATCCGGTCTTCCTCCTCTTTTCTCGAAGAAGATCCCAGCTGGAGAGAGAAGGAGGAACCAACCGTTTCAAAACTATGGGTATAAAGTGCCGATGCATTGTAACCCGGACTCTTTGTTTCGCTGGAACTAATGCTGCGTTGTGCAATATTGATCATTCCCTTTTGCAGATTTTTTTGATCAGAAGCGGTTTTATTTTCAGCATAGCCCAGATCGGCACTAACGATGAGCTGATCGGATTTCCCTGGATTATAATTGATCAGTCCCTTAAAAAAATGACTTTGCTCCCGATAGTCCCCGACCAGCTCATGGCTTCCATTGACCTGGCCATCGTTGTAATATTCCGCTGAAATGCGTTTTTTAAATGTACGGGAATTTGACTTTTTAAAACTGTAATTACTTTCAAAAGTAAGCTGATCACTGAGCTTGTTGTTATAGGTTAAACCACCATCAAAGTGATTGATTTTTCCGCCATTTATATTTGAGTCTGTCCCGGAAAGGCCAGAATAACCAAGTCTGGAATTACTAATGGTTCCTACGGCCGGGCCATTGCGAACCCCCGACGGAATACGTCCGGCAGAAGTATTGATGCCCACTTGCCGATAACCGTCAACGCGCTTGAAAGACCCTCCTGCATAATACCTATCGTTGAAATTTGATTCTGTGGTCAGCCCGTACATCGTTCCGACAGACTTATCGGCTTTGGAGACGACATTTAAAACCTTGCCAGGCTCCCCCGTTTTAATGCCTGTGGCTGCAGCCTGATCCCCATAATCATCGATAATCTGGATGCGTTCAACAATATTTGCAGGCAGCTCTTTTATGGCACTTTTAAGGTCTCCCCCAAAATAATTGATGCCGTTAAACTTTGCGCGTTTCAGCTCGTGTCCCTGGTAGGTTACCGTTCCGTCTTTATCCACAGAGACCCCTTCCATTTTTCTCAAAAGGTCTTCTAAACGCGCATAATCACGAATGATATAATCCGCGGCCCAGAATTCAACCGTATCCTTTAAATACTTGGGCCCTACTTTCCCTTTTATGTCCACTTCCCTGAGTAATTGCTGCTCAGATCTTAAGACAAAGGGTTTGAGCACCAACCGTGGTTTGGTATCATTGTTTAAATACCTTTGGGATTTCTTTAAAAACCCAATTCCACTAACCGTGATGATAAATTCAGCCGATTTTACATTTTTAAAAATGAATACCCCTTGTCCATTCGTTGTGGTTTGCAGGGTATCTTTAGCGGAAACCAGCAGCACGCTCAGCCCTTCAACTTCGACACCAGCTGAATCCTTAACAATTCCGCTTACTTCTCTAAAAGCTAAAGGAACAGTGCCCACCGGTTTATTTTGTGCATATAAAGTATAGCTCATCAAAAGATAAAACAATGTGCCTATCGTTATCTTCATGTAAAAGACTTTAAGGTTTTTGAGCCAATTTATAACTGGCCCAGAACTCCGACCAGTTGCCGGAGTCGATGATCCGTAACATCATTTCTTTGCTCACATTGGGATTGAGGTTATTTCCTCCCATAGTATACATTGCGGCCTGCGAAGGGCTTAGTCTTTTTCTGGCGTTGCCACGGAGCAGCATATTGTAATAAATTGTTTGTCCGGGCTTTATGTCGACCAATTTAAGTGGGATGGCCAATTCATAAGTATAGACCTCCCCGTTATTTTCTATGTTCCATCCTGCCTGAATGCCATGCTCATTGTAAATGGAAATAAGGGTATCCGTTATTCCGGAAAGGTCACGAACGTCTATTTCATTCCATTCATCTCTGGGGATAAGTTTGCCATTAACAACAGGCACAGGAAAGGTAAAGGCCGGTAAGCCTGCTGTATTTTTTGTTTCCTTATTGCTGAGAAATAGTTTGATTCCTCCTGTAGCATAAGCCTTAGCCGGAAATTTATCTTTTTTTACAGCGAGATACAGGAACTTATCGTCATTAGCAATGCTGTACCAAAGATTATTCTCCTGATTATAAGCAGACAACCTGCCTGACCAATCGTCTAGTTTACCGTCTATTTTAATTTTTTCTGCCCAGATACTTTGGTTTTGCGTGTTGGGTACTTTTTGGGCATAAAGGTATGTACTGAATAAAATTGAGAACAGAATAAGAGGTACTGATTTCATGTTTTTCTCTAAAATTTACGATCACTAAAATTCATTTGCAATAAAATCAAATCCTAAAAGGTTGGTGCTCTTTAAAACAAGCACCAACGTCCTGACCTCTAAGGATTAGCACCATAATTACAAGGTGGGGCCGGGTTCTTCGCCTCACTTTCATAAGTACAAATTCGCTCATCCGGACTGAATACCAATCCAGCCTGACATTGAAACATCAATGGGATTCGGGTAGTCCCTTCTAATACCACGCAAATAATGAATTTTCTGCAATCATCAGGATGCGGTAAAGGGCCACTATCGAACGAGCCCGGCAGACAGTTATATGCCACGGTATTTTCAGCTTTACCTGAAAAAAAAGCCAATAGGCATAAGCAAACAAAAATTGATTTTTTCATATAGTTTGGTTTTAAATGATTTGTGCAGTTCCACTAATATTAATCTGTAAAGGATCTGTGGGCGAACTTGAAAAAACAAATAAGCTCTGATTAAATAAACCTTCTTGCTTGAGCTTATAACTGACCCTGATCTCCCCTGTTTTTCCGGAAGGGATTCCTTCTTTTGGCCAGGTAACTTTCAAACAATCGCATGAAACGCGAATGTTGTTGATAAAAAGCTCCTTTTTGCCGACGTTCTTGATCGGAATCTGAATAGTTTTAACTGCTCCTACATAGTCATGCCCAAAATTTATCTCTGTATTTGGCGTACTTAACAAGGCCTCGTTAACTGATGTATAACTGGCATCTGTAATGTGATGGAGCTCATTTTTAAGAGATTGATAAAGCATGACATCCAAATTATCATGATAGGTGCTCAGGGTTGACTCTGCTGCCTTTCCCGCGGCGATTTTATCATTGATACCAACCATTGCTTTGCTGAGCAGGTATCGGTTAAAGAAATACGGCTTTTTTTGAATGTTTATAGTAAGACTGTCAATTTGTTTTTTGTTTAAGTTCCCGCCACGCTGCATAATGCTGGCATAACTAAACAGCTCATTTACAAAACCCATCTTTTGCTCGTCAGAAAAGTTTACCTTATCGTCCCCATTTAAAAAAGGAGCCTTCGAACTATAGAAAACCTTCCCGGCATATACTGATTTTAAGGCCTGTAAAAGCACTTCGGGCCTTGCCCCTCTAAAAAAAACCTTTATTTCCCCATTCCTATCAAAAAGCAAGGTCATCGGAAAACTATAGTCCCTGAACAATTGATTTATGATAATTCCTTTACCATTGACACTTATGGATTTAATATCCAAATCAGCATTAAGGAGTGTGTTGCCGCTATCATTAAGTTTATGAAGTTCTCCTTTGTAAATATCACATAGCTCACAGCCTCCTTTTGTCAATATCAATGCGAGGTAATTATCCTTTACTTTTTGTTGATCTAGTATTTGGTGCAAATTACTTGCTGCATTGAAATCAATTTGTGCCTTTTCGGGCTTGCAGCCAAAGAGGGCAAAACAAAAAAGGAAATAAAAAGTAAGCGTTTTTTTCATGTCTGGGAATGGAATTGAGCTACGTTAATGAATTAGGTTGAAGATATGGCAGTCTGCAAACAGACACAATAGACAACGTCTATCATTCTTCTTTTAATTATTTTCTTCTACCCCATACCCCCTATCTTTCCCGTCTATAGTAAAAGACCATCCATTATTAACAGAAATGAAAGAAAATTTAATACTCAGTTCCTCAGTGTCCCTTGGTGATTATATTCGTAAAATCCGGATAGAGAATGGATATTCTCAATACGACATGGCCAATGCCCTGGAGATTTCACAAAATTCCTATTGCCTCCTGGAGAATGGAAGAACAAAGTTCATGCTCGACAGGATCATCCAGATTGCTGCAGTTTTTGAGCTTAGTCCAAGAGAATTTCTGGAAGGTTACTTTAATCAGAATTAGCGGTATGGGCTACTTATTGCCTGATCTTGCCTAGATTTTCCTTTTTTCATCGTATCGAATATTTCAGATCCGGATATCATTCTACGCTAATAAACTTTGATTTGAAGTATGGCACCAATGGTTTGCGTGGCTTTGAATTAACAGATGGACTAGCATCTGCTCCTATCCCTTAATTTAATGATAGCACATTACTTTTGGTTTTATTACTGCAAATGAACTGCACTCAACAACTCCGTATTCCTGCTCAATAAACGATTACCGGATTCTTAAAAAACATTACGCCGCCTACATTTAGGGATTTTTCTATTTCGTTAAATGCTCAACTTCACATTGCATTAACGAACTCCGCTATGAGACAACTTATCCGACGACTAAAAGGAAAAATACTTTCATACCAAAGAAGCTTTTACCGGCTTAAATCGATCCACAGAAAAATTATGTCTGAACTATAACTGCCATAGTTAAACAGCTCCGCTTCGTCTGCAAACATTTCAGTTCAAAATCTCTAAGCCTATCACTATGAAGAAAATACTAACTACTTTACTAATTTGCTCCTGTTTATGGGATGCAATAGCACAAGCTCAGCCCACCAACCCAGCCCCATCAACCAAAGGAAATCCGTTATTATCTATCGGTGCCGGTGTCAATGTTCCGGGCAAGGTTACAAAAGAAAACACAGATCTGGATCAGGGATATGGATTTAATGCCGATCTATACCTTCCCTTGTTTACAAAATCCTTTTCTATTGGATTTAATGCAGGAGCAGGATATTTTACCGGAAACAAGCGGTTTAACAATTATACTCCTTTTAACATTACCGGGCAGAGCAGCAGTCCCGCAATTAGCGAAACAGCATCGGGAAGTTCCAGGCATTCAGGCTTTAAAGCAGAGGGTGGTGCTCAGGCAAATCTAACTCTTGGACCAATAACCGTTTCACCGATCTTGAATGCCGGTTACTTCAGTTTGAAACAAAAAGGTTTTTCTGCTACCCAAACAAGTGCTGTAAATGGAAAAAGCAATACTTATAATTTATACAGTCAGGAGGAAACTAAAACCACCGGATTTGTCTTTATACCCAAACTGCGATTCAGCTATTTTCCGGGGAAGGTTGGGTTTTATCTGGAGGGAGCTTACAGTACCGGACCGACCATAAAAAATGAAGTCACCCTATTTAAGCCACAGGGTAATCCGGATGCGCAGGGTTTTTACAATATCGATCAGATGCTCAGTGGAAACAGTCAGACTGTAACAAAAAGCAGCGCCTACAATAGCCTTGCTTTCAACCTTGGTGTCAGTTTGGCTTTGGGGAAAAATTATACGGCAAAAGAGGTCAGAAAAAAAACGGCAGAACCACAGGAAAAAGGACATCAGGACAAAGAAATCAAGAATATCGAGCAAACAGACGATGCCGCTGATCCCTTTGCCGGACTGCCCATGATGAAACTCGAAGGCAGATCGGGTGAGCAACAGGAATGTAAACCAGTGATCCGCTATCCGAGACAGGGACAACGTTTTGGCGAAAAGGGCCCCATCACCTTTCGCGTAAATATCCCCGCAGACTATAGTGGAGAAAAGTCTATCCGTATCTATAAAATTTCCGACGATGAGAATTACCTAAGTAAGCTAAGCTCAGGGGAAAGGACGAGCATTGGCGATAGGATGAGTACAATTGTAAACACCCTTCTCGAGCAAACCGGGAAAGACAAAGCTATTGTTAAAAGCTTAAGTAAGACAGGCAATGAATACAGCAGCAATCTTGATGGCCTGGAAAAAGGCAGCTATATGGCGCTTATTGGTAACGGAAACTGCCATGCAAGTCCTGTTTCCTTCATCGTTGGTTCTGGCTTACACCGTCTGGATGTAATAATTGATACAGCAAGATGTAAGGGCTTTAACGCAGCAGGAAAACCGGTTTATACGATTGCCATCACCCTTAAAAATTTCAGTACAGCTGCAGAAAATATTACCTACGACTTCAACAATGCTGCAAACCTGAGTCAAAATAATTCAATTCCAGGTAACTCCATTGCAAATATTGTATATGCCGGTACAAATGGGACTATCCTCCTTTCTGCAGGAACCTACCCTGCAACCCTTGCCCCGGGTGTGCAGCAAACCTTTAGCATTGACTATACACCAACCAATACCAATGCAACCTGTCTGAACCTGGATGTATATACCAGTAGTCTGCAGGGCAATGCAACGGTCAATGACAATACATTTTACTGTGTACCTGTGATACAATGTACTTGTAATTATTGCGATTTAATCAAATGGGAGTTCTCAAAAGATAAAATTACAGCGACTACCCAACTGACCAATAACAGCATTAGCTTATCAACCACCATTACTGCACCTGCAGTGAACATTAAAAGCTTTAAAGCCGAACTCATTAGTTTCACGCATGTTTCAGTCAACGGAACAGAAGAATGCTTCATCTGTAACAAGGACAGTCAGACTTTTGGAAATTTCAGTTCAGGAACATTTACTTCTGCGGGTTGGGGCGCTTTAAACGGCTTGTTTCCTGTTATTCCCGCTGGTGGTGGCAATACTCACCATACCCTGAGCTGGTTCTCCTTATCTCCTCCCGTCACGGCACTTTCAGGATCACAAATAGACCTTAACATTTCAGCGCCCCCATTCAGCACCCTTGCCTGTTGCGACGATGTGATCAGATTTTGTATTCGCTATAGCTTCACAAATGCAGATTGTCAGACCTGCAGCTTTGTAAAATGCTATCAGATCACCAGAAAACATAAATAATTAAGCGCCCTTAAATACATTCCGATGAAAAACATAATTTATAAAATATTCCTGTTGCCGGCATTAATGCTTTTCGCAACAAATACGGCAAAAGCGCAATTGCCCTTAGCCTATGGTGATGCTGTGGCCACGCACAGTCCTATTCAAAATAGCGGTGTAGTTTTAAGAACTGTAAAAACTTCCAATACCTCAACCGCCACAACCGGCGGCAATTGGAATACACCCGCCATGACCCCAGCCGGCACCAAACCTTCCAACTGGAGTGCTCCAGGCTGGACGGTTCAAAAGCTTGGTTCTATTTTCGGGGTTACCATAGACGATAAAACTTCTGCACCTAATATTTATGTTTCCTCTACACAAATCTATGGAGGATCAGTACTCAATCAGAGTAAAATTTTCAGGATAGACGGAACCAGCGGTATTCCCACTCAGATATTCGATTTCTTAAATAAAGACCGTTCCTTAGGGAATCTAAAATACCTGAGAATCGGGACGGTGGAAAACATTTACGTTTCAAACTGGGACGGCACCGGCTCCATTAACCGGATCAAATCCATCAATAACGGGGTGACCTGGACTGCGGCAAATACCTTTGTCGCAAAAGATAGCGGAGGTCCGTTAAAAAACACTATGCCCTACGGTATTGCCATCCGAAAGCTTAGCGGAACCGGAAACCCATACCGATTATATTATTCCAGGATCAGCTTGCAGCAGCCCTATAGCGCAAATGACATCTGGTCGGTGGAGCTTGATGTAAATGGGGATTTTGATACCGCAACAGAACAGGCCGAAACGTTAAATATTTCATTGATGGCCGGCGCTTCCACTGCAAGCTTCCCGTACAACAATGGTATAGCCGTTATCTCCGATATGGCCTTTTCAGAAAGTAAAAATTCATTGCTCATTGGTCAGCAAACCTGGCAGAACAGCAACCCAGCTACCTCTCAATTCGCAGTAATGGGCGCACATAATTCTAAAGTAGTGGAGTTCGACAATCAATTGCCATTGGGAAGCCACTCATGGAATGTAAATACAAATTTATATCCTGCCGGAGGTGGGGTGAACAAGAACTGCGCAGGAGGTGTTAGTTATTCCAGTAACATCATGATGAAAGATGATCTTTCATTTGCATGTGATACCACCATATGGTTGTCGACAGACGTAATGTCCGCTCCCAATCCATTGGTTTATGGGATCCAGGGCATGAGAAGAAGCCCGGCCAATACGCTGTGGAATTCCATCTGGATCGATGCAGATGACAATACCACCACCTGGGATAAAACAAGATTGGGAGATGTGGAGGTCTATAAAAAACCTTTAAGCTGCAACCCCTGTTCCTGCGGTAACTGGCAAGGCGGCCCAACGCTTGGCGGAAGCCCTATCCCTGCTGTGGGAGGAACAGCAGGTATAGTTTTAACTTACCCAATTCAGTTTATTCAAGGAAATGTTTCCGGATTACTCAATGCCATTTACAACTGTACAGGCAATTGCAACGCATCTTATTCCTGGCAAATTGTAGCGGCAAGCGGAGTTCCGGTGGCAACCGGCACCAGTTTACCCCTGGATTTAAAACAATACAACAGTAAACTCAGCTGCGGGGTCTATCGCCTCGTAATTAACGCCAAATGTGGCGACAGCGATTGTGGGCGTCTGATCATCCCAATTACCATCATTTGCGAGCCACCAAGTTGTTGCAGTGCTGAAATTGCCATTAAGCAAACGGCTGCTTCATTTAATGTTGTAACCAATCTCGCAAATCCGAATGCTTTCTCCATCGGTTCTGGTACCTTTAGTATTTCCACCACCACACCGATGACTGAAGTTCGTGTCAGTGTTGAAGAGTTCAGGTTGATCGCTTCCTCTCCAAATTGTCTGAACTGCAACAACCGCCCCGTTACCTGGGGAAATATCTTATCTGCCAGTTTAAATGCACAACCCATGAACTTAAGTGGATATATAGGTCCGGTAACAGGAAGTATTGCAGCGGATTATCGCGAAGCCGTCCTAAATTCTACTGTTCCAATTGCCTTAAACCCGGGAAGCCTGAACATCAGGTTATCATTGCCAACCGTCACAGAACTCAGCTGTTGTGAAGTCAAGGTATACCTCTGCCTGAAATTTACTTTCAAAGACATCAATTGTAAGGAATGTGTACAGATGGTTTGTGGAGAGTTCGCACTCAATCCTGGAAAATCTACCGGCACCGTTACAGCTACACCAATAGGTCCTGCTCACATCAAAACTTTTAAAGTTGAACATTAGCAAGATCCCCGTTCTAAAGCCTGAACACCTGAAATGGTGCTCAGGCTTTCTTTTCCTGATCAGATGTTTGTCTGCATCGGCACAAACCTTTACAACCAAAGGAACTGCGCTTTATGATTATTACGGCTATTATTTCAGACAGGAATTTAACATCGAAGTCAGTGGTTTAACTGCTGTTGCGGATAGTAGTTTCGGTTTAGCCTCCGTTTTACTTAACCTGCACCATGAACGTGTGAGCGATTTAAAAATCACGCTGGAGAGTCCGGATGGTGCCAGTATCTGGCTAAGTAACCGCAATGGAAAGGATTCCGGTGCTCATTATATCAACACCAAATTCTCCCAATTTGGAAGCTCGGGATTAATCAGCGCTGCAAGGGCCCCTTTTACCGGAGATTATCGCCCGGATGGGCAGCTGGAGTTTTTAAATCATGGGCAAAATCCAAATGGCACCTGGAAACTGTATATAGAGGATTTAAAAAAGGATTTCAGCGGTGATCTGGACAGCATCCAACTGCTGTTTAGCCATCAACCGGCAAAGGCAATTATTAGAAAGAAATGTGATTTTGAAAATATCGGGCTATGCGACTGTCCGGATGGTGCAGAAAACTGTGATCTGTTGCCGGATTTAGTCATCATTCCTTTTTTTACCGAAAATCAAATCCAGGAGTACGCATGGAATGACCCGCTTTACCCCCGGCAACTGAGGCTTGCAGCGACCATCGCTAACATCGGTTATGGCCCTATGGAGATCAAAGGGACAAAAGCAGAAAAAGAGGGCCGGCTGGCGGTTAACCAAAGAATTTACAATCGAAAAAATGGCGAACTTGCCTATCAGGATTTCCCTGCCGGAACCATGTATTTTGAGAATAAACCCGGGCATAACCATTATCATGTGGATGATTGGGTAGAATTCAGGCTCGTTAAAATCAATAATAAAAAGAGAACCGTCATCACGAAAGGATCTAAGGTCAGCTATTGTTTGTTTACGACAGGGATTATTTATCATCATGATCAGTTCAGTACCATTAACGGAAAGAAATACGGAGAAAATATGCCTAATTACGGTCTTGGATACTATCCTTCCTGTAATTTCGATAAACAGGGAATTAGTGTTGGCGGATACGATACTTATGGAATGTTGTACGAAGGCCAATACCTGGAACTGCCTGAGAACCTGAAAAGTGGAGATTACACCTTGGAAATAGAGATCGATCCGCAGCATTGGTACCGGGAGCGCAATAAGAAAAATAATACCTTTAGCATGAAGGTTCATATCGGAAAACAAGTTGTTAAGGCCAGTCGCAGATAAGTAAAACCTGTCTTCCCGCGATTTTTGCTTATTTTTACAAAAAAATCGAGTAATATGCCTTTTACGTCCTTAGGTTTATCACCTGCTTTAACAAAAGCACTGGTAGATCAAAATTTCACAGTACCTACCCCTATTCAACAAAGTGTTATACCCGCTATATTAGATCATAAAGATGTTTTAGCCATTGCCAAAACAGGCTCCGGAAAAACGGCAAGTTATGTTTTACCCCTTTTAATGAATGTGCAAAAGACATTCGGACTAAAAAACCGCCATGCGAATGTATTGGTTTTGGTGCCTACCCGTGAGCTTGCTGAACAGGTAAAAAATGTGTTTATCACCTTTAGTCAACCACTTCCTGAATCGATTAAAACCCTGGCTGTTTATGGTGGTGTTTCCATCAATCCTCAAATGATGGCCATGCAGGGGATCAATATATTGGTTGCTACACCGGGCCGGTTATTGGAACTGGTAGCTTCAAATGCAGTGCATTTATCGGCTATTGAAACATTGGTACTGGATGAAGCAGACAAAATGTTGAACCTCGGATTTAAAGAAGAGCTGAACAAGATTTTATCACTTTTACCTGAAAAGCGTCAGAATATATTGTTGTCTGCCACATTGAGCAATGATCTGCAGCATATCCACCAAATCCTTTTATATGATCCGGTAGTGATCAAGATTGAAGCGGAAGAGGAATCTTTGGACCTGATCAACCAGGTAGCATACATTGTTTCAGAGGAGAAGAAAGGTCCCTTTTTACGCTACCTGATCAACCATCATGACATGAAACAGGTATTGGTTTTCGCTTCTTCAGTTCATCAGGCGGATGCCATCGTGAACAAGCTCCGCAAAAATAATATTGATGCAAAAGCCATTCACAGCAAAAAAAGTCAGGGTGCCAGAACCGAAGCTTTACAACATTTTAAATCGGGCAAACTGCGGGTCCTTGTGGCCACAGATTTAATGGCCAGGGGAATTGACATTAATTTCCTTCCCTTTGTGATCAATTATGAGTTACCCCGTTCTCCTAAAGACTATGTTCACCGCATCGGCAGAACCGGTCGCGCAGAGGCCGCAGGAGATGCAATTTCGCTGGTTAGCCAACATGAACTGCACCATTTTGAGGTGATTCAGAAAAAGATGGGTAAAAAGGTCAACCTTATTGACGGACAAAATATCATCTAAGCAAATACAGTAATGATCATTAAGGTCTTAAAAGGCTTTCGAACGCTAGTTCGGAAGCCTTTTTTTATGCGGGAACGATAGCGCTATTTTTATTCCCAATCCATTGATTTACAACATTAAAATAGTAATTTAATTGTTAAATCCGCGGGCTTTAACAGGGCTGGCATAGATTATTAACCATTAAAACCAACAAAATGAAAATCGTAAAAACCGTATTGTGTATTCTTTTCGGCCTGATGTTTATCAATGCCGGATTAAACAAATTCTTTAATTATATGCCTATGCCAAAAATGACGGCAGAACAGATGGCATTAATGGGAGCTTTTGTTAAGATTTCCTGGTTGATGCCTTTGATAGGTGCTATTGAGGTGATTGGCGGTCTGTTATTTATGTTACCAAAATACAGAGCCCTTGGTGCCATTGTTATTTTACCGGTAACAGTAGGCATTGTACTTCACAACGCTATTTTCGAACCATCTGGCCTGGCCATCGCATTGCCGTTTTTCCTGATCAATCTTTGGATGATTGGAGACAACTGGAATAAATACAAACCTATGATCAGTGATTCAAAGACCTATTAATTTTTCTATCTGGCAATCGATCGTGTAAATATGAATATCTACACGATCGAAGATGCCCTTTACTGTTTCAGGACCTTTTCTATTACCTTAGTTAACTTCGATTGATCTTTTGAATAAGCTTCCAGGTTATAAAGTCTTACTTTTTTAAATTCAATAGGATGGCTTTCACTCTGTAAGGAAATATAGCCACCGGTTAAGGCTTTGCCATCTTCTTTCATCTTCGGATCATAATTGGCTACGTTGCCACCACCGATTTGAGGCTTTGTATATTCCAGCACCACTTCCTTATCAATAATGTGTTTAATCACTGAATCTCCCAAAACCAGGAATTGGGCCATCACCCATTGATCACCGGCATAAGTCTTAGATTTTGAATCTAAACAGTGCGGCGTAAACAGTTTCCCTTCATAAAAAACGTTTGTACCGGGGGTACATAAATTGCTGGTAGGGCGGATATGTGTACCGTCACCGCCTAAAATCTGTGCTTCTACAGAGATTGGAAAATCCTGGTCTTTAAGCATCGTTTCCGGTGCCTGACAGTGCAGCATCGCTCCGCTATTTCGCAAAGCCCAGCCTTCCCCTCCTTTGGCCTGTTCCCCAACAAAACGATAGGTGACCTCTAGCAGATAATAAGAGAAGGGAGTTTTGTAAAACATATGCCCGTATTGCTGATCAAAATCTGCATAGCCATCATAATTCACTTTGATCAGGCCATCTTCAACACGAAAAGTATTCGCATAGTTTTCGTTGTAATCATGTTTAGAAATTTTGATGTTCCAGTCTTTCAGGTCTTTTCCGTTAAAAAGATCTATCCAGCCCTTTTGGGCGGAAGAATGGTTGACAAATAAGAAAGTCAGGGATACAAATAGCGACAAGCCGATTTTTAGTTTCATACTTAAAAGCAATGGTTAGGCTTTAAAAATAGGAATTTTATCTTCGTTTTTTTCAGGAAAGTAGGCTTAATGAGTATTAAATCAAAAATTTCCACAAGTCTGCTTATTTCGACCAGTTCCTTATGATGTAAAAAACCAATCTTCATCCTGAAACTGGTTTAAGATTCATCAGCTATCTTTTTATCGCGATTATAATAATATCTGTTGTTTCGGTCCCCTCTTGTATCAAATAATGCTTACGCTGCAGTTCTACAATTTCAAAACCCGTTGCTTTTAATGCCCGGACCAGATACTCTTCCTCATGAAAATGAATATAGATTTCATCTCCTGAACTTGAGCGCTGAAATCCGGAACTGCTATAGTCCCCTTCCATTGTACTTAAATAAAGTACGCCCTCAGATGCTAACAACCGGAATGCATGAGTGATGAGGTCCTGTGCTTCTTCTTTTGACAGATAAGGCAGCGCAAAACCACACATAATGGCATTATATCTTTTATCAATTAAATCAATGGCCCTACAGTCCATCAGTTCAAATGTGGCGGTTGGGTTATTTGCCCTGGCGAGGTCAATCATATTCAAAGACAAATCAATGCCTAAGAGTTTGAAATCCGGGCGTTTCTTTAATAAGTATTTAGTGATGTTGCCAGGTCCGCAGGCAAGCTCTAAAATATCAGCATTTTCTTTAGTGATATGATGACAGAATAAATCGAAGGATTCCTGATATAATTTCGTATCCATAAATTTATCCTGGTACTCCTTTGCACGTTTACTAAATACCGCTACCGCGATTTTTGTCTTATCCTTTTTCATGATAGCTGTGCAACTGGCAGAATCTTTTAACAATAGCTATTTATCTATTACTTATTAAATAAAAAAAAAAGAGATGCAACGCCGGGCCAATTTCCTGGTCTGTTAAGTTAAAGATATATAATATGAGAAAACAATTTACTTTAATATTTTTTATTTGTGCTTCCCTCATGACGAAAGCTCAGGACCATCAAAGCCTAATTATTACCTCAGACATCGATCGGTTCTGGATGGCATATGACAGTGCGGGGACAACTACTGATACGTTAAAACAACAACAATTCTTCCAGCAATTATACATCGACAAAGCGACCGAGGGTTTGAGAAGCTTTATGAAAATCTGTTCCTATGATGCACCCCTCTATGTACGGTTGATCAAAAAACACCCTTTTCTGAGCCAATGAATAAAACATACTTCCTCTTGCCGCGTAAAGGCAAGGGAGCACAATATCCGATTTCCGGAACGACTGGTTTCTCCGAAGACCTTAAATCTTTCAAAGTTAAACTTAACTTACAGCCAGGAAAAACCTACGAATTGACCATCACAGGAAAAGACTTTATCTCCCAGAGAGGCTATCCTTTGAAAGAATATAAGCTGCGTTTTTCGACTAAATAAGATTCCTTTCTTTGTATAAGCCAATTATTTCCATCTTTACAAAACAATATGCAAGAATATATTTTTGAAATTCAGTTAAAGGTAAGAGATTACGAATGTGACCTGCAGGGCGTGGTAAATAATGCCGTGTATCAAAATTATTTAGAACATGCCAGGCATGAATACCTCTCGTCGAAAGCGATTTCCTTTAAGGAGCTCGCAGAAAGAGACGTCTTGCTCATGGTTTCCAGAATAGAGATGGACTTTAAAAGATCACTCACTTCAGGTGACGTTTTTTCGGTAAAACTAAGAACAGAACGACAAGGTTTAAAACTCCTGTTTTTTCAGGATATCTTTCGCAGTGCCGACAATAGCCTATGCCTGAAAGCTAAAGTTGAAGTGATTGCCAAAATAAACGGTAAACTGAACAGAGGAGAAGTCTTTGACACCCTGATTTTTTAAAGACCACACTTAATCCTGCAATTCCCTGAGTATATGCTCAGCATCATTAGTTGTGTTGACATAGCTCCTGAATACCCATGCTGAAAAATAGTAAAAGAAAGGAAATCCGATCACATACCAGTACCATAACCTTGTTGCTTTAAACAGATCCACTCCTGCAATCAGCTGCGCCATCAGCGGCAATATGGTTAACATCAGGATTGATCCCAAAAGAAAATTTAGCTTTTGCACCCATACAAATTCAATTTTTGCTTTTGAACAAGCCAGTAATGTTTCCTTATAATTGCCGGCAGAAATCTTCAAAGCATGAAGCTTATAAATCGCCCTGACAGACAAAACGGGCAACAAAACCAGGATAAACGCTGCAATAACACCGCAGCTCAGTAAATACCAGGTGTTTAGCTGATGAAAATTAAACAGCAGGTAGATCAGGGCGATAGCGCAAACAAATATACCGATGGCTTCAGGTATCCATATTTTATTTAATTTACGCCTGTAATTGCCCTTTGTCATTTGCAACAGTAAAGCGTCGCTTGTTTTCTGTTGTTTTTCAATCGATACAGACATCTCCGTCCATAAGGATTTCATTTCATCTAATTCCATATCTAATTTATTTGAGTAATGATCTTTTGCCTGATTCTGTTTAAACGCGTCCCCACATTGCTGGATGTAAAACCGGTTAGTCCGGCTATTTCCTCATAAGATTTTCCCTCCAGGTAAAGCAGTATAATGGCCTTCTCTATGGTATTGAGCTTCCTGATCTGTGCATATAAGTGCTCAATCCGTTCCTCCTTTGAAACATCTGGCACCTCTGCCCTGTTCAATACCTGTTCGTTGATCGGAATATGTTCGCCTTTCCTTTTCTCTTTTTTCAGCTGTGTGATGGCAGTATTTAATGCAACACGATACATCCAGGTGCTGATTTTAGCCTCATTTTTAAAAGAATCAAATGACTTCCAAAGCTGATAGACGATCTCCTGATACAAATCCTGCTCATCGTCTTTATCATCAGTATACACCTTTGCTACCTTATAAATAAGGCTTTCATGTTCCCTGATGATCGCAATAAATTCATTTTTACTTTGCATTGAAAATCTAGCTATAGCTAATTAGTATAGGAAGCGAAGTAAAAATCACAAAAATCTCCATATTAATTAAAAGGCTTACCTTCTTTCAGCAATTCTTTCTTTATACCGTACAATACATCCGCCAGGTAAATGTTCTTTACCGCTTTTTGCTCGTTATATCTTTCCAGTGCTTTAATACTGGCATAATGAACCACATTTACAATGTAACCACCTGAAATCGGATAACTCTTTACAAGTTCGGGAATGTCAACAGTTTCCTCTTTTTCATCACAAAACCGGACGTCCCCGGGAAAGGCCAGACGCCATATTTTAGCCCGCTCGTCTGCTTCCGGTAAAGAGAATTTAAGGACCGCATTGAACCGGCGAATAAAAGCATCGTCAATATTGTTCTTCATATTGGTGGCAAGAATCACCATTCCATTATAATCTTCAATCCTTTGAAGCAGGTAAGATACTTCCTGATTGGCATATTTATCATGGGCATCCCTCACATTTGTCCGCTTTCCAAATAAAGCATCCGCCTCATCAAAAAACAGGATCCAGCCTTTGTCTTCGGCCCTGGCAAAGAGCAGTTCGAGGTTCTTTTCCGTCTCTCCAATATATTTTGACACAACCATAGACAGGTCAATCTTATAGACATCTTTACCGACTTCCTTGCCCAGTAAGCCCGCAGTAAAGGTTTTTCCCGTTCCCGAAGGGCCATAAAGCAAAGCGCGGTACCCTCTTCTCAGGCGACTGCCCATTCCCCATTCACCAACCAGCTGATCATTATATTTCAACCAGCTTTTCAGTTCATGGATCTGTTCTTTAAGTTCATCATTGATCACCAGATCACCCCAACCGAGGTCGGTATGAATTAGCTTTGCCGGAAAATTCATGCTGAATCTTGGCGGAATGGGCTTACCGTAAATGAAAGTATCCAAATACTCCGATGAGAGCGTAATTTTGCCGCTCATCACCGGCTCTCCGGATGGCTGATCAGTTAACCATAGGATCTTGTTCTTCTCAAATAAGTGATCCGGCCAAAACAAACGCTGAATCTCCAGACGCCGCTCAAAATCATCATCTCCCAGCAGGAAAACAGCCGTTTCCCCAGTGGGTATGAAGCCCCTGAAATCTTTCCCCCGTACGCCTCCTATTCTCTGGAAATCTCCGGAATCCTGAATTTTATAACTGATCACCCGGTCAAACAGGTCGGATTGAACATGCGGGACGAGTCCAATCAGCAATAAAACGGCCTCGTCGGAACTGAGTTGATGCTCCTGAATAAAGTTTGCCAAAGCCGCCGACCATTTGCCGGTATCCAGCACGGGCTCCTGATGATCTTCATCTGAAGGGAACCAGGTATTGAGGCGATATAAAATCAATTGTTCCAGATACCTCAATTCTTCAGGGGCATTCCGGTCGGTAAAGCTTTGGGACATATGACTTGAATTTATATTTTTTGTAGGATCATCTGGTTTTGCTGCTCTTTCATCATCGATTAACGTTGCAGCTTCGGCTGGATCAGACGCTGTCGTAGCTGTTAAATCCCCACCTAAAGAAGGCTGTTCCGTCCGACTGAATGGCCCTTCATTTTGATTTCTTCCAAGAATTGATTTTAACTTCTGCAGGTTCATTTTCTATTGGTTAAGCCATTTTTGTATCGCCATCAGGTATTTCAAAATCTCCTTTTTCCGGAGCTTCCGGCTTTTCTATTTTTGGCTCCGGCACCTCCACTTTATCCGGAATACAATTGCTCTTTTGATTGGGGTCTACATGTTTGCCCTCACCGCAGCAATAGCTAAACATAAAATTCCATCGTTCCGGCGGACAATTTACCGGCCGGTCTACATTTCCAGGCACAGGTTTCTTCTTAAAATAGTTTTTGATCTGATCGATAGAATCTGAGCTCACACAGGCATTTTCTCCTCCGGCTGCTGTGCCGGGAACCGGGCCGCAACCTTCCCATTCTCCGTTTTTCCAGTTCAAGGTAAAAGTCTGTTCATTCCTGTCAAAAGGCCCGCCTGGCTGAACGGCCGTTGCCGGGCCTTGTTCTTCCTGTTTTTGAATGCGCCTTTCCTGTATTTCTTCTGAATCTGGTTCCGGTTTTTCCTGAATTTCCTTATCTGCGGCCATCCGGGCATCGTTAGTGCCCTGCTTTTCATCCTCAGCGGAGGTTGCGAGGCGTTGCACACTACTGATGCTTCGTTCTTGTATTTCTTTCTTTTCTGAGGGCTTATTGACCACCTGATCTGCAACTGCATCTGCCTCATGTTCATGTCGGTCACCAGACTCGTTTACCGTTAACCTGGCCTGAAAAAAACCACCTGCAGTTTTCGCAGCAGCCTGTCTCTGCTGATTGCCGAAAAACGGTTTTTGCTTTTTGTCATCATGCATATTTGCATTGCGCTGACGATAAACTCTTGAGCGGTAAGGCATAATTTTAAGATTTAATCGTTAAAATAAAACAGGGCTTTTTCCCAGGCATTCGTCCCTATATTAATCCCCAGCTTCTGCCCTTCTTCGTTTCCCCGGGGAAAATGAATTCCCCCATAAATCCGGGACAATCCTGCCTGTTCGGCAGCACTGGTAAATGTGGGCCAGTCTAAACGGACTTCCGTACAGGGTGCCTTACCCGGCTCGATAACAGAACTTCCTGTTTTCAGCGTCGTGCAACCTCCAAAGTGATCGCTTCCCGTAAATTGCCTCAATACCGTAGCCGCAGCCCTGCTAAAACTACTGTGCCCGGACACATGTTCGGGAAACGGAGGTGTTTCAATATAAGGAATCCATTGTTCTCCTTTGATCGTCTGAGTGCCCTTACCCGGACCACCCCAGGCCTGTACCTCCAATCCTTTGTAAATTGTTCTGATCGCCGTTATCGGACGCACAGAATTGTAGTGGTATTTCGCTTCCCAGCAGGCGATTGAGGCATCAAACAAAGCATTGCTCATGGCAAAAAACAATTTGATACAATCGGTATTCCGGTATTGTTCCCTTTCGGCGATAAATTGCGCGATCTCACACCAATGCCCCGGAGGGCTAAAAGTTCCAGGGCCATCCGCCCAATAAGAGGCAATTGCTTTCTGCTCCTCTGTCAATGCTGCGCTGATTTCCAATACTGCTTTCACCTGAGGCCGGAAATCAAAATCTTCCTTCCGGAACGGAGGGACCGGCCGGAACTGCCCGTTGAAATTTAAAGAGAATGATTTCAATAATCCCCAGTGTGGGGTCAGAAATTGCTGGATAGTGCCTCCCTCTTTTCTCAGTGGCTGCCAAAAACTCAGGTCGTTTACCTGATCCGGAGTGTTGACCGGCCGATAACCAGTATAGTCAGACCAATTCGGCATGTGTAATGTGCCCTGCTGATTGGCACCATCGCCATGTCCCCTTTCTGTCAACAGCCTGCCAACCAGGTTGCCAATTCCCTGAGGGAGGGCGATGTCCAGGGTCGTATCGTCTGGATCATAATCACAGGTACACATCAGGTCACGGAACAGGTCTTTTTTTTCTGAAGGAAGTGCCAGCCAGAACAGGTCTGTTAACACCCGATAAGCAGCATAGCTGAATGCTTTTCGAGTATGTTCTTTTACACATTCCTCATCTGCCATTTTAATGTATTTTGCCGTCGTGGTGCTGATGGCGCATTTATCAAAGACAGACCATGCATCATACATCGCAGTATGTGCCATCGCCAAAGCCCTGGCAGCCAGTGGCGGTGAAGTTTTAGTGAATTTAATGGCATCGAGGATAAGCTGATTCCATTGAAGGGCGAGTGGTTTTTCTGACATGGTTGTTTTTAATTTAATTAGAACAAAACGCCTTTATTATAACTTCTCCTGATTGCACTCCAGTTTTGATCATCCTTAACGACACAATAGACCCTGCAATCAGGAGTGAGTGGTACCGTCCTGAGCCAGCCGGAACACCGCGGACAAGGAACCCTTTCTGAAAAAATTGCCGCCAACGTAAAATTACCCGCTCCAAATCTCCGGTTAGCTTCGATGAAGATCATATCTTCAGAATGGAGCCCCCCTCCAGGTATATTAGCAGCAGCCACATATTCGATGCTATTGTTAACCAAAAATCTTGCTACAGCAATGTTGCTGGCTCTAAAATTAGCGACTGTGGTACCTGTAGCCGTTCTTAAAAGACAAGCAGGAATCCGAAGATCATCTGGGGTTGGCCCTACACCAATAAATGGCATTGAACCTCTGGTAAGGCCGAACATCAGGGATTTTTCGTAGCAAATACCTTTCTTTTTCTCACATGCATCCGGATTGATCCGATCCTTCCTTGCAGTCTGCAACATGCCATTTGGAGATACCCCGACATTTGACAACGCCCCATCTGTTGTACCGGGATTGTTTTTTTGATGGGTATCAGGATCCTCTGTTAGTACTTCAGGTGATTTCCTGCCTTCCACTAAATTTTCTGTACCCGTTCCATCGCTTAGGCCATCTTCAAATTTAGCTGCAATCTGACCCGGAGCTGAAGGGCTGACAGGTACCGGTTGTGGCCGCGTTGGAAACGGAATTACCCTTCCTGGTCCCGCAGGTGCGACCGGTTGGGGTTGAGGTTGAGGTTGTGGCCGCGGTACGGGTATGGGTTGAGGTACCGGCGTCGGCTGTGGCGGTGGTACTGGCGTTGGTTGCGGTGTTGGCTGTGGAGTGGGTTGTGGCGTTGGCTGAGGCTGTGGTTGGGGCTGAGGGCGTGGTTGCGGTACCGGAACACCTTGAGGGGCACCTTTTAAGAAATTGGCAATCAAGGTAACCAGCTCAGCCAAAAGTGCCATCAGCGCCTGTAGTACCAATGCCACACCCATGGCTATAAAACTTGCCACTGAAGTTAAAATGTCAATCTGGCGTTTTTCACAAAGCTGCCTTGCAGTATACAAACGTATCAGGCTGATGATGACGGTAGCGCTTTCCGCGGCAAGGAAAGAAGTCATCAGTAACTCTCCAAAGGGCGCCATTGTGGCCACTCCTGCGAAGAAACCGGCCACAATACCAGGAACAACGCCAACCTCGGCCGCAGCAATCCCGCCTAAGACCATTTCTACCAGGATCACAATAATGGCTACGTATCCAATTAAAAGCCCTACTACATTGTTAAGTGTCCTCCACAAGGCCAAAGGGAAATCCAGCAAAATTAAAAAGTTGGACCAGATATCATGAAGGCATCCAAGCGGATCATCGAAGAAATTCCTTGGCATGTAAAGGCTATCAACGGCGGTTGCCCAATCGTCGTACCAGAGTTGGCTGAATTGTCTGAAGATCGCCCTGATTGTTGCCGGTGGCCAAAACGAATTGACCACAGTGGTCCACAGTAATTTCTTAAGGTCCAGTTCGGCCCAGGCCCTGGAAATGTAGTACACAATCCCACTGCCCACCTCATCCAGCGTCGCAGTGCGTCTGTCTTCGGCATCTATAGGTACCCTTTGAACAGTACCGCTATCCCCTTCCTGCGCAGATCCACCCGGGTAGTTTTGTTTTGCAAGGTCATTTCCCACAGTTTCCGCGCGGCCGGGGGCTTCTGCGTTTAATTTCGCAGCAATCTGGTCAAGAAATGGCTGGATGGTGGCCTGTGGATCTTCAAACAATTTAGTGAAGTAATCTGACACTTCTTTAAGGCTCCGTACCATGGAGATCACCCTGTCTATCGCGAATCCAATTACATTATCGGCGAAGGACCGTACCGCAGCCAGGATCTCCTGTATCATGCTGGTCAGGCGCTGCCAAAGATCCGTCCAGAATGAGGTAAACTGAGTCCATAAAGACCGAAGGCCGCTAAAGAGCGAGCGGGCCTGTTCTTTTATCCCTTCTGGCAACAGGTTAAATGCAACATTATCGAATAATCCTTCTATAGTCTCAAAAGTGTTGGTAATGAATCCAGAAACGGTATCCCAAACCCCTTGTCCAAATTGCAATACGCCATTGATGACGGAATTAATCCCAGTCCAAAGCGCAGAGGCCCCCTCTTTTGCTGAATTCCAGACATTCCCCAGGAGATCGGCGTTCATCATTGATAATGCCGACATAAAGCCTGACAATGGTGTAGTAATGAAGTGGATCAGGTCGCCAAACCCGTTTTTAATGTCTTCAAAGCTGGTCCGTCCGAATTCTTTGACACTTTCCCATTTTTCATTCAGCCAGTTGACTCCCGAATTCACCAGATCGCTGATTTGTTCAAAGACCCAATCTACGGCAGCACTGGCCTGGTCTCCTACCCACTCTGCGCCATCGGCGATCTTCCCACCTACCCATTGTGCACCGTCAACTACGCCACCTGCCGCATCAGATGCGGTTTCACTTACCCAATCTGCAGCATCACTCATCCAACCCGGCAACCGTTGAATTTTCCTCTGAGCTGGTTCAGATCCACCATTTTGTTGCAACGTATGCGTCAACTCGTGTGCTAACAAGTGTTTTCCTGAATCTGATTCGGTATCGTACTTTCCGGAGTTAAAATAAATATCATTTCCATGTGTAAATGCCTGAGCATGTAAATCTTCACTCATTTGCTGGGCATTACTGCCGGTATGAATTCGCACACCAGAAAAATCAGCTCCAAATGAAGATTCCATTTGTGTGCGGGTGCTTTCCGGTAACGAACTGCCCGTTCCCGAAGAGGCATTCAAATTACTTTCAATCGATGTCGGGGCTACTTGCGCGGAATGATCTTCTTCCTTTTTTTGTACTTTCTGTTCCTCTTCCTTCTCACAGCTGGCACATTTACGCTGAACCGGTTTTTCATCTCCCGGAGGTTCTCCATTGCTTTCAAAAATCGGTTTACGCCGTAATTCTAATGGTGATTCCTGAACCAAATCTTCCTCTTCTTTCTTTTGCAGTTGCTCTTCATGCTCACAAGCGGAACATTTTGCCTGTATCACCGGGGTAACGGGGCCTACCAATGATTTGGCCTGAACAGCCGATTCCTTCCTGCTCAGCACTTGGGGTGTTGCAAGTCGCTGTACCACCTGATCTGCCCTGGCATCAGCTTCCTGTTCGTACTTATCGTTGGGCTGGCCTACGGTCAGTTTCCTTTGAACAGGAAATGAATTGCTGCTCTGTTTTTGAAAAAAAGGTGTTTCTGCAGAGGAATCGCTGAGCAAAGCAGTATCCGCCCCCTTATTAAAGAAAGGAGTCCCGGATTTGGCGGGTGTTGCCACTGACTTCGCTTCGCCAGCTTTCATAGTTTATCTTTTAATACCACATTAAATCTTCTGCTATCTGCACAGACCTTGCTTCTACCTCCACTCTACCCGGATAACATCCTTAAGCCAGGGCAATTTTATCATGCTTAAATTCCATGGCAAATGATCGAGTAACACATCAATCGCCGCCTTCTCTACCTGTAAACCTATTTTTCCTTCCAGGACCTGTACCTTTCCTGTTCGCTGTAAAAACCCTTCACGAAGGCCTGCCGGACTGGTATTCTTTAAAATCTCCCATGAAGCAATGGCTGCTTTCAATAAAGTATCCGCTTCTTCCATTTCCAGGTCAGACAGTTTAATACGTTTTGATATTGGCTGATCGATCGGGTAAGCACAAAGAATTTTAGGCATCAGGAGTTCATACTCCTCAGCTTTCTTTTCGCCAGTGGCGAGATAATGCAATAGGTAAATTGCCTTTTCCCGGGCATCTATATTTAAAAACCTTTTCTCCTGCAGTAAACCAAGCAGATGGAACAGGGAATTTAAAAATGGATGGAGCAATACCAATCCGGCGGCGGTAGTAAAAACACCTTCCTGGATTTCTCCCTCCTTTTGATCCCAGACACCTGCTTTTTCTTCCGGAAAAGATTTGTCCGCTGTCTGATCAATGCCTTCCGTTATACCTGCTGCTAAAAACACATCTGTCTTGCCTGGTTCGGCAGCGCTGATCATTTCCTGAATCTTGGATGCCAACACCCTCCGCAACGCAGTTCCGCTTGTTTCAACAGACACCTTTAAAATCTGCTTCAATATGGTTTCATAGCTCAGATTGAACACACGGATCAGTTCTGCTGTTTTTTTTGCAGATCTGGATTTTTGCAGAGGAACTGACCAGTCTGATATGCGGTCATTCAGCTGATGGACCGCTGTAAAGAATTTCGTTTGCTTTTCGGCCGTCAGTATTTCCACCAGTTTTTTCAGAAATGACAATGGGTGCTGACGGATGACCCTTAATACAAATGTCTCATTCCCACGGATCTCCCTTCTCAGTACTTCAATGCTCGCATAATCGGTAGCCAACTCTTCCAGTACCAAATCGTACCATTTTGGATTGACCTGAGTCGCCGTCCATGGCAAATGTCCATTTTGCATATAAAAAAACCACTGCCGGTAAGCATTCGCCGGGGTGGAACGTTTAACGGCTCCCAGCGCATCACCGGCTAAAACCTCGCCCTGAAAAATGGCTTTTTTGATTTCAGTTTTGAACAGCTCATAAAGATCAGGGTTCCAAACGATCTGGCTGATTTGAGCCTCAGTAATGACACCGAGATCAATTTCTATCCGGTCCAAAGAAATAACCTCCTCTTCTGTAACCATTTTATCAAACTCATGCTCGAGCAAAGGGACGAGATACTTCCAGAACTGATCGCTGAATTGCTGCTGTATGCGAAAGCTGTCCAGCTGCTTATCCAACTGAAGGTCAATCTGCTGTTTTCTGATCAGGTGCTGCATCTCATTTCTTGTTAGTTCCGGTGAATACTGTTTTTATATCATCGATACGCAGATCAGGCAGGTACTTTTTCAGCTCCAGGCCGTCCCAATGGTTAAAAATTGCGGCAACATCTATTTTTGCCTTTCTCATCTTTTCAAAAGCCGGATTTAAAAGCTCCAATCCTCCGGTTTTTCCCTTTTTGAAAAACAAATGATCCAAAGTGTAGCCTGTTACATCTTCCAGTAAATGGAGCACCTGATGTTTGTTGAGCGCCGGCACCTCCTTTCCGGAAGGCTTTTTATTTTGGATAATGTCCGTAACAATTGCCTCAAACTGAGCAATGTCCGGTGCTTTCTCCTGAAGGAAGACCTGAACAGCCACTACCAGTTTGTTTTTCTTTAGTTTACCGGCAATGTGTGCTGTGCGTGTCCGATAGGCATCTACACGGCTGGCCCTGAAAACACGCTGATCTGCGGCGCTGGCCACAGGCTTGGGAACCGGCTCCATACTGATCTTTTCCTCCCGCTCACAAGCGATAAATTCGTATTCCTCACATTGTTGTGTCCTCCAGCAGAAAGTCCTGTTAATCTGGTTCAGGAAGTCGTTCGGATCTCTTGCTACTTTCGTTTCTTTGAAACAAGGGCCTGGCTCCGGATTCCCGTTTCCGCAAGGCAAACAGCTATCGCAATCCTTCAGACATTCATAATTTCTTCTGAACAGCAATTCGAGAAAATCACAAACAGAAAATTCCATCTTGCAACCTTTCTTTCCGGCCAGCCAAAGGTGCCAGTTCTTATATTTACTTTCAAAACAACAGAAATCGTGTGGGGCAAGCCAAAGGATACGGAGCATCACATGGGCGGGTGCAAGCCGGTAAAGCATATCTTCCATCAACATGCGTCCGGAGGCCGTACGGAAGCGCTCAGGCCATGCAGGCAGGACCACAGTTGCAATAAACGAGTATGGGTCATTGCCGGGAATAAAACAAATGTCTTTTTCCTCGGCGCAAGGATCATCATTACCGGCCAGCCATTTATAACCACAATGACGTTTTTCTTCCCCACACCAGGAGTTTTGCCGGCATTCGCAATCTCCATAACAGCGGGGCCTTAGCAGGATATGTTCGGCCACATGAAAGCCTTCTGCATTACTGAGTTTTTTTGTGCGGTCGATAGCACTACATGCCATCTGCGTGGATTCATAACACTGCGGATTAAAGGCAATTCGATCGCCGGTGATCCTATATACGCCAGACATTTGTTCATGGGTACCCGTTTCTTCATGCGTCTGCGTTCCCGGACGGCGCTCCTGAAGATTAAAATGAAGGGCGATGCCGAAAGAATTGCATTCGCAATCCGATACCCCCTGATAGTTTTCAAAAATGCGCAATAAGCGCCTGACCTCCGCCAATACACGAAGTGCTTCTTCGCAGGAAGCATAACTGCAAGGCGATTTCCAGGCCGTATAAGCCCCTGGCTCTTGCTCCTGTTCCTCACAGCCGCAAGGGTCTTTAACCTTTTCTTCTTCTTCACAGCTGCTGGTACCCGGTAATTTCAACTCTATTTCAAAACGGTTTCTCCCTGTCTTTTCATCTTTACGTTTTACCAGAGGAAAGAAGTAAACAAAAGCGTTTAAAGTCGTCTTCCACAGGGCCAAACCATAATCTTTTGAATAAGATTGAAGAATGACCTTTCCTGCACTGTCTTTCAAAAACAAGACACCACTCTCTTCGGTATACACACTATCTGCCGCCCCTATGCTGTCCAGTACATCCATCAGAGAATCACAAGACACTTCGTTATCCAATCTCCGGAGTGCAAAAGGCTGACCGCCCCCGTCCAACAGCAACAAGGTTTTTTCTTCCGTGGTCAGTCCATAAGATTGCTTTTCCATTAAGGCATTAAATTGACTGTAGAGCTCATTCAATACCTCATTTCTTTTCTTAGCAGTATCATAAACACAAGGATGTACGACCAGGTCTTCCCCGCAATTCAGGTAAAAGGTATAACAGCAGTCTTCCCTTCTCTGGTAGTTATGGAACCCCTTGCCCGACTGAACTGCGCAGATAAATTTCTCTACCCCATCTTTACCCCAGGCCGAAGCTTCATCAATAAACCTGACACTGCTTTCTGCCAATACCTCACGCAGGTAGATCCTGTAAAAAGGCCCTTTTTCCTGGTCACATAAATCACAGTCTACATAGAGGTTTCCTGCAAAGCGAAGCAAGGCTATAAAGAACATAAAGTCTTTCATCGCTGCTTCCGGCGAATCATAGTACTTTAGGCTTTGCCATGCTCCCGGATCTTTAGGATTGCTATTGGTACTGAAATAATAAACCTGGTTAACCGGCTTCCCTGTTTTACAAGGATCGTTTGCGGCGCGGTCTACTGCTTCACAGAACGACCGGTCAAAGGCCTCCGAGCCATACTCAACCCTTTTAATGGGATAAGTTTTGATCAGGTTGACCATAGTCTCCCTCAATGACATTCCTCCCGTATGACTTTCAATTTCCTTTTGAGTGGCTGCCGGAATAAAGACGAGTGCCGTCTGATTTAACGCAGCAAGTTGGCTAAGCGTTTGAGCAGGCTCGTCCAGACTGATCTGATTGGCATAGCTATTCAGATCAGTGGCCAGTTCCAAAATAGAAAAGTAGTTTTCTTCAAAAGCCTGCAGGGCAAGCGCTTTCGAGGGATAACTCTTCCAGCTCTCAAACAATACGATTTCCTGACCGTTCAACGCTCCGGAGGTATACCAGTAGTTATGTGCTTTTAACTGATACCGGTACAATGGCGACCGGGAATTACTTTCTGAGATCTCATGAACAATATCTCCCCCCAGGCAAAGCTGCAGGTATTTCAAATTGCGCCGTAGTGTTCTGCTCAGCTTTCTTCTGCCTAAACTGGCTTGTTCCTTATCCGTATATCGGTCCAGGTAAAAAGCCAGGACATTGTCTTTGTCTACCAGCCGATAGACATACCTGCCATCCCCATTGGATTCATCTACCGCTACCGCAGTACGGTATGCAGGAGATTTAGGGTTTCTTTTCAATCCGGTGATGTCCTTTTGCAATTCCAGCGCCTTAACCAGGGATTCCTCCTTCCGGGCAGCAGTATCCGCACTGGCAGCGGCATCAACACCGGCACTTTGGCTCCCGCTAACCAGGTCAACTGCAGGCGTCTGGTTGTTCTTCTGCAGCACCGCCAGGAATGTACGCTCCCCGCTACGCTGGATTTTTAAAGATGGAATGGCCTGATGAAATGCTTTTGCCGCTTGCAACCCTTCCTCCGGAGAGGAATATTCTGAGGTACTTCTAAAATGGAAATCTGAGGCAGGATCATAACCCAACCGGTAATTGAAACGCCATCCACTAGCCACCGGTTCAGTTTTCAAGGTAAATTCGCGCTTCCGAACCAGGGCCAGGATCTGCGCCTGCATCCTGGTCGCTTCTTCCAAAGTACTGAAATCTGAATAACAGGTCGCCTCCAGTTCATTGTTAAACACAATGCTGATTTTAAAACTACCCGATTTAGGACTGATCCGGTAATTGGATTCATCTGCTGCAAGACTGATCACAAAATAGCAATGCTGGCGCGCGTCCTTAGCCGTTCCGAATTCCTTTTCCGGATAAAATTTAAAAGTGTTGTCGTTGTCCAGCAAATCATAGGTAAACTGATCGGGCTTTCCAACAATGGTATTGTTGATGTCAATTTTGAAGGATTTGACATTCACAAATTTCAATGCCTCAGGAATCGTTTTATTGAAGTATAAAGTGCCGGTTCCTGGTTTTACCTTTTGATCGCTCTGCCAGTTTTTCGCTTCATTGATTTTTGGGATCAGTGCTTTTATTCCAGCTTCCGCCTCCACAACACTGGCAAAGGAAGAAACATGAGTTTTAACAATATCACCATCAGAATCAACCATATGCAAACCATACCTATAGTTGCTGATAAACACATCTTCTTCCCGGACCGTCTCCCGGAACATCCGGTTAAAACCCGATCTTACGGCATCCGCTTCCTGCGAAGTCTTATATTTTGTGACAAAAGGAACGACATTTCGATCGTCGTACTGCAGCTGTACGATGTATGCTTTCTCATGTGCAATGTATTGGGTTTTCAGCTTATCCGGATCGGATAATGCTGCAAACACGCCTTTTGCAGCATCCTCTGCTTCGGGCCTGGAATCGAATTTCTCCGTTAGCGCAAAGAAGGTCTCCCCGGCAATTTTAACATTGACCAGGTACTGCTCATCATATTGCTCCACCACAAAATTACAAAGGCTGTGCAACTGCTTATCCTCAATTCCAGCTAAATATTTAGCCTCCAACTCAAAGCCGGAGACATTATCGCTGTTCCATTTATTCTTAAAGTAATCATAGCCCTTTCCACGATTGGCACTAAGCTCGTCATAATTGGACAGGAATGCCTCTTTCGCCTTAATGGTTGCTGTAGCACGTTCCTGAGCGTTGAGTTTACCAAAGGAGAACAAAGCAAAATCGGTGAAGCGCTCGGCAAAACGCGACAACAGGTGATCAAGAAAACCGTTCCTTCGTGTTGAATACAATTGCTGATCTTCAATTACCCTTTGCAGGTATCCTTTGGAGGAAACAATATTGAGCTCCAGGTCAAAGGAAACATGATCGGCATCTTTAATAAAACTGCGGTAATTCTCATCAAACGTACCGACATAAACCACTGAGCTCAAATGAAGTTCAGCAGATTCAGCTGTTTTAAAGCTTTTATTGCTGATCAATGAAAATTCATCGGATGAGCTGTTGATATAGTAATAGATCCCCGAAGTTCCTTCATTCAAAAAACCATGCTGAAACTGACGGTTAAACAGGTCATCCTTTAACCCGTTAATGGCAATTTTCTGCCTGGACATTGATGGAAAAGTATAGCCGGGAACTAAAGAAGGGTCCACTGTTTTCGTCTGATTTTCACTGATCAATCCCTGTAATTCTGCTTTTGAAATGACACGGATCAGGATACTTCCAGCTTTCCCCAATCCATTCAGCTCCCCTGCACCCATCGCAAACCGAAGCAACTGGTTCAGCTCCGGCAGGGATTCCAGCTCGTTCAGAAAATAGGTACGCTGCAGATCCGGGTCTCCTGAGGAAGACATCGCAAATAAGGACCTGATGTTTTTTAACTGCGCCAGATATCCGGCCAGTAACTGGTCAAAGAACAAGAGATAACCCCTCAGCTGTAATGCCTGTGCTTTCCGGTGCTTAGATGCATCTTCAGGCAATCCCCCCTCTGCAATGCCATACACCCTTGGAAAATCGTCCTGCAAGAGGAAATACTCATCCAGATCGCTGTGATAAATGCCCTTAGGAATTTCTTTATCCAAATATGCCGAAGGCGACTGGTACAAGACCTTGCCATTATGCGTAAAATTGATGTTCAGCAAGCCCTCATACTTTTTAGCGTCAAATGCAATCGCCAATCCATTTCTGGTAAACTGAAAGCCGGAGCAGGCCATGGAAAAATCAGGAATGTGGTTTTCAGGGAGCTTAAACTTCCAGTCGAAATTAGTTTTCAAAGGTTGCTCCTGACAATTTCTTAATCCGAGATTGTTTACTCTTCTAACGCCCTCAGTTTCCAGTATGACCTGGTAAACATCAGAAAGATGGATTTCCTTTTTTAGCCTGAGTTTCATCAACTCTTCTGTATCAATAAAACCATGGCTTTCATTGACATCGTAAGGGCGGCCTGCAAAGATCTCATCTATGGCTTTATCCTTATCTAAAAGCTGCTGCAGCGTATAAAATTTTGGAGAAGGCGAAAAGAAATCCCTTAAACGCTGTGTAATACTGAGGTATATCTTTTCCGGATCGGAACCCTCTTCGACTTCAATATCCGCACATACCCCCATCGGCAGCTTACACATCAGGTAGACATCTGCAAAATCTTCACAGAAATTGCGGTGTGCCATCAATGTGCGCTTTACTTTATCAATAAGCGCATCGAAATAGTGCTTTGCATCAGCTTCCGTCTTGAAATCTGTAGCCGCATTCTTTTCCGGTTCAATGTAAACATGATAAAGGCCATTTAAAAATTCTTCACACTCCCGGTTTCCGGTCGACATCTCATGTGTAGGCGTTCCTGTTTTACAAAAATCATATTGATCCGTAGCAGGGCTGAGCCAGGCATTCTTAACCCCTTCAATATCGATCAGCAATTTACGATAATCGATGATTGTCAATGGATTACAGGCCAGGATCTGCGCCGGACTAAAGAAATTATCGTCTTTCCCCGTTTCTGCAGGATTGCGTGTAAAAATGTCTGTCGCCGGCAGGTTTGTGCGGTAGCCTAAATCCAAAAGTGAATAACAAAGAACTTCCAGAATGGTAATTCCGGGATCATGCACGTTATGGTCTGTCCAGATTTTCCCGGACAACCGGCCAAGGTATTCAATCCCTTCTGTCCGTAATTTCTCAAAATCGAGGTACTCCGGAAAACCAGAATTGTTCTTGCTAATCACTTTGATATTTTGTTCCTCGTTTGCCATAATTATGCGTTGGGCCGAAAATTGATTTGATCCTTACAATAATCTCCAATGGGTTGAGCTCTGTTTTCGCATGGCGGATACTCCTTGGTATTTCCCCAGCTTTCGCAGTCCTGCTGCAAAATGCACACATCGATATCTCCCGCTATCAAAATAGCGCGGGGACTGATCGGGCAAATTGACTTCTGTTCAGCATTCACAATTGCCCCCTCATCTTCCTCATGCTGCATTTTTAATTCCATAAGGTAATCCAGGTAATCACGTGTTTCCAGGAAACCCACTATGTCCGACTGGTTGATGCATTGCCCAAAGCTGAGCTTGTCGAATTCACCAATCGCCCATGGCGCCAGAAATGTTCTCAAATCCTGTTTCAGTTTTTCTTTATAAAAGTTTTCATCCTTCCCCTGATGGAGTTTTACTTTCAGACAGAAATTTACTTTTTCATATCTGGGGTTCATCACCATCAGTCGCGCAAAAGGAGAATTTCGTTGTTTCAGGTAGGTTTGTATTTCTTCCAGCAGGCTTACCGGAACCCTCGGCTCAAACTGCTGTGCCGCTTTCAACTGGTTCAGATCAGGAATCACAGCCAGCAATACATATCCTGGCGCCATAGGCATATCGTTCTGATACCGGTGCGCATTTAAAGCAAAGCTATGGTTGATACATTTCACCTTAAACAACTGAGGAAAAGCTTCTAAAGCCAACCTTTCGTAATCAAACTTCTGAATCGCCCTGCCTTTATGCCTTAGCAATTCACTCACACGGGTATAAAAATGACCTTCGCCTTCGGATACCCTTCCGCCAAAAGAATCGAAAGGCTGACTTAGCTTTTTTACCGAAGCATCAGCTTCATTGAGCTTAGCCAATGCCCCCGAAGGCAAGGCTTGCGCCAAACGAAGTTTATCATTCGCCTCCGCATTGGTAAAGGTCGCCCTGACAGCCTGGGTATAGATCGCCATCGTCTCACTCACAGATTTACTGCTGTAAGGAATCGCTGCTTTTATCCAGTGTAAGCCTTTTGGAAGGACGGTATTCTCATTGCTCATATTGGCGGGCAAAGCGAATTTGATGATACCGGAAGTGGTCAGCGCATCTGTATCATCTTCCAACACTTCAAATCCCTTACGTAAAGCTTTCCATGAGTTGTTTTCCAGGTAATACCATTGTACGTCTACCCTTTCCGATTCTGAATCTGCCGTGGCTTCCGCCAGCTGAAACAACACGTTCAGGTTGCTGCCAGGTTGCAGGTCTTTCAGGCCAATAAACAGGCTGCCTTCTTCGCAAAACGTTGGGAACAGTGCGGGTTGCAATTCCAGTTCCTCAGGTTTATAAGTATTAGGAAAAGGATACAGGTGAATCAGGTCAATGTCTTTAATCGTTGCAGTAGCTGTATAATCCAGCGTGATGTTTTTTAACACCGGAGTCCAGGGTTCGGCGGGAATTACAGCCTGAAACTGGTCATTACCGGCAATGATGGTACTGATCGCCGCAATCTGATCCCGTAACACGGTTACATTTCCCGTCAGGTTTTTATCGCTCAGGTGCAGGAAGCTTGGTGCATAAACGATTTCGCGAATCTCTTCGGCACCGGGATCGTTGATCGGGCCGTCTCCATGAGGGCCGATTTTTGAAATGATCCCATCAGGGTTATCGTTGACCAGGTTTTCCACACGATTTGCGATAACACCAGCTGCAAGCAAATCGTTTTTAATGTCGTTGGTACTAAATACGATCAGGTTGCCATTATTGATGTCGTAATAAATCGCATCCTCAAGCTTGTCGTCCTTAGGCCTTCCCAAAGCCATCATTTGCCTGGCCAGTACGTAAGAATATACTTTATGACAAAAATCCTGGTTCTGCAGGTTCAGGCGGACAAAGCCGTTAAAGCTATCCACCCCATATTTCAGAAATGGCTTATTGTCTGGCACAAACTGCTGACTCAGACCAAAAAAAGCAGGCTCCAGGTGAATCGTTTGTTGAAAAGGGTTTGCCGGCGTACAACTGCCGAATTTACCGTCGTCTACAAACAACCTGCGGTCATTATATTTCGTACCCAGGATATCAACTGCTACCGTAGTGGCATTGCCATGTGAGGCTTCCCCTTTCCATGTCCCATTTTCAAGGATGGAAAGGTTAATCAGGAACTTGTTGACGTCAAGTCCGAATAAAGTCCCGTCTTTTAAATAACCTTTATAATAATCGCCGAAATCAGTCGGTTTGTCTTTCCAATCCAGATTGATGTAAATGTTGTCCCATTTTTTACCGAACACCTCTTTACTGCCAATATAAAAATTAGGGCCGATCAGATTGGCGCTGGTCGAAAAAGGTGGAGCCAAAGGATTTTTAATGTCAAAATCGATCACCTCAGGCCTTGTTCCAAATGGATAAACGGGCCCGTTTACATTCTGTACGCTTTCGTCATTTTGGACAATGAAGTTCTTCATCCCGCAAACCTGAACCTGGATTTGGGTCTGGTTATCCGCTGCAATTTTCACATTTCTAAAGAAATGATATAAAGAAACCTGTTGAAACTGCTCTTTTGATTTCTTTTCACAACACTCCTCCTGACTGCTCCATTGCACATCCTGTTTCCATTTCACCTTATCGTTCAATTCAATTTTAACAACTGGCATAGTGGTGCCGAAATCTTCCTTCAATGCTTCCGCATTATAAAAGGTCACCGCCTTTTGTTCCGGCAGTAAGGTGGCAGTGATCGTGATTTTAAAAGCCCCATCATTCCCTAAATTCAGGGGACTGAGTTTAATCAGTGGAACTTCTGCCGGACTGATCCATTCTTTTTCTCCGCTAAAAAGTACGTTTAAGGCCTTAACTGGTTTAAAAATCGCCGCCAGCATCGTTCTTTCTTCCTCATCAGGAACTGCCTTGAAAAACTCAGCCTCCGTTAATGTTTTTTCATACAATAAGGTTTCCACCGGACAATAACATAGCTTTTCTTTGCCCGGAATGGGCGTTTTGATCAGAATCCCATCCAGCGCAAGCTTTAGCTCCTTACTGATGCCTTTCTTCCATGCAGCAGCAATCAGCTCCCTGTTGACCTCGTAATAGACCTGGTTCAATGCTGCCCTCACCTTATAGTAGAGCGCAGTTGCCGCAAAGAAATGAGGGGATTTGCTTTTTGAAGCCGTTCCGGAGCCCGTTCCAACCCCTGTTCCCGGAGTGTTATGTTCCTCACAACATGGACTTCCTTTAACAGAAGTATCCGCCATCAGATAACTGCAACAATCATCCAGCAGCTTGCAGGAAAGTGTAATGTTCACCGTTCTCGTTCCTTCACTCAACAGCAAAACCGGAGAAGCGAGTATAAACCCCAGCCTCGCATTGGGATAAGGTTTCACAAATTTATGCTCCGGGTCGATGTACTTACTATATTGCGCACCCAATGTTGGCCAGCTTGCCGGCACATCGTCTTTAAAAGCTTTAGTGAGGCCATCGGCTTTGCTCGCATCAGGGGCAATATACAAGCCTTCTAAAAAGGTATCGTCCCCGTGGATCTGGTTATTGAGAAAGAGCGTCCGCTGATCGGCTACCTGCGTTTTGTTGACCACAATTTCTTCATCAAGGGCAAACAGGATCTCGGTTTTATGGCTATCCTTGCCATCTTTAACCAGCAGCCCTTCTTTTAACAGGTATTTGTCCAGCTGATTCTGAATCTTAAAAACAAGGTGTGCATGATCAGGTTTCGCCCCTTTCGGCTTCAGCGCTAAAACCTCTTTATAAAAGAAGTCCAGGTGTTTTTTAGAGAAAGAATTCAGGTCTCCCTGAAGGTGTTGAAACAGTTTTAAAAAGGAGAACAACAGCGCCAGATGCGGGGTATGTTTTTCTTTAAGTTCTTCTTTCAGGGGAAAGAAGCTCTCCTCCATGCTTAAATCTGCAGTGCTTTCAATGAGTTGTATCGCATCCAGAAAGGAAGCCACCAGTCCAACCATTTCATTGCGGAGCGCAAATAAGCGTTTCCGTTTCGTTGTTCCTTTCGCGGCAAATGCAGCCGCATCAAAGTTGGCATAAGTATCGGTAATGTCCAGGCCCCAGACTTCATTGCCCAGCAGCTCGTTGAAATTAAGCGGTGTAAGATGGTACCATTTTACACCTGCGTTTAAATCGACGATAAACATCTTCATCGGGTCAGTCAGCTTGTCTTTGATTAGTTTATCCAATAGCAGCTCTATCGGCAGGCCGGTATCCCTGAATTTTGTGCTCCAGGTATTCAGTGGCCTGATGACGGTCTGAAAGACGTAATTGAACAGCAATTGAAGGCTGGCTTTTCCTGGTCTTTTATCAAACAACTGCTGGTAAAAGGCAAGTTTATCGTTCACCTTGTTGCGGTCGTACTTTAAGATGGCGCTCAATGTAAATGGCAGGCTCGATTGGAAAAAAGGCTGCCAGTCGGTCACCTTCATCTGCGGATCATAGTAATTGATGTGCCTCGACAACTGCACAAAATAATCCAGCAGGTCGGCCAGACTTCTGCCATCTATTTTCGCAGCCCCCGACAACAGGTCGTCCATTACCCGCTGACGCTGACTGACGCCCGGATCATTCTGAAAAGGATGTATAGCTGAGCTGCATTCCATCTAAATAGGCTTTAATGCTTCATTTTTATAATAATCATACACATAATTGAACCTCGAATTGGTGCCCGGAATGGAATACTCCACACTGATCGTAAAGCGTCCTTCGATGAGGTCAAAAGATTCACTGGCCGTTACCTCTATTCTTTCCGCTTTGATGCGCGGTTCATAAAACAGGATCGCATTGCTGACCCGGTCTTTGAGGTAACCGATCATAGAACTGTTCAAAGCCTCAAACACATAATCATTAAGGTCGCAACCATATCGGGGCTGCATTACCCTTTCTCCCAGAGAAGTAGAAAGCAGGATATTTAAACTCTGCTCAATATCTTCCGCTCCGCTCACCATTTCGGCAGCCCCTGATTCCGGGTTAAACTCCGGAGGAAAAGACCAGCCGGTTCCAAGAAATGATTTAAAAGAATTGTCCATATGCGTTGCTATTTAACCCATCAATTTATTTAACCCCCAATTTGTACCGTCGGTAATCCTGCTACGATCACGCCACCATGTGCGGTCAGGTCTCCCTGTCTTGCCGCAGGTCTGCCACCAATCAATACCGTTGCCGAACCTTTGACAATGGAATCCGGCGGACCAGTGCAGACGAGCAGGTCGCCAACCACTGCTGCCGGCATACTGCCAATCAAAACCGTAGGCACACAAGGTCCCGAAACGGGGCCACCTACATGTGGCACTGGCCCTGTGAACATCGGGCAAACGTGCATATCGCTGATTCTTGCTGCTGAAGGCATAATTTTATTAATTTATCTTGACCAATGAACCGCTGATTTCTGTAATCCCCGAAGAAGAAAGCTTCACCGCTGCGCCTTCCAATCCCAGGCTCGTATCTGCTTTCAAAGAGATGGAAGCCGCCCCGATAGACAAACTTGCCCCGGCGCTAAGCGTCAGGTTCATCCCCGCTTTTATTTCCACATTGTTCGGGCTCTCCATCGAAACCCCAGTACTGTTCATCGTTACTTTATTGCTGTTCTGGTCTTTAATTTCGATTTTACTTCCCTGTTCATCCAGCTGAATGCTGTTTCCGGCAGGGGTATCTATGGTAATCGTTTTCGTATCGTCGTTAAAATGAATGCGCATATTGCTGCGGGTAAAAAAGCCCTTTTCATGGTTTACGTCCTTTCCCGGCAGTGGTGCTTTCTTGGCGCTGCTATTGAGCATACCCAGCATCACAGCATGACGGGGATCATCATTGATAAAGCCAACGATCACCTCATCATCAATCTCCGGCCGGAAAAAAGAACCACGGGACGCTCCAGCATCCAGACAGGCAATCCTCACCCATGTACCATTGGAGGTATTGTCGATCACCGGAATCTTCACCAGAATCCGGTCTTCTCCTTCCGGATCGTTCTCCAGCTGCAATACTTTGGCAATCTGTAACCCTTTAATGCCGCCAATTAAACCCGCAGCAGAAAAATCATTGATGTCCGGATGAACGGCACTATAACGCTCCGGATCAAGCCCGAACTGAATGTGGGTATACCAGGAACCATCTCCCATATCCTGCTTTACAGCAGTCACGTAGGCATTCCCATTGAACCTGTTGCCAACCCCGCTGAGCCTTAACATATTTCCAGGTTTTATCCCTGAAAAGCCGGTTACTCTTGCCCTGCCCCTGATTTTTGCCAGGCGGCTGCGCAATATCGTTCCGTCGGCCCAATTTTGTAATTCCTGCTCCATCAGGTGGCCACTGTGGTTGAGCTCAAATTTATCAAGGTCTACCGCCGCCGACAGGTCCGCTCCGGAAACATTTCCATGTTGGGTAAAGGAACTTGCTTCCGAAACATCCGCTTTAAACAGGTTTTGTGTCTTATAATCCCAGGAAACAGCCTCTACATTAGCCCATTGTGTCCTTGCATCCATTTCCGCTTCAAACTCAATGATGGAAGATCCGTAGCTCACCTGTAAAACCGGTGTCGCTGCCGTATCCGGCCGGGATACTTTGACTGTGCCATCGTCTACATTGACCAGCATCCCGTTTGCTTCTGCCCGGAGTAACATAAAGTCCCAATTGCTCAGGTGGTGCTGTACGAGTTCCTTATGTTGCAGACTGGTCGTGGTAATGTCTCCCTGCAGGCCCCTGTAATCTCCGATCAGCCGATCGAAAACCTCACTGTCTTTGACATTCAGGAAATAGCGGCTATGGCGACCAATCGTCATGCGTAGCGCTAAATCCCTGCATTCGATCAATAGCTGGGTGTTTCCGTTTTCTTTTACCTTGATGGTATGCTTGGTGATGATTCCTTTAAAGGCCTGGGTATTGTTGCCGTCGAAACCCATTTTGATAATGATCTGTTTGCCAGGCACAAAATCTTCTTTATTGCTGATTTCAAAATCGGCCAATGCTGCATCCCCATCTTTCAGCAGGATTCTGGCGGTGGGTATCCGGTTGATTTCCTTTTCAATGGAAATGCTCAACACCTCATACGAAGCATCCATAGCCGCACCGTCCAGCAATATATTGAAGCTGCATACATCATGCGTCGAAGGATTGGGTATGATCAGTTCTTCCATCAGATTTCGTTTTTATTAAAGGGTGGAAAATAAATGTCGTTCCCTGATTTCAGCTTCTTAAGCGAGATCAGGTTATTGGCTTTGGCGACCTGCATAAAGTATTTCGGATCATTGTAAATCGAATACGTCATCAGGTCCAGCCGGTCTCCCTGTTTGATCGTCCGGTGGTGTGTAAGGTCTGGCGAAGCCGGTGCATCTTCGGCAATGCGCGTTTCCCGGGATTGGTAATCCAGGAAAGTGGCGCTTAACTTCGCCCTTAATGGGGTACCATCCGGTTTAAACAGGGTATAATTTACATCCAGGTTTGTGAGCACACAGCGGAACCTGATTTCCGAACCCCAGATGATCAGCAGAAAATTTGGCCGGTGAATATCGCCCTGGTAATTATAAGCACAGTTCATGAAGATTTTCAGCTGTTCATAAACCGGCTTTTCTTTATATTCCTTCCAGTAGCCTTCCATCGTGCCGGTGCCATCGAGGGTAAACTCCAGTTTGAGCTCTTCAGGTGCTGTGGATTTAAATTTCACTTCCGGTGCACCGCTTCCATGGGGACGCTGTACATCATGTTCAATCTTATAATTTTTGGTAAAGGTTTCGGGATTGATAGGCGCAACGAAGGCTGGTTTATTCGTCTGCTCCGCATCCTTGATCTGGAATTTGCGGTCAGTAAAGGAATAAATCAGTAGTTTCTCCAGTTTTCCGGACATGTAATCAGCGCTCATTTCTTTCTTTTATAATTTCCAGTACCTTTTCAACACATGTTTTTACCAGTTCCTCAGAAGGAGGAACCCCATTATTTGGCGCGGAACCGCTATTGAGGTCCTGCAATACCGTGGCTTTGATCACCAGCTCTCTTATTTCAATAGGCATATTATGATTTTTGAAAGATCAGACGGTTATAATTCAGTTCCAGGGTTTCGATCAGGACATCCCCTCTCGTTCCGTTCAGTTCAGCGATTTTCCAGCTTCTGGGCCATACATTGTTAATTTTCCAATGCATCAGACTTTGATGTTGTTCGTCCAGCAGACTGATGACAACGGTTTCCAGTGTTTCATAAATCTGGTCGTCAAAAGCCTTTTTCAGCCAGTCTGTAAGGCCTGAGGTTCCCGGTGCGAGCAGTCCGCGTTTTAAAATCAAGGGACCATACTTACGCCGGGTAGGAATCACATGTTCAAATCTGTTTTCCCCGCCTTCTTTTACGGTTTCCGTATCAATAGTAGCATCTAAGCCCGTTACAGACTGAAATTTCACGTCGACAGATTTCGCGCCCTGCAGCTCAAAATTCACGGCAAAATGAAAGTTGACGGTTTGATAAGTTTGATTGGCCATGGTTCAGCTGGTTTTATTTTTTCGCTTCTACAATGGACAACCCTTCATGCACCAGCTCTATTGTCTCAATGGCGACTTCATTGGCATCCGATTTCAGATTGGTAGATTGCACTTTTGAAGGCCAGGCCCTGGACAGTGTCCATGAAATGACCGGCTGGTGTTCCTCGTCCAGTAAGCGGATCGTGACATCCCTCCTGAACTGCTCCTTTCCTTCCTGGAACATCATTGTTTTCTTCCACTGTTCGAAAAACTCGAAATCGCCGAGAAAGGTTCCCCTTTTCAGTACCACATTCGCATATTTGGTAAGTCCCGGTTGTTTTGTTTTATTGTAAGTCGGGCTGCTGCCTTCCCTGTATTCGATTACCTCCGTTTCAAAATCAAGTCCGCTTACTTCTGTAAACCCGATTCTTGTTCCTCCCCAATCCAGTTGAAAATGAAATTTAGGAAGAGGATAATTCTTTTTAGGATCCGTTGCCATAATGATAGGTTTTATTTTTATGGTATTTATTTACACTTATTTGCAGGATTCACCTCTTCGATTGCTTTCTCCAGACTTTGCTTGCAGGATAGTAAAGCATCCCTTTTCTCTTTTGCTGCATCGAGGTCTTTTTTAAGCTGAACCACCTCATTCTTTAATTTTTTATAGTCATTTTCCAGGTGGATGAAATACTCATCTTCATCTATTGGTAAGGAGATACGTGGTTCCAGGCAGCAACATTCTTTGGCATATCCGCTATGTTCAATTTTGGACTGCTGCTGCTGCGGATAAGGGTTAGGCTGCTCGCCACAGGTACCTCCGCAATTGAATTTTTTCTTCCAGTAAAGGATCACTTCTTTCAGGCCATAATCTTCGCAGATGCTGAGGTGCATGCCATAGGCTAGTTCCAGCGCAGTTACAATCTGTGTAATCAGGACATCCCGGGTCAGGATCACGGCATCGAGTTTCGCCCCGTAATTTTCAATACACTTCATGATCCCTACGCCTGGTGCCAGTTCCGGTCTTTTCAGGCATTGGATGCATTGGATTAGTTTATCGTAAGATGCTTTCAGTTTATCCACGCGGATATACAGGTCTTCCGTCATACAGAAGAGGATTTCAATGGCGTCGTTCGTTTTCTCTGTCACCATGCAGACCTTACAAAGGTGCAGGGTAAACAGTTCTAACTGGCGACAAAGCGCATCGGCTTTTTCGTCCGTAGCTTCCCAATCCGTCCACCATCCTTTAAGCCTTTCCAGCTCTTCAACGGTCAGGTTATATTCCGTTTCTTTATTCTGGGCATCTGCATTAGCCTGCTTCCAGTCGGCCGTAACCTGTACCAGATCTTTTACCCAGGCATCATAACAACAATCCCCTCCAGGGGTCTCAGTTCCCGGATTTTTATGACAACAATCAAATATATCTCTGTCAATGTTGCATATTTTATCGTAGACTAACATAGTAGTGATTTTAATGATTTAACAAATTTGCGCCGGCCCTCAGGGCTTAATCGCAGGATGAATTATCTGAAGGGTTTTCACAGGAATAGACCTCCGTAACCTCTTTACAGATATCGCAGATGTCACATTTACATTTCTTAAGCCTGTTGTCATCCTCTCCTTTTTCCCCGTCACAACCACAACCGGCAATGCATTTACATTCATGATGACACAGGTAATCTTTAGTTTCATCAAGCGTTCCCACTTCATTGCGTTTATTATACAAGGCATAACCCGACTGAGTAGCAGTTTTGGTAGACAGGACAAAATCTTCCTGCGCTTTTTTCAGACTTAGTCCTCCACTTGTCATTTGCGCCTGGATCAGGTCGTCAAAAGCTTTCGCATTAGTGGCAAAATCCTGTTGAAATTTCTCCAGGGATTTGATATTGGAAAAAGATTGAATGCCTACAATTTCGGCGGCCGAATTAAAGATGATATCGATGTCCTGGCTCAGGCTGTCCGGTATCGTAATCAGGTCGTCGAGAATCTGACAGACGTTACGGCATGGGTCTGGTCTTCTGGAAGATTCTTCCTGTTTATTGTTGTCATTACAATCGTCGCCTTCGCTGCAGCCCAATATTTTCATTTGCACCGCACTGCAGCTGTCTTTTCTGCAGCCATCGAGTTTTCCTGCGGCTTCCCGGAGTTCTCCGAACTTTGCCTTTGCATCTTTAGCCGTTTTCACTACTGCTTTCAATGCGAGGACCAGTGCGTCGTTCTGCAAGATATCCGCCGCTACATTTTTCTTTATTTCGTCTGAAGCCGTGATCAGTTCCACACCAACTTTAAGTTCCAGGTTCCTGACCAGCAGGTAATTTTTTTCGGTTTTTACAAAAGCGCATTTCTTTTTCTGGTAGATCATAACCGTACCATCGTAGGTCAGTTCGCTTTCACCGAGCTCAGCGACCTTCCCTTTTAGCCTTTTGCAGTAATCCTCCTTCAGCAGGTGGATCGTCTTCTGTGTTGCTGTCTCTGCTTCTGCATCATTGCAATTCCCATTTTGTGGTTCCCGAGAACCTGAGCTTTCTATAGACATGACAATAGATTTAAGTTCAATAAATAACAATTCGATGATTAAGACTCAGCCAGCATTTTATGCATAAACCTGAGGATAATAAACTCTGCAGGACGAACAGCGGCCATTCCGATTTCGACGATCATCCTTCCTTCCCAGAGGTCGAGCTCTGTCATCGTTTCTCCAAGCCCGATGTGTACAAAAAAGGCTTCTTTAGTGGAAGCACCCATCAGTGCACCCGATTTCCATTGCTGGGTCAGGTAGTTTTCGATCATCGATTTTACCCTTACCCAGGTATTGCGGTCGTTGGGTTCAAAGACGAATTGTTCCGTTGCATTTTTCACAGATTCTTCCACCATGCTGAAGAAACGCCTTACCGGCACATAACGCCATTCATTGTCATTTCCGGCCAATGTTCTGGCCCCCCAGATGATGGCCGGTCCGCGGCCGGCAAAAGAACGGATCACATTGATGGACTTACCGGCCTGCGCATCTACATTGAGCCCCATTTGTTCACTATGTGTGATGAGATACTGCGGCCTGATCGCATTTGCGATATTGATATTTGCCGGTGCTTTCCATACGCCACGCGCATTGTCTACCTGCGCGTATACGCCTACAACGGCTACCGAAGCAGGTAATAACATCTGAATATTCGTGATGGCACTTTTAGCCTGAAAATATTGCGCATTTTTTGTGGCCAGCAGTTCAGAGAGCTTCGTAACACCTGCAATGCCGGTAATTTTCACGAGGTCGTCATTGTCTTTTGACTGATCTCCAACCACCTTATAGTTGTAATCCACACCTGAATATATTTTCGGGAAATATACCGCAGCATATTTCAGAAAGTCTGTAGTTCCGGATAAGGTATCACGCAGGGCTTTAACATCCAGTTCCCATTCTTCCAGATTTGCGGCATCATGGTAAACGTCCAAAACGGTAAACCGGTCCTGAAGGTCCACACATTGCTGGATGGCCTGGGTATGGATGTCGTAATAATCTGTCAGCGTGGCCAGGTTAACCGAGTCCGGAAACACTAGTAGGGTAACTTCATTGATCTTAGCTACCTGCTTCAGTCCCGCCGACAAGTCGGCGGCCATGATCAGGCCTCCTGCATCCGTATAATTTCCTACCGAGGTAATCCAGCAGGCACCTCCACCATTCCCGAAGAACAGCTGCAGGGAATAATACATCAGAAATTTAGACCGCTTGGTTTCATCAATTTTTCCATTCACCTCATTTTTACCGGCAGTGGTATCAAACACCACGCTCAGGCTTTCCTTTTCAGGATCAGGATAGCCAAAAAACTGTTCGTATTGCAGCAGCGATTCGATGCGCCATGGCTTGTTTTTCAGGTCATCTGCCTCTTTCCATTGTGCCTTTTCGGTGTAGCCGATAAACGCTGGAATCGCTGTTTCTACGGATGCAATAGAAGGTGGGAGGTGCGGAATTTCCTCAATATAAACTCCCGGAGTTTTATAATCTTGCATAACAAATGTTATTTAGTTTAAAGTTTAAATACATGCTCAGATTAAGGTGCTAAGGGAAACAGGGATGATTCCTGCACCATGATATCACTATACAGTTTATTATTTTCAAAGGTTAGGGCCTGATAAGGCGATGGATTCGGCAGGTAATACAAGCTGTTGTCGGGCTTGCGCAATAAGGTGGTACTACAAGTCAGCGACCTTGGCTTTTTAGCTACGAGAAGCCCGTTTTTGGACAGCAGAAAATCGGGATGAAGCCCTGCTTTCAGGTTTTTCCGGCGGTTATTGATGTACCGCCAGAAAGAAGGCTTGCTTTTAAAGTTGAGCTCAAATACCGGAGGAAGCGGATTCACCGTCTGATCAGGTTGTTTCCTTGTGATCAGCCTCCCGAGGTTGTCGATCAGGTTATAAGCAGGTACGGATGTTTTCACTTTCATCACGATCAGCGCCAGGCTGTCCCTGATCTCCTGCTCATTCTCGTAAAACATGAGCTTATGGGTTTTGTTATAGCCCCCGTTCCCGGTTACCTTCAGGCTGTATACCATTCGTTCTGTGACCACTGGAACGGGAATCTGTAATACTTTCTTTGGATCTATGGCCAGCTGCACTTTACGAAAGGGCTGACTTCCTTTGAACTGAAACTTGTCGACGGTATTTCCGTCTTTATCTTTGAGTAAGAAATCTGCTTTGGTAACCGCCGTATTTTTCGGAAAAGCATAATAGAAGTTACGTGGCAGCAAGATCCGGTCGTTCTCATTCGCAAAGGCCTTACCGGATAGGGAAATCCATTGTACCGCATCAGCATCGTCTGTATAGAATTCCCGGTAGTCGTTGGCTGCAAATTTAACCAGTTCTCCCTGTTCATAGGCCGCGCCCGCGTCAAATACGGTAATATCCGCGGATAGAAAAGGAAAGATTCTTGGTCCTGTTACCGTGTTTTCATTGGAAAAATAATACGTGGCAGGCAGCGGCCTTTCCATTTTAGCATTTGTAAAACCATCCAGCCGAGGGCTTTTCTTAACAGCCAAAACGGAAATGCACAAATCGTCGGGTAAAGTGTATTTAGGCTCATAGACAACCGTCCCACCAGGTAATTTCTTAGGAATTACGCTTACCGCCACTTTAAATCCGGCATAGCCGGGCACCAGTTTCAAATGATAGTTATCAAACAATACCTTAGTTTTTTCAGGCAGCTCAAATGCAATTTCATCGGATATATTTTCTTCATCGGCATCAAACCGCTGCTTTAAAAAGTTAAGCCGGTCGGCCTGTGCAGGAAAATCAAATATATTTTTACCCTCCTTATCTGTCAGATAGAATTCATGCAGCAATCGCATTTCAAATAAGATCTTATAAACCGTATTCATCAGTTATGCCCGGATAAGGTGGATATATTGGTTTCAATTTCTTCGATCAACGGTACTGTTCTCACTGTGGCATGTTCAGAGATGGCCACCAATCTGAGTTTATACATGGCAAAAGGAACCTGCCTTCCACCCAGCGAGCCCCATAAATGGTTGATCTGTTCGAAAGTCAGCGTATACAGTTCCATGGTAAAGCTCAATTCCTCCGGATCGCCGGGATCTGTTGATCCCCCGCTCGAAGATGTGGAAGTAGCGAAGGAGTTTTTGCTCTGAAGAAATCGGATGACCGAAGAAAGCCTTTTGAGTGCCAGCAGGTATCCATCCCCGAAGTAGTTACAACTTAATAAAACATACAGGTTTAAATAGACCGGAGCATTTTCATAAATCGCAGTGCCGGAAGGAAAGCGTTTTAAGGGAGACTGATTTTTGAGGGTACTTTCTTCTTCAATGTTAACCAGACTGATGACGATGCTGTCAGTCAGGCCGCTGCCACTTGCAGTTTCAGACAAGCCGATATTGTCGATGATGACATTCGCGGCATTGTCGCCCTTTGCAATAAGGTAACTGGTCAGTTCTGATTTCAACAATTGGAGCGTCTTGTCAATCATGGCTAAATAATTATCAGATTAAAGCTCCATAAGTTTTAGAATAACCACAATAGCTAGTACTAGTCATTTGTATCAGAAAAGATACCTGTAGTCCTAAAGGGAATACCGGCATTTTTCATCCTCGGCATAGGATTCATTGCCCTTTGTTCTTTTCAATGCCATTTCTGAGCCGGCAATCCAGATATACTGCTTTTCTTACAAAGGCTACCTTTGATGCTTTTATCCGGATAAAGCCTGCAACTTAAACGACAGGAAAGGATATCCTTAAATAATATGGAAGGACATCGCGAATTTCGTGAGCTGGCAGAGGTTATTGATCTCCAGTTTTCTGATGATATTTTTCCGGTGATTGTTCACGGTATGCGTGGAGATATACAGAATGATGGAAATCTCGCAACTGCTTTTTCCTTCTACAATCAACTTAATGATCTCTTTTTCCCTTTTGCTTAACAATTCAAAGCGGCTATGGTATTTCTGTGCATAGTCTGCTTCTTCAAGGTTTTCCGATCCGCAACCGGAGATGTTCAGCTCAAACGCATAATGAAACAGGATTGGAGAAAGCTTTTCTTCTTCGGAAGAACAGAGCCTGGTAGTGGAGAAATGCCATTTATAGTCTGATTTTTTTGAAGGTCTCAAACGTTGAAAAAAGAAATGGACCTTCCAATGCTCCTTTAGCCGGATGGCTTCCAGTAGCTCCTCTTCGATGACCATGTCATCTTCCGGAGGAAAGAAAAATTCGAAGTAAGCAAGCCAAAGCTGATGCGCTTCTTTATCGTTCTGGTTCAGGAGCCTTGATTCGACTTTATTGGCATAATTACTAACCATTACTTTTTGATTGTCTACCAGCACATTTCCAAGAAAGTAATCGCCAATTTCCGTAGCATGAAAGCTCCGTTGCATGATCAGGTTAATGACACGATGCATGTGATCCGGGCAAGTCCCCACCTGCTCAACCGGGATGGAATGTACTAGATTCATAGGGTATGATTCTTTAGTAATCGTACAGCACAACACCTATGTATGATAAATTGTTTTTAATTTATTTTAAAAAAAAAGCTTTGTTCTCCGAAGCCACACCACCACCTATTCATTTATGCATCAACAGGTTACACAAAAGTCATTCAATCAGATAGATTCTTAAAACGTTTTATAATCTCCGCTTATAGGGAACCGGGCCTCATACCGATGGCGATACCCGGTATCAGGCTGAACCACAACATCGAAAAAATGACAGATGAAAAACCACTTGTTTTATTCCTGGTAATCAATGATACTATAGGAAATTTCATTGCTGTCCAGGTAAGTCTTTAACACTTCCAGCCATGTCCATAGGTAAGAAGTCCCAAACTGACAAACATAGATGCCATCAATTTCAAATACGACGATCAGGTTCGGCATCTGGTCTTTATTTTCCGGATGTCTGAATTGCCGGTTTTCCTTACCTTGAAAATTATATTTTTTTTCAAAATAGGGATTCCCTTCCAGCAGATCGGTAATCTCCTGAAGTTGTCTGCTGGTAAAATCAGCTTTTATTTTATACTCAAAACCCATTCTTTCAATTTACATGTACAATGATCCGGTTTTACCTGATCGGCAGGGTAATCAAAACCGAAGTTCCTTTTTCCGGGCTACTTTCAATCGTTATTCCTGCAGCGAAGCCACTTTCTTTGGCCAGGATCCCTAAACGTTCCCTGCTGATGGCGGTAGATAAGGATTTATGCGAATCCGGGTTCCTGTGGTTAGAGATACCTTTGCCATTGTCTCTGATGGTGACCAGCAGTTTTTTGTCTCTGACCTCAAAATCTATGGTAATCTGCCCATTTTTTTCATTGGGATTGATGCCATATAGAATGGCATTCTCAACAAAAGGTTGAATCAGCATTGGCGGAATAACTATCATTTCCAGTTCCTCCTCTTCATCATATTCGATATGGTATTCAAAAGCGTCCTCATAGCGCATTTGTTGCAGTCCGAGGTAATTATCCAGGATACTGATCTCTTCCGTCAGCGGGATTTTACTTTCTCTGGAAAGCTCCAGGCTCCCCCTCAATAAACGGCTGAAACGGTGCAGGTATTTCAGGGCTTTTTCTTTTTCTTCAAGTCTGATGAATCCCTGTAATACCGCCAAAGTATTAAAGATAAAATGAGGCTCCATCTGTGTGCGTAGCAAGCGTTGCTCCAGCTGCATTTTTTCGCTTTCATTTTTCAGTTTCCGCTGTCGCTGTATAAAGTACAACAACAGGGCAATCGCCACTGCGAGTAAAGCCGCCAATGCACTCACTGCCAGCCAAAGCCGGTTTTGCTGCAATCTCGTTTCGGTCAGGCTGACGGTTTCATTTAAAAGATGGATCGACTTGTCCTTTGCCTGTAATTGAAAGATCGTACTCATCTCGGCAATGGCACGTGCATTTTCCCCTTCATACAACTGTTTAATTCCATCCAGCAATCGCTGATTCTCCTGCTCAGCGGCAGCATATTGCTTCGTGGCAAACAGGTAAATCACCTTGTTCTTGAGGTACCATACCCTTTGATCATCATTTTGTTTACCCGGATATTGTCTGGCCAGTTTTTCACTTTGCTGTAGGTAATACAGTCCGCTATCCAGTTTTCCTTCATCCAGAAAGAAAGAAGCCATATCCACATAGGTCGCAAACAAATTTCCAGTCACAATGCTATTTGCTCCCGCCCCGTTTTCTTTTTCATCGGCAATCTCTGCATGAAGTGCCTTTTTCTCGTAGAAAATTGCAGAATCCCGCTCTCCTTTCCATTCAAAATAATCAGACTTCTGTCCGAAAATGAATTTAGACCTTTCCCAATCCGGGTTTCGCCTGTTTATCTCCTCCAATTTCACAATATAATACCGGAGCGAGTCCTGGTTCCTCCTGCTCAGCGCATAACAGCTTGCCATTTGATTATAAGCCCTGAACTGAGATTTAGGATCATCAGGCAATTCAGGAAGGATTGCTATGGCCTTACGGTTCATGTTAAACGCATTGTCGAACTGCCGGAGCACCTTACTCGATTGTCCGGCAGCCAGATAGATCATCACTTTTTGCTTTGGGCTCAGCTGCAGGCTACTGTCGCTGGCCAGCATCTGTGCCGCCCGGTTGTAGTAATAATTTTCCTGATGGAGCTTTTGTTCCATATGCGCCGCATTGCCTAAACCGGAATACAGCAATAACCTATCCTTATCAAAACCAATACGGTTTTCCATAAGCTGCCAGGCCAGCTGCATATGGTATTTAATGGAATCTAAATTCTTCTTCGCATAGAAAACTCCTGCAATGTTGTAATGTATTTTAGAAAGTAAGACCGCGTCTTTGTTAAATTCCGGCTTTTGTAGCTGTTGTTTCCAAAAAGACAAACGATACTCCAGATCCGGATTTTTCTTGAGCTCTTCAGAAATGCCGTTCAGCAGTTCCAGGTTCTTTTCGGTAAAACCCAATGCTGGTTTCAGACGTTCCTGCCCACAGGAGCAGCCGGTCACTGCCAGGATCAGGCACAAATAAACAAGAGCAGAAAATTTCATTACGGTATTCAGGAGATCTATTTTTTCGGAATGAGAATATTTCTACAATATACCTAATTAATTTTCTTTTATTACAGCAGCCATTAAAAAAATCGGCCTTCGCTTTTCGTCTTTCATCTCCGGATAAGCCGCCAGCGTTTCCTCAGATGGCTTTGGCTCAGAAAGTCTTCGCAAACTAAAATGAGCATCGATCAGGGCATTAAAGACCGTTTCCAGGGTCCTGTGGTATTTGGTAACCGTATGCCCCAGGAAACTGGTATGCCTGATTCCCTCCTCCTGATAATGATCAAGGGGCCAGTGCAGGCGGTTTCCAGCTTCATCCACATACCAATCCTGCTCAGGTCTGCAAGTAAATACAGGATGCTCCTGTGAAAAGATAAAATGGCCACCCGGTTTAAGGCAATGGTTTATCTTCCGGCAGATCAGGTCAAAATCTTTCACATAGTGAAATGCAAGCGAGCTGATCACCACATCAAATTCTCCCTTGGAAAAGTCGATATCTTCAATCGCCATTTGAAGATATTCAATGCCCAGTCCGGCAGATTTCATTTTAGCCCTTTCCAGCATCTTTGCAGAAAGGTCAATTCCAACCACCCTTTTAGCGCCTTGTTGTTTTGCATAAATACAATGCCAGCCAAAACCACAGCCCAGGTCAAGCACTGACTTCCCTTCAAAATCAGGCAGCATTTGCTGCAATACCTGCCATTCACCTGCAGCATTTAATCCTTCAACTGAACGTGGCATATTGCCATAATTGGCAAAAAAATCGGGATCGTCGTATTTATTTTCTTTCATTTTATGTGCTTTAGGAACTCAAAAGGGGAATTTTTTAGAATTTAACATTAGCTTTAGTAAACAAAGATGACCATCATTTGTTGGGTATACAATAAAAATTCACCTAAAAAAATGCCATATGAAAACAATCCTCACTTTTACAATTTCCTTATTTTCCCTTGCTTTAGTTAGCTGTAACAGTCAGAAGACAGGAAACAATACACAACCACCTGCAAAAACCGAAGCCGGGGCGATAGTTGGCGGCGACAAAGACGAACATGGCTGTAAGGCCTCTGCAGGTTATTCCTGGTCTGCGATCAAGCAGGAATGCATCCGTCCATTCGAGTTAACGGACAAACTAAAAGACCTTACCGATTCTACCATGGCTGCTTATTTACTCTTCTCTCAGAATAAAAAGCAGGTAGAAATTTTCGCGAAAGAATTTAAACCCGCTTTAGTGATCAGTGCTGCAGAAAACGACAGCTACCTCTCCACAGATAAAGTATATAAGCTGGAAAAGGATGCAAAAAGTCACTGGGTGCTCTATAAAACTGAAGAGGGAAAAGCAACAGCCATCTTAACACAGGAATAGCCGAAGCTTACCATCCGATCCCATAATCTTCGCCATGATTACTTGATCCGCCCCAGAGACTGCCATGTTTCCAGTCAAAATAGATGGCATTGATTGGTCCGCTGGTCCGGTCAGAAAAGCTTAATGTATACCCCATTTTCTTTAATTCCTCGCGGACAGCCGTTGAGGAATTATTGTTTAACAGAATCTGGCCTGGTTTGGGCTTACGGTCTTCCGTTTTCGTGCCTCCCAGAGAAAGCCATAACTGATTGGTATTGATATTTGCGGCTTCCGAAGCTTGCTGTACATTCATACCAAACTCCGTCACATTTAAAAAGAACTGCAATAGATTCTGATCCTGGGTATCACCGCCCTGTACCGCGGAAGAAAGGAAAGGCTTACCATCCTTTAATGCCAGTGAAGGCGATAAAGTTACCCTTGGTCTTTTCCCGGGGGCAACGACATTGAAAGGGTTCAACGTAGAGTCCAGGACAAAGCTTTGCATCCGCTGACTCATTCCTATTCCAGTCTCACCAGCGATGCATGCCGGAAGCCAGCCGCCACTTGGGGTCACGGAAACTACCCATCCTTCTTTATCTGCCGCCTCGATGGAGGTGGTTCCCTTCCATAACCTTTCCTGATACAGTTCATCAGGACTGGTATTGAGCTTACCTAAATCATGCTTAGGCGCAAAATTTCTTTTAGTAGTATCCAGTTCATACCCTCTTTTTTTAAGGAGATCGAGGTAGGGATTGACCTTGCCTTCAAACGGATATGGATTTCCCGGACCGATATCCGGGTCATTTTTATCAAACTGGATCAATTGTGCCCTTTGTTTGGCATATTCCTTACTCAATAGTCCTTTAATCGGTCCTTTGGGATTAGCTGCCGGATCTCCATAGTAAAAATCACGGTCTGCAAAGGAAAGGTTCATGGCCTGATAAAGGGTATGGATATATTTTGAACTGTTATAGCCCATTCCTTTAAGGTCAAAATTTTCAAGAATGTTCAAGGCTTGCAACATTGCCGGGCCCTGTGTCCACTGCTGAAGTTTGTATACCTCAACACCTTTATAATTCACGCTAAGCGGCGCTTCTTCGAGGGGTTTCCATTTGGCAAGGTCTTCCATCGTGATCAGGCCTCCCTGTTCCCGGCAACCACGCACAAATTCCCTGGCGATATCCCCTTTATAGAAGCGGTCGTAGGCCGCCATTAATGCCTGCTTCCTGTTTTTTCCTTGTTTAAGGGCTGTTTTTTCTGCTTCTACCATTTTAGTCAGCGTAGCCAGGAGGTCTTTTTGTACAAAAATCTCTCCTGCTTCCGGTGCTTCTCTCTTTTCTCCGGAATGGGTGAGAAATACCTTTTTGCTATAGGGCCATTGTTTGATCAGGTCCTTTCCACGCTCCATGCTGTTTGCAGCCTGTGCTTCAATCGGATAACCCGCTGCCATTTCCATTGCCGGGGCAAGCACCTGTTCCAGGCTCAGTGTTCCATAATTGATCAGCATATAGATGAGTCCTCCCGGTGTCCCCGGAGTAGTTGCCGCCAGGGCCCCGTATTCCGGAGGGAAGTTATACCCTTTATTCTTAAAGAAATCTACCGTCGCCCCGGTTGGCGCCACGCCCATCGCATTAATGGCGATGACCTTTTTAGTTTTAGGATTATAGATCAGCACCTGTGTTTCTCCGCCCCAGCTTAAAGTATCCCACATGGTGCAGGTTGCAGCGAGCATCGCACAGGAGGCATCAACGGCATTCCCTCCCTTTTGAAAGATCATTGCCCCCGCTGTAGCGGCCAGGGGTTTGCCGGTAATGGCCATCCAGTTGCGGCCATGCAGCACTGGCTTTTGGGTTTGCTGTGCAGAGAGCGGCAATATAGACGCTGCCGAAAGGAACAATGCGGAGAATAAGTGTTTCATAAAAATCTATAAGTACTTAAAATTACTTAATTTTGAAAGAAGCCCAAAGAACAATACCACCTTGCCTGTCACAATATGGCTACCGGTTCGCTGTACGTTTTCGGTCAGCAGCTGTTCAATAATGAACAACCAAAACAAAGCTATGCGCTAAGTGACTTAATTTAAGCGGGATAGCAATTCATTTAAAACTGGCATCCGATTAGTTAATATGAAAACAAATTTCAAGTTATGTTCAAATTAAACTTCAAGATCGCATTCCGGAATCTTTGGAAAAACAAGAGCTACGCCTTTATCAATGTCCTTGGATTGTCTATAGGCATGATGAGCTGTATCCTTATTTTCATTTTTATCCGTCACCAGATGAGTTTTGATGAAGGCTTTAAAAATGAAGACAGGATTTACCGGTTTATAACCGACTGGAAATACAACAGTTTTGACGACCATAGCCAGGGTGTTCCTGTTCCGCTCTCTGCTGCTGCGCGGAATGAATTTGCCGCTTTCGAAAAGGTTGCCCCCATTACGAAATTCAACAATGTGATCCGTGTTCAGGATGAACACGGTAAGGACATCATAAAGGCATCGAAAGAAATTTATTATACAGAGCCTGATTTTTTCGACATTTTCGACATTGGCTGGATCGAAGGCAAATCAAAGGAAGCGCTTAAGGCACCCAATACGTTGGCACTTTCTGAAAGTACTGCGAAGCTTTTTTTCGGAACAGCGGAAAAAGCAATGGGCAAAAGCATTTTCCTGGGAACAAAAACCATTCTGAAGGTAACCGGTGTATTTAAAGACCTTCCCGAGAACAGCAGTTTTACCTTAAAGATCGTGGTCAGCAATGCCAATAATCCAAACAAAAACTGGACTGCATGGGATTCTGTAAGCTCAAATATAGAATGTTATGTTTTGCTCAGAGAAGGGGTCTCCCTTGCTGATCTGGAGCAGCCCATGCAAAAATTCAACACCAAATATTATCAACATAAAAATATCTCAGGCAATCAAACGAATTCCTTACAGGCTCTAAGGGACATTCATTTCAACGATGTATACGGCAACTTCGCCAATCGGACGGTAACCAAAAAGGAAATTTATGGACTGACCATTATTGGATTGTTCCTGATCCTCACTGCCTGCATCAATTTCATTAACCTGGCCACCGCACAGGCGATCAACAGGTCTAAGGAAGTGGGTGTCCGTAAAGTAATGGGCAGTGAACGCAAACAGCTGGTCCTTCAATTCCTGACGGAAACCTTCTGCGTTACCTTCCTGGCCTTGCTCATTGCCTGTGTCTTAACAGAATTTGCCTTACCTCAGATGCAGCAATTGTTTAAGGCAAGGATGTCTTTCAGCCTGTTTGAGCATCCAGTAATTTTCGTCTTCCTCCTCTTGCTGGTCGCTTTGGTGAGCTTGCTTGCCGGGTTCTACCCTGCACTGGTGATGTCTGGCTATAGCCCGGCACTGGCCATAAAAAACAAGGTAACTGTCAATTCCGGAAGCCTGAGTCTGCGTAAAGTGCTTGTGGTAGTACAATTTGCCATTACCATTATCCTTGTGATTTCCACCCTGGTCATCTTACAACAGATGAAGTACATCAGGGAAAAGCCATTGGGTTTTAATAAAGAAGCAGTCTCGATGATTGATATACCGGGAGATAGCCTGAGTAAGGCCAAATATGATACTTTCAAAGAAAGGGCCCTTCGGATTCCGGGGGTAACCATGCTCAGTTTTAGTCAGAAAGCGCCTTTGTCTGAGGACATGCAAAGCAGTAATTTCTCTTACAATGGAACAGAGAACAAGGATTTTGAGCTTAGACTTTCTGCAGCGGATGAGAATTACTTTAAGCTTTTTGACCTGAAATTTGTTGCCGGAAAAGCATTCCGGAAAAGCGATACGATCTCAGGCTATGTAGTGAACCAGACCTTCTTAAAGAAAATCAATGTATTAAAGCCTGAGGATGTTCTCGGAAAAATCATTAATCAAAATGGCAGAAAAGCGCCTATTGTAGGGGTTTTAAAGGATTTCAATGACCGTAGCCTTCAGCAAAGCATTTCTCCTCTTGCGATCTATAGTGCAAAGGACGACTATTATCGGGTCGCGGTAAAGATCGATGGCAAACAGGTATTGAACACCATGGAAAAGGTTGAAAACTTATGGAATTACACCTTTCCGGCGCACGTTTATCGTGCCGAGTTTATAGATGATGCCATCAAAGGCTATTATGAAAATGAACGGGTCATGGGCATCCTGTTCCGCGTTTTCGCCGGAGTGATCATTTTTATCTCTTTCATCGGACTCTTCGGGCTGATTTCTTTTGTGGCCTCACAAAGAACAAAAGAGGTCGCCATCCGCAAGGTGTTGGGAGCCTCTACCCTGGAAGTGGTTAAAATGCTCAACAGTTCCTTTATGATCATGGTCTTTATTGCCAATTTGCTGGCCTGGCCACTGGCTTATTTATTTGTATCCAAATGGCTGTCGGGCTTTGCTTACCGTACAGAAATCAGCATCTGGCCTTTCGCATTAGCGATGCTGGTCTCGATGCTGCTCACCCTGATTACGGTCAGTATCCGCTCCTACAAAGCAGCAGTAACCAATACCATCGATGCGCTTAAATATGAATAGCCATTAATGAAACAGCTTTTCCTTTAAAGCGGCATACCGGGTCCTGCCAATCGGAAGCAACTCCCCGTTTTCCAGTAAAAGCTGGTATTTGCTTCCCGGGCTGACGGTGATTTTCATCGCCTGCCCGATCGGAACAAGATAAGATTTATGAATCCTTTCAAAAGAAGCTGGCAGCAATTGCTCCAGCTTCTCCAAAGACTTATCATGGAGTTCCTGCTTGCCGTTTTTCAAATGCAGTTCAGTATAAATCCCCGCTCCTTTAATATACAACAGCTCAGTCACATCAATCAGGATAATATTTCCTGATCTTTTTACCGCCAGAAACCGGAGCCCGTTCTCCTGCTGATTTTCCGCAATGGAGATCCGTTGAAAAGCCTGAGACAGCCTGCGTTCATCAAAAGGTTTGGCGACAAAATCAAGCACACCATACTCAAAAGCGATGATTGCCTTTTCTGTGTATGCGGAAATGATAATGGTATGAAAAGATCCGGAGACCACCGATTTCAACAGCTCAAAACCATCCCTTCCATTCAGGTTTAAATCCAGGAGCAATACCTCTATCTCATTATTTTCCAAAAACTGCAATGCTTCTTCTATGGCCTCACAAATCGTAATCTGCTGTAGCTTTGCACCGAAAAAACTACGGCTCATGCGTTCAATTCTTCCCGCAATGCGGCCTTCATCTTCAACTATTAATATTCTCATTGAGGGGTATAAATGGTAATTTCTGTTTGCCAGCCATTGGCTGAGCGCCGGGAACTAAAGTCCCAGCCGGCGCCATAACTTTCCGTTAAACGTGCCTGAATGTATTGAAAACCCGTACCGGAGGATTTATCTTTTCCCATGGGCCTGTTTTTAGCCATGGTATTCAAAGTATATTTCTTATAACCCGGGCCCCGTTCAAAGTTTAAATTAAAGCGGATCATGCCATCTTCGGCCGGGGTACTATGGGTAATTCCATTTTCCAACGCGGTATGGATAATTGCCGGAGGAATCAGATCGGAAGGTTCAATATTTGAGCTGGTCCATTCGTAACGAATTTCTTTACGAAACTGCATCACCTTCAGGTGCACCTGGCACAACTCGATCTCCTTGCTGACCGGAACCAGCCTCTCCTCCGCGATCTGGTTGAGGATCTCAAATTCTACGGCCAGGGCCTGAACAAAAAGTGCTCCTTCCTTTGGGGATTCCTCCACCCAATCCATCAGGGAGGTTAGGGTATTCTTAATGAAATGAGGCTGGATATTTTTCTTCAGCAATTCCAGTTTCAACCGGGAGGATAAGAGCAGCGAGTTCTGGTGTGCCCTTTCCACCTCCTTCGCCTTAATGGTGTACAGGTAAAGCATGCAAAGCACGATGATCGTAAAACTGATGAACAGGCCAATATCGTAATACAAAAAGAAATTGACGACCGCACTGAGGAGCAGTCCGGCCAGGACAATCCCTCCTCCTTTTTCTTTTTGAACAAGTGCATTGAGCGCTACGATCAACGAAGCAAACCACATCGCATAACTGAAATACTTCGCTGTGAGGTCATATTCCCTGAAATGAGAAACATAGATATAAAGCAATGCCGCCAGCAATCCCGCCATCAGCAGCCATCTCCTTCTAAAGGAAAACTGAATCGTAAAATATAGGGGAACCAGCAATGAAATGGAAAAGGTAAGCCATCCGATCGTCTCCAGTCTCAAATAGAAACGTGTATATGGAATGTCGATGTAGAATTTGAGGTATTCAACGATGAGCAGGGCGAAAAACAGAAAACAGGTCACACAGAAGATCAATATGGCATACTCCTTCCGGCTGCTGTTGATGAACATAAAGAGGTAATAAATCGCAGCGATGAGAAATGCACCTGCCATCAGGTTCATAAAAGACATCATGATCAGGGGCTCCTTTAACAGCCGGTCATAACTTTCTATCCTCAGTACAAACCGCCGATCGGTATCCTGTTCATAAGACTGGGAAGCCCTTATTGCCAGCAGGTGGTTTCCAGTTGTGGCCAAAGAGTCCGGGATCAGAAAACTACTTTTTTCTGTGCCGGGCAATTCCGGAGTGCCGGCAGCTATTTTTCCGTTTTCTCCAATTTTCCGGCCATCCCAGAACACTTCGAAGGCACCAAAATCATGAATATCTACGCCTAAATGTTCAGTGGTCATGATTTTGCTGATCGAAACATCAGTCCTTAGCCAGAAAACCCGGGTTCCTGTTTCCCCACGTTCCTTAGCCCATCCTTTTGAATTGAAAGTTTTAGCTGCCCAGGCCAGGTTATCCCCGGTTTGATAAACCGGATCAGAAACCTCATAAACGACCCATCTTTTACAAGAGGATAAGGCAAGAAGGAGCGCAATCAATACAGTAAATCGGAACATCTGGTAAAGTTAAGCTGAATATAGGAGAGAAAAGTGTATTACACAAGGCCATAGAGCAGTTCACATGTTTTAACGTCAAAGAAAGCATCCGGGAGGTTAATCTTGCAGCATATATCCTGCAAAACCATGAACATAAGACTCTTTTTCCTTTTTGTATTGCTTTGTTTCAACGCCGCTGCACAGCCCCTCTCCCCAGAAAAAAATAAAGGGATCATCAACGGCCGTTTAACAGACCATTCCAGCAAACTTTCCATCGCCTATGTAACCATCAGCATTAAAGACCAGGCTGCAAAATCTGTCGCCGTTGCAATGAGCGACGAAAAAGGATTCTTTAAAATTGATGAGCTTCCCTTGGGCACCTTTAACATAGAATTCAGGTTTATGGGCTATCAGCCATTGATAAAATCTGTTAGCCTGACTGCAGCTCAAAGCTCGGCGGAGCTCGGCACCTTATCTTTAGAAGAAGACAAAAACCTGTTAAAGGAAGTATCGGTCACCGGCGAAAAATCTACACTCAGCTTAAAGCTGGATAAAAAAATATTCGAAGTCGGAAAAGACGTTTTGCTGCAAAGTGGCTCCCTGACGGAATTGTTGAACAGTGTCCCTTCCGTTGCGGTAAGCCCTTCCGGAACATTGAGCCTGAGGGGGAACAGCAATGTATTTGTCCTCATTAACGGCCGGCGCTCCGGACTTACACAGGGCAATGCACTGGAGCAGATTCCTGCTGATCATATCGAAAGAATCGAAGTCATCACCAACCCCTCTTCCAGGTATGATGCCGCAGGCTCGGCAGGGATCATCAACATCATTCTGAAGAAAAATAAGAATGCCGGGTTTAACGGGCAGGCCAGGCTTGTTGCCGGTCTTCCCAATGATTCCAGGATCAACCCAAGCTTGAATTATAAGTCGGACAAGGTCAATCTGTTTTCTACTTTTGGGATTAGAAACACTGATTACAAAGGCCTTTACCAGACTAAACAAACCATAACAGACCAGGGGAAACGGGCATACCTGAATCAGGTACAGGACGAAGACCGGAATGATAAAGGGAAGCTGTTCTACCTTGGCGCAGATTATTTTATCAGTGCTCAAAACACCATTACCGCAGCATTCCTCAGAAATGCGACCAAAGACCACGATAAAACAATTTTAAATTACGGGTTCAGCAATTCCCTTGCTAAAGACAGTACAATTCGGCGTAATGGAGAGTCCAGGGAGTCCAGAAATTACAATCAGCTGGAATTTAACTATACCAGAACCTTTAAGGATGCCGGAAAAAAACTGACGGTAGACATGCAATACGATTTCTGGAACAGCGATAAAAACTGGGCGCTGAGCACCATTAAGCTGTCGCCGGTGATGGCAACGGCTGCTCCGATCAGGACATCTTCCGTAGGTGCCAGCAAAGATTTTCTTTTGCAAACCGATTTTGTACAGCCGCTAAGTACCCGATCCAATCTTGAACTGGGAGTAAAACTGGAAAAGAGATTGGTGAGCAGCGATTTTAAAGCAGAAGAACAGCGGGAAAATTCCTGGCGCATCATAGATGGAATTGACAACAAAATGGATTATAATGAACTGATCGGAAGTGCCTATACCCAGTTTAGCAGTAAAATCAAGAAGTTTTCTTATTTGATCGGTTTACGTGCTGAAGCCACAAAAATCACGATTGAAGATCTTGGAAACGAGTTTAACAATAAAAAAAATTACCTCCGCCTGTTTCCAACCCTTCATGCCAGTTACGAGTTTAAAGCCGGTTCTGCTTTACAGCTGAGCTATAGCAAACGCATCAACCGGCCTTCTCTATATCTTTTATACCCTTTTAATGAACTTACGGATTTCAATGCGCAATTTGTCGGCAACCCCGATCTGAACCCATCCTATGCCAATGTATTTGAATTCAGCTTCTTACAAAAATGGGGAACACTGACCTTTAATCCCTCCCTCTATTATCAATACATTAAAAGCCCGATACAGGATTATACTTATAGAAATTCAAATGGCGTTTTTATCAGTTCCGCAGTCAATATTGACCAGGAAATCAGGCGCGGTGCGGAACTGAGCATACTTTACAATCCGGTTAAAACGCTTTCGCTAAACCTGGAACTGAACATTTATCGTTTTGAACAGGCCGGAGCATTCGGCGCACAGGATTTCAATTTCTCTGCCGGGGCTTCCACTGCGAGACTGGGCGCACAGCTCAAGCTCCCTGCACAATTGGCCTTTCAGGGACGATATAATTTTACGGGAGTACAAAGTAATGCACAAAGCCGGACCAGTGCGATCCATTTCATAGACCTGGGACTGAGTAAAAATCTATTGAAAAATAAAGGTACGCTCGTGTTCGATGGGACCAATGTGCTCAACAGCAGGAAGACAAATACCTCCACCAGGGGGGCAAATTATGTATTGAACCAGGTCAGCAGCCCCAATGCCGCAAGATACCGCCTGAGTTTTGTCTATCGTTTTAACGGGAAGGAAAACCAGTCTGTGCGCCAGGCAAAGACTGGAAACCGGAATTAAATTTACAACCGGCAAATTTACAACCGACGCTCAGATTCGTCAATTGGGAGGTCATTAATGCTGGCATAACGTTTTTCCATTAAGCCCTCTTCATTAAACTCCCAATTTTCGTTTCCATAGGCCCTGAACCATTGCCCCTGCTGATCCTGCCATTCATATTCAAAGCGCACGGCAATTCTGTTGCCGGTATACGCCCACAATTCTTTTTTCAGCTTATAATTCAGCTCTTTTTCCCATTTCCCTTTCAGGAATTCCTGAACTGCTGTACGCCCGTTCACAAACGTATCGCGGTTCCTCCATTCGGTATCTAAAGAATACGCCAGAGAAATGCGTTGAGGGTCCTGCGAATTCCAGGCGTCTTCGGCAAGCTGAACCTTTTGAATCGCTGTTTCAAGGGTAAACGGGGGGAGCGGATATTTCTTTTCCATCATGATTTGTGCTTTATTTAAGACAAAAATACAAGCGTGATATCCTTTTTAAAAACGATTAAAAGCGATGCAAGGCATCTTAATTAGTGATGGAGGAAGGGCTCCGCTTTTCTTTCGCTTTGCGGAGAAAACGGAAAAGCAAAAAGCCGATCAGCAAGGCTATAAAGCCCTGGATCATCACGGTATCAGGTGTTCCGATCAATTGAGACAGAGTTCCGATCAGCAGTCCGCCTAAAGGCTGCATTCCAAAAAATGCCATCGCATAAAAGCTGATCACCCTTCCCCGCATCGCCGGATCTACCGTCGTTTGTATGAGGGTATTGCTGATCGTGATCTGCGACATCATGCCGAAGCCTGATATTGCGGCGAAGACCAGTGCAACCGGATAATAAGTACTGTGTGAAAACAAAACCAGCCCGGCACCAAACACCAGGGTGCTGATCGCCAGGATTCTCCTCAGGTTTCTGCCGGGTTTAAGAGAGGCCAGAAAAATTGCACCGGAAAAAGCACCGAGCCCAATTACACTGTCGATCACCCCAAATGTAGATGCCGTGCCTTTGAAGATGTCCTTCGCATACACCGGAATCAGGGTGCTGAATGGCAAGACAAAAAGGCTGATCAATGCCAGCATGAGGAGCACATAAAAGATGGAGGGTGTCTTTCTGATGTATTGAAAACCCTCTTTAAGTTCTCCAAAAATGTTCTTTGGATGAGGTGTCGCTATAAATTTCGGCAGGCGCATCATCAGTAAGGAACCGATTACAGCGATAAAACTGAAGGCATTTAGCCCAAAACAAATGTCTTCCCCAAATTTCTCCAGGGCCAGTCCGGCCAGTCCCGGCCCGATCAGCCGGGAAAGGTTCACCATAGAAGAATTCAAAGCCAGTGCATTGGGCAGGTCGGCCTTATTTTCTACCATTTCATAAACAAGAGATTGTCTTGCCGGCACATCAAAAGCATTGATGATGCCGAGCATGGCACTTAAAGCAATGATCTCCCAAACAGAATAGTCCTTAAAAAAAATCAGCAAGGTCAAAAGCACCGCCTGCAGCATCGAAGCGACCTGAGTGAGCAGTAAGAGCTTATAGCGGTTATAACGGTCTGCGGCTACCCCACCCAGAAAAGAGAACACAAAAGATGGGAATAAGCTGGCAAAGAGTGTCAGTCCAAGCATAAAGTTAGAATGGGTTTTCTCATAGATCACCCAGCTGACTGCCGTTTTTTGCATCCAGGTCCCAATCAGGGACACGGATTGCCCGGTAAAATACAATCGGTAATTGCGACTCTTAAATGCGTTGAAAGTACTTATATCCATAATAATTTGCCCCCGAAAGGACCGAAAGAATTCATGTAAAGGCAGATCCGGAATCGTCGCAGAAATTGAGCCAGAATCCCTTGTTCCAGAAAGATCATGAAATTATTACCCGGGGAAACCGGAAGTCTTCCATTCCAGAAATCAGAAAAGACATAAAATTGCCCTTAAGGAAAAATTCAATTCCCCCTCATCATAAAATTTCTCTTTGCCCGGAGGAAACAAAACGTATCTTCGTTTTTATATTAAATACCGAACACCAATGCGCTCCATGAAAAATTACCTGTACCTATTGATTATATTGTTGTGCGCTTGTAAAAAGCCATTAAAAGTAACGGTAATCAGCGATGTCAGTGCAGGTCCAAACACCATTATTTTTGACGAAAGAGATACGCTGGTGACGAATAAACCGATTGATACAATTTTATTGTCGCCATTCAAAAAACATGTTTTTACGGTCAACAATTCAAAGCCTCAGGACTTCTTTCTAAGGGATACGGAAGGAATCCTAAACCTGGCAAAAAAGGATTTTGTGGTGGTCGCAATAAAATACGAGAACGAAGGAGGAACGGAATATAGGTTCCCCGGGTCCTTCACCATGGACAGCTATGTTTTGATTGATTCCTTTATCGTATGCGACAAAGCATTCGAGGTCAATCTTAAAACAACGTTAAAAGCCATTGTCGACTCAGCAAAAGTTAGAAAAAACGGCAATTACTATCCTCTTCTTGATCAAAAATTTTCCCCTGACAGAGAGGTATATGATGGTACGGAAGAAGTAAATGGTTTCAAAAAAATTGGAAACAATACACTATTTATTAAAAAATTCTGGGACTATAATCTCGGTGATTCTATACCTGAAGAGATCAAAGTCAAGGTCAGAAAAAGCGACCTGAAGTATAAGGAAAGTCTAAAGAAAACCTTTATCACCTTCGCTGAAGATTTTTTATTCATGGCAAAAATGTCTAAGAAGACTTATGCAGTAGTGGATGTCCGGGATTTATTAAAAGGTAAAGATGAAAACAATAAAAAACTCAGATAAAGCTTAAATTGCAACGTTATCCCGATCAGTTCACAACTGATCATGCCCTTAGAGAAAAGCACCATGACTGATCATCTTCAAAATCAATTTTCGGAAATAAAGAAAGCCTACCACAGTATCAAAAAGGAAACGGAAAACAAGGTGGATTTCTGGTTCTGGGCGGCAGATATCCTGCATAGCCTTGAGCCCTTCTACTTCGAAGAGCACCGGTATAAAAAAGCAAAGAAATTAAAGGAAGAACCCGCCGACAAATCCAATAAATTCCATTATGGTGTAAACCACTTAAATGAAGTGATCCTGATCCGTGAATATACCGGCCTCAAAAGAGAACTCTATTATGAGACTTTTTACCACAGAGAAAGCAACAAAATTGAAACTTATTATTTTGATTACTGGGAAGACAAAAAACTCCATAATTTAACGGTATACCACTATGAGGATACACAGTTAAGGCATCATGTTCAGCTCACAGCCGATGGCTGGCATGCCTGTGATTACCATTATGACCAGGGTAAACTGACTAAAAAGCTCATGAAGACCTCGCCGGAGGCTGATTATGTTCCTGAAGACCGGACATTTGAATACAACTACGATCAGTTTGGCATCTTAAGCACAATTAATGAAGGCACACATTTTTACTATAGAAAGGCAGATCAAAAAATCACGTTCCCGCAATTGACGGAGCTCGTCATGGAAAAACTCTTTGAACTGATCAAAAAGAACCTTTTTTTGCACAAACCACAGGAAGAATTGTTTTGCATTTACCTCAATTATGGGAACGAAGCACTCTTCCCTCCTTCGCTTGCCATGGGAACGGAAGAAGAACGTAAAAAATGGCTTACTGAACATGGTAAAAGGGCCAAATGGCTGATATGGAACCCCGCAGATTACCGCATAGACCATGAACTGGAAATGGATCAGGAAAGCAGGAACCTCTTTGAATTGTACAATCAGGAAACGGAAATGCAAAACAAATCCAGCCTTGCAAAAAAAGCAATTGCCGGGGTTGCACTGAGACTCAAAGGGTGCCTTCCGGAGTTCAACCTCCGTCAAACACCTGATTTTGTGATCGTTGCTTCGGATTATGAAATGGCAGATTTAAAGAAAAACTTCAAACTCATCAACCCCGAACGATTTGAAGAATTCAAGAATGAACTTCCCTGATCATGAAAAAATTTGATTCCATCGACCATCTTGCCAATGGTACCCTAAGACAGCAGGATGCCTATCATACGCTGAAAACGCAGCAGGTATTGGAAAAGTTAAAAAGCTTTGATCCAATTCTTGCGGGAACTATTCCTATTGATATTGCAATCGCCAGCAGCGACCTTGATGTGATTTGCTGTTATGAAGATGTACAACATTTTAAAGCACAGCTGGAACATCATTTTTCCGGATACGCGGGCTTCAAACTGAAAGAAAGGCGCATCAACGAAGTCCACTCTGTTGTCGCCAACTTCCACATCAACAACTGGCCGGTAGAGATTTTCGGGCAGAACAAACCAACCAGAAAGCAAAATGCTTACCTCCATATGCTGGTAGAATACAGGTTCCTGATCAGTCAGGGAGAGGCGTTCAGAACATTAATTGTTCATTTAAAAGAACAAGGCATGAAAACGGAACCTGCATTCGCAAAAGCTTTGGGAATCAACGGTGATCCCTATATAGAATTACTAAAGTTAAGTGTTGCTGATGATGAGCCTCAGGCACCATGAAAAATATGATTCAGCCATTAAAGACCCGAATTATCCAGTCCAATCACTTTATAGGTTATTTTACCCCCATTCACCACTTCTTCATAATACACGCCGGCATCAGTCACATAATATCTTTCTCCTTTGATAAAGACTTCTCTGGAACTCTCAGGTAAGGTATCTACCACATCGCCCACCTGAACACCACGATCCTTAGGATCTGAACTATTGGAATCTGTATTCAAGACCCCATCTTTTCCGGCCACCACATACACAGATTTCCCATCGGCTTTTTCCGCAATGCTGTAGTATACCCCTTTGTATTCATAATAGGTTTGTCCGTTGATCTGAACTTCTTTCGCATCGGAAGGGATACTCGGTACTTCGGCACCTACCGGAGGAACAACTACTTTATAGGTATTGTCATATTCCCTGTAGAATAATCCGCCGGAATAATAGAACTGATCCGGTCCAAAGAAGAAAGGATAATATCCGAATGGCAATACATTAATCCTAAGTCCTAGGTAAGGCCTGTAATAACTGCGATACCCGTAAAATGGTCTTCTGTAAATTCCAAAACCAGGTCTGTAAATACGTGCAGACCTGCTGCCAATATAGCCTCCCCGGAATGCATGCCCTGTTGAAGGCCTGAAAGAGCCCCCTCCCCTGGAGAAACCATGGCCCCCTCTTCCTCCACCATGTCTTTGGGCAAAAACAGTGTTAACTGTAGCTCCGCTCATCAGCACAATTGCCCCTGCAATGATCAGCGATTTAAACCATGAAGTTTTCATATCTATCAATTTAGCTATATGACGAAAGGGAAATGAAAAGGATTATTTCAAAGTTCAGAATAATGAAATGCTGATACAAGGATGACAAAAGTTGATGTTAACCATCATTCTGCAACGGACAATCTGATACTGGAAGGATATTGTTCAGAAGTATAGATCCTTTGTGTTGCTTTTTGATAATCATCTGCTCTTGCCTTAAAAATATTAGGAACAAAGCGCTGGGGATTGCGGTCGTATAGCGGAAACCAGCTGCTTTGAACCTGCACCATTATTTTATGCCCCTTTTTAAAAACATGGTTAATTTGATGAAGATCGATCGGGTACCGCGCTACTTTATATGGTACAATGGCCTGGGGGTGTTGAAAGCCATTGCGGTACCTGCCTCTTAGAATTTCGCTCGCGATCATCAGTTCATAGCCTCCCATCGCTGGCTCGTCCTTGTAATCCTCAGGATAAACGTCAATCAGCTTAACAATCCAGTCTGCATCTGTTCCCGAAGTAGCCGCATATAGGTTTGCCAATATCTTTCCCGACACGGTAAGGTCTGTCCCAAGTGGTTCTGTTTCAAAGCTGACCACATCAGGCCTGTCTTTCACAAAACGCTGGTCTTCAGTCAGCCATGAACTCCAGCGCGACCCCCGCTGAAAAGTCGCTTCGATAGGCCGGGGCCGGTAAGGAACCGGATGTGCCGGATCGGACAGGTAAGCAACATATGGCGCTGCAGCTTCCTGAGGTCTTTCAAAGGAGAGCTTTCCGCCGGTATGAAGGTAAATGTCCCTGGTGGTCACATCAGCTGTAGGCCATTCTGAATATGTTTTCCAGGTATTACTTCCAGTTTGGTAAGTGATGGCTTTTGGAAACCGGCCATCCCCTTTTCTTTTCAGATGATAAGCAAACCAGGGCGCCTGAATTTCTCTGCGGAATTTATCACTGGTAGCGCTGCCGAATTTTATATTTCCCAGACGATCACCTGCCCAATAGGCCCATTGCCCATGATTCCAGGGACCGATAACGATGGTATTTTTCTTACCCGCTCCTTTATGCTCCAGTGTTTCATAGATCTTTAGCGGGCCATAAAAATCCTCCTGATCCCACCATCCGGCAACATTCATCACCTGCACATGTGAACTGTCCAGCTGATTTGCCAGAGCTTGTTTTTGCCAGAAAGCATCATAATCCGGATGTTGTACAAAATTATTCCATGTCGGGAGCTGATGATGCAGGTATTTGTCATTGATATTAGACAAGGGACCTAATTTCAAATACCAGTCATAGGTGTCATAAACCGGAAATGAAAAGGCCGTATCCGTTTTGGCGGCTTCCTGACTAAATACATATTCAAATCCATAGCTCAATCTGAAAGCCCCGTTGTGATGAAAGTCATCTCCCAGATACATATCTGCCGGAGAGGCCTGCTCAGAAACGGCTGCCAGCGCCGGGTGTGGTTTTACGGTCCCCATGATTGCAGTCCATCCGTCGTAAGAAGTACCATACATGCCTACGCTCCCATTGTTGTTCTTTATATTTTTTAACAGCCAGTCGATCGTATCATAAGCATCAGTAGACTCATCAATTTCCCTGCTGTCTTTAGGATGAGCTGGCCGCATCATCACATACTTCCCTTCCGATTTGTACCGGCCGCGGATATCCTGATTCACGAAGATATATCCTTCCTGAGCCATAGACATTATATAATCATTTTTACCAGGTGCTATAAACTGATCAGCGCCATAAGGCGTACGGCTCAGTAAAAAAGGCAAATTTTCGGTCATCACCTCAGGACGGTAGATTATGGTATGAAGCCTTGCACCGTCACGCATCCTGATCATCACTTCCTCCCGGATATAGGAAAGGTTTTGGGTTTCCTGTGCGCTAACAAAAAAGTATAGGCTTATTAATGGGATGATCAGAAGAAATCGATATTGCTTTGTCATGGATTTGAATGCTTATCTTTCTACAAGACAAGCTTACAATTGAAATGTTGCAGGAAAATAACCCTTTCAATCATTACTAAGCAAATACCTTGATTTTTTTCTTATAAAATGTATGGAAAGACCTGATGTAAACACTGCTGAAATAGTACAAAACCAGGCAAATGACTATTCTTGTATGATTGGTAATTTCAAAAAGGCTCTGCTGGCTTAAAAATAACAGGTAAAATACGACGCTAAGGAAACAGCCATACAATCCAATCTTAAGTAAAAATACATTTTTCATCGATGGTTTGACTAAACTTCTATTTACAAAACCAATTCTATATAGGTAGACCAGAATTGGGTAAAACGCGACAAGAAAAATCGAGTAGACCAAATAAACGGAATTAAATATACCGTTTGTTGTTTCAAAATAAAACAACAAACATAACAACAGCAATGAAATATTGTCAAACGATTTGAACGTTTTAAGTTTGCAGGATATTTCTTCCATTAATGTTCTGCCAGCGCTTAGGTTGAGTTGTTCCAGGCAAATGCCTTCATTCATTCGGATCTGCTCATGCCCGCCAAAAGTGTCATTTACAAGCTCAGGGAGCAGACGGAAATCAAATGGTTCTTCCTTTTCTTCCAGCATACTCAGTACATGGTCCTGCATTTCATCATAAGTCTCTTTATATCTGGTCAGCCTAAAGATATACCGGCTTACTTCTTCTGATTGTTCTTTGCTTAGTTTCATCTAATACGAGGGTTTAAGGTTGAGCAATAATTGTAGGTTTTGAATAAAATCCCTGGCTTCCTGCAATTTATTAACGACTTCTGCTTTTCCATCCTGAGACAGCGCATAGTATTTTCTCAGCCTGTTGTCTACCACTTCCGTTGAAGTTTCCAGTAACCCGGCTGCTTCCAGTTTATGGAGTGCAGGATATAGCGCCCCTTCTTTAAGCAATAACTCTCCCTGCGTGATGGACTTCACCTTCTGGGTAATTTCGTAGCCATACATGCGGTCATTCTCAGATAAAAGGTTGAGAATAATCGTTTGTAGCGTTCCTTTGAATAATTCATTACTGATTGCCATACTCAAATATAGTATTTGTTTACATACATAGTATTCTTATGTATGTAAATAAATACTCATCCTTCTGCGCCTGGTTTCCTGCATCGGCTATTTTCTATAAGTGGGTCCCTATTCTCATAAAAAAGTCAGGATATCAATATCACTAGGAATTACATTGTGCACAACCTAATTTTACAAAATCAAATCAACAGCAATGGAAAGTTTAAAACTTGAAAACCAGTTATGTTTCCCCGTCTATGCCTTATCCAGGCAAATCACAGCCCTATACCGGCCTCATCTGGAAGCACTTGAACTCACCTACCCTCAATATCTGGTGATGCTGGCACTTTGGGAACACGAAACCCTCAGCGTAAAACAGCTGGGTAAATTATTATGGCTGGACAGTGGCACCCTGACCCCATTGTTAAAACGCATGGAAGAGAACGGACTCTTGAGCAGAAACCGCTCCGAAGCAGACGAAAGGGTGGTCAACATCCGGATTTCCGCTCAGGGAACTGCATTGAAGCAACAGGCCCTGAGCATTCCGGAGGCGATTAAAAATGCCCTGGAAACAGATGACGCGCAGCTGTTTCAACTGCGCGACCAGTTAAAACAAATCTTATCAGTAACGACTACCAATAAATAGAACCCCTTTATTAATCCTTTAAAAAACAGATCAAATGAAAGTATTGTATACAGCCGCAGCTACAGCAACAGGCGGAAGAAACGGACAAGTTAAAAGCTCAGATGGTGTATTAGACCTTGAAGTACGCATGCCAAAAGCATTGGGTGGCGCACAGGATGGCTATACCAATCCGGAACAATTGTTTGCTGCCGGATATTCAGCCTGCTTTGACAGCGCCCTGAACCTGGTGATCAAAACCGGAAAAATGACCACAGGAATCACTACCGTAACTGCAGAAGTGAGCATCGGACAGAACGATGCCGGCGGATTTGGCCTGGCGGTTAAAATGGCGGTAAATATCCCGGGAGTAGATCAGCAGCAAGCGGAAGAACTGGTCGCAAAAGCACACCAGATATGCCCTTACTCTAACGCCACAAGGGGAAACATAGAAGTGATCCTTAGCGTAACCAATAACGGTTAATCCTCATAAACTGCTTTAAAATCTTAAAGCACAAAGCCTGAACGGAGCCAACAGCATCCGCTCAGGCTTTTTTATTGGCACAATAATTCGTATTTTGACTTAAACCCTCCGCTATGCCGATCCTTTGGAAATATTTTAAAGAACAAAAATGGTGGGTGGTTCTGGCCCTCTTCCTTGCCGCAATAGCCCAATTGTTAAGCCTTACCGATCCCATCATCTTTGGAAAAATCATTGATGAATATGCTAGCAATCCAGGCAATAAAAGTCAGGAGGTTTTGGTAAAAGGAGTCCTGTACTGGCTGAGTATCGCGATAGGGATTGCCATTGCCGCCAGAATTGCCAAAGCTTTTCAGGAATATTATACCCGGCTTGCCGTTCAGCAGTTCGGAATGCAGATCTTCAACGACGGCCTGAAACAAACATTACGCCTCTCCTTTCAGGAATTTGAGGAAAGCCATAGCGGAGAAACCCTGTCCATCCTGCAAAAAGTAAAAACAGATACAGAACGCTTCATCAATGCCTTCATTAACATTCTCTTTTCTTCCCTTGTAGGAATGGGCTTTCTCATCTGGTATTCCATTACCAAAAACTGGATGCTGGTCCCGGTCTTTATCATTGGCATTCTCGTACTCGGATCGCTCACCGGCCTGTTGAGTAAAAAAATCAAAACCGTACAGCGTTCCATTAACAAGGAAACCAATAAAATGGCGGGAGTAATCACAGAATCACTCCGCAATATAGAGCTGGTCAAGAGCCTGGGCCTTACCTTCCCCGAGATCCGCAGGTTAAAAATCCAGACCCAAAAGATTTACGACCTGGAAATGATGAAAACCAAGCGGGTCCGGACACTTTCCTTCCTACAGGGCACCACACTGAACCTACTGAAACAATCCATTTTATTTATCTTGCTGTGGCTAATCTTCCGCAATAAACTCAGCACCGGAGAGCTGATCACCATGCAATTCATTTCTACTTCTATTTTCGGCCCTTTACAAGACCTTGGAAACATCATTTTAAGCTATCGCGAAGTAGAAGCCTCTGTTCACAACTTCGATCTGCTGATGCGAAAACCCATTGAACGCAAACCAGACTCCCCAAAAAAGACAGGCCCCTTGAAAAACTTATCATTTGATCAGGTCGTTTTTCGCCATAAAACAGCACAGACAAATGCCATAGACAACATCTCCTTCCATGTCAATAGTGGAGAAACCATCGCCTTTGTGGGGCCTTCCGGATCCGGGAAATCGACCCTGGTAAAACTCCTGGTTGGATTGTACAGACCGGTATCCGGTTCCATTCTCTTTAATGAATTCAATGCCAAAGAGATCAGCTATAATGAACTGCGCCGCCAGATTGGGTTTGTGACCCAGGATACCCAGTTGTTTGCCGGCACGATCAAAGAGAACTTATTATTTGTAAAAGGAACCGCCACGGATGAGGAACTGATGACTGCCCTGGAAAAGGCTTCCTGCACCAACCTCCTGGCCAAATCGGAGAAAGGGATCAATACCCTGCTCGGCGAAGGTGGCCTGAAATTATCCGGAGGGGAAAAACAACGGATCTCCATTGCCCGTGCTTTACTGAGAAATCCAAGGCTGCTCATTTTTGATGAAGCCACTTCTGCATTGGATTCCCTCACCGAAGAAGAAATTACCAGCACCATCCGCGACCTTTCCATGAGCAAAGATCGCATCACCATTGTCATTGCCCACCGACTTTCCACGATCATGCATGCCGATGTGATCTATGTGCTGGAAAAAGGAATGATCTCTGAAGCCGGTTCCCATGAAGAACTGCTGGAGCAAAAAGGTCTGTACTATGCGATGTGGCGGCAACAAGTTGGAGAAAGGAAGTGATTTTTTAACTTTGCGAAATGATACATGCGAACCTCCTCCTGATCCTTGCTTTATTTTTTGCAATGGCACTCCTTTACCTGCTGAGCCAACGATGGAAAATCTCTTACCCCATTTTCCTGGTGATCGGTGGTCTGGGCATCAGTTTTATTCCCGGCATTCCCCCAATAAATATTAATCCCGACATTGTATTTCTTATTTTTCTCCCTCCCCTGCTGTTTGAAGCAGCCTGGTACACTTCCTGGAATGAATTCTGGAAATGGAAAAGATCCATACTCTTACTCGGCTTCGGGCTGGTACTCATTACTTCCCTTGCCATTGCTTATTTCTCGGCCAGCATTATTCCTGGTTTTACCCTCGCATTGGGTTTCCTGCTTGGTGGAATCATTTCTCCTCCGGATGCCGTAGCGGCAACCTCGGTGTTAAAAGGCGTAGACATGCCAAAACGTGGATTAACGATGCTGGAAGGCGAAAGTCTGGTCAACGATGCAGCCTCATTAACGGTATTCCGCTTTGCATTGGCCTGTATCATTACCGGACAATTTGTATTTCAAAAAGCAGCAACAGATTTTATTATCCTTGCAGTGATGGGTGTCATCGTCGGACTGGCGATAGCCCATATCCTTTACCTCGTACTTCGCTATTGGGCAAAATCGTCCAGCATTACGACCCCCATTACCCTGATCGCCCCATACCTGATGTATATCGTGGCAGAGCAATTCCATTGGTCGGGGGTTTTAGCCGTAGTAAGTGGTGGTCTGTTTCTCTCTTTCCGCTCCAACGATTTCTTAAACTACCATACCCGTCTGCAAACCAAAGAAGTATGGGCTACTGTTGGATTCCTGCTCAATGGATTTGTGTTTATCCTCATTGGCCTGGAACTCCCGGTCATTGTGAAAGGCCTGGAAGGTTATTCTATCGATGAAGCCATTAATTATGCCCTGATCATCAGTGCAATTGTGATCATCGCCAGGATCATCCTGGTATACCTGGTTACCTTTATTCCAAGGTTAAGCCCAAAAATCAGGAAACGTGAAAAGAGCCCGGGCCTGAAACTTCCGTTTATTATTGGCTGGGCAGGCATGCGTGGCGTGGTTTCCCTGGCTTCGGCGCTGGCGATTCCACTGACCTTAAGCAACGGAGAAGCATTTCCGCACCGGAACCTGATCTTGTTCATCACTTTTATCGTCATCCTGATTACCCTGGTGTTTCAGGGATTGACATTACCCATTTTCCTTAAACTGCTGAAAGTGGAAGAAATAGACGACAATGTTCCCTTTGATCAGCAAAAAGAAGCCATTCATCTCCTGTTGGCTAAGGAAGCTGTTTTATACCTGGACAACAAATACAGTAAAGAAATGGCTGATTTTGAAACCATCCGGAGGATCAAAGAGCAAATGGAGCGCAGCATCAGGGCCACAGAACAAACGGTTGCCGAACAAAAACAACAGGTCGCTTCCGTACGAAAACTGTATAAAAAGATCATGCTGGACCTCACTACCTTCAGAAGGAAAGAATTAAATAAGCTGAGGGCAACCAAAACCTATGATGATGAGGTGCTCAGGGATATGGAAAACAACCTGGATCTGGAGGAAGCACGTTTTTACAAACATTAAAGCAGATCAGTAATGTCATCGCTGTTCCAGGAAAATATCCGGGAACAGTGTAGGCTGATCTCCATCTTCATATTATGACATCGATATATCAAGATATCTAAAACAGCTTAGCACCGGTTTTAACTGTTCATCACCCGTAAACAAATACTTAAAATTTAAGCCTTCCTGAACCTTACTATGGGCAATTATGGAAGGCAGAAGCACAGAAGGCACATAACCATGGGTGATCTGATGGAGGCTAAAAAAGTTCAGTAAAGAAATGGCATCCCTCCTTTCTTCCTCCTTCGCAATGTGAAGAGAACCGCCGCAAGCCAATGCCGACCAGATTTCCCAAACGGAGACCTCAACGTCGAGATCTGCCACCAGGCTGAGCCTGCAGTTTTCGTCCAGGTCGAATTTATGGTTATGCCTGGTCAGCTGATGCAGAATAAATTCATGCACTACGCTATGGCCCTTGGGGATGCCGGCAGGTCCGGAAGTATACATCACATATGCCAAAGAGTTTTCATCCGGGGATATCGTTGCTGACTCGGTTGGATATTCCCTTAAAACGGAAAGATCATCGAGGAAAAGCAATTTCTTTTCCTTGCCGGCGGCCAAACCTGAACCACAATTTCGGTTGCTAATGACCAACCTCGCCTGAGTATCTTTAATGATAAATGCAGCAGTTTTAAACGGACAGGCAGGATCAACAGGAACATATGCCGCACCTGCTTTTAAAATTCCCAGAACAGCAACCAGCCATTCGATCGACCTATCCATCCAGACAGGCACCAACTGTCCCTGGCCTGTTCCATGCTCTAAAAGATAGTTTGCAACCTGATTGCTGTGATCATCCAGCTCTTTATAACTGAGCCAGTCTGCACCAAAAAACACCGCCGGATTTTTCGGACAGCGATGGACCTGTCTTTCAAATAAGGAGACCAGACATTCTTCCATTCCGTATTTTTCTCCCACGCTCCATGGCAGAAATGACAGACCGGAACGCTCAATAGCCGCTTTTTTAAGGGATGATCTTTGCTGAGACATGCTGATTTATTTTAATGGTAAAAAATCATTCACAATAAACCTGTCGGCATTCCAACCCTAAAAACGAAAAATACTTTAATTATATTTCAGTATACCACATCACCATCAACAGGTTAAATCCAAATTAACCATTCCTTTGTGTTTTTCTCTTTTAAACACAAGGATACCAGCAAGATGAACAAAATGATTGCGATTGTAATTCTGAATAAAAAGAACAATGCTATTTAATAAAGTCTGTTACTTTATCTAAAATTTTTCCTCCTTTTTCTTTTAAGGATTTCCCCTGATCGGCAATCGTCTCTGTACTCGTCATCTTTTGCATACCGGCACTGATGGCTTTAAACTGGGCAATGGTGGCAAGAATTTCTTCAGCATGACTCACCTTATGCTCTTTTAACAGCTTTTCCCAGTCTACCTTTGCCAAAGTTGCCATTACGTACCTCGTGGCAATCTTACTGATGAAAAACTTATCGTATACCCCATTCAGTTTAGCATCGGGCTCACGTGCTTTCAGATAATTGATCGACTCCTGAACCGAAGCCTTCTCCGTATCGCTCAGCAAAGCGCTGGTTTTAAGCTTGCCAAGCGAAGCAATGGCCTGCTCATTTTTACCTCTTTTTATGTAGACAAAGCTTTCTATGCTCCAAACCGCTTCATTCTGGATGCCGAGTTTATGGGCATCTGCCAGAAAGGATTCAAAATCATCCAGCGCCCTTTCCTCGTCCACTGCCCTTTCCATCATCAGCCGGTCAAAGCCTCTGAAAAGATGGTTCAGCCCATGAAAGGCCGTATGTGTTTGCTCATTATTGAGCTTGCCCCAGTTAAAAAAGGCCCTGGTATAAGGAAGGTCTACATCTTTATTTTTCTCCAGCCATTTGATGTTGCTGCTGATCTCATCTTCTGATAAATAGTAAAACTTATTGGAGAAGAACAGAAAACCGCGAACATACTGAAGCAAAGTTTTCATTTCACTGTCCGGTAACTTATCCGGTTGTGTCTTACTGCATTCATACAATGAAACTTCTGCCCCTAAATCTCTGGTGGCCAAAACGAGTACGCTTAAAACCGCATGCTCCAGGTTTTGCTGGTAAACTTTATCCGCCTCAGAGCGCTTCGCAATATTTTGCATAAAACTTTGCTTCTCCCCCGGCGACCCGTAGACTGCGGTTACGCCATCGAGCACGGGTGGAAAAATATCCTCGTCAGTCTCTATGATAAAGTTTTTAATCCGGCGGTAATCCCGGTACATGAGGATCATATCCGTAACCGGAATGTCCTTTTGTCCGGCAGACATTTTGGAAAGGTTGCCGGATACAGATTGTAATTCCTTGAGGTGCTGCTGATATTGCGGCATCGTGGTATCCTGTACTCCTGCCGAACGCAATCCGATTTTCCCGAACTTCCACACGATTATTTTATCAGAAGTAAGGCTTTTAACCAATGATAAACGGTCTTTTTCGAGCAAGACCTGATCTGTTTGTTCGCTTGAACATCCAAGCGTTAAAATAATAAGAGAGAGGGCAATATATTTTTTCATATCCAGCTAAATCTATTTTCGCAGGACAGCTCCAGGGCCCCTTTATCAGGGCGCCTGGAGCCGTCTTATATAATGCGAGTGAAGCTAGGAAAAAAAACTTACCATTTCATTTCTCCGGTATTCACTTTTGCACCGAGCTGCAATGCAATTTCGAATGTAGCGTCCGGGTAGCGCTTTTTCATCGCGTCAATCAGTTCTCCGGAAGTTTTCACTTTCCCCAGCTCTTCTGCATAGGCCTTGAGGTAAGCCCGGTTGTATTTCAGCGACTCAATATTTAAAGCAGCGCCATCTCTGTGGTGTGCAGGAATAATGATGGCCGGTTTCAGGGACTCAATTTTATCGAGGGCCTTTAACCATTCCTGACGTTTCTCTGCCGTAGCATCATCTGCAAGCCATAAATGAAAACCTGTTCCAAAGATGTTGATTCCGCCAACCACGGCCTTGATCGAAGGAATCCAGACAAAAGTCCGTTGTGGGGCACCTTCCACACCAACAACCTCCAGCTTATTGCCTTCCAGATCCAGGCTGTTTCCTTTTAATACCTGTGGCAATACCACGTTCTTTGTGCCGTTCTCCCCTAACTGTGGTCCCCATACCTCCAGTTTCTTCTGGGCAGTCTCTTTAATGTGCTCCACTGTAGTTTCAGTCGCATACACCGTTACTCCCGGGAAATAGCTTTTGAAGACTTCCAGTCCGAAATAAAAGTCAGGATCGCCATAGCTCACAAAAATGGCCTTTAATGTTTTACCGCTGGCTTTGATTTCTTCCGCCACCTTTCTGGCATCCGGTAAGGTAAACTGAGCATCCACCAATATCGCATCGGTTTCCCCACTAATGATCACTGAGGCGACACCGAAGCTGGTCTCGGCGGCATGGTACACGTTAAGTTTTAACGGACCAGCATCAATCGCTTTAAATGTTTGTGCTGTTGCATTCATGTTTAACAGGATTAAAAAGAATAAAATGGTTGTTGAAAGTATAGTGTATGGTTGTTTTTTCATTGCTGACAGATCATTATTTAACTAAACTCGTTTCAATGCGACTGAAGATCTCTTCCAGGGAAGAATATCCCTGTTCGATGAGCAAGATTTCCGATCCGGTATCCAATAATAAGGTTGGATAAGACATGGCATAATCTGCCGCTTTTGCAAAAGCCTCCTGAGTGGCCGCTTTCATTTCCGGACTATGAAAATGTTTGAAAAACAGGTCCTTTTCAATTCCCAGACCATCCAGCATTTCCTGATATGTCAGGTCCAGGTTCAGGTCTTTGCCATAGAAATACCGTTCTTTTTGTACTGCCGCGGTAAAAGCAACGTTCTTTTCCGGCCAGAACTGCTGTACCGTCAGAATCGCCCTGGATGGGATCTCACTGTCCAATACCACTTCATCCTGAGCGATGAACTTAAAATAAGCCGCTCCAAAAGCCGTCCCGGTAAGGTTGGCAATTTGCTCATCATGCTTCATAAAATACGCGGCCATTTGTTTGCTTTGTTTGCGCACATTCTGCCCTGCCCACATCCCTGCGGGAATAATTTCAAATGGAATGCGGTCTTTATACCTTTCGGCAGTTTGCAGCGTATTCCTGTAATTCCCGTAGCACCATCCGCAAAGCGGATCCATCACATATATGAGTTTCATTATTTTTTAGTGTTAAATTCAAATTTTCCTTTTAGAAACTGCGCTGCTCTTCCTGCGGAAGATTTGTCGTCTTTATAGCTTAGAAAAGCGTCAACTTCCCCCTCTTTGGTATTGATGACCTGGCTCACGGTCAATCCGTCCTTTTCAATCCAGTTTAAGAAATAAAGGTGCCCGTTGAGTTGCTTGTAGGAAATGTGTTCCATTCCCTCATTTATTTTTCCGGTTTTATCAACCGCTTTCCAATGCACCGTACTGTCGTTTAAGTACTGAACTTCCGCACTAAAGTCGGGATACGTAATCTTTGCCGTCTTGCCGATCAGGGGCTCTGTGGCATCGCTTTTTTCTACTGGCGGAGTGCTGTTTCCGGCACAGGCCTGAAAAAGAAGGAATATAGATAGCCCGGGGATCAATGTAATTGCTTTCATCTTTTTGCTTTTTTGTTTTTAACAGGCAGATGGAACCATTGCTATCGGGTTCATCTGCGCTGATGATCAGGACAGCAAAATTAGAACACCCGAACAGGGAAAAAGTTGAACTAGTTCAAAAAAGAAAATTACCTCAGCTTAGCCAGTTTTTTCCGGATCTTACTGAGGAATTCATGGGAGATGCCCAGATAGGAAGCCACCTGTAATTGTGTGAGGCGTTGTTCCAGCTGCGGATATTTCTCTACAAACTCCAGATAGCGCTCATCGGCGGTCTTTCCCAATGCAGAAATCATTCTTCTCTGCAAAGCGACATGCGTTTTCTGCGTCATGATGCGAAAAAGCTTTTCCACCATGGGAATTTGCGCATACAACGCTTCTTTATAAGGCTGCGTAATCAGGAGCACTTCGCTGTCTTCCAGGGCTTCAATATTTAAGATAGAAGGGGTATTGTTCGTAAAACTGTCGATATCGGTGATCCACCAGTCCTCGATGGCAAAATACAAAATCCGCTCCTGCCCTTGCTCGTCCAGATAATACACCCTCAAACAACCTTTGATGACAAAGCCTTCAAATTTGCAAATCTGCCCTGCCCGCAGGAGAAATTGTTTCTTTGCGATTTTCCGGTGATAAAATGGCTTGATAAACTGTTCAAAGTCCGCATCGGAGATCGAAAGGTGTTTTTCAATATTTTTACGGAGCAGCTCAAACATAAGGCCTAATATAAGACAAATTGAAACCACCATGACCGCAGAGATGACACAAACAGGTAAAAAAGATCATGATTGCTTCATCAGCCATAAACGGACTTTATAAATCCCCGGGAACATTTATCAATAAAGAACAGGAAAAAATAGGTACCAATGGAAATTAAGCTTTAATTTCAACTTACAAATCAGCCCCCTATGTTGTCCGAAAACAAAAACGAAAACACCTTTTATGTTGGCCTGTGTATGGCCGGTGCAGTCTCCGCAGGCGCTTATACTGCCGGCGTAATGGATTATCTGTTAGAAGCCCTTGCCGAATGGGAAAAAAGAAAAAATGAGCCCGGCGTTCCCAGTCACACCGTACAAATCCCGGTAATCGGTGGTGCTTCTGCCGGAGGGATGACCAGTATCCTGACTTCTACCGTCCTGAACAGCCTGCATATCCCGATTGATAAACCCGGGGAGCAGATCCTTGCCGAACACCCGGAAAACAAGTTTTACCATACCTGGGTAGACCTGAGTCAGGGCGACGTTTTAGAGAAAATGCTCGACACCTCCGACATCAAAGAGCAGGGCCTGATTTCCGGGTTGAATTCTGCATTTATAGATGAAATCGCAGCGCGTGTAGTGGCCACTGAAGCCGACCGGAGCAAATGGCGTCCTTTACCTGCTTTCATCAAACCGGGCCTGAAGATTTTCAGTACCCTGACCAACCTGGAAGGCTTCGGCTATACCGCTGATTTTGGTCCCGATAAGCCACAAACCAGAAAGTACCATATGTCCATTCATAATGACTATGCCTGTTTTGAGCTCACCGAAAGGGAGATCATTGGTCCAAATGGCGGCTGGGTGCCCCTGAACCTCAAAGATGACATCAATGTTGACCTGGCCCGGGACGCTGCAATTGCAACCGGGGCCTTCCCTGTCGGACTAAAATCCAGGCTCCTGAACCGCGATGCGTCCTATGTCAATGCGAACCTCTGGCTAAAAAAATATTTAACCAATAATCCCCTCGCCCCGGGCAATTACCAAACGCTCAATGTAGACGGCGGACTGATCAATAATGAACCTTTCGAAAAGGTGCGTGATGTGCTTTATGAAGTCACCGGACAGGAAGCCAAAGATTACCGCGACTTCCATCGGTTTACTTCTACGGTATTGATGATTGATCCATTTCCAAGCCAGAAGCCTAAACCAATCTCCAAACTACAGGAACTGATGAATGTCCTTGGCCTCACGCTCAGCTCGATGATCAATCAGATGCGGTCAAAACCATTGGAAATCTCCGACGCTTTAAGTAAAAGTTGCGCAGGCCAGTTTCTTGTAGCCCCTTCCAGAATCGTGAACGGCCCGGAAGGAGAACAGCATGTTACCGGTGAAATGGCCATCGCCTGTGGCAGCTTAAACGGTTTCGGGGGATTCCTCAGCAAAGAGTTCCGCGTTCATGATTATTTTCTGGGCAGGCACAACTGCAAAATCTTCCTCAGGGATTATTTTACCATACCTGAAAGTGCATTGGAAGAAAATGTCATTTTCAAAGAAGGTTATGCCAATGCCAACCGCGACCGGTTTAAATCCACCAAAGATGGAGGATATCAGATTATCCCCATCTTCGCTGAAAAGACCGATTACACTTTCCCCCAGCTTAAGTTTAAGTCAGGAGAAAGCTGGCCGGTTGTCGAAGACCAGGACATCGACCGGTATAAATCGAAGCTGAAGGAACGCATTCAGGCAATTCTGTTAAACGTTGCGGAGCTCAGTGGCACCAGTAAATTTCTGATCTGGGCAGGTGCAAAGATTGTCCTCAACAGGGTCCTTTCCAATGCGGTGCTCAAAAAGATCAGGAAAGACCTGATGACCTGGAAGCTCCTGTCAGAAAGATAACAGTGCTCTTTCAGCATTCCTGTCGCCTTTCTTTTTAATTGTTGAGGGCCTGATAAAGGGCAATCTGGAATTCTTCTCCGATACTAAAATAGGGAGAAAGGTATTCCTGTGTCAGCAGGATTGCAATCAGGCCTTCCTTTGGATCTGCCCATCCATGGGTATTGAATGCACCTCCCCAACCAAACGAACCGGGGCTTAAGGGAGAACGGTAATCGTTTTTCTCCGTTTCCAATGCGAAACCAGCCAGGCTAAACTGAAAGTTTTCCGGTTGCGGGGGCATTGCCGAAATCCTGACCTCATTTCCCAGCTGATTTTGCAGCATCAGCTCCATGGTCTTCATGCCAATCAGCCTTTTGCCTTTAAATAAGCCTTTGTTCAGGTAGAGGCTGTAGAAATTGGCCATATCCCTTGCAGTTGAGCTTAACCCTGCTCCTCCGGACAGATAACTGCCTTTAAGTTTCGGGAAATCCGGATCAACCCCCTCATACAAAAGGTGACTGACCTTAACCAATTGATCATCTGCTGTGCTTTCGTACAGGCTCACCAGTCGTTTTTGCTTTTCCAATGGAAGGTGAAAATAGGTATCCTTCATTTCCAGAGGCCGGAAGATCCTGTTTTCCATAAAGACATCCAGCGCTTGTCCGCTCCATATTTCAATGAGGTAGCCCAGCAAATCAATATTGAGGCCATAGGTAAATGCTTCGCCGGGGTGATGCTGTAAAGGCTGTCTGCCCAGCAATTCCATTTTCTCTTTCAAGGTACCTGAAGTAGTCCCAATCCCGGAAGGAATGCCTGCCTCTTCGTAGATCTTCTGCATCGTTGGATCACTGAAAATCGCAGGATAAGCAATTCCGGAGGTATGTCGCAGGAGGTCACGTACAGTGATTTCCCTTTTCGCAGCAACCGTAGTATAGGTTTTTGTCTGCGCATCATAAGCTTTCAATACCGCTGCTGCCTTAAATGCCGGAATGTATTTGGAAATGGGATCGTCCAGCAGGAACTTTCCTTCTTCCCAAAGCATCATTACCCCAAGGCTGGTGATGGCTTTGGATTGGGAAGCAATCCTGAAGATGTCGTCGGTCTGCATCTTCCTTTTGCTTTCCACATCTGCATAACCAAATGCTTTCTCATAAACTACTTTGCGGTTTTTCAGCACCAATGCTGTGGCACCGGGAATGTGTTTTGCACTGATCTGACGCTGAATCAGGGCGTCAACTTTCTGCAGCCGATCCTGCTCAAACTGTTTTTCCTGTGCCCGTACCTCTGTCAGAAGAGGAATGGAATATAAAATGCTGCCGATCAGGGCCCTGTTTATTGTTATTAAGTTCATCGCTATTTTTCGTTAATTGATTTTAATAAGCCCTTAGTGGCTTGCTGAAGCCCTTGTTTTAACGGCACTTAAATTTGGTATGGCCACTTTTTCTTCCCTCGCACTGAGCAAGACGAGTACAATGGAAAACAAAACGAAAATCGCCCCCATCCATGGGGCTGCGGCTAAGCCTAAGGTAGAAGAAACCACCCATCCGCCTGCATAAGCCCCCAGGGCAGCGCCTGCGTTAAAGGAGGCGATATTAAACGCCGAAGCGACATTGGCCATAGAGGGGTTTATTCTTTCTGCAGTCTGAACTACAAAGAGTTGAGATGCCGGAACTGTACCAAAAGATAAGGCACCTACGACAAACAAAGTGATCACTGCCGGAACAGTATGGTGTACCGTAAAACTAAAAACCAGCAGCACCATTGCCTGTAAGACCAACATCCACAACAATGCCTTAAGCGGCATTTTATTGGCGAGTTTTCCACCAATGATATTGCCCACAGCAATCGCCACGCCGTAGACCAGCAACATCAGGTTGACCAGGTCCTTAGACATCCCGGTCAGTTCCGTTAACAATGGAGAGAGATAGGTAAAAACGAGAAATACCCCGCCATAATTAAATATGGTGGTCAGAAAGGCGAGCAATAATTTCTTATTGCCCAGGATCCCGAATTGTTCTTTTATAGGCGCAGACGCTTCATTTTTAATGTTTCCGGGCAACAAAATCAGGTTGGCCAGTAATCCGATCAGGCCAAGCCCTGCTACAGCGAGAAAAGTAGCACGCCAGCCAAAATGCTGCCCGATCATGGTGCCAAGGGGAACGCCAACCGCCATGGCTACCGTTAAACCTGCGAACATAATCGCGATGGCACTGGCACGCTTATCGGCAGGTACCAATGCGGCTGCAATGGTGGCGCCAACAGCGAAAAAGACCCCGTGTGCAAATCCGGTCACGATCCTGGCCAGTATCAGTGGGATAAAACCTGTTGAGATTCCGGCCAGCAAATTGCCGGCAACAAAAAGCAGCATCAGGTAAATCAGCAAAGGCTTGCGGGGAAACCTGTTGGTCAGAGCGGTTAAAACCGGGGCCCCAATTGCGACCCCTATCGCGTAAAAACTGACCAGCAATCCTGCCGAGGGAATAGAAATGGATAAATCGTTGGCCACCGTGGGCAATAAGCCTACGATGACAAACTCTGTGGTGCCGATCCCGAATGCACTAATGGTTAAAGCCCAGAGGGCAAGCGGCATTCCGGTTCTGGCTTTTATTGTTTTGTTGTTCATGATTTCCTTGTTAGACTATTGTCAATACAAAGGTCATCTCTCTATAACTATAAATGAAATAACATGATTTATAGTTTACTATAAATATAATTATAGATAAGAACCCTAAATATCTGTAATTTTGGGAATGGTAAATTTAGAATGGTACCGGACATTTAAGGCGATCTATCATACCGGCACCTTAACGGGTGCGGCACAGGAGCTCCTGATTTCTCAACCCAATGTGAGTCAGCACCTCTCTGCACTGGAAGCACATATCGGAAAGCAGCTATTTGAGCGGAAACCAAGAAGAATGGTACCTACAGACTATGGGAAGCTGTTTTACACCCAGATTATTGAGGCCATGGAGAAACTGGAAAATGTGGAGGCCGAGTTCCGGTACATCCGTTCTTCCAATATCCCCCTCACCTGTATTGGTGCCCCTAAAGAGTTTTTTTACACCCTTTTAAGTCCGGAGATCAGCAAAGCACCCGCAAATTTCGTTTTCGAATTCGGGCTCACTAAAAACCTGATGGAGAAACTGGGGAAAGGCAAGCTCTATTTTGTCATCGCCACACATTGCAGTGATGAAAAAGACATTGTTTACGAACCCATCAGAGAAGAAAACTTTGTGCTCGTCGCCAATGCAGAGATGGACACAGCCGAATTTGATGCCCATATCGCCAATGGCGAGACCGATAAAGCAGAGAAATGGCTCTGTGAACAAAACTGGTATGCCTATAGCAGCGACCTGGCGATCATCCGGAGGTTCTGGCTGGAGAATTTCAAAAAACGTCCTTCCATAAAACCACGTTTCATCATTCCTGATTTCAATTCCATCCTCAAAGGCATCAGCAAAGGACACGGATTGACCATCGCTTCCGATTACCTGGTAAGGGAATTGATAGAAAAAAGAGAACTCAAAGAAATCTGGAAAAGCCATAAGCCTGCTACAAACACCATTTACCTTTGCTATGATAAAAACAGGGCCACCACAGGGCAGATAGAAATGGTAAGAAAACTGGTGCAAAAACAATAGATTTGTAAAACATGACCAGGATCTTTACGCTCAGCCTTCTTTTTAACCTCATTTCCCTTTCCCTGATTGGCCAGACCCCTCAGATGGAATTGCGCGGTCAAATTATGACTGCCCTGGCGGAGGAAAAACTGGCAGGCGCAGCATGGTCTACAGTAGACAGCAACGGCGTAATTTTAGCAGATGCTTACGGCACTAAATCTTTCGGAACAAAACGCCCGTTATCTGTCACAGACCGTGTACAGGTAGGTTCAGTTACGAAAACACTGCTGGCAACCGGTATTTTCAGACTTGTGACCCTCCATAAATTAAACCTGGATACCCCGGTAGAACAAATATTACCAGGCATCCGGTTTGAAAACCAATGGGCTCGCGATACCCCGGTTACCCCACGTCACTTGTTAAACCATACTTCCGGTATGGAAGATTTAAGGCTTTGGCAATTGTTCAGCAAAAAAGCGGGCCCCAATACCCCCTTGATGGATAATTTTAGCAGAAACCCTTCCGTACTGCGCATTTATACCAAACCAGGTACACAGTTCGCCTATTCCAATATGGGCTACACCCTGCTGGGGATGATCATTGAAGCGGTTACAAAACAACGCTATGAAGATTACCTCGACGAGTTTCTCTTGAGCCCTCTGGGCATGACCGGAAGTACCTTCCACTTTGTCACACAACAAGGCGAAAATGCGGATAAAGACCTGGCCATGGGGCATCTGGAAGAAATGAGGCCACAGCCAACGGTTCCGATGTACCTCAGGCCAGCCGGACAATTCACCACGACAGCCTTTGATATGGGAATTTTCATCCGGTTCCTCCTGAGCGATGGAAGCCTGCAACACCTCCCCTTTATCCGGGAAGACCTGCTCCGTTCTATGGGAAGCCCGGCCGCAAGTGAAGCGCTTGAACAAGGTCTTGAAATTGGTTATAGCGGCGGACTCATGAAGCGTGATTTCAACAAGGTTGTCGGATATGCACATTCCGGCAATACCATCGGCTACCATGCCATGATATACCTCTTTCCATCAGAAAAGAAAGGTTTCTTTATTTCCCATAACATGGATAGTGAAACGGCCAATTATGAAGTGTTCAATAAAATACTCCTGCAGTCGCTAAACCTCCGGAAAGCCAGAGAACAAAAGCTGACGGAAATGCCGGCAGACATCAGCAAATGGAAAGGCAATTATGTCGCGGTAAGAGATAAGATCAAATCTTTCGCTTACCTGGATTTCCTTGCAGGTTTTGTAACCATCCTTCCTCAAAAAGAACAGCTGATCTTCCGGCAGTTCCAAAAGGACGACAAAATATTGAGCCCTACCGGTCATCACCTCTTCAAATCTGCCGACAAAATGAGGTCCTCGCATGCTTTTTATACCGATGCATCTGGAAATCAATTGATCAGCACCGGTTTTAGAACGTTTAAAAAGATCAATTCCCTGTATCTATGGGCGATGTGGCTGAGTTTCATCCTGGGTGTCCTCGCCTTACTTTACCTGTTTATCGGCGGACTGGTCAGGCTGATTGGCCAGGGAACAGCCTTTTTGAAGCGGCTCAGTGCAATTCCTTTTCTTTCCATCCTGCTCCTTTCAATTCCCGCTGCCTTATTTATGAACCAGGATTTTACCGCACTCGGCGATGTGACTCCGGCAAGCCTTAGCCTGGCCATCCTCAGCTCAATGCTGCCAATCGCCATGCTTGCAGGCATCTTTGCGCATTTCAAAAACAAAAGCGCCTCCAAAAATTCAGGGATAGAACTCCTTGCATTGATGCTTGCTCTGCAGCTCTTTGTGGTGCTGATCTGCTGGGGTATGGTTCCTTTCCTGCTCTGGGTATAAAACCCTTTGATCATTACTTATCCTGCCGCCATCGGCCCCTCAATGCCATTTTCCTGTAAAAACGAATCATCTGATGGAAAAAAAATAAAATTTGACAAATACAATTGCCAGAAACTGCTTACCTTTAAGTAACTCATTTGCAAAAAGATATGAAAACAAGCCACTTAAATTATCCTGATCCAAGGGAGGAAGGGGATGAAAAACAAAGGAAGTATGATGACGATGAATTTGACCAGGATATAGATGAACCCTGGAGAGAAATGGACGATGATGAGGATAATGAGGACTATTACGACGATTAACCTTAAATCGTGCTTTTTAAAGAATTCCAACATCTTAAAAACTCCGTATAAATGTCTTCCTGAGGAGACATTTATACGGACAAAACAATGCTGGCTCCCGCCAGACCGACCAGAAAAGACAACCATAAATTGAAACGTAAAACACGCCCCTCTGATTTACGAAAAAAAAAATTCTGTTGCACGAAAGCGCTTAAGCAAGGTCAAAACTGCTTCGGATAAAACGCGGATAGAACACGGATCAAACAGGGGTAGAACTGCACTTATTCCAGTCCTTTCCGAAGCCTTCTTTTCTTTGCTGAAAATGTATTGCTGAAAGATAAAAAAACAGGCATAAAAAAATGGGGAGCTGGCCGTTGTCAACTCCCCATCATTTTTAGAAAAGAGGGTTATTTCTCTTTTCCGTAGTCAAAGTTTACCAGCCACTGAATGCCAAATCTGTCTGTCAGCATTCCAAAGTAAGCACCCCAGAAAGCTTTCTCCAATGGCATCACCACTTCTCCACCTACCACAAGTGCATTAAAAATCTGGTCAGACTCCGCTTCGCTATCGGTGCTGACAGAGATAGAGAAGTTATTGCCCACGTTAAGTTTTTGACCCATTGACTCCAGGGTGTCCGTTCCCATCAAGACATTTCCTGCTCCGATCGGCAAAGCAACGTGCATGATTTTATTTCCATCCTCAGCAGACATCTTATCTCCGTCGGGCATATCTTTAAACCGTTGAATCACCTGAAATTCTCCTCCGAATACAGATTTGTAAAAATTAAATGCTTCTTCCGTCTTTCCTTCAAAATTCAAATAAGGATTAATTGCTGCCATGTTTTGTCTTTTTAATTGTTTAGTTTTTAAAAGGTTTCAAGTATTAACTAAAGATATCCTAAATATATCCGGTTAATTCTGCAGTTCAAATTTATTCAAAATTTAGCTGGCAAACGAGGCTGTACAAGACAATAACAGGGGGTAATCAAGACAAGCCATCCCTCCCTTCCCATTATCCGGGAAATGTAATTTTGGGAGAAAATCCGCTTAAAATTAGTGCTTCATTTTTAAAGTTGTATTTTTGATACAACTTTAAATACATACTATGCTTAGCACATCAGAAATTGGCTTAATTAAAGCCACAGTACCAATTTTAAGAGAACACGGAGTATTGTTAACCAAACACTTCTATAAAAGGATGTTCAGTCATAACCCCGAACTTCAGCATGTCTTTAACATGGGAAACCAAAAAAACGGCGTTCAGCAAACCGCACTGGCAATGGCGGTCCTCGCCTATGCGGAACACATTGAAAACCCATCTGTACTCCTCCCCGTTCTTCAAAGAATAGGTGATAAACATACCAGTCTGCAAATCAGTGCAGATCAATACGATATTGTTGGCAGGCACCTGCTCGCCTCCATCGCCGAAGTACTGGGCACAACAGCGACGGAAGCCCTGATCGGCGCTTGGGCGAAAGCATACGGACAGCTGGCAGACCTCATGATCAACCTGGAAAAATCGATCTATCTGCAAAAAGGTGCAGTCAAAGGCGCCTGGTCCGGATGGAGAAAATTCGTCATTGACCGGAAAATACCCGAATCAGATGAGATTACTTCATTTTACCTGCGTCCGGAAGACGGACTGGAAGTTGCTATGCACCAACCCGGTCAATACCTGAGCGTCAAAGTCTTTATTCCTTCGTTAAATCTTTACCAGCCCAGACAATACAGCATCTCCTCCGCCCCTGACGGGCATTACTACCGCATATCCGTAAAGAAAGAAGCCGGAAACCTGGACAAAGAAGAAGGCACAGTATCGAATTACCTGCACAATGTACTTCAGGAAGGTGATGTATTGGAGGCAAGCAGTCCTGCCGGTGACTTTATCCTGAACACCACTCAGCGCTCTCCTCTCGTACTTTTGAGTGGCGGTGTAGGTCAGACTCCATTTGTTTCCATTATGGACTTCCTGAGCGGCGCAAATGAGCAGCGCCAGGTCAGGTGGGCACATGCCTGCAGGTCTGAGCAGGTCCATGCTTTCCGCGATCAGATAAAAGCATGGGATGCAGAACACGATTGGTTTGAACATGTGGTATTTTATGAAAATGTTCAAAACGAAGACCAGCATACCCGATCCGGACGAATGGATGTCACTGAAATCAGCGAAATGCTCCTGATACCGGAAGCAGATTATTATCTTTGCGGCCCCAAACCTTTTATAGAAAAAACAATTGCTGACCTTTCTGCTTTAGGAATAGATCGTAAAAAACTGTTTTTTGAAGAGTTTGGTCCACAAACCATTCAAATGAATTAACACCATATCAATGAAACTGAACCAATTTACAGATTACGGATTGAGGATCCTGATGTACATGAGCCGTAAGCCGGAACACCTTCCTGCCACGACCATTACAGAACTCGCCGACCGGTTTGGAATCTCAAGAAATCATCTCGTTAAGGTGGTTCAGTTTCTTTCTAACCAGCAGATTATAGATGCACAAAGAGGCAGAGGCGGCGGCTTGCGCCTGTTCGCTGCCCCTGAAACTTACCGGGTCGGAAAGCTGGTCCGGCTGCTGGAACAGGACGAAGACCTGATCAATTGCCAGAACCCACTTTGTGTCCTTGCCGGCGACTGCGGACTGAAAAGCATCCTGGACGGCGGACTGGAAGCTTTGTACCTTTACCTGGACAAGTATACGCTGGACGACATCAGCAAACCTGCAGTCAGCAAGACCTTACAATCCCTCTTCTCTGATCTCCCTGATCAGAAAATTTAATGCTATTCTTCTATCATTTTTAGCGGAATAGTTGAAAAAATAATTCTTTCTGGATACATTTAGCATCCTAACAATTACCAATGCTTCATATTTACAACGCAACTTCCAGCGATTTTCCCATCATTCAGGAGATCGCACACCTAACCTGGCCTGACACTTTCGGTGCCATTTTATCCAAAGAACAGATCAGCTACATGCTCGAAATGATGTATAGCACTGACTCCTTAACTGAGCAAACCTCCAAAAAAGGACACCAGTTCCTTCTTGTAAAAGACGAAACAAAAAATTTAGGTTACGCCTCTTATGAGCTAAATTACAAAGGTTTATCAAAAACAAAAATCCACAAAATCTATATCCTTCCAGAAGCCCAGGGCAAAGGTGTAGGTAAACTGTTGATGAACAGCATCACAGACATTGCCAGGAAAAATCAGGACACGATCCTGTCCCTGAATGTGAACCGGGACAACGCTGCTTTTGATTTCTATAAAAAGATAGGCTTTGAAAAAACCGGAGAAGAAAACATAGATATCGGTGATGGCTTCCTGATGGAAGATTTTATAATGGACAAAAAACTAGTTTAACCCCGATACCTGTTGGAATATTTCAAAAAGCTCCTTGACTTACTAAAAATAGAGCGCGAAGAAGACTTAAGGTCTTATCAAAAATTAACCGAATCGGCTTCTGTCGCAGAACGGCGGACCAATGGGCTTTCCTGGTATCCGATCGCCATCAGAGGCTCTGAAATGAGCCGTGGCGATTATTTAACCGTAGAAATAGAACGGACTACCCATCAGGACCTCTCCCATCAGCTTCGTTTTGGTGCTTCAGCGGTATTGTTCTCTAACCACGATGCAAAAGACCGTGTAGAAGGAACCATCACCCACCAAAGCGGCAATAAGCTTAAAATCACGTTAAAAACAGACGAATTGCCAGACTGGACACGTGATGGCAAGCTGGGAATCGACGTCTTGTTCGACAACAACAGCTATGATGAGATGCAGACTGCCCTAAAACAGGCTGCCATTTCGATGGAAAGCACTGAGGACCAGCGGCTGATAAAGATCCTGACAGGCCTAAGCAGTCCTACCTTTTCCAATCAGTCTCCCCACTATGTTATCCCCGGATTAAATGAAGTACAGCAGCAGGCAGTAGATAAAATCCTTTCCGCACAGGAGCTGGCCATTGTTCACGGCCCTCCGGGAACAGGGAAAACGACCACCCTGGTACAGGCCATCAAAGCATTGATCAAGCAGGATCACCAGCAAATCCTGGTGGTTGCTCCCAGCAATACGGCTGTAGACCTGCTAACGGAAAAACTGGATGAGCAGGGCTTAAATGTACTTCGGGTAGGAAATCCGGCAAGGGTATCGGAGAAATTGCTCTCCCTAACCCTGGATGGCAAGATGGCTGAACATCCGAGTATGAAGCAGGCACGTGCATTTAAAAAACAGGCCAATGAATTCAAAAATATGGCCCATAAGTACAAGCGGAATTTTGGGAGGGCAGAAAAAGAACAGCGCAAAGCCCTTTTTGATGAAGCCCACAAGATCATGAAGGAAGTCGGCAATACAGAGCAATACATCATTGATGACCTGTTGAGCAAAGCTCAGGTCATTACCGCTACCCTGGTTGGGGCCAACCATTACACCATCAGGGGCCTTAAATTTCATACGGTTGTAATTGACGAGGCCGGACAAGCCCTGGAACCAGCTTGCTGGATCCCGATCCTGAAAGCGAAAAAAGTAATCTTTGCCGGTGATCATTGTCAGCTTTCCCCAACCATAAAATCCAGTGAAGCAGCCAAAAGCGGTTTAAGAACTACATTACTTGAAAAGTCTGTATCAGCTCACCCTGAATCCGTTACCTTACTCGAAGAACAGTACCGGATGCACGAAACCATTATGGGTTATTCGTCAAAAGTCTTCTATGAGAATAAACTGAAAGCACATCATTCGGTAGCCGATCACCGGTTGTTTGCAGCAGACATGCCCCTCGCTTTTGTCGACACTGCAGGCTGTGGATTTGAGGAAAAATCAGAAGGAACAAGTACCACCAATCCGGAGGAAGCTGCTTTTCTTTTCAAACACCTGACACAAATGGTGGAACAACTGAGCAGCCACTATCAGGTTGATGAATTCCCAAGTATCGCCGTGATATCGCCCTATAAGCAGCAGATCCTGTTGATGAAAGAGCTCCTGCAGCATTCCCCCTTGCTTCAATCCTATGGAGACAAAATCTCCGTGAACACGATCGACAGCTTTCAGGGACAGGAACGGGACCTGGTTTATATCAGCATGACCCGGAGTAATAATGAAGGCATTATTGGTTTCCTTTCCGACACCCGCAGGATGAATGTGGCCATGACCAGGGCAAGAAAAAAACTGGTGGTAATTGGCGACAGTGCCACACTTTCCAGACTGCCTTTTTATAGTGATTTCATTGGCTATGCAGAAACACACGAGGCCTACCAAAGTGCCTGGGAATTTGCAGATCTTTAGCCTCAAAACCTATGGAATGAACATTCCACATTATCATTTTTAATATTTTAAATAAATAAGATACAGACAGTTACATCATTAAACTTAATATATAAGTTTAATGATGATTTCAGTTTCCTTCTCCAGCTTAAATTTGGCATCATCGAACTTCGGAGCCGATAAAGATGGTTTAAAATTCTGCGAAAAGCCATAGCCTTCCTTTGGAATTCCGATCAGATTTGTATTGCATTTACCGTCAGAATTTTCATCGTGATAAAGCGCAACGGCATAGGTTCCCACCGGAAGATCTTTAAAAATAAAGGTTTCAGAATTTGAGTTGACCTTTCTGGTCTGGGACTTATACTCCTGCCCCTTCCTGATAAATCTATCCTTAGTGTTATACAAACTCACCTGGATCTTCCCTTCAATTTTGTTCACATTTGGAACCGTTATTTTCAATTGCCCTTGTTGTGCGTAACCTTTCTGAAGGCCGAAAAACAGGACCAATACCAGCATATATTTCATAAGAATTCTTTTTTTTGCATTTAAAACTCATTAAAGAAGCGTGAAGCCATCTTTTTATCTTTTGACAGCCAAGCGTCATATGGTTCAGATTGTTTCAGCAGACGGCTTTTAATTGGCTTTCTGAACAATCGGGTCAGCGTCTTCTTAAAGGGAGACACAGCACTCTTCAGCTGATCAAAATAGCTTTCCAAAGTATCTTTCCTGAAATCAATGATCTCAGCCAGCTCATCCCCGTCTTCATAATATCCGCAGTGGAAATTCTTCTCCGCAAATGAATGCTCCGGAAAATCAACTTTTCCCAGTCCAAAAGCATCAAATGATCTGCGGAGAAAGTCCTGGTAAGTAATTCTGCAATGCTCGCCCCCGCCAAGATTAAAAATTTGATGGTTCAGCTCGGCTTTATGCAGAATTGCCATAACAAACGCCCTTGCCGTATCCTTAGGGCTAAGAATTTCCATGGCGGTATTGAGCGGCATATGAAACATAATTCCCGAAGCCTTATGGTTCCCGGTACCCATAATCGCGGCCAGCCGGAATATACACCAGTCCAATTCAGTCGCCTGAATGAGCGCCTCGCTTTCAATTTTAGTACGGGCATAGTTATCATGAGGACTTGGAATCAAGGGATCAGAACTCTTAATCCATGGATCACTAAGTCTATCGCCATAGACGGAGATGGAAGAACTGTAAAGCAGAAAAGCATTTGCGGCATATTTCTGCATTCCCCGGATCAGGTTTTTAGTTCCGGTCACGTTCACCTCATAAGCGAGTTCAACATGCTGGTCTGCAATTGGTGGAATAACCGCCGCCAAATGTATCACCACATCCTGCTGTTTACATGCTTCTTCGACATCCTGCGCCCGCCTGATATCGCCATAAACCACATTTACCTGTTTTTCAAAGGGCGCCAGTATCCGCTTCGAATTGCTGGTCTTTTTATCAAATGCGGTAATTTCAAACTGTTGTAATTCCAGCAATTGCTTCAGAACTTCGTTTCCTACCGTTCCGGAAGCTCCTGTAAGTAAAATTCTCTTTCTATTGCCCATGCGCTGATTTCTCTTCTCCGGCTAGTCAAGCATTTATTATTCCAAAAACACAGAATGTTCTTTTTTACGCAAATATTTCTACCTTGTTAAGTTTTCCGGAAAAGACTGATTATTAAGACAATTCGGCGAGAAATTTTGAAGACGCAGGAATGTAAAGAAATTTAATCTATTTTTTTTTCAAAATTATTAGCAACTTAATATAAATTTTCTACCTTTGCACTCCCGAAACAAGGGAACAATAAATGATTCCGTAGCTCAGCTGGTAGAGCATTACACTTTTAATGTAGTGGTCCTGGGTTCGAATCCCAGCGGGATCACGAAAAGCCTCAGAGAAATCTGGGGCTTTTTTGTATTCAAATCCACCTGGTCCTACCAGCTCCCCAAAAAACACATCAGCAAAATCAATTAAAATCAGCCAAACATGGTAAACCATATGGTATGGGAAAATGGACTCCGTTTATTGAAAAAAAGAAGTTGCCGGTCCCCTTCCACTCCTTAGCCTGAATGATCAATAAAAGAATTTTGAAGAAAAATAAACTTCTGTCTAAATATAATTGATATATCAATTATATTTGTATCAAACAAAATAAGATGAGCATTAAAAACCCAACAGGAACCGTACTCTATTTAATTGAACTGGCAATTAAAGAATATCGAAAGATATCACAGAAAAACATTTCAAACATTGTAGAAGACATTACCATAGACCAATACTTAATTCTGATGGTACTCACCAGGAATGCAAATATCTCTCAAAATGAGATGGCACAACTGATATTTAAAGACAATGCCTCTATCACAAGAATGATAGAATTGATGGTAAAAAAAGAATACCTGGCAAGAACTATCCATCGCGAAGACCGGAGGAAATACACCCTTGAAATCACTGAAAAAGGCAAAAAAACGATTGATTTAATCGCTCCGGTCATTCAACAAAACAGAGCAACTGCTTTACATGATTTTTCGGAGGAAGAAGTCGCATTGTTAGATAAAATGCTAAGTAAGATCATCAATAATTGCAAAAAATAATGAAAATGAAACAAGTCTTCACCCTGATATTGACACTGATCTCTGCCATAGGATATGCACAGAATGACCTTACAAGCAAACTGGAAAATTATATGAATGCGCAGGCAGCCATTAATAATTTTGGTGGCACGGTACTGGTGACTAAAAATAATTCTGTTTTGTTAAAAAAAGCCTATGGCTTAGCAGACTATGAATGGAATATCAAAAACACGATCGACACGAAATTTCAGCTGGCTTCGGTCACCAAACAATTTACAGCTACCGCTATTCTTCAATTGGCAGAAAAAGGAAAATTGTCCCTTCAGGATCCTCTGAGTAAATTTTTTCCGGATTATCCAAAAGCCGATAGTGTGACCATTCACATGTTATTGTCTCATTCTTCCGGGCTTGCAATGGGCTTTAAAGAACTGGCCACAAGTACCATCAACAGTGATGATGCATATGCTGAAATAAAAAAAATGCCTTACGAATTTTCGCCAGGAACTAAAAGCGCCTATAGTAACATAGGTTATTACTTACTGGCCAGGATTATTACAAAAGTTTCAGGCGAGAAGTACGAAGATTTTTTAAGAAAAAATATATTCGAAAAAGCAGGAATGAAGAACACTGGTGTAAGTAATAATGATTCGATAGTCTTAAAAAAAGCGAAAACCTATTGTGAGACCGAAAAAGGGTTTATCCATAATCCCTACATAAACTGGGGAATCAATATAGGTCATGATGGTGTTTATTCTACCGTTGAAGATTTGGCTTTATGGGATAAGGCATTATATGGAACAACGATCTTATCTGCTGAGATGAAGAAACTCATGTTTACTTCGCATAACGACCAGAATTGGGGATATGGATTTACCATTAATCCATTTTACAACCAGGGACATCAGCTGATTGCACATGACGGCGGTTTCTTTGGTACCATGACTTCATTAAACCGATATACAGACGATCATATTTTCATAACAGTCTTGTCAAATAACCAATCCGCTTCATATCTTATTGCCTATGGTCTTGCCGGAATATATTTTGGAAAAAATGTTGAACTGCCTTATAAACACAAACAGATCGCAATAGACACGGCTGTCTACAAGAAATATACTGGCAATTATGAAAACATTAAAATCTTGCAAAAAGACAATAAGTTATATTATCAGGATTTTGAGATAGAATTATTACCGGAATCTAAAACTAAATTTTTCAGATCAGATGACCATGAAAGAACCGTTGAATTTGTACCAAATAAAGAAGGTGAAATCGTAAAGATGTTGACCTCGAAAGCCGGAGTAATTGAAACTAAAAATAAAAACAAATGAAAAGGTGATTCGATTTAAATCCCCGCGGGATCACGAAAAGCCTCACAGAAATATGGGGCTTTTTGCGTTTCAAACCCTGTTAATTGCGCGATTAACAGGGTTTTTCAACGGGTCATTTTCAGCCTCTGACTTATTGTATATCATGAGGTAATTTCAACAATTCGTTATTATTAAGAACATTACCGAAATTGACATCACCCAATACCTGCGTTTTTGGATAAAATCCAGGACGTTGATTTTTAAATTTTATATTTCAGAAGTGGTTACGCCGAATTTTTGCTTAAATGAAAAATAGAAATGGGACAAATTTTCAAACCCTAAATCCAGATAAAAATCACTTGGTTTTCTTTGCTTGTGTTTAATTAAGTAATACGCTTCCTCAAGTCGCTTTTCACGGAGCCATTGCTTTGGCGTGGTGCCAAATATTTTGGTAAAATCCCGTTTAAAACCCGAAAGGCTGCGGGCCGTCAGTTTAGCAAAAGAATCAACAGAGACATTAAACATGTAATTCTGGTTCATAAATTCTTCTAAATCTATTTTGTAAGGTTCAGAAAAGTCAAACAACAGATGTTTAAAATCAGGGTTACTTTGCAAAAGCAATTCTATCGCTTCCCTGATTTTCAATTCTGCCAGTCTAGGAGTTGCTTCTTTTCTCTTATTGATGTACGGCGTAAGCGAAATAAAATAATTTTGCAGGAATTCATCAGGTTCAAAATACAATTTCTGCTTTCCCTCGTAACGGTTTTCGACCATCATTTTATTTTCAAGCGCATATTGCTGTAAAGTTTCCTTATCCAGCGTAATGGAAAGAAATTGATATTTTCCTGATTTGGAAGGATACTTGATCGTCCTGATCAGTTGATTTTTCGTTACCAATACAACCGTATTTTCGGGAATGATGGTATTTCCATCGGCATGAAAAGCATGTGTTTCGCCAGAGAGCTGAAATCCTAAAAAATGTTCAGGAATAAACTCTTCGTATCCTCTATGCTTTTCAAAAGCACAGGAATACACTAACCTGTCAAAAATTATTTCTCGTTTTCCTTCCATACTACAAATATCTCAAATTAATTAAGCTTAACAGAACCTGCAATAGCGATCTCTTTATCCTGTTCCGCTGAACCTCCCGATGAAGCAATGGCACCGATAATATGGCCCGCTGTATCTTTTATCACCACACCGCCTGCAATGGTTAATAATCCATCGTTGGAATTTAACATCCCGTATCCCTGTAATTCCGCAGCGGCAACTATCGCCCCCATCTCATCGCTATCCAGGCCAAACATTACCGCTGTTCTTGCTTTTTTAACGGCGAAATCTATCACACCGTAAACACTGTCCAGTCTTGCAAAAGCAACCAAATGTCCACCGCTATCTACAACGGCAAGGCTCACAGGAATCTCCAATGATTTCGCCTTTTCTATTGCTGCGTTTAATACTTTAACTGCTTCGTTATATGTTATGTTCATTTTTTGTTTCAGTTTAAATTTGTAGTAAAAGAAAGCACAAATGAAAAATCTGTGCTTTCCTGGTTTAATTTAGCTTTTAGCTGTCCAGGCATCTGCCTGTAATTGTTTTACAAAACTTTCGGTCTCTTTTGGATGTACGTTTCTAAAGTTTGAATGATCATCCAGTACCACATTTACAATACAGTCAGCCATTGATTGCGGGTCTAATTGATTTGCCAAAGCCTCTGCTGTACCATCAAAAGCAGATGAAGGTGTAAAATTAGTTTCAGAGTTGTACCAACGGGAAATGGTATCTACACCGCGGTCATTAAAACCAGTACCGAAAACACCAGGATTACAGGTGGCAATTTTGATGTTAAATTCGGCCAATTCCGTTTTCAGGCCTTCTGCGATCGAACCCATAGCATGTTTCGATGCACAATAGGCGGCAACATAAGGAACGGTCCATAATTCGCCCATAGAAGTAGTGAAAACAATTTTGCCTGGTTTTTCCTGATCAATAAACTTTTTAATGAAGCCCTGAGCCAGTTCAAGCCCACCAAAAACATTAACATCAAACATTGAGCGGATTAAATCCAATGGTTGTTCAGCAATTGGCCCGCCTTCCATAATTCCTGCATTGCTGACTAAAATGTCGATGTCGTACTTATCGTGTATATAGGCAAGATCTTTAGGATTGGTAACATCCAGTTTGTCAACCGTTAGCGCTATTCCCAGCTCCTTTGCTTCTCTTATCAAGTCGCTCATCTGCGGATAAACCTGTACCGTAGCAATTACCTCGTGCCCTTTTTTTGCCAAATCAAATGCAACGATTTTCCCAAAACCGCTTGCAGCTCCTGTAATTAAAATTGTCTTACTCATCTTTTTAGTTTTAAAATTATATGGTAAAATTGGCCTAATAACCGATAAATTTTATTGCCGTAAAGCTCAATTATGTGTTGCTGCAAGGTTCATACGATTTGATCCTATCGCCTTTTAGAATATTCACAGCAACTTCATTCCTTAAGCGACCGGACCTCCATTAACTGCAAAGCTTTCGCTTATTCATTTCTTATTTTTTTATTTCAGCTCCACTTCGTGCTTTAAACCACTCATTATCTTACACTTAAACACACATCCGATATAAAGAAATAAATACTTATTGTTTGATCAATATTCTTTATACATTCGGGAAAATAATTTATTTCATAATGTTCTTATTCCCCCCATTCAATAAAAAAAATGCTGTTTCTGTACTTACTTCCCTTGTTGGCAAGCTAAATATGCCTGTAAGCCCGGCAACCACGAACTCTTCCCTGCATGTCTACCCCGGCTATTTAAGTTTACCGGCACTTTGTGATTGCCCGACGGAATGGAAAATCCCCAATGGGCCGGAGTCGCGCTATAGGTCGAAGCATGCGTATAAAGTGGCAAAAGTTGATCAGATAAGCTCAGATATTTCTTAAGCTAAAGAATTTGTATACAAAATGGATGGTGGAGTTGCAACGATGCCGTCCAAATAACCAGCATACAGTTATAAAATGAATGCTGCGTAAATAACCTGCGTGGAATAGAGGTTGTAAAATCTAAAAACCTGTTAAACAATGAAAAATGCTAAAATGCTCAGTAGAGCAGAAATGAGAAATGTGGGAGGAGGAAACGTGTGTCAACCGAATGAATTCGCATGTGCTGATGGTACCTGCATTGATGCAAGCCTGGTTCTGGATGGGGAGAATAATTGTCGTGACGGCAGTGACGAAATAGGAGGCTCCTCCCCTAAGACAGACGCTTGTAAACCACCTAAGAAAAGGTATGACCCTTGTACTTTTTCCTATAACGGTACAACATACACTGGAAAATGTGATACACACATGGCCTCTGAATTGTATTGTTCAACTCTTATCTAACTATTCAGTTAATTCCGGCAGACCTTTGAAAGAGGTCTGCTGAAATCCAATCAAGACATCGATGACTAAAATAATAAAACTAAATCTTTTTTACCTCTTCAGCCTTTTGTTCCTGTTCTCCTCCAAACCCGCTGCTGCTATGGCAGAGACACCCGTTATAAAAGCAGGTACGGCTAAAATAACAGGAAGGATCACAAGTCCGAATGGCAGCAATCACGATAACGCGTTTATAAACATTACTGTTCCACATCCGATTTCGGGGGAATATGCTAAATATAAAGCGCTTGTCGATCAATCAGGGAAGTTCTCTATTGATGTGGATGTGGAAACAGATATTTCTCTGATTGGCTTGTACCCAAGTTTAAATCCGGAGCAATCCCTTGTTGTTAAACTCACAAATGGAGGCGTCACCAACATTAATATTACTTACAATTCCGGCTTTGAGATCGAAAATATTGATGTTAAGCCGGATATGAATAAAAATGACATGATCAGGGGCTTTCGGCTCATGGGTAAAATGATTGACTACAGATCAGGCAGGACACCGGAACTTCTGCATGAAAAAAGCACGGCGTATTTTCTGAATTATGTCAAGACCATTTTATCAGAAAGATTGGCGATTTTAGATAATGATACCTTGATATCAAAAGATCTAAAAGATTTGCTATCTAAAGATTTTCGCTTATTCCTCTATAAAGCACATGTCTTTGATTACGAAGGACAGATGAAGCTTAATTATAGCAACACAAATGCGGATCAAAGTAAAAAACCTGAAATCCAAAAAATTGACAGGTCATATTATCGTTTTTTGAGTGATTTCCAGCTCAATGATCCACAATATCTGAATTGTTTTACCTTCCTGGAAGTTCAAAAAATAATTCTTCAAAACGAAATCTTAGGGCTTCCTGTGATCGGAGAAAGCGACATTCCCTCCTGGTTGGCAAAGGTGAAAGTTATTTTAGCGGATTTGGTTGGGTTCAACAATGGTGCATATTATGATATTTTAGCGGCCAATGCCTATGGCAGACAGCTAAATGAAGAAGTAAGACCGCTAAGCGAAAAACAAAAAGAAAACATCTTAAACTATTGGAAAAAGGGAGAAATTGCAAAAATACTATTCCGAAAAAACCAGGAAGTAGTTGAATTGGACAAATTCAAATCACCAGCCGTTGTCAATGATGTCTCGTCGGTTCCGGACAATAAAGTTATCGAAACAATTGTATCTAAACATAAAGGGAAGGCTGTTTTGATTGACCTTTGGGCAACCTGGTGTACACCTTGTCTGAATGCAATGCAGCAATTCAGAACTGCAAAAAATGATTTCCGGGATAAGGATGTTGCATTCGTGTACCTGACAAATGGCTCTTCTCCCCGAAAGCTATGGGAAGAAAAAATTAAAGGAATAGGCGATGAACATTATTACCTGACAGCCACGCAGTGGGATTATATCATGGAACATTTTGAATTCGAATACATTCCTTCCTATCTCTTGTACAATAAACAAGGTACGCTCATAAAAAAAATCAGCCCCTTTCCAGGAAATGAACAACTGAAAGCGATGATTAACGCCCTGTTGTAAAACACCCTAAGTCAGATTTTAATAAAAGTTCCGGGTGGTAAAGCAATAAGCCCCCTTTACTTTTATTAATTTCTTTAACGTGCATTTAAAACAATTACCAATTCGGCTTTGTTGAACAAACTAAATTAACCATTAGCGATTCACAGCCCTTTTAGAAGCCGATGCACGACACAACTACTTCCGGAAAAAAAATGTTCCTTGCAAAACTGCTGCTGATTTTGGGCCTTGCGGTTTTATTGGCTGCTGAAGGGTACTTTGGTTACCAGCTGCACCAGCTTTCAGACCAGCAGGAAGAGATCAAAGAGGATTACTCCAATGTCAACAACATCAGCTCAGGGCTGTTCTCTGTAGAGCAATGGAGAGACAAAGTCTCCGCGATCGTCAGTCGCCAGATCCGTGATTTCACACTCAGCGCAAAACAAAAGAAAGATCTTCAGAAGGAAGTAGAGCAAGTCATCATCGCGCTGATCGACAAGGCGGAAGCAAAGATCAACAAGCCTAAAAAGACCATCGACGGAAAAATCAGGAAATTCCTGGTGAAGACTTTTGTAAATACGGACGATTTCCGAAAACAGGCACCCGGTTTCGCAAAAAAAATCATCGCCAAAGTTTACAATCCTGCCAATAAAAAGCAGCTCAGCAAAGTGGTGATGTCCAAGTTTGATGCACTGGAACGTGCAGAATACCTGGACAGTACCGTAGCGGCCACAAAAGCGGCCACTGAAAAAGTATATAAAAAATATAACGCCTCCTCCAATGAAGAATTAAATACCAAACTCAACTCCTCTTTATCGCGCATCAGGACATTGACTTACAATTACTCCTTCGCGATGTTGGGTTGTATCGCCATCGTTTTATCCCTGTGGTGGATATTAAGGAAACGGGTTGACCTGCATGCCCCTCTTTTCATCATGTCATTGATGTTCGCATTTATCCTGCTTTTTATAGGCTTAACGGCCTCCATGATCGAAGTCGATGCACGCATCAAAGCACTCGATTTTGTACTGCTGGGCGAGCATGTGGTTTTTGAGAACCAGGTATTGTTCTTTCAGAGCAAGAGCATTCTGGATGTGGTCAGGGTACTGATTACCCAGCCGGCGATGGATGCAGTGCTTGTAGGGGTTTTGATCCTGATTTTCAGTATCCTCTTCCCTGTCATGAAGCTCAGCGCAACCGGCATCCACCTCCTGAGTAAAAAGAAAATTGCCAGGAACAGGGTGATCCGCTATTTTGCCTTTCAATCGGGTAAGTGGAGCATGGCTGATGTTATTGTTATCGCCATATTGATGGTCTATATCGGCTTAAACGGACTGTTAGATGGTCAGTTGAGGAGCCTGAATATAAAAAGTGACGACCTGAATGTCATGACCACCAACAATACCGCCCTCCAGCCAGGCTTTATCATATTCATCAGCTTTGTATTATACGGTCTTATTTTATCCACCATTCTAAAATTCATTTCTCCTCATGAAAGCCACTAAGAAAACAGTCCTTCCCAACATTTTACTCCTGGTTGGCCTGAGTCTGCTGCTTTGCGGAGAGGCCTGGTTTGGATATCGTGTATCTACCCTTTCCGCTCAGCAGGAAGAGATCAAAGCAGATTATAGTGTCGCCAACAACATCACCTTTGGCATCTTGTCTGTAGACCAGTGGCGGGAAAAAATGGCCGCTGTGGTGGAGGGAAAGGTCAATGAGTTCAGCATGACCTCCATGCAGAAAAAGGACCTCCAGAAAAAAGTAGAAAAACAATTGAATGGTCTTGTAGACAAGGCGGTCCGGGAGTTCAACAAACCCCAGAAAAGCATTGGCGGCAAGCTTAAAAAACTGGCCTTTAACGCAATGGTCGACCAGGATGAAATCCACGCGGAGGTTCCCGGTTTTGCTGCAACCATCGTAAACAGGATTAATAAACCGGCAAGCAAAAAACGGATCAAAAACATCATCACCAGTAAAGTTAACCAGCTGGAAAAGCAAACCTTTGACAATACCGAACCTGCCAGTGTTACCGTAACCAGGCACATTTATAAAAAATACCAGGTCTCCGATAAGGAGGCTTTCGAGAAAACCATCAATTCCAGGCTCAGCAGGATCCATACCCTCCTGCACAATTACACCTATGCTATGATTGCCTGTGTGCTGCTTGCCCTCTGCCTCTGGTTTTTTCTTAGAAAACAGGTGCGCCTTCATACCACATTGTACATCCTTTCTATCTCGTTTGCCCTGGTCCTCCTGTTTGTCGGTGTCACCGCTACGATCATAGAAGTTGATGCACGCATCCAGTCGTTGAACCTGACCTTGCTGAGCGAAAAGCTGGCTTTTAGCAACCAGGTCTTATTTTTTCAAAGTAAGAGCATAGCAGGCATTGTTGCGTCATTGGTGGGACAGCCTAAACCAGACGCGGTACTCGTTGGGATCCTCATCCTGCTCTTCGTGATCATCCTGCCTGTGCTTCGGATGATTGGCAAAGGTATCCTGATCTGGGGCAGGGAAAAATACGCAGAAAATAAGCTGATCAGGTTTTTAGCATTGGATTTAGGGAAATGGGATATGGCCGATGTCATGGTTGTGGGCATTGCAATGACCTATATTGGCCTGAACGGAATCTTGCAAAGTCAGCTTTCTGGCCTCAATATAAAGGAGGAATTGCTTTCTACCGTAACACAAAACAATACCTCCCTGCAGCCAGGCTATTATATTTTTGTGGCATATGTGGTCTATGCATGGGTATTATCACTGATCTTAAAGCGTATAAATCCCTTAAAAAAACAGCAATAAGCTTAAAAAAACAACAATGAGCGAGGTAAAATTGTCCCCTTGTTTTGTAAAATAAAGTATCTTGCACAAAAGCCCGCTTATGAAAATTGCTGTATTCAGTACCTGTAAATATGATCGTGATTTCCTTCTGGAGTACAATACAGCCCATGAGCTGACCTTTTTTGAATCCCCGCTCAGTCTGCAAAATGTAGCCCTGACTCAAGGTTTCCATGCCCTGTGTCTGTTTGTAAATGACAGTGCAGACCGGGAAATCCTGCAGGCATTAAAAGCGAACGGAGTCGGGCTGATCCTGTTGAGATGTGCAGGATTTAACAACGTTGATATTGTAGCTGCTGCTGAGTTGGGCATTAAGGTCCTCAGGGTTCCTGCATATTCGCCAGAGGCCGTAGCTGAGCATTCCATGGCAATGATCCTCACGCTTAACCGCAAAACACATAAGGCATATAACCGGATCAGGGAAGGAAATTTCTCCCTGGAAGGATTGATCGGATTTAACCTCCACAACTGCAAAGTAGCGCTGATCGGAACCGGAAATATCGGAAAGGCCTTTTATAAAATACTGAAAGGATTCGGCTGCACTGTTGTTGCCTATGATCCATGGCCAGATCCTGTTCTTGTTGAGGAAGGACTCGTTTATGGCACTATGGAAGAAGCACTTAAAGATGCAGAAATAGTTTCCTTACATTGTCCGCTGTCTGAAGAGACGCATCACATGATCAATGCGGAGACACTCAAACTATTTAAGAAGGGCGCAATGCTGATCAATACCAGTCGCGGCGGACTCATTCATACACAAGACGTAATCGAAGCCTTAAAATCAGCTCAGCTTGGTTATCTTGGACTCGATGTATATGAACAGGAATCAAAACTCTTCTTCCATGATCTTTCAGGAGACATCATACAGGACGATTTGATCTCAAGACTGATTTCCTTTCCGAATGTACTGATCACCTCCCATCAGGGCTTTTTCACGAGGGAGGCGATGCAGCAAATTGCAGAAATCACTTTTGCCAATGCAGATGCATTTGAATCCGGATTAACGCTGATTAATGAAGTAAAAGCTTAATACTGATTATTTTCTTTCCCACAAGATCGCCGGCAACAGATATTTTTCGACGATTTCATCAGCCTGAATGTGCGCAAATGCTTTACCGTAGGCGGAAGCTGTGATCACAATCACAAGGGGCAGGTCTTTGAACATATAGATCTTGTTTCCACCGTTTCCACTGCTATAATATACCTGGTAAGATTTGCCAGCTACCACAAAAGCCCTATTCCAAAAAAGAAATCCGTAAAACCCCGGTCTATCAGCTGGAAGGACCTGTAATGGTGAAAGACTTTTCTCTACCCAGGATTTTTCGAGCAGCCGTTTGCCATGGTATAGGCCTCCATTTGAATACAACTGACCATATTTCGCAAAATCAAGTGCACGTAACCTGAGTCCGCCACCACCAAAAGGTTTGCCCTGTGGCGTTCTTGCCCATTCAAATTTGTCTATATCTAAAGGAGCAAACAACCTGCTTTTAGCAAATGCCTCTACGCCACCCGGGATATTTTTGTCGAGAATGTCCATCACCAAATTGGTACCCGCGGTAAAATAGGACCAGCTTTTACCATTTTCCCGATCAGCAGCCATCGGAAGGTCCAATGTAAATTTGGTGTAATCGGCTGTTGGATACATATTTTCTTCATTTCCTGCAGAACTTTCTACCTCATCATTCCCTTCAAATGCCGCGCTCATGCTCAGCAGGTCTGCAATACTTACGCTATCCTTTTTGCCACTGTAATTGGCATAGTCCTGAAGCCTGTAGAACTCTTCTAGTTTCTGATTTTCAGAACGGACAAAACCTTCCCTGATGGCCATTCCTGTAAGTGTTGCGGTTATGGATTTGCTCACCGACCTCGGATCGTGCAGGGTTTCTCTTTTTTCTCCATTGTAGTACTGCTCCAGAAGCAACTCCCCTTTCTTCATGACCACAATCCCGTTGATCATACGATAAGTCTGATCGGCCACCCTGGTATTGAGCGCAACAATCAACTCCCTGTTCAGTTTCGCTTTGGAAATCTTAAAACCACTTCCTGCAGCGATGGGCTGTGGTCCCATTGTCAATGGATCGATGATTTTGGGAATCCTTGTCACCTGGATTTGTGCCGCTGCCTGCACCGGACTGTATTTCAGGCCGTTTTGTTCCGCATAAACGCTGATCCGGATTTCCAGCAGCTTTGGCGCTGTACTTAAAAGCGACATCCCTGCTTTTGCCATAAAGCGGTCCCAAAGGTTGATGCTCCATAAGCCCGACCGGCTTGAGCTGATCAGCACGACATCCAGAGGACGATTAGTAGTCTTATCTTGTGGCAGAATGGCTCCCGGCCCGAGATTTTCAGTATACACCTTTTTACCATCGATATAAAAATCGAAGCTGTAATTACCAATAGCCAAAAGATCTTCCGTTTTTACGGAAGGAGCGAGTTTGGCAAGTTCCGCCTGCAGGGAAGCATCCGGCGATAACAGCAAATAGAGATCTTTGTCCGAACCTATATTATAGGAAGAAATCGCCGGAGCAGTCTGGAGCCCCTCTCTTGCAGGCCTGAAATCAAAAAAAGCCATTTTTTGTGCATAAGACTGCAAGGCAAAAAGCGGGAGTGTAAAAAGAAGGATTATGGCGTAAAATTTCGGTATCATCATTTTTTTTGTACAAAAATAAGGCAGTGCGACTGCCCAATATAGAACGAGATTAACATCTGGCTAAAATTTAATGAGCCGCCTGAAAAATAATGGCGTATCTCCGCTAAACGCTTTGAAACACCGGATCATATGGCTCTGATCAGCAAAACCGCAGCTATGGGCAATGGTACTCAATGAGCTTCCCTTAAGGGAAAGCTGGGTAAATGCCCGCTCTACCTTTAACAGGCGCATATACTCTGCGATAGTACAACCGAAGTATTTTGTGAAAGACCTTGATAAATGAACCGGATGTACACCTGCTACGGCAGCGATCGTCTTAAGGTCCGGCGGACAAAGATAATTGTCCCGCAACAACGCACCTGCTTTATCCACCCATGAAGGCCTGAATTTGGATTCCCTGGCGACAGAAAAAAGGGGATTGATGGCCTCCATCACAAGGTTTTGAATTCCAAGTGCGCTCAGGTCATCCGCCATCTGACTTTCTCTCAATAGCTTATAAAACAGGATTTTTGTTCTGGGACAAGATATTTCAAAGCTTCCCTCTCGCATCTCCACATTAGGATACATTTCCCTGATCCAGCTTTGCCGGAGCTCAAGGTGCATCCCGCGGGTTTCTCCCGGAGGTTTGATGTTGTAATGCGATTCCTGGACATTATGGAACAACAGGCCTCCCGCCGAGAGGTTTACTTTACCTTTTTTATTGCCCTCAATCACTTTTCCTGTTAAAAGAAAGGTGAAATAGACATTCTCATGGTGGTGCCAGTCTACGTAATCATGGGTGTAGGCCGTATTGGTCAGAATTAGCCCACCTGTTTCCAGCTTCTGACTGGTAACACCAAAGAACTCACCCGAACTCAATTTTTCCATAGCCTGATTTAGAAGCCTGGCCCTAAGATTTGTTACAGCTTAATTTGAGAAGAAAATTAGTCGAACAGCCCATTTCGCTGGCTAGATAATTTCAGAAGGAAATTAGTAGAACAGAACATTGTAACACATTTCGCTGACTAGATAAATTCAGAAGGAAATTGATCAAACAAACCATCGCAACACATTTCGCTGACTGGAATTTAATTTCAGAAGGAAATGGGACAACAAAAGAAACTTAGTATTTCTGTGACCCGAATTTAAAGACCCGCGTATTAATCCGGGCAGGATCGCCGGATTTAGCAAACACCAGAAGCAGAAGAGAATCGTTTAAAAAACTTAATTACAAACAGTTGAACTATAAATTTGCATATTTAAACCATAATAAGAACAACAGCCATGTGTGGCCGGCAAAACAAAGTTGCCCATAAAAACGACCTGGTCCACACCATTTTAATTAACAAGAATGTATAGGACAATACCAGACAATATGCAAACTGAAGAACAAGAAATGAAAAAACTGATTGACACTACAGCCTTCAAAGAGATTGAAGCCAGACTTTCCGACCAACCAGAGCTCGCCAACCAGGGAATTCGATATGACGACCAAAATACCACCAAAGCGCATCCATTGCACCGGATTTGTGACGGCGTATTTTCCGGAATCTATACTGAGGAAGCTGCAATTGCAATGGCAAAGATCTTTCTTAAATACGGAGCCAATATCAATGGTGGAGAATTAAAAGAAAAAGAAGACTCTCCGCTCACGGCCGCATCGAGCCTGCATGCGGATGAGCTTGCAATCTTTTATATGAATGAGGGCGCCGATATCCATCATGTTGGTTGTCATGGAGGCACCGCCTTGCATTGGGCCTGCTGGTGCGGAAGAAGCAAAGTCGTTGAACAACTTCTGAAAAGAGACGCAGCAATTGACCAAAGATGTCTAGATTTCAAAGCGAGTCCACTCTTCTGGGCAATTCATGGCCTCAAAAATGGTGGTTACCAGCGCATGGATGATTGCCTGGAATGCGTAAAACTATTGCTTCAGTCTGGCGCAAATAAAAGTATCCCTAATATTGACGGACATAGCGTATGCGATTTATTAAGCGACGAAGATGTAGCCCTAAAGGAACTTTTAGGAACATAGCTGCCATCTTCAACGGTTGTAAAAATGGTCTTTTTTTCGATCTGGGTAAGCAACAGCGCCCTGCGATTCGTACATTAGTCTTATAAACCAACCAACTCTCAAACGATGGATAACTTTTCATTGACGGCACTCATTTCAATTCCGGAAGAGGCCGGATACTTTTTTCCCGACAGACATTTCCAACGCATCTCCCACAGCTCGCTGTACAGCGTCATGATTGATAAGCTTGAGGCTATCCCACAGGTTAGTAAGATCATTGTCAATACCGATTCAGCCAGAATTAAAAGCGACTACTCCCGCTCCGGAAAAGTAAAAGTGATAAACGTCTACCAGGCAGAACCTCAGGAGATCGAACTGGAACTGACCTCCGACCGGACGACCGAAGCTCTGCTCAAACATGTAGAGGGAGAACATTTCCTGCAGCTTGGACCTATTTTCCCTTTCCTGAAACAGCAGACGATCGATTACATGATCGAAACCTACGACAAGCATGTGGTTAATCCGGAGGAAGGCCAGCGCTACGATTCGGTTTTCAGCATCAGGACCTTGAACCGCAGATATTATGACAGCGACACGGACTTCATTCGCGAAGACCGTCCTAACACCTTTGTCGAAGATGGCATCCTGCATGTGTTTAACCGCAAGACTTTCCTCGCCGGAGGCAATCGTAAAGTCGGTAAAAAACCTTATACCTGCGGTATTGAGGAGATCGAGAATCTGGCGATAGATTCGGAAGAGAATTATCAGCTAGCCGTTTTTATCGACGAAAACCGCCGTCGCTTTCCCCGTGTTTTCGGCAGGTAAAGCACAACCGGCCGTCATTGCCCAAACCTCATCAAAAATCAAAGCCGCATTCAGATCTAAATGCGGCTTTGATTTTACTACCTCAGCTGTGTTTTATGCTACTGTAACTAATGAAGCCATTTAATGCTTTATTTTGCTTTAACCAGGGTATCGCCTGGTAAATTTCCAAACCGTTTCTCTTGCATGCGGTCGTAATCCTTCACATAATCAGGATGCTCTGTTTTCATCAACCTGTCCCATACCCTTAAATACAATCCATAATTTCCTCTAAACTTCTGATGGTGCAGGTTATGGAAAGTAGAAGTATTGATGATTTCGAACAGAAAGGTATTCCTGAACCCTTTAGGCATAATCTCATAGCCCAAATGCCCGTAAACATTGATTACAAAGGAAGAAAGTGCAAACAGCATCAGCGTTAAAGGATGCAAAGGCATGGCAAACACCAATACGATCATCACTGCTCCTTCTGCTATCGCTTCCAGGAAATGAAAAGAATAAGAGGTCCAGGGGGAAGGATTGGTCGATTGATGGTGTACCAGATGGGTCAGCTTAAACAGTTTTTTATGGTGCAGAATCCGGTGCATCCAGTAAAAATAGGTGTCGTGTACCACCAGCGTAAGCACAAGGCTCACCGGAACCCACCATATCGGATAAGCATGTAAATCCGTATAAATAAAGGTATATCCCCTTATTCCTTCAGATAAAGCCAGTAGTGCCATCACTGCCAATACCATACTGGAAACAGAGGAATGCAGGATTTCCCGCAGGAAATCGGCCGTTCCCGCCAGCCTGCCTTGAATTTTATTTCGCAGCAGGCTCTTGGGGAAAAGCAGGTAAAAAACTAAAAAAAAGATACCTGCAATTAAAAAATAACGACCTATCGTGAGGAGAAATGCCAAAATGATATTCTCAAAAGTTTGATTCATAATTACTTATTTTTCTGAGTGATTTAGGTTTGCTGTATTATTTAGGTGTTCTGCATGATTTATAGGTCCTGTATTATTTACGCTTTCTGCGGATCAGGATCACCAGCCCCAACAGGAAGATGGCTCCCGGAATGATCCCATAATAAAATACCTGTAATGTTTTTACACTGGTCTTGGTCAGCGTGGCTACATTGTCCTTCGTCTCCGGCCTGCTGGTGTCTATCGGAAATTCCCCATAGGCAAACCATTTGAACACCCCTAAAGCAAAACCTCCGTTAATCGTCTGCATGTTCATGCGCGACAACTCCGCATTGCTCAAAAAGTCGGCATCACCAGACACCATGATCCGCTGTTCTTTGTTGTTCCGGTTTCTGGACAACATCAATGCAGTCGGATAACTTCCCCTCTGATCACCTGCCTGGGCATCAAATGTCGCTGCAGCAGAATCAAGCACCAGTTTTCCGTTTTTCAACCAGCTGCTCTCCGCATTTGTCGTTAACAAAGGGTGCACCATAAAAGGACCATTGGGATCGTAGCTTAATGCAGCTGCTCCGGGCATGGAAACAACCCATTTCCTTAAATAGTAGGGTTGTAATTCCGGAGTCATCGCCACTGCTCCTGCCGCTAAATTTGGAACCACCAGATCAATTGAATAATCTTTACTCTCCTGAACCAAGGTTCCGCCGAGCATTTTCACCCCAAGGGAATCCAGCAAGGGATTTACAACACTCTGCTTCCCCGTTTCCCCGGCAATCATCAGGTTTCCACCCTGATCAATATATTTCCCAAGCTTGGCGAGGGCAACCGGACTAAATGCCACTTTAGGGTCAGCAATCACCAATGCAGCAATTCCCGAAGGGATCTCGCCTTTTTCCAGAGAAACGCTGTCTACATCAAATCCCTGATTGATCATAGATCCTCTGCTCAGCTTGGTATTCGTTAAGGTTTTATAATCCCTATCGCCTATTTTGTCCATTCCACGCTGGTAACCATCGGTTGCAAAAACCACTTTAGGCGCGTTTACTATCAATCGTTTTAACGCGGCTCCGGTCTCCGCTTCTTTAGGCCAGAAATAATTATCCGGAGAAAAGGTCCTTAGAAAAGTAGTTTTACCTTTATATTTCAACTGCATCACCACGCGTGCATTTTCCCCTTCCAGGTTGATCTGTTGTTTGATCTCTGCAGGCGTTAAAAACTTACGGAGGTCGAGTTTCATCAGATTCGACATAAACATCACGTAATAATTAAAAGTAACTTTCTGCTTTTTCAATTGTTCGGTGATGCCCGGGATGCTATCGTAATAGTATACCCATTTTAATTTAATATCTGGTTTAAAACGCAGATAAGGCTCCCAACGGGCAATGTCCTCAATCCGCTGTTTCGGTGTGGCCTTACTGTAAGAATCTTCCATACCGTTGATGTATTCGGTCATTTCCACAGGATCATTTCCCATCTTTTTGAGGATTTCCTGGGTATATTTACTGATCGTATTCTGCTTCGTAGCGGTAGCATCGTAATAACCAATCATCTGCTGACGGGAACTGACATAGGTAACCGTTAAACCAATCGCCACAATCAGTCCGTATCGCATCACCTGCTGCATCAGGGTTCCGGAAATCCTTTCCAGTTCCAGCTTGGCAATCGTGAAAGCCAGAAACATCCCGGAAATCACAAGGTAATAGATCACGTCACGGCTGTTCAGCAATCCTCCCATCATACGCGCGGTACGGTCTGGCATAGACAAACTATGGGTCAGGTCGCGCAGCACATCAACCCCCTGTCCAACAGTACCGATATAATTCATAAAACCCAGCGCCACAAAAGTACTGATTGCAGCAACCGCCTGATAGGTCGTTAAACTGGATACAAAAATCCCGATAGCCGAAAAAGCACTGAGCATCAAATAAATAGCCAGCAGTGCCACTAAAACATGTGGATAATCAAAATGCGGAATATAAACGGCGCCAACCGCTACAAAAAGCGAGATCACTCCGACAATCAACAGGTTATAAACCAGCATCGCCACAAATTTCCCATAAATCACCTGGCTTAGTTTCACCGGAGAAGAATACAGTAATTTGATACTCCCGCTACTCGTTTCCCTGCTGATGATGCCCATGGTGATTAAAGGGATATACAGGTACAGTTTATCCAGAATAGCACTAAGTACACCACCATAGTCTAAGCTCATATACAAGCGATCGGTCAGACCGCTAACTTCTTGTCCACGCGCCAATTCAGGTAATTTGGGCGTAAACCCCATACTCATTTGTACAAACAGGATGAGCAACATTAGCCAGGCAATCGGCGAATAAAATAGCAGGCTGAGTTCCAGCCTGGCTATTTGTATGATTTTCTTCATATTTTTTATAATCAAGGTTTAGTTTTTTCCGGCATCAGTACCAGTTTCACATAGTTTTTATCCTGAATGTAAGTTGCCGCAGCTTGCTGCACTGATTTTACAGTGATGCCATTCAGGGCAGCATCGTAGTCAAAAAACTGTGTCAAAGGCTCTTTGTTCATCACCTGAGAAGCGAGGTAATCCAACCAGAATTCATTGTTCTTTGCGCCTGTTTCCAGTCCCACTTTACGTGCGGCCTTAAATTTCTGCAGGTTTTCCGCAGAGGGCCCCGATGTTTTCATTTTGTTCAGTTCATCCTGTACCGAAGCAATGAGTGATTCCACATTGTTAGGTGCACAATCAAAGGAAACAGCCATGGCAAACCTCGTTTTCGGAACTTTAGACAGGTTCATCTGCACGTTTGGGGTATAGGTCCCTCCTTCCTGATCGCGAAGGCGTTGGGTAAGGCTGATCTTTAACGCATCAGCAATCGCGTTCATTTTAATGGTATTTTCAAAATTGTAATCGAAAGCACCTGAATAAGTCAGAAATACACTTGACTTCTGCTCGGTTCCTTTATATACGGTTTTTGAAATGCGGCCCGGAGGAACATTAATCCCAAGATCTCTCATCGTTTCTTTTTTTCCTGTTGAAGGCAGTGAGCCCAGGTATTTTTCCAATAACGATTTCAGCTTCCCCTCTTCCATATTCCCTACAAATAAGAAAGTGAAAGCCGAAGCATCGGCAAAGCGCGCTTTATAAATTTCAATCGCCCTGTCCAGCTTAATGGCATCCAGGCGACCGATGCTTTGTGGCCTTCTGCGTACATGGTAATTACCCAGCACTAGGTTCACCGTATCCATAAATACCTGAGTACGGCCATCTTCTTTATTCATCAACTGCTCTTTACTTCTCCCCAAAAGTGTCTGAAAGGCTTCTTCATCCTTACGTGGCTCCATGAAATAAGCATGCAGCAATTCCAGCGCAACCGGAAGGTCCTCTTTTGTCGTACTGCCATTGAATCCCTGATACTGATCCGTGATAAAAGGACTCAGCTGAACCTTTCTTCCGGTCATAAATTTACTGACCTGCAGTGCATCATAATTGCCCGCACCAGCTGCGGCCACGAGATTGGCAGCATTAAGGGCGCTTTCGAAATCCGCATCGCTGCATAAAGAAGTCCCGCCTTCTGCAAGCCCCTTAATCAGGATCTGGTCGTTCTGAAAATCTGTTTTTTTCAATAATACGGTCAGGCCATTGCTCAACACAATTTTCTGAACATCAATCTGTTTGATTGTTTCCACCCTGGTAACTTTTCCGGGAACAGGCTCATTTTTAAGCAATGGAAGGTCGAGATTATCTTCTTCAAAAGGAGGCAGACCTTGGCTATACACGCTTTCTATCCATTTCAATACGGTAGCTTCATCCGGAAGAAATGCTTTATTGTACTCAGAAGATTTCACAATGATGTCGCGGTCTGTTGCTTTCATGTACTCCTTCATCAGCGCATTGATTTCATCCAGGGTAATATCAGGAAGCAATGCAGCAGTCAATTCGGCTTCTTTAGTGATGCCGGGTGCAGCATTACCGGTTAAGAAATGCTGCAGATAGGGCCTGATCAATATTTCTGAGGAAGTCTTATCTTTTTCTTTCAAAGCTTCCTCCATCTGATACTGATGCGCTTTCTTTACCCTTTCCAGTTCTGATTTTGTAAAACCCTGTTCCTCCATGCGGCGGAGTTCCAGCCAGATACTTTTTAATCCCTGTTCTGTTTCCGCGGGTTTAGTCGTAAGGCCTACGGAAAAAGCAGACAATCCACCGGTCAGCTGATTAAAACCGACTATCGGCAGCCTTCTGAATCGGATACCAACCAATTCTGCCAGCAGTTTTTTGAGCAAACCAGCCCTGTAATCTGCAGCAGTAACAATAGTATCGGCCAGCGATTTCTTCATGATCTCCAAAGAAATCCCGCCTAATTCAGAATCGATAAACTGCAGGTACTGGTTCTTGCCAGTCAACGTTGCCCGGTAAACCGGTCGCTCTTTTTCCTTTTCAGGATTACGCAGGTCTGAAAACTTTGCCTTGATGTCTTTCTCCATCTGGTCCACATCAATATCACCAACCACCAATATCGCCTGCAAATCCGGACGGTACCAGTCCTTGTAAAAGCTACGGATTTCTTCCGGAGTCACCTTCAGTAAAACCTCCTCTGTTCCGATCGGAAAACGTGATCCGTGTCGGGAGTTATTGGTGTAAAAAGGCACACTTTTTTCCTGGAAACGCTGTGCCAGCCCCTGGCGAAAACGTTTCTCTTCCAGGATCACGTGGCGCTCCCGCTCCACATCTTCGGCTTCCATATTCGCATCCTGTGCCCAGTCGCGGATAATCTGTAAACCGTTGGCCAGCAACTCCGGATGGTCCGAAGGTAATGGAAGCTGATAAACGGTCTCGTCCAGACCGGTATTGGCATTGATGTCTGCCCCAAAACGTACGCCTGATTTCTCCAGGTAATCAGACAGCGCCTTTTTGGGAAAATGTTTGGTTCCGTTAAAGCTCATATGTTCTATAAAATGGGCTACCCCTCTTTGCTGATCGGTTTCCAGAATAGAGCCTACTTTACTGGCCAGGTACATCATTACCCTTTTTTGGGGTGTTTTATTTTTGCGGATATAATAGGTAAAGCCGTTGGGCAGTTTACCCGTTCTTACTTCCGGGTCCAGTTGCAGTGGCTGCGTATCCAGGCTGGTTTTACAGGCCAAAGGGATACACAAAGCTGCAAGTAAAAGAACACTTAAAGATTTATATTTGATCAGCATATTACAGTGATAATAATGGTTTATGACTTACCGGATCATTTGCTTTAATGATGTCGACGATCTTTTCATTTTCAATAATGATCATTCCCTGCCTGTCGCTCGTGATACCGGAAGCCAGTGTATATGGATAAGTTGGTACGCCATCTTTCATTACCGTTGGCAGGAAGGAGAACTGCAGGTTATGGCAGACTTTGCCTAAAGCATCGCCCACCTCAATAATATGTGTAGAGACCACAAAGAAACTGTTCCTGTTTGCTGCAAAGGCTTTTGTCACGGCCAGTGTGGCATCGTAAGCATCTTTTACGTTGGTCCCCTTAAACAACTCATCAAACAAGACATACAAGTCCAGAGATTCACTCATCGCTTTGGCCACAGTTTTAGTCCGCAATACCTCGGCATAAAAATGACTGTATCCCATATCCAGGTTATCAGAAACGTTGATCGAGGAGAACAAACCATCTTTAACCGAAAACTCCATCTCTTTAGCCGCGATTGGGAAGCCCATATGGGCGAGGTAAACTGCAATGCCCATCGACTTCATAAAGGTGGATTTTCCGGCCATATTTGCTCCGGTTAAGAACAGTACGTTCCGGTCCCGGGTTAAATGCAGGTCGTTGGCCACCCCATTTCTCAATCCCGGATGGCGGAAACCCTTTATATTTAACACCATCTGCTCGGCAGGCAATGCCCTTGCATACACAAAGTCCTGTTCTGCGGCAACTGCTGCTACGCCCACAAAAACATCGAGTTCGTAGATCAGTTTCAACAGGTTTTCCATCTGGTTCATCATCGCATGGCGAATCACATAGTCATTCCTGATCAGCTGCATTAAGGAAGGTTGTTCCTCTTCTGCATTCAAAATACTTTGCAACCTGGAATCCTGCAGGACCTGTTCTGCAATGTCCAGTTCAACCTGATAAACCCCAATCCCTGCTTTTCTTTTCAATTCTGAAAAGAACACCCGGAATGCCTGCAGCACTTCAACCGTTACCGATTGCCCGGCCTGTAATTGCAATAATTCTGCACTATGGAAAAGCGTTTGCTGGAATTTTTTGAGGAATATTCCCCATGCCACTCTTGGCAGGGATGCTCCTGCTCCGCCAGACAGGTAATCTTCCATCGATTCCACCTGCGAACGGATCACGGGAAAAATCACCCTGTGCTGCTGAAAAAATGCAAATAAGGCACTGCGCTTATTGATCAGCTCCGGCTGATTCAGGGGAGCTGCAAACATACTTTCCAGTACTTTCTCTCCACCCCTGGTTTGCAGACGGTTAAACAGACTGTAAATGGATTGCTGTTTAAACTTGCCTTGTAAATTCAGGTCTTCTATGGTTTGCCGATCTGCACTTAGGTTTGTCTGTGCTTTTTTTACTTCTTTTTTGTCGCTGATCAGCTCCAGTACCCCTTCATTGTTGATGATGATCATCCCATGCCTGTCGTCGGTAATCCCTTCCGTTAAGGTATAGGTATACACCGGTTTGCCATTTTCCATACGGGTAGGCAGGTAGCGAAAAATCATGTTATTGCATTTCTTTTGCAACACCGCTCCTGCTTCCATAATGTGTGTGGAAATTACAAACAGCGAATGTGGCTTGCTGGCAAAAGCTTCCATGATGGCAATCGTGCCTTCATAAGCATCCTTCACATTGGTACCGCGGAACAGCTCATCAAAAACCACAAACAGGTTTTTTCCTGCGCCAAGTTCAACGGCCACTTTTTTCACCCTCAGGACCTCCGCATAAAAATGACTGGCCCCCATGGCGAGGTTATCCGGCAGATTAATGGTGGTGTACATGCCATCACAAACAGAGAATTCCATTTGTTTTGCCGCAACAGGAAAACCCAGGTGCGCCAGGTACATGGCAATACTCAGCGATTTCATAAAAGTGGATTTACCCGCCATATTGGCCCCGGTAAGGAATACAATATTGCTGTCCGGGTTCATCTCCAGAGAATTCGTAACCGGTTTATTCAGCAATGGATGACGTACCCCTTGCAGCTTCAAACAGTTGGCATCGCGTTTTAATGCGGTAGCAAAGTGATAACCACGCTCTTCAGCCACTCTGGCGATGGAAATGTAGACATCCAGCTGATAAATGTGCTGCAGGATTTTCTCCATTAAGGGACGTTGCTGAAAGCGCAAAATATTGTCATACTCTACAATTTTACCAGAAGAGATCTTGCCTTTTCCATGCTCTGCAAAGATGATTTCCAGCTCCCTGGAATTGACCAGCGCCAATATTTTTTCTACTTCTTTACCATAAGGATTTGCCGCTACCTTTGACTTAATCTCCAGCATAAACCTTTTCAATCCCTGTAAAATCTCCGTCAATGCGATGACACTTTCGCCCGCCGCTTTAAAGTCGGCCATGCTAAAACCCTGATTGGAAAGCCTGCTGCGGGGATCGGTATTGCCCAGGTATCTTTCCGCTTCTTCAAAGCGGTTTCCCTGTAAAGGAAAAACAGATTTGCTTTCCTGAAAATACCGCAGTATCGCTACCCTGTCGTTGATCAGCTGCTCGTCCGAAAGCGGATTGCGAAACAGCTCTTCCAGCAGCGCAGCGCCTCCCTGAGTATAGGTTTTATTAAAAATATGGTAGATGGAATCACTCCCCGATCTGGAGAAGATATTCAAATCATCGATTGTCTGTTTATCGGTTATAAAGCTCATGTTATTTACGTTTTCTGCGAATCAGCAACACCAATCCCAACAGGAATATGGTGCCGGGAATCAGCCCATAATACAATATTTCTAGAGTGCTCACCCCTGCTTTACTCAGCAGCAGTTTGTTATCTTTTGATGGTGGGCGGGTCATATCAACGGGGAATACCCCATCGGCAAACCAGCCGAAAATACTGATAGCAAAAGAGCCGTTGATGACTTCCATATTGCTCCTTGCCAGCTCTTTATTGCTAAAGAAATCGGCATCACCTGTTACCACAATCCGTTGTTCTTTGTTTTTCAGCTTTCTGGTCAGCATCAGTGATGCCGGAAAAGTACCTTGCTCATCTCCTGTTTTTGCATCAAATACCAAAGCCGCGGAGTCGAGTACAAATTGTCCTTTCTTGATCCAGGCTGTCTTTTCATTTGTCATTAACAAGGGTTGAATCGTAAAAGGCCCTTTACTGTCATAGCTCAAGGCCGCGACACCCGGCATCGAGATTCTCGATTTCTCTTTATAAGGCTTTTCAAGGCCCGCGTTCATCGACACAGCAGCAGCAGCTAAGCTTGGCGTAACCAGTCCGTAAGAGAAATCTCTGCTTTTTTGCACTAGTGTTCCATTGCGCATTTTTACCCCCAGAGCATCTAACAATGGGTTTACAATGGCTTGTTTACCCGCCTCGCCGGCAATCAATAGGTTTCCCCCTTCGGCAGTATATTTCTGAAGTTTGGCCAAAGCAGCCGGACTAAACTGAACTCTGGGGTCAGCAATCACCAGGGCGGCAATGCCCGCTGGAATCACTGCATGCTCCAAAGAAACACTGTCAATATCAAAGCCCATATTGATCATGGAATTCCTGGCGAACTTATTATTGGTCAGCATTTTATAGTCCCTGTCGCCCACCTTGTCCATGCTACGCTGATAACCATCAGTTGCAAAAACAACCTTTGGCGGCGTAACGATCAGGCGTTTCAGCGCTGCGGCTACTTCGGGCTCATCCGGCCAGAAAGAAGCATCGTCAAAAGTCCTTAGAAAAGTAGTCTTCCCTTTATACTTCAGCTGAAATACGAGACGGTCGTTCTCCCCGCGCAGGTCTGCTTCTTTACGGATCTGTTCCGGATTTAAAAAACCTGCGGTATCCACCTCAAAAGCCTTTGCATGTTCTGTAAACAAGGTTTTTAAACTTTTTCCCTGGTTCATGACATAGAACTGAGGGTCCCGGTAATCGTAGTAATAGACCCATTTCAAGTTAATATTGGACTTGAAACGCAAATAAGGTTCCCACCTGGCAGTCGCAGGAATGCGGCCAACTGGTGCCCCAAAACTATAGGAACCATGTAATCCATTTACATAAGCCGTTACTTCGAGGGGTTCATCACCCATTTTTTTCAAGACTTCCTGGGTCGCTTTAACAATCGTATTCGCTTTGGTAAATGTCGCATCATAGTAACCGATCAGGGGCTGCCGCGAGCTGAGGTAAGCAACCGCCAATCCAATCCCCAGCACGAGCAGATACCTGCCTGCATGGTAAATAAAGGATCTGCTAACGCGGGCCAGTTGTAATCTCGCAATCGTAAAGCCCAGGAAAATTCCCGTAACCACGAAGTAATAGATCACATCACGGCTGTTCAGCAATCCGGCCACCATGCGCTCTGCCCTGCTTGGCATAGAAAGGCTATAAGTCAGGTCCCGCACAAAATCCAGACTTTGTCCGAAGTTCCCGATATAATTCATAAATGCCAGGACCGCAAAAGTACAAATCGCGGCAACCACCTGATAAGTCGTGAGGCTGGACATAAAAATTCCGATTGCCGCATAGGTATTTAAGAGTAAATATGCCACAAGCAATGCCACAAGGGGATGTGGAAAATCAAAGTTGTCGATACAGGCGAAACCGATCAGGAGAAAGAGGCACATCAAAGCGATGATCACTAAATTATAGACCATCATGGCGAAAAACTTCCCATAAACGATCTGACTCAGCTTTACCGGAGAAGAGTACAGCAATTTAATGCTTCCGCTGCTCATCTCCCTGCTGATGATTCCCATCGTAACCAGAGGTGTATACAGAAACAGGCTGGAAAGAATCCCGAAAAAGATCCCCAGAGGAAGATTACCTACCCTCAGACTCGTGGTGAACAGCTTGTCTGTTAAAAAAGAAAAAGCAGGAATATATTGCTGGATGTGTTGTATTTCATCTATAGCCGGGATCAGATCGAAACTCATTTTCAGAAACAGGATCATGATCAGTAACCAGGCAATAGGAGAATAAAATAGCAGACTGAGTTCCAGCCTCGCTATTTGTATTATTTTTTTCATTCTAATGTATTTATTGGTGATGGCTTCATTTGTGTGATGATGCTTAATTCGAAATTCTGGACAATTGGGCAAAGGTTTCATCTAATGAGCTCTTTTCCATGTTCAGCTCGCGTAACCGCCATCCCTGCTTTGCACTTTCCAGCACCAGGTTTTCAGAAATACTGCGGTCGCCGTTAAAATAGAGCCTCAGCTGTTTTTCCGTCAGGTATTCTACTCTGGTAATACCTTCAATGGCCAGCAGACGGTCCTCCGCAGGTGCATTTTCCATCAGGACGATCATGCTGTGCGGCGCTACATAATTGTCAAAAGCTTCCATCGTGTCCGAAAACACTATGCGTCCGCTTTCGATCATCACAATCTGCTTACACAGGTATTGAACTTCGGTAAGGACGTGGGTAGAAAGGATCACCGCCCGTTCTGCAGCGATGTCTTTGATCAGGCCACGAACTTCGATGATCTGGTTGGGATCGAGTCCGTTGGTCGGCTCATCAAAGACCACAAGTTTCGGATGGTGAATAATGGCCTGGGCAATTCCAACCCTTTGCTTATAGCCACCGGATAAGTTCTTGATCAGCCTTTTGCTGATGTGGGTCAGTCCGCAGCGTTCTTTCACTTCCTCCATAGCAGACTTCAGTTTTTTGGCATCGATGGAACGCAGTATGCCGCAATGCCGCAGATACTCATCTACCGTTAAATCCATGTATAATGGAGGGGTCTGCGGCAAAAAACCGATTTCCTGTTTGGCCAGTTCCGGTTCCTTGCTCAGGTCTATGCCATTGATGATGACTTCTCCGGCGGTTTGCGATAAGACACCGCAAAGAATGTTCATGGTGGTCGATTTTCCGGCCCCATTGGAGCCTAACAGACCTACAATCCCACTCCTTGGGATCTCTATATTGATGTCACGAATAGCCCAGCTGGTACTATAACGGTGCGACAGACCGCTAATACGAACGATTGGTTCCATAGTAGTTAAATTTGGATTAAGAAAATTTATTGAAGAGCAGGCTTAAAGAAGCCTGCTTTTGATTAGTAGTCGTCGAGCAAAAAGGGCTTTTGTTTTAATACTTCAGTTGTTTCATCAGGGAAGCCAATCAGGGCCAGGGTGAAATTCCGGAAACGCCATAAATTATCTTTGGCAACGCCCAGCCCATTTGTGGTATACCTGGCCAGGAGTTTTTGTGTTTCCTGATCCCGGAATTCAAAAGTATATTCTCCGGTTTTTAAGGCTGCGGCATAGCGCTTATATTCCGTTTCCCCTTTGTACGCCAGCCCTTCTGCTTCCTTACGTTCCCCATTGCCAACCAGGTAAACATTTATAGGTCTGCTTTGATAAGACAGGTTCAGAAATTTAATACCAAATGTGCTGTCTGCAGCATTATAAGCGGGCGGAACAAAGGTAGAAAGCAGGTAATCAGGATGCTCAACCGTCCCTGTAAAGTATAACCTGTTGATGCTCCCTTGTTTTAATTTTAGGTTCAGGTCGTATAACGGCTTACTCGCTGGCAAGGTGTCCGGATAGCGGTAAATCGCTAAAGGCTGCAGTTCTTTATTAATCGAGAATTTATTAAATCCATTAAAAACAGCATAATAAAAAAGCTGTCCGTCATAATAACGATCCAAAGGCTTGGTTCCTCTAAAGCTGGGCATCAGCCGCGTATCTCCGGGCATCGCATTAAATAACGAAAGGTGACTGATAACAGGTGCTTGTTCAGTTTTTTTACAGGAAACAAAAGCAAAGCACAATAAGCTGATGGACCATATTATATTGAGTTTATAAGTTTTCATGTGGTTCAGTTTAGCTGGCTAATAACCAGGATTTTGAATCAGTTTATTATTTGTCCGTATCTCCGTTAAAGGAATTGGATACAACAACTGGTAATCTCCTGCCCAGGGTTGTTTTACAGAAATCACAGAAAGCACATCGTGTGCCCTTCCGGTCCTTTTCAGGTCTAACCAACGGTGTCCCCATTCAGAAAAAAACTCTGTTCTTCTTTCTTTCTCAATCGCGGCAACTACAGCATCTTTGGAAAGCCCTGCAGGGAGCTCATCAATGCCCGCACGGCGGCGAATTACATTCAGGTCGGCAATGGCCAGATCCAGTTGCTGACTTCCAAGTGTTAAAGCTTCTGCTCTGATCAGGTATTGTTCTGCCAGTCGCAGCATGGTATAGTATTCTGTAACCGGGCCTCCAACGGATGAGTTCCCTACCCCTATTTTGTATTTATAGACAAAATAATTGATTTCTCCCGCTTTAGTCACCGGCATCAGCCAGGAGGCCTTTCTCTTATCGTTGTTTTCAAATTTCTCAACAAGGTCCTCTGCAAGACGAACACCAAAATACTCGTTCGCTACCGGCGATAAAAAAGGCTTGATCACATAACCTTCGGGGGTGGCGTTCCCACGTGTGAGCGTCATGTTACTATGCTGCATTTGCCAGATGGCCTCTTTATTATTCTTTAGAAAAACTTCATTTAAGTCTCCATTCAATTCAAATAACCCGCTTTGTTCGATTACTTCCGTTGCAGCGGCAACGGCATTGGCATAATCGCCCATAAAAAGGTAAACCCTGGCCAGCATGGCCGTTGCTGCCCATTTGTTCGGACGGATCCGCTCTCCGGTTTTTGATCCGGAAAAATCTGCAGCAAGGTCTGATTTGGCATCCTGTAAATCCTTAACCACCTGTGCATAAACTTCTGCCTTGGGCGTACGGGTCATCCGAACCGTCTTATTAAAATCATCGGTCAGTGCCAATGGCACGTCTCCAAAAAAGTTAACGAGGTAGAAATAGGTATAAGCCCTCATGAACTTAGCTTCAGCAGTCAGCTTAATTCGTACCTCCTTGTGCAGCTTTAATGAAGTAGAAGCTGCAATTCCCTCAATAACGGCATTGGCATTGTAAATATTCTTATAAGCAGTAGTCCAGATATCAGAGGTCGCTATTTCGGACGAAATCAGTTTATTCGTATATACCGCATTAGGCCCTGTGAAAGAGAGATTCAGCTCGTCGGCCGACTGGTTGCACAAGGTCGTAACGGCCCCATTCCCAAAATTCAGCACCTGATCATTAATCAATTGCGAATAGGCACCAGCCATAGCAGAATTGGCCTGGTTATCATTATCAAAAACCTTATCCGTAGTAATGGTATTGATTGGATCAGGAATATCAATCATGTCTTTACAGGAAGAAAACATCAGGATGCATGCCGCCATAAAGCTATATCTGTTTAAATTTCTTTTCATCATCATCTCGTTAGGAATTAAAAATTAACCGAAAGGCCACACAAATAGATTTTGGCGGGTGGAAGCGCCCCAAATTGCTGTATATCCGGATCAAGCCCTTTAACATTGCTGATCACAAATATATTCTGGGCATTTACGTAGATGCTCAGCGCCCCTGCACCGAGCTTTTTTGCCCATTTCTGATCCAGCTCATAGGAAAGTGCTGCGTTAGACAAGCGGATATAAGAAACTGTTCTATACCTGCCATCAGAACTAAAAAACAACTGGGTTCCATCATTATATCTGGTCGTTGGTTTTGGATATAAGGCATGGTCGCCAGGCGCTTTCCAATAATTTCCGATCACATCTTTCGGTAAATTTCCCGGAGCGCCGGGATAAACATCCGAACTGAAATTGGGATCAGCCCCGATAAAATTATTGTAATTGAAAGAAGTGCTCAGCCTGAACCCCTTGTAGGTAAAAACATTAGTCAATCCGCCTGTAAATTTTGGAGAAAGATCTAAGGCAACATATTGGTCGCCACCTCCGGCGCGGCCGGTATTCTGACCAACAAAGCCATCGCCATTGTAATCTTCTACCTTGTAAAATCCAGTCAGGGGATCTACGCCTAAATAGTGGAACAGATATTGGGTATTGATAGATTTACCCACCTGATGCGTAGTTACATACGGGGAATGTGCAAGGTCGGGATACGAGACCAATACATTCTTGTTTCTGGAACCAAAAAGCGATACCGTCCAGTTGAATTTTTCCGTATTCAGCACATTCGCATCAATCGTAATGTCCCAGCCTTTATTGTCTACTACCGCAGGCCAGTTGGCCATTACCGTAGGAAAGCCCGTATATACCGGCGTAGGAAAATCCGTCAGCTGATTGTCACACCTTTCCCGGTATATCGCAAACTGAAAATTGATTCTGTTTTCTAAGAAACCTATGTTTAAAGCGGTCTCCAGTTTTTTATTCACCTGCCATTTGTAATTTGGATTTACCGCCAGTAAGCTGATTAAAGGAGTAGTGCCATCATAATCGGGCAATGGATCGCTATACTGTTTATTTTTAGCCCACTGTGCCAGGTATCTATAATCACCTACCGCATCCCCACCTGTTAAGGCATAACTTCCCCTCAACTTTAAGAAACTGATAAATGAAGGAAGGACTTTTTTGATCGGCGCTTCTTCCGATAAAATCCAGGCGCCTGCAACAGAGCCGAAATTACCGTAACGGTTGCCAGGCCCAAAGCGGGAAGATCCGTCCCTTCGCCAGTTGATATTGGCAATATATTTTGATTTCCAATTGTAATTGATCCTGCCAAATAACGCCGCCAGTTTATGATAATTTACATCTCCGGTAGGGTTGAAAATCTGAGGTGCCAGATTAATAGATTCAATAAAATCATCGCTGTCATAACCAAGCCCCGTCAATGAATTGGCCCTGGTTACATTTTTCTGTAAAGAACCTGCGAACAACAACTCCAGGTTACCTTCACCTATTTTTAGTTTATAATTTAACTGTGGTTCTACCACCAAATTAAGGTTATTGGTGCTTCCAAACCGGGAAGATCCTGTTGGATTAGTGATCGGGTCCTGCGCATAAATATAGCCGAAGTACTTAGTGGCATTGCTGGTATAGCCATAACCAAATCTGGTAGAAAAACTCAGGTCTTTCAATATTTCATAGCTCAGATTCAGATTGCCGGTAAACGAATGCGTATCCGAATAATATGGAGCTTCCAGACCACTAAAAGGGAATTTACTTGCTCCATTAGGACCTCTCCATGGTGCAAAATTCAGCAGCCCGTCAGGTCCATAAATATCCGGTGCATTGGGCGGCAAAGCAACCGTAGCGGGAATGGTGGTGGTATTGACTGTAGTATAAGAATAGATAACCCCAAAATCTACCTGAAATTTCCTGTCGACAGTTTTATGCCTCATGTTAAAGCTGAGTCCGGCCACCTGGTTGCTTCCTTTACTCGTCAGGATCTCCGTCTGTCTTCCGTAATTGCCACTGAGGCGGAACTGAGTCTGCACATCACCACCGCTCAGACTCATCGAAACATTGGATTGTTTCCCAATATTTCCCAAAAGTACCTTCTGCCAGTCTGTATATTTATTCTGGTCCCACAGTACGAGATCAGGGGCATTTTCCAGATCTGGTATAATGTTGTCATTCTTAAATGCTTCCTTTCTGATTTGCAGGTATTCGGCTGTATTGAGTACATCCCAATGGCGGGTGATCGCAGAAAATCCCTGCCCCAGGGCTGCCGAAAATTTAGTAGCCCCTGGCCGGCCCTTTTTTGTGGTGATCAGAATGACGCCATTGGCCGCCCTCGAACCGTAAATCGCCGTGGCATCACCATCTTTCAAAATTTCAATACTCTCAATGTCTTTACTATTGAGGCCAAACATCGGGCTCTGGCCTCCGGTAGGAGAAAATCCATCCTGAACAACACCGGGAGAACCGGTCTGATAATTGGAATTTCCACCCAAATCCAGGGTATTTTGAGGTACCCCGTCAATCACATACAAGGGTTCTGAAACGAACGCAGAATTAATGGTCTTTCTTCCCCTGATTTCTACTTTCACCGGACTGCTGGCATAACCCGCTGTCGAGGTAACGATTACACCGGGCACCCTTCCCTGTAAAGCCAGCAATGGATTCATTACAGGTTGCTGTTCCAGCTCTCTCGAACTGACTCTGGCAATGTTACCCGTACTTGTTCTGCGGTCTGTGGTTCCATAAGCCTGCACCATCACTTCATCCAGAAAAGATACGGATGGCTCCAGCATAATGGTCAGGTAAAATCCGGTAGCGGTTTTCACCACGCTCATGTTCTTAGAAAAGGAGCTGGTATTGACTTCCATTTTTTCAAACTCGGCCAACCTCACCTGCAGGGAATCAAATCCAACAGAGCTGAAGGTAATCACACTGTTCTCTTCCAGCTTTGGCAGATGAAATTCTCCCTTCGCATTAGAGCCGGCGCTAATTCTTTTATTCTTCACCTTAAGTGTCACCCCGCTCAATGGTTCATTCGTCTTTTTATTGATGATATTTCCCTGCACGTCTATGCCGACAGCAAAAACTGCCGCTACCCGGTCCATAATGGTCGCGGCTTTGGCCTTCAATAAAACGGTTTTATTTTCAATCTTATAAGTAATCGGCTGGTCGCTGAAACATTTTTCCAGCACCTCCTCTATCGCTGCATTTTTCACAGAGATGGAAATCGGCTTGCTGGACCTGATCAGTCCTTCGCTAAAAAGGAAGTCGTAACCACTTTGCTGCCGGATGTCCTTCAATACCTGCTCTAAGGCGGTATTTTTGGTATTCAGGGTAATGCGCTGGGCAAAACTGCTCGCACTTACCTGCATAATTGTAGCTATTAAAATGACGGTGGTGAATCGTATCATTAGCAAAATCTTATTCGCATACTTTTTGAGTACGGGTTGGTTCGTATAGGTTTTATACATTTCATCTGGTTTGCGACAAATTCTTAGCGGCTGATGAAACCATAGCATTGCTTTAACTCACAATATTTGCTAAGTTTGTTTGTCTGGTTTAGTTGATAGGATCTCAAAATTTTTGTTAACGTATTCCGGCATCGGTCAGGAGTGTATCGAGCACTTCTGACCTCTTTTTTTAAGGATTACGTCGCTTAAATAGTATCTATTTCTTTACGATCACCCTCCTTCCCTCAATTTTAAAATGTACATTTCCAGTATAATCCAGCATATTCAGTAACTCAGAGATGTTTTTGTCCCTGGAAATCTCTCCCTTAAATTTGAATTCAGGATCCGGCTGTGTTTCATAAATCACCTCCACATCGTACCACCTGGAAACCTTAGTCATGATAGACCTTAAGTTTTCATTGAATTTGAAATAGCCATTTTTCCAGGCCAATACATCTTCCAGGTCCACATCATGGATCAGTTTCATATTACCCTGAGATACCTGGGATTGTTCGCCTGGTTTCAGGATCAGGAATTCGGCGGCAGGTTTAACCGCATTGATTACGCCATCTCTGGCTCCGGCAGCATTGCTTGCGTTTGAAGAAACCTTCACACTTCCTGATAACAAAGTAGTTTTCACTGCCTTTTCATCATCGTAAGACATGATGTTAAAATGGGTTCCCAATACTTCCACAATTTGTCCTTTCGCCAGTACCCGGAAAGGAGCCTTTTTATTATGGCTGATTTCGAAATAAGCCTCTCCTTTTAGTTCTACTTTTCGTTCTTTCCCTGCAAAAGACACCGGATACTTTAAACTCGAAGAAGCATTTAAAAAGACTTTAGAGCCATCCGGCAAAATCACCTGCCATTGTCCGCCTCGGGGTGCTTCAATGGTATTGTATTCGGTGCTGCCTTTTCCGGAAGCATTTGGAGCAGCCTGATAAATCAATTGTCCCTTGGTAGTTTTGCTGATCGTCACCCCGGCCTGTTGCGCCAGCTGTCCGTTAAGCGCATCGGTTAAACTGATCTTTTGTCCGTTGGCCAAAGTCAGCACGGCTTTATTTTTACCTGGATTGATGTCGTTTTTCGCGAATTGAGTTCCGGCAACATCTTTATGGTTCTGATAGAAGAATACAGCAGTCATTGCGACAATCAATACCGCAGCGGCAGCGGCGATTTTAAATCTTAACATTGATTTTCGTACAGGGGAATGAGTGGAACGGCCTTCGCTTACAGGGCGGTCAATCTGCTGACCAATATTCAGCCACATCTGCCGTTTTACATCCAGGTAGTCGACCTCCTCGGGTTCTTGTTGCCGAAGCTCAGATTGCTTCACAAACCAGTTTTCTACCAGGCGTATTTCCTCTGTTGATGCGCTGCCATCATTATACTTCCTGATCAATTCTATTACCTGTTCCCTATTCATTTGTATTTATCAGTTTAATCCTGATTTATAAGTAATAGCGATGAAAGGCCCTCAGGGGGTAGATGGAAATGATAAAAATCTTCAAATAATTGTAATCGACTGATTTTCAGTAGTAATTATTTTAGTTTCTTTTAGAAAGTTCAATGATAATCAATCCGAAAGGAGCATACACAGCCAGCTTTGAACGCAAAATCTTCAGGGCATTGTTCACCTGTTTCTTTACCGTCTGGTCGGAGAGCCCGAGTTTTTCGGCAATTTCCGCATGGGAAAGGTTGTCCTTACGGCTCATTTCAAATATGACCTTCATTTTTGCGGGTAAATTGTCAATCTCCCTTTGTACAATGATTTTCAGCTCCCGTTCATCGATGTCCTGTATCGTTTCCAGGCTAATTTCTGAAGCATATTGTGCCAGAGAGGCAATGTGGTCATTTTTGAGCTTATTCCTTTGTATGAATTTCAAGACGCGGTTTCTGGCTCCTATATATAGGTATCCCGAAAGGTTGTTGTTTTCCTGAATCAGTTCCGGTTTATCCCAAAGGGCTACAAATAAATCCTGCACCAGGTCTTTAGAGGGCTCTTCATCCCTTAGCATCTGATTTACTTTATAAAACATCAGCACTGCATACCTGTTGTAGATCTCCGCAAAAGCTTCATGGTTCCTGTCCTTTAAAAGACGAACCAATTCAGAATCCGTAAATTCAGAATACATTTTCATGATAGTCAGTATTCAATGCCCCCCAGCAAATTAAAAGAAATAAAAAAAGATTTGATCATGAGGAGACACGTTGTTAGCTGTTAGCTAACAACATCTTAATCGCCCCTTAACAAACGTACATAAATATTTTTTACAATCACAGCCGAATTTACGAAGCCTGTCCTGTCAGGAGCTTACATTATCCATTGCTTTTCCTTCTGAAAAAAACAAATTACTCCGGCCGCCGAAAACTTATTGGCGATAGCAGATGTTTTATAACGGTTATTATTTATAAACTTTAAATCAACTTTGGTTATGATACTTCAATACCTAACAAGCGAATTTGAAAATGAAGTAAACAACACACGTAAATTGTTACAGGCAGTTCCGGAGAATGACCTCGGCTATAAGCCTTCAGACATTTCCTGGACAATGGGCGAACTTGCCCAGCACATTGCCACGATTTACCACTGGTACCATGGCACGCTGACTCAGGATGTATACGATATAACGGCTGATCAACTTGAACGGGGCGACACCAACGATATCCAGGCAACCCTCGCACTTTTTGAGCGTAATGTCGAAAAAGCCCGAACGGCATTAGCCTCACTTACGGAAGAAAAGTTAGCGGACAACTGGACGATGAAAGCAGGTGAAAAAGTCCTCCTTGGCCCCATACCCAGAGGTCTCGTCACCCGCGGCTTTCTTTTTAACCACATTTATCACCACCGTGGCGAATTGATCGTTTACCTGCGTGCCACGGGAAATAAAGTACCAGGCCTCTATGGTCCTACCTATGAAGAAAGCAGAAAAAGTTAATTTAAACCAGGCTAATCAGCAATTATTTTAATCAAATGAACCTGTACGCAGCTTACTTAGCATTGAAATAGCCGGTTCATGATGCTTTTAACCAGCGCTACCGTTGCCGGTTGGTTTTGATGGCGTTCGGTTAAATCCTGAAGGATTTCCATCATCGCGGCTTGTCGCCGGAGAAAGAGCCATCCGGCAAAGTCTGCCGCATTTTCTTCGGCATCCAAACCGGTTTCAGTTCTGAACAATTGTTTATATTCCTCGATTACTTCTAAATTCATGGTCCTTGTTTTATACTTAAAAGTAATTTAAATGAGATGAATTCAAAAGAAAATCTTATTATGCCCTCCACAGAAAGCAATCCCCCTGTTAAACAATGAATTTAAATATAAAAGAAGACGAAGCACTGGACCTTGGCTTTGCAAATCCTGAAATAAAAGGCACTCCTACACTGTTTGTCGGCAAAATCATACTTGGGCAGGAGGAATTAGAAAAACTCGAAAGTAAAATACCCCGCGAATTATACCTTTTTGCCGCAGTGGTCAAAACCGGAGAAGTACATTTTAAATTTGGGGAACTAAAGAGACTGGAACTCATATTGGTAGAGAAAAATCTGGAAACCGGAGAAAGTATCCAGTATCACCTGACTCAGCACAACTCCATTATGTATAAAAATGTATCAGATCATACGGACAATTATGAATGCGTAGATATGTTGAAGAAAAAGGACATCCTTTACCTGCATCGTGCACCCAAATGGAAAGCCTCAGAAGCCAGCATTCCAAAATATAAAGAAAAACTATTTTACTTCTCCACGCAATTTTACATCCCTGAAAACAAAACGAACAAAACACATTTAGGCTGGGATGAAACGCTATATGTTTTTTTATATGCCACAGAAACTGACCAGCTTTTGGTCGAGATTTTTATACAGGATACCTCCGGACAGACTGCCGAAGACCATTATAAGCTGGAAGAAATGATGGCAGCATATGATGCCTGTTACAACAATCCGGACAAAGTTCATCAGCTCCTGAAAAAGGGAGATAAATACTTCCATGACTATGTACTGGAACACAAAAGAACAAGCCGTAACACCCTGGAAAGCTTACTTACTTTTGCCAAAACAAAAAAGATGGAGACTGAAGTCAGTAAACGCCTGGCTTTGATGAACCGCTGATCACTGTTCCTATCTATCAAAAAGGCATGCAGCTGTTTTTATTAAAATATTCCTGAAAGTTGTATTTTTCCATTGCTTTATACGTAAATAATTGTTATAATTGGATTAACAAAATATTTACACTAAAACGCTCTCATTATGGAAAATCAAAATTCAGCCCAACTCGGCTGTACGCATTGCGCATGCAACAACCCCATGTGGAACATCCTCGAAGAGGAATTATTTCATCCCGAAAAGATCTTAAAAACTGCTGAAGGATTAACCCATCAGATCCATGCGGAAGCCTTATCGCTGGTCATTTCAGGAGGTACCATCCGGCCACTTACCGACGGAAAAATGGATAATGTCGAAGCCATCGGCATTCACCATGGCAAAGTCATCGCTACCGGCAGCAAAGCGGCAGTGGAAGCGGAAATGCAAAAAAAAGGCATCGCCTTCGAATTTAAACAGCTTCAGGATGCAGAGGTATTGCTCCCTGGATTTATCGACCCGCATGTTCACATCGTGCCGACTGCCCTACTGATGGGCTGGATGGATTTGGGCAGGTTTGATAACCAGAAGTTAAAACCAGAATATAATGAACAAACGATTGGTGTAATCATCAACAAGGAACGGACAGGCCCTAACCGGGAGAAATACGATAAAGGAAACTGGCTGCTGGGCAAAGGGGCTGATCCGGCATTGATGCCTTTCGTGCACGATCCCAAGGCGGCGAACGGTATTGGCCTCACTACTTTTACCTGCGATTCGTTAGACGAAATCGTCAAAGATGTGCCCCTGATGATGCTGAGTGCCTCCATGCATACCGCTTACGTAAACACCAAAGCGATGCAGCTCACCTACGACCATACTCCCGAGATCCACAACAAGATGACTTTCGAAGAATACAAAGCAAGTAATCACGGACAACTGCAGGAAGGTGTCGGAATGGAACCTGCATTAAAGACCATTCCCCTATCCCAGCTTTCAGAAATGGTGATTGGCTGTTTCTCTCACCTGAAAACCTTCTTTGAGGAAGCCAACAAACGCGGTCATACCTTCCTCTATGATGCCGGAATGAACGATGCTTTCAAAAGTCTGCTTAAGATCTACCTTCATTTTTACCCGAATAACATCCGCATTGGTGCGGCAAAGATGTGCAGTTCACAAGCTGACGCCGATAAACTAAAGCAATATGAACCGGTTACCGAATACTCAGATGTATATTATGGAAACGCAAAAATCATCTCTGATGGCTCTAACCAGGGCTTAACCGGATACCAGTCAGAACATTATTGCTGTCTGCCGGATTCCAAAGGGAAATTTAATTTTACCGCAGATGGAGATCCGGAACCGGTCGAAGTTCCGGCACCATACAAAGAACTCCTGAATACCGTTGCCATAAAAAAAGGCTGGCCACTCATGACCCATGCCAACGGAGATCAGGCCATCAACTTTACCATTCAGGTATATGATGAGCTGATCAAAACCCAAACAGGCACTCCGGTAAGACACCGGATAGAACACGCCTCTTTGCTTTCAGATCAAAATATTAAAGACATAAAAAGACTGGAAATCCTGCCAAGCTTCCTGATCGGGCACGTTGGATACTGGGGTTATGCTTTCCGTGATGCCATATTCGGAGAGAAAGCAGAAATTCTGGACCGCTGTAAATCCGCACTTGATGCAGGTATAAAGATATCTTTACATACTGATTGCGAAGTCACCCAGCTTGGCCCCCTACGCATGATGGAACAATCCATTACCAGAATCATGGAAGCAGCACCAGGCAATCCTGAGGAGAATGTCCTGAATGCGGCAGAATGTATCAGTCCGGAGCAGGCCCTGCGTACGGTAACCACCGATGCAGCATACCATTGCTACGCTGAAAAATGGGTAGGTTCCCTGGCCGTCGGACATTTTTCAGATTTTGTAATCCTGCAACAAGACCCCTTGCACCTGGAATCGAATTACATGCAAATGCGCGACATCAAGGTTCTGGAAACATGGAAAGGTGGAGTAATGGTGTATCAGCTCCCGGTTCCTGAACAGGTAAGCCTGGTTAACGACTAAAACATATCCCTCATTTTAAGATATCCGGTGTAAGATGCCGGATATCTTGCTTACCAGCGCGTTCTGCCGCCAATTCCATTCAGGTCATAAACCACCCTGCCTGCCCTCAGTGTCAGTTCACATTCCAGTTTTTTATCGATTTTCACAGGATATCCCACATGGTCAAATAGCCCAAAATCTCCTTTCCTGATGCTAAAAATCGCGATATCGGCCTCCGAGCCCTTAGATAAATTACCCAGCTCTTTCCGCCGGATGGCCTTTGCCGCATTAACCGTCGTGGCTTTGATCACGCTTTTCAAATCCATTCCTATCGCCATAAATTTAGCCATCGTGGTCAGCAAATCTTTCATTGCATAGTTGACACTTCCTGCATGAAGGTCCGTACTGATGACGTCAGGAAAAAAACCGTCTTTTGCGGCAGGGATGGCCTGCGAGAAGGCAAAACTGATGCTGCCATGTCCCACATCAAACAGGATTCCCTTTTTACGGGCTTCCCAAACAAAAGGTTTGATCTTTTTCGTGGTCAGATTCATGATGGATTCCCGTCCATCCAGCTGTCCGAAACAATGGGTAAAAATATCGCCCGAACGGAGGTGTTTCAAAAACAGTTCTTCGAGCGACAAAGCCGGTCTGCTCATACCGAAATCCACCATTACCGGAAGTCCGCCGGCAAGCTTAGCCGCCTCCACAGCACGATCGGTCGGCGTCCAGTTGTGTCCAATATAATGTGCGAGCTTAATCCCGACAATAAATTCGCTGTATTGCTTCGCCATTCTGGCCGAGGCAACAGGATCCATATCCTTCAGCTCCTGCTCATAAGCAGTCCTCATCCCCTCGCCCACAATATTTAGAAAGGCAAGCACACGCGTTTTCGACTGGTCAATGGTCTGGCTCTTGAAGAGCGGGAAGTTACGCCAACCCGAACTCCCCGCATCAACCACCGTTGTCACACCATTCCTAAAACTAAAAGCATCCGCTGGCAGCGAAAGCGTGCCATTTGCGTATTCATTTCCTGATTTCGTCCCGTTAAAATGATGGGTATGAATGTCTAACAATCCTGGCGTCACATACAGGCCTTTGGCCTGGATGATCCGTCCAGCTACTTTTGTATCTATATTTTTGGCAATCTTTACAATTTTCCGGCCCTGGATCGCGATGTCCATCACGCCATTGAGCTGGTTTGCAGGATCAATTATATGCCCTCCCTTAATCACAACAGAGTAAGGCTGCGCAGCTAAACTAAAGGACCAGAAGGCCGCTAACGCGATAATAATGAAGGATTTTATATTCATTCCGGAGTTTAGTTTACTGTTCACAACCTTATCTTTCATATAGAGAGCGGGGTATTAGGGGCGGTCCCACCAAATTCTGGTGAGCAAATCATCAGGTCCTTGCCGGGCAACTACAGCATTGTAATTTTCGGCATTCAGGTTTTGTTCACTAACCGGATACTGCATTCTTCTGAAAATCTTTCCACCGGTAGCATTTCCGATATAATTATTGGGGATAAGTGCCGGATAACCCGTACGGCGATAGCTGGAAAACACTTCCTGCGCGTCCGGGAATACGCCAACCCAGAACTGGGTATAAATCTGTTCCATCTGACTGGCAAATGGAGCAGAAGTCGCCAGACGATGGTATTTGATATAGGTCTGGATCTGGTTGGTACTGATCACACCACCAGCCCCAAACAGGCTCCATTGTCGCATCGCTGCAGCAATCCCGTTTTCATACATCACGCTTGCCGACGCTCCGTTGTACCATCCCCGCAAAGCGGCCTCAGCCAGCAGAAATGAAGTTTCTGCATTTGTCAGGAGCAAAAAGTCGTTGTTCAGTCGCAGGACCGTATTGGGGTTTGGTTCCGAAAACGTCACAAAATTAGCAGGCTTTGAATTCAGGCTTGCCGGCATTCCTTTTTGAATGGCCGATGTTGTGTCCGGAACTCCCTTAACCCATACTACCGATACCACAGCCAGGCGTGGATCTTTTTCATTTCTCAGATAGCTGATAAACGATTCCTGGTATTTACCACCTTCCGGATTTTCGTCTCCCCCACCTCTGGAATAGTCCCATGTCCAGAACCGGAATGAAAAGGGGCTTTTATTAATGTCCTGACCATCCCTTACGTAATTCGACATTTTGGCGATATCAGCATCAACAGTAATAACCCCACCTGCAATTGCCTTTTTTGCCCAGGTTTCTGCCAATGCCGGATCTACCTTCGTCATCCGCATGGCGAGGCGGAGCATCAGGGAATAGGCAAATTTCTTCCATTTCAGGACATCCCCGCCGTAGATCAGATCTGCGCTTCCGAAATTAGGCTTGCCAGGGTCTAAACCTGCAGCGGCCTGCTCCAGCTCTTTCAGCAAATCTGCGTAAATGTCCTTTTGCGGGTCGTATTTGGGTTTATAAATGGCATCTGTATAACCTCTAACTGCATCGAAATAGGGAATATCCCCATAAAGATCTGTCACCCTGCTGAAACAATAAGCCCGCCATATTCTCGACATTGCAAGATGGTTAACCTGATCCGGATTACCCGTAACGGCGGTAACTACCTGTGTAATTTCGTTGATTTCTGCCCTGTAGGCAACGTCAAAAACCTGCCAGGTCTGCTGGATCTGGGAAAGGACGTACTTAGAGCCGAAGCCATTCACGTCGTTAAAAGTGGTGGTATATTGCATCGTTCCCTGCAAAAGATGGAGCAAATTACGTGTTCCATCCAGCTGGGCCCTGGTAAATACGAAGGCTGGAGTGAGTGTTGGAGAAGAATTTGGATCGGTATTCAATTCTTCGAAGCCTTTATCGCAGGACTGCAGCAGCGAACTGGCCAGCAAGGATAAAATCAAAAATCTGCTATAGTATTTTTTTATGTTCATGGTATACCTTCTTAAGCGTTTATAATTAAAATCTAACCATCAGGTTGAGTCCGAAACTCCTTGTTCTCGGCAATCCGAGAGACTCGAAACCCTGAGTCACCCCATTGGTATAGCTCGACTCGGGATCGAAATTTTTAGTCTTCCGGTACAGGATAAACAGGTTCCGTGCAACAAATGAAACCGATGCACCCTCTACCTTTGCTGCTTTCAGCAGTTTTGCAGGAAGGTTATAGCTCAGGATCACCTGCCTTAATTTTACAAATCCCGCATCATGAACAAACAATTCGGCGTACCTCCTGGTATTGTCATAGTAGTTGGGTACGTCCTTAACAGGAACGAGATAGGAATAGGGACTTCCATCCTGTTTTACACCTGTTAACTGTAAGCCGTTTTCCCTTCCGGGCAAGGTGCTTTTCATCAATCCCATGCGTGTCGCATAAATCTCCATCACGGAGAACACTTTGTTGCCGAATTTTCCGTCGATCAATACATTCAGGGAGAAATTTTTATATTTAAAATCGTTGGAAATCCCCATGGTGAGCGGAGCTACCCCATTGCCAAGATATTGCAGACTAGAGATGACCGGTTGGTTATCAGTACCAAAAATCACATTGTTACTGGCATCTCTGGCCATGCGGGTCCCGACAATCGCACCGTAGGGCTTACCAAGCACATTATTGATATAGGCCCATGTATTTACAGTTGTTCCCAATTGAATCTGCGTTAAACCTTCAGCCAGCTTAACGACTTCATTTTTGTTATAGGCCACATTGTAACTCACATTCCAGCTGAAATCGTTTGACCTGACAGGTGTTCCGTTCAGCAGCAATTCCACTCCTTTATTGCTCAGTTCCCCGATATTTAAAATCACGTTATTATAGCCCGTCGTTCCTGAAAGTGTCGTTTGCACAATATCATTTGTCGTTTTGCGATCGTACAAGGTCAGATCAATTCCCAAACGGTTGTTAAAGAACCTGGCTTCAAACCCTGCCTCAAGTGTGGTAGAGGTATAAGGTTTCAGGTCTTTATTGGTGATGTTGAGGCTGGACACGTTTTGAATGGTCGCTCCGGTACTGGGGCTAATGGTAAAAGCCTGGTTAATCTGATAAGGATTGGGTGCACCGCCCCCTACTTGTGCCCAGGACGCCCTCAACTTCGCGAAATTTACGACTTCCGGTAATTTTAATGCCTCAGAAAGCACAAAACTTCCACCTACCGAAGGGTAAAACAAGGTGTTGTTCTTAGGGCTTAAAGTAGAAAACCAGTCCTGCCTCCCGGTAACGGTCAGATAAGCAATACTCCTAAAACTCAAATCGGCAGAACCCATAAATGAGTTGATCGCCGTTCTGTTATTTGTAGGAATCGTCGCTATGGTGGCATTGGTAGAACTGTAAAAGTTAGGAATCACAAAACTGGTCCCCTGTATATTGATTTGGTTATATACTGCCCTTTGCTGGTTCCCGCCAACAAAAGCGGTAAGGTTAAAATCCTTGCCCAGCTTGCCATTGTAGTTCAAACTGAGCAAACCGTTTGTTTCAGAGGCATCCACTTTCAGCTCATTTAACGGCAGCGGAGAAGGGTAAAGCGTTCCTGTTGGGGTAATATAAGCATAGTCGTAATTGTAAAAATCACGACTTACGGTTCCCTTCACAGAGAGGTTTTTTAGGATTTCGTAAGTAATTGCGGCCTGGGCAATCGTTCTGTTTCGGGTATCATTTTGTTTAAACTTGTTGACTACAAAATAACTGTTGGTCGCAACCTTGGCATCGTTCCAATCTATTTCAGTGCCATTATTGTCAAAACCTGGTTTTAACCAGCGAATATCTGCGGTATTCGCGATCATATAAGGACTCCAGTTGGGATTCCCAAAAGCATCTCCGGCATTGGCCCTGTTTTTCCCTTTTTCAATATTATATTGAACGAGGGCCTCAAAGCTCACACGTTTACCCATTTTACCATTCACACTCAGGTTGCCTCCCTGACGGTGATAGCTGCTGTTTGGCAAAATGCTCCGGCTGTTCAGGTCGGCAAGAGAAAATCGATAAGCCAGGTTCTCTGTCCCTCCCGTAAAGGCCAGGGTATTTGTAAAATTGGTACCTGTGCGGTAAAAATGCTTGATATTGTCCTTCTGCGCGGAGTAAGGATGCTCATTTCCGTCCATCCCGATATAAGCCGAACCATCTATTTTAGCACCCCAGGACCGCCTTCCACTGATTATCGCATCATTTTTTGTGAGGGGCTTAGCGCCCAGAATACCTTGTCCATATTCATATTGCCAATCGGGTAAAACGGTAGGAGTCTCGGCGGTAAAAGTTCCATTGTACTCTATCCCGATCCCCCTTTGGGCTTTCCCTTTTTTTGTCGTAATCAGGATCACCCCGTTTGCAGCCCTGGCACCATATAATGCAGCGGCAGTACCACCTTTCAACACACTGATCGACTCGATATCATCCGGATTGATGCTGGAAATCCCATCCCCACGGTCTACGTTTCCAATCCCCCCGCTTGTAATTGCACTGCCCCCTGGAACAGAATTTTCCAGTGGCATTCCGTTGATCACGTACAAAGGCTGGTTTCCTCCTGATAAGGAGCCGTTACCGCGGATTACGACACGGCTCGAACCTCCCGGTCCGGTAGAAATCCCCGCTGCATTTACCCCGGCCACCTTACCGATCAGGGCATTGGCCACATTGTTTTCCCTTGCCTGGGTAAACTCATCTCCTTTCACTTCCGTTACAGAATAAGCCAGCGCCCTTCTGGAACGGGTCACGCCCAATGCGGTAATTACCACATCACTCAAAACATTTGCATTCTCCTGAAGCTTCACATCGATTGTTTTTCGTCCGTTTACACGGATTTCCTGGCTAAGAAACCCAACACTGCTAAACACGAGGATACTTTGTTCATCGGGTACTTTTATGTTGTATTGACCGGAGGTATTGGTCATAGAACCTCCGGTTCCTCCTTTCACTTTTACACTCACCCCGGGCATCACCATTCCGCCCTGGTCGGTCACCACACCAGTCACCGGAAATTCAGCTGGCTTCTTTACTTCAGGTTTCTGCATTGCTTTTTTCCGGATCAGGATCACGTCGTCGCTTACACTATAGTCCATCCCTACAGGGTTTAAAATGCGCTGAAGCACCTGGCCTAATTTTTCACTTTTTACATCGATACTGATCTCCTGATCTGTAACAATATCATGATTAAAGACAAAGCTGATCTTTGTCTGCCTGTTGATTTTCTTAAACACCTCTTTCAAAGGCATATCACTGACTTTCAATGAAATAATCATATCCAGATATTGCGAAGGTTCAGACCTGGCCTGAAGATTTAATGCACAAAGTATTGGAATCATGATGATCACCGATATTCTTTTCGCCCTGCTAAACAGATGGCGAAAGCATAATGCTTTTTTTGTCATATATTTGAAATAGTTATAGTAATTGTCATGTCTTTTAAAGACTGCTATGATTGATTTGAGCAAAGCTCAGATAGAGGTCGGATGTGCTGGTACCACATTCGACCTTTTTTTAAAGGCGATCTTTTTTCCTATAGGCGAGAATATTTGGTTAGTAGTTTGGTTAATTGTTGGTCTGGTATCTTCAAGCCATCATCAATAAATGATGTAAGTATTGTTCCACAGTTTATACCTCGTATGGCTCTGTTTGGTAACTGCGTTCAATATCACGGGTAATGTTTTATCCTGAAAAATTGCGGTAATCCGCGGAATCGATGCGCCGGGAATGGCGATCTTAATCCTGACCCCGAATTTATTGCTCAGCTTTAAGGCACAATCCCTCAGGCTCAGGTCTTCAAAGATCATTTTGCCATCAATCCAGCAGATCACGTCTTCCGGATTGGCAAAACGGGATAAGCGAAATCCGTCTTTATCATTAGCAGCTGTTTCCCCGGGGTTCAGCACTACCGAACGCTTACTTTGCTGGTCCTGCACCTTCACCTTTCCGGTAAGTACGGAAACATCGGCCGGCTGGTCATTACCATAAGCATTTACAGTAAAGCTGGTGCCCAATACCTGGGTTTTCAATTTGCCCGAATGAACAATGAATGGCTTTTCTACATTCTGGGCCACCTGGAAGTAGGCCTCTCCTGTTAAATAAACTTCACGTGTTTGTCCGCGGAACTTTTTTGGATACCGTAAATCACTGTTGGCATTCAGGGTCACCTTTGTACCATCCTCCAGGACAACTACTCCGGTTTTACCGGAGGCAACATGAAGACTGGCCTGTCCGAAGCGATGATACATGGAGTCCTTGTCCAGCACCTGCTGCCCAACCAATCCGGCAAACAGGAGGACACACAGCACAGCGGCGTATTTGAGCCAGACCGTGGTCTGGGAAGTTAATTTTCTTTGTGGAAGTGCTGCCGGTTTGACCTCATTCCAGCTGAGCGTATAAGGCAATGGCTGCTCCTTAGCATAATCCCAGTTCAGCCGCATCGCCTCGTCCATACTTTCCAGATTACCGGTCGTTTTGATCAGATGAATAAATTCATCGAACTCTTCCCGACTGCAGTTGTTGTCGAGATATTTGGTAAAAAGGGTTGAAATTCTTTGATTCGTCTCCATTCTTAACGGTCGTTTCCATAAAGACACAGCAAAACGACGAACAGACTAATCCGTTTGAAAAAAAATTAACAGAAGTTAAAAAACAAGATCGAAATGATCGTGGAATCCACTCCGTTTCTATGAAGATATGCCCGGACCAGCTCCACCGAGGAGAGCAAATGGTTTTTTACCGTGTTCTTGGACAGGTTTAAACGCGCAGCGATTTCATCATAGGACAAACCCTGCTCCCTGCTCAGCTGGTAAACAATCTTCCGTTGTGGCGACAAACTTTCTACCGCCTCACCAATCAGCTTCTTATATTCCGTCACCTGCAACTCCGATTCCATACTGAAATCTGCAACCACAGCAATACGCATCAGCTCATTTGTCATTTTGAGATCGCTGGCTGCCTTTCTCAGGAAATTCAGCGAATGGTTCTTTGCAATGGTATAAAGATAGCCGTCCATATTTTTAACCTCAGGAAGGGAATCCTTATGCTGCCAGAGCTTGATGAATATCTCCTGCGTAATTTCTTCGGCCGCATAACGTGATTTCGTCACCAGAAATACATGGGTATACACCTGTCCCTTATAGGTATTAAAGAGGTTTTCGAATTCAAGCTCTGAACAAGTTTTTGAGTATAACAGCGTCATTTTATAGCTTGATTTTGAGAGGTTAAATAAAATATTAAATCCAGGACCATTAAATTCAATTAATAAATCCTGTTTACGTTAGTTAAAAGTTAACGTGAATTTAATATGTTTTTAATCAAACAAGCTAGTGTTCTGATAAATAATTTATTTTTTTAGTTTGCACGGTTGGTTTCTGATTGTCCCGTTGCCTTATTTTTGTAATTGTTGTTCTTCAGTTTCCCAAAACTATAGCTGGCCATCAGCCTGAAATAGTTGTTATTATAGGTTCTGTCGTAGAAAATATCAGTTTGCCCAACACTGTAATTCCCGGAACTGTTGGTATGGTTAAAAATATCGTTTGCAAGGAACTTCAATTTCAGCGCACCTTTAAAAAGGTCTTTATCAATACCTATGCTCACAAAAGACCTGCTCCGGTCCTGGTACAATCCGGAAGAGCGTGTTCCGAGATACCAGGCCAGAAGCTGCAATTTAAACAGGTCTTTTACATTAAAGGTATTGCTGGAATATAAATACCATTGCGGCTTTGAAGGCAGAGCGATAAAAGAATACTGATCGTCTATCATTTTAGCATAACTCAGGTTCAGGGTATTTGTGGCGGTCCAAAACCCCACCGTTGCCGGGACAGACAGCGCGGCAAAATAAGTATGACTTTTATCGAGGTTGATGCCTTTTAAAACATAGCTGTTTGGTGTATTCCCCCTCAAAGCGGCGGCACTAAGCGGATCAATCACATAATTGTATCCAATCCTGAAGTCGACTTTCCGGTAATTTGCCCCCAATTCAAAGGAATGGACTTTCTCCGGCTGAAGGTTCGGATTTCCCTCGATCGTGGTAAAAGGGTCCTGATAAATTACATAGGGATTTAATGCCTGATACCTTGGCCGGGTAATCCTCGATACATAGGAGGCACTCAATTTAAGCCGCTCTGTAATCGTCCTGCTGAGCAGGAGGTTGGGAAAAAGGTTAAAATAATGATCCCGGAGCAACTGTCCTCCCGCCACACTGGTATTTAAGGTATAATCGGTCCACTCTCCCCTAAAGCCGATTCCGAAGTTCGTCTTCCCCATAATCATGCCGCTGTAATTGAGATAGGCAGCCGGTATTTTTTCCCGGTATTCAAAATCACTGGACAGGTTTTCATCGGGCTTAAACGCGCCCCCATTGTCTGCTACGAGGAAATCTGTTCCGGAGTTGGTATTCACATAGCTGAATTTAAGGCCAAACTCGAGTTTCTCCCTGCTGCGAAATACTTTGGAATAATCTACCTGGGTACTGGAAATCGAAATCTGATGTTCGACATCATTTTTCAGGGACCTGAAACCATCCGCCCCGGCGATGAGACTGCGTTCGTCAATAAGGTCATTGATGTCGGCATGATAGTCCGAATACTGGGTTCCCAGAAATAATACAGAACCCAGAGTATCTATGGTCTGGTTATAATTAAGGGTAAAGGACTGATTTAAGCGTTGCTCGTTCTTTTTGAGATCGCTGGTATAAAAACGCGTTCCTTCCTGGTTGCTGATGCTGTTCCTACTGTCCTGGCCTCCCCCTTGTTTTTCTAAATTCCCGTTGTAGCCCAGGGAAATGTTCTTGTCTTCGCTGAGGTTGTACTGGACGCCCAATCCGAAGTTGGAGAAATTGCGGAGTTTACGTCTCCAGTTTGTGGTTAGTTCCGAACGTAAATAATCTTCTTCAGATGGCCGGGTTCTGGTGGTATACAGCCGCTCCCGGGTCCTCCCCTGAAACAACCCGTAATTCCCTACCACAGCAAACTTTCCTTTGTTGTAGTTGAGGTCAAACAGGGTATTGGTATTCAGTCCTGCAAATTCAGATGCCGTAACCTGCTGGCCAACAGAACCGAGCACCCCCATCCCGGCATTGACCTTGGTAATGATATTGATGACCGCCTTTCCTTCGGCATCATATTTTGAAGAAGGATTGGAAATGACCTCAATCTTCTCGATCTGCGAAGTCGGAATCGCAGACATCCGCTCGGAAGTAATGAGCCTGCCGTTGAGGTAAATGCTGGCTTCCCCTTTACCGGCCACAGAAATCTGTCCTTCATTGACGATGACATTGGGGGCCTTGCTGAGTATTTCGGTTAAGGAACTGCTGTTCGCGAGAATGGTATTGGCTACTTTCACTTCCAGGTTTCCGTTGGCCAGAGACCTGGTTAAGGAAGGCTGGGCACTGATCTGAACTTCGTTCAACTGAACGTGTTGTGCTTTAATCACGATCGTTCCCAAATCAACATGGGCCGCCCCCTTGTATTTGATGCTGATCAGGGTATCGGCAAAGAGCAAAGAAGTCAATTTCAAAGTCAGCGTTTTCTGGTTGATCTCTGACAACTCAAAGCGGCCGTTGAGGAAACTAATCCCTTTTACAAAGGCAGGATCATCAGGCGAATGGAGCAATGCATTTCCCATCAGGGGTTCCTGTCTGGAGTCTATTACCCTGGCGGAGATGCTCCGGATATTCTGGGCCTTTAATTTCAGGCACTGGAAGATTAAAATTAAAAAAGTAAGGAATGCAATGAGCAGGGTTTTCATTTGTGAATCGGATTTGGTTTTTCTTTTTCACAAAAGTCAGCAGCAGGCTCCGGCAAGAGGTGCCGGAAACAATAATCAGGAGTACGAATTTATAAATTCATACGAAAAGAGCCTTCAATACTACATTAAAAGGCCCTTTCGTTTAAAGCGTTGCTCAGAAGGCTTGCTATTTCGCTATTTGTGCAGCAGCCCCAATCAGTACCCCGCCGATCAGGATCGGTGCAACATCACTAATCCGTTTATGGGCAGCAGCTGCATTTTCATCCTCCGCTCCGGGCTCAGAATTACCGCCCATAATTTTGGAAAGATCAGCCTTGGTTAAAACAGCCTGAATTTGAATTTTAGCATGTGGAGTTTTCATATATTTAAAATTTTAGCTTCGAACTAAAATAGGAAATATTATTTTCCAATCAAATATCAACAGGATCAAAATAAGACATTTAACACTTTTAAATCAGGCTTTTAACGTATTCTGCTGATAATTTAAAGGAGTAGTCCCTGTAATTTTCTTAAAAGCAGCAAAGAAAGTGGACTTGGAATTAAAACCTACCTCATAACCTATAGATTCCAGGGTAAGCCTGTGGTCTGTTGAAATGATCCTGCAAGCCTCCCTGATCCGGAATTCATTGACAAAGGTGGTGAAGTTTTTCCCGAGGTTATCATTCAGAAATTGCGACAAATGGTGACTGCTCACATTGACCCCTTTCGACAAATCAACTAATTTCAAATCCGGATTCCTGTAAACGGCCTGCTCGTTCATGAGCCTTTCCAGTTTCCCAAGCAACATTCCGGCCTCGCCCTCATTCAGCTTTTTACCGGTGTATTTATTGGGAGCAAGCAGGAATAAATCGTCGGTCTTCTTCCGGTATAAAAGCACCGAAATAATCACGTATAAGATGAGGGAAAAGCCAATGGAACCACTAATATAGGATGAAAATGGTGCCCGGATCAGGCTCAGAAAAAATGTAATGAAGATCACCACATTTCCAACATAGATCATGAGCAGCCAGATTTCGGCAGCATTCATTGGAAGTCCTTTTGTAAACAGTTTTTTCAGCATTCCTTTCATCACAAAAGAGGAAAGAACAACATAGATCAGCCATTGCGAATAAATGATCTTGCTAAAATACTGGTTCCACAGCCCGGGATAGTTTTCATACGGATAAGAGATCCCCGCAAGGAGGATAAGCACAAACTGGGAAGCAATCATCCATTTCCAGAACTTCGGCATGGTATCCAGCCCATTAACAGCGGATTTCACAAAACAATAAAGGAATGGACCGATAAAAAAACAGGCAGAAAGACCAATCTGCAGATAAATCCGCGGAAGCGTGCCATCAAAATATACGAAAACGGATTTACCAATCCGCACGCTTAAAGCAAACAACAAAGCGCCAAGAAAATAATTACTCAGGTACTTCTTACTGTTGAAAAAGAAAAAATACAGACTCAGGATTAAGCCGTTAAAAGCTCCTAAAGCGCTAAAAAAAAACAAGAGTTCCTTACCGACGTTCATAAATGGTTTAGAGGTTGCAGCCTTTCAAAGGTAATGCAAATAGCTTGCAAATTGACATTGAGCTGCATTTTTAGAAAAGATTAAAGTGCTAACTTTAAAGATCAATTTTAACTATGCAGATGAGTCAGGAAGCAAAGCGCATTAAAACAGAAGGTTGGAAAAAATGGGGACCATATGTCTCCAACCGTCAGTGGGGAACCGTCAGAGAAGATTACAGCGATAATGGGGATGCCTGGCAATCCAGCACCCATGATATGGCCAGAAGTAAAGCCTGGCGATGGGGAGAAGAAGGCATCGGCGGCATCTCCGACGACCGGCAGCTGCTTTGTTTTGCACCAGCTTTCTGGAACGGAAAAGACCCGATCCTCAAAGAAGTCTTTTATGGCCTTACCAATAGCGAAGGCAATCATGGCGAAGATGTAAAAGAACTCTTTTACTACCTGGACTCCTCACCTACCCATTCCTACCTGAAAATGCTGTATAAGTATCCGCAGCAGGCCTTTCCCTACGAGTCCCTGTTGAAGGAAAATGCCCGCCGAAGCAGGGATGAACCTGAATTTGAACTGATCGATACGGGGATTTTTGAGCAGAATGAATACTTTGATATTTTTATCGAATATGCAAAGTCGGATACAGAAGACATCCTGATTAAAATTACCGCACATAACCGAAGTGAAAACCCCGCCCCTTTAACAGTACTGCCCACGCTTTGGTTTCGAAACAGGTGGTCATGGGGCCATCACGATAAGGACCTGTCCATTTCCCAAAAAAGCCCGTCTGAGCTTTTCATACAGCACCATACTTTAGGCGATTACTTTTTCTATGCAGAAAACCCGGTGCAATGGCTGTTTACCGAGAATGAAAGCAATACCATGAGGCTTTACAGCTATGACAACGGCAAACGATATTATAAAGATGCGTTCAACAGTTATCTAGCCGACAACTTGAAAAAGGCCGTTAACCCGGCCGGAACAGGTACGAAAGTGGCGGCACTTTGTTCTGCGGAGCTCCCTGCCGGGGGAACGCTAACCCTACAATTCAGGCTCTGTAAAGGCAGCAAAAACAAACCTTTCGCCGATTTCCAAAAGATCTTTGCGCTCCGTAAACAGGAAACGGATGAGTTTTACCAGGATTTGCAAAAGAAAACCCTGCCTGCAGAGGAAGGCCTGATTCATCGCCAGGCTTTGGCAGGATTACTATGGAACAAACAGTTTTACAATTATAGTGTGAGCCGCTGGCTCAAAGGCGACCCGGCCGAACTTCCGCCTCCGGCAGGACACAGTACTTCCCGGAACCTGAACTGGAAACACATCAACAATGCCGACATCATATCGATGCCGGATAAATGGGAATTCCCCTGGTATGCCTCCTGGGACCTGGGTTTTCATTGTGTCAGCCTCGCCCTGGTAGATCCTGACTTTGCCAAACAACAGCTTTCCATGCTCTGCAAGGAATGGTACATGCATCCAAACGGACAGTTACCGGCCTACGAATGGAATTTTGACGACACCAATCCTCCGGTCCATGCCTGGGCCACGCTGGAGGTTTATAAAATGGACAAACAGCAAAACAATGGTAAAGGCGACCTGTTTTTTCTGGAGTCTGTTTTCCAAAAACTGCTGATCAACTTTACCTGGTGGGTAAACCGTAAAGACGATAAAGGAAGTAATATCTTTTCCGGAGGTTTCCTTGGCCTGGACAACATCGGGGTGTTCGACCGCAATACCAAACTTCCTTCCGGTGTCCGCATAGAACAGGCAGACGGAACGAGCTGGATGGCCATGTATGCCCTCAACATGATGCAGATTTCGCTGGAACTGGCGCTTCACAATAAGGTTTACGAAGATATGGCTTCCAAGTTCTTCGAGCATTTTCTATATATCGCAGGTGCCGTCATGAACATCATGGGTGTGGGTGATAATGGGCTCTGGGATGAAGAAGATGGCTTTTTTTACGATGAACTGAGTACCGACGACAGCCATTCGGTGAAGTTGAAACTCCGCAGTATGGTGGGCCTGATCCCCTTGTTTGCCGTAGCAGTCATCACGGACGAAACCTTAAAAAAACTGCCCAAATTTGCCGGCAGAATGCAATGGTTTCTGGAACACCGGCAGGACCTGGCTTCTTTGGTGTCAAGGTGGACAGAAAAAGGGACCGACGACAAGCACTTGCTGAGCCTGCTCCGGGGCCACCGCATGAAACTGATCCTCAACAGAATGCTGGATGAAGCTGAATTTTTAAGCGATTATGGCATCAGAAGCCTTTCCAAAAGCTATGAACAGCATCCCTATGTATTTCCTACAGAAAAAGAAGAATTCGTGGTGAAATATGTTCCCGGAGAAAGCGATAGCGGCATGTTCGGCGGCAACAGCAATTGGCGTGGCCCGGTATGGATGCCGGTCAACTTCCTGATCATACAGAGCCTGCTGCGTTTCCACGACTATTATTCCGATGATTTTAAGGTCGAATATCCCAAAGGCTCAGGAAGCTTCCTGTCACTGAAAGAAATCGCCCTTGCGCTTTCCCAAAGGCTGATCGCAATCTTTAAACCAAATGAGGAAGGCAAACGTCCGTGTTTCGGGGAACACGAAAAACTACAGCGTGACCCGGAATTTAAAGACTACCTGCTGTTTAATGAATATTTTAACGGAGACCATGGCAAAGGGCTGGGCGCTTCCCACCAAACGGGATGGACAGCATTAATCGCGAATCTCCTGATCGAGCCCTAACCTTGCTGCCTTTCTATCGGGTTTCCCCATGGAAGTCAGCGGGATCTCGTTGGTAAATACCAGGTGCTTTGGCATCTGGTAACGCGCCGCTTTTCCGGAAAGCCAGGACAGGATTGCGGCTTTGGTTGCTTCTGTTGTAGCTGGTACCTTCTCCTTCGGAACCCCAAAATCTTCAAGGGGCGCAACATCTTTCAGCACTACAAATGCAGCCAGCCGTTGCCCAAAGCCGGCATCCGCGATTCCGGTTACCAGCACCTCCTTAACCATGGGGTGCTGCATCAGCAGGAGCTCCAGTTCATAAGGGTAAACATTCTCCCCTCCGGAAACGATCATCTCATCCGCACGGCCCAAAAGGTAACAATAGCCTTCCTCATCCTGATAACCCAGGTCGCCGGTATTGATCCAGCGATCTCTTTCCGCAGACCAGGCACATTTTATCCAGAGTTGCCTGTTCCTGATCTCAAGACAAACGCCCTCCAGTGCTTTTCCTATTGTTCCGGGGTATTTTATCAGTTCCTCAGGTCCGGCAAGCAGACAAACCCCGGCTTCAGACGTGCCGTAAAGATTGAACAGCTTATTGCCTAAACCCAAAACCGCTTCTTCGGCTAAAGCAGGAGAAAGGACTGCCCCACCGGAAACGATGCATTTGAGCGATTGAAGGGCCTCTTTGTTCTCATCCAGCATGCGCCGCAGCATCAGCGGCACCAAGGTAACGGATTCAATCTGTTCATCCCGGATCACCGCACAAGCGGCCTTATGGTCAAATCCGGTCCGGATATAAACGTCCTTCCCCATCAGATAAGAGAAACAAAGTGCCGCGAGGCCAAAACCATGGGCAATCGGCGTGGCCACATATACCGACTGATAATTTTCAAATTTCAACCGGTCCAGCAATGATAAAAACAATCCGGTATAAGCGGAAACAGAGGCTTTCCTGGCGGCAGATTTATAAAGCCCCGTTGTTCCTGAAGTTAGAATCACCACCCGGTTGAAACTGGATCTTTTGATCTTTTTCCCTGTTGGCAGATGTTCACTGTCCTTTAAATAACGGGCTACGGTAATTTCCCCTTCCCCATTGGCGGCAAGGCTTCGCTTTTCATAACCCATCTCCAAAATAAGGGAAGAAAAAGAAGGATCATAAATGATAAAGTCAAACTGATGCTCGTTCACCTGCCGCTGCAGTTGTGCAGTCCCCATTTCCGAATTCAGCAGGTATACATCCGCTCCAAGATAGGCGACAGCAAAAAGAGCACTGATAAATGCAGGATGGTTCGCACAGATAATGGCAATTTTGTTCCCTTTTTTCATCCCGTGGTTTTCGTTCAGCCTGAGGGCAAGCTGCCTTACCAGACGGTAGAGCTGCAGATAGGTAAAACGGTCTTTCTCATGAACTAAAGCAAGGTGATCAGGATATAACCAGGCCGCCAAACGTAAAATGGCCACCAGGTTCACCCCTCTTCTGAATAATGCTTTCAGCAAATAAAAGATGCCTTTGACAGAAAAGAGTTTTGCCTTTTTCAGCAGTTTAATGGCCTTTAGCATCGCTCTTTTTCTTGAGGTTAGCAGCCATCAAATATTCCCAGGGACGGCGAAAGAGCACAGAACAAACCTGAGCAGGAAAGACCCACCAGGGCGAATAAATCCGGCTCCTGTTGATGATCGCCCGAAAGATAATTTGTGCAGCCTGCCCGGGTTGCATTGCCGGCATGTCGTTATAGGCAGCAGTCGGCGCCATCATGCGGGTGCGGACCAGTGGAAAATAAAGCGATGAACAGGCAATTCCCCTGGCCTTCAGTTCCGGCGAAACACAGCGAAACCATTGGTCAAATGCCGTTTTGGAGGCCTGATAAGCCGCCCATCCCGAAGCGGGTGCCAAAAGCACATTGATCGCAGAAATGTTGATGATCTGTCCTTTTTTCTCCTCCAGTGCAGGAATCAGTTTCAGCATCATTTGTACCGGAGCCTCATAATTGAGCGCCATGGTCCGTTTAAAATCATGAAAACGATCCAGAGAATCGTAAACCAGGCGGTGAATCGACTTTCCGGCATTGCTGATCAGAATGTCTACCTTTTCTAAGGAATACCTTTGCAGGTATTCGAATAAAGCACCGAGCTCTTCCTCCTTTCTGAGGTCTGCAGAAAAAGTATGAACCACAGCCCCGCGCTGCTCCAGTTCCTTCTTTAAAGCCAGAAGCTTGTCCTCCGTACGCGCCACCAAAATCAGGGTTCCCCCTGCGCTTGCCAGACCGGAAGCCACACATTCCCCAATGCCATAACTGGCCCCTGTGATCAACACAATCTTGCCGCTTATCGCCTTGCTGAGGTCATTTTGATCTACTTTTACCGATGGAAACAGGAAGCGTTCCAGTATTTTCTTCTTTTCCAATGTTTTACAGATTAGCCCTGGTTCTGGTCAGATTTCTTACTTTTAAAAGATATGAAGTTAAGGGAAATTTAATAACTTGAGCGCATATTAAATCGAAAAACCAAGATGCGTAAAGTAGAAGAACTGATAAATGAAACAGATCCGGGATGGCCGATAGTACAGGAATGGATCGAAACAGCGGCAAATAAAGTAGAGATTTTGGCCGTTGACCCTGAAAAAGCAACAGACGCACTCTATAAAACCCAGGTCAGCACACGCTCCCCAATGGGCGCAATCATATACATGACCGGCGGCATCCTGATCGACGACGGATGGATCAGGATCCTTGGTTCAGGAAGTCCGAAACTGAACCGCTCTTTGCCAGACTGGAATAAAGGAAAAGCATTTGATGAATTTGGGGATGCCCCGGCATTTTTAATCGTCGCAGATGATATCCTTGGCGGTTCCTTTGTCTTAAATGGCGGCGAATTGGGTGAAGATGTTGGAAAGATCTATTACTTTGCACCAGATACCCTATCCTATGAAGCTCTGGACCTTTCCTACTCGGAATTCCTCGCCTTTTGCTTCGATAATGACCTTGATTCTTTCTATCGTGGTTTCCGCTGGAACGACTGGAGAGCAGAGGTTTCCAATGCTTCAGGCGATCAGGCTTTCAGCTTTGTTCCTTTCCTTTGGACAGCAGAAGGTAAGGACCTGGAAAAAAACTCAAGAAAACTGGTCCCCGCAGAAGAACTTTACCAGTTAAACCTTTCCTTCAGGGAGCAACTCTAACACTCAAATCCCGATGTTAAAAGAAACCTTTGTAAAGCTGGTGTCTGCTTATACAGACGATAGCGTGCTGATCAATGACTTGTGGGAAGAAGTTGAAACTGCCCATTCGGGAGCTAAACGACATTACCATACTTTAAGACATCTTGAAAACCTCTTACTTCAGCTGCAAGCGGTAAAGGATCAGATTCAGCACTGGGACGCGATCCTGTTTACACTTTATTACCACGACATCGTATACAACCCTTTAAAAGACAACAACGAAGAGAAAAGTGCGGAACTTGCTGTAGCCAGGCTCCGCACACTTGGGGTGCCGGCCGAACTCGTTCAGCGATGTCAACAGCGCATCCTGGCGACTAAAAAACACCTTTTCAATACCGATCCTGATACCAATTATTTTACGGATGCCGACCTCTCTGTTTTAGGACAGGACTGGCCCCTTTATTCCGCTTATGCCGAAGGTGTGAGAAAAGAGTATTCCATTTATCCGGACCTGATTTACAAACCGGGAAGGAAAAAAGTCCTGCAGCATTTTTTACAGATGGACCGTATTTTCAAAACAGATTACTTCTACAGCATGCTGGAAACATCTGCCAAAAGAAACCTGCAAAAAGAACTGGAGGGGCTTTAACGCTCCCCTTCCTCTTTGAAAAGTCTGGGGTACTTATCGACCATTGCCTCTGCCTGTGCGGGAGAAACCATCACATAATTCTTGCCATATAAATCCTGACGAAAAAAGCTGCTTTCCTCCGGCAAATGGTAAATGGCATAAGGAACCTGCGCTTCAAGTAAAGCTTTGTTGATGGTATTGATCAATAAGTTATTCTCCCAGGCCTGATCTTCGGTTTCCACAGTGAATTCATATTTCTTCTGATGACAGCTAAAAGAAAAAACCAATGAATCCTGCTCCGTTTTTCCATTCGCTGAAGCCTCAGGACGCGTAAAAGCAAAATCTGTAAGCAGGTCTTTTTCTGCCTGCCGAAGCTGTTTAAGGTTGGTATTTACATCATATAAAAACCCTTCAACCGTCTGCCCTGCACCGGAGGTAAAAGCATTGGGAAGTTCCAGCAGCAGGTTAGAAATAGTTACCGGATTTTTCTCCCTGAACGCAGCAATCAACTGCATTTTCTGATCGGTATTTCTAATCAGCTTTGTGTTTAGAAAAAGATCAACGGCGGCTGTGATCTGCTCCCGGTTTAAGCGCTCTGTCAGGTCATAACGTTCCCAGGCGGTATAACTATAATCTCCCGGGGTCCCATTGTAACAGGCATTTATTTTACTGGCCATGTATAGATTTCTGGCAAAAGCTTCCTCTTTCTCGTTGAGCAGGGTCATCATGATGCTTCCTGGTTCCTGCGACTCATAACCTGTAAACAAGCCATGTTTTGTAAAGTACAGACGACGCAAATCCCCCTGATCTTCAAGGAAATGGTTCAGAAACTGAAAGTTTTGAGGCAGAATCCAGCTTTCTAATTCCCGCTCTTTTATCATTTCCTTATACAGGATCCCATTGATTTTCACATAGATATAAAACTGCCGGTTGGAGGGATACGTCATCTGCTCCTCTGCTCCGTCTTTGAGTACATGAACTTCAAGATCTGAATATTTAAAATTCAGGAGCAGGGAGGCTTTTTGCAGGACCAGCTCGTAAAGCCGCTTTATTTTATCTGTAGGGATCTGTCCGTAATATTCCCGGGTGAGGTAATCAAGGGGCTTAAGCTCTGTTTCGTAGTCCAGGCTCAGGTAATTTTTTGTTTGTAAGGCCAGGTCATTGATGTTCAAAAGGGAATCTCTTTTATAATTTTCAACCACTTTTCCTGCGGCAGATTTATCTATAAAACCACTGCTGATGAGGCTGTCTATCAAAGAAAGCTGCTGTTGTTTGTAGTACGGAAATTTATCATGATAAATGATCAATGCCCTGATGTCGTCCATCATCTGAACTTGGCTTACCCAGGAGATGATCTTTCTGCCGTTATTGAAGCGCTCTTCCATCCTGTTGTCCGCTGAATCGAGCAAACCTGCTTTCTTGAAAATCGTCAGCCATCTTAAATAAGGCTGAACCTTTTTAACCCGTTCGTCCTCCAGTGCTTTTGTATCCCGATCCAAAGAAACGCTAAACTCAATGGTACTGTCTGCGTAAAGTGGCGACATGGCCGGGCCAAAATAGGCCCCAAAGCGATCGGCCAGTACCTTCGAATCATCAATGCCAGACCTTCCATCCCGGTAAACACCGGCAGCGGTATACAGGAAATTAAAAACATCTGTGCGGGTTGGAAAATTAGCACTGAGGTAACGTTCTTCCTTAATGGCATTTTCCTTTTCAATATCCGGCTTTGCTTTTAACAGGGAATCAAAATAGCTGATGGGGAAAATCCCCCGGCCGGGAAGGATATCTGTATAATTTTTGAGGAAATAGACGGAACACCTGGCTTCATCTAAAAAAGTCTTACTGAAACCGTTGTATACTTCCAAAGGTTTTTTAGCTGCAAACCGGAGCAATTCTGCCTTTCCCGTTTGGCTGAGCAGCTGCTGGTCTGTGAGTGATTGTGCAATGCGATTCAGCCCATCTCCAGACAGACGTTGTGCAAATCCGGCCTGATGCAGGAGAATCAATAAAAAGAATATCGCCCCAATCCGGGCAGTTATGTTGGAATTCATCAATTAAAAATTATCGTTTTTCATAGGTCTGGATCAGGATCCGGCAGCAAATTAGCCAAATATTTCTATGGATGAACCAAGCTTCTATTCCTATTTTTTTATTTCTTTGTAAAACATGAGCGTTTCCCTTAAACAAATTTACATTCTTGGATGCAGCATCTTTCTCGCCATTTTAAATCCACAGCAAGTCTTTAGTCAGCAAAACAACCTGAACAGAATCACGTTAAATTGGGGTTCCTTTCTTAAAAAGAACAATAGTAAACGTAGTTATATTGCTTATACTGCACACAAGACGATGCATAAATATCGGGCCACACAACGTGGAAATCAGCTTTCTCTTAAATTTGAAGTCGGGGTTACACTGGATTCGCTGCAAACCTTCCTGGATCCAGACAAGTTGAAAAGCCTGGATGCCCAGGGTAAAAAGGCATTGCTAAATCATGAACAGGGACATTCAGATCTTGCAATTATCTATGGCAGGATCCTTTATAGTCGTTTATCCAAAGGAAAATACAGCATTGCGAATTATAAGAACGAAGTGAAAAGCATTTACGACTCGGTGATGAAGGAACTGGCCGGGCTCAATATCAAATATGATATGGAAACAGAACACGGGCAATATGAAGAAGAGCAGCAAAAATGGGATTTGTATTTTAAGAAGGAACTTGCAGGAAAATCTTAAGCTTGCAAAAGCGGATGTAAGGTTAGGAAGGCCATTTTGAATGGCTGTTTTGGATAGCTGCTTTTGATAGCTGCTTTTGATCGCTGTTTTTGATAGCTGTTTTAGGTGGCGATTTTGGATGGTTATTCGGATGGCTATTTTATCCTTGTAACAGTTGCTTCAACACGTGTTTATAATTTTTCCCTAAAGGCAGTTGCGTCGCATTTTTCAGATAAATCGTGTTTCCCTCGATGTAATGCACAAACTTCTTATTCAAAATATAGGATTTATGAATCCTTACAAAGTTTTCTGCAGGCAGCTGACTTTCAAAACTGCTCAAAGTTCTCGGCGTCAGCAGGAACCGTTGTTCTTCCCAAACCTTCACATAATTCCCCAGACTTTCGAGGTAGCAGATTTCATCCAGGCTAAGCAGCACAAATTTCTTGTCAGATTTGATGTAGATCTGTCCGGCTTCGGTAACCGGGTTTGGAGGCAAGGCAGTTGCTGTGATTCCGGCGCTCTTTTTTAAAGTATGCTCTGCAAGTGCCCGGTTTACGGCTTTTAAAAAGCGGTCGAAACGAAAGGGTTTTAACAGATAATCACAAACGTCCAGGTCAAAACTCTCCAAAGCATGTTCCTCATAGGCAGAGGTAATGATAATCAGGGGCCGCTGTTGCAATGTTCTTAAAAAATCCAGACCGTTTAGCCTGGGCATCCGGATGTCCAGAAAAATGAGGTCTACCGTATTTTTGCTTAAAAACTCCAGTGCTTCTGTTGCCCGGTAACACTGTCCGATATTCGCTAAAAAAGAGACATCTGAAATGTATTTCAAGATCACATCGTGTGCCAGAGGTTCATCATCAACAATTAAACAGCGCATGCTCATAACAGGTTCAGGTATAATTCAGCCTTAAAAATAGGTTTATTTATTGCTGTTTTCAGCATGTGTTCCCCGGGATACAGTAAGGCCAGCCTTTTTTCCAGGTTAAGTAAACCAATACCCGGAGCTTTTAGTGTTGCCGGCTGTTCAAATGAGTTTTCACAGCTGAAATAAAGTGTACCAGCTTTGCATTTTAAAAAGAGCTTCAATACTGCCCCCTCTTCGGCTGGCTCAATGCCATGCTTAAACGCATTCTCTACAAAAATGATCAGCAGTAAAGGTGCGATGGGCTGGTCCTCATTGTCAATATCGGTCAGAAATTCTAAAGTCAGGTTTCTCCTCAGGCGAAGCCGCTGTAACTGGATGTAATCCTGGATGTATTTTACTTCCTCGGAAATCCCTACCAGATCTTCTTTACCCCTGTAAATCACATAACGCATCAGTTCAGAGAGCTGGAGAATGCTCTCCGGTGCTTCTTTTGACTGTTGCAGGCTCAATGCATACAGGTTATTCAGGGTATTGAAAAAGAAATGCGGGTTGAGCTGCTGCCTGAGCAGGTCCAGCTCTGTCTGTGTTTTTTCCTTTTCCAGCGCAACGATCCGGCTGTTTTGCCTTGCCCATTGCAGGGCCAGCACGATGGGCAGACTGACCACCATAATTCCTGCCGCCGAAAAGGCATTCTCCATTTTAAAGGGATTGCTGGAAATGATCCCTCCCATAATTTTGTTGATGGGCAGGCTGATTAAGAGTTGCCCGAGGATGGGATATAAAAAGGCTACTGCGGCGAGAACGCTCAATGCGTACATCACCCTTCCCTGCTCTTTCAGAATTTTAGAAACCAGGAAATGACTGTTGATATAAAACAGCAGGTAGCCACAAAGGTACATCAGTAGAAACTGCAGGCTAAAGCTCAGAAAAGTCCAGAAATGATGGAAGATCAGGCGGAAGTTCAGTTCGAGATAGATGAGGAGATATCCCTTTTTCAGGTACTCGGGTTTTTCCAGCGAAGAGACCCCCATGGCCCCGAGGATGACCGAAACCAACAGCAGACTGAGGAGAATGGCACCGTCCAGGTCCAGCTTTTTCAGCCAGTTCACGTGCTTAACCTGAAGCTGATAATAACGGTTCAGCTCCAGAATCACTTCAAGAACCAGGGCCGAAACACCCGCAACAAAGATGACCCCTTCAAAAAAGCCCCAGGGCTTTAGCCAGATCATGAGGAAAGTGCTGGCAGGCAGACAAAGACCAAAACAAATCAGCCAGTACCTGAGGTAAGCTTTTCTGCTTAAGCGGGCTTTTAATCCGGCCTTATGCCAGGAAAAGAACAGCGCAGGAAGTTGAGCCAGGCCGAAAACACAAATGCCTTTAAAATAATTGACCCAGCTGGAACCCGCCTCTTCCAGATTGTAAAGAATGGCAATCCAAAGAACCAGGCCCAGAAAGAAAAGGAATTCCTGATGCCGGAAAAAGAGACCTGATTTAGCTGTTAACTTACTCATAAACGCTTAAAGATGATAAAGAACGGCCGAATATCCTGCAACTACAAATCTTAATGACAAACGTCCTGTTTTTAATGACGAAGGTAAAAGAATGCGAATATCAGTCAATAATGACCGTTCATCACGATAAGGCTTTCCTTCCTCACTTATAATTCTGAAGCCTCTGAATCTCCGCTAATTTACATCCAATTCATACCAACACGATTATGTACAGACTGCAAATCATCGGGCTCAATAAGAGCTATAGCAAAGGGATCAAAGCTTTAGACAATGTTTCCCTAAATATTTCCAATGGCTTATTCGGGCTTCTGGGACCTAATGGCGCCGGGAAATCCTCCTTAATGCGAACCCTGGCCACCCTGCAACGTCCTGACAGCGGGCAGGTATTATTTTCCGGAACAGATATTCACCATCATCCCCAGGAATTGCGCAGTCAGCTGGGCTACCTGCCGCAGGATTTTGGTGTCTATCCCCGAATTTCCGCAATCGATCTGCTGGACCATCTCGCATTGTTAAAAGGTTTGCTAAACAAAAGGGAACGGAGCCAGCAGGTGATGGCCTTATTGCAGCAAACCAATCTGTATGAGGTCCGCAAACAATCGGTCAGCACCTTTTCCGGAGGGATGAAACAACGCTTTGGCATTGCCCAGGCGCTGTTGGGAAACCCACAGCTGATCATCGTAGATGAACCTACTGCCGGACTGGACCCACAGGAGCGCAACCGCTTTCATGACCTCCTGAGCGAGATCGGGGAACAGGTGGTGGTGCTGCTTTCCACACATATCGTAGAGGATGTGAAAGACCTCTGCCCTGAAATGGCCATATTGGCCCAGGGTAAGGTGATCCTTCAGGGAAAACCGGCAGAACTCACAGCAACCCTGAAAGGACAGGTTTGGCGTGCAACAGTCTCCAAAGAAGTACTGAAGGTCTACCAAACTACATTAAATGTGATCTCTACCCGAAGTTTAATGGGCAAAACGCAGTTACATGTACTGGCAGACAGCTGCCCGGATTCCGGATTTGAACCTTTCTATCCGGGTATGGAAGAGGTGTATTTTTCTGCCTTGTTTGGCGCACAGGGCACCGGAAAGGAAGGCATATCATGTTAAGGTCTATGCTTTGGTTTGAATTGAAGTATCACTTTAGCCAGATCTTGTTTAAGATTGCGATTCTGTTGTTTTTTATCCTGGGCATGATGTCCACGACCCTGAACTTCGGCAATGAAGAGGTGCATAAAAATGCACCCTATGTAGTCAGCACCATGGTGGGCCTGCTGGCCTTGTTCTCCATCTTCGTCAGCACGCTGTTCTGCGCAAATGTGGTGTTGAGAGATACGACTTATCAAATGGAATCCCTCCTGTTTACCACAGGAATCAAACGCCTGCCCTATTTCCTCATCAGAATTGTCGGACTGATCATTTCTGTATTTATAATTCTGGCCATTGCAGTGCTGGGGTTATTGATGGCTTCCCTGTTTCAGGATGCTGCACAGCTTGGCCCTTTTAATCCGATGTATTTCCTGCAGCCACTTTTTGTACTTGCATTGCCAACAGTGGTCCTGATCAGCAATCTCCTTTTTGCAGTGGCCATCCTGAGCAGAAACGTGAAGCTGGTTTACGTGTCCGGAGTACTGCTTTATGTATTGTATTTACTGGGCTCCATTCTTGGAAATTCGCCCTTAATCGCCAACTCCGCGTTGAAGCTGACGGAACCGGACCTCCTGACGGTTCTCGCAGATCCCTTCGGACTGGCACCCTTTTTCCAGGAAACACGTTCCTGGACCATCGCCCAGCGCAACGGACAGCTGTTTGGACTTCAAGGTGACTTTCTGCTGAACCGCCTGGCCTGGACAGGCGTTGCAATAGTGCTCCTGGCAGTCAGTTACCGGTATTTCAAATTCCGCGCCTCCTCAACGCTAAAAAGCAAAACTCCGAAGGAGAAGAAAGAGAAAATGGCAGGAGTAACAGATAAGGTCTGGTACAGAAAACGTGCTGTCCAAACCTCGGGCAACAGCTATTACCGGGCAATCTTCCGGCAACAACTCAAACTGGAAATCAGCGCGGTATTTAAACACCTTCCTTTTTTCCTGATGTTATTGATCTGGGCTTTCCTGATGACAATCGAATTAAAAGACCATCTTTTCAGCGGCTTCTATGACATCCATTCCTACCCTGTAGCAGAAGTTATCATAGAACAACTGATGGCGGTCCGTCCGGCAATGTTACTAATCGTCTTTTATGCGGCTGAACTCATCTGCAGGGAACGTACCGTAAATATACAATCCCTGATTTACAGCAGTCCTGCCCCAAACCTGATTTTCTGGGCCTCCAAGGCAGTTACGCTTGGCCTGATGGTGATGGCCATCATCAGCCTTAATATTGGCATTGGGATCGCCACACAGCTTGTCAACGGGCAGTTTGGCATTGATTTGCCGCCTTACCTTTCCCTGTATTATTATTCCGGCCTGCCTTTATTTTTATTTGCCTTGCTGGTGGTCTTTATCCAGACCCTGATCCCCAACAAATACCTGGGCATGATGGTCAACCTCACTGTTGCCGGATTGATTTCTTTTAGCCGGAGCATAGGAATTGAGCATTACCTGTTGCGCTATGCAAGTGTACCACATCTGGAATATTCCAGGCTAAACGGCTTTGGGCATTATGCAATGGCTTTCAACTGGTATATGATCTACTGGACAGCTTTTGCATTGATGCTTTCCCTTCTGTCCATTTCCATGTGGCAGAACGGCAGGCAACATGGTTTCAGGGAACGCATCAGTTCCATTGGAAAGCACTGGACAAACACCGGGCGACTGGCTTTCTCCATAAGCCTAATCGTATGGCTCGGCTCCGGGGCTTACATTTACCATCAAACGAACATGATTGGGAAATATAAAAACAGCCAGGCGAGACTGGATTGGCAATTGCGCTATGAAAAAAAATATAAAGCCTTGGACAGCCTTCCCCAACCGGTCATCAGCGCTATAAAAACGCAAATTGCCCTTTATCCGCAGGATCAAAAATATACGGTCAGCGGCAGTTACCTGATGAAGAATGAATCCGGGAAGCCGATTTCAAAAATCTGGTTAAACATAGATCAGGAAGTGCATTCCGCAAGCGTTAACATCCCTACGGCAAGCAAACAGCTGCATGATGATGAATTTGACCAATACTGGATTTCCCTGAAACAGCCCTTATTGCCTGGTGCAAGCCTCCCGGTGCAGTTTTCCATGGAAGTGATCCGTTCGGGATTTATGCCTTTTAACAACGAAAACTCCCTGCTCAGAAACGGAAGTTATATTGAGCTGGAGAAATACCTGCCCTCAGTTGGTTATAACAGCGGAAATGAAAGCGACGACGCTGTTGCCAGGAAGAAGGCAGGACTACCGGAAGTACAGGTCATGAAGAGCATTCCCAATCAGCAGTATCATTTGGTCGATTATGAGAGTACCATTTCTACCCTTCCGGATCAGTATGTGGTCAGCGTAGGCAATTTACAACGAAGCTGGACAGCAAATAAGCGCAGGTATTTTCATTATAAAACAGAGAAACCGGTTAACTTTATGCTGGCCTTCAGTTCAGCACGGTATACCCAAACAAAAGCATTACATAAAGGCATGGAACTGACGGTATTTTATCAGGAAGAACATGAATATAACGTCCCTGCGATCCTGCAGGGCATGAAAGATGCGCTCGATTATGGCAACCAGCATTTCAGCCCTTATCCTTTAAAACAACTTAGTTTTGCAGAAATCCCGCAGTATCGTGGCGCGGCAACAGCCTATCCCGGAGTCTTGTTCGGCTCCGAAAAAATCATCTTTCTGAGTGATTACCGCGATACGTCCAAAGTGAATTATACTTATGCGACCACAGCGCACGAGACTGCACATCAATGGTGGGCAAATCAACTGTCGCCGGCCAATGCGCCGGGCGCGGCCTTCCTCACGGAGTCACTGGCAAAATATACAGAGGCCAAAGTCATAGAACATCGTTTTGGAAAAGCTTATTTAAGTGCTTATTTAAAAGCAGATAACCTATTGTATTTCAACCTGCGCAATATGTCCGGACAGGAATTACCGCTGTCGGCCACCATAGACCAGGCCTTTGTGCGTTACCAAAAAGGAGGACTCAGCCTGTACGCGATTTCGGAAGCAATTGGAGAAGAAGGGCTTAGTGCCGCATTACGCAGGTTGCTCGGTAAACACAGCGCACCTGGAAAGAAAGCCCTGGCCGAAGACCTGATCCGGGAGCTGTATGTAGGGGCATCAGATCAGCAACAGCAATTCATCGACGAAACGCTGAGAAAAGTAGTCAGCTATTCCTTAAAAATCAAGGCCTTAAACTGTAAAGCTTTAGCAGATGGCCGGTACCGGGTTACGCTACAGATCAACATCGACAAAAATGAATCGCAGGCATCCGGACAAAAAGCTTTGGCGGTCAATGAAGATTTCGACATCGCCTTTTTTGACCATCAGGCAGGAACCCGGGACCAGCGGCCAAAGCCTTTCTATCTTCAAAAACACCATTTCAACAAAAAAGAAACCATGATGACCATTGTTCTTGATAAAAAACCCAAATCAACGGGGATCGATCCTTATGGTTATGTGCTGGACGAAGATCAAAGAGACAATATACAGGAACTCAAATAAATAGGAATTTAACTGCCGGGTACTTTGGTCTAATACTCAGGATCCGGCAGTTAGTTTCGCCCAAATTTGCTAACTTTCGGCCTTTCCGGCTTTAACAGCGGCTTGAAAACTCCCGCCGGAAGAACTAAAGTTCAACAATAAATGAGAATCACATCAACCCTACTTTTAACTTTTGCCTTTTTTGCACTCAGAGGTCAGACACAGAAATCCAGCACCGCCATCACCCGCAATTTTAGCGGGAAAGTTGATAAATATCCTGTAGAAATGACCATTACCAGTTATGCCGGCAAGGATTCCGTTATTGGAAGCTATTACTATATCAAAAGCGGAAGCAACAATGCGATTCATCTAAAAGGAACCTTAAACAACAACACCCTTACCCTCACCGAGATCAATTACAGCGTAAAAAACGAAAAACTGATCAGCAACATCACCGGCCACCTGAACCTGGAAATTGCCGAAAATTGGGGATTAACCGGGGTTTGGGCAAATGCTAAAGCCGATAAAAAGCTGGCTGCTTCCTTAACTTGCCTGGAAAACAAACAGGCTTACAACCCCTTAAAAAACAGATACGAATTCATACGGTATACCATCGACAAATCCACCGTTACCTATCCCAACTGGAAAATTGACAAGATCAAAGGACTGAATATATTTAATGAAAAAGGGATATTGATTCAATCCTTAAGAGGCTTTGACGAATACATCTACAATGGTACCGCAGAAGCAGAGCTCGAAGACTTAAATTTCGATGGCATGCTGGACCTGAAGATTCAGACCTACCTACCCGAGGCAACCAAAGGAGATATCGCTTACCTGTATTTCCTCTACAACCCCATTCAAAAGAAATACATCCGCAGTCCGGAGCTCGAAGAACTGCAAGTTTTAAGTTTCGATGCTAAAAATAAGATTATAGAGAAAGACTATGCGGATGGAAGCGGCAATGAATCGACACACAGCTATAAATGGCTGGATGGCAAATTCTACCTCATTAAAAAAGTGATTAGTTATGAAAACGACGATGCCACCTATTACGAAGAATACAAAATCATCAATAAGAAATCGGTAAAGGTCAAATCCTACAAGTCCAGGAGCTAATAATTTAGTTGTTCTTTGCTTCCCTTTGTGTAAATTTAAATCAACCAAAATCAAAGGCAGCACATTTCATGGCAATGAACAGAAGAATGCAGTTCAAGATAAAACAGCTTTGCATCATCATCGTATCCTGGATGGTCATCGGTTTTATCATTGCAGTATACGATCACCTTGTCCTGATGACACATAGTGCACAGGGCCCCGCGCCCGGCTATTCTTTTCCAATAGCACTTGCCATCAATATGGGCGCCGGACTCTTCGGATCCATCGTTGGCGGTAGTGTCCTGGTCTTTTACATCAATGTCAAATACCAGGATAAATCCTATGCCTATACCGTTATTGCTGTAACCCTCTCCTTCATTCTGATCATTATCATCATCAACATCATCCTGAGTATGATGGGCAAGCCAGACCTGCTCAGAATGGCGAAGAACGGGTTGGTATGGTCAGTCATTGTGGCCATCACGCAATTCCTCATACAAATCAACAGCAAATTCGGTCATGGCATCTTCTGGGACATCATCCGCGGAAAATACAATACCCCAAAAGAAGAACGCAGGATCTTCATGTTTCTCGACATCAATTCCTCCACCAGCATCGCCGAAAAGCTGGGCGACCAGAAATACCATGAACTACTGAAAGACTTCTTCAGCGACATCACCAACCCCATCATCGACAATAAAGGCGAAATCTATCAATACGTCGGAGACGAAGTCGTTGTAGCCTGGAAATATGAAGACGGCATTGAAAACGGGAAATGCATCAATTGCTTTTTCGACATCAAAACCCAGATCAACAGCCTGCAGGAGAAATACCTCAAACTGTATGGTGTTGTTCCGGCCTTTAAAGCCGGGATTCATTGCGGAAAGGTCATTGCCGGAGAAGTCGGAATTATCAAAAGAGACATCACCTATTCCGGAGATGTGCTCAATACCACTTCCAGGATTCAGAGCCTCTGTAAGGAATTTAATCAGGAAATCATCGCCTCTGCAGATCTGATCACCGAACTCGGCATCACCAGCAATTACAACCTGCAGACTTTGGGCTCTATCAAATTAAGAGGGAAAGAAAAAGAAATGATGCTAGTAGCCCTGGCCCCTCTCCATTAAAAAAAGCCATCCGAAGATGGCCTTTTCATTGTATCAAAACTAAAAAAAACTATTATTTGGACTTCTCTTTCAAGAGGATCACTTCTTTCTTTAACAGCTCAATCTCTGCCTGCTGTTCTTTAATTGCAGCTACCAATACCGGAATCAGCTGTGCCGTTTCCACCTCATTGTAGCGCATGATTTTCGAATCGTTCTTTCCCGCAGGATAGCTCTTCGCACTTTCGTAAACCATTGCCGGGAACTCCGATTGTACGTTGCTCGCTAAAAAGCCGTACTGCTGACCCGCAGGAAGTTTCAGAAAATTGTATTTTTTGGTATCGTATTTAAAGGTTACCGGTTCCAGCTTTTTCAACTGCTCAGTAGAATGACCAATCTTATCAACATTTACTTTTAACGCACTCTCGTCAATTTTTTGTGCCTGAACAGTTACTGCAGAAGCACACAATAAAAGTCCTAATACAGAACCTTTAAATGCTAAAGGATATTTCATAAGTATATAAATTAAAGTAGAAAATTCTTGAATTCGAGGGATGTATTTTCGGCTGAATTAGCCCCTGAGGTCCGGAGGCGGATTGCTCAGTGTAATGTAGACCTTTGCCATATCCGGAAAGGAAAAAGGGGGAAATAAGGGATCGATCGAGATCATAGAAACAGCCGGTACTGAAGGATCGGTAAAATCCTCATCGAGGACTTCTGCCCTTTCTCCGGCTTTCTGGTCCTGCTCAGGAATTTCTTCTTCCTGCTGATCCGCAACACGTTCTGTCTGACTGAAAACAACTGCATACAACGGCGCACTCTTTACCAGCAGGAAAGAGAACAACAGCAATAAACAGCTTATTTTTCTAATCATCATTCCTGCAAATTTGCGAAATAACTCTGGGAAAATGGTCATGCTTCCACCATTTTCCCAATGAATTATTTAACATTTCGCTTTAAAAGATATTCGCAACCAGCTGGAGCGTACCGGTTTTGTGCTCCGGACTAAACATCGCCGTTGCGGCTACCGGAAGGTGGTATTTGAACAACACCAGGTCTTTATTATAAGTAAGGCCAGAATTTACGATATTCGGATGGTCCCCGTAAAAGTTCTTCTCCCGGCCGAAAGCAAAACCACCGCCCACAAAGACATGCAGGCTGCTGTTTTCCTCATCCTGCCAAAGCACCTGATCTACCTGCACATAATTCGAATAGGCATTGGCCCTTTTTCCGTTCGCCTTCACATAAGTATCCCTTCCCGCCACGATCGTATTCCAGCTGAGCGTTAAAGGCAGTTTGAAATCAAACTTATAAGCAAGCCCGGCATCAATAAAATGCGAGGTAGATGCATTGTTATAATTGAAGAGGTTCGCATTCGGGAAATCACTGAAATTGTTGATGTCCCAGACACTCAGCGTAAACCCTTTCTTCGTATAGCTCACATAATAATCAAACTCTTTATAATTCCCGTTCAGACTTGCACCTCCCCAGAATCCCGCCTGAAAGCTCCCGTCTTTAGATTTATAATGCAGGTCTACATCCGAGATCGGCGCATCTGACACTTTAAAACCCCTCCAGATGTACAAGCTCCGAAGCTGGAGATTCGCATCAAAAGGTTTGTATTTTTTAATCGTTTTTTCGCTCTGATTCAGGGCGGTACTATCCTGTGCCTGCAGTGTCAGACCAGATAGCAACAGCAAAGCAACGGCTACCCCACAATTCTTTAACCCGTTCATATTTCTTTATTTTAACATCAAATGAAGGAATGCCGCGAGTGCAGCTCCTGTAAGTGGTCCAACTACCGGAATCCAGGCATAAGCCCAGTCGTTTCCGGCTTTGTTTTTGATCGGAAGCAGCATGTGCATGATCCTCGGCCCAAGATCTCTCGCGGGGTTAATCGCATATCCGGTGGTTCCGCCCAGAGAAAGGCCAATCACCCAGACCAGCAGTGCCACAGGCAAAGCGCCTACAGAACCCAGTCCTACTACTTGTTTGGTATTCGCGATTTCCGCACCGGTGATGTGAAAAATAGTGAAGACCAATACAAAGGTTCCTACCAGTTCACAAATGAAATTGATTCCATAATTTCTGATTGCAGGACCCGTGCAGAATACTGCCATCTTTGCCCCTGCATCTTCCGTACGGTCAAAATGATCTTTATGCGTAAGCCATACCAGAAAGGCACCCATCATTGCGCCTAAGAACTGGGCAACAATGTATCCAGGCACATCTGCCCATGGAAAAGCACCGCTGATGGCCAATGCTACTGTTACTGCAGGGTTCAGGTGTGCCCCGCTGTAGGGTCCCGCTACCACTACCCCAACAAATACCGCCAGCGCCCAGGCGGTCGTGATCACGATCCAGCCACTGTTATTTCCTTTTGTGTCTTTTAAGACCACATTGGCTACTACCCCGTCGCCCAATAGAATGAGCAGCATAGTACCAATCATTTCTGCAATAAATGGTGTCATAGTGTTTATTTTTGGTTGTTATTGATTGAAAATTTTAGGCAATAGTCTTCCCTCACAGGGAGAAACCGTTCAAAATGAACCGCTCTCCCTGCGTAAAAGCAAGGCGTTTTTATTAAAATTTAAGGGATTTCTGTTGTTATTCTTCCGACCAGTTCATGGTCCTTTCTATTGCTTTTTTCCAGTAACGCAACAGTTCTTTCGCTTTTTCTTTTTCCATCTCCGGCTCGAATTTCTTCTCCACCGCCCATTGTTTCTTGATCTCGTCTACACTTTTCCAGTACCCTACTGCCAGTCCGGCCAGGTAAGCTGCACCCAGCGCAGTGGTTTCCAATACCTTCGGACGGATCACATCACTGCCAAAAATATCTGCCTGGAATTGCATCAGCGCATTATTTTCTACCGCACCACCATCTACACGAAGTTCTGTAGATTTCTTTCCCGAATCAGATTCCATACTTTTCAGCAGGTCGCGCACCTGGAAAGCAATGCCTTCCAATGCCGCACGGGTAATGTGGGCCGAGGTTGTGCCTCTGGTAATTCCGAAGATCGCGCCACGGGCATAAGGATCCCAGTAAGGTGCGCCCAAACCAGTTAAGGCCGGTACAAAATACACCCCTCCATTGTCTTCTACCGAAGCAGCCAGTTTTTCACTTTCGGCCGAAGTCCGGATCACGCCAAGACCATCACGCAGCCATTGAATCGCTGCACCACCTACAAAAACACTTCCTTCCAGCGCATAAGTTACTTTGCCACCAATCTTCCAGGCCACCGTAGTGAGCAGGTTATTTTTAGAAAGTACCGGTTTATGTCCTGTATTCATCAACATGAAACATCCCGTACCATAGGTATTTTTAGTCATCCCCTCATCCACACACATCTGTCCGAATAATGCGGCCTGCTGATCACCGGCAATTCCAGCAATTGGAATTTTAGAGGCAAAAAGGGTCGTTACCGTATCTCCATAGATCTCCGAACTCTGTTTCACTTCAGGAAGCATGCTTTCCGGAATCGTTAACAGTTCCAGCAATTCCTTATCCCATTCCATCGTATGGATGTTAAACATCAGGGTGCGGCTTGCATTAGACACATCGGTGATGTGCATTGCGCCACGGGTAAATTTCCAAACCAGCCAGCTGTCTACCGTACCGAAACAAAGTTCCCCGTTTTCTGCCCTTTCCCTTGCCCCTTTCACATTGTCCAGGATCCATTTCACCTTAGTTCCGGAGAAATAGGCATCAATCACCAATCCTGTTTTTTCCTTAATCTTATCCGACCATCCTTTTTCCTTCAGCTCGTCGCAATATTTTGCCGTTCTTCTGTCCTGCCATACAATCGCATTGTAAACCGGAATTCCCGTTTCCTTATCCCATACAATCGTCGTTTCGCGTTGGTTCGTGATGCCAATTGCGGCGATGTTGAGCCCGTTCAAATCTGATTTCGCGATTACCTCTGCCGCTACGGACGACTGTGAGTACCAGATCTCATTCGCATCATGTTCCACCCATCCCGGTTTAGGAAAGATCTGTTCGAATGGTTTTTGCGCTACGGCAACAACCTCTCCATCATGGTTAAAAATGATGGCGCGAGAGCTCGTGGTGCCCTGGTCTAGAGCGAGTATGAATTTTTGGTCTGGATTCATATGATATAAGGTTTAATTAGGTATAAAATTTAATTTGGTTATTCAAAAAACTAATCGAGCGTATAAGTTTTGGCCAGCTTCGTAAAGTCCTGCAGCTCCTGTGCCACCCAGGCCTCATCCAGTTTCAGCTCTTCAGCAATGATGCCCGCAACCGCCGGAGCGGCAAGAACTGCGGCATGTACATCCAGGAACAGCAAACGGAAACGACGGCCTAAAACATCTTCTACCCTTCGGGCATATTCATTTCTCACCGCCCATACCACCATGGCTTTGGTATATGGATATTCCGGCACCAATCTTTCCAGCAAGGCCGGATTTTCGTTGATCAGCTTTTGTACTCCTGCGATGTCAGCGCCGTAAAAATGTAAAGGATCGGCACGGTTAGGTTCCGGCACATAACCATGGATCTGAAGTGCTTCCGTTACGCATTTCTTTGCCGGAAGGAAGTTCTTTTCAATCGCCTTGTCCAGCGTATCCTGTGCCATCCGGCGAAACGTAGTCCATTTCCCACCCGTAATCGTGATCATTCCGGAATCCGAAACGATGATCTTGTGGCTTCTCGAAATTTCTTTGGTCTTCGCTCCTTCCGCTTTCGGTGCCGCCAATGGGCGCAAACCCGCAAAGACAGCGAGTACATCCGAGCGAAGCGGTTTTTTAACGAAATATTTTCCTGCGGTAGAGAGGATAAATTCAATCTCTGTATCCAGCGCTCTGGGCTCCAGTTCTGCATGATCTACCAGAGTATCGGTGGTTCCGACAATCAGCTTATTGTGCCATGGCACTGCGAAAAGCACCCTGCCATCATCCGTTTCCGGAATCATCAGTGCATTTTCGCCCACCATAAAGGAACGGTCCAGGGTGATGTGCACTCCCTGGCTCGGGCGCACCAAATGCGGTGCTTCCGGTTTGTCCATTTTCAGAATATTGTCTACATAGACACCGGTGGCATTGATCACGATCTTTCCAATCGCCTCATAGCTGTTGCCGGTTTCTATATCTTTCACTTTAATCCCGTTTACTTTCTTTTTATCATCTTTCAGCAAACCTTCTACCTTCATGTAGTTCAGCACGGTCGCCCCGTTTTCGATGGCGGTCTGTGCAATGTTCAGCGCCAGGCGGGAATCGTCAAACTGACCATCATGATAAACCACCCCTCCTTTTAACCCTTCCTGTCTGATAGAAGGTAATGCTTCGATGGTTTTCTTTTTGCTGATGTATTTCGATGCGCCAAGACTCAGCTTACCCGCAAGCAGGTCGTAAAACTTCAATCCTATAGTATACTTCACATTGTTGAACCAGGAATAGTTCGGGATCACAAAAGTTTCGTTTTTTGTCAGGTGAGGTGCGTTTTTCAACAACAATCCCCGTTCATGACAAGCTTCACGCACCAAACCAAGATCGCCCTGCGCCATATAACGCACACCACCATGCACCAGTTTCGTTGCCTTACTGGAAGTTCCCTTGGCATAATCCGCCTGTTCTACCAGCAAAGTTTTGTAACCACGTGTGGCCGCATCCATTGCAATACCTAAACCTGTAGCCCCGCCACCAATGATGATTACATCCCATTGCGTGCCGGCAGCTAAATTCTGTATCAATTGAAGTCTATTCATAATTGCATCTTTTAATAAAATGAAACTTTCAACTAGTTTCATTTACTTTCACAAATTTGTCTTATTATACTTTCATTTCCAAATTATTCCTAAGTTTTTTTCTGAACCCGCCAATTATCAGGAAATCAGAAAACAGAAAAACACTTAAAAAAGCAGGTCATTGAACATTTAAGCAGAATAATTCAAATCATTTAGCAGCAATAACCACACCAGTAAACAACAGGGCTTCTTTTCTATTTTACGAAAGCATTTGAAATTAAAACAGATCGAAACTATCCGTTTTTAGCGCCTTTAAGGATGGTACTAGGCGGGTATCCCCAATATTGTTTAAAGGCAGCGGTAAAGTTAGACAGGTTCTGGTAGCCCAGCAGCTCCGCGATTTCCCCTACACTCTTTTCCTTCTCTAATAAGAACTGCCTGGCCTGTTCCATGCGAACCTGCTGCAGGTAACCGAACACTGTAGTCCCAAACAACTCTTTAAAGCCCTTTTTCAGTTTAAAATCGTTCGTTCCTACCTTATGTGCCAGTTCAATGATCGAACATGGTGTACTGCTGTTCAAGCGGATATATTCTTTTGCAGCATGGATCTTTTCGACATCAGCGGTCTTCAGCGATTGCTTCTGTCCTATATTGGATACCACATCAGACAAGTCCAGTTGCAAAGCGAAAAGCTCATGAACCTTGGCTTCCAGGAAGATTTTACGCGTTAATCCGGAAAAAGGACAGGTTTTCATTTCCCCAATGATCCGTTTCATCGCAGGCGTTACCGGCAAGGCTTGTTTGAAAAGCTGGGTAGAGGCATCTCCGGCAATGCCCTGGATAAACTGGTCCAGAACTTTATGCTGTCCATACCATTGATCCAGAAATCCGGCGTTTAAATGAATGTCGAAGGTTTCGTATTGTTTCCCTTCTTCAAATTCCACAAAACCCATCCCTCCTTTTAAGCTGAGCAAATTCTGCTGCATGCCTTCTACGAGCTGTCCTTTCTTCCCTTTTTCGCCAAAGCGAACAGAATTCGTCAGGTTAAAATGCATCTCCAGACAAGGATGTTCCATCTCAGAATTAAAAATCAGGTTCTTATCCATCTGGTAATGTCCGTTTAAAACAGAACCGATCCCCAGGCCGCTTTCCTGGTAGCTGATCGTTCCAAATTCATGGTCTAAAGAAGTAGTGGTTTCTAAAACGAAACCATCCGAAAGGACGGTCGCCTCCGCCTGATCATAAAACAGCTCCTGCAAAAAATTAGACTCCAGACTAAACTTCATACCTCTTCACATTATTTGGAAAGCGTCTAAATTACGAAAAGAATAAATAATCCCAAATTCATAATTCTTGCTCCCTAATTGGTAAACAGCCTTTTTCTGCCCCGGTTACTTTTGCATCGCCATTAAGAACATGCCCTTAAAGGCTTCTATACAAAAGGATGATCATACATAATTTCTATAAAAAGCCCCTGCTCACGATGACCTGGGCATTGCTAATGGGTTCCGCCACTGCGCAGGAAGTCAGAAAAGACAGTGTTTCCAAATCCAAAGCACTGAAGGAAGTAGAAATCAGGACCCGTACAAAAATTACCGAAATCAAAGAATCCCCTCTTAACATCACGGTTATTGATGTAAAGAAAGTACATGGAGAAAGTGGAAACCTCGTTGACCTCATCAATCGATCCCCCGGAGTCAGGTTGCGAAGTGATGGCTACCTCGGTGCACCCATCAACATTTCTCTGAACGGACTGGAAGGCAAGGCTATTGCGCTGTTTAAAGACGGAATTCCCCTCTCCGTCTTCGGCCATAGCTTTGACCCCAGTTTACTTCCGGTCAATATGCTGGACCGCGTAGAGGTTTACAAAGGCGTATTGCCCGTATCCCTGGGTGCAGATGCTTTGGGTGGCGCCATTAACTTCATCAGCCGTTACCCGGCGAAGCGAACGATAGACCTTTCGTACGAACTCAGTAGCTATAACACCCATCGGGCTTCCCTTACCTTTTACGCCCCTTCCCAGAAAACCAAGCTCTATACCGGGCTCAACGCCTCTTTCGCGTATTCGGATAACAACTATACTGAAGAACGCGCCTATAATGATCGGCCCAACAGCTCAGAAACCTATTTTGAACGGGTAAAATACCTCAACAACAAAACCAGAACCGCCACCGCCGAAGCCTATATCGGCCTCCGCCATCAAAGCTGGGCAGACGACATCCGCCTTACCCTCATTGGCTCCACTTTCTACAGAGGCGTTCCTTTCATTCCTTTTGCTACGCCCAGGTATTTTGCGGTCCATGCCTATTCCGACGAAAAAAACATCACGCCGATGTTGCGTTATGATAAAAAGCTCCTCCACAACAAGCTTGAGCTCAATGCGGTGGCTTCCTATTCCTGGGTAAGTACAATCTTTCGGGATACGAGTTTGAATAAATACGACCGGTATGGCAACTTTTTAAAACGGGAAGAGCTTACACCTCAGGTCAGAAGAGAACTCCAGGGCACAGGACGGGACCTTTCTTTAGACTACAAAATAGCCGCATTGCGTTTCAATGCCGTTTACCGCATCCATTCACAACATGCCCTGGAATTCAACAACGTTTATACCAGCAATCAGCGCATCGGATCAGATCCATTGGGTGGCATCACAGCTTTTACCAATCTTGATGTGTACCGAACCCCGGCGAAATACAGCAAAAACATCACCGCAGCAGGCCTTCACTCCTGGCTGCTCGACAACAAACTGGAAAACATGATCGCGGTTAAACATTACCGGATGAATACTTCCGGATTCTCCAACTATCAGGCCGAAGGTGGAGAAAGCATAGAACGGAACTCCGAAAACAAATGGGGATGGATGGAAGGACTCAGCTACCGGCCTCATGACCGATGGCTCGGTAAAGTCTCTTACGAATACGCCACGCGTGTACCGGATGATGTGGAAGTCTATGGCGATGCGATCAGAACGAGCGGAAACTTCAACTTAAAACCAGAACGCAGTCATAATTACAACCTTCAGTTACAATACAACAGCATCAGGCGGGGCGTAGGCGCATTGGAAATCATAGCCAATTATTTTATCAGAAACACCAGTCAGCTGATCCAGCTGTACCGGGACATTCCCAAATCTTACTACCTGAACCAGGATAAGGTGAAAATACAGGGAATCGAATTTGATGTCCAGTACCGCCCTTTCGCCCTGCTCTCTCTCGCTGCAAATGCCACTTATCAGGATGTGAGAAATTACCAGACCAGGTTGTATTCTTATGGACCATTACTTCAAACGCCAATATACAAAGGACGTCTGGCCAATACACCTCCCCTGTTTGGCAACGCACAGGCGAGGTTGCATTTCAAGGATTTCCTGCAAAAAGGCAGCACCACAGAAGTCTATTGGTATTACAGTTATACGCACCGGTTCTACAGTCAGAATTACGACGACAGCTTAACAGGCGCCATCGGTTTCTTTGAACGCTTCCCTGAGGGTTATGCCAATCAAAACTCCTGGTTGCCGCAGGACGGACGAATGGGCCAGCAAAATCATTCCATAGGCATCATGCAAAAGCTGGCCCGCCCTAATGGAAGCCTGAGCCTGGAGTGCCATAACCTCACGAATCAGCAACTTTTTGACAACCTGTATGTCGAGAAACCCGGCAGAACATTCCACCTCAAACTCAGCATTTCTTTATAACCATAAATACATAAAAACCATGTTTAAACAAATCAAACCCACTCTGCTTATAGCCATGTGTACGATCCTCTTTGCCTGCAAAAAGGACGCTAAAGTAGTGACGCCCCCGCCAACATCAGATCCTAAAAGCACCTGGATCATTTATAACGGAGAAGCCAACTGGTCTGGATTAATCAGCCCTTCTCAAGGCCTCCCTACCGGAGAGTTTCCCATATCAAGCCTTAAAGGTGGTTATCAGCTGGGTTATGCTGCAGGTGGCCGTGTATTCGGCAAATACATCTATAAGCTAAACAGCAACGCTAAAAAAGGTATTCAGCGCCTGGAAGTGAATGCTGCAGGAACTGTGGTAGAAGCCGGATTCCTGGAAACGCCTTTCAGCAGTGATGCGGAAGAAGGAAATTTTCACATCAGCAGCGCTGATAAAGGTTATTACTGGGACTCTTCCAGAGGAAGAATGAAAATTCAAACCTTTAATCCTACCACCATGGTGCGTACAGGAGAAATCGACCTGAGTGCGTTAACTAAAGGGGCTTCTTACGAAGCTGCAGGACAACTGGTGATTGCAGAGAAAGAAGGAAAACTGTTTGTAGACCTTCAATATGGCACCAGGACGGCGGCATGGCAGATCGTACCGAACGATGAAAATGTATATATCGCGGTGATTGACATTGCGAGTCAGAAATACGAAAGCACTACACAATATGCTAAAGCATCTAACCTTGGCCTTTTTGGCGATCATCCACTATGGAATGTGGATGCAGTAACGGGAGATCTATACGTGGTAGCAGTGAGCAACATGAAAACCCAAACTCCTGAATCAAAGATTCTCAGGATCAAAAAAGGCTCCACTGCTTTTGATGCTACATTTCAGCTGAGCATTAAAGATTACCAGTATCCAAGTGATTTCAATGCTTTATTTGCGTATGATGGCAAGATCTATACGAAGATCTCTTCCCGCCCTGCGGGATATTATAGCGGTGGAACCCATGGAACAAGATACCGTGACGACATCTGGTACTGGACTTCGATCGATGTGGTATCTAAAAGAGCAACAAGGTTAAACATCCCGGTAGACAATTTCTTCTGCTACCAGCAGCCTTTCCTTGCAGATGGCAAAATATACTTCATCTCGAACAATGCGATCGATAGCTTCTCAGGTTTGTATGAGCTTGATCCGAAAACCGGAACAGCAAAAGAAAACTTCCGTTTAAAAGGCGGCAGCAAGTTAATGGGCGTAAACAGGCTTCAATAAGCTGGATTTATTAAAGAGGAAAAGCAGGTTTTTCTGTTGCTTTCCTCTTTAATTATGAGAACTGGTATTGTTTCTGTTTTTTACGCAAAAACATTTTAGCTGGAATTCAATACTTTACAGTATTTTGTCAATAAATGTTCAAATTTAACATGATTAGGTTGGCAACTTAATTTTAAAATTCTATCTTTGCCGCTCTTCAAAACAACGAAGAAGATTCCGTAGCTCAGCTGGTAGAGCATTACACTTTTAATGTAGTGGTCCTGGGTTCGAATCCCAGCGGGATCACCAGAATACAAAAGCACTTCTAACATAACTTAGAGGTGCTTTTTTTTTACCAGATATTCAATTTGACCTCACACGTCTCAAAACATAGTGCATAAAATGACTCCATTCAAACCAAGGTTCAATATTTTCATTCCATCACTAAGACTTACTGGGATATTAGTTGGGCTGAATTTATTGATTTTCATGATTTCTGGATTTATTGAAAATATTGGTTTTGAAGAGCTTAAACATAAAGAAGTTTACCTGTTCGCAGTTGGGATTCTAGCTATAGGTTTCAGCTGGGTAGGACTAACTGTATCTTTCCTAAAAAAAACAAGAAACTATACCATTACAGATACTTTTATAAAAAAGTATAACTTCTTAAACTTTTCCAATACCTATTATTATAAAAATGATGTAAAGGGTTTTTCTACTTGTAAAATACGAACAAGGCATCTACATTATGAAATGCTAACCATATATTTATGTGATGACACCAAAATCGATCTAGAACAATTTGCTTATTTTAATTTTTCGAGAATACAATTTGAACTATATGAGAAAGGGTATGATTATCTGGGTGAGGAAGATTATGTTCCCAATTTTTTTGGCAGAGAATATCAATTTTGAAAATTGTATAATCTAAACGTATGGCAATACAATCCTTCCAAACCTATCGGGTGTTTCCTTAAACACATTTCACAATTACAGGGAGACTCTGGTCGATGATGTTCAGGACATTCCTTACGAAAAAGTAGTCATCATGAAACAATTGTTTGATTTTGAGCCGGGAACACTGGCAAGGCAAAATCCGGAAGTGACGTTAAAGCGCACTTAGGTGCGCTTCTTTCGTTTAAATTATTTACAGCACATATTCACAATATAAACTAAATAAAAGGCGACCTTTACAGCAATGCGTAAGAAAGCTGATCATATTCCTGTCAACAGGTTTCCTGAAGGAACTTGCCGGGGCATTCTGCTGATGCGGGAATTCTTTGACGGCTCACCAGATTCTGAACAGGTCGAACGTGCTCACCGTGACGGAGGCTATACCTTCATCATTCAGGAGAGCGGCGTCACCCAAATCGAAATTGATTTCCAAAAGTATGCGATAGCCGCGCCTGCCCTTATCTTTATACATCCGCATCAAGTACACCGAGTGATCGCTTTTGAAAACGCGATGATAAGCACGTGGATCATTACCGAGGAAAATCTCCGACCGGAATATTTAAGCTTGCTAGAAGACCTTACGCCTGTTCACACATTGCCTGTTAAGCCCGGCACACTCGCCATGCTCCAGGAAATGGTCGCCCTGAGTATAAAGCTTTCTGAGGATAGAACGGAACTGCTTTATCATGCGATCCTCAAGGAAAGTATAAATACTTTGGTCACTTTGATCATTTCGCAATACTTGGCTTTAGCCAAATCTGCCGAGCACCATACCCGTTTTTATGTCATCACAAAAGAATTTAAAAACCTGCTGAAAAAGCATTTCAAGGCTGTTAAAAATCCTGCGGATTATGCCGGACAGCTTCATATTTCTACATCGTATCTTAACGAATGTGTGAAGGCCATCACCGGAAGCTCTGTATCGTCCCATATCCAACAAAGGGTGATGCTCGAAGCCAAACGCCTGCTTTATCATTCTGCCAGGTCCGTGAAAGAGATCGCCGGTGAGTTGGGCTATGATGACTATTCCTATTTTATTCGGCTGTTCACAAAAGTGGTTGGCATAACGCCGGTTGCCTTTCGGAATAAAAACCGCGAATAGTCCTACAATTACGACTTCCTGTCCTTGTATCACTCCGATTTCTGCTGTTCCTTTGTCCTACTAAAAAGAGATAGAAAATGTTACAGCATAAAAATATAGCCATTATTGGCGGTGGTCCGGGTGGATTAACACTGGCGAGACTCTTACAGCAAAAAGGTGCCCGGACCAAAGTTTTCGAACGGGATCACAGTCAGGTGGCACGTGTACAAGGTGCGATTGTTGATCTGCATTTCGATTCGGGTCTCAAGGTGATGGAGGCGACCGGACTAATGGAGGCTTTTAAAGCCAGCTACATGACAGGTGCGGATAAGTACCGCCTGCTTGATCCCAAAGGCAATATTGTGATGGATGATGGGAACCAGGCTGGCGAGGCAAAATTTGGTGATCCACGTTTTCGGCCGGAGATCGACCGGGGAGCCTTGCGGGATTTGCTGATCGATGGATTGCAGCCTGGCACCGTGGTTTGGGACAGCCAGCTCGTTAGCATGCAGCAGGTGGGCTATAAATGGGAATTGAAATTTAAGAATGGAATGACTGCTACGGCGGATCTGGTTATCGGGGCAGATGGTTATCGCTCGCAAGTCCGTCCCTACCTGACCGATGTAAAGGCGCTTTATTCCGGGGCGACGATCATGCAGGGAGAGATAGATCATCCAGAGATAGCTTGCCCGGCTTTCTTCCAATTGGTTAATAAAGCGAATTTGATGGCGATGGGAGCCGGGGCGACAATTGCCGCACAGCCACGAGGCGATGGCGGCCTGACTTTTTATGCAGCATCCTTGTACCCGGAAAACTGGATCCAAACCAGCGGTATAGATTTTAATAACCCCAAAGAAGTGAGGGCTTTTCTAAAGGAACATTACGCGGGCTGGGATCATATATTTCATACGCTATTTGAGGCATGTACGCATTTTGTTCCCCGGCCACTCTACTATTTCCCTATAGAAAATCGCTGGATTACCAAAAACAACCTCACCCTTATTGGTGACGCCGCCCATTTGATGCCGCCCAATGGCGAAGGCGTTAACCTGGCCATGCAGGATGCCCTGGATCTCTCAGATTGCCTGAACAATGCAGATTTTGGGAATATTCATGATGCGATATCTGCTTACGAAAAGCTCATGTTTGACCGCGCTGCGCCACTATGTAAAGAATCAGTTGAAGGGATCAGAGACTTTGCCGCACCAAACGAGGAGTCTGTACAAGAGCTGATCAAAATGCTCAGCTGATTTAAATATTTTTCCAAGTGGATGGTCTAAAAACACGAAAAAGCGTTGTAAATATTCAATATGCTCAATTCTTTTTTGGTATTAATAGTATCTCATATAAGTTATTTAGATTCAAATTCACCCCATTCAATGTTCGTAATTAGAGTTCACTTTACACTTTCTTTGATTCTAAACCTGTAGCAAGTATTCCTTTTTACCCAATAAATCTACTACACTATCATAATGCGCTAAGATCTCTTCTTCCGCCCATTTTGTTTCTGTTGTACTTTTGTTGGTGAGATCATACATAACTTTTCTTTTTGGGGTAAGATGCTCGTCATAATAAGTAACAGCCTTACCATTTGGCTCCTCGTTATTCATTTTTGAATTATGCCCCTTGCTGACCAAACAAAGATTGCCAAGGCAGTTGATTACGTCATTCCCCACTTCCCTTGGCCTGGACTGTGGTCTATGATGTTCTACTGAATTCCGATATTTGAATGATAAGCTTGAATATTTTCTAGGATTATCAAGATAATATAGATAGTCTATAAAATTAAACAGAAAGTGAGGTGTATTCGTTCCATCTGAATAAAGTTTCGTTTTTCCTATCCCATTCAATCTCTCATGCTGGTTATAATAATCCAACATCCAGGTATCGATCTTTTTCTGCAGGTGATCTGAAGACATTTTAAGATCCTTGTATGAAGTAAACCAACTCAATAGGTCCTGTAGCCAATTCTTATATATTCTTGTCCTAAAGGTAACTTGTAACATTGACATCGACTTGATTAGACGATCCTGATCATTAAAAGTATTTAGGTAGTTAAATTTATAATGCTTTTTTGCTTCATAATAATATCTATTTGGCTTTCTTAAGGTCCATTCATAATTATCCTCTGAATCCTCTTTCGTTGTTGCCTTGATCACGAAACGGTCAAATACAGTGCGATAAAATAGTAAGCATTCTGCGAAATACATAGGCTTGATTTCATTTTCAAGAACCTGGTAAACCTCTAATAGGTATTTTTCATTGAGTGGTATATCTTTACCGGTTTTTTTCAAATATTTTTTATTATTCTCTAATTTGAGTACATGCATTAGAAAATTTGGAAAATCAATAATAGAGCTATCCTCTGCTTCATCCTCAACATCTTCGCCTATCTTACCTGCGCCTTTGTTACTCTTTTCATCTGTCCTTTGCGACAGAATAAATCCAATAGTATTTTCTTTACTGCCGTCTGCTTCCACTTCACTGTATTCCATTTCCTCGGAATCAAATTGAAAGGAATTAAAGTCATCGCCGAAGAACTGCTTTCTCTGTTCTAATGAAAAAAGTTTCTGTATCTGTACATCCATCTGTGAGCAAGTATCCCAAATCAGCGCAAATACATCTTGCTGTTCCTGATCGACTCCAATCTTACTTAATAACTTAGCCTTTAGAACTTCATGTTTTTTGAGCTGTTCGCCCCTATTATTCATAATCTCAAAATATTTAGCTACGTCAGTATCTTCGGGGATCTCTACTCTAACTAAGATCACTTTATCAAAAAAATAGTCTCGAAAATCACTTAGCTCCTGCTCACTTAAGTTGGCAATCGATTTTTCGATTTCGCTGTCAGGATTAAGCTGTGCATTTTTGATGTAACCTAATGCCTCATATAAATGGGATGTCCTACTATGATAGGTAATTCCTTCCATGGACTGATATCTATACAGTGCATTGAAAAAGTTTTCTACCTCTGGTCTAGAGTCATAGCATAGGCTTGCTACCTTTATGTCGTTATTTTTGAGCACCTTACCTATCAGCGTAATAGTAGTTAGTCGCTGTTGACCATCGATAACCTCGAAATCACCGTTTTTTCGTTCTAGAACTACCAGGCTTCCGATATAATAATTCGATTTGCTGTCTTTGGTGAAATTTTCATAGACATCTTGCAGGAGCTGGCTAATTTCTTCCTGTCCCCATGCATAGTTGCGTTGATAAAGCGGAACAACATATCTTGATTTAAGGATATCGGATATGTTCTTATTTAAATCTTTGGTTTCCATTATGCTAATTTTACCTGTAATTCCTCGTCTGTAATTATTGTGATGTTGTTAATTGTAAAAAAATGTCTGACCTTATCGACGTCCTTTGCTAGCGTAATGGAATATTTTGATTTCTTTTCTAATTCCAGGAGTTCCATGTAACTTTTTGCGTTATTGATTACGAAAAAAGCGTTTATAAAGCTCTTGTTTTTTGCAACGAAATCATATTTCACCTGTTGTTTTTCAAGCCTTACTCGATAGATAATAGCATATAGTATTTTGTAATACTTCATTAGTCCATCTTCCCCAAACTTATCGAACAACAAAAAGACAAGTGATTTAAATACCTCGCAGAGATATCGATCGCCAGCTCTGTTATGTTTGTATAGACACTGCTCTTTGTAAAAATTTTTAAACTCAGCAAGCTCCTGAGAATCCGTTAAGTTTAGGAAGAGCCGCTGGTAGATCTGGTTATAGGTCTCAATATAATCAAAAAAGGCTTTTCCATTAACAATTGTTTGATTGATGGAAACAAAGGGATCAATCCCCTCATCAAGCTTACTATTGAAACGGCCTTTTATGCCCTTGACACTGCCACCAATATGGTTGAGATGCCTGGTAGCCAGTAATTGCAGAAAATGAGTATTATGAAAAGGATATTTTGCAGAATCTCTTTGGGAAATAGTAAATCCCTTAAACTCTTCTATATTCTTCTTTACAAAACCTAATGCCTCACCTCTTCTGCTCCATACTCGGGTACGGTAGAGCTGCTCGCCAAAGATCTGTTTTAGAATATCCACAGACTCGCCCTTAGCTAATGAGGAAACTCTAGTGCCGTTTTCCCATCTCTGATCCAATAGAATCTTTGTTTCTTGATCTTCCTCATCCATTGATCTGATATGATAGGCCTTTAACAGATTATAGGCTTCGAGTTCCTTTCCTCTACCATTCTGAGAATCAAACATCTGAAATGCCTCACTCAGGCTATCGACAACAATTTCAACCATTTCACAGTGCTCAGTAAGGAAAAGTAGAAATTCCTTTTTCCTCTCCCCAAGGTTTTCCTTTAGCCAGAGCATTATAAATAGATGATTGGATCTTATATTTTCATGAGAATCACCGTGGGGATATCTTAACGTATCTATGTGCGCCTCTACCAATGGATCACCTATTACTTTTAATATCAAAAGTAAAGTGGTAATCCTCTGCTGGCCATCCACGATATTATAGATATTGCCCTCATCGCTTTTCTCTTTATGGAGAATAAGTGCTCCAATCCTGTAGGATTGTTGTCCATTCTGCCAGGCCTCAAATATATCTTCTAGAAGAAGTGAAACATTTTTCTCTTTCCATCGGTATGGTCGCTGGTAAACTGGGATACATAATCCGTCGTTTTTCAGTACAACTTTGACTTTCTTAATTTCTGCTAAAATAGAATTGTTCATTCAATTTGAATATTGGGATTTTAATCCCTGTTGATTAACAAGATATTGGGTTATCTCCTCTAAATACGGTATTCGAATACACAAGCGCCTGCCTGTAGCATTCCACGAGCGTACTATCTCTTAACTCTGACAGCCTCTTTTTTTGAACGGAGGTGAGCATTGCCGCCGGAATTGGATCGATTTCGTTATAGAAATCTGTGAATAGAGCAGAAATATAGTTTTCAAACATAGCGGTCCTTTTCACTTTCCAATGCATTCCACGTGGCTTTGGGGTTGGTAATAGAAATAGTTTGAAGCGTCTAATCTCTCCGTTCCCAAAATCGATATCTGCCTCTGCACTCCAAACCCTTAGGCCAACATCAAACACTTCATTGATCTGAATCCTTCCCGAAAAGATTAGAAGAAACCAAGTGTATGGACTTTTGCCCTGTGTAATCGTTGAGGTGAAGTATATGTTTTCTACACCCTTATTTTCCGAAAGCTGTGAAATAAGATCAAGGTTGTAGCTTCTGGCTTCATTATTCCACTCAATATCAGAATTGACCATCAGATCATTGTCGTATGAGCTCTGGTCAATTCTATTTACTCGGAACAAGACATCTGACATCAAAAGATGATGATCAAGGAGAAGCTGAATACAATTCTTTATCGCAACCACTGGTTCCAGATAATTACCATCAACTTTTCTGGGATCCTGACCATTAAGCGCAAGACCAATGTATTTCCATAGCTCACTTTTTTTACTTCCATAAAAAAAACGCATGGAGGCCTCTTTGCCAAATCTTTCAGTAACTATTACAGTTTCTTCATTGATACTATTCGTGATGGCATAAATAGGGAATGATCCGACGATGATACCTTTATAATAATCGGTTGAGATCTGTTCGCCAAGAGTCTCATAATATTTTAGATAAGGATGTTCTTCGAGTTCGTTAGTGGGCATTTTAAAAGAGATTGAGCGTTTCTCAAATTTAAAAAAATTATCTTTATATTTATTTGATCACCGTAGCATTAAGTGGTTTATTTCGGGAAATATCAGTTTTCGGTGGTAACTAAACTATTTTTATAAACAGTTTTATTAATTTAAATACCCAAAGTTTCCGCTTTTGAAATCTCCGTCATCCCTAATTGGAAAATTAGTTTCTCTTCACCCTCATCACTGATGAGATTTGGATGGGACCACTACAACTAGGGCCAAATGTTAGAATACATTAAAAATAGCAGTATCAAAGGCAAGGACATTACCCGCAAATACGAAAACAATTTATTATCCTTTTCTTCCATCTATATATTTCCTTCGAAAGTAAAATGGGATGATTTTTTCATCCCATTTTACAATTACAATTTAGACATTACACATTCTACAAATGATTTTCTTGGTCTAGGTGCTGCTACAGTTCTACAACAAGATTGAATTGCAGAAAGAATAGCTTGATCTGAGGTCTGTGGTTTGTGCTTTTGGATTTTCCTTATCAAATAATCTACCTCCCAAGGCTCTTCACAGGAGAAATACCGCCCATCTCTTTGGTCTCTAATTTTCCGATTGTCATAATCCTCCCAATCGTCATTTAATACTCTTTGTGGCATAACATTTAATTTTATAGTTTATAACTTGGTTTATTCTTTATTTTTCAATTCTCATCGATGTTCCATCGTCCTTGTCCTTTTGTTTGGAGCTCTCGATAGCAAATGTAACGCGTTGCGAATTCTTATTTTTACGGTTTTCCGTAAAGTCAGATATCTAGCCTCTTTTTATATCTTGGTCGTCGTCAAAGCACGCTAATAATGGAATAAGCACAGTAATTAAATAATGGGTTTAAAATTTTAGAAAATAAATCCATTTCAACAATTAGACCGGTCAAGATCTTGATAAAGATATTTTCTTTAACTATTGATTTACTATATTTATATGAGATGTAGAGAAGTCATTGCTGCCCTACATTAACAAATCTAATTAACTACCTCAACCATGAAACTAATTCTTTTAGATGCATTTAGTGTAGCCTAATACATAACGCATCCAATCTCTTTGTTTGCCAACATCAGCGCCGCTGTGATGGCTTTTTTATTAGCCGCGACATTAACGAGCGAAAATTAATTGAATCTGCCCCCGAGACGGAGCGGGCCGATCTCATCATCAAAACTGCCGAACGTCTTCATATAGACTTGACACTTGTTCCTGAAAACCAAAGAGCTCCTCTCATTAGCCAGCCATTGAATTATCGTGTTTATAAGCTGCTCATTATTACAATTGTTATTTTAGGGATGGGGACATTTGCAAGCTACATTGCATTAAACTTTATCAATCATGCAAAGTTGGTTCCTGCCACGCATGAAAAAAAAAGATGGAAATTAATGAGATTACAGCAAGAATAACCTACAATAGGTGAAGTAGATAAAGACGTGCCCGAAATTTTTCAAAATAACTCGCAACTTGAACTGCGAATTGCAGAAAACACCAAGATCGCGAATAACGATTTGATAGGATGGCAAAACGGTTTCTTTCTCCCTGACTCCTTGTTTAAGCTAACTTCAACAAAGCAAGAGTTTGACAGAAAATTCACCCCTACAGGTGAAGGTACTTCTCTCGATTTGATAAGAGACTGCAGCAGATTCACAGGACATATTTCATATTTTTAATTCAAAGGGTATTTAGGGTGTTTTATCTTTTCCAACAGATACATCAACTTTTGTTTTCAAGTGCAAATAGCAACATATACCTGTTATTTAACAGGTTTTTTTTTCCAATTTCTGCCACCAAACTCCTTATACTTAAAATCTTGATAAGGATACCAATCTCTAACTTCAGTAGCGTCGAAGGACGATGCAGAAATTAAATGATCAGCCATTTTCAGGTAATCCTTACCTTCGAGCGGATAAACTCCTATTAGGTTGCTTACTGATTTACTATCGTATAAATTCACATTACAATTCATTGTGCAGTTTTCTTTCCTGAATGCCTTGATAAATTGGTAAACGTAATTTTTATCAAACTTTGCACGCTTTAATAAAACATGAAAATTTTGGACTGCCCGGTTATGCTCTGTTTCTAGAATTTCATAACTTTCTTTATCCAATTCACCGATCGATTGCTTTTCCTGATCCTCCGGGCTAATGATTACCTTTGAAGGGATCCATCCAACGTGACTAGCCGAAAGCCATTGTGGATCAACGACTCTTATTTTAGACCAGCTGCCTTTTGTTTCCAACACCTCAACTTTTGTAGAAAAATCTACCTGACAATAGTGTGTTTCACCTAACGATTTCGTTGCTTTTTCGTTTATAACCTTCCCAAATTTCGTTCCGGGCCCTTTTCTTATTTCTACGCTTTCATGATCGATACCATAGATAGTTGGCATCGGCTCTACACTTTCTTTTGGAAAGGTGGGATCTACACCACTTTTCTCCTGATTACCTTGAGCGCAAGAAATCAAAATTGTTAACCCAAATATTGCGATGAAATTTGTAAATATTTTATTCATGTTTAGTGCTTTTTTTATTCCAAAATCAGAAACCCGATGTAAACCCATGAAAAATTTTCAGTAAAAATACCCCTCAAATAAAGATTATACTCCTATTCTTTCAATAGAAGTAAATCTTCCTGGAAAGTTAACGAAAATGATTTCGCAAAACCGGCCATAGTAGTAACCCTCAAAATCCTTCAGCTCTTCAGTTACACTTGGAAACTTTAAAACTTTGACAACTAGGGCTCCCTTTTCTGTATCCGTGGTAAGAAGAATCACTCCCTTATCCCCCCATTGCTGTGTATGTTTAAGATATTTCACTTCGCCACTTTCTAGAATTGACCATGTCTTCAATTCAGCATCTTCAATCTTTCTAATAATTGCAGATTTTAATGTTTCTGGATTAGCCGTTTTAAATAGTAATTTCATTGTTTGAGCCTTTTATATTTAGATCGGTGAATTTAGATGTTCTAATCAATAGAAAACTACGGGAACCCATAAATCTAAAAACTTACTGCTATTCCTGATTACAAATAAAAACGATATGAGAAAAACATTATATATACTTAGCATTACCTGCCTGATTGGTTTTAATAAAAGAAGCATTGGTCAGGAAAAAAAACAAATTCATTTTTTGGCAGACACGATTAATGTTAGTTCTGAAAATAGTATCCTCGAAATAGGTACAGAGGGAAATGGAGCTTATTACATGTTCTATTGTCAATGTTTACCACCTTACGGTCACGGCTATAATTTGAGCTTTGCGTACCCAAAAAAAGCACTGAATGTTAATGAAATCCTTTCTATCAAACCTGATCAAAAATATATTAGCTGGAAGGAACTTTCGAAAATTGTCACTAAAACAAAGTATGACTTCGATAAACAATATGACTTTTTCATCACGGAGGTATTACCCAATGGCTACAAAACGAACAAAGTCAGAATGGTCAAATATCGTGAGCCAATAACTGATAGTATCGAGATAAAACCAAATGAAAATTAATGAAATACGCTATTATGGTTGTTGTCTTGACACAGTTTTTCCTAAATATTTTTTTTATAATTAGTGGAAATAAGTAAATCAACCAACTTTTAATCTGAATTCATTATCTGGGGAGCTGCCTCTCAATCACGCTGGCCGCGACAGAAACTCCAATTTCGGTCGCAACATCAAAAGCCCACTTCCCAGCGTCCTTTAAGTGCTGTAGTATTCCTAATTCGTCTCCACGTTTAGCGGCTATTTCCGCAGCAGCAACAGCAGCAACAGCTATATCTTCTTCGGGCGACGCTTGACTTTCCAATTTCATTGCCTCTCTTAATCTGATCAGTTCTTCTGCAAGCTGTGATAGGTCACCATCTGTTAATCCAAAATTATTTGTCAGTATTCCTATTTCATTTATTCCTACAACTGCACCAGGTCCACTTACGTGTATAGTAACATTGGAAGGAACTTCCTGGGTTAGATGAGTCATCAAAAATCTTTTTGAATTAAATAATCCTTCATGAAATTTCTCCAACCATGACCACTTAGTGACTCCAAACCCATAGCGATAAGCATAATCCACAGGAGCAAAAAAAACACTTTCATCAATTTCAGCCTGCCCTAAAATTTTTGATACCAAAATTCGGAGTGAGTTATCAAGACTTCTTAACTCTTGCTCGTTGAATTCCAATCCTAAAGGAAAAGGTGACACTCCTTGTTTACCCATGACAAGCATAGTAGATGTTCTTTCTAAAAATAGATTGAGCAGATAAATTCTTCCCGCAATCTCCTGATTCAGATTATTTTGCATAAATGTCTGTTTTTTGTCAGTACCTGACTTTGTTTCAATCATATTAATAATTAAATATAAAAAATTTGGAGGATTGAAAATGTATTTTCGAGGCATTTGGAGACCAATTGCTGATAGAATTGTTTTAATACAGCTTTGGAACTTGAGTGCAGATCGGTAGAACAACAAATAGAAAGGAAATACCCCCTAAACAACTCACATATAAGTGTTTATTTCGAATTTTAATTCCTACTTTTAACTGAAGCATTATCAAATAGACACAAGAAACCGAACAACCAAATTATATATCAGTTAATTAGACATTCTCACTATGCCAGCTCTCGATCAACCGCCACTTACCCCGCGTATGAGGCGCACCATTAAAGATCAATATACCTACAAACAGATCCTCGATTCACCTGAAAAAGCAGTTGACCTGTTTGATGCCTATCACAAGCTTTGGGGCAAACTCCCAAATAACGGATCCACAAAATATGCCAAGCCATTTCTAAAGTCTTTTCTTGATGCCTATGCCACCGAGATAGACTATAGCGGAGCACTAGTCAACCTGGCATCTGTACGCTTCGAAAAACTAAAGCCATTATCCTCAGTTCTTCAGCTTGCCAAGATATACAGTGAGAGTGCAGGAAAATCCAGGAAAGAACTGGGAAAGGAAATCATCCGCGCAGATATCGAAGGCAATATATACCGAATGATCCAGGACATTCCTAAACTTCATGAAGCTATGGGAGAAATGATCAGAAATAATGGTGGTTTGCACGGGAGCAGCAGCCTGTTGAATGCCGCAAAAGAAAACATCATATTGCTTGACGAATTCGCCTCTCAACTCGACCTTCCGCAAAACGACCTGGAGCTATTACTGAAAGCTCCTGCGGGTTCCCTTCAGGAACTACTGCGGGAATCCATCGAAAAAGCTATCGAAAAAAACGGAGGTGCTGAGGGAGGTGCTGCTTATGATGCACTTTTGGAGCAAGAGCTCGCCTCAAGGGGAGCAAATACAGAAGAAATTACCAAAGAATTAAAAGCGCACATCGACGCGATCCTAAAACAACCTGCCGCTCCTGACGATCTTGAAGTCTTTAAATATCAAATGGAAGAAGCACGCGGATGGGGAGCCCTGGCCGGAATGTTGGTCGCCACTAAAAACCCTAAACTTGGTAATGCCATCATCAATGGAACCAAATCCGCCGTTGACGCTTATGAGGCATTCTCTATGATTGCCACCATAGGTTTCACCGCCGCCAGCTTTGCAACCGGTGTTGGAGCTGTGATGACCACAATGTCCATTATCCAATCCCTTAATGGTGGGGAAGACAATGAACTGTCCTTCCTCGCGGCAGGTCTGAGACAGATCAATGAAAGCATCCAGGCACTCAGAGAAGAAATTGGTATCGTTAGCGAAAACATAGTAACATTGATCGATCAGGTAGATTTCATGATCAAGTATACACAGGCGCATTTAGGGGAAATCAAAGGAGGGATAGACCTGATCATCGATAAGGTAAATGAAAGTAAAAACTTACAGATGGAAGCTGATTTTGAAGAGAAATCACAACAAATAGAAACCATAAGTATCTTTCCGATCAGCATTGAACGGTTCATCTCGGACCTGGAACACCTCGGAAATATCGCGCTGATCGAGTCCTCGAATGTCCGCTTCACCAGGCTAAGGGATTCCGAGTTGGAAAAGTTCGAATTCCTCTCATTTCCCCGTATCGGTCAATACGACAGTTTTATCTGGTCTCCGATTGAAAAAAGGCCCGTGCTGCTAGTGAGTCTTTACCACCAGTTTATGGATGCTCTGCAGACGCCGGCAGAAAAAGCGCTATGGAAGTCAATCCTACCCGAGCTCCAAACTATTTTGAAGAATGAAAAGGAATTACTAAACCCCATCATTTCCGGGCAGGCAACTGAGAAATATATTAGTATGTTAACAGAAAATATCGACCAAATCAGGCCTTCAGCACTTCAGGGGCAATACGAGAGCTTTTTTGATACAGCGTTGGAGTTCAGGAAATTATTTTCATGGTTCCATGGCATGGCTTTCGGCTTAAGCTCCGAAACTGTACTAAAATCTGCCCTACGGGCATATACCTCAGCCGCGCTGGACCTATTGTTCCAGATATTCAAGAACATCCAGCCCGTTATCCATGAATTCAAACCAATCGTACCAAATCAGAACAAGATGCAATTGGACACCTTTCTGTTCAATCCAACCGATAGCAACTTTGCCGATGGAATTCCATACACCCCTATAACCTACCCATCAAATTTGTCTGTACTGGAAGATTTTTTCGCATTCTCCTTCAAAAGGAAGTTCACGTTTGATTTTCTGGGAAGCTACCCCTTGGTTCCACCATTCATGGCAGGACAAAGGATATATCTTGCCCCGGCCAAAATCGACCTTCTGAACCGGCATTATGATAACCTGATTGCAAATTTACCTGAGAACATCGACCAATTCATCTACCTTCTTGGGCGCTTTACCTCCAATGGTACACTGAAAATACAATATGAATATTTCATAGGTACCGATCAGTTCAATCCGGCAAAAAACTATTACTTCGGCCCAAATAATGACCGCCCATTGTATGGGGCTTTTTCTATGCGGATGACCATTGATATTGATGGAGATAAGACGAATATTAACCTGCTAAAAAAACCGATCACCATTACCATATTTGACTGCAGAATTGGACTTAACAGGGTATATGATGGTACCGGTATTGCTAACTTTCCTTTCTCCCCCAATATCGGCCCTGGCCGAATCAGTTTCTATGCTGAACATGATACCTTTTTTCCCTCGCTGCCTTCAACCCCTTTTAATCCACAAATGCTAAATGAAATCCTGGACATATTCAGACCAGCTAGCCCTACATCTTTCAATGACAGCCTTAAAAAAATGAAGGAACTGGGGGTCTACATTGCCCTGGAAGCAGAAAATGGTTTGACTGACATTACCAGGAACTGCGTAGACCTGGAACCCTACATCGAAAACAGCAGAAGAACCTGGACCAACCTCAGTACGGCCATACTTTGCCATTCAGAATCGAGCATGGATACCTCTGTTTATTTTGAATTCCTTAACCGCCAGCCCAAAATACTGGATCCAGCCCTTACGCTCAGCTCCCAAAACAGCTCCCAATACTTTAGCGGTGAAAACCTAAGCGATCTATTGTTGCTATGGCTAAAAAGAAAACGCGGGGAAGATCAGCAAAGACTACCGTTTGACGGTCTTAGCATAAAAGGCATTGAACAGACCAAGCCGCAGGACTTTTACGAGACTCCACCCTACCCGATCATTTATCTCAAGTTTGACATGGACAAAGAGAACGAATACGATCAGGTTACCAGCTACGAACTTTACGAGATTGATTTCTTACAGATGCTCGACAGCATAAAGACACCTGACCAGCCCAACTTCTATGGTTCCATACTGCCACATTGTGACCGGGCCATGGATGCTTTGACGGCGCTTTACAGAGATTTCTATTTTAGGAAAGAATAATTAGTGCCTTGCTCTTTATTGAATTCATAGCTTTTTTTATTTCTTAATCTGCTTCAGGAAGATGCTTTGTCAAAGCAACCACTTGCCGGGTAAATCATATTTTTTCACAATCTCCGGAGTCACCTCAATATTCATATTCTTCAGTTTCTCCTTTTCAAGAAGCCAGTCTCCCGTTTGTTTTACATCCGACAGATTGACCATATTTTGCTTATTCTCCAGTATATTAAGCATAGTATCTCTGACATAATAAATGTATTTTCCATTAGCGGTAAAGCCAAAAAAGTCGTTTGGAGTTAGCTGATAGACTGCCTTAAGCTTTAAATCCCCATTAAGAAGCCAGAGCCTGAAAGCCTTATCCATGACCAGGACGTCACCCGTAGCAGGGTTAAAGACAGTCTTTACAATAGCGGAATCAAGCCCGAAAGAACCAAACAACTTCCCATCAAATCCTTCAAATCTAAACTGGCTTTTCTCCTTGTTATTTTTGAGTACCTTATTCAGTAAAACCCTCGTACGTGCAAAGTCAACTCCCTCCAGCTTATCCTCTGTGATCCGGGGCTTTTTGGTTAAAAAATCATACATCGTAAATATATGATTGGCATTCTCAGTAATCGCATATCTTGCGCGCTCATCGACTTTTACACGCACAGCCCCGCTAACATTTGGCACTACATTAATCGGCACTCCATTCAGTTTAGTCAGCAGGATTTCATTTCCCTTTAAATATACTGCAGAATTATTTGGAGTAAAATCACCAAAACTCGCATTAGAGATACTGAAAATGGGCTTTTTAACATTTGAAGGATTGTAAATTTCAATGAGTCCCTTACTATTCGCCTCAGATCTTCCGGTCATAATCCATTTTCGGTCCGTTGAATTACTCACTGAAAAGTGTCCGTTAACCCGCTCCGTTTTTCCATTAGGAGAAACAATAAGCACTTCCCCCTGGCGGCTCAAACCATCTCCCACTTTCCTTGTCGGAACAATGAGTTTTCCATCTGAGAGATAGCGTACACGATAAGAGTCATCTCTGCTCCAGTCGTCCTCTAGAAAATTATCATAAGTATAAAGATATCGGTTATCGAGTTTCATCTCCAAGTGTACCTTCTTATGTTTACAGTCATAAATTACGAAAGAATTAGACTGTTCTGCAAGCAGCGAGGTCGAATCCCGGTTTCTATTGGCCAGAAACAACAGGTCGGTTCCCTGAATGAAATACATGTATTTTATCCGGTCAAAGGTCGTAACTGAGTCCCCCTTATTGTTCCATAACTGAAAACGATAGCCACTCTCTCCAATTCTACTGGAGATATAGCCCCCTTCGTCAGAAATATCAAATTCAAAAGACCGCAGCCCATCCCCTTTAATATTGATCAGACTGGTACTCAGCATAGATTGCACCGAAGGGTTCCTGAATAGTTTTAAGTAACTGGGAAGCAATTCCTTTTTATTTTCCTCGTTTTCCTGCTTGTCATACAGGTACTTTGCAATATTAATGGCAAGAGCTTTATTGGGAAATTTGTCAAAACGTGATCCATAAAATGCCTCCGCATATAATTTCCGGTATCCTTTCCTGAGTATTCCATATTGCCAGAGACCAGCTCCAAATAACAACAAAAACACCACCACCACCGCAAAAACCCATTTCCAAATCTTAAACCGTCGGTTTGCCTTTTTACTAAGTTCAATAAACCCCCTTGTTTCATGATCCAGTCGGCCAATGATTTTTTCAAACCGATTAATGTCATTATTACTTAGATAACTTCTGTTCTCATCCTTTTGAACCTGGTCAATGATCACTTTCAGGTCGTTTTGTTCTCCTATCAGCTGAGTCCGTTTCTGATAAATAAGCTCAGCAATTTTATCATGAGCCAGTTCTACATAACGAATTTCCTTTCGCACTATTCTGTGAGACTCAAGCAAAGACAGTACCTCCTCAAGAAGCCGCGGCTCAAAATCCTTAAATACTTGGGTAGCAGAATCACCTAACTTCATTCCTTTCATGTCACTTGAAACTTCGAGCGGATACTTAGTCCCTTCAGCAGTCACCAATGCATCTAGAATTTCATCCAAAAGGTCCTGCGTATTACTGAAGGGATGCGTTATATCAGGTCTGACGACCAGAAAGAGATCAAGCTCCTTACCAATTAGTTCAAGTTGCTCATGTAAGAAACGTTGAAGAACATCCTTTAGCGCACCCGATTCCTCTATTTCCTTAACCTCCCAATGGAGATAAGGAAGCCCCATATCCGTACTCAGCCCCTTAGGATAAGTACGCTCAAAATCTCTGCGCCACAGCTGATCCATATACACCTGAAGATAAGGCAGAGAGATGTCCGACTGGTCCTGAAGAATGTCTACCATACGCTCTATGGCATTATCCTCGAATGTAATGTTGTACTTTGGTCCCGATTGTCTTATTACTTCCATCACCTGTTTCCTGTCCATAGGACGAAGCGGAAGCCGGGCATCAAGCAACCGCGGAGTATCTTTGACCAGAAGCTCAAGGGAACCAAAATACTCTTCTCTGATCGTTACAATCTGGTTACAGGAAGCAAGTTTCTCATTAGAGAGAATAGACCTGATCAAACGATAAGCATCTTTCTTTTCCTGGTCATCACCAAGGATTAACAATTCTTCGAACTGATCAAATATGATATAAACCGGACGAAGCTTTTGCTTAATCAAGGCAATCAGCCCTTTCTCTATCGCTTTAACAGATTCTGATTCCATCCTGATACCACAGGCCACCAGACTGCGGGCCATGGCCTCCAAAAAATTATTCCCCCGCCTGACATAAAGTGCGAACCAGTCTGTTTCTTCGAAACAATTGGCCAGCCCGCACCTGACCAGACTCGTTTTTCCTGTACCAATCTTTCCATAGACCACTACAAACCTATGTCTGGAAACCAGGCGATAAAGTTCATTGATTTCAGCTTTTCGTCCAAAGAATTCATCCTTATCCTCCTTGAGATAGGCATCCAGGAACTTAAAAGGGCTAGGTGGTGTTTCTTGCTTAATCATTATCGTTCTTGTTTATCCCCAACATATCTGTTCGGTAATGTTCCAGTTCCATTTTCACAGTCGAGAAACGGTTTCGATTCTCCACAAATTCAAAATCTATAACGCTATCGGGCTTGCATATATCCTTGAACTGATAGCAATCTTTCTGCTCTTGATATTCGTTCAATATCACTATTTTTGACTTCCCGACTGAATCAAAAGCAAGGGCATCAAAGATAAACGGGGAGAGGTTGAGAAACTTCAGGTCATCATCCCCTGCAACCAGAATCTTGTTGCCACCTTCTTTCACAAGCATCTTCCCTTTCATTAACACAACCCCTTGACAGGAAAGACACTCATTTAACTCGTAAATATATTTCGCAGATCCGTTCACTCTCGTCAGCTTAACCACTGAATGGCTGAACGAAGGGCGTGGATTAAAGCGATGTTTAAGAATCGAGATTGCCTGTACACTTGTCAGATGATATTCGTACAAAAACCCTAGCGCTCCCATTATACGTGCAAGCCATCCTTCCGCGTCAGCACACAGGTTCGGGATCTCATCAACCCTAATCGGACTGCCATTGGCGATACGTTGTCTGAGAACCTCCAGAAATTCACAAGCCGACAAAAAATTATCATCATCTACATCTCCCTTTACAGTCAATAATCTGTAAATTTCCGAAAGTTCCGACAGAAACTGTTTATCAACAGGCTGCCCCATCCAAAAGGCAAGTATTTTCCTCAAAAATTCAGCATATGCGAAAACAGACCTTTCTTCTCCGCTTAAGGCGAAATGTTCCCGAAGTGGTTGTGCGACCTCATCAGGAAGTCTTTCAGAACCTTTAACTTCCCATATAAGGCAAATTACGATACAGCTGAGCAGTTCCATAGTAGTAGCGTATAAGCGGCAAATCTGCTCGAGTCTCCTTACATTGACCTTGTCATATCCATTGAGATCCCCTTCATCAGAAGGACAAAAAAGCTTCCTAAGATGCTCCCCGATTGGTAAGGGAAGGGCTTTCACCGATTCATCCTCAATATCTCTCTCTTCTACCGTCATCATATTACGAATTTGCGTCTCCATCACCGAAAATTTTTCATTTTTCGCCTTTACCATGGCATGGTAAATTGCATCGCGAAGCAGAGTATTCGCTTCAAAACTACCATTAACAACCGGTCGTACCTTTGGCAGCGGATTAAGCGATACATCACCATCTCTACAAAAAAACACCTCCCATAGTGGTTCATTGGGATCTCGCTCATTGAGGAAACTAATTCCCCTTGCTTCTTTATTTTTAAGATCCAGCTGACCAATGGTCACATTCTGGGCATAAACGAGCGCATTTAGGAATGCCGCTTTAATATCCATGCTACCCCTGGCCAGATTACGGTAAAACCAGGTAGAGAACTCTTTCGCCGCTACGTCATCAACCGAAGCATTGGTTGCAATTACTGCCGGCACCCCTAGTTTGAGCAACAGCTTCACCTGTCCGACAGTCGAACAACCATTGAGTACCACAAGTTTGAGTATCCCGTTTCTGGCACTCTGTTCCAGGTGATAGGCAAGCCCTGTCGCATTTATGGCCCTGTCATCAATTAAGAGTGCATGGTTTCCCGCATGCCCGCTGAAGTGAAACACAGCAATCTCGTTCCCCCATTCAGCAAACCGCTGATTGATCACCTCAGGAGTAGCAAAGGACTCCCTGATGATATCATATCCGTTCTCTTTACTATCCTCCAGGAGTATGCCATAGATCAGCTCATCCTCTTTCGATAAATTGGTCAGCCTGGCCTGCTCACTGTTGGAAAAGGCCAGGAAAATATTTGGTGTCATATCTTAAAAGATTTTTTAATGCAGTTTTCCATCCACAATGGTGTTGATAGCTGAAATATAGCGCATGGCGATCTGCTGAAAGCCCTCGTTATTGGGATGGATTTCATCATACCACTGATCAGTGCCCAGAACAGGATCGTACCTGATGATTTTCCGCAGGTCTAAATAGACAGCATTATCATTTTCCTTAGCAATCCTGAAAAGTCGGGTATTGAATTCATCCATAATATGATGGATAATGGCCCGCCGGTCCCCTTCCCTGTCAATTCCCTTTGCGATCATGTAACGCCCGAGCCATCCTTTCCCTGGATTATTGAGTTTAACGGGGTAATCATAACCGTGAAGAATTACTTTCAGCTTAGGATAACTCCGCCTTAGATTACCTAGAAGTCCTGCATAAATTTCCATCAAATCATTAATTTCCTGAAGCAGGCTAGCTTTTAAAAATCTGGCCGGATGCTCAGCTTCAGGGCTCGAATGGTCCGGAGCATCTGCAAGGAATTCCTGAAACCGACTACCCAGAATATCATTTCCCCCGCCACTAAGCAGGAAAATTTCAGGCCTGATTCTCTCTATTGCCTCCAGATAATATTCACCCCGATGGTGTTCACCCGAAACGATATTTCGAAAGGTATCTCCCGCAGCAGCGCAACAAAATATAGGATAGACACGCGAAAGATGGTCAATAATATCAAACACCAAAGGATGCTGAAACCATGAATCCCCCTCAGAAACCATTTTGATCTGGTCTGGGAATTTTTTGATGTTGCGCTGATAAAGCTTATTTCTTGAACTCCTTGCCCACCAGTTTGCAAGCGACAGGACGGTATCTCCCGCAATTCCACGATCACCGGTGAGCCTGATTTCCGGTTTTACCGAACAGGAGATCGCCAAATCAGCAGACAACTGCGTATTAAAATATAACCCGAGTGCAAAGTCTGCTGTACGCTCGTCCTTCAGCATCGCCTCAAGGTCCTGATGCGAAATCGTATTATGTAAAGGATTAAGAAGCTTAAAGGGCAAGCGCAGGCTGCACCATTCCTGATCAACCGGACTATTATTCGACCTGTTATTACCCAGCTGGTCATCAATTAAAATACCCTTTTCTTCCCTTGGTGTCCAGGGTGGTTCAATACCATTCATATCAACTCCATGAATCTCAAACGGCGAGGGGCTGACAATTAACTGAAAAAATTCCTTCGTAAAGGGAAGATTGTACCAAAACATCGTTTCTTCCGGAAAAACCTTGATTATTGCTCCGCCATTATTCCCAAGTTCTACGCTCTTGCCTGGCTCAAGCATTAGCACTGAAGGCTGAAGAAATCCGGTATAGGCGGCAAACTGTGCAGAAAGAAAAATGGCGGCACAATATATTGGCGAAGCTCCGATATTGGTTAGCCTGATTCGAATACTGGCCTCAAGGGCTCTGATAGGTTGATGATAGTTAACCACTAGTTCCTGACCACTGAAAGCATTAAAACCACTATCATTAATATCTACCTCAACCTTTATCGGAATGGAAAAATTCTGCGGAATCCTGGGATTGACCAATCCTTTAAGAAACCACCATTTGCTAACCTGGGCAAGCTGTTCAATGAGCCTTTCCGACAGATGGGAATCCAACAAATCTATTGGGATAGTTAAAGGACGAAACGGATCATCCGGATAAGTCAGAAAAAATGCCCCTGTGAGATATCGAAGACAAATATCTGCTTCTTCCTCCAGTTCTGTCAGTGAATATCCACTTCCCTTCTTGTCCGAAAGCGCGTCAAACACCATGCCCATGGTTGCCATCGGAGCATTACCACCTGCAACAAAGAGCTTCAGGCGGGCGGGCATTTCAATATTCAGCCTGGCCATATAGCGTTCCTGAGCATTAAGCCCTTCGTTGACCGAAAGTTTCGCAGTATCCAGCATCACTTTTGATATACTCGCATCCATAACCAGCTTTGAGTCTGACAGAGCAAACACTTTAACAGGCATACCAATCTCCAGGCCCTGCAAGGCTCCTTTATTTAAAGCCCAGCCGGTACGGGTATTAAAAACCAGCTCAGCAAACATATCATTTTTAGCGCCAGCCTGAAGTCCCAAAAAGTAAACTGTACTACCAGGACCAGTATATAATTTAGGTTTTTGCTCATATATACCCCTTAAATATTGCCTGATATGGCTGATAAGGTCATGATAACTGATCAACCCTTCGCTCAGATTCAGCACTCTGAGCAGCTCTTTGGTAAAAATGCCCTCACCTGCAACCTCGAGGGCAGATTCATTCGATTCACAGGCAGATAATTCCACATAAGCGGCATTACCCAGCACTTCATATTCCCCCTTCTCGGCAAGCAACGCCATGGGTACCTCGTCCGAAAAGATATATTCGTTGTAAGGGCGGACTGGAAAAATGAAAGGAATTCGCTTTGAGCGCACCTGCTTAAAGCTGCTTTCCACCAGAGCCGCATTCCTGCTTATTCCGGAAGAATGACAGCAATCAAAGATACATAGCAGATCTGCCTCAGGTGTATTCAGTTTAGAAATCAGCCAGCGGATTTCCTTATCGGCAATCAGCGCATCAGAAAGCTGATTCCCATCATAATAAGCCACAATGGCCTCCGAAGAACCATTCACTTCTGAATTAAAAAGATGGGGGTTGATAGACTGTCGGGTGCCATGTCCGGAGAAATAGAACAACATGCTGTCTCCTGCTTGTGCCTGACCAAGATGGTCCTTAAACTGCTGAATGATATTTGACCTTGTGGCCTCGCTGTCTTTAAGCAAAACAATCTCCGGATCGACTCCCTGAAGTCCTTCCAGATAACTCCTGATATTCAGGGCGTCATTCACACAGCCGGAGAGTTTTGGGAACCGGACATGATTTTCTGTAAGGAGAATATCTTCGGCATAGTCACAAATACCGACGATTAAGGCATAAAGCTTTTTTACAGCGGGAGCGTCATTATCCCGGAGACCAATTGATGAATTGTTTTCTTCCTGGTTTAGCATGATGAGGGGCGTTAAAAAAATCAGTAAAGAACTGGCGGGAAACGAGCTTCGGAAAACGGGCAAAAAAATATTGTCTGTACAATTAAATACTGATCAAAATATAAGTGAATCTACTCAACAAAAAGCATTTCAACAAATAAAAATACACCTGATTTTATGATAAAAAAAGAAATCAAGCGTCATTTTCTCTCTTCCTCAATTTTGATCAGATCAAAATTGGCTGAGCATTTAATTTTATATAACTATATTATTTACAGCATAATATACATATATTTATTTTATCTAAATTAATCGCTATGTACTACAACGCTCTCATCATTCTTTATAAAAGAATCAATCCTTCCATTTTATTCCCGGGCTAATTAATCTTTGATGTTAAACCTTTAACATGTAAAAAATGGAATATATTTTTACTAGTTTTCTTATAGGCACAGGCGCTTGCCTTGTTATAATTTTAACCGCCTATTTCCTGGGTAAATACAAGACCGGGAGAAAAGTAATTCTTCAAAGTACCATTACATCCGAAGATGAGCCTGAGGGCTTCAGCTATTATTACCTGCCCTCCGCATCCTTAAGCGTCCAGGCCACTGCCAGAATTATTTTATATAAATCTGTAGAAAACGGAATCATAATAAAAGCAGAGCTCCAAAGCGTCACCTGTGAGGCCACGGTTAAGATTGAACCCGATACATCCTCGGTAATCACCCTCTCCTATCTGCCTGACTTCTTTTTTAGTGATCAGCTTAAAGTCCTCACCAATGAGCGAGGGTTACTGCAAAACGTAGAAACGACATCTGGCGATAAAATTGTCAGTATTGTTGAACAGTTTACTGCTGCTCCGGCAGCTATTTCTCCCCCATTCGCTCCGGGCGACAGACCTCATGAAAGATCAGCTGTGACACAGGGAATAAAAGAAGAGGTTCTTTACACAAGAACATTTTTTATCCCTCAGGCAGAGATTGATGATGAAAAAATAGAGCGAAAATGGCTGATCAATTTCAACAGTGCTCCGGAGGTAACACCTCTGGACGCGTCCTTCAGCCTGAACAGAACCGGAGCAAGAAAAGCAAAGGTCTTCACAGAAAAAAAGGTCTATAAGGGGATATATACCCGGCCCGTTACTCAGGCGGTGTGGGATCTTGAAGTACCAGGGCCACAAAACACCGAACCAACAACACACAATTCCCAGCCAGTGGTAAAAATGAGCTGCCTTGTTCCGGACAGTTCCAGACTCATGAAAATTCCTATCCAAAGAGCGCTGTTTGTGGAGAGTACTGTAATGCCAAAATTTTCAGACGGGCTACTGGTAGAAAACGCGATCAGCAAACCCAGCGGAATGGCCGAACTTTCAAAAATTCCGATTAATATCCTTAAGGCACTCGTTTCTGTCCCTGCGCAGCTTCTACAGTTTAAAATCATCAGAACGAACCTCGACACCAACTACGAAAAATCAATCCGGGAGCCCCTTTCTTCTAAAGAAGAAACCAGAATACTCTCTGATAGAAAAAATCAGGCTGAACTAAAACCACAGCCGGAAGATTTAAAGCAAAGAATCTCCGAACTGCCTGAAAAAGTCTCCGTAAACAGTATCCCACCTGCGCAACAGGAAAGAATTCCCAAACTCGGAAAACTTCCGCCAGAAAAAAATGCGAAAACTGAAACAGCTACCCGGGGTACCAATATTAGGGAATTTTCAATCGAAAATCAAAAGGGGGATCTGAGAACACAACCTCCTGAAGTCGATTGGAGCAATGCTTTCAAGGCAGAATTTTCAGACTATCAAAATTATGAACTTTTAACCTGCGTTCCTGCAGCAGCAGCTTACCTGATTAGCATATGGTCTGCAAATACTAAACCGAAGGCGGTTATACCTTCAGAGCAAAGTGTCATTGCCGCCTATAGGAGCGTTTCAGGCTATAACCCCGCAGATCCTAGTACAGATGTAGGTTGCAAAATCTATACTTTTTTAAAATATTGGAGAGACACAGGAATTGGAGGCGACAAACTCGAGTACCTCACCTCAATTAAAACAGGCAACATTTCTCAGTTGAAATCAGCCGTATACTGGTGTGGGGGCTGTATTGTCGGCCTTCAAATGCCGGCTTCAGCAAAAAACAAAACCACATGGAGCAATCCAACCGGGACAACGGAGGGCGATTATAGTCCCGGATCCTGGGGAGGACATGCGGTGGCTGTTATCGGATACAATGCAGATTATCTGATCGCGATTTCCTGTGGACAAAAGATCTTTATGACCTACCCCTTCTTTAAACAGTATACTGATGAATCCTTTATAGCACTCTCTGCTACAAACTGGTTTAAGAACGGCAAAAGTCCTACTAATCCTGGGCTTACACTTGACGAAATGAATGATGAAATCCAAACAATTCGCTACAGTTAAACATCTTAAAATTATATCTATGACAAAAAAAATTACCGCTCCGCTAATTCTTTTCTTTCTATCGATGAGCTGCTATGCGCAGACTGGTATAGGGCAATTCTTCGACAATCAACAGGAAATTGTTTTTGACAATGAAGGAAAAATGATAAAGTTCTCCAGGGTATTTGTCACTAAAAGCACGTCACTGAATTTTAGTGTGGTCTACTCCAAATCGAAAATGCAGAAGCATTTTGATAAATTTACGGAGCTGCTGGAGAAAACTCAAAAGACAATCGACGACAACAAAGAGGCTTACAATTGCATTTTCGATCAGGACATCTCATTCATCAATTTTAACAAGCAGCTTAAATTCGCAATCGAAGAACTAAGAAAAGTAAAGGTAAATAACCTCCAATCGTTGAAGGATGCAAACGCTGCATTCGAAAAATCAGGCACAAATCAGTACATCCCCGTTTCAAAATATATCGAAGAATGGAGAAGTCAATATCTGGTTGAAGCCTGGACAACAACAGATTTTAAAACAGAAAAGAAGCTTATTCTTAATGAAGGCAAAGCCAGTGACACCTGTTATTACATTAAAAGCGAGACCCCACTAAAATTCAAAGACTTAACATGTGGAAATTGTGAGGAAATCGACAGGAATGAGCTTCACTTTAAGCTGGTGTACAATGACCCCTTAGAAGCAACCATTGCGCACTGGTACGCTATGAAAGCAGACTCTATAACTAAAGCATTACAATCAGCTCCGGATGTTGAAAAGCAAATAATAGATGAATTATGTCAGGCAGCAATTGCAGAAAGTGGAAAATTCCAGAGCAAATTCAGATTAGTAGGAAGGGAATTCAAGGATTGGATGATCAACCTGCTGTGGATCAGCGGTGGCGTGCTGACTCCTAATCCGTTTAATTCAGTTACTGCAGATTTTAGAACTGATTCGGAGAGAATATTAAAAAAATTGGATGAGGAAATTAATATTGTAAAACAACAAATCACCTTTATTGACAACTCATCAAAAAAGGTGGCCGAAAAAATAGGAAACCTCCCCGAACTTAAGGAAAACATTTCCGCAGGAAAAAACCTAACTCATGAACTGGACTCGCTCAACGGAGAAAAGAAAAGGCTCGAAAATTTACTCAAAGTAAACCCATTGCTCAGTTTACTATTGGAAAAGAAAATTTTATATGATGGCTACATAAAAGTCTCCCCCACTTTAGGCGGAGAAGCGTTTCCCCAGAAACAGTTTGACGCTGCAAACCGCTACAATCCTGTAAAACAAAATTTGTGGGACAGGCGGAAAAACAAGGAGATACCCAATTCAGAAAAACTGCAGTGGGTACTAAACAATGTACCTGAGGGGACCAAAATAAAATTTAGCGAAGAAGGCGTCACCTTCAAGGACACTGAGCTATTTACAAAACTGATAAATGAAGAATTAACAAAAGTTGACTTTAGCACGTTCCCTTCGGACATGCTTGGCAAAGCGCAGGATTATTTCAGTTCCTTTTTAAGCGTTCCCAGTACGGGAAACAAAGGGGCTAATGGAAAAGCCCCTGACTGCAGCGATGCCCGTGCCATCATAATGAATATGTATAACAGATTACATGAGGGATCGCTCGACCTGAAGCCAAGGGCAAAACCTTACTTTCAGCAACAAGAATCTGCCCCTGCATTCAGAACAGAACAGATCACTTCAACCATCGAGCAGGAAGATCCTCATACGATAAACACTACGATCACAAGATGGTCTGCCAAAGATTCAACAAAAACAGAGGTGGTAAGAAAATCTACAGTTAACGTGGGCAATGAGCGTTACTTTATACTTTCTGCGGGAATTGCATTTAATCAGTCACCATTAACGGTCACTCAAATTGATGCAACTAACAATGGGTTTAAACTAACGACAGAAGATAGCAGGGCAAGAGCCATATTTGGCTTTAAGTTCTTTCCCTTAAAAAATTACAACCGGGACCACGGCATTATCCCTAGATATTTTCTTAAAAGACTCAGTATTTTTGGAGGTGCTGAAATACTGAAACCGTTAAACAATTTCTATGTAGGCGGCGCCTATGATCTCGTTCCCGGACTGGCGTTTTCGGCAGGCCGAAACTATACCTTGCAAACCCGTTACAGCATTGAGAACAATGCAATTACGAAAACCTCCAGAAGTTATGTAAACGGAGGCACTTACTATTCTGTAATGGTTAACCCGGTTTTATTTCTCCAATTTATTAAACTCTTATTTAAATAAGTCATGCGCAAGTTCAAATATTTAATATTCGCAGTTATAACCGTCATCACAGCCTGCAACAAAAGTAAATTTGATGACCTCAGCGGAGAAGAAACGATAAGCGGTACTGCAATCATCGCAGATACCCTGAACGGAAACCTGAAATATACAATCCTTAAAAATACAGCTGTTTACCTCGCCAATCTTAATGGCAGCGGTACTTACCTCTATTCGGTAAACACAAACGATCAGGGAAAATATAGTTTTTCAGGAATTCAAAAGGAAAAAGCCTACAAAATATACGCTTCAACCGATACCGGAACTGTAAAATTTTATGGCGTCAAAGAATTTCAGGCGAACAGTTATCCCATTAGTCAAACAGATTCGCTCAAACTATTTCCTGCAACAAACAATCAGAACGGTATTCATTTTATTTTAAGAGCTGCCGACGGATCAAAACTACAAAACACAACTGCATGGGTATTTACCAGCCCTACCGCCTTTAACTCCGGTACATCCGAGGGAAAATTATTTGATTTGACAACCAATATCTACGGAGTTGCGAATAAATTTAATATTCCTGCAGGCACCTATTACATCCGCGTAAAAACACAAAGTGGAAACCAAACTTTGCAGGGACAGGAGACCGTTCTGCTAACCGCGACCGGAATTAAGACCGCAACAATAAAGCTTGCGCCTTACAGCGCAAATAACAACGGAATGGGGATCAAAGTACTTGATACCTTTAACACTCCGGTAAATACAGCAACAATTTACTGTTACCGCAGCCAGGCCGTATTTCAGCTTGACGTTAACAATACCAACAGTCTTTTTAACATTACCAGTAATTCATCTGGCGATGCATCCCTATTTAATATCGATCCCGCTACATATTATCTTCGGGTGATGAAAATCGTTGGTAAGGATACACTAAGGGCAGAAGAGAGTATTGTCGTAAATACTACAGGCACTACTAATAAAACAATTGTAATAAAAAAGTAATGAGATACAGAAACAGTAAGTTACTCCCCAGGAACCTACCCTGACTCAGGGCCATCATGACGCCCTCAGTATTTCACTGAGCTAAAGCAAGCCTGAATTGGCAAACCTGTTGGAGCCCATTTTTTTTGAAAAAATATTTGTATAAAATTCATTTTTATATCAAATTCATCAAAAATTTAATCCAATAAAACATTAACGTTATGACTCTCATTCTCTCTGGTCACTTACAACTGTTAAGTACCGAAGACACGGGTACGGTTGCCGCATTAGACGGACAGCAAAAAGTACTCGCCACCACCACGACAACCGCCGACGGCCGCTTTACATTCAATGCAGAGATCGCCGGACCTGGATGCAGATTGTATGGTTTTCCAGGCCAATCGCTAAATGATGATTCCATCGCATCTGCGCTGCAAACGCCGGACGCTGTTTATTATGAAGCCCTGATTCCTGAAACCACATCTCCCTGGATCAGCCTATACTTAAATGCGGGTTCATCGATGGTAACTGCGGCCCACAAAGCCAATATTGCGGAGAACCAGGTACAAAAAAAGGTAAAATCCTTACTTTTCGGAGAAGCAGTTGGCTTATTTATGCCCGGATATACCGCAGATTTCATTGCACACATTGCTCATCCTGAAATTTTCGATGCCAGTCTTTTTCTGTCAAAATCATTGACGGCAGGCGGACCGGCCGCACTATCAGACCAATTGCTCCATCAAACTGATCCGGAAAATAACAAAGCCCCGGCATTCGCAACACCAAAAACAGCAGCTGTGAGTACAGAAGCACCGGTATCAGCAATTGCTGAAGCCCCCTCGTCCATTGTTATTCCTCGATCTGCAACCTGGGCATGTAACGTACCGGACTGGCTGGATACATTAGATGCTGAAGGTGGTGTATATACAGACACGATGACTACCCTATCCGAAGTATCTGATGGTCTTGCCGCGAGCGTCGGTACTGAAGCTGCCGGACTTAGCCTTGGGGATCTGGCAGCGAACATCGGTAAATCGGCCGCAGGAAGCCTGGTTTCTTTTGCAGCTTCCCAGCTTTTTGGCCTGGTGGAAGGATGGATTTTTGGACAACCGGTGAACCCGGTATTGGAAATACTGCAGAATATTTCAAAACAGTTGCAAACGGTGATCAATAATCAGATAAAGGTGTTGAATGACCTTAATGCAATTATGAACGTATTGCATACCATACAGCAAGATGCCATTCTTGAACATTTAACTCAGCCGCTGACCACGATTCAGGCGAACGCACAAAATGCTTATAACTTTAGTATCAGCAGCAAATCCGGCGTCCCATCAGCAATGCTGATAACCGCTGCCGGTAACATCACTGATCCCAATGTGGGCGTCACCTGGGCTTTGCAGGACATGCACAACCTAATTACAGGGGCCAGCGGTGCGATGCCACTTCCGCAAGCCGTTTTTGAATGTTATCCAAAGCCATCCAGCGTCAACGGGCTGAACCAAAATTTCCTTTCCAATGAGAACTTTTATTTAAAGATACAAGGCCTGTATCACTACTATGCAAGTATCCAAACCCAGGGCGTTCAACTCGTAATGCAGGCATACAATTACCTGCAGAACCAAAATATTTCGAATAACAGTACCCCATATCCGGCAAGCCCTTCTGCCATCAGTTATTACAATAACTGGCTCATCGGTGGATCAACGGCAAACGGGACAATACCAAACCTGGTCATCCAGCGCGAAGGCTACCGTGCCTCCTTTCAAGCCTACTACCAAAACTTTCAGGGATATATGGGAGCACTACCGGACGATATGGCGATTTGCCTGGTTCCACATTCCAGCGGACAGATAGCGCCGATTTTCTACAGCATTGAGGGTGGATTTTTAGTGCTTGGTTATGTATCTTATTTATTCCGGATCTGGACAGCAGGAAACGATGTACTGAACGTTCAACCGTTTGGAACTGTTCAAAACTGGGGCTTGCCAGCTGTTTTACAGAACGCTTTTCACTATCCATCGCCGCAGGATCTGCAAAATATGATCGGAGAAGGTATTGGGAACAACGGAAATTACTATTCCTACCTGCAAGCTCAGGGCTTTACAGATGATTCAGCAACGTATGGCACCAGTTATTTTCAGCAGGCTACTATATGGACCAACACCCATGGCAATTATAATTCGGTCCATTACTACCACTTTAACTGGCCCTCATGGACACCTCAATATAATCCCATTGATATTAACGGCCACAAGCTCCAAATGGAGGGCATGACACCTCCTCCGGCACATTATTCCGGGATTCAGGGCAACCTGCCAATCGGCATATCATTACAGGGAAATCCGGGCGGTAGCTTTAATACAGGTTTTTATTCTTCTAATCCATACAATCCACATCAGGACCCGGCAGCCTGGAACTCCCCAACCAACCAGATTTACGGCGGTTTGATTGTTGCTGAGGTCAGTACTTTTACAGCGGCTGCATCGTCAGATTAAAAACCAAACCACCTCAACATTGGAAGAAAAATTGGCCGGATTCCTTAATCAAGCAATCCGGCCATTAAATCAGCCATACCATTAATGTCTTCTTGGTGAAGATCTGGTATGAGGCCTCACATAAGTTCCATTCTTACGGGTATAACCTTTAACCTGAACCGCTCCACCACCGGCGCTTGGTGTTGAAGATTTTCCTGCGACCGAACCACCACTAGTCAACGAATTGGAAACACCATTATAGGCATAGCCCCTCCCTTCTGTAAACTCCAGATTTTGAACTTGTCTCCTGTTGAGTTTCTTCAGTTTTTTCCAGCTGGTCAAATACCCGCTGTATCCGTTAAACTGACCATACTTTATTTTCTGCCGCTTACTTCCTCTCCGGTAAACAAAGGCATTCTTTGCAGGAATCGTCGTTACGAGCGAATCATCATTTTCTGTTGAGTAGACGGGTGTATCTGCATCAGAAACAACAAGATAGGAACTTGCACTGCAACCGGATAGCATAAGCAATATTGCCAAAGACATCAAAACGAATCGGTTTGTAGGTTTATTCAGTTTATGAAATAATTTAATCATGTGAATTTATTTAGTTTACACAAAAATAAAGGCGATTAATAGCCTGGCAAAACGGGAAACCGTAAAGGGCTGGCAGTAACATGTTTTAAACAAATCGTATCAATATTTCGACAGATCATATCGATCTTAAAAGACGGGATCATCTTACATTATAATTGAATTATATTTAATCTAGTGAAGAACACACTCATCATACTCAATGACGATAACAGACTTCATTATTAAAAATAAATTCTCTCATTATGGCAAATACCAGACAAAACCGCATCTTCTCTAACCACCTCATTTTCGTTAAACCAATAGAAACAGGAAATTTAATTGAGCCGGTGATGCTTTCTGCATGATCCTGTTAACAGCACCTCAGGTTTTATCTGTCCCCGATTCCGGAATATGAGCTTAAACGAAAACAACCTTACGATTGTCGTTCCATGCTATAATGAATATCAAAGGTTCCCTACCCCTACCTTTAAACATTACATTTCCAGCAACCCAGCTATTCTCTTCTGTTTTGTTAACGATGGAAGTACCGACGATACCCTCTCTATTTTAAATGAGTTAAAAAACCTGAGCCCCGAAAATGTGCTCATTCTGCCATTATCCTACAATGTGGGAAAAGCAGAAGCCATAAGATTTGCCGTGAACCATAATAAAGGCGAAAAAAGATCAGCCTATATCGCCTTCCTCGATGCCGATCTGTCTACCCCTATCGGGGAACTGCTGAGGGTCTTCTCCATCATGAAAAAGCAAAACCTGCTGCTCGCTTTTGGCTCAAGGGTATTTGTTTTTGGAAGCAACATCAAGAGAGTAGCCTTGCGTCATTACTTCGGACGCGTGATGGCCACCATGACCAGTTTGATTTTAGATCTCGCCATTTATGATACCCAATGCGGCATCAAAATATTCAAAAGTGATTTAGCCGATCAGCTCTTTTTCAAAAAATTCATCAGCAGGTGGCTCTTTGACGTCGAAATATTTGCCAGGATCAAAATGCTGTACGGCGCAGATCAGCTGACCGGGATTATGAAAGAAGTTCCACTGATAGAATGGATTGAAAAGGGCGACTCAAGGATAAAGTTCGTTGACGTAATTAAAGTCCCCTACCTGCTCATGAAGATTAAAGTTGCTTACAGAAAAAATGGCCGTCACTGGCCAAAAAGCTGATAAACCTTAGGCTTAAAACCAAATATAAATGAAAAATGAGAAAGAATACACTGCACTCGTGATCGGGGCAGGTCCGGGCGGACTAACAGCGGGTTATGAACTGCTCAGCAGGACAAATATCAAAGTCGTCGTTTTTGAGGGATCAAATCATATCGGAGGCATTTCCAAAACCATTAATTACAAAGGCAACCGCATCGATATCGGGGGCCACCGGTTTTTCTCCAAATCCGAAAGAGTGATGGAATGGTGGAAGATGTTTTTCCCCATCCAGGACCCAGCTCAGGCTGAGCCTGAAACCGGAACTGCTGAAGACCAGTATCCCGATCCGGCAACCCTGAAAAAAGTCAATAACGTAATGCTGATCAGAAACCGGCTCTCCAGGATTTTCTATTTGCGCCGCTTCTTTGACTATCCTTTGAGCCTTAGCCCAAAGACATTAAAGAACCTGGGAATTACCAGAATCGTAAAAATTGGATGGGGCTACACTTTAATCAGGTTCTTTCCCATTAAAAATGAAAAGAATCTTGAAGATTTCTTCATTAACCGCTTTGGAAAAGAACTGTACACTACCTTTTTTAAGGATTATACAGAAAAAGTCTGGGGCATTCCATGTGATCAGATCCAGTCAGACTGGGGTGCCCAGCGCATAAAAGGTTTATCCGTATCCAAAGCCATTTTCCACGCCATCACCATGGCGTTTAAAAAGAACTCGTCCATAGAACAAAAGAAAACGGAAACCAGTTTGATCGACAAGTTTATGTATCCTAAATATGGCCCTGGACAGTTGTGGGAAGAAGTTGCAGAAATTATAAAAGAAAAAGGCGGACAGGTTATTTGCAACCATACCGTTCACAAAATTGAATGGATCGACAAAGACCATGTTCAGCTCACCGTTTTAGATGTCTTAAAAAACGAACGTAAAGTCTACTCAGGAAATTACCTGTTTTCGACCATGCCGGTAAAGGACCTGATCAACAGTATGGGGAATAACGTTACAGATCACATCAAACGAATAGCCAATGGACTTCCTTACCGGGACTTTATGACAGTTGGACTGTTGCTCAAAAAATTAAGGGTAAAAAATACCGGAGAGGCTGATCAGAAACTGATCTCCGACAACTGGATTTATATTCAGGAAAAAGATGTTGCTATCGGAAGATTACAGATCTTTAACAACTGGAGCCCGTATATGGTGGCAGATCCGGAAAATGCATGGGTTGGACTGGAGTATTTTTGCAATGAAGGAGATGATTTATGGTCTATGAAAGACGAACAATTTATTAAGTTCGCCATCGATGAACTCGTTAAGATTGAGATCGTATACCATGAAGATGTTTTAGACAGTACATTGATCCGGGTACCTAAGGCCTATCCTGCCTATTTTGGAACTTATAACGAGATTGATGACGTCATAGAATTCACCAATTCCTATGAGAACATGTTTCTTATTGGCAGAAACGGCATGCATAAATACAATAACCAGGACCACTCCATGTTAACCGCAATGGTTGCAGTAGACAATATTATCGGAAATCAAACCGACAAAAGGAACATTTGGGAGATCAACACAGAAATGGAATACCATGAAAAGGACAAGAAAGCCAAATCCAGCATTTAACCTCCTGAGGGTAAAACCAAAGCTATTCTTTTGGTCATTAATCGTGTTTTTTGCGGCAGCCACATTTATGGTGCTTAAAAATCAGGCAACATTTTCAAATGCTGCAGTAATTGGGCCCAGAGGGATAGTGGAACATATTAAAATACCTTACAGCTCCAACCAGGATGGGGATATCGGCATGTATACCTATAGCATGACCTTAAAAAATTCCATTCTTTTTTCGGGAACAATTCATCTAACCCCCGACGATTGTATCGGCAACATCCGCATTAACGGGCAGCTCCAACCCAAGCTGTTAGAAGAAACGCAGCATCTTTGTGATTGTATCAATGGTTTTTATATCAACCTCAAGCCCTACCTCAGCAAAGGCAACAATCAGATCATTATGGAAATCCGGAACACCCATGGATTCTATGGACTGAAAATGACCGATAAGACTTTCTACGAAAAATACATCATTGCGCTGTGCCTCATTTTCGCACTCCTGTTGGTTAACCTGAAACAGCTGTTCCTCTACCTTCGTGATCAGTTTGATGCTTTTTTTCAGCAAAACTCATTGTTGTGCCGGTTGGTTGGCGGGCAACTGTTCCTGCTACTCCTCCTCATCCTGGCAGGAATATGGAAAGACCTTCCCGCGCCCTGGTATAAATGGTCAATTATTGCCCTGTTGATCTCTTGCATATGGCTTCCCTTAAACCTCCTGATTTATAAAAAATTCCTGTACGGGAAAGCCGCGTCTTTACTCTTTCTGTTTTCCATATCCATTTCACTGGCTTATCTGATCGTGATACCGCACAGCGTCTTCTCTTATGACTATGAAGGACACCTGAGCTATATCCGCTACATTATGGAAAGAGGTCATGTACCGGTCTCTTCAGGGGGATGGTCATTCTATCACCCCTCTTTATACTACCTCAGCATCACGGCACTATTAAAAATCACCAATGCAGGAGGCTATTTTACAGCAGAAGAACTTCCAAAAATCATTCAGGCCTGCTCTCTTCTCTTTTTCATGGTGTACGCCTTTTTCTCGCTCAAAACCATAGACAAGGTATTCAGGAATCTGCCTGCTTTAGCAGATAAAAAGAACGACAGGATATTTAAAACGGCCTACCTGCTGTCGATTGCTGTTTTCCTGTGCTGGCCCTCCAACGCCATCGTTTCAATAAGAGCAGGAAATGACATTCTGTTTGATCTTTTTTATGCCATGTCCTTCTATTTTATCGTTTGCTGGTGGTTTTCCAAAAAAACAGGTGCATTTGCAGCGGCCTTGATTTTTGCAGCTTTGGATGTCTGGTCCAAAACCAACGGGCTGATGTTGCTTGGCCTGATTGGCTTTTTACTGCTGATCAGATACTTCCTGGACAAGGAAAAAACAAGGGACAGGAAAAAGTACTTTTCAAAGCTCTGCCTTTTAGGGATTTTCTCCCTTTTTATTGGTTATTACGCATTCCTGGAAAAATTTGAACGCCTGAAAGCCGACCCTGATATGCCCATGATTGTTGGCAATGCCAATGGCCTGGGCCCTGGCTTCCTGGTAGAAAACAAACCTGCCAATTATTTCTTCCTGAATCCTGTTAAATTTATCAATATCCCTTTCACCAGTTCCCTTGATCCGACCAAGGGAAGAGAGAATTTCTGGTTCTATTTAACAAAGTCCAGCTTGTTTGGTGAATTTAGCCCTGAAGGAGAACATACCGTCTTGTTTGCAAAAATACTGAGTTTCTTCTTCCTGCTGATCTGGACAATAGGGAGCCTGGGTTTCTGCTTTGCTTTCAGACAAAAAAACGCTTACATACCTGTATTGGCCAACCTCTGCCTGTTGGTGATGGCCATGATCGTATTCAGAATCTATTACCCCTACTCCTGTTCCAATGATTTCAGGTACATCTATCCCGCGGTTCTTCCTTTTGCGATCCTCACGGGGAGCACGCTGCTACTCTTAACCAACAACAAATGGCTGAGGTGCCTGACGATGGGAATGATGCTCTGTTTTTTAATTGCAGCAGTTGCTTTTCAGCTCAATGTCCTGCACACTTATCCAACCCATTTATAATGAAGAAAGTCGTTAAGAAAACAGATCTGGATAAAAACTGACAACAGATAGAACAGAATGAGGTAATTTTTAAAGGGATCAGCAAATTTCAGGACCAATACTGCGCAAAAAAACGTCAAATAAAAGATAAAGGGTAAAGTATGCTGATATACGCCTGTGAAATAAGTACCACAAATGAGGAGCAGCGCAATTACCAGTTTCCCGGACTTTTCAGGTTTAAAATCCCTTACCAGCCAAAGGAGGTAAATGAGAAAAAAGGGGCTGCAAAAAAGATGGCGGTTTAAGCTCCATATATTTGTTGCCCCCTTCAGGTTGAAAGTGAAGAAAGTATCCAGAAACGTAGTTCCTGCCAGGCAGAGCGCAGAGAAAACAACCGCTTTGGGAATGTTCTGAAATGGATGGGAATCCCGCTGGCGGAGCCTTAAAAAAATCCATTTCAGGCAATGAAAGGCCGCAATTGATCCAATCACAAACGCGGCCCCGTCTACTCCGATGATCCTCTCCGGATCGTAAGTGGTTAGTGGAAACTTTGGAACGATCCAGTGCCTTTTCCAGAACTGTTGGATGTCTAGAAAATAAAACCACCTGCCCGTTTGCCGGAATTGTACATAGGCAGAAATCATTAGCCCGGAGGCACAGGCGGCAATGCTATAGAACAGGTTTAAAAGCAGTCTCCGCTTCGGTTGTTTTCGATCATAAGTCAATATTTCCGTAATGATTATTGCCGGTATGAACAAAAGAGAAACGGACCTCACCGTAGCTGCCAGCAGAAAACCGCTGATCTTAATGGGGCTGTATTTTAACTGATAGCCCAACAGGATCATCGTCGCAAACAGAAAGGACAACGATTCTGAATAAGGCAATCCAAAAAAAATAAAAGAAGGGCTGCCCAGCATAATCAATAGGAATATCGGGGATACTGCTTCTTTCCAGACCAGCAGGTAAAATGAAGTGATAAAGATGGCCAGATTGAGCAGGCAAATGGAAAGGGCCGACAACTGGCTCAATTTCCACAGAAATGGAAACAGCGGAAAAAAAGCCATATTACAAACTTGTAAAGGCACAAAAACATAACCCTTCTCGCTGATGTCATGGTACCAAAAGGCATCCCAGTTCAATAAATTTTGTTCGTCCGGAACTGCATCTATCACCTGATAATGAAGCAGCAAAAGGTAAGCGATGACAAAAATATTGAAGTGCAAAAAAATAAGGAGCGGCGTTCTGTTCATTTGAAAGGCATGATCTGATCTGATAACTCAAACCCTTCCTGAGCTAATTTTACCTGGTTATTTTTCCGGAAGGTAACGAAGTAATTTGCTCCAAAATTCCATAAGAATACCAGCACCGTTGCCAGGCATTTACTTAGATAAAATTCATGATGCAAATGTTGATGGACCACATAGATAATGACGCTATGAAACAACAGGCCTATTGCCGAAACACCAATAAATGTTAAATAAAGAGAAAAGCTGAGCTTTTTTGCTTTTCCGAATGTCCAGGACGAGTTGAGGTAGAAATTGTTCGAAGCAGCGACAAAAAATCCTATTGTATTTGCGACGTACAGGTTTTGAAACCATACTTCTTTTACAAGAAAAGTGATGGAAAAGTCGATCGCTGTTCCCAACAAGCCAACGAGTCCGAATTTGAAAACTTTGGCGGCGATCTTTTTTAGGTGGATCAGGTTCATATCAAATCATTTAATTTAGTTAGCCATTAGGTAAAAAACAGGTCTACTCTGATTCATATAAAATGAGGTTTGTGTCATTAAGCGTTGTATCGTAAAATCTGATGAGCTGCTGTACAAAAGGCGTTAAGGTCTGATACCTGAAATGCAGGTGCTCCCTTTCCAGCAGTCGGCCAAGCGCAGGATCATCTATACTTTTAGCCGGGATCAGCAACAGCACTTTCCCCTGCTCATTCTTTCCTCCCGGTCCCTTAAACTTATCCAGGTCCTGCAGGGCGATGAGGCTAACGGAAGCATGACGATAAAATGTATTTTGCGGGCTAATGTCCTGATAAGGATTTGCCCCTTCAGGATACATGAGCTGAACCTGCTGTTTACCATAATGCTGATAGATATAAGTCGTTAGCGCTACTTTAGCAAGGCCTGCTCCTCTGGAGCTGGTCACGATCAGTCCGCAAAGGTTATAGCAAAAAATTATAGCCAGCCCAACAGGCAATACCAGTGTATATTTTTTTGGGAATAAGGCCCTCAGGTATTGATAGCCTAAAATCAGGAACAAAGGCACCAAATTGGCCAGAGGGAATAAAAATCGCAGTTCTTTATGCGGAATCAACGCGTGAACCAGCAAAAAAGGAAATAATGCCCATAAACAGACATGTCCCGGATTTTTAAGGATCAGGATCAGTAAAGACAGGATGATGAAGAACCCAAAAATCCCCGGCGCTTTAAAGGTATAGATCAAATACTGGTACCAGGGTTCGGTACCAAAGCTGGAAGCGATATCCTGGAGGATATTGGCCTCAAAGTAATTATACAAGGTAAACGATGCCGATCCATAAAACCAGCTGTCTACCCCTATCCCCAGCAAAAGAACCATAAGGATACATCCGAAAATGAGCAGCATGTTCCGGTAGCTGAACCTGCCCACAACCATCAGCCAGATCAACACACCGGAAACCAGCAGTGCAGATTGAAATCTAAATAATATGGACAGCCCCAGCGCAACACCCAACAACAGCAGTCTCGCTAATTTTGGCTGATCAGCGCATTTGAAAACCAGTGTTAAGGACATTAAAAAGCACAGGCCAGACCAGCTTTCTGAGGAGAAACGCACATTGATGTAAGGCAGAAACCATAAAAAATACGACAGAAAGATAAAATATGGAAATAGATTTTCAGGGAGGAGAAGCCGCTGGCTTTCGACAAACCTGTTAATCACCCAGATGGCCAGGCCGGCACTAATTAACCGCAGCAGAAATGCCATGAGATAAGGACTTTCGATTCCAATGGCATACATGCCCTTGAACAACAGGAAACATAAGGATGGTTGTAAAGCGGACCGTATTTGCGCCTTATATTCCCATGCCAACTCTGAGGCCTGTACCTTTCCGGCTTTGAAACCCGCAAATTCAATGATCTGGAAATGTTCGTCCCAATGATGATAGCCGCTGCTATTCCAGGCCACGATCACATAAATGACCACAACAATCGCCAGAAAGTAACCTGAATTTTCTATTTTAAATTTTGCCATTGGGAGAACAGATCCTATTAAATACTGGATTATTTGGAGCCAAATTGCCGGGGATAGAACGCAACGCTGAACATAAAAAATTGCTGCAGATTATTTACGGTACCTAAGCTGATCGTGTTGTTGTCTACGTAACTGATCACATTGGTTCTTTGTCGCAACAGGTCATTTGCAGAAAACTTCAACTCCAGCTGCTCTTTTTTTAGCATCCTGTAATACAGGTTGATGTTCCATATTAAATTCTGCACACTTTTTGTCCCCGTGCTCTCATTTATATTGTAGTGCATTTGGTTCACAAGCGTTACGCGTTTTGGCCAGGACAAATGAAAATCCGAACCAATGGACCTGTAATTAAAATTAAGTTTCTGAGTACCCGATTCACTTTTGATGCGGTTGGTATACCATGAAGTACCCGCATCCAAATCAAGCTGCATGCTTTCTGAAAGTACATAATTGATTTTCCCAAGAACCCTGAAATTCACATTATCAGACTTGCTCAACAATCCGTTCAGATAATATGGGTTTTCTGAGAAGTTAGCGTAAGGCATTAATAAAATACTCAGGGGGGCAGAAAACATTTTAAAAGAACGCATATACTGACCAGAAAAATTGATGTATTTACGTCCGTCCAAATTCATCGTATACCCCACTCTTCTTCCCTGGGGATCATAAAAACTACTGTCCGTAAAGCCATTTTTAAAAAAACCAGCTTCTACATCCAGTTTAAACAATCCTTTTCCCGGCCTGTTATTGGAAAAATTTAACCTCAGGCTTTGCTGATACTGCTGTTTTAAACTGCCATTGCCTATTTTCATATAAACCTGCTGGGCACTGTCAACAAGCGGGGCTAAATTATCTATACCGGGAATTTCTGCAGAGGTAGAATAACCGAGCGAAAAACTTCGCTCATATTTTCCGGCTTTCTGAATGGCATAAGTTAAATTTGCAGAAGGCAGTGCAGTATGATAAGTTCTGCTGATGTTTTGAAAACTTTTCTCCGATTTATTCCTCTGGCCAATCACCTGCATTTCCATCAGCACTTCGAATGAAAGCCGTTCATCAGATCGCTGGGCGATATTTTTACCGAAATTGCCATTGAACTTAATTCCCGGCCGTTCTGTTAAAGTTTGATACGTGCTTTGATTAGACAAGTAGGAATTCAGCGAAGTATAGGCTCCGCTTTGTGTATCCAGGTTATAGACCAACTGATCATTTGACTGCCGGAATTGTGAGGCATTGTTGATCAGTTTCGTCTGAATTTTCCTGGCAATTCGTAAAAACTGAGAGACATTTACTTCTCCGTATAAAGACTGACTGATTCCCGTTTGATTAAAAAGGGATTTCCGGTTAAAATCAGTACTATTCTTTGGAATAGCATTGGAAGAAAATTCACGAAGCATGGTGCTGTATGTATTTTCATTATGATAACGGTTGTTCTCAAACTCATATTTAAGATAAAAATCCTGATATAATTTGGTATCGATATTACTTCTGAAATCGGCATATAACTTCAACCTTTTGTTATGATCCGAAAAGTCATTTTTTGTTTTGTATTCACTCAGTAATGATCCGGCCCCATTTAACGTATTGCTTTGGTTTTGATTTTTATATCCGGAATTGTTTTCTTCATATTCAGGCGCAAAAAAGAAGGACTTAAATTTCTTGTTTACCCCAATTGAGCTTCTTAAGCTATGCTTATACCGGTAATTACTTCCATCTTCAAGATTATTTCTTTTCAGCACATCATCTGTTAAGGAAGTAACTTCATTTACATTTTTTAAAGTCTCATTACTAGACCGGAAACCAAAATAACCGGACTTCGATGTTACGGCTTTGTTTACATCCAGGTCGTAATTAAATCCCCAGGCCGAAAATTTATTCAATCCCTGTTTATAGAAATCAGACTGGTACTTCGAGTTGTCACTTCCTCCGGGCTTATACACGCTTAGGCGCAACATATCGTCAATACTGTAAGTTTCTTTATTGGTATTATTGGTAGCCGCCATTAAACTCAGCTGGCTCTTAGGAGTAAAAGCATTCAGGGCCACACTGCCTTCATATCTTCCCTCCGTTCCTAACCCCGCTCCGATTTTTCCAAACAAGCCTTTCTTTTTACCCTCTTTCAAAGCAATGTTCATCGTTACTGTGGGTGTCCGGATCTCAGCATCGGTATGACTTTGATCATTGTATACCTGAACCTTATCAATAATGTCTTTAGGCAGGTTTCTCATTGCAATAACCGGATCCGATCCAAAGAAAGGTTTACCTTCAACCAGAAGGCGGCTTACCGCTTTGCCGTTCACGGTGATTTTGCCATCGCCCCAAACTATAATGCCAGGCACTTTTCTAAGCATATCTTCTACCACTGCATTTTCTTTTGTTTTGAAGGCCTCCGCATTAATTTCCAGTGTATCCCCACGCATCACCATCGGCGGACGCTGTGCAACGATCTTTACTTCTTCCAGATTGTTTTCCCTCTTCAACAGGAACAGTTCTCCAAGTTCAATTTCGGGGGTTTTACTACTAAATTTTATCTTCTTATAAAACGTGGTATAGTTTACATGGCTCAGGCTTAGGGTCAGCGTACTGTCTAAGGGGAGCCCTTCCAATTTAAAGGAACCGTTCGCTTTCGTAAACAGATAGGTCAGGATCGCAGAATCCTTTTGTAAATAGATCGTAACCGTAGCCGCCGGGATAGCAGATTTTGACTCCTTGTCTTTTGCAACACCACGTACTACCCCTTTTACCGGATTTGAATTTGACTGTCCAAAAGACAAGTACCCGTAAAAGCAAATCAGCATCAACACAATAAGCGGCGTCTTTTTACTCATATATCCGAACATTTAAATACCTGAATATCTCTTTAAGATATTCTGTGGTTTGGTAAGGCACCTCTTTAAAAGGGACAAATATTTTAGTGGCTTTGAAGTCCGGGGTTAATACAAACAGGAAGGGAAGGTTCTTGTTTTCCAGGGGCAGGCCCAGGTTTGTTCCGGGAAGGCCATAGGTGGCAAAAGCATATTTTTTGTTCCGGGTTTTAATTAAAAAATCTCTTTCCGTATAGATGTCTGTCAGGATCAACAGTTCAGGGAGCTTTTCCCGTTTGGTAATCCGGTGTATCTGAGAAACCACTGAGTCTACGCAAACCTCACAATCAATGTGAGAATACCTCAATATTAACCTCGGTTTATTTCCAACCAGTTCTTTCAGGGAACGGGACTGACCTTCGGGCGTTTTAACCAGTGTTTTAGCGGAGACCAGTTTATGATCACTTGGAATAACCAGGGTTGGGTATAAGTTATAAAAAGCAGATTTTAGTTTTACAACCGGCCCGTCGTCTGCCACTTTCGGAACAGCAATTGCCTGCTCCAGTCTGGCTTTAGGTTTCATTAAAATGAACACCAATGTGGTGGTGGTAGCCATCAGCAAGGTCAGTGTCAGATTGAGTAAATGATCTTTATTCATATTTTATTGCTATAAGTTCATGCCCTGCCAATTGTTAACCAGATTAAAGCTGTAATATGCGATGGCGACCACATAGACAGCAAAGCCCCCGATAATTGCTTTATTGCTGAAGGTGAGCTGTTCAAAACGGATATTTTCTCCAAGCGCAACAACGGCCATCATTAAGAGGCCAAAGGATGATAAATACATATACCTGTCAGCCACCACAGCTGCCCTTGCCAGTGGAAATACCTGGATAGACAGTAATAAATGAGCGAAAAAGATCCCGATGCATAAGAGATAGAAATTGAAATTCTTTCCACCCTTAAGTAATCCCGTCAGCTGCCATGAAAGCAAACCAAACACAACAGGATAAACATAAAATTTAAGCGGCAAGGCTTGTCCGGCAGCATTTGGAAAGGGATAATGATAATGAAGGTCAATTGGGACAAACAGGTTAAAGACATAAAAACAAAGGCAATAAAAAGTTAATACGATGCGCTGGTAAAAAGGATAGCGGGCAATGTCATGACTGCCATCTCCGTAAACAGCCGCATAAACAGTGACCAATCCAAATACCAGCGACAAGACCATAAAAGGCAGCAGGTAAACAATGGTCTTTTTCAGGTTCACCTGATCATACTGCCGGTCGTAGCAATAACGAAATACCAGAAACATAAGCGACAACAGGACGGCCTGTTCCTTGGCTAAAAAAGCCAGTGTGAACGCTAAAATGCTTGCCACATAATACCCTTTGCTCCCATTTACATAAGCCTTTATAAACCACATAAAGGAAAGCAGCCCAAAGAAACTGAACAACAATATTTTTGAGGCAGAGATCCATACCACCGATTCTACATTGAACGGCAGGATTGCCCATAGCACAGTTACCACATAGGCCAGAACCGTTACATTACCGATATGGAACAACCTGAATATCGTTTTAGAAATGGTATAAATTAATGCCGTGTTCAGTACATGTACAAAAAAGGAGATCAAATGGTACCAGTAGGGATCATAGCCATTAATTTTATAAATCAGATAATAGTACAGCGTATTTAGAGGAGCATATTGCAGTGAATTAATATTGGTAAACACCTTTTTTAAAAATTCAGGGTCAAATTTTGCCGGTCTGACCAGGACGTCATCTAATAACATCCATTGATCGTCTACGTTTGCAAAGCGCAGCCCATTCAATTCTTTATAAATCAAAGACATCAGAATAACCAGCAGGAATACAAAAGGAAGCTTGTTCTTCATATCAGAAAAAGGCCATCTTTAAGGGTCTATCCACTCCTAAAAGATGGCTTGAAATAATGGTTAAAACTGGACCTGTTATTTTGTACCCGTACCGGTACCTCCCGGAGTTGTTCCCGTACCGCTTCCGGTTCCGGTTCCACTTCCTGTTCCGGTTCCGCTACCCGTTCCGGTTCCAGTTCCGCTGCCGGTTCCGGATCCTCCACCCGTACTTGGTACGAACAGATCCTCACATAAATCACCAATTGGTCCGAGAGGTGGATTCAGGATCACTTCCATACAAGTCCGTTGTTTGTCGTCATCTCTTACACAAGGCCTTACCGTTGCCTGAACGGTCATTTTTGCACGTTTATACTTAATACCTACCTCTTTGCCGTCTACCACAACAGTTGCTGATGCGCCGGTCAAACTACAGTAAACACAATCTACGGTCTTCTGTGTGCCATTCACATATCCGGACATGGCTGGAAGAACCTGAGAGCAATTGCCCGTTGGCGCCTGGGCAAACAGATTGAACTGTACGCTTAAGCTAAATAGAAAAGAGGTTGCTATCGTAACGAAGAACCACTTCTTCCTGTTTGTTAATTTATTTTTCATAAAATTTAAATTGAAGGTTATATGATTTTTGGATAGACCTTGAGCTCACTTCTATTGTGGTTCTTTTTTCACATATAAAAGTGTCAATACCGGATTTTGAACATTGGTTCCGGAAAAAAACTTCTTCAAAACAGGAGGTAAACTCTTGTCCCATTGTTCATTGCCACTCAGGTACAACTTAGCCTTGAATAATGAGGAGGAAGCCACTGAAGAAACAAGCGCCTCATCGGGTTCTACCCCATAAATTCGCCCTTCGGTTAAGGGGAGCTTAAAGGATAGCGAATCAGAAACTATTGTTCCTATTGAAAATAACTTTTTGCCGGACAGGTTGTACAGCAGATAATTGTGCAGATCCAGGCCATTTATCGGGCGGAAAGTAATGCAACTGCCTACCCTATAAAAATCTGCGATTGCGTACACCAATGGTTTATTTTTTTCCAGGTACCTGATCCGCTTGCCCTTATATTCATCACCGACCAGGAAATCAGCAGGTAAGGCATCCTTTGCCGGAAAAACAAACCGGTAACTGTTAAATAACTGTCCGGCACTATCTATCTCGTAGACATTATAGTCGTACGGTAAAGTCAGGCTTACTTTGCCGGCATGTCTGTTATAGAAATACTGGGATACCCCATAGAGATCATCCGGTCCCAATGCAATTGTATCTACAGGCAAATACCATTTTTTGATCTCCTTTTGGCTGGCAACGACAATCCGGCTCCTTTCGGCCTCTTTATTGCCTGCAAAATACTGCGCCGCAGACCTGTACAACATCTGATCTGTAGACCGGTAAAAACAAGTATTGTTTTCAGATAGCGCGTAATATCCCTCTGAGCTGAAATCCTTCTTTATCTTTTTAAGGAATTTGCCATCAAAAGAGTAATAAAAGATATAATCCGTATGCTGATCGGCAAAGATGACCTCTTTGTTTCTTTCATTTACGGTGAATTTATCAATCTTTTTATAGCTGTCTTCCACTTTCTGATCCCGGTTAGAGATCTTGCTGTAAAACCGGCCATTCTTATCAAAGAGCAAAATAGAATTTGTCGTTTCGTCTGCGATAATGTAATGGCTTTGCGTGACCTCCAGTTGATTAATATTGGAAAACATACTTTCTCCAGTTGTTTCCAAAGGCAGATAGATCACCGAGTCCAGTATGGCAGAACCCAGGGGATCTTCTTCTATTTTTCCGGGATCAATTTTCAGCAACATTAAATTTGCGGTATCGGGGAGGTAAGTGGCCTTTAAAGGCGGCCTTTTATCTCCTGTGGCGCAGGACGATAACAAAATTGCCATCAATAGCAATGGGCCAAAGTAATATACTCTGTTCAGATATTTCTTGCAGGTGTGAGCGTGTAGCATTCAATAGTAAGTTTACAGGTAAGGGATTAGGCTATTTTTTCAGGTATAGAAGTGTGAGCACCGGATTTTGCAGTTGATCGCCTTTATAGAATTTCTTTAAATGTTGCGGAAGCTGCTTCTCCCAGTTTTTGTCTTTACGCAACTTTTCTTTTGCGCTAAATAGCGTCGAAGCAGACAGAGCGGAAATGAAAAAGTGATTGTTTGCAGCGGCATAAATTCTACGCTGCACCATTGGAAGTTTAAAACAGGCATGATCCGGCATTATTTCAATCATGGAAATCAATTCTGCCGTTTCTAAATTGTACAAAAGAAAGTTGTGCAGATCCAGGGCATTCACCAGCCTGAAGGTGACCAGCTTATCACCCTGATAAAAGTCTGTTATGGAATATACTGCGTTCTTATTGTTATTGAGATAGGATACCCGGTTTGCTTTATAAACTGGGTTTTTCATAAAGTCGTTGGGCAGACTGTTCATTGCCGGCAATACAAAACAATAGGTATTGCTCATCTTACCTATGCTGTCAATTTCATAGATATTATAGTTGTAAGGTATGGAAAGTGTAACCCTGCCGTTATGATTGTTATAAAACGTTTGGGCCACCCCGTACAGGTCATCTAAAGCTACGGTTGAGGTATCTAAAGGTAAGTATCCATACCTGATCTTTTTCAGGCTATCTAAAACCAGGATGTTGCTTGTGGCTACTGTCGGATTTGATTCAAAAAATGCTTTATTTGAACGGTAGAGTATCTGGTTGGCACTTCTTAAATAAATGTCCAATCCTGTTGACATGTGATAAAAGTCTTCTCCGGATATCACTTTCGGCATCTTTCTAAGATATTTACCCTCAAAAGAATAGTAAAACCTGTAAAAAGAATGGGGATCCAGGAAGGAGATCTCCTCTCTTTTTTCATCGACCACAAACTTTCCGATTTTTTTGAAGGTGCCCTCTGCAACCTTATCGGTATTCACTATTTTATTATAGAACTTTCCATCTTTCGTAAATAAAAATATGGTATTCAAAGACTCATCAAGGATGACATAACATTTCCTGGTCACCTCCATCTGATCAATGTTGGAAAATATGCTTTGTTTTATCGTCTGCAAGGGTACATAAACCACTGAATCGAATAGTTCAGCTGCCGGAGTTTCTAATGTTGCCGAAGAGGGGTCTATTCTAATCTCTTTTCTGTTAAGGGAATCAGGAATCATCTGAACATTTATAGCTGAGGTATTATTTTGTGCCTTTGTTTGTAAGAAGAAAAAAAAGACAAGTACAGCTAAACTAAATCTGACAGATCCAACCAGAGAGCGCGCGTTTCTCATAGGAATAAATTAACTATAATATTTGGTTACTTATTTTTTTCACATTATCATACAATTACCTTGTATTCAATGACAACGTAAAGAAAAGTGATTAACACATTGCCAATTAAACAAATCGTATCAATTGTTCCACAGATTGTATCTATTTTTTAGTTATACAATAAAAATTCCCCTTCAATATTTTAAAAATCTACCATAACGCTGTATTATTGGCATTATTTGTAGTTTTTAGGAAATATTTATATTCATTATCTAAATTCTTTACCAGCAAATCCAGTCCCCCTCTCCCCTTTTTTCTACCATAAAATGAAACAGACAGGGAGGATGAAACACAGCTAAACAGATTTTCAGGAAATCATGTCTTTTTCTTACATAACAGTATACAAAAATGACACACCTCTATATCTTTAAGATTATTACCCTATTTTTAAGTACATAAAAAACCAATTAACTAACCAAATCATCCTAAAAAATTATGAAAATCACTAAACTGATTCTGACAGGAACCATCGGTGTCCTGCTTTGCGTAACCTCATGTAAAAAACAAAACGAAAATGCTTCTGCTCCTGAGGCTGAAACCCTCAGCACTGCTCAACAGGGCGAATGGAAATCCGCTTATTACCTGGGCTCACTCATCAGCTACCAGCGCATTAACGGACAAAATGTATTTAATGGAGATATGGTCATCACCGATGATCAGTTATCGGCGACTCCTCAAAAAACAGGTGTTCAGACAGAAGGACATGGTCAAAACAACGTATGGCCAAGTGCAACAATTTATTATAACATCAGCACAAGCTTCACCGCGAGTGAAAAAGCGGTGATTACATCAGCCATTAACGACTGGGCAAATAAAACCGGGCTCAGCTTTGTATCCAGAAATACCGGCACCTATCTAAAAATACAACGTGGCAGTGCCAATAACTGTACCGTTGGTTATGTGAGCAATGCAACCATGAACTTATCCGATCCAAGTGCCAAAGGAATCGTGGTACATGAACTTGGACATGCCATCGGCTTACATCATGAGCAATTGCGTGCCGACCGCGACACCTATATTGACGTGAAATGGAGCAACATCAGTACATCGGCACAGGGCAGTTATAATAAAATAACAGGAATGAATTACGCAGGAACAACCTTTGATTTCGCTTCCATTATGCTTTACGGTTCTTATAACGGTTACGGCGCCATCAACAGCAGCTTACCTACCACCACCCGCAAAGATGGTACAACCTGGGTTGATCCTTCATGGAGCGGTTCAAAAACACCTTCTACAGGTGATGTGAACTGGGTAAAAACAATGTACGGACTTTAAAAAAAGTTGATTTCCTTAAAAAGGCTATCCGAATGAAATTTTCGGGAACGTGTAATTCCGCAGCAATGTGGAATTACATTTAAAATATCTGAGATCAGCATTCGTTATATTTGAGTTGGCATTCCTAAAAATATAAGAATATGGCTTACGATGAACAACTGGCTAATCAGGTAAGGGAATTACTCTCTGATCGCGAAGATGTAACTGAAAAGGAAATGTTCAGTGGAATCTGTTTTATGGTTGATCAGAAAATGTGTATCTGTGTCTCAGGCGATGAGCTATTGTGCCGCATAGGCTCAGAGAAAGTTCAGGTAGAATTGGAGAAAGGCAATTGCAGGAACATGATGAACAATGGCAGAGTAATGAAAGACTATGTGTACGTTGAAGACACTGTCCCTGGAAACTTAAAGAAGTTGAATTATTGGGTTGACCTGTGTCTTGAGTTTAACCCATTAGCCAAATCATCCAAAAAGAAAGGCTAATACTTTAATAAGTGTTAACCTCTGCTAAATTAAGAACTATAAAAATCAAGGGATACAGTTTTTATCCGTATCCCTTTAAAGACTAAACTAAGGTTTCTTTTGAGGGATTGGTTTTCGCTTGCTGCCAATTCCTTTGCTCAAAACGTTGCATCTGTGGTTACGATCAGGCCGCCCTGTCTTTACTGATTTCTTTTTCGGGACAACAGCTTTTGGAATCACCAGATGTTTTGTCACCTCCCGCATACTTTCCTTTTTTGTTTTTGCACCCTCATAAGGAATCGTACTACAGTAGGTGATCGCGTTCTTCTCTTTTTCATTTGCATCTGGTTCCCGCAAGTCCAAACATTTGTATTGTGTCCGGGATACCACATTTTTTCTGGAAGAACGCAAAAATAGATAAAGATGGATTTTCTTTCCTGCCATTTGTTCAGGCAGGTAGAACGGGAAATAGTTATCACTTCTCAGTGCACCTGCAGCCACCTCTTTAAGCTGTTTACCTGCAGGTTCATAAAGGAAGCAGTAAATGCTGTCACAGCAACCAGCAGCCGGTGATTGATACCAATCTACGCTGGAATTCCACCGTAAATTAAACAACTGACGATCAGTCTGATGCACCACAAAACTACTCAATCCATCCAAATTCCCTTTGCTTAAAGTCACTTTAGAATAATCAATTTCCAGATTTGGATATCCTCCATCGATAATGCAATGGTAATTTTCCCTGAATGCAACATTAAATGCACTCATTCGCTGTTTCGACTTCTTAGGATATCCGATCTTTATAAAAAAGGTAAACAATCTTAAAAATTCCACCAGTAGCTTAAATCTTGATCTGACGCCTAACGCAACCTCAGTTACGGGTCCTTCATACTTTTTTGGGAGGTTCCTTACCTCCGTCTGATTGTTCCTTGTGGAGAACACCAGTCCTCCGATCTTTCCGGAAATGTTTCCGAAAATACCACCTGTTATTTTTGCCATTTTTTTAAAACTCCTTTCCTATCCAATTGGCAAATTTGGCGATGGTGCGCAGATGTCTGCGCTTTTTATAAACCCCATCGCCTGCTCTGCCCCCTTCAATATTTGTGTTGCCCTCGATTGTGAGTGCCCAGTCTGATTTGATGCTTATAACGAATCCGGCATGCGCAATTCTCTTCAATGATGGAAAATAGATTCCAAAAAGATCTGCAGGCTTCGGCTTTTTGACGAGCCGGTTTGCCGGGAACAAGGTTGGTGTCCAGCCTGTCCTGGGTTTAGAAAGACCTGCCTGTCCGTAGACCCAACTTGTGTATGCAGCACACCAGGCATGGCCTTTTGGTAAGCCTATATATTTTAGGTAAAGCTCCACCCTTTCTCCATCATTGTTTCCCGACCTTTCTCTAACTCCGAGTTCCTTTTCGGCAATCGCAAGTACGGATCTTCTGATTTTTTCCCCGGCAAACGATACGTCTAACAAATGGCGATCAGGCATCCCACTGCTGCAAATAACAGGGATACAAATGATGCCCAATAAAAGCTTAATTGTTTCCATGAGTCCAAAGTTTTAAATTGTAAAACCATTACTTCTATTACAGGGAAGCCTAATCTCAGCCATAACCTTTGCAATAACCAAAAGCTTAACCCTGCAGCAAGCAGAAAGGAGATCAGACTCAGCAAGACCAGGAGCCAGATGCCCGGGTCAATATATCCGGCAGTGACATCCGCACTGATGATCCAACGTTGTCCCAATGGCCATATTAAGACCATGACTAATAATAAAAAACCAATTTCTAAAGCATAGGCCGTCATCATATGAGGCCTTTTTACACCTATATTTTTCATAATAAAATCTATTAAGTTGTTGGAATAATCACCCGCCCTCCTTGCGGAACAGCGGGTGATCGATTGGTTAGGTTAAGGTAACGCTTCCACAATACTGGGAATTTGAAACCGTCTTTCCATCAGCAGTGACCAACATCATATAGCAATGAAGTGGCAGACCGATAAAGTCAAACGGAACTACCATCTTAAGCTTTAATGCTGATCGTAAGGTAATTACCGAATTGATGACGATCTGGTCTACCTCCGGCGTATAGATATAGACCTTCACTAAATCTGTGTCATTAACCATGATAAAGCTGTAATTTACCGTCCAGGAAAAATCCAGTGTTGCTGTTTCTCCTGCGACACTCTCCACTTTCGGCTTTTGAACAGGGGCTAATCTACCCCTGCTGATAGAGAATTTTTCGTGATTGATGCTGTAATTTGGCCCGGTTCCTTTAAGCCCATGTTTTAAGTTGTAAGTCAGCGCTGCATTTCCTGGAGCGACATCTTCCTTATTGTTTTTAAATCCAAGCGCAATTGCTTCGCTGAACAAACTCACATGCTTCATCATCAGGCCAAAACCGGTGCGATGATCAACCTGTTCTTTTGTAGCCCGCTTTGAGGATTTACCCGGCCTCATTGAAAATACATTTTTGTTTTTGACACGACGGCCAACGTTGTTTCCTACTTTTCCTGTGAGGTGGAAGAATGGACCTCCTGCTAAAAATCCCATTGTTTTAAGTTTTAAAAATGAATTAATCTGTTGATTCGTAAGTCGCTTGCAAGCTGCGTTTTCCGGGTACCTCGGAAGCCGCTTAAACATTACGATTCAAACGTATGGATCAATATCCTAATAACCTAAGCCTCAATGGCTCATGACACAAATTGACCGAATTTGATTCAATTTGACTCAATTTGACACAGTCGGCAGTTTTACGAATTGGCATAAATTAAAAATGCCTGTGCTGATGAGCACAGGCATGGAAACCAGTTTTAGCTAAACAACATTACAAAATGACTCACTGAGTGCCCAAAATTGACGATTTAAGGTAGTACTTTCGCTTACCAACCAGCTTCATTTTCCAGTTGGACGTTTTTTCCAACCTGTAAAAAGTACTTGAGCTGATACTTAACATTTGCATCACCTGGAGCTTATCTAACCATTCGTCTGGCTGTAATGGGATATGATTTGCTTGCATCTCCCTTTCTCTGGAATTAAAATATCTTTCTATTTTTATTTCTATTCTTCTCAAAATCGATTTCATAATAATGGGGATTTAACAGGCCAGTTTTGGACAAGGGGATTACCCGGGCCATAAAAAAATAAGGCCTATGTAGTTAAGGAATAAGGATGATTTTACGTGGGGACCGCTTGAGTCGGAGCGCTTGAGCTACTATTTGGGATTTAAGTATTTCATCATGAGATTCAGTTTAAAGGTTAATTTGTGTGTGAATTATTTCCCTCCCTTTTTATTTTAATCTCTCTTTATCTTTAGGTTGGCGTTAAAATGAAATAACACTCCGGTAAAGATGTATAATTACCAGATAACGCAACAAGCATTGTTATAGTATAAATATATATAATTTCCAACAAAAAATTAAATACTACTTATTGATGTTTTTTCTACAATTAAAACATTTGAACACGATATGGCTATTCTCCTCATACAGATTAAAAAAAATCATACGGAGATCCGTTTGAAATGTTTTGTATATCCGTTATCCTTCTATCTATCATTATATAACCGTCAAGAGGTGGTTGATAGGTCTATTATTGGTTTCCACCACCTTTAAACTACGTTTCCAAAATCAAACTACGGTATATTTCAGGATAACACATATTAACACGATATGAAAAACATTTCGTAAATTGTTTAAAAATCAATTAAATAATTAACTAAAAACACGAAAAAAGATGGGAACATTAAAAAATGGGTTATTTGGCGGATTCCATGGCAGAGTCGGCAACCTGGTAGGTTATACTTTAAAAGGTAAACATGTCATCAGAATGATTGGCAAAAGTAATAAGCCGCTTACCCCGGCAAGAAAGGCAAACTGTGAAAAAATGAAGGTGGTCAATGAGATCCTCAAGCCTTCCCTTCATGCAATTCGGGTAGGATTTCGCCTTGCCGTTGCGGGAACAGACAGAAACGAATACAATGAAGCCGTTTCTTACAATAAAAAGAATGCAGTTCAGGGCGAATATCCAAACATCAGCCTGGACTACACCAAAGTATTAATGAGCATGGGAACACTTCCAGGGGCTGTTAATCCAACCATCAGCCAGGTGGAAGAGTATATCACCTTTACCTGGAAGAAATCGGACCTCCCGGTGAGCCAATATGATACTGACCGTGCCATGCTGGTCATTTATTTCCCTGATTTACAGGAGACCTGCTGCCAGTTAATCGGGGCAAAAAGAGTGGAAGGAAAAGATGTAATTGCGATCAGTTCACAACATATAAATGAACGCATGGAAGCCTATATCTCTTTTGCTAAAGAGGATGGCAGAGAGATCTCTAATAGTGTTCATGTAGGCTCTTTGAATTTAGACCGTAAAGCAACAATTGCGGCCGAAAGTATATCTGAAGCTAAAGATATCCCTGAAATTGTTCATTTGCTACAGGATGAGCTGAATCAAAAAGTAAGCGGAAACTGTGAGATAAAGCTCAGTGAGCATGACGCCCGCATTGCGGAACTCAGCATCAATTCCTCTCCTGGCGAAGAAGCAAATTTTAAAGAAACACTGTCTTCAACACTTTCTCTTTTATTTCAAAAAGCACAGGTTAACCGGGTTGTTGTGAAGCTAAGCACGCATGATAAGGAAATGATCGGGTTGTTAAAAGGTCTGGGCTTTAAAAAGGAAGGTTATTTTATTGAGAATCGCTTTGTAAATGACAGCTGGGTCAATGAATATCAGTTTGCGATACTAAAATCGGAATGGAACATGTTGAACTAGTTGTTTAGCAAAGAATTTTGATTTTTTTACCGTGTTTCATATGCCAGAAGATCGTCAAGATCTACCCTGGTGGAAATTTCTATGGATTTAATTACCATATTCTCCTAGTTGCCAATTTTTGGCTATCAGGCCATTTTTGAATAAGCGTCGGCTCATTTTCATCGATGAGATGGCCGCTTTTTGGCGCTTTAATTCTATTTGTTTTCTAGCCTCCGTAGTCTTTGCTCCATTTTATCACGCTCTACATTCTGAAGCTGATTTAACTTTTCCATCGCAATTAAATGTAATGTTAACTCTTCGATCTTTTTCAGGAGCTTTTTATTCATTTCACCAAGTGCCAATCCATCCTTATCGATTTCGGAGGCAGAAGGAATCTCAGGTAAATGCCCATTATCCAAAATATATTTTTCAGTTTCAGCCAATGAACGAAGATTATACTCTTTTTTGAACACATAATCCGGCCAGTTAGCCGTTTCCACCCGTATCTCATGTGCTCTTATCTTGCCGTTAACTGCCAGCTTATATCCCCTGGTATCTATCGCATCCATTCCAATACCAACATTTTCAGAAAAATAAGCATTACTCCTATGAAAGAGCTCTTCAGTCAGATCTGAAAAGATAATGTTAGCCGGCGGCTCAGCTAATAACAATCCCGGAGTCCAGCTTCCTGTTACCGCATTAGACAATACTAAAGCACCACCTCCCGTATAAGCCGGAAGAACAGCATAAAAATCCCAGACATCCATGTCACGTTGAACAACTCTTAAACTAGATGCAATTTTTGTTCTTCCAGTATTGTAGTAACTCCCGGAACCATAAAAGCCATTATTATGGGAAAATGCATTACTCGTTCTAAAATGGATCACACACTCTCCATTCTGAGCCGCGGAAGCATTATAACCACCCCCAGCTATAATTTTCAACTCCACATCCACTCCCTGTTGTGGTAAATTCAAGGTGCCCAGCTTATACCAACCGGCAGTCTGGTCAGTACTTCCAAGATGATGTACCTGACTATATCCAGAATTATTCATTAATATAGAAATCAACACTACCAACAAACATTTCAAAAGTCCTTTTAACATATATTTTTATTATTTAAGTTTTAAATATAAGTAACCTCAATCTATCGAGCTCTTTGGTGATCTCAAACATAAAGCCTTGGGGGAAGCGGTTAATATTACGTCTTGCTTTAACATCTTGGACTCAACTCAATACAGTTCTGCAAGACCTCCACTCAACATCATTTTCTGATCATGGATCACATAGATTTTCCCAATATAAAACTAGCATTTCATTTCATCTTTAGTATTTTTCTAGAACGGGAATATTATTGCTCGATCCAATAACTGCCACCAATGGTGGCAGTTATTCATAAGTGGTATAAAACATACGCATACGCCATATATTCCGGCTACTCAGGCCCCCAATAAGTGTCTAACTTTTTGGGGGCACTTCACTCTGTCGGGCTTTGATTATATTTTTTTCCAACTATTAATAACAAAGTCCAGAGTTTCCATTTTTAGATTTACCTTGGACTTAAACCAGCTACGGCAAAGAACACTTGTGCCGAGTGAGCTACTTTTTTTTAAAAGTATTAAGCATTTTATCAAACAATTCCTTTTTTGAACCAGAAACATTTACATAGCCAACACTAATAGATCCCATTCTTACATCTTTCCAAAATAATCCTTTTTTAGTTACGCCTTCTAAGATGAGGGTATCAGGTACGTAAGACTTTTCTTGCTCTTTTAAAAGGATTTTCGTTAGTTCCAAATCTTTCAATCTAACACCAGAAATACTATCCCCCAAATTAACTACGTTATTGTAATTCAACATGCTGCATACAAAATTTGTTATGTAAATTTTAGAAGAGTCTTGGTAAGAATATTGTTTTTCTAATTCACTATGCCCTCCTATTAAAATTGTAAGCTTATTCTCACAAAGAACATCCATGACATAGTTGCCTTCTTTTGAATAGTTTGCCTTACAATACCGTGTGCTATAATTTCGACCAACTGAGCAGGAAACTATAGAAAAAACTAATAAAAAATAAATTATAATTCTCATGATTGATTTTATTTATACCAAGATGGTTTAATAGGGAAATTCATTGGAACAAGAGGCATTCCTGAAGTTGTCATTCTTGCTCCACTACCTCCTATATACCCACCTGAGCTATCTATACTCTTGATATAATGGCTTCTTAAAGGTTGTCCCAATTGCATTCTTAAAATATTCTCTCTATATACGGCTTGCCACTCACTTCTTTTTATTCCTTGGTGAATTCGTCCATCTAGCAGTCCTTTGTTGGCATCCGAGGCATGAAACATTTCATGAGCTAAATCAGTCGTGCCATTGGTCTGACCTCCACTTGTCGTTGGAAGCATTGAACCCGAAGGATCCCAAGAAATTACACCACCAGAGCCGCCGTTTAAGCTTCTTCCTGCGGTTATCAAAGCTTGAAAAGCTACCGTCTCTGCAGGATCTGTTCTGAGTTGACTGGCATGAGCCATTATAGGCTCGCTCGAATTAAATTTGCTATCTCCTTTTTCTATGGTAAAGTTATTGGTAGACGATTGAAGTTCTGAAAGCATACTTGCTCCTTCTTGGCCTTTGTTAATCTCAGCTAATGCATTAACAGTTTTTTTCAAAAACCCCTTAACCTTACCAGTATATTCAGCGCCATTTTGATATAGTTTGCCATTTTCATATAAATACTCTTTCCCTCTGTGACTAATTCTTAAAGAGTCTCCATTAACATCTATATTCAGAACAGGATTGTTGGCACCATATTGATATGATGTTAAATTACTATATTTCTCTGCAAACCTGTCTATTGTGTTAAAACGTCCTATCACTGGATCATAGAACCTCGCCCCGTAATCGTACTGCCCACCTAATTCATCCTGAATCTCTTTTCCGTTATAAAGATATTTATTATTTACAGAAACCGGGCTACCGGAAGATTTTCTTAACCCAAATGCATAATAATCATCACTCTGCAGTCGCTCTAAAATACCATTTGACGGATTTCTCCGAAAACTATACCTTACATTGCCCAAATGATCACTCAGATTATACTCATAGCTAAAAATACCATTATTATTTCTGGCTACTCCCTCCTCTGTATGAATGATGTCAATTGTATTTCCTGCATACTCAATCCCACTGACATACGTCCTGACTTCACCATTACTTGCCTTTTGCAATTTCTCTCCCAGAGAACTATAAGTATAAGCCAGGTTCAAGCCGGGCTTGGTCACCGTAATTGGAAGATTTAGATAATTATACCCAATATTCAATCCATTTCTACCATCAAGAATCACATTTCCATTGTTATCATAACTGTACTGTCCTGTAGCCAAAGGCCCGCTGGTGATCTGGCTCAATCGGTTTCCGGTATAGCTATAGCTACTCGCTCCAAGTCCATCACGGTTCAGACTGGAAATATTACCCATCACATCATAAGTCAACACCTCAGTCATATTCACTCCAGTTGAGTTCGCACTTAAAAGTCTGTTCAATGCATCATAACCATATGTAAAGGCTTTGGTATAGCTAATCCCGGTCCCCCATCTTTGTCCTGAAATATTTCCATTAAACTGGGGAGAAGCACCATCCTGATACTGCAATTCCATTCCGAACTGATCCGAAATACTCCTTTTCAACCAACCACGTTCATTATAATCATAAACCGTATTCTGAAGAAAGTTAAGACCCTGATCGATACTGTGCAGATTTTTCTTCCTTAGTTGCCCCAATTCATTATAATCCAATTTGCTCAATACCACCTCAATGCCACCATTGATTTGCTCCAATGTAGCTTGCTTACGTCCCATGTGATCATAAATGAACTGATTGTTTATGGTAGTGCTCACTCCTGAGACAGTATGAACACGAACACTATTTTTCAGTTCTCCGGCGAAGCTATATCCATTGGTTACGACATCAGTCCCCCCAAGATGGTTCTGGCTTTTAGTTTGCGTAAGTCTTCCATCGGCGTCATAGTAATTCACTGTCATCAGCATTGTTCCAGTTCCCAATACTGTAACTCTGCTTGCAGTGAGTAACCCTTTAGTTCTTTCACCACCGACCAATCCAAGCCCTGCATCCCCGGAAAACAAAGCACTTTCCGGAAATTCATAATTGTCATAATAATTGATGCTGTGATAGTAAGCAATGGTCCTTGGGAAGGCCAGATTGGTATAGTCTGCCCCTGCAATATTTCTGGTTTCACAAAGGACAGACTCCCCATTGACAGTGTTCTGCATCGCTACCGGAGTAGATCCATCAGCGCAAATACCTGTAATCACTACCCTACCCAGGCCATCATACTTGTTGAACAACCATTTCCCTTCTCCACGCTGAATTTCATCCTGGCTCAACACCAACTGATCCAGTTTATTGTATATCATAAACTCCCAGCCACCCTTACCGGGAATTTTCTTCTCTGTCAACCGCTTACGCCCATCATAATGATAACCATAAATATAATTTTTGAACACTTCATCGCTTTCAGAAAAGCCGTCCTGAGTCACAATCGGTGGAATAACATAACGCAGGTTCCCCAGGTTGTCGTAAACATAATAAGTACTCAGGCTGCTAACATTACTTTCCCAGATCCTTTTCAAAACCACCCGTCCATTAAAATCTTTATATTCCTCTACAGATCCCGCCTTTTGACCAGAGGGGGTATTTTCATCCCTTACTACCGTTTTATACAACTTGCCGGGGGAATAAGGACGGGCTGCTGCCGCCCCCGATGCCGTTACCTCCCAAAGCTTCACCTCACCCGCAAGGTTAGTCTCATAGCTCATCTTTTGGGTATGCCCCGAAGAAAGTTGCCAGGCTCCACCCGGAGCACCTTGCTCCAGCACACGGTTTAAAGGTGAATTTTCAAATTTGGTTTCAGAAAAAGCTGAATTACTGATTACCGGAATCCCTACAATAGGATTGTTATAAAAATCCTTTTGCTCAGTAACTGAAGCGGGTTTAAAACTACCATTCCCCGAAGAAGAAGGGTAAGGAAGGTATTTAAACTGTTCTCTGCCAAATGCGTCATAGGCCATAGGTTGTACCAAATCTTTGTGGTTCGGACTACCCTGCACAGTAACGGTCTGCAATACTCTGCCCAATCCATCAATATATTGAACCGTTTGGTTTACCTCGCTGGTATTTCTTGCAGAATCTATGTTTTGCGAATTTACCCCTGGCATTTTAAAAACCCTGCTGCGTATATAGTTTTGATTTACCGAGGGGCTCCATAACGAAGGCACATTATTCTCAAAACTCCGTCCGGTATAGATCCGGACGTTCTGTCCTTTGGGGATGAAGAAACCACTTTTTAAGGTCACACTAACGGAATCCTTGATCTCCTTTTCACCGTTATATTGAGCCAGTACTTTACCTTCCTGGGCCATTAAAGTGCTGACCGACATCAGCATCGCAAACAGACTGAGGAATTTCTTTCTATTAAAATATCTTTTCATTACTGAGCGCTTCTAAGGTTTAAGGTGGTATTCGTAAGATTTAATGATATGCCCATTCTGATCTTTGATATATTTTAATCTTTGAAAATCATCGTACACATAATAAATGGTCTGACCACGGGTGTCAGTCTGATCGGTTGTACCCACTTGTGGAAGGTAATTATAAGTACTGATTGTTGCTTCCGCAGGATATAAACGAACCTCATCAACGATACCCGCTCCTGCAAGCTGAACATCAACCACACCTGACAGATAATGGTCATATTGATACCAACCATTACCCAGTTTCGTTTGAGATACATTTCCAACGGTACCGGATACTGCAAACGCAGAACTATTCATAGTCCTGTAGCTTAACACATATCGCTTACCGCCATTAAGACCAGCCTTACTCAAAGCTCCATTGCCAAGCTGATAAACCTTGCTTCCGGTAGCTGCCGTAGCGGACACCAACGGTATGCCGGTATAATTCCAGTTTCCTTTTGACTCCGCCTCAAAACTTGAATACGCGATATCTGTATGGGCGGCATTCATTACCTGTGCCACAGGGAGTGTTCCTTCATAATCCCACAAAAGTGCGACTTTAGCGCTACCTGGTGTTTCATATTCAAGAATGTTGGAATTACCATCATATTCACTTATGTGGAGTCGTTTCTCATAGGAAGGATCAGGTAAAAAGCTGGTTGGTGCATTCCCGGTAGGCGGGTTACCCGCAACCGACTGATTGGAAAACTTAAACGCCGATAAAGAAATCGGATTTAAGGTTTTCAGGCTCAATTCATCCTCTTTCAAACCTTTTCCGCCTGGTTTATAAGTTGTAATGTTTCCTGAAAGCAGCTTGATTTCGCCTGAAGAATTAGTCATATACCTGGCTTTTTCCACCGGATAAGACACTAAATGATTGGTCTTCATCTGGTCTATGAACCCTACACCGTTGGCATAATCTAAAGGATAAGTAGTACGTTCAGTCTCTTTCTGGCCATCACTCGTTATGCTTTCTACGGCTGTTAACTGAATGTGATTAGGGTTATCATATATAAATGTTTGAATAGTTTCAACCGGATTTTGTCCATTCAGATCAAAAAGTTTAACCCGGGTAGAATCTTTATAGATCCACTGTGAAATCTGAGAATACGGGTTAATATTAAAATCATTATTACCAGCTTCATGCTGTCCTAGACTTCTTCTGTAATAACTTATTGTAAAGCCGTCTAAAACTTTATAATGAAAGGGAGAGGTAATGTTATAATGGTGGTTCTCTTCCCTCACTGGAATCCTCAAACTACCAGTAGTTTTATAATCGGTTTTACTTAGCAACAATCCCCTTAAGTGATCAAGACTTGTAGACTCGCTGTAGGCAACCGGTGTCGTTCCTTCTCCATGTTCAAACATTGTTGTATGCTTATACAATGTTCCCTCTCCGTTATTTTTTTCGACCCGGACTTCCCTGTACCCAACGTTTCCACCTTTAGTACTACCTAAAGCCAATGCATTTGCGGTTCTTACATAATAGCTACACACAGTACCATTAAATATCTGGTTATAAAAATAATCGTAAATAGGTTCTCCCGCTACCACACCACTGGAACGGAACGGTTCATCGGTCATCTTGTAAGTATATGTTTTGACCATATCTGCATTAATTCCAGCACCATCGTGATCAGTAATTTTTGCCACCCTGACGCCACCTGTTATCTTGTCGTATACCGGAATATCTGTGTTCGCTACGTAAGTGGCACTAATCCGCGTGCTCGTAATAGGATTTTCAGAATAAGCCGTTAATGTATAAGTACCTGGTTCCAGATCATAACTTATTAAACCCTGACCAAAAGAACCGATAAACATCCTTTCTCCGGTTTGGTTGTTTTTTAAAGTCACATATTCATAGTAACTTGGGTAGTCACCTGGGTCATCTGCTTTATTAACCGAATAATCAAAAGTAACTGTTTGAAAAAAATCAATAGTAACCGTTGAAACCGACATTGAATTTGATGGATCTGCAATAGCAGATACTGCAACATAATCTTTCTTCCAGTCAGCGACCTTAATTCTATTTATAAATCCTGCATCATTAGACTCATAATCAAATTTGGTATATCCACCTGTTGCATAAGTAATTTTATTGAGCACTCCCGCTATAGCAGAATCAAAATCCGGAGAACGGTCCGCTCCCTCAAAACGAACTGTTTTACCTTGACCGCCGGGCATCTTTCCAGGTGGAACCAAAGAACTGCCACGATTCTTATTTGCAAATCCCCAATGATCTGCGGATTTTGCGTAAGAACAAGGCACTCCTCCCGGATTAATATATTCAAATTTAAACAAAGGAATATTGGATAATGGTGATTTAGGGTCATATTGCCTTAGTGCATCTAACCTCAGCCTATTGCAGCCAAATACATTGTATTCGAGGTTGATCCCTTTAACCGGAATACCGTCATATTTGAAAACAATTCCATCCAATCTGAATTCGGAGCTATAAGCGGGCAAATCAATTCTTTTTGTATTTGCCAAAAGTTCAATACTGTTCTTTCCGCTGTAAATAATATGCAATCGCGCCGTTCTAATCGAAACTCTGGTTCCTTTGCAAGAACCACTGCCTATAAAAGTGCACGTTTCGTATGACGGCATCCTTTGATAGTTATCGTCCTGAGTGATCAAATCTAAATAGGTCAAACCAGCTGTATAACCAAACCCTACGCTTTCCCCACTTGGCGTGGTGATGGATCCTAAATGCCAGCTAGAAACAAACTCAGGTTCTTCAAAAATATCACAATCTCTTACCTTAGTCGTATATTCTGAAGCACTGAAAGAATATTGCACCCCCGCCTCATCAGTAATCGTAAAACCTGAAGCATCTTTAACAACCTTGAGTTGTTGATAAGGCATTATCGTCCCTACTCCATTGGAATCAAAAATTATGCTTCCGGATTTCCCCTGAAAGTTAAAAAAGAACTGATCCGGTTGAGTATCATAGAAACCATCAGCAGCATTTTTTAGAAACAATTGTTTCTCTGCATAAGTGTAGAGATTATTTTGATAACTATCTAACTTTTGTTTCATATGTTCATAACCGATAAACAGTCCGTC
>NZ_QAJL01000006.1:0-1374 GCF_003852525.1 Pedobacter sp. KBW06
AAGTGACGGCTGGTCTTCCGAAATATTTCAGCAGGAACTGCTGCAATATTATGAAGCATTTGCCAGTGGCAACCTGGATTTTGAACTTCCCCAACTGGAAATCCAGTACCGGGATTTTGCCATATGGCAAAGAACCCACCTCACTGAAGAACTCCTCAACGAACAGATCCGCTACTGGAAAGATCAATTGTCAGGATTTCAGACCCTGGCCATCCCAACCGATTTCCCAAGACCCAATGCGGTGAGTTATGCAGGTGCAGACAAAGGGTTTTCTTTCAGCCCGGAGACCAGCAACAGGCTTCGGGCACTGGTAAAAGAACAGGGCACTACCCTGCACACCGTTTTACTGAGTGCCTTCTATATCCTGCTCAGCAAATATTCCGGACAGGACGACATCACCGTAGGAAGTCCCATCGCAAACAGACACCATCCACATACACAGGGCCTGATCGGCTTCTTTGTCAATATGCTCGTCAACAGGGCAGTACTGGATCAAACCGCAACTTTTACCGATCTTGTACAACAGGTGCATGAAACACAGGTGGCCGCACAGTCCAACCAGGACCTGCCCTTTGAAAGACTGGTAGATGAAATGAACATCACCAGGGACATCTCCCGCCACCCCATTTTCCAGACCATGTTCGTCGTACAGAGCTTCGGTAATGAACAGCAGGCAAAAAAAGAACGGGAACGCTACCTGAAACCTTTCCAGGGAGCGGTTTCCTTCCAGGTGGAAAAATTTGACCTCTCTTTTTTCATTGACGACAGCGATCAAATGATCTCAGGGGTCATCACTTATGCCGCCAGCCTGTTCAAAGGACAAACGATTGAGCGGATGGCCAGACATTTCGTACACCTGACAGACCGCCTTACCAGCGAGGCCCATAAGCCCTACAGCCAGATCTCCCTCTCAGGACCCGAAGAATTCGAACTTACGGTAAACCAATGGGCAGGAACAATCCAGACCGGGACAGTCAACCAGACCCTGCATGCACTCTTTTCCAGCCAGGCTGCTAAGACACCGGAAGCCCTGGCCATCAGTTCCGCAGAAAGCCAATATACCTACCGGCAGCTGGACCTGCAGAGCGATGTTATGGCCCGCGCAATCAGAGCAAAGTATCATCAATTGACAGCAAAAGAGCTGAGTCCCGATACACTCATTCCCATCTGCATGGACAGGGGAACAGAAATGATCGTTGCCATCCTTGCCATCCTCAAAGCTGGCGGGGCATATGTACCCATAGACCCGGCCTATCCACAGCATAGAATTGATTACATCCTCGCTGATACAAAGGCTGGCATCATCATCTCACAGCAACACATACCTGAGGCCTACAACATTAACCTTCCGACAGAAAAATTACTGCTGGCAGA
>NZ_QAJL01000006.1:1500-384728 GCF_003852525.1 Pedobacter sp. KBW06
CTCTCCTCGCCTGTTTTTGATGCAGCTACGCTGGAAATATGGACACCGCTGTTGAAGGGTGCCCTTCTGGCAATACATCAGGATGTGAGAACACTGGTCTCCAATCCTCAATACTTCGCCAGGTTCCTTGCAGAAAACCAGGTATCCGTTCTGTGGCTTACAAAAACACTTTTCGACGGACTCTTCCTCCTTGATCAAACCCTCTTTGCCAGGCTCAGGTACCTCATCATCGGAGGAGAAGCACTGGACAAGACCGTGGTCAACAGGATGCTGGCCAGTCCGCATAAACCGGCCATATTCCTCAACGGATATGGCCCCACAGAAAGCACCACCTTCACCTGCACCTATGTCCTTGAACATCAGGTAACCGGCAGTACCGTGCCCATCGGCAAGCCCATCACCAACAGGAAGGTCTATGTGCTGGACAGCAGTCAACAACCTGTTCCCGTTGGTGTACCCGGAGAACTCCACATTGCCGGTGCAGGACTGGCAAGAGGTTACCTCAATGACCCTGAACTGACCGCAGAGCGGTTTATCCGCAGTCCTTTTGCCTCTGAAACTGAAAAACAAACGGGCGCTGACCGGATGTACAAAACCGGAGACCTGGTCAGGTGGCTGCCCGACGGAAACATTGCCTTTATCGGCAGGAATGACGAGCAGGTAAAGATCCGCGGATACAGGATTGAGCTGCCGGAAATTGAACATGCAATCGTTCAGATCCCCGGTGTCGCTCAGGCCAGCGTGCTGGTCAGGGAAAGGCAGACTTCCTCCGGCCTCTCCAAATTCCTAACCGGATATTATGTCCTGGATCCGGGCCATACCCCTAAAAATGATGCAGGAATCCTCGATGGATGGGAAGACCTTTATGATATAGAATACGGAAAACATCCTGAAGCCGCCAATACAGAAACAGATTTCTCCGGATGGAACAGTTACATCACTGCTGAGCCCATACCCTTACAAGAGATGCAGGCATGGAGAAAAGACATCCTGGAGATCATCCATTCCCTTGAACCTAAAAACGTTCTGGAAATAGGTGTCGGTTCCGGATTGCTCATGTATCCCCTCTTGGATACCGTACAGCAGTACACGGGTCTAGATATATCCAAAACCGTAATCAACAGGCACATCCGTTACCTGGAAGGTAAAAACACCAACCTGCAGCTCTTTCACCTGAAAGCAGACCAGGTCGATCAGGTACCGGCAGAACAACCCTTTGATACGGTCATTGTCAACTCTGTATCCCAGTATTTTCCGGGCATTGCCTATTTCGAAGACATGCTCCTGAAAGCATTTGACAAACTGGGTGAAAACGGGGTCATCTTCCTTGGCGACATCCGGAACTATGACCTGCAGAAACAACTGATTACAGAAAAACTACAATATGCAGGAAAAACATACCAGCAGCAGGACATCGACAGAATTGCCCTGAGAGACAACGAATTCCTGCTCTCGCCAACCTATTTTACCCGCCTGCCCGAGCGTTATGCGGATATGGAAGTCAGCCTGCTCCTAAGAAATGGCAGTTATGACAATGAGTTGAGCAGATACAGGTACGATGTACTCATTACCAGAAGAACAACAAATAAAACGACAATAAACAAAAGCCAGGCACCGCCTCAGGGAACCTACAACCTCCCATTCCTCAACCAGCTCACCAACGAAGACATCCTCTCGGCAGTCAGAAAGGTATTGCCTGATTATATGGTGCCCACAGCACTGGTTCAGATGGACAGTTTCCCGCTAACCACCAACGGCAAACTGGACAGAAGAGCACTGCCTGACCCGGAAACCGGAGATGGCGATAAATATGTGGCGCCACAAAACGAAACTCAGACCGGCATCTGTAACATCTGGCAGGAAGTTCTGGGCATCTCAAATGTCGGTATTGACGACGATTTCTTCCAGGTTGGAGGAAATTCAATCCTGGCCATTCAAACCATATCCAGGATCAAAAAAGAATTCTCCGTGCTATTGAGCCCTAAAGACCTGTTTCAAAATACAACGGTAAGGCAAATTGCAGCGCTCCTGCTGACCTCAGCTGTTCAGGAACAGGCGATCTCAGAGGAGGAATCACCCAATAGCCAACACCATGCAGCTATAGACAGTGACCATATCGTGGCCGATGTCTTAAAAAGCCAGGCCTGGCGGTATCTGGACTATAAAGCAGGAATCCGCGTCCCTAAAAATGCGGTGTTGTACATCAGCTATCATCAGCTGGATAAAAAAGCTTTAAACAGCGCAATGGACAGCCTGGTGATGAGACACGACAACCTCAGGGCACGGTTCTTTGACTGCGAGGACGGAAAGGTCCGGCAGCAGATCAAAGTCAGCAATATCATGCCAACCGACATTCAGGTACAGGACCTGTCAGACCTTGCAGATGTAGATGCTGGCATTCGGGACAACATTATGGAAATGTCGAAATCTGTGTTTGATTTCCGGAACGAACCCGCTTTCAAATACAGACTGCTCCAGCTAAACGAAAACAAACACCTCCTTGTGTTCGTGATTGACCATATCATCTACGATGCACATTCCCTTAAGCTCATCAAAGAGGAATTGTCCATACTGTACGATGCCTACGCTGCCCAACAACCCAATCCTTTAATCCCGTTGAAACTGCAGTTCAAAGATTATGTAAAGGACCACAACAGTCATTATACCGGAGAAAAATTACAATACCATCAGGCATATTACGACAACATCTTCAGCCATCCTCCGGCAAAACCAACCCTAAAAAGGGAACAAAATGAATCCGGATCAGCGCCGGAAACTGCTGGAGCAGCCTATACCTTTTTTATTGAAAAAGAACTGCTCGATGAGATCGTTTTACTGACCACGCAACTCAAGTTAAGCTTCTTTAATTATATGCTGGCCACTTATAGCGTTTTGCTCAGCGAAATCAGCGATCAAAATGATTTCCTCATCGATTCCCCAATGTCTACACGTCTGGGCGAAGACTATGCTAAAATTGTCGGCTGGCTCACCGGAGCGCTTGTTACCCGGATTAAAACCCGGGAAGACAGCGATTTTAAAGCACTGCTGTTCAAATGCCGGGAGGCGGTTGTCGATGCCATGGATCACATTTATTACCAGAGTCTCCACTTACATCTGCCCAAACAATGGAACGAGCTGGCTACTCAATTAAATGTCATTAACGACATCCATACTGCAGATGGCTACATCGAAGACTTCAGCGATTTCCATTCCGGGCTTGACTATATTTATTTTGATATCGCATTTGCAGTAAGGGTCTATCAGAATGGCATTTCCGTAGAAATCATTTATAAACCAGAGGTATTGGACAAAAACGATCTGCCATTGATCGCCCAAAAATTTACAGCTATTTTAAAAGAAAATATAAATTCAGTAGCGATATGACCCGACGCAAAATACTTTTATACAACAGACCCTGGGGGCAGGAAAACGACGAAGATTATACCGTTCCGATTACAGACGAATTTGAGCTTACAGTAAAACGGGAGAATCTGGACGAAGCTGTTGCCGTCATATTTCATATGCCCACCTTAGAAAGGGAGGACGAATTGTTAAATAAAGGCAGGAAGAAAGGTCAAATCTGGATTTACTGGTCAAGAGAATGTGAAGAACACTATACCTGGCATCGTGCCCCTGAAATCACCCGTTTATTCGATTTAACCGTTTCATACCGGTTAGATTCCGATGTTCCGTATCCTTATTTTGAAACAGGCTATAAGGCGCTTTTAACGGCTCCCCCAAAACCAAAACATCACTTTACCAATGCTTTTATATCCAGCAATTTTAACCACAGCAAACGGATTGAATACCTGCAGGAACTCATGTCCTATATCAAAGTCGACTCTTATGGGAAGTTATTCAAAAATACCGGCCTGCCCGACGACGAAGGAGAAAAGACAAAAAACGATTTCATTTCTACTTACAAGTTCACATTAGCTTTTGAAAATGCGATAGCTCCCGACTATGTTACCGAGAAATTCTTTCAGCCCCTGATCGCCGGCTCAGTTCCCATCTACCTTGGGGCACCCAATATAGAAGATTTTGCGCCGGCCGATCATTCCTACATCAACGTGAATTCATTCGCTTCGGTGAGCGACCTCGCTGGCTACTTGAAACACCTTGACCAGAATGAAAATGAATATCAAAAATACCTGAACTGGAAAGAACGTACGTTAAGAGCGTCCTTTGTGTCCATGCTCAATTCTGTGGAAATTCATCCGCTTATCCGGCTTTGCGAAAAGCTAAAACCCTTATTGTAACCATTTTAATATCACACAGCGTTTTTATTTACTTATTTTTATCCATATGAATGTTCAAGATCCCTTAATTTCATGCCTATGCATCTCAAAAGGCAATCCCTCTTTTTTAAAAACCATCATAGATTGCTTCATCAGTCAGACCTATCCCCGCAAAGAGTTGATCATCATATATGAAGGCAGTAACGATTTTCTTGAAACACTGGATCATTCGGAGCATAACATAAAAACATACCAGGTGGCGCTGACGCCTAAAAAAACGCTTGGGGATTTAAGAAACATGGCCGTATCAAATGCCGAAGGCGAATATGTATGCCAGTGGGACGACGACGACTGGTACCATAAAGACCGCTTGCTCAATCAATACAATTATTCGAAAACAGACAATTGTGCCGGCTCCATTCTAAACAGATGGCTGGTATACGATAAAAGTGAAGAAGTGGCTTACTTATCTAATGAGCGGCTTTGGGAAGGAAGCATCCTCTGCCAAAAAGAACCCATGCTACAAAGTAAATATGAAAGTTTGTCCATAGGCGAAGATACTTCCGTAATTGAGTATTTAGACAGCAACAAGCTATTGCAGCACATGCCTTCCAGTGCACATCTTTACATCTATACCTATCATGGAAAAAACACCTGGGACCATCAGCACTGGAGCCGGATATTTGACTACAGTACGCGTCTTAGTGAAACCCAGTCGGAGATCGTTGAAAAGATTCTGAACGGTCAGTTAAACTGCAGCGAAGGCTCCCTGATCCTTGATGATTTATTCAGCGATGTTTACACGCTGATACTTTGATTTAGTGACCACACTTTCGATGATCGAACAAATTTCGTCAACATGGTCAAAAATAAAAAAGTGATTTCCGGCAAATTCAAATAGCTGAATCATTTCGGTAGTTTCCAGTTGCCAAAGGTCCATATCATCCGAAACCAGTTCATCTGCAGTCCCATAAAGCCCAACAATTGGCAGGTTTAATTTTTTGTGGCTTTTATATTGAAAAGTTTCCGCAGCCTGAAAATCAGCCCGCATAATTGGTTCAAAGAATTGCATAAAATCATCGTTTTCCAACACCTCTTTTGGCGTACCACCCAACGTTTTCAGCGCTTCCCTGAATTCCGAAGGTGGTAACAGATAGGTAGCCCTGTTGATCGGTTTTGACGGTCCTCCTTTTCCAGAAACAAAAAACGTAGCTGGAAGGGGGATCCCCGCAGCAGCCATTTTTCTGATCAGCAATAAGCCTACCTGTGTACCCATGCTATGGCCAAAAATATAATACCTGCGGTAATTACCCAGAATGGGTGTGATCACATCATACAGATCATCTGCTATTGCCGCACAATCATTTAACAAGGCTTCGTCAAAACGTCTGCCCCGGCCCGGATATTCCAGGACCTTCACGTCACTGAATTTGCTGATCTCCTTTTCCAGCGGCGCAAAATGATACGCGCTGCCCCCTGCAAATGGTATTAGAATTACTAAATCTTCCTTTCTCATGTCAATCGATAATATGATGCTTTAATTTAATATTTTTTCAATAGGTCCTTTTACCCAGTCCATATAACGGACTTCCGCCAGCAAGGCTTCTGCAGAAAGCAGACGGGACCCTTCCTCAAGGGAATAACCACCTTCCAGGATCATTTTTATACAGGAACTAAAATCTTCCGAGAGTTTCTGACTCTTTAGAAAAAAGGCCCGGAAGTGGCTGTGATTGCCAGTATTCTCCCCGTTATAAATATAAATGTACAAGGTGGGGTTAACCACGGGATATATTTCATCCAGAATATTTGCAATCAGCTGCGTGTCCTCTCCTTTATTTTTGTCCAGATACTGGTACTCCCTCAGTTTATCTTTCTTACACAGCAAAGTACCTTCCCATACCCAATTGAAAGACATATAAGCCCTGTTAGCGGTCGCATCATATAAAATAAGATTCGTGAGGATACTCGCGTTTTTTGCATTCCTTTTCATTTCAAGGTACTGCGTCTCGACCCGGAGCTCATGGTACCAGTCGTCATCATCCCACAAGCAAATGTACTCCCCATTACACCTGTCGATGGATATATTTCTTTTGGCACCCAGGCTCAATTCCAGACTGGATTCAATTTCTATGAACACCAGGTTTTTTTCTTCATAACGATGAAGGAGTTCCTTCGTTGAAACATCATCATCCAGGTATACAATGACCAATTCCTTATTGGGATAGCGCTGCCCCTGAAAACAACGGATGGCACGAACTAAAGCTTCCGGCCGCTTATAGGTTACGCATAAGCACGATATTAAAGGATATCTGTTCATTTAAATATATTTTTAGACAATTTTAGCAACAGGCTCTTCTTCAAACAGCCTGGCATATTTCTCAATTGTACTGTTCCTGTAGATCACACCCGGACCTGAAGACAGTTTACTCTGGGAGTAAACCTTTAATGCCTTGAAGGAATTCCCACCCAGATCAAAGAAGTCGTCGGTTACACTGATCTTATCCGCCTTGATTCCCAGTACCTCACTCCATATATCCACCAGCCGTTCTTCTATCTCGTTCCTCGGCGCGATATACGCTTCCGCGGTTCCTAATTCCTCTCCTTCTATGGCCAGCAGGGCTTTTTTATCCACCTTTCCATTTTTAGTCAGCGGAATTTCATCCACCTTCACAAATGCGGCCGGGACCATATAGGCAGGCAATCTTTCCCTAAGGAATTTACGCAATGTTCCCAGGTCAGCATCGTATTGTCCGAAGATATAGGCTACAAGTTCCAGCTCATGGTCTTTCCCCGCTTTGGCCAGAACGGCTACCTTTTCTATTCCCGGATATTGCCGCAATACCGCTTCTATTTCTCCCGGTTCAATTCTGTAGCCTCTGATCTTTACCTGTTCATCTACCCGTCCAAGGTATTCCAGCTCAAAATTATCCAATACCCTTACCCGGTCTCCGGAATCATACAAACGCTCCCCTTTCCTGAAAGGGTTGTCCATAAACCGGACCTTAGTCAGGTCTTCCCGGTTCAGGTAACCTCTTCCCACGCCGGGGCCGCCGATATACAGCACACCCGGAATACCAATAGGCGTCCTATTCATCTCCTTATCAAGAATATAACAACTCGTCAGCGGGATAGACTTTCCGATATTGCTCACATCCGACTCCATTTCTTCTGCCCCAATCTCTTTGTAGGTCGAAAAGACGCTGGTTTCTGTGATGCCATACATATTGATCAATCTCGCATCAGGATAGCGTTTACTGAATCCTTTCAGCTTTCCCGCAGCCAATGATTCACCGCCACAGATCACATACCTGAGTTTCAAATCACAGTCGTCACGGCTTTCAATTTCTGCGATGATGTTATAAAAAGAGGAAGGCGTCTGATTCAATACCGTCACGCTTTCTTCGATCAGCAAATCCACAAATGACGAAGGATTTTTTGCCACCATAGCAGGTACAACGACAAGCGTTGCACCCCACAGCAATGCGCCATAGATCTCCCATACGGAGATGTCAAAACAGCAGGAATGGAACAAGGTCCAGGCATCTCCGGGATTGATATCATAGAAGAACGCATCATTTTTGAGCAGGCAAACCACATTCCTGTGTTCAATTAAAGCACCTTTCGGATTACCTGTTGTACCCGAAGTATAGATCACATAGCACAGGTCATCCGGACCATTCAGCTTCGGTAAATTATCGCTGCTGTACTGATCTGCCTCAGCAGCAAACTTCAGCAAGGCCTCGTCATCGATCATGACACGGCATTTGCTGTCGGCCACAATAAACGCAATGCGATCCTCCGGATAATCCGGATCGATTGGTACGTATGCCCCTCCGCTCTTCATCACCGCAAGCATGGAAATGATAATTTCTATAGAGCGGCCCAGCCTGATGCTAACGAGATCGTCGGGTACAATATCATAATTTGTCCTCAGGTAATTTGCCAGCTGGTTGGCTCTTGCGTTCAGTTCTCTGTAGCTGAGTTGTTCCTTTCCGATGGCAACAGCTATCTCATCAGGGCTCAGCAGAACCTGTGCTTCGAACAGGTCAACCAGGGTTTTATCTTCAGGATAGGCAACAGCTGTTGTGTCCATATTTCGTGTCAGCTGAGCGAGGTCACTTTCTGTAATAAACTGACATTCTTTGATGGGAGCCTCAGGAGCATACAGCAGAAAATCTAAGGTCTGCTTACATAACCTCACTACCCGCTCTGCAGAAAAACCACACTTTAGTTCTTTCTTCAGCACTACGGTTAAACTCAGCGCTCCTCCGGTTGTATTTACGGTAAGGTCTAACCAGGTATTTGTTCGTTCCCGGCTCGCCAAATGATCAATTGTCCTGCCCGTCTTTACTGCTCCAGCTTCCTGCTGATATCCCGCATAGAAATCCACAAAATTGAAGATCACATCAAAGAAAGGATTCTCTGTGCGCCTGCTGCTTTTATGCAAATCTGCTATTTCAGAAACAGACAGTTTTTCATTGTATTTCAACTCGCTTAGCCTGGTCTGAACAGCTTTTAACAGTTCTTCAAAATTAAGAACCCTGCCCATCTCCATTCTGAATGGAACGGAATTTAGAAAACATCCCAGGATCTTGTCGCTATCAGCAGCATTATGCCGGTTATTCGTGATGAGGCCTATCAGCAGATCATCCGATTGAGAAAGCAGGCCAAGGGTATATAAATAAGCAGTCAAACTGATCTCCTTCACTGATGCACCCAGCTGCGTCGCTTTTTTCTTCAGCAGGCTTAAATATTCGCTTCCAAAAGAGGCAGAATATTCGTCGTCAGTTTCTTTCCAGGTAAAAAGGTCAAGCCGCTCCCATTTATCGAGTTTTTTGAGCCAGAATGACTTTACTTTCTCGTTTCTCCTGACCAGCAATTGATCTATTACAAATTCTTTATAATCAGAGCTCAGCTTTGCCGGCCTGTAGGCATTGTTGATTAGAAGTTCCTCATAGACCTTTTTCAATTCTGCGATGAATAAAGAATTGCTCCAGCCGTCGAATATCGCATGATGGAATTGCCAAACCAGAATGATTTCGGTCTCACTAACCTGAAATACTTTCATTCTCCACAGCGGAGCCGTCGAAATATCAAAGTAAGTACCCAGTTCCAATTCCATATAAGCGGAAACAAGTTGCGGGTGCTCCTCCTCCGGAACAGCAGACAGCTCTTCAAAGTCAACCTTAACCTCAACCTCCTTTTCAACGATCTGTACATCACCAAAAGGCGTATCCAAATTGAAAGAGGTCCTTAGTATCGCATGCTTGCTCACCAGCAACTCCATCGCCTGCTGATAGATTTCCTGATCAAAGCGAGCAAGGGCCATCTGATAGGCAAACTGGTCATGATACACACCCAGGTCCTTATTCAGGATAGATTCGAACACCATTCCCCTTTCTATATCGCTCATCGGGAATACGTCTTCCGTACTTTCCTCCGCTATTAGTCCACTGGAAATAAACTGTTTTCTGATTTCCTCAAACTCCATTCTTACCGCAATTCTCTGCTCATTTTCGAGCGTAGTTTCCAAGTAGATATCATGCCTGTTCTCAATAATATAATTTGAAATCTTCTCAATCGTGTGATTCTTATAAACCACATCTATTGGGATAGAAACATTCAGTTTCGCCTTTAGCTTTGCCACTACCGGCAATACCTTTATAGAATCACCACCCAAATCAAAAAAGTCGTCCGTTATGCTGATTCTGCTCTTATCGATTCTCAGAATCTCCGCCCAGATGTTGAGTAACGCTTCTTCTATCTGGTTTTTTGGTGCCACATATTCCGCTCCTGTTCCAATCTCTTCTCCTGCTATGGCCATCAGGCTTTTTTTATCAATCTTGCCGTTTCTGGTGAGTGGAATTTCGTCAGTCCTGACCAGTTTGGCCGGAATCATGTAAGCCGGCAAACGGCTTCCAAGGAATGTCCGCAGCTCGCCCAGGTCGTCATTATTTTGTCCCACAAGGTAGGCCACAAGTTCTTTAAGCCCCTGTTCATCCTCCTTTGCCAGTACCACTACATTTTCTATTCCCGGATACTGTCTCAATACGGCTTCTATTTCGCCCAGTTCTATCCGATATCCCCGAACCTTCACCTGTTCATCGATTCTTCCCAGGTATTCCAGTTCGAAATTTTCCAGCACTCGTACCTGATCTCCGGAATAATACAAACGTCCGCCGGTCGTGAATGGGTCGGTGATGAACCTTTCCTTTGTCAGTTCTTCCCGGTTCAGGTATCCTCTTCCAACTCCCGGGCCTCCCACATATAAAACGCCTGGAACACCAAGGGGTACAAAATTCATTTCTGCATCCAGGACATAACAACTGGTTACCGGAAGTGGCACTCCGATATTGCTGATCCCGGATTCCATTTCCGTCCTGCCTATTTCTTTGTACGTGACATGAACTGTCGTTTCTGTGATTCCGTACATGTTGATCAGCCGCGTATCGGGATAACGCTCGTTAAATTGTTTCAGTCTGGCTGGAGCCAACGCTTCTCCACCAAATATGACATACCGGAGCTTCAATTCACAATCCGCCCTTGACGCAACTTCCTCTATAAGGTTATAGAAAGAGGACGGTGTTTGATTCAATACACTTACCCCTTCTTTTACCAGCAGGTCTACATAAGCAGCAGGGCTTTTGGTGACCAAAGCAGGTACCATGATCAATTTTCCACCAAACAGCAATGCCCCATAAATTTCCCATACGGAGAAATCAAAACATGCAGAATGGAACATGGTCCAGACATCCCGATCATCAAAATCAAACCGACTGGCCTCATTCTTCAACAGGCAAACCACGTTTCTATGTTCTATCAGCACCCCTTTCGGCCTGCCTGTTGTACCTGAGGTGTAGATCACATAACAAAGATCTTCAGGTTTATTTACAGGAGACGGATTCTCAATGCTATATTGATCTGCTGCAGCTTCAAACGCCGCGAAGAACTTCTTATCGATCAGAACACGACAGGCACTGTCTTCAGCAATAAAATCAATGCGTTCCTGTGGATAGTCCGGATCGATTGGCACATATGCCCCTCCGCTTTTCAGAACTCCCAGCATGGCAATGATCATTTCTACAGAACGTTCCAGCATCACAGCCACCAGGTCATCAGGCCGGATCTTATAATTTACCCTCAGATAATCAGCCAGCTGATTGGATCTTTTGTTCAATTCCCTATAACTCAGCTGCTCCTCCCCAAATACCAGCGCAATATGATCTGCGTTTAGCTGCAGCTGTTCTTCGAACAGATTAACCAGGGTTTTACGCTCCGGATAGACCACATCGGTATTGTCCAGCTGCGCGATCAATTGCTTCCTGTCAGCATCAGTGAGCAAGCTATGTTCTTTTAGTCTTTGTTCAGGAAAAGTCATCACCTGATGAAACAAAGTACGCAGATCGACCATAAATTTTTCCAGGATCTTCTCTGAAAACAATCCGGGATTATAATCAATCTGACAACTTAAAATATCCTTCGAAATATCACCGAATGACAAGATAAAATCCCTCTGACTACTTTCATCAGTAAGCAAATCAGGTCTGAAGGCAGGTTCTCTAAGATCGGTTTCGGGATCAAAAGACAAAACCAAGTTGACCTTAGCCTTTCTATCTTTATCAAGCAATGCAAAAGCAGCATCCGGATTGTTCACAATAGGAAGGAGTAATCCACACAGTCTGGTAAACAGCTGTCCGAAGGTTTCCTGCTCAGTGCTGTCGATCCGAACCGGCAAAACCATGTTTTGCCCCAGTTGTAATCCCATCACATAGTCCTCCTGTTCCGTATAACGCTCTAAGAGCACTGCTACCATTGCAGTGATGGCAATGATGCCTGAGGCTTTAGATGAGCCATACCGGCCGCTGAAAGGGCTATAGTATTCCGCATCAACTTCCCCCTTAACAGCGCTCCTGGCCATCTCTCCCCTGGCAGCATAAGACTGCCCCTGAAAAGAATGTAATTTTGTAAAGGGCCGGGAAATAGAATGGAGCCAGCGGGCCTGGCTGCTTAATGCCTGGTATTGCACTGAGGCAGCAAACAAATCTATATCTTCTATTTTATTACCGGGAGCGCTCAGGAGCTCGCCCAGAATATGTACATAACTATCCAGCAGGAACTGACAGGCATCAGCAAAAACACCATCGCAAGCCAGGGTTAATTTAATCCGGATCTCGTCTATGGAGTCAACAACCATCAGTTTAAGGTCAAACTGAATTTCCTGATGCTGCGTTTCTCCATCGAATTCCAATGGCAGGGATTTCATCCCATCCAGGGAATCACCTTTGTCCACAACTTTCATGAAGTTAAAAAGGATTCTGATCAGCGATTCCGAATAACTCTTATCATTGAATTTCAGCTCTCTTACCAACTCATCATAAGGCAAGTCCTGGTCTGCTTTTAAATTGGCCATTAACTCATGATTCACCTGATCCAGGAAAGCCCCAAGCTCTTCTTTTTCATTCACATCCTGATGATGGATGATCCGGTTGGCAAAAGTACCGATTACCTCTTCGTCTCTTCTTCTTTCCCTTCCGCTTGTTACATTTCCAATAGAAACCTGTTGCTGACCGCTGTACTTATGAAGCAGAATAAAATAAGCAGTCAGAAATATGGAAGAAAAGACTTTCTTATTTTTCATGGCGTAGAGCCTGGCCGCAGTGGCCAGTTCCGCAGGAAGCAACAATTCTATTTCCTTTGAAAGTGCTTTTGATCTGGTAAGATAATGTAATGCCTCAAGTTCATTAAAATTCAAGCGCATCTCATTCATCCAGACCTGTTTTGTCTTTTTGAATTTATCCGACGACAAATACGCTGCCTGATCGGTCGAAAATTCGTGGTACTGTCTCCGTTCTTTTTCTCCGGCCGGCTGCATTACCTCAGAAGATTTGATCAGGTTGTAATACTTTATCAGATCTTTCCAGAAAATATTGATGGCAGTAGCGTCCACAATCAAATGATTAAAGACCCCAATCAGGTAATACTCCTCTTTTGAAACCAATACCTTCAGCCTGAACAAGAGGTCATGCTCCGTATCGAAAGCAGTGCTCAGTAAATCCTGAGCTTTTTCTGCTAAACGCCCATGCAAAAGCACACCGTCCACATGCTCCACATTAAACAAATTGTTGTCAACCTTAATATTGTCGTTAATTACCTGGAACAATTCTCCATCATTGCTGGTAAAGGTGGTCCTGAGTGAACTATGTAATTTCAGCACCTGATCCAATGCATCCTTCAAAACAGCAAGGTCCATTTCCCCGGCAAATCTTTTAACACTCATGTAATTCCAGTAACTTACGGAATGAAACATAGAATGGAACCAGATGTTTCTTTGCTGAGGGCTTGCAGGTACGCTATACAATATCGTTCTCATATTTTAGGTATGATTCAGTTTTAATTCTTTATCCAAATAGGTGCTGATCAGTTTGATTGTCTTATCGGTTACCTGCATAGCAGACATTTCATCTGAGAGCGCAGTGATCTTTTCCTTGTACGACGGATCATTCATCAGCTGTAAAATGCGTTCAGATAAATTGGGCATTGTAAGTGCGGATCTATCCAGGTGAACTCCCAGTCCAAGATCTGCGATTCGCTCTGCCGTAATCTTTTGCTCTGTTGTTTGGGGTATCACGATCATCGGTGTTTTCGCGGCCACAGCTTCACTGACGCTGGCCATTCCGCCGCTGGTCACAAACACTGCAGCTTCCAGTAGTGTAGCATTCTGATCAACAGATTCCGCCAGCGTAATCTCATTTCCCACCGGATCCAGACTTTCCTTTTTCAGCGATTTTCCCAGAGATATTATGCCTTCCAGCTGAAGGGAACTTATGGCCTGGATACAGATATTATAAAACGCAGTATCAACGTTCAAAATCGTACCTAATGATACATATACCAGCTTTCTTTCCGAAGTCTTGGCCGGGAGAATTGTAGGAAATCCAATAAATTTATAGCTCTCATCCAGGAGGTTGATATCCGGCTGAAATTCTTCAGGGATGAGTACCAGGTTCAGATTTCCGCTATTGATATAGGCATCCCAGATGTCCACCCGTTCGGTGATATTCAATCTCTTATAAAGTTGTTTTGCCTTCGACAGGAAATTAAAAGCCTGATCAACTTTCTCTGTCCCGGCACCTGTTGCCGTTCTGAATTTCCTGAAATAAGGAATCATGATCCGTTGATCCATCACAAAGGTAGTCGAACACATAATTGCCGGCAGTTTAAAATACCTGGCGATCAGCTTGGCCCAAATTGACAGGTGCGGATAAATGATAAAGTCCGGTTGCTCCCGTTCCACTTCAGCAATCAGGAAATCCATTAAATGAATGGTCGTATCCATCAAAACCTCCGTCAAACGGTAATAGGAAGAGTCGCTGTGGATCCAGGGGCTGTCGTAACCGGAATCAAATGCCGGATAGGTTTTGAACTTAAAAGAATTATTTCCTTTAAGTGCATGGTTATTATACCAGATGATCTCGTAACCATTGTTTGCCAGTCCGTTCATCACAGGCACTAATGAACTATTGATACTTTCGGACGGGAGACTTAAAAATAAACCCTTCCACATGGTCAGACTTTTCTTGCGCTGATGTATTCGGCCAGGCTTTTAAGATTCGAAAATACGGAGGTATTGATGTCGTCCCCATCAAAGCTGAGCTCAAATTTTTCTTCAACTGCAACGATAAAGGAAACTACGTTTATCGAATCCAAACCAATTCCATCCTCATATAAAGAAGCGTTTTCATCTATATCATCAGCTGAAACGTCCGTTTCAAGGTTTTCCGCGGCAATCATTTTCAAGGTTGACATTACCTCGTCAGTTTTCTGTTCTAATACTGTTTTGTCTATCATGTGAAATTCTTTTTAATGATAATCGATCCGGCTTACCATTCCCCAAAAGTGGAAGTTGCTCGAGCAGGAAGAACTGCTCAGGTACCAGATGCCGCTCCATGGATTGCAGGCAAATCCGTTTAATGCGATCAGCATCAATAATATCCTGATCTGTCACTTTACAAAATACAGTCAGGCTCTTACCCAACACATTCTCAGCTTCATCAATTACTACAATCACTTGTTCCACTTCTTCAACCAACCCCTCAATAGCAGACTCAATTTCTTTCACAGAAGTAAGAAACCCAGACCTGTTCACAAATTGATCTACCCTGTCCAAAACACTAAATTTATTTTGTGGATGTATTTGTCCCATATCCTTGGTACGATACCACGAATCTCTCTCATATATGGTCACATTTCTTCCCGAGCTATCTATGTAGCCATCGAAACCAGCATCCTGCTTACATAAAAGCTCTCCTTTAGTCCCATTCTCCACCATAATCTCAACGTTTTCTATCGCTTGCATAGACCCGTCCATTCGCTCTTCTATGGTCCCGTTTACCGGGCTTGTTGCAATGGTGCCCAGTTCAGTGCAACCATATAAATTGATCATTTTCGCGACATTTCTTTCAAATTCCAGATACAGGTCCTGGCCTAATTTGTCGCCGGCACATATAAATAAGGGTTTAAAAGGAAGATTTTTGTTCAGCTTAATCAGCATTTTCCCTATCGTTGGAACGATCAGTGCCAAATCGGGTTTGAAAGACTTTATGGCCTCGTTGATGTTAACCACATTGCTGTTTCCAAGCAGGTATATTGATGATCCTGCTATTATTGCCGGTAAAAAACCTACACCCAACCCAAACATATGGTTGATCGGCACCGGAACCAAAATTCTGGTTTCCGGCCCCATGGAGAAGGTATTTGCTACTTTACCTGCATTCAGCATCATTGCCGGGAGCTGATATTTAACAAATTTTGGACTGCCCGTTGTGCCGGACGACTTAAGTATTACGATTCCATGATCAGGAATCAGCACCTGAGCATTTACCTCATCATGGTGATCGGACACCTCGATGGCGTCCGGAATTTCATCCTGGAAAGTTGAACCGGAAAAGCGTATGACTTTATCGCAGAAACCCGGCACTTCCTTTTCAGTTTCCTTCCCAATGAAAAAATTAATATTTCTGGAAATGAAGTACAGGAAAAGTACAGCACTATTGATGCTATTACTCACCGGAAAAAAATAGCATTGGACCTTTTTCGGAAGAACCTTGTCCAATGACTCAAAAATGTTTAGGATTTGCTCAGCAGAAACAGCAGTTTTACTGTCTCTACACACCCAGTCTTTTCCCAGGTGGTTGATTATTTCTCTAGCTGAATGGCTCATAAGCGGGCTAAGGACTTTTCATTATTGAAAGCAATACGCAATTTGTCTATATGGCAATAACATTATTGATTTCTGAGCGATAATACCCGGAAACCGGCTCACCAATTTAGCATTTTTTTTGTCTTCTAATATATTTTATTTTTTATTTGATAATAAATATTAAATATTGTGATTATGTAACATAACCTGCGCTAAGGCTACTAGAACGTTAAAAAATACTATAAGCATAGATTTTCATAACATAAGAATAATATAAAGTTCAAAATTCTCCTTACTGAAATATTTATTTTGTAAAACGCTATACTTCGCAGGTTCCACATAAGAAAGCACTGCTTTAGAATTAAGCTATCTTAAATTAACTTTACAAAAACAAGATGAGAAATTTGCGAAAGTAGCAAATGCGGTTTTCATAGCCCCTGACAAACTTTTATATGTTACCTTTTGCGGAAAAGAAAGAAACAACCTCTTGTTGAGTCAAGAGGTTTTTAATATAAAGCTTAACCTCTTTAGATGGCAGTATGGTTGATTTTAACTGCATAGATCTTAGAGACCCGTCTTTTTGAGGTGCAATCAGGACTACCCTCCCCAAATTCAAATCAAAAAGACGAAAGTTTACAACCGCATAGTTATTTCTGTCTGCTGTAAGAAATGAAATAAAATCAATTTTATTATTTTTAGTTTTAATGCTTCCCTGCCCGATATAATCCGGGTAATTTCTTGAACTAACACTCGACTCCATGTGTGCATAACCATCTTCAGCTATATAATCCGTCAGGGCAACAACAAGAAAGAAAACTTCATTTGGATTTACCCCAAGATAGTCTTGATTAATAAAAGACTTATTGACGTAAAACCCATTGTAAACAATCTTTTTGTCGTTCAAACTAATCCCGGAATAATTTGCGACAGTACCATTTCCCACAAAGGCAGAATCTCCGATAAGACTGTATTTTGGTCCCGGGAAAATCCCCTCCACCATAGGTTTACCTGAAAACTCTATGTCCTTTAAGTCAATTTCAAAATTACGTTTAGACCAGGTTGTCGAATCTTCTCTATTCTTCAGGTGTTGCATCTTTTTACTCAAATCCCACCTGAACCTATTTTTCTTTTGTTTCTGAGCATTTGCAGACATAGATAATAAGACCAATGGTGAAACTAAAAAAACACATAAAATTATTTTGCGAAAAGTGAATGCCATCCTATTCAAATAAATCAAATATCAATTCCATAATGTGCTATTGCATGTTGCCTGCCTACCGTCCAATCGGTCCAGGTACCATCGTTAGGATTATAACCGCATTTTAATGGCTTGGATAAAAAGTCATCCGGAGACTCAATATACGCACGACAATCCGTACATACTGCCCTAAATTCGCAGGACTGACAAACATTTATCAAATCCTTATTTATCCCCCAAACACGCCTGAAACTTTCAGCGTCTACAACATCTCTCAGGACAATATCGTCAATAGATCCAAAATCATGAATCATGGACGGACAGTTCTTTATTAAACCCTCTTCGTCTATTGAAATTTTCTTATTCAAACAACTATTATAAGAAATATTGTGCATAAAACTCTGAACGTCACCGATGGAAAAATACTTAGCGTCAATAATGCCACAATGACTTGCACCCGTGATTGGCGTAGTATAAAAATGAATTTCTCTATGAATCTCTTGTTTGAGGATCTGATCTTCACCTTTATATCCAAAATCTGCAATAAGAACCTTATTCTCCGGGGCAGAATGTACAAAAAGAGAAGAAATTAAAACATGGTCATTATATAGATCAACATAATCCTGATCGGTAAAAGAAGCATGGTATTTAATGATTAACTCTATACTTTGTATCGACTTATTCTCGGCTAATTTAATCACATCCGACAACTCCTTTATCGTGTAAAGACTTTCAAAACACCTCAACTGAACATAAATACAACCCAAACTATTCAGCTGATCAAATATGCCCCCAAAATCATGCTTTCGCAAACGGACGTCAACAATAGCATTATTAATTAACTCCGGAGATTCCCACCTTTTCTCTAATTCCGGAAATAATTCTAAATCATCCACAAACATCCCATATTCCTTTTCGAGTAAAAAGTCAAGGAACTTTGTGAATTCAATATGACTTTCCAATTCCAGGTCATTATATATCTCCTTAACAGTGCTTTGTTTGAAAATCTCAAAAAACGGATAAAACGAACTGGGAAAGACTTCCAACGTGGTACGTGTCAAATCGCAAATTGTTGAGTTTTTCGCACCCCTGGTTGGAATACAATCTGCAAAAACAAGAAAATAACTATCGCAATCTATATAAGATGACATAAATTATTAAAGCTTAATTATTTTTGAAATAGGCCTGTTTAAATTTTCTCTGCTATAAAGCACAGAGCCGTTCTTTAGCGAACGTTGAAATAGCTTCTTTTCAACTTCCAGTGGAATCATTTTATTAAAATATATATATCTGAAATATATGGGACACTTTTCCATCTGTAAGGGATCAATGTGCAGCGGCTCTTTCGACAGCATAATTTGGATTTAATTGATTAAAAATTTCGCAACCTCTTTCTCCAGATAGTAATTACAAGGGTATGAAACCATAGAAAACTGACCCACCGGATTTATCTCCAAAAAAAAGTACTCGTTATTTTTATCGACAACAAAGTCAGCTGACCCGGTATTCAAATCAAGCGCTTTAAAAAGTGCCGCCAATTTTAACTCCACTTCAGCAGGCAACCTGAAAGGTAAAAACCTATTGGGTTTACGCTCGTCATACTTTCTAAAGTCAACCTCAGTCTGTTTATTTCTCTGCGATAAAATCACCATTGAATAAAACCGATCACTCAGAAAAAACACCCTTATCTCAAATTTTTTATCTACTTTCTTCTGAAACAGGGAAGGAAAAAACACATCTGAAATGTTAACCAAATCAGACTCATTAATTTCTTCGGTATAGGAATAATAGCTATGATTGACATTATATATACTTACCCCTTCCGAAATCGCCTTCGTGATTAAAGGTCCATTTTCTACGAGCTTACGGGAAAGTTCTTTTTTTGTGTTAATTACAAATGTACCGGGCGTTTTTATGCCGAACTGCCTGGCTAGATCCAACACATGCAGCTTATTCAAGCTTGAATTGTGATATGAACCCAAACTAACAGGAGACCTGTGTGCTACAAACTGCTTAATATAATCATTAAGCGCCTGATTTTCAGAAGAGATATTTCCAATTAATTTTTTCTCCAGATTAATGTCCTGGCTCAATTTTATCTCTTTTAATTTCGATTTAGAAAACGAAATCACCCCACCTCTTCTATACCAATATGACTTTGATTCAAACAGATTTATAGGTATTCCATTTTTAGATATGATAAACGAATCAATACCATTATACCCTACAAACTCAATATCCTCAACATCTGAATCGATCCGGACAAAATCCTTGACACCGAGAGCGATTAACCACCTGATCACTTCGGTTGTTGTATGGTCTTTTGAAATACTATTAATGACAATCATGAATCAATTTTTCTTATAAACTAAAAAACAATCCATTATTAACAGTCGTTAATAATGGATTTAAAATAATCAACTCAATGAATTATGCTTCTTCATTTGGTCTTTCATCCGAGTCGCTGGTTTCAGTATCCGAATCATCACCGGCAGACTTAGTAGTATGACCGTTTGATTTGGTATTGAAAAAAGCAGCACCACCTAAAACATGAAAAAGCTGCTCTTTCTCTAATGTTTTTCCTTCGAATTTTTCTAATGAAATCTTCTTCTTCATAATAAATTAATTTTGGTTGTTAAATAAATTGATTAATTGAATTTACAAAATTCAAATTAATACACTATGAATTAATATAACATGACCAAACAATGACAGTCATTAGATTTACGACAATTAAAGCAGTATTTTTGCAAAATAAACCTTATAAAAGACCTATTTAAGTAAAAATAAAAGCCATAACTTAACATAAAAAATAATACAACATCCTATTTCAGCAAACCGCCTTGGTAAGAACGCGTCAATCGTTAAAAAAATTGGCTACCTATTCCTTTTAAAAAGTCCTGCTTTTAAATCCGCACCAATTGAACCTTCCGCTAACTGAAGGTAATTTCGCTTGCTTTGGTCTTTTTCAATTTGAACGGTACCTGTGGTTCTTATATTTTTCATTTCCAGAAAATCGGCTGAAGTTGCATTGTTGCCACTCAATGGACCGCTTCCAAACCCTGCCAGATTGGTATAATCGGTAAAAAGGCAATCATAAGCTTTATATCTGTTGGTACTTCCTTTTTCTCTTATCCAAACTGTGCTGCTATTGGCAATAACGTTATTATGAAATTCGAAAAAGTCCCCATCGGTACTCCTGGTTGTCCAGACCCCACTAAAATATCCTCCATAAACCAGGCAATAACGCATAGCATTGCGCCTGCCTCTCCCGTTTTCGCTCTGCCAGAAAACCACCGGAATCTTGCAATTGAAAAACACACAGTGATCAATCACCAGACCATAGCCATTTGCAATAACCCCAACATGCAGCGGTAACACATCAACATTGCCGGCAAACAGGCATTGCGTGATGACCAGATCGTCCAGTTTTTTACCATCGCGCCAAATCGGATACGAACGACGAAGATTTTGATCATCGATATAAGCATAATCCGGACTCCCTGTAAATCTTAAGCCCTCAATCGTGACGTGGTCAACCTCCGGTTGCAATCCTCTCGCCTCTTCCCCACCTACACCAGGCTTAAGTGGTACGGCTGTGACCACGACAGGCATTTTCTGAGGCATCCAGTCCGGATCGTCCGGCATAACTTCCGCACAAATCACCAGACGACTTTCGGCGGTATACTTATTATTGCTGAATACAACAGTTTCTGTTAACAGGTGTATGCCTTCTGTAAGCGTGATGGTCGTTGAACCCGGGTGTTCATTGACATTCACCCGCCTTGCCGCTTCAGCAATCGTCTTTAAGGGCTGTGCTTTTGTTCCTGAATTTACATCCTTGCCAATCCGGGGATTCACATATAGTTCTTGTGCTAATGCCCCCATTGCTATCGTAAGCAAGAAAAAGAGGCTGAATAAGTTCCTGATCATTTTAGTTTTTTTTCAAAACTAGCCTTAGCCCGGCTTTTAAAATGGTCATTTTGAACTATAAATGGTCAATTACAATTGATCTTTATATTGTTGTGGGGTACTGCCGGTAAGCTTTTTAAAAAACCGGTTAAAATTGGAAGGATCCGAGAAACCGAACTCATAGGTAATCTCTTTGGCAGATTTATTATAAAATAAGGCTTTCTTTATTTCCGAAATCAACTTCTGATGGATCATCTGCTGAGCAGAGAGTCCACTATATTGCTTACAGAGCTTTCTAAGGTTTACGGGACTGATATTCAGCATTTTTGTGTAACTCAGCACATCGTGATGGACAGTAAATTCCTTTTCCAATAATGCCCTGAACCTGTAAAAATCCGCAGGTACAGAGGTGTCGCTTTGCAAATGGTAGGTATTGGCATAGTAACGGTTAAGGACAACCAGCAACTGGTACAAAACTGCTCTTATCAAATGACTACTGTCGTTCTGAAGACTGGAAAACTCCTGTTCTATGGTATGCACAAGTTTCAGACAGCGGGCAAAATCTGTTTCCGGCATCTGCATTTCTGCAGGCCGGGAATATTGATGAAAGTATTGAAACCGGTATAAAAACAGATGGTCTGAAAAAAACAGATGAAGAAATTCTTTTTCAAAGAATAAGGTATAACCCTTTACCACTTCTTCAATATCCCAATGCCGTACTTGTCCGGGACTGGTAAAAATGATGGTGCCGGGACTGATCGACATTTTGTGCTCATCCAATGAAAAAATACCTTTACCCTGCTCTATAAACAGAATTTCATAAAAACTAAGCTGATGTAAGGTGGAATCACGCACATAGTGATTTAACATTTCCACCCGGCCAATATCCAGCAACAATTCCCTGCCATATTTATTAGGTAGAAAATGGTAGGTTTTGATCTTCGCCGTTTGTATATTCTCTCTTTTCATTCAGACCTTAATCTGTTAAATTTCCTGTTGGAAGAAACGTAATGTAACTGAACATATGATTTAATCCATCATAAAAGTAATGCTTAAACTCCAATTTTGTCCTATCTGATGGCACCACTATTAATAGGAACGTTTTTCTCCTTGCCAACCTGTACTGCGCAAAAATTCTTCCCAATTAAGAGCATCCGGGTTCCGCTCGCGGCTCCATAACAAATCACGGCCTTTTCCGAAATAACCATATTCAACTGCGTATTCTGCCATCCCCAAAATTTCATCGACCAAAAGGTCGTTTGAGGCAAATTCCGGAAAATGATGAAGCATATTCTCCCTTGTATATGCGGAGCTATACCTGGCTTTCCTGCCTGTTACCCGAATAAAAGTATCTACGATTTCCTGAGCTGAAATGATATCGCCAATTACCGGCAGAGACTGACCCGCATATCGACCTGGGTTCGAAAAAATCTCCAAAACAGCTGGGCCGGTAGCGGTAAGGGGATCAACAAATGGCGCGGAAAAATCTTTAGGTAAATAAATCGGAAACACCAGCGTATCACCTTCTAAATGGGGCGTGTAAAACTCCATAAAATTAGTATAAAAAAAAGCCATATAGATAAACGAGCTTGTGAGTGGAAGCGTACGAATATATGCTTCAATCATAGCCTTGTCCGTAAAATGAGGAGCAAACTTTTTCCCTTCCGTAATTTTATCTACATTTTCCAAACTGCTAAAGATGATGTGCTGAACCCCTGCTTCAAGCGCTGCATCCGCCAATTGTTTACCTAACTCCATCTCGTGAGTTTGCGGAGGGGCAATACCTGGCGTCATCATGAAAACACCCTGCGAACCACGAAACGCTTCTACAAACTCTTTTTTGTATCCCAGACCAAGAGGCAGACTCACAAGTTCAACTCCCTGTCTGGCCAAACCAAGCGCCTCTGGTGAATCAACACGCCGGGTAATTCCACGTACACGATAACGTCCGCTTTGTATCAGCGTACGTGCGGCACTACTGCCCTGCTTACCCAAAATACCGACGATTGTGATCAGCGGTTTATCTTCCTGGTTCATAGCTTCATTTGCTTTTAAATTCGATACCATTCGTTTAATATTTATGTGAAGTTTAATACTATAATAATTATAGTTGCAAAACTAATTTTAGCCCTGTACATTTACAATAACTATCCAAACAGATAGGTTAAGAAATGCAGAATGAAAACAGAATGTATTAGTGATTACGTAACACTGAACGGTAAAGTTTATCCGTGTACGATAAGTCTTGCGATGGATTTGATAGGCGGAAAATGGAAGGCGGTAATTTTATATCATTTAAAAGATGCAGAAAAACGGTATAACGAGCTTCGGAAAGAGGTACCAACTATTACTGAAATGACATTGAGTTTACAATTGAAACAGTTAGAAAAGGACGGCTTAGTGCTAAGGAAAGTATACGGCAAAAAACCTCCTATTAAAGTGATTTACAGCTTAACGGACTTTGGAAAAACATTTACGCCCGTATTAGAAACAATTACTAACTGGGGAAATCAGATCGTTTCAGAACAATAGTACTTTATCGTTTTTTCACTGTGATCATCATATTTAAGGGTTCTTAAGAGCCCTCATCTTATCTGCCAGCAATTCTAATACCTCTGGTTTCGCAACCACATCAAAGCTCCAGATATCGTCAGTGATAAAGACATAACTATCCTCAAAACTATAAATATAATCTCCTCCTTCTATTCCTATCAACCAATCCTCTTTTTTCAGATCAGAATAGGTCCTGAGTACCATCCAGCAATACGCTCTGATTTCGTTTTCATCCTTAAAATCATCCAGCATAGTTAAAAGACTCCCCTCTTCACTGAGTCCGTAAGCTGATCGCATTTCTTCGACTTTATTTTTCATACCGGATTAATGATCATGAATCATAATCTATGGAGCCTTCTTATGGAAAACCGGAGCAGTTTGCGGCAAAATCTGCATTCCATCCGGCAATTCAGGAAACAGGGTCTTCAGTTTGTCCCGACCAATATTACCGGCCGACACAAATTTCCAGGTTTTACCTTGATCCGGGCTAATGCCCAACACGGAAGAGAGACTGCTCAAATAACCGCCTTCCGTATTTATTGTAATATCATGAGGAATAACACAATACACTTTATTGCCCTTAGTATAAAATTTACCGATTTTCCCAATCGAAGCACTTCGAAAACTCATCCCCTTGCTTTTTATCTCCGACAGCCCCGTATTCATGGTTTCGATCGCTTTTTCCCTACCTCCCATGGATGCTAAGATTTTAGGATGAGTATAATCTGCCAATATACTCATGCTATTTTTCAACATCGCGTTGAGCATAATATTGACGTCATTTCTTACGATTAATGTATCCTGAGCATTAACGTTACAAGTAAATATTACAAATAAAATAAAAAGCAGTATAGGTCTCATTTAGCGAATATACACTAAAAACAGAGACCCTGGTGCCCCTAACCGGCACCAGGGCTCGTAATTATCAGAGTGCGATGACTTTGATTGACGATGCTTTATCGTTAAAAGTAGAAACAAAGCTACTGGACGAAGTCATCTCTATGCTACTACCAGTAAAATTATCACCGTCATATAGGATTACTTTTATACCAAAACCCAGTGTCAACGAGGATACATCGTTATCACTGATACCCAGACTGGCCAGATTTGCAGTGGTATAGTTACCTACCGGAAGCGATACGCCATATCCGCCATAACTGCCATGCTGGAAAAACTTTGCCGATCCATTGGCCCCTATTTGCGGTACTCCATTCAAAAATGAGAAAGAATAGGCTTTGGAAATGGTGTTACCGTTATTGAGCAATAGTTTCACCCTTACGTCGTAAGGCTCGTTGTTTTTAAAGTTAAGCTCATTGAGTGCCATTGCACCTGTCAGGGTATTACCTGCGCCGGGGTTAAAGCGCCAGGTTACCGCGTTATAATCAGCATCGCTGCTGCTTGTTTTTGGATCCATGTACACCAGGATGTCGCTTACGGTTTTGTCGCTGGTAAAATTCCCTATCAGGTTAAGGGTTTGCAGACCGCTGTCGTAGGTCAGGTTGGCATTAATGGTTGTTACTGCGCTGGCATATGGTGTTTCAACTGGCAAAGGGCTTTGAAAAACCTCATTCCTATTCAATATCGCGGCATCAACCGGAGTAAGGAAAGTGGGCTGACCTTTACTAAAAGTTACGTTTCCGCTTCCCATTAATGAGGTTCCATAAACAGGTTGCTCAGAAGTGTATTTTGCATGATCGTGTGGCAAATTTAATCCATGACCAAGTTCGTGCAACATCCCTCCAAGGTAATTCGAAGTGCTTGGAATTTTGTCTACCGCCATATTACTGTTGTCTAGGGCAAAACAATATTTTCCCCAACCATAAAAAGGCTGACCGTCGCTGCTGCCATCGGTACGCTGAGGCATCAGAATAAGCATGTGCGAAGAATTCGAAAATTCGCTGGGATGTGTCGTTTTGTAAGCATTAATTTCATTGATGATTTTAGTGGCCGATACGCTCGCCGTGTAAGGATAATCAGCCTGCGGGCCCTGAGCGGGAATTTGAATGAATTTTACCAGGCCTCCGGTATCCAGTGGCAGTCCCATGTACTTATCGTAGCCATAGCGGAGCATTTCGGTATGTAGCCAGCTCTGGAAATGAACCATCAGCGTGGTTAAACGGGTTCTGTAATCACTCAAGGCCGGGTTGTCTGTGGGAACAAACATCACAATGTTAAGATTTTTCGGATTGCTGGTAAAAGTTGATGTAGTAATTGAACTGGCTGAGACTTTCATACTTTTTACTGCTTGTTCGACAGGAAGTACTTTAGCCTTTTCGCAGGAGCTCAGAAATACAGTAATCGCAATGAATACTGCGAAGATGTTTGTTTTTTTGTTAGTCATGTTTTGGTGGGTTTGATTAGTTTAGATTGTTTTCGTTATCACCTAAAATTGACTTATTATTCGTTTAAAAAAGATGAAAAATGGTAAAGAAAGGGTAGAAAATTCAGCAGAACACGATGATATCACTGATTGCGGGACTGGATGATCAATTCAGAGGGCTGCCAAAGGTGACCACCCAGTAATTTTGAACCATACCTACCCCTGCTTCTTTACTGTTGGCATCCATCATTGCTCTACAGTGGCTTATACTCTTTTTCCAGGCCGCTACGACCTGATCTGCGTGGAGATATCCCCTACCTAGGTTTTCTGAGATAAAACGGCCTTTGTAACCGGCATTTGATACCCGTTCGGCAGGTGTGCCGCCTTCAGGAGACAAATGATCGAAATAGTTTTTCTTAACCATATCCCTGGCATGGCCGGTTGCAGCATTTTGCAATTGGCTATTTAAAGACAAGACAGGTACAGGAGGCATATAGTCATTACCACATTGACATCCACTTTTTCTTAGCAAGTTAATGCTGTTGATTACCAGGCTTACCTCATTCTCCGGGATTGTCAATTTTTCCTTCTTGCATTGCATCAATAAAATACAAAGTAATGCACCCGCAAATATGATCAGACGTTTTTTCATTGGAATATAATTGTCTTTTAATGGTTATGAAGGAGGCAGCTGTAAAGCCACCTCCTATGGGGAATCTGGTTTTATAATTTAAAAGGCCCTTTCTCTGCCCAAATAGATATTTTTGCCGGCGTAAAATGTATCGCCGGAAGGGCCGGGACCGCCGCTATCCCCCTCCATCTGCATGTTGATGATCAGCCACATTGGTTTATTCACCGAATTGCTCAAAACGTGCCTGGCTGTCCACACATTATCGATATAATAATGGCATTCCACATCTGTAGCATTTATTTTATTGTACCAACATTTGTAATTGTGATAGGAACCAGCGTTAGAAACCCCGGTAAGTTTATTCTCCCAGCCTCCATCATAGGTATTCTGCCAGTTTGTATTATTACCTTTAAATTCCATGATATCACTTTCAGGTGGCCAGGAATTCACACCGGTAATCCAAAAGGCAGGCCAGGTTCCTTTGCCTGTAGGTACAGCAAAATCGCCAGATATGGTATAGCTTGGAAACTGATCATTAATGATCACCTTTTCCTTCGCATAACAAGCACCTGAATTGTACCAGATGGGCATATGAGTAAAGCCATTGGCAGTACTGTTTCCGGGAGATGTTGTCAATCTGGTCGCCTTAATGGTCAATACACTTCCACTAAGCGAAATCTGGTTATGGTTTGTTGAACTCCCTACCATACGGGCAGTACCATTGTGATCTGCACCCCAGGGATAATTATAATTCCAGGCCGCCTCGAAATTGGTGTAGTTGGCAAAAGAAGTTCCATCTATCAGGGTCTCCCAGGCTTTAACCTGGCCATTTTTTGATGTAGCTTCTATCTTATCTTTTTTACAAGATAAAAAGGCTACCCACATACACGCAAATAGCATGTAGCATTTCATTTTTTCATTTCTCATTTTTTTAGGGATTTGGTTAATATTTAGTTAATTGTAAAGCTGTTACACAGACCTTCTAAGTAAAAATATATAGCAACTACCTAAACATTAAGGGGATAAATGGTAAAATAAAGGGGACAAAATGAGCGTTTGGCTTATACATTAACGTCTTGGCCAGATGTGATTAGAAATTAATACTTATTTTAGCTTATGGCTAAAAGAATTGTTGCAAATATTCACATCGAAAATATTGCTAAAGCCGAAGCGTTTTATGAAGATATACCGGACTTGGAAATCGCAAAATGTTATCAGGACTTAAACAGCCCCCACTAATCCTTCCTTTCGGTTAAAGCATCTTTATTCACGTCATACAAATATTCATGAGTATCGTAATTTCTATAAATTATAACACTTTTTAAATTCTTGTTCTTATTCAGGATAACATCTTTAACATGCTGAGCAATCATGAAGAGGGAGTCTTTTTGAATGACCCTTTCTAAAGGAAAATCAATAGACAAATAATATTCGAAAGGAACCTTATTGTAATCTTCATACAATGTATCGGTCCCTTTCTTTGTATAATTATAATAAAACCTTTCTGATTTACAATTATATGTCTTCTCTAACTCTTTAAAATACAGTTGTTCCTGTGATGACAATGCCGGCTGCTCTATGATTTGTCCGGGTTGCATCAGCCAGTAAAAAGGATTAAAAATAAATGCCATTATGATGACCAGTGCAATGGCAGCTATAATTATTTTGATTGATCTGTTCATATTCATCTTTAATTTACCTAAACAGTTACGCTACTTCAGTCGTAAAAACTTATTTAAATAAATTTATTTTGATAAGCTAAATATAAATAATTAAAGCCTCTTCATGATCAGAATATATGAACTACCAAACATTTGAAGCACATAAGGACTTAACATCGCTGGTAAAAGTTAACAAATATTTTCATAGATGACGTACATCTCCCCTGCCTCAGCAAGGGAGATGTAATTCCTAAAAACAAGCTCGGCTTAGCTCAAGTCATTGATGTCGCTATAAAATAGAATAACATTCTTCAACTCAATCAATGGCAGTTTAACCTCCGTTAATGAAGAGAAAACAGACACATCCAATTGAATCCAGGCATTGGCTGTAGTCGGATTATTCTGCTCATACCAGGTCTTAATAGCAGCAGACAACTTACATACGAAGGAGTCTGTCGGACTTACCGTAGCCGAACAACCTCCCGCCGGAATTGTAAAATCTGCCGGGATGGCAAAATTAAACGGCGGTGCCAGCAATATTGGCAATTGGATCGCTGCCGGTAATACCAATGGGTTCGTCTGGATCGACTCACTCTGCAATATCGGATAGTTCCAGGTCGCACTCAATTTAATCAGCTGCTGATCCAGTTCGTCTTTCGCAAAAAACACCGCAAAGAAATTAGCCAGCAACTCCCCAAGCGAATGTTGTACCGTTGGTACCGTCATCAGCTCTGCAATGTCAAAGATATAATCATTGTTCAGGATCGGCACCAGCTTATTGGAGAACTTCACCAATGGACTACGGTATATAAATTGAGGATTAGTAGGATTGTACGGGATCAGGTCTTCGTTTCTGATGATCGACAATCCAGCCCAGGCATATTGGAACTCCAAAATATTCAACTCATTTACATTCACTTTTCTTGAAGCCACCGACAAAGAATCCAACCAGGACAGATAAACCGGGTTTTCACCTATCGTTTGATACCAATACGCATTAGGAATCACCTCCCCCCCCTCATCAGTTGCCGGAACAGTCGTATAGTCAGGGATACTCACCACAGGCATATTTGGCAGCGTCACCGCGATATCCTGATTATTCCCGGTATAGCTCAGCTTATCCTGCTCAGAGATCTCGTCTGGCGGAACAATAGTCACCAGCAATCGGTTATCATTGTCCTTATCATCCGATTGAACGATCATGAAATCAAAAGCACGTTTCGTATCGGTATCACCACCGGAAGTTAAAAGTACGCTCGTATACTCACTCCAGGCAATTGCCAGATTATTGGTTAAGGTCACTAAGGCCTGCAATGCATAATAAGCACTGTCCAGATTAGGATCTGAAGAAGTAGAAGCAGCCGTAATCGCAGTAAGGTATTTGTTAAAATCATCCAATATCTGCGGCCAAACCGTCACCAGTTGTGCCATGTCGTTAAACAGATCACGCGAAGGACCGGCCATCATTTTTAGCTGAGGCGCTGGTACCAGGTTAAACTCAATCTCAGAGAATATCCGGTCTTGTGCAGCCTGATCTTCCGTGTAAGAATAGGTATAATCCCATTGCGAAGCCTTCTCTAACTTCGCGTTTTCCGTATCTCCCGAAACATCAACCGGAGTTCCGGTCTGGGTGGTCAGTGTGGGCGGAGTCGGATAATTACGCAGCACGATAGGAATATCTACCAATCCCAGGTTTTGTTGTAAAACCTGAAGATCTGATCCCGGACTCACCGGGGTATTCACATCGGCTGGAATAATAAAGGTCAGCCAGTTAGAACCTTTGTACCCTTCAATCCCCTGAACATCACTGATTTGGAACTCTATATGCGTCACCACATAAGAAAGGTTGAGTTCCACACTGCTGTATTCTTTCGCATTCTTTGTAGAGAAGCTAAACGTTAAATAAGAATCCTCCGAACTTGCATCTTTCGCATTCAGCTGTATTTTTGCCGTCGAAATGCTATACATGCTTTTCAGGTTATCATCCAGGCTAACCATATCCTGATTCAAAGAGGATACCCCCTGGAATGCCGGATTGTCTACCATAGGAACACCATACAACCTTGGAGGAGTGGTATTATTGGTAAAGCCTGTAAAATCAGATGTCGCCGTCACTTTCGTCTGTACCAGAGCGCTCACATTGTAAGCATTTCCCAGCTGATTCAGCAATTGCTGTTTAAACTGTTCTTTCGCATTCGCCAGGCTCTCCGGATCATTACTGATCACCGGAGCGGTTAAAACAGATTCAATTTCATTGGAAATCGTATCCGCAAGGCTCTTCTTCGCATTGGTAATGGCTTCTACAAAAGTATCGGCATCAATCTGCTGTTCTCCCAGCCAAACCTTTTCATCAGCTGCTTTTAGCTGGTCCACCAGGAATCCAGGTACGGAGAAATCTGAAGTCAGGAATACATCAATCACATTAAGCGATTGCGCAGCCCAGTTGTCCATATCAATCCCTGCAAAATTCTTCAATTCTACAGAACTGTCTACAAGACCTTTACCGGTTACATATTTCTGAATCGGAACTCCGTTTTTAGAAACCAGACTGGTATTTAATGGTTTAGGTGCATAAAATACCGGAAGCAAACTGTACACATAAATGGTATAATGGTACTGCTCAAATTCTGCCTCCGTAAGTACCGTTTTCAGCTGGACATCAAAATCTGTCCGGTTGTTATACACTACATTCAGTAATGGCGTCAATTTATCCGTCACCTCTGCAGGTACATTACCTTTGGTATCCAGGTTTTCAATAGATTGAGGCGTCAGCTGATAAAAACAAGCTTCTGAAGCCGACCAATAGATCCCCTGTCCTTCCTCCTGGCCCATACGCACCACATATACCGCCTGATTGCTGCTGCTGCTTCCTGCCTGCTCTGGGTTTGTACCAATTGCAATTTTCAATTGATAAACACCGGGATTGCTGAACGCCAGCTCAAATTTCGCTGCAAATTCATTCAGGCCATTCGGACTCGTTTGTGTATCCTGAGTACCTGATGGTGTGGTTGGACCATTTTCTGTTAGCGCAATGATTGTTTGAGGCCTTATCGCAGTAACGGAATTGGTCACCAGGTCACTATCCTTAAAGTCATTATTTACAAAGTCCAGATCCCTGGCAAATTCAACATCAACCGTCAACAGTAAAATAGATGCCGTATCAATATCCGCCGCATTGATCGGATTCACAATAGGATTCATCACCGGAGCAGTTGCGTCCTGCTCATTTGACCTGGCCAGTAAATAAGTATAAGCATCTTTTACAAACTGAAGCAACTGGTTAAACTGCGCTCCTGCAATTGCATAATCCTTATTCGGCGTCAGCGAAGTGCTCAGGTTGATGCTTAGCGTATTGTGTCCATCCTTAGGGCTCAACTGCGTGATCTGGTAATAAATATTGGTATAAATGATCAGGTCGTTCCTGGCATTGGCTTTCCAGTCTTGCTGCTGATCAGCAGGGACATCCAGCGGCACATACCTTTGGGAATTAAAGTTGAAGTTCAAAGCCAGCTCAGCGCCTTTACCCTGATCATTATCAAACAAATAACTCATTTCCAGACTCGGCCATTTACCCAGTCCTTTTAACTCATCCGTATAAGCAATCTGCACTGGTGGATTGTTTAATGGCGTTTGCGGATCCAGACTTGGATCACTAAATGGCGTAATCGTGTTGTTGCCATAGTAATCTACCCAGTCAAAATGCACCTGCGCCTGTCCGCCAATCCCCAGATAAGGGTTGTCCTCTTTTTGAGGATAACCTGCCGGATAACCCACCGGATTTTCCAGAGGAAGCTCCATATAAGGGTTCGGTTTGGCAAATTGCGCCAATGGAATCACCGGATTATACACCCATAATTCTTCTTCTATTGGAGTAGCCTCTGCTTTTCCTAACAGCTGATCCTGACTCTGAGAAGTCCCCGGACCAGCAGGCAATCCAATTTCACTCGGCTCAAAACCGGCGTTCTCAATCACATTGTAGCTGAGCAGATTGTATAAGTTTTCCAGGTATATTTTCGCGTAATCTGGATCTGTCACTTTATAATTCTCCGGCAACACAGGATTTGTACGGTTCAGCTCAAATGAAGCCGCTCCTTGTGGCACATTCGATACCTTGTGTAAAATCTGGTCATTGATGGTCAATGCCGTACTGGTACTGAAGAAATTGGCCACATTACGTACCGCCCATCCCAATACAGACATATCTATAAAGTAATAAGCCGCAATGCTTCCAAAAGTATTGCCCGGGGTTCCGGCAGCACCAGAAACCGTGTATTTCAGCTCTGGAATGCTCACCAATTGCCACAATGGCAAATTGTTCCAATCTGTGATCTGTGGGTTTAAGGCCTGAAGATCTGTAGCACTTACACTGTAATAAGCCGAAATCGTTGCAAGGTTGTTCACTGTACTGATTCTGCCTACCTCATATACCAATCCGCTAAAAGTAATCACAGGTACCGGTGCTATAGTCGTGTTTAAGACCACACCGGCATTGATCTCTGCAAACGCACTGAGCAGGATATTATACCTCGAACTGATGATCAATGGGGTATCCAGCGCATTTTGCGCATAAACTGTCAGCCCGGTTTGCTCTGCACTTTCCGCATAAACCACACAAGAAGAAACATCAATTTTATCGCCCGTCACTGCGCAGTTCATGTAATTGGCCGGTTTATTGGCAAAGACATCACTATAAGTCACCATCAGACGGATGGTAGCAGTATCTCCTTTACCAAATATGCTGTCAGGGAAACCTTTTTTGCTTTCTATTTCATTGTAAAGTAAGTAATAACCTCCCGAACGGGTAATGCTGCATTCCCATAACAAGCGGATAAAATCGTAAGTGCTGTTCAGGATTCCGGTGTCTAAAGTAGTTTCCTCAACCGCCATCAGCGCCATTCTCATCGCCTGATTGGAAGGATTCGTTTCTGTAGAAAGGTTGGCCTGCACAATAAATGATTTCATGCTGTCCATTCCCACCGACATCAATCCCCCATCCGCTTCATACAACCACTGAATATCCGTGATCGTACCTTTATTATTGTTGGCGGAATTCGGATCCAGCGCCTGCAGCAATCTTTGCAAGATCGTCGCACCCGCCTCATCGGCCCCCATCAACTCGTAAGTATACGCATTCACCACAGCGGTGGATTCTCCTGTCAGCCTCTTCAGATCGATCTCTACAATGGTATTCCAGCCGTAGTAAGAAGAAGAACGATAATCCATCATGCCTTTAGCAGCATCATATTGTCCAATCTGAGCGCCAAACATAGATCCCGCCAGTTTTGGCAAGGCCAGCTGGGCTAGCATTCCTGAAGGGAACATCCAGATCAATGGAGAGATATCGTTCTGGTTGCCCATACTACCATACGGCAAGACTACTTTTCCGGACGACTGCCATTTGGTAACCGTCTGGAAGGTATATTGTAATGGCAATAAATCATAAGGCTTCATTGGCGTCAATGAAAGCACCTCTGGTTTGATGCCCGTCTGCTGTGCATAATTCAGCAAAGTACTGATCTGCTCAATATCCGGATCATCCAGTATCACCGAAAGCATATTTCCTCCCGGTTCATTCATCGATTTTCCATCAATCTGCAGCCAGCTCAGCGAAGAATTGATCAGCTGGATCTCAAAACCTTTGGCCACATCTGCTGGCAATACAAACTCCTGTCCGGTTAAAGAGAACAGCGCACAATCACTGTCTGTTGGACATGGTGATCCTGCTGACAAGGTCAATCCCGGTAAATTAGTAGGCAAACGCATGCCATGCAGCTGATACCTGGATGCCATACCAGACAATTGTCCGTAGCAACCATTTTCAGTGAAATAAGCCAGAATACTGCTCACATCCAGAATCTCTAAGCCCGGAATATTGGCACTGCTGTAACCTTCTCCATTGTAAAACAGGTCAGTGATGTTCTGATTTGAATAATTGGAAGCCATCAATGCCACAGTAGTACTGTAAGTCACAGAAAGGTTCAGCAAAGTATCGGCCTGTGCCGGATCCTCAAAAGCAACAGTGCTGTAAAGGAAAGGTGGAATTAACAGCTGACCAAGAGGTTGAATACTCTGCGACTGTACAACAGGACTTGCGGCCAGGTTTTCCGGAGTAACCGTAGTTTTAGTTGCCTCGGTAAGGCTCTTTGCCATACTGGTCAGGGTATCTCCCGGAACAATCTTATACAGCACCGAATCATACACAAAAGTATTCCCGCTGATGAACAAGCCCGGTGTCACCTGATTTTGCATCAATAGTCCTGCAACATCCACATTTTTATAAATGTTGGTCACTACCGAAGTAAAGGTATCCTCGTTTTTAGCGGTATAAACTACTGCGCCAATAATCAACCATCCGCCAGGCTGTGTTACCGCTGTTTTCTGGAAATCCAGATCCGCAGAAAGTAAGGCCAGCGTAGTACCTAACCCGGCTGCCACTGCTTCCAGGGTATCTCCTGCCTTTACGGTATAAGAATTATTATTGTATTTGACTACCTGTCCGGGCGCGAGTAAACCGGGTACCGTACCATTCTGAACGATCAGCATAGCCGATGTAACCGCATAAAGCAGCGCCACCGAACTAAAGGTATCACCACTTGCAATCAGGTGCATATGACCCGTGACCTGAAGGGAAACACCAGCTGTAAGCGGATGGTTCTGGTTGGCAACCGCAATGTCTTGCAAGATCACATGGTTGGAATAACCATTTGCGGTAAGGCCATTTGCCCATGTCGTCATGGTCTGCAAACTGCGATCTACCGCCACCTGATCATCTGCACTGTCAATTTTGTAAGTAAAATTATCCATCGCATCAGATCCATATCCGGCCAGTTGTTTTCCGATCAACACAAAGTAATCTTCAAAAACAAAGGTCGACATGCTATAGCTTGGGTCTGCCCCAGCCGCCATTTTCGCTTGTGGTGCCGAATTACTTTCTTCCGAAACGCTGACTTCCAGTTCAGCAAACCATTTCTTCACCTCATCCAGGTACTCGGCAGTCGCCATATTGTATTGGCTGAAATCAATGTTTAAAGGAATCCCCGGTACATTTAAACTCAGGTCATAGAACATCGGGAAAATTGCCGCAGAAGGAAGATCTTCGCCCAGATTCTGAAGGTTAACCGCCGCAAATGAACTTTGCAGGAAGCTTAGTATATCAGCTGTAGGAATCGGGAAAGGATTGTCTTCGTTAGACAGCAAGGCGATTAAATTGTCCAGATCCAGTTTTGAAATCCCCTGTGCATCAATTGCTGCACGGGTAGTCAGACCTGCATTCGGATCGATGTAATTGGCCACCAGCCAGCGGAAGAAATCACTGCTCAACCGTTCAAATGAAGTCGTACCATCACTCGGACCATTCGGATCCGGTGCATCAATAAACAGCGTAGCTACATACTGTGCCTGCTGACTGTTCAGGTTGGTACTTCCTTTAGGCGCAGATACCGTTAGGTGTGGTACGAAGTATAAATTAAGTACCGGCAATGCATCTTCAGATCCGGTTGCCAGCATGGTGTTAAACTGAAGCCTTGGCCTGCTACCTGTCATACCGGCCATCATCCTATACTGTGGCATGGCCAATGCGGAGGCTGCTGATACCGCAGTGAGGTCTTTGTTCCATGGCGCAGCTGCACGGTTGTCTGTACCGATGGTCAGGTCTTGTCTGATCGTTGCAGTGAAACTGAAATGAATGGTGATTTTGAAGAAGCCCAGGTTCAGACGTGCCGACACCTTGACATCAACAGAAGCCACAATGGCCAGCGGAATTTTGTTATAGGCCTCAAAGATCGCCTGTACGTAAATCGTGATCGTAATATTTACACTGGCAGAGATAATTCCAAAGTCGATAGAACCATATAATTTACCAATGATCCCCACCGTACCTTTCAGGTAATAGTAGTAAGAAGTTTCGACCGTCTGCAGGTTTTTCTCCTGACCTTCCAGTGTACCCTGATATGGGTGGTAACTGGCAATTACCCCTTCAATGATCCCAAATAAAGTGAGGCTGAAACCTGCGCTCAGGAGACCATAATTGACACTATAGCCCACGCCAACCTGTAACCCTATTCCAAACACCAGGACCGGATTAAAGTTACCATAGCTCGTTGCCGGCACCAGAGTGGTGGTGGCACTGCTCAGCTTGCCAAAATACAATCCACCCGAACCCATTGCAGGGATTCCCGGTGGCACAATGGCCTGAAGGGTAAAGGACCTTGAAAAATCCATGTTGTGCGGAAATCCAATGTCGACTTTAAAATCGCCATTGGTATAGATTTCCAGGCTGATGCAGGGAAGGGTAATGTTAACCGCCCCAAATTGCAGGTTGCGCAATTTATCCGGCAGCGTCAGGTCCATCTGGTATACCCCGATAGAATCGGAGATCTTTTTATACATGATCTCAAATACGAGTCCTTTCAGCACTTTCGCTTTATCACCACTTAAGGCAATACGAAGCCCGTAAAGGTTCGGATCGTTGAACACAATCTGCGCATCAACGGTCCAGACCGGTTTATCCTTGGTGCCTACATTTAACACCCCGAAACTGGTTGCAATCAGCCAATTGCTGTCTTCATTAAAATTAAGCAGCGTATTGCCCGAACCTGGTCCTATCGGAATAGTTCCCGCTTCAGGTTCCGTAAATGCCTTTTGCATGGCATCGGTCACCTCTTTAATGGACTGATAAGACGCACTGTTGGTCAGTTCCACATGTTGTCCCATGGCCAGCAGGTAAAGTCCGAAATATTCTGAGCCCTGTCCAGGTACTTCAGGCATTTTGTTAATGTCCTGTCCACCTTTCTCCGGTTTAAATAAATTACTGTCGTTCACACCAGGAACCGGTGATGATCCATCAAATGAGATGAATACACCGGTTGAATTTTTGGTCAGGCGGATGCCATTGATGGTAATAAATATCAAATTGAGGCTCTTTCCGAATTTGTAGTTCACCGTGATGTCTTTTGTATCCAGATCATAGGTCACAGAGAAGCCGTCCAAACTCAGGTCATTCAGTAAATCCCATGGCGAATCCAGTTCAAAAGTAGGATCCCCAATCATTTTCATAAATGAGGTAATCAAGCTCCCTACAGACCATTTTTCAATGCGGAAAGTGATGGTTTTGTCTTCCTTGGTAACGTTATATTCGGTGATGAACCCCTCCCATTGGATCGAGAGCAATTGATCATTTTTTGAAAAGTCGTAGCCAATATTCACCTCTGCATTGAAATACTCCAAGGTCACGGTTCCGGCAATGGCACCCTCATAAGTGGTTACCGCCGGACCGCTTGCGGAAGGCGTACTTGTATATTTCAAGCGTAAATTAGCCAGGATATTAATCGGCTGATTGATGATCGGGAAGATAAATTTCCAGACAATCGCTGTTTTCACCTCATAAGTACTCGTTCCTGTGGCCGCATTTGGCACATAAGACACCAGGGAGAACTGAGTGATTTTAAGGTAGTCTGGCAGGAAGCTATCCGGCAAATCAATGTTATTAAACAACTGTTTGATCAGCGCGCCCAGATCCAGGTCTTTCCCTGCAGGCATGGCAATGCTCAGGTTCCATCCACCGGCAGCTGCAGAGCTGTAATTCACATCCACATTGAGCTGCAGCGCTCCTATCGCAAACAAACCATTCACTGATGCAGTAAACACACTTTCGCCGGTTCCGCTGGTTGGCGTAGAAGAAGTGATTTTCAGACTGCCATTGGTAACGGAAATATTGGTGATGAAATTGAGGTCGATATTGGTATTGGCATAGAACTCATAATACTTATTGTTGATGTCCATCGCCATCCCAAAGCTGGTAAACTCTACCAGCAGCAGCGTTGGAGGGATATCTATAGCCCCATTGGTGATCGCCTTAACTAAATCATTAAAGGTAACAGAACCTGCAAATGAAGCGGATAAAGTAAGGTCGGAAGTAATTTCCACATCAAATCCGCCTTTAAATAGGGTTGGAAAGAAATCCACATTGGCATTCAGGTGGATCAGTTGCGAGTTGATCTGCCCTGGTCCTGGTCCGATGATCAGCCAGGTCACATCAAATTCATTGATGATAAAATTTTCGAACAACACCCATGGCTTCGTAGAACCTACTGTTGCAGAAGCACTTTCAATGGTAAAACCATTATTGAAACTCACCGTAGTGGCAAAACCTTTAAAAGCAATTGCGTTTAAGTACTGTTGAAGTGTAGGTGGCAAAATGGTAAACCAGTTATTGCCTGCCATCAAAGAAAACAGGTTCAGCGGTGTCAGGGGTGTGGAGGGATCAGGAGTTACCCCAAGGAAATAAGTATTCTGATCAGGGGTAACACTGGTACTGAAATCCATCTGGATTGTTGTTCCCAATAAAAGCTGCAATTCAAAATAAAGACTCGAGAGCTGTACGATGTCATCATCTTCATCGTCTTCCTCTTCTTCATACAACACAAGCGCAGATTCAACACCATTGAGTGCAATCATCTCGGCTTCAGTTTCTGTATCGTCGACCGTTTCAATTTTAAAGCCTATCGCCGGACTTTTCACGGTCAGAAAGCTAAAGGGAATCACCTGCACATCCAGCTCCACTTTTAAATCCATCTCCGGATAAAGAATGGTATCATTATCTACTTTTGATGGATCCAGCCAGCCTGATAAGGCAATTTGCTTACCATTAACCCAGCCAATCAGGAAATTTACGATCGGCGCAAGGATTCCTGTCAGCTGAATCAGACTGGCAAAGTTTTGACCAGCCACTAAGCTGATCTCGTTTTGCTGCCATACATATACGCTTTGTGGCGCTGATGAAAAAATAAGGGTCGGATGGGTATAAGGTAAATCGGTATAAATACCGCCCACCATAAATGGCCAGCTCGTGGCAAAAGTCCAGTTGCTTAAGGTGATGACAATTACGAATTGTACATTGCCCTGGCCGTCCTCTGTGATGACAAAGGAGACTGCCGTATTGGAAGCCTCCACCTGGAGCACACCTGCAACCCCGGTAATGGTCAGGGTGTTCCCTACCGGGTCATTTATCGTGGTACCACTGGTGTCAATTAACAGACTGCTGTCTGCAGCAAGCTGATAGCCGGCAGTCAGCATAAGGTCTAAATCTGCAGGGACACTAAGTCCTGCTTTGGTAAATGAAGCTGCATTTACCGTGATATTACCGTTATTCTGGCTGGCTTGTTGCTTAAATTCGTCGGCAAGTGGTTGTAAACTCATAATCGTATCGCTTAAAAAAAACTAAAAGTCAATAATTAGGCCCATGTGGTCGCTGGTGCTTCTTACCACACCGTAGCTGTCCCAATCCCGGAATTTTGTTCCAACACCTTTTGTCCTTGGCGCATATCCACCATTTCCATTGGGTGTTGGATTTGGGGGTAACAGCAAGGCAACCGGTGCTAAAGGATCTGTAGCTTTGCTATCCTTTGCCATTGCAGTAGTATAAGTCAATGTTCCTTTTGCACCGGCATAAGCAGGTGTAACCGGTTTAGTATAAGGAGAACCTGTAACCAGATTCACGATCGTGATCTTACTTGAACCGGGAGCCCTCTTGGTATCCCCATAACGGGTTAGCATATTGTCGTAACTGCTTGGTGTCATATATCCATATGCGGGATAACCCCTGGTATTCGTAGGCTCTGCTTTATTCTTTCCGGAAACACCATATAAAGTGGTACAGATATAGCCTACATCAGGAAAATCGGAGTCCGTAGTCGGATTAATCTGCCTGGTATAACTATCAGCAATAAGCTTATCATAAGCCTGACCCGCTAAAACTTTGTCTGATAGATCGACATTAAAATCGCCCATGATGATCGCATCATCCTGCGTCGTAAGCAGGCTGGTAATTTCTCTGATCTGGCTTAAGGAATCCACTCCTGCAGCAGAAATTTTCGATTCTGGTGGAGGGGCATGATAAGCCACCAATTTTATGTTTCTTTTGCTGCCGGCATCCCAGAATGTGGTCAGGTAAGGCGGACGTTCACCAGTGCTCGGAAATTCCAGTTTTACTGCAGGTGAAGCCCCATCATCATATAGCCATTGTCCGGCAAGTTTATTTTGTGCCAGTCCTCCATTAATAATCCCAGCTGTTGTTGGGGTATCGACAGCAGGTAAAGCTTTATCCCAGGGCGAAGCATAGGCAACAGTAGTACCACTTCCTATTACATTCGCCGGACTAACTCCACCTTCCCAGCCAAAAGGCCCCGTAAAAAACAGATTACTACTAGTGTTAAAAAATACGCAAACTCCCTCTATATAAGTACCTTGACCAACAATTAAAGGAGGGACCAACATCCAGGTTGCACCAAATTTGGTGCGTATTTTCTGCAACAAATCCAATGCCGCCTGACCGCCTCCTGCGTTGATTAAAGTACCCTCTGCACCGGCACCAGTTGTCGTCTCAACGATAACAAATATATCGGGCGTATTTGCCTGCATCGCATTTAAAATCAAATTACTACGGTTCCCTGAGGCAATTACACCACTGGGGAGTTTAGGTTTTCTTTTCGTACTAGGATCGTTGATCTTATTTATTGAAAAGTTTTCTATGTTCCAAAACAGTATTTTTGTCATAAAGTATATCTTTTGGCTGCATTCTGATTGATTAAGGCGTTTTATTGTAGGAGGCATACCATCCCAGACTGCTGGAAGTAGCGCCCTTCTTTGGGTTCCCAAAAAGCAGGAAATTTGTGCTGCCACCTGGTGGAAGCTTCAATATGCCCAGGAATTTCAAGGCGATGTTCGATAAAGTAAGCAGGTAAGAACCCTGAGCATCGACACTCGTAGCCGGAATGTATTGCAGGCGCAGCTTGTCGATGGTTAATTTTAACAGGCCCTGGATACTGAGCAATTTCGCATTGCTGGAAGTTCCTGGCAATTTTATGCCGATCAGGATGTTGTACTTGTCAGAATCTTTTTGCTCCCCTGGGCTCCAGGCTAGTAAAAGGCTGGCATTGAATCCCAGATTGCCTGCCAGTTCCCCCGGACTCCCCAGGTTGAGGTTCATCTGCAAGCCAAACCAGTCGCCGGACAGCCCATTCGCATTTACACCAGGTAAACCAAGGGTAAGGAAACCCTGACTGGAAGGCGCTGAATCATCATTGCCACTCATTAATTTAGAGATCGACAAAGCGAAATTTGGATATAAACTACTATCCCGGGTATTGCTTTGCGAAGAGTTAAAAGAAATCTGGCTCGCATCAAAAGCATAACTCACTACCGAAGGATTGTTCAGGTTAAAGCCCATTTCAATATAGAGATCAGCATAACTCAGGCCTTTCTGATAAATAGGGTTCTTGTCCTTATCTTCTCCGGATTCCATTCCGAAAGACCAGGCATCGAAAATATAAGGCGTTAAAGTATCCGGATCCACTTCTGGTGGTGGCGGTGGTTGTGGTGGCACACAACTGATGATCTCAAAATTCAGGAACCCCCACATCAAAAAGCGTGTTTCAATATCAACCGCTAAAGGATCAGTGGTTAAGGTATTGAATTGTATTTTGGTGATCTCTACATTCTGCAGTAAGTTACTGTCAAAGTAGAACAGGTTATCATCTTTATTGTCAAACACATATACCGCTATCCCATTGTGATCCTGATAGGTCCCATTCAGCACCACGGTATTCAGTTTTGTGGCACCGTACGGGTTATTGGTAAAGGCCACTTTGTCAGAAAACAGGTTGTTCATCGTGAGCTGGATCTTGCTGGAGAAGCTTTTAATGGCCGTATTCTCGAACAATACCTGTAAGGAAAGTACTTTAAAATCATAAGTCGCATTCACCAAAGGCGGGATCGGCTTGTCTACACTTAATCCTTGCGCCACCTGTACGCCATAAGCCGGATCGATGTAATTGATCAGCCCGAAAATAGAACTGACTGGTCCCATGGTGATCGTACCGGTTGCATCTACCCTGTTTACTTCTACGCCCACATGGTGTGCATTGAAATTTTTAAGGTTGATTCCGCTGATCAGCCCTTTTAACTGCTGCGGGAATTCCTGCAGATTGATGTCCGCTTTCAGGGCAAGGATGCCATTCCAATTGGGATCGTTAATGATCTGGTGGAATTTTTCATAATAATTCACCTCATCAGCGCTTTGTATTGCATTTGCGGCATAATAAGCGTCTTCGGCAGATTGCAGGTAAGTTTGCAGCCAGGAAGAAATGGCCACCAATTGCGTATAGGAGCCATCTAAGGCATCCGGAGCAATATTGAAAGCATTGGCCTGCGTCCAGTCTTTCGGGTTCTTCACCCTATCTAAAACGGTCCCCTGACAAAATTTAAAGAGGAGTACGTTGTTGTAATCTGCGTAAGTATTGTTGGTGCCTACATTAAAATCAAATGGCCAGTCTTCAATTGACATTTTGTTGTTGAAGATCGCTTCAGCACTTGTGCCTCCCTCCTGATCCTGGATCGTAGAAAACAAGGTGCCCAGGTGTTGATTGTTCGTCATCACCACAAATTGCTGGTTGGTGAGAAAGGCCGACTGCAGTTCGGAACTCAGGTTGATAAAGCTCAGCTGATATTCAGGTGCAGGATCAGGGACCTGACCAACCGGACTCACATACCAATGTGCAGCCGGGTTTTCGTCTATGGTATTCTGGGCAAGGTTGAGCAAGCTCCAGCTCCCCGTATCCATTACATTGGCCACCAGGCCCTGAGGAGTGGTCGATGGCGTATAACCTGAACCATTTGCCCCTGCAGAAAGCATCGCCCTTTTCGCCCTGCTTTTACTGGCATTGGGCGCTGAAAAGCTGTTTGTAATCTTGGTTTTCCTTTCGGCACTCAGCACTTTTGATTCAAAGGACTTTATGTCCCCTGTTCCGGGAGGCAAAATTGCCGGAATTCCCAGGTAAGGAACCATAGGCACATAAAAACTGTCAGCTTGAGGCATGTCAACTGAGGGCTCAAAGAAACCAAGGAAACTTGAATTGCTGTCTTCTGAAGCAATCCCATGCCCTTTCGCATATAAAGAAGCACCTTGCGGCTGACAGGCATATTGAACATTTCCAGTGCTGGCAGAAACAATGTTGGCCCAGGAAGTCAGGTATTCGGAAGTTAAGACCGGGTTATCGGTACCCGGTTGTGCCAGGGAAACCGGCTCACTTGGAAAATTGGGCGCATATGCGGGCTGCCGGCTAATAAAGCGCAAGCGATCCCCGGCGGCACTTCCCCCGGTATTTACATATGGACTGAAGGTGATCACCTCCGTGCCCGATAGCCCCGGCAGAAAATCAAACTGTCCGTTCTCATCAGGAATGGCAGTCGGACTGCCGCTCATGTCCAGGTAGAAGTCTCCTTCAGGAACCATATAATACACCTGATCTTTTGTGTTACGGGGCGATGGAGAAATGACAAATCTTGCCGTATAGGTAGTAGGAAACAGATTATTAATCAGTTCCGTAGTTGTTGTTAAGTCTATAAAAGGGACCAATCCAATCGGATATCCCGTATTAATGGCATTATAACTTGGGAATTTAGCGTCCCTGTTATTGCCCGAATCGCTGTTGTATATTTTACCGGTAAGGGCAAAATAGGTATTGAGCTGAGCAGCATTGCCGATGTCCAGCAAGTCTATCTGAGTCTGTGTAATTGCATATTCACTCACGTTATTACCAGGCTGAAGTATTGGATAGGTAAAAATGTTCAATACACTTCCACTGAGGTAGTAATAGTTGTTTTGAAGTCCATATCCCTGGAAATCCATTTTGAGGTTAAATCCAAGGGAAAACCTGAAACTTCCGGTCCCCACAACACCAAATGGAATGGTCATACTGCTGTTGAAAAGGGATTGGGTACCAATAGTTTTATTCGCGAAACTGATGTTCGGATACCTGCTGTCGTAAGCAAATTCTATGTTTGTAGGTGCATCCAGCGGACTGTAGGTCACCACCGTGTTGTTGTTGATGTTTAATGTGGCGAAGTTGTTCCCGATGGAGAGATTGGTTGTTTTGGCTACTACGAAACTACCTCCGGCTGTATATTGAACCAGATTGATAACCGTAGTGTTGCTGGTAGAAAGTGGCAAAGTAGTATCCAGAATCCAGGCGAGGCCGAGAAAACCTGCAATGCCTGTCCCTGTTCTAAAAGTCGATAAATACTTTTGGTAGTCGGCGATGACGGTATTCGACAGTTCTACCCTGCTAAAAAGAAAATATACCTGCTGCTGAAAAGCAGTGGGCAAATCAATGAGTGTTTCTGTATATGTTGAGCCAGCAGGTAACAATACTGCGGCAAATTCGCTGCCTTGCGCTTCGGCAACATATAGACTTCCTCCTCCGAATTTTGCATTACTAAAAGTAACGCCACTGGTGATCTGGCTCAAAATAGGTTGATTTAATAGGGATAATAAAAATCAATTCCCAGGACAAAAGAGCATCGTGGTAATTGCTACATTTTGTGCAGACAGGTTAATGGTATTTAGCTGTTTTCCTTTGAAATCTCCAACTACTATGATTTGTTGCCCTGGTGCTAAAGTATGAATGCCGTTAAAAAGTGTCCCATTGTCGTATTTAATGGAATCGGGTGCTCCGGTATTCACGGCGACTGCAATATTGGAAAGGCTTGCATTTCGCATATAATACACACAAGAGGTACCATTATTGGTCTTCAGTTGGGTGTATTCAAAGGGCAATAGCGTAATTGTTTTCTGAATTTGTTTTGTTGGACTCTGGCTTGATACCAGGGTCCAACTCAACATCGTCAGAAAGAAAACAAGGATACATACTCCTCCTCTTACCGTCTTTCTTGAAAAGTTCAACTACTAAAGTTTAATCCTTAAGCAGTTACACAGGTAATTAGCGCGCTGGCAGGCACCGCTGAACTGGTGTTGTTCTGGATCGTGATCACAGCTCCGCCCATGTTACCAAATGCGACAATCGCAAATCCAGGTGAATTTGCAGGAATCGTAAACAGGCCATTTAAATATGGAGAAGGTTGACCATTCACAAATACGGATGCACCAGTTGGTATACCCGAAATTACCACCATAAGGTTATTTGAATTTGAAGTATTTACCGTGTTAATGGTACTCGAAGCTCCGTTAGAAGTTGTAATTGTACAATTCTGTGTAGGTGTAATGGTTGCAGTACCATTCTGGTTGATTGTTGGATTTGCCATGATGATTTGTTTTTAAGTTTTAAGTGTTTTATGATTGGTTTGATTTGAAATAGGCGCATTCCTGAGGTATTGGCCCGCATAAAAAACCGTTAAAAACAAATGACAAATAAAAGCTTGCTAGCATCTGCTCCTTGCAAAGACAATTAGCCGATCCGGGAAAAACCGGATGAACTGTTTTAATAGATGTCTGAGAAAAAGCAAAAATAGAATCACCACCATAAATGGCTGAGAGAGGCGTTTTCATTTTTTGAGATTTATGCGTTAATACTTCTAATGAGTCGTTAACTCTCATTAGATCTATCGTAAAGCTATGGAAATAAAAATGAACTTTTGTGGGTAAAAATCCTCCTTTTTGAAAAACAGGTATTTTTACCTATATCTAATGATGGCAAATTATTTTAAAACATGAACATTTACCGCTACTTTGCCATTAGGAACACCTAAAAATTAACCATGAGAAACTTAGTCATTTTTTTAGCTTTGATGTGTCTTCACTTCAGCAGCTACAGTCAAAAGAAAAAAACAAGGCCTATTCCACCTCCCCTGCCCAAATCAAGTATGATAGAATTTTCCAGGGATACACTGTCACTGCAGCAATACGCATTACCGATTTTATTCCAATGGAAAATGAATGCAGATACCACCCTTAAGCCCGGCACCGTTTTTAAAGAATTGATTAAGCTTACTTACGGACAGACCGAAGTTAATGGTGATTATAGCCTGCAGCCATTGACACTAAAAAAAACAAAGCCAGGCAAGGCTGTTTTGGAAAACAAAATTCCGAAGATGATCACCAGGATTGGTTACTACGATGCAGAAATTTTAAATGGCGTTGTAATACTCAAGGGAGAGAAAACCATGTCTTTAAAAATTATCTATGATAAAAACAAACAACTGAGCCATTTGAAGGATTTAGGTAATGGAGCAATATACAGGCACATCCCGTCAGAGGAGCAACCAGTTGCTCTCCCTGCTCAATAAATTACAACTAATTACATAAATCAAAGGTGGATAGATCCTGGAATTAATTTCATCAGCGATAACTCATTGGTATAATGAGTAGCGGGAGACTGTGAGGTAAACCTCAGTCAGCATGATGCCCGCATTGCTGCTCTATTAGTAAAACACCGTCTGTAAAAACAGTATAAAACATAAAAATTAAAACTTTAAAGAAATTAATTATACTTATAATATTAAATATCTGTATGTTTGGTTGATGTCAAAACAAAATAGCCACAGAGCACAAGCTAATCAGTATGATAAGATCATCAAGGAAAATCTTGAAGTTACACTACCTGTAATTGTCAGAGATGTGCTAAAATTGGATATTCGGATTAGTGAAGAACTGCCAGATGATATTCAACATACAAAAGAAAGAAAACCGGATGCACTTAAAAAGGTCACAGATACTGAAGGTAATATCTATGTATTGCAGATAGAATTTCAGCTTGAAGATGAGAAAGAAATGGTTTATCGGATGGCAGAATACAGTATTATGCTGATGCGGAAATATAGGCTTCCCATTAAACAATATGTTATTTTTTTAAAAGACATAAAGCCGGCTATGACTACATATCTGGATACCCTCAATCATAAATACAATTACAATCTTATTCTAATCACCGAAACTAATTATAAATTATTTCTTGAGTCAGACAATCCGGAAGTGAAAATGCTGGGTATTTTAGCTAACTTTGGAAAAGATGATAATCAAAAGGCAATAAATTCTATTATAAATGAACTACAATTCTTTTCAAAGGGAGATTTGGACAGAAGTAGATATTTTAAACAATTACGTATTCTCGCACAATTACGGAGTAGTATTAAACAACAATTTGAAAACACTATGCAGTCAGTAAGTACATTTTTTAAGGAAGAAAACGATTTCTTTTATCGCAGAGGTAAAGAAAAAAATAGCCAGGAAGTAGTAAAGAAACTTATTCTGGTGCTTAATTTATCTGATGAACAAACAGCATACATTGCAGATGCCGAACTGGACTATGTTAAAAAGGTACGTGCTGAATTGGAAAGCCTTTAAGTTCACCTTAGGACTCATTATGTTCACAATAACTCTATTTTTCTAAAATGTATAGCCATTTGTTTCTGAATGGTTTTATCATAATCAGAATCATCCTCGTTTGATTTCCCAATTAGAATAAGTAATTCCAGAAGCAAGAGAAATAAGAGCCATATGACATATACAATTGCTGCAATGAAAGACTCGCTTAGAATATTAAACATAATTTGAAGTTCATCTAAGAATCCGACCTTACTATCTACCTCTTTTTCCAGCAGCGTTTTTAGCCCCAGCTGCATAGTTTCTTTTATCATTTTCTGATCTGCCAGCACTTTTAATTGGTCGTCGATTGGTTGAAGCTGATTAATCTTAGGGTTAGGTACTACTTTTATACTTCTTGAGATTGTTGTTTTGAGTGCGGTACTGGTAGTTGTCGTTTTTGAGCTATCGGTTGTTATTTTGGTTACAGGAACCTGGCTCGAGGAGGTTTCAACAATCTGTTGATTAGGATTTCTACTGATATCATCCAGGAGTTCTTTTCGTTCCAGCTCCTTAATTGCTATCGACGCATTCAATTGTGTAATCTGTTCCGTTATTTGTTTCGTTCTGGCAGGCAATAAAGCCTCTACCTGCTCCTGATTGCTTTTTATTTTGGCTTTATCAATATCATCCTTAAAAATAATCTGATCAATGATAAGGGAGCCAATTATAGCCATTAGAATCGCCAATCCGATACGAGTGGCCTTCAACCAGCTATTAGTTCTATCTGCCAGTAATATCTGACGCTCAATCTGAATAATTATCAGTACCGATATGATTGCACCGAATATACTTCCGGTTGGACCAAGCTTCATATATCTATCACAAAAGCAATAACCAACAAAAGCCCATACAGTTGATACAATGAGTAGAGCTGCTGTATATTTTTTCACTTTCCGGGTCGAGACTTCGCTGCAGTTACTGAGAATATAAAAATTATATCCGGTTAAAAAGCAACTGAACTTCATCCACCAATTCTGAAATTTTCTCATCTAAAATCTTCTTAATATGCTGTGGTGCGTAATTGCAGACAGTCCGTTCATAAAGCCACGGATATAACTAAGGGTCATTCCCTGACTATCCCCCGTGTTGTTCCTATGCTCTGTTTCTATTTCTAAAACTTTTTGGACATGGCTTTCAGCGATGCTCTTTTTCATTTTGAGCTCATCAACTACATCCACCATTCCACTTCTTCCTCTGCTTTCAATATGAAAATCTATTTCCTTGTTAAAATCTTCGTAAAAGGTTTTCACTCTTCTTATCGTTCGTTCCAACTCATTTTTCAGTGCGTCAACATTCTGCTCCATATGTTTTACATCAGGGTTCATTAAAGCGTCATCGTATCCCTTTGTTTCATGGTTTCTATCCAGAAAATCAAATAGCAATTCGATATTATTCTCTCCCCTTTTCACTGAAGTTTCATCATTTTTTACTGAAAAATCACTTTCGTTCTCAATAAAGACGTTTTCAGGAATATCTATTGAGTTCAATCCCTCTACCGGTTCAGCGATTTTCAATGGATTTGAAGGTGTTTCTTCAGAACCTCTTTTTCTTAAAAAATCAAACATATTAAATATAAATTATAGGTACTTTGAATTTAGAATGACCACGTTGGTGGCATGAACTACACAGCGTTATTAATGTTTTATTGGAATATTCCCATGGAGATTTGAATTTTTTCAAGGCTTTCACATATAGGTACTGCCTGTGATGTACTTGTAAACCCTCGTCAAATCCACAGATCACGCATTTATTATTGTCTCTGGTTAAAATCAAACTTCGTTTATCTTTCCATCTTCTATCAAACAATAATGCTCCATAGGAACCATGCTTATCAGGTATAGGTTCGGCCTTTTTTTTAGGCTGATCTTTTGCATTAATGTATCTACGGTAAAGTTTCATGAGCGTTTCAATATTAAGCTATTCAAAAATAGATAGACTACGAATGATTTATTTACGGGAAACCATAAACCTGACTAAATGATAATGGACCTCGTACCAGTTACACTATCATATGAAGTAACGTTCCAGGAAACACCTGATGCAGGAACCGCTCTTTCTCTTCCCCAGGTTCTGATGGCGTCAATTTTCTCGGGTGCGGTTTTACTTAATGGAACGACATTTCTAAAACACTTCTCGAACAACTCATCGTCAACAATAGCATCTCCATGTATTACCGCCTGAATGGCGACATCTCTAACTGCACCTTCAAGATCAGATCCGGCAAAGCCCTCTGAAATCTCAACAAGTCTGGCCAATACAATTTCAGAAGGTCGGGTTAATAAGTTACGTTTGATATAAAGGTTGATAATATCCCTCCGTTCTTCCTGAGCAGGCAAATCAATGAAAAACAATTCATCAAAGCGTCCTCTGCGTAAAAGTTCAGGAGGGAGCTTACTCACATCATTTGCCGTTGAAACGACGAACACTTTCGCCTCACTTTCCTGGAGCCAGAAAAGAAACTGGCCCACCATTCTATTGGACGTACCACCATCATTTGAAGAAATTGCTCCCGCCAAGCCCTTCTCGATTTCGTCTATCCACAAAATACAGGGAGCCGCATGATCAGCCGAAGCTAATGCTTCCTTTAACCTGTTTTCAGATTGCCCCAGATATTGCCCCTGAATGGCTGCCAGATCAAGGCGGTATAAAGGCAGATTCCAGTTGGCTGCAATAAATTTTGCAGATAATGATTTGCCACAGCCAGGAACACCAACCAAAAGAACGCCTCTTGGAGGTCTCATCTTCCTTGCTTTAAGATCGGCAGTTAAAAGTTGTTTTTGATGATCTAGCCAATTTTGAAGTCCCGTTAAACCGGCTACAGAGAGTGTAGAAGGATCAATCTTTACTTTTTCCAATCCGGAAATATCGCTGAATAATTTATCCTTTGCATTACTTAGCTCCCGGATATCATCTTTGGTTAGCGATCCTTTGGCCATCTGGGTTGCCAAAACATTTTCAGCCTCGATTTTAGTCATATTTGCCAGGATCGTTGCCGCCATTTTATAATCAATTTCGTCCCATTCTAATGGAATAGACCCTTTATAAGGCATGACACAATCTTTCACCACTTCCAGCATTTCCTCCTCGTTTGGGGCATCAAGTGCAATGGTCATCCCCATTCGCTGTAATTGAGGCCAGATGCTTTTTGTGGTAATTAAACAGATGCTTCCTCCCCTTTCAATGGCCTGAACAACACAATCATAAATATGCCTGGAGACCAGATTGTCATCTTCAATGTCGCTGACTTCATTAAAAACAAAAGTCAGGTTCTGCCTTTGCGAAATATGCTGAACTGCATAATCCAAACCACCTGCAACAGACCGATCATCGTTTACACTTTTCCTTGTTCTAATGTCTATTGTTCCATGTGACAGGCTGTGCACATAAATTGGGATATTGATTTCCTCAGCCAATTGCTGGATAACCTCCAGAACTCTGGCTCTTTCGATACTTCTTATCGATATAAAAGGTATTCGGGCTCTGAACATCCGCAAAAGCGAAGTTTTGAATTCTACTTTGTTTGCCATTTTTAGAATATTATTTTTCTACCTGTAGCAGCTATGATTTCATTTACCTTCCCATCGATTACTTTGGTGTTTTCAGAAATACCATTTATTCCGAACGAATTCAACAGGATCAGCATCTTTTCCCTTTCATTCGAAGACTTTGAAACATTCTCCTTTAAAGATTTCTTAATTTCTGCAACAAATCCTTCAATATCCTTTTTCAGCGTTTTTCTTAAATCTTCAGGCAGTCCTTTCAAGGCAATAAACGCGGTTAATGGATACAGGTTCTGTTTTCCATTTCTTAAAAGCATCTCAAAATCATCTATTTTCCCAAAACTTTGCAATCGAAATGAATGTTGAAATCGATCAAGCCAATGCTGCTTTCTTTTTTTATAGACCTCTTCAACCTTCCGGTAGAACCTGGAAGCAGTTCCCGCATCTATTGTGAAGGTCCCTGTCTTTAGCTTTTCTAAACTGATGTCATTTCCATCTCCGAATTGCGTAAGCAAATCAGTCCATTCTGAGTAAGTTGTTACTGATGGCATTACTGTGGTTTAATTCTCGGATTGATGAACTGACTGGGCGGAACAATGTCCCATTCCGGAAATTTGGCTGCGCCAATTTTGGCTTCAGTATTGCCTTGAAACAGATTAGGGCTTACGATCTTCTCTTTACTGGCCTGGCTATTGCCGTTTTCAGATGGTAGTGAATCGTCGGCTAATATAATATTTACCATTTTTTGTAGGATTAAAAGTTAAATAATACTTCGTGCAGTCTCTCTGGATACACTGGAAAAATCTTCTGGTATAATTGATGCAAGCAGTTGTAAAACCAGTTCGGCCTTGCAATCTTCTGCGGCATGTTCAATTCTATAATCTACAGTTTCAGCGATGCAACCTCTCAATACTTCTTTTGCTTTACGCGCCCGCTCCTCCAGATCATCGGTAATTTTCTTCTTTGCTTTACGATACTTATCAATCCTATTCCAGGTCAAAACACTTCCTATTCCAAGTCCGATTAATCCCGCAATAACACTTGATGTAAATGCCCAAATGCCACCCAGGAAAATTAAGGCTCCGATAATAACGTCGCCATATGGAAATGAAAGTTTTCCAAGTTCTATGGTCAGGACATTTTGATAGTATGTATTTTGCTTTTCAATGAGCTCAGTTTCATCACTTCCATTACTGGTACTGACTTTAAAACCATCAATATGAAGTTCGATAGTTTGTGGTATCCCATTTCTGCTCTCTGCTGTATAGGTGTCATAAGCCTCTATAATCCATGGTTGACTAATGGAAACAGCGAGTGATTGCGTTACCTTTGTTACCCCGGAAAGCTCCGGATTAAAAGAGGCATTTGTAAGCAGTTGAAGGAAATCTACCTGTTCGCTAAAAATATTTTTCTCAGCGTCCATTACTGCCTGTGCGGCACTTTTATCTCCATCCATTTGAATGATGAGTTGGTTTAGTCTCACCTGTTCCTGTAGTGGCAACTCTTCATCATCGAAATTTGTGACCAGGAGCGACAAGATTTCATCTAACTGGACTTTTGTGCTTTTTGAAAAATCGGCGGAGGCAGCAACAATACTCTTGAAATGAGCGCATATGACCTCATGTGCTTTAGCCTCCCGTAAAGAGGCTTCGAGTAATTCCCAATTCGTTGAAAATTTTTCTAGCAAAGGATATTTATCATTTGACAGCGGCCCCATTGCTTTGAAGAAACGTATCCATTGAATTTTTTGTTCATTGATAAACAGGTCGCCCTGTGTCAGTTGATCCAACCAGCTCTTTACATTCGTCATCATAAATTGCCTTGCCGCCGGAGGGAATACACCAGTAGTTACCGCTTCCAGTATGATGATAAATTCTCTATCAAGATGATGAGGGTTTTGGTGCATAAAATAACGCTCCAACCATTTCAGGCTCGCATCATTTCTTTGAAGCCTCCTCATTAACAACAGAAAGAAAAGTGTGGTCTTGTAATCGTCTCTTTTCAGGGCTTCCGTAAGCGCTTTCTCATTGTTGTCACGATCGTCTCTAATCCAGGCGGCTAATGCGACCAATGCCGGTGCTAACCAATAACCAGGTGCTTTGATCATGACCTCTTCAGTACTGAATCTCAAGGTGTCATCGCTAACTATACCAACATCAACACCCTGTAAAATGCCGGTTGCCATTCTCCGCAATTCAGCATAGTACCCAAATTTAATTTGTAAATCCTGCTTTAGATTTCCCTGTCGGGTTTCCGCAAGTTGCAGTGCCTTATGTTTCAAATCGGCATTCACAAATCTGGCGAAAGAATCGGCTAACTTTGTGAGATCATCTTCTATCTGGTCCTGTTTGAAATTTAACGTTCCCAATTCAGAATGTACCCCCGACATATCTGACGAGATTGACCGTAACGCACTGTTAATGATGGAAAGGTCGGCGTAAGAGATTACTTGTTGTGACATATTATCAGAGATTAATTTAAATTATAATTTTGTAGCGGTTCCGTCTTCACGGATTAAAATCATTTTATCCTTATAGATTTCTACCATTGAATAAGCATTATGCTTTGCCAGCGTCCTAGCCTTTTCAAAATCAGCCTCCATGGGTTCATTTTTCTTGTAATGTCTGATGATTTGACTACCGCTTAAATCAAGCGTATGCACTTCATAAGGATGCCCTAAAAAGCATTTCGACACGATACCCAAAGGCAGGCCAGCTAATTCCGCTGTACCAAACTCCTCACGAATTGCATTCATAAGCTCTTCCATTCCTTTTGTATCGGTTAAGGATTTGGCATCTAGTCCTGCGATAAAGTCAAGATATTTCCCTGAACGTTTTTTTAGTAAATCTCTATCACTTACGAATCCCATGGATAACGTTTGTTTTTTAGCCGTGTCTGGAGCGAACTCGCTATTTTGAAGAATAATTCTTGCCATAAAAACCGGATTTCTTTTATCAAAAATACAGTTAGATGACTTCTGAACCTTACGGGAAACCGTAACCCTCCGTATCACTTTACCTAATGGCTACGGTTTACCGTAAGAAAGGCCGGAAATGACTAAATACCTTTAAGTTTTCGAACAAAAACAATCTAAGATGACTGCGATCAAACCAACAATTTATCTAATCAAAGACCATGTTAAAGATCCAAAACAGATTTTTAAGAAGGGTAAAAGACTTCACACAGAAGAACAGGATGGGGTATCCGTTTATTACATATTCAGTAAAAACAATACTCCCGATTGGGCTAACTATTTGAATGAGGCATTTAAAATGAGTACAACTCCTTTCAAAAACTCCTCTTCGCAAGCTGTTCTCATTCTTAAAGTTGCTGATCGACTTTTGGCCATACCATTGGGTTCTGGAATTCATTTGATGGATTTAACTAAAACCGATTACAATTTTGGGCTGAAGACCGCGCTAAACTGCATTGAGAAATCGGAGATCAGGCAGATTGATACCACAACACCGGAGATCAACTCTCAAAAGACAAAAAAGAAGGCGCCAATTGGTTCCACACCTGAAGAGTTCGGAATTAATAAGCAAAAGGATATACTAAGAGGGATTACAGGCAAGCTGCCAAAAGATCATCCACTTGGCGAATCCATGGATGGCAAAGATAGCTTACGACTGGTTAAAGGCATAGAGGGGCTTTTGAAGCTAAAAAGCTTATGCACCGAGGTTTTAAAACACTACCTATCTGACAATTATAAACAGGACTATCCATGGATCGATAATATAGCCATGATTCGTGACAAATCCCTCATTAGTGAACTTGTCAAACAGCTCGCTAAAAACTTAAAGACGGCCAGGTTTGAAAACATGCTTTTTGCACCACCTGAATACTATGAATTAATCTTTGATTGCAACGGTTTTGTATTCTCTACCGGGGATCGTAGCAGATTAAGTAAGAAAGATTCTTTCGAAATGCCTGATATGTTGAATTGGAAAAACTCAGTTGGAGAAGCCAGAAAAGAAATCACTCCTGAAAATATCGATAGCTACAAAGTAAACCTGCTCAAAGATAATGGCACAAATCTAAATTGGCCACTTCAACGTTGCCTTTCATGGGAAACAGAGTATAATGGAAATAAGTATATTCTTTCGGAGGGTAGCTGGTATGCGGTTGCGCCGGATTTTTTCAGTCTGGTCAATAAGTTCTATTCTGAAAGGATACTGGATCCACATGATATGCCAACACGTACTGATGCAGAAGCCAAGGAGAGTGATTACAATGCAGTACTCAGCAAGAGTCGAAAAAGCAGATATCTGTTCGATTTAGGGCATGCTGCTGCAAAATCCAAATCTATTGGGAAGGATCGCAATGAAGTATGTGACGTATATGACAGCGACACGAGGACCTTTTTTCATGTTAAAATGGGAAAAAGCTCTACAGAAATAAGTCATCTATTCAGGCAGGGTGCATTCAGCGGTCAAATTCTTACACAAGACGAAGAAATGCGCAAAGAATTCCTCAAACATCTAGTCGATTATGGGTGTAAAGCGAATATACTTCCTGAGCCGTACAATCCCCATCAATATCAAATTGTATTTGCTTTAGTTATTGGAAAGACGCAAAAAAAAGACATTCCTTTTTTTAGTAAGGTATCATTTAGAGATACCATTAATAATGGTCTTGGTCTCATGGGTTATAGTTGTAAAATCGCTTATGTACTTGGTCCATAAAGCCATTGTTGGCATTCATCCATTATTAACCTATTTATCTGTTTTTTAGAATATATCTCTATGAAATATTACTCCATAGAGATACATCCTGGAAAAAATTTCATCAGCGATAACTCATCGGTATAATGACTAGTTTCCTGTTACTGGTGGTTATCCATACATGTGAATTGGGAGCAAAGCCTAAACTATTCAACCAATTTCCGGAGAGTATGATTTGAGGATAGATGGTTCTGCTGTTACGATTGAAACGGATTTGTGGTTGGACTTTTAATGACCGAACGACTTTTTGTGTTCTGACTTTGCTTTTAGTGTACTTCATAACTATTTGTTAAAAAAACCTGATGGTGGCACAACCAAACAATCCGCATTGTATTGCCCGGGACTTTCACCCGATCTCCACCAGGTCTTATTTTGAATAGTAGTTAGTTATATAAAACATATGGACATTTAGTTGTACGTCAAATATAGATATTATCAGGGCTTTATGTTAATTATAAAGACAATATTTATTAACATTATTAATTTAATAGAAATATCATGACTAATATGTTCTTTATCCAATATACTCTAGCATATTCTGGGGATAGCGAAACTGTGGTCAAATCCTAACAAAGGGCCAGCCAGTTTTAATGATTTGATTCAACTAGAAACAAGAAGGCAAAGAAGCTTTTGGCCTTACAACAAAGCACTATTCCAAAAGACATCTATTATTGACACTACCATGACCATAGGCACTACTCTGCTTTGTTCTAGTTTTTATAGAATTCGTACTAAGCCATCATCGGCCAGTCCTTATACTGGCCTTCTGCTTACTCCTGTACTTCTTTCAATAGATTATCTAATTCAGAAAATGGAACTTTCCCTTTCAATTCCTTTTTAACAGCTAAACGAATAGCAGAGCGGGCATCTTCTTTTTTAGTCCAATCCAGCTGGAGGTTTTTCTTGACCAAAGCCACTACTTTATGCACCAAATCCAGAATAGATCCGGCTTGATTGATAATTTTTTCATTGGCCGAAAGCAAATCGTAAAAAGCAAGTTTGTCCTCCGTTAAGCCAAGTTTCTTGGTACGGATATCATCGTTTTTAAACTCGGTGGCAACATCCAATAAATGTTTAATAGTAGCGATTGAAAACCTGCATCCAATGTAGCGTTAAACTAGAGTTCGTTTGTATTGTTTTCCATGACTATTCATTTTAGTTAGAACAAAAGTGAATAGCTTGCATAGGAAAGATTGGGTACTCCTAATTACTACCGTAAATTAAACTTAAGAGCATTTAAATCGTGAGCGCAATTCAAAATCAAACCTACATAGGAATATATACTATTTCGACCTACCGTGCTTTCTAAAAGCCTGAATCAGCTGGTAAACAAAATAAGCAATAAAGATTCTTGCAATTCCATCAATAAACCTTGTTGAGGCTCGAAATTCCTTAATTCCATTAAGATCTTCGAACGTATCTAATTTATGAAGTGGATTAATAAAATCCAGAAAAAATGAACTTGTATGAAAAAACAATGATAAATTTCCTTTATCGAGTGGATCTGCCAGAGTATAATCCATGCTTTTAAGAAATATCATATAAAAAATGACTGAAATAATTAATGTCGTACTTAGCGCTCGTATCCAGCTTTGACCATGATTCGAAGATATTCGATTTAAAACAAGAGGCAGTTTTTCCCAGAAAAAAAGTCGCCAGCTAAGAGATTCATTATATGCATTCATTTCATTAGCAAAATAATCATTGGCTGCAAGCAGATCTCCTTGTTGCTCATGAAGCTTTTTCAACTGAGAATTTGCGATTCTTTCCTGGTGTTTTAAATCTTTATTAATCGTCCCGGTTTCAATAGCTCTAACAGTTTTAGGCATTTTACTACCAGCCAAAAATATTTCACTGAGCTTTGTACTGTAAAAGGACAATTTAAATTCAGAAAAATCAGTATCCATAAAATTAATTTTCCCGAGATCACTAGATCTTAAATACAGTTCATACCGTCGATACTTATCTTTTTGGAGACAGTGTTCAATAAAAAAGCTAGACTTCAACTCCTCATTCTTATATATTTCTAGGAATTCCTGATAATTCATTGTTGAAGGCAGAAAGCTTCCACTTATCGTATTTGAAATATTCCCTACGCCTGCATTCCTGAAATTTATAAAGGAAATTGATTCCAGATAGATCCCTTGGAGCGACCAATATACATCCTTGTTCAGATGAATATTTGTAAATGAGAGGTGATTAATATGAATAGACTTTTCGCCTATGATGCTTCTTATAGAAACATTAATCAGAGACTTTTTTATTTCAAGTTTATTAATAAATATAAATTTGTTATCATTATCATCTAACAAGGTGGTCAATTCAGGAGCGACATTATTTAGTATGAGTGCACCACCAATGTAAGTATCAATTAGATTGATTTTAATCTGATTGCTTTGTCTCTGCTCGATTGTAAAGTCATTAATGCAAGTAAAAGTTGAAATGTAAATGTTAACATTTACATCAATAAAGTGCACGGATTCAAAGAGTCCCCGAATATGAATCTCACCCTTTTTGACAGAGAAAATCTTCAGTTTCTGTATTGTTACTGGTATTCTTTGAAACGGATAGTCTGAATTTACAATTGAACATTCTTCAATAATTCCTTTAGCTTGAAGACTAACCGAATTACAATCATGTAACTCTAGCTTTTTAATTACTCCATTTAAGTTTCCCTTTGAGATTTTGTTTGGATCATTGCCCTTGTAAAATAAATTATTCACCACACCATCTATATTTAGCTCACTAAGAAGAGATTTATTTATTAGTATTTCTTGAATGGCTTTTTTGGGGGTTTTGACTGTCATTTTATCCACAACCCCGGACGTAAAAATTATCCTATCAATTTCACAATTTTCTAAAATCAATTCATTAATTGTGACACTAATTTCGATTTCTTTTATAATACAATTTAGAAATGTAACGATTAATGGCTTAACTGCACTTTTAATCTCGACTATACCAGATTCATCAGGGGCTATTTCATAATTTTCCAAAACGATGAAGTCACCAATTCTTTCCTCTGCTCGATAAACTGAATTAAAAACCGCGTCGTATCTCAATGCGCCGTTTAAAATATCTGTAAAATCGCGATTGCTTAAGGGTGTATGTTTTCTTGTTCCAGACATACTAAAACCCCATAGTTAAAAACTTCTGCTGGATATCGTAGATTTCTAATAAAGAAAATAAAAAAGGGATTAGCACGGAATTCATATAGTTCAAGTCAATTCAGGAATTTAAAGTAATAAAAATAATTGATTTCAGGTTAGTAATGAATTTTACATCTCTGCTAATGCGTGGTAATCTTGTTTTCCTGAACAACAGCATCCATATATGCTTTTGCCTGTCCGACCAGGAAAGACATACGCGCCATTAGCTGATTCTTCGGATATCCTGCAATAAAATCAATGTAATTTTCTGGAGTATCCTTTCCGAAGGCATCTTTATAGTTTAATGGAACAAGGATATTCATGAAGATAACAAATGCGCTTAATGGTTAGAATAATTTAATTTGCTTCCTTCCGTCTGATATTTCTACGAATGTCCCGTAATCAAGATAACCATACTTAACATTCACTTCAAATGCATTATGATTAAATCTATAAATCATTGACTCCGCACGTTCGACGAGAATTTCAAAGTTATTATCGTGAGATTCGCCGACAATAACAAAATCACATTCATCATAAATACTTGTATCAATATGTGCAAACAAATTTCTTATTGTCTTTTCCAGTCTCCGCATGCTGGTTTCTATATTACTAATTATGACACCAATTTTTCGGTCGCCATCAAGATATTCAAAATCGACCTGGTAACGCATTTCATCGACAAGAACCACATCTCCATATTTATGAAGATAGAAGTTTCGAACCGCTATCTCGGCCGTTGAAGCATAACCAGAGAACCCTGTATGTCGGATGGAAATTTCTTCTTCCTTTACTTGTTCAATAGCTCCTGAGTCTGCTCCCATTATCTTAAGTAGATCAGATAGCCTGATAATTTGAAAATGATGTCCTTCAGATAAATCGTTGAATTCCGTAATCAATTCAAATCTGGGAAATAGAGCAGTCTTATCACTTTTATGATACCAATCAGGCTTTTCTTCACCTGATACAAATACGACGTTTTTCTTGCTGCGACCAACTTGAAGAATTGCAAGCCAAATTAAGTAGTCCCCTATTCCATCATCATCTTTAGAGCTGTCTTTATAACCAGGAGGAATTTTATGCAAATAACGATAAGCAAGATTTTTTTTGATCTGATCCTTATCGAATTCCAATTTTATAACAATTTCAGGCGTAAAGATTTCCCTGTAGATTAAGCTCACTGGATCATCCCATGACCAATTTTTGACTTCATTAACAATTTTACCAATACTGGCATGATATCGCTTTAAGATATCCTTCATCTCCAATTCGATACCAAGTGCTTCCGTATATCCCTCCATACCTTCCATTAGTGGATATTGGCCGATGGAAAGATTCGGAATTCCATTCCTTTTTTTGTTGATAGCATCGAACATCTCCCCTATTTTTTTTGGGCGATTATTCGCAAATTCTCTAGCCACTTGATCGGGGATTAATAATTGATTCTTTGATTTCAAAAGTGCATAAATCTTGCCGATTTCTGTTAGGCTTCCCGCGCCTGTACTGTAGGGAACTAGCAATGCATTTGTATCAAGAATGAAAATACAATTATCTTTAATTTGAGATAAAGATATTTGATGTGTTCCAAATATATGTTCTGGATTGGGATAGATTTTAGATGCATTAAAAATATCGAACGCGTCTGATGCCATGAGATGTTATTTTTACTAACCTAGTTATTTTAGCCGAAACAACCAACAATTCAACTAGACATTAATAAAATAGCCGTTCCGAAATCAAAATAGGATTTATCGAAGACGAATCCGTTCCAAGTGATCCCCAAGTTATTGAGTATCACTTGGAGATATATAAACGGAGACCGAGATGAACGTTTCAACAGTAGCCCCCCCAATCTTCGTCTACTCACAGTATTCAATTAATGATAGACTCTGGCTCAAATCAAGCTTTAAGATCGGCTATTGTCTTTTCCCCTATTAAAAGTTTATAAAATGCCGATTCTCCACCACTGCCTGGCTTAAAATTACCTGAAGTAAAGTCATTATCAGCAACATGTAGATCTGAAAATATATTTTGGAACTCTTCAATTGTCGGTATTCTGCCTATGTCGTCCCCCACCAAGTTTAAATAGGCAATTTTTAAAAATCTCATCAAGGCCTTAAAAGCATTTGACCTTGGCAAAATATTCCCCTCTTGTTCTTTATTATTCCAAGCGATAGGCCATTGTCGCTGAATACTTGTAAAGTAATTAAATATGATAACTGCGATATCATTATCTCTTTCACCAACAAATAAGTTTCTGAATGGGTACTTCCTAAGTTCGGCGAGCTCCATGCGACGAGGAATTTTGCCCTTCATATATAAAGTTCTATCAGCGAAAGGGTCAGGAGAAATCAGTTTTATTAGAGACTCTACAAAACCAGCTTGGGTAAGAGGTTCAGATGTTTCACGTCCTTTAGTTTTCACTCCCAATCTTTTGATTCTTTCATAAAGAGGACTCCTTTCATCGGCACTATCCAATGCAACAGCAATTTGATGGCATGTTCTAAATGGACTTCTTGTCCTGGACAGTCCTTCAAGATCGTAGACTAAACTTTTGTTAACTTTAGTTTGAGCTAAATTTACCGTAGCAAATATGTTAGCTTGTTCATCTATATCTAGTCCGATAAAAACTACTACATTAAATTGAAAACTTTCACCCAAATCATTAAGGCTTGCATCGAATGTATGATTATCATTTAAAAAAGCTCCAATTCTATGTTGTCCATCCAGAACTTTCGCTACTCTATTGATTGGAATTGAATCTTCTTCAAACTCTGCCTTATAACTTTTTAATGTTAGTGTGCCATTTTGATCATATTCTGCGCAGTTCTGATCAATAGCCAACACCACACCAGTAGGAAATGAAGCGTCCGGAGACCTGAGATATTGCTTTATTTTCCTTACTCGATCTTTATCTAAAGGTCGCTGTACTCCTAAATACTTTTCTACGTCCCTTTGTTCGCCTTCAATTCTTCGAACATCTGAATATGATATAGAAACAAGATCCCTAGCCCCAATATTTCCAATAAAAAAATCACCCACTGGTTGCGTTATTCTTATTACAGAAAAACTAATTTGATTCGTCTCCATTATTTACTTTGATTTAAACTGGCAGTGAATTTGTTATTAAATCCAGCTTGTTGATTGTTTCTAGTCGCAGTCCAATTAGAATAACTTCCATGGTAGATTGAATAAATTCTAAAAATAACTGTTAAAGAAAGAAAAATCATGGAAAGTTTAAAGTAGAGGTCAAATTCATGCTTTTCCAAATTTATTTCGGCAACCCATTTATTCTTTGCTATTAAATACAGTGCTATTGTACACGCGTAAATAATAAATGTTGACATAAAAAACAGCTTCACTAATGGCAATTTGTATCCTGTACCATGTGTCTTGACCAGTAAGTAAATTGAAGGCGCGATAAAACTTAGACAGTAGGACAGCATTTCTCCCGGAATTATTTTCTCTTTAAATGCTCCTGGAATATTGTCTAGTTGTATTGATGCTATTATAATATTCAAGATTAGTGGAATAAAAGCAATCACTGTCATCCACAAGACTTCTTGCGTACTTTTACCTAGCGCAGGGTAGTTTATATTACAAAAATACAGCACAATGTTTTTAGCTAAATTTTTCATCATTTCTCATACTTACTTAGTTGAAAGCCATTCTAGATATTTTTTTAATAGACATAAATTACAATGATATTAAGAGATTTACCAAAGCTCTTTTTCATTATTCATAACAATAAAACAATTTCATATTATCCACGTAACCAGTCGTGAATTTCCTCAATAAACGAAAGTTCTTCGCTAGTGACATAATATGTATGATAATTTTCATTACGAATTCGGTTTAACTCAACCATCCATTTTGTTTTGTTTTCCTTACCTCCTGAAATCTTTTCCTCACCAGGCTTTGTAAAGCTATTTTCAAATAGTTTCTGCCAACTTTTGAGAATTATCTCACGATAGTCGATTAAATGAAGTTGATCCCAAGGTTCTTTCTCATCATCTTCATCTTCAATATCTCGGTTTTTCTTTGCTGCAAGTAAAGTAGCTTCAGAATAAATTTTTTCTGGGACTCCCTTTTTAAACCAGTTTTTACCAAATTCCTCTTCAAGCTTTTCTCTCACTCTAATTTTTAGAAATGTATTTTCAATTTCTCTAATAAGCTTAAATGCTTTTTCGTTATTCTCCTTTTCTTCCTTTTTCAAATATTCATCAAGTCCTTCGTAATGTACCTCAGGATGATTTTCACGCATTGCAGCCTGTAAAGTTCTCCAGTACTTGGCATCTCCAGGAGTGCCATAAGCTGTCTTCAATTCGGCTGTCTTAGTGTCGCTAAGATCTTTGTAAAAATGAATTATTGTATCCAAGTAGGTTTTAATCTCTTCAAATACTGTTTTAATATTGGTGGTTGATTTAGCAATTTCTGTTTTAAGCAAATGGTTGATTAAGTCGTTAAGTAACATCGTAATCCCATAAAAACCCTTATTTATTACAATGATATTTCCGTCTTGCTCCCACATTTCCTCTAAGCTTTCTTTTAAATATCCGAATGCCTTAAAAAGAAATTCTGAGATATTATTGTAGGCCTTATCCAAATCTCCGGTATAAAATGTGCCTAGTTTTTCGATTTCGTGTCTCTTTACCTTACCCAAAAAATCGGATCTATTTAGAGCAAGATTTATATGTTCAGTAGTAATAGCTCGTTTATCTTCGCCAATCGAGATTTTACCAAAGAAAGGCGACTTTCTATTTTCACCAAGATTAATGGCAATTTTTGATTTTAGAGCTTTAATCTGATCAACATAACTATCTGAATCCCACAGCAAATCCGCATCAAGAGTATTTCTAAGATCTTTTGGAACGGCTTTCTGGTTTTCATTAATCTGCATGAAAAGTCTCACTTGTTCAGATCTGTCCAAATTTACTAATGCAACGACAGGAATTGTGTTACTTGACTTATATTGTGAATTTGAGTAACCATATAATCTATGTTGTCCATCAATAATATATGCCGACCTATATTTTTTCGGTAAATGAAGAACACCAATCTTAGAAATAGCATCTGAAACTTGATTATTACTTTGATCAAAGACAAGTTTCTTGTTTTTATCAGAAACAATATTTATGATGACCGAATTTGGGAAATAGCCCTTATCTTCATCAATGAAAGTGTGTATTTCCCTTAATCTAGCCTTTTTTATTAATCGTTGATAGGTCGGCATCATATTTTCATTCGCTTTATTCCTATGAAGAACAAAACCGATTTTAAGAAGCTTTTCCGGTTCAATTGAAAATGAGTAGTAAGTGTGGCCCCCCATTTTACCTTCAATCGCAGGTATCCTATTCTCTAAATCAGGGATATCTTGCCCTGCAAACAAACTTCCAAGTAATTGATATCTTGCTGCAACACCAATTTGAGAATGCAGTAAATAGTAGTAATCAATTATTTCCTCTGAAAAATGGATGCCATCAATATTTTCTAATCTAAGTTGATCGTTATCTGATACTCCAAGCTTACTCGTTGCTAGTATGTATTTAAACTTAGGCTTAGTGGTTGGAAATAAAGCTGAAATGGTATTAATTATACCTGATTTCTTACTTTTCATTGCTTCCAATTCTTGTTTAAAATCTCCAATTTTATCTTTTGATGTTGATCTACATTCAATAATTAAGACTGTTTCATCATCTTTAGCAAATACATCTACCTGATGAGTAAGATTACAATCTCTTTTGTCATAGGGTATATGAAAATGACGATCCTTATTTAAAAGTTTGAATCCTAGAAGCGCAAAAAGTGTCCAAACTTTGTCTTCAAAAGCAATATCTGAAGGCTTCTTTTTATATATTCGAGTTTTAGTCTTAAGTTCTGCCTTTAACTCCCAACCTAATGACAGTTTTTCTTTCAAGAGTGCAGAGCTGTTCGACACACTTTCAAAATAAGAATCTGGCTTTTTAATTCTTAGCTCTCTTGTAATATCAGTATCTGTAATCAGTTTACCGATAAGCTTAGTTTTTAATTCTTCGGTCATAAGTCAGCATTGGTAAAAACAAACTCACTGGTCTGACCTCTTTCAGAATTAGTACCTCCTATAAGACTGGCTCTCTTGAATTCAAATTGCCTATCGCCTTTGTCAAAAATTTCTTCAATTGTTTTGTGAGCAGCGTTTGTTAGGATATAATAAGCCCCTATATTTTTCAGTTCGTCAATTAGCTTACTTAACCTAATTTGATCTTCAAGGGAAAAAATCTTCTCGTTATATTTTATAAATCCATTTAGATTATGGGAAACCGTATATGGAGGATCGAGGAATACCAGATCGCCACTTTTAACGTTATTTAATACATCATAAAAATCACAATGCTTAAGAGAGGTATTTCTTAATGCTTTTTGCGCAGAAAGTATATTTTCTTTATCGAGGAAATTCTTAGTTCTAAAACCAAAAGGTACATTATACTTTCCTTTTAAATTTACTCGATAAATTCCATTATAGGATGTTTGATTTAAATATATAAATCTGGCCGCGCGTTCAACAGAATTTTCAAAAATAGTTGATCTTATTTGATAATAATCCTCCTCGGCATTTTTGAATGTTTCCAATTTCTTTATCACATCTTCAGCACTATCTTTTATCGTTTGGTACGTCTCTATCAATTCTCCATTTAGATCAGACAAATAAGCATGCCCATTAGGTTGCAAATAAAAATATGTAGCTGCACCACCAAGAAAAGCCTCATGGTAATTATTAAATTTTGTATTCTTAATATTTTTTAAATATTTAAGAAGCCAAGTTTTTCCACCAGCCCAACGTAAAAAAGGCTTAATATTTTGGTCAATTGCTATATTTGTTAACTCCATGTATGATTGAGAGATTGCAGAGGACAGAGACTTAACTAAAAATTAAAATTAGTAAAATTTCTGAGTTTGTAATAATATGAATAATTTATAGGTTTTCCATGAAATTGCTAAAGATAAACTACATTTCTCACTCATGAAATGTAGTTTATAATATGTGTTGAAAAATAGGCCGGTAAAAGGAGTGCTCTCGACCGAAGAAGGGACACCATTTTGAATGGTCCTATGACACTTACAAAGTGTATAAGCTGCTGCTTCACATTTGCTTTTCACCTCTATCACAACTATATTTTGAGCCTATTATCAAAAGCTGTCACATCATATATGGGCTGAACATTCTGACAAATCAATACCGATATCATTTAATATGAGCACATTTCAAAAGCCCTTTAATACCTATTTTTTGCTGTAGTCGCTAAGTTAAATGAACTCCGCCCAAAACTTTAAAAAGTCCCCTGCTGTCTAATATTTCCATGCTTTTTGGGATAAGTAATAATTAGCGTAGCATTCTATTGATACAGGGCATAAATAAACGGGCTCCTTAATTTCAACGGCCTTCGAGTGTTACTGTTAATCCCTATCTTCACTTAAATTTTTAGAAAAAGTATTAAATATAGTTCCGTTATTCATCATCTAAGCATTCCATTTGCGAGTCAGTACTATCAAAGTTTTGGACATCATACAATGCTTCTATCTTGTGCTTTATTGCTGCTGGTATTTGGTCTTCACTGATCTGTTCCATTGTGCTTGCCGATGTATCATAGTTAGCTTTAAGAGAAATATCATTAAATGTTTCGGTGAATGTATTGATGTTTATTAAGAGCTTTACGACTTGGTTAACCTCTATCGATTGGCTCAAATACGGGTAAAACACGTGAATTTTGTTATCAAAATCGAGGCTTTTCATTTGGTTCAGTTTACGGTTGCTCAGCGAATTGATTCTATCGATCCTGCCGGTTCTTTGTTCCATATCACTAGGATTCCAGGCAATACCATAATGGTAGACATTCTGACAGTAGGTATGTAGATCTTCTCCTTCCCTTAAAATATCCGTAGAAATTAGCACATAGGGATAGCCTGGCATTCTAAATTGTGCAGCGACAATACTGCGATCCCTCTTTACCATTCCACTAATCCCAACGACTGGGCTTAAGGATCTAAGGATTGTTGAGACCTCCTTCACTGTCTTATTCCTAAAGTTCATATTAAGAATTAACTCGTAATCTAATAAGATGGTCTTGACTTCTAATAACAGAAAATAAAATGGAGCATCCGGCTCAATGAGAAGTGTGAGCATTGAGTCAGTGAAGTCCTGATGTTCTACTCCATCTGCTACAAAAGTTGGCAATAAGCCTGTACCATTTCTCATGATACTTTTCAAGATTGCATTCAGAGTAGCAATCTCCTTCAATAATGCCTGTGCACTATTATTATTTTTGATTCGATCCAACAGCCACCTGTCAAACTCCTCTCTGCAGTTTTCAAGCAATAGTCTGGTTATAAATGTATTTTCCACATGTCCCAGGGTTGGAATCCTGGCTGCGGTTAATTGATTACTAGTAACAGAACCGTTCTTTATTAACCAAGTTGCTAATGCAGCTTGACTTTGCTCATATAGCTTATGTTTTTTTGTATAATCCTTAAAACTGATATTTCCAAGATATTCTATAAACTCTGTTTCATTAAAACGGAAGATTTTACAGGTATTGTTAAGATGAGTAAGATCTATATCAAACCAATTTTCACGGTACATTTTAGTACGAAGAAAAAAACCTGGCCTCCCTTTTTTGAAGTAGCTATTAAAATAATAAATATCTTCATTTTCCATAGCGATCTCGGTTTCAACCCCCTCCTCAATATCCTGCTTATTAAAGTCCGCAATGTGGTCAGTAATAGCGTTTAAAGTTGCCTTTTCTAGTGAACTTGGAATAATTTTCAATTCTCGATTAATAACCCGGTCAATCTCCAATTTAAAGTGTTCATCTTTATAGGCAAACATTAAGAGGTCTATAGCAAGCTGACCAATTGGAATCTCTTTACTAGAGAGAAGGGCTTTGATAGATGTTCGACTAATCAATTTATGAAACAGGTCTGGAAGTTTGGCTTGTATATCTTTTTCATGCCATTTTTTAATCATTATAGCAACTCTTGAGGTTGCATAATCCTTGTATTTCCCTTGAAAGTTTAGAAATCTCTCAATAACGATTTCTTTTTCAAAGCGTTGGAGCATTCTACTTTCCAACTCATGAACAGTCATTATCCTTCTGACAAATGTCAGGGACTTTTCTTGACGGGTCAACTGTCGAACTATTTCCGCTTCAAACTTGCTTTGCTTTGGATGCGGTGGTAATTCATCCTTAAATTCCTTCGAATAAGAACTCATTATTTCCTTGATTACATTAACATCCTCACTTTCACGCCTGTTTCTACCAGCAACTAGATCATACTCTTTTGGATCCGAGAGGAACTTTTTCCATCGATTATCTATATCGACCGAATAACTTTCAAATCCGGCCAACATCCCCATTTCAAATTCAACACCGTTCTTTAAGTTCAGGTGTTTTAAAGACTGGTATTGCAGTAATTGCCAAAATACACCTTCGAAATCATCTTTAATCTTCAAAACCTCTGGTTCCAAGGATTTATTGACATTGCCTTTCCTGTGTTCTTCTCTGCTCTGGTTTCTTGATATAGTTACATTACCCAACTCATATTCCATGTTTCCGCGTATAAGAAATGATGATAAAAGCTTCTTTATTTCTTGAGCTGATTTGCAGTCTGTTAGGATATGCTGATGGGTAAAGCAATTTAGCTGATTTTTGATTTCCAGAAGATTGCTGTCTTTCGGGGTTGCCGAAAGACATATGACTTTTCTGGCCAAGGGGAATTTGATCTTACTCTTTAGATCCTTGAAATCCGCAAATATCTCCTCATCTCCTAGCGCTCCAAGAAACCTTGCAGTTACTTCATTTCGGATAGAGGCTGTATAATGTTCGAGATCTGTTCCGTGCTTATAGTTATGAGCTTCATCGATTACCAGACAATCTACTATTGATGAACATACATTCATCAGATAAGCGATCAAACGACGTAGCTTATATAGATTATCGTTTGCGAAATATCCTTTTTCCCAAGCTCGTCTAATACTATCCTGACTATACTTGTTCTCTTTAAAAACTTGATATATCAGCCTATCTCTTAATTCACTTTTCCTCTGTGATCCATCTTCACTATGAATGTGTACTACATTGCTAAAGGAGCTCATACGAAAAATGTTGTACTGTTTGCCTTCGCTAATGATACGTAATCGATCAGAAATATTCTCTCTTACTTCATCATCTTTGTGTATAAGATTACCTTCTTCTCCAAGGTAGTTTTGCTGCATGAAGAGGCTTAATTCCTTCTGCCATTTATCCTGAAGGTTAGCTTTGGGAACGATGATAACGTCCTTATGATTTTGCTTTTGTCCAAAATGCCTAAATAGTGTAATAATTCCCAGTGCAATATAGGTCTTACCAAGCCCAACCTCATCGGCTATATAGATAATGTTATTCCCTTCTGACCTGGAGAGATACTGATAGGCCTTTCTAATCACCTCCAGCTGGCGCTCACTGATCGAGGGAGATATAGATCCATTTGGATTCAAATCGAGGATTTTTCGTATATCTTCACTTGTACTAAACATAACTCTTTTTTAATTCCTTGATGATCCAGTTCTGTTTATCATTCAATCCATCGATAAAGGGAACAAGAGTCTTTGATTTAACCCTTAGATTGTTTAGCTCCTTTTGAATATCCTTTTTAAAGAGTTGTATTTCTTCAGTTGGAAAGAGATCAAAGTGTTTCCACTTTAATGCCCTTTCATAAAAATTCACTGATAGAATCTGCAAGATCATCCAATACAGATTTTTAAGCTTTCCATCATTGATTTGCCCATGAAGCCCTTTTAAACAATATGATACCGTGTCGATATTTTCGCTGAGTAGGTAGTATTTAATATCGCCGAGCTGGGCTGCCTTTTCTGTAACCGTTCTAACCTCTTTAAATAAGTAGTTTTCTAATTTAATCAATGAATTAAAATATGCGGCCATCTCGTTCAATATTGATTTTCTTTCGATCAGTTCTTCACAAACGATTCCTGACTCATCTGTTATTCGCTCTGAGATTGTTTTGCTTAATCGATTGCTCTGGAAATCATCACCAAGAAAATTCCAATAGTCCAAGATATTTAGTACTGATAATTTAAAATCAAGCGGCTTGTTTTCAATATTCAACTGAACGGGGTAATAATTATAAAACTCTCTCACTCCTTTGTTGTCTATACTAAGCTCAATCAATGTATTGCCTGTGAGGATCTTAATATCTTCTTCAGCCAGATTTTTTTTATGATGGCCTTTGCTTAAAGGGCTATCCTTTAAGAGTTTCTCAAACCTAGCAGTCTTTAATGGTGTATTCGATATATATTCTAAGATATTTGTCTTCCAATCAAGTATAAACAGAACATCTGGTGCATTGCGATTAGTGTTCAATTGTTCATTCGCCTCCAGATCTTCTATTTCAACGAATTGTAGTTTATCAAACTCTTCCTCAGGGAGGGGCTGCAGTATAGGTTTCATGTCAACTATTGACTCTATGTAAAGTACAGCAGACTCCATATTGGACTCATTATCTTTAGGCCGGAAATAACTCCAGCCGGGCTGAGTGAAATTCACTGAACCGATAACAGTATACATATTTTTAAGTCCGTAGAAACGGTACATTTTTGCATGAATATTCCTTACCTCAACATTAAGGCTCTTATCACGCCATATGCTCCAGGTCGCGCCAGCTTTTCTTAAATTCTCAAAAACCTCCTTTTTAAGAATCACTTCATTGTTCCTAAGTTTTGGAATTAGGATTTTAACTTTAGAGTTCTCTTTAGAGTGCAGGAAATCGAAAAGTCTACTATCATGGCTAAAATAAGGTGAAATGATTTCTATTTCAGATATCTTATCTATGTCGAATATATTCTTCTTCAGAAAATCATGGAAGTTGCTATATGTACTATGGTGGTATTTAAAGCTTTGATCAAGATCTACATATTTAAGGAAACTATTAATACGCTGTTCAGCTTCAGATGGAAGATTTCCGGATACTTCTGAGGTCTGCCTAAGCATTCTCTGAAGTAGATTTTCGTTGACTGTTTTTGGTCTCGATCTATTGGCTTTAATCTCTCTTACTGAGAAAACTTCAAAATTATCGCACCAACCGCTTGTAGTAAGATTGCCTGATCCTGTGACAAAGAGAAGCTTCTCCGCTCCATAACTATCCTGAACAAGTATAATAATTTGTTTGGAGTGAAAGTTGCAGATTTTGCCATTTCTTCCCGGCATCCTTACGCAGAAGATGTCATAAGCTAGCGCAGGCGCAGTAGAATGATCCTTAGCAAAATAATCGCAGTATATTGAGACTGGCGGAATTTGACCAGCTTTTTGATATTTACGCCAAAGTATCTTATTGTGAATAATCTCCTCACTAAAGTCCCCTCCACTAACCATTAAAGGCATCACATAGTTCTCAAAGAAACGGGGATCAAAGTTAAAGGTATAAAACACAGCTGCCTTGACAATATATCCTTCGAGTAACTCCTTTAGCTTGTCCCTTAATATAAATTTATCCATGTATTAATGAAGTTGCCTATATATATTTAAATAGGATGAGATAAAGTAAGAGTTATCATTATGAATGGTTGGATTGTAATCATACATTGATCTAGCACCCTCAAAATGATTCACCTCTAGCCCATTTTCATTCATCTTCATCCAAGCAACAGACTTCCTACCAGCTGACACCTGCTCATTTCTATTAGCCAATCCTAGGACTAACTCGACATTTGGTAACGTTAAAAATTTGTTGAGTTCTTGAATTGAAATATCTAACCCCTCTGTATCAACGTTTGTCCTGGTTTGTTCAATTGCTGACGATACTGAAATTTCAAATCTAGTCCAATAAGATTTTGTCTGCAGATATCTAAAAATGTGGTTGAGAGGGCTTAAAATGAGTTCTGTTCTTCTAATACTATCCAGTGAATGGTTCAATTCTTCGCTAGCAGAGTTTAGTGATAAATTCTCGATCAGTTCATATAAACTCATCCCAAGCAAGTTCTTATTTTCGCTTATTGCTTTATATAGGCTATTTTCGCAATTATCTTTTAGCAAAGTCTTAATAAAAAGATTCCTTTCATCACCTTCTGGTTTATCTATCAGGGGATAAATAAGCTGTAGTTGGGATTTATTAAATTCCGTATTCTGATCCACTGGTTTTCTAACCAAGCGATCTATCATTTTATCGAAAGCAGGTACCGTTTTAATTTTTTTCTTCATCAACTCATGAAAACCTGAAATTTCGGTGATCCCTGCATCACTGAATGGTCTATTATACTTTCCCCAAACTCCATAGGCCTTCTGATTTGATAGTATCTCCTGCTGATCTGAAATGGTAATGGTCTTATTTGGGGTATTGATTAACTTATTGATCCGGTCAACGCCATTAAAACCTTCTTTAGGATTCTTCTGGAATCTCACAAAGGCCATGAGTTTCTCTAAGCGGTTAAAAAAGCTTTGAAATGCTTTATCCTCTATCCTAAGTTCCTTTTTATAGTAAGAAGCAATACACATAATCTGGAAGTCAATAATACTCGAAGATACCGTTGAAAGATCAGGAATTAGTCTACGACCTGCCGCCTGCCATATTACTTGCATACCTAGTGGGTCTCGAGAACCTTTGACAATATAATTGGGATCTTTTGCAGTTAGAAAATACATTTTGATTGAGAGGTTAAAATTTAATTGGTAATCGATCCTTTATTATCATAATTAAAGCAGGATAGTAGCAAGGCTTAAGCGATTATCCAAGAACTTAAAGTAAGTTAGGTTATTCTTTTAGAGTAAGTTCATTTTACCTACTCTTTTTATAGGGGGGGGGGGCAATTTTTACTATTCTTTTTCATTTCCTGATAACTGTTAAACTATGGTCGAATGAATACCTCAACAATTAACTCCTCGGTACTCATACGGTTTAAGTCATCTTCTAGTCCCCTAGGATTCCCTACTAGGTTCTCGGGATCGTAAACAAAACAAATCAACTTTTTACAATCAGGATGGGAACCATAATGCGCAATATCAAGAATCAACTGATTTCCAATATCCTTATCTTTCATCGATGCCCTAGTTTTCTTCACCTCAATCACAATTTTTTCGCGCTTTAATAAAAAGTCAACCCGGGTAGAACTCCCAGCGTAAGAAGGTGTATACTCTTCTTTTCTCACGTCTTCAAAGTTCATGCGTAACAAAGCGTTCATTAAATCCTGCACGTCATACTCGTCATTAATTACAATGGTTCCTCTTGTGTCATGCCTATTCTTCAATTGAGTTGCTACCACATGAAACTTATCAATCATCGTAGTCAATGCATCGTCTATCCTGTTCGTACCCTCCGCTAATACATCATTATCACTGAATCTGATTTGTAACTGCCTAATCAAGCGTTTAGCTAGCTTTTCAAAATTGTCATAAGCAGCCAAAATACTCATGGTATCCATTACATCAGAGCCTATCAAAATATGAGGAGGCGTCGTTAAACCATTGTTAAGCACAGAAGGATTATCAACTACTGCAAACTTCGGACGTCTCATTCTTATAAAATAACCTGGTTTAGCTCCCCATTCAAAATGGTCAATCTGGGTCAGCAACTCGATTTCGTTGTTCATATTATCCATCGACCGGATTATTGATAGCTCAGACAAAATGAACTCACGCAATCCGAAAAACTGCTTTGAAAGCATCGGAATTTCTTTTCGCCAGGCACTTATGTCAATTCCAGATCTTTTAGTTAAGCGAACTTGAACATCGTTAGACGACAATTGTTCATAACGACTTGATGATGAATCCTGATTTCTATAGTAGAAATCAGGATTCTCAATCCAATTTCCAGCCCACGCTTTATCGAAAGGCTGCAGTTCAGATGAAATTATTCGTACTTCCTCAAACAATCGTTCGCGAATAGTTCTAGTATTGTAGAAAGTTGCTTCACATTTTTGTTCCGTAATCAAAATTTGTTGATTGATATTGCTCATTATTTGTAGGCGTTAAAGTCTCCTATAAATTTAGAAAAAACTATTATAATGGAATATCTAATAATTTATAATTACAATCATACTGCAAATGATTTATAGGCTAATATTTTCAATAGAAAAATCTACGGCATCAGGTAGTTTTAGGCCAGATACCCCCTCGATCAAATTAACATTAACCTGATAAGTGGAGGCGTCACTGAACTCCATAAATAATAAATTTGATCCGTTGAGATTTCGGTTTCAATGACTAAACCATGCTCTATAGTACACAAGGGAACCAGAAGCCAACAGGTCATTTCAGCTAGAACTCCCGAAAAAATAATTGCTGCGATTTAGGAAATACTAAATCTATCGACGTAATAAAGATATGTACAGCTCATAACGAACAGCCCGTTAAGCACTTTTCAACTCGCAGCATTCTAATACAGAAAAACGTAGATTGCCATCGAATTACAAACAATTAATAGGTTAATAGATATAAAGATTACTACCCTTCAAATTAGATTGAAAATTATCGTGCAAGTGTAAGAAGGTAAATTTTATGAAAATTAAAAACCTTCGTAAAATTTATTTAAAATTCTAAAATCTCCAACCCACATCCTTAATTCTCCGTAACTATATTTATATATTTGGCATATGGTGGGGGAAGATCGGGGCGCACTCAACATTGATGATTTTGAAGTACTATTTCGCAAGAATCATAAATTCTTGTGCATGATTGCTATGGACTACGTCCACGATCAATTCATAGCTGAAGATCTCGTACAAGAATTTTTCATCAACTTCTGGCAAAGACGTGACATCATCAACCTCACAACCAGCTTTGAAGCTTACGCCCGCAGAGCGGTAAAATATAAAAGCATTGACCACCTTCGAAAAACTGCCATCGCTGAAAAGCGAAACACCGAACTAACCATACTCGAAGAACAACAAGCAATTTTAGACGAGGAAGAAGACCAAGAGCTCCAACACCAACGCTATGAAAAAATCATCGAGATGATTCAGTCCCTCCCACCGGATCGCAGAAAGATTTTTATGCTTCATGCCATGGACAAACTCAGCTACGCCCAGATCGCAGAGAAACAAAGCATTTCCATCAATACCGTAAAAACCCAACTAAAAAGAGCATATAACGCATTAAGAACCAAAACTCTTGGTTTACTTATGAGTATCCTGTAAATCACAATCGTTTTTACCGACTCATAATCAACAGATTACAACAAAACTACATCTTTTTTAAGATCTGCTGTCACCCATCTCCTACTTTCTTACGACACTGTGTTGATTATGGATAATAAACTCACACCATTTAGTCCGGATTGGGATAAAGTTCTGGAGAAACTGGAGGCAAATAAAGCCGCCGGCTTAGAACTCAATGCTGAAGAAGAAAACCTGCTAAAAGAACTTCAACAAATCAGTACCGATGCTGCGCAAGCTTTCAAAGCCTACAACGCTTTCGATACCGATAAAAAGTGGGCTGAGCTCAAACAACAAATACAACCAGACCAAACCAATAAAAACTCCAACAAGAAAAGGAAACCAATAAAGCTCTGGTTAAGAATTTCAGCAGCTGCAGCTGCAATATTTGTTATTGTTGGCATCGGATTGGTACTTCAAAAAGACAGTCAACAAAACAAAAACGTCTTCCATAACGACATTCCAGCCGGCATAAACTCCGCAACACTAACCCTGGACAATGGCAAAAAAATAATCCTGTCAAACGCCAACAGCGGACAACTCGCGTCAGAAGCAGGCATCCTGATCAGCAAATCAGCCGACGGCGAAATAATCTACAGCATAAAAAATCAAACAGAAAACGCTGCAAATAAAACCCATACCCTATCTACCGTAAACGGACAGACCTACAGACTCCAACTCCCCGATCAAAGTAAAGTATGGTTAAACGCCGCTTCGTCTATAAAATTCCCTGCATCTTTTGCCGGACTAAAAAACCGTAAAGTAGAACTAACCGGAGAAGCGTACTTTGAAATCTCCAAAGACAAAGAACACCCCTTCATCGTAAAAACAGACCAACAGGAAGTACAAGTACTCGGAACTCATTTCAACATCAACAGCTACCCTGATAAACAAAACACCAGCACTACCCTACTCGAAGGAAGCGTAAAAATCACCAATGAACATAAAATACAACAATTACTGAAACCAGGTGAAACGGCCCTCGTAAACAACAACGCGAACATCCTCGTTTCCCCGGCCGACATCAAATCATCCATGGCCTGGAAAAACGGAGACTTCCGTTTCAACGAAGAACGCATCGACGAAATCATGCTAAAAATCAGCCGTTGGTACGACATTGAAGTCACCTACCATGGCCCGATCTCAAAAGAAAAATTCAGCGGAAAAATCTCCCGAAATAAAAACATTAGCGAAGTCTTAAACATGCTCAGCTATTCCAATGCCGTTAAGTTTATAGTCGAAGGAAGGAGGGTAACCGTAATGCAATAAAAACTTACCTAAACTATTAAAGCCAGACCAAGAAATAAACACCAGTCCGACGCCAATCGAACTGGTATAAAATAAGGTCGGCTGTCAACAGAATTGTCAACTAACCGCTAAAGGCCGCGATCTCGAAAATACAAGGCCAATAGCTTCAACCAACCTACAACAAATGTACAAAAATTGCACTCATCTGCGACGTCGTGCGCGCGCGCAGTATAAACTATGGAGAATTATGAAGCTAACCACTTTTCTCTTATTTGCATTGATCATGCAAGTCAGTGCCGGAACCTATGCACAAAAGATCACCCTCTCTGCAAAAAACGCAGAACTGTTCACGATTTTCGATCGGATCAGCGACCAAAGTGGATATGATTTTATTGTCATCTATTCTCTATTGAAAGATGCAAACAAAGTAAATATCAATGTACAAAATGCAGAGTTGAAAGATGTGCTGGAGCAGATCTTCAAAAACCAGCCACTGGAATACAGCATCAGCAACAAAACCGTGCTGATCAGGAAAAAGGAACGCAGTTTCGTGGAGGAACTGATCCACCGATTTCAGGAAATTGATGTAACAGGAAGAATCCTTGATGAGCACAACCTTCCCCTTCCCGGAGCATCGGTAAAGGTTAAAGGGACAAAAAAACAAACCCTGACCAATCAGAACGGCGAATTTAGCCTCGAGAACGTAGACGATAAGGCCGTACTTGTCATTTCCTTCCTTGGTTATCAGCCCAAAGAAGTTACCGTTCAGAAGAACCTGGGCGCCATTAACCTGACAGAACAAACCGGACAACTCGAAGAAGTAACCGTATCCACCGGATACCAGACCCTTCCAAAAGAACGCGTTACAGGTGCCTTCTCCAGTATCCCTGCAAAGAAACTCGAACAACAACGCCTAAGCAGTATCGGCTCTTTACTGGAAGGCAGGATTGCAGGATACAACAACGGCCTGATCAGGGGAACCACTTCGATGAAAGGCGTAACCAATCCTTTATACGTGGTTGACGGCTTCCCGGTAGAGAATACCAAATACAACACCAATGGCTCTATTACCGAAAATGTACCGGGACTAAACCTGGAAGACATCGAAAGCATCACCGTATTAAAAGACGCGGCAGCGGCCTCGATCTATGGTGCAAGAGCAGCAAACGGAGTAGTGGTCATCGTCACCAAAAAACCTAAAAAAGGCAAAACTCAAATCTCTGCGTCGAGTACAATTACACTTTCTTCCAACGCGGTATATACCGATAACCTGACCAATTCGGCAGATATTGTGAGCCTCGAAAAAGAATGGGAAACCAATAATCCAAAGCTAAAAGCGGCAAATTCAGCCACCTATGCGGCGAACGTATTGACCAATGCAGGTTACCAGAGCCAGGGCATCAAGGCCATCCTTGCAAAATATGCAGGAACATTAACTCAGGCCCAACTGGATGCCAAGTTAAACCAGCTGGCTTCATCTGGCTATCAATACTATGACGACATGGTAAAATACAGCAAGCGCAATCCATTCTATCAGCAATACAATGTGAGCGTGGGCAGCGCTTCCGAAACCAACTCGTTTTATTCTTCACTGACCTACCGCAACAACAAGTCCGAAGACAAATACACCAAAGACGAAAGCCTGGGTTTAAACATCAACAACACCACTAAAATCAACAAATGGCTGACACTGGAGCTGAGTAATTATTTGTCCTATAACGATGCTACACAGCAAAATTATACAACTCAATCTCCGCAGTATGCTTACCTGCCTTACGATCGTTTAAAGAACGAAGATGGCTCTAATTTCACTTCTACCGGTGCCTCCCGCCTTAGCGCAAACACCATGTCACTGATCAATTCAAACGGTCTTTACAACATGGACATTACCGCATTGGACGAGCAAAGCCGTAACCTGGGTAGGTTGAAAAGTTTCAGCAACAGGTCCTTCATTAAATTAAATGCAGACATCACCAAATGGTTAACTTACCGTTCTACTTTCCAATACGAGTTTGGTTCAGACCGTTTCAACAGGATGTACGATAAAAACTCTTTCTATGTGAGAGATCAGGTAAACGGCTATGCCGGAAAAGTTGCCGGAGGACCGGTTACCTTTAGCCTGCCTTATGGAAACATCAATTACGATCAGGACAGCTTTAGTTCTGCCTATAATTTCCGTCAGCAATTAAATGTCGACAAAACATTTGGCGACAAACACAACCTGACGGCCATCGTAGGTACGGAGATCAGAGATACCAAACTGGAATTCGAAGATCAGTACCTGTACAACTACGATCCGAAAGTATTGACCTTCGACCTGATCAATGCCAAAGCTTTAGCTGCCGTACCAGGTGCCATCATTGGCGGTAAATATTTCTCCAACAGCAACATCGCCAGTCAGCGCGAAAACGTAAACAGATTCGTGTCGGTTTATGCGAACGCAGGTTACGCCTACGACAGCAAATACCTGGTGACGGGAAGTTTACGTTGGGACCGTTCCAACCTATGGGGCACCAATTCCAAATACCAGAATAAACCACTTTGGTCTGTAGGTGCAGGATGGAACATTTACAAAGAATCCTTCTTTAATGCCGACTGGGTAGACCTTTTGAAAGTAAGGTTCTCTCATGGTATCGGCGGAAACATTGCTAAAGATGCAGCGCCTTACATGACGGCCTTTTACAGCAGCAATAATAATGTAGGTGGCTTACAGGGAACCGTAGGTAACCGTCCAAATCCCCTCCTATCCTGGGAAAAAACAACGACCAACAACGTCGGTGCAGATTTTGCCTTTTTCAAAAACCGCATCAGCGGATCCCTGGATTACTACAACAAACAAGGTAAAGACCTCCTGGCAAGCACCATGGGTGTGCCGACAGAAGGATTTGGCTTTAGTACTTATGCGATCAACAACGGCGAAATGACCAATAAGGGAATCGAGCTGTCCATCTCTGCCGATGTGATCCGAAGCAAAGATTTTACCTGGAATACGAGCATTTTGTACGCCCGCAACAAAAACAAAGTGACCTATGTCAATGTGGAAGCACCGGTATATTACTTACAGTTGGATTACCCGCAAGCCTATCCACGAATCGGAAACCCTTACAATGCCATTTACAGCTACCGTTGGGCAGGATTAAGTGCTGACGGTTTGCCACAGGTGTACAATGAAAAAGGCGAAAAAGTATTGAATTCTCCAGCCACCCTGGGCTCTATTGTGTACAGTGGCTCGACAGTTCCTACGTATAGCGGTTCCTTTAATAACCTGCTGGAATATAAAAACTTCTCTTTCTCCTTTTTGCTGACCTTTGAAGGTGGACATAAAATGAGAAACACCTTCCTTCCGGTATTGGGAAGTGCCTATAATGGCGCCCTTGGAGGTTATGTGACGCAAATCACTGCGGTAAATAAAGAGATCAACGACAGGTGGAAAACTCCGGGTGATGAGAACAGAACCAACATTCCAAGATTGGTGTTTGCAGAAGATCCTGCCTATAACAGTCAGAGTGCAGAGATCTACCAAAAATCAGACATCAATGTGATCGATGCTTCAAACATCCGCCTTAGAAACGTCTCCCTCGCCTATCGCTTGCCGAAAAACCTCCTCAAAAAAGCGAACCGGGAAAATTTAAGGTTCCAGTTCAATGTGGAGAACGCATTCACGATAGCAAAAAGCAAAGAAGCCAAGTATTTATTGAGTGGATATCGCCCGGCAAATTATGTATGGGGTGTTTATCTTAATTTTTAAAGCAAGAGAAATGAAAACGATATTATCAAATACGCTAAAAATCTCAGCCCTGATGCTATTGATTAGTTTTAGCAGCTGCAAAAAATTCCTGGACATTGTTCCGAAAGGACAAAAAACGCCAACTACATTGGCCGATTATGAAGCCATGATTCGTGATGAATATGGAAACCAACGGATGACCATTACACAGGCCATCCTGTTGATGAACGACAAGTTTGAAACCACGGCAAACCTGAATTATTACCCTTTGTATTCGGTCAATTATTTCTGGAATGAGAATGTAGACCGGATCCCGATCAGTGGTAGTGACGAAACGCCCTATTACAATGCCTATACGGCAATATCAACGAGTAACCTGCTAATTGAGCACGTTCCAGCTTCGACAGAAGGTTCAGATGCAGATAAAGCCCAGCTGGTAGCCCAGGCAAAGGTTTTAAGGGCATTAAACTACTACATGCTGGCCAACTATTACGCAGACCCTTACGAAGCAGCTAACGCAGGGAACAAGCTGTCTGTGCCGCTGATCCAAAGTGCAGACATCAATGCGCCACATACTCAGGTGAGCATCAAAGATTTGTATGCCTTTGTCCTGAAAGACATAGATGAAGCCATTCCAAACCTTCGCGTCACCAGTGCAACGGCCTTACATCCGAATTTAGGTGCAGCTTATGCACTTAGAGCAAGGGTATACCTGACCATGGGTCAGTATACAGAAGCACTCAGCGCGGCAAACGAAGCATTGAAGTACAACGACAAACTGTACGACTGGCCTCAGTTCTATGCCACTTACAAAACCCAGATCGAACAACCAAACGTGTACACCAATGCACCTTCACCAATGGGTTTTGATTTCGTAGAGAACTATTACTACCGTCATGGAAGCAGCTATTCTTCAGGCCGTGAATCTGCGTTGAGAACTGATCGCGCACCTAAATTTGAAACGGGCGACGCCAGATTTGCTTCCCGCTGGAAACTGAGAACAGTGGCCGCAGATACCTATTACACAAGCATCACCATCGGCTTTTATAACTATGGAGGCCTGACCACCACTGAGGTTTACCTGATCAAAGCAGAATGCCAGGCCCGTTTGAACGATGTTCCGGGAGCAATGACCACCTTAAATGCGGTGCGTGTGAAAAGGATCTTCCCTGAAAACTACAGCCCATTATCAGCACCAAACACAGTTGAAGCAGTAAAGCTGATCCAACGTACCAAAGCAAATGAGCTGATCAACAGCATTGCAACCTTCGCAGACAGACGTCGTCTGAATAAAGATCCGAACTACGCGACCACCTTAACGAAAACAGAAAACGGTCAGAACTACACACTCTCTCCTACTTCTCATTTATGGACCATGCCGATCCCATTGGGAGCCATTAAAAACCCGGGCAACGGAACCATTGTACAAAATGTAAGCAAATAATCATCCTCTTAAATAAAAGATAATCAACATGAATAACAACATAAAAAAAGCATTAACGATACTACCTCTTGCAGCAATAATCACTTGTTCAGGTATACAAAGTTTTGCCCAGAACGGCAAATACCTTTTGAAAGGAAATATTGCCAAAGCAACAGGAAAGATCTACCTGGAACATGAATTAAATGGCAGTCCGGTAAAGGTAGATTCCACTAAGCTGAACAATGGCGAATTTGTATTCAAAGGAACCGTTAAATCCCCTGGTTTTTACAGTCTGAATGCCAAAGGCCTGAAATACCCGATTCAGTTTATCCTGGAAAATTCTGCCATTACCGTTACAAAAACGGCAGATAGCATGGCTATGGCAGAGATCAAAGGCTCTGCAGCGCAAGATGTTTATATGGGTTTTTACAGCGGCCCATGGAAGGAAATTACCGCAACAGCAGGTGGTATCTATGGCAAACTGGATAAGGCGGAAAAAGCAGCGAAAGCTGCCGGAACTAAAGTGGATTCCCTAACACGTGCCGGAATTGATAAAGAATTTGCAGACCTGGATACAAAAAATCAGCAGGCAGTGAAAACTTACATCAGCAAACATCCTTCCTCCGCTGGTTCTGCAGCAGTAATTTACGACCGCTTTATCGGTTATCCGAATTTTCCTGTTGCCAGGGAGTTATTCGCTGGTTTAACCAAAGAAGCGCAACTCTCTACGGTTGGTGCCATGATCACGAAATCATTGGCTATCGATGCAAAAACGGGTAAAGGTAAAGTTGCTCCTGCGATCAGCATGACAGATAAAGATGGCAAAATCGTTAAGCTTTCTGATTTCAAAGGCAAATATGTCCTGATTGATTTCTGGGCAAGCTGGTGCGGTCCCTGCAGAAAAGAGAATCCTAACGTAGTGGCTGCTTACAAAAAATATCATGACAAAGGATTTGAAGTTTTGGGCATCTCTCTGGATTCGAAAAAAGACGCATGGCTGAAAGCCATTGAAGCAGACGGATTATCCTGGACACATGTTTCTGAATTGAAAGGATGGCAAAATACAGCAGCTACAGAGTATGGTGTAAAAGCAGTACCTGCCAGCTTCCTGATTGATCCGAATGGTAAAGTAGTAGGAAAAGATTTAAGAGGAGAAGAGCTGAATAAAACTTTAGCCCAGTTGTTTAAATAAAAAAACTACATAAAACAAAAAACCGCCTCTTCAATAAAATGATGAGGCGGTTTTTTACGGTTTATCACAATGCTTTATTTTTCAAAGGGCTTTTATCATCGTTCAACAAAGTATCAGCGATGGATATCATGCCAGCATTATTGGCTCCGCCCCAAAGGGCTCTGCCAAAAATATAACTTATGGTATATTCTTTCCAGGTGCCGCAGTACTTCTTTAAAGCGGTATGCGTTTTACCTAAATAATCTTTAAGTTCTTCTTCTGAAAGATGGCCTAGTTCAAAACAGCAACGGGCTAAAAATGCGCCTCTGCCAAGATTCCAACCGCTGTCTTTTATCTTTTTAAGTTCAGAAAAATGGCTGATTACATTTTCTTCTATCAGCTCCGGGATGGTGTTGCCTAAGCTTCTATAAATATTTAAATAATATTCAAAAGCACCTTCATCATTTGGCAGATTTGCTTTTAAAAGCGCTTCATAATTGCTTTCATCTTCTAAAGCTTTGTACACAAAATCTACGTATTCGTCTTCGTTTCTGTGGAGCAGGTCTATCAATATTTTCAGGGCATCATCTCTATCATAAACGTCCCAATATTCTTCTACCAATTTTTTGATAGTAGATAGACTAAGTCCTGTTTCGTAAGAGTTTAAGTATGCCGATTGTTGTTCGGCATACATGGAACTTACGAGTACACAATCTAAATCATAGCCGTTCAATCCATTTTTGTTCATGCTCAATTCTTTGAATAGGGCATTGAAAACTTTAAAAAAGCTGCTCATAATTGTTTAGGTTGTTTTTAAATTGCTAAACCTACTTTGCAAAATGTCCACAAGTTTCTCGCCTACTACCTGGTATTTGGCTCGGGTAGCCAGTTGTTTTTTCATATTTAACATATCGGCCGGACCAGGTGTGTAATTTACCCTGTCGTGAATTTCGAGGGATAAAGAACTGTCATCCATGTTAAATGTAATGAGATGCACTTTAGGTAGATATTCTTCGGCAGCTTGTGAATATACCCCCAATTGCGATTTTAATACACCTGAGTATTTCAAGCTGGCAGCCGCTATTCTAAAGGTGTCAAAAATAATATGTTCGTCTAAATCGCCTTCTGTATTGGTGCTTAAAAAATGTAAATCTTTACCGCTTAATACCCAAAAACAATCCGTTTCTATCCTGCGTAGTTTTAGCCCAATGGCAGATAACGCGATGTTTTTCACGCCATCACTCAGCATTTCCTGTAATTTATTACTGGTAGATTGCGGTACGGATGCCCCTGTAAAAGCATCAATAGGCTTGTCTTTCATCCATTGCTTTAGCTTCGCAAAATCCTGAGTTAATAGCTCTTGTTTGTAAATATCATATCTGCTGCGTTCCTGATCTAAATTGATTTCAGATTTTGCTTTACTGTGCTGAGCATTCATATACACCATGTAGCACACGCCAGCAATTATTACAATTGCGGGGATTAAATATAGAGGATTCATAATAAGGATTAGGTATGTTAAATTTTGACAGGTTTTACCTCTTTATCTTTTGAAGGGATCACTCCATAAACAATTATACCTGCAATGATTAAGAACACCAGTTTTCCGCCTATTTTTTTCCAAAAAGACAAGGGGCTTCCTGCAGTTTCTATATCAATATTATGTTTTTCCTTTAATATTTTGGCCATTTGTGCATCAACTTCTAAATAGCTGGTGTTGCGCTCATCGCTCAACACATATTTTCCATCACTATTCCAAAGAGACATCCAAATCGCTCCGTATTCTTTGTACATATAGGCTACGTTTACATTTTTACCCATCAGTTTTGCAATCTCAGAATCTTTGGGTAATTCCTGCACAGTTTCGATGGATTCGCAGGGAATACAAATAGGGATTTTTGCTTTTGCAGATACTAAACTTAGGCTTGCAAACGCAATACATGCAGTTAAAATAATTGTTTTCATCATATCTATTTTTTGTTTCAAATGACATCGGGATTGCTGTAAATCTATAAGCGCAGCAGATCATTTTAAGTCAATTAATGACTTAAAAAACAAATAAAAGAAATAAAATCTAAGCTGGACAATGCGATAAAGAAGTGCCAGCTTTCAGTTAACGAGCGCTACACTTAAACCGGAATCTGTAAAGTGACAATGGTACCAGGAGCATCCATCTGAGAATTCATCGACAGGCTGGCCTCTCCTACACCTTCAGTTTGTAAATACTGAATTCGTTCTGTTACAATTTGGGTGGCACGCGAAGTATGGGTCGGCTGATCAGTGGTATCCAAACCAACGCCATTGTCCTTAATGATGACCTTTAAAACCTCATCTTTAATGGCCATTGATACGTGTATCTGACCTTTATAACTGATGTTTTTAAATCCATGCAAAATAGAATTCTCTATAAATGGCTGAAGCAACATTGCCGGAATCTCTATTTCATCAAACATATCGGCAACCTCATTGTCCAATTCAAATACATAGTCGAATTTGCCTGGCATCCTAATTTGCTGCAGCTTTAAATAGTTTTCCAGAAAGTCCAGTTCAGATTTCAGGTCAATATTTCGCTGGTTACCTGCCGTTAGTTTCTCCCGCATCAAAACGGAAAAATGATCCAGGTAAGTGAGGGTCTCCTGAGTTTTCTCTTGCCGGACCAAAGCACGAATCCCCGCTAAGCAATTGAAAATAAAATGAGGGTCCATTTGGCTCCGCAACAACCTTTGTTCCAATTCAAGTTTGATATTAAGATCTGAAACCCGCTTATTTTCGGTAATGAGTTGTTTTCTCCTTCGGTCTAAAAACAGTAATAATATCATCGCAACCAGCAATCCTGAAAAAAGGATAATCACCACCAACCAGAGCCTGTTCAACTCCAATTGTCCCTTTATCTTACCTATCTTTTTGTTTAATGCACCAATTTGCTGGTCTTTTTGCACCGTTTTATAGAGCGAAGATATTTCGTTTGCTGCTTTTCGGTTTTCATTTTTTTCTCTTTCATTCTTTTTTTGAACATACGCTTCGAATGACGACTGTGCCATCTTATTATCGCCACGAGCGATAGCAAACGCGATCTTATTTTCCAGATACATCAGGTAATTATCTGCATCAGATTGGCTTAACCGCTTGGTAACTTCACGCTCTGCCACACGTGCTTTTGACAATTGATGCTTGTTTACATAAATGCCCAATAGATTGTTGTAGGCCATAAAAGCATTGGAGGTATCTGCCTTATAGGCTTTTAATTGATAGTAAAGGGCAGAATCTAATTCTTTACCCTCGTAAAATATTTTTGCTTTTGATATGTAATAATTGTAATCTATACGGGCAAGTTTGGTTTTCTTTTTTATTGCTGTGGCCCGATTTAAATAGAATCGAACGGAGTCATTAGCCATTCCTTTTTGATCTAAATACCCTAGTGAAAGCAATAAATTCGCGGATATAGACAAGTCTTTTGCCAACATACTGGTATCTTTTTTCAAAAGAAAGAGCATTTTCCTGGCAAATCTATTAGATAAATCCAGTCTGTTATTGAAATTGTTTAGTTGTGATGCCCATAATAAAATAATACCGGAAGATTTTGGAAAACTGAGTTTCAAATTGCCTGCATCAATAAGATATGCAGCTTGTGTGTAGTAATAAGTTGCCGCATAATATTGCTGTTTTTTTTGCTCAAGATAACCCATCCAATAGAAATTGGTAGCTGCCTGGGCTCCATTTTTTTCCGACAAAGGCAATATAGTTAAAGCTTTTTGGGCCACTTCAAACGAAGCAGAGTCTTGTTTATTTTTAAGTAAGCAATAGCTGAGGTAAAAATAAGCCCGGCTAAGTATGACGCTATCCGTTTGATTTTCTTTTATTAATTGTTGTAGTTGTGGGATTGCTTTTTTAGGCTGTTTACTCAGTTTTATCTGCTCAGATAAGCTATCCAGTAACTGGCCTTGATTTATTCGCGGAGAGGAAGGCCTGCAGCTGATAAATAGGGTAATAATTAGCCAGATAGAGATTAGGCAGGAGATCTTCAAGGGTTTATTAGGCATTATTAACTGTCATTTTTTGCATCAATAAATCTTTCTTACGGGTAGATACAGGCACTTGTATCCCACCTTGTAAAAAAACAAAGCCATCATGATGGTACGAAATAATAAAGTTTAGACAAATCAGAAAAGATTTATGAATTCTCAGAAACAGGCCTTCCGGCAGCAAGGTTTCATATTCTTTGAGTGTTGTACTTGTTGTAATTTCTCTGCCATCAAGTAAAAAGAAGGTAGTATATCCACCATCTCCCTTACAATATAGAATATCGGAATGGCGCACAAAATACGTTTCATTAAGGGTTTTCAGCACCAACATTGTCGATTGCTTATCGAAGAGGATTTCCTTTTGTACCGCATGCAAGACATTAGGTCGCAAGCTGGCTTTATCGAGGGCATCATACAATTCCTTTTCCTTTACGGGCTTCAATAGGTAATCCAATGCCCCCGCCTTGATGGCACGTAGTGCATAATGCTCATAGGCAGTTATAAAAATCACCGAAAAAGGTGTTGAAGGAAGGCGCTCCAATATCTCAAAACTCTGGCCATCAGAAAGTTCTATATCCATCAATATCATATCCGGAGCGGCAGATGGGAGGAGTAGTAATGCTTCCTTTACCGAGCCGCAGGCTCCTACGATACCATCATGAGTCCGCGCACTAACTAATTGTATCAGTTCTTCCCGTATTTCCGCTTCGTCTTCGACGATAAAAATTTTAGCCATTTGGTGCAAAAAAAATAAAAATAGGCATTTATATACAAAGCTAACCTGCTTTGTTGTTAATTACTTTAGTAACAGAGAAATGTGTTTTAGCTGAGCCATCAGATACTGCAAAAAGCCATTGTCTGTGTAGAAACTGCTGATCCGGATTTCTTCGATAAATTAAGAATAGCTATCACGTCCTTTAATTCAAAGATGGCAGCACTGATCGAAGAGAACAGTAAAGAAATATAAAAAATCATTCCTTGATTTGCTTACAAGCTTCAGGGGTTTGCATACGTGCCCGCGATTTGGCTTGCCGATCTTTGAACTATGAAAATAAAGCAAATAGCATTGGGTAGCCAGGGTTTGGTTGTCCCTGTGATCGGCCTGGGCTGTATGGGCATGACAGGTTTTGAAAAAGCAGATATTTAAATGCCCATTTCACAAATTCTTTATTTTCCGGACTGCATCCATTTTCGTCCAGATATTTTTTGATATCCATAACCACGATTGCATGCTCTTTTTTTCTGATATTTCTTCTTTCTTCAGGAGTTAGCAATAAGTTTTTCAAAAGAAACTTTACGGCAAGCTTAAGTTCTTGAGGTTTAAAATCATTAGATGAAGCAGCATCTTTATTCTTGTAGTTTTTTTCATCAACTACTGGTAACCCATGGAAATTTTCGGGCAGCAGGTCATCGTTTCTTCTGAACAAGCTGTATTCAATTACCCGATAAAAATCTATCTTTTTGATGAAATAACTATCTAAATTTTTATACATCAAAAGAAGAGAATCCGCTCTTTTAGTATTAATTAAAATAGGCTTTTTCATTTGCATAGATCTATTTCTTTCTCCAGTAGACTCTGAAAGTATATAAAAAACTGCCATGGATTGATAACAAAAAAACACTGGTGACTAGCCAGTGTTTCTATTTCCATCCCCGTCGTTCCTCAAATCTGTTTCCAGTAAACGCGCCGGTGTTGTTTGGAAAGAGTTGCTAATTTTCAAGCAATGGAATAATTTGCTCCCATCCCACTTGTTTGGCCAAATCCAATGCGGTATTTCCTTTACCGGTCTTTATATTTTTATCTGCACCTAATTGCAGCAGCACTTCTACAGAACTCCTGTTCCCTGCTACTGTTTCTCTGTGCAAAATGGTATACCCTACTTCATCGGGATTGGTCAGTTGATCCGGGTGTTCGCCAATAAACGCAGCCAGCTTATCTTTCATATTGATACTCATAGGATGCTCCACGAGGTTTTCAGGATGCTCTTTTTGCTCAAAAACAACGGAAACATCGTTATAATCACCAAAGTCTAATCCCCATGCCTGATCGTGTCCTATCCGCTCCTGTTCGTCCATATCAGCTCTTATAACCTGTATCGTAAATCCTCCATAAGTTTTTCCACCACTGGTAAACAACCAGTCGCTGATCTGATTTAAGGGCACTTCAACAAAATCTCCATTTTTAACATTCGAGAGTTCGTTCGGGTCATTTGCGAGTGTACCACTAATCACATATCCATCAAACTGCACGTCGTTGATCCACATGTGTTCCACGATAGGTGCACTTTGATCAGATACATGCTCCAGAAAAGCGACTTTTACACAAGCGAGATCTAATGCAGGAACGATTCTGCGAAACTCCCAGGAGAGCTCTCTCCAAAAATATTTAAATGTTTCCTGTGCTTTTTGAAAAGCTTTAACCATTTCAGGATGATCTGCTTCGGAAAAAAAAGTTAGTTTATCGGCCATAATTAATCTGTTCTTAGTACGCTTTTATTTATTCTATTGTTAACTGTTAACGAGCAATTTCTTTATTTCTTATGTATTGAATCCTGGAATAGAACTCAGAAAAATACAAAGGATTTTAACTGTTCCTGGATTTCCTTCTTGATTTATATACAATCTTTTCAGGTTCAATTCCTTTTTGATATGCCTTTTAAATTCCGTCATAAACGAAATAAAGACCTCAGATTTGGTGTTACGGTCCAACCATTTGTTCTTACCTATCGGCTTGATGAAATAATAATTATTAAAATCCTGAAGCTGACTGAAATTGGATTTTGCTTTTTCAAAACCTCCACCAATCATAGACGCATCTGTTGAATAGCCGATTTCAATATCATGATATAAATTAGCTATTATTTTTTTCAATATTTCCAGTTCGGAACTTAGTAGCTCAATCTTTGTACTAAAGGTCCCAAAGAGAAGGTAAAATTATAAATATACCTTCAGCTTTTCGATATTCACAATAACCGTAATTCCATTTTTTACTTTACATTTTCTCACCGCACATTCAGGTAAAACAACAATTACACCTGCACTTAACATTTCCTCCAATCGGCTTAGCGAAATATCGAAGCATTTTCTAATGACATGAGTCAATTTTAAATCAAGATTGAATCTGGACTTTATTTCAAATTCAACCACATCCGCTTCCATATTCCTGAGCCCCTGGAGATTAATAGGATCATGTACAATGTCGTATTCCACATTACTGTAATCGAACTCCATCCTGTTTCTTCGGATCGTATCTGCATCAAATACGTATTTCCATGCCGTTTCTTCATCATTATCATTGAATTTCTGGAATAGCGTTTTATCTATTAATCCGGGTTTGGTACGGGACAAGATGGTGATATTAGTACTGGTATCACAGTTCAGGCATCTATAAATCAACCACACATCAATGTTCTTTTTTTGTGCGTTTAATCTGAACTTATTGCTGCTGTAATAGAGGTTACTATTTCTGCATTTAGGGCATTTTTTCTTATATAGGGGGGTATCGACAGGCATAACCTGCCAGGTTAATTTCTTAACAACTTGCATGTTTCTAATCAAAAAATGATTTGACGATAAGCTGTGGAACACCATGCAAACAGGGCATCACGAGCTGACCATAAATAAATTAAGGGTATAAAAAACCGATTCAGGCAGGAAGCCTGAATGAATAGAAATAATAACCTGCGGTTATAACGGTTATTATTAAGCTGCTAAGTTAAAAGGGCGGTTTCTCAAAACACAGTTATTAGTAAGTAATGAAATAAATGTATTACATTTTTTGGAATCAAACCAAATTATTTAGAAATCCCTTCCAGGAAATACAGGCCCAGATGATCCATTGTAAAAAAAATCCAGTGCTCTAATGGTCTTGACCAATAAAGCACTGGATGTAAATATCCCAAGGCGTCAACCCCTTTTTAAGCTGGAAACTTCTTGAAAATGTTCGCAATCACATCCGGTAATTGATTAATTGCTTTCTCCGGATTATTTAATTCTCCTTCGGCCCAACCCCTCCAGATCACCTTTTTACTCCTGCGGTCAATTAAATCGATCATGATACTGCCCTGCTTTACATTTACAGTACGCTGTTCATTACCTACATAAACAGGAAAGGGATTACGGTAAGCATAATAATAGAAAGCACGGCCACGATGAACACCTACACGCGGAACATATCTTCCCGGAGGATCATAATACACCGGCTCATTATAAGACTTGGTTTCACTGTTGACTACTGCAGTATACCTGACCAGCAGATCCGGCTTCCGGTTATCGAGTTTAAAACCTCTGTTGTTTAACTCCGTACTCGCAGCTTCCACAATCTTATCCGCCGCGACATCATTGTCATACACACTCGAGGCTTTAGACTTGCCATCTGGCAACCAGGCATAGGTACTGTATTCGGAATTTAGCTTTTTATTGCTGACTGAATAATAGTTGTAACTGGAACAGGACGACAATACAGCCACCAGCCCCAATAAGATTAAAATTTGCTTTTTCATTGTTTTTTCTATTTGTGTGAAGTAGAAAAATTCCCATGCTAATTTCTGACCGAATGTTTAGCGGTCGCTCCTACGTATTGGACTATAATGGTTTGAAAAAGATTAATCAGCATTGAAATTACCATCAAATAACAAACCCGCCTGAGCGGGTTTAGAAGATCAACAGGGATAAAGACGCAACAAGTTAGGAACGTCTGTCTTCGGAACGTTCTAAAGAAGATTCATCTTCTGATGCGCCCTTTTTCCAGTAGGAAACCACCGAATAATTGGCAGGTATCCAACCTGGTGTTTCCTTAAAGTGTTGTCGGACCTTTTTTGCAGTCTCAAATTCACCTGCGAAAAAGAAGAAGCTTTGGTGATTTGCTAAGCTTAAATTCCGAACCAGTTCAAAAAGCTGACTGCCCATATCAGGTTGCGGATTATAAACCCAGTTAACGCTGGCATTGGCTCTGGAAGACAGCTTTAACTCATCTTCTGGTCCATATACCTCAAGAATCGCTTTAACCTGTACATGAGTCGGCAATTGCTCCATCATTGTCGCGATGACCGGAATTGCAGTACTGTCTCCTACAAAGAAATACGCTGCTTTCTCTGGAAAAAGCGGCCTGCCACCGGCTTTCATGGCGATTCCCAGTTTGCTTCCGGCAACCGCCCGGCTTGCCCAGTAAGAGGCCGGACCATGGTCCGCATGATCGATGAAATCTATCCATAATTCCTTTTTCGAAAGATCTATACGTCTGGTGGTATACGTTCTTTTTACCGAAGCCGGCTTCCCGCTTACTTCCGCATCATCCGGAAACAGAACCTCCTCTGAACCGGCTGCAGGGATAAATATTTTATTATGTGCACCAATCTGTGCCTGAGCAAACTTTTTAACTTGCTGTTCCGTCATATCAAAGATAATGCGGATATAATGTGGGCTGAGGAAGATTTTTTCCTTTACGCTGAACACGGAGCGTATTCCCTTTTTCTTTACTATTTCCATAATGAATTTTTACAGGTTTCTTAGACAAACCAGGGTTTACTTATTTTTATTTGAAAACACGATGTATAACGCAAGCAGGCAGCTAATGGCGCCAAATAAATAAATCGCCTGATAACTGAACCAACCTGCGATGAGTCCTGCAATCGGCCCTGCAAGTGCCAAAGAGAGGTCAAAAAACGCGGCATAACCTGCTAAGGCTGTTCCTCTCATCTGCGGTGCTACCTTTTTAATCGCCAGTACGCCGAGTGCAGGAAAGATGAGTGAGAACCCAACACCGGTAAGTGCACATCCCACAAGTGCCATTGTTTCTGTTAATGATAAACAGATCAGAAGCTGGCCTGCAGCCTCGATGAGCAGGGATACGAGGGCAACCTTATATCCGCCAAACTTGTCAGGGTAAGAAGAGAAAAAGACCCTGGTCAAAATGTAAGACATCCCGAATATTACAAAAGCCATGGATGGATTACCCCAGTTTTTTGCAGCAAATAACAAGGAGATGAAGGAAGAGATACAGGCAAATCCAATAGAGGAAAAAGCCAGCCCGAGCCCTTGTCCGGCGATGAGACCAATCACTTTGTAAAATGGAGTCCTGACATGCGAGGCATCCACCGGCAAAGTTGGAAGCTGAATGGTAGAAAGCCAGCTGATTACAGAGAGTACAATTAGCGTAAAAAACACCGAAGAAATGCCAAAAGAGCTCTTCATCCAGATGGCCATGGGCGCACCTATTGCTATTCCGGCATACATGGCAATCCCGTTCCAGGTCATCACCTTGCCCGATTTCTGGGTGCCAACCAATCCGATTCCCCATGTTAGTGCACTCGTAATGGATAAACTTTCTGCGATCCCATGAACAACCCTCGCGAGTATAATCAATCCTAAAGCGACCAAAGCCAGCTGACTAAAAAATCCCGAGATCAGATAGATGACACCGGATAAGATGATCAGCAGTATACCAATTTTGCTGCTCAGCTTTGGACCTTTAGTGTCGGTAAGTTTGCCTGCATATGCCCTCGTTAATAAAGTAGATAAAAATTGTATCCCAATCACTACCCCTACCAGGAGACTGCTAAATTTCAATTCGTTTTTCACTAAGCCGGGAAGTATCCCCAAGGTCATACCTATAGTAAGATATATCGCAAAAACCGAAAAGATAATTGGTATGATTATTTTTTGAAAGCTTTTTTCGGCCTCAATAGTGATGTGGTTGTTCTGGGTTGGAGTGCCCTCGATAACCAAAGTAATGTTATTTGTTTCTTTCATTTTGTAACGTATGTTATGAATTATTATACGGCTACAAAATTAAGGGGCCGGCCATCCTCAAAAGATAGTCAGACAAGGGTTATGATTGGACAAATCACGGTTTTATACTCCGAAAGGTCAGCGCAGTCATCCCTACGTGTTTCTTAAAAAAGCGGGAAAAATAGGCATGATCCTCGTATCCCAGCGCATAAGCGATCTGTTTTACATCAATCGTTGTATAATACAACATGCGTTTGGCTTCCAGAATAATCTCCTGGCTGATCCAGTAACTTGCAGGGAACCCGGTAATTTCCTTCGTGATTTCATTCAGGTAAAGCGGACTAAGATGGAGCAATTCCGCATACTCTTTGACCTGTTTCAATTCGCTATACTTTTCCGCTACCAGTTTTTTAAACCGGATCACCGTATTATATTTTTGTCCTCCGATCACATGGCTAACCTGTTGGGACTTGAGGATGCTGGAGGCGATCAATGAGGTCAGGCTGTCTGTAAGCGAACTGATCAATTTTTCCCGCAGTGGCATTAAAGCATTACCGACTACCTCCTCCAGTAAAGGCACAAGTTTAAATACCGCATCGTCTTCCTGAACTGTAGCGATTTGGCCGGCATTAAAATAGGCACTGAAGATGTCCCTGCTCTGAACAGAAAGCAAACTCGTGTCTGCAAACATCAACCAGCCCTGAGCATCTTCATAACTCAGGTAACGATGCACCTGACCGGGAGCAACGAAACATAGCGAAGCGCCGGATATGGCCACTTCCTTAAAATCCACTTCCAGCAACATAAAACCGGTTTGCTGAATGATGAACATGTAATGGTCGTCCCTATGTGGCATTTGGTAAGGTTCGATATTATTGCTGATCGGATGGATTTCTATACCATTCTCTTCCAGTTCGGCTACATGTATGGGGATGGCTTGTTTTTTCATATTTAATCCCTCTAAAGTAGAAAAATCTTTAATTATCGCCTTTAGGCTGATGTTAATTTTTCATCACTCATTAAGTTTTCATTAACACAATGATAATTTATCGTTAAATTAACATTTCCTAATTTCGAAACATGCAAATAGCAACGTATGTAATCTATGAACTATTGATCAGAATGCAGGAATTAAACCCCGAGATTGGCGACTTTGTCTCCTGTAAAAGAACAGAAAACGGGATTCTTGTACAGACAACCTCAACACCAATTGTTATACCCGAAATCATCTACCAACAACAGTTTGAAGACCCTGCCAGCATTTCTACCATCGAACTGTTATCGCTCATTTAACTGCCCTGAAACGCAAAAGCCCCACTTACCTGACGCCTGGCAAATGAGACTTCTGATCAGATAAAAGACAGCCATTAGCTGGCAGATAATGCTGCTGCCGCTTCTGCAATTACCGCAGTTACCTGTTCTGGTTGCGACATAAAGATCACGTGGCTGCCTTTTACTTCGGTAACCTTTGTATTGGAGCGTTTGTACATCTCATGTTGAATCTCCGGAGCAATACTTTTGTCTTCTGTGGCGATCAGGCCGTAAGCAGGTTTATCTCTCCAGGCTGCATGGGTAATCGGTGTGACAAATCCTTTGGCATAAAAGGCACCTTGTGAAGCGTACATGAAATCGGCTTCTTCTTTGCTGATGTCACCGCAAAAGCCTTGGTGGTATTTTTCCTGATCATAATAAACGATCCCTTTGTCGTCCGGAGGCAATACTCCGTTTTCCGGCGCAGGAGGAGCAGTCTGAAGCCACTGCAAGGCCGATTCTCCATTATCCGGCTGAAAAGCCGCAATGTACACCAGGGCTGCTACTTTAGGGTGATTTCCTGCCTCTGTAATCACAGCTCCACCCCAGGAGTGTCCTGCCAGAATTACCGGGCCATCTTGTTTATCTAAAACAACCTGTGTTGCTTTTACATCATCCTCCAATGAGGTCAAAGGGTTTTGTACAACGGTTACCTGATATCCCTTTTTTGTGAGCTCGGTATACAATGCTTTATATCCTGAACCGTCCGCAAAGGCTCCATGTACCAATACCACATTTTTTACTGCTTGTTTTGTTGCTTGATTTTCCATTTTGTTGGTTGTTTAAGTTTCCAATCTAATTGATTGAAACAAAGATACATGGACTATACAAGCCGGCAATTATAGGGATTTCCCTTCTGCTTGTAATTATTTCCCCCTTGATCAGGAACCTTCTGTTTTGCCGTTTTTTACAACCACAAAACTGGAAAATAGCCGGGCGTTTTAAGTTGTGATAATCTTAAATTTCTAATATATTTATATACCGAATCCTATGTACAACGCTTTAAGAAATTTTATAAACAGTAAGACTGGTTCTGAAATCGATGATTCAGAATTCCAATTTGTCGAGGCTGCCTTTACTCCAAGAGTGATCAAAAAGAAACAGTTTCTTTCTCATGAAGGCAGTATTTGCCAATACATGGCATTTATAGTCAAAGGAGCTATGCGGCAATATGTCATTGATGATCGTGGTGTGGAGCATATCGTTCGGTTCGGAATCGAAAACTGGTGGATAAGCGACCGGGAAAGTTTCAGTATGCTGACCCCTTCAAAATATAATATCGATGCTTTTGAAGACACGGAGCTCCTGGTGACGACTAAGGAAAAGATCACCCTCTTGAAAGACCAGTCGCCACTTTTTTTTAAAATGGCGCATGTGCTGGATGAAAACAATTTTATAGCCGCTCAAAACAGAATTGAAGCAAATATCAGTTTTACTGCAGAAGAAAAGTTCCAGCAACTGATGAAGTTGTACCCTGAGTTTGTACGCCGTTTTCCGCAAAACATGCTGGCTTCTTACCTCGGACTCACACCGGAAACACTCAGCCGGATCAGAAAGCAAATGCTGTTTCGATAAGATCACAGGATACAATTGATGCCCAAAGGCGCTCCAGCGGGCAACATTGGGCCGCCGGTGATGATGGCTACCTTGTTTTTCAACCTTTTCATTTATCCGATTTTTACGAGATTCAGCGTAGCCAGTGCGCCTTTAGCTTGCTGAAATTTGCTGCCAACGGCTAAAGAACCCAGGTCAACAGGCGCAAAACCGATTGCGCTGATCGCTTGTGAAACAACGGCTTTAGCTTCGGAATCATCACCTGAGACAAACAATACCCGGTTGCCATTTCCTACCTGCGGATCCTGTTCAAGTATTTTAAAGAAAATGGTATTAAAGGCTTTTACCAGACGTGCGCCAGACAAGTGTTGCTGAACAACTTCAGTTGAGGCAAGACCATCCAGATCAGCGACCTGAAAGTCCGGCGCGTAAGTGATAAAATGATTGGTCGCATCAATAACGATACGTCCATTCCAGTCGGTAAGGTCAGAAAGACCGGGTACCTCCGACCATGGTAGGGCCAGAATTACAATGTCCGCCTCTGCAGCTTCTACAGGTCTTACCGCTCTTGCCCCCTGACCTAAAAAAGCAATGGTTTCAGCCAATGATTCCGGATCCTGGCTATTGCTGATCAATACCGGAAAACCTGCTTTGACAAAATGCCCGGCAACTGTTTTTCCTATGTTACCTGCTCCTATTATTCCAATTGAATTTTTCATAATGTTATCTTTTTAATGGTTTTGAATAAGTCAAAGTTAGGGCGAGGCGGGGCTTTTCTACTTGATACAAATCACCAAAGAAGCTTGATTTAAATCAAGCCGTTTTGATGATCTGCATTATTCAGGATGCTCAGTTAACCCGAGAAATTTGGGTGTGTAAATTAGGAACACATCTGATCATGAAAAGCTATACAACCAGGCTCCACAGAGGGCTCAATTCCAGGGTCGATGATTTTCTGGTCAACCGCCTGCTGCCATCCGGTGCGATCCGCTCAGTAGGTGCCATCGTCTTGCTTGACCACACCTATCCGGTAAACCTTCAGCAGGAAAACTTCACGCGGCCTTACGGACAACATGCCCATCCTCATCGGGGCATTGCGACCCTTAGTTATGTACTGAGTGGCAGCCTTTCCCATTACGACAGCATGGGGAACCATGGCTTCGTAAACAAGGGAGGTATCCAATGGATGAAGGCCGGCAATGGAATTATTCATGAAGAGAAACCTTTCCTTGCGGAAAGAGACGGACCGACCTTCCATTCGCTGCAATTCTGGATCAACCTGCCCGGCGACAGAAAGAAAGACGACCCTGAATACATCTCCCTGCAGACAAGGGATATCCCTGAAGCAGCATTGCCGAAACATAGCGGAACAATCAGAATCTTAGTCGGGAAATTCGGAATATGGGCATCGGCCATACCAACCTTCAATGATGAATTCATTTATCATATCCGTTTGAATCCAAATTCGACCTTCCCATTTTCCCCACCAAATGGTCATGAAGTCGCGGCATTTGTCCCGGTTACAGAAATCGCCATCAACAGCAGAGTTATAGGAAATAGTAAGCTATTACTCATAGGAGAAGATATCGGGGAAATTGTTTTTTATAATGATCAGATCAAAGTAGCAGATGTGCTGGTTTTCGGTGGCAGTCCTTATACCGAACCCATCTTTGCGGAAGGCCCTTTTGTGATGAACAGTGCCTTAGAAATTGCATCCGCTTATAAAGATTTCTTCGAAGGATTATACGGGACGATTCCTTACTAAACTACTTGATCCAGATCAAGTAGTTTTCTTGTTTTAGATCATTCCTGCCTTCTTCCAATTGCCGCAATTTTGTATAGTAATCTTATAAACAAAATGAAAAAGCTCCTCTTATTATTTACCTTATTAAGCAGCACGCTAGCCGTCGTTGCTCAAACAAAAAGAAACCTTGGGCAGGAAGAAAGGAATAAAAAACTGGCTTCCGAATTCTTCCTTACATTTTACAATGACAAGGACATGGTAAAGGCCAGAACCCTGATGCACCCGGATTTTTTCAATCACCACCCCCACTCCGGTAAAGGCGTAGAAGAAACGATTGAAGCCGTCAACAAACATCTGTTTGGAAAATTCCCTCAGTTCAAAGTAAGTATAAAACGTATTGCTGCCGAGGGAGACCTGGTATGGATCCAGTGCTATACTCAGGACTTTCCAGGCGATCATGGAAAGATGTCTATGGACATCTGGAGAATCAAGGACGGGAAAATTGCGGAACACTGGGACATCATCCAGGACATACCTAAAGATATCGACCCCGCATTAATGTATAATTAAGACTAATCAATCAACATTCATAACCAAAATCAAATTAAGATGTCAACAGAAAAAAACACCAAAGCCGGCCTTGGAGCCCTTCTTGCCCCTGATAACTGCGTACTGTTATTAATCGACCATCAGCCATTCCAGTTCGCAGGCCTGCGTAGTCATGATTCACAAACCATTATTAACAACGTGGTTGGATTAACAAAATGTGCGAAGTTATTTGGCGTCCCCACACTCTTCACAACAGTTCTGGAACAGCGCGGTGGCCTGCTGATTAAACAGCTGCAAGCGGTATTTCCTGACCAAAAACCAATCGACAGAACCTTTATCAATACCTGGGAAGATACCCGCGTTGTGGATTGGGTAAAAGCGACAGGTAAAAAGAAAATTGTAATGGCCGCTTTGTGGACAGAAATATGTCTGGCTATGCCGGCAATCCAGGCTCTGGGCGAAGGTTATGAAGTTTATATCGTAACCGACGCTTCGGGCGGAGTGAGTCTGGAAGCACATGAAATGGCAGTAATGCGCATGGTTCAGGCAGGTGCGGTTCCGATCACCTGGACTGTCTTCGGTTCCGAAATGCAACGCGATTGGGCACGCACAGAAACGGTTCCTGCCCTGGGCGAAATGCTGGTAGAACATATGGGAAATGTAGGGACAAGCCTGACATGGGAACTGCAACTACTCGCCACTCCTGTAGCGGAATAAAATCAGAACTATAAAAATAAAGCTACCTTTCACAGCCTATGTTGTGAAAGGTAGAAAAATTAAGAGATGGTGATTATGATATTTGTCTGAGATCATTTACTTTTATGTAAATGAAATTGCACCTCTCTGACTCAAATTCCGGTGGCCACCTGTTGCTCCTAAACGCGGAGCAATATTTTGAACGTCTTTTTTATAGCAAAGACCGCGACAATAAATATTTTACCATCGTCTGGAACCGTGCTGAGCAGCAAACAGTGACGATCGATGGAGAAGAGATTGTATTTCCGGCACAGTCCATTTTACCGCTGATGTTCAACCAATCCTTCTTTTTTGATAGAAGTTCTGATGTGGTGGCCTGGCAATTCAACAGGGAATTTTACTGTATGGTGGACCATGATGCAGAAGTCAGCTGTGTCGGTTTTCTGTTTGCCATAGGTCAAAATCTGTTCATTAATCTGAATGAAGCTTCGCAGGAAAAAATGTTGTTATTGCTCAATATGTTTATTTCCGAAATGAAAACCTCAGATAATGTGCAGAACGATATGCTCATCATGTTATTGAAGAGACTGATCATTACGGTGACCCAGCTGGCCAAATCAGAATACCTCCCGGATCCCAAAATGCAGAACGACAGGTTCAATATCATCCGTAAATTCAATTTACTAGTGGAAGGCAATTTTCACAATGAGCATTCTGTAAACTTCTACGCGCAACAACTCAACAGATCGCCCAAAACACTTTCCAATCTCTTTGCCTTATTCCAACAAAAGACCCCAATTCAAATCATTCAGGAACGCATCATCATCGAAGCTAAAAGGCTCCTTTACTACACAGACAAGTCTTCCAAAGAAATCACCTATGAACTCGGGTTTGAAGACCCTGCTTATTTCAGCAATTTCTTCAAAAAACACACTTCCTACTCTCCCATTGGCTACCGTAATAAGAAACAAATCATCTAAGGGAAAAAATTACAATCTAATAGGAAGTATGTCTATTACCTGAGGCCTCCTTTCAGCCCATCTTTGTATTGTTGATACGAACCAAAAAACTCAACAACAAAAAAGATGAAAACTCAAAATCTAAAAAACAAAATCAAAACTGGCCTATTGGCCGCAACAGTAGCCATCGCATCAGTAGCAGGCACAGTGACTGAAGTAAATGCTCAGGAAGTAAAAAATGTAGTATTGGTACATGGAGCCTTCGCAGATGGCTCAGGATATAAAGCATTGTATACGGTGCTTACAAAAAAAGGATACCATGTAACGGTAGTACAAAACCCTTTGTCTTCGTTGGAGGATGATGTAAAAGCAACACAGGTAGCTTTAGATAAACAGGATGGCCCGGCAATTCTTGTAGGACATTCCTGGGGTGGAACAGTGATTACAGAAGCAGGAAATCATCCAAAAGTAGCGGCCCTGGTTTACATCGCAGCATTCCAGCCGGACAATGGAGAGTCGACCGTACAATGGCTTCAAACCGCTCCTCCAGCACCGGAAAACGGTGTATTGGCCCCGGACGATAAAGGAATCGTTTATTATGACAAAGCGAAATTCCATAAAGGTTTCTGTGCAGACATCAGCAAGGAAGAAGCAGATTTCATGTACGCTTCACAAGGGGCCTTTTATGCAAAAGGATTCATCACACCGGTTACCCACGCCGCATGGAGAGATAAACCTGCCTATGGCCTGATCGCTACTGAAGACAAAAGCATTGCCCCTGAGATTCAACATGCGATGTATAAACGCTCTAATACAAAAGTAACAGAAGTAAAAGGAAGCCATGTGATCTTCATGTCGCAACCTGAAAAAGTAGCCAGCGTGATCATTGAAGCTGCAAAAAAAGGCGTACAGAAAAAATAATAAACACCAATTGAGAGAATCGCATTAACCTAAGCAGAGATTTAGGTTAATGCGATTTTTCTCTATAAGCCTTTTTAAAAACCACTGTTATCCAGTGCAAATTTACTTTTGGCATCCTTCCACTTTCCTTTGGTAAAATCAGGAAACTTTTGCGGCATATTGCCCTCTTTTAATGATTGCTCAGAAAGCGGCGTAATGACACTCATGGTGAGGGAGTCATAGATATCGATCGGCGTTTGTTTTTTCTGTTTCACCGACTCCACAAAGGCATTAAACACAAACCAGTCCATTCCGCCATGACCGGCTCCTTCGGCCAGATGTTCGTACTTTTTCCAGAGCGGATGGTCATATTTATCCAGCCATGTTTTGGCTTTATCCCATTCATCATAAGTTCCGGATTTTCCTTCTACATAGATGGAATCGGCAACATCCATCCATAAACCTTCCGTACCTTGCACCCTGAATCCCAGAGAATAAGGTCTTGGCAAATGCGTATCATGGGTTAAGGTGACCGTTTCTCCATTTGCACAGTTCAGCATGGTGGTAATCAGGTCTCCATTTCTGAAATCTACAGCGAGGTTCTTATTTCCGGGAGATACTTTTTCAATATACTTATGCAAACCCCTGGATTTTGAAGCAAAGGAAACGAGGTTCGTAAACTGGTTCCCACAATTGATGTTGATGTAATTCATAATCGGACCGGCGCCATGGGTCGGATAAATGTCTCCATTCCGATCGGCATTCCATTGTGTCCGCCATTGTGCTTCACCAACGGTATTGGGGCCAAACTCTCCACCCTTGCCATTAAAATTTAGGCCATCGTTAAACAACACAGGCCTCAGATCATGCTGATACCCACCTTCCAGATGAACCAGTTCTCCGAATACATTGTTCCGGACCATATTCAATACTGCGAGTACATCCCTGCGATAGGAAACATTTTCCAGGGTCATGTAAGGAATATTTGTTTCTTCATATACCTTTAGAATCTCCCAGTGATCTTCAACGCTGATCCCGGCAATCACTTCACAACCTACGTATTTCCCGGCCCTCATGGCATCAATAGCCTGGTCCTTATGGAACTCCCATGGCGTTGCAATGATCACCGCGTCAAGGTCTTTGCGTTCGAGTAACTTTTTATAGGCATCAAGCCCGCCGGTATATTCAGCCGGAAGCTTCTTCCCCGCTTTCACAAACTGTGCGCGACAATATTTTAAGGAACTCTCCTGAATGTCGCAAATCGCTGTGATTTCCACATCATTACGAAGAAGCCCTTCACTGATGTGGTTCCTTCCCCTTAAGCCTACGCCGATATAACCCAATCGAACCTTGTCTTTAGCACGGGCGAATAATGCCTCAGGCATTAAGGTCAATCCCGCCAATCCTACAAATCCATTGGCGCAAAAATGTCTTCTGTTCATCTCTTTAACTGTTAATTAACTGGTGTTTTCTGGCCTCTTTAAAGATCCGGTCTTCCATGGATTCCGAATGGGATAACAGCTCCTTAAACAATTTAAGCTGCGCTCTTGTCCGCTGAAGATTATGGTGTTCGGATTCTATTTTATAATAACGGTCTCCGTTGATATAATCCGTCAGAAACCTGACCGCCTGCATGTAAGGGAGTAAAAGCACGCCTTTGATCAAAGACCTCAACTCCCATTCATTGATAAATTGTCTGGCCTCTTCCATGTATCCTCTGGTATAAGCATTAAACAAGGGAATGTTCAATTTGATGTTCGACAAATCCTTGTCGTCCTCTGTGCTTTTATTGATGATCGTACGAATCGCATCGCCAAAATCATAGGCCACATAACCGGCCATTACCGTATCCAGATCGATGACACATTGGGCCTTATCTTCTAAATTTAACAACACATTATTGAATTTGGTATCGTAATGGATCACGCGTCTGGGCAAAGTCAACAGCTGTTCATCTTGCTGAAAAAACGACATCGACCCGGAACTTGCATCTACGGTTTCCAACTCCTCCAATACAAGCGCAACCCGACCCAGAGGATCTTCAGCCTTTGCTTGTTCCAGCTGTTCCAGTCTTTTCCCCATATGATGAAAATCAGGAATCACATCGTACATCAGCTCCGGGGAAAGGTCACAAAGCATGGCCTGAAATTTCCCGAAGGCCTTTCCGCCTTCATAAGCCTGCTGCTCGGTTTCTACCACATCATAAGTTTTCGTATCCTTTAGAAAATGGCACATCCGCCAATAGTCCCCATAACTGTCCTGATAAAAATAAGGCCCTTCTTTGGTGGCAACCAGCGTCATCACTTCCTTGTCGGGATTGCCTTCTCCGGAGATCAACAGTTGTTTTTTAAGATGCGCAATGACCCTGCACATGTTTTCAATCAGTTGGGGCACATTTTTAAATACCTGATGGTTGATCTTCTGGAGCAGGTAATCATACTCCTCGCTCACCAGGTTCTTGAGGCGATAGGTATCATTAATATGTCCTGTGCCATAAGATTTCAGCGTAGAGATGTCCACATGACACCTGAACTTGGAAGTAATTTCAAATAAGTTTTCTATTGTTTTCAAAATGAAACGGTTAAGGTTCTTGAATAATTTTAATAGGCGGATTCATCTGCTCCGATGTCTAAACGGCCATTTCGAACCCTTGCCTCTTTGTCAATATCCAGTTCTCCGGGTTGAGCCACAAAAGAAGGTAATCCGGTGTTCACACATAAAGACGCACTGGTTAAATGGAGATTCGGATTGGGTAAGCTGGCAGAAACAAAGGAAGGATTGCCATAGGTAGAATTGGCATCTAAACCGGTTGCAGTCTTAAATGCGGCCAGAGAGCCATAGGTAGTCTGATTGATGCTGCCCCAATCGAAGGTGATGTTAGCAGATGAACCGGAAGCAGAAAAATACTTGTTGTAATCAAAGGACAGATTTGTAGCAGTATAACCGGCAGAAGCCACGATCACAATATTGCTGGCCGACTGGATAATGTTGTTCTTTATCGAAAGCTGATCTGTGTTTTGAAGGTGAATCTCTCCGCCCCATCCCGTTTTAGAGTAATTTTTGAACAGGGTATTATTGCTGATGCTCGAATTAATCACCTTACTGTTGGGGGCATTGGCGCCCATAATAATACCCGCTTCCACATTATTATAGATAAAATTGCTTCGGATATTGATGCCTTCTGTATTGTTGTTATTGTTTTCACAGCCAGCACTGATGCCTGTAGAGTTCTCATAAGAAACATTTCCCTCAATGTTAATCCATTTCCCGCCATCCACATAAATACCTGCAGAAGTGGCTACCGGCGACACACAGCGGTACACGGTATTGTTTTTCACATTGCCGTTACGCGCAAAATTAACATTGGCAGGTGCGTTGGTCCAGGAGTAATTACCGGACAAATCGATACCGATATTTTTAATATCGTGAACTACATTACTTTCTACCAGAAAATTCTCCACATTGCCCGTTAAGGTCAGGCCTTCGCTATAGCCGGTATTACAGTTATAGATTTCATTACTACCCACATAGATCTCGTTATAAGACACGCCTGTAGAGCCAACTACGATCAGCGGACTGGCATTGTCGTTACTTGTCGGTACGGCACTGGAATTGGTAGTCCAGCCAATGTTGTAAATTTTGCAAAAAGTGAAATGAACATCGGTACCGGAACCTACCATATAAATCCCTTTGGCATTGCTTCGGTAATTGTTCGCAATGTTGATGTGTTCAATCCTGAGGTGGCTTTTACTGGCTATCGCGATCATCTCATTCTGAGCTGAATTGGTCGCATTCACTCCGTCCAGGATCACCACTCCATTGTTATAATTGGTTAAAGTGAACGGTTCAGCGCTTGAAGCACCTGAATTTGACCAATACAGTCTTTCTTTATAGGTACCTCCTGCCACGTATATGGTAGCACCGACACCATCAGTAGTTTTCCATAATGCGGCCTGAATGGTTTTAAGTGCCAAAGCTGGAGAAGTTCCGGCATTCGCATCGTTTCCGGAGGTCCCGTTTACATAAAAACTGGTAATAGCCAATACATTTTGAGTAGCACTTTCTTTTGTGTTTTTAGCAGAAAGACCATCGATTTGATTTTGTTTGGAACAAGCAGTCAGGATGAACGCTAAGATTCCCAATAGGAAGAGATTTTTCATAGTGTTATAGTTTAGTTTTTAGGGGTTAGTTATTGAATTGGTTCTTTATTTAGGGGTTCTTTATTTAGTGATTGATGATTTGCCTGGTAGTTGGTGATTTGCTGGGCAGTTACTTAGTTGTTTGGCTGCTCAGCTAATGAACTAGGGACTATTACGTTCAAACACGGGCAGCCGATCCGGGGCTACCTCTATACTGAGGCTTACCGGCCCCTTTATCTTTTTGCCCAGGTCATCGGTCCAACTGCCTTTTGGCAGGTATACAGTCTTTGTACCGCCACTGGTCAGCATCGGGGCAACCAGATACTTACTGCCCAGCATAAATTGTCCTTTTACCTCAGCAAAACCCTGATCAGGGAATTCATATTCCATACTGCGGACAATGGGTGCTCCGGTTGCAGTTGCATTTTTTACCTGTTCCATTAGGTATGGTGTATACTTAGCCCGCAGCTCCACTGCTTTTTTTACTGCAGCCAGGTTTTGTTTAGAAAGCACACGCCAGGGTGCTGCAGAAAACTGCATCATAGGCATCAGTGCGGAGCATTGTGCAGATCGGACCACCAGCTGTTCGTCGAGTTTATCTTTACCTATAAATGAGCCATACTCTCCCCCGCCGATCATATCCGGACAGGTGAACTGATAGCCCAATAAACCGGCAGTAGTCAGGTGTGGTATAAGTTTTTGCAGGTCTTCCCAGTTGTGTTTTTTATCGCGCAGGCGTTGTACCAATGCTGCTCCGCCCATCTTCCACATGGCACGGTACTCATTAAGCGGATAGGACAAGCCAATTTCCCCCCAAAGTCTGCTGTGTTCATTTGGACTTACCTTTTTAAATGCCAAACCATTTGACGGATAAAATTCCGCATCACCGGCATCAAACTTAAAACCATCCAGATGATAGGTATTGACCATATGATCCAGCCTGCCGAGGAACCATGCTTTAGCTTCTGGATTGGTAAAATCAATGACCGAGCTGTAACCATTCCACCAGGGAATGATGGCTGGTTTTTCCGCTTTTTCCCAGGACATATTGGCGTTTCCTCCATTGTCAAAAAGCAAAAGCTTTTTGGCCAGCAACTCCCTGAAAACCTCCGTATCCGGCGATACAAAAGGGCTCACCCAGAGCATCACTTTGAAACCCAAATGGTGCAGGGTATCTACCATCGCCGCGGCATTTGTAAACCGGTCTGCCCTGAAATCGAAGCGCCCGTAATAATCGGCCCAGTTGTCATCGATCATCAATACTCCCGGCGGAAAACCATTGTCAATGATCGCCCTGGCATAGTTTAAAATATCCTGTTGATTTTGATTATACACCAGCTCTATCCAGGTATTGTATTGAGGTTTGCTAAACAACAAGGTATCGGGAAGTTTATTTTTTGAAGGAAAGAAACGTTTTGAAGCATTGCCAAATGCTTCTTTTAAGTTTTTACCTGCAGAATCGATGATTAAAGTACTGCTCGCATGACTGATCAGCAACCTGTTTTTTTCGAAACTAAACTTAAAGGGTTCTTCGCTCCAGATGAACCTTCCCTTGGTAGATACCAGTAGTGGCACCGCCTGGTTTCCGCGGGTATCGCCATGCATGTCCAGACTGTAGCTATCTTTAAAGGGCATCAGATGGGCTTCATTTACAGCGCCGCCAAACCATTGCTCTCCGGTTTTAATGTTCAGACTGGTTTGCGCATAAAGCGGCAAAGCCGAAACGCAAAACAGGAAGCTGAACAACAAATATCTTTTAAAGAATGTGATCATTTACATCGTATTAATAAATTGATAATCATCATATTGTCTAGTTTATTTTCACCGTATGGTTGAGTTTATTGTATCCCGTAGCGGCCTCCCAGACATTGGCATTTGCCAAACGAATGCTGAACTCCGGTCTTTTCCCGATGCTTGCATAAGCATCCGGCAGGTTGAGCAGCAGTTCATAGTCACCAGCCGGGAAACCAGCAGGGATCTGAATGCCTTCCGTAACGGTGATCTCTCCCGAATACCATTTCCTCACATCTGTAGCCAGGTCAAAGGACTTAACTTCGCCGCTTTGCGTATTGCGCAGGATCAGTTTTGCAGAACGTTTATTATATGGAGACGCATAACCCACATTTTTAAGGTTCAGGCTAATGTTCATCGTCGTTCCTTTAACCGCATTGTCAGGCAGAGAGGCGCTTTTCAGTACAAAGCGATAACCCAGATTACGCTTAATGTTATCCATACAGCCACCATCCTGCCAATCGTTATTGACGGCATTGTTGTAATGGGCATTGATAAAACTGTAATGTAATGCGGCAAGTTCTGCCTGAACTTTACCGGCAGGCTCGCAATTGTTGGCAGGGCTATAATCGTCGGAACAGGTTTCTCCACCCACCACAACAAATTTGCTGTCGGCCTTAGAATAGTCCTTCAGGGTGTTCAATACTACCCCATCAGAATTGCTTGGTGTCGAACTGTTTCCATAATCTATGTAGGTACCCAAATCATTAACACTTGCCATAAAGCAATCGTTATGGTAGCCTAACCGTGCGATGTCGGAGTTATTAAACGCATTACTCTCGGTTAAAGCTGGCGATGTGATCGGGGCGTTAACGCCATAAAGATAACGCTGCTTGATCTGCGGGTAACGCAGCTGGATCATCCTGTCTGAGGGTACTGCATCAAGAAAGGCTTTGATCACTTCTGTACGGTCTCTCCAGTTGTTGTCCAGCAATTTACCGCCCTGGTTCCCATTGTTGGAGGCATCGCCAAAGAAGTCGCTATAGTATTGCTCGCCCCAGGTTCCGATAAAACCCAGCTGCACGCAGGCAATCACATCCGCATTTTCCTGCAGAACGGGTTTCAACTGCCCAATATGACTAAGAATAGTCGCTTTATTGGCGTCACCATAAGGCGGACAAATAAAACCCTCAGGACAGTTCCCTGCTTTCGACGTAACCGTGTATACAAAACGGGGGATCAGCTTAACGCCCGCTGTGCGTGCCGCTTCAAAATCCTTTTTAATATTACTGAGGAAGGAGGCCGACATCGCGCTGTTCACCAGATTATCCAAAACATAATACCTGAAAACCAGGGTACTGGATACTTTGTAATTTGCACTTTCAACGGAAGATGGGGAACGATAACCTTTAAGCTCTTCTGCCAACAATACCTCGTAGTTACTGGAATGCGTTTCAGAATAGCGGTAAAAGCCGCGCTCAGGGTTAGGAAAATCTTCAGAACTTTCTGTATAAATGACGTTGACACTGTCGATTTTAACCAGGTTATCTTCCTGGCTTTTACAGGAAACAAATAGTAGCAGCGCAGCAAAGCAAGTGCTTATTGCGTAGCAGGTGTGTTTTTTAATCATGATCATATGTTTTAATAGGGTGAGATTATAGTTTAAAAAAGATATTTCGCTGATACAGCCAGTAACACAGGAACCATTCGGCAACCAGTACAGTTAAGGCCGACACAACTGCGGCTACATTTACCGGCAGGTTGAAGAACAGCTGCAACAGATCACCTGAGAAAATCGCAACCTTGCCGTTTAGCCATTGGACCCCTACTGTCTCAAAAAACAGGTAGATAAATATGGCATTCATGCCGACTACCGTAAAAATCCAGGCGTATTTGACATTGCCTTTTACATCTATCAGCCAGTACACCGCAGCCAAAATCAGCAAGACCCATCCTCCCGAAACCATTACGAACGAACTGGTACTGATGCGTTTGATGATGGGTGTAATCCCCGACAGGTCCAGACCGAAACCAAGGACCAGAGCAACAACACCCGCAATGATCAGCGCCTTTATTTTGTAACCGGTACTTTGCCCGGAGATGAGCAGTTTACCTGCCAGCACGCCCCAAATGGTATGCGTCGCGGTAGGAATACAATTGATCGTGACCCAGCCATCGCTGTTAATTTTACCCATCAGCAAGGTATCTGCATAAGCGCCAAAGTTCTTCCCTTCCACAAAAGGCTGGTCAAATCCCGGCATCAGTAAACCACGGAACAACACTTCGGTAAGCACGAGCAAGCCAATGGAAAACAGGAGCTGCCAGGTATAAGACCTGTTGATGATCAGGTAGGCAACGATCATGGTGAACGACAACTGCGTCAGCACATTCCAAAGCTCCCAGACGGGTTTATCTGCGTAAACACAATGTAACGCGACCCCGCAGATAAAAAGCTTTAAACTGCGCATCAGGATATGCCCTAAGTTATCCCTCCAGCTTTGTCCTTTTTCCAGCTTACGACTGTAAGAAATATACATCGCGGCCCCTGCCATAAACATAAAGGCAGGTTGAACGAGATCCCAGAAGCGCAGTCCATGCCAGGGGTGATGAAAAAACTGGGTAATCAAACCACCCATAGGTTGTGCCGGATCAATGTGCAGCATCGCTTCATAAACCCTGCAGCTCTCTGCGCAAAGCAGGACCATAATCATCCCTCTCATCACATCTAAAGACACTAAACGTCCCTTAGCCAGGTGATCAGCAGTTAAAATCTTTTCCATAAGTTTGAGATAAAATTATTCGTTCATATCCAGGAAGAAACTTGAGGTTCCTTCGTCCGGTGCATTGCCCAGGTTTACTGACCAGTCGTTTTTAATGACCTGAATCCCGATCCGCATCCCTGTACCTGTTAACCCTTTCAGCTTACCACGTGAAATCCGCACTTCAAATTTAACCAGTCCGCCCTCCTCTTTTACGGTACCTACGGTATAAGCCTCAGCGATCGATTGGAGTTTATATCCGCCGAAGTCACTCTGGTTGGCACCGGTATGGTAAAGAATATCTACACCGGCAGTGAGCAGCTGACCTTCCATTAACACATCATAACCGCCATCGGTAAAAGAACCGGTAAGCCAGCCCGTAGCCGAATTGTTGTCCGCATCAATGAAGAAATCGAAAATAACTGCATCTGCTTTTTTACCGCTCATCTCACCATACAGGTACACATAGTTGCCATCGTAATCCAGTTTTACAAGGTTAAAAATTCCCTTTTTCGAACCTAAAGGGATCACATTTTTAGTCACCGCAGACCAGTCGTCCAGGGAATTGTCGTTAATTTTTACCGGGGAGACTTTAGCAATCTGCAACACGGTTGATGCCTCTACAGATTTTCCTTTTACCAGCGCCACCAGTGTCGGAACATATTTGCCCTTACCTGGATACGTATGGCTTGGGCTGGCTTCGGTTGAAGTTTTGCCATCCCCAAAATCCCATTGGTAGTTGCTCACACCGTCGGTTTTTACACTGAAAGTTGCTGTCGCCCCATCCACAGTTACTTCATATAACAGATCAGTTTTGATCTCGGTTTTATCCTTTTTACAGGAGCTGAATAATGCCCCTGCCAGCAGCACTGACAGCAGGAACACGAAAGCTTTTAAAGTTTTCATATCAATTTGTATATTACAAGGTGATCGTTAGATTATTGATTTTGTGTAGCCAGTGGATTACTCAATGTCTCGTCTACCGGCAAATAGTAAATGATCCGCGGACTGGTATAAGGAACAGTCAGGTTGGGGTAACCAGCCGGTGTTTTCGAAAGGTCCACATCGGTCTCTTTTAAACCTGTCAGGTGATACCCCCAATACGCCTTATTCAGGCTTCTTTTATTGCGGAACACATCATAAGTCCGATGCCCTTCAAATGCCATCTCTATCCGTTTCTCTGCTAAAACTACATCTAAAGCTGTTGAACCTGCAGGAACCACTTTATTGTAAAGCGAAGCTTCCAGACCACGGTTCTTGCGGATCAGATCCACATCATCCAGTGCCGCTGCATCAGCTCCTGTTTTGGCCTTTGCTTCGGCACGGATCAGGTACATTTCTGCAATCCGGAACATGATGGGTGAGCTTAAATTTGGCAGGTTATCCTGGAAAGAGAACTTACTGATGTAATACACTTCAATCCCGTTTTTCTTCTGCACCACGCCTGCTCCGTCTTTTAAGGGAACAATATACGACCAGCGAACATCCTCAGGATGTGCAGACATGGCCGCACGTATAGAAGAAGAGGCATATTCCTCGCCCCAGCCGGAGTTACCATCCGAGTAAATCATGGAGGCGATGGAACCGAATTTCCCATAGTCATCTACAACGGTAAAAGCAATGCAAAAAATGGTTTCCGTACTCGTGGTGGCATTGGCAAATAACTTTGGATAAGCCGCTTTAGTGGCCAATGAAAACTTACCGGAGTTGATCACCTTGTCTGCATATTCGATTGCTTTTGCATTGTCCTCTTTGTAAAGGTTAACCCTGGCCAGTAAAGACCAGGCGGCTTCCTGTGAGGCATATTGCACACCACGCGAACGGGTCATTAAACCTGCTGCTTTTTCCGCATCGGCAAGTACAGAATCGTACACTTCTTTAACGGTCGACCTTGCCTTTTTTGATGGATCGCTAAGGTTGGTACGCAGGATGATCCCCGGGGAATTCGGATCTACGCTATAAGGTTTACCAAATAACCGGACCAGGTTAAAATGACAGAATGCACGTAAAAAATAGCACTCGCCCAGTAACTGATTGGTGGCTGCATCATTTTTACCGGATTTCTCCACGGCATCAATAACGGTATTTACGCCGGTAATGATTTTGTAGGATAAGTACCAGTAATAACGGCTGTTGGCCTGGGCAGGTGAATGGTCCAGGCTAAAGCTATAATATAAGGGATCTGTGGTTACCTGTCCGCAAACAATATCATCGCTGGCAAAGTCGGTCAGGTGATAAAACTGGCGCAGGTACATATTGTTATTATCGACCTTACCGTTAAATTCAATATGGTCCTTGAACAAAGCATAAGCTCCGTTCAATGCATTGGTAAGCCCTTCGCTGGTGTTCACCAATGTTTCCGTACTGATGGCGTCACTTGGCAGAGAACTCAACTTTTTACAGCTGCTGGCTGCAACCATAAAAAAGACGATCAGTGTAAGTATTATATTTTTCATATACTTTAATTTAATAGGTAAAAACCTGCTTAAAAGCTGAAATTGATATTTAACAAATATTGGCGGTTGTTGGGATACTTAAAGTCCGACACGCCAGGTGTTGCATAACGGGTTGGAGTGATCGTCGTTTGAGGATCCTGGCCCAGGAAGTTAGAGAAGGTGGCCACATTATCCGCCGTGATCCCTACCGTTACATCACTCATGCTGATCTTCTTCGCCCATGCCGATGGCAAGGTATAGGATAAAGCAATGTTCCTGATCGTAAAGTAACTTCCATCTTTCAAATAACGGGTGGAGGTTTCAGTAGAATTGGCCGAGTTCTGCGGACTTGGCTCTGTAGCCTGGGTATCACCGGGTTGAGTCCAGATTTTAGCACCTTTCGGTAATTTGATCTGGTTGTAATAAGGCTCATGACCATCATTCATCATAAACCTCAGGTTATTACTAAAGACCTTATTGCCGTAATTGAAATAGGTGCTCACTCTCAGATTAAAGTTTTTATAACGGAAACTGTTGTTAAAACCACCCTGATATTTAGGCAATGCCGAACCGACTTCCTGATTGGTGGCCTGGGAATAATCTGATGTTCTTTCGCTGGCCACAGCTTTTCCTTCTGTGTTATAAATAAGTTTCTCCCAAACCGGTGCACCGGTCTGTGCATCTACCCCTAACCATTTCGGCATGTAAAATTCAAACAGGTTTCCGCCGTTGCGGTAAATCTGCGAGATGCTCCATGAACCTGTTTTCACGATGTCAGATGGGAAACCTGATAATTTGTTGTTGTTAAAGTTGAGGGTAAAATCAGTAACCCATTCAAAATCCTGGGTCCTGATATTGGTTGAATTGATACCCAGCTCAATCCCTTTGTTAATGACCGTACCTGCATTCTCCCATTTGGTTTCAAAACCAACGGACAGCGGTTGCGATACCTGCAGCAATAAATCTTTGGTATCATTCCGGTAAACATCCAGGGTTAAATTTACCCTTTTAAACAAACCAATGTCCATACCGGCATTGATCTGGCGTTTGCTCTCCCAGGTTAAATTAGGGCTTGGCAATTGATAAGGCACTGCCGCCACTAAGGAATTGTATTTAGTGGTAAGGGAAAACAGGCCCAGAAAACGCGAAGCGCCAATGTCCTGAGTTCCGGTAATACCATAACTGGCACGTACTTTCAGGTTGCTTATAATCTGGTTATCGGCCAGAAAATCTTCATTATTTACCGCCCATGCTGCAGATACAGAGGGGAAACCACCGTATTGTTTACTTGGGGCAAAGTTAGAAGAACCATCATAACGGAATGAGCCCGACAAAAAATACCTGTTTTTGTAGTTATAATTTACCTGCGACAATAAAGATTGTAAGATGTACTTATTGTGTGCACCAACGATCACCTGATTGCTGGAAATCACACCCGGTACTTTCAATCCTTCCGGCAAACCTTTCCCCGAAGCACCGGAAGTTTCGTTTTTACTGATCTCAAACGCTCCACCGGCAAAACCGCTCAAACTGTGCTCCCCAAATTTGAAATTGAACTTAAACAACTGGTTGCTGATGAGGCCATAGTTCAGGGTATTCAACTCATCCAGATAGCCCATCCCATGGTAGGTACCTGCGGCAACAGGAGATACATAATTGCTGCCTTTGTCGAAGGAAGCCGCCAACCGGTTGGAACTGGCAAAAGTAAGCCAGTCAGTAATCCGGTAATTGATTCCCAAATCGTAATTTACATTGAAACCTTTATAGGGATGCTCTGAATTCTGTACGGTATGAATCGGGTTGATTTTATCCCTGGACCACCATTTGAAGGTAGAATTTCCATCTACATAAACCGGGTTTCCGCTCGCATCATAGGGATTGTCCCAGGGCATATTCAGGAAAGAATAATAGGCATCCATATAATCGTAACTCTTGCCCTGTGAGGCACTGAGGTTAATATTATTGGTTAAATCTAGTTTTTTGGAGAAGTGATAAGTAGAATTTCCACGTAAGTTAATACGCTCAAAATCGGTATTGATAAAAGTACCTTTTTCTTTATAATAGGATGCACCTACATAATAATCGTTCTTCTCAGTTTTACCACTTGCGGAAAGGTAGAAGTTATAGATCGGGGCCTTTTTAAAGGATTCTTTAGACCAGTCGTAATCCTGGTCGCGCAGCGATAAAGGACGTTCCGAATAGAATTTAATCAGGTCAATCTTATAAGAGTTATTGGCAGCACCCACTACATAGTCGCGGTAAAATTCTTTCTGGTAATCGTAAAGTTCATTGCTGTTCATCAGCTTCATTTTACCAAAGTCGGCAGTTCTGAAACCGGTGGAGACTTTGGCTTCGAACCTGGTTTCGGCCTGTTTGGCCCTTTTGGTGGTGATGATGATCACTCCTGCATTTGCCTGTGAACCATATAAGGCGGTAGCCCCTGCATCTTTTAATATCGCGACACTTTCCACATCGTTAGGATCGTAATTGCCTCCGATAATCCCATCAACTACAAACAACGGACTCTGATTCGCATTCACTGAGGATACGCCACGCAACCTGATCTCCGCATTGGAACCCGGCGCTCCGGAGCTGTTCACGACCTGCAAACCGGCTACCTTTCCCTGCAGCATGGCGCCGATGGAATTGGAAGTGACATCTTTTAATTTTGCGGAAGAAACCACGGAAACAGCACTGGTCAGCTCGCTTTGTTTCTTGGTGTCGTAACCGACCACCACGACATCGCCGAGCAAGCCCACATCTTCAGCAAGCACAATCGTTAAGGCTCCCCTGCTCACCGGTACTTCTTTTCGCAAATAGCCGACAAAAGAGATCACCAGGGTGGCCTGCTCATCTACATTTTTCAATGCAAAATTTCCATTTTCGTCTGTGCTGACTACCTTATTCGTTCCTTTGACACTTACAGAGGCACCCGGCAACGGCTTTTTGTCTTTATCCATTACCGTTCCGCTGATGTCGATATTCTTAAGGACCGTATTGATTTGCTCAAAGGCATTTGGCCGGATCTTAATCAGGATATTCTTACGCTCCATTTTGTAAGTCAGGTTTTGGTCCTTTAATAAAAATTCCATCACCTGGGCCAATTCTGAATCTTTAAAATTGGCATTGATTTTCGTCTGACTGTTTAGGTTCTGATCAGAATAGAGCACCCTGAAACCAGTTTGTTTTTTGATTTCCAGAAAGACCTGCTGAAGGGTGGTATTCTGTTTTACATAATTGACTTTTTGAGCAAAACCTGCCGCACTGACTTGTAATAAGCAGGTTGTAATGATGGCGATGATCAAATTAACTCTCATTAATAGTCTTCTTTTATTTGTTGCCAGCGCTTGCGCAACAACAAAGTTCATAGCTGATAAAAGTCCAGGCAGCAGCCACCGGCAGAGCACACCTAGGTTAAAAGCATTTAATTTCATACTTTTGTTGGATTGGGTTAATACGTGAACGGATCTCAAATTTGTTTTTTGGGTTAACTCAGATCTTTGCCATGGAAGTGCTGATACACTTTCATGGCTTTTTTCTTAAAAACCTCCTGAAGTATTAACTGGCTTTGTGTTCGGTTCTTTTCATGTGGTTTGGTTAGTTTTTGATGGTTTGGTTAGTTGTGTTGATGGATCTCTTGCTTGTCTTGATGGATCTGTTGGTTGTGTTGATGTTTTTTTTGCTTCTGTTGATGGATAGCTTGGTTAACTATCGGACTGGTTAGGCCCTGGTCATCTCTTTTATTTGGTGCTTACGCGTACTTGTTTTCCTGCGATCGTAAAACGCACATTACTCGTTTCTTCTAACATATTTAAAACACTGGAAATATTTTCAGCGCGGGAAACAGAGCCCGTAAATGTGGGGATTCTGACCAGCTCATTGGTATAGACAATCTCGACGCCATACCAGCGGGCAGCTTTTTTCATGATGCTCGTTAAAGGCTCATTATTGAATACAAACTCCCCGTTTTTCCAGTCGGCCGCATCATTGGCATTCACTTCTTTCACATTGAACTTTCCATCGCTGAGCACAGATTGTTCACCCGGTTTTAAAGTCAGCTGTCCGTTTAATTTCACGGAGCCTTCCATTAAGGTTGTCTTAATACCCTGCTCATCCGCATAGGCATTCACGTCGAAATGGGTGCCCAAAACTTCCACTTCCTGCCCCCTGCTTTTTACGAGGAAGGGTTTCGTTTTATCTTTTGCCACTTCGAAGTAGGCTTCACCGGTCAATTCTACGCTACGTTCTTTGAGTGCAGAGAAAGAGGCCGGATATTTTAAAGAGGAAGCTGCATTTAGCCAAACTTTGGTACCATCCGGCAATTGCAGTTCGTACTGCCCCCCGATCGGTGTTTCGATGCGGTTGTATTTTCCTGTTGATTTTGTTCCTTCATCCGCAATGGTATACACCAGTTGCCCGTCCGCAGTTTTGGTAATCTTTACCCCTCCCTCCTGGGCAAGCATCCCGTTGGTCGCACTGTTCAGCAGGATCTTTTTTCCGCTGGCCAGGGTGAGGTAAGCTTTATTGCTTCCTGCGGGAACATCATTGGCATATTGTTGAGGAGCTTTTACCGGATCAGCAGTTGGGGCCTTGTAAAAATACAAACCCAGTCCTGCCACCAAAACTACCGATGCTGCAACTGCAATATATGGCCACAATTTTCCGGTCTTAGGCAAGGATGGACTACTGTTTCTTTCCAGCGATGCCCACATTTCTTCACTAACTTCGTTGAGTTCTTCTTCTGAAAGTCCGGCTTCATCATTTTGATGCAATTGATGCAGCCAAAGTCTGGCCATCGCTTCTTCTTCAGGACTTGCATTTCCCGAACTGACTTTTTCCAATACTTTTTTGATGTCTTTCTTCATTGAATTCCGTTGCTCTTGTTGCTCAACAATAAGTAAAGGCGATTCAGGAACAGGGATTAGGTACATCCAAATAAAAAAAATTGAATAAAAAACCTAAAACACTGATATACAGTTAAATATTTTTTCCTAATGAAGGATCCATAGAATGAACACTACAGTCCCAAGTCTTACCTTAAGGTGCTTCAGTGCTCTTTTGAGTTGAGTGGATACGGTATGGGCAGAGAGCCCCAGTTGGCCTGCGATTTCTTTGGTACTTAAAAACTCTCTTCTTTTTAAAGTATAGATCTCCCTCATTTTAGGAGGCATGGCGGCAATTTCATTTTCTATTAAGGCGGCGATATCTTTTTCCCGGATCAGGTAATCCGCTTCTGTAGCATCCAGCTCGATATAATGCTCCCCGCTTTCAGCGTATTTTTTAATGATGCCTTTATGCTTAAAGATATCCAGAATCTGATGCAGGACCGTTTTATAAAGATATCCCGACAGACTGCTGTTCAGCTGAACCTCATTACGGTGATTTAGAAGCCAGGTAAAAGAATCCTGCACCACATCTTTGGCCTCCTCTCTGTTTCTCAGCTTTTTATAGGCATATAAGTAAAGCAGCTTGTCGTATCGCAGATAAATTTCTCTAAATACGGCATCATTACCTTCTTTCCATAAAGCAATCAACTCGCTATCAGTACAGGTACTATAATTGGCCATAAAGAATACAAGTTATTGAATTTATCAGCAATAATATAAATTAAATTGGAAAGCCATAAAAAAAGCCCGCACCCTTTTTTGCGAAAATGGTACGGGCTGTAATTTAAATCCTATTTTATTTGACCGCCTTAAAACGGGCTAAGGGAGCCATTCTGGCTTTATTTAAAGAGAGGTTGTCCCCGCTAAGGCTATAATTATCTGCAGCGATTAGCGCAGCGTTCAGCCCATGCTCGATCTCCATATTTTCACAAGCCATCATCGTCGACATGCCCTGCTCAAATTTTATTCTGCCATTGTTTTCCAGGGTATAAGCACCTCCTATTCCGTTACAACCTCCGGAAGCAGAATAACGCCCCTCGCTTTTCTGAAGCAATAGAAATGGTTCTTTGCCATTTACTTTATCAGCTACCGGCTTACCGGCAAGCTCCACCAGTTTCCATTTCCGGTCGGTGATGACATTGCTTTGTTTGCTGTCTTCAGCAGTTTTTTCTTTAGCTGGTTTTTTAAACATACTACATGCGCTCAAAGAGAGTACGCATAAGGCTAAACTTAAGTATTGGGTTGTTTTCATAACAGGGTAAATTAAAGGTAAAAAGCAATTAACTACTACAAATTAATAAATTTCCGGCACATCTGTGTGATTGTTCCCGCTGCTTAGCTACTGGTATTCAAAAATTGAAGACGCTCCTTATGCGCAGTTGAAATACCTTTTAGCCTAAATTCGACATTGGTACCGATAAAGCCTGGCTGAACAAATTCAATGTAAATGTCTCCGCCAAATGAATTGAGGTTTATAGTTTTTGGTTTTATGAGTTTGGCACCAGGTAATTTGAATACATAACCTGCTGAGTTGCTGGTTAAAATTAACGGATCGCTAAGCTGCCTGAGCCATTTTATTCTGCCCAGTCCGAAAATAACCAGGGCATCTTCAGTAATAAACAGTTCACAACGGGAAAAGTAATATCCCTTCCCCTTCATGCCTGAAGAAAATGTTTCACATTTAACATGGTCAAGATGTATGGCATCCAGCCCTGCAAGCACATCCGCTGATAAGGCATAATTTTTATCGCGATTCTTATTCCTCAGGTAAAGGATCAGCAGAACGATTCCAAAAAACAACACATAAAACAGTACAATATCCATATCGCTAAATGACCATCATTTCTTTTATACTACAATTAAAAGACATCTTTTTTATGGGTGTAATTTAAGTTTATTTTTCGAATCCTGCAGCCAGTCCGGCTTCCAAATTCTGGAGATTTACTCAAAAAGCAGCCGACGTGGAATTCCTCAAAATCAGCTGAGAAGGAACAACGGTACTTTCTTCGCTCAATACCAGATACTTTTTCTTCAATGCTTTAAACAGGACTTTGGCAGCCAATTCCCCCATTTCAAATGCAGGCTGGGTAATGGTCGTTAAGGAAGGGTTAAGTATGGCAACAGTAGCGTCGTTAGAGAAAGAAACCACTTTTAAGTCGTCCGGGATCCGAAGGCCCAGTTCCATACAGACCAGATAAATGTCTGTCGTCATTTTACTGACGGTAGCCACAATACCATCAGGTGGCTCTGCGGTCCGAAAACATTTTCTGAGCTGTTCCAAACTTTCATCCGGATCTTCGCTGTAATCAATGATACAGGATGCCTCAGGTTTTCTGCCATTGTCCGATAGCGCCCGCTGATAGCCCTGAATTCTTTTCGCATTGATCGACAGGGACTCTGAAACGGAAAGGATGGCGATCTTTTTACAGCCCCGGTCTATCAGATGCTGAGTGGCCTGATAACCACATTCCTCATCATTTGTGGTGATCTTTGCCGTATCGATTTCCTCGCATACCCGGTCAAAAAAAACCATTGGAACCATCTTATTCAAAGATCTCAAATGGTCAAAAGTATTGGTTTTCGTGGTCACAGACATGATCACACCATCCACCCTTCCGGATTCCAGGTCTTTCAGAATCGTTTTTTCTCGTTCAAAACGCTCATGGGTAAGGTAAATCAGGGCATGATAGCCATTTTCTATCGCGACCGATTCAATGCCGTTTAAAGCGAGGGAGAAAAAACTGTCTGCCACTTCTGGAATGACCACTGCAATGGTATTGCTTTTCTTTTCACGTAAGCTCCCTGCATAGGGATGCGGTACATAATTTAAAGCGGCGGCCAGTTCCAGTACGCGTGTTTTAGTGCGCTCACTGATCTCGTGGCTATCCCTTAAAGCTTTTGACACAGCAGCAGTTGACAGGTTCAGTTCTTTAGCCAACATTTTAATGGTGATGTTACCCATTTTACTAAAAGTGCTTTGGTTAATTTGGTTAGGTTGACCATTTACTTAATCGGTTAAGTAAATAAATCCGGATAGAAATGAACATCTACCCTTTCAAAACTACAACTTTAATACTATTAAATGGGCTGAATTAACAATTAAGATTAATCTACAATCCTATGAATACTAACCAAATCAATGCGACAGCACAAGACAATAGTCCTCTGGAGAACTTAGATGAATGGGAACACGATGTGTTGAACCGATACCCGGATCCCGCTGAAATCAACAAAGAGAAAAAAGAAGAAGAATTCAGAAATTATGAAGAAACGGTAAAAGACGGGGTAAAGGAATTTTACCGCCTCAACCATACTTACCAGACCTATGATTTCGTGATTCAGAAAAAAGCAGATTACCTGAAGTTCGATAAAAAAGAAATGCCGATCTGGAAAGCGTTCGACTTTTTAAATGAACTGGTAGACGATTCTGATCCGGATACAGACCTGGACCAGATGCAGCACCTCCTTCAAACCTCAGAAGCCATCAGAAATGACGGACATCCGGACTGGATGGTATTGGTGGGCCTGATTCACGATATGGGAAAGGTACTTTGTCTGTTTGGCGAGCCGCAATGGGCAGTAGTAGGTGATACTTTTCCGGTTGGATGTGCCTATTCCGATAAGATTGTTTTTCCTGAATTTTTCAGTCAGAACCCGGATTTCAATAATGAAATTTATCAAAACAAACTCGGTGTTTACAAAGAAAACTGCGGTCTTGATCAGGTCCATATGTCCTGGGGACATGATGAATATGTATACCATATGATGAAAGATTATATTCCTGAACCGGGTTTATACATGCTTCGGTACCACTCCTTTTATGCCCAGCACCGGGAACACGCTTACGATCACCTGATGACTGAAAAAGACCATGAAATGTTTAAATGGGTGGACCTGTTTAATCCCTACGACCTCTATTCCAAGAATCCCAACCAAAAAAGCTGGGAGGAACTGAAACCTTATTATCAGGCACTGGTCAGCAAATACCTGCCTGCTACACTAAAGTTCTAAGCCACTGAGCTGAGATACCCCTGCCTGCTGTTGTACGAAAGCGCCACATTCGTGCAGCAGCAAGGTATTTTGTGAGCGATCACCACGTATACTGAAACCACCACCACGCCAAATATAAATTTCCGGAAAGCTCAAACCATGAACCAATTACAAACTTCAGACTACATTGTTTTTTTTGTTTACCTGATTGCCGTATCTGCCTATGGCTATTACATTTATCATAAGAAAAAATCCGCCAACATCAGCTCAAAGGATTTTTTCCTCGCCGAAGGTTCCTTAACCTGGTGGGCAATCGGGGCTTCCTTAATTGCGTCGAACATTTCCGCAGAACATTTTATTGGGATGTCAGGTTCCGGCTTTGCATTGGGACTCGCCATTGCCTCTTACGAATGGATGGCGGCGGCGACTTTAATTATTGTGGCCATCTTTATCATTCAGGTTTACCTGAAGAACAAGATCTTTACCATGCCCCAGTTTTTATCGAAACGTTACAACGATAAGGTAAGCACGGTCATGGCCGTATTCTGGTTACTGGTGTATGTTTTTGTAAACCTGACCTCCATTATTTACCTCGGTGCACTGGCCATTTCGTCGATCTCTACCCTGAGTTTTGAGTGGTGCATTGTTGGCCTGAGTGTTTTTTCAATGCTGGTCACCTTAGGAGGAATGAAGGTGATTGGCTATACTGATGTGATCCAGGTCGTTGTGTTGATTCTTGGCGGTTTGATCACCACCTATCTTGCGCTTTCCCTTCTGGCTCAGGAGTATGGATTTGGTCAGGATATTTTCAAAGGACTCTCCATTTTAAGGTCAGAAGCTCCAGGGCATTTTCATATGATATTTGATTCCTCTCACAAGTACTATAAAGAACTTCCGGGCCTCTCTGTACTGATCGGCGGAATGCTGATCAACAACCTCGCCTACTGGGGCTGCAACCAATACATTGTACAACGGGCTTTGGGGGCAGACCTCAAGACGGCGCGCAAGGGCATTCTTTTTGCTGCATTTTTAAAATTGCTGATTCCGGTAATTGCCGTACTTCCCGGAATTGTGATGTATGTGCTGCACAATAAAGGATTGTTTCATGCAGAAATGTCTGATGGAGGGATCATTAAACCTGATCATGCCTATCCGACGCTAATGAATTTATTGCCGCCTGGTGTAAAAGGGATCGCATTTGCCGCACTTACTGCAGCGATTGTGGCTTCACTGGCAGGTAAAGCAAACAGCATATCTACCATTTTCTCTCTGGACATTTATAAGAAATACTTTGAAAAAGAGGCCAGTGATAAAAAGATGGTCCGCGTGGGCCGTTGGGCAGTTGTGGTTTCCCTCACGGTTGCAGCGCTGGTTACCCCCGCGCTAAAATCACTCGATCAGGCTTACCAGTTTATCCAGGAATATGTCGGATTTATTTCTCCGGGTGTATTGGCCATTTTCCTACTTGGCTTTTACTGGAAACGCACTTCAGCAGCAGCGGCCATGACCGGGGCCCTATTGACCATTCCCATTTCTACGGTATTGAAATTTCTTCCGGTATGGACAAATGGCGCATTTCCCGATTATGCGTTCCTGGACCGGATGACCATTGATTTTGTTTTAATCCTGGTCATTATGGTGATGATTAGTCTCTGGAAACCAGAAAAAGAAGCCGACAGAAAGGCCATAGAAGTGGATCCGTCCATGTTTAAAGTCAACACCGGCTTCATCATTGGGTCTATCCTGATTATGGGGATACTGACTGCGCTGTATACGGTTTTCTGGTAGCAAATTTCTTTTGAACCTGGTCATAGGCTATTTTTAAAAGCTCCTTAGCATAATTTTTATCCTCCTTAGTCAGGATGTAAAAACTGATCCAGCCCGATTTTTCAAAAACATGATGGGGCTGGATCCTGCCTTCTTTCAGCAATAACAACTTCATCTCTCTGGTATATAAAACATCCAGTAATCCATTGCTATGTAAGTGCCCGATTTCCTTTCCCTTATGGTCAAACTGAATTCCGCCATATTGATGCAGGCCAACCACCGTTCCCTCCCATTGCAAGACCTCTGCTTCGATTTCGTCCAGCCAGTCCAGAAGGACCGGATTCCTTAGAAACACCCTGAATTTCAGCAAGCTATCGAACACATGGGGCAACAATGGAACATCCTTTAAAAAGCCCAGATGCCGGACGACAAATGAAAATACCTTATCCTTTTTCACTTAACATTTTAATGTGTTCCATTACCCTCAAATGCACATTTCTGGTGATGCTTTTTGCCCAGATATCATAATACCAAATGGGAAAAACATGGAGGCGGTACCAACTGTTGCCAATTAAGGTAGTGGTTCCGTTTCCGTTATCTTTCAACAGAAATTGCCCCCGGAGGATATCGATATGCCCCATAATTTCCGGGTCAAGAGGTTGGCCAATGATGTCAAAAGTAAGGTCCTTATTGGGTTCATAGGTGACAATCTTTTCATCAAAAGTATAACCGTTGCTAAAAATACATTTTCGCCCAGCGCCTTTATAGTACCCCTCTACGGTGGTTTGGGCCGGACTCGGCATTCCGATCTGAAACAACCAGTAATCATCTTTCTTTTCTATCTTTTCAAAGGCAACAACATGCTTCCAGATTTGTTCCGGTGTGGCATTGATGACCATTTCATCAGCAACGAGATTTACATAATTGTGCTCAGATAAGGAATCGGTTACAAAAACGACAAAGAGCAGGGAGAATACGCTGACGTTTAGCGTCTGGTTATTTTTTTGAAACATCCGTTTCCCCAGAAAAGCTCCGGCAATGATAAATACAAAAATAAGCGGCGAGACGATCAGCAGACAAATTACCCCTTCACGCAGAAAAACATAACTGAACAGAATGGCCAGGGAACCATTTATCAGAGAATATCCAACAAGCGCATTGCTCTTCAGATTAATTTTCATCCAGAACCAGGAACTGACAATCCCCATTAATATAGGCACAATCACAAATATCGAAAACACCAGTGCTCCGCTGTCCTGTAATTTGGTGTATTTAAACAGGCCTACCATTAGGAGTGCCAAAAGATTGGACATAGCAAAGCCCTTGAGCAAGGTTGCTCTATAAAAATTCGTTGTCATATTTTTTTATTTTGAACCACTGGTAATAGGAAAATCCCGGTACTCAGAATGTCTTTTGTCTAAATTTTAGCCTGAAAAATGGTTATCTGAACATTTTAACAATAGATCCCCAAAACCAGCTCTCCTCTGCCTTGATCATGGTATCCAGTGTTTTATCTACGTTCTTAGCCAGTTTATTAATGTCGGTCACCGATTTATGGAAGGTCAGGTATTCCGGATCTTTAGGGTCTCCTTTTACATTGGAAAGTTCGTCCAGAATTTTCACAACCGGATCAAGTTCTCTCTTTCTTCTTTCTTTAGCGACTTGTTTAGCAATGTTCCAGGTGTCTTTATCTGCAAAGAAATACTCTTTACGCTCGCCCGCCCGATGTTGCTTTTCGACCAGACCCCATCCGATCAGGTCCCTCAGGGTCATGTTTGCATTGCCCCTGGAAATACTGAGGGCATCCATGATCTGTTCTGTAGTGAGGGCCTCAGGCGAGACCAGCAACAAGGCATGCACCTGAGCCATGGTACGGTTTATCCCCCATTCTGAACCCAGTTTACCCCAGGCTTCTATAAATTTCTGTTTTGCTTCTGCCAGTTCCATAATACAAACATAACATAAGTTATCAAACTTTCAAAATATACTGAAAGTTTAATTAAAAAAATAGAGCGTGGATTGGAGCGTGCTGCCAAATGAGTGTTGAAATGACCAGCAAATAAAAAAACCCGCCTGAGCGGGTTTATGTATGAAGTCAGCCTCGGTTAATTCAGTTTAACCCGATCCTTGTACATTTTTAATTGTTCTTTCAGTACCTGTCTGGCCACATGGATTCTTGTTTTCACCGTACCGATCGGGATCTCGAGTTCTTCGGCTATTTCATGGTATTTATATCCCTCAAAATACCTTAAAAAAGGACCGGAATATTCAGGCTGTAATTTCGCCAGCGCCCTGTGGATATCCTCCATCACAAATTTATTCTCCGCCTGGTTGTTCGCAGCACTGTTGCGCAGCTGGTAAGGAGTTAAATCGTCTGTGGTATCAATCAACGCGAGTTTTCTGCTGCTTTTACGGTAATCATTAATGAAAGTGTTTCTCATGATGGTATACAGCCAGCCCCTCAGATTGGTACCTTGCTTATACATGGCATGATAACGGATGGCTTTGATCAGGGTATCCTGAACCAGGTCATTAGCGTCCTCCACATCATTCGTAAACTTCATGGCGAAAGCTTCAAGGCAGGAACGGTGATCACAAATCTGATGATTTAAAGAAATATTTTTCATAGGTAGATGATTTTTAATTGCTTTTCAATAGGTAAGCTGTCAGATTCAAATGATGTACCAAATTCAAGCTCAAAAAACAGCCAAAACATACAAAAATTTATTAATACACCTCTTTTTCTCAATTTCAGGCTTAGTTTCAATGAAATTTCCGGTAAGCTGCGATAAAAGAGCAGAAAAAAAACCTCCGGGAACACAAATTGGCATCATTGATGTCTGGGGCGCAGGTGTATATTATCCAAGACCCAATCCCCCCTCCTTTCGATCTTAGTGTTCCGGATTTCCGAAAAACAAGAGATGAAGATCTGATAAACACCCGGTAGGCATCCCATAGACCGGGAAGCATAAATCCGGGGGGATTTACAATGACTATCAGTGAACATAAGAGAACCGTAAAGTAAAACAGGCCAGCTCCATGCCCTTCCCGGAACACAATGGGGCTGGCTTTAAAGATTAAGCGCTTGCTTCCTGACTGCAACTGAGATGCCCATCATTTCCTTTTAATTTTTACTGACGATCATTTGATCATTAACAGGTAGTTGATAGGTCTGTCATTGGTCAAACTGACCTGTTAACCATGCATTTAAAGTGAGGTGAATATTAATTTTAATAGACAACATATCATCATCATATAAAAAACATTTCGTAACTTGTGTTAAAACAAATTAATAACTTAATTAATCAACAGATATGGGAAAATTAATAAACGGTATATTTGGCGGTTTTCATGGCAAAATCGGCAACCTCGTAGGTTATACCTTAAAGGGTAAATACGTCATCAGAAAAATAGGGAAAAGTTCCAAACCGCTTACTCCGGGCAGACAAGCAAACTGTCAAAAAATGACCCTCGTAAATGAGATGCTGAGCCCTTCGCTCGAGGTGATCCGCAAAGGATTCCGCATGAAGGTAGCAGGAACGGACAAAAACGAGTACAATGAAGCAGTTTCTTACAATAAAAAGAACGCCATTCAGGGAGATTATCCAAACATCAGCCTGGACTATACCAAGGTAATGGTGAGTATGGGAACACTTCCTGTAGCCATCCATCCTACCCTTAGTCAAACAGACGATAAAATCACCTTTAACTGGGAAGTATTAGCCGATCAGGCCGATCAGTATGGGAAAGATCGTGCGATGCTGCTGATCTATTTTCCGGATTTAAAAATATCCTGGTACGAATTGATCGGTTCAACAAGAACTGAAGGTACATATACAGTCGAGATGGGTGAAGGATTGGCAGACAAAAGGATGGAAACCTATATCTCTTTTGTAAAAGACAATGGAAGGGCTGTTTCGGACAGTGTCTATGTGGGTGCCTTAAATGCAGATAAAGAGATCACAATTTCAGAGAAAACCGATCCGGAAAAGGCGCAGTCAAACCGGGATTTCAGTTATGCAGGCCAGGATTTTGACATCATCAGCTATAGGAACTATCTTTTGGCCTCGGGTATAGAGATCCTGCCACCCGCCAAAAGGCATCAGAACAAGATCATATCTGATTCCTGGTTTAAACATGTGCTAAAAAACACCGTCAACCAGGAGGTTATTGGCGATTGCTCCTTTAAACTCAAAAAGAACGAGCACTGTATCGCCGAAATGAAAGTCAATATTTTTCCTGCCGAAAAACGCAAAGGTTATGCAAAAGAAGCTTCATCAGCCATGATCTCCTATCTGTTTGAAAAAACAACAGTAAACCGGATTGTGAAAATCGTGGATGCTCAGGATGAGGCCGCAATGGCTTTGCTGAAAAGCCTGGGCTTCAGGGAAGAAGAATATTTCAAAGACAGTGTATTTTCAGATGGTAAATGGGTTAGTGAATACCAGTTTGCGCTATTAAAATCGGATTGGGATTTACGCGGATAGCAGGTTGCTATAAGATCAAATTTGCAGAGATCAGGGCAAGCAATTCCGAAATTGTTACTGTAAAGGGAATCCGTTGGCTATTGACCAGTTCTATCAGTTTATTTTTCTTGTCTATTAATTTAATGCAATCCCTGTTTATCACTACACCCTCACTGAAAGCACGGGTGAACCAATCGGCTTCCCCGGATTTTCCCTGCTCCAGCCTGGCCATGTTGTTTTTTGGAGCGCTGAGTCCAATTGAAATCTTCGTTGCGTTTTTTATCGCTTTCAACTCCATAAAAATAAGGTTCTCCGTAGCGGAGACCCATGATTTCAATTCCAGTTCCTGATCATTTTTCTTCAAGTGAACGGTCGTTACCCCATTACTCAATAATTGTTCGGCGGTAAAATCTGCCTTTTCAAAACCTTCGGTCTTCAGTACCAGAATACCAGCTAAGCGTGGCCCGGATAAACCGTCGGCTTTTGACTGTAAGCGCCAAAAGTCATTTTTAGCCAGGTAAAAAGACAACTGTTCTCCTTTGTAACCAACGCTCATGGTTAGATCGCCATTCCCCATTAAAGGTGCATCTATTGCGACATCAGATGGTGTTCTGGCCAGTGCTTTTGTCCAGCTGTTTTTATAGCCGGGCGATTGGGCAAAAGCAGATAAGCTCAGTAAATGAGCAAAAATAATTACGGACCAAATTTTAAACCTCATTATTTCGTTATTTTTGAAATGGATAATTCGCCCAAACGTTTGTTATAAACCTGAATATCCGAAATCATTTGACTGGCTTTGGCGCCTTCAGGCTGACTTAACGGAAATACCAGGGTTTGCATGCGGCTGATTTTTCCATCTGTATTTTCAAAGCTGATTTTCTTTCCTTCCATTTTCTGCACCAGCTTTCCATCTACGTATAACCAGGTGCCTTTTTCATTTCCCGTCAGCAAAATTTTATAAGCTTGATTTGCGGTAAACAGGAAGTCAAAAAGATCGGTATAATTCTCCCTGCTAAAACCTAACCTTAGGCCCTCTTTCTGATCTAAAAATACCTGCGCATTTTCAGATTCAAACAGCGTCACCTCTTTATTATCTCCCGGATTGGGTTTGAAGGTAAACGAAACAGAATATGGGTAACCGATTTCTTTAAGTGGTAAGGACAAGGCCTCAAATCCTTTAGCGGGTTTACCATCCTGCAAAACCAGGGAATCTGCGGTAGCCGAACGAACAACCGCACGCATGTTCAATCCAGGGCCTTCTCCTGTTCCTGCACTGTTTTTAGCAAAAGTATCCCAATCGGCATGATCTGATTTTCCGGTCCACATTTTCTCCGACAAAACCTGCATCGCCGGAAAAACCCGCTGATGGACATCTTTCATCGTAATCCCATTGCCAACATGGTCATTCCATACCGCAAACATCCCTCCTCTGATTTTAGGATGTCCCATCAAAAAGACTTCTTTGCCAATCTGGTTTGGTTCCCAGCTCTGATAAATGCGTTTGACATTCAGGAAATCGTAATAATAGCCTGCCGCCGGAACGATGTACAACCACCCATCCGGTGTACTGATCTGGTCGTAACCCAGACGGACCATTTCTTTCGGCTCTGCGTAACCATTGTACCAGGCGTTCATGGTTACCCCTTCAACGCTGACCTTTGTGTTGCCCTGTGCATGAGTTAATGCACCCCACATACGTACCTTTTTGCTATAACCCTGTACAAAACGGATATAATGATCTGTAAATGCCCTGAAACTCTCTGCTTCCTTTTTTGAATATTCATCTGTTCCGATATGCACTTCCGGATCTACAAACACAGGATCCTTTCCACTGATGTATTCTTTAAAAACCTGGTCTATGACCTCATAGGTTTTGGGATTATTGATGTCCAGGTGATCCATTCCATAAGCCTTGCTTCCGATTTCCGGAAAGGCTTTGGTAAAAGCCAGGGAATGCGCAGGTACATCAATTTCAGGAATGATGCGCATGCCGTACAACTGAGCTGTTTTTTGCAATTCGCGGAAATCGGCTTTCGTATAATGGCCGTCTGTGGCCGTCAGCTGAGGATAAGTCGTGCTTTCCAGTCTGAATGCGGAGTAGGTTTTATCCCAATCACCACCAAAAAACTGCTTGAAACCATTGTCGTTCAAATGAATATGAAAATCACCCATTTTGTAATAAGCCATCATCTTCACATAGTGTTTTAAAAAGTCGAGGGTGAAAAACTTACGGCCAACATCAAGCACCAGGCCCCTTACTTCATATTTCGGATAGTCATGTGCCTTCCCTTTTACAATCATACGATGTGCAGGATCCTGCTCCAACAACTGCAAAATAGTTCTCGTTGCCCAAAAAGCCCCTTTATAATAGGCGGCACTAATGCGCAGGCTCTGATCAATATCCAGGGTATAGCCTTCCTCGCCTAAATTTTTCAGCTGTGGGTTGAGGCTAAGTATAATGTCACCCGGTTTTGCTTTACCTGTAGCAATGCTTAAAGCAGTATATCCTGTTAATTTTTTAAGGTCTGCCAGGAAGATCTCAGCTGCTGATCCCAGCAGCTTCCGGTCTGCTGGGATCAGCACAATGCGACTGCCGGATAACAATTTAAAATTCCCCATTCCGCCATTCCATTCCCGCAGAGAAGGAATGACAAAAGGTTGCTTGTTGATCCCTGTCTCCGGACGAAATTGCCCCCTTACCTTTATCACCTGTGGAAATTCATAAGAACGGTTGTTCTGCGTATTTTTTAGTTTCAATACCAGTTGGACTTCACAATCGGTTAGGGGACGATGTACTTTTCCATCTGTACCTATGACTGGTCTTCTATCCGAACCGTAAAGCGAGAGTTCATACCCCTGCCCCACTTTTGGGAGCGTTAATGAATGGGTATCCCCGGCTATTTCATCCGGAAAAGAAAGCGTGGAGACCAAAGCTTTAAAGGCAACTGAATCCCCGGCGCTGAGTTTTTCTTCCTGTGCATGGACCCCGCTGCAGGTAAAGAGTAAAAGCACAATGGCAGGTGTTATTTTTTTAACAAAAACAGATAACTTCATTTATGATTAATTTTTACTTTTTAAATTCCAGGCTCCACTTAACAACCTGACTGTCTTTACTTTTAATGAGCACCCTAATCCAGCCACTTTCTGTCTGAGGCAAGACTTTAATCGTTACGCCGTTCGCATTTCCAAGGATAGCGGCCTTATTTAGCTTCCATTTTCCGCCATCATTCATTCCTGCAATGCGAAGTTCATAGTCGTCCCCGGCAATGAGCTTACTTGTTCCTGAAAGGTGGTTTCCCTTCCAATCTTCTTTAAGCAAATCGATCATACCCTGAGTGATGTGCTGAGAAGTGGAAACCACTACCGGATGATTTGAGCTGGCACGAAGGGCGATCACTTTGCAGGATTCTGAAGGAAGTTCTTCTTCAATTGGGCCATGAATGTCCTGAAGTGCTTTGTTTCCCCAGAAATCAAAGGCATAATAGCGGGTTTTAGCATTTAATCCGGCATAGCTCAGCGAAGTACGAATCTTTTGTGTACTGGTTTCCCAATTAAACAAGCCTAGTACGGTACGGTCTGTACCCGACTTTTTATCCTTTGCCAGCCAGATCGAAGGCAGCATTTTATCAAAGGCATCAACTGGTCTGGCAATCCCGGTATGGGAAGCCATACAACGCTTCATAATTTCCAATCTGTCTGATGGAAGGTCCGGAAGCCAGTCGCTGCTTAAAAAGAATTGTCCGGAAACCGCAACGAAAGAAGGAAGCAAACGGGCCCTGGTCAGGCTGCCAATTCCCTCTGCCGCACCATCAGCTGTTGACTTGCCTTTTTCTCTTAACATCGAAGGATCAGGATCATTCCACCATACTCTTCCGTTTAAGAAATAAAGTCTGGAAGCGCGAATTGCTCCGGTGCGGATACTTTGTCCGTCGTGGTTAAAATCCGGCCCGATCCGCATGGCATTGACCAGGCCAATAGAAGCCCCGAAAGACCTCATGTTCTGACTCACGCAGCATCCGGAAAGGAACATATTTTCACCCGTACATTTTCTTATCATTTTCAAACCATCTCTGAAGGATTCAATCTGCGTTTTAAATGGATCGAAAAGCGGCTTATTGTTCCCTATGCTGTCATTTTTGTATCCATCATTGATGTAAATCTGTTCGGTCACCGTTCCGGTCCATAATCCGTCCATTTTGAAATAGTCATAGCCCCATTTCTGCATCGTACTGGCATAATGGGCAAGGTGTTCCTGAACTTCCGGATTGGTCAGGTCAAGAGAGGTCCCACCCCAGGTGGTTTCATAAGGTTTGCCATTTTTTCTTTGCGCAAACCAATGCTGACGGTCTTTATATTCCGGGGCCTGATGGTTACGGCTAAAAGGCATCCACCAGATTCCTGCCGTCAGCCCTGCCTCTTTAATGGCAGTGGCAGTGGTGGTCATTCCATTGGGATAGCCACCCTTTGGATCTACCCGGTCAAAGCCGCGGTGAGGACCATTGTATTGACCTCCTGCCTGCCATTGATCGTCGATCTGAAGCACGCCCAATCCAAAAGGTTTCAATTCTTTTTTAATAAAACCAGCCAGTTTAATCGTTTCAGATTCTGTACCGGCACCTCCATTTTTTTCGGAGTACCAGGTGCAATACACGGCGGTTCTTGGCTTCAGTTTAATCTGTTGCTTTTTGGCGATGGCATCGGCAAATTGTTCTTCACCCAAACGCGCATCATCAAAATAGCCGACCAGCAAGGTTTCTGTGTTTTCCGTTTTGGCCAGCGGGATATTAAAACGGCCATAATCGATCTGAGGAGTGATTTCCACCAGGTTATTTTTCACCTGGGAAAACAACACCCCGCTTCCTTTTTCGTTCGTTAACCAGCCGCTGACTACCCCATTTCTGGAAGCAGGATCAACCGTGGTCAGAAAGACATAACTTCCCGGGTTTTTGTCCGGATCCAGCAGCCCTCCGGTTCCCAGTGTTTTCAACCTGTTGACCGGTTTTCCCAGATCTACCAGAAAAGAAACCGGGTTAAGCTTAGGAATGTCAAGAATATTGTTCCCGGCATTTCTTACCTTTTGAGTGATAAAAAGAAAAGGTTGCGAGGGGTACAGGACAAAAGATACGGAAGAACCGTCGGGGCTGCCTGCAGTTAAAGCCTGGCCAATACCGAAAATCGGATCTGAGATCTTTTCGTTGGTCACTTTAATGAAGTTCAGGTTTGGAACGAGCTTTTTAACAAATGCTTTCCCCGTAGACCTGGAGCTGATGTTAAAATCACGGGTTTGGGGATTGTAGGTCAGGATTAAACCCGAATTGCTGATGCGGTTACCGCTCCCCTCCCGAAGCTCAATGTGAGGAGCGGATGCTTTGGCCAATGGACTCTGAAAGCTCAAAGCACAAAAGACGATTGCCGCTGAATGTAAAAAGAATCTGATCATTATGTTTGGTTTTTGTGGTTTATGGTGAATGTGGTTTAGGTGTGGATTCGTTTCATTTCAGTTTTGAAGAAAGCAGCTCCTTTAGCTCGCCGTTGATGCGGACTTTTACTTTCTCCGGTTGTTTGGAATAGATCTGATAGCTCGTCACTTTCCCCTTCTGCCATTTACAGTTTACCGTAAAGCCACCTCTTGCTTTAAGTCCGTAAAATGCGCCTTCTGTGGCCCATTCTGCTGGAATTGCAGGCAATAGCTGGATTTCTCCGGCATGACTTTGCAACAGCATCTCTGCCATCGCTCCGCTGATTCCAAAATTTCCATCCAGCTGGAAAGGAGGATGATTGGCAAATAAGTTGGGCAGTATATTATAGGTCAATAAACCCCTGATCATCATCCCTGCTTTTTCCCCCTCACCTAACCTTGCCCATAAGGCACATCTCCAGGGCCAGGTCCAGGAACGCCGGCTATCCCCCACCGTTGATTCAACGGTGAAGGGTGTATTTATGTTTTTACCATAATTTCCGCTTCTGCTTCTTAAGGAAATGATGGCTGCATTTGCTAAATCCGGTGTATTCTTCCTGCTGATTTCCCGTCCAGGAAAGACCGCAAAAAGGTGGGAAGTATGGCGGTGCTGATCGTCCGGATCATCCCGGTCTTCCTGCCATTCCTGCAGCTGTCCCCATTTCCCGATTTTATTTGGCGCAAGCTGATGCTGCATTGAAGCAATCTTTCTTTGATAAGCCGTGTCAATATCAAGTGCTTTAGCCGCCTGGAGGTAATTTTGAAATAAATCCCAGACCAATTGCTGGTCGTGCATCACGCCGTCTTCTCTTGGTCCATGTTCCGGCGACCAGCCATTGGGAACCATTAAGGTTCCATCTTTGGAAAGCTTTAAACGATCTTCCCAAAACTGACAAATTTCTTTCAGGACCGGGTAAGCGGTTCCCTGCAAATACGACCTGTCTCTGGTAAAATCCCAGTGTTCAAATACGTGCTGGGCATACCAGGCACTGGCCGGAATATTCCATTCCCAGCCATTTCCGCCAAAAATACTCTGACTTGTTCTTGCCGTCCATCCCCGGGTCTTTTCCCCAAATGCTTTACGTGTGGCGATCCGGCAAGGTTCCTGTCCGGCCACAATGAAATCAATCAGCGGGACATGACATTCCGATAAATTGGTCGATTCGGCAGCCCAGTAATTCATTTGAATATTGATGTTATTGTGATAGTCGCTGGCCCATGCAGGCGTATTGCTGTTGTTCCACAGTCCCTGCAGGTTTGCAGGCAAACCGCCCGGTCTGGAAGAACTCACCAGCAGATAACGGCCGTATTGAAAAAGTAAGGCTTCGAGCGCAGGATCTTTAACTCCATTTGCATATGCTTTTAACCTGGCATCAGTTGGGAGGTCCAGCTGTGTTTGCGCTGTTTTCCCAAAATGAATACGGGCAGCATCAGTCAGTTTGCTGATGTCATGAATATGGCGGGCCTGTAATTTAACATAGCCGATTCTTTGGGCAAGTGTCAATTCTTTTTCTATCTGCGGCATCGGATCATCCCTCCGCCATCCGGAATGATAATCAGGTTTATAATTGGTCCGTACATCCAGGTACAGGGTGATGGAATTACAGTTTTTAAAATCCAGGGTGTTGCCTTCGACCGCAAGGACTCCACCTTCCTTTATCAGTTTTAGCTTTGCGGCATATTTCAAATGATTGGGCATCTCCCCATTGAAACTCAATCCATCCGGACTTGCAGTACTCACTGCACCTTGCGCAGATTGCATTGCCATTTTGCCGGATAGGGCTCCTTTTTTACTGGCAGTATACCTGAACACCATCACCTGATCAGGATAACTGGCGAAAGCCTCACGGGTAAAGATCACGCCGTTGACCACAAAGGTAGTGGTATGAACACCTGTCCGGATATTCAATTCCCGACGGTAGGCTTTTGCACCTTCTATTCCATCAAAATTCAGGCTGAACTCTCCGAAGTTCCTGTAAGAGCCAAATCCATGATCACCAGTCTGGTAACCACCGTCCCAGTTGTTGTCTCCAGACCAGAGGCTTTGTTCATTAAACTGAATCCGCTCTGTCCGGATGCCCGCAAACAACATCGCACCCATGCGGCCATTACCAATCGGCAAGGCTTCGGCATCCCATTTTTCGGCAGGTTTATGATACCATATTTTATCGTCATTTCCCCTGTCGGCTTTTACTGCGGTTGTGATGACCGACAGCAAAAAGATCACTACATATATAAGTTTTTTCATTGTTCTCATCACTATAGCTATTTTAAGGTTACCTTCAAATTAGTTTTCAGCTCTTTATTCGTCATCTTAGCGGCGTTCAGCACAGGAAGTTGAGCGGTGTCAAAGTTATTCTTCCTGATCGACACGTTTTTACAGGCCGTCAGGTTCATCACCGGAGCGGTATTTTTTCCTGGCAAGAGACTTGTCCAGCTAATTTTATTGCCCTCAAATACGAGACCGTCGACACTTCTGGCATTGAGGACTCCATCTCTATACAAAATGAACGTATTGTCAATGATGCGGATATTGCGGTGTACCATATTCCCAGCCAGCAGTTCATGATTTTCGGGGGCAATATTTATGGCGCCGCTCCCCGAGTTAAGGCCGCACTCCTGGAAAACATTATTTCGGATCAGCACATCCCTGACTGCCCCGGATTCAAACCAGCTGGAAGCATCATCGGCAATCAGAATGGGATACATTCCGGTCCGGTAAAAGAGGTTGTTTTCAATGCGCACTTTGCCTCTCGTGGTGAGCAGCAAACCCCGGGTATTTGTTCTTTCAAAGCGACTGTTCCTTACGATGACATCCGGAGTCCAGGTCAGGTTCTCGATGCAAAGTCCGGCAGCAACAAAGGGGGCTAAAGGACCTTCCAGTTCAATTTCCATTTCCCGCTTGTTGATCAGTTTTGCGGTTTTTAATTTTCCTGTTCCCAAAGGCATTAATGTTTTCGGATGGATGAATGCAATGCTGTCGCCGGCAAAAAAAGCTTCAAACCCATAGGTTTGATGGTGCATGAAACGAAGGGTAATTTTATGCTCCTGAACTGAACTGATCTGCAAATGTGTACCATGCACATTCACCGGATCGTCATGAGAACCTGAGGTAAAACAACTGTCTAACTGAACCAATCCTTTACATCCGGAAAAATGAAAACAATCTGCAAAAGAAGCAATGATCCGGCCTGAGTTTTCTCTCGGCGCCACCACCACTTTCAGCAAAGAAATGTTTTCTGAGAACTGGGATACAATGCCCAATCCATGCATAAAATGCATTTTTAGATTTTCCAGTTTGACGTCTTTACTTCGGGAGATAAATCCACCGCAATTGTCGCGGTATGGGTCCCTGATCGTGAGTACATCTCCTGCCTTTAAAGAGGTTTTACTAAAGTTGCCTTCAAATCTCACCTGGAAAGGACCCGTCTCGATGGCCTTACTTTCTAACAAAGGATTAAAGGAGCTGTAGTGCATCGAGTTTTTCAGCGGGTCAAACAGGATGGTATGGTAAGATCTGGTTTTCCAGCCTTCTCCATATAAGCTGATCCGGCCGCTGTCGATGGCGTACCTGGTATCCCGGTGAATCGTAGTTTCCAATGCATTTGAAGATACTGACTTTATCGTCAATTCTGAAATGGTTGGCCTTTCATAATCAAAACTGATGTTCTTCAATTTCACATGCTTACTGTTAAGAATGGCAAATGAAACCATTTTACCATGCAGTATAACCAGGGTATTATTTCCTTCAAGGACCAGATTCTCCAGGTCTTCTAAAAGAAAAGCAATGTTTTTCACTTTGGAAAGGGTATCATCTTCCGTGCAATTAGAGACAAACAATTCACGCTTTGCACTCCCCTCGGGCCAAACGTCAATTCTCCCTCCAGGTAATACTAAAACCGCATTCTTTTCTTTCTTACAGGCATGAATCGCCTTTTGTATGGCAAGGGCAGCATTTTCAAAGCTGTTTTTCTTCAGACCGAAATCAACTGCGTTAATCCTGGTTTGAGCTATACTGCTTATCGCGGACAAAAGTAAAAAGCAAAGCACGCAAAGGTGCTTTGCAAATGCGACAAAATACGGCCGGAGCCGACAATAAATTTTAAGGTCGTTCATCATGTTTGCTAAGTTTTCATGGAGCTGATCTCCCGGGTTCATTTGTGTGATAGACAAACCGAAAGGTGAGTTATACCGGACGTGGGGGGGATTCCGGATAAGTCACCAATCAGTTTATCAAATGCCAAAATTAAATAATTTCAGCCCCATTAAACTTGCTGTAATTTGATCAATACTGATGCTATTTTTGCTCAAATACCCGCATTAGCAGTTTACAACATTGATGAATATCAGACATGCTTCGGCCCAGGATTACTCTGGGGGGCTTTAAAGAAAATAGCGTGATTGTTTTGTTCGGTGGTGTGTTTGCAGCTAGTTATCTTTGCATTAACATTTATAAATCAATTCATTACAACTTTTCTTAATTTTAGAATTTCCTGTTGGATTTACGATTAAACGCTATTTTGCGTAAATTTAACAGGTAGTAATAATGGCTGCCTATTCTTGTCTGATTAAATAAATCAAAAAAACACCATTTGGAATACCAACTCATCAAACCGAACGATTCGCTTTCCGACTTTGTGGACAGTTTCTGGATGCTGCACAATGGTTCCGGCAATGATAAAGAGGTGGTCATTGTTCCCGATGGAAGAGCTGATCTTTTTCTTTCTCAATCGCCGGTACAGCCCTTTCGCATGGCCCTTTTCGGACTGGAAACCCAGCCCGAAAAGACCGCAATTACGGCCGGGGCTTTGATTTTTGCCATCAGTTTTAAACCACCTGGAATAGAATACATCCTTAAAGAAAGCATTGCCGGTTTGCTAAACCAGGCCAGGCTTTTACCAACAGGCTTTTGGGACTTTAGTGCCGCTGACCTTAGCAATTTTGAGCTTTTCTGTAAAAAAGCCACAGGAAAGATAGCGGAACAGCTCCCCGGCAAAATTGATGAGAGAAAGCAAAAGCTCTTTGAGCTGGTTTATGCTTCTCATGGTTCATTAACGGTAAAAGAAATCGCTGAAAAAGTATGCTGGAAGGAGCGCCAAATCAACCGTTACTTTAATTCACAATATGGCATTTCCTTGAAATCATATTGCAATCTGCTTAGGTTCCGAAATTCCTTTCAGCAAATCAAAGAAGGGAAACTGTTTCCAAGCGAAGCATTTACCGATCAGCCACATTTCATCCGGGAAATCAGAAAGCTCAGTGGTGTATCTCCAAAAGTACTCCATAAAAACCAAAACGACCGTTTTATACAATTTTCCAGGTTCGAAGCACAGTAATTTTGCTGCCTCAATCAAGGAAAATTGTACCTATGAAAAGCGAGCACCAGGTCACCATATTATTTGATCAGCCTTTTTGGATTGCTTTATTTGAAAGAACCGAAGCCGGTAAGTATTGCGTTGCCAGGTTTGTGATCAGTACTTCAGAACCCGAAAGTGCGGAAATAAACGAGTTTCTGGATCGTCTTGACTTTGGCAGGCTTACATATACCCCGGCTATGGTCAATGAGCGGGGAACAAAAGAGAAAAAGAGTTTTAAAAAACAGCAAAAACGAATTCAAAAAAACGCGACAGACAGCCGGGTAAAACACGTCTACAGTAAAGCTCAAATCTTATTGAAGGAACAACTTGAAACCCTGAAAAAAGAAAGAAAGGCGCTGTCAAAACTGGACAAAGCAATGGCAGAACAAGCTAAGTTTGAGCTCAGACAACAAAAGAAAAAGGAGAAACACCGGGGGCATTAATTGAAATGCCTCCTGTATTTCTCCTTCCAATATCTTTTGTGATCATGGTCAGGCTTAACCTTAAACCTTGTAATATTGCTCCCAGCCCTTGCGTGGCGGCGGGCCAATCAATAATGCATTGGCTACCTTATGATTGGTAATGACCTTTCTTTTACGGTCAAATTCAAGTTTTGTATTTAATTTCTGAGCAAGTACCCCCAGACAGAATACCTGACTCAGCGGCCCGGCTATCGAAAATGGTGATCTTGTTTTTTCTTCCCCTTTACAAGCCTGAAGAAAATTCTTAAAATGATTTGAAGGGCTTAATGGCACTTCAGGAAGCCTGCCTGCCTGCCATGGCCTTCGCTTTTTCTTCAGGAATAATTGATAAGGTGCTGCCATGAGAGCCTCCTTTAAAAGTCAGTTCCTTACTGTAAATGATCTTTCCGGGATTTAATTTTGCCGGTGCAATTGCCCCGGTGCTTGGTGGCAAATTATTGATGCCATCATACCAGTTTACATCCAGCGCCGGCATATCGCCCCTCTTTGGAAATTTAAAAGCTAAGGTAGAAGAGGTAGGAAAAAAGAAATCGTTATGCCCTTCTAAAACCGGATTGATCTGATATGGCAGGCCCAGATCAAGAAATTCATGTGCAGTGTCCAGAATATGTGCACCCCAGTCGCCAAGCGCGCCCATACCGAAATCAAACCAGCAGCGCCATTGCCCGTTCACAAAATCCTTATTATAATTGTGTCCTGTTGTGGCCATTTGCCAAAGGTCCCAATCCAGGCTCTCCGGCAAGGCCTCGGCAGCCGGAAAAGATTTGAGATGGATGTCCCATCCATGCCAGCGCCTTGGGGAATTCATATGGGCGGTTATCGAGGTCACATCCTTAATGATCCCGGCTTCCTTCCAGGCCTTAAACTGAAAATAGTGTTTGCTTCAAAAAATGTCGTCTTGATGATTCTTTTGTTCTCATTTTTTATAATTGTTACAAATGTGATAAGGTCGGGGTGCTTAGTCCCGACAACTTACCTAATTGCCTCCCCCCTGTTCAACTGTTATTTAGTAAAATAAATACGTTATCTGATCAGACCGCGTTATTTTAGGTCAAATCGAAACCAATTGAAATCCGCATGACCGTCTATGCCGGAATCCTCAGTACTATAATTAAATAAAGCAAAGCGATTTGCCGTCCAATTCAACCCCAGCGCCATATTTAAGGTATCGCCGATGGGCTGATATTTTTTGCCATCTATACTGTACGCAAAAGAGGCCTTGAATCCAATATGGGTAACATTCGACTTAAACCAAACCTTTTTTCCTTTAAAAGGTATTGACGTGACGGTACGGTCTGCATTCATCATGATGATCGATTGCTGTCTGTCTTTTTGTTGAATTGCGACAAAGGCATAGGGAAGCTCAAAAATACCGAAACCGGCTATATTTCCATCCTTCAAACCACTGACATCCATTTCGACTGTGCCACTTGAGAATGGTCCCTGCACCCTTTGTGTCAGCGTATTTCTCGCTTCGGAAAGTTTTGCCGCTTTACCTGCTTTCAGACGTAAATAACCTTTACGTTCGTTTAAAGACCATTTTTGATCATCAGGATTATGGTTCCACTGCCATTGTAATCCAAGCTTTGCCGCAGCAAAATCCTCGGATGTTGCCGGAACAACGATAGGATAGGTTTTTCCTACATCTGGTTTTTTATAGGTTTCCACTCCTTTTCCGTTTTCCCCCAGCATTGGCCAGCCATCTACCCAGGTAACCGGCTCCAGATTAGGCACCCGGCCTATAGCACCACGATCCTGCATAATGATGAACCACCAGCTGCCATCCTTCATCTGAACCATCCCACCCTGATGTAAACCATTACCCGGATAAGTATGGTCGTCCCTGATGACTTCCTTTGATTCATAAGGTCCATAAATATCATCTGACCTCAAACAGATCTCCCGGCCCTTTTTACCTCCGGTAGTACTCATTAGATAATATTTCCCATTAATTTTATATAGATGAGAACCTTCCAGGTAAGGATACTCCTTGTTATTATAGATCTCTTTCCGGGGAGTTTTAACCGATAATCCGTCTGCATTCAATTCCGTGATAAACAACCTTTCCTGTCCATGTGCGACATACACTTTGCCGTCATCATCAAAAAACAAACCCGGATCATACATGTATTCTTTAAAAATGGTTCTGGTCCATGGACCTTTTACATCTTTGGCCGTACACATGGAAAAGCATCCAGGTTCAGTACGGGAAATATTAGGCGTACAAAAGCCAACATAAAAAGTACCATTGTGGTAGCGAATGGTATTGGCCCATGAGCCTTTTAAATAGGCATTCCCGCCCTTCATGTCATACCGGGGATCGTCATCGTACCTGGGCACCGCATAACCTGCCATTTCCCAATTCACCAGGTCTTTAGACCTGGCAATGGGGCTGCCCGGAACATAATGCATACTGGTAGAGATCAAATAAAAATCATCCCCTACCCGAATGACATCCGGATCCGGCCAATCCCCCCACATCAAGGGGTTGGTAAATGTCCCGTTCCCATTATCGGGTGTATATGCGGTATTTCTTTTCTGGGCCAGCAATACATTGCTAACCATCATTAATAGAAAAAATAAAATGTATTTGTTCATTTAAGTTCAATATTTTCTGGTAAAATCTTATTTATAAACAGGTTTATTCTCATAAACCACAGGGAGCTGTTGCTGTAACCAAATCGTCATCCATGCAGATCCCATTCTGCTGGCAATTGCTTCTTCTCTACCCGGATAGCTATTTTCATGATCACCGTCATAGGTATGTTTGTCCGCAAAACGATTTTGTTGCGCCAACACTTTGTCGACATGCAGTTTTGCCCAATATGCTCCTTTATGTTTTTTACTGAGGTGATCCCAGCCATAGGAAAAAGCAGCAATATCCAGATTGGCATAAGTATCATAAACGCCCGTACCCCAATCAGAACCTTCGGGATAATAAACTTCCGGACTTCCTTCCTGGTACATGGTGCCCCCCGGAGCGCGGTATGGCGGAGCAGAAAAGCGGTGTGTCGTTACTGAGTAGTAAATTTTATCAAGATTGAAACGGGCCGCCTCAGGCGTTGTTTTTCCGGCCAGGGAGAAAACGATTGGTGCATTGATCATGGAGGCGAGCGCATTGTACATTGGATGAATGATCCCATGGTTGATGACGAAGCCAGGTTCCTCCATATTGTAACCCTGCAACCAGCTGCTCACAGGACGTCCATGGATCATTCTTGAATTGTGCAGGTCTGAAGGCAGTGAGGTCGCTGCGATCAGATACTCCAGGGCCTTGTGCATCCATTGATCTGAATGAGGATGTTTGGGTAACATGACCGAAGCCAGATACAAGAGTTCCGCATTCCAGGCATCTTCTTCAATTTTAGAATCGCCTTTAAAAATCACCTTTCCGGTACTGTCTTTATAGTAAGGCGGGGTTGTTGGAAGAAAACGGTCTGCTTCTGCAACGATCATTTTTATCACATTAGATTGGTCTTTTACGGAAAAATCCTCCCATAAAAGCCAGGCCGCATATCCGGAGTAATAAGCCCAATGGGCCGCCTGCCAATCTCCTCCCCAAACCTTGCGGGTCTGGTTCACTTTATGGTCGTAAGCCACAGCGCGGACCATCAGGATGGCTTTGTCTTTAGCCTCCTGCAATGAAACCCCGGTTACTGAAGGATCATAGATCCCGGTTTTAATGGAGATGGCGATGCCAAAGGCCATTGCTGCAGGAAAACGGTAACGGTATTCATTGATCTTCGATTTGCTTTTCAGGTCCAGATAACCGCTGGAATCCGGCTGATATTTTTTGAGGTCATTGTACCAGGTAGTTAGTGCGAACCGATTCGCATTCAGCAATGTTGTTTTTACCACATTTGCCAGTTTATTGCGGGGGGCTTTCTTTTGAAAACTAGCCCAGTTGACAGGCATCACCTGACTTTTCCCTGAAATGACCGATGCGATCAGGAATAAAATCAGGACAGCTGTTTTTAAACTATATTTCATTTGGGTTACTTAAATGCTGTTGATTAATATGTCGTTGATTAATATTCTACATGATAATCCTTTTTAAAAGGCTGCCCGCTCCAGGCTTTCTTAGCCGTCCATTCTGCGGCCGGTGTTGTCCAGAATGCATTATCTGCCGGCAATCCTAACGGTAAAAACCCCAATGTGGCCATGTACAAGCTACCGGTAGACGTATATCCATCGGCAATGCCAGGTTGTGAACCACAGAAACCCAGAACCAACCATCCGGCTTTATCAAAGTTGTCGCATTGATCAAACATCCGGTGCATGACTGCCGTAAGACCAGATCTGACTTGCGCAGGGCTGATCTCTGAAGGCAACTTTTCCATTAATGCGACCTGGCCCAGGGCCTGAAAAGCAGCCGTCCGGTAAGTTACAGACCTGCCCATTGGCGGATATGTGCCATCCGGGCCAATGATCCGTTCTGAAAACTCTGAATAGCGAACCATGCGTTTTACAGCGGTTTCATACATTTCTTCCTTGATCCTTTTCTTGTCTGACAAGACTTTGAAAAAATCAACCAGCATCGGATGGATCACATAGGAGTTGTAATAATCAATACTCAAACTAGGTCCGTCGCTATACCAGCCGTCCCCCTGATACCATTCCTGAATTTTTCTTTTGGCAAATTCCAGTCGTGCGGGATCCGGCTGTTCGCCAATCGTCATTAAGAAAGCTTCGTTAATTCCAGCGAACAGTAACCAGTTGTTATAGGCCCCTGTACGTGTGCGCAAGGTCTTAAACTCTTCTGCAATTCTGGCTTTTGTTACGGCATCCAATGGTTCCCATAATGCTTTTGGCGCTCTTAAAAAGGCCTGTGCCATATAGGCTGCATCTACTATAGGCTGACTTTCGGTTCTGAAATTTAAGTAATCCGGATTTGCCGGATCAACTGCATTTGCAATCCCTTTTAATAATGCCGCACGAAGTTTCCTGCGCAGCAGGCCTTCTTTCGTGTCGTCATCGGGAAGTGCCAGCCATGGTGCCACTCCTGCCATCGTACGTCCGACAGCTTCGAGATAGGTTACCTTTTTAAAAAAATCTGTTTTCTGACCTGGTGGAACTTCTACCGGCATGTTTTGTTTTAAGGTACTGTTCGCCAGATTTAAGATGACTGGAGATGCCATTTTATAGAGCAGATTTGACCAGTACTCCCGGTCTTGCCCACCTGTTGTGGTCGCACCTGGTTTTGCTTTTTTTAATTGCTGCGCATACAGGGCTGGACTGGCGGTTAAAAATGCCAGGCCTACCATAAGGGCGTATTTATAATTTTTCATCCGTATATATTTCATTTTTGTTGGTTATGAAGCGATCATGCGTCTATTTATTACTTTTTGTAAGCAGTATGCTTATGATGGTTTCATCTTGATCATATTATTTGGTGCTGATTTCAAAAAATCTGCTGGATCCCGCTGCAACATTTACCATAATTTGTAATGCTGAAGGTTTCTTCTGTTCGTAGTTAATTTTTAAAGGAACAATTTCCCCGGTTGCCGCATCTCTTGCAATTAAGCGTTTTGGATCGCTTACCTTAATTTTTCTTTTGACCTGATTCCATCCTATCCGGACGGTTTGCTCCTTGTTAATGGAAGATAAATTATATATTTCACTAATAACTGTGTTTTTTTCATTCATCAGATTGAGGCGAAAGACTTCAGTTCCTGCCAAAAGAAATGCCCCTACCCCGAAAACATCCGTATCCTCATAACCCACTTTATCAGGTGCGGCTCCCTGTGGCTGTACAAAACCTAATTTTCCGTCCGGATGTACCGCACTGCTTAATGCGCCCCATGCCCTGGTAATTACAGGCTCGTATTTTTTATAAGAAATAAGCCCGTTGTTGACCCCCCATGCCATGGCATAACAGATCAATCCTGTACCGCTGGTCTCTTTGGAAGGATAACTCTCCGGATCAAGTAAACTCGCATGCCAGGCCCCATCCGGCTGTTGCAACGCTGCCAGCCGATCAGACATTTCAATAAATAAATTTTCAAAACGTTTGTAATCCGGATGGCCTTTTGGCAATACCGACAAGACTCTTACCAATCCACCAATGACCCAACCATTGCCCCGGCCCCAAAATACTTTAGTCCCATTTTTTTCTTTTTTATTGAAATACCGGCTGTCTCTGTAATAGAGTTTTTCCTCCTGATCAAACAGATATCCGGTAGATTTCCACCACAACTCAACCGCCTTGTCCAGGTATTTCGGATCGCCGGTAGCTTCGCTAAGAAAGGCAAGCGCCGGAGGCCCCATAAACAGCGCATCGCACCAGGCCCATTCCCTTGTATAGATTGCATTTTTCCATTCCAGTGATTCCAGGTGAGGTAATTTCAGGATTGAATCACCAAGGCTTTTCAAGTCTGCGATGAACTCAGGTCTTTTATAGATCAGATACAACTTTGCATACAATTGTCCGACACAATAATCATCTGCGAAGTAGCGGTATTTCCCTATTTTCCACTGGTTATCTGCGCCAACCTGAAGGAGCTTTTTATAATAAACATCGTCGTTTGCCAGCTGACTCCAGGCCATCATACCGGCGTACATTGCCGCATTCGTCCAGTCTTTCTTTTGGTTTTTCCATCCCCCGGTTTCTAAATTATGCCATTGCCAGTCTGCGACCTTTTTCATCTGACCATATATTTGATTTGCTGACATTTGCTCGTTTTGAGCATGACTTCTTTTAAAACAGAGCAGAACTAACAAGGATAGGAATATTGATTTGTGCATTTAATTATTGGTTTTGATGGTACTTTATGTTTATTAATTAACGTTCATTTATTTGTTGCATAGAAATTGGTAAAACGGATCCCCGTTCTACCAATTCTATAGATATAGGCGCAGAGATTTCGCCCCCCAACCTGGATCTCCACAGCCCATATCCTCAACATAAATTATCATTACATTTCGCAATTCTTTGAACAGCTACCACCGACCATAGTGGTTGAACAAAGCATAGGGACAGAAATGTAATCAAGCGATTCGCTATTTTCATTATGTTGTTCTTTTTACCAGCCCGGGTTTTGAATCAGTTTATCTGAAATGTTTACCTGAACAGCCGGAATGGGCAACAGGTTCATTTTTGGTTCTATAAACACCGAAGCTGGCTTTGGCAAATCGAATTTCTCATAGCTATAAGTTCCGTTTGTGTTTTTGATGATCTTCATTCCTCTAAGTATAGTTCCATAGGTGCTGGCCCCAATCTTCCACCTGCGGATATCCCAAAACCGGTGATCTTCAAAAGCAAGCTCAATCCTCCGTTCATCTCTGATGAATTTACGCATTTGTTCCTGGCTTAGTCCTGAAGGTAAAGCCGCTGGTGAGAGCCCGGCTCTCTCTCTGATTTGCCGCATAGGCTCATAAGCATCAGTGGTTTGCCCGGATTCATTTAAAGCTTCTGCATAATTCAGCAAGACTTCCGCATATCTTAAAAAGGGAAAGAAATGTTGTGTTCCTCCCGTTGAACCCGTCACATCTTCACTCATCATTTTTCTATTGTAATAACCCGTCTGTGTTCCGGGGGTAACAAAAGGAATGCTCAACCCGTCGCTTGGTGCATTGAAATAAGTAAACACCGCCTGTTTGGTATTGGTGGATGGATTTAACCAAAGTGCGCCGTTGTAAATAACGGAACGGTAAAATCTTGGATCGCGGTTTACATAAGGATTCTGAGGATCATAACCTGATCCCGGTGTATTGATGGGCATCCCGTTGCGCATCGGATAGGCATCCACATAATCTCCGTTAGGTGAAGTATGGTAGGCTCCGCCCCTGCTTGATGGCAGGTGTGCATTTTCATAGGTCCGGTTACTTCCGGAGAGTCTGGCAAAAATCAGTTCCTTATTTACCCGTTGCAGGAAGACATTATAAAATCCTTCGGCCGTGGTATTGTTTCCCCCCTCACCCTGTAAAAGGCCATAAAAATTCAGGTCTATCACCGCTTTAGCAGCCTGGGCAGCCTTTGTCCAACGTGCCTTGTCTTCGGTAGGATATCCAAAAACAGGATTTTGATCAGCTGCACCTCCGTTAAATAAGGGGCTGGCAGCAAACAACAATACCCTGGCTTTTAAGGCCAGACAAGCTCCCCTGGTAATCCGGCCATAGTTTTGTCCTTCTGTTCCTGTGTATTCCATTGGAAGGTCTGCGGCCGCTTCGTCCATTTCCTTAACGATGTAATTCACACCTTCCTCATAACTGTTCCGGGGAAGGTTAAAATCGTCGTCGATGGTCAGCACATGGTCGACCAATGGAATTCCCCCATAATGTTTCATCAGTAAATGGTAATACCAGGACCGCAGGAAACGGGCTTCGGCCTTCATCCTTTTCCTTGTTTGCGCAGACAAAGGCGATTCGTCTACCCTGTTGATGAACAGATTGGCCTTTCTGATCGACTTATAGCTGTCTTTCCAAACCGTATTAAATGGTGCCGGCAGGGAGCTCGCGCTATAATTTCCTTTTTGGAAGGTTCCGGCCGGTGTGGTCGTGGTGGTGGCCCAGCGTTCATCAGATTCATCGCTGAATTCAGACAAAGAATTTGAGGTATTGATGCGCGTGGTATAACTTTCCGGCCCCAGGTCTGCGTAAACACTGGTCAGCACCTGCATGGTACGGACACTATCGGTCCATACGTCTTTATCGAAAATATCGGATTGGGTATCTCCTGATAATACACCTTCTTTTTTACAACACCATAAGGTGCTGACTGCCAATCCAATTAATGTAATGTTTCTTAGTAATTTCATGAATCTCTAAAAATTAAGGTTTAATCCAAGACTGTAAATTTTCTGCTGAGGGTAATTCTCTCCACGGCCACTCGGTGATTCCGGGTCAAGGAGTTTAAGCTTGTCCCAGGTGAATAAATTGGATCCGTTGGCATAAACGCGGAGGCTTCCTACCCCAATGCGTTTAAGTATGGAAGGCGTTAACTGATAGCCGATTTCAAAGTTCTTTAAGCGCAGGTAGTTGCCGGAACGAAGCCAGAAAGTTGAGGTGGTTGGCCTGTTGTTCGCCCCTCCACTTGCCAGGTGCAGCTTTGGATAAGTCGCATTAGCCGCATTTTCTTCCGTCCATCGTCCAAGATGAAGCTCCTGAAAGTTCCCGATGTTGTCGTAAATCAATTCGTCTGTAGGCCTCACACTGTTATTGGCTGCGCCCTGAAATAAGACACTGAAGTCAAAGCCTTTATAGTTTAAACCTAAAGACAGACCGAAGGTCGTATTCGGTATTACGGGGAAACCGATGGGGCCTTTATCATCATCATTGATAATGCCATCACCATTCAGGTCGGCATATTTCAAATCTCCGACCTGAGGGTTAAAGGTGGTCACCGCGCTGTTTTTAATGTCGTCCTGACTTTGATAAAAACCAATCCATGTCCAGCCAAAGGGTTGGTTTACCGGTTGTCCGGTTGCCTGCAGCCATGGATATTTTTTATGCTCTTCATCACGCTCCAACACTTTGTTTTTGGCGATCGCGATGTTTCCCTTTACAAAATAGCCCAGCTCCCCGATCTTGTTGTTATACCCTATTTCGAGCTCCATTCCTTTATTGCTCACTTTGCCCATGTTCACCTCCGGTAAGGTAATTCCGACCACATCACCTACTGTTGTACGGGTGGTGATAATGTCGTAGCGGTAGTTGTCAAAATAGTCGAATGTGAGGCTTAGTTTAGATTTAAACAATTGCATATCAAAGCCGATATTGGCCTTTCTTTCCTTTTCCCAGGTGAGTCTGTCGTTACCCAGTTTTCCTTCCGCCAATCCGTTATAATTGGTATTGGACTCTCCGAACTGGTAGCTACCGGAGGGCACGTAAGTACTCAGATAGGCATAGGTGCTCAGGTCCAGGCCAACATTATCGTTTCCGACGATTCCATAGGAACCTCTGATTTTAAAATGGTCCAGGAATTTAAGGTTCTTCTTTACAAAAGATTCTTCGGAAAGGACCCATCCTGCAGAAGCTGCCGGAAAAAAGCCGAACCTGCTTTTGTTGTTAAATTGGTTAGAGCCGGTATAACCAAGGTTAAGCTCCAACAGGTAACGGCTTGCATAATTATAGGTTGCCCTTCCTACCCATCCCAGATAGCTGATTTTACGGGTTGGATCCGGAACTCCGCTTGCATTGACATATACCCTGGTATTTTGGTTGTAAAGGCCAAGAACGGTTAAATTATGCTGACCAAACTGATTGGCATAATTAAGCGAACCTTCAAGATTGGTCGCTACTCTTGGTGCCAGGTTATTGGTGCCCAACTGATAAGGCCTTAACACCGGATAAGAAGCGTTAAATAAATTATACGTATTATTAGTCGGATTATACCGGTAAGTTGGATAGCCATTTCTGAACAGGTCTTTTTCTGAAAACTGGGTATTGTTGAACGCAAACGAGCCCTTTGCAGATAAGCCTTTCAATAAAAAGTCGAGTTTATGAACTGCAGTTAAATTAGAGGTAAGTACGGTATTGTAAGTCCTGTCGTAACCCGCCAGTGTTAACTGGGCAACCATATTGGGATGTTGATTTCCCTGAGGTGGCGCCGCAAATGATCCGTCCGGATTGTAAACCGGGAAGGAATAGGGTGCAAAACCGGTCCGCAGCAATTGGTTAAAAACCGATCGTCCTGCTTCACTGGGATGCGGTTGATTGATGTTCTCTAACCTCGAAGACAAATCAAGGCCGATATCCAGGTTATTGTTTACCTTAATATCCAGGTTTGACCTGAAATTATAGCGCTTCATGTAATAGGTATTGTCCGTTTCGCTTTCCTTAAAGTTTTTAAATAATCCATTCTGGTTCATCATTCCGGCAGATACAAAGTATTTTACATTTTCTGTACCTCCGGAAACGTTCGCATTAAACTGTGTTTGCAAAGAACTTGGGCGCATCACTTCCTTATACCAGTTTACATTCGGGTAAACAGACGGATTTGTACCCAGACGGAATTCCTCCAGCTGGCTGTCTGTATAAGGGAAATTGGCCGCCTGACCATCATTGACATAGCTTTCCTTCAATAATAGCAGCGAGTTATACGCATCCAGCAATTTCGGTAAGCGGGTAGATTGCTGAATTCCCGTTTGGTTGCTGATGGAAACTTGTGCCTCTCCTGTCTGCCCCCGTCTGGTGGTGACGATGATGACTCCGTTTGCTCCGCGGATCCCGTAAACTGCGGTTGCCGATGCGTCTTTTAAAATGGAGATATTTTCTACTTCGTTCATGTCTATCTGGCCAATATTATCCTGCTGGATCCCATCTACGATAAGGAGCGGCCCTGTACCCGAGCGGTAGGTACTGACGCCTCTGATCTGTAGTGCAGACTCGTCCTTCCCAGGTTGCCCGCTATTCTGCTGGGCAAAAAGCCCAGGCAAGCGGCCGGATAGCGCATTGGTAAGATTGGCTACCGGACTTTGTTTCATTTCTTTTCTGCTGATGCTCGCAACAGAACCGGTCAGTGTTGCTTTTTTCTGCGTTCCAAATCCTACCACCACCACTTCATTCAATCCGTCTACGTTCTCTTCCATCTGCACGTTATAGGTAGATTTGGATTGTAGTTGCTCCGATCTGGATTTATAGCCCACCCCGCTAAATATTAAGCGGCCCTCTGCGGGTGCATTTTTAATCACATAGAAACCCTGCTGATCAGTAGTGCTTCCAATAGTGGTACCTTCTACTTTAATGTTTATTCCCGGAAGGGGGCCGGTATTGTCCGACACCCGTCCGTTTATGATTCTGGTCTGGGCAAAGCCCATCAGTACACTCAGTGTACAAACCAGCATGATGTATATCTTCTTCATGATATATTGACTAACAATTAATAACCTGACTTAATTCCAACCTTGATTTTGAACAAGGGCACTGTTTTTCTGAATTTCCAGATAAGGCACCGGATAGAGGTACATTCTGGCGGCATCAAATGTGACCGTTTGTACCACCATATTTGGATCATAGCTCAGCGTTTTATCGGGATTCATCGTAATTTTCATACCTTTCAGCGTGCCATTTAAAACGGTTTCTGCAATTTTCCACCTGCGGATGTCCCAGAACCGGTGTTCTTCAAATGCCAGTTCGATGCGTCGTTCGTTTCTGATCATCGTCCTCATTTGTTCTTTACTCAGTGAGCCTGCAGTAAGCAGGACGGTAATGCCTGCCCGTTTTCTGATGTCGTTAACGGCCTTATACACGGAAGCGTCCGGTGCAGCGAGCTGCTCATTCTGTGCTTCTGCATAATTCAGGAGAATCTCGGCATACCTGAAAATTGGAAAATTATGGGTAGCATTTGAAAATCCGGTAGCAGAACCACTCGTTGTCATGAACTTACGCATGTAATATCCGGTCTTTGTTCCCGTTCCAATACCGATTCGCGTATTGTTTTTTCCTCCGGTAAAGGTTTCCACCGGAGTACCCAGCCAGGAATAGCCATTATGAAATATCGTCAGGTAAAAGCGGGGATCACGGTTTTTATATGGATCTGCGGCGCTGTAGCCGGAACCAGGTTCGTCGATACCTTTACCATTGGCCATTGGAAATGCATCCACCAGGTTTTGTGTAGGATTGGTCTGTCCCTGTCCTCCTCTTTTGTAACCCGGTGGCTCATTTAAGCTTTCGATAGTGGTGTTATCTGCCTGCTGATAAGCCAGGATAAATTCTTTATTGCTTCTGGTGGTGAAAAGTGTGGAAAGGTTGGTTTCCAGTGAATAGCTGTTCAGCTTGATCAGGTCATCAGCTGCTTTGGCAGCAGCCTGCCACTTTAACAAATCGTTAGATGGGTTGTATAGCGGACTTGCTTCATATAAGAGTAACCTCGATTTGAGTGCAAAGATGGTTCCCTTTGAAATCCTTCCCAGCTCACCCGCGGTCAATGTAGCCGGTAGTTTATCCTTCAGAAATTCACACTCTGACAGGATGTAATCTACACATTCCGCTCTGGAATTTCTGGCCAGCTGAAGGTCATCTTCCAGGCCAAAAACTTTATCGCCCAGTAAAGGAACTCCTCCCCATCGTTTTACCAATTCAAAATAAAAGATGCTGCGCAATGCCCTTGCCTGAAAACGGATGGCATCTTTTCTTAAATCGGGAATTCCGGAGCTGCCAATGTTTGCCAATAATATATTTGCCCTCCTTATTGCGCTATAACAGGCAACCCATGGGTTTTCCGGTAAGTCTGAAGGGCCCCATTGCCCCGTCTTAAATTTATCTACAGCGGTTACAGATATATTGCCGCTTAAGGCATCATCTGTTCCTGCATCAAGTAAATTGTTTCCGATGCGGTTAAAACCAGTTGGCAGCTGAGCGTATACTCCAGCCAGGTATTCCTCAATTAATGTTCCTTCTTTATCCTTTGGATTAAAAATATCGCTCAGGTCTGTACGTTCTACTGGAAGTTGGGTTAAGACATCTTTTTCACAAGATGAGATGAGCAGTACCAGCAGTACTGCCGTTAATAGGCCATATAATTTCATAACTTATTCCTTTAGAATTTAGCGGTTAAACCGATGTTATAACTTTTGTAAAGGGGATAATTGTTGAATAACGATTCCGGATCCAGGTCTTTAAGCTTGGTGACCGTAAACAGGTTAAAGGCGGAAGCAAAGATCCTGACATTGCTCAGACTTGCGCGTCGTGTGACCGAAGAAGGAAGCGTATAGCCCAATTGTACATTTTTAAGTCTCAGGTAGTTTCCGTTTCTGATCCAATACGTAGAAGTTCTGTGGTTATTGGTATTGGTTCCAAAACTTAACCTGGGATAATCTGCGGTAGCCGCGTTTGATGGGGTCCAGCGGTTTAAGTGGTATTGCTGTACACTTCCGTTGTTCTGGAATTCCCAGGCATTGTTCCCTGTAAAATAAACGTCTCTGCCAGACACCCCCTGCAACAAAGCACTGAAATCAAAATGCTGATACCTCAGTCCGGCAGAAGCACTGTAATACACCGGTGCACCTTTCTTTCCTATTGCGGTGACGTCATCTTCATTAATTACGCCATCGCCGTTCTGATCCACATACCTGATGTCGCCGGGCTGCAGCGTACTTGAAAATTGCGCCGGACTGTTGTCGATTTCCTGCTGACTTTGGAAAAGGCCGGCGGCAACAAGGCCGAATGACTGTCCGATTTGCTGGCCTGTACGTTGCTGATAAGCATATTTTCTGGGCAGTTCATCTGTATACACGACCTTGCTGCTGGAAAACTGAAGATTTCCATTCAGGCTCAATTCCAACTGGCCGATTTTTTTATGGTAATCCAATCCCAGCTCCAGCCCACTGGTGTTATAAACACCTATATTCTCTAAAGGATAGCTCGTTCCAAGCAAAGGATTGGACAGGCCTCTTTGCTGCAGCACATCATACCGATGCTGTCTGAAATATTCAAGAGAGAGTCCTAAACTGTTCTTCCACATCCTGGCATCAACACCGATGTTAAAGACCTTTGTTTTTTCCCAGGTGATTGCCGGATTTCCCAGCGCAGACTCGTTCCAACCGGCCATTCCGGTAGCCGTACTTCCAAAATAATAGGCATTGCTGCTGGTACTGTAGTATGGCTGATAGGCAAAATTAAAAGCCCTGTCAAAACCAAGCAGACCGGCGGAGGCCTTTAGTTTTAACTGATCAAACATACTGTTCTTCAGAAATGCTTCTTTACTCAGGTCGTAACCTACAGAAAGTGCCGGGAATGCCCCATACTTCTTATCTTTCGGGTATTGTTCAGTTCCCTGGTAGCTTACCGAAACACCTGCAAATATTTTCTGGTCATAATCATAGGATAGGCTGGCATCCATACCCTGATAAGCATGTGTTAAGGTAATCCCGATATCGTACTGGTCCCAGGTATAGCGTAATGCCGCATCGATATGGTGTTTTGAAAAACTTCGGTTATACTTTAAGCCGGCATCATAATTTAAACGCCTGGTAAAACTGTTCCCATAAGAATTCGATTTGTCGTAACTGCCATTGGTCCCAAACTGCAAATAGCTTTCCGTTTGGGTAGCCGGATCATAAACCGGTTGAAAGACCGCGAAATTAGTCCGGTTTCTCAATACCGTATTGTTATAATAGGACGTATAATGTATGGAACCTGCCAGGGAAAGTCCGCTGGTGATGAAATTCAGTTTCCGGTTCAGGTCTGCATCCACCAACAGGTTCCTGCGGTTATCCCTCATATATCCGGTATTGTAAAGCTGACCGTAGAGGTTTTTAGTGTACAATGAATTTCCTGACAGCGAGCCATCTTTATTAAAAATGGGATAAGCATTTGCAGGTGTTTGTCTGATTTGATCTAATATATCGTCTATTCCGGCACCGGGACTGTTTGCCTGTTCATATTTTCCGGCCAACCGTAAAGTGATGCTTAGGTTTTTGTCAATATCCACATCCACATTTGATCTGAAATTATAGCGGTTGGTGGTGTTGTTGGTATTGAAGTTATTCGGCCCTTCTTTGAAAATACCACCTTGATTCTGGTTCTCCAATGCGATAAAATACCGGGCAGATTTCCCTCCACCTGAAACATTCAGGTTAAAACGGTTGAAGCTGTAACTGGGTTTAAGTGTTTCCCCATACCAGTTTACGTTCGGATATTTGTAGGGATCAGCACCATTCTTATAGCCTTCCAGATCTGAAGCACTGTAAATCTGAGGCCGGCCATCATTAGCTGAGGCCTCATTGGCCAGCAATGCATATTGATAAGCATCCAGGTATTTAGGCAGCTGGAGTGATTCCTGCAGTGCAGTTTGCGCGGAAAAACTAATGATGGGTTTGCTGGCGGTACCATTCTTTGTACGCACCATTACGATTCCATCCGAACTGCGCATCCCCATCGTTGCCAAAGAAACCGCGTCTTTAACCACAGTAATGCTTTCTATTTCATTCAGGCTTAATCCGTCAATATCTCTGACGGCTCCATCTACCATTACTACCGGAGTTCTTCCTCTCAAAAGAAATGAACTGCGGTCCGTGCCAGTAAAAATAGACGGTGTGGTGATCAGCCCGTTTAGCCTCCCGGTTAAAGTATTGCTTACATTGGGCACAGGGATGTCATAGAGCGCTTCGGCTTTGACCTGGTTCACAGATCTTTCTTTGCCATTTTCCTGCATAAAAACATCGATGCTGTTCCCCCTGACCTGTTGTTCCTGTGTGTCGTATCCGGACAGTTCATAAGTCAGCACATCATTGATGTCTGCTTCCAGGCTATAATATCCCCTGGCATCCGTCGTCGCCTTTCCGGCTTTCCCCTTTACGTTGATCTGAACACCTTCCAAAGGGAGACCATATTGGTTCTTTACCTGGCCCTTAATTAATTTTAGATGATAATGGTTCCCGGCTCCTCCATTAAACGAGGCAGCGCTGACTTCATTATAGGTAAGCAAGCTGACGGTTATAATGAAAATTGTTGCGTAAATTTTCTTCATAAGCTTGCTATAATTTGGTGAATACCAATTAAACAATTACTGTTCATACGATTATTTGGTTTAGTTGTAGGTTTAGAAAATGAAGTATCCCCCCTCAATTCTCATAGGATAAAATTGACGTTAACATTTGAGATGCGATGTCGACAATACTGTTTAATTTGTAGGAATATTTTATGTTTTATGGCCTTTTTTAGCATAGCGCGGCCTTTTCCTGTTGCGGGAGCAACAAGAAGAAATCATCCTTACAAAATTTTAGGAGTTTAAATATTCGCGTGGGGTTTGCCCGAATTGCTTTTTAAATTCTTTGGTAAAATAACGGGAATCGTTAAAACCGATCAATTCCGAAACCTCCGAAACAGGATAACCAGATTCTTTAAGCAATTGGGCGGCTCTCTTCAGGCGGATACTTTTGGAAAAATCGTTTACCGTCATCTCCGTTAATGCTTTTACTTTTTTATAAAGAACGGACTGACTCATCCCCATCCTGTCGGCCAGCAGATCGACTCCAAACTCCTTGTGCTCCATCCCTTTCTCTATGACGGCAATCAGCCTGGAAAGGAACTGCTCGTCCATGGTATCCAGTAGCGTGTTGCTTGGAGCAAAAATGAACTGTTTGCGGTATTTCTGACTGATCTTTTCTCTGGAGCCGATGATGTTCCTGACGTTTAGCTGCAGGATCTTTATGCTGAATGGCTTGGTCAGGTATAAGTCTGCTCCTGTACTCAATCCGCTAATCTGATCAGACTGGGTGTCTTTTGCTGTTAACAGGATCACCGGAATATGACTCGTACGCTCATCTGTTTTAATTTCGCTGCAAAGTTCAAAGCCATTTTTGTTCGGCATCATCACATCACTGATGATCAGGTCCGGGATCTCCGTTTTGGCCAGCTGGAGTGCCATCTCCCCATCACTGCATTCCAGTACCCGGTATTCCGGTTCCAGTAAATCCTTAATAATTGCCCTTAATTCGTTGTTGTCTTCTGCGATTAATATCGTAAAGCTTTTATCATCCGGAACTTCCGGAGCAGCTTCGCTGTTGCTTTTCTGCTGCAAGGCTCCCGCTAAAGGTAAACTCACCGTAAATCTTGTAAATCCAACTTTACTGCTTACTGAAATCGTTCCATGATGCAGTTCGACAATATGTTTGCTCAGTGCCAGGCCAATGCCATAGCCGGTATTCTGTAAGGCATCATCGACCTGAAAATAATTTGTAAACAGTTTATCAAAGTAGATTGGGGAGATCCCTTTGCCCGTATCCGAAACGCTAATGACCACTTCATCGTTTAAGATGCCGGCCTCTAAAGCAATCTGCCCTCCTTCCGGTGTAAATTTGAAAGCATTGGAAAGGAGGTTGAAAATCACTTTTTCCAGCTGTTCCTTATCAAAAGGTACCAACAGCGATTCTACAGGGTGTATAAATGACAGACTCAGGTTCTTTTTCTCTGATGCCTCTTTAAATGAGCTGTAAATCTCGTTTAGAAAAGCGATCAGGTCATTTTCCAGCAGGTGAAGCTTCAGCGTTTTCGATTCTGCTTTTCTGAAATCCATTAATTCGGTTACCAGGCCCAACAGGCGGTCTGCATTTTTTTTAATGCCGGTTAGCGGTTTGTTCAGGAAATGATAAGGTTCACTTTCATCGATCACCTTTTCAAGCGGAATCATAATCAAAGAAAGATGTGAGCGGATCTCATGAGAAATGTTTGTAAAGAAATTCAGTTTGATCTGATGAAGTTCTTCATCTCTTTTGAGGAGTTGCTGCAGGTAGAAAAAACGGACCACAAGAAAAACAAGGCCAACGATGGCCAGGGCATAAATGAGGTATGCCCACCAGGTTCTCCAAATTGGAGGAAGAATGCGGATACTGATCGTTTCCACTTTACTCCAGATGCCGTCGTTATTTGCTCCTTTTACACTAAAGACATAATCTCCTGCGGGCAAATTCGTATAAGTTGCCTGTGGCAAAGGGCTTTCATTCCAGTCCTGATTAATTCCTTCCAGCCGGTAAGCATACCTGTTTTTATCAGGCTTAATCGTGTTTAGCAATGCGAATTCCAGTGTAAAAATATTTTGTTTATTGCTGAAAACGAGTTGAGGTCTAAAAACAATATTCTTTGGCAACAACTCCTGCGTTTGATCCGGTAAGACGTTCCGGTTGAACAGTTTTAGTCCGGTAAACACCAGTGGAGCCTGGTAATTGTTGCGCTTTATGTCTGCAGGAAAGAAATGGGTTAAACCATTCATGCCACCAAAAAACAATTCTCCATTGCTGGCCTTATATACGGAGTTGTTGTTAAACTCATCTGAGGACAGGCCGTCTGCAATGGTATAATTCCGAAAAGTTCCCTCTCTTGTATTTAATTTAGACAGGCCATTTATCGTACTGATCCAGAGGTCCCGGGATTCATCTTCCACAATCCCCAACACATTGTCGTTGGACAGCCCATTCTGAGTGGTATAGGTTTTGAAGATCTTTTTTGTTACCGGATTATAACCGTACAGACCACCATGATAGAGGCCGATCCAGATGTTTCCATTGTGGTCTTCCCCTAAACAATTGAACAATTTTGCATCTCCTCTTTGGTTACGGATGGTGATTTTTGAGATGAGCTTATTATTTGCGCTCAGCCGATAAATCTCTGTTCGGGTAACGGTCCATAAATTTCCTCTTCTATCCTCAAAAAACATCATGATCGTCTGATCTTTCAGTTTTTCCGACATCGGAAAATTCCTGATCGGGTTCAGCTCAACACCGTTGCGCCGATATACACCGTTGGTGCCTATGCCTCCAATCCAGAACCGATGCTGTGCATCTTCCAGCATATAGGAGATGGCAGAACGTTTGGACTCAAACATGCTGCGTCCAACCAGAAAATGTTTGAATTTTCCGGTTGCGGGGTCTAAAAGATTTAGTCCGCCTCCGCTGGTTCCCACCCATGTATTCCCGCTTTTATCGAGGTAAACGGTTTTTACGAAATTAGAGGCCAGTGAAGCCGGATCTTTGGGATTATTAATATAGTACCGGAATGTTTTGGTCTGTTTATCAAGATAATTCAGCCCTCCCCCTTCTGTTCCGATCCATAAATTTCCTTTTTTATCGTGTACGATGGACCGGACCACATTGTGGTTCATCCCTGAATTGTTTTCTTTATGGGTAATGGTATTAAATAAAGTCCGGGTACCATACCAGACATTTACCCCGCCAAAATAAGTACCGACCCAAATGTTGTCAGTTCTATCCCTGTAAAGGCTGTATATCGAATTTTGGTTAAGGCTTCCGGGATCATCCACATGATTCTGATAAGAAGTAAAAGTTCTGCTGATGGGATTAAACACACACAGTCCTCCCTGGGTTCCGATCAGCAGATTCCCTTTCCCGTCGGCGATCATTTTTCTTAATGAATTATGAATGAGTCCGTTTGGGCTTCCGGACTGTTGCTGGTAATGTTCAAAAGACCTGGTATTTCGGTTGAATAAATTGAGTCCACGGCCCTCTGTGGCCATCCAGATCTTACCTTCTGCATCTTCGAGAATAGATTTAACCGGACTATCGCTGATGCTTCCCGCTAAATCAGGCTGATGAACGAAGGATTCGACTTCAGTGAAGGATCGGTTAAAACGGCTTTTTACCAATCCTTTTCCTGTTCCTATCCATAAATACCCCAGACGGTCTTCGTATACACATAAAATTTCAGTGCCCGCAAATCCGGATTCCAGTCCCAGCTTAGCTGCATTTACAAAATCAGCAGCGGCGGAAGATCTTACAAAAAGGCCTTTATTGGTCCCTACCCAGAGGTTCTTTTTTTTGTCTTCATATACACAAAAAACTTCCGGCTGTATCATGCCCTTTTTAGGAGCCAGGTCAATTCTGTTAAATTTATCAGTGACCGGCTCGTAGCTATTCAGACCTTCTGATGTGCCCGCCCACAGGACTTTCCTGCTGTCAAAAAATAAGGCATTAATGTAATTGTCGCTGATTGAGCGCTTGTCTGCGGGGTTATTGATGTATAAACTGAAGCGGCTGCCATCGTATCTGTTGAGCCCGTATCCTGTTGCGAACCACATGAATCCGAAGTTATCCTGAACAATATCAAGGACAGAGTTTTTCGAGAGCCCGTCTTTAACTGTTAAATGTTCAAAGTTTAACTTTTGTCCGTTTACAGCTAAAACCGATCCCAATAGGGAGCATATCAGAATGATCTGACGGGTGGTGCGTTTCAAATGTTCATACATCAGTTCAAAAGTCGGCAAAAAAGGTAAATTTTGTCTGACTTCTGTAAGTCTAATTTACAAAAAAATAGTGGTTTTCATTTATCGAAATTGTCAATACCTGATGGGATCAGACCTACAGAAATTAACTTATGCAGCAGCTATATTTAGGGTCATTTTTTTGAGATTGAATAAGTACCCACCTCTTTCCCGGCATCGTCTAACATGCTCAGGAGGATTTGTTTCCTGGTCGCTTTTATTTTGGTTATTGTCCTGGTCCCTTCCTGAGGCCCCCCTCCGATCACAATGGGATAATTGTTCAAATTTTTAGCCGGCTCATGTATTTTGTATTCGTGGGTATGACCGCTTAAAACCAGGTCCACCTTTCCACGGTTCATGATGGGTTCAAAAAGGCTGGTACAGTGTGTTGGACCATGCCAATCGCCTGAGTAGCGTGGTGGGATGTGCATCATGACAATACGGAAAGCCGCATTTTTAAACTCCTTGCGCTTAATTTCATTTTCAAGCCATTTTGCCTGTTCTTCACGATATTGATCAAAGTCTACTATACCTGCATATACGGGGTGTGCATCCGGTTTATCTTCTCCGGAATCCAGGATGACAAAACGAACAGGTCCAAGGCTGAATGCAGTATAGCCTACATGGTCAAAATAGGCAGGGAACTCCCGTGCAAATTCCCCTCTGGTTTCATGGTTGCCACGTACGTACACAAATGGTGTGTTTTTAGCAAAATGATCTACACAAGGCTGTAACATGTGGTCTATGATCTGCTGTTCATCCGCCTGGTAGTCAAAGATGTCGCCATTAAAAAACACGAAATCACGTTGATTGCCTTTATCCAGATTTAAGAGATGGGGAATAGACTTTGGCCTGTCATGAATATCATTCAACATCACAAAAGAAACTTCATCTTTTGCATTGTCAGGATTTAAGAAGCTTTCTATTGAACCCGAAATCATTTCCCCGTAAGTAAGTTTATAGGGTTGAAAATCTTTGATTTCCTTAGAGACTATTTTATAATAATAAGTCGTTCCCGGTTTTAAGTTTTCAAGTTTTATACAATTCAGGCGGTTTGCAGGCTTAAAACCTAAATCACTTTTGCCAAATGCTTTTTGATCCAGCTTATCGGGAGAGGTTCCATATTCCACCCAGCTCGAGCTGTTTTTACTGGTGATCCATAGCACGGACATACTGTTTCCAAAATTCGTTTGCAGGTATGGTCCTGTGATGATCCTGAATTCATTGTTCCGGATGTTTAATGAGTTAGACAGCGCCTTTTCAGGGCTAAGTAAAGCCAGTCCACCGAGAACAAAGCCCCCCTTTAGAAATGCTCTTCGTTTTTCTTTCAATAAATTTTCTTTCATTTGGTCTTTTCGCATCAAATTATAATAAATCCTGTTCCTATCCAATGACAGATTTTGCCAGTCCATTTTAACAAAACCATGTGCCGGTATCTTTCAACAATGCTAGAGAGAAACCGGCAGCTTAGCAAATGCGCCGAAGCGCAAACGATTGCACAATCTGGTTGTTGCATGCTAAAACCAAAAAAAGAAGATCATTTCAGGCTTTGGCTCCCGGTTCAACATGAGTTGCTTGACCAGGTCCTGTATCACCGGACCTGATTACTCAGATTTAACAAAAATCGTTTGATCGTTATTCCACATCGCTACTGACAAACAGGAATTTACTACCGATTCATCGATAGTTTACAAAATTGCGGGAATGACTTAACAGCTTAAACATGTATGTACAATAATTTTGCAAACGTTTGCGCTATGTTTATACCTATTTCTTATTATTTTTTTGACTTCGTTTAACCATCAGCAAAACCAAAGGTATCCATTTGACATTGACATGGAATGCCACCGTTCCATGTCCTAAAAAAGTTCCGAAGACACCAAAGCGCGCAACCCATTACAAGGAGTCCTGACTAATACCCTTGAGCCCTTTTTAAAACTACTGGATTGGATTTTACTCCTTGGATTTTCTCGTATAATTTCCAGGTATTGCTGTCGATCGTTTCTAAAGTCCAGCTTTTCATTGGATCTGTGAGCTGCTTTTTTACTAGACGGGGAAAAGCATTTGCTGCGCGGGCATCTTCCCATGTTCTGATAACTTTAAAAATGGCATCTTTCTGAGGACAGCTTTCCACATCTTTTTGACTCAACTTCAGACTGTAGGTTGTTCCAACCCCCACAGAAATTGCCTGTATGTGCTCGTATTGTTCCACCGTTGAACTGGCCGTGATCGGAAAATTACCTCCCATTCCTACCGGAAAAAAATTGGCATAGGTGACATCGCGGAGATCTTTACCCTGACTCGTGCTGCTCCCCCATTCCCTGGTATCCACATCGTATAGATTTTTTCCTCCTCCAACATTCCAGATACTTTGGTAATGCCATGAACCTTCCGACAAGGTTGAGCCGGTAAACCGGATGTCCGGAATGCCATGTTTTGCAGCTCTTTCAAACATTTTGCGAAAGAAGCGCTTTGTCGAGTAGTAACCATGTCCATTATTGAACAAAAATTCCTGCCCGTCGAAATCATAATAGCCTAAACCATTGATCTGGCAGGCATCTGCATAGTACTCCGCAATTTTATCCTGTAAACCCATATTTGGGATCAGCCCGTCATATCCGTAATCTATGGTTACCTGAAGTTTATAAACCGTATCCTGAGCTTTATGGCTTGTTGCTGTGGTATTCCAGTATCCACGTTTTACTTTCAAAAGCCGATAAGGTTTTTTATCGGAAACACCCAGATAATGGATCAGTTCTTTTCCTATTTTAATCATGTTCAGGCTTTTGACATGCCCTTCCCAGCTGCCAATTTCTTCTAAATGTGTTGGATCATCCACGATAATAATCGTATCAGCCGGGCTGATTCCATTCGCCAGCAAACGTTTTTGCTGGTAACACAGACTGTCACTTGGGATTGGGCTGGCATCTTTGGTACCGGGAGCCAGTGCATTTGAAATTGGTGTCCGTCCTATTGTAATTCCGTATTTGGCCGCCATTTCAGCAAACTCTTTCTGCGATTTATTGCCTGCAGTTAGCTTCAAAGGCTTTTTCTCAAAATTCTTTCCATCGATATAACCCTGATTCCCCCGGTCCGGTCTTAAAAAGCCCTGATCATATAAACTGATCGTTTTAAAACCCAATCTGGCAGTGTATGGTATGATACTGTCATACAATCCCCCATAGGTTAACGCGTCGGGTACAAATGCAGCAGGATCCTTTACCCATTTGCCATTTACTGTTGGATGAGGCAGCTTTTCGGACAACACAATCTGGTGGACCACATCCATCAATGCGGTACTGTCCGGACTCCCCCAAAGTGCAACGGAAGAACCGATATAATCTACACCTGGCAATGGTTCTACCTCAATATGGTTTGGAATGTTCGCAGACATATGTGGTATTAAGGAGTAAAACACCTCTCTTTTGACAGACCTGTTCCTGGAATTATAGTGAATTGAGATTCTTCCTTTATTATCGACCACCGCACTATTACCATACAATATTCTGTAATACGGTTCCTTATGGGCATAAAAAGCAACATCACTAATGCCGTTGCCACCAAGAGAAAACACCTGTCCTTCCTGCAAATGAGCAGGTAAAGGAAAACGTTTGGCATCTGGTGTATGAATGAGGTATTGAAAGGGTGCGGCATCGGCGATCGTTTCGGAGGTACCACCAAGCGTGTTGTCGTTAAGCGCGAGCATACCAATGGCGTAATTGTTAACTTCGCTGGTATCGCGGGCCACCCCAATGATTTCACCAAACAGGTTGGTGATATTGGTATGATAGGTACCCCATTGAATGCCATCAATCCCTTTACGTGGACTCAGGGATTGTAAGGTCAGTTTAAAATATTTTTTTTGACTGACCAAGGAGATTTTGGCAACGGAACCGTTGGTATAGTTCAGGGTAATAGATTTAGTAGTCTTATTATAAGATGCTTTATAGGGTTTATAATAGACCTTTTTCCTGCTGTCGTAAAGAGACATCAAAGGGGAAGGTTTATCAGCAGGGCTAAATTCCCGGTTGGGGCTAACCGTAATGTTTTTCATACTGGTGATAAATCCCTTATTGTTAACCTGGATTTTAAAATAATTCGTACTGAAGCTCCATTGCGCCTGTGCGGAGAAATTGAAAACCAGCAGTAACAGCAGCAATTTTAAACTCCGGATTTTCTTTAATTTTATCAATTTCATTTGCTTTATACGGCATTTTATTTCCATCATGATCAGTGACGGGAATAGTGACAGGAAGTAAACCACTCAAATAACCGGAATTTACAGCGCTTTTATCGATGCTAATTTGACCAATAACAGTTTTTTTTTGCCCGACAGACCTGGTTTGAATTAAAATGCCAGGGCACCAATTCTAATGAATTGGTGCCCTGGCAAGTTGTTCGAAAATAAATTCCGTTTATGAATTGATTTTGATTACTGTTTCATGAGCATCATTATATCTTCTCGCCCTTTCCGATCGTATTCACAACCAGGTCAAGCCTGATTTTTTCATTCTCTTCCTGTAGCGCTCCTATTGTAATTTTCGATTGACCTTTTGACAAGATCAGGTTAGGCTCAGAGGAGAGCTCTTCCCTTTTTTTCCTGAATTTATCTGCTACATACATTGAATTCCCTTTCAGGATCACAAATTCACCATCAGCCAATTTGCGGTCAATGGAAACCTGTTTTCCGTTTGGCAGAACCATCCTGATTCCGTTAACCTGTACTCCTTTAGGCGTATGTACACGCACTGAAAATTCCAGCGGCTGCTGATCAAATTCATTATTGATCTGGTACGATTTGCCTGCTGTGGTGTAAGACTCATTGTCGAAACGGTTTTCACGAACCGGATACAGCATAAAGGATTTCTTCCCGGTTTGTTCCAGATGAAACTTATAATTCAGGTCTTTCAGTTTTTCTTTCAATGCTTTTGAAAAGTCCATTTCATTCCTCAGGTTTTCCCAGGTTCTATAGGCCTTAAAAATGGCTTCTTTCTCTCCGCAGTTTTCTACCGATTGTTCACTTAAACCCAGCATGTAATTTGCATCCCATCCGATTGACTTGGCCTGAAGATTTTCCGCATCATACATCGTCCATTCGCTGCCCAGATTGATGATTCCGAAGGTAGCCGGAAGGTAACTGCTTTGGAAAACATAGCGCATGTCTTTTCCTTCTATCCCCCATTTATTCTTTACAGGACTAAACATATGGTCTCCGCCACCAATATTACATACACTCATGTAATGCCAGCTTCCTTCTCCAACAGCACTTCCCATTACTCGAAGAGACTTACCACCGTTTTTCTTGTAACTATCAAAAAGTCTGCGGAAAAAACGCTTAAACGAATATTCTCCATATCCCTGGTAGATGCAGCTTTCCAATCCATCAAAATCGATGTAATCCATGCCCCCGTCTGCAAGCCATTTCCCATAAAAATCTCCATATACTTCCTGCAAATTCATATCCGGTGCAAATCCATGATAACAGTTGGGCTGAAGTTTTACGATGGTGGTCCCAGCGGCAAAAGATCCGCGTGTAGTGCCATGAAATCCACGTTTAACCTTCAGGAAGGTATAAGGCTTGGTTTCGCTGATTCCATTGTACTCAATCAGTTCCTTGCCGATCTTAAGTACATTGGTATGGTTTCCTTCCCAGCCTCCGAATTCATTAAAGTACGCCCGGTCTGCAACGGTGATGATCGTATCTGCGGGCGTTAACGCTTTAGTGATTACGGTACGCTGCATAATGGCCAGGCTATCGTTAGGCACCGGCGACACATCAGCATTGCGTCCCGGCTGTAAAAACTCGCAAAGGGTATGTAAGCCCCAGCTGATGCCATTTTTTTGCATCAATGCACCGAAATCGGGAATCGTCATTGCAGGTCTGGATTTAAAGCTGACCTTATTGTTAGCCCATCTGTTTACCCGGTCAGGATAATATTCTCCCCATCCTTCATCCTGAACTGATTTAAGGCCAAGGCGGTTCATATAATTCACCAGGCTGTCGTGCGAACCATGCCATGCGACATCAGGGCGATAAGCTTTGGGATCCTTAACCCATTTTCCGTTAACCTCAGGATGTGGAAGCCCCTCGTTCAACACAATGCGCTCTATTGTATTTAAGCCCAGCGAATCCGGACAGGCATACAAAGCCATTGCAGAGCCGATAAATCCTGCATCTGTTGGCATCACAAGCTGATATCTTGCGGAATTTACTTTTCCATCCATATGTTCAGGGTAAACGGGGAAACGGATCATCTGTTCCTTCCTCCTATCCCTCGAATGCATGCATATCGTGGAACCAAATGTTGGCTCAAGGTGTGCTGCATTTCCATAATTCATCCGATAATACTCTTCCGGATGAGAATAGAACGCCACATCATTATGCCCATCTCCACCAATGGTAAATGTCTGGCCTTCTTTCAGGTGCGGAGGAAGCGGAAACTTTACCGGATCCGGTGAATGTATAAAATAATACATGAACGACATATCACCATCTGTAGGTGGGCCGCCTGTGGTGTTGTCATTTAGCCCAAGCATACCTATTGCAAAATTGTCATCTCTTACCACGCCGATCACATCGCCGATGGTTTTTGAAATATTGGTTTTATAAGGTCCCCAGATGATGTTATCTATCTGCTCTTTTTTCGTAAGAGAAAGCAACTGGAACCTGAAGTATTCATTTTTCTGTTCTGCTTTCAACGTTGCCACTGCCCCGTTCTTAAAGTGGAGCAGGATGGTCTTGCTTTTCGCGTTATAGGCGGCTTTTACCGGATAGATATAGCCTTTGCTGTCGGAAAGGCTCATGAGTGCTGATGACAGGCCTTTGGGGTTGTATTCCTTATGGGTTCTGCTGTCTTTAATAGAGGTAATAAAGCCCCGGTTATCAATACCGATTGAAGAATAGCGATTTTTTAGATGGATGGTCTGGGCATGGGTCAGGATACCGGAACTGATGCCCATCATCAGGATAAGGGATATCCTGAGCAGCCGAATGCAATAATAATTCATAGTGTTAAGGTTTCTTTGCGAATTTTCGCGGTTTCATTTATTTGTGTGTGTGGTGTTTGCTAGCTTAAATTAATACTCCAGACAAAGTTCTCCTCCCTGTGTCAATGCGTTGTGATCTATCCTGAAATCGTTGATCTGACTGCCGTTAAAAGTGATCGATTTAATCTGATCATCCAATGAATGACGGTTGATCACCTTTATTTTTATTGCTTTTCCATTAACCGGTCTGATCTCGATATGATCAAACAGTGGTGAGGTAATCTCATAAGACGGTTCGCCAACAACCAGGGGAAATAACCCCATGGCAGCGAAAGTGTACCAGCCGCTCATCGTTCCGTCATCTTCATCCATTTCAGGCAAAAAGCCAACCGGATCATTTTTAAATATTTTGCTATAAATCGGCTTCGCATATTCTGCGTTTCCACCGTAAAGGTGTTTAACCTCTCTGGTGAGCAGATTCCTTACCGTTTTCTGAGCAAGGTCAGGTCTGCCCAGGCGATTAAAAATAAAAGGCGCATGAATCCCTACCTCATTTCCCTGATTATAGAAATGATGATCGAAATAATAGGCAAGTTCCTTTCCTAAACGCTCCTTTCCTTCAAATGTCAAAGTCATTCTATCCAGGTATTGTGGCAATGCCCATCGGTATTGCCATTTTGTGCCCTGATAAAGTCCACTGCTCCGCATTTTACCAAAAGAGGCATCCACATTTTTCAGATAAAGATTCCAAACTTCATCAAAGAGCTTTTTAGACTGTTCTCCATATTTTAGCGCATCCTTAGGTTTACCTTCAATTTCGGCAATCTTTCCCATCGCCCATAAGTCAATAGAAGCTTCCAGGACCTGATCCGGACGCTTCCTTTCCAGGCTGTCGGCTTCTCTTTTTAAGCCAGGATAAGCCAGAGGCAAATCAATATCCGTGATTCCTTTACGGTAAGCATCTAAGAGTACTGAGATGGTATGTTCGGTACGGACCGTTGGTGTAGATTCAAAGGCAGTAGCCCAGGGTTGTTTCCCATATACATATAAACGGGACAGCGACTTACACATTCCCCTCATACCCGGAGGATCCAATAGTGTGATCATTGGGAATTTGGTCCGGTAAGAATCCCACATCGACCATGAGCTATAATAGGTAAAATCCTTAGCTTCCTGAATGGTGCCATCTGTGGCAAAAAAGCGCTGATCAGCGGAGGTCGTGTTTACAGGACTTAAAAAGACACGATATAAAGAAGTATAAAAAAGTATACGCTGTTCGTCAGTTCCTCCCGAAACCTTCACCCTTCCCAATAAGTCTTCCCATTGTTGCGCCGCCTGAGCTTTGACTTTATTAAAGCTCAGTTTACTGATCCGCCCGTTCTCCATAGCTGCCGTTTTGGTATCTATCGGCGACAATGCGATCCGGACTTCTACAGGAGCACCATCCCCCATACCAAAAGAAAGTTCAAGCATCTTTTTTGTGCCGGATACTTTTTTAAAATCCCTGCTGGTGCTCAGGTTAAAATAAATTTTATACTTCCCTGCATCACAGGTCGTCCCCGCCCAGACATAACCTTTGAGCTCTCTAGCCGACACGATTTCGTAACCTGCATCATACACCGTATTGAATGCGGATCCCACATTTAAGGTCATCAATGCCTCCTGCCCTTTCGGGTAATGGTATTTTTCAACAGCTACCTGCTGCGTAGCCGTAAATTCAGTGATCAGGCCATTGGTCAAACCGGTTTTATAATAGCCCGGACTGGCAGACTCCGTTGTTTTCTGTATTTTTAATCCCAGATTTCCGGCGCAGGGCTTGATACTCAGGTTTCCTCCGTTTCCGCCGCAACCAATTCCTGATAAGCGGTTTACAGAAAATCCGGAGATCGAATCAACGGCAAAATCATAACCACTGTGACTTCTTGGTTTTGAATCAGGGCAAATCCTGACCATCCCATAAGGGACACATGCAGCAGGATCTACCTGACCATTGTCGCCGCTTGTCCCCATGAAGAGGTTTACATATTTCCCTGTTTTTTGTGCATACAGCTGACTGCAGCTGCAAAGAAAAATGAAGATAAAGACGATTAAATTATTCCTTGTGTTCATTATAAATAATTGATTATTGCGGAATACCCTGGGTTACTCCATTTTCATTAAAGGCATCTACTCTAAAAAAATAGGGAACATCCTTATTTAAGCCCCTGAGCTCCAGCGAAGGATTCCCATAAACCATTGCAGATTGATACAATTTATTTTTGGTGTTTCCGAAATAAACCACATATCCTGTAGCTCCTTTGATTGCTTTCCAATCCAGGCGGGCATGACGGGTATCCTGAGCATCTCTTTGTACCTGGCAAGTTTTCACCGCTTCCGGTAATCTGCCATTTCCCTTTCCAAAAACCCTTAAGCCTGAGATAGAAAAACTCCCGTCAGGTACCTGATGATTGATGATTTTCACATAACGGGCTTTAACCGCTTTACTCAGCACCTGATAATCATGGGTCACATCGGCTGTATTTGAGGATTGATCAATAATGCGCTGCCATTTCTTTCCATCTTCCGATACGGAAATGGTATACTGATAAGGTTTTAGGTGATCATTTGCTTTCAACTTAGCTCCTTCATCCGCAAAATTTACCTGGATCGCATGTATGGACGATGGTTTTTCCAGATCAATCTGCAGCCATTCCCCTTTGTTGCCGGTGGCAGCACTCCACCAGGTCCTGACTTCTTCATCACAAGCCAATTCCGGCTGATTTGCGGAAAGCGCGGAAGAAGCAGAAACAGGTTTGTTATAGGATAATAACATCCAAGCCGGGAAAGTCGATTCCTTTTCAAAATTCATCTTACGGTTAGGCATCAATGATGGATAATCCCCAAAAGCCGTATTACAATGCAGCTGTCCTTCCCGGTCGAAAAAGGCAGGGAACAATCCAACGCGACGTTCGAACATATGCCGTACGGAGATCGTCATGGTAGCCACATGCCAGTAATTGCCGTATTTGTCCTGAAATGTGCAGCCATGGCCGGCACCGTTGATAAAACCACCTGGCTTATAAGAAAACGGACTGTTGGGCATATAGGTAAATGGACCTAATGGTTTTTCAGCAACATAAACTCCATCCCCATAGACCTTAAACTCCGTTCCCGGAGAGGAATACTGAAGGTAATATTTGCCATTGTATTTGTTCATCCAGCTGCCTTCATTCCAGCCTTCCTTTCCTCCGTCGTTTCTTTCCCCCGCTTCTTCCCAGCCATATTCCTTAGACTTGTGTCCGATCAGGACTTTGGAACTGCCCAGGGTATCGAGTAAACGGGAGCGGTCCAGTTCCACTCCCCTGATCGGATCATGATTGGAACAGCCATAATAAAGATATACGCGGCCATCATCGTCTTTAAATAAAGCCGGGTCGGTCATGAAGACCTGGAATTTAGGATTATAAACCTTCCAGTTGTCTTCCAGCGGATTCAGGTTATAATAAAGCTTCCTGGCACCTTTGGATGCCAGAAAAAACACCGTATCCCCAACCGTTTCAACGGTAGGCGCATAATCTTCTACCGGTAAAGTAGCCGATGGCCTGAAAGTCCATTGGAGCATATTGTCAGAGTACCAGTATCCACCCGACTTAGAGGCGTAGAGAAAGTATTTGTTTTTGTACAAATGTATCACCGGATCGGCCGCTTCCCGGTAAGAAGATGAATTGTCGTAACTGAACCGATAATTCAGGTTAAGCGGATTGCAGAAGGTCTGATTCTTTTGCTGCGCATTTGCAGGCGCTTGAACTGCCAGGCTAAAGAAGCCTAACAGGAAGATTATTTTATTTCTGATTAATTCTCTTTTTTTCATCCGATGTTAATAGGACTTGCTTATCATTATCTTTTGCTCCAGCACGTTCGAAGTGGTGACCTGTTTTACTCCCGGTTGTCCTCCACCTACACTGATGGTCAGTGCCCCCTCCGGCTGATAGCGGTTTCCATTGCTGTCCACCAGCATCAACTGATCTGCAGTCAGCTCAAAACGTACTTTCCCGAAGCTGCCCGGCTCCAGTGCAATGCGGCGAAATCCTGCTAAGGCCCTGATTGGAGCCATTTGTTTCGATCCCGAATGCGCAACATACAATTGAACCACTTCCTCTCCTTTAACCTTACCTGTATTTGTTACCATTGCTTCTACGACTAAAGGTTTTCCTTTTTTAAGCTGTAGCGGTGCTTTAATGTACGAATAGTGGAATTTGGTGTAACTCAAACCATAGCCAAAAGGATATTGTACCGCTCCTTTAAAATAACGATAAGTGCGCCCCTTCATGTTATAGTTCAACAGGTCAGGAAGGTCTGCATCGCTTTTATAGAATGTTACCGGCAATCTTCCTGCAGGATTATAGTCGCCAAACAATACATCTGCAACTGCAGTTCCGGCACTTTGACCACCATACCAGGCGTTGAGAATTGCCGGAATATGCTCCGTTTCCCAGGGCATGGCAATAGCACTTCCGGTAAGCAAGACCAGCACAACAGGTTTTCCTGTCGCCTGTAAACGCTTCAGCATTTCCGTTTGTACTGCGGGAAGTAAAATCGAGGTACGGTCTCCACCATGAAAACCTTTTGCATTCACCGACATTGCCTCTCCTTCCAGTTCAGGAGAAATCCCACCCACAAAAACGATGACATCTGATTCGGAAGCATGGTTTGCGATTGCAGTCATGTCTGCCTTTTTATTGTTTCCGCTTTTCATCCTCATGGTCGCATTCCCATTGCCCTGCCAATATTCCAATACAATTTTATACGTTTTATCTTTTTCGACTTTTAAGCGAAAATTACGTTGCCCCTGACTTCCATTCCAGCTGTTCAGCATCAGGGAATCGTTTACCTTCAGGCGATATCCGTCGTCGCCTTCCATTTTCCAGGTGATTGTCTGGCTGGAGGCAGGTTTAATCGTGGCACTGAAACGGATCGAATAATTTACGTTGGAAACACCAGGTGCCGGAGCCTGTCCTTCGGCCATCGAAAAATCAATCTGATGTGCCACTGTATTGTAAATGACAGGTCCTTCGAGTTTAGTATTGTTATAATAGGCCATTTCTACTCCTCCCTGAAATATCGGTTGTCCTTCATCAGGAACAAATAGCGTGTCAGAAGTAAAATTTACCCCTTCATCATAAGAAACAGCAGTCTGCGGACCGAGTTTCTCTTTAATCGCATCCAGAACAGATACATTACGGGTCGGAAAACCGTTATAATTTCCCAATTGTGCAATTTTATTATCGGCATTGGGCCCGATTACCGCAATTCTTTTTGCGGACTTTGCAAGCGGCAGCAGTCCCTGTGTATTTTTAAGCAGGACGATAGATTGTCTGGCCATTTTAAGCGCATGCGCTTTATGCTCCGGTGCCTCCAATACATTTTCTGAGATTTGTCTGTATTTTACTTTTTCTGCGGGATCAAACAATCCCAGGCGATACCTGATGGTAAATAACCGGGCTACAGAAACATCAATTTCTTTTTCCGTGATGATACCGGTTTTCACTGCTTCTACCAGTGATTTGTAAACGGAGGTTCCGCATTCTACATCTGTACCATGAAATACGGCATCTGCAGAAGCGGCGGCTGTGCTTTTATGGGTTTTATGGTTTTTAACAAAATCATCAATGGCCCAGCAGTCGCTCGTTACATATCCGGTAAACTTCCATTGACGGCGCAGAATGTCGTTCATCAGCAAATCGTTGGCACAGCAAGGCTGACTGTTCACTGCATTGTAAGCACACATCACACCGGCCACCCTGGCGTTGACCACCAGTTCCTTAAAAGCGGGTAAATAAGTATCCCAAAGGTCGTAAGTACTTGGGTTGATGTTATCAGAGTGTCTGGTCGGTTCAGGTCCGCTATGGACCGCATAATGTTTTGCGCAGGCGGCAGCGAGCAAATAGTTTGGATCATCGCCCTGCAGGCCTTTCACAAATGCCGAGCCCATTTTAGCAGTCAGAAATGGATCTTCTCCATAAGTTTCCTGTCCTCTGCCCCATCTTGGATCCCGGAATATATTGATGTTCGGTGTCCAGTAAGTGAGGCCCAGATAGCGATCGCCGGTTTTCCCTTCCCGGATTGCTTTGTTGCTGATTCCCCTGCCCTCAATAGCACTATATTGCGCCATAAGCTTTAAAGAATTCGCATCCCAGGTGGCCGCCATGCCAATGGCCTGAGGGAACACTGTGGTTTTATAGGGCGTACGGGCAACACCGTGCAGCACCTCATTCCACCATTCATAGGCCGGAATTCCTAAACGAGGAATGGCGGGAGCAGCATTTAACATCTGCCCCACTTTTTCCTCTAAACTTAACCGACCAATTAAATCCTTTACTCTCTTTTCAACAGGAAGTGTACTATTCCACATTGGGTAGGTTTTAAAATCCTGAGCCCTCAAAACTACAGGAAGTAATATACCTACAACTAGTATGGCAATTCTTTTCATATTTCTATATTCATCTTGTGTGTTGCAATTCTTATAGGGTAAAGCTAGCGGTATAAAACCGCTGAGACCACTGCTAAATTGACAAAAACCAATGCTATCTTTTCCCCCTATACGTAAAAAAGCCAGTAATGACAGACCCGGGTCTGTCATTACTGGCTTGGATTAATAAATAAATATTAAGCGCAGTATTGTTTTAGTTTAAAGGATCGAAGGTACCTCCCCATTCCTTATTTTGCTGTAAAACACCTTTCGACTGCGAAATCTGGGATGGCCTGAGCGGATAAAACCAATGGTTCAGATCAAGGTTAAATTTAAATGAGGGATCCCCGTCTAGGTTGTCGATATACCTCGCGGTGAGCTTAGTCCGGGTTGCCGCATCCATAATTTTCTCAGAAGCCAAAGGCAGGTTGTTCATACTTTTTACGGTAATGTATAAACCATGCCGGCTGCCCTGATTATTGAGGATGTCGAAACGTTTCCAGCGGCGCAGGTCATCAAAGCGCTTGCTTTCGAAAGCAAACTCGACCTGGCGTTCTTTAATATAAGCTTCTCTGATGTCGTTCTGTCCCACTGCAGTAATGCCATAATTTCCGGCACCTGCGGTAATCCCTGCACGCTTTCTGATGCTTTTCAAAACCTCTAAAGCCTCTGTTGACTTGCCCGTTTCATTGGCACATTCGCCATAATTCATCAGCAACTCGGCGTAACGCATCTCCACCCAGTCGGTCTGGGCCTGGCTATTGTTTACTACAGCAACTGTGGTATCCAGGCCTTTCCGCTGGTAGAAACCTGTAAAGCCTACAAGACCGGAAAAATTCGCATGAATCACATTAGTGATGTTAAAGTAATTTTTCAGTACATCATCATAACGCCAAATGTTCCAAAAGCCATTCCCTTTCACATAACCTGGAGGTTGTTCATCCGGTGTAGGGTACACCATACCACCACAATGAACGGTTGCATAAAACCGATCGTCGCGATTGGTATAAAAATCGGTCATGAACTGCGTGTTATAGGCAGGATCGCTCAGTTGATTGATATCGAACTGCATCGGAGAACCATCCTTTTTAGGGAAAGCGAGTAACAGCGTTAACAAGGGCTGATTGTTAGAACCCTGAACAGGACGGACATCTTGAAAATTAGTGGGATGGCCAGGGTAAAAGAACTGATTCACCATCACCACCTCCTTATTGCGCTCGTCGGTCCAGATGGTATGGTACCTTGGGTGCAGGGCATGACCTTGTAAGGCACCATAATCGACAGCAGCTTTACAGGCATCATAAGCCGTCTGCCAGCGCGCAGCGTCATTTGAGGGATTAAATAAAGGGCTTGCATAATTCAGCAAAACCCGGCCTTTCATCGCCATGGCAGCAACTTTAGTGATACGGCCATAATCCACACCTGCATTGGAATAAACACCCGGAAGTACAGCAATGGCATCATCCAGGTCTTTAACAATCTGGGCAATACATTCAGAGGTTTTATTGCGCGGATGGAACAAACCAGGTACATCATTAAAATCCTGTTTGTGTAAAATAAGCGGAACTCCCCCTATCTTGCTTACCAATCCCCAATAATGCCAGGCCCTCCAGAATTTGGCTTCGCCAATGTATTGTTTTTTTACCTCATCGGTTAACACACCTGGTTTCAGATTGTCCAGTTCATCTAAGAAAAAGTTTACTTTATCTATATTTTCATATTTTATTTCAGAGCCCTGATTGACTTCAGTAATCATTCCCCGCAGGTTATCATTAAAGGATTTAGGGCTGTTTATTCCCTCATCAGAAGTAGGTCCGTTAAAAGGCCATCCAGGCATTGATTTCCCATATATACCACTCAGAAAGGCTTTTATCATTACCGGATCACCCCATACCGCTTCGGGAACAATCGCCCCGTTATTCGTATAATCTAATCCTTTCTTGCAAGACGACACTGTTAACAGCACCATGATATTGGCAAGAAATAGCTTAAAAATTTTATTATTCAGTTTCATATCTTCAGAATTTAGTATTGTTAAAGTGACAGATTAACGCCGAAATTGAAAGTCTTCATCACGGGATAATCAAAACCACCACCCATTTGCGGATCGTAATATTTATTATTGAACTTGCCGATTACAAACAAATTGGATCCGCTGAAATATAACTTCAAGCCGTTAATCCCCATTTTATTGGTAATTTTTGCAGGGATTGCATAGCCTACATTCAGCATTCTCAATCTCAAATAATCCGCTTTCTTCCACCAGAAAGTACTCTGTGAAGTAACTACATTCTTGGTTCCATCATTCGAAGAATAACGTTTTGGCAATGAAGCATTTGGGTTCTCAGGCGTCCAGGCATCATCTGCCCATGGCTGCCACATTCGGTTCCACTCTACACCTTCTGCCAGGTTTTCAGTGTTTTTGTAATTGTGCAGGCTACCTGCAAAACTTGCGTCAACACTAATTCCTTTCCATTCGAATCCAAGGTTTAATCCCAATACTACAGGATTGGTATTTTTAAAAATGACTTTTTGGTCCCATTCGTCGACAATGCCATCAGGAGTACCGTTTTTACTGCTCAAATCTGCATAGGTTAACTGACCTAAGGCAGGCGCAATCCCCTTAAATTTATACGTTGGATGAGCAGCAACAAACGCATCCAGATCGGCCTGCGTGCGGATAAAGCCTGTTTGCACATAGCCGACCTGTCTTGATATGGATTGATTGATTTCTATATCTGTTGGATAGGTAATGTTTTTGTCCTTAATCAGTGGAGTCGCATTGGAGTAACTGGCATTCACATTCGCATAGTAGTTCAGCTTATTGATGCTGTTACGGTAACCAACTGTCAGCTCCAGGCCTTTTGTATTGTAGGCACCATAATTTGATGCCGGCAATGTGCGGCTAAAGGTCGGAGGTACCTGCGCTTCCCTTTTGGTCAGAATGTCATAAGTCTTGGTGTAGAAATATTCTGCAGTCGCATTAAAATGTTTTAAGAAATTCACATCAACCGCCGCATTGTAGTTAATTGATTTCTCCCAGGTAATGTCGGGGTTAACCAGGCTACCGTAAACAATAGCAGGATTAAGCACAGGTGTGGTTCCGAAATAAGCAGAACTACCTTCTACTCCGTACTTTTGCTGGTATTGCCATGCATCTGTATTATCAGCACTGGTGGTACCGACAGAACCTCTTATCTTCAGCATTTCAATTCCTTTTACCTTAGTAAAGAAGTTTTCACGGGAGATTACCCAGCCGAGTGAACCTGAGGGAAAGAAACCCCAGCGTTTATCAGGCGCAAATTTATACGATCCATCATAGCGATAGGTAAAGTTTGCCAGGTATTTACCGCTATAGTCATAGAAGAACTGACCAACATAGGATTTTCGTCCGGTAGTTTGCTGGATATCGCCATCTGCCCTTTGCCATAGCTGATCCGTACTGGCAGCCCACCATTGATCGGTCTCGTACACCGGAAAAGTTCTCCGTCCGGCTACCGCACCACCACCGGAATTTTCGGCACGCTCATAAGCAAGCCATCCCTGTACATGGTGTACGTTGGCAAAAGTATGGTCGTAGTTCAACTGGAAATTCAATTGCGCATCCTCGTTCCATCTGTAAGCTTCCTGTATCAAACTATTTGGAATCTGTGTTGATTTTTTATAAGTTAAAACATCCGCATCATTTGTACTGATCTGATGTGTCCCGACCGTTTTCATCACCGCCATATTGTAACGCTTATAGAACTGTTTATCGCGGTTATTGGTAAAGGCTTTGATGTACTGCGACGAAAGACTCAATCCCTCTACAAATGGCACTTTATAAGTAGCCTTCAGGTTGATGACCGGCTTTAAATAATGTGTATTAAGGTATCCGGCGTCGCCGCGGATTTCAGCGCCGACATTGCCAATCCAGCCATAATCAATCGGCTGACCGCCATCCGTCCATACCGGTTGATAAGGTTGCCAGACCAATTGCTTACGATACATATCAGCTTCCTCTCCCACTACACCCGGGGTTACTGCGGGTCTCGTCGTGACGTTATTATTGACAGTAAGACCTGCAAACACGCTCAGGTTTTTAGCGATATCTGCGGTAATATTTGCCCTGATATTATATTTCTGATATATGGAATTTTTCTGGAAAGCACCTTGTTTTACATAAGAGCCCCCGATGAAATAACTCAGCTTTTCACCCCCGCCTGATGCACTCAGGTTATGTGTGGTGGTATAAGGATCCTGCCAGACTGCATCGACCTGATTATAACCATAGCCATTATTGATATTTTTGAAATACTCGAAATCTGCCGGTGTCCAGATATCAGATGCAGTCGGATTAATCCGGTTAAAAATCTGCCCTACTTCAATGGCGCTCGTTAAGGCCGCATTCTTTCCGCGCTTATCGAATCCGCTATTGAAGGAATAATTGATTTTAGCTTTTTCGTTTCTGGATCCACGTCTGGTGGTCACCACAATTACGCCACCGGAAGCCCGGGCACCGTAAGCAGCCGATGCAGCAGCATCCTTCAACACCGATATGTTATCGATGTCGTTCGGACTAAGGTTATTGAAATCCTCTGCGTTGGGGGTGACCAAACCGTCGATCACAAACAGCACATTCACATCGTTAAACATGCTCAGCTTTTGCATTCCGCGAACCACAATAGAAGGTGCCTGTCCGGGACGGGCATTAGCAGTAGCCACATTTACACCCGCCATCTGCCCCGCCAATAAGTTCGCTAAAGAGGTTGTCGGCGAATTTCTCCTGGTATCATCCATTGTCATGGTGGCGACCGAGCCCGTCATCAAATCCTTTTTCCGCGTTCCATAACCGATGGTTACTTCATCAAGACTGACCACTGAAGATTCGAGTTCGATGGTCATTCCCGAACCGGCTTTTACACTTTTAGTTGTATAACCGATCATAGAAATGGTCAGTACCTGACCTTTGGTTGCAGAGATTTCAAATTTCCCTGCTTCATTACTTATTGCTTTCCCCGAACCACCCTGGGCTACGATAGTAGCGCCGGGAATCGGGCTCTTGTCCTTTCCATCAAGAATGGTCCCGGACAGTCTTTCCTGCGCGAGGACATGATAAGGTTGCGTCAACAGCCAGATCAATCCCAGCAGGCTCAGCGGCATTTTTAGTACACGTTTCATCATCATAATTTTATGAGTTTGGTTATTAGGTTCGTAAAACTCAGGAGAATATCAGGGCGCAACCACCGTTTATTTGACGGTTTATCCTGTTTTTTTTGCTGTAGTCGTGAGAAATAAATAGTATGCCTACCTAAAAAGCATTGGATTTCTTTTTAATAGCAATGGCACAAATTTCCTTAGATTACAAATGGGTTAAATACAGTCAATTTTACTGTCCATCCTCTTTTTTTTGCGGCAATGGTAATAAAGAGCTGGTTCAGGCTAAAAAAAATTAAGGGGATTTTTCCGATGGCACCGGAGCGGAGAACGTTAAAACAGGGGCAATTAACTACCTCTAATTTGACCATTTACAATGCTTTTTTTGCACAATTCATCCTAAATAACGGTTTATTTGCATGGAAAATTCAGGATGTTTTTCGCGACTCTTGGCCTATCTCCTGGTTTCCGGTTTTAAACCATCATGCCTCCCCGCTAAACATGTAAAATACATTTTTAGGCAATCGATTGCATTTTTTAAAATATTTACTTATTTTTAGAATACCAAACACGTAACGACCAGGACACCATGAAAAAAAAACTGATTATTCCGGACAAAAAATTGATCGGCCTGGCCTGCAAGAATGTTGCGGGATCCGGTATGATCAGCTTATCCTTACATTCAGATTTTATTTAAAATGCAATATATATACGAGAACTTTACCTTCCCACCTGATCAGTCTTTTACGGTCAGGTCGGAAATTCTGGAAATCAAGAAATATACTTCTTTGAAATCTCATATCAATTTTGAAATTGTACTAATGGAAAATTGTTGTGGGAAACGTTTTGTAGGAGATCACATTCAGGATTTCGAAGGGACTGAACTGATTCTGCTTGGCAGCTTTTTACCACATTGCTGGCAGTATTACAATGCCATCGATGAGCAGATCAATCCACAGGCCATTGTAGTTCATTTTTTTCCGCATTTTCTGGGTAAGGAATTATTGGATAAACCCGAAGCCCAGCACCTGCATCAACTTTTTACAAATGCAGCAAAGGGAGTTCAGTTTTCAGGAGCCACGGTAACCAGGGCAAGAAGTATCCTTCATCAGATGCTGTTTGAAACCGGGCTCTCCCGCGTGGCCTTAATGCTTCAGCTATTAGACCTTCTGGCCCAATCAGAGAATTACCGGACCCTATCCTCGCCTTCTTTTAACATCATTGAGAATTCTGCGGAAGCCACCAAAATAAACCGGGTATTTGACTATATCTTCAAGAACTTTACCGAAGACATTTCGCTACATGATGTGGCTGCGATCATCCCCATGTCTACCGCAGCTTTCTGTAGATTTTTCAAGTTGAAGACCAACAGGACGCTGGTAGACTTTATTAAAGAAATCCGGGTTGGACATGCGGCAAAATTACTCATTGAGGGCAACCATAATGTAACAGAAACCTGTTACAAAAGCGGGTACAACAACATCTCCAATTTTAACAAGCACTTCAAAGAAGTAAAAGGCTTCTCGCCCAGAGATTTTGTCAAACAATATAAAAACTCCGCCTGAGCTTAAGCGTTAATTACTAAATTCGTAAAAGGGGGTCACCTCTACCCATTTCTGGTCTTTCGAAGTGCCATTAACGCCTTTTTGGTACCCATTCATCAGCGCGTTCCATTCCGCACAGCGTGGACTATAAGATTCTGCGAGCTTCCCCATTTTGTTTAAATTGGCATTCCGGGGAACCCTGATCTTCATCACAATCAAGTCATTGAAGCGGTAAAGCGTAATGTTTTTATAACCGGCTTTTTTAAAGCCGGCCTCTACTTCCGGCCATACCTTTTTATGGTAGGCCAGGTATTCCTCCATTTTCTTACCATTGTCCAGGGTATTGACCACAAATATCTTTTCTACAAATTCATTTGTAGTTGCACAATTATCCCGGTAAAGGATTTTACCCAGCACCAGACACAGGATAAGTGCGCAGAAAAAAACCACTAATGTTGATTTTAAAAATGTGCTGCTTTTCATAAACGTGTTTAATTAAAAAGAATATAGATCAAAACCATTACGGCTGCAAGGCCCATCCAGATCATCCAAATCGACCTGGAATTGTCCACCACCTCAGCTTTTGCTTCAAGCAAGGAAGGGATGACCGGATTTATCCTCGGTTTTGTAATTAAGGTACTGATTACAATTACGATGCCCAGGGCCAGAAATATATAGAAAGAAAGGATTAGAAAATGTGGCCAATATCCTTTATATGGATAATTTAACACATGACAGGCACCCAATATCAGGCAGATCAATCCCCCACCATAGAGTACGGTTTCTACAGAGATGCTATTTACACGTTTCCACAAAATACCTGCTAAGAAAACGACAGATAGCGGAGGTGCAAGTATAGACACCAGGCCCTGGCTCAATTCAAAAAAGTCCTTTCCGGAATAAGAGAAAAGCAGGGCAATCCCTACACCTGCTACCGCTGCGACAACCGTAACCCATCTTCCCATCTTTACCTGCTGCTCCTGATTCAGCACCCTGAATTGCGTCACCACATCCAAAGTAAACACCGTACAGAAAGCGTTTAAACTCGAGGACACCGTATCAATCAACGAGGCTATCAGTGCCGCAATGCTTAAGCCAAGTAAACCATGAGGCATCAGATTTTTGACCATGGTAATATAGGCGCTGTCGGGCTGAGCCGTATCTTTAAATAAAACATAACACATGATCCCCGGAAGAATGAAGATTAAAGGCATGATGATCTTGAGAACGGCAATAAATATTGCCCCATATTGTCCTTCTTTTAAATTCTCTGCTGCCAGTACTTTTTGTACAATCGTCTGATCCGCACACCAGTAATAAATGGCCACCACCGGATAGCCCAAAACAATGGCAATCCAGTTATATTCCGTGTTTGATGCCGGAAGAAAAAGTTTCCAGTACGAGACCGGTGTCTGGCTCAGCAAACTGTCTATATTTCCAATTTTCTGAAGGCCTAAAAAAGTAAGTACAATGGAAGATACAATGATGATCACCGATTGAAAGACACCCGTCCGGACAACCGCTTTTAATCCACCTACAGCAGTGAAGCTGGTGGCTATCAGTGCAATGATGACAATGGCCGTCAGTAAAGAGCAGTCGAATATCCCCGAAATCAATAAGCCGCCGGCATACAGGGCACTGCCCAGCCAAACCACCAATATGGAGATCAGGCTATAGATGACCAGAAAATTATAAGACCGTTTTCCAAAGCGAATGAGTAAAAATTGCGGGATGGTGCTGATTTTGGTTTTCAGGTAATAGGGCAGGAAAATCATAGACAACAACATCAGAAATATCCAGGCCAGCAATTCAAAATTACTACCAACTATCCCATGGGAAAACCCTATCCCTGCAAAACCAATTAACATCATCGGGCCGGCATTGGCACTAAATATAGAAAAACCAATCTGCCACCATTTGAGGGTTCTTCCACCCAGAAAAATATCATTCTGACTTTTCTCTTTTCTATTCAGGTAAAATCCAACAAAGAACAAAACCGAGATATAACACCCCAGGACTAAATAATCAGCTTGATTAAATGATAAATTCAAAATCTATTTGGTTAATTACATCGACACTACAGGATTGTACTTATGGATATTTTGCTTTTCCCATACCCTTTCCCGTATGATCTTATTTTCTTTATAACAATAGTCCCAATCTATCCTTACCGGAAATCCTTCCGTCTCCGGCAGGATAAATTTCCCATCTTTCCATATTGGAGACACTAAAAAATACTGCCCAAGGCCATGCATAATAGAATAAAGATATTCGACCATCCCCGTCTCTTCTGCCGAGGCCATAAGCGCCGTTGAATATAGGGAATATCCGCCAGAAGAAAACTGGATTTTATGTTGCTGACAAAGATCTCTGACTTCCATCCATTCCTTTACCCCACCTATTTGTGTGGGAACCGGTTGCAGGTGAGTTACCCCGCAGTTGACCAGGGTAGGGAAAATTTTAGCTGTACGCTCAGATTCCCCATAGGCTACGCTAACTGATACCCGCTTACAAAGTTTCTCGATCTGCTCATAAGCAGCCGAGTGCACCGGTTCCTCCAGCCAGCAGAGCCCTTCTTCTCCAACACCATCTATAAACCGGTACACGTCTTCACAAGACCAGATCTGATTGGCGTCTACTGCCAGTTTCATGCGGTTACCCAGGAACTGCTGCACAAATTTTACCCGGGAGATGTCTTCTTTAATCTTAGTCCCAAAATCCTTTCCGACTTTCATTTTGTAACAGCTTGCTCCGGCATCTATAAAAACCTGTAACTCCTGCTCCAATTCCGCATAAGTATAATTGGTTCCTCCTCCGCTTCCGTACATCTTCACTTCATTACGCTGAGCACCCATGTACCGATACAAAGGGGTCTTTTTTCTTCTCGCTGCCAGATCATATAAGGCCATGTCAATCTGACCAAGCAAAGCTGATGCAGTTCCCTTAAATCCTTCATTTCTGATAGACCAATAGAGTTTGGGATAAAAGTCTTTGTAGGGAACGGAATGGCTGTGGAACAGAATTGGAAATAAACAGGATTCCAGGATATTGATATAGGTATGATACACTGGTGCTTCTCCAATATTCCCATCTTCATCCTCGATGGTAATGATCGAAATCCCGAAATGCGGGAAAGGTCCCATCGTGGCGTCCTGAAAAGAAGTAACCGAAGGAACTTGCTCTAAAACCCTGATACGGATTTTTTGTATGTTAAAAATTTCGTGATCTATCTGATGCATTTAAGTTTTGATGAGTGCCTGAAGGATGATAAAATATAGTGCTGGTGTTAACGGCCCTGCATGGAATGCAGAGAGCGTATCTGTCAGTTGTTGTGGGTTTGCTGCTCCGATCACAATTTTAACCGGATAAGGAAGACTGATCAAAAACCGATGGGCAAGCACGGATAAGGGCATATTGTAGGCTTCTGCAATTTCGTTTACCTTTTTGGCCTGTTCCACACTATCTGAGTTGAGCCAATCGGGAGGAGCAGCCGTAAACGCGGAAAAATTGCAGCCCAGTAAACCCATATTCAGCGGGCTGGCGGCATAATATTCCTTTCCGCTTTCTATATAAAAAGGGACACTGGTACATAATGCATCTATGCAGCAGGCATTGAGTTTATTGTATTCCATAACCACATCGAACAGCTGACCTTCGAGATAAGGTTCCAGGAACTCTGGCGCATTTCCACCCAGGCCTAATTTCCTGGTATACCCCTGATTTTTAAGGTCCTGCATTTGCTCCAGGATCCGTTCTATTTCGGCTTCCGGAATGGCAGAGGGATCGTGTAGAAAAAGTACATCAACAGCGGATACACCAAGCGTTTGAAGACTATTTTCCAGGCTTCGTTTCATGCCATCTGCACTGTAGTCATAACGGGCTTCAGTTGCCAGGTAGCTTTTTAAACGTCCTACCTTTGTGCTGATCAATGGCTTATTGCCAGTCCATTGTCCCAGTGCCTGTCCGATAAACTCCTCTGCATCCCCATAAGCCGGGGCCGTATCTATGGCTGAAAGGCCCTGTTCCAAAGCATTCAGAATGGTTTCCACAGACACTGCTGCCTCCACGTTCCCCCAAACACCGCCTAATCCGGCAGTGCCGAGCACCAATCGATTTGTGAAAGAGAATGCCATATCCTGTTTTGTCATTTACAATTTACAATAAGCCAGGCACACCTGCCTTATTAATTCTCACTTTAACCGTTTCTCCGGCCTTTATGTTTACTTTAGGCCAGTTTACAAATGCCGTATAACTCAGCGGCCTTAGCGACTGTTTTTCGGTCTCCCTGAGCATGGAGACACTGGCATCATACCTTGTTGGGTTATGTATGGAGAGTATGGTTTCTGATCCGTTATTTTCAAGAATTTTAGCCTCGACATGGTCAAACACATACATCTTTTTACTTTCCGGCCGTAAATAAATACCCGGCAGTTCCATAGCCATTAATATGCCGTTGGTTTCGGTCCAGCTGTTGCGGGTATTGATGAAATTACCGATACTCCCTTTACCCTCCGCATCACTTGGCTGAATCCGTTCCATTGAAGATCCGATCAGGTTATTGGTGGTGATATGTCCCGGCATGTTCACTGCCTCTGCCTGTGCATGCTGGATATCTCTGATCAGATCAGCATATTTTACGTTTCCTGTAGCGCGGAACAATTTGAAAAGGTAGTCGCCGGAAGCCGTACAGATTCCGGGCGCTGCATGTTTATTCTGGATACTTGCCCATACCGCCCCGGCCATATGGGATCCAAGCTTTCCAATGGCACTGTTTTCAGGAAAAACGGGATCGTAAGAAATGGCCCAGGTGGAACACAAAGCGGCTTGCACTTCTGCCATTTTCAGCCATTGTTTGTCACCTGTATAGTGGTACAGGGCCATGAGTGATTCCAGAAAACCAAATGCCGATTCTGAGTTGGCATCCTGGGAGATGTCTCCGCAGTCGCCACCGGTTAGCCCTTGTTGCTGAACATCCCGGCGATAATAAAATTTCGCGGATGCAGCAGCAACGGTCAGGAATTCTTTGTTTTGAAAATAGTCGGCAGCCAGGGCTAAACCCGCCGGCACAATAGCCGCCGCAGTAGAGTTATATACCGCTATTTCTCCTGTTTCTGGTGCAATGTATTGACCAAATTCTCCGGAACTTTTCCAGGTCCGTACAAAGGCCTTTGCCAACTTTTCGGCTGCAGTTTCCCATGCTGCTTTAATTGTATTTCCATGCCCCTGTGCCTTTAGCAACATCAGGTGTTTCATAAACCAAAGTAATGCATCTGAATTTTTCCTGACCATGGCTTGTACGGGTTTAAAATCAGGATGCATTTTTTCCGGTCTGATCTCCCCGTTTGCTTTAATTCCCCCATAGAAATAGCCACTCTTTCCCTGGAGTTTGTTCACTACAAAATCCAGCTCAGCGGCCACCCGGCTGCGTTCTTTTTCATCGTTAAGCGCAAGCATAGGATAAGTATTCATCATTCCGCTCACCCATCCCAGTTGAAAATCTTTGTTGTTTTCCGGTGTATAATAAGAACCTGCCGGAACCTGCACAAAATTGCCCCTGGTAATTGTGGAAACCACTTCAAATAATTTACTCATGGGCAACAGGTTACGGGGCTGATTATCGCCTGAGAAATCCTTACGGACCTCCATAAATTTGGTCAGCAAGGCAGGGATACTTTCGGCTTTAAAAACGTAAACCCTAAAATTCAGGGTAACTTCATCACCTGTTTTCCAATCCGGGGCGATGTCTCCACTGTTGTGAAAATCTCCAAATCCAGGTGCAAGCTTGCGTACAGCAGGTGCAGAAATGCCAAAACGACAACTGTCCTTTTCTGCATTTTCGGAAATGGTCAGGCCATTATTACCTAATTTTGTCAGTTGTCCCGTCAACACGATAAAGCCGCTCTTTTCCTTTTCGGAAAAGAAGCACATGGCTGGTGTGGCAGCATTCCCTGTTTGCAATTGAACTGTAGAGGGCATGCCTTTTTCAATCGATAAACGTGGGTTATTGGAAATCGTCAGCGGAACGGAGGGATTATAATACATATCCTTCGGATAGGCCGGACTGTATCCATCGCCTATAGCACGATAGCGGTTCCCATTGTATACCGAGGCGGGTACCAGCACATAATTTTTCGGATTCCAGCGGCCAAAATCCAGGGAAGCTTCCACTGCCGACGATGGTGCTGTCCCCTCGCTAACCCGAAAGGATGCGGCAATATCCACCGCTTCAGGATGTCCGGAAACCGGTGTATGTTTAAACTGTAACTGCCATGTTCCGGTATTTGTTTTTAACGGGCTGTTTTTACTAAAAAACTGCCGTGAAACAAGATCTGTTCCCTTAAACTGACTGACTGAAAAGTTTAAGGAACCATTTAAATTTCCTAAAATTTTATTCAGCGATTCTTGCTGTTGGGCCAGGGAAACAACGCTCCATGAACAACAGACCAGGACCCCGAAACTCTTTCTTAAAAACATCATTTTAATCATTTGTGTGTGTAAACAAATATTCCATTGCAAACAACAGGATACCACATCTAATTTGATTATTACAGATGCTATTTTTGCCTTTATGTTTTATCAATTGATGAATATTGAAGGCTTCCTAATCTCGTGCCCAGATCAAAGATTTAAAGGATTGATTATGGCGTCATGTCATGATTCTAAAATTACTTGCTTATATTTAGTATAAACCGTTCTCAAAACTCATCCGAATGACTAATCATCCTTCAAGCCAGCAGGAATCCCAGGTTACCGGCCGTTTTCCTTCCATTTTTATTCGAAAATTGAAATTTAAAGTCCAACCAGACTGTTTCCATAATCTGGAATTCAGCTCCATCATTTGGAACCTCTAATCCTCCAAACTTCCCCTAAACTGAATTAAAAGCTATTTATTGGTTTGGCACCGGTTTAGATTAACACTCATCAAAACCTATAAATCATGGAAACAACAAGTCCCAAATTCAAAATATTTCTGGTAGATGACGATACCTTTTGCCTGAACCTGTATAGAATCTATCTTGAAAACGCTGACTATAAAGACATCAGCATTTTTGAGAACGAAACCACCTGTCTCAATCATTTAACAGAAAAACCAGATGTTATTTTTCTGGATTATGGATTGAACAACCTAAGTGGTATTGAAGTACTGAAAAAAATAAAAAGGTTCAACCCAGACATCTTTGTCGTCTTTCTGTCCGGACAAGCAAATATCGCGACCGCAGTAAACGCTTTAAAATTCGGGGCTTTTGATTACATCGTAAAAGGGCCGGAAGAATTAATGCAAATCACGAAGGTCCTGCTTAAGGTTAAGGAAATTCAGGAATTGATGAAACAGAAGAAACCTGGTTTTTTCAGCAAAATAGCCTCCTTATTCTAATCATAAAAAATCATGAAAACGTCATTCCCTTGCGTCATTGTAATGTTCACAGTCTTATTCTTTTCTTCCTGTACCACTCAGAATTTACTGTCAGGGGCCAGGCAAAACACCCGTTTTACAGATTCGCTTTTCGCCTATAATCCACATTACGAATACACACTGGAAAAAGACGACAAAATCAGCATTAGCGTGTGGGATCATGATGACCTGAGCGTTGGCTCTGTTTACGGGATTTACAATTCCAATGAAGTCTACGGCAAATGGTTAATGATCAATACCGAAGGCACCGTAACCGTCCCTAAACTTGGGGAAGTAAACTTATTAGGATTAACTGTTCCTCAGGCAAAAGAAAAACTGACCCTGGGATTTAAAAAGTGGATTGTCAACCCGATCATTGAAATAAAGATCCTAAATAAAGAGGTGTCGATATTAGGCGAGCTTAAAACTCCCGGAAAATATCTGCTGGAAAAAAGCAACACCACCTTACTGGACATCATCAGCCGGGCCGGCGACTTCGACTTTTATGCCAATAAGAAAAAGATTCAAATTGTAAGGATGGTCGATAATAAACCCGTAACGCATATTGCAGACCTGACCACTATGGAAAATTACCTGAGTTCAAACATCCAGATACATCCTGGAGATGTGATCTATGTACCTAGCCGTAAAGGTAAACATTGGGATAAAAGAGTCGGCTCCACCATTGTACCTATTGCTTCGGCGATCAGCTCGATAGTATTGATTTGGGGGATTTTAAAATAAAGGTCATGAGCAATTCAAAAGATAGTTTAGATGCACTTCGCCCACTGTACCGGGGATTACCCATCATTTTACTGACGATATTTTTTGCTGTTCTTATTGCAAAAAAATACCTGAAATACACGACTCCTGAATATGAAAGTACCGCCAAAATAAAACTGGCGGATATCCACGAAGGCGTGAATAACAGCAATCTTTTTAAAGATTTTGATGTCTTCGCTACAAGCAATAAAATCGGAGCCGAAGTAGAATTGCTGAAATCTAAAGCACTGGTATCAAAAGTCATCGCTAAACTGCCGCTAAAAACATCCATTTACCGGGTGGGTGAAATCCATAAAACAGAGCTCTACAATAACTCCCCTTTTATCGTTAGCGCAGACATAAAAGACAAGAAATGGCTCGACGGGAATTTCAGTTTACACCTTCATAACGATTCGCTCTTTAGCCTGACTACCCCTACCGGAGAAAGCATCAGCGGAACAATGAATCGCCTCATTTCAAACAGGATGGGAAGCCTCATGATCTCCAGAAACAACCGTCTTTTGCAAAGCAGACCAGGCCTGCAGGTAAATGATAATTATGCCTTTGTGGTGCACTCTGATGAAAAACTGGCAGATGACCTCATCGCCGGATTGGATGTGATGGCGGTAGACAAGGACATCCCGGTATTAAGAATCAGTTATAAATGCCCTGTAGCACAAAAATCTGCAGATGTGGTCAATACACTTTCTGCAGTCTACATTGCCGACTACATCGAGCAAAAATATAAATCCGCAGATACCACAGAGGATTTTCTGAACAAACAACTCCATAACTATAGTAAAAAACTGTCCTCAAGTGAAAATGCCATACAGCAATACCGGGATCAGCATGACATCATTAATATTCCTCAGGAAACAGAAACAGACCTCAGGAAAATTGCCGACTTAAAAAAACAACTTGCCAGTGTCAAAATGAACTTAAATGCGGTAGACAGCCTGAACGAGTATATGAAAAACGGAAAGGAAAAGTTTCTTCAGCTTGCACCCAACTTTGAGGCATTTACAGATCTGCTGAGCACCGAACTGGTAAAAAAAGCGAAGGAGCTGCAACGGGAAAGAAGTGACCTTCTTTTAAGGTTTACTCCTGAACATGAGAACGTAAAAGTGATCGACGAAAAGCTGAAAGATATCAGTGATTATATGTTGGAAAGCATCAAAAACACGCAAAGTAACCTCCGCATTAAATACCGGGACCTCGATCAAAGCATTCAGGAATCGGAAAAAGTATTTTCCGGCCTTCCGGGCCGGGAGAAAAACATGACGGTTCTGGAAAGAAACTTTGGCCTCAATGATCAGGTATACCGGTTTCTACAGGGAAAGCGGACAGAAGCAGAAATCGCAAAAGCAGCAACCATTTCTTTTCATAGGGTCATCTCAGCAGGGGAAGTTCCGAACAAAGCCATCTCTCCTAACGTCACGATCATTCTGATCCTTTCGATGATTCTTGGCCTGATGGCAGGAATTGGACTCGTATATATCGCTCATGCTTTAAAATCAAGGGTAAATAACGAACATACCATTAACCGTTTATCAGATTTACCCGTTATTGCATCGGTCCCTTACTTAAAAAAAACGATGGAAAAAGCGCATTTTTTTAAAAGCTGGGTATTGCAAATGGAATTGAAAGGCCTGCTCAAAAAGGGAACAGTAATCGTGGTTTCTTCATTTAACCAACTGGAAGGAAAATCTTTTATTGCCGGGGGATTATGTGCCGAATTACAGGCTTCAAATCAGCATTTACTTTTCATTGATGCAGGAAAAGAGGCAATTTCGGAAATGAACAGACCTGATTCCTGGAAAACCTACCTGGAAAAGGCAAAAACAACCTACGACCTCATTCTGATCAGAAACTTTCCACTGGAAGAAAACCCGACAGGTTTACTATTAATGGCGACCGCAGATCTGAACCTGTTTGTATTGGATAGCCGCCGAACAAAAAAGGCAAGCATCACCGCAGCAGATTTAATTCATGAAGACCTGAAAGTTCCTGACCTTCGGTTTGTACTCAACAGAGCCGGCTATATTCCAAGCTTATATAGCCAATTGAAAGAAATGACAATGCTTATCCTGCAAAAAAGAGCATCATGAAATTATATAAAACGATAGCCGAAAAATACTGGGTACTGGCAGACCAGATCGTGGTAAGTGGTTCCGCATTTTTAACGAACCTGATGCTTGCAAAAGCAATGGGCCTGCCGGAATATGGTAAATTTTCGATCATCGTCATGATCCAGCTGTTCATCCTGTCTTTAAGCATGGCTTCCAGCTCGCAGGTCTATCAGGTGTCCTACCCTGCTTTGCCCACCGCTGATCAGCAAAAATTAACGCCCGGAATGTTAGGTCTTCAGTTTGTGGCTGCAATGACTCTATTGCTCGGCGCAGTTGCTGCCTGGTCTGTATGCCGGATTGCGGGCTTCAAATCCATCCATTTCAGCAATGCTACACTGATCATGGCTGCACTCTCTACCGTTCTGTATGTGTTACAGGATTTCCTTCGCCGCGTTTTCATTACCAGGGTTCAGGGCAGCTATGCTTTTTTAATCGACAGCTTAACCAATGTGATTCAAATCACTGCTTTACTGGCAGCCTGGTATTTCCACATATTGGGACAGCTGATGGCCTGGAGCATCATCGGCCTGAGCTTTCTTCCATCGGTCATCACAGGGATTATTTTGATGAAACCGGGAAAGATCAGCCTCGCAGTGATCCGGTTTTCCTGGCAGCTTCAGGTACGAAAAGGCGGATGGCTCATCGGTTCTTCTTTGCTCCAGTGGGGCTCCGGATATTTCTTTGTGATCGCTGCAGGATGGTGGCTCGGCGCACCGGCCCTGGGTGCCTTAAGACTGGCCCAATACATTTTCGGGCTATTGAACCTGCTTTTACAAGCTATAGAAAATTATGTATTGCCCAAAGTTGCAGCCATTAAAGGCGACCTCTCTGTTTATTGGTGGAAGCTGATGCGTAAATCTTTACTAATGATCGTTCCTATTCTTTGCCTGCTCAGTTTGTTTGCAAAAGACATCTTCAGCATCATAGGCGGCCAGGCCTATGAGCAATACACTTTTGTCATCTACGGCTTAAGTCTGGTGTACCTGCTCATTACGATAGGTTATCCAATCAGAATCGCCATCCGTTCTTTAGAACTCAACAGGGATTATTTTATAGGTTATATTTTATCGGTAAGTACAGGCCTGCTGATCGCACCATGGCTAATTAAAACATGGGCGTTACAGGGGGTACTTGCAGGAATTTTTCTCACACAGCTGATCATGATCTGCTATTGGTCCTTCATTCTTCAGCGCAAATATGCCATATTATGGAAATCATACATTTGATATTAGGTAAAGCCAATCCGGAAAGGATGAATGGGGTAAATAAAGTGGTACATGAAATGGCGACCAGACAAGCGGTATCAGGGGAAAACATTGAAGTCTGGGGAATTACGGAACACCCGGTTCATGATTATCCGGCAAGAAACTATGTCACCAGGCTATTCCAGTCCGGAAAAAATGCATTTTCATTAAGTGATGCCCTGAAAAAGGAGATCTGTGCAAAAAAAGCGGGAACCATTTTCCACTTACATGGAGGTTTTATTCCTCAAATGTATAGCGCTTCAATGTGGCTGAAAAAGCACAAAATACCTTTTATTATTACACCACACGGCAGTTACAATAAGATTGCGATGGTAAAAAGCAAGTTGATTAAACAACTCTATTTCCGACTCTTTGAACGAAAAATACTCGTTGCTGCGAGCTCAATTCATTCGCTCGGACAATCTGAAATTGATGGTTTACAATCGGTTTTTCCAAATGATAAATCGGTACTCATCCCCTATGGGCTGGAGCCTGTAAAAGACATGATTCCATGGGAAAACAATGGAAATTTTATTGTCGGCTATTGCGGGAGACTTGACCTCTATACCAAAGGACTGATCGAGCTCCTGCAGGGATTTGACCTCTTCAGACAAACGCAGGAAGAAGCGAAGCTATGGATCATAGGCGATGGGAAAGAAGAAGACAAACAAAAACTCGTCGAAATTGCCGCAGAGCGGAACATGCAGCATTCCATTGTCTTTTTTGGATCAAAATATGGAGAAGAAAAGAACAACCTGCTGCGGAAGTTCAATGTACTGGCAGCACCGAGCAGAAATGAAGGCCTGCCAACAATTGTCCTTGAAGCAGCAGCAATGGGTATCCCTTGCCTGGTGACCAAAGCCACCAATACCGGCGATTACATCGATCATTATATTGCCGGTATTGTGATAGAAAAGACTGATCCAAAGGAAATATGCCATGGATTGAAAATGCTGCATCGCGCCATGCAAACAGAAATCGGCACCAACACCATCCGGGCAAATGCCAGACGCATGGTAAAAGAAGCTTTCGACTGGAAGCTGATCTTAGGCCGCTTTCGTAAATTATACGAGGCATGAAAGCCTTTGAAAATACAGACCAGCATGCGCGTTTTCTGAAAAGAACGGAATGGCTCTTATTGGCCATCCTGTTTTTAATGGTTGCCGGTTTTTTTACCTGGAGTGAAAATATCGGCATCACAAGGGTCATCAAGGTATTCAGCAGAATAGGGATGACCACCGCTGCTTTCCTGATCCATCAAATGATCGTAAAAAAGGGTGCAATTGGCGCTTTCGAATGGAAAAATCAATGGTCTCCTTTTCTATACTTCGCTTATCTTGGCCTTGCATTCATTTCATTTTTATGGAGTACCGATATTGCTTATAGTGCGTTACAGTGGCTAATGGACCTGGAAAGCCTGGTTTTTGCTTTCTATTTTATGAAATCCCTGATGCTGCTGGATGCTTTCTTCCCGGGTAATACCATTAGATTTTACAACCTGATGGGCAATACGGTTTTCCTGCTGATGCTCATATTTGTTGTCGGTATGTGGGTTAATCCCGGCGACTTTATGCGCCTGGTAGAAGGAGGAGAAGATCAAAGGCTCGGTGGTTATATTATGAATCCAAATGAGCTGGGAATGCTTTGCGGTTTGGGCATATCCTGCCTTATCTTTGACCTCTACCGCAACCATGAACGTTGGTGGACCATCCTTAAAATAGCCATACTTGCTTACGCATTGATCATGACCAAATCCAGGTCTTCTTTGGTTGGCCTCCTCCTCATCGTTTATTTTCATTTGCGCAGGTCGGAGTCTAAAATACTTAAATATGCCATCTATACCTGTATCCTTGGGGTGATTCCAATAGCGGTAGAAAAACTCATCTTACGAAAAGGAGGAATTGACGACCTGCTTTCTATGACAGGCAGAATGCCCTTCTGGAAAGCCCTGATTAACGAGGGTTTGCCCAGAGAACCCTGGTTTGGCTTCGGTTTTATGCGGATTGATTACAAGGATCATTTCGAAAGTGTCCATACCTATGCCGGCCACATGACCCACAATACCTTTATGCAGGTGCTAATGAACCTCGGTTTTGCCGGCTTCCTGCTCGCTGTTACCCAGCTTTCCTTTACCATACGTGGATTTTTAAAAGAACCGGAAGAAAAAAAGCTCATGCTCCTGGGAATCCTTATTCCGGTCATTATTAATTCCTTTACGGAATTCGGAATTTTTGGAGAAACAAATTATGGCATTCTATTTTATCAAATGTTGATTTTCTCCATCAGTTTGAAAAGATTTGACCGGTTCACTGTAACAGAACGCCTGTACTTAAAGAGACGACGACCGGATCTTTCCTGATAACCGGGCAAGAGCGCTCTTTTCCATAATTTGGAATCCCCTTCCCTCTTTTGGATTCCAACGCGACACAACCAACACACAAACAACTGATTAACAAGTATTTAAACACAAAACAAAAGACTGGCACCATTGTGGAATTTATCATAGAAAATTAAAGCTATGCATCCCGATATAGAAATTTTCATTCAATCGTTAAGGCAGATGGGTTTATCTCTGAGCTTAAATGCCAACCTGCTGAATTCAAGCCAAGTTACCTGTTACTATATCTGTAACCCGGATGGAAGTATCCGATGGATCTGGCCTGCAACAGCCAAACATGCGGACTTCCTCAAATTCTATCACCACAATAGCTTCAGGGCGATGTGTTTTGTGATCGTTACGACAGTTCTGGCAAAGACCGGCCTGCTGTCTTATTTAAAAAAAGGCAGTTTCTCCATTTACACCTCCAAACAAAGTGCATCCGGCAACAGATGGGCCTGGTTTTCCGGCACGGTTGGCCCAGGTAGAAAAGCCATTTTATGGCAATGGAAACCGGGATTTAAAACCGCTGTTTTTTTCAAAATTCCAATCGGCCCTTTGGCAGCATCCTATGTCCATACAGAGGCAAAACAATTACAATACCTGCAACAATTCCAACTAAGTGAGGTAATCTTGCCAGAGTCAGAAGAGCTCAGCAATCACATTTTAAAAATCACCGATATTGGTCATGGAACGAGCCGTACCAACAGGTTCGGTAAACTGCCATTCCATGCAGTGAAAATCTGGATGGAAACAGGCTTAAAGGTACAACCCTATCAGGATTCTCTCTTCCGGGTGGAACTTGAGAAAATGGTCAATAAATTAAGTACGCTCAATGACCACAGGATTCCAAATCAAATGCTGACTAAAATGGAGCTGTTGATCAAAAATATCAGCATCCCGTCGAAATTCAGCAGCAGCTATGCACATGGTGATTTCACGCCATGGAATGTCATGGTAAAAGCCGAAAAGCTTCAGGTCATTGACCTTGAGCTTGGCCGGAAAGACATGCCGCTTTTATTTGATTTGTTTCATTTTGTATACCAGTCTAATATATTAATCGGCAATCATGGATATGCAGCCATCAGAAAAGAACTGGACCTGCTCTTTGCCAACCCGATGTGGGATGCCTTTCTAAAGGAACATCAAATTGATTCCAATACTGCCGAAACTTTATATCTTCTTTACACCGTAGCGTATTACCTGAATGTTTATGCCCAACAACCACAATGGCATACACAGGTAAACTGGTTATTGAAAACCTGGAATGAGGCTTTAAGTCTGCAATTGCAAAAGCACGGGATTTCTACCGTCAGAAAGATCATGCTGACAGATCTCGGCCTCTTGCTAAGCACAAAAAAATATGCCGTTCTAAAATGGATGTACGAGGAAATTGACACCTTACCTGAAGATTCGGACATTGACATTTGCATCACCCGTAATGGCGCAAATGAGCTCATCGAAGCACTGAAAACTCACCCCTTGATTTCTAAAATCATCATTGTTAAAAAGAGTTTTATGGCCCAGCTGGAGCTGATCTGTATGGACGGAAGCCTGATCCATATTGATTTGATCCACAGCTTTAAAAGGAAAGCATTCGTATTTTTAAATGCAGCTACTTTACTTAATCATACCCGGATACACCGCGGCGGACTACAGGTGCCAAGCCCGGAAGAGGACGCAGAATACATCAGGCTTTTCTACCTATTAAATCATACAGAAGTTCCGGAACGTTATCAATCATTGCTCCGCATTCATTTTTCATTTCCCGTACAAAATCTCAGTCATGAATTTCAAAAGGGCAGGCAAAACAGAGGTTGGAGAAAATGTCTGCACCTGTTTCAATATTATATGGACACGTTGAAAAGTTGCTTTTCAAATAATGGTTTCATTATTACTTTCAGCGGTGTCGATGGTGCAGGGAAGAGCACTGTTATCGCACATGTGCATCGCCTGATTGATAAAAAACTGAGACGGAAAGTCATTGTGATCCGCCACAGACCTGGTCTGCTCCCCATTATCAGCTCCTGGAAGTATGGCAAAGCCCAGGCGGAACACAAAGCGGCAAATACGCTACCAAGATTAGGCAGCAATCATAAAAAATGGTCCTCGCTTTTGCGGTTCGGTTACTATTACCTTGATTATTTAATTGGTCAGTGGTATATACAGTTGCGCTATGTATCTCAGGGATACATTGTGTTGTACGACCGTTATTATTTCGATTTCATCAACGATGCCAAAAGGAGCAATATCGTTCTTCCCTCCTCCTTTACCGGATGGTGGTACAAATTCCTGATCCAGCCAAAACTCAATTTCTTTCTGTACGCAGATGAAAAACTGATTCTGGAACGAAAGCAGGAGCTTGACGGACCAACGATCCGCAGGCTGACAAAAAGCTACCTGCTGTTATTTAACAAGCTAAAAAGAAATTCGGTGGACGCACATTATGTACCACTCGAAAACCTTCAGCTGAGCAATACCCTTTCCGTAATATTTACCTATATCAAAACTCAAACACGATGAAAGCTATCATTGAAAAAATCATCAGATTCAGAAACCCGTCTTTTCGTTTCGATCAGAACTTAGGCCTCAGGATTATACTTCATTTTGCTTTCAAACAGTTTGCAGCATTGACCAGAGGACTTCGCATCTGTTTTTACTTAAGAAACCCAAAAAGAATGATGTTGGGAAGCGGGGTACAGTTCTTTGTGCTCTCCCGGATCCGTTGGGGACAATATCTTAAACTCGGCGAACATGTGGTACTGAGTGGCCTTGGGGAAAAAGGCATTACACTTGGCAATAACGTAGGGATCGGCGCATTCAGCAGATTGATCCTCGCCACTTCGTTCCATCAAATCGGAAAATATATCGAAATCGGAAATAATGTAGGCATCGGTGAATTTGCCTATTTAGGTGGTGCCGGAGGCCTCCATATCGGAGATGATTGTATCGTTGGTCAATATTTCAGTTGCCATCCTGAAAACCACATGTATCAGGATTTAACCACACCTATACGTCTTCAGGGCGTAAGCAGAACAGGCATTCATATCGGCGCAAACTGCTGGATCGGAAGTAAAGTAACCATACTCGATGGGGTAAACATCGGGCCCGGAAGTATCATTGCTGCAGGTGCAGTAGTCACAAAGTCATTTCCTGAAAACTCGGTCATAGGCGGAGTTCCGGCACGCCTGCTTAAAAAAAGAGCAGAACTTATTGAAAATGAAATCAATGAATTCCATAATGCTTTAAATGTATGAAAAAGATACTCCTCACCGCTTATGCGGTAAATCCTTATAAAGGTTCCGAAGATGCCATGGGATGGAATATGATCCTGCAGGTGGCACGTTATCAGGAAGCGATTGTGGTGACCCGTAAAAACAACCGCGCAGCCATTGAGCAATATATGGCTGAACATGACGAGCTTAAATCGCTCTTTTCAAGATTATCATTTCTGTTTTTTGACTGGCCGGAATGGACCATCAGCTGGAAAAAAGGCCCTGTTTTAAGCATGCTTTATTACTATGGATGGCAGTTTACCGTTGCTTTCTGGTTAAAATGGAAAAACTATCCTGCAGATGTGGTTCACAATTTAAATTTTCACAACGACTGGACGCCCTCTTTTCTCTGGATATTGGGCAAGCCTATGGTTTGGGGACATGTAGGTCATCATCCAAAAACTCCAAAAGCCTATATCCTGCCTGTATATGGAAAAGCAGCATACCTTAAAGACCGGGCGCTGTGGGTTCTAAAAAACTGCTTCTGGTACCTTGACCCCTTTCTTTATCTCTGCAAGGTTAAAGCCGATATGATCATTTGTATGAATTCCGAAGTGGTCAAACATTTACGCTTAAAAGAAAAATTTATCATCCATCCTTCTGTTGCAGCTGAACAGGACCAGGCGCCTGCCCTTTCCACAAAAAACGAGTGCTTCCAGGTCATTTCTGTGGGAAGGTTTGTCCCGCTTAAAGGCTTTGATTTAACCATCAGGAGTTTTGCCGCATGCTATAAGCGCCTAAGCCCTGTAGACCGTAAAAAAGCCAAACTGACTTTAATTGGTACAGGACCTTTAAAAAAAATGTTGCAGGAACTGGTCATTGCGGAAGAAATTGCTCAGGCAGTCACCTTTATCGAATGGTTGCCCCGGGAAAATCTAAAGGAAATCTATGCTTCAGCATCGGTATTCCTCTTCCCTTCGCATGAAGGCGCAGGCATGGTGGTTCCGGAAGCCATGAGCTATGGATTACCAGTAGTTTGTCTGCAAAACTGTGGCCCCGGCGAATTGGTTTCAGCAGCATCGAACCTGATTGTTCCCTATGGTGATTATAGCGAAACCGTACAGATGCTCGCCGGTAAATTAACCTCACTAATGACCAACCGGGCCTATATGACCACAGAAAAACAGCTTGTGCAGGAACGCTATGAAAGCCTGCTCAACTGGAACGTCCGGGGAGAAATGCTGAAAAATGTTTACTCCGAAGTGCTAAAAACAAAAATTGTCAACCTTAAAACTTACCGCAATGAATACGCCTAAAAAAAGAATCATCGCAGTTCATATGCTCAACGACTTCAGTGGCAGTCCAATGGTGCTCAGACAGGCCCTTGAAGTGTTAAAACAAAATTTTGACATCCACTTGTATACTGCCACGCCATCGGGAAAGGGCGTATTGAGTGATATTGAAGACATCACTATACATCCCATCTTTTACAAATGGCACCGGAATAAATTCATTACCCTTGCCTTCTACCTCTGGGCGCAATTGATTTTATTTAGCCGGCTGTTGTTCTTTTTAAAAAGAGAGGATACGGTATACATCAATACTTTACTGCCCTTCGGGGCGGCATTGGCGGGTGTTTGTGCAAACTCAAAAGTAGTGTATCATGTTCATGAGGTGAGCATTAGCCCTGCAGCATTTAAAGCCCTCCTGGTGAAGGCAGCCAAACTCTGCGCAGATGAATTGCTGTTTGTCTCCAATTACGTTAAAGCGCAATTTGATTTTGCAGAAGAAAAAACCACCGTAATTTACAATGCTTTGCCCGACTCCTTTTTGGAGAGTGCAGCATTGAAAACAAAGGCACGTCCCGACCGGACCTTCACTGTACTCATGTTGTGTTCTGCAAAAGCCTATAAAGGCATCCATGAATTTGTAGAAATCGCAAAAAAGCTTTATTTCTTAGAGTTCAGATTGGTCCTAAATGCATCAGTTGCGGAAACCAATGCTTTTAAGCAAGCCGCAGCTGTTCCCTCCAACTGCCAGATATTTCCTGTGCAGGAAGATACCAGCAGCTTTTATTTAAATGCAGATTTGATTGTCAACCTGTCCAGACCGGAACAATGGGTAGAAACATTTGGAATGACGATCCTGGAAGGCATGGTCTATGGCTTGCCCTCTATCGTCCCTCCGATCGGCGGCATTACGGAAGTTGTGGAAAATGAAATTGAAGGCTTACAAATCGATGTAGCTAATATCCATGAAGTTGTCTGGGCAATTGTGAAGCTTTCCTCTAATAAAAGCTATTACGATAAACTTGCGGAAGCAGCCAGAAAAAAAGCGGAGAAGTTCTCCCAGCAGGCCTTCAGCAACCAGATCGGGCAGTGCTTCTATTTTGTTAAGAAAACAACAGAAGTAACATCAGATGGAATACTAGTCCAAAAAATGGAATTCTAAATTACAAAAAAGTGCTCACAACAGCCATAAACCGCACATTAACGCTTTGGCCCGGAAAATGAAAAGCAAACAGAAACAGCGCATCATGAAAAATCAGAAAATTGCCATCATCGGTACCGTAGGCTTACCCGCAAAATACGGCGGCTTTGAAACCCTCGCCGAGCATCTGGTAGAACATCTAGGCAGCAAATGGGACATTTCGGTTTATTGTTCTGCCAAAGCCTATTCCAAACAAGAGCAGGTAAAAACATATAAAGGTGCCAGGCTGTTATACTTACCCTTTAAAGCCAATGGGATTCAAAGCATTATATACGATTGCATCAGCATTGTGCATGCCTTATTTTATGCCGATGCACTCTTAATTTTAGGAGTGAGCGGAGGTTTTATCCTTCCATTTGTAAGGCTTTTTACCAATAAAAAGATCCTGATTTCTATAGACGGCATAGAATGGAAACGCAATAAATGGAGTAAGCTTGGCCGCCTCTACCTTTGGATGGCAGAATGGATGGCAGTCAAATCTTCTCACGCAGATATCGCAGATAATGAATCCATTCAGGACTATACTGCCATTCGCTATAAAACACTCAGTAACATTATAGAATACGGAGCAGATCATACCTTAAATGTAAACTCAACCGATGCCGACAAAAAGAACTATCCTTTTTTAAAAGCACCATATGCTTTTAAGGTTTGCAGAATTGAACCTGAGAACAACATAGGAATGGTACTTCAAGCCTTTTCTATGCTTCCTAAACACACCCTGGTCCTGGTTGGAAACTGGAATAACAGCGACTATGGACAAGAGATGAAAAGTCAATATGGCAATTTTCCAAACATCATCTTACTCGATCCTATTTACGACCAGCGCGCGCTGGATGTGCTGAGAAGCAATTGCTATGTTTACATCCATGGACACAGCGCCGGGGGCACAAATCCATCACTTGTAGAAGCCATGTTCCTTGGTCTTCCTGTCATCGCCTACGGAGTCACGTATAACAAAACAACCACAGAAGGTAAAGCAATGTATTTCAGCAACGTCAATCAGCTCTGCTCACTGATCAAAGAAAAAAGCATCACAGAGCTTAAACAGTCGGCCCTGGTGATGAAGGAAATTGCAAACCGCAGGTATACCTGGAAACTGATCGCAGACAAATATGAATATATGATCATTGAGGTGATCAGAACTTCTGAGAAAAAGAAACTGACCTCCCGCTATGCGACCCTGAATAAAAAAAGATTGCTTGAACTGGAATTGGGTCATTTGCAGTCGACCGTACATTTTTACGAAAAACGATAGTTCACCTTAACCTTCATTCTCATTTAACCTTCATTCTCATGAAAACTATGCTTTCAGACTTTATGCCCCTCGCTTTGCTTTCCATTGCCTCGGCCATTTTCTTTTTCCCGCTCCTGATCAGATTAAGTCCACATATCGGTATGGTAGACAAACCCAATAACAGGAAGGTACACAGCAGCCCGATCCCCGCAATAGGCGGATTTGTCATTGTTCTTTGTATGCTTACACCGGCCCTGTTTTCAGGCCTGCTACGGTCTTTCATTGCCACACATCAAATGATCTACATCACCATGATCACGCTCATGCTGACCGGTCTTTTAGATGACCGTTGGGACCTGCCTGTAAAATTACGTTTGGTTGTTCAGCTTGGCTGCGCCATTGCAATCGCCGTTGCAGGAATAAGACTCACTTCACTTTATGGATTTATGGGCATCCAGAACTTACCCGAATCCGCTCAATATATTTTGACCGTTCTGATCATTATGGGTGTGGTCAATGCCTTCAACCTTATTGACGGCATTGATGGGTTAGTGGGAAGTTTAGGAAGCATCAGCGTAGTTGTGCTGATCGTCATGAGTGTCCTGTCCCATCATACCGAATGGCTGCTGCTCTTACTCCCGCTTGCTATTGCCTTAGTGATCTTCTTAAAGTACAACTGGAAACCCGCCAAACTGTTTATGGGCGATAGCGGTTCATTGACCATCGGCTTTGTCGTTTCCACTTTAGGGATTTATTTCATACAATCTGCACAGTCGGCAACCCTTCACCTCGCCCCGGTTTTTATTGTGCTGGTTACCGCCTGCTGTATGATTCCCGTTCTGGATTCCCTGAGGGTCTATCTGACCAGGATGTGGAAAAGAAAATCTCCCTTTTCGGCAGATAAAACACACCTTCATCACCTGCTGATCCACCACCACCTGATGCATTCGAATGCCACCGTAAAAATCATCAGGCTGCAGATCATCTTACTCTTGTTCTCCATTGCTGCCATTTGTCTGGTCAGTATAGCCTGGGTCATTGTTGGTCAGGTGCTGGTCGTGATATTTTACATTTATACCCTACAGCTAATGACTTATTTCTACCGTTGGTACCGCTTTATCAAAAAAATGGAAATTGCCAATTAAAACAATTGAGGCTTAAGACGATAGTTCAGGATAAATTCTGTAATTTAGAGAAAAGCTCTTATGGAAAGTTATCGCATTTTCATCGTGGAAGATGATCCCTGGTATGGAGAGATCCTGGATTATCACCTCTCTCTCAACCCAGACTACCAGGTATCCAGGTTTTTAACCGGAGAAGACTGTCTGAAAAACTTACATCTGAATCCGGACCTGATCAGTATTGATTTTTCCTTACCCGATACTACAGGCGATAAATTCTATAAGAACATCCGACGGATCCTGCCGGAAGTTCCCGTTATTGTGATCAGTTCGCAGGAAAACATCACCACGGCAGTTAACCTCCTTAAGATGGGGGTTTCAGATTATCTGGTCAAAGATGAAGCTACTAAAGACCTCCTGTGGAACAGCGTTATCCGGATCCGTGAAAACCAATGTCTGAAAAAAGAAGTACAGGAGTTAAGGGACGAGCTGGGACAAAAATTCTCTTTTGAAAAGACCATCATCGGACAAAGTACTGCCATCAAAGGCATATTCGGCTTAATGGAAAAGGCGACCAAAACCAATATCAATATTTCCATTACAGGGGAAACAGGAACCGGAAAGGAAGTCGTTGCAAAAGCCATTCATTACAGCAGCTTACGGAATAAGAAAAAGTTTGTAGCCGTAAATATGGCGGCCATCCCCAGGGAACTGGTGGAAAGCGAATTGTTTGGTTATGAGAAAGGGGCATTTACGGGAGCAATCACCCGCAAAGCCGGGAAATTTGAAGAGGCGAACGGAGGAACCATTTTCCTGGATGAAATTGCGGAACTTGATTTAAACGTACAGAGCAAAATACTAAGGGTGCTTCAGGAAAGAGAGGTTACCCGCGTTGGTGGAAATGAAACCATTAAATTTGATGCCCGCCTGATCGTAGCCACGCATAAAGATTTGGCAGAGGAAGTAAAAAAAGGGAACTTCAGGGAAGACCTTTATTACCGGATCATGGGTTTACCCATAGAACTGCCTCCTTTAAGGTTCCGGGATCAGGACATTCTCATTCTGGCCAGGCATTTTACCGACGAATTTTCTGCAGCAAACAAGTTAGGCACCGTCAGCATTTCAAACGGCGCTAAGGAGAAATTGTTAAAATATGCCTATCCGGGCAATGTAAGAGAACTAAAAGCAATTATCGATCTGGCAGTTGTCATGTGCGATCAAAATGAGATCAAACCGGAAGACATCACCTTCAATACCATTCGTCGAGACAATGTTTTAATCACTGAAGAAAAAACGCTTAAAGACCACAATCAGGACATTATCAAATTTTACCTTAAGAAATACAATCACGATGTCATTGCCACTGCAAAAGTCCTGGACATCGGCAAAAGCACAATTTACAATATGATTAAGGCCGGAGAATTAGAATAAATTCCATAAAATGGATGTTATTCCAGTTTCTGGAATAGAAAACCCGTAAAAAAGCAACAAAACATCGCAAATAAGGCAATGAAGAGGCATCAGGCGTTTTGGCACAATAATCGTTTCATCAGGGAAAACCGCCAGATCATGAATGCATCACTTTTTCAGTTTTTAGACCATAAATGGCAAAACTCCCCTTCCGGTTCCAGTATAAAACCAGATCGGGTACAGTTAGTATTGTGCTTTGCAGGAAAAGAAAGAATGACAGATCCGGATCTTTACCAAAGTTTGCAACCGGAATTTCCCAATGCGGAACTCGTGATGTGCAGCACTGCCGGAGAAATATTCGGGCAAAATGTTCAGGACAATTCTATCATAGGTGTTGCCTTAACATTTGACCATAGCCGGCTGAGCACATCTTCCGTCTGCATTCAGGACTTTCCTGACAGTTACAGTGCGGCGGTAAAGCTGATTGATAACCTGGAGAAAGAAGAACTGTGTTACATCATGGTTTTCTCCGACGGCAGCCTGGTGAATGGAAGCGAACTTGTAAAAGGATTGAACAAAGCTGCAGGAAATAAGGTATTGATCACCGGAGGCCTTGCTGGCGATGGACCAAATTTCAAATCCACTTTATTGGGCTTAAACGATTCTCCTTCAGAAGGTAAAATTATTGCCATTGGTTTTTATGGAAAAAACCTATTGGTAACCCATGGCTCCCAGGGCGGCTGGGATATGTTTGGCCTGGAAAAGGAAATCACCAAATCTGAGGCCAATGTCTTGTATGAAATTGATCAGGAAAATGCCCTCGATCTCTATAAAAAATATCTGGGACCCGAAGTAGAAAATCTGCCCGGTGCCTCTCTGCTCTTCCCCCTCTCGGTTACCATTCCCGGAATTGAGAAACCGGTGGTCAGAACGATTTTATCCATTGACGAGGGGGCCAGAAGTATGACATTTGCGGGAGATGTGCCTGTAGGATCAAAAGTCCGGTTTATGAAAGGCAACTTTGATAAACTTACTGCAGCTGCCGCAATTGCTGCTCAAAAAACGATATCTTTTCAGAAGACAAATCCCGACTTCTCGCTCTTGGTGAGTTGCGTTGGCCGCAAACTGATTTTAGGATCACGTGCAGAAGATGAAGTGGAGGCGGTTAGCGAAATTTTTGGAAATGAAACCCCTTTGGCCGGTTTTTATGCCTATGGGGAGATCTCTCCATTTAACGAAGGAGGCGACTGTCAGCTGCACAACCAGACCATGACCATTACTTCATTTTATGAATTACCATAAACTATTATCCAGGCAAATCAAAAAACACCTGCCCGAGGAACTTGCTTCCGATCCGGCCATCCTCCGTTTTTTATTGATCATCAGCGATTCCTACACTACCCTGGAAAGAGATACCGAATTGGCTGAACGGGCATTCAGAATAAGTGAAGAACAGTACCTGAGTCTGAATACCAAACTAAAACATGAGCTTGAGGTAAAAAGGTTATCCCTGGAGAAGTTGAAATCCGCTGCCGGTTTTTTGGGCTCTGAATCACAAAACGACTCCGATGATCTGCTGATTATCACGCAGCAGCTCCTGGATGAGATTGACAAGAGAAAGAAGAGTGAGGCGGCATTGCGGTCCAGTGAAGGCTTATGGCAGTTTGCTTTAGAAGGTGCAGGCGATGGAGTTTGGGAGTATAACTTCCTGAATCAGGAAGTCTTTTTTTCCAAACAATACAAAAAAATGCTGGGCTATACAGAGGAGGAATTTAAAAATGATACTGCGGAATGGTATAGCCGCATCCACCCTGAGGATCTGGAATTGGTAAACAAGATCGACCAGGATTATGCAGAGGGTAAAATATTAAGTCATCAGCGTGAATTCCGTTTGAGGCATAAAGAAGGTCACTATCTTTGGATATTGGACCGTGGGATGGTCATTGACTTCACCAAAGACAAGCTGCCTGAACGTATTGTGGGCACCCATACCGACATCACCGAAAGAAAGCTCGCCGAACAGGCATTAAAGATCAATGAAGAAAAATACCGGGGGATTATCGCCAATATGAACCTTGGATTAATCGAGGTAGATAACACTGAACTCATACAATATGCAAACGATAGTTTTTGCAATATGAGTGGATTTACCCAACAAGAGCTGCTGAAAAAGAAAGCTTCAGAAGTACTGATTTTAAATGAAGAAACAAAAAAGACCATTCTTCAAAAAAATGAACTCAGAAGGCAAGGCATCTCCGATACCTATGAAGTTTCAGTAAACCATAAAAATGGACAGAAAAGATGGTGGCTGATCAGTGCTGCGCCGAGATTTAATGACAATGCAGAATTGGTCGGTTCCATCGGTATTCACCTGGACATCACCCAGCAGAAACGGCTTGAACTTGAACTCATCAATGCCAAGGAACAGGCTGAGGCCTCTACCCTTGCCAAAGAAATGTTTCTGGCAAATATGAGCCATGAGATTCGTACCCCTATGAATGCCATCCTGGGGATGTCAAATCAACTTAGAAAAACTCATTTGGATGAAGAACAATCTTTTTTCTTAGATACCATAAAAGGAGCGGCGGATAACTTACTCGTCATCATCAACGATATTTTAGACCTCAGTAAAATTGACGCCGGTAAACTGAGCCTTGAAAACATAGGATTTGAAATAGAGCCGCTGCTTCTCAGGGTCATACAGGTGATGAATCACAAAGCGGAAGAAAAGGGAATTATACTGAGCAATTCGTTGAATGATCCCGGATTACAAGAGGTATTAATTGGTGATCCATACCGAATCAACCAGGTACTCCTTAATCTGGTCAGTAATGCCATCAAGTTTACCCCCAGAGGCAGTGTGGACCTGACTTGCAGGCTCATCAAAGAAGATGCTGCAAAACAGACGATAGAAATTGCGGTTACAGATACCGGAGTAGGTATGGATCAATCATTTAAAGAAAAACTTTTTGATAATTTCTCTCAGGAAGACGCCTCTGTGACCAGAAAGCATGGCGGAACGGGCCTTGGTATGAGCATTACCAAAAAATTAGTTGAATTGATGAATGGTAAAATCGGGGTCGACAGCAGAAAAAATGAAGGCACCAACATTTCTATCTTATTGGAACTGAATAAGGGAAGCCTCAATGATCTGCCACAAATTGATGCAACCGAAACAGATACTTCAATTTTGAAGGGAAAGTTGATTCTGGTCACAGACGACAATGAGATCAATCGTTTATTGGCTTCAACGATATTACAAGCCTATGGTGCGGAGATATTGGAGGCCGTAAATGGTCTGGAAGCCATCGAAAAAGTGATGAATTGTGACCCCGACCTGATCTTGATGGACATCCAGATGCCGGTAATGGATGGTATGGAAGCCATTAAAGAAATACGCCGCAGGTTGACAAAAAAAACACCGGCAATTGCTTTAACTGCGTTGGCATTAAAAGGAGACAATAAAAAATGCCTGGAGGCAGGATTTGATGATTATTTATCGAAACCTTTCGAAGAGACACAGCTGCTTCATATCGTATCTGCCTGGCTTGGAAAAGAGCTCAAAAAATTGCCGATATCCGAACTCAGCATTACTCCGGTAACAGATCTGCCTTTGTACGATTTAACCCAATTGACGACGATTGCAAGAGGTAACCAGGATTTTATAGACAAAATGAAGTCTCTTTTCAAAGAACAGGCGCCAGCATCAGTTCAGGAATTGAAATCGGCTTATCTAAAAAATGACTACGCCCTTATGGCCAGGATTGCCCATAGAATGAAGCCTTCTGTAGACACACTGGGAATTGTTTCCCTAAAGGAGGTATTAAAAGAAATTGAGGAATCGGCCAAATCAGAGGGAACATCATTAAGAATGGATGGACTCCTCTGGAACCTCGAAAATACCATCGCAAAAGTAGTATCTAAATTATAAGCGTAATTTAAGATGAAAAAGAAGATCAGTAGTAAAGGAAAACATAATATTATTGAACAGGTTGCAGACAGGGAAACTGAAGAAAACGTCGCATTCGGACAATTTTTCAATTTGTCACAGGATTTAATCTGTATTGCGGGTACTGATGGATATTTTAAAAAAGTTAACCCCGCTTTCCAGACCATGCTTGGCTGGGATGCGGAATCGCTCCTGAGTATTTCTTTATTTGAGTTTATCTATCCTGAAGATGTGGAACTGACCATCCTGGAGATGGAACAATTGAAAACCGGCAGGAATACCATTAACTTCACACACCGGTTTAAAACGAAAGGCGGTGGTCATAAAGTACTGCAATGGACCGCTGCACCTGACTTAGCCAGCGGTCATATTTTTGCTATTGGCCGAAACATTACTGAAGAAGTTGAGAATAAACATCAGCTGGAGATCAGCGAAGAAAAATTAAAACGCTTCTTTGAAAATTCTCAGGGATTGATGTGTACCCACGACCTGCAGGGAAAATTTCTTTCCGTAAATGATGCCGGCGCGGCTATTTTGGGCTATTCAAGACAAGAGGTCGGCAGGATGAGTTTATTTGATGTGGTGCCGGAGCAGGATCATCCCCGCTTAAAGGCATACCTGAAAACAATTACAGAGAACGGAAGTGCGACCGGAAAAATGCTGACCAGAGATAAATCCGGAAACAAAAGGGTCTGGATTTTCAATAACATTTTGGAGAAGAGCATTAATGATCAGCCTTATGTGATCGGTAATGCCGCAGACATTACGGAGCAGTATTATCTGGAACAGGATTTGAAAACCGCCAAGATACAGGCTGAAAAAGCGAGCATGGCCAAATCCGAATTTCTTGCCAACATGAGCCATGAAATCCGGACTCCCCTGAACGGGGTCATTGGCTTTACCGACCTGGTCTTAAAAACAAAACTTACCAAAACCCAACATCAGCACCTGAGCATTGTTAACCAATCTGCGACTGTTCTTTTAGAAATCATAAACGATATACTGGATTTTTCAAAAATAGAGGCTGGCAAGCTCGAGCTGGAAATTGAAAAATGTGATCTTTACGAAACCTGTGCTCAGGCCACCAACATCATTCACTACCAGACTCAAAAGAAAAAACTGAAAGTACTGTTAAATATCGCTCCAGAATTACCCCGATTTATCTGGACAGATGCCATCCGGCTAAAACAAATTCTGGTCAATTTATTAAGTAATGCCACTAAATTTACGAATGAGGGTGAAATCGAACTTAAAGTTGAAGCGCTGGAAGCCAGCGAAGATCGAACGAACATTCGTTTTGGTGTCAGGGATACCGGCGTGGGAATCAGACCGGAAAAACATGATCAAATTTTTGAAGCTTTTTCACAGGAAGACAGTTCTACGACTAAAAAGTATGGAGGAACCGGACTGGGGCTTACCATTTCGAATAAACTATTGAATATGATGGATAGCAAACTCCAGTTGATCAGTACCGTTGGAGAAGGCAGTCTGTTTTATTTTGACCTTAGCTTAAAAACAGAATCAGGCGAAACGTTTTTCGACCATAAAAGCATACCGTCTTCCATCCCGCAATCTTCTGCTGTAAAACCATATGCAGGCGACAGTTACAGGATCATGATTGTTGAAGACAATGAAATCAATATGTTCCTGATTAAAACCATCATTTTAAAAATCCTGCCGCAATCTGTGATCACTGAAGCCGGAAACGGAGCGGAATGCCTGAGCAGATTAGAACATGAAGCGGTAGACCTGATCTTTATGGATGTACAAATGCCCGAAATTAACGGACATGAAGCGACAGCTAAAATCAGGGAAATGAATCGTTCAAGTCAGGTCCCTATCATTGCACTGACAGCCGGAAACGTTAAAGGAGAAAAGGAAAAGTGTATCGAAGCCGGAATGAATGATTTCATTTTGAAACCCATTGTAGAAGAAACGATCGTTCTGGTGATTGAAAAGTGGCTGCTTAATATTTTACCTGGCCATGGGTCTGAAAATACCTCGGCCTCCAACCCATCTTCGCATCTTAATCTCGACACTTTAAAAATTTATTGTGAAAATGATGAGGAAAGTATGAAGCGCTTACTGGAGATGATTAAACAACAGCTCGAGGACTCTTTGTCCCATTTAGAACACTTCGTGAAACAGAAGGATCTCAAATCAATAAATAGCTTCGGACATAAACTTTACGGTACTGCAGCAGCAGCAGGTATGGGTATTTTAGCAGAGCTTGCTACTCAATTACAGGATATGGATACCTTTCTTGCATTCGATATGGAACTTCTACTGGCAAAGACGAAACAGGAAACGGATATTATTCTTAGCTTGTTGTGAAAAGCTTAAACCATATCTGCAGCACGACGGCTTTCTTCCTGCGGTACAGGTCGTTTATGTTTCCATCTGCGATGGCTCCATAACCAATAGGCAGGCTCCACGTTGATCATCTCTTCAAGAATGCGTGCCTGAAGTTCTGCAATTTCGAATTCCACCGTTTTTGAAGGATCCAAACAAACCGGAATACAATCTACTTCATAATAACCACGTTTTACATAGCTTGTTTTCAGGTAAAATACTGGCCTGTTGGTTTTCTTTGCTATTTTCTCAATCCCCAGCTGTATAGAACTTTCCTGATTTAGAAAAGTAGTCCAGTAGATGGACTCATCTTTTGGCGGCGCCTGGTCACTGCCGAAAGTAAACATGGTGGTGATGTTTTTATTTGACTGAATTGCTCTTAATGTCTGACGCATGGATATCATATGGTTGCCAAATCTGCTCCTCATCTTCAGGAACCAATTGTCGAAAGGTTCGCTGGTCAGAGGTTTGTAAATAGGGAAATGCTCACCGGAAAATGTCAGTCCTATGGCCATACACACCCACTCGTAATTACCATAATGTGAAGAACAGAAAAGTACACTTTCCTTATTTTTCAAATAGGCTTCCACTAAGTCTACATTCTTAAACTTCACCCTTTTATTCAACTCGCTTTTTGAAATGTTTTTCATTTTCACAATTTCGATGACAAGTGAAGCCAGGTATTTGAAAAACGTATTTTCAATAACTTTGATTTCAGCAGGGCTCTTTGCAGGAAAAGACTTGCTCAGGTTCTCTCTAACCACCTTTTTACGGTAGCCAAAAACATGATATACCAGCAGATAAAGCACATCTGCCAGCCTGTATAAAATAAATAAAGGCAAGAGTGAAATCGATGTCAGTAGAAATATACCAATATGGGAGAAACCTCTTCTAAGCATTTTGATTGAATTAACATGCAAAATTAAACTTAGGCTCAAAATTAATTGCCATGGAATTGTTAGATTTTTACAACACTCAAAATCAAACTGACCTGGCAGGCATAGATCGGGTATTAATTTAAATTTAATATGGAGTTTATAGTACCCTTGTAGTTTTGCTTCAGTTTATGAATCCGTCCTCTGATACCAGTTTGATTGCGTCAATAAAAGTCGATAACCACCTTGCCTATACCGCATTGGTGGATAAGTATTGGGCAGATTTATACCGCCATATCTGGCAAAAAATTAAGAACGCTGATGAGGCGAAAGATATCGTTCAGGATATTTTCCTTGGTCTTTGGAAAAACAGGGCCAAAATCCGGACTGATGAAAGGGACAGTTTAGCGCCTTATCTATTCAGGGCAGCAAAATATGCGATCATTAACTACTTTTCCAGACCAGGAATTACGATCAGCAATGAAAATGCCTTATCTGCTGCGCTCAATTCTCCGTCGGGGATAAGAACGGATGATTCGCTGCTGCTTAAAGAACTTGAACAAATTGTAGAGTTGGAGGTGAGTAGCCTTCCGGAACGCTTGCAGGTACCCTATCGCCTGAGCAGGGAACAGGAGCTAACGATCAAAGAAATTGCCCTCAGCCTTTCTGTTTCGGAACAGACCGTGAAGAACAACATCAGCTCTGCACTCCATAAGATCCGGTTTAAACTTGGTCAGCACAATTCGGATGTTACGATTGGTTTTATTCTGGCAGTGGCGGCTTTCCTCCATCACAAATAATTGATGTACTGATAACATTGACTTAAAGTACCTCCTGCCCTTCTGTGTGATATCTATGGTAATGATGTCAGACAAAAACAAGGAGAAGGAGCTGAAAGCTGCCCTAAGGAACTATCTCAAAGAGGAGACAGATGTAGCATTGCGCAATGCCGTAGATTCCTGGTACCATAGCATTGGTTCCACAGCCGAAGAAGCGCCCTTATTAAGTGACCCGGATTCAAAAGCGGAACTGGCAGAAAATATCAGGTTTTATTTAGCCGGTCAAATACATCCCGCTAAGAAATCCTGGTTTAACCCCACTTACCTTAAATATGCAGCAGCAGTACTACTGATGTTGAGTACTGGTGTTTTGGGTTATACCTACCTCAGTCAGCAGAGACAAGCCTCAAAAAAAGAAATTGCCTTATTTTCTGATCTCCATAAACAAAAGGAATTGTTACTTCCTGATGGTTCTAAGGTCTTGCTGAATGTAGGCACCGAACTCATCCTGTCTAAGGATTTTGGAGAAAGCCAGCGCAGGGTTTCCCTTCGCGGGGAAGCTTTTTTTGAAGTGGCCAAAGACAAAAACCGCCCGTTTATTATTCAGTCGGGTGATTTGAGCACCAGGGTTCTTGGAACATCGTTCAACATCAATGCTTATCCTGATATGGATAAGATAAAAATAGCCGTATTGACCGGCAAGGTCATGGTCGCGAAAAATATTGCCGGCCGGGAGAAGACCATTGCCCCCGGGATGACAAAAGGTAGCACATTAAGTTTCTATAAAGCCACAGGAAAAACAGAACTCAAGACGGAAGATACGGCACTCTTTTCCTTCTGGAAGGACAATAAGCTTTATATAGACAACAGTACCATCAGCGAAATCGCCAGTCAGCTCGAAAGATATTACCACCTGAAGGTGGTATTTAACACCAAAACAGACCGCGGCCTGCGCTACACGATCAAATTCAATAAAGAACCGGCCAACAGGGTCATGGAGATCCTATCCATACTGACCAAAAGAAAGTTTAGTTATCAAACCAATCAGATCACCATTAAATAAAGATTATGTAAAAGAACCAAACATAAAAAAAGCCGGAAATGCGCTAACATTTTCGGCTGTTTATGAGCATTGCAGCAATGCTCATCATTTCCAATGATCGTTCAAACATTAAAAACTTAATCAAAGATGCAAAAATATTACCCGGGTTCCAAACACCCGACATGGTCACTTTTTAACCTCAAAATGAAGCTAACACTAGTCCTGCTTTTTCTTTCAAACGCGTTGCTCTATGCAGGTTCAACCGCCGGGCAATCGATGAATGACATGAAGATAGACCTATCTGCAAAGGATCTTCCTTTGAGAAAGGTTCTTGATTTAATCGAAAAAAGAACACCTTTTGTAATTGGCTATGAAAACAATAGCCTCAACGCCGGCAGATTATTCAATATAGATGCCAGGCAAGAATCAGTAGCTCAAATATTGAAACAGCTGATGAAAAATACCGGGCTGGAAATCCGCCAGATCAGTGATAAATACATCCTGATCAATACCCAAAAAGTATGGCCTCCAATGCTGGTCTCCGGTATCGTCAGGGATAAACGTACAGGAGAAACGCTTCCCGGTGTGAGCATCAGGGTGAAAGGTACTACAGCTGCCACCCAAACTGACAATAAAGGCAGCTACCGTTTATCCATTCCGACCGACAAGGATGATGTTGTGATCGAGGTGCGGTCCATCGGTTTTAAGGCCAGGGAATTCAATATCCCTCGAAATTCGGCAAGCCTCAGCATCGATATCCAACTGGAAGAAGACCTTTTGGGCCTGGACGAAGTCGTGGTAACCGGTCAGGGGATTGATGTGAGCAAAAGAAGGCTATCCTCGAATGTGGTGAGCATTTCTGAAAAAGACATCAGAGACATCCCCGCTTCCAGAATCGATCAGCTGCTTCAGTCAAAATTGCCAAATGCACAGATCAGGTTAACCGGCGGACAGGCGGGCGCAACCTCGATCATCCGCTCGAGGGGTGTCAACTCGGCTTTCATCAGCTCTACCCCGATCATCTATGTAGATGGGGTAAGAATGGACAACCTCAATACCAGGGCTGCCCTGGGCGGCGGAAGCGCGACGGGCGCGGCCATCAGTTCGATTTCCGATATCCCTATGGACAACATCGAAAAAATTGAGTTTGTGAACGGTGGAGCAGCCACGACCTTATATGGCTCTGACGCGGCCAATGGGGTCATTCAGATCATTACTAAAAAAGGCGGTGCCGATAAGACAGACATTACCCTGGAAACACAGCTGGGTGTGGAAACACCTACTGCGGATTATCTGCATTTCAAAAGAACCAAAGACCTGCTTTTCCAGAACGGCTTTTATCAGAAACATAACCTTTCCTTAAACGGTGGCGACGGAAAGTTCGGGTATAGCTTTTCCGGTGGCTATCAGAACAGCTCAGGAACACAGATCTACGATCAGAACAGCAACAGACGTATTGACCTCAGAACGGGATTAAGGGCCTCATTGGGTACAAAAGTTACTTATGAGAGCTCCTTCAGTTACATCAACAATAAATATAAACGCAGCCGTAACGGAAACCAGGGCGGTTATACCGGTTTATGGTTTGCGGAGAGTGGTGCATCTGCAATTACCGGCCCAAAGTTTAAAAATGACCTGGATGCCATGACGGATGAAGAATATGCAGCGATTAAAGCCTATGTTGATCAGGCAGAGGCCCTGCAGGACAACGGCATTACGATCAACAGGTTCCAGACCTCTCAGGTGTTTAAATACCAGCCCCTCAAAAACCTGACGTTCAAAGCAACCGGTGGCGTTGATTACCGCGCACAACGCCAGCAGATCATTACCACCAATAAATACCTTTCCCATACCACCAATACCTCGATAAATGATCAGGGAAGCATCGATAATTTTGATAGAAATTACCTCGGCCTGACCTTCGAATTCAACGGACAGTATGAGGTAAAAGCAGGCGATTTCTCTTTCATTACAACTGCCGGCGGACAGGTTTTCAGAAATGAGGACCATCAGATCCAATACCTTGGCTCCAACATCCGAGACGGTGCACAGACGATCAGCATCGCGGCAACCCGGACAGGTGATGAATATTATTCTGCGGTAACCAGTTATGGGATCTACCTTCAGGAAAACGCAGGTTATAAGAACAAGATCTTCCTGGATCTTGGTTTGCGTGGAGACGGCAACTCTGCCTTTGGAAAGAACATTGGCACACAGTATTATCCAAAAATCGGAATTTCTTATATTCCAAGTGCAGAACCTTATTTCAAGGCGATTTCCGGGGTCGTTTCCTCCGCAAAAGTCCGCGGTAACTACGGGATTGCCGGAAACTTCCCTACCCCTTTTGCAAATGAGCGTACCATATCATTCATCGGTTTCAATGGTGCACAGGCAGCCTCTTTCGGACAACCCGGAAATCCGGATTTAAAACCCGAAAAGACCAATACCATAGAAGCAGGAATGGACCTAGGCTTTTTTAATGACCGGGTGGTCATTTCGGCAGGATTCTATCATTCCATTACCAATGATGCCTTATTTGTGGTTCCACCGGCACCTTCTACAGGACAGATCAGCCAGTTACAAAATACAGGCAAAATCCTCAACCGCGGATTGGAATTCAATACCGTACTCACGCCGATCCAGACTGCCAGTACGAGCCTGAAGTTTAACCTCTCGGTAAACACCCTATATAATAAAGTACTGAGCTCTGGTGGTGCTGCTGCATTTAACATCAATGGCTTTAGTGCAAGAACCGTTCAAACGGTTGTACAGGAAGGTTATCCGATTGGTTTCATCAGGGGCAATTATGGGGTATTCAATGAAGAAGGACTATTGGTCAGCACTGCCGCACAACAGAATCTCGGTACCACCGTACCCGACCTCTTTGGCAGCATGGGGCTGAACTTCCAGTATAAATCATTTAATTTCTTTGCCAATGCCGATTACCAGAAAGGGGCTAATGCCGTATCCTTTGACAGGCAGTTCAGGTTCAATTATGGGGCATCAACAGAAGGGATTCCGCAGGCAGAAATTGATAAAAGCGGAAGAACCAAATGGCTTGACATCACCAACAGGTTCGTAGAGAAAACAGATTACATCAAGGTAAGGACCATCGGGCTGGGCTACAACTTTAAACCCGGCGCATGGAAAGGGGTCGTAAAAAGCGTTAATGTAGGTTTTTCTGTAGTCAACCCGCTAAACTTCTCCACCTCAAGCTTCGATCCTGAGGCCACCATCAGTGGAAGTTCACAAGGACAGAACGGTGCCACCACCGGAGGTATTTCCTACTCTACCTATTCCGCACCAAGACAATTTGTTGGTTCCATGAGGGTAAATTTTTAAAGAGAAAAAAATGAAGACATATATCAAGAACATAATTATTGCCACCGCACTATCGGGCAGCTTTTTAAGTTGCAAAAAAGACAATCCAAATATTACAGATGAGGTTTACCTGACCACAACAAACGTATCGACAACCTGGCTAACGGGCATGAGGAGACAAATGGCCTTAACCTTGAACCAGGTGATCGTCAATACGGAGCTGGTTTCCGATAACTATTATAACAACAGAACCCTAAGCAACAAAGTATTCGACATTCCCCAGATCGACAATTTTGATCTTGATGTGAACAATATCCAGTCTGCCATTCAAAGGTTACGGGAGTTGTCGGAATACGGATTAACAACGGTTGTAAATGCCGACAAAACGACTACTGCCGTACAAAAAGCAGAGATGTATTTCATCAATGCCTTTTCACATGTGCTCAGTGGAGAACTGTTTACCGGCCTTCCCGGATCAGCAAAAGGTGCTGTACTTAGTCCTGCTGAACACTATGCACTCGCCATTACTGCCCTTGACCAGGCACTGGCATTGCAAACCGATGCCAATGAAAAACTCGCTTATACTTTATTAAAAGCGAGGGTGTATTACGACCTTGGCGATGCGGTACAGGCAAAAACATTTGCCACTGCTGCCATGGCAAATCCCTTACTACTGAAACAGCAATCTTTTGACGGACAGAATTCTGCTGCCAACGATTTCCAGACCTATCTTTTTTCTTCCACAACCAATGAGTTTGCGCCGCTTCCACGCCTGGATTTCTTAGATCCCAAGTACTACAATACGGGAACCATTGCGCTTGATCAAAAACCGGTAAGCTATATCAAATCGGAAGAAGCCTACCTGATTATTGCAGAGGCACAGGCTTCCGGCAATGAGCTGACGGCTGCACAAACTACCTTAAAAAACCTGTTAGCCGATGTCATCGCCAAACGTCCGGTGGTCTCCCTGAGCGATGTGAAAGAAACACGCAACGGAGGTAACAGGACCGATTATCCTTTAACTGCTGTAAAAGTCCGCTTCGATGAAAATGACGTGGAAAGAAGCGGTTATGTATTGAACAGAAAAATTGCCAACATCAACATTTCAACCGTTTCCGGCACGATGGTTACCGCCGATGACATCAATTCAGCAACCACACAGGATGCAGTTTTATACCTGGTTTATAGAATGAGACAGGAGATTTTTATTTCCGAAGGAAGAAGAATGACCGATCTGGGCATCAGGTTTCCGGTCTCACAAACGGAACAACTGAACAATAAAAATGTAAAACCTGCCGACCTGATTGCGCAAATTCCGTCTTTTATCCCAAAAAACAGGGAAATGGATGATTTTACAAACAACATTACAAGTGGTGTGGTCACCATGAAACACGATATGAATAAGGTGCTCGTAGCCAACAAAAAAGCTAAGGAAATTTTCCCGTTTATTAATTAATCCGAAAGATGAAAAAACACATTTTAAAAAAATACCTGGGTTTAATCCTTTTAACCGCAGCTGTTTCTATTAATGCCCATGCACAAACCAGCAAACATGTTATTTTGGTTAGTATCGATGGTTTCCGTCCTGACTTCTACCTCGACAAAAGCTGGCCAACACCCAACCTGCAGCAGTTAATGAAAGCCGGATCTTATGCAAAAGGTGTGCGCTGCATATTCCCAAGTGTGACCTACCCTTCCCATACCACCCTGATCACAGGCACTTTCCCCGCCAAACATGGCATTACCTATAACACCATGCCCAATGAGCAGCGGATCTATGAATGGACAACGGATAGTAAAAAGATCAAAGCCGAAACCTTATGGCAGGCGGTAAGAGCAGGAGGAATGAAATCTGCGTCGATATCCTGGCCGGTATCTGTTGGTGCAGAGATCGACTATAACCTGCCCGAAATATGGTCTGCAACGAATATGGCCGACCGCAAAAGCGCGATCTCCGAATTCGCAACGCCAAAAGGTTTACTGGAAGAAATGGAAAAATATGCCATTGGAGCAGTCGATATGGAAGACCTGAACCTAAGTTCATTGGCGATGGACGAAAACAACAGCCGGATGGCGGCCTACATCTTCCGTAAATACAAGCCCAGCCTGTTGACCATCCACATTGCCGGCGTTGACGGGGCAGAACATAAGGAAGGTCGCTCGGGACCAGGAGTGAACAAAGCTGTCGCCGCGGCGGATCATGCGGTGATGAACCTGGTCGATGCCGTTAAAAAAGCGGGATTGGAAGACAGTACCACCATTATCATCACAGGTGACCATGGCTTTTTAGACCTCAATAAAGTACTTTCGCCCAACGTATGGTTAACAGAACTCGGCATTGACAGTAAAGTGGGTACAGAGGAGCCTGTAGCAAAATTTCAGGCTGCAGGTGGAGCTGCGTTTTTTCATCTGAAGGACAATAACGATTTGAAAACACTGGCTAAAGTCCGTAAGAAACTAGCGGAATTGCCTAAAGAATACCAGCTGATGTTCAGAATCGTGGAGCGGGATGAGCTGGATAAGATTGGAGCAGATCCGCATGCCAAATTTGCTTTAGCTGCTTCAAAGGGCGTTTATATCCACGATGCGGCCTCAGGACCAGTTGTTGGCCCAAAAAAAGGGGGTGCTCACGGTTTCTTCCCCGATGTACCTGAAATACAAACTGGTTTTATAATTGCCGGAGCCGGTGTTAAAAAGGGTGTTGTTCTTGATTTGATCGGGCTCGAAGATGTGGCCCCCACTGCTGCTAAACTTTTGGGCATCAGCTTAAAGAACGCGGATGGCAAAGCGGTGATCCATTTTTTACAACACTAAGAAACAGTGGTTGGCGTCTTTAAGCAGGCCTTAAAGACGCTTAACCTCCTGTTTCCAGTTGAGCTGACGGCATAAGAAAAGACCTGTTTTTGATGATAATTCGGACGTAAAATGCGGCAAAATTGGGCAAAGGCCTTATATTTGCAGTTACATAAACAGGATATTGATGGAAAAACTTTTTGTAGGTGGATTTCCGCCTGAGATCCATGAAGTACAGCTCGCCGAGCTGTTTAGTCTGCATGGAGAAGTGAGCACTGTCAAGTTTATTTACGACCGGGCAACTAAAAAGTGTAAGGGCTATGGATTTATAGAGATGTCGAGCACGGAAGTGGCCGAGAATGCGGTTTCAGCACTGAATGGCACCTTACTTGCAGGACGTGAACTGAGTGTTCGCATTGCATCAAAAGAAAAAAGCAGTGAGGAAGAAAGTCCTGCACGCTCCTCCCCAAAGGAATACTTAAAAGTAGAAAGAAATTCCCAGCCTGCTAAAAAGCGGCAGAGAAGGCCGAGGTTATAGGAACATTCCTGATGCCGGTCTGATTTACCTATCGTTCAGTCTGCTAAAGCTCAGAAAGACGGAAACACCAGTAGAATTCAGGCGGACATCGTAATTTCCCACGCCCCTAAGCGGCAATTTGACAAATGGCTGTATACCAATGCTTAATGAGGAATTTACTTTTTGCTCCAGGCTCAGCGACAGGTTGGTGATGCCAAAAATATGCTGATTTTCATTACTGATTTCCAGCGTTGACCTGTTATGATCCGGGCCGCTCCTTAAGTCATAACGCTCATTTAACATCAGGTAACTGGACAATCCGGTATTCACACTTATTGCCAGTTTTTTTCTTTTGAACACCTGATAGTTGACATTCAGGGGAATATCCAATACCCTGCAATCGGCATTCACTTCCCACGACTGATTCCCATATCCGTTATTGATTGCAGCAGGCCCCGCCGAGTTGTACAGCTTCTTTGCATAAATCACCCCGGTGCTCAGGCTTATTTTTTTGCTCAGCGGATAAGTTAACAGTAACCCGATATTCGTACTGACTTTCGGGGAAACGTTTGCTCCTGTACCGGAGATGTCCGGAGCCGCCATGATGCTGAGCGTTAAACCGGAATGCTTCAGGCTGGCATATCCGGGCACTTTAGCTCCGGAATATACTCCGGATGCTTTCATTGGAATAAACTGTACGGTATCGCCTTCTGGCCTGCTTAACCGAAAATGAGCAGCCAGAACCTTTGCTGGCAAGGGATTCGTGGATACCAATTGAATTTTTGATTCCCCGGGCTCCCCTCTTTGAGGTCCCGGCTTCAGCCTGTTTACCTTTTTATCCAGATCCTCCGACAGGGATACACTCCTTTTTTTCTTTACAGGTTTTTGCAACTGAGCTGTTTTTTCTATCGGCTCTTTGTCTGGATTCAGGATTTTAGCCTTGAGCAGATCTTTGTTTACCGGCTCTTCCTCCAGGAGCATTGTAAACAGAAAAATCAGTACTGTGGCAGCAATGCCAGCGCCAACAAACCACCAAAGCGGCAGCATGCGTTTCTTCTCGTGGTCATCAAGCTTTTTGGACATCTTCTCCCAATCCATTTCATTGAAAGGAATTTCTGGATCACCTAGTCCAGCCTTAAACAACTGGTCTATGTTATGCTCGTCTTTCATTTATGCTGATGTTTTTATCTCTCCCCATTACAATTTTCAATCCTGTTTCCGCCTGATCGTTTGCGTTTAGCATTTCCTGCAATTTCTGCCTTGCCCTGAATAAATTTGATTTCGATGTTCCTGTGGATATGTTTAGTGTCTCTGCAATTTCTTCGTGTGAATACCCATCTATCGCATATAAATTAAAGACAATGCGGTAAGCGGGAGAAAGGGTTTGAATCAGTTTCAAAAGGTCAGCATAGGCAAGCTGGTCGTACACTGCTGCTCCCTGGCCGATATGTCCGTGTTCAGTGATGTCATCATGATCCGAAAAGCGTAGTTTCATGCGGTAGTGATCGATTGCCGTGTTGGCCGTAATCTTAGCCATCCATGCTTTAAAAGGTTTATTCACATCATACTTTTCAATGTGGTTAAATGCTTTGAGAAAGGCATTGTTCAGCACCTCTGCAGCATCAGCATCATTTATTACGTAGCGCTTACAGATACCCATACAGTAGCCATAGAATTCTTTATAGAGCAGATACTGACTGGACCTGTCTTTCTGAATACACCCTTTAATAATTTCCTGCACCTAAATAAATGTGATTACCTTTTTTAAACTGACCATTTTCTATCTGCTCTTACGATGTAAACCTATAAAAGGTTGCGCGGGATAGCGAAAATATATTTTTCAGTAGACATCAAACTGATATACAGGTGATTATTTTATTTTCTGCAATGTATTTCAAAGCAGCAAGCAACCATCGCCCCGGGCTCCCCGTATCACTTATAATTAAACACATATTTCATCCTAAACCTTTCCGCCCATGAAGCATTACATCCCCTATCTGAGCCTGACAGTCATCTACCTCCTGTTGTTCAGCTGCTCTAAAAAACAAGCTGCAGAAATGAAACCCACACCAGTTCCGCCAGAAAAACCAGGGACTACAGTTACCTACACCAATTTTGCCCAGGCCCTCTTTCAAACCAAATGCGCCAGATGTCACGGTGTAGGCAGAGGCGCAGCAGCCATCTGGACTTTCGACGGGCTCGCATCTGTCAGCAGCAACCAGAACAGGATCCGGCAGTCCGTACTGGTCAGCAAATCCATGCCTCTGGGAGGTAGTCTTTCTGCTGCAGAGTTGAAGTCTTTACAAGAATGGTTCGATAATAAAATGCCTGAATAATACAGATGACCATGAAAAACACCTTTTTGCTTATCCTCTTTACCCTGATCAGCTCCAGGCTGCATGCGCAGCAAATCCTGATCTGTAATAACGCCAAAGTCTCTTTCTTCTCCAGCACTGTCATGGAAGACATCGAGGGGAAGAGTGCTGTTGGAGGTTCCGTTATCGACACCAAATCCGGTAACCTCATTTTCAAAGTTAAGAACACCTCCTTTCAGTTTAAAAAGAAACTGATGCAGGAGCATTTCAACGAGAACTACATGGAGTCCGACAAGTACCCGGTTTCCGAATTTAAGGGAACAATTAAGGAGCCGGCTAACCTGACCACCGATGGAACCTATAAAGTCAACATCGAGGGCAACCTGAACATTCACGGGGTCAGCAAAACTTACAAAACCCAGGCCGATCTGCAGGTCAGTAAGGGAACGCTGAATGCCAGTGCTGTGTTTAAGGTCAAAATCGCCGATCATGGTATTGAGATTCCAACCCTTGTATTTAAAAACATTGCTGAGTACGTTGAAGTGCGTATTCAGGCCACCTTTTTAGCTAAGAAATAATGAAGATAAAAACATTTAAATCCCCCTTACCCGTTTTTTTTGTCCTGCTGTTGTTAACCGGACGGTGTGCATTTGCACAGGAAGAGCTTGAAAAAGAACTGGCAGTTCCTGCTGCCGGCAGAGAGAAAGTAAGTGCAACTTTCAAATCAACCAAACTGATCAACGGGCATACCAATGAAACCCTTTACAAGAATGAACTGGATTTTAAAGTTGACCATCGTTTTGGCGATATCGCCGGCAGTAACGGAGGAATCCGTAAATTTTTCGGACTGGACAATTCCACGGATGTCCGGATTGGATTTGAATACGGAATAACCGATAACCTGACCATAGGCCTGGCCAGAGCAAAAGGTGCAACAGCGGTACAGCAACTCTACGAAGGAAGTTTGAAATATCGCCTACTCCAGCAAACTACCGACGACCACATTCCTGTTGCGGTGACCCTGTTTGGCAGCAATACCATTGCGGCAGTAAGCTCCAACAAGGATGATCCTGCTTCTCCTATTGCTTACGATGGCTTTAAGGACCGTCAGAATTGGGTAGCCCAAATTATCATGGCCAGGAAATTCAACGCAAACCTATCCTTTACACTTACACCAAGTTACGTGCACCGAAACTTTACCGCGTTCCGTGATCAGAACGATATGTTTGCGATTGGTGTTGGTGGAAGATTTAAATTTACGCGCCGCATGGCACTGGTTGTAGATTACTTTTTGCCGTTCCGGAACAAGTCAGACAAAGCCTATCTGGAACAGGTTACGGCCAACAAATTTTATAACCCTTTAGGCGTGGGGCTGGAAATGGAAACCGGCGGACACGTATTCCACCTGAACTTCACAAATGCCACCGCCATTCAGGAGATGCAGTACATTCCACAAACTACCAGTTCATGGCTCAAAGGACAATATCGCTGGGGATTCAGTATTTCCAGAAGGTTCTCTTTTGCACACTAAATTCCCGGATATCACAAAAAGAGCGGCCGGCAATGTGATTGCCGGCCGCTCTTTTTTGAATCAAATGCTTTGTATTTAAGCCTGAATAAAAGCCAAAAGGTCTGCATTGATGGTTGCTGCTTCTGTAGTTGGCATTCCATGAGGAAAACCAGGATAAGAGATCAGCTTTCCATCTTTTAGCAGCTTCACCGCTTTTGCACCGGTAAGCGCAAATGGAACGATCTGATCGTCCTCACCATGCATCACCAATACCGGAACATCCACACTTTTAAGGTCTTCTGTAAAATCTGTTTCTGAGAAAGCTTTGATACAGTCGTAATGTGCTTTTATGCTGCCCATCATGCCCTGACGCCACCAGTTTTCTTTAACCCCTTCAGATACCTTTGCGCCTTCACGGTTATAACCATAAAATGCAGTGGTAAAATCCCTGAAGTATTGAGATCTCTGTGTGGCCGTTCCCTGACGAATTTCGTCGAATATGGCTATTGGAACACCCTCAGGATTGTTTTCAGTTTTTGCCATGATTGGTGTAACCGCACTGATTAATACGGCTTTGGCCACACGGCCTTTGCCATGTTTGGCGACATAACGGATCACTTCCCCCCCACCTGTCGAATGTCCGACATGAATCGCATCTTTCAGGTCAAGTGCAGCGACCAGTTCCGCAACATCTGCAGCATAGGTATCCATGTCATGGCCATCTGCAGTTTGAGAAGACCTTCCATGTCCCCTGCGGTCATGTGCGATCACCCTGAATCCTTTATCCAGGAAAAACATCATTTGTGCATCCCAGTCGTCGCCCGACAAAGGCCAGCCATGATGAAAAACGATCGGTTGTCCTGTACCCCAATCTTTGTAGTAAATTTCTGTACCGTCTTTAACTGTGATCTTGTTCATGTTCTTTGATTTAATTTTAAGTAATTAATAGAGGCTATAAGAAAGTTTTAATTTATTTCCTGTACGGATCTCATTGAAAAGTAACAAATCACCATTGTTGCCCCTGGCAAGAGCACTCCTGCCAGGCCAAAGACCTTCCCCGCATAAGCACCCAGAAAGCAACCCAATAAAAATCCGCCCAGGGTAACTACACCTTTTTTCAGGCCTGTCAGATAGCTACGGTCGACAAATCCGCTGCTCAGCAAAGCCCTCAGATCAAGCGAAAACTGGGTGACATTACCCGTCATCATCGTAGTAGGCCCGTAAGTTTCCTTTACATAGAGTTTTCCAAAAGTGTTCTGAAATCCCATGGCAAAAACAATCAGCATCGTGACGATATACATTTGAACGGTCATAAGCGAATTCACTGTACCTGTTGAACTATACGCAAGTATCCCTGCAGCAATCAGCAGAATCCCTTCACAACAAAGCAGGAAATGGCTGTTTTTGAATCTGGATGAAATCCATCCTCCCACAATCACAGCGAGTATAAACACGGGAAAAGTAAGCAGTTTGACCCAGTCCCCTGGTTCAGCACCTTTGATCATCTGGTAGGCAAATACGATAAAATTTCCGGTTACATGCGCTGAAAAAATCCGGTCTGCCGCCACGAAGGTAATCGTATCACAAAAGCCTGCAACTGCGGTCAGCAGCAGGGTGACGAAATTAATGTTCTTACCGGTTTCCATATCTCATGTGTCTTTATGATTCTTGACATCAGCAGTTTCTTTGAAGTCCTTATTTACGTTTTTTAAGCAATTCTACAACGGTCTTCGCCCTTTCGCTGGCAGCATCCAAATCTTTTGGGTCCACACGTTCCATTAATAAACTTTCAATGCGAAATCTGCGTGAGCGCTCTTCATCAAGATAATCTTTAAAAACCGTAAAATTCATATTGAATGAGCTGTCAAAAGTAGCTGTCAGGTTTTCGTTTAAAATCACCAGCGTGATAGATTCGTATTTGTCGGCCCCTTCCTCTTTTAAGTTCATATGGAACTGAAACATTTTCCCATTCAAAAACCAGATGTCATATACCAGAGGATAATGGACCGGACCACCATTATCGTCCGTAAAACCGCTGTAAGTAACTTTAGGATTCCCTAATTTTTCGCGAAGCAAGGCGATATTTTTTTTATAGTAATCGGTTTCCGCATGATTTCTTGTACTAAAAACAGCACCCACTATTTTGTGATTGCGCTTGTCTGTGATAAAGCTGGCGTAGTTGAACTTTATATTTTTGAATTCGGCTATTTCCGTTACCGGGGTAACGCCAAATACCCTTTTCTCTTTGATGTCTTCTTCTGTGATGTGGTCCTGTGTTTCTTCCGTTTGGCTATAGTAGCTATAGTCCGGATAACATTGGATTTCTTTAGGATGGGCATCAAAAGGATGAAGTTCATATGATCCTCCGATTAAGGTGTCTCTATTATAAGCTCTTAGCGAATCTACATTCACTTTTTTCGAGTTGAGGATGTGGTAAGTGTTATAAAAATTTTCAGGAGATAAATGATCAAAACTGATCTTTTCTATGTCTGTGAGTTTACTGCTTTCTTTCTGACAGGAAATGATAACCGCTAAAATGGGGAGGAGGAATAAAAATTTTTTCATTAAGGTTTAGGTTTGTAATCGCGGTTTAATCGGACTAATTATTTGAATAGCAATAAAAGTACCTAAAATATGAAACTGATCTTTTTATATTTAACCGATGAAAAGAATTCTGACCAGTATATTCCTGTTGTTGAGCATTGCTGTTGTACATGCCCAGCCTTTCGACCTTAAATCAGTTGGAGAAACCAAGACATTCCGGCTCCGGATTTACTTTGGAACCAATGGCAAAGGTGCTTTTGTACAATATCATGGTCAGCAAGGGATCATTCCATTACTGGTGAAAAGCCGGACTGTGGACAGTACGGAACGTAAAAGCGGTCAGCCTGATTTTACAACTTATGTGTGGAATGAGGTGGTTAATGGAAAGGTAACCGGAAACTACGGACTCACACTGGGTTTAAGAGAAGTCCTCGACATCTGGTATTTGAGAAAAAAAGATGGCAAACGTTTTTCATTGGAATCTATCGTGCAAAAATCAGAAAGTTACGACGGAGCGGATCAATACCTTTTGCATGGCGCTTTACTTTCCTTCAACCATACTCAACATAACCAGCTTCGCATCTCGTATCCGGACGGGACGAAAAAAACAATGCAATTGCCTGATTTTGACAACCCGAATCAGGCGAGGCAGGGCATTATTGCCGATTACAATTTCGATGGTTACGATGATGTTGCCTTTTCCATACCCGATGCCGGAATGGGCGTATACCGGATATTCAGCATCTGGCTCTACCAGCCAAAATCAGGTCAGTTTGAAAAGTTGGCCGAGCCGGATTATTCCAGGTCCAGATGCTCCGAGCTTTGTGACGTCAGGGTCGATAACAAGAAGAAACTATTGTTTAGTTCTTGTCGCGGTGGAGCCAGCTGGTGGCTGGATGTATACCGTTTTAACAGCCCGAATAAACTCGTATGGGTAAAATCCAGCCAGGCCAACCATTAAACTCCGCTTGCCAGACTGATGATTTCGTTGATTTGTTTCAGCTCTTCATCACTGTGCTGCTCATTTCTTTCTGAATGGTTGCGACTGGTGGTCAGGCCAATGTTTTCTTTAGGTGTGAATATGTTTTTCCGGCTATCGCCAAAAATCAGGTGACTGCTCAGCATTTTGGTGATCTCCCCCAGCTGTGTTTCATTTAAATCCAGTGCCGTCTGTTGTAGCACAGCAGAAATCTTAGCTTCAATTCCCGTCCTTTCCGAGTCATTGCCGATCACCAGGGGGAGCAACAATAAAAATAGCGGAGAAAGCTCCGTCCTGTCATTTTCGATGATTTCTTTTAACTCTGTCCAGGTCAGTAAAGACAGATGAACATGTCCTCCGCTATTCCCCAAATAGATGTCATTAAAAAAATAAACGGTGTTGTAGGCATGAAATTCAGCAAAAAGCGTCACCTTGTCATTGACTTCATGAACATAGGTATATCCATTCCAGGGATCCAGCTCCCCTCCGTTTTCATCGGTCTGGCCTGACAGTTCTTCCAGCCACTCTTTGGAAGGCATTTTAAAATGTGCCATCATATAATCAGACAGCATTGTTTCTTTTTCCTCATCTGCGGCAAAAGGAAACTGAGTGATGAGGTAGATACAGAAGTCCTGGTTTGATAGGTTTAGTTTCATTGGCAAAGCAGAATAAAAATTATACCACTTATTTGTGATATAATTTTTATTCGACGAATTTGTATTAATTTTTATCCCACCATACCCTATCTATCAATTTTGCACTTTGCTGTGGTTGTGGATTGGAGATGATTTCTGTGTTCGGATACAATACCCTGCGTGGAATTTCCGAGAGTGCATTTTTAACCTTTGTCAGTGCCGGAAATCCTGTCCGCCGCCAGTCTGTGTAGTTCTCTGCGTTCAGGAAATTGGCAATCGATTTTTCCTCGATAATCAGTCTTACTGCATTTGCTGAACTCAAACTCCCGCGGCTGTTCAGGTAAAGATCCGCATCCCCGGTGCTTACTCCTACTTTTGTCATGTGTGCTTTGACTGCCTCGGTATATATCGGTTGAGCTGCTGCAGCGCCTGATATGATGAATGTGGCCTCCGCTTTTAAAAACAAGGCTTCCGTATAGTTAACCAGGTAATTAAATGCGCCTGGGGCTGCATAGAACGCTGCAGGGATCGAATAAGATTCCAGACTTCCAATTTCGTCCAGGCCTGCTTCCCTTCCCGTAAAGAGTCCGGTTTCTTTTGCCGGTGCAATCATTTTAGTTAATCTGGGATCATTTCTTGTTTTAAATCCGTCTACAAAAGTATTGGCAAGTACCAAAGTGCTTGCAGGAAGAAAATTCTGCTGCCATGGGTTTTCAGTACCCGGAGTCCCTGTAAAGACCATCTTAAGGTCATCGGCATTCGTTGTCATCCCGTTATTCAGTGCCGTTAAGGCCAGCTGAGCCTGTGTGGTGGCACTATATCCAGGAGCTTTGGTCAGGTGCATCAGGTAACGGGCCTTTAAAGTATAAGCCAGTTTCGTCCATTTGTCCATATCGCCACTGTAAAAGTAGTCGTCGCTACCTGGCTTCAAACCGGTTTTCTTTGCAATATCTGCAATTCCCTCCTCTAACAAGGTATTGATTTGTTTGTACACCGACTCCTGACTGTCATATACCGGGGTCAGGTTACCTTTACCGTTAAAAGCCGCCGAGTAAGGGATATCCCCCCAGGCATCGCTCGCTGTTCCTATGCAATAAGCAGTTAAAATTTTAGCAATCCCTGAATAATTGGCGTTACCATTACCGGCAGCTTTGGTTTTTAGTATGGAAAGGTTGTTTAATGTCCTTACGTACATGTTGTTCCAGTCGCCATCCATATCCTGACTGTACATTAAATAAGTACCGAAATTCGGGGCTACCTGATTGAGTGCAATCACCTGTATGTATTGCTGCAAAACGATGCTTAAATTGCCATCACCGGCAGCATTTATATTTTGAGAGATCAGCATTTCAATCGGTGCCAGCATTAATGGTTCATTGACATTAATCGGCCTGTTGGGATCATTATTTACATCAATATATTTCTTACATCCTGAACCCATCACCAGACTGATGACGGTTAAAGCCAGGGCTATCTTTTTCATCTTCATCGTATTATAATTTACAAGGTTAACTTTAAACTGAAATCAAAGGAGCGCGATGTTGGGGTCGAGAAAGAATAGATTCCCTGCGATCCGTTTGAAGAACCAAATGAACTTACTTCAGGATCACCACCTGTAAAATGCGGGGCATAGATCCAGAGGTTGCGGCCGGTCACGTTAAAAGAGATCGCTTTGAACGGGCTTTTTGCAATCCAGGAAGGTTTAACCGTATAACCGAGACTTACATTTCTTAATTTAACATAGGTTCCATCCTGAATTACAGATTCCAGGATCCCGTTGATGCGCTGGTAATAACTCTGTCCGTTCACTTCTACCTGATTTGGGTTTCCGGTATTGATATTTACGCCATCCACTACCCTTGGGCCACGGTTTTCAGTTACCTTAGGTGTCCCATAGAAGTAGCCGTAACCATCTACGTTGTTCTGAATGTCCCCGCCTTTTTTCATGTCAAAAGAAAAGCTGAGGCCAAATTGTTTGTACCGGAAATTGTTCACGATCCCTCCCATCCAATCGGGGTTGATATCGCCAATGATTCCCTGTCTTTCTGCTACTAACGGCAATCCGGCATCATCGATGAGGAGTTTTCCTTCTGCATTTCTGTCGTACCTTGTTCCATAGATTACGCCATATGGCTGATTGAGTATAATATTGGTAAAACCGTTTCCGATTTGTTTCACATCTCCGTAGATCGCCAGTACTTTATTGCGGATCCGGCTATAGTTCAGGGTAAAGTCCCAGCTAAAGTTTTCTGTTTTTACCGGTTTAACATTTAACAGGACCTCTATCCCGCGGTTGCGCATTTCAGCAGAATTTACACTCGTGGAATTGTAACCCGTTGAAGGGGCAATTGCTACATTTGGAATGATGCCATCAACTGTTTTCTTGTTAAAATAGGTCAGCTCCAGGTTGATCCTGTTCCGGAAAAATCCGGTTTCTAAACCCAGTTCAATTTCATTGATCCTCTCATTCTTTAAATTAGGGTCGTTTAATACGCCACCGATTAAAAATCCTGACTGCCCGTTATACGGGAAAGCGATGTTCCTGACGGTCTGGCTCTCATAAGGAGTGAGCAAACTGTAGGCACCTATACTTGCATTTCCAACGGTGCTATAAGAGAGTCTCAGCTTACCGAAATTCATCACATCGGAAAGCCCTTTGGAGAAGAAATTAGAGAAAATAAAACTGGTTGCGGCTGAGCCATATGGATAAAAATTACTCTGTTTGGCCAGTACGGAGTTTCCGTCATATCTTCCTGTTAAGGACAGCACTAAAAACTTCTTATAATCGACATTGGCCTGTGCATAAAAACCAATTTTTCTGCTCGTAAAATTTTCCTCTTTATAAGTGACATTAGAGGCCGCACTCATGTTGTCAAGTCCGGGAACTGTAATTCCCAAACCATTCGCATAGATGTTTTGCGTATAGGTGGAGATGATGTTGTTTCCCAGGAGCAGGTCCATAGTGAAATCTCCAAAGGTTTTGTTGGCATTGACCATGAGGTCGTTATTGTACTGTCTGAAGTTTACATTATTGTCTACCAGACGGCCGTTCGGATTAGAGACCGAAAGTCTTGATTCTTTGTATTTATCCTGTTCCACATAAACGTCTGCACCAAAGCGTTCGGTGATCGTTAGCCAGTCTAAAGGTTTGTAATCGGCTGTAAAAGTTGGGATGAACCTGTTTACTACCGATTTGTTTTTGATGTTGTCCGTTACCCAATATGGATTGTTGCGGGAAAAACGGAACAGGCGCTGGCTACCGTCTTCATTCAGCGAAGGCTGTAAATCATAGGATACCGGTGCAGAAAATATCGTCCAAACCGGACTTTCCAAGGCATATCCCTCCGGCAGGCGGTCGTTTTTAGTATTTGCATAGTTCAATGAAAAGGTCATGTTCAGGTCTTTGATCACCTGCATGTTGTACTTTGCAAAAAGTGTGTTTCTGTTGAATGAGGTCGAACGGATTGTTCCTTCCTGCTTCAGGTTCGAATAGGAAATGAAGTAAGAAGCGATATTGCTACCTCCGTCAACGCTCATGGTATTGCTATAGGTTTTACCTGTTTTAAAGAACAGGTCGGATTGATTGTAGACCTTTGCAGGCTGTCCGTTAATCTTTAAGGTATCCATCAGGGCTCCCCAGGAGGTGCTTGTTTTTTGGGTTACACCATCAAAATATTTTCCGTTGGTTCCCAAAGAGTATTTGTTCTGTAACTGGGGAAGCAAGGGGTTCTCAAATGAAAAGCCAGAGCTGAAATTCAAGCTTGGTTTTCTGTTTTTCTGTCCGGCTTTAGTGGTGATAATGATCACTCCTTTTGCCCCGTCTGAACCATATAAAGCGGTTGCTGCACCGCCTTTCAACACGTTGATGTTGTCGATGATATTTGGGTCAAGATCAGCGATCCTGTTTGTTCCCGGCCCTGAATTGAGGTTTCCCCTTTCGCTGTTGTCGACCGGAATCCCGTCGATGATCATTAAGGCCTCGTTGTTGCCATAAAACGAATTTGCGCCCCTCACCACGATACGCGATGAACTTCCAGGGGTACCTGAAGAACTCGTGATTTGTACACCGGAAACTTTGCCCGCAATCGCATTCACCAGATTTGGTTCTTTGGCTTGTGTCAGCTGATCACCTTTTACTTCCTGCGAGCTGTAAGTCAGGATTCTTTTTTCTCTTTTGATCCCCAGTGCCGTGACCACCACTTCGTTCAGGTCCTGCATGTCGCTTTTAAGGATTACCGTAAAATTTGGCTCATTGTTAAATACCACTTCCCTGGTCAGGTAGCCGATACCGGTTACCACGAGTGTAGCCGGAGCCGCATGTTGAAGGCTGAAATTGCCGTTTGCATCTGTTGCTGTTCCAATGGAAGTGCCTTTTACTTTTACCGAGATACCTGGTATCCCGCCCCCGGTATCAGCGGAGACTTTTCCTCTGATGACGTTGGTTTGTGCCTTTACGAGGTTGATCGCGAAGGCGCAAATAAGTAACATAATTAATTTGATTTTCATCCCTGTTTGTTTTTGGTTTAGTACTCAACCAAAACTAGAGGCAAAAACGCAGATACATGATTAGCATATTGGCCGATATTCCCAGCATATTAACTTTTATGTTACAGAAAAAGGGCCTGATCATTATGCGTGATGCAGGCCCTGACTGAGAAGTTTCAATTAAAATGATTTATTCCTTTGGTTTTGGCACGGCGGCCTCTACTATTGCCTTTAATAACGCGGTGCCAGACTCAGCGGTTGAATCGACAAATGCTTTACGTTGCTCAGCTCTGATCTTAAAAGGATTGGTTTCTGTTACGATAACTTCAACCTCGTACAATTCGGAGCTCTCCTTTTTCGGACGTAGTACCTTTACCCCGTAAGTTGAGCTCGCTTTGCTCTCCATAGCATGCGTAGAGAGCTTATTTGTTAGCAAGTTTTCTGATTTGACAAGCTGAGATACCTTATCCACCTTGGTAACAACTGAATCAACAGTGGACCTTGGGGGAAAAGGAATCCAGCCAGAGTAGATGTCCTCTCCGAATTTAGTGGTCGCATTAACACGCACCATAGGAATCGTCACCAAGACCGATCTCAGCTCGTTCAACTTATATTCCCCAGCTGCAACACTCAGGTTTTTCACCTTGATTTCCACAGTGAGGTCCAGAAGATTATATCCAGACCTGATTTTGGCGATGGAATAACGGCATAGGAAAGCACCTGTATCTAACTTATACCTAAAGGCAGTCTGATCTTTCGACAGCTCGGGAATGAAGGTAATCTTCGCAGCAGTGACCGGTTGGCCGCCAGCAATAAATACCTTTCTTTCAACCTCGATAATTGGAGGTTTAACGTATCCGGAACTGGAATAGAATCCTTGTGCAGAATTAGCTGCTTTATAGGTTCCGGTATATTTGAGTGCTTCATTTTTTAATTTTTCCTGTACGGTCTTAACTCCCAAACCAATCAGAGCCGGGGCAATGGTACCTACCGCAGTCAGCAGTCCCGCTGCTTGCTGTCCCTTTTCCAGGTAAATCTCTTTTTCCGTCAGTCGAAGGATTGTTTTTTCTCCGACAATCTTAATGGATCCGGAGTTGTCATAATTTTTAATCTGTGCACTACTCTCTAAGCAAAAGAGGGTTGCGAGTGCCATAATGTAAATTGTTTTCATAATGAATGTGATTCTATGTGATTTAAAATAACTTGAAATGCATGACCATAAGCTGTTCCCGGAGATTCTCTCCCCGAGTGAAGAACGGCCAGACGGGCCTGCTCAGTCACCTCGTTAATGATCCAGGCCGAACCCGAATCTCCCGGATTTGAGATCGGTCCTTCAGGTGCCTTAGGATCCGGAATGATGGTAAATTTCCCTGGATAAAGCAGAGACCGGCCATCAACAAGGCCAAAGGTTATTCCAGTCGTCACACCACTCTTTTTCACCTTAGTCACCCCTATTTTCAACCTGGAGACCGGAGCGATGAGTATCGGATCGGTATGTCCTCTAAACCCATTGATCTCTGGAATCCGGTCTACACGGGGATCAATCTCGACGGTTGCATAATCGGTCAACATGTCAAAGGCCTGAAAACAGAGGCCAATGGATTTGCTCGCCGGATTACCATTGTTTTGAAATACGCGTTCTCTACCTACCAGATCCCTCATTACGGTTTCCTCGCTCAGGCTACCATAAAGGACATGATAATTGGTAAGGGCAAGAAAATGCCCATTCACATTGAAAATACAGCCCAAAGTGCCATAATGGTCGCTTCCCAAATACCTTTCTGCAAAAATCTGTAAACCACCTCTCAATGGCCTCACTGCATTGGTTGGATCGACCCATGGACTTTCCGGCTGGGGATCAATTTGCAGCACATCAGTACTAAATTCTCCAATCTTTTTTGGCAACATGCGATGGGATTCCAGCAAATTCATTTGGATTTTCTCTCTTAGCTTAAAGCGGATAGAAAGTTCGCCGGTAGAGCGGTCAGCGACCCTTTTCACTCCAAAATCGATATCAATTAAACCAGGTTGGTCCCGGAAAGGCATTGCCAGCTTCTGTGCCCGCTTGTAAAGTCGCTGTTGTTCTCTGAGTGTCATAAAAACTCCTTTCTATCTAGATTAACCACCTCTTTTCCAGCTCAATACCACATCATCAGTACTTGGATTTATACTTAACGAGAAGTATTTATTGCTTTGGCTTGGAACGATTTTTAATTCCTTATTGTCAAAAGTCAATATGGATACGTAGTTTAAATTTGGCCTTCTGTTATCCACCGGATCCGGCATTATCAACACGAAAGGGTTGACGGAAGTAATTTGATTTTTTTCGGAAACAGATTTTTTAGCTTTATATACGATTTCAAACTCCCGGTAAGAAAACTTCAGTGTGGCTGATCCACCACCGCCAAACCTCCTGTTTTGTGATTCAGAAGTAAGCCTTCCGGCTATTTGCTGCTCAGTAATTGTATTAAATACATGGCCTCCTCCGTATCTCCGAAAGAATGCCAATACATTTACACTTGCAGGATCTATAAACCTGCCATTTGTTGGCAAAAGATTAAACACAGTACTGTTTCTTCTCACTCCTCCTCCTATTCCACTTCCACCTACATGTGACTCACACGTATACTCGATGGGGTTTTGATATTGTTTTTCCGGAAATTCCTGCTCGTAAAAGAAGGTGGCAACTCCGATATTCAGAGGAGTAATTGAGATGATAAAAGGTTCCTCCGTAGTCATCCTTTTATTAAAAAGCCCCTTTCTCCATTCAAAGAGAATACTGGCACGGGCGTAGAAATTATTTTCACCGGAATCTTTGATGTCCGCAGAATCGATTTTGAAGATCATCTCCTGAAAATTCCGTTCTACCGGTTCAATTTTTTTGTTATTTATGGAGATGTAGACTTTATCCGACCTGCTAAAATTGTTGCCTTTTATTTTTAAGGTATAATCTTTTGAATAGTCTCTGATAAATTTTCCCGTGATAAACTGAAAAACATTTGGCTCCGCCTTTCTGAATATCAGGTCCTGGGCAGTTTGAGAAATCCTTACAGAGATCAGGTCTACACTTTCTATATGTTCAGCTATTGCCGTATTGAATTCTTCAGCCAGATTCCTGACCTGATTAAAAACCAGCAGTTGATTCTCCCTCAACACTTTATCTGTATTACCAATGGTTTCATTGATATCTTTTCTTAACCGGTTAGTTATAGACAGCAGCATGTTGCCGCCATTGCCAATTCCGTTGGTGACCAGGTTGTCGATAGATTGCATTTGAGTAGAAACCTTGCTATCGATTTCATCTAATACCATCAAGGCAGATGCCCCGGAAATCTGGGCATAGGAAAACTGGCTGATACTTATTAGTACCGCGAGAAAAAACATTATCTTTTTCATGATTTTGAGATTTTGGTTAATTGATTAGAACTACCCAAATTTCTATAAATCAGGATTCGGGAACCATGTGGATTATCTCCATCTTTTCATCGCTCTTTCCTGCATACCAACAGGGGAAATTTCCCGTATGAAAAGGGGCTTTTCTCTCCATTGCAGATGTAAATTAATATCGCCAACTTGGACTATCCATTAACGTAAATCAAAAAAACGATGAACAGACCAAACGAACTCATGACTATGAAAGGCTTTGACCTTCAGGGCCGTAAGCGAGACCTTACCCTGGAACAACCCTTTTCCAACACCGATGACAAGCATTATGGAATGCCAATCACGCCATGCGCGGCTTTAGAAATGATCCGAAGATTTAAGGAGCAGATGGAGCAGAATCCCCATGACCTCTTTGCGAATGTATACTGGGTAGAATTCAGTAAAGCTTCTATTTTCAGAATGTTGTCGTACGAAAACTGTGAGTATATAAGATTCTATCTGGCCATACCTGAAGTAGATGGTAAAGATGCAAGTCTGAGCCTGGAATGTATTAATGCATCAAAAGAGGTCATTGGGGAAAAAGCTTTACTGGAAATTGCCGGTAAAATGGAATCACACATAGTTTCACAGAGCCAAGAGCCATTTAATGAAGACAGTGTATATAAGGAGTTCAACAATGAATTACCACCGAAAGAAGAAAAGGGAAATGGAGGCAAAGGTTTTTTGGAGACCACGAACGTGAAGTCGATGAGAGATTTTTTTGATAAAAAAAGTGAGGAGCTGAGCCAGGGAACCTTCGTAGAATTTTTAACCGCTTTTTATAAACACGCAGAAGAAAAATTTTAATCATGATAAAGCTCCAGTATTTTTATTACTTATTAATGGTTGCGTGTTTTATAAACAGCTTATTTTATCTGAACATTAAAAGAATAAAAATACTGGCTTTGCTATTACTGATATCCATCATTACCGAAGCCATTGTTGAGGTGTACATGAGTAAAGGACTAAATTATTATAAATTTTACCACATCTTTAACATCCTTGAATACAGCCTGATTACCTTATCATTTATCGAAGGTATTAATCTAAAGCCCGTTAAAAGGCTAATGTTATACTCTATTCCGGTATTTATTAGCGCTGCATTGTTCATCGGTTTAACCGTACAGGGCTGGGAACAGATGCCCAGCATCAGCAATAGCATTGAAGGGTTACTGATCATCACCTGGTGCATCATTGCTTTGTGGTGTATTGAACCAAATGATGACAGGTCTATTTTCCGGCAACCCAGCTTTTGGTTTATCATGGCCTTTTTTATCTATTTTATCTGCACCTTACCTTTTAATGGTATATTTAATTACCTGATTACCGTTAAAGCACACTATAATAAAACAAAGGCCCTTTTTTCACTCATAAATTCGGTGAGTAATTATTTATTATATATATTTCTTTTAATTGGTTTTTCACTTTACAGATGGAAGAAATCTACGCCACAATAATTATCATCTCAATCATCCTTCTCATTCTATGTATAGGGATTGTATTTGCCATTGTAAATTATAAAGTAAAGCAGCGGGTATACCTGGAGGAAAAGAAAACCATGCAGGAAGATTTTGAAAACCAATTGATGAAGTCACAGATTGAAGTCCAGGAAATCACGTTTGCAGAATTGGGTAAGGAACTTCATGACAATGTAGGGCAACTATTGAGCAGCACAAAGATGCTGCTGGGGGTAACTCAGAGAAGTCTTGATGAAATCCCGGAGACTTTAAACCTGGCGGAAGAAACGCTTGGTAAAGCCATTCATGAACTCCGGGCCCTGACGAAATCCCTGGATAAAGAGTGGCTGGAACGATTTGACCTCATCACCAATCTTCAGGCAGAAATAAACCGTATAAATGTCGCAAAGACAACCCGCATAAGTTTTGCCCATTGTGGCAAACTCCCTATAGATACTCAGAAACAAATTATTCTTTTCCGCATCATACAGGAGGCGCTGCAGAACGCAATAAAACATGCTGATGCAGCAAGCATTGAGATCAACATTACCATGGTGTCAAATGTGATCAATTTAAAAATTTATGATGACGGAAAGGGTTTTGAAATGCAATCGGCCAATACCGGCCTTGGAATAAACAACATGAAACACCGTACTGCTTTATTGGGAGGAACCATCAGCTGGAATGTATCTGCAACTGGTTCCAGAGTGAATATACAATTACCAGTTAAAGATAATGACCATGAAAATTAGCATAGGAATTATAGATGATCACCAGTTATTTTTGAAATCATTGGTATTGATGCTGCACACTTTTAAGAAGTATGAGGTTGTGGTACAGGCTACAAATGGCCAGGATCTGCAAAACAAAATGAAAGCAGACACGAGCATTCCGGAAATCATGTTAATTGACGTAAATATGCCGGTGATGGATGGTGTAGCAACTGCTTCATGGCTTAATCAGCATTATCCGGCAATGAAACTGGTTGCCCTTTCGATGAATGATACGGATAAGACCATTATAGAAATGATTAAAGCAGGGTGTTGCGCTTATCTTTTAAAGGATACACATCCCAATGATTTAGAAAAAGCCCTTAATGAAATCCAGCTGAAAGGATACTACAATGCAGATGTCAGTAATATTAATTTCAGACGTTTGCTGAATTATGAACAAGACCTGATTAAACTCAATGAAAAGGAAAAGACATTTTTGCAACTTGCCTGTAGCGACCTGACCTATAAGCAGATTGCCGCGTTAATGTTTCTTAGTGAAAGGACAATTGACGGCTACAGAGAAAGCCTGTTTCAAAAATTAAATGTGCAAAGTCGTGTCGGAATGGCATTAGAAGCGATCAGAAAAGGCTTTGTTAAATTATAAATAACTTCAATGATATGCATCACCAAATTATATGATGCTGTGCATTTAAAGCACCTGCCTTCACCGCTACTTTTGCTTTGAACAGAGAACTATATTTTCTTTTTTCTGTTATCATTAAAATCATAAAAGATGAAAGCAATCACCTCTAAATTCAGCAACATTTTAAACACTTCCCCTGACAATGGGAGGGTGAATCATGAACCAGATTCCAGCAAAGAGCAACAGCGCAATACCCCACAAAAATCCATGCCCTTTTCGGATCAGATTGGAAATTATCAACGCAACAGGGGAATCCCCCGTCAATCCTATAAAGACAGTAAGATTTATATCATAGGCAGTGGTATTGCCGGCATGGCTACCGCTTATTATTTCATTCGCGACGGACAGGTACCGGCTAAAAACATCACATTTTTAGAACAATTGCACATCGACGGAGGCTCATTGGATGGTGCAGGAAATGCGAAGGAAGGTTATATCATCCGGGGTGGCCGGGAAATGGACATGACCTACGAAAACCTCTGGGACATCTTTCAGGACATACCGGCGCTTGAAATGCCGGCTCCTTATACCGTGTTAGACGAATACCGTCTGGTCAATGACAACGACTCCAATTACTCCAAAGCCCGCCTGATCCATCAACAGGGCGAAATAAAGGATTTCAGCAAATTCGGTCTGAACAAAAAAGACCAGATGGCTATCATTAAGCTGCTGCTGAAGAAAAAAGAAGAACTGGACGATCTGACCATTGAAGATTATTTTAGTGAAAGCTTTCTGAGCAGTGATTTCTGGACCTATTGGCGTACGATGTTTGCCTTTGAAAACTGGCATAGCCTCCTGGAATTAAAACTTTACATGCACCGCTTCCTTCATGCGATAGATGGATTGCATGACTTTTCGTCGTTGGTATTCCCTAAATACAACCAATACGACACTTTTGTAACGCCTTTACGTAATTTTCTGAAAGACAAGGGCGTAAACATCCAGTTTAATACCCTGATCAATGACCTGGATATTCACATCAATACCGAAGGAAAAGTAGTGGAAGGAATCATCACAGAACAAAATGGAAAAGAGGTTAAAATACCTGTTGGAAAAGACGACTATGTGATTGTCACCACAGGTTCGATGACCGAAGATACTTTCTATGGCGATAACAAAAAAGCACCTGTCATCATTGTCGACAACAGTACGAGCGGAAAGAGCGGCGGGTGGAAGCTCTGGAAAAACCTTGCTGCCAAATCTGCGGTCTTTGGTAAACCGGAGAAATTCTGCAGCAATATCGAAAAGTCGGCCTGGGAATCCGTGACTTTAACCTGCAGGCCTTCTGCCCTGGTTGAAAAACTAAAGCAATATTGTGTGAATGACCCCTATTCCGGAAAAACAGCCACAGGTGGAATCGTGACGATTACAGATTCAAACTGGTTAATGAGTTTTACCTGTAACAGGCAACCCCATTTCCCGGAACAACCGGACGATATTTTAGTCCTTTGGGTCTACGCCCTGTTCATGGATAAGGAAGGAAATCACATCAAAAAAGTAATGCCTGAATGTACAGGAGATGAGATCCTCGCCGAATTGTGTTACCATATGGGCATCGTTGATCAGTTGGATGATGTAGTAAAGCATACCATCGTCCGTACGGCTTTTATGCCCTATATCACTTCGATGTTTATGCCCAGGGCAAAAGGTGACCGCCCGAAGGTGGTTCCGGAAGGCTGCAGCAATCTGGGACTGATCGGACAGTTTGTGGAGACCAATAATGATGTGGTATTTACCATGGAAAGCTCGGTAAGAACAGCCAGAATTGCCGTCTATCAACTGTTAAACCTGAATAAACAGGTACCTGATATCAATCCTTTACAATACGATATCCGCCATTTGCTCAAAGCCGCAAAAACACTCAATGACAATAAGCCATTTTTGGGTGAAGGAATCTTACGGAGCGTATTGAAAGGAACTTATTTTGAACACATCTTACCGGCAGGCCCGGATGGAGAAGAAGAGCATGAGTCTTTTATCATGGAGCAAGTCAACAAATTTAAAGACTGGATGAAAGGACTAAAAGACCATTAAGCTGATGCAAACAAAAGCCCTCTAAATAACTTAGAGGGCTTTTTAACTGATCAGGTTCATTGTTTTGTTCTGTGCCCTGTATGCTCCTGGTGTGAGACCGGTAAGGCGTTTGAAAATTCTGGAAAAATACTGGGAATTTTCAAAGCCCGTTAACTGGGCAATGTCGCCGTATTGATGATTTGTAGTGATGATCAGGTATTGTGCACGCTCTATTCTTTTTTCCAGGATATAGCTAACGGGGCTTTTTCCGGTATAACGGTGGAATATTCTGGAAAAGTAATCGGTGTTCAGATTTGCGCGGTCTGCCAGGTGGCTCACCTTTAATACCGAACTGATGTTGATCTGTATGTAACTTATCGTTTCAAGAATTACCGATGGGATTACAGCGAGTTTATCATGCCTGAATAGCTCGGGTTTTAGGAATCTGGAGATTAACTGTAAGATAATGCCCTGCGTTTCATATTGAGCAGATACGCTTTGTAAATTATTGAGCTCCGTATATTCTTTATAGTAAATGTCCTTTTCATAAACTTTAGGATCATCAGACCGGTTGATGCCCCTTCCCGGGTTTATGGCCAGGATCCTGTTGATATTTGCAATGTCAATTGGTGTTGCCTCCAGCTGCATGATTTTTCTGCAATTTGCGAACAGCGATAACCCATCAGGTGACTCCTCAAAAAACTGCACAAAATACTGACTTAAAAAGTGGCTGCAGGAAAGGTCACAAAGGGTGAAGCTCGGAATAAGGTATAGGTTTCCGGGTGTTAAAATCACATTTCCTGCTAAGCTGGAAATCACTCCTTCTCCCTCATCAATATAATATATCCTGTAGTATGGACTCATCACATTGTTGAAGTTCCATTTGGCCCCCAGTTTAACATAGTCTGTATTTAACAGATGAAAATAATTTTTGATGAGTTTTCTGGCCATGGCGAATTGCAGTTAAAAATAAAAACAATTATCCAAATTCCACCAATGCCTTAATGACCGATTGCTGTGAGTTCAATAGTTTTTCGAAATTCTCCGGTAAGCGCTCAAAAGCGACGCGGTGGCTTATAAAATCCAGCGGGCGAATCCAGCCTTTCCTGATACAGTTAATCACATGGGAAAAATCATCAGATAAGGCATTCCTGCTGCTTTTCAATGTCGCTTCACGTTTATGAAACTCCGGATGGCTGATGATGATCTCTTTTTTCTGCAATCCGATCAGGATTAGTTTTCCGCCATGAGCGAGAAATTTCAGGGCTCCGTTTATGGCCTCCTGATTTCCTGTACAGTCGATGATCACTGTGGGCATATCAGCACCGGTAATTTCTTTCAGGCGGGTATGCATGTCGGTTTCTGAAAGGTTAATTGTATGGGCGATATCGAGTTTACTGCGGCAAAAATCCAGCCGGTTGGTGTTGTAGTCTGCAACAATCACTTCCCCGCCGGCTATTTGTGCTAAGCTGGCAGTTCCGAGTCCTATCGGACCGGCACCTAAGATCAAAACAAATTCACCTGCTTTGAGCTCAGCAAGTTTAACCCCATGGGCGCCTATGGCTAAAGGCTCTACCAATGCCAGCTCATCAAAACTCAGGCCCTGCCCATGAATGAGCGATGATTCCGGTACTGAAATATACTCCTGCATGCCGCCATCTTCGTGTACACCAAATACGCTGATGTTTTCACAGCAATTGGGCTTGGCATTTCTGCAGGCAATACATTGACCACAGGAGAAATAAGGGTTAATGGTGACCTTTTCTCCGATATGGAATTCCTGTTCATTTTCAAGATGGGCGATTTCTGCAGCAATTTCATGACCGAGGACCCGGGGATAGTTAAAAAAGGGCTGTGTGCCTTCGAAAGCGTGATAGTCAGTTCCGCAAATGCCTATTCTCCTGATTTTCAGGAGCGCAAATCCTTTCTTTGGTCCTGGAAGGATCATTTCTTTAAATTCAAATTTACCGGGCGTTTCGCAAGATAGTGTGATCATGATATGATGGGTGTTTCAATTAATCCTTGTTGATACATTGTTGTCCAGAATTCGGGAGGCACCTGCTTGGAGGTCATGGCCAGGTTCTGCGCTACTTTTTCAGCTTTTGTCGTACTCATCGCAATGCTTTTTATGCCGGAGAAATGCGAGCAAAAATTAAAGCAGGCTTCGGCTGGTAAAAGTCCATACTGACTGCAAATGTCAAAAAATTCATTACGCCAGGTCAGCAGTGCCTGGTCATCCGCATTGTCGTCATCGATCTGGCGGTAATTGTAAAACTCGCTTCCGGTTAAAAAGCCACCATTAAAAATGGCAGAATTGATGACCGGGATATTTTTCTGATCCAGCGCCTCAATAAACTGAATGAGTTCTTTCGGATGAGATTTAACGGTCAGGCTATTTGCGATCATCACCCAATCCAGATGGACATCCTGTTCGATTTTCCTGATGACCTTCCAGTCTTTGGCACCAATACCAACCGCAGCCACTCTTCCGGCCGATTTCAGTTCATGTAATGCCTGATAGGCACCGATGATGTCCGCATATCGCTGCCGGCTTTGCCTTTCATTCTTTGCAGACCTCAGGTATTCGTCGGGATCATGAACAGAAACGAAGCTTGCAGGATAATCTCCAAGCAGCTGGTTTCCCTGTTCAAAGCAATCCAGGATCCCCTGATAGCTGATGCGCTGTAACGCATCATTTTTCAGATTTTTCCATACACCGGGTTCAAATGTAGGGTCAGGCCCCTTAAGCTCCGTCTGGTACCATCCCAGTTTATTGCTGATCAGCACCTTTGAGGGATCAATTCTCAAATCTTTGAGGCAAGATCCCAGCACTTCAAGGGCCAGTCCTGCACCGTATTTACCAGCGGTATCAAAAAAAGTAAGGCCAGCTGAGGAAGTCAGGCATGCATTGACGATTGCCTTTTTCTGTCCGTCATCCGGGGCATGGTAGAGGTTTCCCAAGCCGCTGGTCCCAAATACAACAGCGGGGATTTTAATATTCGCCATTTTTGATTTTTAGCTTAGCCTTAAGGCATTTGCGTAAGCAGCTTCGGGAGCCTGTTCAGGAAAATAAACCTTTAACCCTGCTGCATTTCTTTCAAACTTTAACTGCTGTCCGGTTGACACCAGTTCAACCTTGTTGATTTGTCCGGGATAATAGTTACTGTTTTCTTTAAGACTGGTGATCAATGCCGAACCAGAGGCCGGCCAGCCCATCACGGTAGCAAAAAGCTGTTCCCCTTTAACCGCAAAACGAATATCCGCTTCCGTGAAAGGTTTTCCTTTTCCTTCATTAAAACCCTGTTCGCTGAGCTTTGCAGCGCCCTGCTGCGCTGGTCCCTCCCCAAATATTTTCCAGGGACGGGTACCATAAATGCTTTCTCCGTTTGCTTTCATCCATACCCCGATCTCTTCTACAACCTGACGTTCAAGTTCATCAATTGTGCCATCTCCCCTCACCGGAATGTTTAACATCAGGTTGCCATTTTTGCTCACCACATCGACTAAGGTGTGAATCACGGTTTTAGCTGTTTTATACCCTTTTCTGGTGTAAACACTTCGGTCATAATGCCAGTTTCCGATACAGGTATCGGTTTGCCATGGCTGCGGTTCGATAGCATTGCTCTGGCCTCTCTCAATATCCCAAACCATTGCTTTACGCTGATTTTCATCCAGGATTTTTCCGGTGATGACCGCATTCAGCTTCCCTTTTTCTTTTATGCTTTTGTTGTAAAGGTGCGCAGCGATGCGGAGCCCGGCATCGCTAACCGGCCACAGCGGAAGTTGGGAGTCGTCAAAATAGACCAGATCCGGATGATACTTGTTGATCAGGTTGATGGTCCTGTTGTAGAATTTTTCGATGTAGGCTTTGGTTGGCCGGTTCGCCCCATTTCCCCAATCCCATTGCCTGCTGATTGCTCCGTTATCCAGGCTGTTTTCGCTTAAGGGATGGTTTTGGGCGTAAAGTTCCTGTGGGTCTAAACCCGACCACCATTTACCTCTGCCATCGGCCTTTGTTAATTTGCCATCATAACTTATCCCCGCATATTTCCCGCTTTTGTCGGAACGCTGGGCCGCTTCATACCAGCTCCATGCATGGGCGGCATGCACACTGACCCCGAAGAAGAGACCGTTCTTTTTTGCTGCTGCTGCCCAACCGGCTATCAGGTCTTTTTTAGGTCCGATTTTTAAAGCATTCCAATTTTTCTGGTATTTACTATCATAAAGATCGAAATTGTCATGATGGTTCGCCAGTGCCATAAAATACCGTGCGCCGGCATTTTTGTATAAGGAAACCAATGCTTCCGGATCCCATTTTTCGGCTTTCCAGCTGTGAATTACGTCTTTAAATCCGAATTCGGAAGGATGTCCATATTTTTCAAGATGAAATTTGTACTTATGACTGCCCTCAATGTACATCTCCCTCGCATACCAGTCGCCGGCTTCAGGTTGACACTGAGGTCCCCAATGTGCCCAGATGCCAAATTTGGCATCCCTGAACCATTCGGGGGTCTGGTACGACTGCAATGACTCCCAGGTAGGCTTGAAGGGGCCTGAGGAGACTTCTTCTGAAATTTCAGGAAATTCATGAGCCAGTGCAGCAAAATTTTTAGATAGCAATAAACCAGGGATACCAATAGCCATGCTTTGAAGCAGCTTTCTTCTGTTCATCTTTTTAATTATTTGGTTAGGTTGTAGCGTGAGCCTGGTTACAAATTTATCATATGCCCGATATTATCTTTTGTAGGGAATTGACTCATTTGTATACAAATCCGACTATTTGCAAATTACACCTGACCAGAAAAATTAAGATTTATCCTGTTGATGGAGGACTTTTGGAGATGACTGAACTAAATTTTTTCAGTTTCAGCCGGGAAGCACCAGTACGCCTTTGGAATACAACCGCGCCTTTCCGCCGATCAATACACGTTCAGCTGAGTTTTTACAAAGCAATGTACCTGTCCGCTCCGACAACTGCCGGGCAATCATTTCCTGTGTGTTTAATTGTCCGGCCCAATACGGAATCAGGGAACAATGTGCGGAACCGGTAACCGGATCTTCCAGGATGGAAGCCTGTGGCGTAAAGAACCGGGAAACGAAATCATGCTCCGCTCCTTTCGCTGTGACGATTACCCCACCCGGATCCAGGTTTAAGCGGTCAAACAACTGCCGGTCTACCCTGATATTTCTGATGGTTTCTTCGTTTTCATAGACCAACACATAATCTCTGGATTTCAACACTTCGATTGGTTTAATGTTCAGTGCTTCTGCTATTTGCCATGGCAGTGATGACGGCACAGGAAGTCTGGAAGGGAAATCCAGCCAGAACAAGTCCTCTTCTACGGTAACCACCAAAGTATCGCTCTGGGTATAAAAGATGATTTTATCAGCAGGATAATTCTGACATCTTTTGAGTACAAATGCAGCAGCCAAGGTCGCATGCCCGCAGAGGTCCATTTCTGTTTCAGGCGTAAACCACCTCAAATGAAACCCATCACCCTGTGGAAGAAAAAATGCGGTCTCTGCAACGGCATTTTCCTGAGTAATCTTAAATAAGATTTCGTCGGGCAACCATTCCTCTAAAATTACCACGCAAGCTGGATTTCCTGAAAAAAGTTCATCAGTAAAACTGTCGATCTGATATAATGCTAACTCCATTTTCAAAAATAAGGATTCCGGATCTATTTATTCAATTACTGGGCTATAGGATTTGATGAATCTGGTATGGTAAAGCCCTGCTTATTGGAGATAGCTTTGTCTTAAATATTTAAATTATGGAAGACTCATTTAAAATCCCGCAGCTGCTTTTAAGATGTGCATTGGGGATCACATTTCTAATTCCTGTTCTGGACAGACTAGGTATTCTCGGCCCTGCGGGTACCGGAAGTATCGAGTGGGGTAACTGGGGAAATTTCATCAACTATACCACTACGCTGATGCCTTATTTAGACCGGTCCATGACCAATGTAATGGGTGGAATAGCGACCGCATCAGAGTTGACCATCGCGGTCTGCCTGATCATTGGTTTTAAAACGAAATATGCCGCTATAGGAAGCTGTCTGCTCACCTTTACCTTCATTTTGTTTATGACCACTTCTGTCGGTATCCAAAAGCCTATAAATTATGGCGTGTTTACCGCATCTGCTGCCAGTTTGCTGCTTTCTTATGTTCCGGGTTACAAATGGAGCATAGATGAGATGAATCATAAAACAGTTTAGAAAAAAGCTCCCTGAATTTCATTTCCAGGGAGCTTTAACATGGCGTTTATCCGGCATCCGGGATTTCAGGTTCCACCAGTTTAATCAGTTTTTCCAGGGATTCCTGCCAGCCCAGGTAACACATTTCGGCCGGAATCACCGCAGGAATTCCTTCCTGTAATACTTTCAGGTCTGTACCTACCATTGTCTTTTGAAGGGAAATGGTCGTGGTCATGACACCTGGTAAATTCGGATCATCAAAGACGTCTGTGTATTTAAGCAACTCATTCGGTTTGAGTTCTAGATACTCCCCGCCAAATGAATGACCGTTACCGGTGGTAAAATTCTGGAATGACATTTTGAAAGTCCCTCCTACTTTAACATTCATTTCCTGTACGGTACAAAGAAAACCATACGGAGGTAACCATGAAGCGATCGCTAAACTTTCGGTGAAGGCACGATACACCTTTTCGGGACTGGCCTTAATCACTCTGTGCAATGAAACTTTATTCTCTGACATAAGCTTGTTTTTTAGTTTTTGGTTGTGGTAGCTGTCCTACCTTTGCTTTTAATAAAGATCCTGGTTAAAATAGAAATTAAAAGGGGGACAATGCGACAAATTAAAGGGGTTTTGCGACAGCATCCAGATAGACAGAATAAAGCTATCCAAATAACATCTGTACCCTAAAATAAACTGTTTTCTGTATCTGTATCTACATTTTATTCCTGACTAGATTTGTGATCAAATACCAGGGTTATGAAAGAACACAATCACAACAGTACAAATTTAGAATTTCGAAAAGTGTACCTGTCCGACATGAGGTCGGTCATCAATCTCTATCAAAAAACGACTGAGCGCTCCGTTAATAACCAACAATTACCACAAGATCAAACCATAAAATTAACCGCAGATTTTGGCCTCCCTTTAAGCATCGTCAGCGATGATAAAGAGGTCATCGGCTTCGCTTTTGCAACCATCAATGAACAGGATGAAGTGGTATTGAATTCCCGCGGTCTGCAACAACATATCCCTTCATCTATCGGCGATGAACTGATCGAAGAAGCAAAAAGAACACTTGATGCTACGTTTGGCGACTTACAGGAGAACAACACCAAATTAAAGCACTCCATCTATAAACTAGTTGACTGGCTGAATACCTGCCAATAAAACACAGATCCATTTTTCGTAATTTTACAGGATACAGAATGATAGCTCGAATGAAAAAGGAATCCTTATACCTTAAAATTGCGAAAGTAATGGAGGAACAGATTGCCAGCAAGACTTTAAAACTTGGAGACAAGCTTCCCTCCATCCGGACGGTACAAAAGCGCTACAATGTAAGTCTGACTACCGTTAAACAGGCCTATCTGGAACTGGAAAGTAAATCGTTGATTGAACCCAGGGCCAAATCAGGATATTTTGTGAGCAAAGCATCGATGAGAAAGTCACTGCTTCCCTCGGTAACCGCTTTAAAAACCTCCGCGCAGACAAAGGATCCTGAAGATTTGATCAGTAAGGTTTTCAATACCCTGACCAATGATCAGATTACCCAATTTTCGTTGGGTGTCCCGGACAAAAGTTTATTGCCCATCGCAAAACTGAACAAGGGTGTGATCAGTGTGGTACAGCGTCTGGCTGATGGCGGGACCACTTACGAACCGGTACAGGGCAACCTGAACCTCAGAAGATCGATCGCCAAATGGTCCTATGTCCTGGAAGGTAAACTGACTGAAGACGATATTGTTACCACATCCGGTGCAATGAATGCTATTTTCAACTGTCTGATGGCGGTGACGAAGCCTGGCGATACTGTGGCTATAGAAAGCCCGGTTTACTTTGGTATCGTCCAAATCATAAAATCATTGGGATTAAAAGCAATCGAAATCCCGACACATCCCATCACAGGGGTAGATTTAGAGGCCATCAAAAAAGTACTGCCCCGGTTAAATGCCTGTTGCTTTATCAGCAATTTCAGCAACCCACTGGGTTGCATGATGCCGGAGGAGCACAAAAAAGAACTCGTCAGAATGCTGACCGAATACGATATCCCTTTGATTGAAGACGATTTGTATGGGAACCTTTTCTTTGGCGCAACAAGACCTAAACCCTGTAAAGCCTTTGACGAGGCCGGAATCGTGATGTGGTGCGGATCAGTTTCTAAAACGCTGGCTCCAGGGTATCGGGTGGGCTGGGTTGCTCCCGGAAAATATAAAGAGAAAATCATCAGGCAAAAGTTGTTACAAACGATTTCCACCCCGACCTTATATCAGGAAGTGATTGCTGATTTTCTGGAACATGGCAGATACGACCATCATTTGCGGACCATCAGAAGTAAGCTGTATACCAATTGCCTGAAATACCAGGGAGCGATAGAGGCCTATTTTCCGCATAATACCAAAATCTCCCAGCCTCAGGGTGGTTTTATGTTATGGCTGGAACTGGACCAGAAAATTGATACTGCCGAATTGTATGACCGCGCACTCCAGCAAAATATCAGTTATGCACCCGGCCGGATGTTCAGTCAATACAACCAATACAACAATTGTATGCGGCTAAATTTTGCCCTGGGATGGAACACAAAACTGGAAGCTGATCTTAAACGCCTGGGTAAAATTGTTAAAGCAGCGATGTAATTTCATTAAAGTCTCTGTCCAGTGGTAATAGCTGTTTTTTTCCTTCCATAAAGGTGGCATATTTCCTCCGCAACCCCAGGCTTCATTTCCTACTCCCCAGAATTTTACTTCCCATGGTTTTTCCTGTCCGTTTTTAACCCGCAGGTCGGACATCGGGCTCCGGCCCTCAAAATTGACATATTGCACCCAGTCTGCCAGCTCCTGAACGGTACCACTTCCGGTATTCCCGGCCAGGTAAGGTTCCGTACCCAGCAGTTTACACATGTTCAGAAAGTCGTGGGTCCCAAAACTATTGTCTTCTGTTATGCCACCCCACATGGTGTTTACAACTGAAGGGCGCTGGTCTTTAGGTCCGATTCCATCTTTCCAATGGTACCGGTCTGCGAAACATCCACCAGGCCACCTCAGGTTGGGAATGCTCAGTTTTTTTAAAGCGGCAATGATGTCATTTCTTACGCCTGCCGTATTCGGGATTTTGGAATTCTCCCCTACATAAAACCCATTTGTCCGGAGGCTTGATCTGTTTGCAGGGTTACCGTAGTTTACTGTGCGTTTAGTGATTGGCTAATGCCCAGAATAATCAGGAAAACGCTGAGCTTATGAAATAGATTTTTTTTGAACATCATGATGAAATGTATAGCAGGGACTAGCGCTCTTTGTTGGTTTTAAGTTTAGCAATCACATAGTAAACCGGAATCCCGATCAATGTGATGATTAAACCTGGCCAGGTAAAACGGGGTTTATAAATGATCAACAGGATACAAAAGGCAAGTCCCATCACGATATAGATCAATGGCAAAACCGGATATCCGAAAGCCTTGTATGGCCGTTCTATACCAGGTCGCTTTTTCCGGAGGATAAAAATCCCTCCTATGGTCAGCATGTAAAACATCACCACCACAAAGGAGATCATGTCCAGCAAATCTCCATATTTGCCACTAAGGCACCAGAGGCAGGCCACCAAACACTGAATCCAAAGGCCAAAAGCCGGCACCGAATTCCTGTTCAGCGTACCCACTTTTTTAAAGAAAAGGCCATCTTTAGCCATGGAGTAATATACCCTGGCCCCTGCCATGATCAATCCGTTATTGCATCCGAAGGTAGAGACCATGATCATCAGTGCGATGATCACTGTTCCGGATGAGCCGAAGATCACCTGGGCAGCAGAAACCGCTACCCGATCCTTATCCGCATGTCCGATATCATGAAGGCAAAGGACTCCTGTATACATGATATTGGTTAAAATGTATAAGACCGTGACCATGATCGTCCCCAGTGCCAGACTCAGACCGATGTTTCTCTTTGGATTTTTAATCTCACCGGCTACGAAGGTCACATTGTGCCAGGAGTCGCTGCTGAAAATGGAACCGACCATTGCTGCTGCAATGGCACCAAAGGCGGCCAATGTTGTATAAGTACCTATCCCTGTTGATCCTGCAAGTGGTTTTAATTCCCAGGCATCTTTCCAGTTGAGCTCCCAGACTTCTTTTTTCATAAAGAATAAACCGAATACAATCAGGCCGAAAAGACTGAGCAATTTAGCCATGGTAAAGAAAGTCTGGATCGATTTGCCTGCATTTACCCCCCTGCTGTTTACATAAGTTAACACCACAATGATGACAATGGCCAGCAGTTGTGCAGGAGAAATCTGGAGGAAGCCGAGATCAAACAAGACCTGATCTTCGCTAAACTGAGGCAGCAGGTAGGCCGTAAATTTGGCAAAAGCAACCCCCACTGCGGCGATCGTTGCCGTTTGGATTACCGTAAAAAAACTCCAGCCGTAGAGGAAACTGACCAAAGGATTGTAAGCCTCTTTTAAATACACATACTGTCCTCCTGCTTTCGGATACATGGAACTCAGTTCTCCGTAACTTAAGGCCGCTGTTAAGGTCATAAATCCGGTGATCAGCCAAACCACCAGCAACCAACTCGAGCTCCCCACATTTCTGGTAATGTCTGCACTGACAATAAATATCCCTGATCCGATCATGCTGCCCGCAACGAGCATGGTCGCATCGATTAGCCGGAGTGAAGACTTAAATTCTGTAGGTTGTGGTTTCATGAAAGTTTGGTTGGTTTGGTCTATGGTTGCTGCTTACCTATTGAAATTGTAAAATTGCCATTGGGTGCTGAAATCCCTTTTTAAAGACTGTCCGGTTAAGGCTGCCCTGACCATCTCTATAGGAATCAGGTTTTCCTTCATCACCCGCTCATGAAATTCTGTATAAGTCATTTTTCCGCTGTCTACCAGTTCGTGTTTCAGCGCCATCAGCTGCAATCCTCCAATCATATAAGCCACCTGATATAATGGGCTGTAGCCCCCTTCAAAAGACCTCCGCACTTCTCCTTCGGCATTGGCCGGCTCATGCCCTACCCGGTCTACCAGGAAGTCGACACACTGCCCTGGTGTCCATTTACCCAAATGATAATTGAGGGAGAAAATGATCCTCGCGCAGCGGTGCATCCTCCAGAACAACATGCCGATCCGCTCTTCCGGGCTTTTAGCAAAACCTTTATCGTACAACAGCAGTTCCCAGTAGAGGGTCCATCCTTCGATTCCAAAGGGAGTGGTAAAAAGCTCCCGGTAATTCTTGTACCTGCTGTTCATATAATATTGCAGGTGATGCCCCGGCAATAACTCATGCTGAACTGTCCCTCTTGAAAAATAAGGATTGTTGCCCCGCATGCTCATCAGTTTATCTTCATCGGTCATAGCCGCTGTCGGATACGAAATACTGATTTCCCGGCCTCCTGTAAAAAAAGGGTTGACCAGCTGCCTTTCTGCCGACATCATGACCATGCCCCAGGTTTCTTTTGCCAGCTCAGGAATGTTCATTAAATTCTGTTTTTTGATAAAATCCAGCGCATCGTCCTGCAATTGTACAATCAGTTCGGGCTGTTTGCCCGGTGGCACAAAACTTTGTTTCACCTTCTCCTGGGCTTTCTTCCAGTCTTTGCCGAAACCCATTTCTGCCGAGGCCTTTAACAACTCCTGGTCGCAAAATGCAAATTCCTTCTCTGCGATTTTAAGGAGTTCCTCCGGGCCATAGGGAATCATTTCCGCCTTCAATTGCGCAGTCAGCTCTGCCTGCCCTATCGGGTTTCCTTTTATTCCATAATTGCTGTCTTTTGGAGCAGCAGGTGCTTCGCTTTGTTTTTCGGAAAACAGGGAAGCATAATTATTTAAGGCCAGCGTCAATGTTTCATAGGGCTTCGGCAGCCACCAATCGAATAAAGGATCGTAACCTTTATAGAATTCATAAACACCTCTTAATCTCGTTTTCAGGCCATATATTACGTCTTTGATGGTTTTTATCTGCGCTTTGTTCAGCGTGTTTTTTTGGAGCGATGTGGCATTAAAAGCCGCTACTTCTTTTGTAACCGCATTTAACTTTGCAGCTACCGCCGGCCAGTCCATGGCTTTTCCCCTCCGCCTTTCCTTTTCGATCGCATAAATTTCAGCAGCAAAGGGAATGTATTTGAGGATCGCCTTTTCATTCAGCTCTGCTTTTTCCAGGCCTGCGATTTCTTTATTAATTTCCTTTTTCAGCAAGAGGTAATCTACTTTTCCATATACACTGAAAGCGTCAAATTGCAGCTGTTCCATTTTTTTCAGGTATTCTTTTTGAACGCTGAGCAGACGGCTCCGCTGTTCAGGCGAATACCAGACACGCGCGATGTCCGGATAAGTGCCCTCAATCACGTAGGGCCAGTAAAAATCCTGAATGGCTTTGACATCCTGTTGATAGGTAATGATGGTGGTCCCCATTTCGCTGGTTTGCTCGTAGAGACTGGATGCTGCTTTTTCCTGTGAAAAAATAACTGAGGGCAATAAGCACATCATGAGCAGTAATTGGTATGGTTTATTCATTTAGTGGTCTTTGGTTTGGTTGGTATCAGGTGTTGAATATCAAGGTACAGATATTAAATTTCCGGTCAGAAATTCGACCGTAATTGGTTAGGATACGGTCAAAAGACGTTAATATCTGTTGTATTTAAGGTCAGCCGGCAATGCTGTTTATTCGGCTAACGTTATTGTACTCATCGATATAGGCTCTTGGCGAGCGTCCGATTAAATTCTTAAATACCCTGTTGAAGTTGGCAATGCTATTGAAGCCGGCTTTATAAGCAATACCTGAAATACAGTCGGGTTTATCATCAGAGACCAGGCTTTTGCAGGCATCATTGATCCGCACCTCATTTAAAAAAGAGATGAAGGTATGTCCGGTATGTTTTTTGAAATAACGGCAAAAGGCCTGAGGGGTCATGTAAGCGGCATTGGCCACATCTTCCAGGTCAATGCGGTTGTTATAATTGCGCATGATGAAATTAATGATGTTGCTGAGCCTCATGCCTTCGTGTTCTGAAAGATTGGAAGAATAAAAGTCGGGGCAAAGGGGTTCTACCTCTTCCTCTACCCTTTGCAATCCTTCCATTAGATTAAGAAAAGCGAATAAAACAGCCGATCCGCTTGCTTCATGTAATTCCTGCATGCGTTCAGATAACAGCGCAGTATAGCTTTCCGGAACCTTAAAGCCATGTTTGTTGTTCTTCAGAAAGGAGCTGGCCGTATTCAGTTCAGGCATTTTGAACAAGCCAGCTAACCGTCCGTCAGGGTTGAAATAAACAGAACTGGCCTTGATGCATTTACTTTCATCCCCTACAAAATATTCGGGATTACTCTTGAATAAATGAGGAAGGTTTGCGCCGATTAAGAAAAGGTCCCCGGAACGGAAGGCATGCATGTTATTGCCGGCAATAAGGGTACCCTCTCCCCGCTCTACCCAGGTAATCTGCCATTCCTCATGACGGTGAAGGTATTGATAGAAATAAGGCAATTCAATCTGTTCGGATATTACACTTTTATCATCCGGTACAAGCAAAGTAAAAGGCAGCACTTTCATGGTCGGTTGTTTTGGTTAGCAGTTTGATTATTGAGCATCAATTGAGCATTAATGTACAGATATTAACAGGTCTTGAAGAATTCTAGGGCAAAGAGGTTAAAATCCGGTCAACACCTGCTAATATACGTCAAGTTAACGTTTATTAATCAGGATATAAAATCAGTTTTATAACTTTCAAAGTTCAGGTGTTTAAAAATGACATCCGTTCAAATTAGCGTATCAAAGAAATTAATTTTACTTTAGGCGCATAAGGAATAAAACTATTTACCAATGAAGAGAACGTTTTTAAATCAGGAAGGAGAATCGAACAAACTTTGGACTGTTGAATTATCAGGCAGTAGCTATACGGTTACCTTCGGTAAAGTAGGTGCAAAGGCCAGGGAAAACACAAAGCAGTTTCCCGATGAAAACAGTTGTACCAAAGAAGTGGAAAAGCTGATTGTGGACAAGCAACGCAGTGGTTATAAAGAATTATCTGAAGGTCAGGCCATCCCTGAAAAGACAGTTTCTGCCTATCGCCCGATGGACGAAGCCTTATTCTGGGAGGTCATCGCCGCTTTCAATTGGAAAAAAACCGGAGATGATGATGCTGTATTAAAACCGGCCTTAAAAAAACTGGTTGCAATGGAAGTAACAGACATTCAGCAATTCGCTGAAATTCTTTCGGAAAAGCTGTACCAGCTGGATGGTCTTGCTTATGCCTCCAATATTGGCCCGGATTCTTATCAGGATGGCAAACATTTTTCGGTGGATTATTTCCTGTATGTGCGCTGCTGTGTGGTGGCAAACGGAAAAGAATATTATGAGCTTGTACGTCATAACCCAACTGAAATGCCGGAGGAAATGGACTTTGAGGCTTTACTATATCTGGCAGATGAAGCCTATAATCAAAAGATGGGAACGGAAGATGAGAATTTGTTCACCAGGCTTTCCTATGAAACCTATAGCAATGAAAAAGGCTGGCCGGCATAACTGCCGGCCATTGCTCTTTTATTTCACTTTCCATTCATGAATACCTGAGGATTGTTCCTTTGGAAGTTGAACTTCAAGTTTCAATGCACTGGTGTTTACCGGTTTAAATTTCAGCACATTAAATTTGTCTTTAGCGATTCCCGAATCATTGATGACTTCAACCGGCAGCCATTTCCCTTCTTTCAAATACAGGACCTGATAAGAAACCGGAATGCGGCAACCTCCCCAGGGTTGATCGTCATACCAATAGACTGCAGATTCTGAAACGGTTTGCGCTTCCGCGAAATCATATTGTACATACTCTTTACTGTTCTTTTTTGGCCACCAATGCAGATAGGGATAATTGGTGTCTTTTGAATCTACCGGCTCGTACTGATCTCTGATGGCTTCCATCAGTCGCGGGTTATCTGAGGAAGAGCTGACCTTGCTTAGCGAAGCAATGGTGGGTGCAGGTTGTGGCCTGGCCGAAGAAGCTTCATAAGGAATCCAAACGGTCATGTCGCTTGGGCCGCGATTGGCCCAGGCATAATATGGAATGGCAGTTACCTTTTGCTTTACTTCAATCAGTTCATCCGAATTCAGCTGTCTTTTGGTACCGGTCCCTTCTACCGAGATCTCCTGGATTTCATTTAATTTATCTTTGTTAAATGCAGTGCTTACTTTCGCATTTTTGTCGACCATGATGTTTTGAACCAGGCCATCTTTATTGTCCGGTCCTTCCAGGCAATATACGATTGGTCCGCGCTGAAAAGCAAATCTGCCCACATCGTCTTTTACTTTTGCATTGGCTACGACCTTTTCTACCTCCATCGGCAGGTCGAGTGTCAGCTGATCTCCTTTTTTCCATTTGCGTTCTACAACTGCATAACCTTTGATCATTTGATAAGTGGCAGGTTTGCTATTGAGCAATAATTTAAAGGATGCTTTAGAAGGATTCATATAGCTATACAGATCACCAGGTACCGGCGAATGCGCAGCCCATCCCGGAATGCGGATATGGAGGGCGAACGTGGATGACTTTTCAGGGTCAATGGTTAATGCTACTTTTCCATTCCATGGGTAGCCGGTGGCTTGACTAAGCTTTACTTTTGTGGCCTTAAGGTTTATATCAGCATTATTGCTCATGAACAAGTTCACATAAAGGTCATTGTTGTTCTGTGCATATACATAGCCCGGTACAGAGGGCAAAAACCGTGTCATGTTAGAGATACAGCAGGCACAGGAAAACCAGGCACTGCGCTGGTGCTGATGCATAGAAGCCAGTGGATTCGGGTAAAAGAAGCGGTCGCCGCTTAAAGATACTCCCGAAAGTAAACCATTGTACAGTGTTCTTTCCAATACATCCATGTATTTCGCATCCCCATGCAACTGGAACATTCTGCTGTTCCAGTAAATGTTGGCGATGGCCGCACAGGTTTCCGCATAGGCAGACATGTTTGGCAATTGGTAAGCTTCGCCGAAAGCTTCTCCATTACCGGTAGCGCCTATGCCACCTGTGATGTATAACTTTTTATAGACCACATCTTCCCAGATTTTATCGATGGCATTCAGGTAATTCTGATCACCGGTCAGCGCGGCCACATCAGCCATTCCGGTATACATATAGGTGGCACGAACAGCATGCCCCACAGCGGTTTTCTGATCAACGACCCTGGCATTTGCCTGATTGTAGGCATCGCCTTTGGGGCCTCTCACATCGAGGAAAAACTTGGCCAGATCCAGGTATTTTTGATTGCCGGTAATGCGATACAGGCGAACAAGACCGATTTCGACAATCTGATGGCCAGGATAGATCCGGAGTTTCCCCGGACCAAAATCCCTGACCAGCAGATCGGCATTTTTGAGCGCGATATTTAATAAGGTACGTTTTCCTGTTGCTTCAAAATAAGCAGCTGCAGATTCATATAAATGGCCGGAATTGTAAAGTTCATGGCTCAGGTCTTCTTCCTTTTCCCATCTTTTGCTACCCACCCATTCATGGGGCTTCTTTACATTTGCCGTCCGGAAGGTATACAGGTAACCGTCCTTTTCCTGTGCTTTGCCGATGATTGTAATCAGGGAATCGATGTAAAGTTCCATTGCCGGATCTTTCTTCACCTGCATCGCGTACGAAGCGCCTTCAATGACTTTGTAAACATCGGTATCATCAAAGGTAAACTGAGAAAGCGTCCCTCCTTCCACTTCATGTGCTGCCATCCGGAAATTGTTGATCCGGCCGTTCTCTTCACACTTCTGCAAAGTATAAGGAATGGTAACCGCAGCATTTACCTGCATTTTCGGTGCCCAGAACTGATCATTTACATGTACATGCGTAAAAGCAACAGGCTGGATCGGATAGTCTTTTTTCTGCTGTGCCCCCGCAGGGAGTACAGCTGTTCCGGCAGCCAGTATCAGGAGTAATGATTTCATCTTGGTTGGTTTCATGTGGTGTTTTCTTGAAGTATTGGATCTATAAATCTGAATGTAAAAGTATAGAACCCGCCGGTTGATCAATGCTCAAAATTTAACCAGATGGGGTTGTATCTTAACCCTCCCCCGGATTACCTATTTTACACCGGGTTTTACCTGATCCAGAATCGGTTTGGCCAGTCCGGATAAAGCAGCTTGTTCCGGTTTAATGAGTTCCAGTACCACAATTTCATTTTTCCCTTTCTTTAACCATTCTGCAGGCAGGTAAAGCGTTTGTTGCGGTCCTGCTTCCCAATATTTACCCAGGTTATTGCCATTTACCCAAACCATACCTTTACCCCATTTCTGCATGTCCAGATAGGTATCGGCAGTGCTGCTCAGGGTAAATGTTCCTTTTCTGATGACCGGGGTATTACTCGCCTTGTAAGCGGTCTTGAATTTCAATTGGTTCACCGTATTGAAAGGCAGCTTAAACATCGTCCAGTTTTTGACTTCAATACCTGCAAAACTAACCGATTCCGTGATTCCCTTTTTATTCTTAAGCAGGTTCGGTCCGAAATTGATCCTTCCCAGGTTTTCTACTAAAATATCCAATGTTACCTTTCCTTTCGGCAGCGTGATCGACAGACTATCCTGAGCATGGCGGCGATCCAGAATGCCCACACGTTTTCCGTTGACCATGATGACCGCGTAATCTCTCAGTTCCTTGATTTTCAGCGTGCCTGTTTTGCCACCATTTAAGGTACTGCGGTACCAGACGAATCCGTAAGCCTGGTTCAGGTCTTCGAAAGTCATGGGTTTTAGATTGCGTACGGGATTCGTTAAAAGATCAGCTACCCTGATGGCAGATTCAAACTGAATTGCCGGAATTGCCATGGAAGGCTTGGCTGCAGGAACTTCAGGAAGTGTTTGTCCGGCAGGCAGATTGTTTTGAATCACGGTCCTGAATTTCATAAACTTATCCGTTGCATTGCCCGCTTCATCCAATGGGGCATCATAATCGTAACTGCTGATCTGAGGTTCATAAGGAGTACCTTCTTTATAATTGGCGCCATTCATAAAACCACGGGTACTGCCTCCATGGAACATGTACATATTGATGGAAATGCCTGCTTTTAGTACGGCATCAAGTTTACCCGTATATTTTTCTGCAGGAACCGTATGGTGTGCTGTTCCCCACCAGTCGAACCATGCAGGGTACCATTCTGCAATAAAGAACGGACCTTTACCTTCGTTTAAGGCTTTAATTTTACTTTTCACGATGGCAGGTTTGTCCTGCCCGTTGATGGCTGGCAATAAGCCCGGCAGGTGTCCGTTGCTCAGGTCTGCTTCAGGATCGCAGGTATACAGTAATCCGTCGAATCCGGCTTCCTTAAATAACTCCCTGTTGATGGAAAGGTATTCTTTATCATTGCTGTAAGATCCGTATTCGTTTTCCACCTGTACCATCAGGATGTTGCCCCCATGGTTGATTTGTAAAGGCGCCAGTTGTTTTCCTACTGCTTTGATATAGGTTTCATATTCTTTCAGGTACTGCTTTTCTTTGCTTCTGACCTCCAGTCCTTTTTCATTCTGCAGCCAGTAGGGATATCCTCCAAACTCCCATTCTGCGCAAACATAAGGGCTCGGCCTCAGGATCACCCAAAGGCCTTCTTCTTTGGCAATTCTTACAAATGCGGCGATGTCGTTGTTGCCTGTAAAATCGAACTTGTTCTTTTCCGGTTCATGCAGGTTCCAGAACACATAAGTTCCGATGGTATTGAGTCCCATGGCTTTTGCCATTTTCATGCGTTGTCTCCAGGCTGCTCTTGGAACCCTGGGGTAATGGATTTCTCCGGAGATGATCTGGAAAGGTTTATTATCGAGCAAAAAAGTGCTGTCGCTCAGGGCGAAAGTATGTTGCTGGGCATTGGCTTTTTCGGTATTCGTCAATATCGCTAAAGGAAGGGCTAACAGACAAAAAAGGTATCTTAAAGTTTTCATTTGGGCTTGATTAAATTTCATCAGTCATTATTGTTATTCATCGGTTATGAAGCTACCAGAAGCATGTTAATTGCTATTTTTAAGTGGTATGCTTGTGGTGGTTTGATTTGTGATCAGTGTGGTGATTGATTCCGGCAGAATCTTAATAACATTCGAATTGACTGTTCCGGCCGCCAGACTCAAACCCGCCGAGGTCGTATATGTTTTTATTTTTCTTTGTTTTTTGCTGATGCCCTCGATTTCCAGAGAGACCGCTTCTTTTCGGGTATTGACAATTACGGTGATGATTTTACCCTCATGGCTGTAGCTTGAGGTATACACCTGATCGCCATTTTCCATTTTTATGGGTAACCGGCGACTTCCTTCAGGTATGAAACGGCTGTAATTTCCCATTCCCCAAAGCAATTTGCTTTCCACCACAGTTCCGTCGTTTTTGTCTTTGTTTTTATCCCGGTCGAGGTACACCAGGCCATCTTTATAATCCCCTGCTGAAATGGCCAGCCACCATTGCCAGGAAGTGGCATTGGCATAGCTGAAATCATGGTGCATCAGTTTTGCAATAAACAGTGCGGTGGTCATTCCTGTATCCCTGCCCTCTCCTTTCAGCAGTGCGTCGCCGAGCACACAATATTCCGACATCCAAAAGCGGAGATTTCCGGCTTTCTCCACTTCAGCGGCGACCTTGGTTCTGATGCTGATGGAACGTTCTTCAGGGCTAGTGGTAAAATAGCTGTGTCCTGAAATGCTCCGGTCCAGATTGGGCAGATCTGCAAGATAGCCCGGTGATCCGGCATTGAAAAAATAAGAGATCTGCTGGCTTTTAGGGGTGTCTTTGTGATCCGTCAGGTAGTCCAGTTGTCCGGCATCTGCAATTTGTATTTTGGTATTTACGCCGCCATTCTTTAAGGCCGGGCTCAATGTCCTCACCAGCTCTGCGATTTCAGCATTGGTATAAGGACATCCTTCCTGCTTACCTTCATCCCATTTCCATTGGGGCTCATTTACCGGGCTGAGGTAATCTAAAGTGATTCCGCTTTGCTTTTTTATGATCTGAATGGTCTTCAGAACATCCTGAGCAAAAGCATTTTTCTTATTGAAGTCGAGGTTGCTTTTGCCATCGCTGGAATACGCTTTCCCGTTTTTTGTAAAGTTCACATGTGGGCTGTTCACGAAACCCAGGAATTTCTTTACCCCTCTTGCTTTGGCGGCATGCATGAACCACATTTGTCCTCGCATTGCAGCCTCATCATAGGTTCCGTCGAGCTTTAAAAAAGAAGCTTGCCGGCGGTCCTGATCTCTGATGCCACTTTCAGCACCTTGCTGATCACTTCCGGCACCGATGCTAAAACGCCATAAGTTCAGTCCGATTCCCTTTGGATTTCCTTTGGCATCAAGGTCATTGCTAAATAACAGATCGGCCATTTTCTTTTTTTTCTCTTCCGGCCAAAGGCCGGCATACTGACAGGTCCAGGCATCGGAAGCGCCAAATCCTTCTATCGTTTGCATCGGATGAGCAGCGTCTATCCGGACTTTAACCGGAAGTGCATTCTGGCTTTTCACCAGAGCGGGCAACAGCAGCAAAACTGCAAAGGTCATCTGAAGCATGACCCGGTTTTTATTCTTATACATATCTTCTCAATTGGGATAAAAAACATCCGGAAAGCCAGGCTTTCCGGAGTTTAGGTATTCAGGTGCGTGTGTATTCAGGTGTGTGTATTTAACAATGCTAATAAAGCGGGTTTTGGTCCAGTTTATTTCCCGAAGCAAGGATTTCCGCTCTCGGGATCGGCAACCAGTAATGCTTCGGTTCAAATTTGCGGCCGTCCAGTGCGATCTTACCCGCAAAACTGAAACTGCCATCGTTATTTTTGGTGATGATGATTCCGCGGCAAGGCAGGTTTTCTGTTACCTCAGCAATTTTCCACCTTCTCACATCATAAAAACGGTGTTCTTCGAATGCCAGTTCGATCTGACGTTCATGTCTGATGGCCGTACGCATATCCGCTTGTCCCACTGCTGCTACTGCCGGCATGTTTACACCCGCTCTGGAACGGATCATATTGATGGCCTGACGGGCGCTGAAGGAAGCTCCGGAAGGTACCGCATCCGGACCATAGGCTTCATTCGAAGCTTCTGCAAAATTGAGCAGGATCTCTGCATACCTGAAATAGATCCAGGGTTGAAAACCTGCATTGCCCCATGGGTTTTGCAATGGATAAGCATCGTTCATGAACTTTTTAAGATAGTAACCCGTTTTGGTCGTGTTCCAGTTGTCGTTTCCATCTCTGCTGTCTTTTCCTCCCGGGATAAAGGTTTCCACATTACGTTCGCGGTAAGCTGCCCCATTGTACAATATCGTTGCTTTAAAACGCGGATCACGGTTTTCATAAGGTTTTGCCGGATCGTATAAAGGGTTCGTTGTATTTGCCGGTAAACCATTGGTCAGGTCATAAGCTTCTACCATCGTCTGCGTAGGTGTATTTCCTGCCCATCCCCCATATCCATTTGGTCCGTTTGCAATTTCCAGGTGTACATGGTTGGCATTCTTGGTGTATACCCTTTCGAATATAGATTCTGTGCTTTGGTTGATCAGGAATAAGTTTGCGTAACCGCCCTGATAAAGGTTGTATTTGTTTAATGCGATCACCTGTTGTGCTGCTGTGGCGGCAGCTTCCCAGGTACCTGCAGCATAGAGAGGACTCGCTGCATATAAGGTTAACCTGGATTTCAGTGCCAGCGCGGCTCCTTTAGTGGCCCTTCCACCAACCCATGCCGCACTATTGTCCAGTGGTAATTTTGATGCGGCATCGTCCAGCTGGGAAACCACATAGTCGATTCCTTCTTTGATCGTTGCCCTTTTGAACAAGTCCGGGTTCTGTAAATCATCTTTTAAACCCAGCACCTGATCCCCCATCAGGACTACTTTTCCATAGTTTCTGATCAGGTCCTGGTAGCGAAATGCCCTGATGAATTTGATTTCCCCCTCCAGCATCGTTTTATGTGCAGCGCTCATCTGGATCTTTGAGAGCACAGTCAATGCATAATTACATTCGCGGATACTGCGGTAACTTCTGCCCCAGATTACGCCCAATGCACCCAGGTTTTCCGGGGCTAACTGTCCCCGCTGGATGATCCAGGTGGCATCGTCATTATTATAGATAGATTCGTCGGTTAGCGAACTCCACATGCTGTATTCAAAACCACGGCCAAATCCGGGATTGGTACCATCGGCCTCTTTATCCTGAAGTTTTGTCCCAATGTATCCGTTGGTCACAAAAGCTTCAAATACCGCGGTATCCGATTCCAGTGTATTGGTAGGAATCCGGTCTGTCGCCGTCACGTCCAGAAAATCTTTTTTACATGAACTCAGTGCCAGTACACCGCTGATTAAGATAAAAACTGGTATGCTATATTTGTACTTCATTTTGACAAGATTTAAAATTTAACGTTTGCACCTAAATTGATGATCCTTTGCTGAGGGTAAAACTGACCACTTTCGCTGTTTCCTTCCGGATCATAATCTTTTACTTTGGTGATGGTGAACAAGTTGAATGCACTTGCAAATAAACGGACTCCGGAAATCTTGATTTTCGACAGGAACTCCCCTTTCAGGTTATAGGCCAGCTCCACGTTTTTAAGTCGCAGGAAGGAGGCGTTGTTTAACCAGAAGGTATTTCTATAGCCACCGCCACTGATCGCATTGGATGCCCGTTCGGTCACTTTCGGATAACTGCCGTTCGGATTGGTTGGACTGAACCTGTTGTCTGCCCAGCTGCTGTAGAAGTTCCCGATGCTGCCCGACTCCGGTAATACATACTGGCTTACCTGTGTCTGACCTGCAAACAGCACCGACAGGTCGAAGTTTTTATAAGAAGCGTTGAAGTTAAAACCGTAAGTGATCTGAGGGATGTTGCCATATTTCTGACGCGTCATGTCGTCTGCATTCAGCACACCATCTCCGTTAAAATCCTGGAATTTCAGGTCCCCTACCTTAGCACCCGGTACATGCGGATAATTGTCCAGTTCTGCCTGTGTGCGGAACAATCCAACGGCGTTGTACAACAGGTAACTGTTTAAAGGCCCTCCGGTTTCTCTCTGGTAAGCTAAAGTACCCGATGCCTCATCAACGAAGATGATTTTGCTTTTGGCATAAGTGAAGTTACCCGATACGCCCCAGTTGAATTCAGATCCACGCCGGGCATAACCCAATGTACCTTCAAAACCTTCGCTGTTTACTTTACCAATGTTTTCTGAAGGAACCAATGGGTTGTAACTGGCACTTTTATCATTATAAGGATTCACAATTCCGGATGATCCCGGAAGAGAAGCATTACGTGCCGCCAGGATATCAGACCTTTGTTGTTTGAAATAGATCGCCTCCAGGGTAAAGTTCTTTAAGAAGGTAGCATTGATCCCGATATCCAGTTTTTTTGCAACTTCCCAGGTAATGTCGGGATTGGCCAATTTTGACAAGCCTACGCCCGGCTGAATGGTTGGGCTTCCACCCGGTGCCTGTGCGACAAATCCGTTGTTGATCAGGATGTAATTGTCGTAGAACTGAAATCCTTTCACATTGTCATTTCCCAGTGAACCATAGGAGGCCCTTAGTTTCAGTTCATCAAAGAACTTCACGCTTTCGCTAAACCATTTCTCTTTATTGATGCGCCATCCCGCAGAAACCGAAGGAAAAGATCCCCACTGGTTGCCTTTTGCAAAAATGGAAGATCCATCACGGCGAAGCTGACCTTCAAACAGGTATTTGTCGTCGTAAGCATAAGCGATTCTGCTGATGATACTTCTGCGGGTATAATTAGAACTATACCCCGAATTCAGGTAATCTGTTGCCGCTGTTCCACCCTGCGACAATTCCGGCAATTGGGTAGAGAGGTAATTGAAGCGTTCTGCATCAAAATATTCGATGTTGTTTTTACTCTGCTCATAACCCACAAAAGCATTGATGTCGTGAAGACCAAAACGACGTGTGAAGTTCAGTTTGATATTGGAAGTCAGCAGGGATTCCCTTTGCTGAGATTCTTTAAGCGTCGCTTTTTTGTTGTTTCCTCCATAGATGTCAGATTTATAACTGTCTGAGGAAGGCTGATATTCGTACAACAGGTAAGGTTTATTAAAGGTCTTGGTGAAGACATTGGATTTATCAACAGAGAAAAATCCGTCTGCAGACAATCCTTCAATCCCAGGGATCTGGTAGCTTCCTTTCAGGATCGCATTTAATACCTGTGTAGGGTTGTTGCTCGTTCCACCTAAATCTGTGGCCAATACCGCAGGGTTTGAGCCTTCAATTCCTCTGGTCGGAAATCCATTCGGGTAGTAGGCGGCAACGATCGGTTTGGCCCTGTAAATGGAGCGGAACAAATCACCCGCACCGGTAATCGGGAATTTACGGTCTTCCTCTCTCCCGGCAAGTGACAAGCCTACTTTCAGGCGTTTGCTGATGTTGGCGTCCACATTTGAACGGAAATTGTATTGTTTATAATTGGCCACTCCGTTTTTATACAAACCATCCTGGTTGATCATCCCCATGGAAACGTAATATTTCACATCTTCGGTTCCTCCGGTTACGGAAAGACTATGTTGACTTTGTTTGGTGACATCTTTAAGCACCGTTTTTGCCCAGTCGGTATTTGGATAAAGCAAAGGATCGGAACCATCTCTGAATTTCTGGATTTGCGCTTCGCTGTAAGACTGGTTCATGCCTCCTGAAGGACTGGAGTCGAAATTGATCTCATTCATCAGTTGCGCATAGGTTGCTGCATCTGCCAGCTTTGGCAAACGTGTTGGCGAGCTGAAGCCCTGGTTAAAGCTATAGCTGATGGAAGGTTTGCCCGTCTTCCCTCTTTTGGTGGTGACGAGGATGACCCCATTTGCGGCGCGGTTTCCATAGATGGCAGCGGAAGCATCTTTTAAGACCGAAACACTTTCGATGTCGTTCGGATCCAGACGTTCCAGTCCGCCGGTTTGGCCCGGAATTCCATCAACGACTACCAGAACACTATTGCTTCCTGTAGTTGCTTGTCCGCGGATGGTGATGTTTGAGCCATCATAACCAGGTTCCCCACCTCTGTTATTGACGATGACTCCGGAGAACCTGCCCGCCAATGAATTGGATAAATTGGGTTGCGGACTTTTTACCAGATCTGCTCCTTTGATCTGAGAGATCGATCCGGTTACTGTTTCTTTCTTTTGCGTACCGTAACCCACCACGATGAGTTCGTTCAGCGAGCGGGAATCGGGTGATAGTCTGGCATCGAGCACCGCTTTTCCGGAAACCGGAAGTTCCAGGTTGGTATAGCCCACATAGCTAAATACGAGTACCGAATTGTCGGCCGGAACTTTAATGGAATACTTTCCCTGTGCATTGGTAATGGCCGCGGTTGTCGTTCCTTTTACCAGTACGCTAACGCCCGGCAAGGTACCTCCCTTTTCGTCGTAGACAGTTCCGGTGACTACATTCTGGCGAATATTGACAGTCAGCCGTTCGGAGGCTTTTGCAGACTGGGCGGAAAGCAGCAACGCATTCATAGCGGTGACCACAAAGACCCTTTTCGTCATCAGCCAAAACGGAGCATACACGTTTTGTATAACTTTTCTCATATCGTTTATATTTGGTTTTAGGATTAGCTCATCAACGGCTATATCGGAAATCCGGCTGTGCGCGCAGCCCTGTTAAGGAGATCTGTATGGTGTTGACAGAAGCTAAATTCGATGGTTTTGCAGAGAATACAGGGGGGCAAACTGAGAATATGTGAGGGGTAAAACATCCATTTTACCCCTAAAAAGCCAAAAAAGGCAGAATAAGGGAAATTTAATCCCGGAGAAGCAGTGCCGGATTATTTTTTCTTGAGCTCTTTACTCAGGGTGATGTTATTGGAAAAGTTCTTCCTGTATTTCCGGATATAATCGGAAGGGTTCATGTGGAACAGTTTATTGAATTGTTCCCTGAAATATTTGATGTCGTTGATGCCGACCATGAACATCGTTTCCGAAATGGTATTGTCTGTATTGATAAAAATTTCCGCTGCTTTTCTCAGGCGGATGAAACGGATGAAGCTGTTGGATGACCTTCCGGAAATGGACTTTATTTTATTGAACAGGCTGGAGCGGGAAATGCCGATTTCCTCCGCCAGTACCTGGATATTGAAATTGGGATCGGTGATGTGTTGCTCAACGATCCGGATACATTCCTGTAAAAAATCCCGGTATTCCGCAGAGATTTTTGATGTTGTGGGGTTTAAGGTGATCTCGTTATAGAAATACTTCTGCAGGCTGTTCTTGCTTTTCAGGATTCCGGCCACCCTGGCGATGAGTAAGTCTTTGTCGAAAGGTTTGCTGATGTAATCGTCCGCTCCGGTTTCCAGTCCCTTCAGTTTAATCTCGGGAGATGAACTGGCGGTGAGCAATACTACCGGAATATGGCTTAAAGCAGCATCTTCTTTCACCAGGCTACAGATTTCAATGCCGCTGATGCCCTGCATCATGACATCACTGATGATGAAATCAGGCAGTAATTCTCTGATCATTGTCATTCCCTCTTCCCCGCTTGTGGCGAGATGCAAATGATAATAAGGTTTGAAAATGCTCATCAGGTAATCCCTGATTGATTTATTATCGTCGATGATCAGTATGGTTTTCTTTTCTGAAGCCAGTGCTTCGTCCTGAGCTTCGGCAATGACCGGTTCTTCCTCCCGTCTGGTGTTGTCCTGCTCTTCTGCCAGCTCCATCAGCAACATGGAAGTACTTTCAGAAACAGGGATGACCTGATCGGGATGGATGTGTTGTTTTCCTTTTTTCAGGCTGATGACAAAGGTAGTGCCCTGATTGGGTACACTCGTATAGGTAATGGAACCGCCATGGTTTTCGATGAAATTGCGGACCAGGAACAATCCGATTCCAAAACCGGTTCTCAGGGAAGTATTTTCATCCGTTTCCTGGTAAAACCTGTTGTAGATTTTCTCTCCTGCAGCCTCAGGGATGCCACAACCGGTATCGATCACTTTAATATTCAGCTGATCCCCGCTTTCCAGGATTTCAAGCCTTACACTTCCACCTTCAGGTGTAAATTTAATCGCATTTGAAAGCAGGTTAAATATAGCGATTTCCAGTTTCTCGCGGTCTGCATAGATCCAGATGTGCTCCGATGAGCTTACAAAATCGTAGGCAATTCCTCTGGAATTGGCCTGATGGGAAAAGCAAAGGTAAACTTCCTTACAAAGGTTGACCATGTCCAGATCTGTGGCCTTCAGTTTGTCTGCCTGGGCATCCGCTTTCCTGAAGAGCAGGAGCTGATCTACCAGACTCAATAGCCGTTTTGCATTCCGGTAAACAATATTGAGGTTGCTCGTATCCACATCTTTATCGTCATGGTACAGCAATTCCTTAATTGGATTGATGATCAGGGTTAAGGGCGTCCGGAACTCATGGGAGATGTTTGTAAAGAAAGAGAGTTTCTTTTCACTGAGTTCTTTTTCCTTTTCACTTTCTATGCTCGCAACTTTGATTTTGTATTTCAGATCGGCCTGTTTATTCCGGTAAAGCAGGTACAGGTAAATGAGCAGCGCAATTGTGGCTGCATAGAGTGTATAGGCCCACCAGGTCCAGTACCATGGCGGACGAATGTTGATGATCAATACTTTTCCCTCTTCATTCCAGACGCCATCGTTATTTGAGGCCCTGATCCAGAGCTTATAGGTTCCCGGGTTTAAGTTTGTATACGTCGCTTTTCTTTGTGTCCCTACATGGTTCCATTTTTTATCAAAGCCCAGCAATTTATACGCATATTCATTTTTTTCCGGATAGCGGTAATTGAGTCCGACGAATTCGAAGGAGAATACGCTTTGCTCATAATCCAGAGTCAGCTTGGTGCTGAGGTTCAGGTTTTGTTTTAATGGTCCCTTTGGATCCGGGAGCACCGGCTTATTAAACAATTGAAAATCTGTAAAATAGACCGATGGAACGATTTTATTGAAGGGAATGGCCAGCGGGTCAAATCTGATCAGGCCTAATGCTCCGGCGAGGTAAAGGTCTTTCCCCCCATTCACCAGTACGGAATTCACATAGATGCCATCCGCCTCATCAAAATTCCGGACCTTACTGTTTTTTGGATCAAATCTCGAGAGTCCGCTTTCCGTAGCCACCCAAAGGTTGCCATTGCGGTCTTCTGCAATGTCCCTGAATACATTGCTCGCAAAGCCATCCTTTTTGGAGTACACCACAAATTTCTGATCCCTGGCCTCAAATCTATTCAGTCCGTCCGGGGTGGCTACCCAGATGTTTTGCCGGGAATCCTGAAACAGGGCCCTGATGATGTTGCTGCTGATTCCACCATTGGAACGTTCCTCTGAACGGAAAACCTCGAAGCGTTCTGTCCGGGGATTGAAACGGTTCAGACCACCTCCGTAAGTACCGATCCAGATGTCTCCTTTCTGATCCTTTAACAAAGAATACAAATGGTTATTGCTCAGCGCATATTTATCTTTTTTATTGCTGTAATAATGTTTGAAGGTATGGTTATGGCTGTTGTAAACTTTAAGCCCTGCATCTGTAGCCAGGTAATAGATTCCGGGTTCAACCTCCAGGATATCCCGGAAAACATCCTCATTAAACAGGCTGCCCAGGGCAGAATGGTGGTCATGATGCGAAAATGTCTTATTCACCGGGTCATAACTGTCAAATCCATCCTCCGTCAGGATCCACAGTGTTCCTTTGGCATCGAAATAAAGCTTACTGATGTCGTTACTTTCCAGGCTGTTGTGTGCGCCATTTTTCTTAAATGCCGAGAGCTTTCCTGATTTATAATCGAAAGTGTACAATCCTTTATTCGTTCCCACCCAGATCTGATCATCTTTGGCGGCCAGACTTTTCACTTCGGCCCCGGCCAACTGAAGCGCTTTCAGGTCAAATTTGTATTGTTTGCTGTCGATCTTTACAAAGCCATTCTTAGCATTGATCCAGATGATGCCATCCCGGTCTTTATAGGCATCGCCAAAGGCATAGTTGACCAGATTTTTTACCGGCTCCCATTTGTTGCTTTCGGTATCCAGCCAGTGAAAACCATTGCTGCCGCCAACCAGTAAGGTATTGCCCGATACGGGAAGGATGCTATAAATTCCCGGATTGTTTTTATCCGGAGCTTTAACCGGGCTGAAGGTATTATTTTTAAGGTCAAAGCGAAACAATCCACTCCAATAAGTGCCCACCCAGATCGCTCCCTTTTCATCGTAGGCGATTGCCCATACATCGTTCGGGTTTTTCAGTCCGGGCAGTTGTTTCTGCGGAAAGTTTTTGAATTGCTGTGTGCGTTTATCGAAGCTGTTTAATCCTCCGCTCCAGTTCCCCAGCCATAGCCTGCCCTGCCCGTCTTCAATAATTGAGTTGACCGATTTACCCAGCATGGCATTTGGTGATTTTTGATTGGGCTGATACACCTTAAAGGATTTTGAGGCTTCCTGGTACCGGTTAAAGCCATCATCCGTTCCTACCCAGATGTTCCCCTGTTTGTCGCAAAGCAGGGACCATATCTTGTTGTTACTGATGGACGAGGCAATGGATTCCTTGTGGTAAAAGGACTGGAAGGTTTCTTTCAGCGGATCCATCACATTTAATCCATCCATCGTTCCTACCCATAGCCTTCCTTTGTGGTCCTCTACGATCGTACTGATGAAGTTGTTGCTGATCGAGGACCTGTCGCCGGGCTTATGGTAAAAGATTTTGAAAGTATACCCATCAAAACGGCAAAGGCCATTTTCAGTCCCTACCCAGATGAATCCCCTTTTATCCTTAAACGTAGCCGTCGTGTTTTTAGAAGGAAGGCCATCAGAAATGGTATAGGTTTTAAGCGCATAATTGCCATACGGAGATTTGCCATTATCCGCTGGTCCTGACTGCCCTTTAAGTCCTGCAGGCTGAACCAAAAAATACGTAACAAGAATAAGAATTTGCAGTAAACGCATTTTTGGCCGGCTATTGTTTTTTTAGGATTCAAATGTAACAAAATAGTCGGTCGACCAGCCATATTAAACAAAATCGCCAGCATACTTCTTTCCCCGGATAAACTGGAGTGCGCAGTATGCTGACGAAAACAGGAGTGTTAATTTATTGACTAAAGGTTTTATTACGGTGTATAAGCACCACTATAGGAGGTCATTCCATCTTTTCTCATGGCTTCGATAATGAGACAGTTGTATACATAATCCCAGCTTGAGGTTACCTCCGAATTCTGGTTCAGGCCATAAGGCCACCAATGTTGGGTATCGCCACTCAGCTGCACATCAACATTGCTGTTCTGGATTTTCTTCAATAAAGCATTGACATGCTCGCCCTGATATTTACCCCCAACAATTTTCCCTGACCACCAGGCAGAAGTGCCTGTCCCCAGGGTATGGTTCATTTCATGCAGCATTGTCCGGATGTTCTGCACGCCTGTACTCGCCCCAAACCTCATCCAGCCTTCATTGTTGGCATCGGCAGTGGCTACTCCCGGATCATAATTCAGGTAGACATGCTTAGTGGCAGAGGTGAAATTTTTAATATACCAACTTGCACTATCCACCGGCATTTGCAGACGGTCGTAGGCTGCCAGTTGCTCCGGAGTAGGGTTTGTAGCTTTATTAAAGGTATAAGTCATTTTGCCTGCCGGGATCGTTTTAAAACTCACATCGGCACTATAGCTGACGCCTTTGGCATTGACTGCGTATGCGCGGACATGATAATCTGTCTTTTCATTCAGTCCTTTGATCATTGTCCGGAATTTACCTGTCCCGGTACTGTTGTGTTTTAACTTGTTATTGGCGATGGTCGGGTTTGCGGAAGTACTCCAGCAGATTCCTTTTTCGGTTACTGCATTGCCCCCATCGGTCAGCACCTCAACATCTGTTGCTGCGAGGGTAGATCCGATGATAAACATTGGGGTAAAGGAGAAAGTCGCGCTGATGATATCCGCGGTGTTGAGTTCGATTTCATTGCCATAGGCAATGCCTGCACTATTTTTAGCGAATGCCCTGACATAGTATTTGGTAGAAGCTGTCAGTCCGCTAAGCCTGGCCACAAATTCACCTGAACCTGAGACGCTCGTTGGCGCGACAGTCGAGCTGGCAATCGTCGGATTAGGGCTAAGGCTGTAACAGATTCCTCTTTCTGTAACCGATGCTCCGCCATTGGCGGAAATCATTCCACCGGTACTTGCTGAAACTGTGGTAATGCTGGTAAATGCAGTGGTCGTCAGGGTTGGAATGATGGCCGTACTCAGCGTTGATGCCGTGTTTTCTTTTTTGATGGGAAGGACTCCCTTCTTACAACTTCCGGCGACGATCGTCAAAATTACAATATTGATTATCAGTAAATTATTTTTCATAATGTTTATTAATGATTTAATTAGTATAGGCGGCTACATAGACATTTCTTCCCTTCATCACTGCGGTCTTTAAAGACCGGGATGCGGTACCGCTATCCCCTCCCATCTGCATATTGATGATCAGCCAGAAAGGCTTGCCGACAAAGTTTGCGGTGTGGGTATCGGTCTTCACATTGTCGATATAATATTCAATGCTGACCTCTGTAGCTGAGGTCTTTTCCATGATGATTTTATAGTTGTGCCAGTCCTGAGGCTTAGCAACTGCGCTTAACTTATTTTGCCAGGACAGGTGTTTCCAATCTGGTCCGGTTGCGGTATTTTGCCAGGTGGTATCGGTCCCTTTAAACTCCATAATGTCGCTCTCCGGTGGCCAGCTTTCTGAGCCTGTGATCCAGAATGCAGGCCATGTCCCTTTAGTGGAAGGCACCTGAAAATCGCCACTGATGACCCATTTGGGTTTCGCCTCAGTGACCATGATCTTCTCTTTCAGGTGCACTGCTCCGGAATGGTAAAAGATCCTTAGTTTGGGATCAGCAGTACTCTTACCTTCCCAGGTTTCGTGGCGGTTTGCTTTAATTTGCAGGACACCTCCGGAAAGTATGGTTACCTGCTTTTTATACATCCTGGCTGCACCGTTATGGTCTGTGCCCCAGGGATAGAACATATTCCAGTGTGTTTCAAATTTAGCCTGATTGCTAAACGAACTGGAATCCAGTAAAACCATAGGTTTTTCGCTGCCGGCAGCGGAGGAGATCGCCGGCTGCTGCTGTGCAACTGCGGCTTCTTTTGTGCAAAAAAGCAGGGACATCAAACCGATGAAATGTATCTTTTTGTAGCGCATAAATGATAAATGAGGGGGATTAACTTTAATTGAGATTCAAAGGTCCCGGGTATCTGGTTTAACACCAAAACACCCGGGCCTTTAATTCAGAACAGCTTACAAATTCTGAATGGTATAGAGGCGTACATTTCCGATTTTGGTATAGATATTACTGGCCGGCATCGTAGCCGCGAACCCGATAGACACCTGGGTGGTTTTGGTTAAAGTAAACTCCAGTTTCACCGTAGCCGTAGCTGGCTGAGGATTCAATACCACGTATTTAATGGCAGCAGCCGGAATGTTGGCTACCAGTGGCAATGAACTGCCTTCAGCTACTGCGATATACCTGGTTCCCCCGGCATTCTGGTCCAGACCATTTGCTTCAAAGGAATAGGTTCCTGCAGGCAGGCTCAGCGTTTGATAAATCAAAGCATCTGTGATTCCGGGAAGGCCCCAGCCCGCTTCGAAGGAGATGACCCCAACGGAACCGTTTCTGAATTCATAGCTTCCATAGGTATTGTTCACGTTTTTTGCTCCGGCGCTTGTGGTCCAGTCGGCCACCAAACCCCATCTGGAATTATCCCAGACAGATCTGGAAAAATTAGGGCCTGCATTCTTAAGATAGGTATTGGTCACGTTGATCTTTATGAATGCGGGTGCAACGATCTGTCTGCTGCTGACCGCCGAATAGAAGGTATCGACACTGATCGTATCCGGTAAAAACAAGGTTTTGTAATTGATCGTGGAGCCGTATTTGAAATCCTTCAAGGCGATTCTGGAAGAATCTATAGGAATTCTTACGGTGGCCGGTTGATTGTTGAGTTTGGTATAGGTAATATCTGTGGCAAATACCCCTGTTAAGCGGTCCATCCCGAGCCAGTCTACCGTAGTGATGCCGGTAGTTTCATCTGTCTTTGCAGTGGTAATGTCCCTGTTGGTCAATCCACTCTGGTATCGGCTGCCATAAGTCCGTCCGGAAGTATTTACAGGGATCGAACGGTTTCCTGCTGCATCGTAGGTATAAATCACAAAGTTCTGAAAACCTTCATTGGCAATGTTCACAAACCTGTGGATGGTATCTGCAATCATGTCTTTGGTTACCGGAATCACCAGGGAATCTTTTTTATTGTTCCAGAAGACCCGGCATTCTACAATTTTAGGGTCTGAGGTGATCATGCCTTTGATCATGACCCTGTTTTTTCCGGAATATACCTTTACAGAGTCCAGTTTACCGATATAGGAGATTTCGCCATCTTTAACGAATTCTTTGTATTTATCCGCTTTTTCGCAAGAGACAAGGAAGAGCGTCATCAGCGCGGGCAGTAATAAGCAGGGATGCTTAAACAGGCGGCTTAATATATTATGTTTCATCTTTATGAGCTTAAATTTTGGGTTCATTAACTATCTTGGGTCACCATAAACCTGAACTTCCGCCACCGACATAAAGGTGGTTCCCTGCCAGTTTTTGTTGTTCTTGATGCGGAGGTACCTCACTTTGGGTGCGCCAATTTTCAGGCTATAGCTGAATCCGGCATTTGCCGCGGCATAGTCCTCTCCGGTCTGTATTCCGTACGCACTTCCGGATGGTTTCTTAGCCTGGAAGGTTCCCATCAGGGTCCAGTTGTTAAAACTTCCGTCGGCAGGTGGATTATCTGAGCCCCATATTTCAAACTGGTTCACTCCTCCTCCATAATAATAGGTTCTTCCCGCGTTCAGGTATTCCGGGTAATCCCAGATTACAATTCTGCTCAAAGTAGCAGGCTTACCCAGGTCGAAAGTGACCCATTGTGGCGTCAGGATTGTTGTCTTGGTCAGGGAGATCCTTGGCCAGTCCATGATATTTCCATCCCACATGTAACTCAGGCTGGTTGAAGTATATTCCTGTGCTGCATCCGTAGGCAGGACGATCGGACGATAATCTGCTTTAGGAAGTGCCGTTTCATACAGCGGCTTAAGCGTTGCATATAAAGTATCACTATAGTTGAGCCAGCGGTCTCTGATCGTGATCGCAAACTTCTGTGAGACCGTATCAAAACCACGGATCGACTGATCGATGTCTACCACCTTGGTATAGATGTTTTTTGCACTCTGCACATATTTTCCGTCTTTCTGAACCAGAACTTCAATCGCCAGATCAGACTGAAAAGTATTCTTTGCCGTCAGCTTAATACCTGCAAAATCAGCGATCACACCCAGGCTTCTGTATACCGACCAGATTGCATTCTCCAGCGGTTTAACTTTTACCTCAACAGGTGCTGAAGCGACTTCACTGCGGTTTACCGAATATAGCTTCACCGTATGTTCTTCTGTATCACCGAAACCAACCACTTCCAGGGAACTGTTATAGATCGATGATTTGACCTCGTATTCCTTTCCGCTGTTCAGCGTATAGACTGCTTTCACGTACAAAAGGTCTTTCTCATTTGGCAGGGAATAGGTGATTTTGGCCTTTCCCGGACCATTTTCCACGCTTACATTGCTGACCAGGCCCGGTGGCGTCTGGTTGTCTGTTAGCGGCAATATTTCATCCTCTTTGCAACCCTGGCCCAGTATCATCAGTCCCAGAAAAGCGGAGACCAATTTTATCATATGCTTATTTCTCATGTTCTTGAATTTAAATTAATTACCATCCGGGATTTTGTACCAGTTTTGGATTGACTGTAATGTCGTAGGTCCTGATTGGCCATAAATAATCTCTTGGCGCAATAAAGCTTTGAGGGTAAATGGTCCTGACCTTATAATACTCCTGTTCTGTACCCTGAGATACGCTCCAGCCGGTAATGTTTTGGTTGAACATCTCGGTGGCTTTTTTCCATCTCAGAATGTCCCAGTAGCGGCTTCCTTCAAAAGCCAGTTCTATCAGGCGTTCCTGATGGATGATTTCGCGCATTCCTGCCTGGTTCCCGTATTTTGTCGGGTTGCTGGAATAGTCTGTCCATGCTTTTTGAACATCCAACAGGCCAGCACGCTTACGAACGCGGTTGATGTATTCAAAAACCTCTGCATCAGGTGCAGCAAGTGTTTCGTTTAAGGCTTCCGCATACATCAGGTACAGGTCTGCCAGCCTGATTTGCGGCCATGGATAGCTGCGATAGGAAATATTGGAAGAGCTGCTCGCCATGTTCCAGTCGACCACCTTTTTAATGAAATATCCCGTTTCATTGTACCAGCCATAGTTGTTGGCACCGGCAAGTTGAACAGATTTTCCTTCCAGCACATAAGTTGCTGAATCAGAACTCGTAGGACTATCATATTTATACCATACCCCTCCGTCAAACCCCAGGTCTGCATAAAACCTCGGCTCTCTGTCGAAATTCAGGCGCGCTGTAGTATAGCCTTGCTTGACATGAAAGCGCTCTCTTCTGATGGCCGTTCTCAGCGAATATTTATTGTTAAAATTCAAGGTTTTATCCTCGTTGATGGGAACGCCATTTACGGTATAAAACTGTTCCGCAATTTTTATCGGTACGCTCAGTTGTTGTCTGGCGGCACCCACTCCGATATTGGTATTGATTCTTGCCATGGCATTTCTTTGCAAGCCTTCTGCTGCCAGGGAATTGGGATTTGCCCATACGTGCTCGGAATTCCATCTTTCGGTGAGCGCATTCCGGATCGACATTTGTCTTTTCGTGGTGTCAGAAAGCTTAAAAGCCGTTGCCGGAAATTCATATAATTTGAAACCCGCCGCTGTAGCAGATTCGATGGCTGCTTTTGCCGCATCGGATGCTAACTTCCATTTGTTGGCATCGTAACCTGCGTTAAACAGACTGACCCCATCCTGATCTTTGAAACTGGCATAATCACTGTTTCCATTGAACAATGGACTTGCGGCCATCAACAGCACTTTAGCCTTAACCGCCAGCGCAATTGGCTTTGTGACACGGCCCAGTTCCGCACCTCTGTCGGAAATGATTACCGGTAAAACTGTCGCAGCAGAATCCAAAAGACTGGTAATATAGCTCACCGACTCATCAAAAGGCGCTCTTTTTACCCGAACTTCATTTTCCGTAGCACTGACATCGATGTTGCGTTTCACCAGTGGGATCGGTCCATACATGCGCAGCAGGTAAAAATGATAATAGGCTTTTAAGAACTGTACTTCGGCAATCCAGCGTTCCCGCTCATCTGCCCTCAGGTCCAGTACTTTTCCAGGATCTTTTACATTTTCCAAAAAGATATTGCAGTTCCGGATCCCTGTAAACAGTCCGTAATATCCTACGCCCTGATTGTTTTGCGGGCCTCCACCCCCTCTTCTGGAACTCCAGGCATCGGAATAAGGATCAGCGGCATTCTGGGAGCCTCTGGCAATCTGCCAGGCACTGGGGCCAAATTCTCTTTGATCGTAGGGAATCCAGACTTCATCTCCGGCCATGTAGCCAATATTATAGGTAGGATCTCCTTCCCTTGGAAGGTAGGAATAGCAGGTGTACAGGTATTTCTCGGCCTCATTGCGTAAGGTAAAGGCATTGTCTATGGTCGGAAGATTATCCGGGACAATGTCCAGGTATTTCTTGCAGGCGGAGAAAGTTGTGATCAAAAACACGCTTATAATGAAATAAGGTATTTTACCCGCTTTATTTAGGATTAAATTATTCATGTTTTCTTAAAGTTCTACGTTTATACCAATGTTATAGACCACCTGGATCGGATAGCCCAATCCTTTTCCACCCATTTCGGGATCCCACAATTTGAAGCTGCTGAGGGCTGCAAGATTGGAGGAGTTCACGTACATCCTGAGACTGGACAAGCCCAGTCTTTTTGCGGTCTTGTCTTTTAAAGAATAGCCGAGTTCGACAGTTTTCAATCTTAAAAAGGATCCGTTGCGCATCCACCATGTAGAGGTTTTATTGTTGTTGGCCACAAAATTCTGGCTCAGTCTTGGCCAGAATGCATAGATGTTACGGTTTTCTTCAGACCAGTAACTGTCTTTAATTACATCTAACAAACCATTCTGATTGCCATTTTTGAAAACGAAAGGAGCGATATTCTCAGAATTGATAAAGAAAGAAGAACGGGCAGATCCTTGAAAAAATGCGCTCAGATCGAAGCCTTTGAAACCAAATGTTCCACCAAAACCATAAATGATTTCCGGTGATTCCGGATGTCCCAGAGGAACCATATCTGCATCACTGATGACCCCATCCTTGTTTACATCACGATATTTGATGTCTCCTCCACGGTAATCCACTCCTGCTACTGCACCAAACTGCTGAGGGGAGTTCATGGCTTCCTGATCATCGATAAAAAGACGTTCTGCGATGTAACCAAAGCGTTGTGAAGAAGGACGTCCTACATGGTATCTGTACGCTTCCTTGTCCGAAAAGCTGGGCTCGTCATAGACTAAGATCTTGTTGTTCGCATAAGTGAAGTTACCCCTTCCCTGAACGTACATCCCATCGCCAAAACTTTTATTGTAATTCATCGAAATATCTACGCCCTGACTCTGCATTTTATTGGTATTGGCCCGGACCGGAGCCTGCAGGCCCATACTTGAGGGCAAAAAGGTACGTTCGGTAAGGATATTCGATCTGGTATTCCTGTATACTTCCAGGGTCACATCAAGCGCATTTTTGATGTTAAAATCAAGTGCGAAATTGATCTGTTTGGACCGCTCCCAGGTAATGAGGTTATTGGCATATCTGGATAGAGAAATCCCATTTCTGTATCCTTCCAGAAGCTCACCAAACCGCGCACCATAGGTACCATCATTCATATTGACTTCAGACAGGTAAAAGAACCTGTCCTCGGACCTGCCAATCTGGTCATTTCCTACAAGGCCATAAGTTGCCCTTAGTTTCATGCTGGGTATAAAAGACTTCAGCGGCTCAAAAAACTTTTCGTTGGAAACGACATAGCCCAGACCAAAAGAAGGGAAAAAGCCATATCTGTTCTTATCCGCAAAACGCTCAGAGCCATTGTAACCGAAGCTAAATTCTGCGAGATACCTGTTGTCATAACCGTAAGTAGCCCTGCCGGAAACCCCGAGGTTCCTGGACGGTAAAGAAAGTTGTAAGGAGCCTGCATTTCCGGAAAGGTAATTCCTCATGGTGGAAATGAGCATGCCCGTAACCGCATGTTTTTCCTGGAAGGTCCTGTTGTAATTTACAGCAGTCTCCATATAAAAAGTAGAGTTGAGTTCTTTATCACCTTCTCCATAACTTAAATACTCGGTACCTACCGGCGATAAGGATCCGATCCCTCCGTCATTTAAAGGAGACAAACTGATCTGTCCGTCGGGCTGAACGTTTGAGCTGTAGTAAAACGGACTGTATTGTCTGCTGACGTTAAAGAAGGAATACCTGCGTGCATAGGCCATCATTCTGGCACTTAATCCCCTGGTAAAGAAATTTAAATCCTGTTTCAGTTCCAGTTGGGTTTGCAGCGTGGATGCATTCCTATCCTCATAGCCCTTTACCATCTCTGCATAGGGGTTCACATAAAAACCGTCTCCAATGGTCCTGGCATTCCCAAATAAAGGGTGTTTGCTGAAAGGGGAATAGCTCGCCGGATATACCGCAGGAAACATCACCGGGTTTGACCAGATGGCCTGATTGAAGATTTTCTCTCCCCCGTTGATGCGGTTGTTGTTCTCATCTCTCCCGCCAACCGGTCCTCTATAATCATCAAACTGACCATAAACCCGGATAATTGCTTCTGTAGTGGGTGTGATGTTTAAGTTGACATTGGACCTGATGGCGTAGTTTTTCATCTTGATGTTGCTGTTGAAATTGTTCAGCTGATCAACTTTCAAAACCCCGTTGTCCACGTTATAGGTACCAGCCACATAATAACGTGCCCTGGCACTTCCTCCTGTGGCACTGATGTTATACCTGTTGTTGATCGTCCGGTCTTTAATCAGTTTGTCGATCCAGTTGTTGTTTGGATACAGCAATTCGTTTTCTCCGGCAGCGGTAGCATCAATTTTAGTCTGTAAATATGGGAGAATGGCTAAAGGATTTCTCGTCAGGGAGGCTTCGTTTGCCATTTTCATATAAGAGATGTTGTCTGCAAACTGAAAGTTCCGCACATTGCCCGACAAAGAGGTCTCGGCCCTGAAACTGAATTTCGTTTTTCCATCGACCCCAGATTTGGTGATGATTAAGATGACCCCGTTCGCACCGCGCGCACCATAAACCGCAGAAGCAGTTGCATCCTTTAACACGTTAAACGAAGCAATATCGTCGGGTTGTAAACGGGCCATGTCGTTGTTGCTCGATTCGATACCATCAATCAGAATTAATGGATCCTGCTTTCCGGCACCGAAACTTCCCAATCCGCGGATAAAGAAATTGGCATTGTCGCCTCCCGGTTCACCGCTCCGCTGATAGGCCACCATACCGGCTACCCTACCCGCCAGCATGGTGGTCAGGTTACTGGTTGGGCCTTTCAGTTCTTTCGGATTAATGGAGATGATGGAACTGATCACACTTGTTTTCCTCTGGGTTCCAAAACCGACCACGGTAACTTCCTCTAAGGAACTGTTATCGGGCAAGAGGGTTACTGAAATCACATAGTTCCCTTCTGCATTGGGTTTATAGTCAGCAACGGCAATGGTTTTTGATTTATACCCGATGAAAGAAAACACCAGTTTGGAAGTTTTAGGAACCTTTATCGTGTATCGGCCATCCTGATTGGTGGTTACTCCGTTTTTTGAATCGGTATGTTTTACTGTTGCGGAAGGAATTCCACCGATACTGTCTTTTACGAATCCCGTTACCGTTACATTCGTTTGTGCAGATGCGGTAAAAGTAATGACCATCAAAAAGCAGCACAGATACCAGCTGTATTTAAGTAGCGTTTTATTCATTTCTGCCTGATTTGATTTGGTGAATTAATTTTTTGTTTGCATTCTGCAAAATTCTGCACCCTGAGCGGGGACAGTTCTTTTTTAGTTCGGAAGCATTGGGGCTTCCATCGGTTCGTTTCATACTGGTTTGCTTGGTTTGTTAATTATTTATTTTGGTTTAGGTATTGCGTATCTGAAGCAGGTATTCCCTGATAAAAGGAAGGCCGGCAAACCCAAATTAAGCGTCAATACAACGTTTATTAAATCCGGCAAAAAAATATAGCCGGACCAGGGTTATATCTTAGTTTATATCATTAAAAAAAAAGGATAGGTCATCAACAGGACAAGGGGTCTGGTTGTGGTGTGGCTATACATGGTTTTAATATTTGGTGGTATACAAATCTAACGACGACAGCTGCATAAATATGGGGGGTATAATGGTAAAATATAAGGGGTGAACTCGTTTTTAAGGGTTATTTCAGGCAAAATTGATTAACTTGTGTCAGTTAATTCTAACCAAATCAGGGGGTACTAAACATTTACATGAAGGGATATTTTTGTCTTGTTCTCATTCTTTTGAGCAGTCTCTATTCGAGCGCCGTTAATCAACCGTATTTATATTATCTGGGAATTGAAAATGGCTTGTCAAACAACGCCGTCACCAGCATCTATCAGGACAAATACGGCTTTATGTGGTTCGGAACTTATGAGGGATTAAACCGGTATGATGGATACAAATTTCAGGTATTCCGGAACAAGCTGAACGACAACACTTCCCTGATTGATAACCGCATTGTCTGCATTCAGGAAGATGCCCGTCACAACCTCATTATCGGCACGAAAAAAGGAGCAAATTTATACCATGTGGCCAGCGGTAAGTTTAGCATGGTCAGGTTTCCCCATCAAAAAGGTTTCAAAAACATATCTTATGCAGTGAATGGATTGGCCAGGGATGAACAGGATCAGGTATACATTGCAACTGATGGACAAGGCCTGCTGGAATATGGAAAGGATAAAGATCTTGCCCGGCAAATTCTTTATAAAAAAGGCAGACACCAAAGTAATTCCTACCATGTTAAATCTATAAAAATAGACCAGGATAAAAACATATGGCTTTATATTCAGGAATATGGCCTGTGTTTGTATCGTCCAAAAACAAAGCAAATTATACAAGTACAGGATTTTGCAATGGATGTACAATGTATTGCCCCCGATGGTCTGGGCAATATCTGGATTGGCAATGAATCCGGTCTTTATAAATATGAGATTGGGACAAAAAGAATACTGCCCTATAACCATAAGAATGGGATTCAACTGAACAACACGGTATTTGACTTGTCTGTAGATCAGCAGCATCAGTTATGGATCAGCACCGATGGTGGCGGGATCATTATTTACGACATTCAGAAAGAAAAAGCAGAGCACTTAAAGTCCGGAAAGGAACCGGGCATGTTAACCAGCAGTGCGGTGACCACTGTTTTTGAGGACAAAGACCAAAGGTTATGGATTGGCACTTTAAGGGGTGGGATCAATATCATAGATAAACATAAAACCAGGTTTAAAACCATCAACTCCACTCCTTTTAAAGCCAGCGGACTGATCAGCAATTTCATTCTTTCCTTTTGCGAGGATCAGCAGGGCAATGTATGGGTTGGCACAGATGGCGAAGGATTGAGCTACTGGGACCGCAGGAACAATCATTTTACGAACTATGCCCACAGACCTGCTGATCCGAATTCGCTCAGCAACAACAACATTGCGGGGATCGTTAGCACTGAAAATGGCAATTTATGGATGGCCACTTACGGCGGAGGCGTTAACCGGTTTAATCCAGGCAGCGGTCAATTCCAATACTATCCCTGCTTCAATCAGGAAACTAAAATCATAGATAAAAACGCCTGGAGCATTTACCAGGATAAGTCCAGGCAGATCTGGGTGGGGACCTGTTCCGATGGCGGAACTTACAAACTCAATACGGCAGGCAATAAATTCGAGTTATTTGATGCCCGGCTTAAAAATGTGATTTCCATTAATGAAGACCGGCAAGGCGTATTGTGGATGGGTACTTTCTCCTCCCTGATCCGGGTAGACCTTAAAAACAAAAAGCATATTTTCTATCCCATGAATACTGCCGTAAGGGCGATTTATGAAGACAAAAAAGGCCATTTCTGGATCGGTACAGAAGGTGGTGGTTTGCTGTTATTTGACCGCAGGACCGGGGCTTATAAAACCTGGTCTCAAAAAGATGGGTTAAGTGGCAATGCTGTACTGAATATCCTGGAAGATGAGACCGGCAGCCTTTGGATCTCGACCTTTAGCGGATTGAGCCGGTTTACCCCTTCGAACGGGCAGTTTAAAAATTTCCATGAAATGGATGGGCTGCAAAGCAATCAGTTTAATTACAATGCCGCCTTGAAACTGAAGTCCGGAGAATTTTTATTTGGAGGCATTAAAGGGTTCAACCTGTTTCGACCGGAGCAAATCAAGCCGCATTCGATTGAACCTCGTCTACTCATTACCGATCTAGGGACTAACAACATCCCTTATGAGCAGGACGACAGCTTTGAAGATAAAAAAAGCGTATTTGAGGTAGAAAAAATCAGCCTGCCCTACGACAAGGCCGTCCTTTCTGTGGGTTTTGCTGCTCTGGAATACTCCTCCCCTAACAAAATTTCCTATGCCTATTATCTTGAAGGCTGGGACAATACCTGGAACGATCCCGGGATCAACAGAACGGTGAATTACTCGAAATTACCCGAGGGCAGTTACCGCTTGAGGATTAAATCGACGAATGCAGAAGGCAAATGGCTTCAGAATGAGCGGATCCTGCTTATTGAAGTGATGCCCCCATGGTGGAGGTCTTACTGGGCTTACTTCTTATACGCGGCTGGCCTTGCCGGTTCCATCTATATTTATCTGAACTATCAAAAACGACAAACTGCCCTGCGGTATCAGGTAGAGCTCGCCCATCTGAAAGTGGCCCAGGAAAAAGAGCTCAATGAGAAAAAACTGGGATTTTTCACCAATGTATCCCATGAGTTCCGGACTCCCCTCAGCCTCATCATCAATCCACTTAAAGACATCCTGAACCACCAGACTCAGGTGGATGCCAAGGAATTGACCGTTGTTTACAGAAATGCCAGAAGGCTATTGAGTTTGGTGGATCAACTGTTGCTTTTCAGAAAGTCTGATGCGGAAAACCTGAAGATCACAAAAACCGATCTCGTTGTTTTTTGCAAAGAGGTCTATTTTTGCTTTAGTCAGCAGGCCAAATCAAGGAATATACAGTTTGGTTTTTCCAGCAGTGCAGAACACATTGACCTTTATATGGACCGGGAGAAAATCGAGATTTCTTTGTTTAACCTGATTTCCAATGCTTTTAAATTCAGTCCTGATGGCGGCAAAATCGAAATGTCCATCAAAGAAGCAGAAAATGAGGTCGCCATTCACATTACTGATACAGGAACCGGGATCCCGGAGGATGTCGGGAACAAACTATTTGCCAGGTTCTACCAGGCAACAGAGAAAAACCAGACTTCCAAACCAGGGTTTGGCATTGGACTTTACCTGGTCAATAAATTTGTGAACCAGCATTTTGGAAAAGTAAGCTATTCCAGTACGCCTGGAAAAGGGACAGAATTTCTCCTTAAATTGTTAAAGGGCAAGGCCCATTTTCCTGGTCAGCAGATTCATGAACATACCGATGAAACCCCTGTATTTCTGGAGGAATTGATTGTAGAGTACCATTTACCTGTTGTGAAACCAGTGCAGGAGGAAGTATCAAATGAACTTAGCACCGATAAGCCGGGAATTCTCATTGTAGATGACAATCAGGAAATCCGTACTTACATCAGGCAATTGTTTATTCCTGATTATATCGTATACGAAGCAGAAAGCGGAGAAGAAGGATTGACCATGGTCAGGGCAAACATGCCGGATATCGTGATTACCGATGTGGTCATGAAGGAGCTCAGCGGTGTGGAACTCTGTACAAAGATTAAGGAAGATCCTCATCTGAGCCATATTCCGGTGATCTTACTGACTTCCAGTTCTTCCGCAGAAATTAAGCTGAAAGGAATTGAAGGAGGTGCGGACGATCACATTACCAAACCTTTTGACAAAGAGATGCTGCTGGCGAGGGTGGCCAATCTGTTGAAAAGCAGAAGTACTTTGCAAAACTACTTTTACAATGAGATCACCCTCCAATCCGACAATTCCAGGGTATCAAAAGAGAACAAAGAATTTTTAGAAAGGTGTATAGCGATTACAGAAAATCATTTGAACAATCCGGATTTCAGCATCAAAATACTTGCTGATGAAGTGGGCATGAGTCATTCTGCTTTGTACAAAAAGGTGAAAACCATTTCCGGAAAAACCATCAATGAATTTATCCGGTACATTAAATTGCGGAGTGCTGCCCAGTTGTTCATCCATTCCGAGCACAATGTAAATCAGGTGGCTTTTCAATCCGGCTTCAGCGACATTAAGTATTTCAGGGAGCAGTTTCAGAAACTATTTGGTTTGCGGCCTTCCGAATACATCAAGAAATACCGCAAACCATTTGCGAAAGGTTATAAGCTAACCAGGTAATGGTTGACCAGCAATGCAGGTTATTGTCCGGGCTTCCATTCCAGGACCTTTACCGGACCTGGTTTGTTATTGGCCCTGCCCTCTCCGTCGACCTGTTCCACGCGTTGCAGGAAAAGGTCGAGTCTTCCTTTGTTTTTCCATAATTCGGTATCATAAGCTGGCTCCCAGTCGCCCACCGTGCTTTGACTGAGGTCGGTAAGGGCCCAGTTATTTTGCTGCAGGTTCCGGCACCATGCCAGGGACACCTTATTCCCCCGTTCTATATCTCTGAAAATCAGGGCTGCATTTAAAAGGCCTTTGCTTTTCCAGGCGATGACCTGTGGCCTGGAGATCGGGATGCGTTTTGTGCCTGCGCCGCTTAGTGAAAAATCGGTGCTGCGAAAGTCCAGTACATTTACCTGCCAGTTTTTACCATCGTGATAGACCAGGTGGTATTGTGGCGCCGCCGCTCCTTTGTCTTTCCAATATCCGGCAATATAGGGATTTCCGGCATCGTCGGCAAACATGGAAGTCTGATTGATCAGCTCCGATTTTTGAGGGATCATTGCTGCATATTCTGCATTTTTATGATGGATTGGAAGTTGGTAAGCTAAGCCGGCGGCATTTTCCCAGCTTAGTCCCCCATCTTTAGACCGTGCATAACAAAGGTCATGGTTACTGCTCACATCCGGACTTTCACGCCATACCCAGGAAAGGTGTATCGTTCCCTGATCGTCTATTGCAGTTTGCCAATAGGCATTGCGTTTCCCTTCCCCATCAATCAGGTTATCTTGTATCCGCTGCCATTTTTTTGTTGCGGGGTCGTAACTGTTGATCATCAGGTTTCCATTTCCTGATCCCCCATCCCGGTACATAAACAAGAGCGTTCCATTGGCCAGTTTATAAAATTCAGGATAACTGACTTTGTTTTCTTTGGTACCCAGCATGGCTTCGGGTGTTCCCAAAGTTAAAGAACCGGCAGTAATGCTTTTGACGTAATTGAGCCCGTTGTTGTGCTGGCCCCATGCCACATGAAGGTAGCCTTTATCGTCCACCATAATGCTGATGGATTTATGTGCGTCTCCTGCATCGGCTTTATAGGCAGTCCGCAAAACCTCCCATTCCTTTTTATGGATGTTGCGTTTGGCAAGCACCAGGTATTGGTCTGCATCATAGTAGGCCGCATATTGCGTATTTTTAAAGGTAACCAATGCGTTTTTCCGGAATACTACCGCGTTTACAGAGTTGTTGGCCCAGCCATTTTCGGCGATGGTACTGATGCGAATTGCGGATCGTTCTGGGGTATTGCCTGATTGATTCTGTGGTTTATCCAGTTGGTTATCCTGTTGTTTATCCAGGTACCGATACCATTCTGCACCTGCCAGTAAAAAAGCGCCCACTCCGAAATTGGCCGTAGAATTTGCATCTACGATCTGTCCGGGAATCGCTTTTTCCCCTATGGGCTGGATATAGCCAACACGGCTATCTTTCTGTAAGGCAACTTCCGACAAGTATTTCCAGCCTTTACCTGCGGCATTCAGGAATATTTTTTCTTTCAGGTACCCGTTATTAATGCCCCAGAGCAAGCCATAGGTAAAAAAGGCCGTACCACTCGTTTCCGGCCCTGGTGCATGGTCTTTATCCAGCATACTTCTGGTCCAGTATCCCTCCTCCTGCTGACTTTTTAAAATGGCCTTAGCTAGTTTTTTGTATTTGGAGACATATAAATTGTAATGCGGATCCTCTGCAGGCAAGTCCTTTAAGACCTTCGCCAGACCGGCAAAAACCCAACCATTTCCCCTTGCCCAGAAATCCTTTTTATGATTTACGGTCTTGTGTCTGGGATATACATATTTCGCATCTCTGTAATACAAACCTGTTTTCTGATCGTACATGATGCGGTTCGCATATTCAAAATATTCGTGTAGTTTTTCCAGATAGCGTTTATCGCCGGTTGTTTTATACAACTTGGTCATTACCGGCATCACCATATACAATCCATCCGCCCACCACCAGTAATCATTAGCCGCAGTGCTCATCTGGTATTCCATGACCTCTTTGGCCCTGGCTATTTTGTGTTTTTCGGGATGTAAGTGATAGAGATCGATGTAAGTCTGGAAACAGATTTGCCAGTCGCCGAAAAGTACGTAATCCTCCTTTTCTCCATATTGGTATTTCCAGTTCGGTTTATCTGTAGATTTAGCGCCCATCCATTGGTTATAATTGGCCCAGCGTTCCGAATAACGTCTGTAATTTTCCCCGCCCGTAATGGCAAACAGCTCCATGTTTCCGGTATGGTAAGCCGCTTCGTCCCAGAACGCCCAAACTTCAGGTTTATGGTTGGCCTGCCAATGATCATTTACTTTTTTCAGGCTTTCCAGCAGGCTTGCTTTGTCTATATTTGGTTGCTCTTCTTGTTTTTGCAATCTTTTTTCCTGCGCTTTAGGCAACTGTTGCCCCTGTTGTTGTTGTTGTGACTGCTCCTGTGCAGAGAGCTGAAGTGCAAACACCATCAGCAATGAGGTGATGATGGGCTTTCTCATCATTTCACCAGGTAAATGCCTTTCAATGTGGGCTGTACTACCTTTATATTTCCATGGGCATCGAACTCCAGTTTATCTATGCACACTTCGCGGTGATAACCTGCAGACTGTCCCATTTCCAATCCATGCGGACGCGTGAAGCGATGGTAAACCATATACCATTCGTCTTTTCCCGGCACCTGGATCACCGAATTGTGCCCCGTTGCATAAATCCCCTGGTTTACATCTTTAGAAAGGATCAGGTTGTTTTCAGGCAGGTTGATCTTGCCCGTTGGTGAATCAGAAACCCCGTACCTTACCCCATAGTCTGCATCTCTGGTATCGTTCTGAGACCATAAAAAATAGTATTTCCCCTTCCGGTAAAACACTTCAGACCCTTCTCTGTAGGTGTCATCAGGAGTGATCACTTTAACTGAGGAGGAATCTATGGAGATCATGTCATCATTTAATAACGCCACGGCCATATAGCCATTCCCCCAATACAAATAGCTTTTACCGCTCTCAGGGTCTGTAAAAACATCAGGGTCTATTTCCTGTCCGCCTTTAACGCCCTTAGGTTTTCCTGCAATGAGTGCTTTTCCGCTATCTTTAAAAGGGCCGGAAGGATCGTCCGCTACTGCAACTCCTATTTTCTGTGCGGCAGTAAAATAGTAATAGTATTTATAGCTGCCATTGACCTTCTTTTCGGTGATCGTTGGTGCCCAGGCATTTTTCTTTGCCCAGCTCACATCCCTGGGCAGATCCAGAATGACACCTTCATCTTTCCAGTCTGCCAGGTTTTGTGAGGAGAATGTTTTGAAATACGTTCCGGCCCAATCTGTAAAACCATCGCTGGTAGGATACAAATGGTATTTTCCGGTTTTATGGGAATACAGGATCTCCGGATCCGCATAATAGCCATTCAGGACCGGATTCAGGTCTGCCGAAGCAGTCAGTTCATAGACTTTGGGCTTGGTTCCGGGGAAGCTGACCTTTAACTTCACAGGGCCTTTGGTAAAATCATAAGGCGCTTTGGGGCTGATGTCCATGCCTGGAAAAATGACGAAACCCGGATCAAATGATTTAAGGGAAATGCCTTGTTTTACCGGTAAATAAAGTGTTGAATTCGTCGTATCCAGCACCACATTGTTTTTTTTAATTGCGGCAGACTGGAAAGAACTCAACAGGTTTTCAGGGCTATACCATTTTTTTAGTAATGCAGTTGTTTCCTGCGTAGTAATGGGCAGCACGGTACCATGACGGGGATGAAAATTCATCTTTACCTCATGATCCACCACGGTAAATTGCTTCAGATCTTTTGTCTTGGTAAACTGGTACCGGCCTTTGGTATATACATCGTACATCAGGATATAACCTTCCCCGTTATTGAGCTTGAATACTCCCGCACCTTCTACCGGATCTTTTGTCTGCTGCACATTGCCTTCACGCAGGACATAACCTTCTTTTAACTGATCAGAAACGGCAACGCGAATGCCCAGTCCTTCTCCTTCTGTTTTAAAGAACAAATGGTATTTTCCCTGGTCAAAGATGATGTCGCCATCAATGCAGGCACCATTCGTTGGGCTAAAAAACAGTTGTTTGGGTTCAGTTTCCAGATCTGTAAAATCTTTATTTGCATAGGCCCAATAGATCTTATCCGGATCTTTGCCATGTTTCATCGACCAATAAACCATGTATTTACCCGCTTTCTGATCATAAATCGTTTGAGGTGCCCATACCCTTAACAGGTTTTCCTGCCCCGGAAAGCGTGTCCGGATATTGACGATGCTTGAAGTCCAGTTGATCAGATCGGTAGATTTCAGCAAAACCATCGCCCGGTTTGAGTCCCAGCCTTTGGCGGAGACCATATCGGTAACCACCATATAGAAAGTTTTACCATCCGCTCCGCGTAAAATGTGCGGATCGCGTACGCCTCCTGTAGAACTGATTGCCGCAGCACTGATCACCGGCTGATCGTTATTCAGCGCCCTGTAGGTATAGCCGTCAGTGCTGATGGCAAAACGGATGGACTCTTCCAGGCCGGTATTGCCGGTGAAATAGGTAAAAAGATAGGCTGTATTTTTTTGTTTCTGGGCCAGTGCAGGTAAAACTGTCAGCGCAAGAATGATACCGCTCAGCAGTAATCTGGTATAGTAAAAGTTGAGTTTTATATTCATTATGGTTCATTTATCCGCTATCCTCGATTTGTTGCGCCCTTATTTGTAGCTCACTTTAAGCATTACAAAAGAACTGGCCGGCATTTTTACGACTGCATTTTTCCCCCTTAACTTCAGCGATGAGACTACCGGAGTAATGTTTGAAGGTTTTTCCATGGAATTCTGTTCGGTAAGCGCTGCCTTAACTGTGGTCAGGTTTCCCTGCGCAGCCAATTTCTTTATTCCTTCGAAAGTGACCTGTTTGGTTCTTTCTGTGGTATTGGTATTGACCAGTTTAACGATAACCTCTTTTTTAATGCTGTCGACCACTGCAGAAACGTATAGCCCATCCTGACCGGAAAGTGATTTACCATCCGCTAAGGCGGGTGAAACCTGAGTGCCTTTATTGGTAGAAAAGAGTTTCTGAACATGGTAATTGGGAGTCCCGTAAATATTCATGTTATCCACCCAAATCAGGTCCGGAGCCCATTGCCAGCCCTCTGTATTTGCAAACAAAGGCGCATAAGATGCCATGTTTACCACTGCTGCATTGCGTTCCAGTCCGGTCATGAAAGCGGCTTCAGCAAGTGCTGCCTCCCAAATGTTTCTGTTGCTTCCTGTCGCGTCTCCTTTGATGTGCGCCGCATATTCTCCTGCAAAAATCTTTGCGCCCTGACGATCGTAATTGTCATAACGCGCTGCATTTTTAAGGAACCATTCCGGGGAACGGTAGTAGTGTTCATCTATAATGTCTGCTTTCATCCCACGCAGTTCTTTATCCAGGTAACGGAACTCGTCGTTATCAGGACCAGTTCCTGAACTGAAGATCAGGTTCATCTTTGGATATTTTGCTTTAATGGCCTGTTGAAACGCTTTCGCACGTTCGATATACTGAGGGCCCCAGTTCTCATTACCTACGCCTAAGTATTTCATATGAAACGGTTCTGCATGGCCCATCGATACCCGCACCTTTCCCCATTCAGAATCCGCATCGCCATTGGCAAACTCGATCAGGTCCAGGGCATCCTGGATATAAGGATCCAGCTGGTCCAAAGCAACCACCTCAGCGGTATTAAACTGACAGGCCATGCCGCAGTTCAGGATCGGCAACGCTTCCGCACCAATGTCTTCCGCCAATTGAAAGTACTCAAAGAATCCAAGCCCGAAGGTTTGAAAATAATCAGGGGACGGACGATGGTTAAACTCCACATTCCAGCGGTTCATGATCAATTGACGTTCTTCTATAGGTCCAATTGTTTTTTTCCATTGGTACCTGTTGGCCAGGTCAATTCCTTCAACGATACAACCGCCCGGAAAACGGATAAAGCCTGGTTTCATATCGGCCAGCATCTGGATCATATCCCTGCGCATGCCCTTTTTACGGCCTTTCCAGGTATCTGCAGGAAATAAGGAGATCATGTCCATATCCAGCACGCCATTTCCTTCAAACCAGATGTTCATTTTTGCTTTCGCTGCTGTGGCATCTGCGGTAAAGCTCAGCTCCTGGCTTTTCCATTCGCCTGAAGCGTCGATGGGTTTCATTGATCCCGATGCCAATACTTTATTCTCTTCATCCAGCAGTTCCACATGTAAAGTGATGCCAGGCGTTATTTGTCTGTACAACAGCGAAAAATCATACTTCAGACCTTTTTTCACCCCCATCCCTCCTTTGAAACCTTCATTGCTGATCCCTGCTTCCCCTTTTGCAGCACCTTTGATGGTCGCCCTCAGGTACCTTGGATTTGCCAGGTTTGCACCCTTTCTGTTCTGTACGAGCAAGTCGCCCTCCCCGATCTTTTTTCCTTTTACAGACCAGCCCATTAGTGGTTTCAGAAATTCAAACGAGCGGTTCTTTACCATTTCGGCATAGATACCGCCGTCTGCCCCCATATTGATGTCTTCAAAAAACACGCCCCACATTTCAGGTGATACTTTCCCTTCGGATTTTGCGGCATTGACCACAATAACTTCCGGTTGCTGTGCTGCTGCACTAAAAAATGTCCCGGCCAAAAGCAGGGCGATTAAGTTGCTTTTATATTTCATATTATTTTATGCCTTCAGTAGTCATGATGATTTTTTTCATACTCCCATCTTTACTATAGTATAGTCTGTCGATGCAAACGGAACGCCTGTAACTGCCTCCATTGGGATTAATAGCGCCATTGTGGTAAATGAAATAATCTTTTCCTTTAAACTGGATAATGGATTGGTGGTTTGTATTGGAATTGCCGGCGATTTCGTTTAAAATGCCTTTGTAAACCCATGGCCCATTGATGTTTTTACTCATGGAATAGGCAATTTTTTCCGGAAATTCTACTGCATAGGAAAGGTAGTACCAGTCTTTGCGTTTATGGATCCAGGGTGCTTCCGTGAATTTTGGCAAACCCTGAATCGTATGAACAGGGCCATCAAATTCCAGCATATTTTCTTTTAGTTTTGCATAATAGCAGGCGGTATTTCCCCAGAAAAGGTAGGCTTGTCCGTCGTCATCAATGAATACGGAAGGATCAATGTCATCCCAGGTGATTTTGGTGGAAGTGGTCATTTCGTTGGTGACCAGTGCTTTACCAATCGCATCTTTAAAGGGGCCAAGGGGATGACCGGCCACTGCAATACCGATCGCTTTTCCTCCGTTCTGGTGCTCTACCGCAACATACCAGTAAAATTTGCCTTTACGTTCTATGACCTGTGAGGCCCAGGCATCCCCTTTTGCCCATTGAAAAGCTTTTACGTTCAACGGAGAAGGATGCGCTTTCCAGTTGCGCATATCTGCCGAGGAATAGACCAGCCATTCTTTCATTTCATAGTAATTTTTCGAATCCGGCGCTTCATCATGGCCGGCGTACAGGTAAACACTGTCTTTATAGACCATTGCCGCGGGGTCTGCGGTAAACTTATCGGTTACAATTGGGTTGCCGTCTTTTTTAATCACCTGAGCATTTGAAAAATCAGGAGCAAGAATTGCTAAAATCAGCAGAGCTGGCTGGTACTTTAAAAAATTCATACTTGGTTCTGGTTCGTTGGTTACCGGATTGCCTGATGGCCTGGTTGTGTTCCATAAAGGACCTGCCAGGCCATCATCCCCAGCCCGGCTAATGTATGAATTAATATATTAAACGTCAAATCAACGATTATTATTTTTGTAGCTTTGCCTTAAATTTTTATAAATTGCTTCTGCTAAATATAACTACTCTATGATTACCTATACTGAACAGACGCGCGTTCTGGTTGCAGTCGACTGCATCATCTTTGGCTTTGACGGCGAACAATTGAAAATATTACTTATCAAAAGAGGCTTTGAACCGGCAAAAGACCAATGGAGCCTGATGGGTGGTTTTGTGCAAGCCAATGAAAACTTATATGGCGCAGCGGAGCGCATTCTCTACCAACTGACCGGGCTTAAAGATTTATACCTGGAGCAGCTAAAGGCTTACGGAAATCCGGATAGAGATCCGATAGAGCGTACCATTTCTGTTGCTTATTTTGCATTGATAGACATCAATAAGTACAAAACACAGATCAGTGACCGCTATCATGCGGAATGGTTCCTGATCAACGATGCTCCTTCACTCATCTTTGATCACGATACTATGGTCGAAGAAGCTAAAAAAAGAATTCGTTATAAAGCAGCCCTGCACCCTATTCTGTTTGAATTGCTGCCAAAAAAATTCACCATTCCTCAATTGCAGAACCTTTACGAACAGGTATACAATACGAAAATTGACAACCGGAATTTCATCCGCAAAGTCAATTCTACAGACCTGCTCATCAAACTCACTGAAAAAGATAAATCCAGTTCCAAACGGGGCGCTTTTTATTTTACACTTGATAAAAATAAATACAAAGCCAAGTTCCAGTCCTTCTTAAATTTCATCCCTAATCCCGAGCATCTGATCAGTATGTAATCCGGCAGATCTGAAAGAAATTTCATAATAATTTTCATTTGTCAAAAAAATAAACGTTAATTAGACGTTTATTGTAATGACCATGAAACTAACCAAATATGTCATCGGTATTGATTACGGCTCAGACTCTGTGCGCTCTGTAATTGTGAATGCCGAAAATGGAGCTGAGTGCTCCTCTTCCGTCTATTATTACAAAAGGTGGCAAAAAAACCTGTATTGCGAACCTTCCTTAAATCAGTTCAGGCAACATCCGCTGGACTATATCGAGGGACTCGAGCATACCATTAAAGATTGTATTGTAAAAGCCGGCGGCGCAGCAATCGCACAAGCCATACAAGGAATTTCTGTAGACACCACAGGTTCCAGCCCGGTAGCCGTCGATAAGACCGGGACCCCTCTGGCCCTTATTCCCGGATTTGAAGAAAATCCCAATGCCATGTTCGTCCTTTGGAAAGACCATACCGGAATCAGGGAAGCTGCAGAGATCAATGAACATGCGGCCAAATTTGAGACCAATTACCTCAGCTATGTAGGTGGGATTTATTCTTCCGAATGGTTCTGGGCAAAACTCCTTCATGTACTAAGGGCAGATCCTGATGTTCGTGAGGCGACCTTTTCATGGGTAGAACATTGCGACTGGATTCCCTTCCTGCTGACCGGTGGTAAGGATGTGTTGAAGATGAAGAGAAGCCGCTGTGCGGCAGGCCATAAGGCCCTTTGGTCTGAGCAATTTGAAGGCCTTCCACCGGAAGCGTTTTTCAGTCAGCTGGATCCCCTCTTGTCGGGATTCAGGGAAAGACTTTTCGAGGATACCTATACCTCAGATGAACCAGCCGGAACATTAAGCGAAGAATGGGCGGCACGCCTGGGACTCTCCACAGCGGTGGTGGTTGGTGTAGGTGCTTTTGATGCACATATGGGTGCTGTGGGTGGACAGATTGCCCCCTATCACCTTTGTAAGATTATGGGTACCAGCACCTGTGACATCCTGATAGCACCTGCTACAGATCTGGATGGCAAGCTGGTAAAGGGCATCTGCGGACAAGTAAACGGTTCGGTTATTCCCGGGATGATGGGGCTCGAAGCCGGACAATCGGCCTTTGGCGATGTGTATGCCTGGTTTAAGAACTTAATCAGCTGGCCATTAAACCTGCTCCTTTCAGAACCCGATCTGATCCATCCAACGACAGCAGCTGCTTTAAAAGAGGGACTCGAAGCGAAAATCATTTCCCGTTTAACTGAGCAGGCTCAGCTCCTGACCGATAGTGATGATGCAGCATTGGCCATTGACTGGTTAAATGGCAGAAGAACTCCGGATGCCAATCAGGAACTCAAAGGCGCCGTTACCGGTTTAAGTCTGGGAACTGATGCCCCCCGCATTTTCCGGGCCCTGGTTGCGGCAACCTGTTTTGGTGCAAAAAGCATTGTTGACCGTTTCAGGGATCAGGGTGTCCCTGTAGAAGGTATTATCGGTATAGGCGGAGTGGCCAAAAAGTCCCCTTATATCATGCAGATGATGGCTGATGTATTGGAAATGCCCATCAGAATTCACCGGTTTGAACATACCTGTGCACTGGGTGCAGCCATGTTTGCAGCAGTAGCGGCAGGAATCTATCCAAATATTGAAGCTGCAATGGAAGCCATGGGGACCGGTTTTGAAGTAGAATATCAGCCAAACCCGGAAAAACAAACGCACTACCGCAAGCAATACCAGGAATACCTTGCCCTTGGCAATTACCTGGAACACCATCATCAAAAAGAGATCAAACCGATGTATCATGAGCATTTATAACACCATACGTGAAATGGCCTATGAGGCCAACATGGAATTGCCAAAGTTAAACCTGGTGCTTTTTACTTTTGGAAATGTAAGCGCCGCCGACCGGGATCTGGGTGTTTTTGCCATTAAGCCCAGCGGCGTGCCTTACAAAGACCTTTCGCCGGATAAAATGGTGATCGTAGATTTTAATGGAAACACCGTAGAAGGTACACTCCGGCCCTCTTCAGATACCCAAACCCATGCTGTTCTTTACAAACATTGGGAAGGGATCAATGGCATCGTACATACCCATTCCACCTATGCCACCTCCTGGGCCCAGGCACAAATGGATGTGCCTATTTTTGGTACCACCCATGCCGATCACCTGACGGTGGACATTCCCTGTGCACCGCCAATGAACGATGAAATGATCAAAGGAAATTACGAATATGAAACCGGTTTCCAGATCATCAACCATTTTAAGAAACTGGGCTATAGTCACCATGAAGTGGAAATGATCCTCGTTGGAAATCATGCCCCTTTTACCTGGGGAAAGACCGCAGAAAAAGCAGTCTATAATAGTGCTGTTCTGGAATCTGTAGCGCAAATGGCGATGCTGACCAATCAGATCAACCCAAATTCTCCAAAACTGAAGGAGGCATTAATTAAGAAACATTTTGAACGTAAACATGGTCCGGACAGTTATTATGGTCAATAAAAAATTAGTATGGGCAGCAGCGTTTCTGCTTGGAACGCTGGCCACGGTAAAAGCACAGCAAAAAGATTTTCATGACTGGGCCAAAACGCCTCCGATGGGCTGGAACAGCTGGGACTGCTTTGGTCCCACTGTTGTAGAAGCTGAAGTCAAAGCCAATGCGGATTATCTGTCTAAAAATCTGAAAGCATTTGGATGGGAATATGTGGTGGTAGACATCCGCTGGTATGTAGGTAACGACAAGGCACATGGATACAATGAAAGCAATCCGGATTATGTGCTCGATGAATATGGCAGGTTTCAACCCGCTGTCAACCGTTTTCCCTCGGCAGCAGGCGGCAAAGGATTTAAGCCCCTGGCAGATTATATCCACAAAAAAGGACTGAAATTTGGCATCCACATCATGCGTGGCATTCCGGTAGAAGCGGTAAAACGCAACCTGCCCATCATGGGCAGTAAAGCTACCGCCAAAGACATTTACAGCACAGAATTACAATGCCTGTGGTTACGGGATATGTATACCGTAGTGGCCGGCCGTGATGGCGCCCAGGAATATTACAACTCCCTGTTTAAGCTCTATGCTTCATGGGGTGTGGATTTCATTAAGGTGGATGACCTTTCCAGACCTTACCATACCGGAGAGGTAGAAATGATCCGTAAAGCGATCGCATTAACGGGTAGAAAAATTGTATTGAGTACTTCACCTGGTGAAACCCCGATCGCCAGTGCTCCCCATGTTCAGGAGCATGCCAATATGTGGCGTACCGTAGACGATTTCTGGGACAACTGGCCGATGCTGAAAGACCATTTTGATGTTTTTGAACGCTGGAATAAATACCGCGCAGCCGGTGCATGGCCGGATGGTGATATGCTTCCCCTTGGAAAAATAGGGATTCGTGCAGAGCGTGGAAATCCAAGGATGACTGCCTTTACCAAAGATGAGCAATATACCCTGATGACGCTCTGGACCATCTTCCGTTCTCCCCTTATGTTTGGTGGCGACTTGCCCGGCAATGATGCCTTTACCCTTTCCCTGCTGACCAACAGGGAGGTGATCCAGGTCCTGAACCACAGCAGCAATAACCGGCAACTGTTTCGTAATGAACAGGGAATCTGCTGGGCAGCAGAGGATCCAAAAACCGGAGATCAATACCTCGCCCTTTTTAATCCTGGCGACGGGGAACAGCCCGTTCAAATTTCCGTAAACCTGAATGATCTTGGTTTGAGCAAGGCCTGTAAGGTCAGGGATCTTTGGAGCAAAACTGACAAAGGCACCGTTAAGGGCAGCTTTACCGCAACTATCAATAAACACGGAGCAGGACTTTTCCGTCTCTCTGCCATTAAATAATCAAGTAACCTATAACACAAGATAAGCTAAGAAATATGATCAACTTAAAAGAATTAGAAGTCTGGTTCATTACCGGGAGCCAGCACCTGTACGGAGAAGAAACCCTGAAACTGGTAGCAGAACATGCACAGCAGGTTGCCGGATCGCTGGATACCGCTCCGCAGATCCCCGTTAAGGTCGTTTATAAACCCATCGTAAAAACACCGGAGGAGATCTTTGAAACCTTACAGCAGGCCAATATTGCTGCAAATTGTATTGGCGTGATCACCTGGATGCATACCTTCTCCCCTGCTAAAATGTGGATCAGGGGATTGAATATTCTTCAGAAACCTTTACTTCACCTGCATACCCAGTTTAACCGTGACATCCCATGGGATACCATCGATATGGATTTCATGAACCTGAACCAGAGTGCACATGGGGACCGCGAGTTTGGATTTATGGTGACCCGCATGCGCAAAGACAGAAAAGTAGTGGTAGGCCACTGGCAGGATCCCGAAGTATTGAAAGAAATCGATACCTGGACAAGGGCGGCTGCAGGCTGGCACGACTGGCAAGGCGCTAAATTTGCCCGTTTTGGCGACAACATGCGTTATGTAGCCGTTACTGATGGTGATAAAGTAGAGGCTGAGCTGAAGTTTGGTTTTCAAGTCAACACCTACGGCATTGGTGACCTCGTTGCAGTGATCAACAGCATTCCTGAAGCATCCATTCAGGAACTCCTGAAAGTATATGAAGCCAGCTATATTATGACTCCTGACCTGCTGCCTGGTGGCGACAGACATCTTTCTGTATATGAGGCTGCAAAAATAGAGCTTGGTCTGAAGAAATTCCTGGAGGATGGCAATTTCAAAGGTTTCAGTGATACATTTGAAGATTTACACGGCATGATTCAACTGCCTGGCATCGCCGCTCAGCGATTGATGGCTGAGGGATATGGTTTTGCCGGAGAGGGCGACTGGAAGACCGCAGCATTGGTGCGTGCCTGTAAGGTAATGGGTGCCGGATTACCGGGGGCCAATGCTTTTATGGAAGATTACACCTATCATTTCGATCCGGCCAATGCGATGGTACTGGGCTCGCATATGCTGGAAGTTGATGCTTCCCTTGCCAATGAAAAAGCAAGACTGGAAGTTCATCCATTAGGCATTGGCGGCAAAGCGGATCCAGCCAGACTGATCTTCAGTGTTGCTGCAGGAAATGCACTCAATGCTTCTATTATCGATATGGGCAATCGATTCCGCTTGCTGGTAAACGAAGTGGAAGCGGTAGCACCGGAACACCAGTTGCCAAAGTTACCCGTTGCACAGGTCTTATGGAAACCACTCCCTGACATGAAAACCGGCTGTGCTGCCTGGATCTATGCCGGAGGTGCACACCATACCGCTTATAGTCAGAACCTGACCAGCGCACATTTACTTGATTTCGCCAACATTGCCGGTATAGAATTCATCAATATTGGTGCTGATACCAGGATCAACCAGTTTAGAAATGAGCTGCAATGGAACGAAATCTTTTATAAATAAGCGGACACCTGTTCAACCTAACCAAATAGAGCCATATGAACAATAATTTAGTAGCTACAGATTATGTAGTTTTCATCATTTACTTTTTAGTCGTTTCCGGCTATGGGTATTATATCTACCGACAGCGTAAAAAGAACGAGCATGATGCCAAAGCATTCTTTCTTGCTGAAGGAACACTGACTTGGTGGGCCATTGGTGCCTCTCTGATCGCCTCTAACATTTCGGCAGAGCAATTTATCGGCATGAGTGGCGAAGGTTTCTTTCTCGGGATTGCTGTGGCAGCCTATGAATGGATTGCCGCCATTGCCTTGATTATCGTTGCCGTTTGGTTCATTCCGGTCTACCTTAAGAACAAGATCTATACGATGCCTCAGTTTCTGAAGACCCGGTATAACGAATCTGTTGCCCTGATTATGGCGGTTTTCTGGTTGTTTTTATACGTATTCGTAAACCTGACCTCTATCCTTTACCTCGGTGCTGTAGCCATCAATGGGCTTACAGGCGGAGATTACCTTCATGTAATCATGATCGGACTTGCTGTATTTGCCTTGATCATCTCTTTAGGAGGCATGAAAGTAGTCGCTTATACGGATGTGATTCAGGTGGCCGTTCTGATCTTCGGAGGATTGGTCACTACCTATATCGCCTTAACCGTTGTGGGCGAGAAATTTGGGGTTGGCGTCAATGCCATTGCCGGATTCCAGGTTTTGATGGACCATGCTCCTGAACACTTCAAGATGATCATTCCAAAACCGACGGCAGAATCGACACAGAATGAGATCAGTAAATACCTGACTTTCCCAGGACTCGCTTCTTATGTAGCGGGCATCTGGATCATCAACCTCAATTACTGGGGATGTAACCAATACATCACCCAGCGTGCATTGGGCGCGGACCTTAAAACCGCAAGAACAGGGATTCTTTTTGCGGGTCTTTTGAAACTGATGATGCCTTTAATCGTGATGTTGCCCGGAATTGCGGCTTATGTTTTGTACAAAGGCGGGCATTTACCGCAACTGATCGGTGGAAAAGACGGGGCTTATTCTGCGATACTTACCTTTTTACCGACCGGTCTTAAAGGACTGTCTGTGGCGGCATTAACGGCTGCGATCGTGGCTTCACTTGCCGGAAAGGTCAACAGCATTTCGACGATCTTCACCCTGGACATCTACGCCAAGTATTTTAAGAAAGGTACAGAAGAAAAGAACCTCGTTCTTGTGGGAAGAGCAACGGTATTTGTGGGGATGATCCTGGCGGTCCTTTTCACCTGGAATGACCTCCTGGGGATTGGTGGTGAAGGTGGTTTTACCTTTATCCAGAAATATACAGGTTTCATTAGTCCCGGTGTATTTGCGATGTTTATCCTGGGTATGTTCTGGAAAAGAACAACAGGCAGTGCAGCCATTGCAGGTGTACTGGCCGGATTTCTGTTCTCCGTTTTCTTCAATGAAATGGCACCCGGCCTGTTGGGCAATGATACCTTCCTGTATACGGCCTATCCAAATGGCAAAGGTGGTTTCGAGATTCCATTCCATATCTGTATGGGACTCTCCTTCTTCTTTACAATGGCGATTATGATTCTGATGAGTCTGGCCGGACCTAAAGTAAATCCTAAAGCTTTTGAACTCGATAAATCCATGTTCAAAGTTGCCCCATCTACGATGGCGCTGATTGTGGTGACACTACTGCTCATTGCCGCGTTGTATGTGAAGTTCTGGTAGTTGAACTGCTGCAAATCACTGCATAAAAAAGGAGATCCGGGTTTTTCGGATCTCCTTTTTTTGAATATGATGTGATTTAAAGATCAGGCTTTACCTTTCATTTCCTGCTCCCAATCCCAAAACGCATCAGAGAATTTTTCCCGGGCCGGATCTATAATCTCTTCATAAGGTTCTTCCACCGGTGTTATTTTAAAATTATCGGAGAGCCAGGCAATATAAGCGTCTATGTGATTACTCAGGGCATAGCTATGCCTGTCATTGCTGAGTTTGACACATTCGTCATCCAGCACAGGTTCAATGTCATAAGTCAGCAAGCGCAGGAGTTGCCTTACGTTTTCGGCAATGATATCAATTCCGTTTTCCTTATCCAATACCAGTACCGGCATGTCTTTGGTTTCTTTGCCAAGGCCTTCATCCCATAAGGCGTAAAATGCACCAAAACTAGTCGCCCTGGCAAAGGGTATCACTGCATTTATAAAAGCATCGTTCCGGTTCCATGTTTTCAAAATGGAGGAATCATAGCCCCTCAGCAGAAAATACTGTGCATAATTGGCATGCTGCTCCTGAAAAGTATACAGTGAAATTAGTTCCTGAGGGATGACCCTTCCCTGAAAATTTCTTTCAAATGCTTCAAAACTCCGGTGTTCCTGCAGGTTTTCGAAGCCCTCTTCCACATCAATGTTGTATTTTATTAAAAAATCATATAAACTGTCGGCAAACTGATCATTGGCCTCTTGTATAATGGCCGAGGCTTCTTCATCTGTTTGCACAGGTTCCAGATTCAGATTTGTTTTAGACCAGGCCCAAAAAGCCTCCCGATTTTCGCTCTCGTAATCCTGTTCCTCATCTTTATAAAAATAAGCAGCACTCCAGCCGACAGAAATTTCCTGGTCATAACCGATCAGACGGATCAAATCTTCTGTGTTTTTTGCAACCAGATGTATACCGCCTTCATCGCCGAAAACCACAACCGGGCATTTGTCCAGATTTTCATTGATCACCCAAATGGCATAAGTGCTTCCGCCAGCCGTTGCTGTTGCAAACTCTATAAAAGAATTCAGAAAACTTTCTTCTTCTGAATAAGTCTTTAATCCGGTATTGTCAATCAGGTTCAGGCAGAAGCCATCTGCATAGCTGCCTCCGGCATACTCCTGCTCAAATCTAAATAGCTTTTCCAGCTCATCAGGAACCCCATAGATCCCGAATTGATTCTGGAAATCATGAAAAGTGATCCTGCCGGAGGCTGCGTCCTCAATATAGTCGACAATTCCGGTCCAGATTTGCCAGGCAAATTCTTTAATGCTATCCGGGCTGGCCGCCTCCAGGCTTTTAAAACTTTCTTTTTCATTTTCCCTGTAAAAAGTAAACAAAAAACCGTCTTCCAGGCGCATGGAGATACACAAGGCATTATCCTGCCAGATGAAGATGCTGTTGCCCATCGTCTCCCCATCAGTATCTACATAAGGCTTTTTTATGGTAATTTCCGTGTTGCCGAACTCAAGATCCAGTCCGCTGCGATCATGGGCAGGAACGATGTCCGAATTAATGATTCTTGTGAAGTTCTCAATAGTAAAGTCGTATTTCTTATCCATTTCTTTCCGTTAAAATTGAAGTTGGGTTATTGCTCAGGTAAAGCTACTGCTCCTGAAAATAACCGGCAAATTCAACAGGTTAATTTTACCGGATGGTCATCTACAATTCGTCTACATCTTGCCCGATCAGCATAAAAAAGGGGTATCCAAATCTGAATACCCCTTTTTTATGCTTGTTTTAAGCGACTATTTCTTTATTGAAAACCGGTAAATGGTTACTGTTTTGTATTCCTGTCCAGGCTTCAATGTAGTTGTCGGGAAAGCGGGTTGATTTGGTGAATCGGGAAAATGCTGTGTTTCCAGACAGAATGCAGAACGGTGCGGATAACTGCTTTTTCCTTTTCCATCATGATCTGCTCCGGTTAGAAAATTACCACTGTAAAACTGAAGGCCGGGCTCTTCTGTCAGGATCTCCATCACAATCCCTGTTTTCGGACTGCTCACTGTGGCTACTTTCTGCAGGCCTGCTGCTTTTCTGAGCACGAAATTATGATCGTAGCCTTTTCCATATTTCAATTGCTGATGGTTATCATTGATCCTTGCGCCAATTAGCGTTGGTTTATTGAAATCAAATGGTGTACCTGCAAGTTTTTCAATTTTTCCCGTTGGGATTAAGGTTTCATCAACCGGTGTGTAGGTATCCGCGTCAATACTTAGCAAATGATCGGTAATTGTCGGATCTCCTGCCCCATTCAGGTTAAAATAGGCATGATTGGTCAGGTTAACCACGGTATTTTTATCGGTTGTTGCAACATAACTGATTTTGACCTCATTGTTGTCTGTCAGCTCATAAGTTACCTTAACCTTTAGGTTGCCCGGATAGCCGCCTTCTCCCTCTTTAGAAAAATAGCTCAGTTCCAGGCTCTGGTCATTAATTTTTTTAGCTTCCCAAACCTGTCCGTAAAAACCACTGGAGCCACCATGCAGGGTATTTACCCCGTCATTGAGTTCCAGCTGATAATCTTTTCCATCCAGACTGAACTTCCCTTTTGCAATCCGGTTTCCATAGCGGCCGATTAAGGCACCGAAAAAAGGCTCCCCTTTCTTCTGATAGGTTTTCAGGCTATCGTAACCCAACACCACATCTGTAAAGCCATTTTTAGCATCAGGCACCCATAGCGAGACCAGTCGTCCTCCGTAATTGGTAATGACTGCTTTTGCGTTATTCTTATTCACCAGCGTATAGAGGCTCACGGTCTTCCCTTTTACTTCCCCCTTAAAAGCTCCGGAATCGGGCACAGAGAGGGCTGATACAGCCGAAGTGTCGCTGACTGCCGTATTTTTATTTAAAGAGCTGGTACATGCACCTAAAGCCCCGACAAAAATGAGGGCCAGGCAGGTTGGATAAAATCTGTTGTTCATACGTTTGTTGCTATATTTGATCGCATCTCTAATGTAGAAAAAGAATATTAAATGTCAAAATAACATTTAATATTCAAACCTTGGTCCTTTCCGATTTTCTATGCCTTCAGCATTGATCGATACCGGTTTTAGTTAGCGTATTGAGTTTTTGAGAATTTCAACACTCCTTATAATTTCTTCTTTTGATGAAGAGGCAAAGCCCAGACGGATGCCATTGGTTGTATAGCCGGGATATTGGTGTGCTTTGCCATCGGAGATATACAAACCTTTACTCCGGGCGCTTTGTGCCAGGTTTTCCAGGTTGATGGATGGATCGAATTCCGTCCAGACGGTCATCCCTCCTTCAGGAATGGTAAAATTCACCAGACCTGCCAATTCAGTGCTTAGCAAGCGGCAAAAAAGATCCCTTCTCTCTTCATATACCGACAATGCCTTCCTCAGGTAGCGCTGAGTGGTATTGTCATTCAGCAGTTCGGCCATTGCATTGTCTAAAATATGGTCTCCCTGCCTGTCCAGCAAAACCCTTACCCTGGCAAGGTGTGTGATTACATTTTCTGCGGCCACAAGGTATCCCATCCGAAAAGCAGGGGAAAAGCTTTTTCCGAATGATCCGCAATAAATGACCATCCCATTTTCATCGGCACTGGCCAGTGGCAATAGCGGGCGGTGCTTATAGTGAAAATCATAATCGTAATCGTCTTCAAAGATGATGAAACCATATTCATTGGCAAGCCGCAATAATTCTAATCTCCGGTCGATCCGGAGCGACACGGTAGTCGGATAATGGTGATGTGGTGTTACATAAACCATCCTCACTTTTTGTTTGCTGCAGATTTCCCGCAGTTCATCTACGACGATTCCATGTTCATCGACCCTGATGCCGATATGTCTGGCCCTGGCGTGTATGAAATTGTGTTCTGCTCTCTTCCAGCCCGGAATCCCGGAAACAATGACATCACCGGGTTTAATGAGTGCAGTACAGACCAGGTTAATGCCCATTAAGGTTCCTCTAACCGAAAGGATATTGCTTTCCTTTGCTTTTAAAGCCCGGGTCTCGTTAAGATAGTTCGCTATCGCTGCTCTGTAGTAGCCCGGACCAGCAGCATTGCTGTAACTTCCAAACTTATCATATAATCCGCTTCGTGTCAGCTGAGTCCGGTAAGCCCTGTAAAATTCCTTTAAGGGGGCCAGCCTCGGATCAGGATAGCCATCGTCCAAATGAAGTTCTGTAACCGGATGATCAGCAGCGGTGTCGAGGTAGCTCATTTCCGGGATCACAAAGCCTGCCTTTTTTAATGAAGCCGGTACAAGGCTTCCACCCAGATTTTCCGGTTCGTGATCGATGAGGTGTGAAGAGACAAAGGTGCCATTGCCAATGCGGCTCTCCAGCCAGCCTTGCGTTTGCAGTTCTTCATAGGCCTTAGTAACGGTGAGCCGGTTGATTTGCAACAATTCGGCTACAGCTCTGGAACCTGGCAATTTTTGCCCGGAACGCAATTTCCCTTTTTTGATGAGGGACAAAACTGCATCTGAAAGCTGGAGATAAAGCGCCCTGCCGGAAGAAGGGGCAAATGAGAGCTCAGTGAAAAGCTGCAGGGAAATTGGACTACTCATTTTATTAAGATTGGCCTGCAAAGGTAATCCAATTATCAGGTATTTTTGAGGAAACAAAAGAAAGGGGATCAATTTATGTACGTACCGAATCAATTTCAGTTTAAAGAGGAGACAGAAAAAATTGCTTTTATGAAGCAGTATAGTTTTGCCACGATCATTACCAATAAGGAGCAGGTCCCCATAGCCACACAACTGCCCTTTTATATTGACGACCGCGCTGATAAACTGGTCTTAACTTCTCATTTTGCCCTGGCCAATGAGCAGGCGAAATATATCGAAGCAAATACTTCTCTGGTCTTGTTTACAGAACCACATGCCTATATCTCGCCCGTTCATTATGATAAAGCCGAGAGTGTTCCTACCTGGGATTACATTTCGGTACATGCCTATGGGAAGGCAACAATTCTGGAGGAGGAAAGTTCAAAAATCAGGGTTCTGGAAGAGATGATCAGGTTTTATGACCCAAATTATCTGGCACAATGGGACAGCCTCTCCGATAAATTCAAGAAAGGAATGATGCGGGGTATTGTGGCCTTTGAACTGGAGGTAACTGATCTTCAGGGACAAAAGAAATTGAGCCAGAATAAATCTGAGGCAGAGCGTCAACGCATCGCTGAGCACCTGGAAAAAACGGAGAATACTGTTGAAACTGAACTGGCAAGCTATATCCGAAAGTTATAGCTCGGGAAATCAAAACATATTATGGAACATGTGATTTCCGAAGACTGGAGTTTCTGATGATGAGTTCCGGTCTTACATTAACAGTCTTTGTCTTACTTTCCGGATTGAAATTCTCCAGTTCCTGAAAATGCAGGTTGCCTATTTTTCTGCCCATTTCCACACTAAACTGGTCTATGGTCGTGATCGAAGGACTGGTAATTTCGGTGAAAGGTTCGTTGGAATAACCGCAAATCCCCAATGCTTCGGGAATGCGGATTCCTTTATTATTGGCCACTTCCAGGACACCTAAAGCGGCAAAATCAGAAGTGGAGGCAAAGATGGCATCCGGTGGATCTGGCATATCTAACAATTGGGCAGTGGCTGCTGCCCCCAGTTCTTTTGTCCAGGCATTGGCATACATCAATTCGGAAAGTACCGGAAAACCATGGTCCTGTAAAGCTGCGATATAGCCTTCTTTACGTTCTCTGAAAATTTGAAGCTCCTGAGGCCCTTCCAATAAAGCAATCCTACGGTATCCCTGTTCAATCAGATGCTGCACCGCTTCATAAGCCGCCTGCCTGTTGTCGTTCAACACCTTAAAGGTTTCTAACTCTTCTACCACCCGGTCGAACTGAATGAGCTGAATGTTCCGGTCTAACACTTGCTGAAGGTGATCAAAACTCCCTTTTTCTGCGGCAATAGAAATGACGATACAGCTGACATTCTGGTTCACCAGGGCATTTATCCCTTCCACTTCCCGGGCATGAAGTTCATTAGACTGGCAAATGACCAGGTTGTATCCCGCTTTAAAAGTCACCTCTTCCAATCCTGCAATCACATTGGAAAAGAAATACTGATTGATCCGGGGTACCACCACCCCAATGGTTGGATTGTTCCCTTTCCTGAGGTTAGATGCCATCGCATTTTGCTGATAGTTCATCTCTGCGGCTGTTTTCAACACCAGGGCTTTTGTTTCTGCATTGATCTTATTGCTATCGCTTAAAGCCCTTGACACCGAAGAGGCTGCTAAATTCAGCTGCTGTGCAATGTCGTATATCGTTGTTCTTTTCTGACGCTTCATAGGTCCCGTAAAAATACAAAAATATTTTAGGCAATCGATTGCAATTAGCAAACATTCTCCTAAATTCGTTTTCTGATAACCAAATATTCATCCAATAAAAGCCATAGCCACAACACGATATGTTATTACTAGGAATAGACGTTGGTACTTCTTCTGTTAAGGTGGCCATCGTAGACTCAGCCTCGCAAAAGGCCATCATTACGGCACAATATCCGGAGGAAGAGCGTGCCATTCAGGCCCTGCAACCGGGCTGGGCAGAACAAAGTCCGGAAATCTGGTGGGAAGATGCCCAACAGGCATTTTCGATTTGCAAAGCGAAAGGTCTTTTTAATCCACTGGACATTTCCGCCATCGGTATTGCCTACCAAATGCATGGTCTGGTATTGGTAGACCAGGAACAACAGCTCCTGCGGGACAGCATCATTTGGTGCGACAGCAGAGCTGTAGCGCTGGGAAATGCCGCATTTGACGAACTGGGTCATGACTATTGCCTCAGCCATCTGCTCAACTCTCCAGGTAATTTTACAGCTTCCAAACTGGCCTGGGTAAAGCAAAATGAACCGGAGGTTTATGCGAAGATTCATAAGGTCATGCTTCCCGGTGATTTCATCGCGATGAAGCTGACTTCAAGTATAAGCAGCAGCATCCCTTCCCTATCCGAGGGGGTATTCTGGGACTTTAAGACAGACAGCATATCTACCTCATTGATGGAGCATTATGGCTTTGATCCGGAACTAATTCCAGAGGTTAAACCAGTGTTTTCAGAACATGGAAAGGTCAGTTTAGCCGCCGCAGCACTTCTGGACCTGAAGCCCGGAATTCCGGTCTCTTACAAGTCAGGAGACCAACCCAATAATGCATTATCCCTCAATGTGCTGGAGCCCGGAGAAATAGCCGCTACTGCCGGCACATCGGGTGTGATTTATGGCTTGAGTGATCAGCTGAGCTGCGATCCGCAATCCAGGGTAAACACTTTTGCACATGTCAATTATACACCTGAGCAGAAAAGACTAGGCACCCTGCTTTGCATCAATGGCACCGGAAGCATGAACCGGTGGACTAAGAACCTGCTGGCATCCGGAAGCTCCTATGCAGATATGAACAGCGTTGCGAAAAAGGTGGCCATTGGTGCTGAAGGACTGCGGGTATTGCCTTTTGGAAACGGTGCAGAACGCATGCTGGACAACAAGCTGATTGGAGGCCATTTTCAAAACATAGATTTCAATCTTCACTGTCCTGCTCACATCTTCAGGGGTGTACAGGAGGGAATCGCCTTTGCCTTCCGCTACGGACTGGACATCATGCGCAGCAACGGGCTTCTTCCAAATGTGATCCGTTGTGGAAAAGCGAACCTCTTTCTCAGCGAACTCTTCCTCGAAGCCTTTGTGAACAGTACTGGTGTGCCGGTAGAATTGTATGAAAATGATGGCAGTGTAGGTGCTGCATTGGGTGCAGGAATTGGTGCCGGGATCTATGCTCATCCAGCCGAAGCTTTCAGCCTGATTAAACCCATTCAATTCACGGAACCAAGCCTAACCTCCAGCTACGAACCAATTTATCAGGACTGGCTCTCAGAGTTAAATACAAAAATAAGATAAGCAACACTAAATTCTGAATATCAATAGTTTAAAATTTTATTTAACTATAAAGAAACCCGATAAAACAGCAAAATACCAGATTAAACCTTATTAAATCAACCAAAATAAAGACCCAAAATGATTACAGTAACGACAGGAGAAAAGGAATTTTTCAAAGGAATAGGACCCATAAAATTTGAAGGATTGGCTTCAGATAACCCACTGGCATTTCGCTGGTATGATGAAAACAGAATGATTGCAGGAAAGACAATGAAGGAACACTTACGTTTTGCCTGCGCCTACTGGCATTCTTTTGTCGCTACCGGTGGAGATCCCTTTGGTGAGGCCAGTATTACTCATCCATGGAATGAAAAAACCGATGCGGTAGCCCGTGCAAAAGACAAAATGGACTCGGCTTTTGAGTTCATCAGCAAGATGAACCTCCCCTATTATTGCTTTCATGATGTGGATCTGGTAGATTATACCAATGACATCCATGAGAATGAGCGGCGCTTGCAGGCCATCGTAGCGTATGCCCGGCAAAAACAGGCGGCAAGTGGCGTTAAACTACTTTGGGGAACGGCAAATTTATTTTCTCACCGCCGGTACATGAATGGCGCGGCGACAAACCCGGATTTCCATGTCCTGGCACACGGCGCAGCACAGGTAAAATCTGCCCTGGATGCGACCATTGCATTGGATGGGGAGAATTATGTATTCTGGGGCGGTCGTGAGGGCTATATGAGCTTGCTGAATACCAATATGAAACGGGAACAGGAACACCTGGCAAAGTTCCTGCACCTGGCAAAGGACTATGCCCGTAAGCAAGGTTTTAAAGGTACTTTCTTCATAGAACCGAAACCATGTGAGCCTTCCAAACACCAATACGATTACGATGCGGCTACCGTGAGCAATTTCCTTCGTCAATATGGTCTGCTGGAAGACTTCAAACTAAACATCGAGGTGAACCATGCCACGCTTGCGGGCCATACCTTCCAGCACGAATTACAGATAGCGGCTGATGCAGGCCTGTTGGGCTCTATGGATGCCAACAGAGGCGATTACCAGAACGGATGGGATACCGACCAGTTTCCGAACAACATCAATGAACTGACGGAAGCCATGCTGATTGTACTGGAGGCCAACGGGCTTCAGGGCGGAGGAATCAACTTCGATGCTAAGATCAGAAGAAATTCAACAGATCCTGCTGATTTGTTCTACGCACATATTGGCGGAATGGACACTTTTGCCCGGGCCCTGATTACTGCAGATCAGATCCTGCAGCAATCCGACTATAAAAAAATCAGAACCAAACGCTACGCATCATTTGATGAGGGTGCCGGTCAGGATTTTGAAAATGGCCTGATGGACCTGGAAGCTCTGCGCAACTATGCCCTTGAAAAAGGAGAGCCGCAAAGCATCAGCGGCCAGCAGGAGCTTTTAGAAAACATCGTTAACAGATTCATTTAAAACCTGATAAAGCCAATCACATGAACTCATTGAGTACCTACGACTATATCGTTTTCCTGGTTTACTTCCTGATTGTTGCGGTCTATGGATGGGCCGTTTACCGTAAGAAACAAGCCCATAAAGAGAATTCCAAAGATTTCTTTCTCGCAAAAGACTCTTTGACCTGGTGGGCAATTGGAGCCTCTCTGATCGCCTCAAATATCTCGGCCGAGCAATTTATCGGAATGAGTGGTTCGGGCTTCACCATGGGCCTCGCAATCGCTACCTACGAATGGATGGCTGCCGCTACCCTGATCATTGTTGCGATCTTCTTCATTCCGGTATACCTGAAAAATAAAATCTATACCATGCCCCAGTTCCTGGGACAACGGTACAACAATACCGTGGCCATGATCATGGCTGTTTTCTGGCTGTTGCTATACGTGGTGGTCAACCTGACCTCCATCCTCTACCTTGGCGCCTTGGCGATCAACAGCATCTCCGGTATCAATACTACGGCCTGTATGTACGTGCTGGCGGTATTTGCGATCATCATTACCCTGGGCGGAATGAAAGTAATCGGATATACCGATGTCATCCAGGTTTTCTTTCTCATCTTAGGAGGACTGGCCACAACCTATCTTGCATTGGAGCTGGTGGCCACTCATTTTGGCAGCTCGGGGGTATTGAACGGATTGGCGATGGTTAAAGAGAAAGCTTCGGATCATTTCCACATGATCTTCCGCCAGGAAAACCCACATTACATGGACCTTCCGGGTTTAACCGTACTCATTGGCGGGATGTGGATCGTAAACCTGAATTACTGGGGCTGCAACCAATACATCACACAAAGGGCTTTAGGCGCGGATTTAAAGACCGCACGCTCGGGATTACTTTTTGCCGCAGGACTGAAATTGCTGATGCCCGTAATTGTGGTCCTTCCGGGAATTGCCGCCTATGTATTGTACAAGGAAGGCTATGGAGATTTTAAAACGGCTATGGTAAAAGACGGATCTTTAAATGCAGATTCTGCCTATCCTGTCTTGTTAAACCTGCTTCCTTCAGGATTGAAAGGGCTTTCTTTTGCCGCACTGACCGCAGCAATTGTGGCTTCACTGGCCGGTAAAGCAAACAGTATTGCCACCATTTTCACACTGGACATCTACAATAAGGTGATCAATAAAGGAGCGAATGAGCACCGGCAGGTGGTGATTGGCCGGATTACGGTGATCGTTGCGATGTTGCTGGCCATTATCATTGCGCCCCAACTGGGAATTGATAAAAAAGGAGGTTTTCAATTTATTCAGGAGTATACCGGATTTGTATCGCCGGGCATCTTTGCGATGTTTATCCTTGGATTTTTCTGGAAAAGAACCACTTCCAATGCAGCCCTTTTTGCGACCATCGGAGGATTCCTGCTTTCTGTAGGTTTTAAGGCCCTTCCCAATTTCTGCAATCTGGAATGGCTGAGCAATTTTGGCTTCGCAAAACTGGCAGAACAGAAAGATGGCAGCATGTTGTACGAAATCCCCTTCCTCGACAGAATGGGCTTTGTGTTCCTCATCTGTGTGGTCAGCATGGTCATCATCAGTTTATTTGAAAACAGAAATGGGGTAAATCCCAAAGGATTGGAAGTTGACCGCAGCATGTTTAAAACCAACGCAGGTTTTGCTGCAGGCGCTTTGATCATTACAGGCATACTGATTGCGCTTTACAGCATTTTCTGGTAAACCGGTAAAAGTTGTTGAAGGATGGACAAAACCTCCATCCTTCAACAGCTTGTTTATGGATCCATAGGCTCATCGAAATCAATTTGAAGGGACATCACATTTGGGAAAAATTCCAGTGCCGTGTCCGACAAACGTTTTCCGATCCGATAAGGTTCGTATCCCAATTCTTTGATGCAGCGTTGCGGCATCACCTCACTGATGTACCTGCTTTGAGAGTTGACCGTTACCGTTAGTGCGGCCTGATCCATAGGTATGCCATACCTGAACATGATCCGTGCTGCATTGCGCAGATTCGTCGTCGTATGTCTGGCATGAGGCTCCATAATGATTACACTTTCAGGAATTTGCAGGGTATTCATCAAGAATCTCTTCATCTCATATGCTTCACTGTATTTCGTTTTGTAGGGATGAACCCTCCCACCCGACACCATGATAAAAGGGGCCATTCCATTCTTATATTGCGCTGCTGCCAGCCGGCAACGCAACATTCCTCCGGCACTTAATTCGGTATCCTGTTCCTCCGGGCCTTCACCCGGCACCAGGATCAGGCTGTATTTGTATTTACTAAAATTTGTCTTTTTGATAGCGCTGAGGCTTGCTTTGTTTACCGTAGTCATCATTGGCTCATAATCTCCCGCATCTTTCCGTTCGTTAATTTCCAGGGCAATCAATGCAAATTGCATAGCTGGCTCAAAGAACAAACTGTTAACGGTATTCAAACTCAGGAGGGCATTCGTATTCACCAGCTCCGGGTAGCTTTTATCCTTCACATTAAATCCTATAGAATCTATTTTCGGATAATTGGCCTTCGCTCCCTCCACATAGACCGCTATGGTATGGTTAATCGCCTTCGCATCCTGAGCCCAGGCTTTGGCCAGCATTTCTTCAGGCTTGAAATGACCGTATAAGGCATAACAGCCGGAAGGAATAATGTCATTATTCACCAGGGCATTTAAAGCGGCATCTTGTTTAGAGATCTGGCCTAAACGAACACTTACCGCCGCAATTTCATCTTCAGTGAATTTAAAAGCAGCTGCAAAACAAGCAATGCCGGTAGCACAGGATTTAAGGGCATCTGCTATTTTAAGGGTTTTGTTTTTAAACAAAGTACTCAACTCAGGGTCATTTTTAATCGCCTGTTTCACCCTTTGATCCTGCTGCAGCAAGGTAAGCAGGTAAAAGTTTTTATACTGAACAGGGTTAAAGGTAGTTTTGAGCTGATATTGTGGGTTTGGCTGCTGCTGTGCTTGCGCGCAGATGCTTATCGTGCAAAGACAGCCACAGATTAAAAGGAAAATGGATCTCATGTTCATTGCTGTTTATAGGTGGTGTGCTTATGATGGCTTCGTTTCTGATCAGGTTAAACCGATCTAAAATAAAAGGCCGGTACTTTGATCGTACCGGCCTCTGTTGGCTAAGCGCCTAGTTATAGCCAGCGTTCTGCCAGCCGTTTTTATTATTGATGTTGTCAATCTCTACCTGAGGAACCGGATAAATGCTCCTGAAAGCAGGGATACCAGGAAAAATAGTTGCCATTTGGCTTGTTCTTACGATATCAAACCAACGGTCTGCTTCCAAAGCCAGCTCCAATCTTCTTTCCAGATATACTGCGGTACGGAATTCATTCTGCGAAGTCAGCGTCAATGCCGTTTTCACAGAAGCACCTGCATTTGAACGCACCGCGTTGAGTGCTTTAAATGATTCGGTGTTTCCGTAGGAAACTTCATTTAGTGCTTCGGCGTACATCAATAATACCTCTGCGCAACGGATTACCGGGAAATCACTACTCGTTTCATTGTTGGCCTGTGGTGCATTAAATTTCCCCGGGCGTCCACCTGTACCTGTTATGGCCACTAATGCTTTGCGGTTATCCGTCGCCTCAAATAAGGCCTGAGGGATGGCGATGATATTGGTGTTGTTGTTATTTCTGTAACGGTTATCCTGGTGAACAAACTCTTTTAGTCCGCCTGCAAGGTATTGAACCGCAAAAATAACATCCTTACTCGTTTTCAGGTTATTGGGAAAGGTACTTGTTTGCGGCACAGTTCCGATTACAGTACCCGCATAAATCGCTGCAACAACCGGCTGCAATGCAGTCACTGCAAGATCAAATCTTTTCTGATACAGGTAGACTTTGCCCAATAATGCCGATGCCGCATAATTCGTTGCCCTGCCGCGTTGGGCATCCGGCCATGAAGCAGGTAATTTTGTTGCCGCATCAGTCAGGTCGTCGATCACCTGCTGATATACCTGTGCAGCAGTAGCGCGGGTATTTTGTCTGGCTTCTTCCGTTTTTTGAACTTTAAGCACCAGAGGTACATTGCCCCAAAGGCGGGTTAAATTAAAATAGCTTAAAGCCCTGATAAATTTCGCCTGTCCGATGATCTGGTTTTTAGTCGTTTCATTCATACTGATTGCCGGGGCACGGTCTAAAATAATATTGGAACGGTATACCGCCCGGTAACTTCCCATCCAGACACCGGCAAGAATATTATTGGCGGAAGTTTCGGAGAACACTTCAATCTGGTTGCGGACACCAGCACCTGATCCCGGATCATTATCGATCAGGTTATCGCCCCTGAGTTCGCCTAAGGTCAGGAAATGGTTTCCATAAAGACTATCAGTCTGCAAAGCATCGTAACAGCTGATCAGACCACCCTGTAAGCCCTTCTCATCATTATAAAAGGTATTTTCCGTATAAGAATCAAGCGGTTTTAAATCCAGGAACTTTTTACATGATGTAGCCGTGATCATTAAACCACAAGTAAGGATTGCTATGATATATGTTTTCATCTGTTTATATTTTTTATAAAGTGATATTAATGCCTATTGATGTTGTTTTTGCAGTTGGATATACGCCATAATCTTCTCCGTTTGTTGTAGCATCTGCCCTGTTGGTCACCTCCGGATTATACCCTGTGTATTTGGTAAAAGTAAAAGGGTTCTGCATCGACACGTATAACCTGACTTTAGTTAAAGATGCGCGCTTCACGAAGTTCGCAGGAAGTGTATAACCCAAAGCAATGTTACGGATGCGTAGATAAGATCCGTTTTCTACATGCCAGGTAGAGGTTGTACCGTTACTTCCTTTAGATGCGCGGTTTGCCCTTACGTCCTGACCACTGCCTGGATTACTTTCTGAAACCCAACGGTCCAGAGAACTCACCATATTGTTCATGTTTCCTTCTTTATTTGCAAAATACCTGCGGGATAGGTTAAGAATTTTGTTGCCATAAACACCTTGCATCGATACATTCAGGTCAATCCCCTTGTATTCTGCAGAAGTGGCAAAACCGTAAGTAAACTTAGGCAGGTAATTTCCTACAATTTCACGGTCTTTGGTCAGATCAATGATGCCATCGCCATCCACGTCTTTAAATTTAAAATCACCCGGCTTGGAGGTATTCAGGTCATAATTCCCCTGGGTATCGGTATAATGAGGATAAGCATTCACTTCTGCCTGATTTTTAAATACCCCTAAAACTACCGGCAAATAATAAGAGCCGATGGGCTCACCAACCCTGGTAATAAAGTAAGCATTAGCTACGGACCCCGCTTTGATGATGTCTGCATTTCCCGGCCCCAACTCTACTACTTTGTTGATATTTTTAGAGAAGTTTCCACTTGCTGTCCATTTAACACTACCAAACTGCTGTTGTGTACCTAAATTAATGTCGATCCCTTTATTGTTCACTTTACCAATATTTTTCAATTCCGTAGCAAAGCCCGTAGAGATAGGAACCGGAACATCCAATAAAAGGTTATTGGTGTTACTGTTGTAAACATCAACGGATAAAGTCAGCTGATTCTTAAAAAAAGCAGCATCAAAACCCAGGTTCAGCTGTGCTGTTTTTTCCCATTGCAGGTTGTCGTTGGGCTGGGCTATCGGAGCTGCGCCATTGACCACTGCGGGAAGTGTACCACCAAATACATAACCATAATTATACATTGTACCCTGGGCAGCATAATTCGGAATATTAAAGTTTCCCGTTAAACCGTAACTCGCTCTTAATTTCAGGTCAGATATGGTTTCTGATTTTTTAAGAAAATCCTCTTCCGATAATCTCCAGCCTACAGAAGCTGAGGGGAAATAGCCCCATTTGTTGTTTTTCCCAAATTTTGAAGAACCATCCGCCCTCATTGAACCTGTAAACAGATACTTTCCTTTATAGCTGTATTGCAATCTGGCGATTCCTGAAGCCAATGCCCATTGTGTTCTCGTACCCGTTCCATTGGTCACGATCCCTGCCTTTATAAATTCTACCTGATCACTGATAAAACCTTTGGAAGCAAAAGCATAATTGCCACTTAAGTCATCTTTTTGAGTAGACCAGCCGATTAAGGCATTAAAGTTATGATCTCCTATAGTTTTGGCATAGTTTAAGGTTTGCTCCAGCAACCAGTTCGTTTCTTTTATCGTACGTGAAGAACCTGTTGCATCTGACAATGGATTACCTGCGGTATTGGACTGTGGAAGTGTAGATGGTCTGAACATGTCTTCAGAACTACTGGATAAGTCAATACCCAGCTGCACCTTATATTTTAAATCCTTGATTATTTCTGCTTCCAGAAATGCGCTACCCGTCATCCTGGTCGCAGCTACGTCGTCTTTCTGAAGCATCGCCAATGCAACCGGGTTCCAGGCCTGTGTTTCACCGTTGCCCGTTGCAGTAGTATTGTTTGGTAAAGTGGTGATGGTGCCCGGGCTCCAGGAGTTTTGAGCAAAATTATAGGTTCCATCTGCGTTATAAACCGGGAAAATTGGTGAATAATGCAGGGCAGATGCCACAATACCTCCACCATTTGCGTTGTAAGCACCATTGGCGTTTACTTTCTTTTCATTGATGACTGAAGGGCTGAAATTAACCCCATATCTGACTACTCCTTTTTTTCCTTCCAGGTTTAACCTTCCGCTATACCGTTTGAACCCACTATTTAAAACGATCCCGTCCTGATTAAAATACTCTAATGAACCGTAGTATTTTAAAAGCTCACTTCCGCCTGCTGCAGAGATCGAATGGTTTTGTATCGGTGCGGTCCTGAAGATCTGATCCTGCCAATCGGTATTCGTCAGTCCCTGCTGACCTTGCAGATAAGGCAAAACCTCCAGAGGCATCACCGTATTCGTATTGTTACCGGTATTGAATAAACGTACGCCATTGTTATCGTTCACACTAAAGTTGACCACAGGTGAGCCTAAAGCTACATTCTTTCTGTTGATTGCTTCCATTGCATCGGTATAGGAATTATTTCTGGAATCCAACACCATTTGTGCGTACTGGTAAGCATCCATCATCTCTATTTTGTGCGCCAGCGTCTGCCAGCCGGTATAGCTGTTTACGCTGATCGTGGAGACGCCGTTCTTACCTTGCTTTGTAGTGATCAGCACTACCCCGTTGGACCCTCTGGAACCGTAGATTGCAGCAGATGAGGCGTCTTTTAACACCTCAATAGAGGCGATATCATTGGTATTTAAGGTATTGATGTTGTCATTCGAGATGGGCACACCATCAATTACATACAGGGGATTTGAACCTGCGGTGATCGTACCAACCCCACGAACTTTAATTGCCAGCGGGCTGCCGGGACTTCCGGAGCCCTGGGAAACCTGGACACCCGCCATCTTGCCGACCATCGCCTCTGCCGCATTGCTAATGGGCTGGTTTTCGAGATCAGCCGCTTTAATGCTCGCAATAGAAGTTGTCACATCCTTCTTCTTCTGACTTCCATAGCCCACAATCACCACATCCGTTAAGGAGGTAGAAGTGGGATTCAACTGAATCAGCAAGGTGGCCTGTTCGCCTGCCTTGAGTACATAATTGTCTATTGTTTTGGTCACATAACCAATAAATGAGGCGCTGATGCTGTAAGGTACATTTGCAGAAAGGCCTTTGATCTGAAACTTGCCTTCAGAATTCACCATGATGCCCTTTTTTTCATTGGTTTTTGTATTGAGTAAAAGTATGGAGGCGCCCAGCAAAGGGAGCCCGGTCTCATCTTTTACAATCCCTGTGATCTCCGATGTCTGGGCCCAGGACTTTGCCGACACTGATATCATCAGCAGGCAAAAGAACAAATGTGTAGTAAATTTTCTAAGCATAGTCTGTTTTTTTTGGTTGTTTTTTTGGCAAAAGAATCCCCTTCCCACCTTTTGCTATGGGTTCAATTTATTTTAATATGGTTTTGGATTTACTTTCTAATCAGGTAACCTTCAGCTGTTTTAGTTTGGTTAAGTTTGTTTAATTCGGCAATTTCTTCTAAAATAGAAGCTATGGATTGGGTTAGTTTTAAGCTCCCTGTAAACGACATTTCGGCTATGTCAGCACGGTCGTAAGCAATCTTCACATGGTAGTATTTTTCCAGTTTATGAAAAACATCAACCAAAGGCTCCTGTGTAAAGTTTAGCTCTTTGACGGCATTTTCCTTTCTTGCGAATAAAGATCTGGAATCCGAAACACGTACCCGGTTGATCTGACTGTTGTATACCAACTCTTTCCCCGGAAGCAACACCTCGTTAAATGGTGAAATGTGGTGCGTGGAATCTACGTTTTTCACGAGCACCTTACCGGTATGCAGCTGCACTTTAATAAACTTGCTTTTGCCTAGGGCAGTAATGGTAAAGGAGGTTCCTAAAGCCGTGGTGGAAATTCCTTTGGCATAGACTACAAAAGGATGTTTACTGTCTTTAGCCACCTGGAAAAAGCTCTTTCCGTTTAAATATACTTCCCGCTTATTTTTCACGAAAGGAACGGCATACCTCAATTCAGCTCCCGGAAAGATGTTGACTGTTGAACTATCCGGCAGGGTAAATGACTGATTGTTTTCTGTATAATTTGTAATTGATTTCCAGCTGATGGCATTTAGGTCTTTAGCATTTGAAATCTTGTTTTTGGCAAGATTGAGATCTGCCGGGGTATTCTTCCAGTTAAAGAGCGCAATTAAAAGTACGGCAAGGACAACTGCCGCTGCCGAGCTGATTTTAATCCATTTTAAACGATACACCTTAGCCAGGGTTTGTTTTTTTATCACTTTAAACATTTCCCCGCTCTTTACTTCAGCGATTCCGGCATCCGTGGTTTCATCCCAGTCGGCTTTGCTTAACAAATGGTCTGGCAGGTCGTCAAGATCCCTTAAATAGCCCGACACCTGAAGCCTTTCTTCGGGGCTGCAGGTTCCTTTAAAATATTTATCTAACAACTCATCAGACACATTCATACTACTAATACGATTGAATCAGGGATAAACCCGTAACGGGTAAAAAATATTTTTTTTTAATTAACGCAGGTATTCCGCAAGAATGAGGAACATGGGCAGATAAGCATATCCATCCAGCTGTTTTACAGCAAGTGAAATGTGTTTTTCTACCGTTCTCGGCGAAATAGAAAGCTGCTCGGAAATCTCTTTATAAGAGTAACCCTGTAATCGGCTTAAAATAAAAACTTTTTTGCGTGTCGGAGGAAGGACACTTAAGGCGACTTCTAATTGCTGACTGGTTTCAAATTTCTGATTCTGGTCAACAGCTTCTTCGGAAAGGTTGTGGTAATAAAGCTTGAGGTTCCGCTCCTCATTACTCAGCTTTTTGAAATAATCGAGTAAGGTTGTTTTTGCAATCCTGAACAATTGTAAGTCGAGCTCATGTTCTTCAGAAAGGGTATGCTTAAAATTCCATAATTTGATAAAAGCAAGCTGAGTCAGCTCCTGAGCAATATCTTCGGATGCTGTCTTCTTTAAAAAGTAGGCATACACCTTTTTATGACATAGTGTAAAAACTATTTCAAAAGATACATGATCCCCTTCTTTTATATTATGGATATAGTTCAACATTGCTGCACAAAACTATTTGCTGCATATTAGCCAAAACTAAATATAGTGTTAATTCTGATTTAAATATGCGTTGTTTTCTGAATCGCGATTAAAATTTCGCGGAGCGGCAATAAAAAGGAGCAGCTGATTATCAATAGCCAGCACTGCCCATGACAGTTGATACAATTTAGATTGATATCATTGTATACACACCCGAAACCAATATATAACCTTAATAATATCTATTTAAATGGCACGACCGGTATTCCCCTGTTATGCCGTCGGATTTAATAAATAGTTATGAAATTATAATTTTATAAAATGGGTAGGACGAAACTATTTGACCATATAAAAATTGACGAACATTCGTCGACACCTAAATATTTACAGCTTTCAGATGCCATCATAAATGCCATCGAATCGGGGATTTTAAAATTAGACAATGTCCTCCCCTCCATTAATGAAATCAGCTGCAGGCTCGACATGGCCAGGGACACTGTAGACAAGGGATACCGGTATCTGAAAAGTACAGGCGTGATCATTTCTGTCCCGGGGAAAGGTTTTTATGTGGCTGAGATCAAACCAAAGCGCAGATTTAAAGTACTTTTGTTATTCAACAAACTGAGTACACATAAAAAAATCATTTATGATGCTTTTATAGAAGCGCTGGACACTGATGTTTATGTAGACTTCTATGTCTATAACAATAGCTTCATGCTGTTTAAAAGACTGCTTACAGAAAAGCAGTTGACACAGTACTCACATTTTGTGATTATCCCACACTTTATCAATGGCCATGGGTTTAACATGGAGATCATCAACGCACTGCCTAAAGAAAAGCTCATTTTAATGGATAAGCTTGTTCCTCAGGTCAGCGGAAATTACGGTGCTGTCTATGAAGACTTTGAACAGGATATTTATAATGCGCTGCAAAAAGCACTTCATGACCTTTCCAGGTATAAAACATTAAAAATCGTCTTCCCTCAAAAAAGCTATTTCCCTAATGAAATTCTGGGAGGGTTCCTGAATTTCGCACAGGAATATGCCTTTTCACATGGAATCGTTACCGATATCATGAAGGAGCCGGTCAACCCGGGCGATGTATTTATTGTGCTGATGGAGGACGATCTGGTGCTTTTGCTGGAACGGATCGTGAATATGAAACTGAAGATAGGCAAAGATGTCGGGGTCATCTCCTACAACGAAACCCCAATTAAGAAAATTTTGCTAAATGGTATTACTACCATTTCAACTGACTTTACCTTTATGGGAAGTACTGCTGCAAAAATGCTGATGGAAGGACCAATGGAAAAAATAGCCATCCCCTTTAAGTACACCAAAAGAAACTCTTTATAAGGTTTATTGCCCTCCTTTCTTAGCAGGTTCCGATTCCTACAGTACAAAACCTGAAAGCCTCAACTTCTAAGGGAATGTTGAGGCTTTCAGGTTAAAGCTATTGCATTGAAATGAGCTGCTCTTAATTATAGGGAATGTAAAGTGTGATCTCCCCCAGAACGGTGTAAGACTGAGGGCCCGATACTCCGACAACTTTAAAATACCTTGCTGCTGAAGGGTCGGTCATCGTAAATAGCTGCTGATCATTAATTTTCCGGTTAAAGTCAAATACCCCCTGATTGATCCAGTTCACATTATCCGTACTGGTAAAGAACTGCAGCTTATCCGGAGCTCTGTCGTCATCTTTCATCCTCCAGATGCCTAGCTTTTTAATGGAACGCAATGCCCCAATATCTATTGTACAGTGGTGAGGATACCTCGAGCTGCCGGCATTGGTATGCCAGCGGGTGCCTGCATTATCGTCAATAAAATTAGTCACTTTGTTTTCATCTCCGGGATGCTGAGAGGAAAAATCAATAATCTTCCATTCCGATTTATCCAACAGGAGTTCTTTGGTACTGACGTATGGGGTATAAAAGAAATCTATTCCTGTGGTATCCGGCAGGAAGAGGGTTCTATACCTGAATTGTGTGCCCACCTTATAATCATCGACGTTAAACTCGCTGATGTTTACCCGAACCCTTTTGGTCGTTAACTGCCCGCTGTTATTGGTGTATTCGATCTCTGTTGCGTATGCGCCAGTCGCGATATCGGCTGCTTCCCAGGTCGTAAACAACTTATTGCTCGTCTTTAAAAGCGCAGCTTTCAGTGGCCGCAGCAATAACCTGTCCTGATAGGCATCTCCATATATTGCCCCTGGAACTTCTACGGGTACGGAAGAGTTTCCGGCCAGGTCGTAAGTCTTGATGATGAAAGTATAAAAGTTCTCCGGTAGATTATTGAACATATAACTGATCGTATCTTTCTCATTGGAGATGGGAATTTCTACGGAATCAGCATAATTGTTCCAGTAAATCTTTGCTTTAACTGTTTTGGGATCTGCATTTCTAAGCCAGTAAAGCCTGCCTCTTTTGTTTCCGGCCTGAAACCTGGCCCCGTTTGCCCTTCCGGGATAATATTTACCACCGGGAACAACAAATTGTTTGTAAGTGCTGTCCATCTTTTTACATCCGGAAGAAAAGGCACATCCGGCGAGCAGGAGGAATACATAGTAAAATCTGGTTTTCATTTGAATATTTTAAGTTAGGCCCATTTATAATTTTCCCCAGAAACTCAGTTCTGCGATGGTAATCTGTGCTCCGCCGCCATAGGTCTCCAGTGTCTTGAAACGCAGGTATCTATAAGCAAGCGGGATCTCCTCTAGGTCAAAATCTTCCCCCTGTGTATGACCATAATTGTTGTCTTCCGCAGTTGCTCTGCCCAATGGTAATCCCGAAGGTTTGAAGGATTTAAATGTTCCCAGGAGTTTCCAGTTGGTAAATGCCCCATCCAATCCCGGATCATTTGTGCCCCATAATTCAAACCTTTTCACATTGGCACCGGTATAGGTATAATCCGGGTGCCGCTGATGCATTTTCATCCTGCTGATGACCACGGCTCGTCCAAGATCGAAGGTAAACCATTGCGGCGTGCTGGTATTGTGACGTGAAGCAAATACACCATTGTCTACTTTATCATCCCACATCCGGTCCATCGGATATTGTGATTCTACAGGTTCGTACTCATCTGTCGGAAGTTTCAGTGCTTTAAACGGCTTGGGAACTTTCTGTTCAAATAAAGGGGCTATGGTTTTGACCAGGCTTTCGGATTTATTATTCCACCTGTCTCTCAGGTAAACCGAAAACTTCTTCGGTGCAGACGTTAAGCCCCTCACCGCAAAAGTACCTGCAACAGTCTTGGTATAAAAAGTCTGAACCGGCAATAAAACGTCATTCCCAACTGTGTCTGCCATCACTACTATCGCCATGTTGGCAGCGAATTCATTCTTAAATTTGATTTTTATCCCCCCAAAGCCCGGCTCCATAACCAGCTCTTTAAATGAGCTTTCTATTGGCGGCGTGAGCGGCGTGACTTTCACTTCTACCGGTGCGGAGGCTTTTTCATTTTTGCCTATACTGTAAACCTTAACCGTATACTCCCTGGTATCGCCAAAGCCCTCCAGCTTAAGGCTATCCGTATAAAACGATGATTTACCCTCCCTAAACACTCCTGGCTGGATTTCGTAAACCGCCTTTACATAAGAAAGGTTTGGGTCTGCCGGCAATTTATAAGTCAGTATTGCCCCTCCGGGTTTGCTTTCAGATTTGATGCTATACACCTGCGCCGGTGCTGCTGCATTGGGATCAAGATGATCCAGCCTGTCTTCGGTTTTACATTGCAGCAGAAGCAAAGACAGGCATCCTGCGATTAAATACATTAGTTTTTTCATTTTTCTGATTTTACGTTACCAACCAATATTCTGTACCAGATTTTTATTAATTAACAGGTCCCGGTCCCGGATTGGCCAGAAATAATCCTTCACACTAAAGTTCTGCACAAACATCACCCTTCTGCGGTAATAATAGTCCGGATTAGACTGTTCTATATCCCAGCCCTGTATCGGCTTCCTATATTCGGCAACTGCCTCTTTCCACCTCCTGATGTCCCAGAAACGGGCTCCTTCAAAAGCCATTTCAATGAGCTGCTCCTGGTGAATGATCTGGCGCATCCCCGTTTGGGAAGTATATTTTGAGGGGTTGGTGGAGTAGTTATCCCATGAAAACTCCACCGTCGGAAGTTTGGCACGTTCCCTTACCGCATTGATGTATTTGAACATCTGGGTTCTATCTCCATTGGCTTCATTTAATGCCTCGGCATAAAGCAGGAACAACTGGGCCAGCCGGATGATTGGCCAGGGATATTCAGTTACCTTGTAATCGTTTACGCTACTTCCCTGTACGTTTTCCCAGTGCACATATTTCTTCACATAATAGCCTGTTGGCGATCCGTAATCGGCCTCCACTTTTCCATTCGGCTGTCCTTTTCTTGAAGAGACAAAAAAGAGAGAATTTGGATCAGCATCATTCTCCGATCCCTGTCCATACCAGACCCCACCGTCAAAACCAAGGTTAGCATAAAAACGGGGTTCTCTGTCAAAATTCAAGGCAGAAGTCACATAGTCTTTCCTGATGTACCGTTCCTCTTTTGCAGTTGCAGTACGCAGCAATAAATTGCCGGTATTCCAGGTCTTGTCTTCGTTTATAGGAACCCCTTTGTCTGAGTAGAACATTTCTGCGATTTTAATGGGTGGCGCCAGTTCGGAGATGATCCTTGGATTGTCCAGATAGCGGTGATCTACTTTTACCGCGGCCACTTTCTGGATCAGGTTGGAGATGCTTTGGGTATTGGCCCAAATGATTTCCTCATTCCATCGCTCTGCAAAGGCGTTTCTGATGCTCAGTCCCGTTCTGGTAGAATCCGAAAGCTTAAACCTTGGAACCGGCGGATTAAATTTATACAGTTTATTCCCTGCCAATTCGCAGATGTCGATTGCTTCTTTACAGGCAGCTGCCGCCAGCGTCCATTTCTCCAAAGACACTGCAGGATTAAACAGGGCTGTGCCGTCCAGGTTTTTCAGGGAAGTCAGGTCTGTGTTCCCATTAAAAAGCGGACTTGCAGCGGTGACCAATACTTTTGCTTTTAATGCATAGGCCACAGGCTGAGTAATCCGTCCCAGCATTTTATTCCGGTTTCCAACGGCCTTTGGCAGGTCTGCTTTTGCCTCATCCAGGAGGCTGACAATATATTTAAAGCAAGTATCTACCGGAGCTCTCGGCACTTTGGTATTTTCAATGACTTCGTCGATTTTAAAGTTTTCTTTTAATAGTGGAATCGGGCCGTACATTCTGACCAGGTAAAAATGATAGTAAGCTTTCAGCGTTTTTACTTCCGCAATCCATTCCAGTTTCTCCAGTTCGGTGAGGTCGGGTACTTTTCCAACATTTTCCAGAAACACATTACAATCTCTGATGGCGCGGTACATATCGCCCCAATAAAAACCTACGATCGGATCTACCGTTGCCTGTCCTCCCCTTGCCAATCCATCAAAAATATAATGGTTAAATTCAGGCCGGCCGGATTGGTAAAGTGCCCAAATTTCATCCCCTCCAAGGATGGCCGGGTCGGCACCCAGGTTTCCATCCCTGGGCATGTAAGAATAGCAGGTGTATAAATACTTTTCTGCTTCGGTGCGCATCGCGAAGGCGTGGTCTATGGTAGGGATATTATCAGGGATCACATCCAGGTACTTTTTACAAGAACTGATCATAAAAAGTACCGCAAGAACCGTGATGATGAGGATCCGGCTTTCTTTTTTAATATTTCGCATGACTAAAAATTTAAATTAATTAAAGGTGATGTTTAAGCCAAGGTTGAAAACCTTTTGAATCGGGTAGCCCAGTCCATTTCCTGACATCTCCGCATCCCACATTTTAAACTTGCTCAATATGAACAGATTGGTTCCGCTGGCATAGAGTCTGAAGTTGGAGACCCTGATTCTTTCCAGGAATTTCTTTGAAAAAGTATAGCCCAGTTCCACCTGTTTTAGTCGCAGGAAAGCTCCGTTTCTCATAAACCAGGTGCTTTGGTTATTGTTGTTGGCATTTAACGTTGGACTTAACCTTGGCCATATCGCATAAATATTTCTGTTGTCCTCAGACCAATGGCTATCCGCATAAGCTTTCAAAAGCTGGGTTTGATTATTAAAAGGTGAGGTAGCGCCCTGATCTATCCAGAAAGACTGATTGGAAGAGCCTTGTGCAAAAGCTGAAATGTCAAACTTTTTGTAGCTGAAAGAGAAGCCAAAGCCATAGATGATTTCCGGAACTGTCGGACTACCTATAGGCACCTTATCCGCTTCATTCACCTTCCCATCGCCGTTTACATCCAGGTATTTGATGTCTCCACCGCCATACTTCCCTACAAACTCCTGTTTAGGAGAATTCAGTGCATCATTATCGTCGATAAACAGCCGTTCCGCAATGTATCCGTATTCCTGCCGGATCGACTGCCCGATTCTTGACCTGTAGAATTCCGGGTAATTCGGCTCCTCAAAAGCGACAAATTTACTTTTCGCATAAGTCATGTTCCCTCTTACGGAGATCCACATGTCTTTATTCCAGCTGTGCTGCATGTCGAGGGAAAGGTCAATCCCGTTTCCTTTGGCTTTTCCAAGATTCGCCTTTGGTACTGCAGATAAACCAACATTACTCGGAATGGCCGAGCGATCCATTAAGATCTTGTCCCTGTTTTCAGTATAATATTCCAGGATCAAATTGGCTTTTCCAAACAAACTCAGCTCCATCGCAATGTTTTGCTTCTTCGATACTTCCCAGGTAATCTCATTATTGGCATACCTCCGGATCTGCACCCCAGGCCTGAATTCGTCCAGGTCCCTTCCAAATCTCGCCCCCCGGTCGTTGTTATTTAAATCCACATTCGACAGGTAGAAAAAGCGGTCTCTTTCATCCCCTATCTGATCATTTCCGACCAGTCCATAGGTGTACCGAAAGCGAAGGTTCGTGATGACCTTTTTTAGAGGCTCAAAAAAACGTTCATTAGAGACACTCCAGGCCATACCCGCGGAAGGAAAGAATCCATAGCGTTTGGATTGAGAGAAACGTTCGGAACCGTTGTATCCAAAATTAAATTCTGCGAAATAACGTCTGTCAAATGCATAGGTAGCACGACCGGACAGGCCCAGATTTCTAAAGGGAAGCGATTGCTGGAGGTCTCCGGCATTGGCATTCAGGCTTTCCCTGGTAATGAAAACCAACAGGCCGCTAACGCTATGTTTCGCTCCAAAAGCAGCATTATAATTTAACATAGATTGTGTATCGAAAGTAGACCTGAGGTCCTTACCTCCCTGTTCAAAACCTAAGTATTCTGTACCGTTCTCATTGATTTTGGAAATCTGATATTTATCGGTAATGCTGTCATAACCTGCCAGCTGATAATAGAACGGATCATATCCTCTGCGGTATCCGAAAGAAGCAGTCCGGGTTAAATTGACCATAGACCTGACTGACAGGCCCTTCAAAATCGCATCCAAGCCCTGTTTAACTTCAAACTGCGCCAGCATTTGCGACCTGGATTCATCTTTATACCCCCGCACCAGATCTACATATGGATTTAAATAGGCATTATCCTTACCATAATTTCCAAACATGATGTGTTTGACAAACCTGTTCTGATCATCTGCAGGATAGTAAGCAGGAAATAGTACGGGATTAGAGCGGACTACCCTTCTGTACATTTCCTCTCCCCCTTCGAGCGGGCCGTTATAATCGTCAAAATTGCCACTTAACCGAACAATCAGTTCTGTAGATTTGGTCAGATCGATATTTACATTGGAACGTAAGGTATAGCTTTTAAGGTCGATGTTATTGTTGAAATTATTCTTATTGTCGACCTTGAGTACACCATTGTCTTTATTATAGGCACCGGACACAAAATACCGGGCCACCGTTCCCCCTCCGCTCACACTCAGGTTATAACGCTGGTTAATCGCATAGTCCTTAAACAACAGCTTTCTCCAGTCGTTGGCGGGATACACCAATGGGTTCTTACCGGCCAGCGTATTGGCAATTTTTTCGTCCGTATACAACAGCGTTCCCAGGGGATCTCTGGTTGAAATGGCTTCATTTGCCAGTTTCATATACGTAACCGGATCAGCAAATTTCACATCACTGGTGGAAGTTGAAGCTGAACTTTCTGCACGGAATGAAATCTTGGCCTTCCCTGCAACCCCTTGTTTTGTTGTCACCAATATTACCCCATTTGCGCCCCTGGCACCATAAAGCGCCGTTGCCGTCGCGTCTTTCATAATGGAAAATGTAGCGATATCATCCGGCTGTAACCTGGCCAGGTCTGTGGTACTCAATTCTATGGCATCGATTAAAATCAGGGGTTTGGTATTGTTGCCGAAGGTGGTAATCCCACGGATAAAGAAATCGGCATTGTCTCTGCCCGGCTCTCCGCTTCTCTGATAGGCAATCATTCCTGCCACTCTGCCCGCTAAAGATGTGGTCAGATTACTGGAAGGTATTTTAAGGTCGCCCGGTTTTACTGTAGTGATAGAACCGATCACACTTTCCTTTTTTTGCACACCAAAGGCAACGACAGCGACTTCCTCGAGTTCTTTTTTGGGATCGGGTAAAAGTTTCACGTCTATTACTTTCTTTTCTCCGACGGTTATTTTCTGGCTCAGGTAACCAATAAAAGAAAATACCAGAATTTCTGAATCGTTGTTGCTTTGTATCGTATACTTTCCATCAGAATTGGTTACGGCACCTCTCTGGCTTCCCTCGATCTTAACCGTAACACCAGGAAGGCCCAGCCCCGACTCATCGTAGACCGTACCCGTTATGATCCGCTGTGTGGGATTCCAGAGACCAGAAATCCTTTTAGCAGAAACTTGAGTACTCAGCAAAAGGGACACCATGAGCATCAATATTATTCTCATATTTATATTTTTTTTAAACGTTAATGGATTGGGGGGCAGGTCAAATGATCGGAAGAAAATTCGCGCCCCTCAGATTTGGGAGGTTCAATAAGGTCAGGTACTACTTATTTCATAAACACACTCCTTCCTTTGAAAAGATTTGCATTACACATTCGGATACTTGATTGGTTTATATTTAGTTGGTTGTACAATGATATCCCAAACCCCCAGTTTCGGCAACAGGTACAGTTCTGCTCCAAATGATCAGCGTGAGTCCTCCCTTTCGCCTGTTTTCCGGGAATGGAGGGACCAGACCAGGATGATTATGGTTATTAATCAGTATTGCAGCGCCATGGACCACAATCTAGATTTGCGGAGTAAATATGACATATGGTTATTAACTCAAAACAACAAATGAAAAAGATTATTTTAAGTGTAGTAATGTTCGCAATGGCGCAGGGGGGCTTTGCACAACGTCTGGAAAAGATGCAGTGGTTTAACGAGCCCCAAAAATGGGAGATTAAAGACAATACCCTGAATATGTTTGTCACCCCTCAGAGCGACTATTGGAGAATTTCACATTATGGCTTTACGGTTGATGATGCGCCATTTTATTACAGCACCTACGGAGGCGAGTTTGAAGTAAAGGTGAAGATTACCGGGAATTATAAAAACCGTTTCGATCAGATGGGTTTAATGTTACGTACGGACCATGAAAATTACATCAAAGCGGGAATTGAATTTGTAGATGGGAAATACAACCTAAGTACCGTAGTGACCCATAAGACGAGTGACTGGAGCGTAATCACACTGGATAAAGCACCTGAATTTATATGGATAAAAGCGGTAAGAAGACTGGATGCTGTTGAAATATTTTATTCTTATGATGATAAAACCTATACCATGATGCGGAACGCCTACCTGCAGGACAACAGACCGGTAATGGTTGGCTTTATGGCGGCTAGTCCCGATGGAGTTGGGTTCAATGCCAAATTTGAAGGCTTTGCAGTAAAACAACTGGCCGATCAGAGAAGGTTAGAGTGGCTGAAGAAAAATGCCAATCGATAAGATTTCAAGTATAAGACAAAACAAGCTTTTGCTCCTCAGTTTTGAGGAGCAATGCTTATTCGGGCCCGAAGATTAATCCGGGAAAGATTATTTTCCGGGATTCACCGCAGAGCAAATTCCAGCCCTTACTATAATAAAGGTGGCAGGGAATGAATTCTGAACATGCAACACCGCCATGAATCAAACAAAAAAACAGCCGGAAAATGGTATATTGACGGCGGCAAGGTTTGATCAAATCATGAAGAACATATTATCCAATATAAAAACCCTATTATTAATCATTTTGGGTATGAGCCTTTTTACACTTGTGTTTTTTAGCCATTTTATTATCCCCATCTTCCCGGTTATTGTAGCTATTTTTATAATTTATGTAACCAGAACCCAACGCCTGTTATTAAAAACAAAGCAAACACCCATTTATAACCTTAATACCGGCCTGGTAAAAATACAAGGGACTGTGGAGGCCCTGAAGATCCTGGAAACACCTTTTTTTAAAGCGCAATGTATCTGCTACAGCTATGAAAACGCAAGCGTCTCGTATACTGAAGATGGTAGCGACCATGTCACCAATGCCACACAAAGCAATGATTTTCAAGACTTTTATCTTGTAAACGAAACAGGCAGGATAAAGGTAATTGCAGACCATTTAAACCTTTCATTTTTACCTGCACAGGTCAAAACAATTCATAGCATCAAACAAAACGAAAGCGACATCAGGCATACTGAAAGAACATTAAAAAATGGCGATCTGATCAACGTTATGGGAAATGCTGTAAAAAACGAACAGCAGCATTTCGAGTTAAGGGCTGAGCCTAAAAGCCCTCTGGTGATCAGCACCTCCGCCATTGAAAATCGTACTGAAAAAGGATTCAGAGCCATGAGGTATTTAACGCCCTATATCCTCCTGATGTACATTTCTGTAAATTATTTCCTATTTTTTGCCCCTGTAAAATTACATCTGGAGAAAAATACGGCTTTCATCCTGTTTAGCTTTTTTGGAATGCCAATACTGGCTGTTATTCTGGGTCTGGCAGGCAACAGAATGTATGGATTTCTAAAGGTTTTTTTCTCCAACCTCGCAGGTATTTGTTTTAGCGTTTCGATACTCAGCTTCCCCCTATTATGCCTGCTCTTTGCTACAGAAACAGAATTTTACCGGATTATATGCATTTGGCTAAGCGTATTTTCCTGTACCACCCTGGCTTTTGTCATCAATTACAGGAAGCTGGATGAAATTTTCAATACGGATTAACCATCTTCTCTCATCTCGTCTTAATATAGTTCTTATTGTGCCCTAATCTCTTTCTTTTTTCTTTGTAAGAAATAAAAAAAGGTATTTCATACATGATCAAACACAAGAACAGTATTATTCCAGCCCTTGTCTTAAGTCTTTCTTTTTCAGCCAATGCGCAGCAAACACAGCAAGACAGTTTAAAAAACCACCATTTAAAGGAGATCTCTATCTTCTCAAAATATTACAAGAAGTACAAATCCTCTCAACTGTCTGATATGTTGCGATTGACCACTCCCCTGTTAAATATCCCACAGAACATTCAGATTCTTAATTCGGAGATTCTCAGAGATCAGGCTGTTTACAATATCAATGAAAGTGTGACCCGCAATGTCAGCGGCACACTACGGGAAGAACTTCACAATGGCATCTCGCCGGATATTTACTCCCGGGGAGGCTATATTAGTGCACAAAGAAACGGCGTAGACATGCGCCCGCTTGGCAAAGGACCATTATCAGATGACGTCTCTATTATAGAAAGTATTGAGTTTTTGAAAGGGCCCGGGAATTTCATGCACGCAATGAGCGATCCCTCCGGCTCCTATAATATCGTCACCAAGAAGCCTACAGGTCAAAGCAGAAAAAGTGCAGACATCTTATTGGGAAGTTTCAATATGCTTCGTGCGGCGCTGGACCTGGACGGCAAGTTAGACCAGCATAATAAACTCCAGTACCGGGTTAATGTAATGGGAATGGGCGCCAATGGATTTTTAAAACACGATCGAAGCAGCAGAATTCTACTTGCTCCTTCCTTAAAATACAACTTCAACAGCAATGCCTCTTTAACGGGAGAATACATTTACCAGCACCTCAATTACCTGATGTTGAGTGAAGCCCAGTCTTCCCCATATGGCTACGGCACACTCCCGGGAGATTTTAGTATGACAGACCCCAGTATCCGGCCTTTCATCGGAAAAGACCACAATGCCTTCCTGACCTTTCAAAATAAGTTCAAAAAAGACTGGCAGCTGACCGCTAAAGTATCCTATGTAAACAGTGCTTATGATGGTACCTTGTTCTGGGTATACGGTGCTAACCCTGCAAATAAAGACATACTGGATCGGAACCTTGTTTACGATTCCAACAAATACACCATTTTTTCCACTCAGGCCTACCTGAATGGTGCTTTCAAAACAGGAAGCATCAACCACAAATTTATTGCGGGGCTGGATGTAAACAATAAGTCTTCCCGCAGCCGGGATACCTGGGGAACGGCCAGCACAATTTATCCGCTCAGCATCTCCAATCCTATTTATGCAGATGTGACCCTAAACAATGGAATTGGAGGGAATTTTGAATCGGAGAACAGTTCATCGGCTGTTGCCAATAAAATCCATAGAAGATTGAATTATGCCTCTGTTTATGCGATGGATGAACTGGCCTTACTGGACGAGAAATTAAGAATTTCGCTTGGTCTGCGTCTGACTTCCTCAGATGGAGAAACAGATGATTATGGCCAGCAAAGTAAATCCAGGGATTGGGCACTTACCCCCCGCCTTGGCCTGAGTTATGCACTTGGCAGCAGTTCTTCAGTATATTTTCTATATGACCAGACTTACCTTCCCCAGGCTGGTATGTCCATAGAAAAAAAGGCGCTTAAACCGCTAAAAGGAACCAATTATGAAATCGGTGTCAAGAGAGACTGGGCAAATGGCGATTGGAATACTACGTTATCGCTATATACCATAGAACGAAACAGGTTGGTTACGCCCGATCCGATATCCAATTTGCTCTATCAAACCGGCAAAAGCCAGTCTAAAGGTGTGGAGTTTGATCTGAAGGGCCGGATTGCAAAGGGATTAAATGTGATCCTTAATTATGCCTATACAGATTCCAAAATTACTGAAGATGAACAGCATCCCGCAAACATTGGCAAAGCGACCCCTAACCGGGTGAAACACATTCAGAATACCTGGATCAATTACTTGTTGCCCATTGAGAAAGTGAAAGGATTAACTGCATCTATCGGATATCAGCTATTGAGCGGAAGAACCGAGCGCTTTACGAGTACCAGCCCCGATCAACTGAAAGACATTTTCAGACTGGACAGTGGAATAGGCTGGAGCAATGAAAAATACAACGTCAATCTGCTGGTCAACAATGTACTGAATACTAAAATGTATTCCACTGCCTGGAAAAATAATGCGGGAGATATGTACTATTGGGTACAACAGGCTCCTGTGAATGCCAGACTCTCCTTACGTGTTAATCTTTAAATCGCCATCATGATGAACAAAACTATCGCAACGCTACTGCTCCTAAAAATGATGATCTTCCCTGGCTGTACCAATCCTGCTAAGGAAAATTCCCCAAAAGGGAAAGCAATAGTTGTAAAAGATGCTACCGGCATCACCGTAGCGCTCGACAAGCCTGCCGAACGAATTGTCTGCCTGTATGAACCTGCACTCGATGCACTTTATATGCTGCATGCAGAAAACCGCATCGCCGGTATTTTTAACGATGTGTATACCAGCGAAGAATTGTATCCTTATTACTCCAAACTGGACGACAGGATCCGGAAGAAACAGCTGTCGACCCCCGGGAGTAATGGCAGCGCCAATATTGAGGGCATTACGATGCTTAATCCTGATCTTGTGATTGTACAATCGGCACATGAAGATCTTGCACAGGCTTTAAGATCGGTTGGCATCCCTGTTTATACCACAAAAGTGGAACAATATGCAGAGGTGTTTCAAACCGTCCAAGACCTTGCAGTGCTGACCGGGACCCAGAAAAGAGGCAATGAACTGGTGTCTTATGCCAAAGATGAGTATACCATGATGGAAAACAGGGCCGATACCATCACTTCCAGAAAAAAGGCTTATTTCTCCTGGGCCTATGGCCGTATTTTTTCCACCACAGGACGCAATAGTATGATGCATTTTTGCCTCGAAGCAGCAGGTGTTGAAAATGTATGTAAGTTTGACTTAGATCAACCCAATATCAATGCAGAAACATTGATCGGCTGGAATCCGGATATGATCATTATGTGGAACGACAGTCCGAATGAATTCTACAAAAAGAAAGAACTGGGCGAGGTTTCGGCCATAAAAAACAAGCAGATCTATAACCTGCTGCCTATGTTTTTCTATAACCCGCATACGTTAAAATCTCTGAATACTGCGATTAGCATCCACAATTGGGCCTATCCAAATAAGGAGGTCGATATCAAGGATAAAATAACACAAATTACCTTACAGCTCTATGGAGAAAAAGGTAAAAAACTGATTCCCTTAATTTGATAAAAAATCATGGAAGAAGCGGTGTATGGTGAAAAACCATACACCGCTTCCTTTTAAACCTCTTTCAGCAATTCTCCGTCTTTCCTGATTTTGCCTGCCTGTACGTTCTGCTCCAGCACCAGCAGCAGTTCGTTCTTAATTTCTTCGGTAACCCTGCTGAAACCAAATAACCTCGCGATTAAAGGAGCTGCTACTTCCGGCTGAATGGCCACAGATTCCTGCACCACTTTCTGCACCGCCTGACTCATTTCTTCCGGAGCAATGTAAACCAGTTTTCTGGACGTACTACTTAAGCCCGATCTGTTACGGATGATGGCAGTTTCCATTTCGGGATGCCAGAGAAAGTCGTCCTTTTTATTGATTAAACCGGAACTTACGGCATAAGTAGTGGCTGCTTCTAAGGTATATCTTGCCCTGGAGCCGATCTTGGAAAGACCTGCTGCCTCGGCGATTCTTCTGGCCATCTCTTCAAAATGTACCGGGCTTTCCTTTTCAACCACTTTGGCAATCCAATTGCCTATTTTATCAAAAGGCAACAGGTGCAACTCTTCGGTATTCTTACCCAGCGACAGTTTTGCTTGCTCATAGACTGGAATACTGAGGTCAATTTCCTCCGGTTCGGCTCTTAATAGTGTGGCTGGTTCAATATGGTTCTCTTCTTCCTCCTGATCATCAAGCGATGTTTGTGTTTTTACTTTTTCCAAAAAATCCAGCAGGCGCTGAAATTCCCGTTCGGGATTGCGATACCATTCGGTACTCCAGACCTGGTACATTTTCCAGCCAATTCCCTGCAGTACTTGTTTACGCAATCGGTCACGGTCGCGGGCAGATTTAGATTGGGCATAGGACTCCCCATCACAATCAATCCCCAGCAAATATCTTCCCGGGTGTTCCGGGTCCACTACCGCCAGGTCAAGATAAAAACCTTCAGATCCTATTTTATTCCGAACCGTATAACCTGCAGCGGTTAACCGCTCTGCAACCATTTGTTCGAATGGCCGTTCAGTAAGGATCGGTACATCCTGATCTACCGCAAACTTACCATGCTGTGCAAAATACAGGAAGCTCTTTAAAGCCCTGATGCCAAATTTGGTGCTTGCGGTGGTAACGATATCATCGGAAGTAATGTTTGAAAACACCTCACAGCGGTATTTTGCTCTTGTGATCAAGACATTCAACCGCCTCTCCCCACCTTCATTATTTAGCGGACCAAAACTCATGGGGACCTTTCCATCTTCAATTCTGCCATAGCCGATGCTGATAAAGATCACATCGCGTTCATCTCCCTGTACATTCTCCAGGTTCTTCACAAAGAATGGTTCCTCCACATGACTCCTGAAAAAAGGCTCTGCTTCCGGATTCTTTCTGCGCTTGATCTCCAGCACATTTTGTATCGCCTGCATTTGCGAAGTACTGAAGGCCACTACGCCAAGACTTTGTTTTGGGTTGCGCATGGCATGCTGGATAACCGCTTCTGCTACGGTTTCCGCTTCTATAGGGTTACTTCTTGTTTTACCCCGGTCGTACACCGCATCCGGCAGGTGATGAAAAGCCAGTCCCATCTGCTTTTTGGAACCCGGGCTAGGGAAAATCACCAGTTTATTTTCGTAAAACTCCTGATTGGACAAACTGATTAATGATTCATGGCGACTTCTATAATGCCAGCGCAACATGCGTTGCGGTGCACCCTGACTATCTGCCATTCCAAGAATGCTCTGCATATCGGCAGTTACATTGTCCTCATCTTCCGTTTCGGTATTTAGTTTATCAAAGAAACTTGTAGGCGGCAATTGTTTGGTATCCCCAACCACTACCAGCTGTTTTCCACGCAATACCGCACCCAATGCTTCCACCGGACGCACCTGACTGGCCTCATCAAAAATCACCAGATCAAAGTCAATAGCCCCCGGAGGGAGAAAGCTGGCGATCGACATCGGGCTCATCATAAACACCGGCTTAATCGCCTGAATGGCCAGACCTGCTTCCTGCATCAGCTTACGGATCGGCATGTGTCTCGCTTTCCGGTTAAACTCCGTACGCAATACACTCATTTGTCCTCCGCCTTCAGATTTGGGCAGGGACTCAAAATGCGTCAGTGCCACACGGGCCCTGTTGTAAACCAAATTCAGTACATCCAGTTTTTTAAACTTCTCTATCGTCTCTTCATGACCCGAACGCTCGAAACCACGTAAAGGCGGTCTTTCGGTCATGATCTGGGTAATCAGGTGTTCATACCATGTTTTTTGTAAGGAAACTTTTAAATAGGCCGCGGCTCCCTCCCATTCTGCAGCAAGTGTAGTCAGGTAAGCAAAGCCTTCCTGTTCGGTGCGCTCTACCAGGTTGTTCCACTGTACCGTGTGATGGAGTTCCACAAAACGATCAGACCAGCGTTGCAGCAAATCAAGTTGGGCATTGAAATTCAGGTCAGTCAACCGCCTGTCTTCAGCAACCAGGTTACTGTCGAAATTCAGTTTTCCCAGGAGTACCTCAAAACTTTCCTGCTGTCCGGATGAGGCCGAACTTAGTTTAGCGGCCAATTCGGCAGCGCGTGCAGGGTTTTCATTTTTGCTCAGCACCTCCAGCATTGTAGCCGGATACACCCTATTGGAAATGTCACTGTGTACTTTAGAAAGGAATTGAAGAATCTCGTAGAGTTCCTTCCAGCGGGTTTTTAACTTCTGCCACCTCGAACCGAACACTTTTAGTGCCAGGGCTTCATGCTCGGTCACCGTAGCAGTCAACCTGCTGGCTTCCAGTATATCATCAGTATACCTGATTTTAGTGGCCAGATCGTCAGGTAATGGTACCAGAGAAAAGGAAGCCAGTTCCTTTACACTTCTCTTATAATCGCCGATCAGGAATTTATACCATTTCTTTCCATGGGTCAGCAGGTTTTGTCTGATCTGCAACACGTTCTGACTCCAGGCTTCCGGTAAAAGAATCTGGTCGTAAGAATGTTTCAATATCGTCAGCCGATCGCCGGTCTCCAGCAACTCCCTCAGGTCTTCATAATTGGCCGTCCAGGCAATATCTTTTACTGCGATCTCTCTTAAATCCGGGCTTTCTGCAACCAGGTTCGCCGCAGCAACCAGGCCTTCAATCTCTGTGGAAATTACCGGTTCGGGCATCAGTAATGATGCCGAAACTTCTTTGGCAGTATGTGCTAAATCTTTGGTGCTTTTAAGTGCCCTGTCTATCAAAGCCTGATAAGCTTCCTGTTCATGCGTCAGCAAGAGTTTAAGTTTGCTGCCGTAAAACAATAAACTGGCCGGAACTCCGATTTCTTTCAATCTCGCCTCGATCTCTTCCGCTCTTTTTTCCGCCTTGCTCATACGGAGCATATCCCAGCTTTCGATATCGGAAACCGGCACATTAGCCAGTTTGATCTGCTTATATTGATCCGCGATGAGTTGCAGATAGCCAATTACTTTCTGTCCGGATAATCCACTCCTGCCGATCTCCTGATTGATCGAATTGCAATAGACGTTAAGTCTGTCCCGATAGGCATCCAGTTCGACCAGCTCATTTTCCAGATGCGTTAAAGTGGGTTTCCCCAGGTCCAGAACGCGTTTTAATTCCGCATGTAACTCTCTTTTATTGGCCTTATGACTATGCAGTTCCAAACAGGCTTCTCCCAGATGAATGGAATCCAGCCGGCGCTTCACGACCTCCAAAGCCGCCATCTTTTCTGCGACAAACAACACTTTTTTACCATGCCCCACTGCATTGGCAATCAGGTTGGTAATCGTCTGGGACTTGCCTGTTCCCGGAGGCCCCTGAATCACCAGGTTCCTTCCTTCATGAACGGCCAGCATTGCCAGTACCTGCGAACTGTCTGCATCAACCACATGAAACAGTTCATGGGCTTTGGTCTCTTTATCGAGATTGTGTTCAGAATTGGTAGTTGGTTCAGGTTCTGTAAAACCTGCACCAAATAAAGAAGTAAGAATCGTATGGTCATTGGGTTTACCATCTTCCGGCCATTTGCTGCTATCCAGATCATGATAGATCATAAATTTACCAAAAGAGAAGAAACCAAGTTCAATTGCATCCTCGTCTATACTCCATGCAGCATGATGTTTTACTCTTGCGGCGATGTCCTCCATGTAAGCCTTAATGTCAAAATCTTCCATATCTCCCAGATCCGGAATAGTGACGTTGAAATCTGTCATCATTTTGGCCTGCAGAGAGAGGTTGGCTCCAATGTCTCCACCTGTATATCTCAATCTGAAACGTTCGCTTGCGCTGGACCTTTCGAGGGTTACCGGAAGTAAAACCAGGGGTGCCTGATGCGGCTCAGTTGTATTGCCCTGTTCATACCAGTTCAGCATGCCCAGCGACAGGTATAAAATATTAACACCTTGCTCCTCGATGCTCGTACGGGCAAAGTAATAGGTATTGAGAATCTTAGTTTGAAGTTTCTGCTCGGTATCGGCCGTTTGCAGTCTTGTATCATTGTAAGCGTATTCCAGCTCCTCTGCGCTGAGCTGGGGCATTTCAACCGTATCATCGTCCTCTTTTCCAGCGCTGCTCAGAAAAGTCATGGCTTTGTTTTGCCGAACGATAATCTCAAAAATTGAGGTTGATTTTTCCTGCACCACATGGATGCCTCTTGCCTTTTGTACCTTATAATTAATTAGGGTATTGCGCATGCCCAAATCCAGCAGCTCTTTTCTTGAAGCTTCTAGTTTGGGAAGGATGGATTCCTGCATATATCGATGGTTAGGGGTAGAAAATTCTAATATCTCCAAATATACTGGATATACCAATAAACGTGCCCATTCCCCTTTTGAAGATCAGGACATTTTTTTACCAGCGGATTAGGACTATTTCTTTCTTTTCTTGTCCTGATAGTGAAATAGGCAAGTTAGGCCGATGTGCGATGCGCATTAATATAACAACCGGTGAACCTGCGGATGCAGGCCACCGGCTTTTTTATGATTTGAAGGGGCGCTATCTATCAGGCCGTTAATCGACACCAGCCATAAAATGATCTTTTTTATTCCTATTTTAGGGATAAGATATCGAATTGTTATGAATAAGGATATACAGCACTATAATGATGTTCAGTCGGTTCTAGATCGTGAAATCTGTCAGCTGCTATCAGCCGGGATTAATCTTCAGCTTAGCGAGAAAGAAAGTAAAATCTGGCATGCACATCCGGTCTGGTTTATAGATGGCAATCCCATTGTTGGTTATAGCAAGCTCAAAGCTGGTATCCGTTTGATGTTCTGGAGCGGTGCTGATTTTGAGGAAACAGCGCTAAAGGCAGGTACGGGTAAATTCAAGGATGCCTCGGTTACGTATACTGATATTGAACAGGTTAACCTGGATGATCTCGCCCGCTGGATCGAAAAATCAAAGGTAATACAATGGGATTATAAAAATGTGGTGAAGAGAAAAGGCGTTTTAATACGTCTGGCCTAATGGTATCCTATCGATAGTTTTTTATTTCCCAACGAAATTAAACATATTATGGCTTTTTTCTGGGGGTTTTCAGGAAATCACCCAGTTTATTTAATGTTTCCATCGATCTGGCTGCTTTTTGTTTCTCTTGTTCTATAGCTTCAAGTCTTTCCTGCTCTTTTCTTCTCGCAGTTTCGGCCTGTTGCTGTTCCTGCCCCGCAAGTTGCTGCGCTCTGACCGCCCTGTCCATGAACCAGATCTCATCAAAATCACTGGGTTGTTCCACAATATTATTGTCCTTTTTTATCATGTAAACATATTTCGACCTGGAAGGGCTGTTCTGATATTGTGACAGGATGTCTTTCAGGTATTGTATATCCCTGGAGTAAAGATACATGGCGAGGCTGTTGTTATCATTTAATGAAACTTTGTAGTTGAAGATACATACCGCAACAGGAGCGTTGGGAGTTTTAAAGTAAAATTTAAGTTTATCGGCAAGCGGATCAGAAACCCATTTTTTTAAACCATTATCATACTTTATTCCATTTACATAATTGCCCGTTATCGTCTTTATCACCTGTTCAGGCGAGCCGGACTGATAAAGAGCAGCCAGGTTATCAAATCCCGGCGTCTTTGTATTCTCCAATCTTGAAGTCATATCGTCTTCCAATGGTTTAATCTCCAGCCATATAAACTTTGCACTGGAATAAACATTGCAGTGTATATTTTTGGATTCATAGAAATCGGCGCCGAGCTCAGGATTACTGCCGGTTTTGGTCCATTGCTGAATCCCAAGGGCTTTTTTCAGTTTGGAAAAGGTGATGGGATCCTTACAGGTTAGTTCTATCCTATTCATTTTCCGTAGTGCTGAGGTCGTAATTGTCACCAAAAGGGAATTGCTGAATTGATAATTCCGGCTATAGCCCGACAACTCTCCCTCCATTGCAAAACTCAGCTCATAGTCCTGATAAAGCAGGTTTAGCCCTATTTTTTTCATGAACTCTACCACTGCATAACCTACATCCTCGGCATTATCATGCACAATAATGTCCTGGGGATCGAACAGTCGCAATTCTTTGGGTACATAGGCGTAAGGACTGATCCGTTTTATGCTCAGCGCAAGCCCATTCTTACCCGTTTCGTCTCCATCCTCATTCAGTGTTTTATAAGAAAAAGTCGTTGCGACCAGGTTTCCGTTCCTAAAGGTGGTATCGGTCTCATTCTGGGCTATGACCGGCCAGGCAATCAGTCCCAGCATTTTTTTTATGGCCTTAAAATGTCTTCCGTTACCATTGTTCAGTTCAAGGGAAATTTCAGTGATATAATCATTCTTATCCGCAACAACCGATGCGTTGAGCGCTTTGTCGAAGATCAGCCTTTTCGAAGTTGAAGCTATGCTCCGGAGTTTCTTACCCTTCGCATCATAGTCGTAGGTAGTTGTTTCCTGAATATCCCTGAGTACGATCTGGAGCTTTTTAAGTTCATCATTGAAGATCTGTACCACCCCGTCAGGCGTCTGGCTAAAAAAATCAATCTTGTTCAAAACCGGCTCTTTGGTAACTTCCGGCTTCCCTTTAGGTTTTGCTGCAGTCTTTTTGACTTGTGCATTTAAATGGTTGAAAAACACTACGCCCAACAGGACGCCAACGAGAACGAGCTTTTTCATCTCTTTAGTTTTTACTTTTTGACCAGCAAACATTTGGGTGCTCGTTTGCCTTATATAATTTAGCGATTATTTGATCAAATACCAAAAAATGACAACAAATATGATCAAATGCCAAGGACCTGCATAGCGCTTAAAAAGGCATGCCTGCTGTTCAGCTGATGGCGTTTTCGCATTTATCAATGTCTGTTTCAGGATCAACTTTGCCCGTTTCAACTGATTATGGATTTTACCGAGGCCAGTATAGCCATAGGTTTGACTAAGAAATCAAAGCGGTTTCTGATCAATAAAAGAAAAATTAAACAATTAAAAACAATGGAAAAGCATAGAACTTTTTTAATGGGTGCAATCACTATTTTTAGTCTTACATTATACTTCAGTCCGGATCATGCCATAGCGCAGCAGCCTGGAATAAAGCGCACAGCACTTCAAAAACAAGACCTTAGCGTCCCTGGACACGAGGCTGTTCAGGTAAGGATAGATTTTGAAAAGGGAGCTTCATTCGGAAAACATTCTCACCCGGGCGAAGAGCTGATCTATGTTCTTGAAGGCGTATTCGAATATGAGGTTGAGGGTAAGCCGCCGGTAAGGCTTAAAGCCGGAGAGGTGCTCTTTATTCCCGCAGGTACAATTCATGCGGCGAAGAATGTCGGTAGTAATAAAGCAGTTGAACTTGCAACCTACATCGTGGAAAAAGGGAAGCCAATAGTGGCATTTGCTTCCGGCCACAAGACAAGGAGATCAAAAACGTAATTATCAGCGTGCTGCTCATGACAGTAGATAAATAAAGCCAACTTATAAATTAAGTTTGACAGTACCCCCCAAAGGCTTCACAAAAAGAAACCTAAAGCACGGTAGATTAAAAATTCCGGATGACCAATTTGTAGTCATCCGGATTTCTGTATTGTTATTTGGCAGGCCCGGTAGTCACATTACGTAAGGGTGGTTCAGCATGAAGTAAATGTTTTACAAAAAAGTCTCTTTTACGGCGACGGCCATAGCTGCCACCATCACTATGCCCCATTCCGGGCACACATAGAAAATCAAAATCTTTATTTGCTTTTATTAAGGCATCAGCCATTCGGAAAGTCGATTCAGAAGGCACATTTTCGTCTGCCTCCCCAACAATCAGCAAGAGATTTCCCCGTAGTTTTGCGGCATTGGTCACATTCGATTGCTCCTCATAATGCGCAGCCACGGGATAGCCCATCCACTGCTCATTCCACCATTGCTTATCTACGCGGTTATCGTGACACCCACAAGCAGAAACAGCGGCTTTGTAAAATTCAGGGTGAAACAGTAACGCAGCGGTTGAATTTTGTCCACCTGCAGATGTACCATAAATGCCTACGCGGCTAATGTCGGCATTGGGGTATTTTTGGGCCATGGCCTGCATCCATAAAATGCGGTCCGGAAAGCCGGCGTCTGCCAGATTTTTCCAGCATACATCGTGAAAAGCTTTGGAGCGGTTTGCAGTCCCCATTCCGTCGATCTGCACCACGATAAAGCCCAGCTCGGCCATGCTTTGCAGCTCACTGTATGGTGTAAAGCTTTTGGGCACAAAACTATCCTGGGGACCCGCATAAATGTATTCAATCACCGGATAAGTCTTTGAACTATCCATTTTTGAAGGCTGGCAGACGATTCCCCAGATATCCGTTTGACCATCTCTGGCCTTTGCCACAAACACTTCCGGCAACCTAAGTCCTGCCTCACCGAAAGCTTTGGTATCTCCACGCTCCAGCTCCAGGATGGTCTTTCCGTCCGAAGTTCTTTTCAACAGTGTTACCGGAGCCAGATTCACTTCCGAATAGGTATCTATAAAGACCCTTCTGTCAGGGGCATAAGATAAGCGATGGTTTCCTTTTTCCGGACTAAGTTCTACCTGATCTTTTCCATTAAAGCCAATCCTGTAATAATGGATAAAATAAGGATCTTCTGCTACATTTTTCCCACTGGCACTGTACCAAATCTCTCTTTTGGCAACGTCAATACTATCCACATCCCTTACGACCCAATTTCCTTTGGTTACCTGCTGCTGCTTTCCGGTAATGGTGTTGACCAGATAAATATGACGGTAACCTCCCTGTTCGCTGGTCCAGATCATTTCATTGCTTTCGGGCAGGTAATGGGTATATATCCTGTTTTCATAAATAAAGGTCTTTGTCTGCTCATCCACTATATTTTTTGTCTTCCCCGTTTGCGTATCTACTTCAATTACACGAAAGCGCTGATGCCCCCGATCTACCTTTTCGTAGGTAAAATAACGGCTATCACCATGTCTCCAGTGCAGTGGCTGCGGGCCAAAGAAATCAATTGCTGACGCATCTACCTTAATGCACTTTTTTGTAGCTACATGAAAAATAAAAGGTTCATAGCTGGTAAAATCATCCCCGGGTTGAGCATACTCCCGGGATTTCAACTGACCACGGGTGGTTCCCGGAACTGAGCTAAGGACATAATGAACCTCTTTAATTTTCTTCGGATAGATTTTGTAGCCGATGATGGTCTTGCTGTCCGGCGACCAGCTGAACTCGCCGTAAGGACAGGCTTCAGTTCCATCCTGCGTAAGCTGAAATTCCTGACCCGTCTTTTTGTCTTTCAGGAAAACATTTCCGGCCTTCAGCGACAAGCTTGCATTGCCGTCTGGTGAAATCAAAACAGAACGTACGCCCTCCCATCTCGACCGTGTTCGCTGTAAATCGGCTTTCGGATTGTAGACCAAACCAAGAGTGTCCTTTGTTGCTTTCAATGCATAGCTTTTAAGATCAGTCTCCAGCCATTGATTACCGGTTTTAAGTACAAGCCTGCTTCCTGAATTCCGGAAAAACATATCGCTGATCCTTAAACGTGCAGCAGATATGGACTTTCCTTGCAGCTGCTCTAAAGCTGCCGCAAGCAGGGTATGGTCAAATGCCTGCCGGCGCTTACCTGCAGTAACATCTACATAGATATACTCCCAGTTCTTGCCGTCGAGATTTTTCCTGTACCAGAAGCTCTGTTTATCTGGGTTCCAGTGAGGCGTAATGTCTGTGTTAACAGCAATTTTTCTTGCTGCAGTATCCAGAAGGCCGGCTTCCTGATAGGTTCTGGCCATCTCTACCGATGTGGGACTAAAAGGAACCAGTTCTCTTTTTTGGGCATGCACCGATACATTCATTCCGCAAATCATGCTAAAAGTACCGATGCTCAGGTAATGTTTTATTTTCATGTGATAACTTAAATCAATCAAATATTTTCAAAGTTAAAGCAGGAATAAACTTAATTATGGTCTGATATTAACCGATTCAACCCGCATTTACACCTATTCTGCCTACTCTAAAAAAAGCTTTGCTCATCCGCGTTGTCATACCTCTAAGGTTAATGAGACACTGTTTCAGCGCCGTCAGAAAGAAGATACCAATCCATATCTTTGATTTTCATAGAGGATACCTGTTAATATCATGGGATTGTTAGCTAAAATAGACTTATAGAAACCTATGGATTCTCCCTAGTTTTATACAATATGAAAATGTACAAAATATTCCTGCGTGCCATCCTGTTTACTGTTGTTTTGAGCCAGAGTATAAACACCGCCCAGGCACAAAATGGAGACCAGATTTTGGATGGGATCGGTGAAACCGGAATGATTGCGCGTTATGTGCTTGACGGAAATGTCAAGGACTGGTCCCGAAATAATTTGCACGCAAAATTTCAGGGTACAGAAGCGACTTTTATCAATGACAGCCGGTTTGGAAAAGTTTTGTCCCTTTCCGGAAAGCACAATTCATTTGTCACGATCCCGGGAGAAGCATTAACAGCTATAGAATCGCTCAGCATATCAGGATGGATATACCTGCGTTCACAGCAACCCGGACAGCATTTTTTTGATTTCGGAAAGGATATCAGCAAACATTTTTTTGCAGCTCCGGTTGGTACAAATTCCGGGGAAGGATATCAGGCGTCAATAACAACGGGAAAAGGCAATAATAACGAAGCGGTTTCTCCCGCTATAACACTGAATAAATGGGTGCATCTTGCCATAGTAATAGACATTCCGTCAAAATCTATGCTGGCTTATGTTGACGGAGCAGCCGTAGCCGAAACCAAAAACATTCCAATGGAGCTGAGCACTATATTTGGTCAGCAACCAGGAGAAAGACTACTTTACATCGGAAAATCGTTCTTGCCGGGAGCCCCCTATCTGGATGCCCTGATACATGATTTTCGAATTTACCGTGTTCCCCTGAGCAAAAGGCAGATTGCCGGAATTTATAACAATTCTCAAAGTGGTGCCAATCAAAGTTCTGTAAATACTACCGGGAAGCCTGAAGATGATCTTCCACATTTTTCTAAAACTGAAGCACAGCTTTATAACAGTTATTTAATACAGGTATCCGATACTGAAGTGGAAACAACAATTGGCAATTTGCCACGGTTACCTGCGTACGTAAAAGGAACTTACGAAAAAGGAAAGACCGGCCCAAAAGTACGCGTGCTCTGGCCTTCTCCTACCGACAATACCGCTGTGCTCCAACCAGGAAGCTATACCGTTACGGGGCATGTTGCGGGAACAGATTTTCAACCAAAAGCGTTTATCACGATAAAGGAGTCAAAAAAATCAACTACACCAGCTTCAAAACTGCAGGCATTTGATCTGGATCAGGTTATATTAAAAACGGATGCCCATGGCCATGAAACCAAGTTTATTGAAAACCGGGATAAGTTTATCAAAACATTAGCTACGACAGACCCGAACTCTTTTCTCTATATGTTCCGTCATGCCTTTGGCCGCAAACAACCTGAGGGAGCACAGCCATTGGGCGTATGGGACAGTCAGGACACGAAATTAAGAGGCCATGCTACGGGTCACTACCTTACTGCAATTGCGCAAGCCTATGCCGGCACGGGGTATGATAAGGTACTTCAGGCCAATTTCTCAAAAAAAATGGAGTATATGGTCAACACGCTTTATGAGCTATCGCAATTGTCCGGAAAACCAAAAAAGACAGGTGATACCTATGTATATGATCCAATAGCTGTGCCGCATGGTCCCGGCAAATCAGATTTTGATTCAGATCTTACTGATTCGGGCATCCGTACCGATTATTGGAACTGGGGAAAAGGATTCATCAGCGCTTATCCTCCGGATCAGTTTATCATGTTAGAAAACGGAGCCCGGTACGGCGGACAGAAGAACCAGGTTTGGGCACCGTATTATACCTTGCATAAAATTTTAGCCGGCTTAATGGACGTATATGAAGTAAGCGGTAATAAAAAAGCACTTGAAGTTGCAACCGGCATGGGTGATTGGGTGTATGCCCGCCTGAGTCAGCTGCCAACGGAGACAAGAATAAGAATGTGGAATACCTATATCGCTGGTGAGTTTGGAGGAATGAATGAAGTAATGGCCCGCCTGTACCGGATTACCGGCAAGCCGAATTACCTGAAAACCGCCCAGTTATTTGACAATATCAAGGTGTTCTTTGGCGATACTGCACACTCACAGGGCCTGGCCAAAAATGTAGATAATTTCCGTGGATTGCATGCCAACCAACATATCCCTCAAATTGTGGGCAGTATTGAAATGTACAGTGTCTCCAAAAATCCGGAATATTACAAAATTGCCGATAACTTCTGGTATAAGACCGTCAACGATTATATGTACAGCATTGGCGGAGTTGCCGGTGCACGTAATCCCGCCAACGCAGAATGTTTCATCAGTCAGCCTGCAACATTGTATGAAAACGGGTTTTCTGAAGGGGGACAGAACGAAACCTGCGCTACTTATAATATGCTAAAATTGACAAGTGACCTTTTTCTCTTTGACCAGCGGGCAGAGTTAATGGACTATTATGAGCGTGGCTTGTACAACCATATTCTGGCTTCAGTAGCCGAGAACAGCCCTGCAAATACCTATCACGTACCACTCCGACCAGGATCGATCAAACAATTTGGCAACGCGGATATGACGGGCTTCACCTGTTGCAACGGTACAGCAATAGAAAGCAGTACCAAAATGCAAAATTCAATTTACTTTAAAAGTAAGGACAACCAGGCACTTTATGTCAACCTGTACATCCCTTCAACACTAAAATGGGCAGAACGAAACGTGGTCCTGGAGCAGACCACAAATTTCCCAAAAGAAGACCAAACCAGTCTGAAAATTAAGGGTGCCGGAAAGTTTGACCTCAATGTACGCGTGCCGGGCTGGGCTACCAAAGGATTCTTTGTAACGATCAATGGTGTAGCACAAAAGCTTCAGGCTGAACCGGGCAGTTATTTAAAAATAAGCCGAAAATGGAAAGATGGCGATATCATCGAACTAAAAATGCCTTTCCAGTTCCACCTGGATCCGGTGATGGACCAGCAGAACATCGCCAGTCTGTTTTACGGACCAATTTTACTGGCAGCCCAGGAGCCGGAAGCAAGAAAGGAATGGCGTAAAGTAACGCTGGATCCGGAAGATATAGGCAAGTCAATTAAAGGTGATCCCAAGCAGTTAGAATTCAGGATTGATGATGTGGTTTTTAAACCATTTTATGAGACATACGGCCGTCATTCTGTTTACCTGGACGTGAAATTAAAATAGGCTGAGGCTGATGGCATGGAGGCTTAATAGCGTTCATAGAGATACTCATATACTGCTGTCAATTTGCCCTCAGCATTATAATTGTACACGATATGGTTACAGCCATTGGCATTATTCCATGAAATGGTCTTTGAAAGCACTTTATCTCCTTTTTTTGAGATAAAAACGACCTTTTCTTTATCTTCAGACCTTATGTTTTCGCTAAGAAATGTACCATCTTTTATATTGTAAAATTTCACGGAGGAATAAAAATCTGCTTGCTGACTTTCATATTCATACACCGTCTTTCGGGTATCGCTCACTTCTTCAATGATACGTCCGGAATCATCATACTTAAATAAGATAATACCAACCAGATCTCCACTCCCATTTAACGTTTCTGCCTTTACACACTGTAATTTCCGGTTCAAATGGAAAACATTGGAAACCATCACATTCTTTCTATCAACCGAGATTACAGAAAACTGATCTTTCCGGTACTTAAAAACATTCCTGGTTTTCCATCCATTTTTATCTGTACTGACGATGCTGTCAATTAGATTATATGCGTTTCTGTAATAGGTGTCTTCGGAAAACAACACTTTGTCAATATAGGTAGCGGATCTTTTTGTAAGTCCGTTTTTGTCGTACAACGTCTCCAAATGAGTGGTGCTTCTTTTGGTCCTGGCGCTATCTTCAAAAATTTCTATCACCACTTTTCCATTTAAACAATTTAAAGCACCTGATTTTTTAGGATAAAAAGAGCTGTTTGCATTATTGATCAGCTGAAACGCATAATTCTCATCTATATGGGATGCCTTCTCTAACTTTTGTCTTGATTGTTTTTGACGTGCTGCAATTTCGGCCTTACGGAGATCCTGAAAGGAGGCCTTAGGTTGTATTTTTTTAGCGCAGGAAGATAGCAGCAATATGAAAAACACCAGGCAGACTGAACTGAGCTCGATTTTAAAAACATTACATGTTCTTATGAGGTGGTTAATGCTCTTTATTCTGTTCATTTAAGAAATACCTGTCACTAATTTTGAATTTATTCTCGTGTCCTTATCCTCCCGGTTTTGAAGCGAGGAAAATACCCTGAGTTCAAAGATGAATAATATTTCTTTAACAAAACGCAACAAACTTCCCATACACCAATCTGCACTTTATGTTAAAACAGTTTTTTTATTACCTTCGGTGTTCATAAAATAACGCGCTATGCAATATGATTTCTCTCAGCAAAAATTACTTGAAAAAAGACATTTCCGTTTCATGGAAGATGGTCTTTTTATCCACTCAAGTACTGCAGGAAAGACACATGAGTACGAAATAAAATATGAAAACATTGGAACCAAGATCATCTATTGGAAAAACGGCTTAAGTATATACCTATTTATTGCTGGCTTTTTGACAATTGCATCCATTCTGCTTTGTTTCGATACAACCGAACCGAAAGTTGAGCTCAGTGCGCGTCTGCTATTGATTCCAGTGATTCTATTTTGTATCTCATTATATTTTATCACCTATAAAAAAGCCCGCTATATTACAAACCCGGATAATTCAAACCCAATCGAATTATTTAGCAACAAGCCAAATATTGAGGCCGTAGATCATTTTATTAATGAAATTTTATCCAGACGTAAGGCATTTCTACTGCAACGGTTTGGACAACTGAATAAAAACCTCAGTTATGAACCACAATATTATTCCCTGACCTGGTTGTTGGATAATGAAGTGATCAATAAAGAGGAATACGATCAAAAATTGCAGGAATTGAATTCGTTATACCCTTCAGCTCTTATAATTAAAGGCTTTGCATTTGAAAAATAGCGAAAATTCTTAACCATTTTCCCTACAAGAAAACAAAAGGACCTTGATTTGAAATAAAACCCTATTCAGATGGTCGGGAAGGCATTCCTGCGACTTCTTTGAAAGCAAGCCAGAACTCCTTTAAATCACAGAAAGTCTGCTTTGGAAGGACGATGGAACAAATATAATCGCCATGCCTGCAGGAGATCGCCTTATACTGTGCACAATGGATAAATTCACTGGTATAGCAATGACCGGATTTTTCAAGTGACTGAATTTCCAGCACTTTAAAATCAATCATAAAACCGGTTTTTAAGATTTTGGACAGGGCTTCTTTTATGGTCCATACCGTTACACAACCGATCAGGGAATCCGGTTCAATAGCAGTAATCAACCCGAGCTCTCCAGCAGTCAGCTGACTTTGGAAAGCCTCTGCCTGAGCGGCGTCAATTTTTTCAATGTCAATGGCCAAAGGATGATCTTCCGGAAATGCCAGTGCAAGCCCAAGGTCCTCACAATGCGTAATGCTGACCTGAACATTCGACAGCAGCTTACTTTTTACCACAGGAAACTGAAAAATACCGGAATCAATAAATACGGCATCCATCTCCACTCCTTCTTCCAGCCTTAAGATGGCATGTTTTGCAGCTACCCTGCCCAATAAATAGCTGGCCCTGCGCCGATCAAATCTCAAAGAATCAAGATAATCCCGTTCATTGGGATGAAGCACTGCAAAATATTGACTTAGGCCTGGTAAATCTTCTTTTATCATACAAAATCCAGCTTTAAAAGTCCGATCAGTTCTGTTTAACAGGAGAAGGCCATCATTCATTTCAATTTGTTGCTAAGTCGGCTAAATATATAAAACAAAAGAAGCTAATCAGGGATTAAATTTAAAATCCGGGATAGTTTATCCAGCTGTTCTGCTTCTCTTTTGTAGGGGGTCATGATGGGAATACTCTTCGATGCTGATGAAAGGGGCAGATTATACTTGACAAAAGTTGCCAGCGTCCCTGAAGGGCCAAGGTCAATGTAAAGAAAAGGCCCGGCCGTCTGCTCCATATAATTAATGGCCTTTGGGAAATCAATATAGCCCCTGGCAATGTCCGAAAAATAGCTCTGAGGCAAGGAACTGAGGCTTTCGCCTTTTAAACCTGAAATAAAACAAGATCCGGGATCCGGAAAAGTGCCAAGATGAGCGAGGGAATAGTCAAAGGTCTTACACCCCATTTCAATGAGCGGAGAATGAAAAGGATATTTTACCGGAAGTAGTACATACTGAATTTTCTGCTGATCCAACACAGATAGAAAGGAGTCCAGATGTAGTGACGAACCGGAAACGGTAAAATGCCCTTCGAAATTATCCGTTGCCAGAAAAAGACCATGCCTTTCCAGCAAAGCTTCCGGAATTTTTTCTTTTGCACAGATAATGGACAACATTACCCCCGTATCATTGCTTCTGCTGATTGATTTTGCCTGCTCAATCGCCATTTCCAGGGCGTTATCGGCAGTCCATATTCCCGCAACCACACCCGCAGCAAATTCGCCAAGACTGTTTCCCAGGACATAATCGCAGGTAATATCCAGTGCCCTCATCAGTTCGTACATCGCGAGTTCAACTGCAACTATTGCTGGATGAGTGATCAGAATATCATCAAAAACAGCGGTTCCGCTATGGTATAGCTCATCGATTAAATTCCTGTTCAGCTGTTGTTGAACAATCGCATGACTGTGTTCCATGCTCGCCCGGAAAACAGGATGATTTTCAAAGAGTTTCTGCCCCATACACCGGGTCTGGCTTCCCTGACCGGAAAATAGAAATGCGATTTTACCGTTGATCATATGCCTTTTGCCTTCCGATAAGCATAGGTCCACAAAGAAGTATAGAGTTGAGGTAAAAACTTAAACAGTAATTTTGACTCATTCCTCCACCAAAAATTAACGTTGGTATTCAGGCTGTCTTTGGCATGTACTTCATGCCACCAGCAAGTGGGCAGGTACAGCAGCTCTCCACAATTCAATTCAACTTCACTGAACTCGTTGAGTTGCTCCTGAACCTGCCTGTCGGAAGTATGCTCCCTCAGGTTCCGGATATTACCATAGGAAGAGGTGTGTCCCTGAAAGGTAGAAACCTTTTTAGCATGGTATTTTTTCCAGCCCGGCGGAGCAATGTAAAACACCTTCTTACCGGAGAGCTGAAAATTAAAATTGTCATAAACATCATAATGGAGGCCGCTGGGATCTCCTCCAAAATTAACCCAGAAATTGATTTCTTCTAAAACGGAATAAGAGACCACATCCGGTGCAAATTGTTCAAATACAGATCTCCCGATATCCTGACCAAGATTTCTGATATCAGACGCTACATTATAGGTATAATCCGGACTCTTTTTATAAGCATCCATATTTTTAACAATGGCAGAATAACTACTTTTCAGATAAGTAGCATTGTTTCTTGTCGCTGCGGGATCTGTCTTATGGTACCTCAGTAATGTGAGGGGATAACTTTCCAGCTTTTCCAGAAACTCATCTCTCTTTGTTTCCCAATTGCTCTCTGGCAACAAAACAAAAGGGGTATTCTTTTTCAGGTGTTCCTTAATCTGAAGCTGTGCTGCTTTACGAAGCCTGGGGATAGGGTGATTGTTCATGATTTTAGAATTTTGAAATATTTATAAAGGGATTAAGATTTAAAGGACTGATACATGTTCTCCAGGAGGCTGGCCGACTCCTCCATCATTTTTACCCCGATTTCATCTACATGCCGGTTGCGCCAGCTTTCCAGTGTTGTTCCTTTTACCCACTGGTTAAAAGCACCAAGTGCCGGACCACAATGGACCTGGAAATTAACCTGCTGATCTTTATTTCCCGCAAGGGAAAGCCGCATGCTGTAGCCAAAGTACCAGCGGAACACCAGGGCCATTTTATGCCTTGGATTTTGCTCTGCCTTTTGTATTTCGGAATGTTCCCCTTTATTTTTAAAATAGGTAATGGTTTCTTCCCAGATTTCAGGAATTGGTTTTTTGAAATAATTCCGTTCCAGCTGCTCTACCGTTTTCTCAGGAATCTCATGCAATGCATTGTATTGTGTATAAAGCGCATATAACTTATTTGCCCTTGCAGGAAACAATACTCCTTTTTTAAGCACCTGAACCTTTGAGCCGATTTCAAACATATCCCCGGCTGGTGCATAAGCTGTATCCTGAACATTGATCTCCTGCAGGAGGTCTTTTACATAATCACTCATATCAGCTTCCACGGTACATTGATTGATCGATCCGGTCAGCACAAAATCTGCCCCCATCACAAAGGCGCAGGCAATGGCCTGAGGTGTCCCAATCCCTCCTGCAAGGCCAATATTTATCGGTCTCTGGTACTGATATTCCTGTTGAATGTCTGTACGCAGTCTTTGTATACTCGGTAAAAGCACCAGGGCAACCCCACCATCGGTATGTCCACCTGAGTCTGCTTCCACACAAATGTCATAGCTCATCGGAACAGTTTTCGAAAGTTCAGCCTGCCCGGCAGTGATCAGTCCTTCACGAAGCAATTTATTGACAATCTTTTCCGGAGCAGGCCGCATAAATTCCTCTGCGACCTCCGGCCGTGAGATCTTACCCAATATTTTATGCCTGCAAATGGTCTCCTTATTTTCCCCCTGCTGCAAACCGGATAAACGATAATAGACAAGAGATTCCGTCATCTGCATATAAGCAGCGGCTTCAATATGTTTCACCCCTAACCTTAAATAGAGCTTTACCGTTTCCATTTCAAAGGAAGGATCGGTAATGCTGTGCAGTAAATTCAGTCCGAATGCCTGACCTTCTGTAAGCTCTGTCTGGATATGCCGGATATCCGCTTCTATTTTTTCAAGGGATAATCCGCCGGTTCCAAGGTAGCCCAGCATATTGGCTTTTCCCATCTTTACCACCAGTTCCCTTGAGGCAATACCCCGGTACATGGCTCCGGTCACATAGGCATATTTAATCTGATAATCTTCCCGGAATAGCTTACTTCCCAGTTTCATGGGCAGCGTCCTGCCGGATTTTGGCACTGGATTTTCATTTTCTGCTTTCAGCTGTCCATTCTTTACCGCTGTTCCATTTCGTTCAACGGCAATGGCATTGCTCTGTCCTAAAATTGGACTGCACTTTTCCCGGATCTCATGAACCATTTTAGAAAGAATGCTGCTGCCAATTTCCTGGTAATCAATCACCCCTTTTCCCATTAGGAAACGGATGCTGTTGGTCCAGAGCACAGGGCTTGCAATCTGTGTGCTCAATAACCTCGCCGTCTGCTCTTTTTCATAGGGAATACCCAATGCATTTGAAATTACGGGAACCCCTGGGGCAGAAAATTCAAAGCCCTTTAAAAAAAGCTCAAAATCTGCTGCAGCCGGGGCCATATACCTGGAATGAAAGGCGGCACTGACCTGTAAAGGGATAATTCTGATTCCTTTACCTTCAAACTCAGCAACTACCTTTTTAATGGCCTCCTGTTTCCCGGCAATGACGATTTGCGAAGGGGTATTAAAATTGGCAATATCTATTCCTTCATAATCCGGAGTACTCAGCATTTTTTTCAATTCGGCCATTTCAACGCCAACAACTGCCGCCATGCCTCCGCCAGAAGCTTCGGCCATCAGTTCTCCCCTCTTCCTGACCAGCTTTAAGCCAGTACTAAAATCAAAGACCCCCGCCGCCAGCAAGGCATTGTACTCCCCAAGGCTATGGCCAACAAAGTACGAAGCGGAACAGCTTTCTTTGACCGCAGCATAACCAAAGGCGTTGACCACATATAAAGCCGGCTGCGTAAACTGGGTTTGCGACAATTGTTTATGCGGATCGGCGACACAAAGTTCCTGCAGGTCATACCCCAAGAGATCTGAAGCCTGCTGTGTCTCAGTTTTGTAACGGCTAAACAAGTCTTTCCCCATACCTTTATACTGGGATCCCTGACCGGGAAACATAATTGCTTTCATAAGTATACCGGCTTTTTATTTCTCATCAATTCAACAATACTGCTATTCAGGATTTCCAGACCTTCGTCCAGGCTTTCTGCTGATATCGTAAGCGGCGGAAACAATTTGAGTACCTGATCTTCCGCTCCGCAGGTTTCAATCACAAGGCCATTTTTAAAACAGGCTTTGGAAACCTCAACAGCCATGGCTTTGTCTTTAAATTCAAGTCCGATCATAAAACCACGCCCTCTTATACTCAGCTCTCCCGGGTATTCGTCCTTTATTTCCTGAAGAAGACTCACAATGGCTTTAGATTCCCTTTTTACTTTATGGCTGAGCTGATCATCTTTCCAATATTTTTCAATGGCGAGTGCAGCGGTGATGAATGCATAGTTGTTCCCCCTGAATGTACCGGTATGCTGCCCGGGTTTCCAGGCATCGATTTCCGGCTTGATTAGCAATAACGACATCGGCAAGCCGCATCCACTAATCGATTTAGATAAGACCACCATATCCGGCTGTATGTCTGCAAATTCAAAAGAGAAGAAATCACCGGTCCTGCCGCAGCCACTCTGAATGTCGTCAATGATCATCAGGATCCCATGTCTGCTGGTAATCTCCCGCATATTTCGCAGCCATTGCTGTGTGGCAACATTAATTCCACCTTCTCCCTGTATCGTTTCTAAAATGATGGCTGCCGGCTTACTTAAACCACTCCCCTTGTCGCTCAATAATTTATCCAGCAGCACAGAAGTATCAATGTCCGGCCCAAGATAGCCCGAAAAAGGAAGGAATGTAGTGGATTGCGAGAGGTCGTCTTCAAGCCCCTCCCGGTAATAAGAATTCGCAGTTAACCTCAATGCACCCTTAGAATGTCCATGGTAGGCGTTCGTAAAAGAAATGATTTGATTTCTCCCTTTCACGATCTGGGCAAGTTTTACAGCTGCCTCCACCGCATTCGCACCCGTAGGTCCGGTAAACTGTATTTTATAATCCAGCCCCCTCGGTTTCAGGACATAACGGATAAAATTATCAATAAAACTTTCTTTGGCAACAGTGGCCATATCCAGCGAATGGACAATTCCATTTCGACTGATGTACCCGATCAGCGCCTCCTTCATGTCCTCGTCATTATGCCCGTAATTTAATGCACCGGCTCCTGAGAAAAAGTCAACATACCTGTTATTGGCCTCATCGTATAAATAAGCGCCGGATGAAGTGCTAAAAGTTGCAGGAAAATTCCTGCTGTAACTTCTAACCTGTGATTCGTGTTCTTCTATTGTTTTCAAAATATTAAGAGGTTAAATAGGGTTTAAATTCTGTTTGGGTTAGGGTAATCCAGCGCCTGCAATGTGGCTCCTTTACCATACTAAAATGCGTACCGGTCGCTTTAACAGTCCTGATGTCCTGGTAATATCTGCTCCAGTCCTTATCTCCATCCGGCTTTGCTGCGCCCTCATGGGCCAGAATGCTGATGACCGGATAGGGCAATTTTTCTTCAGGTTTGTAGCGTATGTTCATGCTGGTGACACAGGTCTGATACAGGCGTTGTAAATAAGCTGAGGAGATGTCGATGCCTCTTTTTTCCAGCTCGCCCATCAATGCCGCAGGACGATCGTTTTCCCTTGCCTGCAGCAACCCATGTATGAGTTCTTCCTTTCCGATGATGATCTGGTTACTGATCTGCTCCAGTCCTTTTAAAAAGTCCATTTCGATATCTGCCCGACTAAACCTGTTGTCGAGCAAACCGGTATATCCGTCAATTAAGAAGACATTGGCAATTTTGAGATCAGCGCTAAACTGAAGCTGTTTCAGCAATTCATAGGCAACCAGACAACCATAGCTATGGGCAACGAGGTTGATTTCCTGCTGATCAGCGATGCTGCGAATCAGCATCAGCTGTGCTTCGGCGATTTCCGGAATACTGTTGAGCGGCTGTTCATTTTCAAACAGACCTTTCATCTGTAATCCATAGACATTTCCATTTCCGGGTAACGCCCCGGCAAGCTCAAAATAACCATCAGCAATGCCTGGCATACCAGGGATCACAAATGAAACAATGGCGTTGTCGTCTCCTTTTCTTAGCTCAATCAAGTGTTTATCAATTGCAGAATTCCTGCTCAATACGTTTCCATTGTCGACCTCCGAGTGGCTCAATACCCTTGAAAACATTGATATGGTTGGATATCTGAACAAAAACTGCAATTCCAAGTGATCCAATTCAAATGCTTTCTTAATCATACCGTTCAACCGGACACTCAGCAAAGAGTGGCCTCCCAATGCAAAGAAATCATCATGGATCCCAATCTCAGCAACTTCCTTTTTTAAAACCTTCGCCCAGATCTCAAGCAACCTCGCTTCGGTCTCATTCCTTGCTCCTTCATAAAGCCCGCAATTTACTGCCGCTGCTTCCGCCCGACCGGCAAGATCTTTCCTGTCTATTTTTCCATTTGCAGTGAGTGGTAATTTTTCAAGCCTCACAAAAGCTGCAGGAATCATGTAGGCCGGCAACCTGTTCTCCAGATCTGTTTTCAATGCAGACGGTTCCAGATGTTCCGGGCTGACGAAATAAGCGATCAGATATTTATCTCCTGATTTGTTCTCCCTTACCACAACAGCCGCAGCCGTTACCGAAGGGTTTCCCTGCAGGGTATTTTCAATCTCGCCCAGTTCAATTCTGTATCCACGGATTTTCACCTGGTCATCCTGCCTTCCCAGACATTCGATATTTCCATCCGGCAGCCAGCGTCCGATATCTCCGGTTCTGTATAGGCGTTTTCTCCGGCTCAGCTCCTCCTTATGGATCGCCTGCTCCTCATCCGGGACCGAAGTCCGGAACTTTTCACTGACTTCGCTGAAAAACGGATCATCCATAAATTTCTGCTCCGTCAACGCTGTATTGTTCAGGTATCCCCGGCCCACGCCAATTCCCGCAACACAGATTTCACCGGGTACGCCCACCGGGCAAAGTGCCATGTGTTCATCAACAATATATATGCGCATGTTCTGAACCGGGAAACCAATCGGAATGGTTTGGGTATAAGGCATGGTGTCGGTAAAGAAGAGGGTCACATCATCCGCAGCCTCAGCCGGTCCGTATGCATTCACTACTTTTATTCCCGGAAAACTCGCAAGCCAGCGCTTGAGAAGACTGGAGTGAAAAGTCTCTCCGGTTACCAAAAGGTATTTGAGATTGGTGAAATGAATCCCTCCATTTTCTTCAATAATGTCAAGCAAACTATTTAAATAAGCAGGTACCAGCTGTAATATCGACACCTCACAGTCATTTACCTTACGCAGAAACACTGCCGGATCAAGGATTTCTTCCTTACCGAGGACCAGTGTGGTACCACCTGTCATCAAAGCGGTCAGGGATTGCCATACTGATATGTCAAATGAAAAAGATGCATTTTGAACGATCACACTCTCCGACGTAAGTTCCAGCTGACTGATCATGGCATACAAGTGGTTTAACATCCCCTCATGTGTGATCATCGTTCCTTTTGGCCGCCCTGTTGAGCCTGAAGTAAAGATCACATAGGCAAGGCTTTCCGGAGCATTGAGTTTTTCCGGATTTTCTTCGCTGCTGCTGTCTGCGACCAAAGCAAACAAATCCAGCTCCTGCTGATCAACCAGCACTTTACACTGGCTCTGCTCTACCATATACCTGATCCGGTCTTCCGGATATTCAAAATCAATCGGGATATAAGCCGCACCGGATTTTAAAACCGCCAGTATCGCCACAATTACCGCTTCACTGCGTTTGAGCTTGATCCCGATAAAATCGTCTGGTTTAATCTGATAAGCATTCCTTAAATAATTTGCCAGCTGATTTGAACGTTCATTTAAGGTTTTATAAGTCAGTTGCCTTCCTTCAAATGCCAGGGCGATACGATCCGGGGTCTTTAGTGCCTGTTCTTCAAAGAGGTCGACAAATGTCCTGCCCTCCGGATAAGGCTCAAAAGTATCGTTCCATTCCACAAGCAATTGCTTTCGTTCTGCCGAAGTCAGCAAATCAATAGACGATAACAATCCTTCCGGATGTGCCAGCACCTGATCTATTACGTGCTCCAGGGAGTTAAAAAATCTTTCTGCGGTATCACCGTCGTAATAAAATTCGTCGTATTTGATGCCTATGGTAAAGACTTCTGAAACTTTGCAATTGAACGCAAGGGGATAATGGTCTTCTTCCAGGGCCTCCAGGTTTTTAAATGAAGAAGACAGGTCTGTGATCGCTGATTCATTTACAGGGAAATTTTCATAGGCATACAAAACCTGAAATAGCTGCTCATTATTACTCAACTGTGCATACTGATGAATCAAAGATAAAGGGGTATGCTCATATTCCAGTTTCTCCTGAAGTGCGTTCTGGTTCCGGTGCAAAAAGTCAACTGCACTTTCATCGGCATCGATGTTAAAATACCCTGGCGTGGTATTGATGAGCAAGCCAACCATATCCGACAAATCCATTCCCGGCAATGTCCGGCCTGAGCTGACATCTCCCAGCAGTATATTTTTTTCGCCGGAAAGCTTACACAACATCAGGGCCAGACAACTTTGGATCAAGCTGTTCAAAGTGATGTGTTCAGTCCTTGAAAATATCTTTAACCGTCTGGTTAAGTCTTCAGAAACGAGAAAAGACAATTCCTTAAAGGACTGCCGGCTTTGGGGCATTTTGCTTTCCGACAAGCCAGACAATGGTAAAACGGCCCTGGTGCTAATGTCGGACAAATACCCGGACCAGAAATGTTCCGCTTTACCCGAATCCATTTGCTGAAGCGCCTCAATGTATTTGTAATAAGGAAGACTGGCAGTTAAAGCAAGCTGCTTTCCATTCTTTACCGCAATATAGGCAGACAATAATGCTCCGGAGAAGATGCCATTCGACCAACCGTCTAGTATAATGTGATGACGGGTTAAAATCAGTTTACTTTCCTGCTCCGAGTATTTTACCACTGCGACTTTCAGCAGCTGGTCCTTGCTTAAATCCCAGCGCTGTGACCGGATGTCCTTCAGCAGTACCTCCAGCTGCTGGTTCCGCTCTGCGGGATCATTGCCGCTTAAAGTATATTTCTCAATTTCTATCGTTCTTGCTTTGTATACCACCTGAACCGGAACAGGCATTCCTTCATGATAAAATGAGGTTCTTAAAACGTCATATTCATTGGCCACTTTCTCCAGGGCCGCCTCAAGCGCATTCAGGTCGATCTCTTCCGATAAAGTCAGGATCATCTGACTTTTGTAGATCATCGAATCAGGAGATAACATGGTTTCAAACAAGATGCCTTCCTGTAAAGCAGAAAGCGGATAGATGTGCAAGATCTCCTGCTGCCGCTCTTTGCTATGCGATTCGGCTAAGAACCCGTCCAGTTCTATCTGATCCCAGTTTAAGAGCGGAAAATCTGAAGGAGTAAAACCAAAATTGGAAGGACTTGCACAATGTTCGATGACAGCAGTCAGCTGCTGTTCAAATACAGCAGCAAATTGTTCCAGCATCAATCCATTTTTCAATGCGTAATCTGTCTTAAACTCGAAATTCAAACCTTCTTTGTTTAGCATTCCGTTTACGAGGATATCCTCGCTCCTGTTCTCCGTTGCCACCATATTTCCAAAAGACTCTTCTGCAACCGTCAATAGCCCGGCAGCTTCAGGAGGCAAATTAAGATCCCCGAGGTAATTGAACATCAACTCCGGAACAGCTGCATCACGCAATCCCTGCGCTTCTGTTAAGTATTTCAGGATGCCATAACCAATGCCTTTATCCGGAACTGCCCTCAATATCGTTTTTACCGTTTTGATATACGATGGCAGATCTTTAGTTACAGGAGCTTCAATCAATACCGGAAAGATGCTCGTAAACCAACCCGTTGTGCGACTGACATCTATATCTTCAAATAACTCCTCCCTCCCATGTCCTTCCATGTACACCGGCATCAATTCTCTTCCGGACCATTCGCGATAAGACAAATACAACGCAGAGATGATGAGGTCATTGATTTGAGTATGATAGGCCTGATTGCATACGGTGATGAGTTGCTGATACAGCGAAGTGTTGATCCTGGCAAATATCCGATTCGCTTTTTCAAGCGGTTTTTGAGTATCAACCAGTTTAGGTAAAGACTGGCTGGCAGCGGCCTGTTTTAGCCAATAGCTTTGCTCTTCCTTAATTTCCTCTTCAAAAGCATACCTTGAAAGTGATGCCGACCAATATTGATAGGAAGTAGTCCTGGCTGGCAAAACCGCATCCGCTGTTTTCAATAGCATCAAAAGATCGGAGATCAAAATCCGCCAGGAAACACCATCAATCACCAGATGGTGAATGCTGATCAGCAACCTGTGACTGGATTGCTCTTCAGCGAGTAACAGATGTCCTACGCGGATGAGCGGCCCTTCTTCAATATCGAGACTTGCATGTAAACCCCCGCTCACATTTTCGATAGCGGTATTCAGCACGTCAGGGCTAACAGCGCTCAGGTCATAACTTTTCAGAAAGTCCGCTGGCAGTGCGTCTGCACTGAATTGCTGATGCCAGGTCTCTCCCTCTTTTCTAAAACGAAGCTGAAAAGCATCGTGCTGTGCACAGATCTTCGAAAAAGCGATTTTTAATTGTTCAGTACTGATGCGCTTATCTATTTCTAAAAGTACCGCATGATTGAAATGACTGAGCTTCGGATGATTCAGCGAAAAATAATAATGCTGAACAGGAGTTAGTCCGACTGCTCCGGTTAATACCGCCGGCTCTTCATGGATCCGTTTCAGCAGGCTGTGGGGAGCAAGTTTTTCTATCGTCTGGTAATCAAAAAGCTGTCTGGTTGTCAAATGAATGTTCATTTGATTGGCCTTGCTGATCACCTGTATGCTTTTTATAGAATCTCCTCCCAGTTCAAAGAAATTGTCGGAAACACCGATCTTATCCAGTCCAAGGACCTCTTTCCAAATTCTGACGAGATTTTTCTCCACATCATTACCCGGAGCCCGGTATTCCTGGTCTCCTCCATACCTGATTTCCTGTTGTTCCAGCACTTTGCGGTTCACCTTCCCATTCAGGGTCAGCGGAATTTGTTCGATCGGAATAAACAGGGATGGGATCATATAATCCGGCAGGGACTTCTGCAGGAAAATTTTCAATGCAGCAGGCTGCAGGTTTTCCGTCTGAACCGGTACATAATAGGCCAGCAATTGTTTACCTTCCCCCTGCTCCTTTACAATCACTACCGCATTTTGTATGGATTGATGTGCAGACAAAGCATTTTCTATTTCTCCAAGTTCAATCCGGTGTCCTCTTAATTTGATCTGATTGTCAATTCTGCCCAGGCATTCAATCTCTCCGTCAGGTAGCCACCTCGCCAGATCTCCGGTACGGTATAACAGCTTACCGCTGTCAAAGGGGTTGTCGATAAACTTTTCGTCGTTTAATGATTTCCTGTTCAGGTAACCAGCCGTCAGCCCATCACCTCCGATGCACAACTCGCCCGTCACCCCAATTGGCACCAGTTCATTTTCCGGACTGAGGATATAAATTTGTGTATTGGCAATAGGTCCGCCGATCGTAATCTGCTCTTCAGGCCCCAGCGCTTTTACGGTAGACCAGATGGTGGTTTCTGTAGGTCCATACATGTTGAAAATCCGGCTCTGCCCAGATTTAAAAATATCGGCAGCCAGAGCAGGGCTTAAAGCTTCCCCGCCAATCAGTAACTTTTTCAGGCGCCCTATTGCCATTTGACCACTTTGATGAGTGATCAATTCCTGAGCAAATGAAGGGGTACATTGCAGGTGGGTAACGCCTTGTTGCCTGATATTTTCTTCAGGAAGCCAGGCTTTGTTCAACTTCTTTTGTAAAAAGCGCTCATGCAGTGCCGATTGTCTCAGCAGTTGCTGAAGTTTAACCAGATTTGGCAAATTAGACATGATGGTATCGTTGTCAATACCGTAATCCACCAGACAGGCAATTTCGTCGACCCCGATTTCAGTAAATTCCCAAACGCGGGACATACAGGTTTCAGGGGTTCCGAATAAACCACTCGTTTGGAAATACCGTTCAAAACCCATTTCAACAATGGCTTCCAAATCTTTGTCCATGTCCAGGCCGGCCTGTTTTGCCAAAGGTTTTATCAGATCCACAGAATGACGTAAATAGTTTTTGAAGGGCTCCCGGACCACCTCTTTGGTCAGCTGCAGGTCTTCAGAAACAAAGCTGTGCAGCATTAAAGCCACTTTACCATGATTTGCATCGAAACCATGCTCCGTTAACGAACGGCGATACAGTTTAATTTTCTCGCCCAGCTCTTCTTTATTCTGACCCAGCAGGTGGGTTAAAAGGTTAGCACCTATAGAACCCGCATAAATGAAAGTCTCCGGATTCCCCGCCGCAGTGATCCATACCGGGAGAGATTGCTGTACAGGTTTAGGGTGGATTTGCACCTTAAAATCGTTTCCTGCACCATTTTTACGAATATATGTTGCGCCCTCCCATAAATCCTTCAGTTCCAACAGTTTCTCCCGCATCTTCTGATGACGTTGCTCATAGTCTCCGGGTGAAAAAATAAAATCATTTGGATGCCAGCCTGAAGCAAAGGACAACTCCACACGGCCTTCAGAAAGGTGATCAACCATTGACCATTCTTCTGCAACCCTCACCGGATCATGTAAAGGAAGTACCACGCTTCCGGCACGAATCTTTATTTTACTGGTCAATACGGCCACAGCAGCAGCGGCGACGGATGGATTTGGAAACTGATCGCCAAAAGTATGAAAATGACGTTCAGGAATCCATACCCCGGATAAGCCATGCTGATCAGCAAACTGTGCCGCATTGCGTAACAATTCATATTTATTACAATGGGTAACCTCTTCCTGTGCCGCAAAAAAGAACAGACTGAAATCCATATTTGCCTTCTCTGTTTTGTAAACCGGCCGGTCGGGCTGAATCACTACTTTACTTCCCTTGCAGATCGTCCAGAATAATTCCAGCACAGAAATGTCGAAGCTGATGCTGGTTACCGCCAGCCAGACTTCCTGACTTTCTTCATTTCCAACCTTCAGGTCCATCCCTTTAAAGAAATTCATCACATTCCGATGCCTTACGCCAACGCCCTTTGGTTTACCTGTAGAGCCTGAAGTATAGATCACATAGGCAAGAGATTCCGTGCTTTGTTTTGCTGCAGGGCGATCCAGGATAGGGTCTGTTAAATGACCGGTCTCTTGTACCATCAGTTCATTTTCCCAGGTATTTTCGTCCAGACACAAAGGCAAATAGCTGCCTCCGGCTGGAAAAAGTTCCAGCACTTCTGCTGATGCAAGTAAAAAACCTGCACCTGAATCATCCAGAATATATTGTAAACGGTCTATCGGATAGCTGAAATCCAATGGCACGTAAGCGCTGCCGGCTTTCAAAATTCCCAGCAAACCAATCATCATCTCCAGTGAACGGTCCACACATATTGCCACCAGGGCATTGTCCTTTAACCCTTTAGTTCTGAGGTAGCGGGCCAGCTGTTCGGCTTTCCGGTTCAGCTCAAAATAGCTGAGTTCCTCTCCTTCATATACCAGGGCAATGCTTTCCGGAGTTTGTAAAACCTGTTTTTCAAACAATTCATGAACGAGTACCTCATTCAGATAAGCAACAGTGGTATTGTTCCATTCCGAAAATAACTGCTGGCTTTCTGCCTCAGGTACAATGTCATAGTCTTTAATTTCCTTTTTACAATCTTCCTGAACTTCGGTCAGCAGTTTTTTGAAATAGCCCAGATGGCGTTTGATCGTCAGCTCATGGAATAAATGCCTGTTATATTTTAAATTGATCCGTAGTTCTTTTCTGAAGTCGCAGACCTCTATCAGGTAATCTTCTTCGCTCTCCTGGAACAAATCAGTCGGCATTTCTGCCTTTTCATAAATTCCTTCTTTTTTGTCAAGAATTGCATCAAAGAAATTCTGATACAGGTAACCCGCACGAAGTACAGACCCGTTTTCATGTGTCTGCCCCAAGCCAAATTCCGAAATCAGTTTTGGAAAAGGATAGGCAGCGTGATCAATACCATGAACAAACTGAAGTTTTACTTCGTTTACAAAATCATTAAAGAAAGTCTTAGCTGAAACCTGGTTCCTGACGATCATCATGTTGATGAAATAGCCAATCCCCTGTTCATGTTCCTTCTTCGGACGCCCGGCAGTTGGGGTGGTCAGAATGATATCTTCATCGCCGGTTATTTTGCTCAGAAATACATTGTATATGCTCAACAGCAATACCGACAAATTGACTTTCAGCGCTCTGGCCAGGATCTTTAATCTGTCCAATGCCGCTGCATCCAGAATGAGCGTTTCTGAAGCCATTTCTCTGGAGTCCTGATCTTTTGAAAACAGCTGATCAAAAGGCAGGGACAATACAGGCAATGGTCCGCTTAGCTTCTCCTTCCAGAACAAATGATTTTCATGTGCTTTTTCGCTGTTCATGTAAGCTTGTTCCCAGTTCACATAGTCAAAAAAAGCAAGGTCTTCCGCTTGATCGCTGCATTTCTCTCCTTTCATCAGGTATTCTATTTTTTCTAGAAATGATCTGACAAAAAAGATACTCGATGTTCCATCAAACACAATGTGATGAATCACAAAGAGCAGAGATGTGCTTTGTTTAACAGGATCAACGCTGGCATATAGCCTCAACAGACAATCATTTTTAAGGTCGAATGGTTTTCGCTGTAATGACAACCAGCCTTCCTGATGTGTTTCCTGGTTTCCATCCCTGCTGTATACCAAAGGGACGACTGCCTTTCCGTTTTTACTTTGATAAAGCTCAGCGCTTTCCTGATCGTTGTAAAAGTTCATCCTTAAAATGGGATGTGCAGTCAACATCAGTGTTAATGCTTCCGAAAGAATAGATTCCGGGACATCCAGGTTTAGTGTAAAAGCAACAGGAATATTATAGGCAGTATGGCCGGGATCAAAGTGCTGGATAAAAAACAAACCTTTTTGCCCCTCCGATAAAGGATACCGAATTTCCGGCCCGGTGGCCTCAACTTGCCCGGATTCTTCGCTTGCTGCCTTTGCCTTTTGCAGCAATGCACTTTCCAGCAGGTTAAATAAGGCCCCGAAATCATCGGCGATAAACATCTGGCCCATTTTGATATCCAGATCGAAAGTTTCATTAAACTCCCTCACAAACCTGATCATTTGTACCGAATCAAAATCATAGTCGAAAGGCAGTAACGAGCGGTCAATTTCTCCCAGTTCCATATGGAAGATCTCCGACACAATCGAAGATAATTGTGTCTTATATTGCGCTATTGTATCTTTTTCCATCATAAGTTTTTCGCTTATCTATCTTTTATACATTTTCATTATTGGCTGCTACGGCAGGATCAACAACCGGATTTTTGTATTCCTCCAGGATAACGTGGGCGTTCATTCCACCAACCGCGTAACTGTTCAACCCGGCCCTTCTCGGATAAACACCATTGCTCCAGTAGCCTGATTCAGATTTCAGAATCATAGAATGCCCCGGATCAAGTTCCTTGTTCACAATATCGAGTCCTGAGATTCCGGGTATGGTTTTATTCCGGAATGCCATGATCACCTTAATGATGGATACGATTCCTGAAGCGAGTTCCGGATGCCCTACTGTCGGCTTCACACTTCCAATGTTCCACTTCTTTTCGGGATTGGAGCTCAACTCCTTATAAGCTTCATTGATGGCTCCCAGCTCAATGGCATCAGCCATCCGGTTGGCTACACCATGGGCTTCGATATAATCAATGGTATCAGAATTCACGCCTGCCTTACGGATACAGGCCTTGATCACTTCCTTCATTCCTTTTGCACTCGGCGTTTCCAGTGAAAAGCCCCGACCACCATGATAAACAGCGCTTCCCCTCACCAGGGCCAGAATTTTGTCGCCATCTAACCTGGCTTTTTTCAGTGGCTTAATGATCAAAACTCCTGCACCTTCACTTTTAACAAAACCGGTCCCTTCATCACCAAAACTTCTGGTCACCTGTCCGTTGCTCAGCAAACCGGTTAACTTACCCAGCGCATTTTCCTGAAGTGCAAGTCTGGAAATCACATTGACACCGCCAACGATTGCCTGCTCACACTCACCGGTATAAATACTTTGAATCGCGCGGTGTAAGGCGACATATCCGCTCGTACAAGCCGTATCAACAACCTCGCTTGGTCCTTTCAGGTTCAGCTGGAAGGAAACCTTGTTCGGGATGATGTAAGAGATGTCTTTATCAACACTTATGTTTCCCAATTCATCTGCTTCCGGAAGCAATTGCTGTGATCCGATAAATACACCTGTTCGTTTAGCTGAGAGCGCTTTCAGCGCAATTCCACTCTCCTCAATCGCCTGCCCCAGAACACCAAATATCAATTTCTGCTGGCGTCCCATCTCCGAAAACTCTTCCGGCGTCAGGCCAACCTTGCGGATATGTGATTCCTGAAAAACCTCGGCAATCGCACCATAATGAAATGAAGTACCTTTTGATTTAACTTCAACCGTTCCGTCCATTACATTTCCTGACATGATCTGCTCCCAAAGCTGTTCTGAATCCCCGGCACCGGAGAAAACACCTCCAAGTGCGACAATCGCAATGGCATCGTCGTCTTCCTCTGCAACTTCAGCCTGGTCTTCCTCCTCAGCCGAAGGAAGCGTTTTTTTCGAAATCAGATCATCCCCATACGATCCATGGATATATTCACTCAACTCTTTTATACTGGGATAATTGAAAATATCGGTCGACTTTAACAGGATGTTCAAGGCTTCATTGATGTTTTTTGTCAGGGTGGTTCCCAGGATGGAATCAAATCCGTATTCCGAAAATGGCCTGTCGTCTTCAAAAGCTTCTACCGGTAGTTTCACTGTTTCCGATGCAATACGGATCAGTTCTTCCGATAAACTATCCAGCCCCTGGCTCCTTAGTTTTGAGGTTTCCTGCTTTGCAGGCGCCTGCCCACTTGAAGACCGGGCTGCAATGGATTCCTTCGGCTGCGAGGATGCTGTGATCAATTCCACTGCGCGGGGGATCGTAATTACGCCATCGCTCGCGGCAATGATGATCTGCTGTGGTAATGCAAGGCCTTCAGGATATATTTTAGTTTGTTCAAAACCCTGTTCAGCCAGAACTGCGGACCAACCCGCTCCCGACAAACCCGGACCGCCTTCCATACGGACTTCAGGATCCTCATACAACCACCAGCCATCTAATAGTCCAAAAGTGAGGGTGCTGTAAAGGTCTGTACGGGCGATTTCATTCAGCATCAGCAAACCTCCTTTTTTCAGTACCGCCTTGATATTGCGTAGTGCAATGCTGATATTTTTAGTGGCATGTACCACATTGGTTCCCAGAACAACATCAAACGAACCTGTTGCAATCCCCTGAACTGCCGGCGATTCCTCAATATCAAATAAAGCTGTCTGAAGGTAAGGTGTCTGAGATTTGTAGTTCCGTTCTGCATGCAACAGGAATGTCCTGGAAATATCGGTATACACATAGACGATCGAAGCTTCATATCCTGCTAACTTCCTGAACAACATCTCACTGGTTCCTCCGGTTCCGGCACCGATTTCCATGATCCGAAGCTTATCCCCATTTTCTTTCTTGCCGATGGCGGCGATGATACTCTCTGCAACCTGCGTAGTTAATAATTCATTAAAGTAATCTGCGGTATGGTTACCGGTATATATTCCCTTTACATAAGCAAGGCTTCCATCCGGAAAAATAACATCCACCGCCCTTACTTTTCCTGTAAATATTTCTTTCAGTAAAAAGAGGCAACGCAATAACAAATCCAGGTGTGCTTTATAAACCGGTTGTTCCGCTGAAAGTTGCTCGATTTCGAAGTTCAGGTCAAAATCCGCCAGTTCATCTTTTATACCTGCCGATATTGAGATTCCATCTTTATCTATTTTGATGTGCGTCATTTCTTGCAGCCAGTCCAACATCGACTGGAATAACCGTGCGTATTTATCGCTGATTCCCAGTATGGTCCTCAGCTTGTTAACCAACAGCCTGCGATCCTCCTGCTGTAGCGGCCGGTTCGTTTCTTTCTGAACTTCCGCTTTGAAATTAAGTCCTTCAAGGCCCAGTTCCTGCAACACCTGCAAAAAGCTTTTGACACAAATCTGAAACATTCTGGATTCGTAGGGCTCTGCATGCCGGTATTCAGGGACCTGAACTTCCTGTAACTGAAGATCCGTAAGCTCAGCTTTTATAATTTGCTGATTAGCCAACAGGCTATTAATTTTTGAACTGCTCTGTTTTGACAACTTCAATACCACTGCCTGTTCCTGATCATTAGCGATCAAAGTTTCCAGCACCTGCATTCCTTCAGCGATAGAAATGCTCTCTATACCTAGTATCAGCATCCGCTGCCGGTATTCTGCCGAGCTGACTACCCCAACTTCCCCCCAATACCCCCAGTTGATCACATGCGTCCGGATGCCCAGGCGTTGGGAAACCTGCCTCGCATAACTGTCTTTGTACATACAACCGGATGAATAATTCCCCTGTCCCGGGGCATTCCATTGGGATTGGGCCGAAGAATAAAAACAGATAAAATCCAGATTTTCTCCTTTAAAAGCATTTACAAGGTGATGGCTTGCAGTGGCTTTGGGGTCAAAAGAACTGCTGAAATCTGCTTCGGTCATGTTCGTCATGAGTTGATCATTCAATACCAATGCTGAATGGAAAAGGCCATGAATCAGCTTATGATTTTCTTTAATCTCCCGGAATGCAGCATCCACACTTTCCTTTTTGGTCGCATCACATTGGATATATACCGGACGCGGACCTTTTTTGGAAATCTCCTCCTGCGAAGCAGAGATCTTATCGTTAGCTGCGCTTCTGCCCAGCCAGATGACTGTTGCACCGTATTTTTCAGCCAGATAAGCCGTAGTTACCTTTCCGATTCCTCCTGCTCCACCAAGAATGACATAAGTCCCGCCTTTCCGGAACCTGCTTTCTATATCTGGATTCAGCTGCAAAGGCGACAATACCCGGCGGTACAGATGACCACTACGGTAAGCCTGAAATACGTCCTGAACATCGTAGGGTGTACTGAATAAACGTCTGAAACCATCCGGTTCCAGCACTTCGGTTTCCAGGTCCGTGACCCGTACCTGCCATTTTTCATATTCCCTGGCCAATGAGCCCAGTAATCCCGGAATCCCGCTTCCGCTTACCGATACCTGGTCACCGGAAACCACTTTTTGCGTATTGCAGGTAAACAGTTCCAGATAAAGTTCATTTTCCGGATCTGCGAGATCTAACAGTGTTTTAATGCTTCTGAACAGGTGTAATTCGTGCTGCCCATACTTTACATTGGTTTCGGCCTCCAGACCACCATCTAGGGTATCCGATACAGATTTTCCGGAATCTGCTCCGATGAGCTCCCTATCCAGTCCGGCAGTAAAATAAATATGATCACCTTTATGGAGCGGGCCTTTTAAATCAGAAAGACTTGCCAAGATCTCCAGCTTTGCACCTTCAGATTCCAGCCAGGCAGCTAAACCTGCGGCAAACAGCCCCGGCGAGGCACCAGTAATGATCAAATAACGACCAGAACGGCCCTTTATCTCTTCCAATCCGGGATCTTTTAGCGCGCTCAGAGATTTTCGTTCCCATAATGGCATATATAAGATATCTGCAGAAAATCCGGAACCTGTAACCGCGCCATTCATTGATTTAACCTGCTGATCCGGAATCCAATAACGTTCACGTGCAAAAGGATAAGTCGGCAAACTGATCTTTTGCGGCTTTTTGCCAGGGTAAAGCAACAGCCAGTCTATACCAATGCCTTTTACCCATAGCTCTGCCAATGCCGCAACTTCTCCTGCGGATATCGCTGCATGAATATAAGCTTCACCTGCTTTGCCATCCAGCACAAAACTGCCTGAATCTCTTTTGATATTACCGGTATAAAAATCACCGGGTTTTTCCTCCAAATAAGCATTCAGTTTCGCGCTCAGCTCATGGAGATCGCCTGCTGTCAACGCCAGCCTTTCTTCCATGGCTTCTCTGCCTGTCTGTAAAGTATAAGCGATGGAATGCAATTGTTCATCCGGATGGGATAAAAGGTGATCTGCCAGGTTTTTCACCTGGTCTTTCAATCTTGCTACATTCCTTGCCGACAACAATATGATTACCGGGCGGTTTCCATTATCGTAAACCTGCTTTTCCGACCGGTATTCTTCCAGAATAAGGTGTGCATTACTGCCACCAAAACCGAAACTGCTTACCCCGGAAATTCTGGCTTTATGATTGTCAGCAGCCCATTCAGTGGTATCTTTTTGCAGGCTAAATGGTGTCCCATCCAGCTGCAGATAGGCATTTGGCGTTTTTAACTGCGGATTTCCAGGTAAGATCTTATGTTTTAAAGACAATAGTACTTTAACCACACCAGCTATACCGGCAGCAGCCTCCAGATGACCAATATTTGTTTTTACACTGCCAATACTGCAATGTGGAACAGCCGGAAAATCCAGTCCCCGTTCTTTATAAAGCGCTTTAAAAGCGAGTTTGAGTGCCTCTGTTTCGATCGGATCTCCCAGAGGAGTCCCGGTTCCGTGTGCTTCTATGTAACTGACATCCCGCGGATCTATATTTGCCGAACGATAGGCCTTCATTAACAACTCTTTCTGCGCCGCAGGATTAGGGGATGTTAACGAATTGGCTTTTCCTCCATGGTTTACAGAAGTTCCGCGGATTACAGCATAAATACGATCCCCATCTGCCTCTGCCTGTTTTAATGATTTCAAAACCAGCATGCCCACTCCTTCACCCCTCACATAGCCATTTGCAGCCTGATCAAAGGTTTTGCATCTCCCATCTTCGCTCAGCATTCCAGCCTGGCTTAGAGGTAACAGTGTTTCCGGAATGATGTCTAAACTTCCGCCACCTGCAATGACAATCCTGCAACTCCCCGAACGAATGTTTTCTACCGCCCTGTGAATCGCAATGAGTGAACTAGAACAAGCCGTATCTACCGGTTCACTCGGCCCTGTTAAATTAAACAGGTAAGATATGCGGTTGGTCAGGATGGAATGGGAAAGTCCGGTAATGGACTGTGCCTCCTGACTTAAACCATGACGCTGAACCAACGAAGAATAATCATTAAAATAGGAACCAATGAAAACACCGGTATCAGATCCGGAAAGGTCTTTTACATTAATTCCTGCATCTTCCAGGGCATGATAAACGGTTTCAATTGCGATCCGGTGCTGAGGGTCCATCAATTCTGCCTCCATCGGTGATATATTGAAAAACAACGGATCAAACTTGTCTATATCGTCAATAAACCCACCCCATTTTGCTTTGGTTTTATGCTTGTCCTGCTTAGGATCTCCATAAAATGCCTTCCAGTCCCAGCGCTCTTCCGGGATTTCTACGATCAGGTCCTTATTTGCTTTGAGGTTTTCCCAAAAAGCCGCGAGATCCGGAGAACCGGGAAAACGTCCGCTCATTCCAATTACTGCAACGGCGGTATTGTCCTGACGCGTTTCTTCCTGCCCCCTGCCAAACTTACTATTCCATGTAAACTGATGGTGCCGGATCAGAGGGGATTTCAACATGGCAACTGAATTCAGTCCTTTCCCAGGTTGATTTATCAAATTGGTACTCCTTCCTGTAATCGGACTACCACCATGTTTCTGTATTAAACTGCCCAGATGTTCCTCCAGTAGAAATTGAGAAAAACGTCCCGCAGTGGGGTAATGATAAAATGAAGTAGGCAATAAGGCCAAACCATAATACTCATTTAACTGATGACAAAATCTGGTGATCAAAATAGAATCAAATCCATAATCACCTAATTCATCCTCAAGTTTTATATGATTTTCTTCAACTTTCAATACCTCTCCAACAAGCGCGATGATGCTTTCCTCTACCTTTTTCTGTAGTCCTGCCGGAATATTTTTTTCAGATCCGAAACCAACCGGATCATCTATTTTGCCTGCAAGCTGCTGCCCATAGGATTTTTCTTTTAATCCATAAATCACCACACCTTGTTCTGACGATCCTGAAAGCAGGTTTTCAAATGCTGTAATTCCCATTGCCGATGGCATAGGGAATATTCCCCATTTACTTCGCAGGTATTCCAGCTGATCCGGAGCGATCTGCATTCCTCCTTTTTCCCAGTATGGCCAGTTGATGCTCAGGGTATGTCCCTGTCTCAAACCACCTGCTTTTTGTTCATTGCGATATCTCGAATAATGGTCCAGATAGGCATTTGCCGAAGCGTAATCCGCTTGTCCTATATTTCCCGTTACTGCGGATAAAGATGAAAACAACACCATAAAATCCAATGGCTCAGTACTGCTGGCCTCGTCGAGGTGTTCAACACCGGCTATTTTACAAGCCAGCACTTCATCGATCTGCTCATTTGTTTTATGAACAATCAGACTATCCTGAATCACACCTGCACCATGAATAATTCCGTTAACGGAAACGTGTTTCTCCCTGATTTTTGACATCAAAGCCGCTACATCTGCTTTTTTACTCAGGTCACAGCGATGGTATTCCCAGTTTGGAATATCCGATAAGGCATCCTCATGTTCTCTACTGAGCTCCCTTCTTCCCGTAAAAATCAAACGGGTATTTTTGAAACCTGCAATGTACCGGCCGAATACTTTACCAATTTCACCCAAACCACCGGTGATCAGGTAAACGCCTCCTTCTTTAATTAACGGCTGCTGAACCTGATTTCCAAAGTCAAAGGGCCTGAATTGCTTGGTTTCTCTTTTTCCATGCTGATAGCGGATCTCAATGTCGGTGAGTGAAGGTTCCCGTTCATCTTCCAATATCCTCAGCAGCTCTTCACTCAGGTTAACCTCAAGTCCGTCAACCCCGATGATTTTTCCCTTTATTTTCGGGCTCTCCTGCATCGCAGTCTTTAACAAACCGGCCACAAAGGCATATTCCAGATAATCTTCGTTTTTATATACAATCAGGAGATTTACGGATGATTTTTGCCGGATCTTGTCTTTGATCTTTTGGAAAACTGCTTTAAAATAAGCGACTTTAGTTCCTGCCGGAACGAACGAAACTTCTGCTTCGAGCCCTTCTGAAAGCTGATCAGCAAGATTGGCAGAGCCTCCCGCCAGCAACACCTGAATTTCTGAAGAATGTCCAGCTGTATTGATCAGCTCCTGCTCCTTCCAGCTGTAATCATACAAATGAAGCGCCGGAACAGATCTCTGTTCGGTTGCAATCAGATGTTCGGTGCATTCCGCTGCCGCTACTTTTTCTTTCGGACCTGAATCCGGACCTGTGGCTTGCAAGATCATAAAATCTTCCATTCGCAAAGCCACTTCTCCTTGTTCATTGATAAGGTCGATATCAAATGAAACGACGGTGTTTCCTCCCGCATTATTTTCCCGCTTCCGCGCATAAGCCCACATCCTGCCACTGAGTTCCGCATGAATATTCACCACATTTACAAAAAACAGCAGCGATAAAGCACCTTTATCAGTCGCCGGCATCAAAACTTCGCAGGTCTGCAATGCGCGCTCCAATAGTCCGGGGCTCAGCACATAACCTTTCTCCAAAGGAAGTACGATTTCAGACAATGCCTCATCTGTACTGTGGTACAGTTTTTCGATGCCCTGTTCTTTGAGATATGGGTAATATGCTTGCTTTACCCCGGCAAGACGGCTGGTCATCAGGTCAAGATCGTATGGCTCCGGAAAAGATAGCTGCCGGCTGCTTAAAATCCCCTGACCGTATCGTGTTTCTTCCGCGCCAGCTGTATAGACTTCATATCCTGCAGTATGCAGCTCAGATCCTCCTGCTTCAACAGAAGGATACAAACGGATGTTCAGTTCCACCGCTTTACTGCCTATTTTTAAAGGGTTCTGCCAGGAGATTTCTCGGAGCTGGGTAATTTTTTGCCCTAAACTTCTTTCTCCCGCTTCCCTGGCCATCTCCAAAGCGACCAGCCCAGGCAGGATTTTTTCACCGGCAATCCGGTCATCTTTCAAAAAGCTTTCCTGACCGGTAAAAATACTTGTGTATTTCTGTGCGCTAAGATCCGACTCGTTGCGGTGCAGCAACGGATGCAATTTTCCGGTTTGCGGATCTGATAGGTTTAGTGACTGATCAGGGATCCAGTAACGTTCACGTGCAAAAGGATAGGTAGGCAAACTGACCTTCTTTGGTTTCAGCCCTGGATAGAGCAACGACCAGTCGACATTTACACCTTTCACCCAAAGCTGTGCCAGGGATCCGGCTTCCTGTTCAGCAATGGCTTCCCTGATATAAGCCTGGCCTGCTTTGCCTTCCAGAATAAAGCCGCTTCCATCTTTTTTGATATTACCGGTATAAAAATCGCCGGATTTTCCCTCCAGATAGACATGCAGCTTTCGCTTCAATTCATTCAGGTCATTTGCGGTCATTGCCAGCCGCTCCTCCATCGCCTCCCTGCCTGTTTGCAGTGTATAGGCCATTCGATGCAAGTCCACATCAGGATGAAGTTCCAGATGATCAGAGAGGTTTTTCGCCTGCTCTCTTAATCTGGCGCTGTTTCTTGCCGATAACAGGATCACTACGGCTCCGCCAGGCGCAGCATATTTTTTATTTTCCGCGCGGTATTCCTGCAGAATCAGGTGTGCATTACTGCCACCAAAACCAAAGCTGCTGATCCCTGCGATGCGAAGTTTATTATTTTCCGTTGTCCATTCCCTGGTTTCTTTCTGCAAATGGAATGGGGTATCTTTTAATTTTAAATACTCATTCGGTGTTTTTAAATGTGGATTCCCCGGCAATATCCTGTGCTTTAAGGCAAGCAGCACCTTCACTACTCCCGCGATCCCCGCTGCAGCCTCCAGATGGCCAATATTTGTTTTCACACTGCCAATGCTGCAATGAGGAACAGCAGGAAAATCCAGACCTCGGTCTTTATAAAGTGCCTTGAACGCCTGTTTCAACCCTTCTGTTTCTATCGGATCTCCAAGAGGTGTTCCTGTGCCATGAGCTTCAATATAGCTGACATCCCGGGGATCAATATTGGCCGAGCGATAGGCTTTCAATAACAATTCCTTTTGTGCTGAAGGGTTAGGAGAAGTCAATGAATTGGCTTTCCCACCATGGTTTACTGCCGTTCCCCGGATGACTCCGTAAATATGATCTCCATCAGCTTCGGCTTTGTCCAATGATTTTAAGATCAGAATGCCCACACCTTCAGCCCTTACATAACCGTTTGCTCCCTGGTCAAAAGTGCGGCACCTTCCCTCTTCACTTAACATCCCGGCCTGGCTAAACGAGAGGGTAAGTTCAGGAGATAACATGGCATTAACCCCACCAGCAATCGCCATATCACAATGTCCGTTTCTGATATTTTCTACTGCTTTATGGATCGCAATCAAAGAACTTGAACAAGCGGTGTCTATCGGTTCACTCGGTCCATGGATGTCCAATAAATAAGAAATGCGGTTCACCAGAACGGAATGCGCAGCTCCTGTAGAAAATAGCGCATCGCCCGACAGGTCAGATTTTTTATTGATCAAAACGGAATAATCCAAACTCGACACCCCGATAAATGTTCCTGTATTCGTTCCTTTCAGTGCATTCACAGACAGGCCTGCATCTTCCAATGCCGTATACACTGCTTCCAGAGTGATTCGTTGCTGAGGATCCATTAACTCCGCCTCAGCAGGTGAAATATTGAAAAACAACGGATCAAACTTATCTATATCTGCGATAAACCCGCCCCATTTCGCCTTGGTTTTATTTTTATTCTGAGCAGGATTGCCATAATAATCTTCCCAGTTCCAGCGGTCGGATGGAATTTCAGTAATCAGGTCCAGGTTATCCTTGAGATTCTGCCAGAAGATCTCTGGCTGCGCTGAACCAGGAAACCTTCCGCTAAGACCGATAACCGCTATGGAACCGGTTTTAGGAGCAGAGGGTACAGACGCTGCCGGAAAATCAAAAGTACTGCTGATCGCTGCGAATGATTCCGCTTCCCTGCCGGTTATCGCGGTTTCTGTTTCCAGGCCGACTAGTTTCTCATTTTCTTCAGCCTGCTGAAATTCTCTTTCATCGAATTTCAGATAAAGCGACATTTCCTTCGGAAACTCCTCCAACAAACATTCCGCTAGTTTCCTTATCGTATCATATTGAAAAAGAAGTGTTGGATACAATTCGATTTCCAGCTTAGCCGAGAAACCGGTCGTCATTCCGATCAATTGCGTGGAGCTGAGCCCCAATTCCATAAAGCTCTCATCGAATGAGATTTCATCGGAAGGCACCTGTAAAACGCCTGCAATTTCCTGCTGAAGCAGTTTTCGGATCTCAGCTTCTGCAGCCGGTTTCCTATCAACCTCCTGATCAACCAGCTTTTTTGTCTGAGCAAGCACTGCCTCAGTGCGCTCTTCTGTTGCCCTTACAGTCATCTCTCTTTTTATGATCTCTTGTCCCAGCCAGTAATGGTTGCCAGACGATCTTTCCACCGGCAATGCTGCCCTTCCCGGGAAGTGGTTATTTTCTGCAGCTTCGATCAGCATATGGCAATTGGTTCCGCCAAATCCAAAGCTGGATATCGCTGCAATGGCATGTTCTGCCTCCCATTTTTTCAGGGAAGTATTCGGATAAAATGGAGATTCAGGAAATTTAAACCTTGGATGAGGGTTATCACAATTTAATGTAGGCACGAGCAAACGGTGCTGCATCTGCAAAAGGATCTTGATCAATCCGGTTACTCCGGCCGCAGTCATATTGTGTCCCAGATTGCTTTTCACAGCACCAATAGCGCAATATTGTTTATTTCCGGAATAGGAAGCATAGACTTCTGCAGCGGCCTGTACTTCTATAGGATCGCCAAGTAAGGTACCCGTTCCATGAGCTTCATAATAACTGATTTTCTCAGCTGAAATTCCGGACTTCCTCAGCGCATTTTCAATAACGCTTTTTTGTCCCTCTTTATTTGGAACGGTTAGCCCCATAGTATGGCCATCGTTGTTGACATCGGAACCGATGATGACCCCGAATATCTGGTCCCCGTCTGCTTTCGCCTGACTATATTCTTTCAGCATCACCAGCCCTCCGCCTTCTGCCAATACAAAGCCGTTTGCCCGTTCATCAAAAACATAACTCTTGCCATCTCTGGATAATACTTCAGCCTGACTAAAACCGATATGTGAAAAAGGATCCGTCATGATAGAGATTCCTCCCGCTATGGCCATCTTTACTTTTCCTGAAAGAATGTCATCGCATGCATCATGGATCGCAACCAGAGAGCTGGAGCAGGCTGTATCAATCACTTTACTTACGCCTTTCAAATTGTAAAAATCAGAAACACGCGCCGCAGTCATATTACTGATGCTGTTGACTACAGTATGTTTGTAACTTGCCTTCGGCATCAGGTGGTAATGATTGCGGATGTAATTGTTGTCCTTCGCTCCGAGATAGACACCTGTATGGCTGTTTGCCAGCTCCTCTTTACGATATCCGGCATGTGATAACAGCTCCCTGCTCAGTTCCAAAATAATCCTTTGCTGAGGATCCATGGAGATGGCATCATCGTCACTGATTTTGAAGTACTTTGCATCAAATAATCCCGGATTTTTCAGGAATCCACCTTTTGTTGTATAGGTCTTATCCGGGGCCGCCTTTTCAGAATAATGTTTCAAGATATCCCACCTGTTCGCAGGGGTTTCTGTAATCGTATCTTTTCCGGATTTTAGGTTTTCCCAGAATTCAGATAAGTCATCTGCCTGGGGAAGTCTGCAGGACATCCCGATGATGGCTACTTTTCCGCTGTTTTTCGGCTGATTACCGGCTAAGCTCTGATTTACAAAACGGTTGGACGAAGGCATTTTCACGCTATCTTTAAGATCGTTGTTCCTGAGCTCAGTGTGTACAACCGCCACTGGCTTCAGTACCATTTCTGTTTCCATATAAGCTGCCAGCGCATCGATCGTTGGATAATTGATCAGGGATGTTGGATCCATAACGATTTCGTATCGGGATTCCAGCGTATGAAGGATTTTCATGATCAGGATAGAATCCATGCCATATTCCGAAAAATCAACATCTGCTTCCAGGTCTGTGATGTTAAGCTTTAACTGCTTCGCTATGACCTCTTTAAGTGACGAAATCAGTTCAGACTGATCCGGACCTTCAACCTCCTTCCCTGTTAAAGGTTTTTCAGCAGGATTGGCCTTTGCTCCAACAAGTTTTTCATAGAATTTTTCTTTTAGCCCATAAATTACCGCCGCCTGATCTGTGTTGCCCGAAAGTAAAGCTTCAAATGCAGCAATCCCTTCCCCGGATGGCATCGGCAACATTCCCCATTTATTGCGCAGGTATTCCAATTTATGCTCATCGATTTGCATTCCTCCATTTTCCCAGTAGGGCCAGTTGATGCTCAGGGTCTGCCCCTGTCTCAAACCAGCTGCTTTTTGTTCATTGCGAGATCTGGCATAATGGTCCAGATAGGCATTTGCCGAAGCATAGTCGGCCTGTCCAATGTTTCCGGTTATTCCGGATAAAGAAGAAAACAGCACCATAAAATCCAATGGTTCAGCACTGCTGGACTCATCCAGATGTTCAACACCGGCTATTTTACAAGCCAGTACCTCATCGATCTGCTCCTGTGTTTTATGAACAATCAGACCATCATGAATTACCCCTGCACTATGAATGATCCCGTTGATTGAAAGGTGTTTCTCCCGGATTTTCAACATCAAGTCGGCTACAGACGCTTTCTTGCTGATATCACAGCAATGGTACTCCCAGTTTGGAATATCCGATAAAGCATTTTCTTTTTCCTTAGTCAGCTCCTGCCTTCCCGTAAAAATCAAACAGGTATTTTTGAAACCTGCGATGTACCGGCCGAACAGCTTTCCGATTTCGCCCAAACCTCCGGTAATCAGGTAAACCCCTCCTTCTTTAATTACCGGCTGCTGAACCTGCTTCCGAATATCATAGGATTGAAACTGTTTCGTTTCTCTTTTCCCCCGCTGATAACGGATCTCTGTGTCGCCAGGCGAGACTCCCCGCTCTCTTTCCAGGATTCTCAGAAGCTCTTCACTTGAATTCAGTTCAAGTCCGTCCACGCCAATGATTTTACCCTTTATTCCCGGGCTTTCCTGCATTGCGGTCTTTAGCAAACCTGCAACAAAGGCATATTCTAAATAATCGTCGTTTTTGTAAACAATCAACAGGTTTACTTTTGATTTCTGCCGGATCTGATCTTTGATTTTTTGGAAAACAGTATTAAAATAAGTGGTTTTACTTCCCGCAGCAATGAAAGAAACCTCTGCTTCAAGCCCCTCAGAAAGCTGATCGGCCAGGTTCGCTGAACCTCCGGCCAAGAGCACATGAAGCTCCGGAGCATCCACCTCTTCAGAGGTCAGTTCCTGTTCTTTCCAGCTGTAATCATACAAATGAAGCGCAGGAACAGATGGCCGATCCAACGAAGCCTGAGGCTCCCTTCTGACTGGCAAGGTAACAAAACCCTCCATTCGTAAGGCCACTTCACCTTCTTCATTCATGAGATCGATATCGTAGGAAATCGCTGCATTTCCACTTTTATTGCTATTGCTTTTCCGAACATAGGCCCACATCGGACTACTGAGTTCCCCATATATGTTAACCGTCTTTACAAAAAATGGCAAGGATAAAGAGTCGCCTCCTGCTCCGGGAATCAGACCTGCACAGGTTTGCAAAGCACTGTCCAGAATTCCCGGGCTCAATACATAACCTTTCTCCAGTGGAAGCACAATTTTAGACAAAGCTTCTTCCTCACTATAGTACAGCTTTTCAATGCCTTTAAAAGCAGGACCATATTCCAGTCCCCTTTCTTTGAAATATTTATAATAGTTCTCAGCATCTTTTACTCCAGCCAAACGTCCGCTTATCGAATTTAAATTATAGGTTTCCGGAACCTGCAGCTGCCGACTACCCACGATACCACTACAATGCAGCACTTCGGACTCCCCGGTTGTATAAATTTTATATCCTGCTTCTTCAGCCGAAGGATGCAGCAGAATGGTTACTTCTTCCGCTTTAAGTTTTACTTTCAAAGGGCTTAGCCAGGTCACATTTTTTAACTGGGTGATCTTTTGACGAAGGCTTCGTTCTCCCGCTTCCCTGGCCATTTCCAGATAAGCTACCCCAGGCAATACTTTTTCTCCGGCTACCTTATGGTCTTTAAAAAAATGTTCTTCACCGCTATAAGTGCTGACATATTTTTGCTCCATAAAGTCGGATTCATTGCGGTGCAGCAAAGGATGCAACTTTCCTGAAACCTGACCTGGAGCTTTAACCGAAGAAACCAAATCATCTGGCAACCAATACCGTTCTCTTGCGAAAGGATAAGTAGGCAAACCGATCTTTTCCGGTTTCCTGCCTGCTCCCTGATACAATAAAGACCAGTCAATCTGAATTCCTTTCACCCAGATCTGCGCCAATGATCCGGCTTCCTGTGCAGAAATCGCTTCCCTGATATAAGCTTCACCTGCCCTGCCTTCCAGCACAAAACCGCCCTGGTCCTTTTTGATATTGCCGGTGTAAAAATCGCCGGCTTCGCCTTCCAGATAAGTACTTAGTTTAGCTTTCAGTTCATCCAGGCTACCCGCCGTCATGGCCAGCCGCTCTTCCATCGCTTCCCTGCCAATCTGCAGCGTATAGGCAATGGAATACAATTCCAGACCAGCCTGTGATTCCAGGTAGCCGAACAGGTTTTGCACCTGATCCTTCAGCCTTGCACCATTCTTTGCAGACAGTAAAATCACTGCGGCTCCTTTACCAACATAGGGCTGATGCAATTCAGGAAGGTATTCTTCCACAATGAGGTGTGCATTGCTACCTCCTGCACCGAAACTGCTGATTCCCGCGATGCGGAGCTTGTCATTTTCCGGCAGCCAGGCTTCCAGCTCCTGCTGGACCCGGAAGGGACTGACTTTAAAATCTATATTCGGGTTCAGTACCGAGGAATGCAGTGAAGGTACCAGCTGCTGATGCCTGAATTGTAACAACACTTTACTCAATCCCGAGATCCCTGCTGCAGATTCACCATGTCCGATATTCGATTTAACAGAACCGATGCTGCAATAAGAGCTCTTTTCTGAAGGAAAAACCTGGCTCAGCCCGGCAATTTCGATCGGGTCACCCAGGCTTGTACCTGTACCATGAGCCTCAATATAACTGATGTCGCCGGCCTGTATTCCTGCTCTTGAGATGGCCTCTCTGATCACTGCAGACTGTGCCCGAAGGTTCGGTACTGTAAACCCGCTGCTGCGCCCTCCATGGTTCACCGCTGTGCCTTTGATGACCCCATAAATCCGGTCGCCATCTGCTTTTGCCCTGCTCAGCCTTTTTAACAGCACCACACCCACACCTTCTCCAGGTACATAACCATCTCCGCCTTTTCCAAAACTTTCGCAGGTCCCCTTAGAGGATAAAAACATCGAATTGGACAGCCAGGTGTATTTACTCGGATGTAAGCTCAGGTTTACTCCTCCGGCAAGTGCCATCGTACTTTCGCCCCTGTGGATACTCTCACAGGCCAGGTGAATTGCCGTGAGCGAAGAAGAACATTGGGTATCGATCCCGATACTGGGACCGCGGAATCCCAAATGATAAGACACCGTATTGGCAGCCATCGATACAAAACTGCTTGGCATAAAGCCTTCTTCTGTCCCTCCCGCACGATACAACTGGTAATCTGTCCAGAAAACGCCGGCAAAAACGCCTACTTTTTCTGTGTCTGCTAATTTCTTTGCCGTATAACCGGCATCTTCCACTGTCTTCCAGCTCTCCTGAAGGAATAAACGGGCCTGTGGATCCATATTTTCTGCTCCGGCAGGAGGAATATTGAAAAACAAAGGATCAAACTTATCTGCATCTGAGATAAAGCCGCCCCACTTGCTGTAGCTCGTTCCTGTCTTTCCTTTTTCCGGGTCAAAATAGAGACTGGAATCCCAGCGTTCTTCCGGAATTTCGACGATGCTGTTCCTGCCCTGACTCAGGTTTTCCCAGAATTCATCCAGGTCTTTTGCTCCCGGATAACGACCGCTAAGCCCAATGATCGCAATAGGATCATCACCATATGAACCTTTGTCTATCGCATTAGAAGAATTGTTTAAATCTGCTGATTGATCATCTGATGAATTTTTCGACCCCAATCCAGGCGGAGGTATTGCTTCAGATGAACTTTGCGAAGTTGCCTCTTGTTCAAAACCAGGAACTCCTGTCGATGCCAGAGACGCAGTCCCGCGATCAGCTGACAGGTCAGCAGTTATAAAGTGTACCTCATCATTCTCCTGCAAATAAGTACTCAGTTCAGCTATGGTCTGGTACTCGAACAATAATGAAGGATAAAAATCATGACCACATTTCTGTTCCAGATCTCTAACCAGTTCCATGGTCTGTTTTGAATCCAGGCCAAGGTCATAAAAGCCCCGGTCTTCTTCTATTTCTGCAGCCGGACGAAGGAGCCTGGCAGACAATAATTCCCTTAAATAAATACGGATCGCCTGCCCGGCCTGATCTCTGTGCTCAGTAAAATCACTCTTAACTGCTGTAGTGGTTATTCCTCCAGAAAGTAAAGGCGACGCAAGCGCAATTGCAGGCTCTGCTCTCTGAAAACCATCCCCCAAAGGTGCAATCAACTGTCTGATCAGCTCCGGATGACGGATGCGTTTGCTCGTCAGGTTCTTAAAGCCGCCAAGGTAGGTTCCTTCTTCGTTATATAACAAAATATCATTTTTAACTACTTCCGGAAGGGTTGCAGTATCAATAACCTGTTTTCTGCTGTACACAAAAAGTATCGATGGAAGTGCCTGTAGCAATTGAAACTGATCAATTGAAAAAGGAATATAAGGCACTTTTCCGGAAAGTAAACCAGTACCTTCAGAAAGACCAAATGAACTTCCGGCAAAGGTTGCCCCATCTAAAAACGGCGGCGGAGCAAAAAACTGGTCCCGATAATGTTCCGCCTGTTCACTCAGCTGCAACACCATCAGTTCTTCTTCCCCACGTTGGTAAAGTTTACCCCTGGTTTGCATGAAATCCCCATGCCAGATGTTCATTGTCCTTGCCATGGCATAAACAGCGGACATCTCAAATGCGGCATCGCTGTTTTCTATAAAACCAGCGATATCGAACCTTTCCGGGCTTGTTTTCTGCAAATGCTCCAGACGACATTCCATGTGTTGTTCCCATTCTCCATAAACATCTCCCTGCTTATTGATCCGGCTGGAATAGATAGCAGCCTCATAGAGGCTCTCTTTTCCCAGACTGTAGCGGATTTCCACAAGTCGGTTAAAAGACTCAGTGGTAGCCAGAGGCGAGGTAAAAAGCACCTTATTTAACATCAGCTCTTCCCCAAACAACTCTTTTGCCGTCCGCAATACCATGTCCAGATAGGTTACCCCAGGCACAATGCGCACTTCGTGGACCCGATGGTCCCTAAGGATATAATTTTTATGATCAAAGGTCAACTGAACAATCCATTCGGGAGCCTCCCCGAAGGTTTTGGATTGAAGATATTGCATAAAAGCGCGCTCAGCGGAGGCAACTTCGCCATCCAGACTTCTTCCCTGCATCACTGCCTGTTTATCTCTGACTGCGTCTTTATACTGCTGTTTCTCTTCCTGCAACAGCTGTTCTTCCGGCCAGTAACGGCTCCGGTTATAAACAATACCAGATCCTGAAAAAGGTGCTTTTACGGCATTCGGTGCAGGAACTCCTGCATTGCTCAGCAAAACATGGGCATTGTTCCCGCCAAGGCCAAAAGCACTGACTCCCGCCCGCCTAATCCCGTTCAGCCCAAGCCAGTCCTGCAGCTG
>NZ_QAJL01000007.1 GCF_003852525.1 Pedobacter sp. KBW06
CAGTCAGCCATTCATTAAGAACAGCCAGCGGAACCAGGCCTGAAACATCCGCCCCTACCTTGCCCTTTTTATCGGCTCCGCTTTCTTTACCGTCCGTATTTTCCCTTACCTGAATGTTGTGCTTCTGTGGTATAAGAAACAGCTGCCCGGCATCAAAGCTCTTTGCATCACATAACCCCGCGAAAAACTCAGGAGCCTTTATAGCGCCACTCAATACTGCATCCAGTACTTTCAGCCCCTGCAGGTCAGTCAGCGATAAAAAGCCAAGCGAACCATATACCCCTCCGCTGATCTCGCCCATCCCGCTTTCTTTCCAGCTTCCCCACTGGATACTTGTATAATTCCGGCCCTGCAAACGCTGATAAGCAGCAAAGCTGTCCATATAACTGTTTGCCATCGCATAATCACTCTGGCCAGCGCCAAGCACCGGCACAAATGCAGATACCGAGGAAAACAACACCCTAAAATCAGGGGCATGATCTTCCAGCAGCTCATGAAGGTGCTGCAATCCAATCGTTTTCGGTACCTGAAGCTGCGCGATCGCGGCGATATCTTTTCTGATAAATGCAGGATTTTCATCATCCGCATAACCTGCACAATGCAGTAACCCTTTTACAGGGCCCCAGCTTGTTCTGACTTCTTCCAATGCGGAGAACAATCCTGCTTTATCGCTCAGTGGCGTATTCAGCAGGATCAGCGATGCCCCAAGACTTTCCAGATACAGAATGTCCCGGATCTTTTTTCCCCTTGCCGTGGACGCTGTCCTTTCCTGTTCCCAAAGCGCTCTTTCCGGCAAGGCCTCACGTCCCAGCAGGATCAGCTGTCTGATCCCATGATGTTCAACCAGATGCCGGGCACAGGTCATTCCCAGACCACGCATCCCGCCGGTAATCAGGACAGGGCCATGCAACCTCCCTGTTTCAGGTTCTTCTACCTCGATTTCTTCTGCCACCGGTTGCTCCCAGTTCCCCTGATGATAACGTAAGCGGCTGTGCCTGCTTTTAGCCCGGTAGGCTTCGGCGATGACGCGGATGCGTTCCGTTTCATCCAATAAAGGATCTATTTCAACATGCAGACTTTCCACATGGCGGTACTCTGCCTGCAGCATCCGGTACAAGCCAAAACGCTCAGCACCATAAATATTGACACCGTCACCTGAACCATCGCTAACGATCATTAATTTTAACCTGCCACCGGAATGACCGGCGATCAGCTGCTGCAATAATGCCAGCCAGTCTTCATACGCCGGAGCTGATGCAGTCCATCCACTCAGGTCAATCAGTCCGGAAATTTCTTCCCCGGATCCGGCTAACACTTTTCCTTCCGCTAGGTCACAGGTCACAGCTTTACCAATCTGCTGCGCTAAACCGGATGCCGTTTCATTGAATTCTGCGTCGGACAGCAACAATGTATTTCCAGGTAACGTGTCACCATCAGTCAATACTACTGGTTCCCAGCGCCGGCAAAGCAGCATCAACTTTTCTTTCCTTACCAGCATTTCCACACCTGCCGGCGCTTCCGGTCCGGTAATCCAGTAACGCTCCTTTGCAAAAGGGTAAGCAGGTAAATTAAGTCTAACCGGACGTTGTTCCCCATACAAGGCCTCCCAATCAACCTCGACACCTGAAACCCATAAACCTGCAATCCCATTCTTAGACAACACGCTCAGATCAGACCGGCTAAAGGTCAACTGCTGCTGAAAATCATTTATTTTATCTAACCTGACCGTTCCCCTGTAAACAGCTGCAGATCTTCCTATCAGGTATTCATTTAGTTGAAAAACAAGCTCGGAAATCTCCTTAAAAACCACACAAATCCTTTCCTTCATCGCTTCCCGGCATTCCAGGAGCGTATAACAAAGGCTGGCCGGATCTACATCCGCGTTCTTTCCGAGATAGCCCAGTATCTTTTCGACATAAGCATTTAAGCGCCCGGCATCCATCGCCGACAATACAAAAAGAAAAGGACCGTCAATATTGCCTGCCGGACGTTGTTGCTCCCTGAACGATTCCAGGATAACATGCCCATTGGCACCACCAATTCCAAAGCTGCTGATTCCCGCACGAAGTCTTTCTTCAGCTTCAACGCCCCAGGAACGCAGTTCATGATGGATATAAAACGGTGTATTTTCTAATTCTATTTTTTGGTTCAGTTTTTTAAAATTTATAGTTGCGGGCAATTGACGATGCTGCATCGATACCAGCACTTTCAACATACCTGCTATTCCGGCTGCTGCCTCCAGATGTCCTACATTTGTTTTTATAGAACCCAGACCACACCAGGGAGTTATCTGAGCGGCAAGTTCCGGTTCCTTTTGGAGCATGGAATTAAATGCCCTGATCAGTCCCGATACCTCTATCGGATCACCCAGACCCGTTCCCGTGCCATGGGCTTCAATATAACTGATCGTTCTGGCAGAGACCCCGGATCGTCTGCAAGCATCTTCAAGAAGTTTGGCTTGTTTTTCAGGATTTGGAACGGTCAGACCACCCGACTGTCCTCCATGGTTCACCGCAGTCCCCTTAATCAGACCTGCGATATGGTCCCCATCAATCAGGGCTTTCGACAAGGGTTTTAACATCATTACAACCGCTCCTTCTGCTCTGACATAGCCATTCGCCCTGTCGTCAAAAGTATGACAGATGCCATCTTTACTCAACATATTTGCCTGCTGATAAGACAAACTTCTGGAAGGGTGACAAATCAAATGAATCCCGCCTACTATTGCCTGATCACATCTGCCGGACTTAATGGAATTAACCGCTTCATCTACCGCAACAAGAGAAGACGAACATGCAGTATCTATGGTCATACTTGGCCCTTCAAATCCATAAAAATAGGATAGCCTGTTTGCCAGCATAGCTGTTGAAGTTCCTGTGCCGGTTAAAGCGCTTTGAACATTTTGCTCCCGCAGCAGCAATTCATAATCGCTTCCACTTGCTCCAATGAACACACCGGTATTACTTCCTTTGAATGTCGCAGCTTTATATCCTGCATTTTCCAGCAACTCCCAGGTCAGCTCCAGAAGAAACCGCTGCTGAGGATCAATCAATTCGGCTTCTTTCGGGGAAATTCTGAAAAACAAAGTATCAAATTCTTCGATATTTTCCAGATAGCCACCTTTATCCATTCCTTTATGGGCAGCATTTAAATCCACCCAGGAAGGCCATTTCAGCCTGCCTTCCGGCGTGCTGCTAATGGCAGATGATCCGGTCGACAGCATTTCCCAAAGCGCTTCAACCGTATCTGCCCCCGGAAGCCTGAAACTGAATCCAACTATAGCAATATCTTCAGTTTCTTCTGTCTGCAGCTGTTCCTGCCCGGCTTGTCCCCACACCTGTTCTTTATTTTCAACTGCTGTTTCCTGTAAAAAAGATTCTTCTCCGGTTTCCGCTCTTTCATTTAAACGAAGGCCTAATTCTTCAGCCACCTTTTCCAGCACCAGCGTTAGTGTATTTTGCTCAAAAAAGAAGGAGCTCGGCAGCTTTAAAAGATATTTATCTTTTAAAAACAAGCCAAAGCCCATCAGGTCACCGGAATCAAGTCCCATTTCCATTAATGGACGGTTTGCATCGATCTGCTCCTCCTCCGGTATCAATTTTTGAACGAAGGCACTCAGCGAACCTGCAAGTTCAGCAAAGCTGATGTTCAATCTTGCCTCAGCAGCTGAAACACCAGCCGACCCTTTAAAAGGGGTTCTGGTTTTCAGGTCATATGCTACCAAAATCCCGTTTCCTAAATTTTCAGTATCTCCACTGCGATACCCCTTCACCAGGGCTATAATCTTTGCACCATGTACCTGATGAAAGCGCAGCACTGCATCTGTATAATAGCCGAACTGATCGGTTTGCTTTATATAATCCGCATAACTTTCAGCAGTATTTCCTGCGAAGTCTCTTGTTCTTGTAATTGCATAGACCTTTTCTATGTCGGTCATGAGTGTTGCACGCTGCAGCATAAACTCCAGCAACTGATCTCCCAGGGACCGGCTTTGTTCTTTCGGGAATATGTTAATGGAAAGCAGCTGTACAAATTTTCCTTTTGCCTGGTGTAGTTCGCCAACCTGATCAACAGTAATTTCCAGCAGTGCTTTCTCATCTCCGGTACGCTGGGAGTATATGACACCCTTTACCCCTTCCTGATCTGCGATCACAAACTGTCCTTCAGGAAAAACAGTTAACCTTCTTTTGATCTCCTTTTTGGTTAAACACATTTTTTTTGCCCAGCATGCCTTTTCCAGTTGCATTAAAACCGCGATATCCGTTATTGCCGCATGACGGATCTGATAATCCCTTACCTGATAATGCAGGGCAGTAACTTCATTCATAAATGCATGTTTTTCACCTTGTTTCGGAGCCGAAACCGGAAACAAGCTTGATTTTGCTGCATTAAACATAAATGATGCCGCATCCAGAGGATAAAATCCTGCAATTTTGTACATCAGTTCCAGTGCTGCTGAATTCTTATCCTGTATGAACTTCCGGTCAGCATCCGGTTGACTCAACTGGTTCTCCGAAAGGATTAAACCATGCGGGCCAATGATCTTTACCCATTGTTCGAAATGAGGAGAAAAATCGCGATGAATTCCGGTATACAAACCTTGTCTTTCAAATTGCACCTGATGTTGAGATAGTCTGATATGGAGAATTCCCGATACATCGACCGCCTTTTTCTCCAGAATCTGCAACAAATCGTCCTGCGGACCGAGATTGATCAGCAGATGAGGAAAATCCCCCAGCGTTTGTGCAGCCGTGTCTGTTTCCCCCTGGCTCCCTGTTATTCCAATGAGTTGTAAGGGGTAACGCTCCAGCTCAGCTCCTCTTTTGGTTTTGGCAAGGATCAGCTGAAAAATATGCTTCAACGCTTTACCATCCCCCGCATCCCATACTGCAACGGAACGGGGTTGATCTTTCAACACCTCTGTATTAAACAGCTCTGTAATCAGGTCATCAATTTGGAGAAGTTCCTCTTTTTGATAAAAACCTTTCGCATTTTCGCTGAACAGACATTCTTTTTCATTTTCTCTGATCCAGCCAAGTTGCAGGAGTAGTCCTGTTAACGGTTCCCGTAGCTGCGGATGAAACCATTCCGGCTCAAAGCCTATAGCCGCGCCGCTTTTATGCTGCATTGAAGCCATGCGTTGCATTACCGGAAATAAAATAATTCCTTCAAACAAGACCCTGCAAAGCAGGTCTCCGGCATCCCAGCCCGATTTAAGTGCGTTAAAACTTGTTATGAACAACCCAATTCTGGCCGGATCAGCGTCAGGACTTACAAAATCAGGCAAAACCAGGTCTTTGGCAGCACAGGGAATTGCTCCGTCATTTGTATCGATGGTAAATTGATATTTTCCGTTCCGCTTTTTCAGCAGCCATCCCAAGGTCAGGAGGATATGAATAAAAACATCCGGAGATGCAGTTTTCCGGTTCGTTTTCTGAAGAAGTTCTTCAAACGACCAGTCGTTTTTTTTTCGAGAATTAAACATACCGCAACCTTCTATCTGGAAAAGGAATTGCACCAATATCCGATAGCTAGTGGAGGTATATAACCATTGATTCATGTTTTGAGAGTTACGTTAATCAATAAACAATAAGGGGAAGAAACGTCAGCAACCATCTGGTTACTACTGCAATATAGCCAACTTTTTTCTCAATTAAAATACTTGATAAATTAATAGCAATATGCCGACCTTTACTTTCAACGTTTCATTTTTGTTCAATTTTGAAACGCAGGTATCTTTAATTTTTTATTAGATTAACAGAATAAACGCTCTCTATGCCTGATATTGAAAAAGTATACGACGGATTGACGTCAAAAAACAAATTCCTGAATGCGCTGTACGGAATGGTTAACCGGATCATAAAAGTGAATGAAATGAATGACATTTGCTGGCGTTACCGGGATAAAAAACGGATTGATTTTGTAGACAAAGTCTTTGAAGAACGCGGAATAAAATTGGTTTATGACCAGGACAGGTTAAACCAACTTCAGCTCACAGAACCTTTTGTGATCGTCTCCAATCATCCTCACGGGATTGTGGATGGATTACTACTTGTAAAATTATTTGACCGCAGCAGAAAGCAATTCAAAATTGTCGTCAACAGTTACCTTTCACCGATAAAAACCCTCGCAGAAAATTTCTTACTCGTAGACATTTTTGACGATTCTACAGATTACGCTTTCAAGTTCAGGGCCTGTAAAAGCATACTGGAAAATATCAGTCAGGGAAATACCGTTGCCTTTTTTCCGGCTGCCGACATTTCCAGGTTTTCCTTCAGAAAATTCAGGATTGAAGACACTCCCTGGAGCAGTACCTTCAGCAAAATTATATCCAAACAAAAACCGCCCATATTACCCATATACATTTCCGGAAGAAACAGCTATCTGTTCTACCTTCTGATCAGATTATATCCCCCATTGGGCAAAGCGACCCTTATACGTGAGTTCTTTTTGAAACGTAATTTTAGTGTGCATGTCAAATTCGGAGAACTGATTCCAAAAGAGGAACTCCATCAGAAAGACCTGGGTCAATACCTCAGAAATAAAGTTTATAGTTTACGCTAATCACCATAATCTCCCCATTATGAACCAAAACACCTTAAATTCACTGGCTGCCAAATTAGACAGTCAATACCAGCAAATTCTGGAAACAGAAGATGAAAATCTGAGGATACAGATCGTGCAAAAGATCTACGATGAAGAGTTAAGCCTTGCCGATCAGCATACGGCAAATAACCTCAGCCTCATTAAAGACCAGTTTATGGAAATTAATGATACGGCAACGGCCATTCAATACCTGATTCAATGGGCCAATGCAAAAGAACTGGCACATGAAAATTCAAAAAGAAGAGAAAATGAAGATCAGTTTGATCAGCAATACGGAACGCTGACCAGCACGATTATAGAGCAGTATGAATTACCGGAAAACATCAACCTCGACCGGTTTGTCAATGCTTACCGTTATTCACCAAGTCCGGTAAACATTGTAAAGGCAGCCATGCAGCTTTTGAAGGAACACAACATCGACTACAACAAATACTCCTTTTTCGATATCGGTTCCGGACTTGGCAGAAATCTGCTGATCGCTTCCGAATATCCTTTTCAAACGATCACAGGAATAGAAATATCTTCCTATTTAACAGAAATCGCTAAAGACAACCTGGACAAATACCATTCGACAACCCAAAAATGTAAAGATATCCGGCTGGAATGCACAGATATCCTGGCGTATTCCTTTCCAAAAGAAAACATGATCCTTTATTTATGGGAACCCTTTACTACGGATGTATCCGACCCTTTTATAGAAAACCTATCCCGGTTTATCAGGGAAACCGGGATAACCGTACACCTGATTTTTCTGGGTGCTGTTTTTCCTGCCGTTGAAACATCGGACCTGTTCAAAATTACAGAGGCCAAGAAAACCGCCGATTCTGTGGGCATAGAATGGCCTGTCACCCTCTATTCAACAAACCACAACACGCTGTAAATCAAATTAATCTAATTTTTTATCGATAATTATTTATATTAGTTCAAGTAAACATTTAAACAAAACAAGTTTATTGAATACTGCATTAACGCTTACTCAAACTTCTTAAAAAATGACGAACGACGCGCTCATTACATTAAAGCCTTTCCAAAATATTGGAATGGCTTTCTCAGGTGGCGGCTTCCGTGCCGCAGCTTATGCACTAGGTACATTAAGCTACCTGGATTACCTGAAAACCGACGGTAAACCACTGACAGACAGGATCAGTTTCCTATCTTCAGCCTCCGGAGGAACAATTACCTCCACGCTCTTCGCCGCAGGACTGCATCAGAACCTGCCATTCACCGATTTCTATCGCAAACTGTACCATAACCTGAATGGAGAGGCAGTCGTAGAGCTGGCATTGGCCACCCTCAACGACGAAAGCAAATGGCAGGAAGGTCCTGATGCAAAACAGCGCAACCTGATCAATTCTTTTGCAAAGGCATACGATCAGATCTTTTTCAAACAACAAACCATGGCGGTGTTTTTTGAAAAAACTTACAGAAAAAAGATGGAGGTCTGCTTCAACAGTACCGAGTTTTACCGTGGGCTCAGTTTCCGTTTCCAGACAGATGGCACCGACAACCAGCACCAGGTGATCGGCAATAATTACCTCTGGTTTGACAACAAACAGATGGAAACTTTTAAACAAATCAAACTTGGGGATGTCCTGGCTGCTTCTTCCTGTTTTCCGATGGGATTTGAACCTATTGTTTACCCTTCAGATTTCAGTTATTCGGACTCACCGGAAAAGACTCTTAGCATTGATGCATTAAAAACAGCGCTTTACTACGAAAATTACAATGAAAAAAGCTTTCCACTCTCCTTTGTACCAGAGGGAGGCCTCACAGCAAAAGAGGAGAAGGACAGCCATATCGGCTCCTTCGCACTGATGGATGGGGGAATCACAGACAACCAGGGGCTCTACAGCCTCATGCTGGCAGATAAAAAACGACAACGAAGGGTAAAGCCGGATCCATTTGACATGATGATCGTTACAGATGTAAGTAGCTACTTTATGGATGCATTTGAAAGTCCGCTGGTAGAACAAGGGAAGGGCTGGCGCGAAAACAACCTGAATTACTACTTCACAAAATTTAAAAAAATGGCCAAAGAGGTTAAACGCGCCCCATTGTTGTTTGGACTTGCTTTTGTTGTATTTGCAGCACTGGGATGGATTTTCAGACATTCCGGTTTCAGCACGGCAGCGGTGATTTTAGCCAGCATATCCGCCACATTGGCCGCCCTGACCGGCATTGTGGTCTACTCCTCTGCGGGCAAAAGCCTCCTCAGCGACCTGATTACTTTTGATGTAAAAGAATTCCTCTACATAAAGCTAGGCCTCCGGAATTTTTTCTCGAAGATCATTACAGATAAACTGGCGAATTACCTGCAGTTCACCAGATTGAACATACTCGAACAGATGATCAAAGCAAGGATCAGTTCTGCGATGACGATGGTCTCAGAAGTGAACCTGAAACAGGTGAGACGATTGATTTACCAGATGTTTTATGATGACACTCAATGGGACAACAGACGGGTTCCTAATTTTAGTTATGAACTGAGTACTTATAATATGGCGGCGAGGAACAATCGGTTTAACAACAAAAACCGTTTAAAATGGATTCCCAGCCCTGCCGACAAGCAGCTCCTGCTGGAAGGCCTGGAAAAGATCCATAAAGTGGCCGACGTTACCCGTGCAGCCAATACCACACTCTGGTATGATGCCATTCAGCAAAAAGACGAAGTCCTTAAACAGACGGTGACCACGGGACAGTTCAGCATCTGCGTCAATCTGCTGGAATATGTTATTTCTCTGGAAAGGAAAAATGTTTCCTTCGACCCTACGTATAGCACTGAACTTGCCAGTTTAAAAAACAGGCTGGAACATGATTTTCTACAATTTAAAGAAAATCCTTATTTCCTTTTCGATCAACTTGCAGGGGATTAATACTCCCTGCAAGTTATCTTTAATGACTGGAGTACCTAAGTAACGCTTCTAACCGGCACTTAGGTACTAGTTTGCTTCAAATTGCTCTCGTTCTTCCAAAAACTGTTCTATAGGCATGTCATATAGCCAGGAGCTCCGCTCATTTCGTCGTTCCGTAAAGTGAACATAGGAAATGTCGTTTTCTACGATATGTATATTGTCACTTGGTGTTACCACCAGAAGCTGAAGGTGCAACTGTTTACATAGCGTAATCAGGTACCTTGCTTTATCCTCATCCTGTGCCTTAAATGCCTCGTCAATAGCGATAAAACGGAAAGAATTGGTTTGCAACCCTCCTTTGGTCAAGCCAAACTGATAGGCGATGGCTGATCCCAGAATGGTATAGGTCAATTGCGCTTTTTCACCTCCAGACAGCTGCCCCATATTTTCATAGGTCTTAAACTTGGTTCCCGTTTCCTTATAGAACTCTTCTGCTTTATATGAAAACCAGCCCCTTACATCCATCACCTTTTTACGCCACTCCTCTTTTTCAAGTCTGCGGATCAAAGGCTCAATATGCTGGTCAAAATGCATGCGTTTTCCATCTGCCGCCCCTTCGCCTGCTTTAACATTCGGGATCGCCTTTTGTAAGAGGTTCCTGAACTCTTTAACATCTTCACTCAGTTTTGAGGGGACTACCAGTTGTATATAAGTATTAGGATTGGTCTTAAAGTCGATGCCGCTCAAAGCTTCGTTTAACACATTTATATTTTCTTTAATGGCATCAGACCAGTTTTCAAAAAACATTCTGAAATCTGCAATCTTATTGGTAATTGTTTCCTGTAAATACTCGTCAAATTTTTTCTCATGCCGCGGAAGGTTATCCTCCTGAAGCCGCCTTAAAAAAGTATTGTATTCGGTAATGAACTCCAGGTTTGAAGCATCAGGCAGCATGCTTACATCGGCACGCCAGTCTTTAAATTTCTGTGTAATTTCCTCTGATGGTTGTTTAAAAGCGTTGATTTTGATGACAATGACATGTTCTTTGCTGTTTCTTTCCTTTTCCAGACGACTGGTTTCATTTCTGATATGCTCTCTGAAAGTCGCATTTGCAGTGGTAAAGTTTGCGTAATCAATCTCTTTAAGCTGGGGGTGCGCAGTTTCAAATGTGGCCACATCAATTTGTTTATCGCGAAACATATCCAATGTGGTCTTATGCCCGTCCAATTCAAGTTGTAAGTCTTCCAGCTTATCTTCCTGCTTATACTTTTGTTTGTTTTTAACTTCCAGCCCCTGTGCATTTGCAGCAAGTAATCCCTTCACCACGGTAAGCTGGTCTTTTAAAACACGGTTTTTATCATTCGCCTTCTCCAGGCTTTGTTTCATCTCTGCCTTCTGCTGGATTTCTGTTGCAAACACCGCCCAGTTGATGTCATCAAAAGTCTGATACAAAGACAAAAAGGACGATAATTTCTCTTTCTTTAAATCAATATCAGAAAGCCCATTTGCTAGTTTTTTGATCAGTTCCAGATTCTTTTGCTGCTGCGCCTGAAGTAGTTCAAGCTCCTTTTTAAGCAATCCGATCTTTTCCTTATTGTCCCATCCCAAAACAAAATTTTCCCGTTTGGATACATGGGCCCTGTCGTCCTTTTCGTGTTTTCCTTTAACACCTTTTATCAAACCTTCCCTGGTCAGCGCTTTTTCTGAAAAATGGTTAAACTCTTCCAGACTTTCCGCACAGGCATAATCAAATTGTCCGGTAACCATCTCTTCCAGCCATTCGGCGTAATTCCCTGAAGTTTTAAATTCCAGCTTATTTACCAGCAGGTTTTCCTCCTGTATCCGATGACGCATGCTGCCGATTGAGGTATGACCTTGAAAACGCTGATAGGTAATGCGTCCACGAAGATTGGTACTATTGACATAGGCATTCACCTGTTTATAATATTTTTCAGGCACCACAATCCGCAATGCAAAATTATGAAGCACCTTTTCGATGGCCAGCTCCCACTGACTGTCCTCATCACGGACCCTGATCAGCTCACCAATAAAAGGCAACTCATCAGCCGTAGCGCCAATATGTGCCAGGATATCCTCACGGATGTCTGCTTCACGCCCCGAAATGTTATTCTTACTCTTCTGAAGCGATTGCACCCTCGCCACCAGTCCTTCAACCTCGGTCTTCAGTTCATCTTCTTCATTGCGGGCGATACGCATCGAATCATCTTCTGCCAGTCGCTGAGTATCGCAATCTTTCTTCTTTTGTTCGGCCAGCAGCCTTGATTCTTCAAAAGCGGAACGGTCAGGATCCCTGGGTAAATCAAGACCCAATGCCAGGCTATTATAACTATCCGCACGAAATTTACTGCGGTCACGGTCGCGCTCTAACCTGGTAATCTCTTCAACAAGTTTTTCAAGTTGTATTTCTACCTCGTCATTTGCAATCGCAATGGCCAGATCCCGTTCCTGAATCTTTAAATCTTCCTCCTTAACTTTCAGTGCAGCAATTTCATCATTCAATACTGCCATCTTTAATTTGAGTGCTTCCAGTTCAATGGCAGTAAGCTCGGCTCCTTTTGCGGTAAACCAATACACTGCAATTTCACGATCAGATTCAAGAACTTTTAATCTTTTACCCGTTTCTTCAAGCTGAACGGCCAGTTCATGAATAGGAATCAACTGAGCAATCTGCTCTTTAGCCTTTTCAATATTTACTTTGGCATCCATCAGGGTCATGAAGTTGTCCTTCAAGTGTAGAAATTCGTATTCGGCATCCAGTTGCTCCAGCATATTTACCCGGATAAAATCGTCCAGATCGTCTAACACCTTAACGCCTACCACCTGGTTAAATAAGCTTGATGCTTTTACAGAGCGCATGCCCAGCAATTGCGCCATGCGTTCACCATACTTAACCGGCCCATCCTGAAACTCAATCCGCTTTTTCTGAATTCCGGTATTGTATAATTTTTCAAGACGTTTTTTCCAATTTCCTTTTCCATCAAAAGGCGTAAAGTTCTTTTCAATTTCAAGTGGCACCCTGGCGATTCCAAAAGAACGTTTCAACTCGTTATTGCTAAACCAGCGCAATTGGAATAGGGTAACGACCTGTCCATCGGTATTTTCAAAGCAAGCGAGCAAAACCGAATATGCAGTATGATCCCGCAATTTCTGGGTGGTGGTACTGTGCTCCCCTTCTCTTTGTATATTGCCATAATGACCATATACATAACTTTCTTCATTCCGGTCGCCCTTCTTTTCTGCTCCTGACGACTGATTGTAAAAGCGGTCATTTTTAACAGGAACAAGCAAAGTCAGCAAAGCATCGATAAAAGTACTTTTTCCGGATGCGTTTGCACCGGTAAGCAGGGAATTGTTTCCTTTCGGTGAAATCCGGAAGATCTGGTCATCAAAAGTCCCCCAGTTGTATACTTCCATATATTGGAGCCTGAACCCTGCTTTGTCAGAACTAGTGCTAAACAAACTATACATACTCCTCCAGCTTCAATTTAAAATCTTTTAATATATCTATGGTCACTTTATCCTTTATTACACGTTGAATCTGATACAGGGGATTCGCTTCCTGTTTTACGACTTTCAGGTATCCAAATTCAGTAAGCTTTTTAATGCTGCTGTCCATTTCCTGCAACAGCTTAACACGGTTGTATTTTTCGGGTAAAAACAATTCAACCTCCTCCAGGATCCCGCTATGGGTGATCAATTTTTCGGTAGTCTGTATCTGGACCGGATTGTTGTCAAACTCTTCCAGCAACTGCCTCAATACCACCAATACGATAGAGGTTTCAAAACCTATTTGCCTGCGACTCACCAGTCCCAGCGTATTTCCTTCCTCGTCTTCAAACTGAGTGACAAAGGCTAATCCCTCGTCTTTTCTCATGATCAGCTCCAGCCCTATTACATTTACATACTCCTGAATTTCTTCCTGGTAGTACAACAACTCTTCCCATACAGATGCACTGCTGTACACTGTACCATGTTTCAGCAATTTCACAACTGCCTTTGAATATGGTTTCAAGTGATTGTTCAAATTACTCATTTCGTTAATATTACTTCTGGTATATGAATGGACTTAAGGCCTTTACGGTCAAAAACGACCCGTTGCACCTTGTCCTTGTTAATGGTATGTTTAAAATCTTTACTCACCGATAAATAGCCAAATAATTGCGGTAAGCCGTCGTCAATTCCACCACTTAGCTCAATCACTTCGGCCAGACTTACCTGTGATTTATCTGCCAGTACCTGCTTTATCCGACTTCTGATTGCCTCCTTGTCCACGCGCTTTTTTCCAAAAAGCCGGACCAGATTTTCGGCCTGAAGAAAATCTGTATCTGCCCTTTTGGGTTTATTTTTATACGTCACTTCCTCTGCCTGATCAAAAGTCAGTTTGCGTTCAAATGGCAGGTTGATCGTTGGTTCTGTCTCCAGCATAAAACCCACATCCGGTTTCTTCCTTTTCTTTCCGATTTCAATCAACATTGTCTTGATCTCGTGAATCAGGTTACGGGTAACATGAACTTTGGAATGTTCGCTTTCCCGGATAATGCGACCCAGCTTTTCAGCCATCTTATCGTTGGCTTTATACACCTTCTGCCCGGAAGAATGCAGAAACTTTTTCATGTCTTTCAGAAAGAAATCCCTTACCGGAATATCTTTATCCTCCATTCTGTTAAACAGCGACTTACTCAGGCTTCCCCATTCTTCCTGTAAATCGGGGTTAAGCAAAAAAGACCAAAAGGCATAAAAGCTTTTCCCTTGCTGACTTTCCTTTAGCTCATCGAGTGCATCGAAGGTAAATTCAAGGATATGGTCTTTGGTGAGGTTTCCTTCGGAATGTTTTAAGTAAATATGGCGGGTAATCTCCCTGAAATTGTCTTCTACCTCCTTAAAGTCGGAAAGCAGTTCTTTTGCAGATTGGGTCAGCTGATTAAAGCGTGGTATAATTTCAAAATTCTCATATACCTTTACACTGTCTCCATTCCGTAGTGCATTGATCTGCTGATCAATTTCCGCTTTCTTTTGTTCGAGCAGTTCCACCCGCTTTTGCAGGTCGTCATCAGTAAATTCGACTAAATCACGTAGCTGGCTAAAAAGGTCCTTAAATCTGGATTCAGCCCCCACAAACTCTTTCTTTTCTAAACTCGTCAGCCAATCGATGGTCTTACTGGCATGGGCAGACATCTCGTAAAACACCTCTCCCTTATCGTCCTGATAATTGGTAAGGAAACCACTATCGGTCCACTTTCTGATGTATTTTTTGGCCTTTACCTCATAGGTATCAAAGGCCTCCAGTTCCAGATCCTCATCCTGTTCGATTTGTTTAAAATCAAGATAGTCCGTCAATTTATTGTGGATCTGATCAGATGACACCACAGTTTGCCCCTTTATAAAAGTTTCAATTAAAAAGACAATGAGCATATCCCTGTTGCGAAGTCTCAGCATATCCACACTGGGTGAGGTATTTAAAACTTCTAATATTTTGTCACTATTTATCATTAACCCCTTACGTTCATAAAAAAATAAATCCCTCTTTTCAGCATTCCCCGAAAACTTCAGAAAAATGCAGTACTATAGCGCTCCGCGCTGAAATATCCTGACCAGGTCAGGCATTCAAGACATTAACTTTTAGTTTCTATGCCTAATGTTAAAATACCACCAAAATGAACCCTAAGGAACGCGAACAGTGTAAGCCACTGTGTCTTTGATTTACAGCGGTTTAATCCCTTTAATCCTCTATACTTTGTGGTAATCTTGTGCGTTTACATTCTGACACAGAATAGCAATACCTGAAAAAACAGTCAGTTACAAGACCTGGAGGCCATATTTTGGCCAAAAGTAACTAAACTCGGATCAACTATCCATAACTAAATTGAAATATTTTTTTACGGAAAATAATGATCGGAAAATGGCTTATTTCCGTCTATTTAACATCGCATGAAATTTGATGGGATTTCAGCTGACAACAAGTGTATACTTACCTTGAAATCAACAGGAATTTTCTATACATGAAATTATTTAAAATATTCATTAGTTTCCCATGCTTACCAACATTCTGATTATCTGACTTTGGGGCTATAAATTCAGGTTCAATAAAAATGTACATTCACCAGGAAAAATTACATAATTTCAGAAGATCTAAGAATCTAATTACATTAAAGCGGGCTAATTAAACCATACGTATCCTATGAATCTCCTTAATCAACAACGGATGAAGAAAACGCTTCAAATTATTCTATTGCTGAACTTCTTCTTTTTTGGACTCTTTGCACAGAACACCAAACTAACAAAGAAAAAAAAGACGCAAAAAACCAACACCCTGGCTTATTGGGAAAGAAATTACAAAGCAGAATTCAGTGACTGTAGTTTCACAAATAAATATACGCCGCAACAGCGACTTGCGATGTATCCTTTTTCAAAAGCGACCAAAGTATGGGCTGTTTCTTATAAATATAGAGGTATAGATACAGACGAGCACAATGATTTAAACAACTTTCCAGGAAGAGGCCTGTATGTCAGGGACGGAGTATTAGACACAACCACTCTGATTGAAATAAAAAAGCTGAAGACTCAGCAAATCGCTGAACTTACCGACTTAATTTTCAATACTGGCTACAAAACCAAGTGGAAGGTTCATATTGAAGAATTCGGAAAATGTTTCGAACCTAGAAATGCTTTGATTTTTCTCAATTCTGAAGACAAAGTGATCGATTATCTGGAAATCTGCTTCGAATGCAAACAAAATCATTCAAAGTCTGAGCTATTTGATATTGGTATCTTATGTAACCAAAAATATGAACTGTTTAGTAGTTACTTTAAAAGTATAGGCGTCAGTTACGGTACTATAGGAAGAAATTATCGCGAGGAGGACAATAAAGAATGGGAGGAACTTAGAAAGTTAAGATAGGTCAGTCATTTGCCCGGCATCTGCAAGCACTGAGAAATGGCATTGCAGACCCTCTGGGCAAGTCTTTTAAGCAGCTATTTTTCTGTATTGGTCAGCGGTATTTCAACATTCAAACGATCTCTTGTTAAGGTAACAGAATTTACTTTTCCATTGTTAAAATCGAATTTCAGTAAGTTGGGATAATCTACAATTTTAAATTGTCCATTTTTCAGATACAGCAGCTCATTGCTGTTCTTTCCTTTAAAATGTTCCAAAAAGGCAGATTCAACATAGAGACGGTTATTCTTTTCTACAATTTTGGTTTCCATTCCCTGCCCATACAAGAAATCGTTATAAGTTCCGATGAGTTGCTTTTTCATACCTGAAGGTATTTCCTGAATGTCGTCTTTAGGCGTATTTTTGTTCCAGTCCATCAATGTCAGCAGCTTGATCCGGGCCTGATTGATCACAGGAATACGATTAGGTTTTTCGCCATTTGCAAGAATGACAAAGCCATTTCCATCTGTCATAGTTGCGAAAATACTTCCTCCAACTCCTGTATTGGAACCACTACACATAAACCAATCATAGTTGTTATAACTAACAGATCTTTGCCATCCAGAACTCCAGCCACCAACCGCATTTTTTAAAGCGGTGACTTCCATTACTTTTTGCGCAACACTTTGAGAAATCACGTTGTTATTTTTATTTCGCAAGGCATTTTGTATTGCAATAGAAAGTTTAGCTAAATCTGTTGGTGTAGACCATACCCCTGATGCTCCGACTTGTGGTGTGATTGGCAAGCCTTTTTTAATCACTTTTCCATCTTTATCATGAACAAGGGCAACATTAGCCGGAAATCCAGTTTCATTAGGCTGTATCATTGTGGTGTTCTTCAAGCCAAGAGGTGAAAAAATATACTCTGCTGCAAGTTCTGCAATAGGTTTATTTAAAGTGTCCTCTAATGCCATTTGGACAATTACATAACCACCACCGCTGTATTCAAAATTAGTCCCTGGTTTGAACAGGAATTCAATTTCCTTATTATATCTCGGAATCTGTCCTAAAAGACTCTGTTTTATTGTTGGAATGGTATCTCCTTCATAGTAGTCTGAAAATCCACCTTGATTGGTACCAGAGGTATGATTAAAAAACTGTCTCCAGGTCGGGCTATTGTTTTCAGTAAACTTACTTTTTGGCAAATGCCAGCGTTTTAAATACTTATCGATGGGATCATCTAAATTAATAAGCCCTTTCTCTTCAAGTATATGGCAAAGAAGTGCGGTGATTGGTTTTGTAATTGATGCGGTAGAAAAAGCAGTATTCTCATCTATTTTTTCTTTAGAATTCATTGATTTTAATCCATCCTGGCCTGAATATATAATCTTATAATTTTCAAAAACAACAATGCTGAATCCCGGAAGCTTATATTTTTCTAATTGTTGCTCAATATTTAAGCTGTCCTTTAGAAAGCTATAATCTCTTTTTGTCAACAAAGCTTTATTGCGTGTCTGACAGCCCGAAATTGTTAGTAGAAGAATTAGTAAATAAAGTGTGCTTCTCATCGTATCGTTTTTTATGTTAAAAATCATTTCGATACAAACATGAAGAAGAAAACAGTGCTATTCGACCGAGTAAAAGTATTCGAACACATTTCTTTCAAAAAACAAGTACGAATAAGTGAAAAGAAAAGTACGAGTAATTACAAAGATCTGGATTGCAAACCCTTGCGATAAGAAGTAGGCGTATTACCGGTGTGTTTTTTAAAAGCCGTATTAAAAGAAGATTTTGAATTAAAACCTACTTCATATAGAATTTCTAAAATAGTGACCTTACTTTTTGTAACATCTTTTAAAATATCCATCGCCCGCTCTATGCGATAGGCATTAACGAAATCATAAAAATGCTGTTCTAATTTATGGTTAATCAAAAGAGATAAGTCCCGAACAGGAACTTTAATATCCTTAGAGACATCCTGAATCGTTAAAGAAGGATTAAGAAATGGCTTTTCTTCAGCCATATATTGCTTTAATTTCAATAATTCCTGATGGTATTCTTTTTCGGTTACAGTTGGCTGCTCTCCATTTTTTTCCTCTAAAACAAGGTCTGAAACAAGCTTTAATTTTGAATCAATATTTCTAAACAAACCAGGATTATTTAATGCTTTATATAAATACCAGCAAATGATAAACAATTCAAACACCAGAATTCCAACTTTTATCCACTCAGAGATATATGGGTAATCAGAAAATTTAAAAACATTTTTTAGAATGACTATCAAATAAAAGACAGCCAGAACGCTTGTAAACTGAAACAACCAATTATAGGAATTGATACTGGTACCTGCATGATTTTCAAGATATAGCCTTTTTGCTTTTCTTAACAGCATAAAAACGGCAGCGAAATAAACAACGATTTGAATATGGACAAGGATATGAATGAGCTGCAATTCAATCATACTATTGCGATTTACAATAAAATCAATTTTAGAAGCGAGGTCTACGGTATAAAAACGAGGTAATAAGATTAGATTGACAATTAGAAATGGAAGCAGATGAAGGATATACTTCGCTTTGAGCCTAAAATCAGCGTAACAAACAGATAAAACATATAGATAAAAAACAGGAACCTGTAAGAAAGCAAATGTATTTTTTAGCATTCCCAGATTTGAGGGACCACTAACTGCCAGATTAAATAGTGGCTCACTAATGTCTATTGCGGTTATTAACAGAAAAAGAGCAAATAGCACATTGCTTATCTTATGTCTTGTTTTAACTGTAAACAGAAAGAATGCAAGAAATAGTGAAATGAATAAGGAGATTATCGTCACAACCACTAATAATTTGATTTTATCCATTCATTAACCTTTTATGTTCATCATTTACTGCGGAAAGATTACCTTTTTATCTTGCGGGTAATTTTTTCCGGGTCTACCGCGCTATACCCTCCTGTTCTTTCGTCTTGTGCGGCGAATTTAGAAAATTTTCTCACAAAATGAAGCGCAAATTTAATAGCCTGTGGCAATCATTGGCTATTCTTTTATAAGCCAGTAGTCTTAACTCAAAATGAGTTCGAATCTATAATATCATACTCCGGTTTTGCAAACCAAGCCCTTACCTGCATAGCTGCCTCTATACATTTGCAATCAAAAAAATAGTTATGTATAAATCGACATTTAAATTTCATCAGGTGATTGTTATGGGCATTTTATTCAGTTCATTATTTACCTCCGCTTATGCGCAAAAAAAACTCCTGTTTGCAACATCCAATCAAGAGTTTTATGGCAACAGTAAAATTACTACCGCTAACACTCCTCAAATACGTAAAGACACAATTAAGAACTTAGACAAGGTGTTTTCAGAGTGGGACAATACTCCGCACAAACCGGGCGTGGCAGCTGGGATCATAAAGAATGGTAAAATTGTCTACTTAAAAGGATTTGGAAGTGCCGACGTTAATCATCAATCCCCCATCACCGTAGACACCAAGTTTCAAATAGGCAATATGTCAAAGCAATTTACGGCTTTTGCAATTTTACTGCTGGAAGAACAGGGAAAATTGTCTCTTTCTGATGATGTTCGTATCTATATTCCACAGTTGCCTGATTTTGGACATCCAATAACCATTAAGCATTTGTTAAGCCAATCCAGTGGATTGGCAGACTTTTTAGCCTTAAAAGAAATTGCAGGCTGGAGATCCAAAGACATTTTCACACAACAGGATGCGTTGGATTTGGTCCTTCAACAAAAGAAATTGGATCATATACCGGGTACAAAATTTTCTCAGACCTCATCGGGACTCATTTTATTGACTGAAGTAGTAAAACAAGTGACCGGGCAAACCCTGGCAGCCTTTTCTCAGCAATATATTTTTCAGCCCCTGGGTATGAGCAATACGCTGTTTTATGATGAAAATCAACTGATAACACCCCATGTGGCTGCCTCCTATCAAGTTGAAAAAAACGGGTTAAAGAATAATCACATTAATTATTCCATTATTGGAACAACCAATCTTTACACTTCGGTAGCAGATCTAAGCCGTTGGTATGTCAATTTTGAGAACCCCAAAATAGGCAGTAAAAAATTAATTAAAAAACTGACTTCAGCAGTTACTTTAAATGATGGCAGCACCACCTATAACCCTACTGCAGGAAGATTGCTATACGGACAACAATATCAGCATGCAGAACGAGGTGTTCCAAAAATCTGGACTTATGGTTTAGAGGGTGGATATGCCAGTAATATTTTCATATTTCCAAATCAAAATGTCACGTCCTTTGTTCTTGGCAACAACAATAGATACAATGGTGGTCTTGCCATGAATATGGCTATTGAAGTGCTTGGGGATATATTTCCTGCGCCAGCGAATATTGATTTCGAAAAGCTCAAAACCATAAAGTTAACAGCTCAGCAATTAGAAACATACAGTGGCCATTATTGGGACAATGAACATGTCTCGGCTCGCAGGCTTTATGTGAAAAATGACACCTTACGCTACCAATCTTTAGATGGCAGGGACGAAAATCTACTAGTGCCAATATCAGAAAACATTTTTCAAATGGTGGTTGATGGGGATGATGTGATCATGGTAAAATTTCGTGAAGAAGCTGGCATTATGAAAATGGTTTACACTTCCGGTGAAAGCGATGAGTATATATACGAAGCCTACAAGCCCATCAAACCTGCTGATATTGTTTTAACTGAGTTTACGGGCACCTTTTATAACGATGCATTAAACACAACCTACATATTGTCTCAAAATGAAAAGGGTTTGTTTACAAGCAATAAAAATCACCCCCTAATTAGTTTCATTCCTATCCAGGCAGACCTGTTTTCAAGTAGCGTCAGGAATTTCAGTGATATTTGGTTTACCCGTGACAAACGAAAAAACATTACAGGGTTTTATATAAATTCTGACAGGATTAAAAATCTATTTTTTGAAAAAATAAAACATTGATTGTTCCTGTCCGCCAGGGCGCTCCCCTAATGCGATTGTGTTAGGAGATTTTAAGACGTTGGCATTCCCGCCAACGTCAGATTCTTCTTGTGTTGGCGGGAATATTAAAAACGATCCATAAGGCGTTCTGAATGATTTATTGATTAAGAAGTGGTTTTACTTTTCCCAGCATTTCTTCAGCAGTGATACCCGACAATGATTTAATGTCGAAAACCTCCAGCGCCTTATTGAGCTCATTTAGCTGTTTGGTTTGCTTATTTCTGGTGTAAAGCGACCTTAAATATCTGATTTTTTCAAAATCCTGTGCTCCTTCAATTAGTTTTTCAAACCTCATAGAACTAAACGGTCCGGGATAAACCTGATAGGTATCTCCTGCTGGCCATGCCGTAAAACGACTATCTGCCAATGGATTTTTTGTCCAGCTATTATAAGCCCAACGTAAATAACCATCCATATTTTTATTCGCCGTGTACCATCCGATCCAGACTCCTTCTGCCGGAGAAGAGAAAGTAAATCCATTTGGATAAGGCTCAGTACAACAGGTATACCAGGTACTAACTTTACCCAATTGTCTCCGCTTTTCTAAAGTGGCGGGTGGGAAATCCCATTTGGAAGCGATGCAATAGGTGTCAATATCTTGTTCTATTTCGGGGTGATACTCCCCTGCCAATGCAATTTTCCAGTTCTTATCTGTTTCTTTTAATAACTTTATGACCGATTTCATAGCGTCCATTGGTCTCTCGTCCATTGCAATATAAGTTTTGCCAAACCAACCTTTTTGCTTCAGATGTCTGGCGAAATCAACAAGCATCGTTTTCCAGAAAGTGTTGTAAGACGCTGTACCAATGGCATCCGTAAAAACAGCTTCTTTTTGAGAATTTTCGTCATAATACGTGAAAGCGATTTTCCAGGGTACCATACTGTAACAGTTGATACGTTCAGAAATGCCACAGTCCATTGCAAAGGCTATATATTTATCAAATAAACTATAATCGTATTTCCAGCTTCCATCCTTTTTCTTCGTCCATTTAATCAGGCTCGGATAATCGTCGTAAGTTTGATGTCCCCATGGCTCATCAACGATACTTGCAGTAATGGTTTTTTGCCCTGCATCAGCAAGCATCCGGTAGTAATCTTTCATCAACGAAAAATGTTCAGTACCCCATAAAGGCGTATTATGCGTGCGCGCTATGGCTGCCGGATGTTGCCAGAGATCCAGATCATATTTCCATTTGTCGGGCCCGGGAAGTGTTTTGTCCAATACCTGAACGGTGACAGGTAATGTATAATCCTTATCCCCCTTTATCTTAATAGTGCCTTTATAATTTCCAGGGACGGTATTTGCCGGAACTTTGATGCTCAACCAAATTGGTTGGGTACTGTTTTTAGCCAGCATGGCAGATGTAGTTTTTGTGTCGATCATATCCGCCACATAGGAAGAATCGAAATCCTGTGCTTTCCGGTAACCACAGCCATTTTTGAACTCATCGGTAATGACATAAGTTAAGAACCCAGCCGTAATGTTTTCTTTTTTAATGAAGTTACCCTTGTTGTCTTTCAGGTCGTAAACTTGTAAACTAATCTCGTTCTGACTTTTACCTGCCCAGGCCAGCAGTTGGGTATGTATTTTTTCACCTTTCCAGGCTTTTGCTTCCCACATCATTTCTAAATCCAGTTTGGGAGGTAATTCTCTTGCAAAACGCACATTGGAAGAAGCAAAACTTACATTTAATCCATCGGGTACTTTGCCCCACTGACTGTCAATAATTTGCGGGTTTAATACAGGCTTCTTTTGCAAAGCCAAACTTGCATCCTGCGCCCTAACATTTAAACATAAAAAGGATAGACCTATAAAAAACAGATGTTTCATAACACTAAGGTAGCCATTTAGGGAAGAAGGCCGAATGGCTATTGCATCAAGTTTGTTACGCAAGCGTTTGCTTTAATGTAACAATTTAGTATCGAATTGCGGGTCTCTCAATTACATGGCTTGTATGTTCATGGCGCAGAAGAAATTTTATAAAAAAAGAGCTTAAATCAGTCATGATTTATAAAAGTAAATTTAATTTTAGCGTGATCTAATCACCTATTCCTTATTCTTGCAAAGAATTAAGACTAAATGATTCATTCTAAAACATGAAAGATAAATTTTCCGACAACAATCAGACCGGAACGGTTTCTACTTTTTCTGAGCTTGTAGAAACGAATTTTCAAGGAGCCATGAATGCAATTTGCTGGTTCAGAGATTTAGCTGGAGATTTTAAGGAAATTGTGTCTAAACTTCAACTCAAAGAGAACATTACAGAAGTTTCCATTGAAGACCTTTTAGCGCTTCAGTTATCAGAAAAAGGTGATATGGCCCGGAAAACTATCTTAAACGATTTAAAGTTGCTGGCAGATTTCGGAGCTTCGCCTTCGCTCAATTTACTTAAAAGTTACGAACGGGATGAGGAGTTAGACTTTATTTCAACAGATGTATATTCTTATCATGTAGACCGTTCGCCCATTGGAACGGATACGTTTTTATGTACCTATTATGGTGCTGCAAGTGATATCTTACCTAATCATCAGGTGGAACAAAAGATATTGATTCCTGAAATCCGGGCAAAGCTCAAAGAATTACATGACGGCCCGGAAACAGAATTTGAAACCTTTTTAAAAGAATATTATTTTGATCTGCATTATCAACCTAAACCCAATGCCCAGCCAATAAATTTAGGATTAGGTCATCTCTGGAAATTAGCAGTAGACCATCCTGAACAAAAAGCATTACCCTGTGTTCATCGGGCACCTACAGAAAATGACGGTGAATATCGGCTGCTGCTGATTTGTTAAATGATGATTTGATAGGTATAGGGTTTTAATTACTTTGTTTTACAATAAAGATCTTGTATTTTGGTTTGACACCTGCCTAAAATAGTTTAATACTTAAAAAGCAGTCATTTATGAACACCTACCAGTTTCGTTTTAATAACAACAAGAAAAACTCAACTATTTTGTTTTGGTTTTTTGCCGCACTGCTGACTATTCCATTAACAACTATCGGTTTCCTAATGCGTTCTCAGCCACTTTACCCGCCATGGCTATTGCTGGTCTTATTGCCTTTAACGTTAGTGTCCATTTACAAGCTGCTTAAATTAGCCTCGGCAAAGAAGTCGATGGAAATTATTTCACTCAATAAAGATGGCTTTACCAGCCTTTGTTTCGGTCCCGCTTTATTTTCGGAAATTCACTCCATTCGGGTGCCTGTAAGGCAAATAGGACTATTGGGGGGACTACCGTCCGACTATTACAAAAACACAGATGCCGATATTCCTTACCTGGAATTTTCGATCATCATCAGGGATGGAAAAACGTTGAATTGGGTGTTGAATGAGTGGGGCGGGCTTTACAACTCAAAAGAAGACTTTTCAATTTTCTTTAACTTTCTCACAGCGCTAACTGATCAGCTGTATCAACTTTATCACACTAATGAGTCATATAACAGCTATTTAAAAATTCTTGACGAAAAAGGTTCCTGGGAAAAGCAAGGTTAAGCTATAAAAGATCTGTCGCAAGAGCTGCTCAGCCTCCTTTCAGCCAGCTGTACCCTAAGTAATAATTATGTTTTCAGTTAAAACAAATCAGGAAATAAACTACTGACTTTTCCCACCAATCATTTTTACATCTTATACTTTTCCTAAGGATTAAATTAGTAGTTTAGAGGTGATATATTTGTAATAAAAGAGATTTATGGATCATCCGTTCATAGTATACTTAAAAAACAAAACATCCCTAAAATTTGAATACAAAAAAGATATTTCCACGGTTGTTCGTATGGACAACGGATATCTGATCACATTTTGTAATGGGAAGAGCTATAATTATGGAGCTGACAAAGTACAATACTATTCGTTTTTATCGAGACGGGAAGATGTACGTATATATGAGAATGGCAAATTAAAAAACGAATATAATACTGTTGACAATTATGGGCGTTATTCGATTTTTCGAGATGGAGACCGTTGTTCTGATCCAACTGAAAACAATGCCAATATTGAAATCTGTGCTATAAAAAGGAATATTGGTCAGACGGAATCAGTAATCAACTATTTTAAAAAGATATTGAAAGAAAGTGGCGGAGTATCATTTGACATTCCATCAGAGGAGACAGATATTGAGAATCCGAATCAAATCAGCGCCGAAATATTACTCAAGGCTATTGATGGCATAGATGTATTAGAATCAAGGTCGGCACTATCCAACTACATTGATGGAACCAATCCTGATCTTGGCATTCCAAAAGAAACACTAATCTATCCTTTCGGCTGCAACGCCAGTCAGCAACTGGCGGTTCAGACTACGTTCAGAAATAGCATAAGCATAGTAGAAGGCCCTCCGGGTACAGGAAAGACCCAAACTATCTTAAATATTATAGCCAATCTTATCGTACAGGACAAAACTGTTGCAATTGTTTCAAACAATAACACTGCAGTATTCAATGTGCGGGAAAAATTAGAGAAATATGGCTATGGAATGTTGGTGGCATCACTTGGAAATAATCAAAACAAAACTTCATTCTTTGACAATATTGAAGTGCAAACGATAAATCCAGATTTTGAGATTTCAGAAGAGCGATTGACAGAAGCAATGAATGAGGTTCGCGATTTGGACTCCGTGCTCCTAAAGTGTTTTGAGTACAGGAATAAATTAGCCACATTAAAAACGGAATTGTCAGATGCTGAATTAGAATTTGACCATATAAAAGCAGAACAACCACTGCAGCAAAATATAAAATCTGTGCTCGACAAGAAATTTTACCGCAAATGGAATTTCAGAAAGGCTTTGAATTTGAAAAAATTGCTGTCAGCTATTGACCTTGAAAACAAATTATCTATCATAAACAAGTTGAAGTTTTTGCTGCAATATGGCTTATTTGACTTCAATAGTATTCATCAGCACAGTGAAGAGATCCCTGTTTATGTTAACCACAAATTCTATGAATTATACATAGCAAAAATAAAAAATGAAATCCTGGATATTGAAAACTGGTTAGCGGCGAACAATGAAGAAGCTCATCTTAACCGTTTTATTGCAACCTCTAAAGAGGTATTCGAGGGTGTTTTATTTAAAAAATATAGCTGTTTAAAGCAAGTTGCCTTTAATGCCAAAGATTACCGGAATCAGTTTGATGATTTTACAAAGCATTATCCTGTGATGCTAAGCTCCACACTCTCGCTACACACGAGCATTCCCAAAAAGCATCTTTTTGATTATCTGATTATAGATGAATCTTCACAGGTAGATATTATAAAGTCAGCCGTCTGTTTTTCGTGTTGCCGGAATGTAGTTGTTGTCGGAGATAGCATGCAGCTTAACCACATTGTTGACCAGCAAAGTAAAGCAGCAGCAGCACACTTTCTGGTTGAGTACAACATCTCTCCCGCATATGACTATGTCAAACAGAATATTTTAAACTCGCTGAAAAGCTTATATCAGGATAAGGTGAAATCGGTATTACTCAAAGAACATTACAGGTGTCATCCTACGATTATTGGATTCTGCAATAAGAAGTACTATAATAATCAGTTGGTTATTATGACTTGCACAGATCATCATCCATTTAGAATCATTGAGACAAATATATCGGGTGGAAAGGGTAATTACAATCAGCGGCAGATAGATGAAACAGATCTCTATATTCGTGAGCGCTATGTTTCGGATTACACAAAAGTTGGAGTGGTTACACCCTATAGAGATCATGCAGTTATGCTGCAAAAACAGTTGCCATCCGGAGCAGAAGCCGACACGATACACAAGTTCCAGGGACGGGAAAAAGAGGTGATTATATTTAATACCGTCAGGAGCAAAATAGGAGCATTTATTGATAATCCAAACCTGATAAATGTTGCCGTATCAAGGGCTGTTAAAGAATTTATTATAGTAAAGCCGGAATCGATGGATCTTCCTCACGGAACTAATATCGGTGATCTGATACGCTACATCTGTTATACCACCGATCCGGCTGAAACGATTATTAAAGGTAAGATCTGCTCTGTTTTTGATCTTCTTTACAAAGAGTACAATAAGGCCTTTATGCAGTTTCTTTTATCGAACAGGAAGGTAAAAGGATCAGCTGCGGAGCTCATTATCCATCAGCTGCTGCGTGAGCATATATTGTTAAACACCCAATTCTCCTCTATTGAAATGGTCAGAGAATATAAGCTTAGAGACCTTATCCGGGATTTTCAACCCTTCTCCGAAAATGAAATCAGGTTCATAAAGAATAATTCAAGAATTGATTTTCTCCTGTACAACAAAATTGATAAAACTCCTGTTATAGCGATTGAGGTGGACGGGGTTTCATTTCATGACAACGAATTGCAACAGGAAAGGGACAGCAGGAAGAATCATATCCTGAAAACTATCGGACTACCATTGCTTAGATTATCGACCGATGGACACAATGAGGAATCAAGAATTATTGAAAGTTTAAGCGTTGCAATGGGGCTATCCTGATTAACCTACCATTGCACCACAGGAAAACAGATCAGCAAATCATTTTTGTTCAAAGAAAAGAACTCCTTAGATTATCTAAGAGGAAGCTTTCCATACTTAAACTCTACAAGAAGCCTGAGTGAAAAAAAAGTTTTTGTTTATTCATCACTGAGAAACTGTTCAAGACCCTAAATCGGATGAATGGATATTGAATGTTTGAAATGGATTATACCGTTGATGAAATGGAGTATGAGAATACAGCTCCATTTGGTGTCCCATTCTTAGCCCAGATTCTCCCACCAAGCTTTTGAATAAAATCCTTACACATAGAAAGTGCGATTCCAGCTCCGTGTTGAGTCGAAGAGCCAAAATTACCGGACACTGTAAATAGCTTACTGATTGTTAGTTCATCCATCCCCTGCCCCTGGTCGGTAACCGACACTGTAATCGAATCACCGTCCTGCATACTGTTAATTACAATCGTACTGCCTACAGGGGAGAATTTAATGGCATTTGACAGTAAATTCCGATTCACAAACTGCAACATTTCCTTGTCAGATGTTACGGTGATGTGCATTGGTATCTGATTAAACAAGGTTATCTTTTTGGCATCCAGTTGTTGCTTCATGATCTCTGCTGATTCGCATAACAGGTCATAAAGCACCAGTATTTCCGGTTTATATTGATAACCGGACAATTGTTGCTTGATCCACTGTAATATGGTGTCAAATGAATCCAGCATATCTGAAGCTTGTCTTTCTATGTCGCCATAGAACTCTTCCATTTCCGACTTTGTGAACTCAGGATTGTCCTTCATTAAGCCGGCAATACTTATCGTAGAGATCAGTGGCGTTCTGAAATCATGCGCCAGAATAGAGAAGAGTTTGTTTTTGAATTCATCATTTACCTGCAAGGTTTTATTTTGTTCCAGCACCGTCAGGTTAAGCTGCTCCAGCTCACGTTGATGTTTACGCGAAATCTGGTACAACCGGTAAATAAAAAGGAGTAAAAATATACCAACTACACAAATGGCAATTAACATCAAGATCTTAGTTTTGCTGTTCTTATTGACAAGACTTAAAAACGTATTATCAGTTTGTATGGCACTGTACTTAATGTAATCCCCTACAAATTTTTTAAGCTGCTCATTCTCTTCAGCCATTACACTTTCCAGCAGCTTTTGAACGCTGATCATTTGATCCTTATTACCTGATAACGCGGTATAGTGTAAGATATCCTTCAATATCGGGATTAGCTCCAGGACATAATCCTTTTTTTTAGCCAATTGATAACTGAGCCAGGCATAATGCAACGCACTATCCGGCTGATTCTTATAAAACCTGGTATAGGAGCTCAGTAAATAAATTTCCTGATCATCAAGCTCATATTTCCGCGCCTCCGATAAGGTAGCTCCAAGAAGTGCCAGTGCTGCTGTATTACGGCCTTTTTTTTGCAGCAGGTCGAATTCCAATTCTTTTACTGCAATCAGTACCCGGTGGTCTTTATAAATACCGGCAATCTCCCGGGTTTTGTCAATATAGTACGCAATACTATCATCTGAAAGATCCGGATTACTCATACAGTAATTGGCATATACAAGGCTCATAATACTGTCTCTCCTTCCTGTTCGCATCACTTGCCGGAAAAGTTCAAGCCCCTTTTTAGCGTCATTCAGACTCAGATATACGTTACCCATGTTCATCGTTACCTGACTCACATTTGGAGTGTCCTTTTGCACTTTGTAAGCAGATAAAGCATGTGTGTAGAGTTGAAGTGATTCCTGGTACATTCCCCTGATATAAAGCACCGAGGCGATAACATTATCTGCATCCGCTTTTCCTTTGGGATACTCCATCCTACTGGCCAGTTGTTTAGCCATCATGCCATAATAGAGGCTGCTATCAATATCCTTCATATGATAAAGCATTCCCAGGCGGTTTATCGAATTGATATAACGAATACTGTCTTTAACATAAAGCAATTTCTGCCGCTCTGCGCGGATCAGATTGGACTGTCCTTTTACCTTGCCATAACACAATGGCAAAATCAGTAAAAAATAACCTAACAGTGTTTTTGATCGGGACATGGCTTAAATGCAAATAACTTAAACTAAGTTATTATTTAATTAGAACAAACACTGTTAAAAGTAAGTCTGAAATCTGTTCATTTCATTTATTTACAAATGTTTTTTTTAATGTAATCATGAGCTACCAGGATAATTAATTTGAGCCGTATAGATAAGCTCAATAATCATCGAACGCTGATCTTTGTATCATGACAACGATCAAAAAAATCCAATTAGGCCAAAACGGTCCGCTCGTGTCCAAACTAGGTTTGGGCTGTATGCGCATGTCTTCCGTATGGGGAGGCTCAACGCCAGATGAAAATGAAAGCATAGCTACCATACAGTCTGCGCTTGACAGGGGCATTAATTTTTTAAATACTGGTGACTTTTATGGTGCAGGACACAATGAATTGTTAGTCGGCAAAGCCATTAAAGGCCGCAGGGACGATGCTTTCATCAGCGTTAAATTTGGTGCTTTCTTTCATAATGGTCAATGGCTGGGCCTGGACCTGCGCCCTGTGGCCATTAAGAATTTTATCAATTATTCGCTTACCCGTTTAGGCATTGAAACCATAGACCTGTACCAGCCCTGCCGGATGGATGGCAGCGTACCTGTAGCAGATATTATAGGTACCGTAGCCGACCTGATCAAAGAAGGCAAAGTACGCTACATCGGTGTTTCTGAGATCACCGCTGATCAACTGCGTGAAGCAAACCAGATTCATCCGATAAGTGCGCTGGAAATTGGTTATTCACTGGCAGACCGACAGGTAGAAAGCGAATTGTTGCCAGCAGCTAAAGAAATGGGCATTGCAGTAGCCGCCTTTGCCAATACTGCCGAAGGTTTGTTAACAGGCGATATGAAAGCACCGCTTGCGGCTGATGATCATCACCTGCACTTCTCTCGTTTTCAAGGCGACAACCTCATCAAAAACCTGGAAAAAGTGGAGATATTGAAAGCCTTAGCGAAAGAGAAACAAGTTACACCTACGCAAATTGCCATTGCCTGGGTAAATGCACAAGGCGACCATATTATGCCATTGGTAAGCATGAGCCGCCGTTCAAGGTTACCGGAAAATATTGCTGCCATGAGCATTGAATTTACGACCTCTGAAATAGAATTATTAAATACTACTTTTGCACCAGGCGCCATCTTAGGCGGCACTTATTTACAGAGATAAATGACCAATCCAACTGAAATACTTCCCGGCATGATCTTCTATTCCTATCTCTCCGCAGAACGGAAAGATAAAGTATGCTTCTGGAACCATCATACGCTGGTATTGATGGTTTCGGGGCAACTTCAGTTGGAAACGGCTGACCAGCGCCTGGAGCTTAAAGCAGGCGAAACGATGCTGGTAGGTAAAAACCAGCTAGGTACACTGACTAAAACACCTCTTCCCGGTCAGGGTTATGAAAGTATCGTTATTTGTCTTCAGGAAGATCTGTTGCGCAAAATAGCGCTGGAAGAACAGATCGACACCGGTTCTAAATATGTCGGGCCATCAAACGTGCCCGTTCCCTCCGATCCATTTCTTCTCGGCTATTTTCAATCCATTATTCCTTACGCACAGGCTGCAGCAGGAACACTCACAGAAGATATGGGCATCCTCAAAGTCAAAGAAGGCGTTAAACTATTATTACATAGCCTGCCGCAATTGAGGTCATACTTATTCGATTTTGCAGAACCCCATAAAATTGATTTGGAGCGCTTTATGATGACCAATTTTCATTTTAATGTCCCGGTGGAAAGATTTGCACGGCTCACCGGACGTAGCCTGGCGGGTTTTAAACGCGACTTTGCAAAAACGTTTGGCCTACCACCGCGTCAATGGCTGTTAGATAAACGCCTTCAGGCAGCAAAGCATTTGATCGAACAGAAACATCAAAAGCCATCGGCCATTTATTTAGATCTCGGCTTCGAAAGTCTGCCCCATTTTTCGCGTTCGTTCAAACAAAAATTCGGTAAAGCACCTTCAATGATTTGATCATGCAACCTACTCAGCCATGCAGATCATATCCATAACCAGGTGATTAGTAAAAATGTTGCTAATAAAAGCATACCTGTACAACCGATAACCAGTAATAGCACACCGCACTTACTCAACATAAAACGATTAACCGGTTCGTCATACATCGCATTCCAGAAAAAATACAGCGATGCCGGTTTACGGACACGTCTGTACATGCGTTTGTCCAGCAGCGGGATGAACGCCAATAGCGCCACGTCCAGTACCGATAATATCCAGATAGCGATGTTCGCAGTTTTCATATTCATTAAAAAAACAGGCAGGCTTTCGCGCTACCTGTTTACCGTTGTTAATTGTGATAAGGATTAGGTATTGTAAGTCAAACGAATATTTTTGATAAGTACTTTAAAAGCAGGTTTCTCCACCGGGATCTCCTTTTTCAGTGCTTTCAGCTTCTTACCCAGATACTGCACCTTTACCTGGCTAAATAACGCTTCATAAGCCCTGATCTGCCCGGACAATTCTTCCAACAAACGTTCATAGTTCCCATGCATATCTTCCAGTTCCTGGCGGTATTGCGCCGTTTGCTGTACACAGGCACATGCTCCTTGTTCGCTGCTTAACAGCCTTTCCATATGAAGCAGGGCATCTATCAAATGCACATGCTTTGCTTTATTGATGCCCTGCATAATTATGTTAAAAAAATGAAATCATTACTTGAGAAAGATCTTCCTTACTGAATTATTCGTCATGTCTATTACATAGAGATTACCTTGTTTGTCGATGGTGATATCACCCAATCCACCAAACCTGGCTTCAGAAAGCGCGCCATCAACAATACTTCCGGAAGCAAAAGTTGCAATGATCGTCACCTCTTTTGTCGCAAGATTAATTTTTCTTAGCGTATAGCCCCATCTGTCAACCACATAAAGGCTACCTGCACCGTCTGCAACCATTCCCGAAATCGTGGAGAAACCATTGGCCAGGAAGCCTGACGCACCAGTTTCAAGGTTGTAAGTTTGAACTGCAGCACTTTCATAATCCGAAGTATAGAACATGTCCCCAACAATAACAGGAGTCACGTCTTCTCCAAAACCTGATCCACTGACTTTCGACATTGTCTTCAGTCCCATTTTATTGATTTTCCATGCCCCATCAAAAGAACCGATCTGAACATATAAGTTGCCATTTTTATCAAATGCCGATTTCTGCTTGTTACCTTCAATAGCGGAGAAAGTACTGACCAATCCCTGAGGCGTAACTTTACGAACTCCTTTACCGTCCGTAATAAAGAGATTATCTTGATCGTCTATCGACATCCCTCCAGTGCGACCCAGACTAAAAGAGGCCTTATTTCCTTGTCCATCTGCATTTCCACTATCGCCCGAAGCACTACCTGCAAGCAGACTGACCTTTCCGTCTGGTGTAATTTTCATCACCCGGTGGTTTTCTGTTTCGAGAACAAACACGTTCCCTTTACTGTCAACAACCAGACTACCATTTTGATCTCTTGATAGATTCAGTTCTGTACTTCCTGGTCCGCCAGCTAAAGTTGCTACACCAGCGCGGTTAAAATTACCCGGAGCAAGAGCAGTTTGACCATTTACAACCAGCTTTAATGGGCCTGAAGTAAATCCTTGCGGCGCGATCACCACCATACTACTTTCCGTTGCACTCAGCACCGTAGCAGCTGTTCCATTAAAGGTAACCTGGTTCTGGCTGGCTGTGGCACTGAACCCTGTACCTGTGATGTTCACCCTTGTACCTGCCAGACCGTTTTCCGGGCTCAACCTGGAAATACCGAGCGTCTGATCTTTAAAATCAGGCCCCATGGCCCGTTGGTCGTTCACCGATAGTACAATCTTTCCGCTACCTGTGCCCCCTGGGATTTCTAAGGTAATCTCTGTATCAGTTGCTGTTGCAACCGGAACATTTACACCATTGATGCTCACTTTATTTTCTTCAATGACGGTACTAAATGTAGTCCCTTTGATGGTCATCAATGTACCCGCCGGTCCACTAAGCGGAGTAACATTCAAGATAACCGGTAAAGGGACAACCGTAAATACCGGGCCTGTAATTTTTTGTCCGAGCATCGTCACTGACACTGGTCCCGTAGTTATTCCATCCGGAGCCACTACCATCAAATGATCATCAGCAGCTTCTTCAACCAAGGCCGCTTTACCGTTAAAATCAACATAATTGCCAGTAACAACAGCCTCAAAACCGGAACCATTAATGCGCACCCTTGTCCCTTTTCCACCTGTTAAAGGATGAATATCGGCTATAGCCTGAAACCTGAAACTTTGGCCCGATGCTTCTTTACCATTTACGACCACCTTAACCGGCCCTGAAGTTGCGCCGGCAGGCACCTGTATTACCAGTAGCGTATCCTTTGCACTGACAACATTTGCCGCCTTTCCATTAATAAAAACCTGTGCCGGGCCGGATAAACTGCTGAATCCTGCACCGGAGATGCGGATTAACGTTCCTTCACCACCATTGGCAGGAGTGATTTTCTGTACGCTCAGTTCCTGGTAGGTATACTTACCAATCTGAAATGAGGTTTCTCCGATTTTCATCACAATCTCCCCATCTTTTGCTGCCGAGGGTGCCCTCATTACCACAGCGGTTGGCGTAACACTAACCAGCTCTGCATTTACACCGCCTATGCTTGCCGACACTTCGCCCATACTGTTACCAAAACCGGTTCCCAATATAGTAATCAGGGTTCCCTTATTACCACTGTTTGGATAATATTCTGAAACTGTAACGGCTTCTTTAACCGGCTCAATTTTATCTTTTTTACAACCCGCAACTAGTAACAGCGCAATGGCGAGCCCATATAGGCAATTCTTACTATTTTTTATGATCGCTAAATTCATCTTCGTCTTTTAAAAAGTATACCTTAAACCCAACTGTGCCTGTACCCTTGATCCGTAATAATCAATACTGTAAGGCTTACCAGGATTATTAAATGTATATACCGGGTAATTGCCGGTATTTTGCTGTGGTGGAAACAAGGTTGGCGTTAACCCAACACTTGAAGTAGCGTTGAATGTATTGGGCGAGAAATACTGAATGCCCCAATTCTTACTGATCAGGTTTGTGAGGTTGACTACATCCGCTGTAAGCGTAATAAATTGTTTATTGCTCCTGGTCACAAACACATCGTGGGACAAGTGTAAATCTGCCTGTACATTCCATGGCGTACGCCCCTTGTTCCGTTCCGTAAAATTCCCTCTTCTGCTGCTTAGGTATTCATTTCCAGCGATAAGCTCATTAAATGCGGCAGCCTGCTGTGTAGCAGTTCCCTGTGCGTTATCTTTAAAAAAACGAACCGCTTCTTCCTGCTGAGGAATATAAGCCAGACTCACCTGTTGTGGTAGCCCCTGCACGCTGTTGTTCACAATACCATAAGTAAAAGGACTGCCGGATTGTGCACTCACAAATAGTGAAACGTTGGTTCTCCCCGCATTGTTCCATACCTTATTGTAACTAATTGTACCCACAATCCGGTTGCGGAGGTCAAAATTACTATTTGCAAGACCGGGATTGTTTGGAACCAAAGATTGGTTCAGCTGCCAGTTCGACTCCATAGAGTTCCTTACCCCGTTGCTCAAATCTTTAGACTGTCCGTAGGTATAAGAAACAGAGGCTTGTAAAACGTCCGCAATGTTTTTACTGATACTTCCTGTAAGACTATATCTGTAGCCTTTGCTCGTATTGCTCAAAAGATAAGTATTAGAAAAGCGACTGTCTACTGTACCACTATATATGGGCTGCTGGTGTAATTTATCATATCCATAATACGTAGGATTGTCCTGCACGTTCAACTGCTGAAAAAGCACATCCTTAATGTTTTTCGTGTAAATCCCTTCCAACGTGAATTTCCAGTCGTTTGTGGTACTATAGTCAACCCCTAAACTCGCACGCATCACTTGCGGCATCACAAAATCATTGTCAATTAAGTCGACCTGCGTTTTACCACTGTTGGGGTTATTGATGATGGCTCCATTTTGCCGGATAAAGTCTCCAATGCCATTTGGACCTCCCTGAAGCGGGTTGCTACCTGGCACAAAAGGTTTCTGATCTGCTTTTTGATCAAAACCACCATAGTTCTCCCCATTGTTATAAAAGGCATAAGCCAGCCATGCCATCGGGATTCTTCCGGTAAATAAACCGGCTCCACCCCTTAAAATCAGGCTTTGGTCACCATACCAATCGTAACGGAAGCCTACCCTTGGTGAAATCTGTGGTTTGTTCAGGTAACTATTCGTAATCCTGCTCAATCGTGTATACGTGTAGGTATTACCGAAATATGGATCCGCCATCGCATTGCTTATTTTGTCGCTCAGGGTCGGGCTTTTAGCCAGGTGAGCCATATCAACCCTTAAACCCGGGATTACCTTTAACTTATCAGACACCCTGATTTCGTCCTGCAAATAAACACTATACATATTCATGTTGAATTCCGCACCCGGATGATCCTGCAGGTAATCACGGTTGTTGTTCTGATTGTTGTAAGCGCCGCGCACACGATACGGGATGTTACTCAGGTAATCCTCAATACTCAGGTAATCAACACGTCCGTTCCATGCATTTACAAAGCCATAACTGATGTCATAAAGTTCGTTGTGTGTACCCAGGGTCAGCGTATGCATACCAATATTCCAGTTCAGGTTCGCCGTAATTTCGAGTGTGCGCTGTTTCATATCAAAGATGCTCGCTTCCCTGTCTGTACCCAGATAAATGGTTGTACCAGGTGTACGACCCGCAATTTGAACCTGCGCTGCACTTGGATCACCCAGGGGATCCCTGGAATCATTTACACGGGTATACCCAACCAATAAATTTCCCGAGAAACCATTGTTAAACCGGCTCTTCAGTTCTGCAACGGTCGCTGTCTGGTTATTTTTTTGCAGGAACCCCATACTACTGAACCTGAAATCCTGCTGATCACGGTCCATATGAGCGGCCTCAGAAATGATGGTATTGTTACGAACAACCAGCTGGTGTTGATCATTGATGTTCCAGTCCAGGCGGTTAAAAAACTTACGGGATTTTGAATAGGTATTGAAATCACCTGCCGTACCAGCATCAAGATCTCCGGCATTGCTGATGGCACTGGCATCAGCAATGCTAAAGATGTGGCTGGTTTCCTGTTGTCCGGCCTTAAGCTGGCTGGGGTCACGACGCTGCGTGATCTCCTCGTTGCTAAAGAAAAACAGTTTGTCTTTGATCAATGGAAAACCGATACGAAAGCCGCTCTGGTAATCATAAAAATCGCTACTCATTTTACCCAGGCTACCCAAGCGATCTTTACCAGTAAGACCAGCACTGCGACCAAACCCATATACGGAGCCGCTAATCGTATTGGTTCCACTCCGGGTAACGGCATTAACCGACCCTCCGGTAAAGTTACCGATCTTTACATCATAGGGTGCCAGGTAAACCTGCATGTCCTCAATCGCATCTAAGGAAATCGGATTGGTACGGGTTGAACTACCCGCCATTCCTGAAGTACCGGATTGACCGCCTAGCGAGGGGCTAAAGCCAATCGCATCGTTGTTAGCCGCGCCATCAATGGTCACGTTGTTGTATCTGAAATTGGCACCTCCAAAGCTGTTGTCTTTGCTCGCTTGCGGCACCAGACGTGTCACATCAGTAATACTCCGGGATATCGTTGCCATATTGCGCACCTGAGCTCCGCTGATATTTTTTCCGGAGCCATAAGTACTGGCCTGAGCTCCACGCTTTGTTGCTTTAATGGCCACCTCAGTCAATTGTTGAGATTGATCGCTAAGCACAAAATTTAACTGTATTGCTGCGCCAAGGCGGATAGAAATGCCTTCTTTTTCATCCGTATTCATACTGATCATGGCTGCTTGTATACGGTAAGGCCCTCCCACACGCAGGTTGGGCAGGTAATAACGGCCCTTACCATCTGCGGAGGTCGCATAACGGGTACCTGAGGGTTGGTGAATGGCAGTAACTGATGCACCTGGCAAGGTTTGTCCACTTCCATCATATACAGTTCCGCTCAGCGTACCGCTGGTTTCCTGTGCCCTACCTGCCAAAGTAAGCAGCAGTAAAAACAACAGCATTGTTGTTTTAAATATTTTATATTTAATCATCTGTAAAATCTTAATTGGTGTTTACTGGGTGATTTTCAATACACTTTCGATGGTATGTACTACTCCATTTCCGGCAAGTACATCACGCTTTGTATTTGAGAGTTGCACCTCATCTGTGTTTCCTGTTCCCTGAAGCGAAATTCCGTTGAAAGCATTTGGAATTGATGGGTCAGGCTGTAGTATAACAGAAATGGCATTACCATCCAGCATGGTTTGTTGTACCTGAGTATCTGTGCCAGAACTTAAAATGTAATCGTACACAAAACGTCGGTCTGCCAGGATGTGATAGAGAAGCATCCTGCGCAATTCCGCGGGATCGGCCGTTTCTATCGCCTGCAAACCAGAGAGACCATAAGCCCTCATGGCTGCATTATCAGGTGCAAAAACCGTATAGGTCTCAGACTTGCTCAATACTTCTGTAAGGCCCGCACGTTGCAGGGCCTGATAAAATAAGGTCAGGTTACGTTCGTTAGCAATCGCTTCCAATACATTTGCAAACGTATAAGGCTGTAATACGCGATCTACTACCTGGATCAAACCATTCGATGTTTTTATGTTCTTTGCCAGCAGCACCGCTCCATTTATCGTCAATACCGTATCCGTCCCTTTTACCCAATGGGTTACAAAGAGTTTCCCGCCATTGTAAGAGCGGATCTCCTGGTTAAATAAAAAGGGCAGCCGGTTAAAGTCGTAGTTACCATCTAACACGTGGTACTTCATCATTGCAGAAATTCTGGTCGGCTCAGCAGCGATAAGATCGGCCACAGTGTTATAACCGGCTGCAACGAAGGCGTCATCGCTCGGTGCAATGACCGTAAACGGGCCTGTTTCGAGTAGCTTCGCTTTTAAACCAGATCGGGTTAAACCCGTATTTAAAATGGAAAGATTAAAATTATCGCCTATTACCCTGCCAATACTATTGGCATCGGGCTGTTCAATATTTTTATCCTTTTTGCAAGCGCCCAGTCCTGCAAGCATGGCAAACGCTAAGATAAAAAGCGAGACTTGTTGTTTAATTATGTTGTTGTTCATTTGTCGTTGATCTTGTTAAGGGAGAAATCCGTTTAGAACTTGAAATCGGCTATAGGTATAAGATGATCTACGGCATGGATCGGCCCCATGATGGTGTTTATATCACCATCTACCACTACTGCAGGTGCATGTGTTGATCCCTTAGACTTAATAGTAATGGCCCCGTTTGTAGTTTTGCCAAACTCTAGTGGCATCAATTGTATCGGTAACGTAGCATTATTTGCGCCATCCCGCAGGATATAATTTGCCAGCAAATCATTATTAAGGTCATTACTATAGAAGGTCGTTGAATTCTTGCGTCCTACAACTCGTTGCGCATTGGTCGGATAAATCAGGTCTGACCAGCGATGTAAAGTTAACATGTCATCCGAAGCCAGTAAGCCCACGGCGACACTACCGTCTCTGTATGGCAAAGGACGCTGATTGTTCATGGCAATAACCGCATCAGCACTTGCGAAACCAGCGGCATGAAAGGCTGCGTCCGTAGGCGCCAATATAGAGGAAAATGTAAGGTTTACCTGAGGAGCAGGCCGCGTACCAGCAATAAGGTCGGTTGTCCATAAACGTGTCAGTCCAGTGGCTTTAAGCCATTGTTGGGCACTCTTTTCCATTACCCCCAGATAAATACCAAACCGGCCATCTTCCTTTAAAGCTTCCAGCATCGTTTTTGTTGGTTTATGCAACAGCCGTTGTATCGGCCACAATATGCCGTTTGTAGCTGCTATAGGCTGAATATTTCCTGCATCTTTTCCATTAATATACAAATGTCCCTGCTGGACTTTTAAATATTGCCTGTAAAAATATGGATCAGAACCTCCGCTATTAAACGGTGATATTGGCCTGACCCGCAGCGCAGGATTGCCCAGGATAGATTGCTCCATGGTATTGTCCAGTCGCTCTGCCAGGTCTCTGGGATTAACAGGACTTGCAATGGTATGGTACATCAACAACTCGTCCAGCGCTTCCGCGGGGGTATTGTTAATCACTTCCAGTGTCATTCCTTCTGCTACGAGCGCCGCATCGGTGGGCACCAAAAGGGTGAATTTGGTCCGCTCTCCGTAGGTTTTAAGTCTTGCATCCATGGTACTGCGTGTCCATGCTGCCTTGAACAAGGAGTACGGAGTGGCATTCAACGCTTCCGTTAAGTTGACTATAGCCTCTTCAGGAGGAACAATCTGCCCCTCCGGAACAGGCATAAACTCGTCTTTTCTACAGGATGCCATCAAGAGCATCACCGCACAAAAAACAAGGAAGCTAAATGCCCGGAATATATGATATGATTTTTTACTGTTCATCATTTCTATTTTTAATATTCTTTTAATTTTTATTTACGCGCATCGGTAAGCCTTGCAATGACTCCCGGACTGGAATGTACCAGACCATTATCTGTTAAATAATCCATAGTAGCCATATCCTTATTACGGGCAATAGAGGTCGTAAACGAAGATCCTGTTCGCGATTTCTTCAGACGCAGCCCGTAATTAAGTGTTTTATCATTTTCGCGATTTACGGTCAACTGTGTACACCAGATATCATTTTCCAATTCTTTGAGGTAGATTGTCGGGTTTCCGAAATAGTATAAGATATCTATATCTGAGATGAAAAAATGTCTTTCATCCAGTATGTATCCTCCAAAAAGACGGTTGCCATTGTATGCTTCCGGCTTTAGGGCTTCAATAATTTCGGCAGTAATACCTGCAGTTGTGAACGCCGCATTGGTTGGAGCAAAAACAGTGTAAGGCCCCTTTGTTGCCAATTTATCCCAAAGACCAAACTTTTTTAAGCCACTTACAAAAATGCTGTATTCGGCCCGGCTGTTTAACCAATCCTGCACCGTACCCCGGCTATATTTCATCACCTTGTTGAGCAACTGTAGTGTTCCATTCGTCAGCTGTACATCTTTACGTGTAACCAATGCCCCATTGTAATAAAGTGTGTTGATAGGCCGGCTGACGTCTCCACCGAAATTACTGGCCAGACTGGCATAAACTTGCGTGCCCGCCAATGTTGCATACCGCACATCTATTCCATTTACCGGAATATCCTGCAACAGCACCCGCTGACGAAGCACATGACCCTGCACCAACATCTTTAAACTGTCGGGATTCATTTTATCGAAATCCGAAGCCCTGAAAATACCATAGGCATTAAAGGCCGCATCAGATGGCGCCAGAAAAGTGAATGGTCCTGCTGCATTAAGTTGCTCATACAGACCCGCCTTTTCAATGGCTGCTGAAAAAAGGCTTAGCTGGTAATTATTTTTTATAAAATCTGCCCCCGAACTGATGTTCTCGTTTTCTTTAACCAGTTCCAGTTCATCGTTTTTACATGCGCTGAAGAAAAGTAACAGCAAGACTGGCAAATGGCAGAATAGTGTTTTTAATGATAGTTTTGCGCTCATGGTATAATATCTTCTAGTGATCATTTATAAATTGGTGCTGCGTACTTCCGTTGAATAGTGGTGAGGTAAGCCTTGCCATTTACAATTTCAATGGTATTTACCGTCGCAAAAGAGCGTGGATTGTATATGCCAGAATGGATGTTCACGATCATATTTGGCAGCAAAACATAGTTCTCATCACCCCTGATGTAATCAAGTGGTACAGTTCCATTAGAAAAGCAGGATATAGGCGCCCAGTTGTTGTCTGTTGTCTTGTCAATCCCGCTATATGGTTTGCTATACGGATCCATTCCTGGTGCAAGTAAGTCGAGGCGCTGCCAGATATTTGTGTGGATGCCATTTGAAAGCGGATCTGCAAATAGCGGAAAACTGTAGTAAGGGCTTACATCCGGCTCGCCCGTATTGCGTTTGATCTCCCCCAGGTACTTTCCGGAATAATTGCTTAACATAGATTCTGTGCTTGTCTTTCTATAAAGCGAATAAAATACATTCATCCGGTCGCGGATCCCATCACCCAATGCGCCTTTACTTCCGATGTTGCCACCCTTTTCAATATAATCGGCCTCCCAGTACCCTTTGGCACTCAGGTTATAAAAGTTAACATAGACCAGCGAATCAGAAAGCGGCAGTTTGTAGAAATTCTCATGCCGCAACAGGACTCCATTTTTTTTACTTTGATAATCTTTTTGTAATACGTTAAGCGTATACACTTCCTTCTCCTGTAAAACAATTATCGTATCAATCAGCACTTTGGTTTTCAGCCTGGGCTCCAGGTTAAAGAAAGGGACGGTATTCTTTGGTCTGAACATAAAAACGATCCGGTGTTTACCGGACGGAACCTGTGCCCAACTGCTCAGATCGAACCCGTTCAGGACCGGAGCGACCAATACATCCTCCTTACCAGGATATTCCGGGTTGTTTACCGAGGTACTGTTTCCGACATGTGAAGGATAAGGCGGCGCATAAGGCGCGCGCTGATCCAGGAAATCGCCCAGGATTGCGGTAGAAACCGGCATCCCCTTTTCGTCCATTACCGGATCGATCAGCATGGCCAGGAAAGGCACTTCCTGGTCTTTACCATCCAGTGTTTTCTCATAGTTCAGGTTATTAAATACCCTCAGGTAGGCCGGACTGTCGACTTTCAGGTATTCTACCTTGCTGCAGCCTGTAATCAACAACAGGGCAATGAGGCAAAATCCAAGCTGTTGTATTCTTAATCGTGACATAAAAATTTTATTTATTGTGTTTCAGAATAATCATTTTTGCTTTTTGTGCAGCCGGAGCATTTGCTTTTGTACTTCCAACGAGGGCTATCGTGTAAATACCAGGTTCATGGTTAGGTAAACCTGTTCTTACATACAATTCTGGTCTTGCAATGAGATTTTGCCCGTCAAGTACAGGAATATCTTTGGCCCAGACCCCTGGAATGATTGCTGGTGTAGAACGGAAAGCCATAAACTGATAAGCGTCACTTTCCTGGCGCACACTAAGGTAAGGTGCATTAATTGGCGAAACACCCGGCATCAGGTTGTTTACTGCAGCAGGATTTACAGGAAAAAATCCATTGAAATCTGCTCCGTCATTTCCTGTTACAGTTAAGTAAGGAAAATCCGGGCAAAAATTAAGGAAACGAATGTTAAAAGGAAATGCCTTTTTAAGGTAACCTGATGAGGCATCATCTGTTCCGCCAGAAAAATAAGTACCACTTAAATCATTGGCAACAGGCTGAATAACAGGATTACCATTTACATCTGGAAACAACCAAAGACTAAAGTTTTTATTGGCTTCGAGTTTCAGTTCGGTTTCTGCCAGCTTTGCACCCGATGCATTTAAGGCTTCGACCTTATACGTTCCGGTAATGAAAGCCTGATAGTTGGTATGCCCGGTATAAGACATTGGCGTACCAAGCACCTGACCGTTTACCGTCATTTTAACCCCTTCCATACCTGGCATTGCATTTACCGCCTGCAACCTGCTGTACGTTAAGTTGGCTGGATCGGAAATGTCATTGATGATCCGGAAACCATTTTGGTTAACTTTAATTGTTTCTCCTGTAGTTGTACCAGGGTATGGAATGGTGGTCATCTGCGCGGAAATAACGATGGTATAAATACCACCAGGAAAATAGGTTTTTATGGGTGCATAAGTTAAATTAGCCGCATACTCCAGCGTAGAATTATCCGCTTTTATAACCTCGGATGTAAGCGCAGAGACCTGGAAACCCTGTGCAGTAAGCACTTTGAACTGTGCAGCACCGTATGGCAATTCGATGTAATCAGAATACTGACCAGGCTGGATGTTGCTCGTGGCTGTACTCACTGCTGTTCCATCTGCCCAGGTCAGGCTTAAAGGCCCTCTTAGATCTTCTACTCCATCAGAAGGATTTACATTTGACGAAAGATTAAGTATTCTTATTTTAAATTTAGAAGGATCTGAAGCAGCGGAGACTGCTCTTGGCACCTGCAAATAGGCGGGCTGACCAGTTAACAATGTAGTCAGCATATAATAATCTACCGGCTGCTGCTCTTCTTTTACGATAAACTCGCTTGAAGGACCGCTCCCGTTAAAGTTGATTTCCTGCGATTTGAGTCTTAGCGCGCCATTGACAAATAAATCCTGAGGGATGGTCCAGGTAGTACCCAGTCTTCCATTGTCTCTAAAATAAAGTGTTCCAGGATAGCTGTCGTACATTCCTCCATTCGGATCTCTTACCACATAATTGGTCAGGGTATCCCCATTTACTATGGCCTGGTTATAGCCCGCCAGGTTAACCACCCTTACCGTAGAATTTCTGCGGGCATCGGTGACCTTCCTGTTGTCGTAATCCATATCCAGCTTATCTTTTTTACAGGCGCTAAAAGACAGCAAAACAAGCAGATATAAAGCTAAAGGGCGTTTGATATATTTATTTAATACTTTCATGTTTAAAACAAGTTATAAGTGAATCCCATCATAATTTCTGCGCCACGCTTATAACCACGGTTCAGGTATTCATTGCCATACCATTTTCCGCCAGTGCCGGGATTGGCATAAACAGTTTTGACGGCTGGATTAAGGATGTTTTTTGCATAGCCTTTAAAAGTGACCCTTTTAACAAGGCGCTGACTGAATACAAAATCAAGTACAGGTACCGGACGGGTATATAAATCAGGTTCTCCGGTGAGGTTAATCTGTACCAATCGCTCCCCGATCATATTGAATGTTCCTGTTAAACTGGTGCCGGAACGTTTGTTATTATAGTTTAACCATCCATTAATAGCGTAAGGTGCCTGCTCAAACAGCGGACTGTTAACAGGTGCATGACGATCTAAAGAGCGGTTCGCCTTTAGTCGTGCTACCGATTTTTTAATCTCACTTTGCGCCAGCAGAAGGTTTGCGCCGAAGAAGAAATTTTCGAGGGGTGCCCAAATCCTGCCAAGGTCTTTAACCAACTCCAGCTCTAATCCCCATACCTTACCAATGTTAGGGTCGTTTTCAAACCTGATGGTTGGGTATTCAGGGTAAGTAGCTGCCAGTCCGCTGGTTTGCAGGTTAAACACTTTATAGAGTTGGTTTTTAATGCGCTTTCCAAATAATGAGACCGCAATAACCTCCCCATTGTTAGGGAACCATTCCCAGCGAAAATCCAGGTTTTGGGTAGATTGATTGATCAGATGTGGATTACCAACCACCAATCCCATCTGGAAAGCATCAAATTCAAATACGTTGGTGATTTCTCTTAATTCCGGTCTGGCCAGCGTGGTATTGTACCCGGCACGGAAATTCATATTCTCCTTGTAATTGTAGGTTGCGTTTAAAGAGTAATATGGTTTATAACCTACTTTATAAACAGAATTTGGATTGGTTAATGAGAGCGGTACCCTGCTGCCATCCGGACCTGGGGTAGTTAACGACGGATCTAAAAATACACCGGCAGTATCTACGCCTGACTGTATATTGGTAGATTCGAAACGAAGTCCTCCGGTAAGCCTTAAATCCTCCGCAAGCTTAAGGTCAAGCATCGCATAAGCAGCCTTGGTTTCAAAGAAACCTTTATAATTATTAGGTGATTTCTGACTATTGTATAAAAAACCACCTACCGCACCGGCACCTTCTCCGTTACCTGTTGTTAGCGGACGGATGCCGATCACCTCATTACTCACCAATCGGTCTAAGTTTCCTTCCGACATATATAAAGGCAAGGAGGTCATGGAAGAAAAGTTGGAGCCTGGAAGGAAAAGCACGTTTTCTGTAAACACACGCTTACGATTCAGGTAATTGATACCGGTTTTAAACTCCTGTTTCTTTCCAAGGAACTGGAATGGTAAAGTCACATCCGCCTTATAATTATAATTTTTCTCGTCCAGATTCCTGTAGCGGCGACCGTTAGGCTCGGCCTGGATGATACCGTAGGCTCCAAATCCATTTACATAACCCGAAGAAAGGGCATACAAATGATCGGTATAAACAGATCCGGGTGTAACGTTTCCTGCCGTTGAAGAAGGTATACTGATATAAGCTCCGCCTTTAGGGGTATAATCAATGAGGTTTACAAAACGATAATCCGGGTCATTTTGACTCGCCCTTGAACTGGCCAGGTTATAGCTCAATCGGGGAGCATATTCTCCCTTCAAAAACTTATGTTCTCCCTGTAAATTGAAGGTATTGAGTTTCCGGTAAGATTGTCTTAATGAATAAATGGTACTGTTTACATCACCTGGCAAATCGGTATATTCATAGCTGCCGCGAATGTTGGATGCTGCGGATTCTCCACCCCAACTACCCAGATATTGCATACTGATTTCGTGCTGCGGGTTAAAACGGTAGGTTAACCCCAGTAGCGTTCCATAATTCAGGGTTTCTGTACCTGTATTTTCTTTATAGGTCTGGTACTTACCCATAAACAAACTATTAGGTGTGATGTAATTCGGAATGTTCCTGGGGCTCCTGATCTGCGGATTTCCTGTTACAATACCCTGATAAATACTGTACTGCTGAATATCACCACCAGAAATATCCGTTGTTCTGCGGTAATAATTCGCACCCGCAATTACGCCAAGTTTGTGTTTCTTAAAAAGCGTATAGCTATTGCCAAAACTGGCAGAATAAAGCTGGTTTAAAGGCGCTTGTTTATAGCTTGTGGTTAATACAGGGTCAAAACTTTGCATAATACCATTGATGCGGTTTACTTCCTGTTTTACTGCGGGACTGTAATCGCTGTTGGCAATCATTTGCTGAATCTGCCCGGGGCCTCCTTTATATTGTTGTGCCAGATTTAAGAATTCGGGCGAGAGGTTCTTTTTATTGATATTTTTACCCAGAAACCCCATGTCGCTGTTGTAAAAACTATTGTGCTGTCCTCCAATCCCAATATTGGAATTAAAGCCCGACTGAAACACAAAATCTACCACCATGCTGTCTGGTACTGATTTTGTTTTCAGTTCTACGATACCTGCGGCAGCATCGGCCGGCTTATCCGGTGTAACCGTTTTATAGATGGTGATGTTGTCCAACAACGATGAAGGTACGAGATCTAAAGGTATAGAGCTGCGATCCGGATCTGAAGAGGCCAAACGGATCCCGTTCAACTGCCCCACCACACTCCTGTCGCCTAAACCCCTAATGGCCACATACTTATCATCGGTAATAGTTACGCCTGATACTTTTTGCAAAGCCTGGGTGGTGGTGATGCTACCCGTCCGTTCAATTTGAGCGGAAGAAATCGCATCCTGTACGATGGCCGATTTTTTACGTTCATCCAGAACAGCTGTCTCTGTGTTGGTTTTCCGGCGGGCCTGCACAGTCACCTCGCTCAGGGAGGTTGAGGAGACTTCCAAAAACACTGCCAGACTGGTATTCCCTTCAGCAGCCTTCAGCTCCTTCGTCTGATAGCCCAGGATACTAAAAACAAGTATAGCCCCTTCTTGTGGTACATTAATGGTAAAGTTGCCGTCAGCATCTGTAGCGGTGCCTCTGTTGCTGCCTTTTATGCGAACGGAAACACCTGGAAGTGGCAATTTATCTTTCGCATCCGCCACTTTTCCGGATATCCGGATCGCTTGTTGCTTTTTGGGGGAGGAAAGAACTGTTATTACAACCATTCTGTTCTTAATGACATAGCTATAGGGCTGCTGGTTGAAACAGGCATCAAGTGCCTGCTGGATAGTCGCCTCAGAAATATTGATGTTAACGGGTCTGGCGTTTTTAAAAAGATCCGTATCATAAAAAAAATCATATTGGCTTTGTTTCCTGATTTCTTCCAATACCGAGTAGATGTTGCTGTTCTGCTTATTCAAGGTAATACGCTGGGCAAAACCTGCAGCGCTAACCTGAACAAGCAAACAGGTTATAAGTATCATGGTGATTTTCATAACACGCATGCATAAATTAAAACTCATATATTTGTTATCGTTAATATTATAGATGATCTTGTACTCACAAATTATCGGTAAGCTTAGCAATCTTGCCAAAGGTGTTTCCAGCACCTTTGGCTTTTACCAGGCTCCGTTCAGCATAGGTATTAATTCCTCACAGTTAGCCTCCTTTCTGTTAATGTTACCTTTACTTTTTTAGTAGTTTCCAGCATATCGATGATGGTTGATAGCGGTTGCGAACGGGATATCATGCCGCTGAAATGTAGCTTTCCAAGTTCAGGCGGGCATTCGATCTCGATATCGTACCAGCGCGCTACTTTGCGTAAAACACTTTGCAGGGGTTCCCCTTTAAATACAAAGTCGCCGGTTATCCAGGCCAGATAGGTTGATGCATCTACTTGTCTCACTGATATATCATCGGCTACCAATGCCTGTTCTCCCGGCATCAATACTACCGACTTACCCCTGTCTGACTTTACACGTACCCTACCCTCTGTAAGCGTAGTCACGATATAGGGTTCTTCAGGATAAGCGTTGACATTAAAATGCGTACCCAACACCTGTATCTCCTGTCTGTTGGTTTCTACGTAAAACGGTACCCGACCATGCTGACCTGAACCATTGGGAAAGGAAAGTTTAGCGATTTCAAAATAAACTTCGCCTGTCATTTTCACCCTGCGTTCTTTGCTTGCGAAACGCAGGGGATAGTTTAAAGACGAACCGGCATTCAGCCAGGCTTTGGATCCATCGGGCAAAGTAACACGGTATTGTCCGCCATTCGGGGTGGTCACCGTATTATATTCCTTCTCTGATGCAGTCCGTCCGTTACTGGCATGGTAGACAATATCACCATCACTTTTTTTCTCCACCTGAACACCATTTTGAAGTTTAAGGGTCGTTCCGACAGTGATGTCTGAAAGTTTTATCACCTTACCGTCGGCCAGCGCCAATAGCGCGTTATCAGCACCCGGCTCTATTTTAACTGTGTGTTTCGCCAACTGTTCTTTTTCACTGTGTAAGCCGAGTGTCTTCCAGAGTAATACGGAGGATCCGACCAGGAGGATTATTGCCGCAGCAAACTTCATCAACCAGGGAAGGCTTCTTACAGGGGCAGTCCCCGTATCAGCGCTTGGGTATTCGTTTACATCCTGTTGTGTCGCCCCGACATTTTGATAGCGTTCTTCAGCCGGCTTACCAAATGGTGTGCCTGAAGCTGTTTTTTGAATATGAAACCTCTGTTTGAAATTCTCCAGGTCGGCATTATCCACTGACATTTGGGTATCTGATTGAATGTCGGGCCATGCTTCCCGAAGACAGTCCTCCACATATTCGGCATCGCTGTTCATCGCCAAATACATTTGGATCAGTTCACGCTCGCTGGATGAACATTCTCCTCTAAAATATCTGATCAGTATTATTCTTGATGGTCGTTCCATTGTTTCTTCATTGCCGGGACTAAGGCGTTCTGCAATAAAGAATCCGAAAAGGAGCTTGTATAACTAATCAAAAATTGGATTTAATGGTTTAATAACAAACCGCTATCGGTTGTTCATAATTTATTAACATGAAGAAGCGAGTTGTTCAACAGAGATTTTGAAGAATCGTTACTAAAAAATGGGCAGGATTAAAGCATTGGTTAGTAAAAGCACGACCAATGAACCAGGACACTCTTTTAGTTCCTGACGCAACACCTTCAACGCCGAAGTAATATGGTTATTTACCGTGTATACAGACAGTCCCATCTTATCAGCAATTTCCTGCTGACTCATATCATAGTCCCGGCTATAGACGAAGGCTTCACGTTGTCTGGGGTGGAGTTTGGTTAGTGCTGCCTGATACCTTGTCTTCAAATCCTGAAGATCAAGTTCCGGATGATCTATGGTGCCCAGTTCATTTAATATCTGATCCTCGATTTGCACCGTTATAAAAACACTTTTGCGGGCATGTCTGACAATTTGCTGGCGTAGAATTCCGAAAAGATAATCGTCAAATTTGAGCACATGGGATAGTTGATCTTTGTGCTGCCATATTTTTAAGAAAACATTCATTACCAATTCTTCGGCATCTTCTTTATTGGACAACATTTTTTGGCAGGCCGCCATAAGACGCGGATAGTAATGATTTATAATGATGTTAAAAGCAAGGTCATTACCTGTCAACCAATCTGCAAGATAATTCTCAACGTGCTTTTTCTCCATTTCATTTAATAAGGGCGGTGCAAAGGTAATGTGTGGAGGACCAGAGAATGATTATTTCTATATTAACTTATTATTAATAGTGTTGCTCGCAAGAACCGTGGCGGGTAGGCGTACTGGGGTCAGGTTAGGATTATAAAACATATTACATGGGCGCTAAGTGGGTGCTTTTCAACCCAAATTATAGCCTCCAGAATTAATGTCTGGAGGTATTTGCTTTTTTAGGCATCGTTTTCCAGTTATATGCAAAAGTATTGTGTTTTAATGATAGGCGGATAATAGTCCAGAATCAGGGGCTGCCTCCCGGTAGCAAGTAATTTCTTTCTAAGTTTGTCGTATTGATCATAAGCAAAACCGTCGATAAACCAGTAATCTGTAATCTGTATTGGCATATTCAGTTAAAAATGCGAAAATCCAATTTCTAATATTGGTCAAATCTAAAGACTGAGCAATCAAATTAGTTTGTGCAATTACATTTGTTGGAAGCGTTACGAATATTTATTGAAACCTAACGAATATCAAACGAGCCTTGCATTCCCAAGTGTTTAGGCTCAACTTTAAAATAAACTATGGCGATAGTGCTAGCAAATTAAATTTATACCGCAGTAGTTAGCAATTTATATTAATATTTTTTGTAGACGTATAACTGATTTTCTATAAATAGCAATTTAACCAAAACCCAAACGCCAGGGTAAGTTGGCGCTTATTAGTCAAATATTAAATTTCAACAAAAATGACAGATTTAAAAGAAATGCAAAAAAGCTTGTCTTCATTGGAAAACAAGAAGCTAGATTTACAAAGTTATAAAGCTGTATTAGGTGGTTTAGCTGGGGGGCCGAAGTATATCGTGTCTAACCTTACAGACGAAAACGGATGTCAATTGGTCGATTACTATTATGATGGCAAATGGTGTGCTAGATTTAGCGATTGTAAAAATCAATATTGATAATAATCAATTCAATGTAATAAAAATTAAGTGGTATGAAGAGCTTCTCTTTTAAAAAAACGAAAAGCTTTCAGACTTAAATTTTATTAGCGGTGAAGATTGAGCTCATCGAACTATAGTTGATTTAATTTTCCTAAATAACATAGTTTTTTAAATAAAAAAGCCCCCAAAAAGTGTCTAACTTTTTGGGGGCACTTCATTATAGGGCTTTTTAAAATCTATAAAAATTTAAAATCCAAATCAGCAAATGACATTAAATATGCCTAAAAATCGAGAAATAACCACGAATGAACGGTTTTCCGCAGTGTTCACATATTCTTTGGATGTTGATGTTTGAACTCATTGTCTTCTTTTTTGTTCCTTCTCATTATCCCGCAGGCATCATTTTCTCGCTTAAATCATCGGTAGTTATCTCTCCTATTTTTTGTCCTTTCTAGGGTAATTAAAGATAATTAAGAGGAATTAAGGGTAATTAGATGACATTAAGCACAATGTTTTACCCTGTGTTTTTTTGAGGGCAAAATTTTGCACTTGAGGAACAAATGTGTAAAAAACTATGGCAATTATCCAAGAATTTGGACAAAAGAAAAACACACAACTTACTAAAAATAAACCACTTACTGTTAATTATTCAACATGATTATTCGTAATTATACAGGGCTATTTCCCAATACACAAATTACAATCCACTATTAACCAATGGATTGTTAAAAATAAGTAACATTTTAGCTTAAAGGGAAATCATCAGTGGTTATCTATCCGGTTATGTTTATAACTTATGTAAATACACTGTTTTTAAAGCAGTTATCAATATGATGTAACAGAAAAAACTAGATAAATAATCGACTTCAAATTAAGAGCCCAAACAGGTTTTAAATAACAATGTTATATTAGCAAACACATATCATTTTGGTAAATTGATGCTTAACTGTATTAAATTAAAGTTTTTAATCATTCGATTAATCAGAATTTGCATGGTAGCCCGGACCAATCGGATTTAATTTTAGTATATTGAAAAATATCTCATTTTAATGCTAAATATTTCTATTGACCAGCCAATAAAGACGGTAGGCCATCAATACCGAATCCTAGACAAATTACTGAAGAAAATTCCCCAAGCGGTTTTGTTCGGGAATTCCAGACAGGATATCTGCTATCAAGCACTCCGTCATTTCGATTTTAGTCCACCTATCAACAACGATTATCATCAAATTGAAAAGGCCGCTGGCAAGGTATTGGAACTCCTGGGTCTTGATCAGGATTATTTTAATGAGTATGAAAAAGACAATAAGTCTGTTATAGACAGGTTTATGCATCATTTCTTGGAGTTAAAGGACCTTCCTGGAACTCATTTGGCGATATTGAAAAATAAAGTTTCAGCTGACCTTGTTACCATCAATGAAATGATTGACAAGTACGAAGCAATTGCATTCATACAGGAAAATAGGAAAGCGAGAAATCAAACTGAATTAACGCAAAAAGAATTTTACGAGCGCTGCCTCGCTGAGCGGAACAAAATCAGACAACACCTGCGGTATGGCTTGAAAAAGCGGGCACTGTCAAAGGCAGGTACATTTACTACAATTGGAGGTATCGGGTTCCTCTTGGATGCTGAATTTGACCGACCATACAGCCTCCAGTGGTACCAAGCTGAAAAATATTTTGACTACCAACAGATTGATACGGTGACACACCGGCTTTTACCAATACCCATCCGCATCGCCAGAGAATTGATGCGAACCTATAGACGCAGCAAAACCGAATTCTACAGTGAACTTCAAGAACACAGACCAATAAACAACGTGTTGCTGCAATTAAAGGCCTCGGCGGAATTTCTGCCATTTATCCCTCAACAAAGGAATGAGATATTTAAGGAATTAATAGGCTTGTTTAATGACTCAAGGTTCTATGGCTTTTATGCCCTGGGCATGACCCAGATAGAAGGGCTCTTCACAGACATGTGCCAGCTATGTTCGCCAGGGATGGAAAATAAGTCCCTCCCTCTGAAAGTTGCGGCGATCAAACCCTTTGCAGGAGTAGGAATATCTAGGCTAGACTATTTTAATCACCACTTGCCACATCTGCGTAACCGTTTTCTGCATCATGGAACTGATCAGACAGAAGAGATTGAAAACCTATGCAAGGATCTCATCTATGATCTCGAGGAGGTTCTGACTATATTTAATAAATTGGAACTGGATGTTATTAAGTTTTTAAAGACAATTAGACAGCGTGATATTGTATCTTTCAATTCTCTGATGGACCTGACCACCTATTTTAAGTTGTTTTTATCGCTTAAACGTAAAGATCAATTAAAGTATTTCAGTGTTGAAATTCAGAGCTTCCACCACGTATTCATACCCGGACTTCTGGAAGAAATCATTCAGGAAATGGCAGACAATTATCAAAAAGAGATGAATGAAATCGTTCCTGTTATAGATTTTCTGCTGAACCGAAACAAATCCGACTTCAAAAACATTAAGATCTCAGAAATGGGAGCAAAACTTATCAGGATTAAAAAAAGAATGGCTGCAAATCTGGAACGTGGTCTTAGAGATCAGATAATGAATGTTTTTGAACTGTGTTATTTCCTGAGCTTTTGGAAAAAAGTTCTTGACCCGAATGCGATTGAACCTTCGGTTAAGAATGAGATTGAATTACTGAGCTTGAAAGTAAAACCTGAAGCGAAAAAACTACAGATGCTGGTTAGAATTTCTGGTGCGGAACAATCCTATTTCAAATGAGATAAAAACCTCTTATCAGAATATCATCATAGATCAACCTTCTTAAATTGAAGATAGCAAATGGGTAATCAATTTCATTTTATCGAACTTTAGCAAAAATTTACCTCCGACAACATATGTATTTTCAAAAAGCACTTAAGGGCATTAACGGAATCGACCAGGCTACTGCACAGCACATCGTTGACAACGGCCTCATGAGCAACTGGTGGCGCAAAGCAGGAACCATAAAAGTTGCAGATCAAAAGCAACTACTAAACTACGCGAACGCCGATCTTCATCTCAACCATTATAACGAACCCATACCAGCGGGACATCTGCTGTCTCCTTACGGCGGATCCTATGGCAGCGTCAGCCCCTTTATCTCCACCACAGCCGGAGCAATACAGCGCGACAAAGACAAAGGAACGAACATATTCTTCGATCCCTTTCTGACAGCACTACGCTTTGCCACAAAGCAGTACCGATCCACCGGATACATCTTCTACTGTTACCTGCTGACAATAGGCAAAGCCGCGATCGAAATGGAACAGTTTTCAGAGGAAATACGGGAACTGCACATTTACAGAGATTATCTTCCCTATCATTCTCAAGGCGAGATCATGGCTAAGATCATCATCCCCTCTGTTCAGATAGAAATGGCAGTGGAATATAACGGGCCGGAAGCCAAAGCAGCGCTTAAAGCCAAAACCATCCCTGTTCCGACAAATCGCATCATCAATACTACCTACCTTCCACCGGAAAAGTATTCCAACATCAGGGAGGTCCTCTCATGAGCAACTACGCAGAAATGCTCGGGCTTGACCCCGAAGCTGTCTTGACTATGGCAGAAACCTATTCCGGCTACGCTGCAGCCCGGGAAGAAACAGATCAACCCGCCTATAATCGGGAATGGATCGCCAGCTCCTGGCTCATCGGCGCAGTATTCCAGACCCTGATCGAACCCTCAGCCGCAAAACCCATGTTCCAACAGGCCGCATGGAATTATGCGATGCTGGGAATGCCCATATGGCGCATCTGCCAGGTCTGCGCAGGAAAAGAAAGAGACCAGATCAATGAGCAAATCTCAGCCAAAACGTATCCCGATGACGAAGATGCTTTTTATCAAACGCTGCAGAGAGAATTTCGACGCAGCCCCAGCCGTGAAACAAACGGCAGCTATTTCCAGCAGAACAAACTGGAAAACGAACTTTTCGGAACCATTCCGAACCTGCACATCCCCTACGGACTGGTCTTGCAAGCGATCAATGACAGCAACCAGTGGTACAGTGAAAAACAGCCAAAGCTGCAGAATTTCAAACAGGTCGCAAGGCGGATGAACGAGATCACTGACCTGTACCGTTCAGATGAATATTACTGGCAAAACCTCCAGGGACAAATCATTCCATTTGAACCGGCTGCCATTGCCATCAGCATAGTCTTCGTCAAAAAATGGCTGGAAAGTGGCAACAAACTGGAAACACTGATCAAAAATTCCGGTTTGCAGAAACGACAAAGCTTGTTATTGGAGATTGCTGCTGAACTATTAGAGAAACCAGATAAGTTAGATCAATACTGATCAAGTTTTAAAATTGCTGTAAACCTTCCTTTGGCGGCACGAATGAATTTGCCGCCAATTCCTCAAAATTTGTCCCTAATGTTTCTTCCTTTAGTCTCACGAAGCTTTTTTTTAGCCGTTCTGTGACATAGTCATCCACAAAAGCCACCAATAGCCTGAAATTTAGCAGCTGTGAATCCAGATCATTCAAGAATACAATATTTTCATAGATCTGGCGAGTGACCCGCTGATCAAGGTCTAATGCTACCGCAATCACATTCTGTTCCCATCCCTCTCCCCCACCATGCGCCACATATTTATTGCGCTGCTGGATCAGCCTATCATGTTCTTCCCGGACTTCCTTTGGTAGATCTTTGAGCGCCTCAATTTTCAGGCTAGAACCACGCCCTTCTGCCTGCGCGTAACACTTGGCATAAGTGATGATCGCAAAAAATGACAGGCTTTGCTTGATGATCTTATTTTCAACCCCAGCTTCCAGCAATGTCAAAGTCTCCTTAACCAGGTCAAGGTCCTTTTTGATCAGACAAAGGGCCGAGTAATTGCGTGCCAGCTTGGTTTTCAGCAATGCAATCGACCTAATTTCGTTATGCTCATTGGCCAGCACCCTGACATAACCTTCATTTTCGACAAAATGGTAATACGGTCTCATTTCCATCAGCTCGTATATTTATAAAATTCAACCGCCCAAAAGTCGGCAATAGCTATTTTGGATTGAAAACCGATTCCGGATGGATCCATCATCGGATCAGCCGGCAGCAACAACCACTCTTTATCCCAGGATGCTTTCAAGTATTCCTCCGGAAAATCATCCTGCACCCCTGAAAGAAATTCTTCGACATCAATCAGTAGCAGTTTGTGCCTATACCCGGGAAAATTTTCACAAATGTTGCAACGACAAAAACTCCCTACGAAACTGTAAAAGTCAGGATCCGTCGAACCACGACCATAATTACAGGTATACTGAAATGTATAAACCCCATCACCGATTTCCTGTAAACCCGAATCCTCAAAACTGCAGGTGAACAAAAATGCATCAGCCGATTCACGAACCGATGGATCAAACGAACGATTTTTAGTCCCCGCAATAAAATTTAACGCAATACTACGACTCAAACTAAATGAAAGAAATGCGGTCGTATTGTATATAAATTTATCTTGTTCATTACGGAAATGAATATGATTGGAAATCGTACGCATCCACCCATACTTCTTGTGCGGCTCAGGATCGTCTCCGCTCCCAACCTGCTTGGTCCACAGACCATCCTCGCAATATTTTTCAGGCATAGTTTGATTGCCTTTTTTTACTCCTCTATAAAGTTTAAGCATCCAAGAAGTGGTGTTGTTCGGTTGACATCATTATTTTTTCAATATGCGAAAAATCTGCGTACTTACTGAACGTATTTAAAAACCTGGTGAACTCGATATTCCCGGGTGCAACATCAGACCTCGACAGCTCCAACTTAAAATCCATCAATTTATAAATGCAATAGTACGGCTGACCATTCGGCCAGTTCACCTGGAGGTGGGCCAAGTTACCCATTGTACTCAGATCAATATGTACAATAACCACATAACGTTCGGTCAGTTCCTCATTAAAATAGGGAATGCGAATCGTTAAAAACTCACTTGAAAATTGACCCGCTGTGACTTCATCCAATGCCCGTTTAAACTTCTTCAATTTTGATTTAGGTACATCAGGCTGTAAAGACCTCTTAGGAAATAAAGAATGAACGATCATGGTATTACGGTAAAGTACTAACACGAAATCCCTCGCCTCACCACCAGACCTGCTGAAGCGAGAAGAAGTACCCATATACTTTTCAAACAAAGCACCGTCAGCATGCACTTTAAGGTCTTTAGCACCACGCAAAAAAACGTCATCTGCAACCTGCCGCCAGTCATCAATCGGAATACTGACCGACTGAAACCTGCTCGGATCACCTAAAGCACCTTCGCCAAAATACAGGTCATTCGAATAATAATTGTGCCGACTCATGATGTGTTGCCAGCCTGTGTCCCGGTTCCCGTGTATAAAAATCAGCCTGGCTGACGAAACAGAGAAGACGCCATACCACTGCTTACTGAAAGAAGCCAGTACACCCATCTGCCAGATCGGATCCTTGGCCTCCTTCTGTACCCATTCGATCAATTCAGCTGTCAGGTACTGTTTTTGCATACCTGAAGGTAATCAATTACCACTCAATTCTTACTAGAAATAAATTTCGATATAAAGAAAGCAGCAACAGAAAACCGTCCTTCTCCCTAGTTAGGTAAAAGCAACACATAACTTAATCCCCCCTTAAAACTAAAATGCTCGGAAAAGATCGAATTGAATTCCCACAAACAAATTAGCGGCCATACATTCGCTGCCATTATTTTAAATCGCTGTTTAAACTTACTGAGGCTACATTTTACTTAACTCATCTGTACGGAAGTTTTTTTAGTCGCATAGAAACAATCACAATGAATAATCCCTGATCATTTTAAAAGCAGGTTCAGCCAAACTAATCCCGGCTTAATTTCTTTATCGCTTCGACTGCCGATTCGCCCAGTAGCGGATGATCCGTTATACCACGCAGCAGCACAATATCTAGCATTCCACCCAGCCGCTCCAGCATATAAATCGCATGCCTGTCTACATCTGCACCACCGCGCTGAAAACCCAACACCTCTTTTTGCCACCCAAGATTTTGGAGAGTAGCGTAGCAGGCTTTCAGACATTCACCCGGGAAAAAATCTTCGATATGAACAATTGATGAGTCTCCCCATAACCTATTTGTATCATATCCAGGAAGATTATGCCGTGATTCCTGAATGCTGTCAATTAGGTACTCATTGTTACTAGAAAACAGAACTTTAGTCGAGGGTGCAGAGGCATCCCTTTTCTCCTTCTGACTCAGATCAGGCCGGTTAAGCCAGTAATAGAGCTCACCTGCAGCGAACAATGACTGATCCAAGGGATCTGAAGCCTCTTTAAACCTGCTCAGTACCGGGAAGCAGTATTTGGAACAAATCAGGTTTGTGAAAAGAAAAATTTTGATTGAATCTTGGGGTGTCGTTTTATCATAAATTGGCTGATCTAGCCATTTTTCAATTAATGGGCAAACCTTTTCCTGCATGTGCAAGGTCGTATCTATCAAAATAGAAGAAGCAAAGAAAGATCTGTTGGTTCCCTTGAGCGCCATCTCGTAAAACAATTTCTTTTTGGGCTCCTCCATGTCCTCAATGACAACCTGATACGCGTAGTCATAAGGATGATCAAACTGCCGGTCGTAAAAATTTGATGCCCAAGTCCAATTTTCCTCCAGGTCCGGATCGTCAAACAGCAGCTCCATTTCCTCCCTGACAACAGGTATATAGGCAGTTGCATCATCCTCCAATGCCCCTAAAGCAGACAAAGCATCAAACAACATGGTAGATTTCCATATATCCTGGGTATCAGCATGAATTGCATTCAACTGGTCAATCAACGATTTGCGCTGCTGATCATCTTTGGTGAAATGAGTAACATTGTCCAAAATCTCATTGAACAAGTGGTAAGGCAAACCCTTCCAGTTCTTAGTTAAGGCATTAATAACATAAGGATACAGTATCCTCAGCTTATCATCCCAGCGCAAAAGTACCAGCAGAAAATAAAACTGACCGTGGTATAATGAGCGCTTGCCAAGCAATTCTTCTACTAACGAAACAGGGACCGTCTGTTTCCTGTAAAAATCCGAGAAGCCGGAATGCAAACAAGAAACGATCCAGGTCATTGCACAACCGCGAATCGCTACTCCAACATAGGACGAAGCAAATATCCCGGACCGCGCACTCTGCCCTTTTTGCTTTGCTTCTTCTTTTAGCAACTGAACGGCCGAGTTACCTTTTTCATCCAGTTTACCGACTAACGAGAAAACTTCTTTGACCAAGCGGCCTTTGCTCAACATCGAGGGAATCACTCTGATCAAAGCCCTATCATGATCGGTCCAGGAGCGCAGCGTACTGTCAACAAAATTCACCCCGGAAAGCGAATTCTCATCCATTGCAAACTCCAAGTGATCTACCTCCTGTTCCACCTTACTTAATAAATCACTGATTTTCCAGTCCAGCCAGTTGCAGCAGAATTCCCCTCCCTCCCCGAAAGCCAGGGAAAGCAGCAGGTTGACGTCTGTCAGGCCATTCAGCACCTCAACCAAAACCTCCTGGTCATCAATTGATCCGATAATGAGCAGTTTCTTATCATGATTTTTTGGCGCACGTATCGCTTCATTGATCTCGGAAGCGCCACTGGCGAACCGGACCACACTTTCGGCAACAAAAAAATCGTAAAACATCTCATGACCAAAAGTTACCTTGGCCATTTTTTTCTCGAGCAGCCCGGCATTTAGGCAAGCTTCATATACAGTAACAGCTAGTGCAGTCTCCCTCAAAACCCCGTCCAATTTACGTTCATAAATACTGAAAGAAATGGCGTCCGAAAGCAGTTTCGCGGTAGATGCCAAAAGCAAAAATCCGTCCCTCCTGTTTTTACCCAGCTTCCTTGAAATAAATGCTTCAAATAAGGAAAACCGGCTCAAACCCTCAATCTGTTCCGCTCCGATCTCCCCAATCATTCTGGCCTCGAGCGCCGTCGATACCATTGCTAAAAGCGATACCAGTTTAGGATTTTCCGGCTTTCCGCTATAAGCCCCGGCAATCTTGATTTTGGTAAGTGGCGGCGGAAAATCAACTTTTACTAGTAGAGCGTCAAACGGTGCAAAAAGCGGATCATCAAGTTGGGCGGTGATCAACATTTTACAATTCTTTTCCACTTTCACTTTTTCAAGTTCAGCAATCAGTTTGGCTCGTTTTTCAGGCAGGCATTCATTATATCCGTCGATGATGATCAACATGGGAACATTCAAAACCTGCGCAGCATCAAAAAGATCCATCACGGAATCAAAGCCAAAGGCTGTAGCCTCCTTCTCCAGCAACGCTTCCAGGTTTCGCTCGTAATATTTTCCCTGGAGGGTTACGGAAATGCCGGATTGCAAAAAGTTGATGGCCATCTGAGCTGCTAAAATTGACTTGCCACAACCAGAAGGGCCAAGTATGAGCATCGACGCTGATGACTGTAAATGCTGATCGAGTTCAGTTGTCGAGACTTCCATATCTCCTATTTTGCACGAAAATTCGATAAACCTGTCGGTAGCGGATTGGTGGCTTCCTGAAATTACCCGTTTATAGAAAGCAAATTTATCCTCCGCAGAATTAAAACTGATCAGTGTTTTATTTATAATACCTTGTTTACTACGCCCACCAAACTCGTCTCTCAGAAAATCCAGGATTTTCTCAAACTTGGGACGGTCACTATGGTATAGACCTTCAACATTTTTTTGCAAATCTGAGGGGTAAAGTATGTCTGTCTGGGGATTAAACAGTTCCCTGAATTCTGCAAACCTAACAGAATGAATTTTACGCTTTTTATCACTGCTAATAATAAAAAACCGTATTCCTTTTCCAAACCGTTCATGAAGCTTGTTTCTGCGAAACGTCTCCAGGCTGGAAATAATTTTCGAACTTGTATTTTCTGAGGTAATCTGAAAAGCAATCCCTTTGTGAAGATCCCCCAGATCGACACCAGGATGGTTTAGTTTAAGCTTGTTCAGATCTTGAAGCTGGAGATCATAAACCTGATTTAGTAAAACCATAGCAGTTCTCTCAGAAATTCTGTTAATATCCATGTATCCTGATTGATTCGCCAGTCCAACATCAGTCACCCATGCTGCTAAATACTTTCGAAGCTCATAAAAATCTGGTTCGCTATTGCCCATTATTTCATTCTTTAACACCCCGGACTTGTTCGGGGTTAAAGTTGCAAGATAGTTAATCGTTCAAAGAATACCATGTTATCTGTAATGTCCCTGAGATGTCAAAACACTTTGACTATGGCTGGAAAGAAAACGGATACGATTATTGCAGCCTTCCCATGATATCCAGGCATTAGCATTAGAGCCCGCCGATCACTATTTATTCTTAACCCCGTCAAACAAGTAGATTTCAAACTTGTTCCTGCTCCTTATAGATTGCCACATTTGATCGTCACTTTTGTATCTTCGTGAAGTAACATACTCCAAGTTATAGATGAAAAATAACGCTAGCATACAAGAAGATTTTGACCATGAAGTGGCCATCAACCAATTTCCCTTTCCTGAGGTAGTAACGGGTAATCAGAAATATATCCCGTTTTTATTTGAAGAGTTTTCCAGACTTACACCCCGCCCAAAATTCCATCTCTACTTTAACGATTTCATCAGCGAGGAAGAATGGCTGAAAGACCGGACTGAAAACAGAGGTTATATGCACACTTCTACTTCCAGGGAAGTTGTAGCAGCTAATTTCGTACAAAGATCAGCACTGGAAATACAGGCAGAAGAGCTTTATTCAGACTTCACAAATATGATGGTCAAAAAAACAGTGGATCAAAAGTATTTTGGAAGGTTTATCATCGATATGGAAACCCATAAAACATTAACCTCTTTAAATAAAGAGTTGGATCATTTTAGAAAATATGTCTTTAATAGCTCAGACATTAGCCAATACAGTAATTATGCAAGGGCGGCAGCAAAAAAAATGATTTCATTAACTAACAAACTTAAAATTCCGGGGCTAAAATCAGATTTGATAACGTTTATTTTAAACATAGATACAGAGAACGACTTCAAAATGATGTTTTGGATCAATTCAGATAAGAAACATGAACACGACCTGTTAAGTAGCAATTTTAGTTATTTGAAAACACTGGCTGACGAATTATTTTACGATGAAATTCATCAATCGACCTCACAGGATAAAACCAGTCCTGTCAAAAGTAAATCTGATCCTAAGTCCTTTAAAAACTCCAGGTATGCTAATATGACTTGTCAGCAGCTCATTCAGCAAGGGGAAGGAAAATTTATTGAGTTCAAACGTACCTTGAGAATAGACCTGGAAACAAATAAACCTGGAAACAAAGCAAAACAAGCTGTTGTCAAAACACTAGCTTCTTACCTGAATTCAGGTGGAGGAGCACTATTGATCGGAGTAGCTGACAACAAAAAGGTCATCGGCTTGGACTTAGATTTCAGCTCCATAAAGAAGGGCGATAACCATGATAACTTTAAAAAAAGCTTTGACGAACTGATTTCCCTAAAATTTGGCAGCGATTACCATCACCTGATAGACCTTAGCTTTCATACTATAGATGAAAAAGAAGTTTGCTTAATCATCATTGATACTAAATGCCACAAGCCCGTCTATATTAAAGACGAAGCAAACACCTCCAAGGAATTTTACATCAGACGGCAAGCCTCTACAATACCCCTAAAAATTCATGAGGTCAACAACTACATTCAATCCTATTGGACTTAAGTCTTGACAAATCTTACTTTTAACCAACTGCGTAATATAAAACTCTCTCCTAATGGATACATCCAATTTTAATAAATTAGACTTTACTACCATTTTCCTATTTGAAACACCGATTGGACGCACGGTTCAGATGGAAAACCTATCTTCATATATTATTTCTCATCTAACCATAAATAAAAATGGCGGATAATTTAGTGGGCTACAGCAGGGCCGGAGACATGTTTCATTACCAGTACGCCGCCCGTAGAAGCCTGCGGCTGCTGGATCCAAACTCTGCGCCAACACTTTTCAAAATAGAAGGATCACCTGAACCCGATAAGGAAGGCGAATACGTCATAGACCTCTTCGAACAGTATGGTGACTCAAAAAATGCTGAACGGATTTTGTACTTCCAGCTTAAACATACCACCCAGAATGAAAACGTTCCTTTTATTCTTAGTGACTTGAAAGATACCTTCGTTGGATTCGCCAAACGTTTTAAGGAACACCATTCCAAAAACGAAATCATCAGCAAAAATATACAATTCAACATCGTCACCAACCGGCCATTTGATCATGACTTGAAAAGTAACTTAAAGAAAATATCAACCGGCAAGGATTCAGGTAAAAGGTTTTTGAACACCCTGACCAAATACACTAAACTCGATCCAGATGAACTAAAGCAATTTTGCAGCATCCTTAATATCCTAGACACAGAAGGGAACTATACCATACAGGAGCAACAGCTTCGTATAGAACTTACGCAACTCTTTGCAGGTAGCATAAATCATATTCAAATTATGACCATCAGCAACATGATGGCTACCAAAGTAATGCCCAATTCAGACGGAACGGTAACACCGGAAGAAGTTCTACACTGCTTCGGGATGGAGATGCAACACCTTTATCCTGCCACGCCTGTATGGGAACCAGCAGCAAAACTTATTCGGCGCGAATGCCATGATCAAATAAGCAAACAGATCCTATCCTACAATCAGCCTGTTATCGTGCACGCCCCAGGCGGGGTCGGCAAATCCGTCTTCACCCGGCAGCTCGTCGAAAATATCGAGGAAGGCTCAGTGGCTATCGCCTATGACTGCTTCGGCGCAGGAAAATACCGAAATAAAAGTCATTCTCGCCATCGACACAGGGATGCGCTGGTGCAAATCACCAATGAACTTGCAGTCAAAGGCCTTACAGAAATCCTGCTGGCTCAAAACGGAACGCAGGACAGCGACATCATTCGCAAATTCCTCCATCGAATTGAGATGGCCATTCTCTCCATCAGAAAAGCTTATCCTGAAGCCGTATTACTGATACTCGTGGATGCAGCTGACAATTCAGAAATGGCCGCTGAAGAGATGAGTGAAAACTGTTTCGCATCAGACTTGTTGGCAGAGGAAATGCCCGACGGGTGCAAGCTGGTCTACCTCTGCAGGACAGAAAGAATTCTCTTGCTCAACCCTAAATCTACCGTTCATCAAATCCCTCTTGATTCCTTTACTTTAAGCGAGACCAAGGAACACCTCAGGCAACATTTCCCAGACGCAAGCGAAGCAGAGTCTGAAGAATTTCACCGGCTCAGTCTGGCCAACCCGCGTGTTCAGGCCAATGCCATTGCAGAAGGAGCACAAACTCTCGAAGTCCTACTCAGCAATCTGGGACCAAACCCGGTAACAGTTGAAAAACAGATAGAACTGCAGTTGGAAAAAGCCCTGAATAAAGTAAAAGATGCTTACCCAAAAAGATTTCACAAACAATTTCAAAAGATATGCACCGGTCTGGCCAGTCTCTCTCCAAACATACCATTGGAAATACTGGCAAAAATAGCTAAGGTCGATGTTCCTACTATATTCAGTTTTGTCACAGATTTCGGAAGATCCCTTTGGATAACTGGTGAAGCTGTACAGTTCCGCGATGAACCAACCGAAACCTGGTTTAAAAAAACTTTCACGGCTGATACAACTGCTTTTAAGAAGTTCGCAAAAACCTTGGAACCGCTGGCAGAACACTCCACCTACGTCGCAGGAGTGCTGCCGCAAATCTATCACCAGGCAGAACAATACCGAAAGCTAATTGATCTTTCACTCTCCGATGATTACCTACCAAAAAACAATGAAATCGACGCAAGGAATATTCGAATCTACCGGCTGCACTTTGCATTGAAGGCAGCTTTGAGAATTAATGAGCTAAAAGATGCCGCAGTTCTTGCTTTAAGAGCGGGGGAAGAAATCGCTGGAAATAGCAGACAGTTTTACCTTCTCCGGGACAACCTGCACCTCATCACTGAACTCAGAACCGCTGATGAAGTTCATGAGATGGCACTTAAAAGGGACTTTCATAGCGGATGGGACGGCTCATCCAACCTCTATTCAGCATCCCTGTTATCCCGAATCCCGGAATTTCGGGGCGAAGCCCTAGCCTTCCAAAGGTCGGCCATCAACTGGCTGCGGGTCTCCTACGATACGCCAAAAGATCCGGATGACCGGGACGATGTACCTTCAGAGGCTGACTGGCTTGAATTACTTTACCTCAAACTACAATTCCAAGGTACAGAAAGTGCCGCAACGATGATGTGTAAAATGAAGGACCGTGCACTGGTACATAAAATATCCGGCTGGCTGATCCAACGACTCGCAGACTTTCAGGACTTCGAAACAATCCATTTTTTGCTTGCAAAGTGCAGCGAGGACCCAATCCTTGTCATGAAATTTAATCAGGAACTTGCACTCTGCGGGTTAAGCTGTCCAAAAAAACTGATCAGGGATGCGGTGAAAAAAATCAAATCGCTAAAAGCGGATTCGCTTGCACAACCGATCGCATTCGATGACTATCGCTGGAAGGGGCCGGTATCCCTTGCAGAAACTGCGCTGGGTTACGGAATAGCAAAAGAAGACATTACCATATTCCTTAATAGAAACCTTCATATGCCTTCCAGCTATATGCTGAATAACTCAAGGTATTTCAATCAAATGGACCACTTCATGAGGAGCCTGGCTTTACGCCACGAACTTGGGGGCGGTACTGAGTTGATAGAGGAATTTTTAAGCGCTGAAAAGCCGTCAAAAACCAAGGCATCCTATGACGAACAGCGCAAATACGAAGAAAAGAAAAATGTCGTCTTAGGCCTGCTACCTTGGTACAAGGCAAGGCTGGGAATCGTTACAAACGGTGGAAAATTGGAGCTGAACACCATAGAAACCTTTGCAAAAGCTTCGAAAAAGTCTGTTGCCGGACTGTATTTGCAAGATGACCCGGTACCTGTTACAATAGCTAAAGTATGCCTTGATATCCTCAAATTCGCTTCAGGAACCAGCGTGCAAGAACTTAAGGAATTTTACCATAAATACGTTAAAGGCAACAAAAGCCTGTACCCATCAGACTGGAATTCAGCCGTCTATTTTGCCCACCGAGCACCCCACTTAGCCGAGCTACGGGATGAAATTGAGGATGCCGCCTTTCGGAGAATAAGTCATATGCATGATATCGGGCCTGACGAACTATCCGAGCTGTATATGAGTCTGACCCGCGCAGTCCTCAAAACTTCTAAAGACAATGCCCTGTTTTATTTTGGAAAAGCGGCCGAAGCGGTCTCCAAAGTTGGTGATGAGCTATTCCATCGCTGGGATGCAGTAGTTCCCCTGGCAAAACAAACTGCCACAAGTAAAAAAGATGAACAGCAACTCGCCCAACGTTTCATGCGCACGGCAGAAGGGATTGGGAAAGACCAACGGGAAAAGCACTGGAGCAGAACCACAGCAGTGATAACAGCGGTTCAACTATCCCCTGGAGGCGGGCTATCCGCTTTAAGCAGATGGCGTGATCGGGAAATTGGTGATGCCGATTGGGCCAATGCTCATGCGCTGCTGGAAATGGTAGAAAGCTGGGACGTTGATCCGCTAGCCGCCTGGAGTTTCACCACACTCTCTAGCCGAGACTCGCTTGCACGGGCCCTGGAACGCTTCGTAAAATCCAAACTAATTCCAGCGGCTGCGAAAAACCAGATTATAACAGACGCAGTGAGCCGCATGAAGAGAGAAGGCATCGAAATTAATTTCTGGTTTGAACTGGAAGGTTGGTTGAGCGAGGAGAAAATAAAGAACCCTGCCTTAGCTGAAATCCTTGCCGAATTTCCAGCACGACAAAAGAAAGATAAGGCAAAAAGTGATTACCAGCAAAACAAGGACTATCAGCCTGACCTAGACTGGGAAGCTATATTCAGAAACCTCAATCTGCTGGATTACCGCGACATCGAAAAGCTAAATACAAGAATCGAGCAGCACAGCAGGGAGAAGAAGACTTCCTTCCAACGTTACGTCATTTGGAACGAGTCCTTAAAAAGGATCAGCACTCAACAATTAGCTCCCTTCATAGACGAAGTACTTAAATGCGACTGGCTGGTCAGTTATGATTTCGAAGCACTATTAGCCAGAATCCCTGAGTCTTGGGCCTTACGGCCTGCCTTTCAGCAACAGCTGGATGCAATCATAGAAAAAATAGGTATCCGCTTCGCCCTTGATCTGACTGAAGATTATGGCTATCGTAACATTTTGAAGGTCTTACCAAAGCACGAAAATTCTGAAATAACTCTTCAAAAGGGCATATTCAACGGACTAATCAACAGCCGTGAATTTGCTAGCGCAGAACAATTATTTGGACTGGCTCGGCTCGCCTCTCCGTACCTTACACCTGCTCAGGCGGCGGAGACACTAGATTATGCGCTCAGTCGCTTTGAATGTCATTTTGAAGATTCCTTTGCCGACGGCCCATGGCAGGACTGGCTGGAGACTTCTGCCGATCCTATCCACGTGATGTCAGGATATTTATGGGCGGCACTTGCTTCCCCAAGTGCCGACATCAGATGGAGGGCTGCCCATACAATCAGACGCCTTGCAGCTTTTGGCCGGACGAACGTAATTGGATGTTTGTTTCAAAATGCCAAGGAAAACAAGGCCAGGGCATTCGGTGCAAAGGACTATCCATTTTATCAGCTGAACGCCAACCTTTTCTTAGTGATCGCCTGCGCAAGGGTATCCCTGGAACTTCCGGAAACACTAGAATCTTTCGCATCAGAGCTTCTCTTTTATGCCACCGACAGTGAGCATGCCTTAATTATGAAATTCGCTTCAGAGGCTGCGCTAGCATTAGCCTCTAAATTTCCTTTATGCTATACCCCGGAGCAAATCCACTCCATAGATCCCATAAGCCGGTCATTGGGAACACTTGGAGAAGTGGAATTAGAAGAATGGCATAATACAAATTTAGATCAGAATCAAATATCAGCGGAAAATCAGTATCAATATGAAGACCAGGATGAAACTGAAGTGGAAGAAAATGAAGAAGACTTCCACCTGGATTATGATTTCAAAAAGGATTGGCTGAGTCCATTGGCCGACTCCTTCGGCCTCAAAGAAAACTATATCTCCCAGCTGATCTCTAATATAATTCATATAGAATGGGAGCTCAGACTCGACAAATTTGACGACGATTCGAGGTCAGACCTCTGGAACAAGGCCAGTAACTACAATCGCCTTTCCAGCCGACACGGATATCCAGAAGCAGATGACTATCGGTTTTACCTCTCCTACCATGCATTAATGGTAGTGGCAGCTCGTTTATTATCATCTATTCCGCTGCTCAAAGCCGAGGAGTATGATGAATACAATCCTTGGGAAGGCTTTCTATCTTCACACAGTTTAACACGTCCAGACGGGCGATGGATTTCAGATTGGAGAGACCCCGCTCCACTACAACTTCCAGAATGGGCAAGCCAGGATTTCCAGGAATGGCATTCTGCAATACCAGAACAAAGCTTCATCAATGCGATCATAGGAAAGAGAGAGAAAGAAATCATCATTACACTCTCTGGCAATTGGCGGGAGGAAGTGGATTCTAAACGGGAAACAACCTATGTAGCATCCGCACTTGTTGAACCGACAACCTCCGATGCGCTGCTGCGTGCCTTAAGCACCTGCGAAAATCCAAGGCACTTCGTCCTGCCAGCATACAAGGATTCCCATGAAGGCATTGACCGCTACCCCTTTCGCCTTTGGGGCTGGATAGTTAATTCAGGCCTTACCGCAGAGCTGGACAAAAGAGACCCATTTGCTAATGAACTGCCAATCCCGCCTATTGAAATCGGAGAAAAATTCTGCGCGCAACTTGGATTACTCAAGGCCGTCGATCATAAATCTTATGCACTTAAAAACCAGCCCTCAAAAAGCATCATACAGTGCCAGATGTGGTGCGCCAGCCCTGCTTCAGAAAACGACAATTCTCAGCAGCGCGGCAATACGATTCGTTGCAAGTTTAGCTCATTAATTAATATCTTAAAAGAATTGAATATGGAACTGCTTCTGGAGGTCGAGATTGAAAGGAAGTATCATACCACGTACCGTTCCCAAAAAGATGACAAGGACCTGCCCGCTGTACATAAATTATTTATCATCTCACAAAATGGAACAATCAGAGACATTCGACAAAGTTACCCGATTGGGTAAGCTACTGGTAAAAGAACTATCACTAGAAAACAGCAGTGACACGCTGGGCCGCTGGATGGCTCATTACGTCGCCGGAAAAATGGACGAAGCCAGCAATGGTACGGGCAAAAGAAAGGAAGAAGCCGAGCAAGCCTGCACGGAAACAATCCTTGCTCTTTGGGACCACCGATGGAAAATGAGCTCCAGACTCCGGCCGCTTAAAAGCTTCCGAGAAATACTGGAAACCCTGAGCGCCATGGTTCCTGAAAACAAACAGTCTTATTATTTTCATTATCAGGATGTAGACCCTACCCCCTCCGACAACCAGAAACTGAAAAAAGCCAGGGAAATAGATGCAGCAGCGAGGGGTGTTCTCAAATACTTAATGTCTGAGGCGGCAAAGGAAGTTGCCTCACCAGACCTCCACGACTGGATTGAAGCCTCAGATGCCATTGCCGAATATCCAGACATGATGGTGATCAGGACAGTTTATGAACGAAAAGAATATGCTGTCGATCGGAATGTCCCATTATTTGACGACAACGAATTGACTCCGGGCTATTTGTTGAGCGGCTTGGAACAAACCCTAAGGCAGATGGACCTTCTTATTCAGCATACTAAATTGATAAAGACAGAAATCACTAAGAAAATTAAGGCAACTAAAGCTGCGAAATCCAGATCAACTGAATAAACATCATAAATCCGAGCCGATCTTCCCATTGATATTTTTAGACTGGCAATGGAAGTCTTAGTTCTTTGGCGAGGGCCCAGAATTAGTCCTTAGCGACATCAGCAATTTCCGGAACAATGATTTTTATAGGTTGTCCATCATTACTCAGTAGAAAAACTTTAGCCAGATTGCCGTCTACATCAAAAGTATAACTAAACATTCCACAAATGTATTCTAATGGGCCGTGGGGAGTTCTTACAAAGACTCTGTAACGGCCATGATTAATTTCTTTGAATTGTTCCTGGGTAATTGGATGTGCGTAGTGACAGACCCGAATCATGTGCAGGTTGGCACCCCCGTTCTCAGTCTCATGAAGCGGTACGTATTCATTTTTCGACGCGTTGGGAATGCTCGCCCAAGCCTCAGATTGAATATTTATTTCTTTTTTGGCCTGGAAGGCATCATTTGGCCAATATTTATAGGCTAATGCCGATATTCTGTCAAAAACCGGCTTATTGAACTGACTCAAACTTTTAGCACCAGGAAAGAGCCCGTCGTCAAAATGAAAATCAGTAAGGAAACCGTCTCTAAAGTAAAGATAAGCATCAATACTTTGCGCATAGAACATACCATTTCTGGAAACATTTTCAAGTTTCAACACCTTTGAAAGAAAGTCAACGTTCAGGCTATTGTATTCGATACCGTCAGTAAGTGCTTCGGCGACTTTTTGAGTATTGAAATATTTATTTATCGAAAAGTTACCCAGGAATTTTTTGACTTCCTTGTCCGTGAGATAGGTTATATCAGTTGAGGTTAAAACGAATGCTATATTTCTTGTAAAGAGTTCAAAGCCCACATAGTGGATTTTGTCTTTACCGCTTCCAATTACTGGTCCATATACTTGCTCAAGTTCATAACCCAAAGCCAAGGTTACACTGTTCACAGATCCGTTACCAGTATCCCCAATATATTGGACAAACCCACTTTTTGCCGGGACGAATATACCTGTGGATGTACGCTTGTTAAACATGATGGTTAGGGATTAGAAATCTGAGAAGAAATATCTGTTAATTTTGATTTCACATATAAATGAACTTTGTTGATGTCTGCTGTTGAAAATTGAACTGAAAACAAACGTTCGATATGTTGTATTTGCTGATTTATGCCTTTTCCGTCCTGAAACAATTCCCAGATATTAGTAAGTCCTTTAAACCGGTTTATGACTTTGTGGTCTTTGTAAGACTGGATGCCTTTAGTCAAGATGTTGCCACCAAGTTTTCCCAGATTTAGATCTTTAAATGAATCGGTTAGACTTTCACCATCAAGTAAACTATCGGTTCCTTTATCCAAATCAGCATCCTTTGAAACATCAAGTGTTCCATAAAATATCTTGCTCCGTTGACCCAAATACTTATGGTTAAATGTGGTCCAGAATTCCTCAAACTTTCTGAAAGTGCTCAACTGGGACTTTAGATTTGGCGCTTCAGCTATTTCCTGCTCAAATTCGACGAACTTATCCCTTAAGTTTTGATAGTCAGCCCTAAGCTGCGTAAGCTTTAGCGGAATGTCAGAAACGGAAGTTACCTGTCCCAGCAAAATATTAGCAAAGGGTGGAATCGGAAGTACCCGATAATTCAAGCTCCTGAGCAATTCGTGTAAGTTTGCCTCGTGTGTCTTTGCAATTTTATCCAGTGCTTTAATTGAATACGGCGTAGTGGTCAGCGAACTGATCTGCTGTCCGTATAAATAAATTGGGAGTGTTGTTTGGATACTGGATGTTCTGGAAACACCCAGTAAATTGCGAACTAGTTCATCAGACCTGCTCAAAACTTCAGAAACAACGAAATCCTCATCGTCTACCTTTGCCGTCACCAGTGGTATTTCATCAATTATATGACCCACATCACTTTTGAGGAAATAGTCACTATGTATCCTTTTCCCGTATTCAATGATAAAACCTTGTTGCAATTCCTTCCGGGTCCTGCCATACGTACTGGCCCTGTATATTTCCCGCCCTGATTTTTCAAGCACACCATTTACGAATCTCAGCCCTCCTTCTCTTACCACCATATTCAGGATTGGTCTCCCGTTCGGAAAAAGAGCCGATGTTGTAAGATTAAGATGATTCAACTCGTTTAGTGAAGTGTAAAAACTTGATGATCCGATGAAGGTTTCTACAAATGTGTTTAAGGTAAACAAGAATTCAAAATTGGGCTTTCCATAACCTCCAAGGTAGAAATCAAGTTCATCCAGTAAGTTCATACTGATATAAGCACTGTTATACGAAATTGAGTCATCTGCCATTGCTGAGTCTTATTGGTTAGGTGCTCAATATAGTAACATTGTCCCGTACCTTCCGCATTATTTTCCTCTCTGGGTCGTTACCTCGAGATCCGGGCTCATACCAGCGCTGAAATGTTAAAAAAAATAGGCCATTTCTCTCTCAACAGATAATGTATATGTATTTAGCCATTGTTTAGATCTATGCAAATACCGAATTTAATATTCTTCAGCATACTAGTTATATAACGGCCATACAACGGAAGGCAGACTTAAAATATACGCGCTCTGCCAGAAGCCGTTTTCGCTTTGCGCACGCACCAGGTAGTCATACTTCTCAGATTCTGAACATTAGCGGTCTTTATCGGCTCGTGAAGTTCTCCGCCAATTTTTTTGGTGAGTCTGAGCAGCATCTCCTGGTTCACCAGAAAGCGCTCCGACCCATCTGGAAGCAAGTACCGTCCATTTCCGATAAAGCTTACTAGTGATTCGATCCCGATCTCTGAAGCCAACCGGCAGAAAAAATAACCTCCGGGTTTAAGCACATCCCACATGGAATTCAGCATGGCTTCGAAATGACTAAGGTTTTCTGCAAAATGTAATACAGCACTACTGATGACCAGATCAAAGGTTTCATTTTCAAAGGGCAGCTGCTCTACAGCAGCCACCTTAAAGTTCTCTTCCGAATCAACCTGGGGAAATGCGCTGGCAAGGGTTCTTAGCTGCGCAATGGCTTCCGGGTTTTGATCTACGCCAAAAACATTCACGCCGCTTTTCAGCAGATACACTAGGTTTCTGCCTGTTCCACAAACAGCATCTAAAATCTTATGACAATCATCATACGTGCTTTTTAGCAACTGGTCAAATAAGTAAATATCAATATTCCCGAAAGTATCCTGAATGTGCTGTTTTTTCATCTCCGGGCAAAGATAGCCACAAGGCAGCTCACATTAAAACGTTATTCCGTCCGCCTATCAATGAGCTATCCGTTATAAAAACCACTACCGAAAATTTTCTCGACCTCTTCCCGATACCTTTTAAAATCCTCGGGATTTGCGTACGTTGTACTAACGGCGCTGCCATTTTCCCAATCAGTTGTGCCAAAGCCGTACATGCTTGATAACGCGGACGGTAGATAAGTACCCTTGAGTAGTGCAATAATGTCGAATGCAAATTGAGAAAAGTGGGTTTCCGAATGTAATAGCCTTGCCCTCAAATAGAGCTCATTTAACTTCTTGCATTTTGAGTTAGCCCAGAAAAGTAGTGAACTGTTACTTGGAGCTATGTCCTCATCTAAGTATTCAAAAGTTATTCTGCCACTGGAATATTTTTCAATTGATTCCGAGCGAAGAATGTAGCCTCCGTAAAAGCCCCTTAAGTCCGAGCCATCAAGCATGGCGTCCAGTGCCCCAAAATCCCTTTCATCCTTCTTATGGAGTTCATAAAAAACAGTCGCACAAAAGAAATTTCTGGGCAGATAAAATCTGTAGTCGTGGACTGATGGTTTACTGGAGCCCATCAATGGCCGTAACTTTCGCAATTGCTCGACCGCCTCCTTAACACTCCTTTTATTAAACACCGCCTTCACCTCAATCACGCCACAAACATATTCAACAGGAATGGCCATCGATCTTCCCTGTGAAGAAGAATCTGAACTACCGTCCACCCAAAGAACAGGGGATTCCAGCTGGTCATAGATGATCACATCGTAGTGGACAAAATCTTCTGAATTTGGCACGCCCTGGGAAATAATAAAACCCGAGGTAACCCCGTATCGTTTTGGCAAAAAATCACTGAGCCACTTTCGGAACTCAGCTTCAGCGACATTCCCGTGCCCGGTCTGTACCGTTCTTTTACTGCTATGCACGCGTGCCCTGTCGTACGCATCAAGCATTTCGTCCCTTGCCGTTAGAAACTGTTTCCATCCCTGATTAGGGAGCTGTATCTTAAGTTTGGATTGACCGTTTGCCATGGTATTGAGTTTTAAGCTCTAATGTACAAATTTCATAGCTTCCAATTTAAACGTAATTAAAGGTAATCAGCGACAGCCATTTTGGAATCGTCTAACCTCCAACCCATCAAGTAATGGGTTAATTAATCGAAAATATTTTAATAAATGTCTTAAATAGACTATCCGGCTTCAACTCGTTTTCTTAAAGTGTCTGCGTAAAAGGGCTGATTTTTCAAAACTAGTTGGGCAATATCGAAGTCTTCACTATAGGAATACACCTGTCTATAAGAATTTTTAACCTGTAGAGCGTTGAAATAAATGATGTTATCTGGGTTCTCCAAGGGTAGTAATGAATTTTCACTTTTCTCATATTGAAAAAATTGTGAACGGTCAAAAAGGCCCAAACAATAGAATGGCGATAATGGAAAGTTTATTTCAATTCCTTGTGACTGATAACCGGACATAGAGTAATATGGGGAATGTAGATGCGGTACTTTGACAACAGGGTGATCAGAACAATAGAGGAACTGATCGGTCCTGTTTTCAAAAATAATCCAGATGTGGCTGTTCAATACCTGGTAAAGCTCTTCCTTAATTGATCTTTTGTCCAGTCCAAGGATGGAGCGCCCCTGCATATTTTTAATATCGGACGGACTAGTATATAAGCCTCTTTGTTTGACTTCATGGATGTCCATCCACCCTTTGTCTATGATACCCTGGGCCATCTGCGCCAATACCTGTGACATTTCCTGACGATATTCTCTAGTTCTGATGATCTGATAAACCATATACCTACAGATTTCCGATCGTAAGGTAGGATCCAAGTATGAGAATTTTTGTTCGTGCAAGATTTTTACTAGGCGGGCGAGATGAGGGGCAAATCTCGTCTCTATCTCTCCAAGGTGTTTTTCAACCAGTTGTTCCCGGTCGTTTTCATCAAAATCATAGAAATAGTTTTCATTAGCGAGGTTGAGAATCGACGACTGAAAGCTTTTACCCGAAACCTTATCGAAACACCAGATCTTCTGTTTGTTAGAAACAAAACCTCGAAGGTAGAACCTTGGTACGTAATGTTGATTTTTTACCATTTGTTTAGTGTATTGATCTAAAATTCATGTTTTCATGGCAATCTTATTTAACCATCACCTACAAAAGGTCAGAAAAGCCACATCTGATTCTATAAATATTTAATTACAAACGACGGTTAATCCCATCCAAAACCCTGTGGTAGTATGAGATCCCTTCCAGATTCGGAACAATATTTATGATGACATCGTTTGCTTCCAGAACCTGCAATTTATGCGCAGCTATTTTAGCAAATTTCTCCGGAATATAGTAAGTGATCTTATTGGTAATCTTCAGGAGGTCTGGCTTCTTACTTTTTGACTTCTTTTTATAAAACTTGTTCCTGGCTCTGTAAGTTAATAACCACCAAAGATCTGTTTCGACGAAATCCAGAGTTAATCCAACAATATGGATATCAGAAGTAAAGAAAAGATCGATCCATGATTGATTGTTAGGTATTTTACCAGCTTTAAGACGGCTGATCAGTGACGACTTAATAATCTCATCGGATTTATAATAAGTTCCTGTCACAGTATAATTCCGCATATTTTGCAATTGACCGCAGTAATGCTCATATCCCAGGTTAATTGAAGCCGGATAATTGGCTTCCCCATGAATATGCCAAAACTTAGTATCTCCAAATTGATGATTCCGAAAAACACTATAAAGCCTTTCAAATACCAAGCCTTCGTTTTTCTTTGGCATCTCTCCCTGTAGGGTGTAATCATAATTGGTTGTCATGACGTGCGCAAAATTAATCTTCCTGATTCTCGCATGGATTTCGTTTGGAGTGATCTCCGAAACGGACTGCGCAATGAAAGATTTCACCTGAAACTCATCCCATTGTCTGGCTTGTACTGCCCGCAAGAAAATTTCATCATATAGTATCGGAAACGGTTTCTGCTTCTTATTGATGTCAGTGAGCGCACAAAATTGAATGATATCATCTAAAACATCTTCCCAACTTTTGCCTGGAGTAATGTCATTGATACCATTGCCAATGAGTAAACAGAGATTATTGTTCATGCTTATACTTACTAGATTGAGTTATAAAAGTATAAGAAATAAACTTAATTCAGGAAAGATTCAGCCTTTCCGAAGTACGCAGGTGAGCTATCAATATCTTACGGATTTATTCTCGCTCACGTAAGCGCTCAATCTGAGTTTCAATCTCGGCATCAAGAGCACTCGCAGCTTTATGCAGCGCTTCATGAATCATGTTTATTTCAGTACGGAACTGAATAAATTTACTAAGCGCTTTATGACCAGGCAAAGCCCCGATACCCTTATAATGGCCTTCCAACATATTAAGCCGTTCCGACTTCACATAAGTCCAGTTATTTTTATAAGCAATGATCATTTCCTTATGAGCTTTGTTATAGGACGTGCTATCACTGCCTAATTTTAAATTTTTTAGTTCAAATTCTTTGACGTTATAAAATGAATAGAACATCAAAAATTCGTTTAATTCCCAATTCTCAGTTGATTGAGATAAATTGCTGTGATCATCAGTAAGAAACTGGTAATAATCTTTTGCCGTACCTACTTTAGTTAATAAGTACTCTGAAATCAACGCTGGAACTGTTTTAGAATCACCCGGCAGGCAAATAAAATATTTACTTAAAAACTCAGTCCAGCCGTCTTTACTATTTGAAGCCGTACCAGATTGGGTTTTATCATTAGTTACATATGGGTCTTTGATATTCATCGTCATGAAATCTCTGCCTGATCTCCAATCTGGCTGATACTTAAGGATGATGGCATTTAAAAATTTTAGAGCAATTGTCGTAATTAACGGCTCTTCTTTGGATTGGTGGTACAAGTTATTTCTAACATCATGACAAAAAATGAGGATCTCCCGTTCTTCTCTGATAATTAGTTTTTCTGATTCGCATGCCTTTAGCATGTCGTCGTAATTATAAAGTATTTTCTTTCTAAGCGTATAGTTGAACTTTGGCGGCCTTGAAGTAAAGCAATCGTCATAAGCAAACTGCTTTTTCATCAGCTCAGAAAGCTGTATTTCGATGAAGTTATCAAGTAATATCACAGCTAAACGTTGTTTTGAAAAGTCATTACAAACTGCAAGTTTTGCAGCCTCGACTAACTGTGTTTTTAATAATACCACTCTTTTCATATCGCGAGATAAATTAACTTTTTTTTGCGACTCCTAGTGTATCAGCAAATTGCTTACTTGTTTTGCTTATCTCCCGCTCTAAAAATGAAAAATGGGCAGAGAGCTGTCTTTTTATGGAAATAGAATCTAATCCCTCCCGTTTATCACCCTTGTAGTTTGAATATTCCTTTTTTGCAGCATTCTGAGCATAGGAAATGAAATTACGCCTTCCAAAATGGGAGTATTTAGTATAAAGCTTTTTTCTGCCGACCGTAGGACGGGTTGAATTTTTACCATACGCCATCATCATCGTTTTGACAATACTGGCCTTTGCCTTTCTAAAATATCTGGATAGACTACCCGATCGAATGTAAATACTTGTACCATTATATTCAAACCCAAGGTACTGAAGGTTTTTATAAAATTTTTGTTCGGTATTCTTATCAGTTTTTCTTCCTCCCGGTTGATTAATGTCAAAAGATCTGATCATACCTGTAGAATTCTCTCTAAATTCCACGATCTCTGATTTCCTGGTCTGAATAGTTAATTCAAATTCATCTTTGATAACTCTGACAATTTCATCAACAAGATACCTTACATTATCAGATTTACAGACGACGAGTAAATCATCGCAATACCTGAAATACTTGAAGTCCATAAGTACGCTCAGGTTATGCAGCCAACGGTCAAATTCCAATAAATAGATATTAGAAAGCACAGAACTCATAGGAGAACCTTGTGGAATTCCACGATATGATATTGTACCGTCAGCAGCTTTTTTGGGTTTATTTTTGATAATAAGCTGTTCCTTCCTTAACAAATCCATTTTGTTCTGAAAAGATGCTCCATTAATAGAATCCGGAATCAGATCCAACAATGTTCTCCATTTCTTGGTTTTAGGAACCTTTATATTGAAGTGTTTAAGCAAATTGGCCTTCCCCACGTATGCATAATTGGTTAAAGAGCGGTAGATCTGATATTGATCCTTTGGTAGTTGCGTTACACCTAAAACGTCACACCATTTTGATTTCAGAATTTTGTGATCAATAGCATCAAAGTAGCCAGAGATGTCCAAAGCGATTGCACTGCACTTACCATATTTCTTATACATCTCTTTGACGCTATCAAAGGCTCTTTTTGCGAATTGGATGTTGCTGTCTCCATTTAAGTCTGAGCGGTATGCCAATACACATGGTGCAAACCCTTCACCTTTAATATAATCCTGGTATGCCTCAGTTAAGACGAAAGCATAGAAACCATAGATATAAGCGTCTAAATGAGCAGCAAAAGAAATCGGTCTGATCTTAGTTTCCAGACCATAGGCGTTAACATACTCATCGTATTTGTATCGTGGTGTTTTAGTGAGAATCTTTACCAGGGGAGAGAAAGAATATTGAGCGATACTTTCCAACGTCGGATCGCTTACTAATTTTTTGATCAACTCAGCACGATCCTTAAATTCAAAAATTGGATCAAAATGCTTGTAGGATTTTAGTTTGCTATTTTTGGCTATCTTGGCAGCATACGCTTCCCATTTTGCTTCTGAGTATATCGGTTCACTATGCATCAGTTTTATTGGGACATTAGCCAAAGAGATTCATCAGTTTTAACTTCTTTGGCTAATGCACAATGTAAATCACTGCTTGGTCGATGACGCCTCAAATCACCTGGGGATTCACACCCCTACTTACCTTAATCCACCCATGGCCAATCATCCCTAAAAATGTGGCACTACACATCAGGCCCGCGGCCCGACCTATCCAGAATTTTCCGGCGATAACTGATATCGCTTTACACTCCTGAAACCTTTCTGCATATGTTTCGCTACAGATCGAGTTTGCTGAGACACCGCCTCAGTAAGGACATTTTAACAACTATAATGTTATGAGAATACTAAGATCAATACTACCAGCCTTACTTATCATCGTCAACCTCTCTACAAGGATTGAAATCAACTTTGACAGTACCTTTGATGAAATGAAATATTATTTGGCCGAGACCAGAATAATGCGTACCTTAAACTTATCACCCCCCAATCAGTATTAAGGGCACCCAAAGATATCATTTATTAAGTGTGTTAACTTATATGACAAAAAAATAGTTATCAACTTTTTAACACTTGATTCTTTTCAAAATGAATCCTCCAGTTATTGTTTAGATAAGTATTGAATGAACTTGCCCTTTCCATCATATCCTGGTCGGGTATGTTTTCGAAATCCTTAAAACTTAGTTTAGAATAATCCATAATCTTAAAAATTAATTCTATAAATACATGTGTCCGATTATATAAAATCAGTTACACTAATTTAAATAGTATAAAATTAATTATCAAGAGTTATTTTTCTTAAAACACTAATCAGCAATCACATACAAGAAAACGACACAAACTATTGATTTATGATTTTTTTAAATTGGGCTGATATGATCTGAAAGGATATTTGTTTCGTTTACTCCTTGAGGTTGTTGACTCATCTTCTTACCATCCTGACTTTCTATAGTTTCATCTTCGAGAACGTTTTGAGCTGATAACTTCCCAAGTTCAGTAGTCACCAAGCCCTTTACCTCAGCCTTAATCTTTCTGTATACCTCTTCTACATCAGTAATGGTTACATTTTCAATTATAGGAATCATCTGGTAGGCCTCCTCTTCATTTTTAATCGCCTCATGATCGTTTTGTATTTCGCTATGGAACATTTTCAAATTCATCTTCTGACCTGGATTATCAGCGAGGATTCCTACAAACTCCCCGGAAGAAAGTGTTGCAATTTTAGATGCGGGAATGGCAGCTTCCAGTTGCAGGGATTTAGAAATTGAGGTATCGCTACTACTGATGCTCTTACTTTCCCGGTCCTGCATGATACGCCCAAAATTCTCACTCAGCTTCTTAGCGGTATCTCCAGTCACCTGGCCACTGATGATGTTACCAACGATACCGGTAATCACTGCCGCCTGTTCTGTGCCGTAATCTTTACGAACCTGTTCCAGGCTCTGAACCGCGAGACTCACACTTACCAGATTAGATCTGCAGGTTGCTAGTAAACTATCGGTGCCATTTAGAAAAATCGATGGGAATTCATCGAAGACCAGACTGGATTTTAACTGTCCTTTACGATTTACCAGCTTGATCATTTTGGATATATATAATGAAAGCACTGCCCCATAGGTCTGCTGCTTTTGAGGGTTATTCCCCATGCAAACCACTTTTGGCTCCATTGGATTATTTACATCCAGCGTAAAATCATTGCCACTTAACACATAATATAATTGCGGAGAAGCTAAACGGGCAAGGCCAATCTTGGCACTGGCAATCTGCCCTTCCAACTGAGCTTTGGCATTGTTCTGATACGCAGATAAAAAAGGATTGATCAGTACCTGAATCTCTTCCTGAGTTACTAAAATCGCAAAGAGATGATCATAATGTACCTGCATCAGCTCAATCACATGAGGAAGGGTACAGTACTTACCATTTTCATAGCAGCGTAAATACCAGATTATAGCGGTTAAAAAATTAATAGGGGATTCTACGAAGAAATCACCCTGTTTTTTAATCCAGTCACGGTTCAGTCCCAACATTATTGTTCTGGATGCTTCTGTAGCATCTGTGATATCATCCATACTTACCGGATCCAGCGGATTACAGCGATGCGTACGACTCAAATCTTCGAAATTGATTATGTAGAATTTAGGTTTTATCTTATATCCGGAATAGTATTTCAGCAGTTTGTTATAGGCAATTTTGGAAAGGTCATCGAATTTGAAATCGTAAAGGAACATACTAAATCCCTTACGCAGATGCTGATCAATGATATGCCTGATCAGAAAATAACTTTTACCTGCACCTGGGCTACCTGCAATAAGTATTCCCCTGAAGGGATTGATGATATTGATCCAACTATCCCTTATGCGATCCTTTAATTGATATTTTGCAGGTAAATTGATGGAGTATTCATTCTCCAGTAGCCGCTCTTCCTGCGGGAAAGTTTCATTTTCTGTATTAAAAATGTCTTTATTCAGCTGATCTTTAATCAGCCTGGACAATAAAGTCCCACCGGAGAGGATAAGGAGATAACCGGCAAGTGTAAGACCTATGTAGCATACAGCCACGATTACAGCATTGAGATCTAAATAAAAGCATCCTATACTACTAAAATACAAGAACAATCCTGAAACCAAGTACCAAAGGATTTTCTTCATTTGCATAGTCTCCTCCTTTCTCCCTTTTAGCCCAATCAATGAAATGGAAAGGCATACGAGCGCTGATATTTTTACGACTAAAAAACTGTTAAAAAGCCCCGTTTTGGCGACATTTTCCAGGATGCGGTTGGTGACTACGGTAGTCCATCCCCAGTTTTCAAAAGCCACATAACAGCTCAGGTAAAAATGTACCGAGAGTATAAATATGCTGATGTAGCGGGTAAAGTCTACAATCTTTCTAAGGGCAGTGATGTCTTCTCCGGTATTCATATTCAGAAATGTTTGAGGGTGAATTTTACAGATTCAATTCTTGTTGTTGCTGCTTTCCTTTTCTGCGTCTTTTTTTATTCCTGATGGTCGGTGCAGGATCATAACCAGTTTTTGCTAAAGCGATTTCCAGGAAATTGGTTGTTAGAGGAGATTTAAAGTAAACAGGCTCTACTTTTAATTCCGGAGAAGGTTTGAATGATTTATTCGGCGTATTCGCCTGAATTAACATACTTTGTTGCTGCTGCAGCTCCAGCCGTTGTTCCAGATTACCATTTTTTAAAGTATTGGCGTAATTAAAAGTGTCCGTAAGGCCACGCTCAAATCTGAATTGCTGATCAAATAATCTTTCTCCTGATGCTTTAAAAGCTGAACGATCAAATTGTCCCAGTTTTTTAGAATGGTCAATATTTTTACCTCTGGAGGTATTCATCGGACTAAGCCTGATGCGATTAGTCATATCCTTTCTGCTGACAATCACCTGTACATGCAGCTGCTCCCCAGGCTTAAGACTCCCCTTTTTCACCTCCCCATTTATTACCTCTGGATCCTTATTATTGTAATAACGATAGTGTTCCAACTTTGCAAACCACATCAGGTCTTTGTTATTATTAATTCCGGGTTTATGAAAATTACGGGCATATTCATCCATAACTCCTACCGCATATTCCTTTAAAGCAGTCTCCGCTCCTTTTTCTCCATATTGTTCTTTGAGGTAGCGAATCTCCTTCTGAGAGGGACTGATGTTCACCAAAAAAAACTTAGCATCATCCTTACAAAGTTTAGCAATGTTGTGATCCAAACTGTGTTTTACCAGATACGAGGGAATACTAATATTCAGCCCATTAAACCATTGCTCCGGGTAGAGATCTTTGAACATCCGATTTTCTTTATCCAGATAATGAACGAGTTCTCCGCTACTCCTCTTATTGTTTCCCTTGTCACTATCGGTGATGTTGATGTACATGAACCTGTGTTTTACATTTCTGCAACTTGTTTTCTGGCCAGTTCAGCCAATTCTTCTTTTTCCCTGGTTTTGAAGCTGCCGAGGTTCTCTCTATTTTTTATATAAGTATCCAGTATGGTTACAAATTTCTGCTGAAGAGTTCTTTTGATTTCCCGATCCTCATAAAGTACCTTGATGATCTTTGCCGACTCATTAATATCCTTAGTCTGGACTTGTTGATGTTCCAGTAATGATTTGTTTGCCTTTAATACCTGGTCATTAAAGAAACTGACGATTTGCTCCTGATTTTTGATCATGCGTTCCATCTCTGTGCGCATGGGTATCAACAACACCTTTTCCTGAGATTTAATGAAACTGACATAAGCATCATGATTTCTGGACAATGTTTTTTTAAGCTGCTCATCTCCAACATCCAGGGGGTCTTTTCCACTACGGTAAAAGTATTCCACCATTTGCATAAAGAGCTGCCTCTGGCTTCGCCCAAACTTCTCAGACAGTTTCAACAGTTCATTGTGTACTAATAAAGGGAAACGTATTGACTTCTCCTGGGGAGTATTTCTTTTATCGGATTTGATGCTGGGTATACTCATGATACATACTGTTTTATGGGTTTAAGCTGACTTAAAGAGGGCAAAATATACCCGGAGTATATTTCAAACCCCCTCAGCGATAGCGCTAAGGGGGAAAAGTAAGGTTTTGCCTAACTTCCGCTTGCTCCTTTTCTTTGAAGAGAAAAGGCAATAGATTAGCACCAAATTCGCTGCAATAAATTCAGGTGAGTTGCATGGATATCAGGTTCAGTCACCGACTAGATTCCCCTCAAAAACTGCATCCTTTAAAACAGGTTTGCCATTTTGATTGGATTCCACGGACAAATGCATCATAGTGCCAAAGGAAACAAAACGAATTTCCGTTTCGCCTGCCAGATACAAATCATCCTCACCTGGTTTCTTGTAAACTGAAAGGCTGATTTTTTTACCAGAATCTTTAATTGTAAAAAAGCAATTTATGGCCATAAAAGTCTTAGACCATAACATAAAGTCGAGCTTAGCCAGGTAATTTCCTGTGGGTACATCTTCTTTGTAGAAGGAATAATTTTTTGGTTCATAGCCTGCTTCTAAAGCTGGAAAGAACCCCATTACAGTGGTTTCTCTATTCATCATTTTAGGTATTGTTTACCCAAAGGTTCAGTTTTTGAAAGCACTGGTTTCCCATATGGGAAAAATAGTTAACCTAATATGATCAAATTAACGAAATCATGAACAGCCTGATTCCGAACTAAGCTATATGTTGCATTGTTGATAAATTCCACATAGATTCCCTTTCCTGCATAAATGATTTAGCTATATTTGTCCATGGGCTGTTCGGTTTAACAACCGAAACATACCCAAAGCGATGGAGCGAATGATGCGGAAAGTGTTGGCCTTAACAGTCAAGATTTGTATCATAGGCTCACTTATCTGCCCTTCGAAGACCACAGTATTTAGCAGACTAACTGTTTCCGTTGTTGTGGAGTGGAGAATTTTACAGGGAAAGGAAAGGCCGCTAGCGGGAACTATTTTCAAAAAAGTTGCAGAAGTGCGAAAAAACCTTAAATTTGAGTAACATGAAAAAACTACCCAAAAAGTACCCGTCAAATCGCTAGGTGTAAAGTCGCAGGATTGCACCCAGGGGGGACATGTTCGGTTTAACAACCGAAACATACCCAAAGCGATGGAGCGAATGATGCGGAAAGTGTTGGCCTTAACAGTCAAGATTTGTATCATAGGCTCACTTATCTGCCCTTAAAAATTTGTTGTCTGCTAAAACCAGTGGCACTGGAACGGAAACGGCAATTACTAAACAAATTAACTATTGGCTACACCAAGAAAAAAAAGACTATTAACTCAGATTTCTTCTCCCTCTCACCTGAAAAAAGCCTGGACTAAGCTTAATAAAACTAACAAAGAATCCAGAGGTATATCTGAAGAGACCATAAGCGACTTCACCAACAATCTCGAATCCAATCTAATTGAGATCAGCAAAAGGCTCAAAGCCAAAACCTATAAGTTTAGTGATGTCCGCCCAGTACTCATTCCCAAGAATGAAAAAAAACAGTTCAGGCCCTTGCGCCTATCGGAAATAAGTGATAGAGTAGTTCAAAAAGCACTTGCATTGAAACTGGAAGAACTCCTATCCGAAAAGTACAAACTAGACAATCCTTGTAGTTTCGCATACCGAAAGGAAGGCAAAGTTGAGGACGCCGTCAAAAAAATGGTTGAATATTACAAGGAAGGTTTTCACTACATACTTGAGGCTGACATTAAAAAATTCTTTGATAACGTCAACCGAAAAAAGCTTTTAAAAAAAGTATTTGATGACCTGCCCGATAACACCATCAACAAGCTAATTAGAGAAGCATTAGAACAAAACATTGGCGATCTATCACATTATGAAACACAGCATCACCACTATTTTCTAGACTCTATGCAGGGTATCCCCCAAGGAAACTCACTATCTCCCTTACTCGCCAACATCTACCTTGCGGATTTCGACCAAAGAATGATTACTGAAAAGCTAAGGTTAGTTCGCTATGCAGATGATTTCATTGTAATGTGCAAGGACGAGGCACAAGCTAAACAAGCTTTGCAAATTGCCAAGGAAGAAATCGAGGCTAAACTCGGCCTGTCCATTCATGATCTTCCCTCCCCTGCGCATCTCGAAGGATCAAAAACTCGTATCGTCAATCCAATACACCATCGCTTCTCCTTCCTTTCAATATCATTTGATGGAAAAAAAGCCTGGGTAAAGCCCAGCAAAATAAATGATCTAAGGACCAAAATAAACGACATCACAAATATCAGTAGCTACAAAAATGACCCAAAATTTCAGGGATTACCGACCATATTAAAAAGACTTAAGAATCTTCTAGAAGGATGGCTATCAGCATTCAAATATGTGGATGTGGACCGCGAATTCCAGGAAATAGACGACCACATCAACTACAAGATACTAACCGTACTCGTAAAAATGGACTTTAGACTAAAGACTAATAATGTAGAGACAAAAAAAATAAAGTCAATAGGAAAGACTATACAGTTAATCTCCAAAACTCAACGAGAAAACATCGGTGTACCAACTTGTGCCAACTTTTTAAGCTCAATCGAGAGAGGGAAAATTCATCTGTAACTATAACAAGTTTCCATCCGATCTAATCCAAAGCCAGGGATAAAATAAATGATTACTATTACAACCAGGAATCAAACTGATTTTCAAAAAAAACAAAAAGACAGGCGGGTAAAATGAAGTATTTTTGTTTACGGTACCTAAAATTATAAAATCATGGCCAGCAACAGATTTACTACCAATAAGATTTCTTACTTGTAAGCACTTTATTAAATTTGCCGAAAATTAATACTATGGATGTTGAATTAGAAAGAAGCAAATGTCTCCTGAGTGAATTAAAACTAGAATTTCCAAACAAATATCAAGTGGAAGAAAAAGATCTGCTTGGCTTCGGTAGCCAAGCGGCCGTGTTTAAAGCGAAGGATCTCCACAGAGATATAGATGTTGCTATAAAAATTCATTACGAGGGAAAAGCTCCTCTAGGATCTGAAAGAAATTGGACTATTTCCTCTATCGTAAATCACCATCAAATTGCACATACTTACACAGTAGAAAGTTTCAGTACATCGCGTGGTAAAAACTGTATTGCTGTTGTAACACGCTTTATACCTGGAAAATCTCTGAATCACATTTGGGATCATTACGAAAAGCTAACTGATTTTCAAAAAGAAATCATTACGGAAGATTTTGTCTATTCTCTAGTTCCATCCATGCTTGAAATTCTGGAATTTTGTCATAAACTAGGCTACGGACACGGAGATTTAAATTCTGGAAACGTTATGTTTTTTATTAGTGAAATTAATAAACGTTATCACTTTACTGCGATTCTAATTGACTTTGATAATGCTACAGGTAAAGATGAACTATCTTATGAATCGGAAATAGAAAAAATAGCCGCCGATTATCCTAAATTGAGACAGCTCATCAACGGTACGCTTTGCGATTGGTTCTACAGAGCACCAGTTATGGAACTTTTTGATGCTTACGATAATGTTCAAAACTTCAGAATTGGATACACAAAAATGATTTCATTTATTGAAATCATACAAAAACCATATTGTACAACAGCTTCAATACTACAGTTTTTAAAAACATTACTTCCCTTAGAATTACCAAGGGACATCCTGCGCCCAATCCTCAATTGCCTAGAAAAGGTAGCTGAGATGAAAAACAAGCTAGAGGACTTCAAATACGCCTTAAAGGATTTTGATGTAGAACTTCAAACGTATGAGGAATTGGCTGATTTGAGGATGGAAATGACCGTAATTGAACATTCAGATATTAAATATGAAATTTACACCAAGATGTTCGCATAAGACGGTGCAGCGCCCAACTATTTTTTGTATTTGTAAACCGAATAAAAACTATCATGCTTATAAATTAAAATAGACAATACGGGGGAAATCACCTCCCCTAATGATTAATTAAGTGCATCAACACCCGATTGAGCAAATTCCATACAGAGATTAAAAGCAGTCTGAGACCTCTGGGATCCAATACCATCCATGATGCATTTAAATTTACTTTCGTCATCCTTGTAATTACGAACATTCTGAAAATACTCCGTTACTGCAGTTAAGATACATACAGTTAAAAAAGGAGATAAAAGGAATAATCATATATTTGCATTAAACAATAGAAATAGCACAACAGAAAACAATAGAAATAACACAACAACAAACAATATAAATAGCACAACAACCAGCAAAAGAAATAACACAAAAAGAAATAGAAAAGATTAGTTGTATTCATCTGAAATGATACAGCACAAAAAGAACTTCTCGCATAGATGATGCGAAAATCGAAGGAGTTACCATGGTGACCTTGAAATAGCATCAATACAAAAAGTAAATAGTTATGGCAACACCAAAGGAAAAATTTGCAGAAGCATTAGTCACCCTAAAAGAGCTTCAGGATAAAGGATCTGCAGGATTCTATACTGACGAAATACCCAACCGTTCACAGCGTGAAATCTTATTAAAAAACGGTTTTATCAAAGAAGTCTCCAAAGGTTGGTATGTATCTGCAGACCCTTCAGAAGTTCCAGGTGATAACACATCCTGGTACAGTTGTTATTGGGAATTCTGTGCAAAATTTATCCGCCACAAATATGGAGAAAACTGGTGCCTTTCTGCCCACCAGTCGCTCATGATACATGCAGGTAATTTGACCGTGCCTACCCAACTACGGCTACGCTCACCAAGTGGGAATAACAGTTCAATTACCTTACCGCATAACACCTCGCTGTTTAACTATAGGGCAGAACTTCCCTCAGATGAAATGGTTACCAACATTAACGACCTTAGGTTATATAGTCTGCAGGGGGCATTGATTTACAGTAGTGAAGGGATGTACCGTGCTAAACCACTGGATTGCCGCGTTGGATTAGCCAGTATCAGTGATGCCTCAGAACTATTGCCAATTTTGCTGGACAATGGTCACTCCACCATCAGCGGTAGACTAGCTGGCGCATTCCGAAACATCGGGAGGGACAGAATTGCCGACCAGATCATTGATACCATGAAACAGGCAGGATATGACGTCAGAGAAGAAGACCCTTTTCAGGAAAAGCTACAAGTGGTGATCAGCCCGCGCGAACGCTCTCCATTTGTTAATCGCATCCGCATAATGTGGCAACAAATGACTGAAGTAATTTTAAAAGACTTCCCTAAAGCCCCAGGTATACCGGCAGACCGGGGAACCTATATTAAAACGGTGGAAGAAGTTTACCTTACAGATGCCTATCATTCCCTATCCATAGAACGTTACCGCGTCACACCGGAACTCATCGCCAAAGTAAGCAGTGGCGAATGGGATAAAGATAGCTCCCAGGAAGACCGCAAACAAAAAGATGCCATGGCAGCAAGAGGCTACTTCCAGGCCTTTCAGGAAGTAAAAAAATCTCTGGAGAAAATCCTGAAGGGAGAGAACGCAGGACTACAAGCAGATAAAGATCATCAGAAATGGTATCGGGAACTTTTTGACCCAAGCGTACAATCTGGAATTCTAAAAGCTTCGGATCTTGCTGGTTATCGCAGCAACCAAGTGTATATCAGTTCTTCAAAGCATATACCACTGAGCGTAGAGGCCATGCGAGATGCAATGCCAGAGTTATTTGATTTACTTCAGAAGGAACAGCATCCAGCAGTAAGGGCAGTGCTAGGTCATTACATTTTCGTTTTCATTCATCCCTATATGGATGGCAATGGTAGAATAGGCAGGTTCCTGATGAACACGATGCTAGCCTCGGGTGGCTATCCATGGACAGTAATTCCAGTAGAAAAAAGAGATGAATATATGAAATCCCTGGAAACTGCCAGTGTTACTGGAGACATTGGTCCCTTCTCCAAATTTATTGCCTACCTAGTTAGCGAAAATATGAAAGGTAAACCAGTTGCTCACCTACCGGGAAAATAAAGAATAATACCACAGATCTTTTTTCCAAGGCCAAATCGACAGCATTAGCAAACCTTGGAGAATGTTAAATGCCCCCCACTAACGCCATTCTTAGCACAAACACCCGAAACAGCCTTACTATACGGGCCGGCGAAAATCTAACCTATTTATCCCATATGGGACTCCTTCTATTTTAAATTGACAATCATTGTAATCAACTCAATTGACAATAAAAACGAAAAGGAAGAAATCTGCCTATGGAACCATTTAGTTTTGAAAAACTTCCCGAAGTAATCAGAATCCTATTTGAAAAAGTAGAGCACATTGAAGAATTACTTCAGGATTTACAGCCGCAGCCCCCCAACGAAAATGAGCTTTTAACGATTCATGAAGCCGCCGAATTTCTGAAGGTCACTGTACCCGCCTTATATACAAAAGTAAGCAGACAAGAGATCCCAGTAAGCAAACCAGGAAAAAGGCTATACTTCAACAAGACCGATCTGAAGAAATGGATCATCGCATCAAGAAAAAAAACGGTGGGAGAAATCAGAAAGGAAGCGGAAGAGCGTATCAAAATGCTCAATAAACATAAAAACTTTGTATGATACTTACCTTAAAAAACACCTCCACCATACATTCTTATAAGCTATTTGAAAATATGAAGCTGAAATTAATCAAGTCGACTAAACTAGGTAAACTTAACTTCTATTGATTTTGGAGTCGTCCTTTACTGTATCGAAAATTTTGAATGGCTTATATATTCTCCGAATTGATCGGATGGAGCAAATTTGCTCTAAAAAATCATAACGGCCAGCTTAATAATGATATTCATATAAATAAACAATTTTCGAAAATAGTTGTTGTAAAACTTGAATGTATTTAAATATCAAAAAATGAACAGCTCAATGGCATGGGTATTTTTATTTGATTTTGGCCTACTTAATCTTTGAAAAGACTCCTAATAGTTCAAGTAAAGATTCACCGAAATTATCAATCACCATATTTGAGTAAGCTGCATCAGGTGACATGTATTTTATCAGACGAATAAATAATATATCAAGTATTTCTTTTTCAATTTGAGTGATTTCTTTGCTTCTAAAAGTTTTCTCTAAAAGTGTATACAAAAGATTTAAAAGTTGGAAAACCTCATCATAGACCTTAATTCTCGCTTCAACTAAGTAAGACCTATTACTCCGCCCGCTTCCATTTAGATTATTAAGATCAAACAGGTCAATGCTATATTGTCCCCTATCTACGTTTTTTATGTCTCTTGAGTAAAGTAAATGTCCAACATAAATCAGTTCTCTCTTGAACTTATCGGGATTGGAATGCACCCACTCGCCTTTTATCAAATAGAAATTTGGCGAAAATAAGTTTGGATGAGGTATTTCCCTTTTCAAAGCATTACAGCGTTGACAGCTGTAGTGTAAATTCTTGATATCTTTTTCGTATTTATCAAAACCATACATGCTATTTTTAGGATAAAAATGTTCAATTTGAAAATAAGATGCTGATTCAGGTGAACTTCCGCAATAGGCACAACACCCTGAATAAATGTCTCTTATAATGTCCCTAATGCGAACATCATCATTGTAATCGTTTATTTTTTCTAAGATCGAACTTGCCTCCTTTAAATGTTCAGATAAAGAATTTTTGTCAACCCACCTCATATAACAGAATTAGATTTATTGAACAGCTCAGTGATTTTTTGCTTAAGATCAAAAGAGTCTCGTACACTAGCAATCGGATCGTGCGCAGGAAGTGCAACTTTTTTAGTATCCAAAAACTTTTTTAATTCAGCCTCTGTCCGTTGAGACCGATAACTGATCTTAAATTCATCAAGTAATACTTCTTCAATACTAAAGGTATTAACGTGGTCAATCATCTCGCTTGTTAAATTTCCTACGCTATCACGACTAAACCTTAATACATCTGTGTTTGCGTTCTGAGCGGCTTTCATGATTAGTACCGGTGAATGCGTAGCGAATAGAAAATGAGAATTTTTTATTTCATAAACGGTTTCCGCTATATCTCTGAAATTTTCAGGAAACTCCTGCTGCCATTTGGGGTGCAGACTATTTTCCGGCTCATCGAAGAAAACAATACAATTTTCCGGATTTTCCGACAACGGCATATCAGAAAAATAGCTAAATAGCCGTATCATATTTTGTTGTCCAGAACTCATTTCCGCCAGCGGTATGTCATCTATAAATATATCCAGTTCAACTGCTTGATGTTCCACCAATAAAGCCAGCAAATTGATTTCAAATATTGAAAGTTCATTTAGGTCGAGCTCAAGTCCCCAGTTGATATGTTGATCTTTGGAAATCTCAAAGTTACCTGCGACTGTTTTCTCCGGCGTTAGTTCAATGCTTTTCATGAAATGGTTTAGCGACTTTATGATTGGACTTTCACTGATATCTTTAAAAAACTCTGCATCAGATCCGGTATGATCAAAATATAATTTAAAAAATGATCCCGATCTATATAAATTCTCAACCACAGAATAATCAATTTTACTAACAGGATTCTTGACTGTCAAATCCCCTTTGTCATCTCGTTTTAGATTACTTAGAACTCTCAAAAAGTCATGGATAAATGCACTCTTTGTTGAACCTAGCATTACAAAAATTTTGTCGTCAATGGCTGGAGCTTGAAAATCAATAGGTAGTCGATAACGAACTTTCCACTGAGCGTCTTTACGATGTTCTAGCAATTGGTTCAGTCGCTTAATTCTATTATTCTGGTAATTTTTGAATAATGCCCTCAAAAAAAGATAACTGGTGACGTTAACTGGCGACTGATGATTAAAGCTTCTGAAACGCGAATTTCGATGAACTATCTTGTTTTCCACCGTAGATGTAATCAAAATAAGTTGGCCGTTGTGGCGACTAAGGAAGTCATTCCCATGATCGTTAGTAGGGTCCATAATAATGGTTTCATTATTTGTATGAACGCCCATTTTCTGAAGTGGGATAATAGCACCATCGAGCAATGGTTTAGTACCATATTTTTGATCCTCCTGATTAAGACTTTGAAATCTCCGTAACTTGCTGTCAATTGCCGAGCCTAGGTTCATAGCATGAGTAATTGTACGAAAGAAAAAAGTTTTGCCAACCCCATTTTCTCCGATAATATAGGAGTATTGGTTTGGCGCAGAAGTATCATCGATAGCGACCTTAATATTTGTGTCATCGATATCTTCCAGTGAAACATTATTATGATCTATCAGAAGATCAAGATTAACATCTCCAAGTACCTTGTGTTTATTAAAAATAATAGTTTGAATTCTCATAATCGATTTAGGTTCACGATTGTTAAAGATAGGAAATATACATAAATACTCATTTTAGGCATCACAATCCGCCTTTAGAAAGTCATGAACTGTAAGCAAGCAGATACCCCCATCTCATTCAGGTTAATTTGATTTGTAGTAGTATCTTTTGTAATCCCCTTTGTTAAGACAACGTACGTATATTCCTTTTCATCAAAAGTGATATGCGCAGCGGTAAACTCATAATGTAAATATAGCCTCAGTCATGTGCTTTTATTGTGCTAATACCATAGATACTTATGAAGGGGTAAAAACTACCTTTCATTCCGATGCACAATAAACTTAAATGATTTCGGCGGTAAGTTTTCATCCAATTCTACTTTAACAGCCTCCTCGGGCATTTTCAACATAATCTTATCAGCCGCATTACGCTTGGTCTTGTCTACAATTTTGGCGTAGATTTCCGTATTCTTAAAAGCCTTATGGCCTAACATTTTAGAAACCGTATAAATATCCGTTCCGAGCTCCAGTTGCAGCGTGGCGAATGTATGGCGGAAACTATGGAAAGTAATATTCTTATTGATACCTGCTGCAGCAAGCCAATGTGTAAAAAAAGTCTTTAGCCTCGAATACCTTAATCCCTGAAAAACAAGAATATTCTCCGTGTCCTGATTCCCCATAAAAAAGACTGCCTGATCTGAGATTGGCATCACCTCTGCGGCTTCTGTTTTTTCCTGTGAGAACTGAAGTTCATATTTCCCGGCAGTTCCGCGCAAGTCTGACCACTTCAATGTTGCTACATCAGAAAATCTCAATCCCGTTAGTCCAGAGAAAAGCGCAGCCCTTCTCATTAAATCTGACTCGGCAGGAGTTTCCGCCAAATGCTGGAACTCTTCTAATGTAAGCCTCTCCCTGTGTGTCTCTTTAGCTGGAATGGCTTTTACGATCGAATGCAAATCCTGTGATATAATACCCTTTTTATAGGCAATTCTTAAAACATGCCTCAACTTCGCATAATAACATACAGCCGTATTTCTCTTGATCGGTCTTCCTGTTCTGCTAATACTAGGACCACTAAGCAAGTAGATTTTGTAATCTTCACACAAATGGTCATTGACTTCAGGAAACTTAAGATCATGGCCTGCAAAAGCGATAAAGTATCTCAAACCCATAGCCCAATCATCTGAAAGCGATTGTTGCTTTTTGCGGGTTTCTATTTTGAAAAAATCAATGAAACTGGAATCTCTTACGGCATCTGAAAGAAAGCCAAATCTACGGTTTTGGATATCCAGTTGACGTTGTGCACAAACGGTACGGGCCAGGATCATCGTTTCCTTATTATGTTGCCGCTCCCATTGATCAGCAGGATCATCATAGATATACAATTTAAGGGTTTCAAATCGATGAAATTTACCTGAAGCTGGGTTTTTGAGCGGTGGTGAATAATCCAGCACGATACTTTTTCTGTTATTCACGATAGTTCTCATTCTCATTTTCACTTTAGCCATAACTTAATCGTTTTGGTTAGAAAATTTATTTAGATCAGACTTTAAAACGTAAGTGTACTTACCATCTCGATATTTAGGGATATTATTCCGCTTCAGCAGATCCCACAACGCTCTCTCAGAAAAATTAAGCGCCTCTTGAGCCTCCGACATGGAATAGCAGAACTTCGGATGAGGATTCTTTTTACGCGCCTTCAGCACAGGTACCTGGAATTCCGGGAGCACAAGCATCTGATCAAGATCAACTCGTTTAATCAGTGTTTTTCGAGGTGTGAACCTAATGGCTTTTATTCTACCACTTTGAATGATATTGTAAATACTTCTGACCGAAGTATTCAATAATCTGGCAGCCTCCTTAACCGTTAAAAATTCTGCCACTACTGTACTCGCAGTGGTCGCGGCTATAGTCTCCACAACTTGCTTTTCAGAAGCCTCTATTTTCAATTCTCTGGCCTTTCGCTTTCCGTATCTGCTATTACAGATATGACTGCAAAATCTGGTCACCGTAGTCTTTGCCATGAAAGCATTTCCACAGAATTCACAGATCCTTTTTACCTTAATGTTCGAACTCATCCTTTTGTTGCATTTAGTCAAATGCACCGTCTCTTTTTGACCGAATTCTACCCAAAAACACCTGTAGTTATCTCGCCTTTTTAAGTGTCATTAAGCGCCGATAAGTGTTATTAAGTGTCATTAGATGTCGTTAGTCGCCATAATCTACCAGATGATTTTTACACCTGATTTTTAGGAGAAAAAAGCTACAAATGCGCTACAAAAGTCAGAAAAACAAAGTGATATTTCCAAAAATATGGACAAAAGAAATTCACATAACTTATTAACAATAAGCCATATACTTGTCATTACTTAGCGTAATTATGCAGTAATTATCATCGATTATTTGCCAATACAAAACTTGCTAAAAATATTCTCCAGCAAATCATCAGTGGTCACCTGGCCTGTGATCTCCCCAAGGTAATAAAGCGCCTGCTTAATATCCATCGCTAAAAAATCTGAAGTCACCGGATTCAACAAACCATTAGCAACACTGCTCAGCGCTACCTGCGTTTTCTGCAAGGCTTCCACGTGTCTGATGTTCGTCACCATCGTATGATTTGCAGAAAGCTTATCGCCTACTGCAGTATTATAGATCAACTCCTTCAACTCCTCAATCCCCTGATTCTCTTTCGCAGAGATCGAAATAAAATTGATATCGGAAGGAAGGCTCAATTCTTTAAGCCTGTCGTTATAAGAAAGGTCCATTTTATTCGCTACTGCAACAAAAGATACTCCCGGTTTATGCAAGCTAGCAATATCTTCTTTGATCTCGGAAGCGGAAAGGTTCAGTACATCAAATAAATACACCAATACCGCAGACTGACTAATCTTCTGCATGGTCTTCTCTACTCCTATCGCCTCAATCGTATCTGTAGCCTCTCTGATTCCAGCCGTATCGATCAACCTGAAATTAATCCCGTTGATATTTAAAACCTCTTCAATCGTATCCCTTGTTGTCCCTGCAATCTCACTTACAATCGCCCGGTCTTCGTTTAACAGTGCATTTAACAAAGTTGATTTACCCGCATTTGGTCTGCCGGCAATCACCGTATTGATCCCTTCCTTGATCACATTCCCCAATTCAAAAGAACGGATCAGTTTATTGATCACCAAAGTGATCTTATTGATCAGGTCCTGTAACTGATCTCTGTTTGCAAACTCCACATCCTCTTCAGAGAAATCAAGTTCCAGTTCAATCATCGATGCAAAATGAATCAATTGTTCCCTTAACAAATTAAGCTCAGTACTAAAACCTCCTCTCAACTGGTTCATCGCTACGCTATGCGCTGCCTGAGAATCCGAAGAAATCAAATCTGCAACAGCCTCAGCCTGGGAAAGATCCAAACCTCCGTTCAAGAATGCCCTTAACGTAAATTCTCCGGGCTTGGCTGCCGATGCTCCCCTTCTGATCAACAAAGAAATGATCTGTTGAATAATATAATTCGAGCCATGACAGGAAATCTCTACCACATTCTCTTTCGTATAAGATTTCGGGGCGACAAACAAACTGACCACCACCTCATCAATCACCATATCCCCATCCTTTATCAATCCAAAATGTAGTGTATGAGAATCCTGCTTCAACAAGTCTTTTCCACTAAAAACTGAATTTGTGATAGAGATCGCGTCCTTACCCGAAAGGCGGATTACACCTATGGCGCCGATTCCTGGTGGCGTAGATAAGGCAACTATGGTTTCATTACTGATCATAAGAGAAATATACTGTGTTTTGATTATTTACAAAACTAGCCAAACATTTCATACCTTACCGTGTTTACCTTTTGAAAAAACAAATAAACTACAATTCAAGCCATCATGTCGCTCTTTATCTGACTTATAAAAGCCGATAAAGGCAGTAAAACAAGCTCTATCCTTATGAAAGAAATGCCCCTAACCGTAAAAAGATCCATAGAACTCCTCGGAATCGTCCTCGTTGGCGCCCTGTTGGTCATTGGAAAAGACATCATCATGCCTGTAATCATGGCATTTTTCATTAGCATTGTGCTGCTTCCTGTATTCCGTTTCCTCAGGAAATACAAATTTCCGGAAATTGCGGCGATTATCCTGCCCATCCTTCTTGTCGTGATCTTTGTAGGCGCCATCGTATGGTTTTTCTCCGCGCAGATTGGTGTTTTGGCCGCAGACTTCCCTCAGATCAAAAGTAATGTAAATGCCCATTTAAAATCACTCAGCGAGTGGTTCAGTACCATCAGTCATGTTTCTACCACTGAACAGATGAAATTCATTACCGAAAAAAGTGATGATTTACTCGGAATGGCTGGAAAAGCGGCAAGTGGTGCAGCGGTCACCCTAAGCTCAATTTTTGTATTTGTGGGGTTACTTCCCATATACATTTACCTGATGCTTTTTTACAAAGACATTTTACTGCGTTTCATTTTCATGTGGTTCAAACCGGATCACCATCCAAAAGTAAAAGAAGCCATTTATGAGACAGAATCCATCATCAAAAACTACCTGGTAGGATTGTTGATCCAGGTAACCTATATGACCATCCTCTTAGGAGGTATCCTATTACTGGTTGGCATTAAACATGCCCTGTTGATTGGTGTCATCTTCGCCATCTTAAACCTGATCCCATATGTGGGTGCTTTAATTGGAAATATCATCGGTGTATTGCTTACCCTCACCTCTTCTACTGAACTATGGCCGGTAGTAACGGTACTGGGAGTAATTGCAGTTGTACAATTCCTGGACAACAACATCCTGATGCCAAAGATTGTAGGTTCCAAAGTGAAGATCAATGCGCTTTTTGCCATTCTCGGGGTCATCATTGGTGGAAGTATTGCCGGCGTTTCCGGAATGTTCCTCTCCATGCCGATCATTGCCGTATTAAAAGTAATCTTCGACAGAACAGATATGTTTAAACAATGGGGCGTATTGCTGGGTGATGAAAGGCCGGCAAAGAGCCCAATGACCTTTGCCTCATTTAGGAAAAAGAAGACCGTTCCTGCCGAACCAGGCGTACAAAAATAAAAGTGAAAAGATATGGTTCTCTTCAAAAGAGGGGAACCATATCAAAATTATTGCTCCACTTCTGCAAAAATAGCCGCAGCCCCACTTCGCATAGGACTCCATTTTCCTGTATTCTCAATTCTGGAGAAACCTCCCTTAGCCATCATATTGGCCCTGAAACTCAAAAGAGAAAGCTTTTTATTCCGTTCTTTGGGAAGATACTCCAAAGAAAGCACACAATCCTCCTCCAGGAAGACCTGTTCAGCGCTCAGGTCAAAACGCAGCATCTCCGAGTCCTTTGAAAAAGATTTGATGATGTTCTTTTCTATCAATCGCTCTCCCGGCAATCCGTTTTCAAATTTATAAATGTTTAAACGGAAGGATACTGAATCCCGGGCACCTTTGAATCCGGAGGTTCCTACATTAACGTTAAGCAAACGCACCATTGAAGAAATCCGGATCAATTGTCCGATTTCGGCGTAACCGGCTTTACCTTTCAAACTGAGTCCGACCCACATTTCAGGAGTATATCCGTTCACACCAACAATATTGACTTTCTTATTGGTGATCACCACCTCCTTCAGTTGATTAACCTGCCCCTTTTCCTTATGCAGCAGCCCTTTTAAAGCTTTATTCTGTGAAAAAGCAGGAAGAACAGGAAGCGCAAAAAAGCCAGGCACTAAAACAATAAAACCAAACCACACTTTCATATTCAATTCCCCCTGAATGGATACCCGCAAATTAAGACTCTAAACCTCCTTCCACAACAAATTAACAGTATTTAACAGGAAGAAGCTATTCATACAACAATTCAATTGCCTGCAAAGTATGGGCAGAACAAAACTAAGATGCCGGGGTTAAACATAACGGAATTAAACAAAGTCACCATAAAGATTCGAAGTAAAATAAATAAACCTGACAACAAATAATTTACTATATTCACGAGAAAATGCCTACCATCTCACAAAAAACATCTATTTAACAAATCAAATCTATGGAAACTAATTTCAACCCAACCCCGACAGAAGAAGGAAAGCCAGCGGCTATTATCAGTTACCTCTCCATTATTGGATGGCTGATCTCCTATTTCGCCATACACAAAGACAAGAGAACAGACCTGGGCAGCTATCACCTCAGACAAACCTTACTGCTATACCTGGTAGGTTTTGTACTGCAAATTACACAACGCATTTTCTTTTCGATAATGCCTTTTGATACTATGGGCATGTTGTTCAACATTGTGTATTTAGCCTTGTTTATTCTATGGGTAATCGGTCTGATCGGCGCTATTCAAGGCGTTAAAAAAGAAATTCCTTTAATTGGTAAGCAGGCACAAACCATGTTCCCAAGTATTTAAACCCATCTCTTTTTTTAAAATGCAGAGCGATCAAAAACAGCTCTGCATTTTTTCTTTCCTGCCGGCGTATAAAGAACGCTATCCAACTAGTCCTCAGGTCATTTAGAATTGTATTAGAATAGACAAACAACAAAAGAAGTTTATGCTAAACCCCAATAACAATTTTGAACACGGCGACCTGGCTTACCTGCCACCGGAGCTCCACTTGCTGCTCCCCTTTGCACGAAAAAGAAAAATCCCAAAAGGTAGCTACCTCATCGAAGAAGGCATAGTCAGCCATTACTTTTTTCTTGTCGTTGAAGGCATTTTCCGCACCTTCAGAACGATAGATGCTGAAGAATACATCACGGGATTTACCTTTCCGGGCGATATTGACGGTTCTGCATACTCTTTCTTTACGACCGACCCTGCGAATGAAACGATCCAGGCCATAACGGAGGCAAAAATTATTGTTTTCTATAAAGCTGACTTTACAGCGCAAAAGAGAAAAGATCCCGCTTTGGAAGATTTCATTTTGAAACTGTTGTCTAATTACATTAACATTCTGCAAAACCGGCTGCTGGAACACCAAAGCATCACCGCCGAAGAGCGCTATCTGCTGTTATTAAAACAGCAACCCGTAGAGTCGGCCAGAATTCCGCTTACCTATATCGCCTCTTTTCTCGGTATTTCGAGAGAACGCCTCAGCCGGATCAGAAAGTTGATCCAGGTTTGACTTAGGTCAAATCAACTGTAAAAACCAAGCAATAGTTTTGTTTCAACATAAAACAAACCACGATGAAAAAACTATTGATATTGCTTGGCATGCTATGCCTGTTCAGCCGGCTCAGTTGTATGGCACAAAAACGGGCAGAGATCCCAATTGGCTTTGAGTTCTACAACCATACCATTGGACTTCCATTCGACAACCCAAATAAAAAGCCCTTTAATCTCGGCCTGGCCATAACCAGTTCTTACCCGCTGCTGCTCAGCAAGCATTCAAAAATAACACTGGATGGAGAACTGGGGTATTTTAAACACAAGGAACTGGCCAGCGGAATCAACATCAACACCGGTGTCAGCTATACCTTTACCACTGGTATAGGGATCTATGTTTCAGCTGGAATCCCCTTAGGTTATCTCCGAACTTTTAATGCCTATGACCTATACGCGCTCAATGACCTGGGAGAATATGAGTTGACAAAAGACAAGGGCAGGTCTTCTCTTTTTCTGGGTTACAGCCTGCAGCTCGGCTACGATTTTAGAAAAAAATTAAATGCCCCCTTTTCCCTGTACGTAAAAAATGAATGGTGGCTGCAAACAAATTACAGCAAATACCTGCCCTCCCTGCTCCAAAACACATTGCGCATAGGTCTAAACATTTACCCATTTAATCAGAAATAGAAAATGAAAAGCCAATTGTTATCAGCACTAATCCTATTCCTTATCATCAGTTGCGCTTCCTGCAAGAAAGCAGGGAATGTTCCTGTCGACAGTAATGGAAATATCGATTTTGAAAATCCCAGTGCACTACATCCCGATAAAGAAAAATTCCAAAATATCCTGAACAAATATAAAAAGGAGGGAATTCCGGGTTTATCCATGCTGATCTACACGCCTGAGAAAGGGATGTGGATCGGCACAGCGGGATACAGCGCGATTGAAAATAAAACTCAAATGAAACTGTTCAATGTATTTCATTCTGCGAGTGTCATCAAAACTTATATGTCGGTCGCAACGCTTAAACTGGCAGAAGAAGGAAAGCTCAGACTAAGTGATAAAATTGACCAGTACCTGCCGGCCGAATGCAGTGATAAAATCGCAAATGCACATGAAGCGACGATCTTAAACCTGTTAAACCATTCCTCCGGCATTCCGGATTTTCTGTTTCAGTCCAGTCATGAAGCAGATTATTACAACAATTTCTATGCAACATTCAGTACCACTGATTACCTGAAATACATCTACCATAAAAAAGCACTGTTCAGGGTTGGAGAAAAATTTGAATATTGTAATACCAATTATATGTTACTGGCGCTGGTGCTGGACAAGGTCTATGGAAGTCATGCGAACCTGTTAACAGAGCGGATTTTTAAGCCTTATGGATTGTTTCATTCTTATTATAAAAATGAAAGCGGTTACCCCGCCCCATTTGGGGCAGTAAACACCTATATCGATCTGTACGGCGATGGGAAACTCCAGAATTCGACTGGATGGGAACGTAATTTTGCGAAAAATAACATTGGTCATGATGGGATGTTATTTACTACCCACGACTGCTTTCTATTTTTCAAAGCACTTTTTATAGACCGGAAAATCCTCGCTGCGCAATCCTTACAAACCATGCTTGATTTTAAACCAACACGTGATCCGATCAATGGTTACAGATTTGAGGGTGCTTTAGGAATAGAAAGAATTACCAATCCAAAGGGCCTGCAGAGAATCTATCATGTTGGTGCTTCCCTGGGCGGAGCCAACTGGGTTTGTTACTACCCTCAGGAAAATGCAGTGATCGTCATTAATGCCAACTTCGGGGCGATTATCGATTCCCCGATTGCAAATGCCTTCCTGGGATACAAAGGCCGGGGCAAAACAGATGGAATGCTGGAAGCAGTTGAAGCAGTTGTATTTCCCGATAAAGTCCCTTAAAAACAGAAAAGGTGCATCTCTGCACCTTTTCTGTTCTATGTTTAAGACCTTACATCCTTTCCGGAACCGTGATCCCTAAAATCTTCATTCCTGATTTAAGGATCCCTGCAGTTACCGCACTGATGTTTAAACGGTGATGTTTCAATTCCTCATCTTCTTCTTTCACAATCGGCGGAACCTCATGATAGAACTTGTTGAACATCTTTGCCACCTCGTACAGGTAATTGGCCAGACTTGCCGGACTATACACCTTTGCAGCAGCAATCAGCTCTGCAGGATATTTTGCCAGCAACATGATCATCTCACGTTCTGTATCTGTCAGGATAACGTTTTCCGCCCCTCCCTTTTCTGCATCATAACCTGCTTTATTCAACAGCGATTTGATACGTGCATGGGTATACTGGATAAACGGACCTGTATTTCCCTGGAAGTCGATAGATTCCGCAGGATCAAACAACAGGCGTTTCTTAGGCTCTACTTTCAACAGGAAGTATTTTAATGCACCCAATCCGATATTCTGGTATAAGTTTTCTTTTTCTTCTTCAGAGAAGTCGTTCACCTTTCCTAAGGCTTCGGTTTTCTGTTTTGCAGTTTCCACCATTTCTGCCATCAGGTCATCGGCATCAACTACTGTACCCTCTCTGGATTTCATTTTTCCGCTTGGAAGATCCACCATGCCGTACGACAAATGGTGTAATCCTTTAGCCCAGGTCTTACCAAGTTTCTCCAGAATCAGGAACAACACTTTAAAGTGATAATCCTGCTCATTCCCTACAACATATAAGGAATCATCCATCTGAAAATCATCGTGTTTCATTTGAGCAGTCCCAAGATCCTGAGTGATGTATACCGAAGTACCATCCGCACGAAGTACGAGTTTCTGATCTAAACCATCGGCAGTCAGGTCAATCCATACAGAGCCGTCCGGTTTCTTAAAGAACACACCTTTTTCAAGACCTTCTTCTACCGTCCCTTTGCCCAAAAGGTAAGTATTGCTCTCATAATAATATTTATCGAAGTCAACACCCATGGTTTTGTAGGTCACGGCAAAACCGTCATATACCCAACCATTCATGGTCTTCCATAAAGACATCACCGCTTCATCTCCATTCTCCCAATCCAGCAGCATTTTCTGTGCTTCCCTGATCAGTGGCGCATTCTTTTTCGCTTCGTCCTCAGTCTGTCCTTCTGCTTTTAAAGCCTCGATTTCTTTTTTGTATTCTTTATCAAAGATGACATAGTATTTTCCTACCAGGTGATCACCCTTTAACAAGGAACTTTCCGGAGTTTCACCATTCCCCCATTTCTGCCATGCCAGCATGGACTTACAAATATGGATTCCCCTGTCGTTTACCAGGTTTACTTTATATACTTCATGACCGCTTGCTTTCAGCAATTCGGCCACAGAATAACCCAACAGGTTGTTCCTAACGTGCCCAAGGTGTAATGGCTTATTGGTATTTGGCGAAGAATATTCTACCATCACCTTTTTGCCATTGGCCGGTACCGAACCAAAATCAGGGCTCAGCAGGTCCTGATTAAACAGGTTTAACCAATAACGATCTGCTACGGTTAAGTTCAGGAATCCTTTCACCACATTAAATGCAGTAATTTCTTCAATATTTGCCACCAGGTATTCGCCAAGCTCAGTTGCCGTTACTTCCGGTGATTTCTTAGAAAAACGTACGACAGGAAACACGACAATCGTGATCTGTCCCTCAAATTCTACTCTGGTATCTTGTAAGCTAACCTGGTTTTCAGGAATCTCCTGATCGTATAAATGCTTTACTGCAGCTATCGTTGCAGTGGTAATATGTTGTTCGATATTCATAATTTACTCGTTTCTAAAAGCGTTCGTCGCTTTAATTAAAATCTCAAAGGCATGTTCTGCCATTTGATTCTCTCTGTCGAGAGTAGGGTTTACTTCTACAATTTCGAAGCAGCATACCTTTTGATTGGTGATCAGCCCGGACATCAGCTTTCCTGCTTCTCTCTCCGTTAGTCCTTGCGCAACCGGTGTTCCCGTTCCCCGCGATGCGGTAGGGTCCATAGAATCTACATCAAATGAAACATAGATCAGGTCGCAATCGTCAAGGTAAACTAAAGTGTCGATTACTGTCCGCTCTACCCCTCTTTTCCGGACATCAGCCGTAGTATAGATCTTTACTTTGTTTTTCTTAAGTAAAAATTCTTCCGGTTTCTCCATATCCCTCGCAGAAATCAGCACAAGATCGCGATAATTAATCTTAGGTGCGATATTTCCCACGTTTTTTAGCTGATACCAGTAATTGATCGTCTCCTGATCCAGCTTGTTCACCTTCGACTCTAAATTATCTTCGTCGAGCGCTATCGCAAGCGGCATTCCGTGCATATTTCCGGAGGGTGTAGTGTAAGGAGAATGTAAATCTGAGTGCGCATCGATCCAGATTACCCCTAATCTCGACTTCGGATAGGCGGCTTTTATACCTGCAATTGTACCTGCAGCAGTGCTGTGGTCACCAGCTATAACCACTGGAAATTGCTTCTCATCAAGCGTAGTCTGCACCATTTCACTCACCCGCTCTACCATAGTTAAAATCCCGGAAATCCGCTTCGCATAGGGGCTGCCGGTGCCTTCAAGCAATAAATGGTTCTCATTTGGCACTTCTACAGATTTGTGTTTTTTGAAAAATCTGCTTCCAAAATCCAATGCCGCAATCTTAATTGCATCTACTCCTAAACTGGCTCCGCGGGTACCGGCGCCGATCTCGGATTTTACCTCAATAATTTTTAAAGTCTTAGTCATAAAAAAAAATACAAGTGTATTTTATAAAGTGTTTATCTTTGGAACCGAAATTAACTCATTTTAATTTGCTACTCCTTTAAATAATTGTTCAAAAATATAAAAAATGCAGAGTTACTCCGAATTTCTTGATCTAAGTGTTGGTTTTCCTCAGGAAGGTTACAGCGTTATAGACGACGAATTATATTTTCAAGATCTCAATCTGATGGAAATGATTGAAACCTATGGTACGCCATTACGTTTCACTTACCTCCCAATGATAAGTAAGAAAATTCAACAAGCCAAATTATTATTTCAAACGGCGATCATTAAGAACAATTACCGTGGGGACTATAAGTATTGTTATTGTACTAAAAGTTCACACTTCAGGCATATTGTTGAAGAAGCCTTGAAAAATGGCATCCATTTGGAAACCTCATCTGCCTTCGATATGCCCATGATTGAGGCACTGGAGAAAAAAGGTGCCCTGACCAAAGACATTACCGTAATCTGTAATGGATTTAAGACCTACCAGTACAAACAATATATCATTGATATGTTGCATGATGGCTATAAGAACATCATCCCCGTACTGGACAACAAAGAAGAGTTCAACCTTTTCGATGATGAAGTAGAACTGGACACTCCTTGTAACCTCGGAATCCGTATCGCGGCAGAAGAGCAGCCGGATTCACAATTCTATACCTCCAGACTGGGTGTCCGTATGGAAGATGTGATCGATTTCTACAACAATAAGATCTCGGCCAATCCTAACTTCAGGGTAAAATTACTTCACTTCTTTATCAACTCCGGAATTACAGACTCTCCATACTACTGGAATGAGCTGGAAAAATACGTGACCTTGTATTGCAAGTTTAAAAAGATCAATCCTGAGCTGGATACTTTAGATATCGGTGGTGGTATGCCATTTAAAGATTCCCTGGTATTTGATTTTGATTACGAATACATGGTGAATGAAATCGTAAAAAGGATTAAAGAAATCTGTGCAGAGCACGATGTGGTAGAACCGGATATCATTACTGAATTTGGTAAATACACCGTTGCAGAAGCCTCGGGGATCTTATACAAAGTATTGGGTCGTAAACAACAGAACGACAGGGAGAAATGGCTGATGCTGGATGGTTCATTCATCACCAACCTACCTGATGTATGGGCATTAAACCAAAAATACATCCTCCTTCCGATCAACAACTGGGATGCAGAATATGAGCGGGTAAACTTAGGTGGAATCACTTGTGATGGCCAGGATTACTACAATCAGGAAGCGCATATGAACAGTGTGTTCATGCCAAAAACACGTAAAGTACAATACCTTGGTTTCTTCAATACCGGAGCTTACCAGGAAGTACTGAGCGGATATGGCGGTATTCACCATTGCTTATTGCCAAGTCCTAAACATGTGATCATTCGCAGAAACAGAGATGAAACTTTCAACTTTGAAGTATTCGGCGAAGAGCAAAACAGTAAACAGGTATTAAAAATCCTGGGTTACGCTTAAACGTACACCAGGTAAAAAAAAGAGGCTGTCTCCAATGAGCAGCCTCTTTTCTTTACCATTAAAACGCCCTTACCACCATTTCAAAGGGAATTCAAGCTGATCTACAGAACCAACAATCAAGTCTGGTTTAAAGGCATACTCACTTAAACTTTCTTTTTTTGCGATTCCGGACAAAACCAATATGGTCTTATAGCCCATTTGTACGCCTCCCTGTATATCGGTCTCCATCGTATCCCCTATTACCGTCGTTTCTGCGGTTTCCAGTCCCAGATACTTTCTGGCCGAACGCATCATGACAGGGCTCGGCTTCCCGATAACAAACGCTTTCCTGCCGGTGGCCTCTTCAATCATTGCTGTAGTGGCGGCTATGCCCAGGTTGTTCCATCCCGGTTTTTTAGGAGATGGATCCTGATTGGTCGTGATAAATTTGGCACCTGCCAGAATCATGTCTACGGCGCGTTGTACCATTTCCAAAGTAAAATTCCTGCCTTCACCCAATACCACAAACTCCGGATCAGTGTTCACGAGGTTAATCCCGTTTTCATGTAAACTGGTAATCAGTCCGCCCTCTCCCAATACATATGCAGTTCCGTTTTCACCCTGGTCGCCCAGAAATTTACCGGTCGCCATAGCACTGGTGTAAACATGCTTTTCAGTCACCTCAATACCCAGCAGTTTCAGTTTACGAACCACATCAAGCCGGGTACGCTGGCTATTGTTCGTCATAAAGGTAAAGGGGATGTCGTTTTTAAGCAGATTGGCAATAAACTTATCAGCGCCCTCTATTAAAGTTTCGCCACTGTAAATGACACCATCCATGTCAATTAGAAGTCCGTGTTTCATATTTTTCTGTCCGTAATTTCGTAATAATGATTTAGTTTCCTTTTGCCGCTTAATTTACAATAAAGATGCACATATATCATAATGATTAAAAGCAGGGCAAAAACACTTTGCAAATTGATATTGCTGACTTAATAATCAGGCCGCTTCTTTTAAAGATCAATGCTTTTATTTTAACAAGGACCAAACACAAGGATTAAGATTCTAAATCTATTCTAATCTTCTGCTTATCCCCCTCACATACGATCATTATATAATTGTAAGATGAAAAAACACTACAGTTGTCTATTTTCCCTGATCGTCTTTGCCTCATCACTGAGCGCTTGCGGGACCAATAAAACAGACAAAAAGAATTACCGGATAAGCGCTGTTGACGCAATCGGCGATACGATCCGCTTAACAAAGCCTGCTCAAAGGGTGGTTGCACTCATTCCCGCAGCCCTCGACGCCATTTACATGCTTCATGCAGATAGTGCAATTATCGGCGCGCCAAACCGCGTCTACACCGATCCCAATCTGTACCCTTATTTTTCAAAAGTTGATCCGAGAATTAAAGAAAAGAAGATCGCCACTCCCGCTTTGGCAGAGGGAGGACCGAATATGGAAACGATCATTAAGCTAAATCCCGACCTGGTCATTGTACAATCCAACCATACCGACGCGATCACAATGCTTAAAGAACTGGGAATTGCCGTATTCGGCATAACTTCTCAAAACTTCGAACAGCTCAACGAGGAAATACAAAACCTGGGGATCCTCCTGGGCAAAGAAGACAGGGCTAAAGAACTCCTGTCCTTCAGTCAAAGTCAGATCGCCGGACTGAAAGAGAGAAACAGAAACATAAGCCAGAAAAAAACCATTTATTACTCCTGGTCCGGGGGCCGTATTTATTCCACTACGGGCAGAAAAGGGATGATGAACGACTGTTTCGAAATGGCAGGTCTGGAGAATGCCTGTCCACATGACATCGATGCACCTAACATCAGTCCTGAAACCCTGATCAGCTGGAATCCCGACATTATGCTGCTTTGGAATACAGATGAAAGTGTCTTGTATCAGCAAAAAGAACTTTCTTCCCTGAAAGCCTTAAAAGAAAAAAAAGTTTTCAATCTTAGTCCGCCGTTCTTATACGACCCGCATACCCTAAAAATCCTACTGGCTTCCGTTGCGATCAACCAGTACAGCTACCCGGGAACTGCAAATGAAAAACTGAGCTTCCGGCAAATGGAAATCCTGTCTGGTCTGTATGGTCCGGAAAAAGCTAAACTAATCCTGAGATGATGCGCCGGATCCTTAGCAATGCCATTATTTATGGCCTGCCCCTTCCTGTCATTTTTATTTCCCTGCTGATCGGCTCTTCAGACAACATTGGCTTTTCCGCCTTTTGGGACTGGATCAGCGCGACGCTTGATGGCAGTAATTCTGCGCCTTTGGTGGTAGAAAATGTGATTTTCAACATCAGGATTCCAAGGGCATTGATGACTTTCCTCGTAGGTGCGGCACTGGCTACCTCAGGAGGTGTACTGCAGGCAATTTTCAGAAACCCATTGGTAGATCCATATATCCTGGGAATCTCCTCCGGAGCAGCTTTCGGGGCTTCACTTGCCATATTAATTCCATTACTGTCGGTTCACATTTCCGCCTTTATTTTCGGGGCAGCAGCAGTCAGCCTGACCTATGTTTTCGGCTATACCAAAAATTCATCTTCCATCACGATTATCCTGGCAGGGATGATCGTATCCGGCTTATTTACAGCCAGCCTTGCCCTGGTACAATACCTGAGTGACCCTTTCAAACTGCAGGCCATTGTCCAGTGGACAATGGGAAGTCTGCACCTGAGTTCCTGGCATAAGGTACAGCAAAGCGTCATCCCGATCTCTGCCGGACTCCTGGGATTATACCTGATCCGCTGGAAGCTCAACCTGCTCTCCCTTGGTGATGAAGAAGCCAGGGCGGTGGGTGTCAACCCGGTTTACATCAAGGTCATTGCGGTAATTCTGGCCACAATGGTCACGGCAGTAGCAGTAGCCTCAGCGGGGATCATCAGTTTATACGGCCTTTTTGTACCGCACATTACCCGCATGCTCGTTGGTGCAAGCAATACCAAAACCACGCCGGCCAACATCTTTTTTGGGGGAACATTCCTGCTGATCATCGACAATTTCTGCAGAACGATATTCCCCTATGAAATTCCAATCGGAATCTTTACGATGATCATTGGTGCGCCCTTTTTTATATTCCTCATCAAGAAACGAAAAATCAACTGGACATGAGTATAGCTGCAATAAGCATAGAGAACCTAAGCTATTCCATACAAGGCAGACGCATCCTGGATCAGGTCTCACTTTCCCTTCCTGCAGATCAGTTTAGCGTTATACTGGGCAGAAACGGGAGTGGAAAATCCACCTTGTTTAACATGATTACCGGCAAATACCGCGACCCTTCGGGAGCCGTCTATCTGCTGGGAAAGGAACGAAATACCCTACCGGAAAAAGAACTGGCCAAAACAATCGGATTCCTTCCTCAGTTTCACCAGAGCATCTTTCCATTTTCCGTACATGATGTAGTCCTCACCGGAAGAGCAGCCTTTTACCGCTTTCTCCCCTCCCGGAACGATCATAAGATCGTCTCGGAAACACTGTCGAACATGGGGATCTCCCACCTTCAGGACAAGGCGTATACCGACCTTTCCGGAGGAGAGCGTCAATTGGTGCTCATTAGCCGCGTGATGGCCCAGGGACCGAAAATCCTGGTACTGGATGAACCAACCAATCATTTAGACCTCCATTTCCAGGTATTGGTACTGGAAAAACTGAAACTTTATTCCAAAAGCGGCCATACCGTGGTCTGTATCATGCACGACCCCAATATGGCCAACATCTATGCCGACCACTGTTATTTCATGAAAGATCAGAAGGCCTGCGACAGCCATCTGATGAAAGCAGAACACCCCTCCATCAACCTTTACGAAGCACTTTATGACACCCCGCTCCTGCAGGTCCGGATAAAAGACAAAACGATTATTGTTCCAAAATTCTAATATGGCTTATCCAATCACGATCCCAACCGGGGCACTCATCAAAAGGGCAATAGACTTTTCTTACCAGTCGAGAAAAATACTGTTCCCCATGCTTTGTCATGATCAGCTGCCCGAAGACCTGCAATTATTCGAATCTACTTACAGCAACGGAAATGCCGGAGCATTTCTGATTGCCAAAGACCACAAAGGAAAAATTGTTGGTTGTATTGCTGCAAGACCTTATAATCATAGATTTAAGCAGTTCAGGCTAGCGTCAGAGGCGCCGGCTTACGAAATTTGCCGGCTCTACGTCCTCCCCGCTTACCGCCATCAGAAGATCGGGGGCATGCTGTTCTCCGGAATCAGCCTGCTGCTCCAGAGCAAGGGGATAGAACAATTGTATTTACATACCCACCCCTTCCTTGATGGCGCACAATTATTCTGGGAAAAAATGGGATTTAAACTGATCCACAGGGATCAGGATCCCCCCTTCTATACCATTCACATGCAACATAACATATCCTAAAATGAGATCCATTTATTTAATTTCCATAGGTTGCTTTTTTACTGTAACCCTCTCAAATCAGGCATTTGCCCAACAAACAGGAAGCATCAAAGGGCAGGTTCAGGATGAAAAAGGCCGCCCTGCATCAGACATCAATATTCGCATCCCTGCACTCCAAACCAAACAAAAAAGCAATGAAAAAGGAGGCTTTGTATTTAACAACCTGCCTTATGGCGAACATCAGCTGATCTTTAGCGGAATTGGCCTTCAGTCTGATACCATCCTGGTCTCCATAAATGAAATGCAAAAAGAGGTACAGCTGCTTGTTCCTTTAATCAATAACCAGGAACATTTGCAGGAAGTCGTGGTTATGGGCAGAACAAAGAAATCTTATGTAAATTCCAAAAGTTTCATTGGCTCAAAAACAGAATCCAGGATTACGGAAATTCCCCAAACCATATCTGTAGTCACCAAAGAACTAATGGCCGACAAGCAGGCTTTTCTCATTACCGATGTCGTATCCGATCTTGCCGGAGTAAGCCAGTTTTCTGCTTACGATGACCTCAGCATCAGGGGCTTTAGGAATGGTTTCGAATCAGGCTTTCGCCTGGTCAATGGCCTCCGCTCCGGATATGGCTATGGAACCAGCTTTTTCAGGATTCCCTTAACCTTAAATCTGGAAAGCATCGAAGTGCTGAAAGGGCCTGGTGCTGCCTTATTTGGAGACATCAGTCCTGGAGGAACCGTCAATCTAAACACCAAAAAGCCGCTTGAAGAAAGAAGAAATTCTGTCTCCTTAAGCGCCGGTTCCTTTAACACCATCCGCTCGGCAATTGACCTGACCGGTCCCCTGGATGCAGAGAAAAAAATACTTTACAGGCTCAATATGGGCCATGAAACCACCAATACCTTCAGAGAGGTCAACAACCGCAAATCGTATATGATCGCGCCGACCTTTACCTTCAGACCGAGCCCGAACACGACGATCAACGCGGAAATCAATTACAGCAATTTTGATGGATACCTGGATAGAGGAATGGGCATTAGAAGCGGCGACCTCTTTGCATTGAACCGCGCTTTCAGCCTGAGTCAGCCCAGCGACTATTTTAAGGTCAGCGACATTTCCTTTAACGCTTCCATGAACCACCTCATCAGCGATAAGCTTTCTATAAATGCAAACTACCTGAAGTTTATCTACGCAGAAAACCTGGCCGAACACCGCACCCTGAATTCCTATGCAGACGCACCTTTAAATACGGTCATGAACATGCGTTATATAGAAAAACAAACCAAAGAATATACGGACAACATCTCTGCCTACCTGCATTACAAAGGCGGCAAACAGGATTTAAAGTACGATATCGTGGGGGGTCTGGACTATATCCAGTATGAAACAGACAAACGGGGCCATCAATGGGAGGCGAGAAACCAAACCATTAACGGAAAAATTATCCCCTTACAATTTGACCTGAACAACCCGGGCTATGAATTGAGAAATACAGCCTTATACAACCGGCTTCCATTAGCGCAGTTTTTTGTAGATTACCTGAACTCCTCTTATCAGACCACAGGGATCTTTATTCAAAACAAAATCCGCTGGAAAGAAAGGTTGAATATCCTCCTGGGGCTCCGCTACGAAAATTATGGCGACAAACGAAGGTTTGAAGGCAGTAACTTCGAAAAGGTGAAACAGTCGGTCTTATTGCCAAGGATTGGCCTGACCTATGCCATCAACCCCCAATTCCATTACTTTGCCAGTTACAGTCAGGGTTTCATTCCAATCAATCCACAGTTCGTCCGCAATCCACAGAACTATGGCCGTACAGAGGCTTTCAAGAGTCAGACGAGCTATCAGCTGGAAACCGGAATTAAGACAGAACTGTTCAACAAAGCCATCTTCTCTTCGGTTTCGCTTTATCACATTGAACGCAAAAACATGCTGGTCAACAGCGGACAGCTCAATGAAGCCGGCAATCCGATCTACAGACAAAATGGGAGGGTAAAATCTCAGGGAGTAGAATTTGACATCAAAGGGAACCTCTTTCCTTCCCTGGAACTGAGCGCCAACTACGCCTTCAACATCACCGAGGTGATGGAGAGCGACCTTAAACTGGAAAAAGGAATGACCAATGCCAATGCACCCAAACACCTGGCCTCAGTATGGACTAAATATACCCTCCGCGAGGGTAAACTAAAAGGATTGGGAATCGGTCTGGGTACACAACACACCGGTAAAAAGAGAATGGAAAACACGGTTCAAAACATTGCATCCGGCGAACTGGAATGGAACTTCTGGCCTTCGTATTTTATTGCAAATGCAGCAGTCTATTATAAACTGGATAAAATGAGTATTTCTCTCAATGCCAACAACCTGTTCGATAAATACTACTTTGTAGGTGGCTACGATTATACCAGGGCATTTCCGGGAAGCCCGAGAAACTTTATGACCGCAATCAGGTACACCTTCTAAAAACATTTTATAAAAAACAAAAAGGGGATGGCATTAAAATGCCATCCCCAAAACCATCAAACTATCTTTTTTGTCCGACGATATTGCCATAACAATTGATCATCTGTGAAGGATCCAGTCTATAATTGGCCAATGTGACCGGCGAACCATACTTTTGCTGCAGTGCCGGGAACAGCTGTCCATCATAAGCAAAGGCAATCTTATTTTCATCAATCAGATAAATAGGCAAATGCCTGTTGCCCACATCAAAACAGAACAAACCCACCAATTCCAGATCATTGGAATGCAGCACAATGCAGGTACAGGGTTTGATGAAGATCCTGATCACACAGACCTCATCCAGATAGATCACCGTACCCTGCTGCAACACGGCAGACAAAGGTTTGTCGAGATGGATCATCCTGCCCGACAAAGTTTCCCTTTTGATTAAAGTACGGTTCACTTCATACCATTCCAGTACCAGACTATCCTCTTCCTGATGCTGCAATGGAGTGAGCACAGGCAATGAGTCAATTTTGATGACCTGATTATTGAGCACTTTTTTCACGCTTTTCTTTAACTTTAGCACGCAGCCAGTCACACCATTCTTCCATCCCATCATCTTTCAGGCTGCTGATGGCAATGACTTCCAGATTGGGATTCACTTCTCTTGCATCCTTAGTTACCGCTTCCACGGAAAAAGGAACATAAGGCAGCAGATCAGATTTAGAAACGAGCATCAATTCGCTCGTCAGGAACATTCTTGGGTATTTTTTAGGTTTATCATCCCCCTCTGTAGCCGCAAGAAGCGTCACACGGTAATCTTCTCCCAGGTCAAAGGCCGCAGGGCAAACCAGGTTCCCAACATTCTCGATAAAAAGGAGGTCACATGAACTCAGGTCAATATGGTCTAAAGCCTGCAGGATCATCTGCGCTTCAATATGGCACATCCCTCCTGTCACGATCTGCAAAGCATTGATTCCTACCTCACGCATACGGATCGCATCCCTTTCGGTCTCCGGATCACCTACCAGCACTGCAATCCCAAGCTCTGCACCCAGGCGCTTACCGGTTTCCTGCATCAGGGTGGTTTTCCCGGAACCAGGTGAAGAACAAACATTGATCACACAGATCCCCGGAATGCGGTCTCTGATGGCTTTAGCTACAAAATCATTGGCTTTCAATAAATTCAGGGTTGTATTGTCACATTGTACCGACCCTACCGGCATCTGATTACTTTTCGGTGTTGCTGTCATTATTGTATGTTGTTTAAATCGTTAAAAATTACCTGACTAATGCGAAGTTCTTCGCCCTGCATGACCTGCCCTGAGGGTTGGCCGCAAACGCAAACAAACCTGTGAAACCTGACTTCAAAGTCAGATTCACAGGTTGTGCAATGGGCAATAATCGGAAGCAGCTCCACTTCCAGCTCTGTTTCCCTGAACTGGACCTCGTCCAGAATAAATGCTTCAAAAGCATTCTGAATCAGGATGGGTTGTATGTTGGCCAGCAATCCGGCCTGGATTCTTATTTTACTGATCTGCTTATAGGTATCCGGATAAGCTTGTTCCAGCGTTTTAAAAATGTCCTTAACTATAGCTATTTCATGCATAAATCTGATGGTTTAGTAATAGACTCCAGAAAATCTGTACACATGCTGGCAATCGTTTTTATAAAATTGTACAGCAGGTCCCCATTGTCGCCGAGTGCACGGAACAGGATCATGTCTTCAGCGCAGGTGGTAAATCCAAAGCTGATGTCTTCATAGTCGCCCCTGAAGATTTCATCCAGCTCCTTTTTAAATGCAGCAGCGTGTTCGGAGGCAAAAATCAAAGTGGCCTGATGGGTGTATCCTTCATGGAAAAGCATTTTATCAATGGGCTGATCCTTAGGTTTCAAAACCTGATTGTCGATATAGACCAGTTTTTTCTCCCTGTAAATCTTCGTGGTACTGTGCAGTTTTTCATACTCAAATACCTCATCACGAAATACCCGTCCTGCGCAAATGACATCTCCCCAAAGCAATGTGGCTCCTTTTTCAAGGTATACCTGATTAACCGTCGTAAATATCGAATCCTTAAATGGGGTAATCGGATGTGGGATATACTGAAAAAGTGCATCCTCACCTACCTGAACAACCATCTGCTGACTCGCCCCGGTTTTCATCGGATGCAGTTTATTGTAAGATTGGGAGTACAGGTGCAAACAGCCCTGATCGGCAATCTCTACCTCAATCTTCAAGTGATCGTCGTCCATAATTCCTGGCGAGGAACTCATAATGATCAATTCGATGTGCTGATTAGAGCGCTGCGTTCCATAATGTACGATTTTGTAAGGGGCATTGTAAAAGCTGTCTTTCAACAGGCTCTTGCCTTCCTCTGTCAATACGCTGATCTTAATTGCACTGTCCATATTTTTCTCTCCTATCCTTCCAGCAAAGCGTATTTCTTAATCCAGTCCTGCACCTGATCCAAACCTTCCAGTGTCATCATATTGGTCAGGATAAAAGGACGTTCTCCACGCATGCGCCTGGCATCGCTCTGCATAATGGAAAGGTCGGCCCCAACATATGGCGCAAGATCAATTTTATTGATCAGCAACAGGTCCGACCTGGTAATGCCCGGCCCACCTTTTCTTGGAATCTTCTCTCCCTCCGCCACATCGATCACAAAAATGGTCACATCTGCCAGATCCGGACTAAAGGTAGCCGTCAGGTTATCTCCGCCACTTTCTACAAAAATGAGCTCCACATCAGGAAATTGCGCTGCCAGATCTTCCACCGCTTCAATGTTCATGGAACAATCTTCCCTGATCGCAGTATGCGGACAACCGCCTGTCTCCACACCGGCAATCCGCTCTGCCGGCAATGAGGAATTCTTCTGAAGAAATTCAGCATCCTCACGTGTATAAATATCATTGGTGACCACACAGATGCTGTAGTCTCCACACATTGTTCTTGTCAACCTTTCAATAAGGGCAGTCTTTCCGGATCCTACCGGACCTGCCACCCCAATTTTCACATATTTTCTCTTCGCCATTTGATATCGTTATGAAATGTAAATCCTTGTGTATAATTTTTCATGCTGCATGCACCTGATGTCCTGGGCAATGCAACAACTCCCGAGCATTTCCTCCGGCATCTGCTCCTGTGTTTCCTGCAAACGTTCGATCAAACCCTGAAGCTGGAACAAAATCTTCTGGGCATCCATCTGACTGATCGGTACGAGTTTCGCACAATTGGTCAGGATCCCGTTGAGGGTATTGTAGTAAAAAGCATGTAAAGCATCCTTCATCGGGATCTTGGCCGCATGCGCATACATGGCAAAGGCCATGGCATAATGCCCGTTTACTTCACCATTTTTAATCGCCTGAAGGTATTTTGTACAGCGCGGCACGGACTTGAAATTTCCGGTCACCTTTAAAAAACGGATGCCGAGCTTTTTGCTGGCTTCCCTGATTTCATAAGGCGCTTTATAGGCGCTGATCAAATCGTCCAGCTCCCGCACCTTAGCCTTTGTGGCATTGCCCTCGCACATCTTCCAGGCCAATACAAAAAATGCAGCATCGTTGTAATAAAAATTGTGCTGCAGCATGGTCTCAGCGTATATTTTGACGGTTTTACTGTCCTTTACAATCCCTTTGCTCACATACGTCTCCAACCCATAGGATTGCGTAAAGCTTCCGATCGGAAATGCAGAATCATTAATCTGTAACAGTGTCAGTAATGCACTCATCTTACTTGCTTTCTAAAGAAATCACCTGCCCTGATGAACTCCATTTGTAGATCATCAGGGTGGAGGTTCTCTCAATTATTCTATTTTCTTTGCGCGGTTCAAATCCTCCCCTTTTCAGAAACTGATAGAGGGGGGATTCAAATGCGATGATGACTTCTTTGTCCTTATTGATAAATATCGGGGTGTGCTTATTGCCAATTTCAAAACAGACAATCGCCATATCCCTCAGCGTCAGCGGCTGAAATACGATGCAAAGACAGGGTATGATCTGAACCACGATGATATCCCTGTCCTCATGGTACACAATGTCACCATGATAAAGCTGCTCCTGATCCAGATGATGAATGGCGATTTCCCGCCCGTTATCCGTGAAAAGGCGCACTATTTTTTTCGTCGCATCATACCAGTCCAGCTGCAGAATGTCTATTTTGCAACTGGAATAACGCTGGCTGTCGGTATATAGGTTCGCAATAACCCGATCTGTTTTGATCATGTTAAAAAAGGAAATAACGTTGTGCCATAGGCAATACTGCCAGCGGTTCGCAGGTGGCAATCACGCCATCCACCCTTACATCATAAGTTTCCGGATCTACGGTAATGTCGGGGGTCGCATCGTTATGCACCATATCCTTCTTCATCACTGTTCTGCATCCCTTTACCGGAAGACTGGTCCGTTCCAGTCCCAATTTTGCGATGCTTCCGTTTTCCAATGAAACTTTGGAAACGAAGTTATAGCAGATATTGGCCAGCGCCTTTCCGTAATTTCCAAACATCATCCTGTAAACGATAGGCTGAGGTGTAGGAATCGAGGCATTGATATCGCCCATCTTCGCACCCAGGATCATTCCTCCCTTGATGATCAGCTCGGGTTTTACCCCAAACATTTCCGCTTTCCAAAGAATCAGATCGGCAAATTTGCCCGGCTCAATCGAACCTACATAGGTGTCAATTCCATGTGCTTTGGCCGGATTGATGGTGTATTTAGAGATGTATCTTTTTACCCTGAAGTTGTCATTACCTGATCCCTGATCTTCTTTCAAAGCTCCTCTTTGGACCTTCATTTTATGGGCAGTCTGGAAAGTTCTGGAGATTACTTCACCTACCCTTCCCATGGCCTGACTATCAGAACTCATGATACTGAAGACGCCCATATCCTGAAGAATATCTTCCGCAGCAATGGTCTGAGGACGAATTCTGGAATCCGCAAAGGCCACATCCTCTTTTACATTCTTATCCAAATGATGACAAACCATCAGCATGTCCAGATGCTCTTCGGCAGTATTGATCGTATAAGGTTTTGTTGGATTTGTCGAGGCTGGTAAGATATTAGGATACATTGCAATTTTCATAATATCCGGAGCATGTCCCCCACCGGCACCTTCCGTATGGAAAGTATGGATCACACGGCCATCAATTGCGCGAACAGTATCTTCCAGGAATCCCGCCTCATTCAAAGTATCAGAGTGGATCGCCACCTGTACATCATATTTATCAGCCACTCTCAGGGCCATATCTATTGTCACCGGCGTAGCACCCCAGTCTTCATGGATTTTAACACCTAATGCGCCCGCTTCCACCATTTCTTCAATAGGCCTCATCGTCGAGACGTTACCTTTACCGAAGATGCCGACATTGATCGGCAAGGTCTCAAAAGCCTGCAGCATCTTTTCGATGTACCACTTTCCTGAAGTAACCGTCGTTGCATTGGTACCATCAGCTGGTCCCGTACCCCCGCCGATAAAGGTGGTTACTCCGCTATACAAGGCAGTTTCTACCTGCTGTGGACTGATAAAATGGATATGCGTGTCAATTCCGCCTGCAGTAAGGATCATTCCGGCGCCACTGTGTACCTCTGTGGAGGCACCAATGATCATTCCTTCCGTCACCCCGTCCTGAACATCCGGATTTCCTGCCTTTCCTACCCCTACAATTTTTCCTCCTTTAATCCCGACATCGCCTTTAACGATACCCCAGTGATCGATCACGATGACATTGGTAATGCAAAAATCCAATACCCCTTCATCGCCCAATGCACGGGCAGATTGCCCCATCCCGTCACGGATGGTTTTACCTCCGCCAAACTTGTTCTCTTCTCCATATACGGCGAAATCTTTTTCAATCTCGATAAACAATTCCGTATCCGCCAGGCGCACTTTATCCCCTGTGGTAGGTCCAAACAGGGCTACATATTTCGCCCTCGGAATGTATAGCTCACCATCAATATATTTTACAGAACCGGCTTCCAGGCCCAGCTTATCCAGTCCTAAAGACCTCAAACCAACTACGCTGCCCAGGGCAGTCAGGCCGACTACCTTAATCCATTCTCTTCTATTCCACTCTGCCATAATATCTTATTTTAATTTTACGGTTTTATACTTTTCTGCTTTCATCTTTGCGATGGCAGCGGTTTTCACTTTCTCGTTGGTGTATTTGCCATTGGTCAGGCCATTGAATCCATGAATCTCCCTGTTGCCGCCAATCTCCACAAGGATGATGTCTTTACTTTCGCCGGGCTCAAAACGGATTGCTGTACTTGCCGGAATATTGAGCCTCATGCCAAATGCCTTTTCCCGGTCAAACTGCAGGTATCGGTTCACTTCAAAAAAATGATAGTGAGAACCAATCTGTATGGGCCTGTCGCCGGTATTGCTCACAGATAAGGATGCCGTACGGTAACCCTCATTTGCTTTGATGTCTTCTTTTTTTATAATGTATTCTCCTGGTATCATTTCTTATGATTTTAAAGATTAGCGAATGGGATTATGAATGGTGACCAGTTTCGTCCCATCCGGAAAGGTGACTTCAATCTGTACATCATGGATCATTTCAGGAACCCCTTCCATGACCTGCTTTCGGCTCAGCAATTTGGTTCCATAGTCCATCAGCACGGCTACGGTCTTCCCATCCCTTGCTTTCTCCATGATTTCGGCACTGATATAGGCGATGCTCTCCGGGTAGTTTAGCTTTACGCCTCTTTTGAGTCGTTTGGCGGCAAGCTCGCCTGCGAGATGCAGCATCAGTTTTTCAGTTTCTCTGGGTGTTAAACGCATAAAATTTGATAAGGTTAAAAGTTTATTATCTGGGATCGCTGCGCTTAAAAGGCAGCCAGATTAAAATAGGTACCGAGGATAAAACGGTTATTCTTTTCTGATGGCAGGCCCATCCTGTTTTTGTAAGTAATCGCATTGCTGATATATCCCGCAAAAAGCTTCCAGTCTTTATTTGCAAATGGCTGATGCTCCAATGCCGCATAACCGGTCCAGTTTCTTCTGAAATCCTGTCCTGCCTGCTTGTACTTCCTGGCGCTCGCGGTTTCATAGGCCCCTTTCAGGGAAATGCCCCAGTTCTTGTTCAGCTGCTGGTCAAACCTCAGCACTGCGGTTTTATAAACCACATCTCTGAGCATGGTCCTGTCTGTACCTTTAATTCCGTAAAAAGAGTGAATGGAATTAGAAGCCAGCATGGTATGGTCCACACCATAATCGGAATACTGAAGGTCCAGGTACACCTTAGTGCCACCAGATTGGTGCATATTTGCAAGAGAGACCGCATGGTTGTCGCCATCAACAACAAGCTGCGAATAGTTATAAGACCATTTCGTATGGATGGTCTTGTTCAGAAAATTACCTTCCCAGGTCAGGTAAGTCCCAATTGGGCGACCGGACTGTTTCAGTCCGGCAGCGCCATATGCGGCATTCTTAACCAGCTGATCAAAAGTCTCGGTAGCGGTATTGTAAATCTGGAAAGTAAAACGATGTGCTGGATTTACCTTGTAGGAGAAGGTGGCCCCTACCACAAATAGGTTCAGGATGCGGTCTACATAATCCGTAAAAATATATTCATATACCGGATTGTTCACAAACTCATAACTCCCCACTGCGGCGGCCTGCTTTCCCAGAATCACTTCCCATTCTTTCTGCTTCCCAAAGCGGTAATTCACCTGAGCAAAGTCAAGTGCTCTTGAGCCATTGTCCTGAGAAGTGGTATTGAAAGACCTGTTCAGGCGGAAGCGCACTTTATAAGAAAGGTCTGAATGGATAAAACCATGAAGCAAAAGCCTCATTTCGTCCAGCTTAAAACCGGCATTGACCTCATTTTCCGTGTTGCTACCGATGTTAAATGAGGTACGCCCAAGCACATTCAGCTTAAAGGCAGAAGAATCGTTATTTTTAGGCTGGAGGATCTGACCATCAGCAGGGGCTGAAACCGGGCTAACTGCCGAAGTCTGAGCCGATGCCAGTCCCGGGCAAACGGCACACAATATGATCCCTATTCCTGTTCTAATTTTCATGTCGTTATACTTATTGTTACAAGTATAAACGAGCCACCTAATAATCGGCTAAACTGAAGATTAAAACGATATTAGGGAAAAATAAGAGCGAGATTAGAGCCTGGCTATCGGACAGTAAATTGTAACCGTAGTACCCACACCCTCAATGGAATGGATGTCCAGACTCGCATGATGGAGTTCAAATATATTCCTGGCCAATACCAGCCCAAGGCCATTTCCATAGATGTTTCCAATGTTCGAAGCACGAAAAAATGACTCAAAGATGTGAGGTTTATCCCGATCCGGAATTCCTATTCCCCGGTCAATTACCCGGATCACGATTTTTGAATCGACCACGGCGATCCCTACTTTCACCTCCTGTTCATTCCCATATTTACAGGCATTCGAGATGATATTAGAAAGTCCGATAAAAAACAAATCCTGGTTCACGTTCACGGTCAGCAGATTGCTGTCCTCGGGAATATTGGAAAAATCCAGAAAGATCCGGTGGTTGTCATTCAGGTAGCCTTCGGATTCCTTGACGCTGTAAAGCAGTTCATCAATCCTGACCAGGCTCATGTTCTGGTCTTTTCCACCATAACCTGTTCTGGAGAGCAGAAGCAGACTGTTTACAATCATGTTCATGCGGTCCACTTCTTTAGATACCATTTCCACAGAATAATGTGCAGGGTGTTCGGGGTCCAGGCAATCCAGTGCCAGTTCGGATTCCCCGCTAATGATCGTCATAGGGGTCCGCAGGGAATGTGAAGCATTGCTGATGAAACTCCGCTGCGACTTGACCGAAATCTCCAGCCGGCTCAGCATGTCGTTGATATTGGAAATCAGCACTTCAATCTCATCCTTTTCTTTTGCCCCCTTTGCAGGCAGCCTCAGGTTAAGGTTACTGATATTGATCTGTCCGATCCTTTTATTGATCGATGCAATCGGGTTCAACAGCTTATCTGCAAAATAAAATGAAAGCAGAATGATGAATAACAAAAAAATGGCGACCCCTGAGATCAAAGCCTCATTGAGGTCCCGGTGCTCTGCATTCCCGAAATCATCTATCGCAGCAGAAACCACCACGAGGTTTTTTTTATGGTCTTTGTCTTCAAAAAACAAAGCCACGTAAGCAGTACCATCCAGCATCAGCTCGGCCCTGCCATGTTCAATGGTTTCTTCAAAAAAATCGTTGCCCATGGGCAGGAGTGGCTCATAACGGGGTTGCTTTCTGTCTTTCTCTACCCTGACCAGGTAGTTCCGGCCAAACGAAAACTGGTTGATGAACTTATTGCTCAGCTCATAATAGCTCTTGTCTTTATAGACTTTAGAATTCATCACATGCGTTCCCAGCATCCGCGCATTCTCTTCTAATCGTTTAAAAAACTTATTTTCCAGCGTTTTAGAAGTAAAATAAGAAACGTATACAGCAAAAGACAACAGGATTAAACTGGCAATTGCCGAGGACAACAGAATGATTTTAGTTCTGATCTTCATAGCTTTCCTGTACCCTCATCACGTAACCCATACCAATTACCGTATGAATCAGCTTAGGACTGAAGTTCTTGTCTATTTTTTTTCTTAAATAATTGAGGTATACATCGACCACATTCGTGCTGAGGTTGAAATCCATTCCCCATACCTCTTCCAGGATGTCCACACGGGTGATGATCCTGTTCATGTGCTGCATCAGATGTTCGAGCAGCCGGTATTCAGTAGCCGTCAGTACAATGACTTTTCCGGCACGGCTCACCACCTTGCTGTCTTTATCCAGCACAAGGTCTGAGATCGTTAAGATATTTGCAGGTGTGGTACGGACCGTTCCCGATTTGCGGGACTTGCGGTAAACGCGGGCCCTCAGTTCGTCTATTTTAAAAGGTTTGGTCAGGTATTCATCCGCATCGTGGTTAAACGCAGCGACGATATCTTCCGTTTGATTTAAGGCAGAAAGAATGATAATGGGCACATCCGGGTCGGTTAACCTGATGTTCCGGCAGACCTCCAGACCATCCATACCGGGAAGCATCACATCCAGAATAATCAAATCAAACTGATTCATTCCCGCCATCTTTAGCCCGGTAAGCCCGTCCATAGCGACGCTGATGTCCAGCTCTGTATGCTCATCTTTCAAACCTCTTTGTATCAAAGAAACAACCGCAATTTCATCTTCTATTAAAAGTACCTTCATCTTAAACCCCTATCCTTAGTATTGTCAAACTGGACTTGCAAATTTAGTTAAAAATGAGCGCCTCAGTTTTAGTCCTGCTAAAAAAAGACATAAGATCAATAAATAAAGCCATTTTTTTTAAGACAAAAAAATAAGGACACACCTCCCGATATGCCCTTACAACCTTAAACCAAACCAATTATGAAACCATCATGACCTTACAGATCACACAAGAGTTCAACATCAGGATCATGATGGTTTCACAAACGTTAAAAACAATTATTTACTTATGAAAACCTTGTATTAAGAAACTTTTATCTCTTTAGTAGCCGATTTAGTTTCATCTTTTTTACCAATCGTGATGTTTAAAATCCCGTTGATGTATTCCGCAGCGATTTTTTCTGCATCTACACTTTCAGGCAATACGAATGATCTTGCGAAAGAGAAATAATCAAATTCCTTACGGGTATAATCTTTTTTCTCCTCAGTTTCACTAACTTTTTTCTCTGCCCATACCGATAAAGTATCTTTCTTTAAGTTGATTTGAAAATCTTCTTTTGTCAAACCAGGGGCAGCCAGTTCAATTTTATAATCTGCTTCAGTCTCCAGAATGTTTACGCCAGGAACTTTGTTTACAGTTAAATTTTTATTTAATGCCTCACTAAACAAAGAGTCAAATACGTTGTTAAAGTAAGGTGCAGTGTTTCTGGTTCTGTTGTTAAATTTTACTAGTGTCATTGCTTATTTCTCCTTTTATTTAAGTTTTAATTTTATACTAAGCAGCTAATCAACACTCATACCAACCCTATTTTCTATGAATTTTAAGACATTATGGCGCAATAAACCAAAACAACAAGACAAAAAGGCAGACATCATCAACCATTTAGACAGTTTTAAGTATAAAACAGAGATTGAAACCCGATTTGCAGATTTTGATATGTTCGGCCATGTGAACAATGCAGTATACTTTACTTACCTCGAAGTGGCCAGGTCCAAATACTGGAACGTGGCCATTAAATGGGATTGGAAAAAAACCGGAGTGGTCATTGCCCAGGCAAGCCTGGATTACATTACGCCCATATTGATCAACGATAAAATCAGCATGTATGTGAAGACCTCGAGAATAGGAAACAGCAGCTTCGATCTGGAATACCTGCTGGTAAAACACGAACATGGAAAAGAAGTGGTTTGCAGTAAAGGCAAAACCGTTTGTGTTGCCTTTGATTACCATACTAAAGCGGCCTCCCCGATCCCGGAAAACGAAAGGGCGAGGATGATCTCTTTTGAACAGCTGGAAACTAAATAAACCTCGACAATAGGTAAAGCGGCTCAGGGGCCGAAAAAATGGAGAAGCCGGTAAGAGTTTTCTTTTACCGGCCTCCGTTTTACATGGGGATGTATGATCTCAGTGCTTTCCACAGCACACTAAAGAATATAAAAGATATTGGATGCTTTAGGCACGGACTTCTCTTTGAGGTCCTCATCGTGTTTATGGCTTTCTTTAAGCATCTGCTTGATGTCCCTTTCAATCGTCCGGCAAATAGAAGTCGTAGGGGTATCCGTCGGCTTATTCTCAAAAGGGTCCTGCAGGTGAATCGCCATTTTCTCAATCAGGAAAAAAGAGCAGGAAATCGCGATCACCAGGGGAACTTCAATGATCCCAAAAAATTCAATCAGGCCAAACGGCAGCAGCATGATAAACAGGATCAGTGAAAAATGAATGTATACCGCATAGGTAGACGGGAAAACCGTATTCTTAATCCGTTCACACCCGCCCATTTCATTTGAAAATGCAGTTAAGGTTTTATCGATCTGAACCTGCTGAAATTCATTGATCCAGCCCAGCTTAAAGGCATTGCGTAAATCTCTCGCCTGAAGCTCCTGCAGCGCCAGCGGAACGTTACTATACCTTTTGATGTGTTCCATATCCTCTGCGCTGATAAAGCGCTCCAATTGAAAGAGCGGGTCTTCTCTTCTCAAATGCCGGCTCAGACTATAACACCATGCAATTTGTCTTTTCGCCACCCGCTCACAGAAGGAATGCTCGTCTGAGGCCCCGAAAGGCACGTCGATGAAAGTAATCAGCTGTCTGGTCAACGTTCTCGAATCATTCACGATGGCTCCCCAAAGCGTCCTCGCCTCCCACCACCTGTCGTAAGCCTGGTTGGATTTAAAAGCAAGCAGCAAGGAGATAACCGTACCTAAAATGGTGGGGACAGCAATTGGAATAGAGATCCTGGTGATGTGAAAGTTCTCGTATAAAACGGCAATCAATACGGCATAAACCGTAACCCAGAGCATCTCTTTCTTGATCTTCCCTAAAATATAATGAACAGGAATATTTTCTTTTAATAACATAAATTCAGAGTTTAGAATACTATACAACAACTTCTTCACGCAATACCGCTGAGGCATGCGCTACCCGCATTCCCGCAGGTCTGGTCCTGATCGTTACCTCCGGCAGGCCCAGCTTATGCGCCAGTACATTCGGATTGATGCTGGCCGTATTGATGCTGCTCCAGGAGCAATTTGAGGGATGAAGAATGGAGGTTATTTCATGAAATTCTAAAAAAGATTTAAACAGCACCATTGTACTTCCATAAAAGAACTCGATCTTAATCGCCTTGATATTTGGGAACTGAACCTTCAATTCATCGCATTGCTGATAAAATGCTTCACCAACATATTCATACTCTTTGGACCTTCTGGAAAGCATTAACAAATCTCCGATAGAATCAGAGAGCTTAAATAGATGTACAAAAACCAAAGTCAGCTCCTCTGAATGGTTTTGAGAACAAAGAGGAGAAATACAGTCCAGACTGGAAGCGCTAAAATCTGTTGGGATTAAAATGGTTTGCATATTAATTTATTTAATGGGTTAAACTTTAATTAGTTATGCAATTTTACCGGAGAGAGATTAGGATGGACTAAAGAAAAAATTATAATTTGATTAGAGTTTATAATAAAAATTCAGCGCTCCCGGCCCCTCTGATGAGGCCCGAAAGCACTTTATTCCCGAAAGGAATATTTTAAAAAAGCAACTTATTAGAAAGTGATTAGAAAGGGGAAAACGTTACTCAGGAAATCTCCGGACCGATCAGGAACTGATGGGCAATACCACCCTCATTTCTGTTCCCTTTACCACCTCCGAATTGATCCCGATCGAGCCCTTGTGCAGCCGGATGATGTTCAGCGTAAGCGGCAGGCCAATGCCATGCCCGTTAAACTCACCCGTATTTGAAGCGCGGAAAAAAGGCTCAAAGATGTACTGCTGGTCTTTTAAGGGAATCCCAATCCCCTGGTCGGTAACCACAATCAGAATCCTTTTATACTCCAGGCGCAAGGCAATCTTAACGGTCTGGTGACTGGAATATTTGCAGGCATTGAGAATGATGTTACTTAAAGCGAGCTGCAATAAATTGACATTCCCTTCCGTATACAATTGAGATTCATCCTCAGGAAGTGCAGAAAAATCAAGCTCAAGGACACTCTTTTCATCAATCTTCTTAACGAAACCTGCCACCATGACCACCAGCTCATCAATCCTGATTTTCTGCCAGTTCTGTTTCTTTCCGTCAAAACCGGATTGCGCCAACCCCAATAAGCTGGTAATGATGTGTTCCAGTTGCTCTGCATGGGAAAGAATCACCTTGGTGGACTTTTCTGCTGCCGGCGACAACTCTCCGCCTGACAACAATAGCTGTACCTCTCCGGTGATGATCGACAAGGGGGTTTTGAGTTCATGAGAGGCGTTGCTCACAAAGTTATTCTGCGTTTCAAATGCCGTTTCCAGCCTGTTCAGCATGTTGTTAAACGTAAGGACCAGCTCTGACATCTCGTCGTTTCCGCCCAGCTCTTCCAATCTGGAATGCAGGTTATTGGCAGAAATGTTCTTTACTTTTCTCATCACTGTCCGAATCGGATTAACGGTATAATGAGAAAAGACTTTACCGGCAATATAGGTGAGAAACAAAGAAATGATAAAGACAAAAATCATAACCTTCTTCAGGGTCTCGAGCTCCCTGAACCCATAAGGGTCTAAAGCGGTGACAATGACAATATGCTTCTCCTGGTTTTCTTTAAATAGTTTTCCATAGAAAAAGCGGTTATCCTCGTTGTAACCGGCCTTTCCTTCCTTTACAATCCGATAGAAAAAATCACCGGGGATATTTTTGGGAACATCACCATTTAACCGGTTCAGGGAATCCAGTCCGATGATATATTGCTGCTCATCTTCCAGCTTTTCCAGGTATTTGGTACGCATTTCCTTATAAGTGGAGGAAAGTTCATCCGGATGGATGTAAATGTCAGCGGCAAGGTTTACCCTCGCCTCCAGCCGCTTAAAAAAATCCTGAAAATTAAACTGGGAAACAAAATAAAAAATGGTAAAATTTAATAAAATCAGGCCAACCGTTCCAATACCAAAGAAAAGAAGGGTAATCTTAGTTTGAATCCTCATACCTATCGAAGCTCCTGATGTTCAAGCGAATGTTTCATGATGTAACCCATTCCAAAGACCGTATGAATGAGACGTTCTTTACCGCCCTCATCAATTTTCTTTCTCAGGTAATTGACATAGACATCGACCACATTAGTGCCCATATTGAAATCGATATCCCATACATTTTCCAGAATCTGAACCCTGGAAAGTACCTTATTCTGATTTTTCAACAGGTATTCCAGCAAACGGTATTCTGTTGCGGTAAGCTGAATGGACTGACCAGCGCGGCTGACGGCCTTTGAACTGGTATTCAGCTGAAGATCCGCAATGCTTAAGGTATCAGAAGCAACGTTTAAATGCCCTCTGCTCCTCCTCAGCAAGGTCCTGATCCGGGCCACGAGTTCTACGAAATTAAATGGCTTCACGAGGTAATCGTCAGCCCCGCTCTCCAGACCGGTCACCACATTTTCGGTGCTTCCCAAAGCGGTGAGCATGAGCACAGGCAGTCCGGAGTTTTTCAACCGAATCTCTTTACAGACCTGAATCCCATTCATTCCCGGCAGCATGACATCGAGAATAACCAGGTCAAAATCGTATTTCAAGGCCATCTCCAATCCGGTCAAACCGTCTCCTGCCACACTCACTTCCATCTTTTCAGCAGCCAGGCCCCTCACAATCACAGAAACCAGGTCTGGTGTATCCTCGATCAGCAAAATCTTCGTTTTATCCATTATTTTTCTAAAATAGAACTTGCTACATCAAAAACCAATCCTAAACCCCAAGGTCTGACCCTTATCTGACATTAAAGCCCATAAAAAAAGGATGAGCGGAAATTAACCCGGTCATCCTGATCTGATTATAACACCAAAAACCTTAAAAGATTTTTCCCGGATTCAGAATGCCTGAAGGGTCAAATACCTTTTTAATGCTGCGCATTAGGTTCAGGTGAATTTCGCTGTATTTTATCGGCATAAAGTCCTTTTGCACGAGACCAATTCCATGCTCTCCGGAAATTGTTCCTCCCAATGCACTCGTCAGTTCAAAGACTTCGACAATGCCCTCTTTCAATTTGTTTTTCCAGTCCTCATCACTCATCCCGGCTTTGATGATGTTCACATGGAGGTTTCCATCCCCGGCATGCCCGTAACACACACTTTCAAAACCATATCTGCCACCGATCTCCTTAATTCCTTTAATTAATTTCGGCAATGCCGCTCTCGGCACCACGGTATCTTCTTCTTTATAGATAGAGTTGGATTTCACCGACTCCGGCATCGTGCGCCTGATCTTCCAGAGTTCGTCCTTTTGCATTGCGGTATCCGCAAACAGCACATCTGTACAGCCAAACTCTTCCAGCACAACATTCACACGCTCGCAGTCTTTAAAAATAGTGTCCATGTCATCGCCATCAAATTCTATCAAAAGAAAAGCATTCACCCCATCTTTGAGGTCAAATTTGATGTCGTCATATTCAATTACCCATTCCACTCCCCTTCGTTCCATAAATTCCAGGGCAGAAGGAATCACCCCCGCTCTGAAGATGGCCGATACTGCGCCACAGGCCTGTTCATTTTCAGAAAAAGAAGCCATCATGAGCACACTGTGCTGAACTTTTGGAATCAGCTTCGCTACAATTTTCGTAACCACGCCCAATGTCCCTTCAGAACCGATCATCAACTGTGTCAGGTTATAACCCGAAGCATATTTCAGGGTATTTGCACCGGTCCAGATCACCTCTCCTGTAGGCAATACCACTTCCAGGTTCAGAATATATTCCCTGATCGTCCCGTATTTCACTACCCTTGGTCCGCCCGAACCATGCGCCACATTTCCGCCGATAAAGCAGGAGCCTTTACTCGAAGGATCAATGGGATAAAGCAGTCCCTTTTCAGCAACGGCATCCATAAATTCCTGAGTGATCACACCGGGCTCCACTATCGCCTGCAGGTTTTCCGTATCGATGTCAATGATCTTTTTAAACTTCTCCATAGACAGCAATACACCACCGAAGACCGGCAATGCGCCTCCGCTCAAACCTGTTCCACCACCCCGGGGCGTCACAGGAACATGATGTGCATTACATAATTTCAATAAGGCAGCCACTGCAGCAGTGTCTTTAGGTTTAACCACTACTTCAGGGTAATATTTCAAATCTTCAGTTTCATCATGACAATAAGTATTTAAAGAATCTTCATCCGTAAAAACACTTTCTGCACCAACAGCTGTTTTGATCAGCTCCAGCAATTCTGAAGTTATTTTAGTGTATTCCATTATATATTTGGTTTTTTTAATCTTTAAAAAGAAGGTAATCTAAGCACCGGATTTATTGATAAGCAAAGTATTCATTTAACAATAGTGTTCTTTTGAGAACAACGTTGATTTAGGCTTGTTTTTCAGGAGCAGTATAGCTCAGCTGAACGAAAGAATGTCCAACTTCGCCCGGCATTGGCGGGTTCATTTTGCGAATCCCTGCCTGGGCAGTCAATACGAAAGGATAATGGGCAATCACGCGGTCCAGAATCCGCTTCACTACCGTTTCCAGCATCTTCTGTGTATTTTGCATTTCCTCCAGAATAATGGTATTGATCACTTCATAATTCACCGTATGGTTCAGGTTTTCGGTATCTCCGGTATGGACAAAAGTGACCACTACATCTACCAGAAAATAGATCCCGATTAAATGCTCTTCCGGATACCAGCCATGAAGGGCGAAACACTTTACATCTCTTAACGCAACGGTTTGTATATAGCTATTTGCTGAACTCATTTGGCAAAATTAATTTTTTGGACGGTTTTTACCAGCCATTCCCCGAAATTATTACCTTTGAAACAAAGGGCTTTGAAAAAATCCCGGCTCAAACAAAAGCAACAGCTGATCAATAACCAAATATAGTGTAAACAATGAATAAATCTGCCAAAAAAGACCTTTACGAAGCTCCTGATTATTATTTGCTCGACGAATTACTTACGGAAGAACACAAGCTTATCCGCTCTGCGGCCAGAGATTGGGTAAAGAAAGAAGTTAGCCCGATCATTGAAGACTATGCACAAAAGGCAGAATTCCCTAAACACCTGATCAAAGGACTGGGAGAAATAGGTGCTTTTGGACCTACCATCCCTGTAGAATATGGTGGTGCCGGACTGGATTACATTGCTTACGGGATCCTGATGCAGGAAATTGAACGCGGTGATTCCGGAATCAGGTCTACTGCTTCCGTTCAGGGATCATTGGTAATGTATCCGATCTACGCTTACGGTACAGAAGAACAACGCAAAAAATACCTTCCAAAATTAGCTACAGGAGAACTGATGGGCTGTTTCGGACTCACCGAACCGGATCATGGATCTAACCCTGGTGGAATGGTGACCAATATAAAAGACAAAGGCGACCATTACCTGCTGAATGGCGCAAAAATGTGGATCTCCAACGCTCCTTTCGCTGATATCGCAGTGGTATGGGCAAAGGATGAATCCGGAAAAATCAGAGGATTGGTGGTAGAAAGAGGAATGGAAGGTTTCAGCACTCCGGAAACACATAACAAATGGAGCTTAAGGGCTTCTGCTACCGGCGAGCTGGTATTTGACAATGTGAAAGTTCCCAAAGAAAACCTTTTCCCGGAAATCAGTGGATTAAAAGGCCCGCTGGGTTGCTTAAACCAGGCACGTTATGGCATCGCCTGGGGTGCCTTGGGTGCAGCAATGGACTGCTATGATACCGCATTGCGCTATTCCAAAGAGCGTGTACAATTCGGAAAACCGATTGGCGGATTCCAGCTGCAGCAAAAGAAACTGGCAGAAATGGTGACTGAAATTACCAAAGCACAATTGCTGGTATGGCGTTTAGGGGTCTTGAAAAGTGAAAACAGGGCCACTGCGGAACAGATCTCCATGGCGAAAAGAAACAGTGTAGAAATTGCATTGGATATCGCCCGTAACGCCCGGCAAATGTTAGGTGGAATGGGAATCACCGGAGAATACTCGATTATGAGACACATGATGAACTTAGAGTCTGTAGTGACCTACGAGGGAACACATGACATCCATTTATTGATCACCGGAATGGACGTGACTGGAATAAACGCATTCAAATAAACTATATTTGCGCCAGCAATGAAAACATTTAAAAAATACTATTCCCTCCCTGCCCCTCCTGAAGAGGTGTACTGGGCAATGACAAAAGCGCAAAGCATCCAGCTGTGGACAGGTGCAGAAGCAGAATTTACAGAAGAAGTAAACACAGAGTTCTCTTTTTGGGATGGCGATATCGTGGGTAAAAACCTGGAATTGGAATATGGCAAAAAGATCGTTCAGCAATGGTATTTCGGAGAAGAAAATGAACCTTCTATCGTGACCATCAAACTTCATGAAGATAAAAAAGGAACCTCACTGGAATTCGTACAAACGAACATCCCCGACGAGGATTACGAAGAATTCACTTCAGGATTAACCGAATATTACTTCGGAGGCCTGATCGACTTTTTCGAAGACTAAAAGAAGAAAAGGCTACTTAAATAACAGTATCTCGATAGCTGAAAATTAAATTTAGCTTTAAAAAAAGAGGAATATCTTTTCGTCCCCGAATCTTTGCTAAAGGGCAAATATTCGAATGTCCTTAAAGAAACACCTCTTTTTTTTTAAATCCTGCACAGGTATATTGCCTTCTTAATGGCGTACCTATGCAGGATTTCTATTTTAACGACGATTCATTGTGCCTGATTTTGACACTTAATTTCAAAAAAAGAAGGCATTCCAGGAAAAGGCATAGGAATTTTGCCCCCTTCAGGGCAAAGGTTCCAGCCTTTGAGTGGTAATACCTTCTTTTTTAAGCAGAATTACGCTCAGGTTATCCGGCACTATTCAAGTAAAAACTGTCTGGTCCAAACAAGCCTTTATCCTTCCGTGTCGTATACAGAGACGATGTTCTCCCTTAAATTATAATGCGAAGCCATCACTTCTCCATAAGCACCTGTACTGCGCAAAGCAATCAGGTCTCCACGTAAAGTTTCCGGCAATTCGACCTCTTTACCAAAGCAATCTGTGCTTTCGCAAATTGGCCCAACCACATCATATTTAACCGAATCTTCCAAAGCAAGCTTGGAAATGTTTTCAATTTTATGGTAAGCCTGATATAAAGCTGGTCTCATCAGTTCCGTCATTCCGGCATCCAGAATGATAAAGTTCTTTTTCTTTCCGTTTTTCACGTAAAGTACCTTGCTGATCAATGAAGCACATTGTCCGACTAAAGCCCTGCCCAGTTCAAAATGAACCTCCTGGTTAGACCTTACTTCCAGAAAGTCCTGGAACACCTTAAAATAGGCTGCAAAGTCCGGCACCTGCTGTTCCGGGTTGTGGTAATCAATCCCCAAACCTCCGCCAACATTTAATACCTTTACGATGAAGCCACGTTCTTCGAACCATCCGGCAAATTCATTCACGCGGACACATAAATTTTTATAGACATCCAGGTTCGTAATCTGTGATCCGATATGGAAGTGGATCCCTATAAATTCCAGGTTCGGACTTTTCTTTAACATCTCTGCACAGGCCGTTAAATCCCAGGAGTTGACTCCGAATTTGTTCTCATCCAATCCGGTGGTAATGTTATGGTGGGTATGCGCATCTACATTCGGATTAATCCGGATCGCCACTCTCGCCAGCTTCCCTTTCTTTTCCGCAAGCTCATTGATCACTTCCAGCTCCTGAACAGATTCTACGTTAAAGCAGAAAATATCATTATCCAGCGCAGCATTGATCTCACGGTCGGACTTACCCACTCCCGCAAACACCACCTGACTTTTATCAAAGCCAATCTCGATGGCCTTGTTCACTTCGCCACCGCTTACACAGTCGGCACCAAAACCTACCGCCTTGATCTTTTGTAAAACAGCAGGATTGAAATTTGCTTTCATGGCATAGTGCACATGAAAATTATATACCTTAGCGGCCGCTGCGCAATCACTTAACGTTTTTTGCAGTAAAGTAAGGTCATAATAATAAAAGGGTGTTTCTATATTTGCGAAACGTGCTATATCTTTATCGGAAAACATAATGTTCAAGTATCTGATTATATTTTTTATCGTTGTTTTGAGTTTAATCTATTTCGGCAATTATCTCGATTACAAGAACAATAAGATGGACCGTGCGGAATACAACAGAAGGGTCAGACTCTTCTTCTTCCTGGTGGTCATTATCTTTGCCATCGTTGTCTGGTTAAGGAAGCGGTAAAACCGCTTGCCTATTCAAACAAACGGTTATGTAAACTCTTTAAAGCTTCTGTTTTATCTTTCGTATTGATCAGCAGGGAGATGTTGTAATTACTTCCACCGTAAGAGATCATGCGAATAGGGATGTGTTTGATGGAATCCAGTACACGGGCTGCATAACCATGCTTTTCTGCACTAAAATCTCCAACCACACAAACGATACTCTGGTCGTTATCGATCTCTACCGAACCGAAAGCATGTAGCTCTTCTACGATTTTATCCAGGTTATCGGTAAAATCTATCGTTAAGGAAACGGCAACTTCCGAAGTGGTGATCATATCGATTGGTGTTTTATACCTTTCAAAAATCTCGAATACCCTTCTTAGAAAACCGTAAGCCAGTAACATTCTGCTCGATTGGATCTTGATGGCTGTAATGCCATCTTTGGCAGCGATAGATTTGATCTTTCCTTTTTCGCTATCTGTAGAGATCAGTGTCCCTGCTGCTGCCGGTTCCATGGTATTCAGTAAGCGTACAGGAATCTTATATTTCTGTGCCGGGAATACCGACTGTGGGTGTAAAATCTTTGCTCCAAAATAAGCAAGCTCTGCAGCCTCATCAAAAGACAGATGAGAAATTGGCTTCGTTCCTTTTACAATCCTCGGATCGTTGTTGTGCATGCCATCAATATCTGTCCAGATCTGAACCTCTTCAGCTAAGATCGCAGCACCTATTAATGAGGCGGTATAATCACTTCCTCCACGTCTGAGGTTATCTACTTCGCCAAAGCTGTTTCTGCAGATGAACCCCTGGGTGATGAATAACTTATTTCCCTTATGCTGATCCAGCAAAGGCTGTAAATTCCGGGTGCTGTAAGGAACATCAGGCTCATTGTCTTCATCGATCTTCATGAAATCCAATGCAGGAAGCAATACAGAAGCCACACCGATAGATTTCAGGTAAATATGGTAAAGGGTAGTCGACAACAATTCACCTTGTGCCAATACCACTTTCTCTTCTATTGGTGTGAAAATATCGTTCACCAACGAACTTAAAAAACTAAAATGATAATCCACCACTTCCTGTCCCTGCTCACGGAATTCGTTCTCAGGCAACAGTTCAATCACAAATTCATTATATTTCTGGTGCAATGCGTTAATTAAGCTTAACGCCACCTGTTTATCCTCCTTTAAAAGTTTGCCTGAAATTTCCACTAAACTATTGGTTGTACCAGACACGGCTGATAGGACCACAATTTGCTCTTCGGCCGGATTGATGATGTCCAGCAACTTTTTCATGCGCTCAGGGCTTCCTACGGAAGTTCCTCCAAACTTTAATATCTTCATTTAATTGAGGTAAGAATTTTATTTTTTGATAAATTGGCTATATACTTGTAATTGGCCGTGAAATTAAATAAATCGCCGATATTTAGCACTAAATACACAAAATAAAATTTGGAATAATGCATTTTTTTTGTCCTCCCGCAAAACATGGTGTAGGCAATTTTGTTTATCCCATAACCAATCAAAAGTTATAACATTATCATATGCAATTAGAAGCCGCAACCTTAAGCACCATAAACCAATGGCTTAATGGTAATTACGACACGAAAACAAAAGAAGAAATCCAACAGCTTTTAGACAAAGAAGCCTTTACAGAGCTGACAGACTCTTTTTACAGAAGTCTGGAATTTGGAACAGGAGGATTACGCGGCATCATGGGTGCAGGTTCCAACAGGATCAACAAATACACAATCGGTACTGCAACCCAGGGATTGTGCAATTACCTGCTGAAAAAATATCCGGGAGAAAAGATCAAAGTAGCGATTGCGCACGACAGCCGTAACAATTCGGATTACTTTGCCGGCATCACTGCCGATGTATTTTCTGCCAATGGCATCCATGTGTATTTCTTCAAAGCACTGAGACCAACACCGGAGCTTTCTTTTGCAGTCAGAGAACTGGGTTGCAAAAGCGGCGTGATGTTAACGGCTTCACATAACCCTAAAGAATACAATGGCTATAAAGCCTATGGTGCTGACGGCGGACAATTCACTGCTCCTGACGATACCATGGTGATGGATGAAGTCGCAAAGATCAGCAGCATTGACGAAGTAAAATTCGACCGCATTGATGCCAATGTAGAACTGATCGGCGAAGAAATTGATCAGCTGTACCTGGATAAGATCACCGAGCTGTCAGTATCTCCGGAAGCCATCGCCCGTCAGAAAGACCTGAAAATCGTTTACTCTCCTATTCATGGTACAGGAATCACACTGGTTCCTCAGGCGTTGGCACAGTTTGGTTTTACCAACCTGACCCTTGTAGAAGAACAAAGCAAACCTGATGGAAACTTCCCTACGGTAGTATATCCAAATCCGGAAGAAAAAGAAGCTTTGACCCTGGCCCTTAAAAAAGCAGAAGAAATTGATGCGGACCTGGTACTGGCAACAGACCCGGATGCAGACAGAGTGGGAATCGCCGTAAAAAATAACGACGGACAGTTTGTATTGCTGAACGGAAACCAAACCGGAAGCTTACTGATCAACTACCTGCTGAGTGCATGGGAAGAAAAAGGAAAACTAACCGGCGATCAGTACATCGTGAAAACGATTGTGACCAGTAACCTGATCGAAGAAATCGCTAAAAAGAAAAACGTAACCTTCTATAATACCTTAACCGGATTCAAATGGATCGGCCAGCTGATGACCAACCTTCAGGGTAAGAAAACCTTTATTGGTGGTGGCGAGGAAAGCTATGGCTACCTGATCGGTGAACTGGTAAGGGATAAAGATGCAGTGGTATCCTGTGCTTTCATCTCCGAAATGACCGCCTTCTATAAAGATAAAGGCAGCAGCTTATACAATGCGATGTTAGACATGTATGTAGAATATGGCCTGTATAAAGAAGAACTTGTTTCCATTACCAAAAAAGGTAAAACCGGAGCGGAAGAGATCAAAGCAATGATGGAAAAATTCAGAAACAACCCGCCTGCAACTCTTGGAGGTGCCAAAGTGGTGACGCTGAAAGATTATGAACTGGGTACAGAAACAGATCTGCTAAGCGGAGAGAAAACCAAGCTGGAGCTTCCAAAATCGGATGTATTGCAGTTCATTACTGCCGATGGCAGCATTGTTTCTGCAAGACCATCCGGAACAGAACCTAAAATCAAATTCTATTGCAGCGTTAATGCGCCGTTAAAAGATAAGGAAAGCTTTAAAGACACTGACGCAAAATTGGGCGACAAAGTTAAAGCAATCATGAAAGATTTAGAGGCTTAAGCCTCTAAATCATCTTTCTATTAGTTTAGTAGGTAAAATCACCTTACTTCTTTCAGACTGGGGTAATGATCGATCCGCGGAAAGTTCCTGAAGAATGATATCAATGATCTTTTCAGCGATCTGTTCTATGGGTTGATCAACCACACTGATTGGAGGGGTATGAATCCGGAATACATCCTGATCATCATAGGCTACAATCATAAAGCCATCATTAATCGGTTTCTGAATGCTCTTCAGGAAGAATAAGCCGCGCACCGCAAGGTAATTCGTAGAGAAAAACACCGAGTCAATCTGAGGATTTTCTTCAAACAAAACCTTTAACAGGTTGTTCGTATCTTCCTCTGTGGCATCGAAAGGAATTTTCACCAGTGTTTTCTCATTGGCGGTAATTCCATGATCCCTTAAGGCCTTCTGATAACCCAGAAAACGATTGTTGATCTGGTCAACTTCTACGTCTACCGTTACAAAAGCAATGTTCTTTCTTCCCTTATTGATGAGGAATTCTGTAGCAGAATACCCTCCTTCAAGGTTATCGACCACAACATAGTTAACATCCAGATCAGGCAGGTTCCTGTCAAAAATAACGACTGGAATGCGTTCGGCCAGCAATTGTCTGATGTCTTCTTCAATCCCCGGAACGGGTGCGATGATATAAGCATCTACTTTCCGCGACTTAAACATCTCGATCAGCTCTCTCGCTTTAACCGGGTCGTTTTCCGTACTGGAATAGCTGATCTTATATCCTTTTTTATACGCTTTATCTTCAATAAGTCTGGCAATGGCAGAAAAAAACGGGTTGGAGATGTCTTCAACGATCAGACCAATGGTCTTTGTATTTCCGGTCCTCAGGCTCCTGGCCACCTGGTTTGGCTTGAAGCCAAGCTCCTGAATGATCTCTTCCACCCGCTTGATGACCTCCTTACTGATGCGCATCTTTTCTGCTTTACCGTTTAAGATAAAGGAAACGGTAGTGATGGATACTTCTGCTCTTTTTGCAATATCCTTAATAGATGGAGGTTTCATTTTAAAATTAATTTACCGCCAATCTATAGATTTAATTGTTAATCTCCTCAAAATATTTACCTGCAATTTTAACAAATGCATCCTCATTGAGTGGTTTATGCATATAATTCACGATTTCCTGATTTGCAGAGGCCATTAATTCATCGTCAGGATTCAAAGAAGTGGTCAGCATGACCACAATTGTTCTCGACTTATGTGCGGCATCAATTTTACGGTATTCTTCCATAAAATCCCAGCCACTCATTCCCGGCATATTGATGTCCAGAAAAATAATGCCAGGTCTTTCGGTATCTTCATCGTTCTCATATTTCCCCGAAAAAGTCAGATAATCCAATGCCTCCCTTGCCGAAGTAATCGACTTTACACTCACCTCAATATTGGTATTCTGAACTATTTTACGATGGATAAAATTGGTTGGGATGTCATCATCTACCAGCAACACACAGTTAAGGTTCTTAAATTTTTTCATCAGAATATATCTGTTTTTTTTCGTGTTTTTTATTGATTCTTAAAGGTGCTCAAGAACTCCTAAACCTGGTTTCATCGGTATACATTGGTTTTCAAGCTAAAACAAAAAGTACTACCCTGCCCTAAGACAGATTTTACAAAGATCTCCCCGCCATGAAGCTCCACTATTTTTTTACAATGAGAAAGCCCGATTCCATGGCCTTCATAATCTTCATGACTATGCAGGCGCTGAAAGATCGAAAATATTTTCTCTTTATACTGAGCTTCGATACCAATCCCATTATCGCTGAAATCGAAATTCCAGTATTGATCATCCTCAGTCGCCGTAATCTGGACTTCCGGAAGTGCCTCTTTTTTCCTGAACTTCAGAGAATTGCTGATCAGGTGATGAAAAAGTTGTTTTAATTCTGCCGCATATCCATAAACTACGGGCAGGCTATCGTATTGAATCGTCATTCCAGTGGCTGCAATCTGCTCGGAAAGTTCCTGTTTCACTGATTCCACTAAAAAATTGCAATTCACCGGTTCCTTTGGTGCCGGAGTTCCCAGTCTTGCATAATCCAGTAAACCTTTAATTAAATATTTCATTTTCTCTGTAGATTCAGAGATGTATTTCAGATATAAGGCCCCGTTTTCATCAAACTGATCCCCATATTCCTTTTTCAGTAAACCTATAAAATTGTTTACAGTTAACAGGGGTTCCTGCAGATCGTGGGAAGCAATATAGACGAATTGTTCCAGTTCTTTATTTCTGAATTCCAGTAAGCGGGCGTATTCTTTTAATGCCTTTTCTGCGTTTAGCTTGTCGGTCAGGTCTCTGGTAAACTTACAGAAACCGATCACTTCATTCTGATCATCGTAAATGGTGGTAATGGTTACATGCGCCCAGAAAGTCTTGCCGTCTTTTTTAACCCGCCATCCCCGGTGCTGGGCCTTCCCTTTCAGCAGGGCTTTTTCCAGCAACAATTCCGGAACCCTGTTCTTAAGGGCTTCTTCTGTATAAAATATTCTGAAATTACGCCCGATAATTTCGTCAGAAGAATAACCTTTAATCTTTTCGGCACCCTTGTTCAAGCTGGCCACATTTCCAAGCTTGTCAAGAAGCAGAATTGCATAATCCTCTATTCCACCGAGCATTTTTAAGAGCAGGGGTTGAGGATTGCTTAAACTATTTTGCATTTATCAGGGATGGTTTTTCCTGATGATATTCAAAATTCAAGCCACAGCCAAATAAATAGGTAATAATACCTATATTCAGGTATTGCCCTATAATTATGAGGAAAATATTGTCCTTCTTTTTTCCCCAAGTGGGGAAATAAAGAACTACCGGCTAATTCCTGATTTGCCCATCTCCCCTCACGATCCATTTCTCTGTCACGAGTTTCTCCAGGGCAAAAGGACCTCTGGCATGAAGCTTTTGTGTGGAAATTCCAATCTCCGCCCCCAGTCCAAACACTTGTCCGTCAGTAAATCTGGTCGACGCATTCAGATAAACGACAGCAGCATCCACCTCTTCCAGAAAACGTTCCGCCTGTGTGGGATCTTCGGTAACGATCGCCTCTGAATGTTTCGATGAAAACTCCGAAATATGTGCCAGTGCTGCCCCTGTATCTTTGACAACCTTAACCGAACATTTATAGTCCAGAAACTCCCTTCCGAAATCTTCCGGAGCAGCCAGTACGAGCTGAGGATAATTGTTTTTTTCCAGGATGCCGAAAGCAGTTTCATCGGCAAAGATCTCTACGTTTCCTTTCGCCAGTAAGGGCGACAATAGACGCAGAAAATCATCCGCTACTTCCTCTGCCACCAAAACCGTATCCAGGGCGTTGCAAACCGATGGACGGGAAACCTTTGCATTGAATACGATCTCTGCCCCTGCCTCCAGTTTCGCTGTTTTCTCGATATAGGTATGACATACCCCCGCACCGGTTTCTATCACCGGGACAAGCGCATTTTTACGCACAAAATCGATCAGCTCATTTGAACCCCGGGGAATGATCACATCAATGTATTTCTCCGCTTTCAGAATATCGAGGATGTATTTTCGCTCTGCTGGCAGCTGCTGTACCACATTTTTATCCAGTCCCGATCCGACCAGTACTTCCTGTATGATAGACACCAGAAAAAGATTGGTATGGTAAGCATCCTGTCCGCCTCTCAGCAGGCAAACATTTCCTGAGCGGATGCATAAGGAAGCCACGTCAATAGTCACATTGGGCCTGGACTCATAGATCACGCCCACAACGCCCAAAGCGACTGTTTTCTTTTGTATAAAAAGGCCGTTGGCCATGGTCTGCTCAGAGATAATTTTATTGGTTGGGTCTGGCAAAGCCGCCACATCTTTAAGGCTTTCTGCCAGCGCAAAAATCCGCGCTTCGTTTAAGAGCAGGCGGTCCTTTTTAGGGTCCGTATCCGGCATCTTTTCCAGATCTTTTAAATTTTCTGCGATGATCTCCGCCGATTGGGCAAGGATGACATCAGCAAGATGAACCAGAATTGCTTGCCGGCCGCTATCACTTAACAAAGCAATGGAATACCTGGCTTTTTTCGCATTGATCAATTGATTTTCTATAGTTTCCATTTGCTGTTTATAAAATCACGATGTCACTGGCATTGGCAATTTCCAGGTTATGTTGTTTTGAATCTTTCAAAATGGCGGCCGAAGATGCTTTTGCCCTGGCTACCGCAACGATGTTCTGTTCCGCATCAATGACCTCAAAAATCTCCCCGTTCCCGAACTGTTCCACCACAGCTACTACACCTACAGCCAAAAGGCTTTTACGCTTTCTGATCGCATCGCAAGCCCCTTCATCTACCATCAGCCTGCCTGTTACCAGGCTTCCGCTGGCCAACCATTTATTTCTGGCAGAAATGGATGCGTTTTTAGGCGTGCAGGAAGTTCCGGTTTGCTCTTTAACCGCATCAAGAATCCCGTTGACGGTCCGGATCCCAAAGATCACGACCTTAATGCCCATTGTCGAAGCGAGATGTGCAAAGGTCAGCTTGGAAACCATCCCCCCCAGTCCAAGGTCCGAAGTTTTCTTATTGGCAAGTGAAAAGACATCACTATTAATGGAATCAATCTTGTCAATAACTTTTCCCTCTTTATCCAATACGCCGGGAACAGAAGTACCCAGTAAAATCATCGAAGCACCAAAACCTACCCCTAACAAAGTTGCAAGCTCATCGTTGTCGGAAAATTTAATCTCCAGATCGCTGACCACATCGTTCTCATTGGCAATAGGGATCACCCCATTTTTCCACAATTCCTCGTAAGTATCTTTCAATTGAAGGAATTGAGTCCTGTTCGAAAAATGCCGTCGCTCGCAAAGACTCTGCGCCATCTGAATGCCGTAGGGGTAAAAATATTTTGAATAGGTGTTTAACAGAATGGGGTTTCCAATTGCCGCAGCGGCTTTTCTTTCGGAGATTTTACCTTTGTAATTTTTGATGTATTGCTTTCCGGCGGCAACAGCACCCGAAGAAACCAGAATTAACCGGTAATCTTTGGCCAGCTTTGCAACCTGTGCAGCAACATCGGCAATTACCCCCTCATCAAGCTCCCCTTTTGGAGTTGTAATAGAGGCTGTACCTAGTTTCAAAACAAGTATCGGCTTATTCATTTGTTTGTGGTTGAGATTTTTATGGTTGAAAACCCGAAAATAGAAAATTTACCCCGGTTTTTTAGGAATTGATTTAGTTTTGACAGGATCATTTGACCCAAATTTACTGTAGTAAGAGAAAAAAGAGAATATAAAGGGTGAAAAAGAAGCATTACTACTCAAAGGCTGGAATGTTTGCCCTGAAGAGGGCAAATCTTCCTATGCCTTTTCCTAGAAAGCATCTTTTTCCTGGAAGGCCCCTCCTGGTTTCAACCATATGAGAACCGTAAAAGATCATCATTGACGTCATCACTATCGATCATTTGACGTAATTGTCCTGACAGAACAAAAAAATAAGATGATAATGCAGAAAAATCACCGCTCATTTTTACTTTTAACCGGTAATAAAACCTAAATTGACAATTGAATATGTCGAAAAAAGAAAACACTCCGGAAATCATTTTTCAAGCTGCAAAAACAGCTCATGAATTTGAGCAGATCCTCAGTTTGCAAAGAAATAACCATATTACAGCACTGACTGAAACACATCAGGAAAACCAGGGCTTCTTATTTGCACAGCATACACTGGAATTACTACAGAAAATGGCTGTTATGGAACCTCAGGTGATCGCCCTGCATGAAGACAGGGTAATCGGCTACAATTTAGCCATGCCTCTCGCATTCAGAAATAAGATCCCCTCTTTGATTCCCATGTTCGATGAGTTTGATAAAGTCAGTTATCAGGGCAGGCCGCTAAATACCTACAGATATATTGTAGGGGGACAAGTATGTGTCTCGATCGAATATCGAGGGTTGGGCTTGCTTGACAAGCTATATACGGAAACGAGAGGTCTGGTTCAGGACCGCTATGAACTCTGCGTAACCGAAATAGCATCCAGAAATTCAGTCTCTATGAAGTCACACCTGAAAGCGGGATTTGTGTTGGCGGCAACCTATCATGATGGTTCGCAACAATGGAATATTGTTATTCAAGACTTCAGGCAAAACACTACCTGAAGCTTTGAATAAAAATCAATTACTCTTGATTAAACTAACGTAGCATCCAAAGTAATTTCCATATTGTAGGCTTTACTTACCGGACAATTTGCTTTTGCACCTGCAGTAATCTCCTGAAACTGCTCTTCCGTAATTCCCGGAATACTCGCTTTCAATACCAGGTGGGAGCTCGTGATTACGCCGTTATCCAAAGAGATCGTAGCCTTGGTTTCTAAAGTTCCGGGCGTAAACCCTGCTTCCGTCAGGTCCAGGCTTAATTTCATGGTAAAACAACCGGCATGTGCAGCGGCCATTAATTCTTCCGGATTTGTACCTATCCCATCCGCAAAACGGCTGTTAAAAGAGTATTGCGTCTGATCTAAGACTTTACTATCCGTACTCAGGTGACCTGCACCTTCTTTAATTGTGCCATTCCAAACGGCTGTTGCATTACGTTTCATGTTGTTCTTTTTTAGGTGGTATTTTTTAGGGTGGTCTTTCTACTCAAATTTATCATTTTACAGGAATTTCCAGGCACAAAGGCCTGGAATATCTTCGGGGAAATAAAAACTGTACCCGTAAAAACAATCAGATTTGTATCTGTCCTGTTCCAGATAAATTTACGAATTTGCCATTAATTCAATTTAAGCAACATGTTAAAAAATATGCAGGTAGTTCCTTCTACTTTAGACGATATAGAAAAGATTTTCGAATTGTATGACGATGCCATCGCCTACCAAAAGACTGTATTCAACAAGCATTGGCAAGGTTTCGAGCGCAGCCTGATTGAAAGAGAATTAAATGAGCAAAGGCAGTGGAAAATCCTCATAGACGGAGAAGTGGCCTGTATTTTTGCGATAGATTTTAACGATCCGCTGATCTGGAAAGAAAAAGACGCAGATCCTTCCATATACCTTCACCGCATTGTGACCAATCCCAAATTCAGAGGGGCGAACTTCGTCAATGAGATCGTTTCCTGGGCGCATGTTTTCGCTGCAGGGAAAGAAAAAGAATACATCCGCATGGATACCTGGGGAGACAATCCAAGACTGATCGCTTATTATCAGAAATGTGGTTTCAGCTACCTCGGAAATATCATCCCTGAAGCCTCAAACATTCTCCCTAAGCATTATGAAAACATCGAACTGGCACTCTTTGAAATTCCGGTCGACAAAAAATAGAAAATAAGGGAAGAGACAGCCGCCTCTTCCCAATCCCCCCCACAAACCTAAGCGATAGTTGCTGTCAGCGTTCCATTGTTCACAGCAGTACTGTATATTTTTAAAGTCCGGGTACTGCCTGTCGTATTTTGTGGTCCCTGAAGTACGGCTCCATTTGTTCCGTATTCTGAAAAATGCAACTGGCACTGGATCTTATTTAAAGCTTGTTTCCAGACCAATGCACCTTGCTGATGCGGGCAAACCGCCTCAGTAGCTACAAATGAACTGCTTACATCCCCTGCTGCAATTCTAAAAAACAATACGCCATTTGCGGTCGCCTGATCCCCAACTGCCAGCAGTTGAGAACCCAGGTTAACAGAAGCAGTACTTCCGCCACCACCACCTCCGGGAGGGTTGGGATTAGGGTCCGGCGTCCCCGTATTGCCTTTTCCACCACATGCCTGAAAGCAGGATCCAGTGCATACCAGTGCCAGTCCAAATCCTAATGATTTGATAAATTCGTCACGTTCCATAATTTTTAGTTTTAGTTTAATAGATATCTGACCGCTTTTCGGGGTCTTTATTTTTGGATTTAAACAGTGTAAAATTCCTGGAGATCGTAAAGCCGAATCTGACCCCACCCTTGGTCCATGATTTTTTAGTGTTGGTAATAAAATTATTCTCCAGTATATATTCGGAATTCATAAAATTGAGAGAAAATACATGCCCCCCGGTTTCAATTTCCAGCCCCACACCTAAAGGATTGTAGTAAGCCTGACTCAGATCTGTGGGTCTCGACAACCCGTTAACCAGGGTATAATCGGCCACAAACGAGAACCTTTTGCTGAGTTTCATTCTTCCGGCAAAACCTACCGAAACCAGAGTTTCCGGATCGCGGGTATCAGAGACATTCTTTCTTACCGTCAGCCCCGGCATCACCTGCAAAGAAAACCTGGAAGAGATTTTCCGGGAGATGATCGATTGAAAAAACCAGGAAAAACGATTGGTATATTTAGAAAATTCGCTGTTGCTAAAAGGTTCGCGGGCAATCCAGCCCATCTGTGCAAACAGGGTCAGGTTTATGGGCATGGTCTCATTCACGTTCTGCTGCAGGAGCTTATATTTTCCAGAAAAGTTATACATTTCATCTTGCTTGCTTCTTCCAACACCTACCGTAAAGCGGTCGGAAACTCCGTAATCCAGACCAATAAAAAGGTCGGAAGCTACATCAAGGCCATATAAGGTATGGGCACTTCCAAACTTCCCGCCGATATCTCCGAAATGATGGCGAATCCTCAGGTCCAGGTCATGTTTTTTTTCTGTTTCAGAGGAGTGAGACAGCACCACATGGGTAGATTTAAAGGTCGTAGCTACGGTTTCTTTCTTGTCTGTGGGATTCAAAGTCTTTAACAATGAATCCGTATTTTGGGCATGGGCTGCGCCAGCCATGAGTAAAATGGCGACTGGTAATAGTCCGAACTTATTCATGATTTCTCTTATTTTAACTGGTTAAATTTCCCTGTTACTTTGATATTGATCTGCTCTGCAATTTTCGTAAACACCAGCTTTGGAATCTTAATCCCGTGATCTACACAAGCGACCTTAAACTCCGTGCTGACCTCCGCCTGTCCGTTGCTGATGCTGATCTTTCCGGGAACCGTTCTCTTTTTATCCACCCCATGAACGGTCAATATTCCCGTTACAGTGACGTTATACACCCCATCTTTAGTCCAATCGACCTGTTGATCCAGAATGCCTTTAAATTTTGCATAAGGATACCGGTCACTTTCCATGTAATTCTCATTAAAATGTTCCTGCATCAGCTTCCTGTCGAACTCGAAACTCTTTATCGCCACCTGGAAAGCAATCTCCCTTCTTTCCCTGACGATTACCCCTGTACATTGATCCGTTGCCGCCCGGATATCTTCCAGAGGGGTAGAAGAATATAGCGACAGCTTGATATTCTTGCTGGTGTAGGTCTGTGCCATCACGTTCAGCTGAGTGACTAAAAAGATTCCCGAAAGGAAGAGTCTTTTGATGTTATTTGTCCAGGTCATAACGTATTTTTAAAGAAATTCCACTTGATTTCAGGTTCACTCTGCCTTCACCAACTCCCGTTAAGGGGATTTTAACGAAAGGCTCAACCCCTATTTTAAACTTCTCGGTTTTAAGCTTTATAAAGTAAGTCGCAGAAAGATCAACAACGCTCAGCAGGTGCTGATTGGCATTGGTTTTCTCGATCAGACGGTTCGAAATCCCTGATGCAGGGGTATATTTAAAGGTATAATCCTCCTTTAACATCAGATAACTCGACAATCCAAGGTTCAGGTCTATACTTCGCTTTCTGTCTTCCATCACTGTATAAGAAGCGATCACAGGAATTTCCAGCACGGCACAGGAAGCATCGATCCCGGAAATCATTCCCTGAATTTTAGGGTTTCCGATTCGGTAAGCATAGCTGTCGGTCGCGTAATCTTTGGCACTATATTTCAATCCGGTTTGAAGTCTGAAATTCTTTGCAACCCCCACACTAAAGGTCAATCCCGCACTAAAGCCACCTTTCCCCCCAATCAATGCAGCCGCAGAATTGAACTCAGGTCCGGCACTCAGGGCCAGGCTCATGGGCACCCGCTTTTTGAAATTCAGTTTCTTTTTAGCCGCACTGCCTTTTTGTGCCGCCGGAGTATCTTCTACGGCCTGATTTTCTACTACTTCATTTCCTGCTACCTGATTTCCTGCTACCAAAGCTCCAGGCTTTCCCGAATTCGGAATCAGAGAAAGGGATCCCCCGCCAGGCTCCCCTATTGCCTTTGCAAGGTTAAAATCCCCGCTTTGCAAATCATCAAGATTACGATTTGCAAGCTTGTTCCCGGCCATTAACACTTCATGCCCGTCAAGTTGTTCTTTCGGAGATTCTACTCCTTTTTTAACAGGCACCGGGTGATGAATCAGACCTCCTTCATTTTTGACTGCGTGATCCTTACCATTTCCGGCAATTGCAACCTGTTCTTCTGTTCCGGCGGCATTCTTTTGATCTTTAACCATCAAATCTCTTTTCCTACCTGCAACTGTATCGGCCTTCGACAAATCAGCAGCAGCCCCCTCAACAGACTTCCCTGTTGCTGCCAGCTCAGGATTCATTTTCTTTTCTGTCTTTTTATCAAATGAATAATAACCGATCAACCCGATTAAAAGTAACAACGACAACACCACAGTCCCCTTCCTGAAGAGCACAATCCGTTCCCTCCTTTTGAGCTTGCCCTCCATTTTGTCCCATGCTGCTTCCTCAAACTGAGGATCAGCATCAAACACCCTTTTCCTAAAGGCGGCATCAAACTCGTTATCGTCTAATTCCATAATGGTGTTTTAAAACGTTTATATGATATTTTATTCTCAAAATCTAATCAGGTTGTTTTCAGCATCTTTTTCAATTGTTCCCTTGCCTTAAAGAGGTTCGACTTCGACGTTCCTACAGAAATGGAGAGCATAGAAGAAATCTCTTCATGAGAGTAACCATCTATGGCAAACAGGTTAAAAACAGTCCTGTAAGCAGCGGAAAGCTTTTGAACCAGTATGATCAGTTCTTCATAATGTATGTGACTAAGGATGCTTTCCTGATCCTCCAGTTCATGTTTTGCATTTAACTCTTCCATTTCCATTCGCCTTATTTGCTTTCTGTAATGATCTATTGAGGTATTGATCATGATCGTACTCAGCCATGGCTTAAAGGGCTTTGTCATATCGTATCTGTGGATATTGATAAAGACCCTCAAAAAACCATCATTAACGAGTTCGATAGCTTCCTCCTTATCTTTCGCGTAACGAATGCACATTCTCATGGCATAGCTGTAATACCCCTGATAAAGTCCTTTCTGACTTTTCCGGTCTTTTCGCTTACAGCCATCTATTAGTTCCTGAATGATTGATTCGTCCACGTAAAAAATTTAAATCATCTATACCCACAAGTACGGAGGCAACCTGATTTAGGTTGCCTCCGTATTGAAATTTAATTAAATATTTTTTTGGAATCCAGAGGATGCGGCAGAAATGCCTGTTTATTTCCCTTTATTGCGGTTTCTGTTGAGCTTGATTTTAATCTTCCCGTCTTCGCCGTCCGTGGCCAGTAAATGAAGCACAATTCCGTTCATCCTGCGGGCCTGAATTTCTTTTTTGTCGGTCAGGTCATCATCCTTTTTAGGATTTCTAAGCGGCACATCAAGTGCGATGTTTGTTCCGGTAGACATGGAATAGACCCCGGCGACATCCATATTCAGAATACTGGAATTGATCTGCATCGGGTTAATCGTAATCCTTGGTCCGCGGATGTCAAAATTACCGTTCAGGTTGTCAAAAGTAATATTGTCAAGGTCCCGGAAAGGAAACGCAAATTTCCCTACGTTTTTGATCGGATCAAAACTCAGTAAAGCTCCTTTTTTCACATCAAATACCACCTTTCCATTCAGGGAGTTCGTTACTAATTTCCCCTGGTCGGTAATGGTACCACCGATTTTTGTTTTAGAATAGAGAAATCCTTTCAGGTTCTTTGAAGTCAGGCTGGTCATCCCGAAGTTATCAAAAGAATAAAAGAAATTCCTGATGTCTACATTGCTCAGCGTTGTATTGATGGAAAAATGATTTAAGTTGCCTTTCTGAGAGATATTTCCATCTACTTTCAGCGAGCCTCCCCCATGTTTAACACTGATATTTTTCAATCCTATGCCCGCCTCAGAGAGAAAGAGGTCTGCCGTAGCATCAGTCGCCACAAATTTATTATAATATACTTTTGCCACCCTCAAATGCATGTCAACCATACTTTTTTCAAAGAGGTTGCTCATGTCTTCAGAAAAACTGCTGTGTTTGGCCTGTCGTTTTATTTTCTTTGCCGGTTTTCTGCTCCCCAGAAAGCCGAGAAATTCGCCCAGGTGCAATTCCGGGCTTCGAATCTGCCAGTTCAGCAAGATCTTTTCCGGTGCGGTATAATAAAGGTTCAAAAAGTTACGAACCGTTCCATCCATCGTGATCACACTTTTACCACTTTGCAAACGGATATTTTTGATAAAAAGATCGGTACTCGTAAAGTTCAGTGAGATCGCTGTATTCGTAAAATTCAACTTCCTTGGCACATAGCTCACATCGGCATTGCTAATATCAACTACCCCTGTAACGATAGGTTTCGATAATTTAAAATCAACGATATCCGCTTTGTAAGCCAGTTTCACATTTGCCGTTCCTTTGGTAAAATGCAAAGTTTCTTCTCCAATTGCCTTGTTCAACTTCGAGATATCAAATTTCGATTTGAATACCCCAGTAGCGATGGGTTTATCCAGGTTATGAATAAACATGGTATCAATTGAAAAAGGCATTTCTGAATAACTCCCTTTAAACTGGTAAAGTTTGATCGCCGAATTTTCATCGGTAAACCCCTTCCCATTCAGGTAATTATTGGTAAAAACCCCTCTGAAATTACAGCTGTCAATGACCGCACCAGGGGTGGTCAATACATTGTTTTTTACCAATGCGGTTACATTGATGGCGGGATCACCACCAGGCCCCATATTTCCGGCTAGCGTACAGGTCACATCTATCGGCACTTTCAGGTCGAACATATTTAACTTCGAACTGATATTGGGTGCCAGTAAGACCGCAGCATCCCTCCAGAGGATTCCCGGAGCCTTTATGTTGATAGAAAAATCAGTGTTCTCTTTGGAGGTGTCAAATTTAGCGCTGATCAGGAAGGGATCTTTTCCGATGTTCAATTGATTTTGCGCCACTTCAATGACTCCGGAATCCTCATTATAATTGATCCTGAACGGTCCCTCCAGCATTTTATCCTTAATAAAACTACCTCGTCTGGTATTGAAAGCCAGGCTTCTGGCCATGGTCTTTAACTTCAGCCTTGCTTCCCATCCTGAAAAAGAATAGTCCATTTCCCCGTTCAGGCTCTCTACATCAAACTGAAAAAGTTTATGCCCCTTTTTATTGTCGACCACAAAACTGACTTGTTTTAAGCTGAACTTTCTGAGCCTCGCATCTGAACCCCCTTCTTCTGTTTCCGTTTTTTTCTTTTTGTCTTTCTTTCTGAAGATCGCCGTATTGCTATAGCCGTTGCTATCCGTAAACAGATAGATCTTCGCATTGCTGATGCCGATCTTTTTGATCTCAATAGTTCCGGTCAGCAGGGCCATGGTATTTACCGCTACGTCGAAATCTTTTGCTTCGAGCAAGGTATGCTGGTGCGTTTTCCAAAGGCTGTCCTTCATTACTACATTTTTGAGACTAATGGAAACCCCGGGGAAACCTTTAAAGAAAGTGGGCTCCATATTTCCGATCGTCAATGTGCCGTTGAGGTTCTTATTCAGCTGTTTCGTAATCGTTTCCAGCAGCGTTTTCTTATTGGCATTGACGTACAACCCAATCGCGATAAAGACAATTAAGACCAGACCTACAAGGCCTCCGAATATTTTGAGCGTAATTTTAGACCAGCGAGGCATTTTTTCCATGTAGATAGCTAACGTTTTAGGGCAGTAAATTGTTTTTAAGCAGGATAAACGCAGAGTTATACCAATAATACAAAAAATATGCCTTAATTAACCGGCATCCTGTAACCTTATTGCCTTTCCTTGTGTCCTAGCTCTATAACTACGAAATCAATGATCTTAGAGATTAAAAACCTAACCAAAAAATACAACAAACAAAAAACAGGATTATCCAATTTTTCCATGGCCATGGAAAAGGGCGTACTGGGATTGTTAGGACCAAACGGTGCAGGGAAATCAACCCTGATGAAAATCATTGCAACGATCAGCAAACCAACCCAGGGAACTATATTTCTGAATGGAGAAGACATCGTTAAAAATCCCGATGCCATCCGAAAGATACTGGGCTATCTGCCTCAGGACTTCGGTGTTTATCCCAACCTGAATGCCTATGAATTTCTGGAATATATTGCCGCGATGAAAGGTGTTGGAGGCCCTGGTTTGCGGAAACGGATCGACATGCTGCTCGACGGGGTAAACCTGACCGCAGATGCAAAACGACCTATAGGCAGTTACTCCGGAGGAATGAAACAGCGGATCGGAATTGCTCAGACCCTGCTCAATGATCCCAAAATATTGATTTTTGATGAGCCTACGGTGGGTCTTGACCCGGAAGAAAGGGTTCGCTTTCGTCAATTGATCTCGGAGATGGCCAGTGATGCCATTATCATTCTATCCTCACACATTGTTTCTGATATTGAAACACTGGCCGATGAAGTCGCCATTATGAAAAACGGGACATTGATTGGTAAAGCCATTCCTTCAGAGATCATCAAAAGAATTGACAACAGGGTCTTTGAAACTGCCATTGCAAATGCCGACCTCGCTGCATTTAAGGCAAAACACCTCGTGATCAATACCAGCAGACAAGCAGATAAAACACAATTGCGTTACATTTCCAGTTTCCAGGAACCGGAACCAGGGGCCAGGAATGTGAATGCCGGTTTAGAAGATGCCTATTTATTTTTAACTCAAAATTAAAGGTCTTGAAGTATCTATATCCCATCATTAAAGCAGACTACCTGCAACGCAGCCGCAGTTATGCCTTTCTCATTACCATTGCGGTGACCATTTATGCCGCCTGGTCTTTCGTTCCCCCTCCTGAGGCAAACTACACGACCCTGACGATGTTCGGTTATAAAGGCGTTTACAACTCCGCCTGGGTAGGTCATGTAAGCGCCCTGATGAGTACGCTCGTCCTTTCCCTGTGTGGTTTTTTCCTCGTGATTGGCGGAATAAAAAAAGACATTGACACGGAGGTTGGACTCATCATTGCCACCACGCCCATTTCGAATTTTGGCTACCTCCTCAGCAAGCTTTTCAGTAACTTTTTGATTCTGCTGACGATTTCAGGCCTGGCCTTTCTGGTCGGAATACTGATGTTTTTTGTCAGAAGTTCTGGTTATCCTTTTCATATCGGCGACTTTATCCTCCCCTACTTATTCATGGTCCTTCCGGCAATGTTTCTGGTCTCCGGGATGGCGATACTGGCAGAGGTATTTCTGGGTCGTAAAAGTATCCTGCAATACCTCATCTTCTTCGTTCTTTTCGGTGCGTTGATGAGCAATGTCAATAGCAGCAGCAAAAACCCTATCCTGCCGGTTACCGATGCCCTTGGAATAAGGACAGTATTCAACAGTGTGAAAGAAAAGGTGAACACCGAATTTAAAGAAAACATTGACAAGGTATCTCTTGGTTATGTCATTCACAAAAACAGAACGTTTAAGACTTTTGTCTGGGAAGGGGTCTCCTGGGACGGATTATTCCTGCTCAGCAGGGCCTTATGGATTAGCCTGATGATTGGCCTTGTCTATTTATCGTCTTTCTTCTTCCACCGTTTTGATTTTAAACAGGCGGTCAAAAAGGAAAAGAAAAAAACTCAGGAAGACTTTTTGGCGAAAACAGCAGCACCCTATTCCGGATTTAATAAATCTCTGCTCCCGGACATCAGCCCCGCCTACGGCATTATTCCATTCATCAGAACAGAATTACTGCTCATGGTAAGGAAAGATTCAAAATGGCTTTGGGCGCTGAACATTAGTATCTGGGTGGCGACGTTATTTGTTCCTTTATCCTTCGCTTATTCCTTCCTGTTGCCGATTCTCCTGTTTCTGCAAGTCAGCAGGATCTCAGAGTTGGCTACAAAGGAGAAAACAAACCGGGTTCATTATTTTACTTATGCTTCGTATAAGCCTTTACAAAGAATGCTTCCTGCACAAATCATTGCTGCTTTCCTCCTGTTTGTGGCCCTAGCTTTGCCAGTCATTGCCCGTTTGCTAATGGCCTCAAATCTGATGGCTGTGCTCCAGGTTATGAATGGGTCAATGTTAATTGTATTGCTCAGCGTTTGCCTTGGAATCCTTACGGGAAGTAAAAAATTGTTTGAAATCCTCTTTTTCGCATTGACTTATATTATTTTTCAGGGAATCCCTCAGGCACACTACCTTGGCGCAATCGCTTTTGAAAACTATGGAGGCATGATGGTGATTATTCTTATGATCAACATCTTATTATTGATTGGCAGCTTTGCGGTGAGAAATTACCAGACAAGAAATCTATAGAAGCACCTATATTGTAAAGCGAAGGCGGATGAATCTTCATCCGCCTTCGCTATTTATAAACTACACAACTATTATCTGCGTATAAAAAACATCATACAATCTCTTTATTAAATGGGCCGTCGCTTCATCTGTAATAGATTCCATCACCGTCCCTTCTTTCTTTTTCCAGAAATGATCATTGTACATAAAATCCTTTAAACCGACCATTACAGGATCATCAAAAAACGGCAAAAGCAATCTATCCTTAGTTTGAATTGAAAAATCCTGAATCAAATTTAAACAGCCTAAAACCTCTAAAGCTGAGAATTTATCATTCAATAACTCTAAATTAAAGTCGGACAACAGCTTCAGTTCAATGGTATTATAGCACTGATCTAATTCCTCCTCTACTACCCATTTCTCGAAATTTTCAACATCCAGAAAAGGATGTTCGATATTGCTCAGCTTTTGCCTAATCTCATTCAGCTGCTTAAAGCAAAGCAGTTTATTTCCCTTTATCAGGAGCTTATCTTCTTCCTCATCCAGCATATCAGTCCCCCAAACGGTATATACATTCACCTCGTTAAACTGAAGTCCTATGAGGTATTTTCTATACTTTTCAGAGACGCTAAAGTCTTCTATCATTTTTACCAGTCTATTTCCACAATAATTTCATCAGGCAATATAGCTATAGACAGGGCTCCTGCAAAACCAAAAATGGCTATTAATTTCTGTTCTCCCGGGAAAACAAAAATCAATAGCCATCAGCGTTTAATCGCTTCTTCTTAATCTATAGAAGCCATATCAATCACGAAGCGATAATGAACATCTCCTTTTAAAGTTCTTTCATAAGCTTCATTGATCTGGTCCATACGAATCATTTCTACATCAGAAGTGATGTTATGTTCTGCACAATAGTCCAGCATTTCCTGAGTTTCTTTGATCCCTCCCACCAATGATCCGACAAGACTTCTACGTCCCATAATCAAATGAAATGCCTGTACATCTGATGGCGTTGGCGGAACGCCAAGCAGTACCATCACACCATTGGTACCCAACAGTGCCAGATATTCATTATAATCATGTTCGGCAGAAACGGTATCTATGATGAAGTCGAAGGTATTTGCCAATTCCTTCATTTTTTCTTTATCTGTAGTCAGCGCAAAATGATGTGCACCTAACTCCTCTGCATCCTTTGCTTTTCCCGGAGATCGGCTCAGCATGGTCACCTCAGCCCCCATAGAAGAAGCTATTTTCACTGCCATGTGTCCTAAACCACCCAGTCCTACAACCGCCAGTTTATCTCCCTTTTTCACGCCCCAATATTTTAACGGAGAATAAGTTGTAATTCCTGCACACAACAATGGCGCAACCTTTTCTAAAGGAAGCTTATCTGAAATATTCAATACAAAACCTTGGGTCACTACAATATGCGTAGAATAGCCGCCATAGGTAATTGTCTTTTTATCCTGCTCAAATGAGTTATAGGTTTGAGAATGTCCGTTTTCACAATATTGTTCCTGATGATCTTTACAGTTATTGCAATGACCGCAGGAATCTACGAAGCAGCCTACCCCTACCGTGTCACCTACTTTAAAACGGCTCACGTTGGCACCTACCCGGCTAACTTTTCCAACCACTTCATGGCCGGGAACGACAGGATACATCGTACCTCCCCATTCATTCCTCGCAGTATGAATATCCGAATGGCATACACCACAGTATAAAATTTTGATCTCCACATCGTCGGCACCTGGCTCACGACGGGTTAACTGATAAGGTTCAAGTGCTTTATCTGCCTTCTGAGCGGCATATGCTTTTACTAGGGTCATATTATGTTTTGATTAGTTAGGATAATATAATACCTAAAATAGGAAAAATGTTTGCGGTATTTTTATTCATTATCAAGCTCCCCGGCCTTTTTATAAATTTCGGTTATCCAATCATCCATTTCTATTTTTTTTTCTGGCGTCCTGATTATAAGTTAAAAATCAGGACACGGATTTCCTGACAATTTTTATCGTTAAAAAAGCCCTGAACATTCCAGGCCAATTAACAAGGTCATAGCAGGATCAATAAAGCTAAAAACAGCAATCAAAAGTTTCCCATAAATGTCTACAGCAGATTCCAGTAAAGAACAACCTAAAGTCTCACATTAAAAAAAAATCAAATAGTTAGATGATTTATCGTGTTAAATGTAAATAACACACTTAACAAATAGCGGTTAAATTCATTTCAAAAAAGCAACCATAAAAAAAGGCCTTTGGCTTTTACAACCAAAGGCCTTTTCCATATATTAGATCTAATTTTTCTTAACCTGCAGCCTGCAAGTTTAAAGTCTCTGTTGTATTTGACCTGATTTCTTTCGTCATTTCTACATTATTGCTGAGCAATTGTCCATAAGAAGGGATCATTTGTTTCAGCTTCGCCTGCCATTCCGGGCTTTTCACCTTGTCGCCGAAGCAACGTTCCATTAAAGTAATCATGATGGACACTGCGGTAGACGCACCTGGAGAAGCGCCCAGCAATGCAGCGATAGATCCATCAGCAGCCGTAACCACTTCTGTTCCAAACTCCAGAATTCCACCATGCTCTTCATCTTTCTTGATCACCTGAACACGCTGACCAGCAGTTTCCAGTTCCCAATCTTCCATTTTAGCTGTTGGCAAATATTCTCTTAAAGCCTCCATCCTGTCTTCCGGAGATTGACGCACCTGATTGATCAGGTATTTAGTTAAGGGCAGGTTATCCAGTCCGGCGGAAATCATCGGACGGATATTGTTTACTTTAATAGAGAGCGGAAGGTCCATCAAAGAACCATGTTTTAAGAATCTGGTTGAGAAACCGGCATAAGGACCAAAAAGCAAAGCTCTTTTTCCATCGATCATTCTGGTATCCAAATGTGGAACAGACATCGGCGGCGCACCTACAGAAGCTTTACCATATACCTTTGCATCATGCTCAGCGATGACATCCGGATTGATACATTTCAACCATTGTCCGCTTACCGGGAAACCACCAAAACCTTTTCCTTCAGGAATGTCAGACTTCTCCAATAAAGGAAGAGATCCGCCACCTGCCCCGATAAATACAAATTTCGCTTTTACGACTCTTTTATCTCCCGTTGCTTCGTCCTTTACCTTTACTTCCCAAAGTCCGTTTTTCTGTTTTAGTTTTTTAACCTCATGGTGGAAATGCATGTTTACATTTTCCTTTTTCTGAAGGTGGTTAAACATCATTCTCGTTAAAGCACCAAAATTTACATCTGTTCCCAGCATCATTCTTGTTGCGGCTACCTTTTCGGCAGGATCACGCTGATCCATCACCAATGGCATCCATTCCTTTAACTGTTTAGGATCTTCAGAATAGCTCATCCCCTGAAAAAGAAGGCTTTCCTGAAGCTTCGCATAACGTTCCTTCAAAAACTCCACATTCTTTTCTCCCCAGACAAAACTGATATGGGGAATGCTCTTAATAAATGTTTCCGGTGATCCAACAAGGTTATTTTCAACCAGGAAGGACCAAAACTGTTTGGATACTTCAAAAGATTCTGCAATAGCTACTGCCTTTGCGGTTTCTACTGAACCATCGGCCAATTGTGGGGTATAATTTAATTCACAAAAAGCAGAATGCCCTGTTCCTGCATTATTCCAGGCATCAGAACTCTCTGCAGCAGCAACGTCCAGTCTTTCAAAAATTTCTATGGTGATATCCGGCTGCAATTCTTTGAGTAACATCCCTAGTGTTGCGCTCATTATCCCTGCTCCAATCAATACAACATCCGCAGTTTTTTCCGAATTACTATTCTTACGAGTCATTTATTTGAATTTTTGTGCAAAAATACAATACATAATCAAATAATACTTCAAAAAATCAGATGTTTTCCTAATTATTTCTATCCTTTTTTGAACAGCTCCAAAAAGAAGAGATCAATTTAAGGTAAAATTTCATTGCATCTAATTTTATTGCGTATATTGACACCCTTCTTTCCTGCTATCTCGTAATATTCACAAAAAGAAGAGAATAGCCTCCTCCTCTACCTCTTGTTCATCCCTCTGTCATTTTTATTTAATCCCAGACTGAGGTCGCTTGTGCGCTCGTCCACAGCTCATTTTGAGCATCAGCAGACGGACTGGCACATGACATCGTGATGATCCTGATTTACTACGAATGAAGCAGCTGGTCCGGGGCTTACATATCAGTACCAAGGCATTCCGAACGCTGGAAAAAGAATACCAGGTGCCGAAAAACAAATTTGATCAGCTCCCAGAAAAACCAGTCTAAACCCAGCTAAATCTTTCTGCTCCGGCTATAAACATGGCTAAAATTTAATTCATGATATTATTTCAGGGAATAGAGCGCTAAAATCAGAAAATAACTATCTTTCAAAATAATTATAGTTACCAATTTTTGATTTTAACCATTATACCCCATCCTCATGTCCAACGAAAGTTTCCCTCAGGTAACTACGCTTAAAAAATTAAGGGTTGCAGTATTAAAAACTGTAGAACAATTGACTCCCGGGCAGTTAAATAAAGTTCCCGATGGCTTTAACAACAACATCATCTGGAATGTCGCACATTTGATCGCCAGTCAGCAGAACCTTTGCTATATAAAAGCAGGACAGGAAGCCCTGGTTCCTGAGTCATTCATTCAGGCCTACAAACCGGGTTCAAAACCGGAAAAAGAAGTCTCAGCAGCAGAAATTGAAGACATAAAAGCCCTCTTGCTCAGCACAACGACAGAACTGGAAAACGATCTTAAAGCACATCATTTTGATCAGTACACCCCATGGGTAAACAGTATGGGTCTGGAATTAAACAACATCAACGACATCATCAATTACCTGCCGCTTCATGAAAGCATGCATTTAGGATATATTCTCGCATTGAAGCGCCTCATTTAATCAAAGCACATGAAATTATTATTGTTACCCATGTTACTTTTATGGCTGGCTCCCGACCAGCCCATGACCATTGAACGCGATAAAGACAGATGGAAACCTTATTACATAGATACCGCACCCGCAGCAGTTGCAACGACCTGGTATCTTCCTTTTGATGTAGCCAACCGTAAAGACCCTAAACAGCTTAAAGTGGTCAGCATTTTCGGAGATCACCGCGACAGTTACCTGAAAGGGCATGTACATACCGCAATAGACATCAATCCTTTAAAACCCAAAAGCAAACTGGTGAGCGTTTATCCAATGGCAAAGGGTATTGTTTGCTCGGTACACCTGGGCGAAAACCAGAGAACGGTAGTCCTGAAACATAAATTACCCGATGGTAAATTCATATTTACCTCTTACAAACACCTAAAAGAAGTATATGTGAACCAGGGACAGCAGGTAGATGAGAATGTAAAGATCGCCCGCTTGTTTACCCCTGCAGAATCAAAGAAATATGGTGGTGATTACCATCATTTGCACCTGGAAATCCGGAAAAGTTTTGACGATTATGGGTGTGCCAGCTGGTTAACCATGAATAAAAAACAACTGGACCTCCGTTTTTTCAACCCACTTGTTTTTATTAAAGAAAACCTGAAGCCATAATAACTGTTATCTTATGACCAATAACATTTAAAATGAGCATTCTTTCCATCAATCCTACCAACGGTAAATTAATCAAATCCTACAAAGAAGATTCCGAAAAGCAAATTTCCGGGAAAATCGAAAAAGCACATAAAGCCTGGCTGAAATGGAAGAACACCTCCTTTTCAACCCGTGCAGACTTGTTAAAAAATGCGGCTTCTATCCTGTTGGCAAGAAAACAGGAACTGGCCACATTGATGGCTAAAGAAATGGGGAAACCCATTCCTGCCGGGATTGCCGAGATCGAGAAATGTGCTGCAGTATGTGATTATTATGCCGCAAACGGAGCAGAATTCCTGAAAGACGAAACGATAAAAACCGAAGCCTCCGAAAGCTATGTCAGCTACCAGCCCTTAGGCCTGGTACTGGCGGTAATGCCATGGAATTTCCCTTTCTGGCAACTCTTCCGTTTTCTGGCCCCGGCATTAATGGCCGGAAATGCAGGATTGCTAAAACATGCCTCTAATGTAACCGGATGTGCGCTTGCTATTGAGGAAGTCATTATCGAAGCAGGTTTCCCAAAAGACATCTTCCGGGTTTTGGTCATCAACAGCAAATTTGTAAAACAGGTGATTGCCCATCCTTTGGTAAAAGCTGTTACCCTAACCGGAAGCACAGAAGCGGGCAAACAGGTTGCCCAGCAGGCAGGATCTTATCTAAAAAAGACGGTCCTGGAATTGGGCGGAAGCGACCCCTACCTGGTATTGGCTGATGCAGACCTGGAACAAGCCGCAGAAATCTGTATGCAAAGCAGGCTGATCAATAATGGCCAAAGCTGTATTGCTGCAAAAAGATTTATCCTTGTAAAGGAAATTGAAAAAGAGTTTACCCGGATCTTTCTGGAAAAAATGCAGTCGAAGGTTACAGGTGATCCTTTTGATGCGGATACCGACCTCGGCCCGATGGCAAGGATAGACCTGAGAGATGAACTCCACCAACAGGTAAAGGCTAATATCAAAGCCGGGGCAAAGTGTATTCTTGGCGGTGAAATTCCGGATTTTAAAGGCAAACATGCTTACTATACACCTACTGTACTGTCGGGAATCAGGAAGGACATGCCCGGTTATGAAGAAGAAATTTTTGGTCCTGTGGCCTTGATGTTCTCTGCAAAGAATGAAGAAGAAGCCATCAGAATTGCCAACGACAGCCCCTTTGGTCTGGGTGCGGCAGTATTCACTTCCAATGTGAAACGTGGAGAAGAAATCGCGGCCAAAAGCTTAAATGCAGGTTCCTGTTTCGTAAACTCACTGGTAAAGTCTGATCCAAGGTTACCATTTGGGGGGATCAACCAAAGCGGCTATGGAAGAGAGCTCAGCGCATTTGGCATCAGGGAATTTGTAAACATCAAAACGGTTTATGTAAAATAAAACATTCTTTTCAGGTTTCGTTCCAACGTGGGAGATGTCCATAAATCCCTCTGTAGATCTGGAGGATTTTTGATTTAATAGTTGCAGGAAGATCGTGGTTCTTTTCGTCAGAAGTCACATACCAATGGACGTGCAGTGCTTCAATGTCTTCAATCATCAATTGAACCGGCCAGGAATTTTTACGTTCAATTTCTCCGAACTGGAAGCCATTCAACAGGTTTTCCCTGAGGTCATCTGCAATGTCCCTGGGGTCTTTTACTGCGTCTTTTTTTTCCGGTGGACCTGATTTATTGATGTAAACCAACTCCACCCTTCCCTTGCTCAACGCATACACCAGATATAGGCCATACTTATTTTTGGGAACATTACAGACCTCTACCAAACTGTCTGTGGACTGGAAAAAGAAACTTCCCTGTTTATATTTACTCAGTTCATCAAACATAAATTCAAAAGTTTAGACAAAGGATCAGTTTTTTAGTGTAATCCTAATATAAAAAATTTGAACTCATATTACAAATTAAGATCGATGCAGGAAAAGATAAATTGACAGAAGGATCAGCTTCCGGTTAAGGTATAAAGCATGTGCCCTCTTTTATTGAATTTGGTCCGCAGCTTTCCTTCTTCCACCAAGGCCGACAAGGTATCTTTAACCAGGATACGGTCCAGTTTCAATTCTGATGCAATTCCCGAACCGGAGCGGTAAAGGTATTTTCGGTTCGTAAAGGTACTCAGCACTTTATCTTCATCCGTCAGGTCTTTGGCCTTAAAAACTGCGGAAAGTGCTGCCACCCCATCCTGTTCTTCTTCGCTAAGTGATTCTTCTACGGCCTCCAGTTTTTCAATCGCCTCAGCTGCCTTATCCATCGCCCGATTGGCATTGGCCTCCGCCTTCATCACTTTTTCATATAAACCCTCGATGAAACGTTTTGACAGCACTGCGGCAAGCAAACAAAAGCCTGCTAACACAAAGTAATTCTTATCGAAAACCTCATCTTCCGGTTTAGCAAGGATATCACTGGAAATGGTGGTCAGAAATAAAGGCACCATAAGTGAAGCGGTAACCCCAAGGATCAACGATTTTCCCATCAGGAATCCCTTTCCGGATGTTGCTGTACTTCCGCCTTCATCGGAAAGAATAAAGTAATTGGAGAGTCCTCCAAGTAATCCTGACCCCAACATGATCAGGATTAAAATAACATAATGGTTATACTGCATAATTTAAAGTTTTTTGATTTGACCCTATTTCAGATTTTATAAGCCGGCTCCCCCTTTTACCGGCTGTTACATTTATAAAAAAGAAATACAACACTAAGCTAAATAGCAGTAACGGGTTAAACAAATTTCTTTTAAACAAATTTTTATTCAAAAAATCAAATTATTGTTTACATAAACACCATACAGCACATTGTATAAAAATATTTTTCATTTTCATTTCTTCTGACAGCGGAAGCGATCAATTCCCTGGTTCCGGTTATAACTTTCCAGCTTTGCTCAACAAAATCCCAAAAAACCAATTTTCTGACAGAAAAACTGACAAAACAGACTCCGGCCTCTCCCGTTCCGGCTCTTCTTTCTGTACATCATTCCTGTAAAACACTGTAAATCGGCTGCACAGCTGCCCCCTAATTCTGTCAAATCACCTGACCATTTTTGACAGTTTACCTGCAACATTCTGAGATCAGATTCTTCTGATTTATAAATACATAACTTTAATTCACCTTATAGAAAGGATATTATTTATTAAAGAATAACCGCCGTATCATCATGAAAAAACTACAACGCTCACTGGTCCTATTCGCATTGGCATTATGCGCATGCACACCACAAAGAAACCTGGTTTATTTCAGCAACCTGTCTGAACTTTCCAAAAGTCAGATCCGGACGTATGAATCAGAAATCAAGATTCAGAAGAACGATTTATTGAGCATCTCTGTGAATAGCTTAAACACAGAATCCAATATCTTATTTGCCAGCAGTACCGGGACGGCAGATGCCGATGGCAGCAATAAAAGATCAGGGTTCAAAGTAGACAATAGCGGCATGGTGACCCTTCCTGTAACAGGGAGTTTGAAAGTGGAAGGCTTACGCATTGAGGAAGCTCAGAAGCTGATCACCCAGGAGCTGAACAAGTTCGTTAAATCTCCCGTTGTAGATGTGCAGCTCCTTAATTTCAAGATCACGGTAATTGGGGAAGTCAACAAACCCGCTTCCTTCACTGTTCCCGGCGAACAGATTAACCTGCTCGAAGCTTTGGGAATGGCTGGAGACATGACGGTTTATGGCAAACGGGAAAACGTACTTGTGATCCGCGAAACCAACGGAGAGCGCAATATGGTCCGCTTAAACCTCAACAAACAGGAAGTCTTCCAGTCGCCATATTTTCATTTGAAACAGAATGATGTCATTTATGTAGAACCGGACAAATCGAAAGAGAAAGAATTCAGTCCGAATAACCGTGCACTGCCCATTGTCACGGCCTGTATCTCCGCAGTCGCCGTCCTCGTTACCGCCTTAATCAGGTAAACCACATCTCCAAAAACGTAAAATCAATCACCATGACTACCAACCATAGAATGACGGGCCTGTCGGAAGACATGAAGGAATCGGTAATGCAATACCTGAGGTACTGGTATGCTTTTCTGATCGCTATTGTAATCAGTATGGCCGCAGCCTTCTTTTACCTGAGCACCGTTACCCCAAAATATAAAATCAGCAGCACCTTATTAATGCAGGACGACAAAAAAGGGGATGGTGAACTCAAAGGAACCGCTTTCAGCGACCTGAACATGTTCCATACCGACAAAAAAGTAGACAATGAAATGGAAGTCCTGCGTTCCAGGGAACTGATCTACAAAGTACTCAAAAGCCTCTCTCTGGAAACCTCCTACTTCAGGAAAGAAGGCTTGAAAGACAAAGAACTTTATGCAAATACATTACCCTTTAAGGTAACCGTCATTGCACTCAGTCCGCTGGCCTATACCAAGACCTTAACCATAGAGCCGCTAAACCAAACCAGCTTTGTCCTCCGCGACAAAAAGGAGCATTGGATTTATGAATACGGAAAAGAAATCAGGAAAGCAGGATATGCATTCAGGGTTCAGAAAGGCCCTGCGGCCTGGAAGAACACAACTCCTGTCCGGATTAAATTCAACAATATGTACACCATGACCGAAGCCTACAGTCAGACCAGGCTCAGTGTACTGCCCATCATCAAAGACGCCAATACCGTGGTGGTGAGCCTTGAAGACCCCATTCCTCAGCGTGGAATCGACATTCTGACCACATTAATAAAGACCTATAACGATGAGAATGTGACCAAGAAAAACATCATTGCGGTCAACACCATCAATTTTATTGACAAACGGCTGGCCTACCTGAGCCGGGACCTTTCGAATGTGGAACAGGATGTAGAAAGCTACAAACAGGACAACATGGTGACCGATGTGAGTGCCGATGCGCAAATCAATATGGTCAAATCCGGAGAATACCGTCAAATGTTGTCTAATGCAGAAGTGCAGCTCCGCGTGATCGAATCCCTGGAAAAATACCTCGGACAGCACAACAATCAATTTAAAATGGTGCCCAGTTCCCTCAGCATCAACAACATTACACTGAACGAACTGACCAGCAAATTCAACGCCCTGCAACAGGAACGGAACAGAATGCTGCGCACCTCGAATGCCAATAACCCTTTGGTTTTGAACCTCACCGATCAGCTCATTACCCTGAAATCCAATATTGAAGAAAACCTGCACAACATTAAACAGGGTATTTTGATTGAAAGAAATAACCTGAGCGCTATGGCCTCCCAGTTCAGCAGCAAAATCCATTCTGCACCAGCCGTGGAAAGGGGTTTACTCGAAAGGAGCCGTGAACAGGCGGTAAAGATGAGCCTGTACCGGTACCTGCTTCAAAAAAGAGAAGAAACCACACTTTCTCTTTCCGGAACTGTACCTACTTCACAGGTCATCGATAAACCCGCCTACCATTCCATTCCGGTATCGCCCAAAAAGCAGCTGATCTACCTCTTTGCCTTTCTCCTTGGATGCCTTGTTCCTGCAGCAAGCATTTACGGGAAACAACTCCTCAACAATAAGGTCAAAGATGCGAAAGACATTGAACTCTTAACCGGTGTCAGGCTGCTCGGTGTGCTCAGTCATCTCAATAAAAATGAGAACAAAGTGATGGAAAATAACAGCCGTTCCACCATGTCGGAATTGTTCAGGTACATCCGCAGCAACCTTCATTTTATGAACTCCGGAATGCCCAATCAGGTGTTGCTCGTTACTTCCTGCATGAAAGCAGAAGGAAAAACCTTTTTCAGCCTGAACCTCGGCCTTACGCTTGCCTCCGTCAACAAACGGGTGGTGATTCTGGAATTTGACTTACGGAAGCCCGACCTCCTTGAAAAAATGAAAATGAAAAAAGGCATTGGGATCAGCGATTACCTCGAGCAGAAAGACCTGGAAATAGAAGACATTATTCAGCAGTCGGAACACAGCCCTAACCTTTCGGTGATCGATTGCGGTAAGCTCCCTGAAAATCCTGCAGAAACGATGATGCACCCAAGGATAGGCAAAATGATCGAGGCCCTGAAGGCAAAATTTGACTATGTCATCATTGACACTGCACCCGTCGGACTGGTTGCGGATGCCTTTAGCCTCGCCTCTTATACCGATGCCAGTATTTACCTCGTGAGGTACAACTATACAGACAAACTTCAGCTGAATATTCTGAGGGATATCTATGATCATAAAAAGTTAAACAATCCTATGGTTGTGCTTAACGATACAAAAAACGAGAACAAACGCAATTATGGCTACGCCGGATACGGTTATGGCTATGGATTACAACTGAACAACTAATACCCAAAACATTGCCCTTTTCTGCCCGACAAAACCCACTCATGTGACTGAGGTAGCGAAGCTATGCCCTTTTCTCAACAAAACGCCTTCATTATGAAACAACAATGGTTAGTGATTTATACCCGTCCGAGATGGGAGAAAAAAGTAGACCGCCTTTTGCAAATGCAGGGAATTGAATCCTACTGTCCGGTTAGAAAGGTAATCAGCCAGTGGACAGACCGGAAAAAGGCTGTCGAGCTTCCGCTTTTCAGCTCCTATGTGTTTGTCCGCATCAATGAACGCGAAGAATATAAGGTCCGCCAGACTTTGGGGGTGCTCAACTTCGTCTATTACATGGCCAAACCTGCGGTAATCCGTGATCAGGTGATCGAAAAGGTGAAACATTATACCCGGCACTGTACGGATGCAGAAGTGGTCAGCTTACGTGAAATCAGTACCGGCGACAGGATTCGGGTTAAAAACGGTCTTTTTTTCAACCAAGAAGGTACCGTCATTAAGGTTCAGGGCAAAAACGTCATCATGGTCTTTGATCACCTGGATTGCGCACTGCTGAGCAATATCCCGGTCAGCGATGTGATGTTGAGCAGTAATAATGCCGCAGCTCTTCCTTCAAACACATTTATCCGCCATTAACCTGAATTCCGATGAAACACCTTAGGCTAAGAATCACAGAATTAGACGGATTAAGAGGGATTGCTGCGCTCGCCGTAGTGCTGTATCATTATACCACCCGCTTTGGGCAGAAGTTCGACAGCAAGCTGACCACGAGCCTCTGGGAATTCGAATACGGCCGTTATGGCGTAGACCTGTTCTTCATCATCAGCGGCTTTGTCATCTTCATGACGATAGAAAAGCTGAAGCATCCCGGAGAATTCATCTACAAACGCTTTATCCGGCTTTATCCCACTTTCTGGTTCTGCATGGTCCTCACGTTTTTCCTCATGAAATACTTTGGCCCGGCGCTTTTGAAGCGGAGTACCGAAGAGCTGCTCATCAACATCAGCATGGTTCCTTCGTTATTTGGAACCCGGGCAATTGACGGCGTCTACTGGTCTTTGCTCATTGAATTGTGTTTTTATGGTTTTATGCTGCTGTTGCTCCTGCTGCAGCTGGTTCCGAAAATGAAATATGTTGGCCTGGCATTCCTCCTTTTCTACTTTGGGGTTTGTTTCTGGCATAAATACCATCCCGAATTGTATTACGGCAGTTTATTCCTGATGGGCATTGGCTTTTACAAGATCTGGAAGGGCGACAAAAGCTGGTTCTGGCATTTTCAAATCTTTATTTCGCTTTTGCTCAGCTTATATTCCCCGCATCGCCTTGATTTTATAGTTACCGCACTGCTTTGTGCCTTGTTTTACCTCTTTGTGTACCGGCAGGCTGGTTTCCTCCGCTTCCGTCCACTGGTTTTTATCGGAGAGATCTCTTATGCGCTGTACCTGATTCACCAGCATATCGGTCATACCATACAATTGTGGCTCATCCGGGAAGGAATTACCAATTATTACCTGCTGTTGCTCTGGCCCATTTTCATCATGGTCCTGGTGGCCTATCTGATTACCACCTGGTTTGAAAAACCGGTGATTGCCTACCTCAGCAAGGTTGGAAAAAAGACTTCTTTATGGAACTAAAGAAAAAGACCATTTCCGGTGTATTCTGGTCGCTGGGACAACAGTTCAGTATCAAGATTGTGGGCTTTGTCATCACCATCCTGCTGGCCAGAATCCTCGCCCCTGCAGAATTCGGACTGATTGCAATGCTGTCTGTCTTTATCTCCGTAGGCCATGTACTGATGGACAGCGGCTTAACCTCTTCCCTCATCAGGACGAGGGAAGCAGATCAGAAAGACTATTCGACGGTGTTTTTTGTGAACCTCTGCGGAAGTATCCTCATCTATTTCTTCCTGTTCTTCATTGCTCCCCTGGTGGCGCAGTTTTACCGGCAGGAAGTGCTCAGCGCAGTGCTGAGGGTGTACGGCCTGATCATTATATTAAACGCCTTTTTTGCGGTTCAGAATACGATCCTGACCAAGGAGATGAACTTTCAGAAGCAAACCAATATCCAGATTCCGTCGGCCATCGCGGGGGGATTGCTGGGCGTGATCCTGGCAAAGATGGGCTATGGCGTCTGGAGCCTGGTCTGGATGAACCTTTTTACCGCCATCTGCTCTACTCTGATGCATTGGATGACCTCAGCCTGGCGACCATCATGGGCCATTGACCGGGAGAAGTTAAAATATCATTTTGGATTTGGTTATAAAGTTGCCCTTTCCAGCATCATTGACAGCATTCATCAGAATATTTATGTGCTGATCATCGGGAAGTTTTATTCCGTTACCGCATTGGGCTATTACTCCAGAGCGGAGGCCATCAGTCAGCTGCCGGTTTCCAACATCTCTTACGCCATCAATAAGGTGACCTATCCGATGTTTTCCGAGATCTCAGACAACAATGGCCAGCTGAAGACGGTCTATAGAAAAATCATGCAGCAGGTGATATTCTGGAATGCCCCGGCATTGATCTTCCTGAGCATCATAGCCGAGCCTTTGTTCCGCTTTATGCTGACAGAGAAATGGCTTCCCGCAGTACCTTATTTTCAGATTCTTTGTATCGCCGGGATCATGTATCCCCTGCATGCCTATAACCTGAATATCCTGAAAGTAAAGGGAAGAAGCGACCTCCTGCTGAAGCTCGAGCTCATCAAGAAAACCATCAGCCTGATCGGCATCCTCAGCGTGATCCGCTTTGGGATCTATGGCCTGTTATACTTCCAGCTGCTGTTTAACTTTTTAGGGTATTATATCAATTCCAATTACAGCGGCAAACTCATCAATTACCCGACCATGGAACAGGTAGCAGACCTGTTGCCCATCCTTGGAATGGCCGCAATCACTGGACTGTGCTGCTATTTCCTGGATGCTTACCTCGCCGGATCCTTACAAATGAAGGATTGGTCAAGGATGCTCCTGAGCGGCTTATTTTACGCCCTGAGCTACCTCTTTATGAGCAACCTGTTCCGGCTTACTGCAATAACAGATTTCAAACAACTAATCGCTAAAAAATGATTCCGGTAACTAAACCATTTCTTCCAAAGGCAGAAGATTTTAAACGCTATGTAGACAACATCTGGGAACGCCAGTGGCTGACCAACAATGGCCCCCTCCTGAACGAACTGGAGCTGAAACTTCAGGAATACCTGGGCATCAAACACCTGCTATATGTATCCAACGGTACGATTGCCATTCAGCTTGCCATCAAAGCACTTGGCATTCAGGGCGAGGTCATCACCACCCCATTCTCCTATGTCGCCACTACGAGCAGTATCGTCTGGGAAGGTTGTACCCCTGTATATGTAGACATCGATCCCGAGACTTTCAACATCGATCCTGCTAAAATTGAAGCCGCCATTACGCCGGAAACAACCGCCATTCTCGCCACACATGTCTATGGAAATCCATGCGACATTGATGCCATACAAGCCATTGCCGACAAGCATCAGCTGAAAGTGATCTATGATGCAGCCCATTGTTTCGGCACGACCTATAAAAACAAATCCGTGTTTGCCTATGGCGACATCAGTACCGTCAGCTTTCATGCCACCAAACTATTTCATACCGTTGAGGGCGGTGCGGTATTTACCAAAAATCCTAAACTACTGAAAATCATGGCTGGCATGCGCAATTTCGGCCACAATGGGCCTGAATCCTTCTCCGGACCAGGTATCAATGCTAAAAACTGTGAATTCCGCGCGGCGATGGGGCTTTGTAACCTGAAGCATATTGAAGAGATTCTGGACACCAGGAGAAAGCTTTCCTACCATTACTTCAAAAGGTTAAAAAACATCAAAGGGAAATTCCCGAAGCTGAATGAAGACATGGACTATAATTTCGCTTATTTCCCGGTTCTTTTTGATACAGAGGTCCTCATGCAGCAATGTATGAAAAAGCTGGAAGGCGCAAATATCTATTGCCGGAGGTATTTCTACCCTTCCCTCTCCAGTCTGCCTTATGTGAACCAAACCCCGGTGCCGGTATGCGATGATGTCGTGAAACGCATTCTTTGCCTGCCGCTCTACCATACCCTCACCACTGCAGATCTCGACCTCATCTGCAGGTTGATCATGAGGGTTCAAAACTACCAGGAGCCGGTACTGCTGAAGCGAAAGGAAATCAAAACCAACCCATCCGACAATAACCTTCAAAAAATCAATGGTCATACTTTTTAACCCGAACCGATATGGAACCTCAGTCAGAAATTATGGTCAGCATTTGCTGCATCACCTATAATCATGAAAAATACATCGCCCAGACCATAGACAGCTTTTTAATGCAGGATTGCAATTTCAAATTTGAAATCATCATTGGTGAAGACCATTCTACCGACAATACCAGAAACATCCTGGAATATTACCAGCGCAAGCATCCGGACATCATCCACATTGTGACTTCCGACAGCAATGTAGGTTCCATCAAAAACCAGTTGCGTACGATGAATGTGGCCAGTGGAAAATACATTGCCATGTGCGACGGGGATGATTTCTGGACCGATGCCTTTAAACTGCAAAAGCAGGTAGATTTTTTGGAAAGTCATCCGGAATACATCATCTGCTGTCATTATACCCGGGTGATCAATGATTACGATCAGACGGTCTATATGCACCCGACTCCGGTGAGCATGGAATTCAGCTATGAAGACCTGCTGCTCGGCAGAAGGGATGAGACGAGAATCTGTTCCCTGATGGTTAGAAACAGCCGGGAAGTACGGGAGATCGGATTGAAGAAATGGTATTACCAGACATACGGTTCGGATACCCTGTTCAAATTACACGCCATCAGTACCGGGAAGAAGATTTATGTTATCCCCCAGGTGATGGCCTGCTACCGCCTTCATACCGGAGGAATCTGGAGCATGATCGATCCTAAAATCAGGAAATCAAGAATGGTCAGTGATTTCAACCTGATGATCCGCAATTTCAAATGCTCTTCCCTTCAAAAAAGGGCGCTTTTGAAAATCTACCTGCGCCAGTATTTTTTTTTTGACCTCCGCTATTTCAAGTTTAACAAAGCCATTAAAACCATTACCGCATTATGGTAACGGAATCTCCTGAAAAACTACTTTTTGCCATCAGTTCCCTTCGTGGTGGTGGTGCGGAAAGGGTCATTTCCAACCTCGCCAATTACTATGATGCGGCAGGTTTTCAAGTGAGCATCGTTTGCCTGAATGCCTCAAGGCCAGCCTATTTTTTGTCGGAGGGGATCAAGGTCATTTCACTCGTCAACACCCCGAGAAAAACAGGACTTTTCTTTAGGATCTGGTATGCCGGTCTTTCCTTTTTCCGGCTCCGGAATTTCCTGAAAAAGGAAAGACCGGAATGTGCCATCTCTTTTATGACTTCGGCGAATCTCTGGACCGGGTTGACCTGCCTGTCTTTAAACATCCCCTACCTCGTTTCCGAGCGCATTACGCCAGACTATACCCTGAACCGGCTTAACCCCGTACTGAAATGGCTTTCTTTCGCGGTTTACAAACGTGCAAAGGCGGTTGTACTTCCCTCCAGGGGAATGATTGAAGGCTTCAGGAAGCGAAGTCCCTTTAAGAAGCTCAGCAATTTCGAGGTGATCAACAACCCGATAAACGAATTTCCCATCCCTTCAAAGGAGCCTGTCTATCCCGCCAGGTTTATCCTTGCCGCCGGCAGGTTGAGTCCGCAAAAAGGATTTGACCTGCTCATTGCGGCTTTCAGAAGAGTAGAAGAAAAAAGCGTACACCTGCTGATTTCCGGTGAAGGGGAACAGCGGGCAGCCCTGGAAGAACAAATCAGCGCACTCGGTTTAAGTCAGCGTGTAAAACTCATCGGCTTCCGGGAAAACATGCAGGATTATTACCGTCAGGCAGAGCTGTTTGTCCTCTCTTCGAGGAATGAAGGTTATCCCAACGCCCTGCTGGAGGCCATGAGCATGGGTACGGCCTGTATCGCCACCGATTGCGAATATGGTCCTTCAGACATCCTGGAAAGCGGGAAAAACGGCCTTCTCATCAGACCAGGAAACATCTATCAAATGGCATCTGCCATAAAAATGGTCCTCGACGACCCCATCCTGAGGGCAAAGATTGCCCTCCATGCCAAACGAATCAATGAAACCAACTCTCTCGCCAACACTTCGGCCAAATGGCTGGAGCTGATCCGCAGGAGTACTAAACACTAAACCTATAAAACTATGAACATCTCATTCTCACCTCCGTTTATTGATCAAAATGTAATTGATGAAGTGGTTGACACCCTGGAATCAAGATGGATTACCTCTGGCCCGAAAGTGAAAGCGCTCGAAGCAGAAATGATCGAACTGACCGGGTCCAAAGCCACAGTATGTGTAAATTCCTGGACTTCAGGGGCCATCATGATGCTGAAATGGTTTGGCATTAAGGAGGGAGATGAGGTCATTATACCCGCCTATTCCTATTGCGCCACTGCTTTATGCGTATTGCATTGTGGTGCAAAACCAGTGATGGTTGATATTTCCGACGACCTTACCATAGACCCTGCGGAGATCAGGAAAGCCATCAGTCATAAGACCAAAGCCATCATTACCGTAGACCTTGCCGGATTGCCCTGCGATTACCAGGCCATCAATGCCCTGATCAACGAGGCGGAGATTCGGGAACAATTTATCCCTGCAACAGAAAAACAACGTGCTTTGGGAAGGATTTTACTCATTGCAGATGCAGCCCATTCTATCGGTGCCTGTTATGGCGGTAAATCTGCAGCATTGGCCAGCGACATTACCATTTATTCCTTCCATGCCGTGAAGAACATCACCACCGCTGAAGGCGGCTGCATCTGTCTGAACCTGCCGGAACAGTTTAACCACGATGCGGAATACGGATTTTTAAAAGTATTTGCCCTGAACGGACAAAATAAGGATGCCTACGCCAAATCCAGGGGAGCCAACTGGAAATACGACATCCTTTACCAGGGTTTAAAAATCAATATGCCAGACATTTGTGCCGCTGTAGGCCTTGCCCAGATCAGGCAATATAAAGACCTGCTCCTGCCATCAAGAAAGCACATTGCACTCAAGTATTGTCACCATTTCAATGCCTACAGCTGGTTTACCGCTCCCGTATTGAAAGACAGTACCCGGGAATCATCTTACCATATTTTCCCTTTAAGGATAAAGGGCATTTCCGAAGAACAGAGAGATCAGATTATTGAACAGCTCGTTGCACTCGGAATCGTTGTCAATGTTCATTTCATTCCCATGCCCATGCTCAGCTATTTCAAAGAGACCGGATACCGGATCGAAGATTATCCCAACAGCTATAAACAATACGCTTCTGAGATCTCCCTGCCCATTTATCCGCAGCTTAGCATTGAGGAGGTCGATTACATCATCGAATCAGTGATCAATACCGTGCAGCTTCATCTCGGCATTTCTCCTTTGAAAACAACCGCTTAAACCGATGGATCATGGACCCTAAACGAATTTTCGACCTCCTGCTTTCGCTCGGCGCGCTGATCCTGCTCAGTCCCCTGTTTATCTTCATCTCCATTTGGGTAAAGCTGGATTCCAAAGGCAGTATCTTTTACAGTCAGACCCGTGTGGGAAGGAAAAAAGTCTGTTTTAAGCTCATCAAGTTCAGAACCATGTGCGGTGGTGCCGACAAACAAGGCCTGCTTACTGTTGGCGACCATGACTGCCGCATTACAAGGGCTGGGTACTGGCTCCGGAAATATAAGATCGATGAGCTTCCGCAACTGCTGAACATCCTCATGGGCGAGATGAGCTTCGTTGGCCCCAGGCCGGAAGTCAGCAAATACGTGGCCCTGTACAACCCCGCACAGCAAAGGGTCCTGAGCGTAAGGCCGGGAATTACAGACTGGGCTTCCATTGAATACATTGATGAAAGTGAGCTCCTGGCCAGGGCCAGTGATCCCGAACACTTTTACCGTACCGACATCATTCCGAAGAAACTCAAACAAGGACTGAAATACATTGACCATAAAAGCCTCTGGACCGACCTGCACATCATCCTTATGACCTTGAAATGCATTGTCCTGAAACACCATTAAACCTTCCATCCCCTCCATCTGCAGACCATCATGAAAACACTAAAAATCCTGGACTGGCCTTCTCAAAGGTTCTTTTCAGAAACACATCCTTTCCATAAATGGCGACGGGAACTGAGAGAAAGCGGGATACAACTGGAATTCCATACCGACCATACCAGCAGTAAACTCCGGCATGCCGATTTCCTGCTCATCCATTCCAGATACTTTATGAATGGCTGGCAGGACATCTATAAACGAACACCTGAAAATGAATACCAATTGCTCCTGTTCCTGTCGGAATTAAAGAAAACCGTTGGCAAGCTCATCTGGTTTGATGCCGCTGATTCCAGCGGCTCCAGCGATTTTCCCATCATCGACTTTGTAGATGTTTTCCTGAAGAAACAAGTCTTGAAAGACAAGCGCTATTATACCGAAAAACACAGCGGTAACGACCTGAGGATCTGGCTGAACAACCAAAAACTAAAAACTGACATCACCGAATTTAAACCCTGTCCGAAAGACCAGCTGCACAAGGTAAAGCTTGGCTGGAACATCGGGCTTAACGACTACCGCTATTTCGGCTACAAAATGGGCAGGCTCAGCAATTACCTCAGCTATTACCTCTATCCCACCAGGTTTAGCAAGGTGGCCAAAGAACGGCCTTTTGACCTGACCTTCAGGGGAAGCATCCACCATGGGAAGGACCTTAAAAATACCATCTCCTATCAGCGGAACAGGGTTCTTGAGCTCTTTGATTCCATGAACATGAACATCGCCAGCGGCCCGGCCATCTCTAAATTCCGTTACTGGAAGGAAATGAGAAAGGCCAAGCTGAGCATCAGTCCTTTTGGCTGGGGAGAAATCTGTTACCGGGATTTTGAAACTTTTATTGCAGGTGCGATCCTCGTTAAACCATCTATGGAACACCTGGAAACTTATCCCCAGCTGTTTATTCCGCAGGAAACCTATATCCCCCTTCGCTGGGATATGGAAGACCTGGAAGAAAAACTGGATTTCGCGATTGCCCAGTATTCCTATTATCAGCAGATCGCAGAAAACGGACAGGAACGCTACCGAAGCGCCATCAACGACGGCGACAGCTTTATCCATTCCATCCTCCAAATACTCAACTAAGGAAACATGAAATATCTGATCTTTTTATTTGTTGCACTCTACCTCTATTCCGTTTCCTATGGCATTTTCTTAACGGAAATGATCAGGATTCCTGCGCCCTTATTGTTTTGCCTGCCGCTCATCACTTTGTTTAAAGAAGACCGGATCAGCTTCCTTTACGGCCCCCAGCTTCTGGCCATCTGGACCGGCACCTTTCTATACGATATGGTTGGCCTGTCAGACCATAAAGTATTCATGTCCAATGTCATTAACATCAGCATCTGCGCCTTGTATTTCAACTACTTTACCGGCACAAACAGGACGAGGTTTAAGGTGTCCATCTATGTATTTTATGGCCTGCTGCTGTTTTCAGCATTGGTGCTTGTGCTCAATCCTTTCTATCCTGAAAAGATCAATGCCCTCCGGTCTTTGCTCATGGGCGAACAGGTGATCCAGAGCCCTTCCGGCATTGCCATTTACCAGTTTAACTTTGGTTACCAGCTGGCAGCGCTTGTTCCCTTTCTTTTCATTTACAGCTATGTCTATAAAAAGCATTTGCTCATTAAGGCTGCCATTTTGCTCAGCTGCCTTATTTTTATTTACCTCGGCATGCAGCGTTCGGTTTTTATCGGCTTTTTAGCTGCTTCGTTCCTGTTCTTATGGGCTTATTACAGATACAAGGCCCTCGTTATTGTCGTCCTGGGGGTAGCTGCAGGCCTGATCCTCTATACTTTTGTCCTCAAAGACAATTTCGACAGCTATAACAATATCCTCAGCAAAAACGAACAAAGTGCTTCAGAGTACGACCGAACCACCCTGACTGCCGAAAACCTGAGGATCTGTGCAGAATACCCCTATGGCTTAATCTTTTACGGAAAAACCTGGGGAGATGTCATTTACCGGAACCAGGTATTTTCTTCGGGAATTACCTCCCATAATGCCTACCTCATGTTCCTTACTTACCTTGGGCCAATCCTCGGAATAGGTCTGCTCATTGCCTTGTATTACAAGGTGCTCCGCATCGCGATCAGGGCATTGCGGGAAGTGAGGAAAAAAGAAAATGCAATGATGGTTTGCCTTTGCGGGGCTTTTCTTGCGGTTTCCATCAATTCCTTATCTCATAACTCCTGGCTGCTCAGTGGAAACGGGCCTACCTTTTTCCTCTATTTCGCGATTCTACACCTTGATTTTTTAAACGGGAAAACAACGCCGCAAGTAGAAGAAGAATTTGCAGCAGAGCAACAAAGCATATACACAGGTCGCTACATCGCGCTTCAACACCCATAAAAAAATGGCATCAAAAATTAAAGTAATGCACCTGATTGGTTCTTTAACCAAGGGTGGCGCAGAGCGCTTTGTAGTTGACCTCTGTAACGAACTCGCGAAAGACGAGCGGTACGAAGTGACCCTGTTGTCGCTTCGCAGCAATGACCTGGAAAAGGGTTTCAGAAAAGAAATCCAGGACAAGGTCAGGTATATCTCCTTTGAAAAAGGTCCCGGGATCAATTTCATGGTCATGTCCAGGCTTACGGCCTGGCTCAAGACCGAAAAGCCGGATTTTCTGCATACCCATTTAAACGGATTTGAATACCTGGCCCTGTATTTTTTAGGGAATTCAGGCACCCGTTTTTTTCATACCCTGCATAACATTGCCCCAAAGGAATGTCCCAGTTACCTTGCCAGGATTTTCCGGAAGGCCTATTATAAAAAGAACAAGGTACAGGCCATTACCATCTCCGAAGATGTAAAACAGACCTTTCAGGAATGCTATGGCCTTGGCAACGACATTTTAATTCCCAATGGCCGTCCGGATTTGGTCCAGACACCAGCCTACAAAGAAGTATTTAAAGAACATCGTTTAGGTACCGACACCTTTCTGCTCGTGCATGTTGCCAGGATTGCCAGGCAGAAGAACCAGGAATTACTCATCAAAGCTGTCCAGCAGTTCAATGCCACAGAAGTCAAAAAATGCAGGTTGTTGCTCATTGGGGAAGCCAAAAATGAGCAATTGCAGCAGAAGCTCCAGCGCATGGCTTCCGGAGATCCGCTCATTTGCTTTCTGGGTGGCAAATACAATGTGGTCGATTACCTATCCCTGGCCGATGCTTTTTGTTTGTCCAGCTTTTATGAAGGCATGCCGATTTCCATTATTGAGGCCTTTTCTGTGGGATGTATTCCCGTCTGCACCCCTGTTAGCGGCATCAAGAACATGATCAGGCATGGTCATAATGGCTTTCTCAGTAAGGACAAAAGTGTAGACAGTTACTGCAGGGCGATTAAGGAGGCCTTATACCACCCTGATAAGGAGCTGATTCGCTACAAAGCTAAACAGAGCTTCAGGCTCAACTACCATATTTCCATCACTGCCCGCAATTACAGCAAAGCCTATCAGCGGCAGCTGCCTCAACTGCAGGCCTTGCATCATTTAACCATTCCCCCATTAAAAGCATCCATATGAACACAGTGACCAGTCCTAAGAAACGCGTGCTCTTCATCAGTCCTTCTTTGAGCAAAGGAGGTGCGGAAACACAACTGCTCAAAGTTGCCGAATTCCTGAATGCCAATGATTATGAAGTGATGATCATTTCATTAAAGCCGATTAATGAGTTCGACCGGGACTTTTCAAAAATGGGGATTAGGGTAGCCTATTTGAAAAGCTGGTTTGGCCGGCCGGCACACAATTGGATGCAGCTAAAAAAACTGATCCGGGATTTCGGGCCGGCGCATGTTGTCGCCTTTATGTTCATTGCCATCCTATTTGCGAGGATGCTGAAACTGAGCATGGATTTCAAATTGATTTCTTCGATCAGAACCTCGGTGATCAACAGGAAATGGTACCTCCCCTATAAGTTATCCATCGGTATGGACGATGCGCTCGTCTTTAATTCCAAAGCATCTAAAGACAATTTTGAGCGCCTGAAGCTCGCTAAAAAGGGAGGTTTGGTGATCCACAATGCGATTTCCATTCCTGATTTAAGTAGTATTTATTGTCGGCCGAGAGCGGTTTTCACCTGGGTTTGCGTGGCACATTTCCGCTGGAACAAAGATTATGTGACCCTTTTTGAAGCGATTGCCCTGCTTAAACCAGGAGCATTCCGGCTGGAGATCATCGGCGAATTAAACGAGGAAACCTGGCCGCACCGCATGATTCTTGACCTGGGCATACAAAATTACGTACGGATCCTGGGCTTCAGGCAAAACACCTCTGAATACTTGAAGGCTGCCGATGCTTTTGTGCTTTCCTCTCATTATGAAGGGATGCCGAATGCCATTCTGGAAGCCATGGCCCATGGAAAGCCGGTTGTCGTGACGGCGATCGACTGCAATAAAGAGTTCATTGAAAAGGCAAAATGCGGGATGCTTTCTGAGCCTTTAAATGCCAGAAGCCTTGCAGATCAAATGAAAAAGATGATGGACCTGAGCCCAACGGGGCGATATGTACTCGGTCAGAACGGAAAAAAATACATCCAGTCACATTTCAGCGAGCAGCAGATCTTAAATCAATGGATGGAACTGATTGTCAATACATAGCATAAAAAACAATAAGAAATTATGTGCGGAATATTTGGAACAATAAATTATGAAATTCCGGTAGATCAGCAAGAGATCTTCCAGGGCTTATGGCACCGCGGCCCTGATGAGCAGGACCGGCAAAGCATCGACAACCTCCACCTGTACCATACCCGTCTGGCCATTCAGGACCTGAGTGCTTCGGGAAGACAGCCCATGGAATACAACGGTTTAATGATCGTGTTCAATGGTGAGATTTACAACCACCTCCAACTGCGGGAGAAATACGGACTGGAATCGGCCTCCAATTCAGATACCAGAACCATTTTGATGATGTATGAACTCATGGGCATGAAAATGCTGGAAGAGTTCGACGGCATGTTTGCCTTTGCTTTGTATGACCTTAAAAACCGGATGCTTTACCTCGCCAGAGACCGTGCCGGCAAGAAACCCCTGTTCATTTACCGAAAAGGAAAGACCTGGATGTTTTCCTCCGAGCTCAATATCTTAGCACAGATTGCCCAACCGGAGATTGACCATGCTGCCCTCTCCGATTACCTCTATCTCGGTTATCATTACCGGAAATCGACCCCTTACCTTCATGTTTCAGAACTCGAGAACGGGCACTATTTAAAACTTGACCCGCAAAGCATGAAAGAACAGGACCTGACCTGGTTTAACATGGAAGAAGGCTATAAAAAGGAAAGTAAGCTCAACCATGCAGACTCGGTTGCACAGCTGGATCAGCTGCTGCAACTTGCTGTTCAGCGCAGGATGGACAGTTCTGACCTCGATGTCGGCTCCTTTTTAAGCGGCGGAATAGACAGCGGCCTAGTCACTGCAATCGCTGCAAAACATGCCAAACGCCTCAACACATTTACCGTCCGTGTTCCCGGGAGTTATGATGAATCCGGGCTGGCAGCGAAAGTGGCCAAAAGCTATGGCACCAACCATGCCGTCGTAGACATTGATTTTTCCAACCTGCAGGACGACATAGAAAGCATTCTAAGCGGTCATGGGGAACCCAATTGCGACAACTCCGCCATCCCCAGCTATTATGTAGCCAGGGCCGCAAAACAACACACTACCGTGGTCCTGAATGGTGATGGGGCCGATGAATTGTTTGGCGGCTACCGCCGTTATGTTCCTTTCCGGCATTTAGACTTCTTTCAGCCCAATAACCTGACGAAAATCAGCGCAAAGATCCTCGCCGGCATCCTGCCCATTGCGAACGAAAAGCAGAGTTATTATACTTATTTATACCGTTTACTGAAATTCGCAAGCTATACCGATGTTGTAAAGATCTACTGTTCTGCCTCTTCTGATTTATTTGTTGGCTTTGAAGACCAGTTTCTAAGGAGGCCGCTGATGAAAGAGATTTCTGCAGACCTGCTTGCCATCAACAAACTCCCCCTCAGCGCATTGAACAAGATTTTGCTGATGGACTTCCAGTCAATGTTATTCAGTCGCCTGTTGCCCAAGATGGACATTGCCACGATGACACATTCCCTGGAAGGGCGGAGTCCATTTTTATCAAAAGAGCTTCTGGAATTTGCGCCCGGCCTGCCCGATCATTTCAAGATTCACAATGTGACCACTAAATCCATTCTCCGGGACCTCGCTGTAAATTATTTACCCGAAGAGCTGATCAACCAGCCGAAAAGGGGATTTGAGATTCCCCTCCGCAAATGGGTAGATGAGGAACTCAAAACTGTCATCAACGACTACCTGCTCGCGAAGGACACCCTTTATTCCAGGATCATCAAAAAAAGTTTCATTGAAGACCTGATTGCAAAAAAGATCAGGGTTTCGGACGAAAGAAGGGCAAAAATGCTTTTCTGTGTGTTCGGCCTTGAGGTATGGTATAAAAAACTCATTCAAAAAAACAACAGACTATGAGAGTATTAGTAACCGGAACAGCCGGATTTATAGGGTTCTACATGGCCAAGGCTTTATTGGAGCGTGGCGATGAAGTGATCGGGATCGACAACATCAATGACTATTATGAGGTCAGTCTGAAATATGCGCGCCTGGCAGAAATGGGAATTGAGGCCACTGAGATTCCTTATGCAAAACCTATAGACAGCGATAAATATGGTCAGTATACCTTTATCAAACTCGACATCTGCGATACACTTGGCATGCAGAGCCTCTTTGAGACCTATGAATTTGAAGCCGTCTGTCACCTTGCCGCACAGGCTGGCGTGCGCTATAGTTTAACCAATCCTGATGCCTATATTGATTCCAACATCAAAGGCTTTTTAAATGTGCTGGAATGTTGCCGTTACAACCGGATCAGGCAGCTCCTGTATGCCAGTTCTTCCAGTGTATACGGCTTAAACAAAGAAATGCCCTTCTCTACCGACCAGCAGACCGACCTTCCGGTCTCCTTATACGCCGCGTCCAAGAAAAGCAATGAGCTCATGGCACATGCCTACAGCCACCTGTTCCGGATTCCCGCTACCGGTCTTCGGTTTTTTACCGTTTATGGCCCCTGAGGCAGACCGGACATGGCATTATTCCTTTTCACCAAAGCTATTACTGAAGGCAAAGCCATTCAGGTCTTTAACAATGGTCAGATGAAAAGGGATTTCACCTATATCGACGACATTATTTCCCGGATGCTCTTCATTCTCGACCGGCCGCAGGCTCCGGAAAGCCCTGTCCCACACCGGGTTTTTAACATCGGCAGAGGGGCTCCGGTAAGCCTCAGTGATTTCATTCAGGAGATTGAGAAAAACCTGAATGTCCCGGCAAAACGGGAATACTTACCCATGCAGGACGGCGATGTCCTGGCCACCTGGGCCGAGATTGGGGAACTGGAGGCCTTATGTCCGCTTCAATCCTGGGTTTCGGTGGAAGATGGCGTACGAAACTTCGTGAGCTGGTACCGGGAATTTTATCAAAAAGAGAACGGTCAGGTTGAGGCAGCAATACCTTTTAAACATTAAATCATCATGTATTTTCTTTTTTTACTCTCGATTTGTTTCTTTCCTCAATCCAGGGTTCAGTCGCCGGATATTATTGGTTTTGCAATGGTTAACGGCCGCACTACCGGAGGGCAAAACGGCCCTGTTGTACGGGTTTCGACGCTCGCAGCATTCCGTGCAGCAGCCGGTTCTGCCTTTCCTATGACCATCCTGTACTCCGGAAACATCAAAGGAACAGGTTTCATCAACATCAAATCCAACAAGACGATCCTTGGGGAAGGCGGTTCATCGATGGAAGGTGTAGGTTTGCTCATTTACGGGCATCACAATGTGATCATCAGGAATATGACCATCAGAAATGTGGTTTCTTATTCCAACATCGTGATCAAAGAAGGGGCCCATCATGTCTGGGTAGACCACTGCACCTTATCTTCCGATCGGGATCATGGCTGGGATTATTACGATGGCTTGCTTGATGTTGGCAACAGGGCCGACTATGTGACCTTATCCTGGAACAAGCTGCACGACAACCATAAGGCGATGCTCATTGGTTTTGGCGATGAGAATACGAACGATGCCGGACATTTGCGCGTCACGGTGTATAAGAACTATTTCTACAACAATTCGGAAAGGCAGCCCGGTGTGCGGTTCGGACAAGTGCATGTGATCAACAATTACATCAAAGACAGCAGCGGTTATGGGATCGGGTCGACGATGGATGCGACTGTCCGTACAGACAACAATTACTTTGAAAATGCGGTCCAGCCCATCAAGACAGATTTCAATGCGAAGCCAGGTTATATCAGTGGCGGCAACAGCAACGTCTACCGGCGCTCAGGGAAGAACACCATACTCACCCTCAGCTCTCTATGGAAACCAAGCTATCCCTATTCTTCCCGCTTACTTCCGGTAAAGGAGGTTCCTGAAGCGGTACGCAATGGCGCAGGCGCAAAACCTATTTCATTATGGAACGAAAAATAAAGAAAGTACTGCTCGTTTGTGATTCTTCGGATTCACTGCTGGATTTCCGCGGCAAATTAATTGAAGCCCTGCTCCTCAGGAATGAGGTCATCGTATTCAGTCCCAGGATCGTCAGGGAAGAGATCAGAACGCAATTGCTTGATATGGGTGTACAACTCAGGGAGAACAATTTAAAGCCCAGTCATGTATCGGTCTTGTCGGATTTACGCTACCTCCATGCCTTGTACCGGGTGATTAAAGAGGTGCAGCCCGATGTCTTTTTTCCCTATGCTTTTAAGCCCGTAATTTACGGGACTATGGTGGCCAAATTTTGCCGCGTCAAAAGGATCACCCCGATGTTAACCGGCTTAGGCTATAATTTCAGCGATGTGAACCGCAGGAAGGGATTGGTCAGTATGATCACGAGAATGCTTTTAAAGTTCAGTCTCAGGGCAGATCCCGGACTCAGGATCATCTTTCAGAACAAGGACGACCGGAGGAAACTGATTACCAGAGGCATTATTGGCCCCAAACATCAGTCTTACGTGGTGAACGGTTCGGGGGTAGACGTCAGTCATTATCACTATACGCCTCCGCGCACTACGCCTTTAAGCTTCCTCATGATCTCCAGGCTGATCAATGCCAAGGGAATCCGGGAGTTTTTTGAAGCAGCCAAGGTGATGCGGCAGCGCTATCCGGAAATCAGGTTTAAGCTGATTGGCTCTTTTGATCCGAACATTGATGCGATCGGCCCGGATTTGTATGAAAAAATCTGTTCGGGAGAAGTGATCGAGTACTATGGATCGGTGACCGATGTCCGCCCCTTTCTCGCCAATGCTTCTATCGTTGTGCTCCCATCCTATTACGGAGAGGGTGTGCCGAGGAGTCTGCTCGAGGCGATGGCCATGGGAAGGGGAATCATTACCAGCAATTCCGTGGGCTGCAAAGAGACCGTCAACTCCTCCTCCGATGCAGTAAACGGCTTTTTAGTTCCCGTTAAAGATGTTTCTGCCCTGGTTTCCAGCATGGAATACTTCTACAGACATACCACTGATGTGGTTCAGTTTGGGCTGAACGGCAGAAAGTTCGCTAAAGAAAAATTTGAAATCAGCCTTATCAATGAACGCATGCTTCATATCCTGCAAGAGGCTTAATTCCTGTTTCTGATCAAAAAACAACTATGGCTTATCAGCTTATTACCATCCGACAAAGACTGGAATGGACCGCTTATGTTCAACGTTCCATCCACCATGATTTTCATCATACCTGGTCTTATCACTCCCTGGAGGAAGATACCGATCCTTTTCTTTTTGTTTTCGAAGAACAGGACATTTTCATCGCTTTGCCTCTGCTCAAAAGGGCAATTGAAGGGACCGACTGGTCTGACCTCACTTCAGTTTACGGCTATACCGGGCCGATTTCCAACCATGATTTCGGGACGTTCGACGAGGCGCTGATCGACCGGTTCAGACTGTCGTTTTTGGAATTCATGAAGAACGGCAAACATGTCTGTGTTTTTTGCAGGCTCCAGCCTTTCCTCGATCAGCCCCGCCTGCTGGAAAAGATCGGCGGACTCCGGGACAACGGGCAAACCGTCTACATCGACCTCCGGATGCCGATTGAAATGCAAAGGTTGAAATACGAGAAGCGGCTTGCCCGAAAAATCAGGCAGCTGAGGAACAAGGATTTCCAGATCAGGGAAACAGACAGCCTTTCAGATATCAAAGCCTTCAGCAGCATGTACCTGGAAAATATGGAAAGAAACGGCGCGTCTTCCAGATACCTGTACAACGAGGCCTATTTTAAGCGGTTGTTAAATACAACCGAGCCTGATTGCCGGCTCATTATGGTTTACGATGGCGAGACGCCCATTTGCGGCAACATCATCATGTATACCCGGCATGTGATCAGGAACCATTTATCGGCCACTGCCGCTGCTTATATCCAGCTTTCCCCGAGCAAACTCATCATTGATGAAATCAGCATTCTTGCACGCAGCCTGGGGATCAGCTATTACCACCTTGGCGGAGGTTTGAATGGAAAGCCGGATTCCCTGTTTCAATTCAAATCGGCTTTTTCTGACCTCATCTTGGAAGACAAGACCTGGTGTTTCATTGCGGATCAGGAGCGGTACCAGCAGCTCGTCGATGCCAGAACATCCACTCAGGAAAGTACTTTTTTTCCACAATACAGAGCACCCAATTCCTAAAAATTAAACCGACTAAACCTTTAAACCGATCGAACCTTGAAAAACCTATTCAACTACCCTCCGGAAAAGGAGAAAGATTTTGAAACCGCTATGGATAAATATGGCTGGTTAATTTATGAAAATGCATTAAGTCCTGAATTTGTAGAAGAGATCAACCAGTCGCTGGATGATGCTTACCTCGTCCGCCGGCAAATTCAGCGGGAGAATGGCATTGACCTCGATATGGCCGGGACGCTGCACCATTTACTGGAGCCCGGAAATTTCGGATTAAAATTTGTCAGTGAGCTGTATTGCGATCAGCAGATCAGGCAATTCCTCAAGGGCAATTACATCCTGAACGGGATCAATGGCGTGATCAATTTAAAAGATGCCAGGCCATATGTTCAGAACATCCACCGCGACATCCGGAGCTTTACCGGGGAGCTGAAACTGATGGTCCAAATGATGGTCCTGCTCGATGATTTCACCGCCCAAAACGGGGCTACCTTTTTCCTTTCCGGTTCTCATAAAACGGATGCAAAGCCCAATGAGGTTCGTTTTTTCGGCAAATCAGACCGTGCCATCGCGAAAAAGGGCAGCATCATATTATTTGATTCCCTGCTCTGGCATGCCGCCGGCAAGAACTATACCGAGCTCCCCAGACGGGCCCTGACGCTGAGTTATACCGTGCCCTACTTTAAGCAGCAGCTGGATTACCCCAGGTTTCTGGGTTATGATTTCGGAGAAAGCCTGTCTGAAGAACTGCGTCAGGTGATTGGATACAATGCAAGGGTCCCGGCGAATTTATATGAATATTATCAACCCCCACATCGAAGAATGTATAAACAAGGACAAGGATGAGGAAAGAACATAAAACAATTGGCGGATACATTGAACTCCAGCTTCCAGAGGGACAGGAGCAGTATCCATCTTTTATTAAGCTAAATACCGGCAGAAATGCTTTTGAATACCTACTGAGGATAAAAAAATACAGCCTGGTTTACCTGCCTTATTTCACCTGTGAAGTATTGCTCGAACCTTTACGGAGGTTAAGTATCCCCTACCGTTTTTACCGGATTGACCGGCAGCTGGAGCCCCAAATTGATTTTGAACCTGAAGAAAATGCCTGTTTGCTTTACACCAATTATTTCGGGATCAAGCAGGACACCGTACGCAGACTCGCAAAGACGGTAAAAAACCTGATTGTCGACAATGCCCAGGCCTTTTTTTGTCCGCCTGTAGCAGGTATAGACACCTTCTATTCCTGCAGGAAATTCTTTGGCGTCCCCGATGGCGCTTACCTCTATACGGAGAGCAATACCCGTTTATCCCTGGAAAGTGACATCTCTGTCTACCGCTTTTCTCATTTGATCAAAAGCATTGACCTGAGTATTGAAACAGGATACCATGACTACCTGAAGAACAACATCATTCTCGGAAATAATCCCATCAAAAAGATGTCTGTGCTGAGCCAAAGAATTTTGTCGGGCATTGATTACGAAGAGTGCCGGTCTATCAGAAATGCGAATTTCCAACATCTACACCAGGGTTTAGCGGGCATCAATCAACTCCCTATCCAGCTTGACAGCATTGATGGTCCGATGGTTTACCCCCTTGTGATCGATCAATCCGGTGCCAGAAAAGCTTTGATTGCCAAAAAAATATTTGTTGCCACTTACTGGCCCAATGTCCTGGAATGGGCAGGCGAAGACCTCTTTGAACATTACCTCGCCAGGCACCTTCTTCCTTTACCCCTTGACCACCGTTACCGGATCCGGGACATGGACCATATTCTTGAAACCGTCAGATCACTGTTATGAATTATCAGGTTTACCTCCGTCCACTGGCCCTTACAGACGCGGAAATTGCCTGCAAATGGCGGAACAATCCAAAAATATGGGGTTATACCAAACATCGAGCTGCCCAGGCCATCAGTCCTGAAATAGAACGGGAATGGATTGCAAAGGTAATCGCCAGGCCAAATGAAAAGCGTTTTGCCATTTGCCTTAAACGCACAGGTCAGTACATTGGCAATATCCAGCTGGTAGACATCAGGGATCGCAATGCGAATTACCACATTTTTATCGGAGAGGAAAAATTCTGGGGAAAGGGCATTGCATTTTTGGCCACACAACAAATCCTGAAGTATGCTTTCGACGAGTTAAACCTGGAAACCGTTATGCTGGATGTACACCACAGGAACCTTGCAGCACTTGCATTATACAGAAAGACAGGCTTTAAGCAAATCAATTACGGCAATCAATTTATTGATATGATACTGACCCGTCAGGAATACCAGCGGTTAAACCCGTATAATCCTTAATGAAATGAACCCCTCATCAGCATTCCGCTTACCAAAAGCAATGAACACCTGCATGATCACTTCATGACCATTAAAAAACAATTATATTCCAATGAAAAAAACAATCACGATCCTGGAAAAAGAAGAATGGAAGAATTATGTTAGAAATTCTTTACAGCATGATTTTTACCATACCTGGTATTACCATTCCCTCGACACCACCGGCTTGCCCTTGCTCTTTGTATACGAGGAAGGAGAAAATTACATTGCTTTTCCCTTGATCCGGAGAGGCATTAGCGCTACACCATATGGAGATCTGACTTCTGTATACGGATATACCGGACCTATTTCCAACCAGCGTTTTGAATCCCTCGGACATGTTTTTCTTGAGCGGTTCAGGGAATCCTTTCTGGCTTTTTTGAAAGAAGAACAATTTATCTCTGTATTTTCAAGGCTACATCCGTTTTTCGACCAGCATTTATCCATTGAAGCCATGGGTGGAATTCATGCCAACGGGAAAACCATTGCGATAGATCTCCGGATTCCTCTGGAAGAACAGCGGCAGAAATACCATAAAAGACTTCGGGAGAAGATCCGGCAGCTGAAACGAAAAGGCTATACCTTAAGGGAAGGAAATTCTCTGGAAGACATCCGCACTTTCGCGGCCATTTATACCGAAAACATGGAAAGGATCGGGGCTTCAGACTACTACCTCTTCACCCCTTCCTATTTTAGCGATCTCCACCAGTCTGATGAATTCAACAGCAAGCTGCTCCTGATAGAGATTGATGGAAAGGCGGTATGCGGTGCTTTTATTGTCTGCACCAACGACATCATCCAGGCCCACCTTCTGGGGACCCTGAGCTCCCATCTCTCCGACTCTCCGGCAAAGCTGCTTACCGATGAAATCACCATTATCGGGCGGGAAATGGGGGCAAAATATTTCCACCTTGGAGGAGGCTTAAACTTCAAACAGGATTCGCTCTTTGAATGGAAAGCCTGTTTCTCTGACCTCATTCTGGATTTCAGCAGCTGGCGTTACATTGCCGATCCGGTTGTTTACGATTCCCTTCTGGAGGACTTACAACTGGACAAATCCTCAGATATAGACTTCTTTCCCTTATACAGATATCAGGTTCCTTCCCATTAAAAACTGACGCTATGCAGTATACCCTCATTACCATCCAACAGAAAAAAGAATGGGTAGATTATATCAAAAGATCTGCAGAATACGACTTTTACCATACCTGGCATTACCATGCGCTTGATGAAAGCGGGACTCCCTTTCTTTTTGTCTACCAGGAGGCAAAAGACTTTATTGCATTCCCATTAATCCGGCGCCGGATTGAGGGTTCTGCGCTCTCCGATTTCAGTTCCGTATACGGTTATACCGGACCTGTTTCCAACCTTAAATTTGAACAGCTCAGCGAAGGTTTTATGGATCGCTTTAAGCTGATCTTTCTCTCTTTCCTGGAACAGGAAGAACATGTATCTGTTTTTTCCAGGCTTCATCCTTTGTTCCGGCAATGCCTGCTCCTGGAGCGGTTTGGTGGCCTTTACGACAATGGGAAGACCATTTGTATCGACCTCAGTGTCCCTATAGAGCAGCAGCGAAAGAAATATAAAAAGAACATTTACGAATCCATTAAAAAATCATGGAAAGCAGGGCTCCGGGTTGTAGAATCCAGGAAAACAGCAGATATCAGCACCTTCAGGGAGATCTATAAGGAGAACATGCTTCGGATCGGTGCATCAGATTATTATCATTTCAGCCTGCGTTATTTCCTCGATCTTTTGAGCACAGATGAATTCGATTGCCGCCTGATACTTGTTTATGACGGCGAGGAGGCCATTAGCGGGTCCATTGTGACTTTTACCGGAAACATTGCGCAATGTCACCTGATGGCCACACGCACCAGATGCCTCAACAATTCGCCCGCTAAGTTTCTGATCGATGAAATCAGCCTGATCGGAAGAAGGTGCGGCATGCGTTATTATCACCTTGGTGGTGGTCTGGGTTTTAAAGAAGATTCCCTGTTTAGATGGAAATCAGGCTTCTCAGACCTTCTTTTAAGTTATAAAAGCTGGAGGTTTGTGATCAACTCCCCTAAATATCAGTCGCTGGTAAAAAAAGCAGGGATGGCCCTGCATCCTGAAGTTGATTTCTTTCCCCTTTACCGTTATCCCCTACAAAAACTCTAATCTTATGAAACGTATCTTCCAGGAGAAAGTCCATTCCAGATGGCTCATTTTATTTATTGACCAGTTTATCCTGAGCTGGGCCCTTTGCATGTCGTTGTTATTGATCCATAGAATTGACTTTATAGGTCTGCTGGACCTGAGTCACCTCGCCTATATTGTTTTGTTTCATTTCATTGCCATTCCCGTCTTTATCCTCATGGAGATCCATACCGGAATCATCCGGTATTCGAATACCAAGGATATGGTGAGAATCTTTCTTGCCGTTCTGCTCAGCAGTGTTTTATTTACCGCCGTCAGCAACCTCTTTATCGTCCCCTATCTTCAACTCGAACTGAGCTGGCTGGATACGGTTCTATTGCTCAATTTTTTCATTTCTTCGTCTTTGCTCATTCTGCTCAGGATTGTGGTAAAAGGGTTATTTTCTTATTTCAAGGACCTGGAAGGCGGAGAACAAAAAGAAAAGATCCTGATCTATGGCTCTGATTCGACCGCCATCTTATTGAAACAGGCATTGGAAGCTTTGCAGGAAAACTGTTGTCAGGTGATGGGGTTTATTGACGACGACTCTGATAAGGTGAACAAATACATCGAGCAAACGAAGGTTTACCATTCAGCATCCATCGAGACTTTGGCCCGGAAACATGGGATTCAAAAACTCGTGGTGAGTAATGACCTCCTCTCTTTGGAAAGTAAAAAGAGGACTATTGAAAAATCGGTGGAACTCGGCATCAAAGTCCTTACTGTGCCCCCTTCCAGCCAATGGCTTTACGGAAAGCTTCAGTTTAGCCAGCTGAAAGACCTCCGCATTGAAGAGCTTTTACAACGGGAGCCGATCCTGCTCCAGCGACAAAACATCTTTAGGGAAGTCCTGGGGAAACGCATTCTCGTTACCGGTGCGGCTGGTTCTATTGGCTCTGAAATTGTCCGCCAGCTGTTGAATTACCAACCGGAATATGTTGTTTTATGCGACCAGGCAGAGACTCCCCTTCATGAATTACAACTGGAAGTTGAAGACCTTGCTTTAAGTCATAAAGTAAAGATCTATATGGCCAGCATTCAGAATCCGGACCGGATGCGCCTGCTTTTTGAGAAATACAAACCTCAGATTGTGTTTCATGCAGCGGCATGTAAACATGTCCCTATGATGGAAGACAATCCGGCAGAGGCCATCCTGACCAATGTTGCAGGCACGAAAAACCTTGCCGACATTTCTATCGCCTTTGGCGTGGAAAAGTTTGTGATGATCTCTACCGATAAAGCGGTTAAACCAACCAATATCATGGGTGCATCCAAGCGTCTGGCCGAAATCTACATCCAGTCCTTAAATGAAAACCAATGTTCTCCAAGGTTTATCACCACCCGTTTTGGCAATGTAATGGGCTCCAATGGCTCGGTAATTCCCAGGTTTAAGACACAAATAGAACGTGGAGGCCCCATAACGGTGACCCATCCGGAGATCACCCGCTACTTCATGACGATTTCCGAATCCGTGCAGCTGGTACTGGAGGCTGCGGCAATGGGCAATGGCGGGGAAATCTTTATTTTTGACATGGGAAAACCGATCAGGATCGTGGACCTGGCACTGAAGATGATCCAGCTTGCGGGCCTATCTCCCATCAGGGACATCAAAATCGTTTACAGCGGATTGAGGCCCGGAGAAAAGCTGCACGAGGAACTGTTACATCAGGAAGAGCAAACCATCCCTACCCACCACCAAAAGATCAAAATCTCCCGAACCATCAGTTACAGTTGCCCTTATGTACAGACCGTTATCACTGAGGTGTTAAAGCTGAATCAGCTCAACGACAATTATGCAACGGTGAGAAAGATGAAAGAGATCATTCCTGAGTTCAGGAGCAATAATTCCATTTACGAAGACCTGGACCATCTGCTATTTGAATAAATATTTACTTTATTCTTTTTGAAATTAAGAATTAATTTTCTTATCTTTCCTATGATTAGTTCCCACTGATCTTAATGTGTAGGTAATAGTGCTGGTTTCCATATAAACCTGTAAGTAATCTATTATTCTATGATTTTAAACAAAGACGGCTTAATTGAGCGCATCGTAAGGACCAAGATTGGTATCAGTGAACTTTCCCGCCTGCTGAATGTAAGCAGAACTTCCATTTACAACTGGTTTGAGCAGGAATACCTCAGCATTGATGTAGTATGTAGAATCGGCCATGCCATAGGGCATGATTTCGCGAATGAATTTCCCGAAGATTTTGCCAGGGCAGGGAATAAAATCATGTCGGATCTGATGACGGGAAATCCTGATCAGCAGCAACATTACAATACTTCGGTACAATACTGGATGAACAAATACATTACTTTACTGGAGAAGCACAATGATTTATTAATCCAGATCAACCGTCCTGCAACTACGGATGGAGGAATTCCGGGAAGCGTTGTATCAAGTGTCAAAAATACAGGACAACATTTCTCTCCGTTCACTCATTAGCGGTTCATTTAAAAGACCCTTGGGCAAATCATGGACCTTGGCACTTTTCCAAAAGCAAGGCCCATCGTCAGCTCATGAGAACCATTTTGATTGCTTCCTAATTTACTCGTCACATGATCGTAGGAATACCCAATTCTAAAGCGTTCATTGACGAAAAACTGAAAGATCCCGGAAATGGAATTCTGGTTGCCTAGCGGTAAGCTAGGGAGTTGTTTCTTCCAGAGGTTAAAGCCTGTCCGGTAAGAAGCGCCGATCCATATTTTATCATTAATGATCACCATGGCATTCAGGTCTGCACTTGTCGGACCTCTGAAATCTTCCTTAATCAGGATGCTTGGCCTGATCCTCAGGTCCTGGGAAAGGTTGATCAGTCCGCCCCCCATGAAGTAAGCATGACGGCTGCGAATGATGTTCAGCGAAGAGGACTGATTTCTGTTCCGGCTATCTTTGGGTCCGGAAAAAACGTCCAGTGCAGAGAGCCCCAGGTACCAGTAGTCTGAATTATAGAACACACCAAAGCGCAGATCAGGAACAATATTGCTCTGGTTTCCTACCGGTACCGCCTGATCCTCTTTATCAATTGTGGTCAGCAGTTGCCCCTTCAAACTATATTGCGCCACACCTACCCCCAGACCAAAACTTAAACGTTCGGTATCGTCGCCATTGAGCTGTAAACGGTAAGCATAATTTACGGTTGCAGAGGTTGCCGACTGGACCCCAATCTTATCGGTTGTGATCTGGAAACCCAGGCCCATCTTGCGGTCTCTGGGGTCCAGAATGCCATCGATGGAGGCAATCGCTGTTTGCGGCGCGCCCTCTACGCCTACCCACTGTGCCCTCAGACCGAGTTGTACAAACCATTCCTCCTTATATCCTGCATAGGCTGGGTTTACACTCAGACTGTTAAAAATATACTGAGAAAACTGAATATTTTGTTGTGCCATTGCGCTCCCGATTAACGTGAAGCAGAGGTAAGCAAGTACCAGGGTATATCTGATCTTCTTCATGATTTTAATTATCTTTTAATGAGCACCCAACTTCTGCGGGATTCTTCGTGACTTCCCTTTTTAAGTTTTAAAACATAGAAATATGTACCTTCATTTAAGCCTGCACCATCCCATTCATCCTTATAGTTTTTACTTCTGTAGACTTCATCCCCCCAACGGTTAAAGATGGAGATCTCTATAGAATCGTAATTTTCTCTTCCTTTAATCTGGAAAGTATCATTTTTACCGTCTCCATTTGGTGTGAAGGTATTTGGAATCTCCAGGTCAGGAGGAACGACATTGATCGTCACCACTGCAATATTTGAACGAAGACCGTTCTCGTCATTGATCATGTAAGTAAACTTCTCTACTCCTGAGTATCCTTTATTAGGCTGATAAATGATCCTGCCATCTTTGTTCATCTGCAATACTCCGTTTAGCGGCTGCGTTTTGACGTCGATCGTACTTACATCCAGCGGGAACAGGCTTGGGCGGTCGTTGTTGGCTACCGGCACCATTACCTCTACATCGGCTTTGGTTTTTGCAAAATCGTCTACTGCGGCAGGATAACGAACCACGTCAATAACTGTAGGATCGTCGTTGTTTTCAGTTGTTCCGGAGATGTCTGAAACCCTTTCGCCAGGCTGGTAAACACCTGTCGCCGTTGCGGTATTGCTTACAATTCCGGCTTTCTTTTCTGCCTCTGTAATCGTGTAGTTTGCGGTAACGGTTGTCGAGCCACCCGGCGCAAGGACCGCTGGTCCGGAGATCAGCAGACCAGGAATTTTAGGGTCAGTCAGTTCCACATCGCGAAGAGTAACGTTGCCTTTATTTGTGATCAGGAAGGTATAGTTGATCGTTTTATAATCGTTGTTTAACACCCCTGTTTTAACCAGACGGATAGCTGGTCTTTGACGGATCGCTACATCTGCCACATCGGCCGAAGGTATTGGAGCCTCTGCTGTCTGAACGATTGCCACATTCTGTACCTTTCCAATATTTGCTGAAGGTGCGCCATTGTTGTCTAAATCAGCCTGGGTAAGGGTGTAAGAAGTCCGGTAAATCCAGGATTCGCCTTTTTCCAGAATTTGGTTCCCATTATCGCCGGTAGGATTACTCAGGACTCCCCCAGTCAGAGGATCGCTGACAACGACCTTGTTGTGATTGGCATGTCCTGTGTTTTTAACGGTTATGGTGTAGTTGATTTTATCTCCTGCGGAGGAAACAGAACTCCTGTCGGCAGTCTTGTTAATTGAAATTCCCAAACATACCGGAACACTGATTTTGATTTTAAAGGGAACGCCATCACAACCACCGGTTAATGCCCTTGGAGTTACGGTATATACGACTTCTTGTGGCGTGGTGGATGTATTGATCAAGGTAGCATTGATCGCGCTTCCAGTGCCGTTAACTGCCCCCAACACAGGAGAACTTACAGTCCAGGTAAAGGAAGATGGCACTGCATTGCCTCCTTTTAGCCTGTTGTTGATGTTGCTCTGCAGCTGATAATTGAAAGAAGATTGTGTGCAGGTTAATGGGTTCAACTGGTCATCAAACCCTTTCGGAACCGGAGTTACGGTAACTGTTGTTGTGGCAGAAATAGCACTCGAACATCCGGTAGCATTGGTGACTTTAACGGTGTATACGCCTATGGTATTTACATCGTAAGTAGGATTGGTTGCACCAGGAATCAGGATGTTGTCTTTATACCATTGATTTCCAAATGAAGATGTTGAGGTTAACGTAACAATGCCGCCTTCACAGAAGGTAGTGATGTTTGAAGGAGAAATACCAGGTTTTGGCGGGTAAGGGACTTCAGTGACAGTGATAGGTAAAGAAATCGGGCTGATACAACCGGTTGTGCTGGTAACGGTTAAGGTGTAAATACCGGACTCTGTTGCAGTATAGGTTTTGGCGTTAGCGCCAGGGATCAGGACTCCGCCTTTGTACCATTGGTTTCCGGTTAAGGAAGAGGAAGTTAAAATGGTGCTTCCACCATCGCAGAAGGAAGTTGGGGTTCCGGCAGTGATGACAGGAGTAGTTGGGATTGGGTTGACGGTGACCACCTTCCCTACAGAGGCAGGACTTGGGCAGCCAGTTTCTGTCACTACGACCGTGTAGGTTCCACTTTCGTTAGCTGTATAGCTTTGGGATGTTGCACCGTCGATGATAACACCGTTTTTATACCACTGGTTACCTGTGGCCTTATTGGATTTCAGGATCACCTGATCGCCTGTACAGAACGTCAAGTTTCCTCCGGTAACCTCAACATCTGGGGCTCCAGGAATCAGGTTTACTGTAACCACCTTTCCTGCAGAGGCAGGACTTGGGCAACCAGTTTCTGTCACTACGACCGTATACGTCCCACTGGTATTGGCCGTATAGCTTTGAGAGGTTGCACCATCGATGATAACACCGTTTTTATACCATTGGTTGCCTGTAGCCTTATTGGATTTCAGAATCACCTGATCGCCCGTACAGAACGTCAGGTTACCTTCCGCAACCTCAACATCAGGGGCTCCAGGAATCAGGTTCACAGTAAC
>NZ_QAJL01000008.1:0-1899 GCF_003852525.1 Pedobacter sp. KBW06
TAACAAAAACAAAAAGACTGAAACGATCAGGAATCCGAAACTGACACCAGGAACATTAAGACCGGGAAGAAACAAAGGAAGAGCGATTGCAACATAAAAGAAGAACCGTGAGGCGATTCGAAAAGTTCATTAAAGAGATGTCATTTATAGCGTAGCGAGGTAAGATAGTACCGTTTCAAAGTACATGAAAACCAAAGCTATTTTTTCAAGTCAGAATCTGACAGACAATACAAAAAAAGAATAAAGACTATTATTAACAAGTTAAGAATGGTCAGCGTTCAAACAACACATTTTACAATGGAGAGTTTGATCCTGGCTCAGGATGAACGCTAGCGGCAGGCCTAATACATGCAAGTCGAACGATAGTGAAGGGCTTGCTCTTCACGAAAGTGGCGCACGGGTGCGTAACGCGTATGCAACCTACCTTAATCAGGGGGATAGCCCGAAGAAATTCGGATTAACACCGCATAAAATCACAGTACAGCATTGTACAATGATCAAATATTTATAGGATTAAGATGGGCATGCGTGTCATTAGTTAGTTGGCGAGGTAACGGCTCACCAAGACCACGATGACTAGGGGATCTGAGAGGATGACCCCCCACACTGGTACTGAGACACGGACCAGACTCCTACGGGAGGCAGCAGTAAGGAATATTGGTCAATGGAGGCAACTCTGAACCAGCCATGCCGCGTGCAGGAAGACAGCCCTCTGGGTCGTAAACTGCTTTTATTCGGGAATAAACCTACTTACGTGTAAGTAGCTGAATGTACCGAAGGAATAAGGATCGGCTAACTCCGTGCCAGCAGCCGCGGTAATACGGAGGATCCAAGCGTTATCCGGATTTATTGGGTTTAAAGGGTGCGTAGGCGGCTTATTAAGTCAGGGGTGAAAGACGGTGGCTCAACCATCGCAGTGCCCTTGATACTGATGAGCTTGAATACACTAGAGGTAGGCGGAATGTGACAAGTAGCGGTGAAATGCATAGATATGTCACAGAACACCGATTGCGAAGGCAGCTTACTATGGTGTTATTGACGCTGAGGCACGAAAGCGTGGGGATCAAACAGGATTAGATACCCTGGTAGTCCACGCCCTAAACGATGAATACTCGCTGTTAGCGATACACAGTTAGCGGCTAAGCGAAAGCGTTAAGTATTCCACCTGGGGAGTACGCCCGCAAGGGTGAAACTCAAAGGAATTGACGGGGGCCCGCACAAGCGGAGGAGCATGTGGTTTAATTCGATGATACGCGAGGAACCTTACCCGGGCTTGAAAGTTAGTGAATGATCTAGAGATAGATCAGTGAGCAATCACACGAAACTAGGTGCTGCATGGCTGTCGTCAGCTCGTGCCGTGAGGTGTTGGGTTAAGTCCCGCAACGAGCGCAACCCCTATGTTTAGTTGCCAGCACGTTAAGGTGGGGACTCTAAACAGACTGCCTGTGCAAACAGAGAGGAAGGAGGGGACGACGTCAAGTCATCATGGCCCTTACGTCCGGGGCTACACACGTGCTACAATGGATGGTACAGAGGGCAGCAAGCTGGCAACAGCAAGCAAATCTCAAAAAGCCATTCACAGTTCGGATAGAGGTCTGCAACTCGACCTCTTGAAGTTGGATTCGCTAGTAATCGCGTATCAGCAATGACGCGGTGAATACGTTCCCGGGCCTTGTACACACCGCCCGTCAAGCCATGGAAGTTGGGGGTACCTAAAGTATGTAACCGCAAGGAGCGTCCTAGGGTAAAACCGATAACTGGGGCTAAGTCGTAACAAGGTAGCCGTACCGGAAGGTGCGGCTGGAATACCTCCTTTCTGGAGTAGTTCAGACTACTCGCTACGTAAATGATATAAATGACAATAAAATCTCAAAAAGAAAACCCATAGGATGAAACATC
>NZ_QAJL01000008.1:2053-5324 GCF_003852525.1 Pedobacter sp. KBW06
TCAGGGGAACTAAAGTTCTTTGACATATTGGAAGAAGTTAAAAAAGAAGAGCAAACAACAATAGAGACGTTGTTAGCTTGAAGGAAAGATTGATGTGTTTACACATGATGATTTCCGTAGAGATAACAACAATCAAAAAAAAGCATTTCCATAGGCGCAAAAGGCTATGGAGAGAAGAAAGTAAATAAGAGCACACAGGGGATGCCTTGGCTCTCAGAGGCGATGAAGGACGTGATAAGCTGCGATAAGCTTCGGGTATTAGCAAATATGAATTAATCCGAAGATTTCCGAATGGGGAAACCTGGCTAGTTGAAGACTAGTCGTATATAATACGCAAACCTGCCGAACTGAAACATCTAAGTAAGCAGAGGAAGAGAAAATAATAATGATTTCCTAAGTAGTGGCGAGCGAAAGGGAAAGAGCCCAAACCACTTATGTTACGGCATATGTGGGGTTGTAGGACTACGATGTGGTATTAATGAAATGAAGTGGAACAGGATGGGAAGCCTGGCAATATAGCGTGAGAGCCGCGTACACGTAAGTAACATTAGCCTAGTAGTATCCTGAGTACCGCGAGGTCGGAGACGCCTTGTGGGAATCTGCCGGCACCATCCGGTAAGGCTAAATACTCCTGAGAGACCGATAGTGAACCAGTACCGTGAGGGAAAGGTGAAAAGAACCCCGAACAGGGGAGTGAAATAGAACCTGAAACTGTGTGCTTACAAGCGGTCGGAGCGTCCAGGTGGCGTGACGGCGTGCCTTTTGCATAATGAGCCTACGAGTTACTCTTCTCTGGCAAGGTTAAGTGTTTAAGACACGCAGCCGAAGCGAAAGCGAGTCTGAATAGGGCGTATAGTCAGGGGAGGTAGACGCGAAACCTTGTGATCTACCCATGGACAGGTTGAAGGTGCGGTAACACGTACTGGAGGACCGAACCGATAAACGTTGAAAAGTTTCCGGATGATCTGTGGGTAGGGGTGAAAGGCTAATCAAACTGGGAAATAGCTCGTACTCCCCGAAATGTTTTTAGGAACAGCGTGGTGGTAAAGTTATATAGAGGTAGAGCTACTGATTGGGTGCGGGGGAGTCAAATCCTACCAAATCCAGACAAACTCCGAATGCTATATAATATACACTGCAGTGAGGCCCGGGGTGCTAAGGTCACGGGCCGAGAGGGAAAGAACCCAGACCATCAGCTAAGGTCCCCAAGTTATAGTTAAGTTGAACTAACGAGGTCCGATTGCATAGACAGCTAGGATGTTGGCTTGGAAGCAGCCATTCATTTAAAGAGTGCGTAACAGCTCACTAGTCGAGCGATCGGGCATGGATAATAAACGGGCATTAAACTATACACCGAAGCTATGGGTAATATTAATATTACGGTAGGGGAGCATTCCAGCGGCAGCGAAGTTATGACGTAAGTTGTGGTGGAGCTTCTGGAAAAGCAAATGTAGGCATAAGTAACGATAAGGCGGGAGAGAAACCCGCCCACCGAAAGGATAAGGTTTCCTGATCAACGCTAATCGGATCAGGGTTAGTCGGGGCCTAAGGAGAACCCGAAGGGGATATTCGATGGACAACTGGTTAATATTCCAGTACTTTTTATAACTGCGATGTGGGGACGGAGTAGTGACACTGCCGCGATCTGACGGAATAGATCGTTAAAGGGCGTAGGTATTAGGACTGTAGGTAAATCCGCAGACTTAGCTGAAACCCGATAGTACTGCAAACCTTCGGGGGCGTAGATAGCGCAGGTAATCAGACTTCCAAGAAAAACCGCTAAGCTTCAGGTTATAAAAACCCGTACCGCAAACCGACACAGGTATCCGGGAAGAGAATTCTAAGGTGCTCGAGTGAATCATGGCTAAGGAACTCGGCAAAATGGCCCTGTAACTTCGGGAGAAGGGGCGCTGGTAGCAATATCAGCCGCAGTGAAAAGGCCCAGGCGACTGTTTAACAAAAACACATGGCTTTGCAAAATCGAAAGATGAAGTATAAGGCCTGACACCTGCCCGGTGCTGGAAGGTTAAGAGGGGATGTCATCCTCACGGAGAAGCATTGAATCGAAGCCCCAGTAAACGGCGGCCGTAACTATAACGGTCCTAAGGTAGCGAAATTCCTTGTCGGGTAAGTTCCGACCTGCACGAATGGTGTAACGATCTGGGCGCTGTCTCAGCCATGAGCTCGGTGAAATTGTGGTCCCGGTGAAGACGCCGGGTACCCGCAACGGGACGGAAAGACCCCATGCACCTTCACTACAATTTAACATTGACATTGGATACAAGATGTGTAGGATAGGTGGGAGACTATGAAGGGGCGTCGCTAGGCGTTCTGGAGTCAACGTTGAAATACCACCCTTTTTGTATTCGGTGTCTAACCCCTCTCTGAGGGGGACATTGTTTGATGGGTAGTTTGACTGGGGTGGTCGCCTCCAAAAAGGTAACGGAGGCTTTCAAAGGTAAGCTCAATACGCTTGGTAACCGTATGAGGAGTGCAATAGCATAAGCTTGCTTGACTGTGAGGCAGACAAGCCGAGCAGGGTCGAAAGACGGATATAGTGATCCGGTGGTTCTGCATGGAAGGGCCATCGCTCAAAGGATAAAAGGTACGCTGGGGATAACAGGCTGATCTCCCCCAAGAGCTCATATCGACGGGGAGGTTTGGCACCTCGATGTCGGCTCGTCACATCCTGGGGCTGGAGAAGGTCCCAAGGGTTCGGCTGTTCGCCGATTAAAGTGGCACGCGAGCTGGGTTCAGAACGTCGCGAGACAGTTCGGTCCCTATCTGTTGTGGGCGTAGGAATTTTGAGTGGGGCTGACCTTAGTACGAGAGGACCGGGTTGGACTAACCTCTAGTGAATCTGTTGTTCCGCCAGGGGCATTGCAGAGTAGCTACGTTGGGAATAGATAAGCGCTGAAAGCATCTAAGTGCGAAACTAGCCACGAGATGAGAATTCCATATAGGACCGTAGCAGACTACTACGTTGATAGGTTACAGATGTAAAGGTGGTGACATCAAAGTCGAGTAATACTAATAATCCGAAGCTTTCAAGAGCAATAAACTGTTGTTTGTTCTTCCTAACTTAACTTCTTTCAATAATATGTCACTGTTTGACCTGTATCCATAGATGGAGCAGGGAAACATTAAAAATATTTAGGTGCCTATATCGGTGGTGTCTACCTCTTCCCATTCCGAACAGAGAAGTCAAGCCCACCAGAGCCGATGGTACTGCGGTAACACGTGGGAGAGTAGGTCGGTGCCAAATCTTAAA
>NZ_QAJL01000009.1 GCF_003852525.1 Pedobacter sp. KBW06
CCAACCCCTCGCCAACCCCTGTCCAGGGAGTAATGCTATACAACGAACAAACCTTCCAGAAGACATGTTAAAGGTAGCTAATCGTCCATTATAGGCTAAGTATTCAGAAGTATTAAAACGTCAGCCTCGCTTCGGCTTTAGGGTTGTCCAGTTTAGTACTTTTCCTTTGACCGTTCAAAGTCACATGAACCATGTTGGACTGGGAATCATGTTCATCAAAAAGAATATCATTCCGGATATCGAAGTTTTTAATCGTGCCTAATTTTTCTGTTTCGAAATAACACCAGGCGGCATCTTCTTCAATCTCATAACCAATATACTTTAGCAGCAAAGGTTTTTGATTGGCCTTGATCTGTAAATGCTTTTGCAGATAATCTGCAATCAGCAGGTCAACCTTCTTCCGGTCCAGCGGTTTTAAAATGTTTAGCTTCGCTTTATACTTGTGGTCCAGTGCCTTTTCAAAATCATCAAAGAAAACACGCACACTCACCTGCACCGTTTTTGTTTTCGGATTTTGCGTAATTTCCGTTACACTCACATAAAACGGATGAAAGAGATGAAGGAAGGAGATCAGTAGAAGTTGTAACATACTTGCTTATAAAGGACCTTAAATTAAAAAAAAGCTTGCATAATTAATTCAAAATTACGATTTTAAACCCCAATGCAAGATTTTTGGCTTTATTTCCAGTTAGGTTGGCAACATATTTTAGACTGGCAGGGATATGATCATATCCTTTTTGTAGTGGTATTGTGCGTTACCTACGCCATCAGCGACTGGAGGAGGGTGCTGATCCTGGTTACCGCTTTCACTGTCGGCCATAGCATTACGCTGGCATTGAGCGTCTTCAAAGTAATTACCATCAATACCCCACTTATAGAATTTCTGATTCCTGTAACCATCCTGATTACGGCCGCTGCCAATATCCTGAACAAAAAACCCAAAAACCGGGGTACGAATTTCAAATATCTCCTTGCCTTATTTTTCGGACTCATTCATGGAATGGGCTTTTCCAACTACCTGAAAAGCTTACTCGGAAAAAGCACCAGCATTGTTGTAGAGCTCCTCGCCTTCAACTTAGGACTGGAAGTTGGTCAGGTGATTATTGTAGTTGGAATTCTCCTGCTTTCCTTTCTGCTTATCTGGATTGTAAAAATAAAGCGATGGGACTGGAATTTCTTCATCTCATCAGCTATATTTGGTATATCATTTATTATGGCCGCCGAGCGTTTTTCTGCCGCCTTCTTAAATTGATCTGCTGAGTAAAAAAAGCAGCCAACCAAACCAACATACTATTCCTACCTCCGATGAAAAGAAATTTACTGCTATTTGCTGCGCTCTTTTTAACCATAAACACCTATGCCCAACATTTAAATAACCCTGGTTCTAACCATGGAAATAAATTTGAGCAATTGGGAACCATCATTTCAGATCCAAATTCTTACCGGTCGGCCTCCGGTGCACCTGGTCCGGCATACTGGCAACAAAGGGCAGATTATGAAATCAATGCGACGCTTGACGAAAAGAACCTCCGTCTTACCGGTTCAGAAGCCATTACCTATTACAACAACTCGCCAGATCCATTGAGCTACCTATGGGTCCAGCTCGATGAAAATGAACACAAAGCAACGAGCGACAATAAGCTGACCGAGACCAGTAAAATGAGCGACCAGATGAATTATCAGTCGCTTTCCAATATTATAGGAGAAGCAAACGATCTTGGTGTAAAAATCATCAGGGTAACCGACGAAAAAGGAACAGCGCTCCCTTATACGATCAACAATACCATGATGCGAATCGACCTGCCCGCCACACTTCAGCCAAAAGGAAAATACAAGCTGAACATCTCCTGGGATTATAAGATTTCGAACAGGATGACCGTAGGCGGCAGAGGGGGCTATGAATACTTTGCTGAAGATGACAACTATCTCTTTACCATCACCCAATGGTTCCCAAGAATGGCCGTTTATTCTGATGTTCAGGGCTGGCAGAACAAACAGTTCGAAGGCAGGGGAGAATTTGCATTGGTATTTGGCAATTATAAAGTTAACATGACCGTTCCGGCAGACCATGTAGTTGGCGCAACCGGCGAATGTCAGAACTATGCACAAGTGTTAAATAGTGGCAGTCTGAAAAGATGGAATGCAGCTCAAACGGCAACATCACCAGTAGAGATTGTCAATCTTGAGGAGGTAAAATCGGCTATGACGAAAAAATCAACGGCAAAAAAGACCTGGACCTACACCGCTGAGAATGTGAGGGATTTTGCCTGGGTTTCTTCCCGCCGGCTGGTATGGGATGCAATGGCAACCCACATCAACGGAAAAAAGATCATGGCCATGTCTTATTATGGTCCTGAAGCTTATCCCTTATACAACAAGTATTCGACCAAAGTAATTGCCCATACCCTAAAAGTATATTCAAAACATACCATCCCCTACCCTTATCCGGTAGCGATCTCTGTGGAGGCTGCAAACGGGATGGAGTATCCGATGATCTGTTTTAACTATGGACGTGCGGAAAAAGATGGAACCTATACAGAGGCCATTAAATATGGAATGATCGGTGTGATCATCCATGAGGTAGGACATAATTTCTTTCCTATGATCGTTAACTCTGATGAAAGACAATGGTCATGGATGGATGAAGGACTCAATACCTTCTGCCAGTATATGGCAGAGCAGGAATGGGACAACAACTACCCTTCACAACGCGGTCCTGCACATAAAATCGTGGATTATATGAAAATGCCTAAAGATCAGCTGGAGCCGATCATGACCAATTCAGAAAACATCATCAATTTTGGTCCGAATGCCTATGCAAAACCTGCCACGGCATTGAATATTCTGAGAGAAACCGTAATGGGCAGGGAGTTATTCGACTATGCCTTTAAAGAATATGCAAAGCGATGGGCATTTAAACACCCTACACCGGCAGACCTGTTCAGAACGATGGAAGATGCTTCTGCCGTAGACCTTGACTGGTTTTGGAGAGGTTGGTTTTTTGGAACTGATCCGGTAGATATTGCCCTGAACGACGTTCGCTATTACCGCATGAACAGCATGAAACAGGCGGAAGAGAAAAAAGAAGATAAAAAGGCATTTGAGAAAAATAACGACAATATCAGCAGGGGAAGAAACCGCGCCGAAGGCGTAAAATTTGCGGTAGAACAGGATACGACACTACAGGATTTTTACAATAAATTTAATCGTTTTGAGGTCAGCAAGACTGCAGACGAACAATTCCAGAAGTATTACGCATCCTTATCTGCCGACGAGAAGAAACTATATGAGCGTAAGAAAAACTTCTATGAGCTTGATTTTTCGAATGAAGGAGGTTTGGTGATGCCAATCATTATTGAATGGACTTTTGCCGATGGAACCAAAGAAGTAGACCGTATTCCGGCCTATATATGGAGAAAGGACGAAAACAAAGTGACTAAAGTTTTTGCCAAAGATAAAGAAGTGGTTGCTGTACAACTTGATCCCTATCGCGAAACGGCCGACATCAATGAAAATAACAATTCATGGCCGAGAAAAGCAAAACCATCAAGGTTCGAATTGTTTAAACAACAGCAATCCCCAAGAGGAGCTTCTGCCGGACCAAACCCAATGCAACAGTCCAGACAAAATTAAAACTGCGCTTTCCTTTTGTCTTGTATTTTATTAATGATACAAGACAAAAGGAATTTCAAGCAGAACAAAAGTCCCATGAAGCACCACCATGCGCCTTTTAATCCTTCCTTAGGCAGCCGATCACCAATAATACCAATGAGCACACCGAACAAATGGTCCTGACCGTATGCCAGTTGTTCCAGGATTCAGCAAAAACACCGCGCATCACTTTAGCCTGTTCAACAGATGATCCCTGTAAAGAAAATCCTTCCAGTTGCTTGTTCAAAGGGATATTTCCAACAATAGTTACCCCAAAACTCCCGACAATAAAAACCACTAATGCAGCGAATATCCATGCAAATTTAGGAGAGCGGGGTTGCTTGCGATAAGCCAGAGCAGCAAGGCTCAGAAATAAAGGGCTCCCTAAAAACCCAAAGAGAAACAGCGGATTTACAATTGCTTTATTGATCTCCTGCATGGCCAGGATATACTGCGTATCCGGCAAATGTCTAAAAGCAAGGTTGATGGATACAGAAAAAGCGTAGAACAAGCCCGCCATTAAAGCAGTGGTAATGGTGGCCAGGGCGAGTAACAGAGATGGATACCTGATCATATAGAAATTCTGATTTAATAAGACACCCCCGGAGTCTGGTGTATATAAGTCCGGTCATTTAATTGTTTTAACATAAAGTCGGCCACATCAGCGCGGGAAACCTCTACCTGAATACTTTTATCCGTCGCCGCAAAGCCATGTCGGTATACCCCGGTTTTTGCGGTATCGGTTAGGTTTCCCGGGCGGACAATCACCCAGTCCAGCTTGCTTCTTTTAATATGGCTTTCCTGCAGCTCATGGTCTTTAAATGTTTTCCTGAGTACAAAAGGAACAATAATGTACCTGAAAACAAATGAGGTCTTCTCCAGCACCTTTAAACTATCTCCATAGCCCAGGGAAGTCTGGCAGATCAACCGGCGGATACCTCTGCTTTCCATCGCTTCGATGATGTTCTTTGTTCCCTGAGAACGCAATACCCCAACTTTATTTGCCGGCGAGCCCAATGCCGATAAAACCGCATCCTGTCCCTCCATAGCCGGAGCCAGCGATTCAGCATTCATCACATCTCCCTGATAGGTTTTCAGATTTGGATGCTGGAGGGATAATTTTGATGGATTACGCACAAATGCGGTTACCGTATGTCCCTGTTCAAGTGCCTGTTCCAGGATATGGCGTCCTGTACCACCTGTTGATCCGAAAATAAGTAATTTCATATCTGTCTTTTTTCAGACAATATTAAGCCTGTTCCAATCGGAAAAATAGAACAAAACCGACAAGGGCATTATTTTACCAGTTCAGGGAAGTTATCCGCAACATTATGCGGTTGCTTTTGATATTGATAAGGCGAGAAACCTGCAAATTCTTTGAAGGTCCGTATAAAATGAGATTGATCGGAATAGCCGTTTTCGTAAGCAATGTCGGAGAGCTTTTCATATTCATTATTTTTCAGCTGATTCAAAGAAGCCTGAAAGCTGCAAATCCGGGAAAACATTTTCGGAGATATCCCTACATGCTGTTTGAACTTCCTTTCCAGGCTCCGCTCCGACACATTCAATTCTTTTTGCAGGACCTTCAGGGAAACCATTCCTTTAGACCGGATCATCATCGATAACACATAATCCGTATGTCCGTCCGGTTTACGGTCATTTTTATGAATCTGGGCAAAAAGATAGGTACAGAGCATATTGATCTGATCGGATACACTTTCCAGATTCAGCAATTGTTCTCTTAAATAATAACCATGTCGGGTAGCAAAAAGATCCAGATCCATGCAGGTGTCCGTTAGCTCATTTGCGTTTAAATCAAAAATAGATTTCAATGCCCCAGGAAAAAAACAAATGCCGATCATGGTAGATTTTCCCATTGAGATTTCAGCATGGGTTGTGGACTGCCCGTATAACAAGACATTCGGCATCTCCTTTTTATTCTGTTCAAATAATCCGGCCGGCCCGTTTTGAAAAATTAAACCAGGACTACCGTCTGCAATTATCCTGAATTGGTGGCTCATAGCCCCGCTCTCCAATGTCCAGATATAGCGGACATAGTTGCTCAGATATGCCGGGGCAGGGATTTGTTCGTACCTCATTTTTCTATATCAACAGGGATTAACTGGTTCCTGAATAAATTTATCGCTAATTATTTAAAAATCAAAACAGCACCGTTATTCCTTCTCCAGCAATACCTCTCCCCAGGCGTTCAACTGCCATAATACCTTAACCAGACGATCTCCTGTTTCCGTTAAGTGATACTCCACTTCCAATGGCTTCAGTTTAACGACGATTTTTGTCACGAGCCCGCTTTCTTCCAGTTCCTTCAACTGCCTGCTTAAGACCCTGCGGTTAATGTCGGCAATATGATAGAAAAAGTCACTCGGCCGCCTCCTTCCCTGCTGCAAATGCCAGACAATGGGAATCTTCCATTTCCCGCTGATGGTATTTACAGCATGTTCCAGGGGACAGATTTTATTATCGGTTACGCGAATCTTATTTTTCATAGGTATTCTTATGGTGCTTTCATCTGCGAAAGCCGATTAAATCCGCCTTCCGCTCCTCAGAGGATAGGACAATTTTGTCCCATATTGACATTATAATTAATAGCGCCGAATTTAGCATTTCAAATAAAATTAAAGAAATGAAAGAAAAAGTAGCCCTCAGAAATCAGCAGTTTAACCAATATGTAAATGAGAAAAACAATGCGCAATTGTCTGAACTTTATACGGAAGATGCCCTCATTTACCCACCTAAACAACCTGCAGTTCAAGGCAAGGAAAAGATCAGTGATTTTTTCGGAGCAGTATTCAATCAGGGCATCAATAAAGGCGATTTCTCGACAAAAGAGATTCGTATTGAAGGGAATTTCGCTTATGAAACCGGCAATTATCTTCTCTTTGCCGGGGAGGGAGAAACTGTTGCACAAGGGCATTATATGTATGTATGGAAATACATAGATGGGGAATGGTACATACATCAGGACATTTGGAATGATTAAAAAACAGCATTAAATTCAGAAATGTGAAGCCATCAGGACCTTCACATTTCTCCACAACACTTCTTAACGCCCTCTCTCCACAATTTTCAAAAGGTGATCCGAGCCGGTTTCCAGTTAAAAAATCATGAAATAATCATTACCTTTTTTAGGGAGGTACTTTCTTAGAAATTAGCGGTTATCTTTAATAAAAAATAACCCCATCTACCATGGAAAACCAAATTTTACCAGAACTGTCGACTAAGATTCAGGGACTCTTCTACCTGAGTGAATCTGAGGCCCCCTTAGTCATTGAGAAGCTCGGAGCGCTTCCAAAAGAACAATTGAATGCAAAGATCGCAGAATTAAATACCGCGGCTCCTGAAGCCCTAATCAGCGTAAAGCCGGATGACTTCTTTGAGAAAATCCTAAAAAGCGCAGATCCTAACGACGACATTGTGCTGGCCAATGCCAACAAATTCCAGGAGCTTCATACTTTTTTAAAAGGTAATTTCTCCGGAATCCAGGTAACCCGGATTGAAGACGGGGTAAAAGTTCCGATCATCATTACCGCATTCTTACCAGACAACACCTGTATTGCACTCACTACTTATGCTATAGAATCTTAAACCATCATTTTATCCCTATGAAAAATTTCATGAAACATTGCTATGTACTGGGCATGCTATGCCTGGTCCTGGCCTCCTGTAAAAAAGAAGCTCAACCAGAGCTAACTGCACAACCGCAAACTTCAGGCATCGCTGCTGTACGCACAGAAAGCACTCAATTGTTAACAGAAGGCCTTGAAACCGGCAGCAAAGGCGCTTACGCTTCAGCTTCCGTGACATTAGGCTCAGGTTCCTGGACCCTGGACGAGGCCCTGATCGGCAATAGTGCTGCGGATGTAAAATCAGGAAGCCAGTCGGCCAGAATCCGGAATACAGGTTCCCTGACGATGAACTTCAACATCACTGCAGGCGACAGCACAACGGTTAAAATTGACCATGCCAAATACGGCTCAGATGCCTCCAGCACCTGGCAGTTATGGATCTCCACAAATGGTGGCACAAGCTACACACAAGTTGGCAGCACCGTTACGACCAGCAGCTCTACTTTACAAACAGCTACTTTTCAAATCACCGGCGCCGGTAATCTCCGTTTGTCGGTACGTAAAGTTTCGGGCGGTACCAACCGGATTAACATCGACAACATCAGTGTAAGTACAGGTACTGGTGGCGGAACAAACCCAGGCGGAGGAACCGCCGGAGATGACAGCCATTTACTGCTGGGCAACCCAAATGGTGCCGTGGCAAACATTACCTCTCCAAATAATTACCTGATGGATCAGACCTATTATACCATCTCTTATAACCGCGACAGAGGCACACCAAACTGGGTGAGCTGGCATATCAAGTCGTCGGATATTGGAAGCACTCCAAGAACCAATGATTTCAGGGCCGATTCTGCTTTACCTTCAGGTTGGTATCAGGTACAAAACAGCAGTTATTCGGGATCAGGATTTGACAGAGGACACAATTGTCCTTCCGGCGACAGAACCTCTTCGACCGCAGCGAACTCTTCCACTTTCTTAATGACCAATATGATTCCTCAGGCACCAAATAACAACCAGCAAACCTGGGAAGGCCTGGAAAGCTATACCCGGAGCCTGGTAAGTGCAGGCAATGAGGTTTATGTGATCGCAGGTTCTTACGGAACAGGTGGTACAGGCTCAAATGGCGGAATCACCAATACCATCAACAATGGTAATGTGACCGTTCCATCCAATGTCTGGAAAATCATCGTGGTATTGCCAAATGGAAATAATGACATCAGCAGAATTACCAGTACCACAAGAGTGATTGCCATCAATACGCCAAATACAAATACCATTAACAGCGACTGGAAAACTTACCGAACTTCGGTAAACAGTATTGAAACATCGACTGGCTACAACTTCTTTGCGAGCATTCCTGCGACCATCCGTACTGCACTTAAACAAAATGTAGACAATCAATAGGAAAAACCTCTATACTAAAAAAGCCGCCTTATGTTAAGGCGGCTTTTTTATGGATATCGGAAATTAAAATAATCCCAATTGCCCTTTATCGTCTATATCAACATCCTCGGGATTTGTGATCTCTAATGTGATCTTTCGTATCGGCTTATCCTCCTTTGTCTTAGCATCATTCCAGGCCTTTTTAGGCTTTACAGGAGCAGCGGGTTTCTCTTCAACAGGTGTTGTTTCGGTGTTTGCTTCCGGTTTTTCTATGGCAGGGCCTTCCGTCACAGGAGCTGGTACAACCGGCAAACTTTCTTCTGGTTTCACCTCAACAGATGGCTCAGCTACCGGTTTTTCCGCTACTGGTTTTGCTGCTTTAGGCACCGTAAAAGGTTTCTTTTTAACCACCGGCTCCGGAACAACCGGTTCTGCAGTAATCGCCTCCGGAACAACAGGTTCTGCCGCAAGCGGCTCTGGTGCAACTTCCGCAGCTACTGGTTCTTCAACCGGACTTACCACAACAGCTTCATCAGGAACGGGCTCTTCAACCAGGGCCTTCTTCGTTTTTTTAGCTGCAGGTTTCACAGGAATTGCTTCCTCCTCTTTTTCCTCAACAAGATCCTCTTCACTGAGCTCCGGGATTTCCGCTTCAATTACTTCCGAAGCATCTTCCTCAGTTACCTCCGGTACCTCTTCCGATATTTCCGGAACATCGGCAGGCTCAACATCTTCTTCTTCTTCAACAGGCTCCGCATCCTCAGTTCCCTGAGCAGATTCGCTGTTTGCTGAAGGCGTACCCGCAGATTCTGAATCTCCATCGTCTGTGGCTTCCTCCTCGGCTACGGCTTTACCTTCTTCGATCAGTTCTTCTTCCTCATGGTTGAAGATCTCTATATTTTGAACATCATGTTGGGTCAGTCTGTTTCCGTTTGCGCGGATTCCTTTAACATCAATAAATTCGGCCAGTAAGATTTCCAGTGTCTCAGGAATCTGTGTTTTACCTTTCAGCACATCCACCTTCAACATGGCTTCAGGATTGCTCGTCAGGTGCAGGAATTTTGATCCGTTCTCTTCCGAGATTAAGCTGAGCTTTTTCCCTACACCAATTGCTTCAAAAACAAAACGCTTGATAAAGTGATTTTTAGCCTTTCCTTCATATTGAACCACCGCAAAGGGCTTTTCTGCATCAAATTTCTGAATTAAAATCAGATCCGCATCAAAATGGTTGCTCAGTTCGAAAGTACTCAACTCGTACCAGCCATCTCTATGCACCTGAAGGATCTTATCATCCCCATCAAATTCACCGAGATACTTACCACGGCCATCTACATTCAGTCTTCTAAGCAGGTCATCATACCAGATTTTTAATCCGGATAAGGTAGAAACACCTTTGCTTTTCAGCAATACCTTTTTTATCGGGTATTTCGATACAATGTTTCCTTGTGAACCACGTCCTTTAATTGCAATGTCTGCATAATCCAGGTCGAACTGGAGTTTCTTTAACTTCGTATGTGGTTTCAGCAAGATCGTTACGATCTCTGCTTCGCCGTTCGGGTTTGCGGTAAAGTATAAAAGTTTAGATCCTTTGCTTCCCTTGGTCAGGTCGTATTCCTTATCACGGGTCACCCCTACAACCGCAAAGCGCTTGACATAAGAAATTCCACTCGCCCCATCTTTATAAATCAGGTTATAAATCGTCCGCTCATCACCTTTCTTAAATACCTGGGCATGAAGAATTCCTTTACCCACAAAATTCTTGTCGGCAACCTTGGTGATGATACATTTACCATCTTCCCTGAATACGATGATTTCGTCCAGATCAGAACAATCGGCAATAAACTCATCTTTACGTAAACCGGTTCCGATGAAACCATCTTCGCGGTTCATATATAACTTCACATTGGCCAAAGCAACTTTCGATGCTTCCACCCTGTCGAACAAACGGATTTCTGTTTTGCGCTCCCTGCCTTTGCTGTATTTATCCAGCAACTTCTGGAACCAGGCAATCGCATACTCCGTCAGGTGACGCAAATGATTCTTAACAATTTTAATCTCATCCGACAATGATTTCATCTGCTCATCCGCCTTTTTCACATCAAAGCGGGTGATGCTGCTCATTGGTTTATCGATCAGCTTTTTAAAATCTTCCGGAAGGATTTCCCGGTAGAGCTGTGGCATAAATGGCGCGAATAATTTATTCAGCACTTCGACAACCACATCAAAGTTTCCTGAATTCTCGTATTCTGCATTTTTATACATCCCTTCCTGGATAAAGATCTTTAGCAGGGAGCTAAAGAAAATTTTCTCCTGAAGTTCATGCAGTTTAATTTCTAATTCCTGTTTTAATAAAGCCTTGGTGTTTTGCGTATTCTCGATCAGAATATCGTTCACACTCATAAAATGAGGCTTATCTCCTTTAATGATACAGGTATTTGGGGAGATCGAAACTTCGCATGAAGTAAAAGCATAGAGGGCATCAATGGTTACATCAGGAGAAATTCCCGGAGCCAGCTGAACCACAATCTCCACATGTGCTGCGGTATTGTCTTCTATCTTCTTGATTTTGATCTTTCCCTTATCATTAGCAGAGAGGATGCTGTCGATCACAGATCCCGTGGTGGTACTGAAAGGAATTTCCGTAATCACCAGTGTTTTCTTGTCTTTCTCTGTAATCTTGGCCCTCACCCTGATTTTACCTCCGCGCATCCCTTCGTTATACGCAGAGAAGTCTGCCATTCCTCCGGTAAAGAAATCGGGTAATATATTTGGGCGGTGCCCTTTTAAAGCTTCGATCGAAGCTTCCAGCAATTCAATAAAATTGTGAGGCATGACTTTCGTAGCCAGACCTACAGCAATACCTTCGGCCCCTTGTGCGAGGAGCAAAGGAAATTTCACCGGTAAAGTGATCGGTTCATTGTTACGGCCGTCATAACTCAATTGCCATACCGTCGTATCTCCGTTGAAGACCACTTCATTTGCAAACTTCGACAGCCGGGCTTCAATATAACGTGGTGCAGCAGCACTATCACCGGTAATCGGGTCACCCCAGTTTCCCTGGCAATCGATCAGCAGGTCTTTTTGTCCAATCTGCACCATTGCATCACCGATAGAAGCATCCCCATGCGGGTGATACTTCATCGTATTTCCAATAACGTTTGCGGCTTTATTAAAACGTCCGTCATCCATCTCTTTCAGCGAGTGTAAAATGCGTCGCTGAACAGGTTTTAAACCATCATTTAAGTGTGGTACTGCCCGATCAAGAATGACATAAGAAGCATAATCGAGGAACCAGTTTTCGTAAAGGCCGTTGATAGGAATTACGGTATGTTTGCTTTCTTCGTTTATGTTGTTTTCTATTTCTTCGCTCATCAAAAAAGGATTGGATGTTGTAAATATAAGGGTTGAAAACGAAATTTTAAGAACCGAGTTGCTAACAGTTCTTTGTTAAGAACCCTCTTTTTACAGGAATGAATTATACCACCAGGCGCGATTCGGTAAATACGAATGGCAATAGGTTCTTAATTCCCTTAACTTTTAAAATTTCACCGTTGAGGCAATAGAACAAGACTTCTATTTCCTGTTTTTGCTTCTGTTCGACTTCCGCCATGACCTGTAAACAGGCACCACAGGAAGTGACCGGTTTTTCGATGACAAAGTTATCAGTTTTTGCCGTAATTGCCATACTTTCAATCACCGCATTTGGATCTGCTGAACCGATCGCAAATAAAGCAACTCTTTCTGCACATAATCCCGAAGGGTAAGCCACATTTTCCTGATTACTTCCCAACACCACTTTACCTCCCTTTAACTGAATTGCAGTCCCTACTTTAAACCTGGAATAGGGCGAATACGAAGTGTTTAGCGCCTCTTCTGCCTTTAAGCATAATGCTTTATCGTTCTCACTTAGCTCCTCCAGCCCATTAAATGACTGGTAGCTGATACTAAAATTTCTCTCATTCATAGTCTAAACATACAATTTTTCCATATTTCAGGAACATGAAATTTTAATCCCTTCTTCTAAACAATTTTATTATATTGATTGTAGATATACTATAATAACCCTAAAAAGGCCTCCGGTGGCATGATTTTGGTTAATAACGGCTAGAAACTCTCAATTAAAGTAAATTGAATAAATATATACGTAAAAGTCTTAAAGTTGTACTTTGGATTATCGCCAGCATCATTATGCTCGTTGTCCTTATCGCACTTTCCCTAAATATTCCTGCCGTCCAAAACTTCGTAAAGGATAAGGCCATCGGCTACCTGAAAAATAAAACCCATACAGAGGTTCGCCTGGAGAGCATCCATATCGCTTTTCCAAAAGATGTAGTCCTCAACAAGTTTTACCTGGAAGATAAAAAAGGAGATACTTTGTTGTATGCACAAAAGCTGGCCGTAGACATCAGCTTGCTCAAATTACTGAGCAAGAAAGTCGAAATCAATAACATCTCCCTGCAAAAAATCAGGGCCAATGTGACCCGTATTAACCCGGATACCACCTTTAACTTCTCCTTTTTAGTAGACGCTTTTATGTCTGAAGAGAAAAAACCGGAAGATCAGGTGCAGAAAGATACCACTTCGACGCTCAAGTTCTCCGTTAGCAAGATCAGCCTGGAGGACATCGGAATTGTTTACCGCGATGATGTGGCAGGAAATGACGTAAAACTAAGCCTGGGTGAGTTCAAAACAAACATCAAAGATTTTGACCTGGATCATCAGCGCTATGTAATCAAAACACTTAGCCTCAAAAATTCCAACCTGAAATACTTCCAGACCAAGCCGCTACCCCAGTTAAAAGAACACCTGGAAAAAAGCATTGATACGGCCAAAACAGCATCAGGAAAACTTCCTTTTGTGGAGGTCGGGGATTTTGCTTTCAACAACATCAACATCAGTTTTGACGATCAGCTCTCTAAAATGAGTGCCAATGTAAACCTGAACGAACTGCTGATCAATAAACTTATTGCAGACCTGACCAGCAACAATTATAAAGTAGAAACGGCGAAAATTAACAATTCAAAGGTCAGCTATACGGCTGCTGCCAGTCAGATGAAGGCAAATGTAGACCTGAAAGAGTTTGCGATCAGCAAGTTGATCGCCGATCTGAACAAGAGCAAATATCAGGTAGATGAGGCGACTTTAAACAACTCAGATGTCCTCTTTGCATTCAAACCTGCGCCAGCTGCCAAAACAACGGCAAAAACAGATCCCGCATCGGCCTCTGCCCCGATCTCTTTGCTCCTGGGTAAATTGAACCTGTCTAAAAACAACGTACAGTTCGACAATATGTCGGCTAAACCGGGCAAAGGAATGGATTTTAACCATTTAAAAATAAAAAACCTCGGACTTGTTGCCGAAGAATTGGGCTATGCTGCGGATGGCAGTATCAAAGTGAAAGTCAAAGAAGGAATGTTAACAGAGAAAAGTGGTTTCCAGTTATTGAAACTGCAGGGCGATGTCCTTTATTCTGACAAGGCCATAAAAGTAAAAAACTTCTTGCTAAAGACACCGAACACCGCTATAGAGAATGCTACGGAACTGAATTACACCTCCATGGAGGACCTGACGAAACATCCGGAGCGTGTAAAAATGAACATGCTGTTCAAAAACTCTACCATTGGCCTTAAAGATGCAGCCTATTTCAGTGATGCTGTTCCTCCGGAATACAGAAATGAAAAAATTAAGGTTAATGCGAATGTGAATGGTTACTTAAATAACCTTTCCATCCCCCGTCTACAGATTTCCGGACTGAAAAGCACCAATATAGACATCAGTGGAACTGCCAAAGGACTCCCGGATATGAACAAGTTGTTCCTGGACCTGAACATTAAGAAATTCGCCTTAACGAAAAAGGACCTGTTGGTCCTGATCCCTAAAAAGTCATTGCCAACAAATATAGAATTGCCAAACGCGATTCAGGCAAACGGTAAGTTCACGGGCTCCCTGACCAATTTCAAAACAGGCTTTAACATCAACACAGACATGGGAGCGGCAAAGCTTCTTGCCAGTATGAAAGGACCGAAAGGAAAGGAAAGTTATACTGCAGACCTCAACCTGAACAACTTCAATGTAGGCCGGTTATTGAAACAACAGGCGCAACTGGGTAGGATAACGGCCAAAGCAACGGTAAACGGAACCGGACTGGATGCTAAAAAAGCAGCAGTAAAGTTCAATGCCGAGGTAATCAGCGCCTACTACAACAAATACACGTATAAGAATTTAAAGCTAAACGGTACCTATGCTCAACAGAAACTAGACCTGAAAAGTAATATGGCAGATAGCAATGCCAATTTTAACTTAACCGCAGCAGTAAACATTGCCGGTAAATACCCGGCAGTAAAAGCCAAAATGGATTTGGGCCAGGTAGATTTAAGGAAATTAAATTTCAGTCCGACAGAGTTTAAACTGGCAGGAACAGTAGATGCGAACCTGAGCACTGCCGATGTGGACTACCTGAACGGTGATGTCTTCATCAGGGGCCTACAAGTGGTTAAAGACGGACAACGTTTCAATGTGGACACCATTAACCTACATGCAGAAACCAGTGCCGAAAGGAGCTTACTGACCTTAAAATCAGAACTCATGAGGGCCAGGATTGACGGACAGTACCAGCTGACCAATCTGGCGACAGCAGTGACCAATCAGATCAATAAATATTACCAGTTTGGAGAGGTTAAAAGAATTCCGGATCAGCGCTTCCGCTTCTTTGCGAGGATCTATAACCCTAAATTCATTCAAAACTTTGTCCCTCAGCTAACAACCTTCTCCCCTTCCATGATCTATGGATTACTGGACACGAAGAAAGACAGCTTAACGATGAAAGCATGGGTTCCGCAAGTGGTCTATGGAAGTTACAAAGTGGACAGCACCAAGTTGAGCATCGATAACAACGACCAGAAACTGAATTACAAGTTGACGGTAAAAAGCATGCAAAGCCCTTCCATCAATCTATTCAATACAGAAATCAGTGGCGCTGCAGCCAACAATAATTTAGGGGTCAATATCTTTTTAAGAGACAGTAAGCTAAAAGACAAATACCTGCTTGGAGGAAATTTCCAGTCGATCAATAAGGATTTCCGTTTTAGCTTTGATCCTCAGAAACTGATATTGGATTACCAGAAATGGGCCATATCTGCAGACAACTATATTCAATTTGGACAGTCGGGCATCTCTGCCAGAAGTTTTGACCTGAGCAGGGATAAGCAGTTATTGAGCATCAACAGTGTAAGCAATGAGCCCAATTCTCCGTTAAAAGTGCTGTTCAAGGATTTCAGAATAGAAACCCTGACCAAATTTGCAGAGCAGGACAGTTCTCTTGTTGGCGGTTCCATCAATGGAACTGTAGACGCCAAGGATCTTACAGGAACACCTAAATTTGAAGCCAACCTGACGATAGATCAACTGCGTTACCAGAAGGATCAACTCGGCACTTTGAGGATTGCAGTAAACAACAATACAGAAAACGCTTTTGAAACAAACATTGCCTTAACGGGGGTCCATGAGCTCCGCGTAAATGGGTTCTACTATACCGCTCCTAAAAGCGCATTGGACCTTACTTTGAACATCGACAAGATTGACCTGAAGAGCCTGGAAAGTGTTTCTATGGGACAGATTAAAAATGGTTCAGGAACAATTACGGGACAGTTGTCTGTAAAAGGTGAGCTTACTGCACCTAAAATATTAGGGGATGTCAATTTCAAACAGGCTGCATTCACGGCGACTTATGTAAATTCATATTTCAAGATGCAGAATGAAACCATCAGCTTCACAAATGAAGGGGTTAAGTTTGATGATTTCACCATTCTCGATTCCATCGGACAACCTTTAAAGGTAGATGGGATGGTATACACCACAAATTACCAGGACTTCCGCTTCGGCCTGGATGTTTCGGCCAATAATTTCAGGTTGATGAACTCCACAGCCAAAGACAATGAAATGATCTATGGAAAGGTCTTCGTCTCCACCCGTTCCTTTAAAATCAGGGGCGACATGAACCAGCCGGACATCAATATGAACCTCCAGGTAAACAAAGGCACAAAGTTCTTCTTTGCAATGGTAGACTCCGATCCCACCATCGTAGACCAGGAAGGAATCGTCGAATTTATTGATGAAGATGCCCCACCATTTAATGGTAAGAAAGCAATTCATACCGATAGTATTCCTAAATCTGCTTTTAAAGGGTTTAACCTGAGTGCAGACATCGATCTGGATAAAGAAGCCGAATTTACCGTTGTGGTCGATGCGACTACCGGAGATCAGCTAAAAGTAAGAGGAGAAGGCAGTCTGAACGCGACCATGGATCCGAGTGGAAAAATGAGTTTAACAGGAAGATACCTGTTGTCTGATGGTGCCTATAACCTGAGCGTTGGTCCTAAAAAAATGGACTTCAAGATCCAGCAGGGAAGCAGCATTATCTGGACAGGAGAACCAACTTCAGCAAATGTGAACATCACCGCAGTCCGTGAGGTGAACGCACCTGCCATAGACCTTATCGCCGACCAGGTGCAGGATCAGCAATTGCAAAAAAATCAGGCCAACCAAAAATTCCCGTTCCAGGTATACCTTGACATTACCGGAGAACTGATGAAACCCATCATTGCGTTCCGGATTGCACTACCGGAAAATGAGAAAAATGCCATTGGTGGAGCCGTAGAAACAAAATTACAGCAGGTAAATGCAAATGAAAGCGAATTGAACAAACAGGTCTTTGCATTGCTCGCCTTAGGTCGTTTTATTGCAGACAATCCATTCCAGAGTCTGGCCACCGGAGGCAATAACATTGCGGAATCGTTTGCGCGCTCCAGTGCCACAAGACTGCTTGCCCAACAAATGAACAACCTGGCCTCAGACCTGATCAAAGGGGTAGACATCAACTTCGGACTGAATTCTTCGGAAGATTATTCTACCGGAAAAATGGCAAACAAAACCGACCTGGAAATCGGTTTGTCTAAAAAACTATTGGACGACAGGTTAACGGTAACTGTGGGTAGCTCTTTCGGATTGGAAGGGCCAAAGCAAGCCAACCAAAGCAGTAATAACATTGCCGGAAATGTCAACATAGAGTACTTGTTATCAAAAGACGGACGTTACCGCTTAAGAGCATACAGAAGAAATCAAACGGAAGGAATCATCGAAGGCCAGATCATAGAAACAGGTCTTGGTTTTGCCCTGGTGGTAGATTACAACAGGTTCAGAGAGATCTTCAGAAAATTCAAAGATAGAGACAACAAAAAGAAAAAAACAGAACAGAAGCCCAAAGATGAGAAAGCGAATTAAACCTATATTATTTATGATTTCGTGTTTGATGGTCGCTGCCTGCAGTACGACCAAACACTTGCCTGAAGGAGAAAATCTGTATGTAGGTGCTTCGGTGAAAATCAATCCGGATTCTACCGGAAAAATCAAGGACGAAAAAGGAATCAAAGGGGTTTTGGAAAGCAAGACCAGACCGCTTCCCAATAGTTCCGTTCTGGGTTTTAAGTACAAGCTGTTCTTTTATAACTTAGCGGGTGAGCCTACGAAAGAAAAAGGGTTCCGCCACTGGTTACGCAACAAATGGGGCCAGCCACCGGTATTGGGAAGTCAGGTGAAATTGAAATATAACAATGATGTACTGAGAAGTTACCTTAGCACTATAGGTTATTTACAGGCAGAAGTGACTGGTGATACCGTTATTAAGAACAAAAAGGTGAAGGCCATTTATACTGCTCAGACGGGTACGAGGTATAAAATAAATAAAGTCAGCTTTCCCAAAGACAGCACAGGAATCGCGGCCAACATCAATAATAATTCTTCTAAATCCCTCTTGAAAGCAGGCGATTTTTATGATTTCGAAACCATCAAAAATGAACGGATCAGAATTGACAACGACCTTAAAGAAGCTGGTTATTTTTACTTTAGTCCGGATTTTCTATTGATACAGGCAGACAGCACGATTGGAAAAAACATGGTCAATCTCTTTGTAAAAGTTAAAGAAAGCACGCCTGATGTTTCAAAAAAACCATACACGATCAATAATATTACGATTTATCCGAATTACAATTTAAGGGGCGATTCGAGCATTAAAGCGAGCAAACCAATATTGTACAAGGATTTTAAAATCCTGGATCCTAAGAATACGTTTAAACTCGGGGTATTCGACCGACTGGTATTCTTCAATAAAGGAGAAACGTACAACAGAAGAGACCATAACCAGTCTTTAAACAGGATGGTCAACATCGGTACTTTCAAGTTCGTAAAGGCCGATTTTATTCCGGTAGACAGCTTTAAAAACAATCAACTGAATGTGGACTTCTACTTAACCCCATTAAAGAAAAACTCCTTATCCTTCCAGGTCACAGGAACCAGTAAGTCGAATAACTTTGTTGGGTCAGAGGTAAAGATCACACAGACGACAAGGAATGTCTTCCGTGGGGCAGAGCAACTGGAAGTCAGTGCCAGTGGTGGTTTTGAAACGCAAATCAAAGGGGGCCAATCGAAACAAGGGAATTCTTATTCTCTAACCGGCCAGGCAAAGCTGAGCTTTCCCCGCTTCCTGATTCCTTTTTTCAAATTCAACAGTACGAATGCCTTTATTCCAAGAACGAACATTATGGCTTCATATCAGATCCTGAGCAGGATTGATTATAGCCTGAATGCCATCAAAGCAGAATTTGGGTACAACTGGAAAGAAAGTGTTTTTAAAGAACATACCTTTAATCCAATATCGATTAACTATGTACAATCAAATATAAAGAACGACACTGTATTGACCAGAAATCCTGCTTTAAGGACTTCGTTAGAGCCTCAGTACATCATTGGCTTAAACTATAATTTCACCTACAATGATCAGGTAGACAACAGCCGCAGAAACAACATTTACTTTTCAGGAGATCTGGAAACGGCGGGAAATTTAGCTGGTTTAGTCACTTCCAAAAATGATCTTGGAAAGAAAACCTTATTCGGGACCGCCCTCTCTCAGTTTATCCGTTTGGAAGGCGATATAAGAAATTATTACAAGGTGAATAAAAATGTAACCTGGGCAAGCAGGTTTAACCTGGGTTATGGCTATACTTATGGAAACAGTACTTCCCTTCCTTTTGTACGTCAGTTCTTTGCCGGAGGTAGTAGTGACATCAGGGCATTTGGAGCCAGGATCCTTGGTCCGGGAAGCTACAAAGTTCCGGATACCCTGGGCTTCAGAGATCAGGGTGGCGACATCAAGATCATGTTAAATACAGAGCTCCGGTTCAAGCTCTTCAGTATTTTTTATGGCGCCTTATTCGCTGATGCCGGAAATATCTGGTTAAGAAAAGATGATGCAACAAGACCGGGGGCAAAATTCAAATTCAATAGTTTCATGGATGAAATCGCAGTAGGTACAGGAGCGGGATTAAGGGTAGATGCCTCCTTCTTTGTCCTGCGCCTGGACGTCGCTTTTCCCATCCGGAAACCATACCTTCCTGAAGGGAAAAGATGGGTCATTAACGACCTTAATTTCGGCGATAAAGCCTGGAGAAAAGAGAACTTAATCTTTAATCTTGGGATAGGATATCCTTTTTAAGCGAACATATGAACTTTATAAAAAAAATAATCAGCTTTCTTAAAGCTACGGGGAATCTCTTTATTGCAGCCGGAAAGGGTTTCATTGAGGACAGAGTGATGAAACTCAGCGCTGCATTGGCTTATTACACGATATTTTCCCTTACTCCGCTAATCATCATTATCATTTCTGCCGCCAGCTTATTTTTAGGCGATAACATGGATCCCAATACCAAATTATTTGGTGAGATCAGCGAGCTGGTCGGCAATGACGCCGCCAATCAATTGCGGAGCTTTGTCAACAATGCCAATTATTCGGGTAAAAGTACCTTCGGACTGATCATCGGGATTGCCACACTGGTGATTGGTGCGACTGCGATATTTATTGAAATCCAGGATAGTATTAACCTGATCTGGAAAGTAAAAGCTGTTCCCAAAAAAGGCTGGAAAAAATTCCTGACCAACCGATTATTGTCCTTTTCACTCATTGCTTCTCTGGGCTTCCTCTTACTCGTTTCTCTGGTGGTGAATAGCATTGTGGTTGGACTAGGCAATAAGATCGCACAGTATATCCAGATTGAAGAAGTATCAGAGATCATGATGCTGGTGGTTACCAATGCCCTTACGCTTGCGGTAGTGACCTGCATCTTTGCGATTATATTTAAGGTCTTGCCGGATGTCCGGATCAGATGGAAACCTGCCATCGTCGGCGCGCTGTTTACAGCACTCCTGTTTGGCCTGGGTAAATATGTGATTGGAATTTATATTGAGAAAGGAAACCCGGGTTCTCCCTTTGGCGCCGCCGGATCAATTATTGTGATCCTGCTGTGGATTTACTATACTGCGATTATCCTGTACTTTGGTGCGGAGTTTACGCAGGCTTATGCCGAGAAGTATGATCATGGAATTGCACCGAGTAAATATGCAGTGCTGACCAGAACTGTTGTGGTAGAGAGTGAAGCAGAAACCCTTCCACCACAACATCCGGAAAATACCATAGATGTGGAAAAGGATTAAGCCGATTCCGCAACTATGGATTCATCATCTATATTTTCTTCATCTACGATATCATGACTAACCGCAGCTGTAGCTGCACTTTCGTCTGCGGATACCAGTTCCTCTATGGTGTCTTTCTCTACCCTTAGGTTTCTGATGATGTGTTTTTGTCTGTCAGGTGTATTCTTACCCATGTAGTATTCCAGCAAACTCTTAATCGTCTGATCTTTCAGGATCACAGGATCTAAGCGGATGTCTTTACCAATAAACAAACCAAACTCATCAGGTGAGATCTCTCCCAACCCCTTAAAACGGGTGATTTCCGGTTTGTTACCCAGTTTGGCGATTGCAGCTTTACGCTCGTCATCACTATAGCAATAAATCGTTTCCTTTTTATTACGAACGCGGAATAATGGAGTCTGAAGGATATATACGTGTCCTGAACGAACCAGGTCAGGAAAAAACTGAAGGAAGAAAGTCATCATCAGCAACCTGATGTGCATTCCATCGACATCGGCATCGGTAGCAATTACAATGTTGTTATAATGCAATCCATCTAAGCCATCTTCAATATTTAAGGCGTGTTGTAAAAGGTTGAACTCCTCATTCTCATACACTACTTTTTTAGTCAGCTCATAACAGTTCAAAGGTTTTCCTTTTAAACTGAATACCGCCTGGCAATCCACATCTCTTGATTTGGTGATGGATCCCGAGGCAGAATCTCCCTCGGTAATGAATAAGGTAGTGTCGTATCTTTTTTCATGGGTGCTGTTGAAATGCACCTTACAGTCTCTTAATTTTTTATTGTGCAGGGATGCTTTTTTAGCCCTGTCGTTGGCCAGTTTTTTAATTCCGGCAATGTCTTTACGCTCCCGCTCCGACTGAAGGATTCTTTTCAATAAAGCATCCGCAACATCCGTATGTTTGTGCAGGTAATCATCCAGTTCTTTCTTTACGAAATCATTGATGAAAGTCCTTACAGAAGGCCCGTCTGGTCCCATATTCTGTGAACCCAGTTTTGTCTTCGTCTGCGACTCAAACACCGGCTCCTGAACACGGACAGAGATCGCCGCAATGATGGATGCCCTGATGTCTGCAGCATCGTATTCTTTCTTATAAAACTCTCTGATCGTTTTTACCACCGCTTCTCTGAATGCGGCCTGGTGCGTACCGCCCTGAGTGGTATGCTGTCCGTTTACAAAAGAATGGTAATCCTCACCATACTGTTGTCCATGGGTCATGGCAACCTCAATATCGTTTCCTCTCAGGTGAATGATCGGATAACGAATGGTTTCTGCACCTGCATGTTTATGCAGCAGATCATACAATCCACGCTCAGAGAAATATTTATCTCCGTTAAAATTGATGGTCAGCCCTGCATTCAGGAACACATAGTTCCAGATCATGCTCTCCACAAAGTCAGAGATATAGTGATAGTTTCTGAAAATACTCTCATCCGGATAAAACGTAATGGCAGTACCATTTCGCTGGGTAGTATCAATGATCGGATTGTCGATCACAATTTCCCCTTTCGAGAATTCCACCTTTTTAGTTTTATTATCGCGGTAAGATTGAACAGAAAAACTGGTGGACAAGGCATTTACTGCTTTTGTACCGACCCCATTCAAACCTACAGATTTCTGAAAGGCATTGCTGTCATATTTACCCCCCGTATTGATTTTGGAAACACAGTCTATCACTTTCCCCAAAGGAATTCCACGACCATAATCCCGCACATTTACTTTTTGATCGGAAACAGTGATTTCTATGGTACGTCCGGAGCCCATTACAAACTCATCAATAGAGTTGTCCATGATCTCTTTAAGCAATACATAAATCCCATCGTCCTGCGCAGAACCATCGCCAAGTTTACCGATATACATACCGGGACGCAGTCTGATGTGTTCCTTCCAATCGAGCGAGCGTATACTATCTTCGTTATAATTCGGTTCAGCCATGATGTATGTGTGAGTAGATTTACAAATTTAAGCTAATATGCCGGGGAATCAACCACAAAGTTTCAACAAATACACATTTTCCTGTATCTTCAAAGAATAAAACCGACATCCTATGCCGCCTAAGAAACAGCTCTCCCTCTTCGACTTATCTATGATTGTGGTGAGCCTGGTCATAGGAATGGGAATATTCAGGACGCCGGTAAATGTGGCCGCTGGCGCACAGGTCGCTGAACTGTTCTATTCTGCCTGGATTATAGGCGGATTGGTTGCACTTTGCGGTGCGCTGACCTATGCTGAAATCGGCTCCAGGTTTCCGGTAACGGGCGGCTACTACAAAATCTTTTCCGCATTTTACCACCCCTCCATTGCCTTTGCCATCAATTGTATCATTGTCGTTTCCAATGCAGCTTCCGTTGCGGGCGTTTCCATTATAGGTGCAGAATATTTCAGTAAAATCATCCTCCCTCTGGAATTGCAGACCGAATTTTACAGGATTGTTATTGCAGCGATCACCATCGCCCTGTTTTATGTATTAAACCTGATGGGCTTAAAGGTTAGTGCCAAGACCCAGAATGTACTGTCTATCATCAAGATTGGGATGGTACTCGTCCTGATCTGCGCTGTTTTCATGGGTCCGGGAGCGGAGAACATCAGCAGCAGCCTCCCCGCGTTTAAGACAACAACAGGGATTCCACCCAGCTGGACGGACTACGGAAAAGCTTTGGGCATCTGTCTGATTGCCGTCTCCTTTACTTTTGGAGGTTACCAGCAAGCCATCAATTTTGGCGGGGAAACCAAAGAAGCCAATAAAGTTATCCCAAGGGCAATTATGACCGGCCTGGCCATCATCATTGTTTTATATATGTCAATCAATTATGCCTATGTAAAAGTCATCGGCTTCGAGCAGCTAAAGACTGCGGAAAGCATTGCTGCCATTCTTGCCGGAAAGATTTTTGGTCCTGCAGGATTTACCGTACTTTCCTGTCTGATCTATTTTTCAGTACTCGGCTATGTCAATGTTAACCTGCTGAGCAACCCAAGAGCAATGTATGCCATGGGAGAAGAAGGGGCACTCCCGAAAATCTTCAAAAAAAGAACTAAAAAGAATGAAGTGATGTTTGTGAGCCTCAGCGTATTTGCCATCATCTCTGTCTTCACTCTGTTTTACGCCCAAACCTTCGATAAAATCCTGAACTACACCATCTTTTTAGACTGTATCGGAATGGCAACCTCCGCAGCAACGATCTTTTTTCTGCGCAAACGGACGGCACACCTGGATAAAAAGACGATATACAGCATGAAATTCTATCCGTTACTGCCACTAATTTTTATTTCGGCTTACTCCTTCGTAGGCATCAGCATTTATCTGAATGACCCGGAAGCAGGCAGAAATGGGTTGTTGATCTTTGCAGGATTTATCCTCATCTATTTCGTCAACCGCTTTTTTAATGGGAATACAACACAACAAAATGAACAGAACTAATCACTCCTCTATAGCTACCGAAGCCCTTTATTCATTATGCCGATAAAACAATTGCCCCTAAAAAAAGAAATCGCCTACGCTGCCGGGATGATGGGCTGGAGCATCATGACCAATATCATTATCGTCATGCTACCCTATTTCTATCTCCCACCCAACAATTCAGGTTTACATCCTTTAGTGCCTCAGCTCCTGGTCTTCGGGGCTTTTAACATTTTGTCTCTGATTGCCGCCTCAGGAAGGTTATTTGACGCGATCTACGACCCTTTCATTGCCTCGCTGAGCGATGGCAGTCAAAATCCAAAAGGCAGAAGGATCCCTATTATGAAATATGCGATCATTCCTGCAGTCATCTTCTGCGCCCTGGTCTTCTACCCGCTGGTAAAAGGAGAAAGTGTAACCAATGCCTGGTGGCTTACTTTTGTACTGGCCGGATTCTTCATCTCTGTAACCACTTATATCATTCCCTACAATGCTTTACTGGCCGAACTTACCCATAGCCCGGACCAGAAAGTACGGTTATCCACTTATCAACAGGTGGGCTTCGTATTTGGAATGATCATCGGTGCCTTATGTAATAATTATGCAGATTTGATCCAGGATCTTTTCCAGGTTACCGACCGCGCTCAGGCTTTGCAGTATACCATCTGGGGTCTGAGCATTTTCTCTGGCCTGGTGATGATCCTGCCGATTATATCGATCGATGAAAAGGAATTCACAGAAGGAAAACCTACACATATCGCTTTACTTCCGGCCATTAAAAATACGTTTAGGAATGCCAACTTCAAGTATTACCTGATTTCCGACTTCAGTTATTACATCGCTCTGAGTATCATTTCCAGCGGCTTACTCTTCTTTGTGACCGTACTGCTGGGCCTGCCGGATTCCGATGGTGGAAAGTTCATGGGAATCATGGTGCTCCTTTCCCTGGTATTTTATCCTTTTATCAATTATGGTTCAAAAAGATTCGGAAAGAAGCCCCTCGTTCTGGTTGCCTTTGGCGTGCTCAGCCTGATATTTGTCACCATTTTTTTCCTGGGGAAACTCCCCTTTTCCCCTACGATGCAAATGTACATTCTGGTGGTCTGTGCATCCTTCCCCCTAGCCTCCCTTGGAATTTTACCCAATGCCATCCTTGCCGATATAGCCCAACAGGATACCCTGGAAACTGGTGAAAACCATGAAGGCATGTTCTTCGCGGTAAAATACCTCTTTGTAAAGTTAGGGCAAACGATGGGTATTGCCATTTTCGCCATGCTGACGGTCTATGGTAAAGACCCGGGTCATGATTACGGACTCCGCTTAAACGGAGTGGTAGGCTTTGTCTTATGTGTCCTCGCTTTATTGTTTTTTAGCCGCTTTAAAGAAAACAAACCCACTAATTAACAGACATTTAAGTATAAATTCATGGAACACATAAAAGCCAAAAGTTATATGTACCTTTGACGGGAAACGATATTCTTTCGTTTCATTATTATACATTAAAATACAAACACATTGTTATTCGAAGAATTAAACCTGATTGAGCCCATTTTAAAAGCGCTGCAAACAGAAGGTTATACGCAACCGACCCCCATACAAGAACAATCTATCCCAACCATACTTCAAGGCAGAGACTTATTAGGATGTGCACAAACCGGTACAGGTAAAACTGCTGCCTTTGCCATTCCTATGCTTCAGCTTCTGAGTAAGCCACATACCAACACTAAAGTTCATAAAGCCATCAAAGCATTGGTATTAACACCAACGCGGGAACTGGCCATACAGATTGAAGAGAGCTTTAAAGCATATGGTAAAAACCTTCCGATCCGTCACCTGGTGATCTTCGGTGGTGTGGGACAAAAAGCACAAACAGATGCCCTTAACCGTGGTGTAGACATCCTGGTTGCCACTCCCGGCAGATTATTAGATTTGATGAACCAGGGTTTTATCAACCTTCGCGACATTGAAATCTTTGTTCTGGATGAAGCAGACAGAATGCTGGACATGGGTTTCATCCATGATGTTAAAAAGGTAATCGCAAAGCTTCCGCTAAAAAGACAAACTTTATTTTTCTCGGCAACCATGCCGCAGGAAATTCAGAAACTTGCAGATACCATCCTGACAAGTCCTTTAAAAGTAGAAGTGACTCCGGTATCTTCTACTGCAGAGAAAATCAAACAGGAGATGTATTTTGTAGCAAAGAACGATAAGAAAAACTTATTGATCCATATCCTGCAAGATAAAACGATCGAAACGGCATTGGTGTTTACCAGGACCAAACATGGTGCTGACCGTATCGTAAAAGACCTGATCAAAGTAGGCATCAGAGCTGAAGCCATCCACGGAAATAAATCGCAAAATGCCAGACAAAGGGCATTAACGAACTTCAAAGCAAAAACAACAAGAATCCTTGTGGCTACCGATATCGCTGCCCGCGGAATTGACGTTGATGAGCTTGCCCATGTGATCAATTATGAATTGCCGAACATTCCTGAGACTTATGTACACAGGATCGGTCGTACTGGTCGTGCGGGATTAAGTGGAACCGCCCTTTCTTTCTGCGATGCAGAAGAAAAAGATTTCCTTAAAGATATTGAGAAACTGATTGCACTGAAAATTCCGGTAACGGAAGATCATCCTTATGCCATGAGCTGGCAGAGCCTGATGTCAGCTGCTGCTGAAAAACCTAAAGCTAAAGGTCAGGGTGGAAATCCCCGCGGACAGGGAAGCAGAGGGAATGGAAGGCCTTCAGGTGGAGGTCAAGGGGGCGGTCAACGTGAACCTAACCTGAGCGGTGCTAAAAGAACTCCTAGTAGCGGAAGCCGCAGGTGGAGCTCTAAAGGTAGCAAGCCCAAAGCATAAAAGGGGGCGGAATTCTGCTCCAATCTAAAAATCAAGTATACTAATCGAAGATTGAAATCTTTTGCCCTGAAAAAGGGCAAAATTTTCTAGATCTTCTCTTAGCATACTTGATTTTTTTATTTAATGCGGTAATTTCCCGAGGGGACAAACTAAACAGGGAGCTGAAAGGCTGGAGTAAATCTATTAAAGGCAGTTTTATTAGCGTGAGGCTATTAAGGTCTATTCATTGCCGGGTCATTGGAGAGAGATTATTAGGGGTAACCCATCAGAAGCTGATTTATCAAAGCAGAATATTTAAGAGCAACCCCTACCCCAGGAAAATTTACCAGGGCTAACTTATTAAAAGTAGCCATCAAAGATCAGTTAAGTTCATTTCCGGCAGTTCAACAACTCATATTATATTTTAAACATTGGTTCGAATGCCAGGGACTATTTAAGTAAAATTGGATTTCCTGATCCCGCCGCGTTCTTGCTTTTATCACATTACCCCGTAGTCTTATTCCCGCAAAAGACTAATTCCCTGTACTCTTTCAAAATTTATTTCTGAAAAAATCATTAAAAAAACATTTTTGTTAAACTTTTTTTAACATCAGACGTTAAGTATTTTCTATATCTTGTATATAGTTAAAAACAAAATCTATCAAAAAATGAAAAACTTTATGAGCAAAATGATGGCTCTTGTAATGGTTGTAGCCTTTATGGGAGCTACAGTTACCGGATGCAAAAACAAACCGAAAGATGCAGACCTTAAAACTGCGGTGGAAACAGCAATACAGGCCAATCCAAAACTAAGTGCTTCTGGTGTGACTGTTGAAAAGGGAGTAGCTACACTTTCCGGGCAGGTTCCTGATGAAGCAACTAAAGAAGAACTGGGTAAAGCCGCTGCTGCAGTCCCTGGTGTGACTTCTGTTGTAAACAACCTGACTATTGCGATTACCAACGTTGAAATTGCTGCGGACAGTCCATTAGCTATCGCTGTAAAAGATGCTACAAAAGATTTCCCAACCGTTACGGCAACTGTAGCCGATGGCGTAGTGACTTTAAAAGGAGAACTTCAAAAAGCCAATCTGCAGAAACTGATGATGGCATTAAATGCATTGAAACCTAAAAAAGTTGACAATCAATTGGTGATTAAATAATTCAGGAGGAACATAAAAATGGCTTTACAAGAAAAATATAAAGAACTGATAGACGCTGCAACAGCTGCAGGCGTAAACGAATTAAACGTACGTGAGCAAGATGGTGTTTTATACATTGATGGTGCCACAAGTGGCGCAGTAAAACAGCAGCTATGGGATACATATGAACGCCTTGATCCCAATTACGCATCAGGTGATGTCGTGATGAACATCAACAGCGTTGCAGGCGTAGTAGAAGGCAGTAAACTAAAAGTAACAACCAACAGTTCTAACCTTAACATCCGTAAAGGTCCAAGCACCAATGATGACATCGTTGGCAAAGCAGCCAGACACGAAGTGGTTACCCTGGTAGGAAAAGAAAACGACCAATGGTGGCTGATCAAAACTGATCAGGGAGAACAAGGTTACTCATTTACACAATACCTTACCCCTGTTGAATAAAAAAGAAAATAAAACCCGGAAAAAACAGCCTTACTATTAACGTTGGGTTTTGCTCCGGATAAGAACTGCTTCCTCAGAGAAGGCATAGAAAGATTTTGCCCCTTCAGGCAAAAGATTTCAGCCATCGAAGAGTGATGCAGTTTTTTCTTTTTTCCGATAAGAACTACTTCCTCTGGGTATTGTTTGGCCTCACATACACCATTTGCATCACATTAATATTCCTCATGGCAAAAGCAGCCTCACAATAACTAAAGTAATAATTCCATTTCCGTATAAATTGCTCATCAAATCCCAATGCTTTTACCACCTCGATATTGTGGTTAAACTGTTCAAACCAGATCTGTAGTGTACGGGCATAATCCAGGCCTAAGTCTTTAAGCTCTACCATTGTCAAATCACCTGTCCGGTTAACAGACTGATTAATCTTAGCAACCGAAGGGAGTAAAGAGCCTGGAAAGATATGTTTCTGAATCCAGTCGACGCCTTTACGCAGGCTATCATACCTTGAATCCGGGCTAGTGATGACTTGCAAAGCAAAGATTCCATCTTTCTTCAGCACCTCGTGACACTTACGAAAGTATTCCTCATAATAATGATGTCCTACCGCCTCCAGCATCTCGATCGACACAATCTTATCAAACGTTCCTTTGAGGTCCCTGTAGTCCATAATAATCACCTCCACCTGCTCAGAAAGTCCCTCTTCCATCACCCGCTGCATTGCGAACTGCTGCTGCTCTTTAGAGATCGTGATTGAGGTGACCTTACAACCGTAGTTCTTTGCCATAAAAATGGCATTTGCGCCCCATCCGCTACCAATTTCCAATACATGATCCGTAGACTGCAACCGGAGCTGATCACAAAGGCGCTGATACTTGGCATCCTGAGCTTCAGCGAGGCTCAGCCCTTCTTTATAAAAATAACCGCTGGAATAAGTCATAGAGGGGTCGAGAAAGGCTGCAAAGAAATCGTTGTTCAGGTCATAATGTGCGGAGATGTTTTTTTGCGATCCGGAAATGCTGTTTGCACGGCTATTGTGGTAAAGCCTGTTGAGCCATTTCAAAAGATTTAACGCGATTTTTTTACGTCCGCTCCCCGATACAGATGGTGCATTGTCTATGTTGAGCAACACCCATTTAATGACATTGGTAATATTATCTGTTTCCCATAACCCATCTGAGTAAGCCTCTCCAAAACCGATATCGCCATACCAAAACAGGCTTCTGAAAAACTCGTCATACTTAATCTGAATATTTGCGCTAATTCCCTCCTCAGCATCACCAATCTCAACTTCCTCCCCGCTGGGAAGGGAGATGGTCAGGCATCCTTTTCTCATTTTAGAAAGGGCATTCAGCACCATTTTCTCATAGAATCCGGATTTATTTTTTACAACAGAAAGCGATGGCATATAGGTTTCAATTATTCTTATATGGTTTATATACGTCCTTTTGCAAACTCTGGTTTGCAGATTTTTGGTGAAAGGCAAACTTTTTCTTCCACAACAGGAAGGCCTGCCAATGGATAAGTCCCATTACCCTCAGGGGGATCAGGGGGATGCTGAAGAAGTATTTGAGCAGATTTATGTTGTTTAACACTTTCCGCTTGCCCCGGAGTGTACTCAGGAAGAAGCGCTTGCCTTCTTTATCATAATCATCGATACGAATATCCAGTTCTTCATCCGGAATGCTCAGGTTGAAGTCAAAGAGGGTATCCAGATCGATGAATGGCGAGACATAAAAATATTTCTCTGCACGCTGCCGGAAAGTATTACCTTCCAATGTATCGCTCTTCAGCAGAAAAAGTTTCATTTCCCGGAAAGTATTGCTGATTTCCACCACTGTACACAAGGGTTTTCCTGCCTCATCCTCACAGAAGTAAAAGGAGACAGGATTAAAATTATAGCCCAATACTGCGAGGTTAGTGAGCAGCATTACCCTGCCATTTCCGAGTTCAAGATCATTTTCAGAAAGATATTGACTTAAATGCTGCCTGAGGCTCTTCGTTTCGTCCGGCTGATCCTTCGGCAACTGCATGTGGTCTTTATTCCGGAAATTAAAAAGATTAAACCGGTTAAAACTCAACCAGTATAACTTTTTGGAAAGTGCAGGAAGCACATCAATATCCAGGTAAAACAAATACACCCTATACCAAAACCGGTGCTTTTTAGGCGCCAGCCGATGGTGCATTACCTTGCAGATATATAAGGAAGATTCCATCATTTTTTCTTTTGCCAGGATTCACAAAGGCCGACTGCACTCGCGTAAGCATCTTCATGAAAACCATATTTAAAATAACTTCCGCAATAATAAAGCGGTCCATTCTGATTTAACAGGTGTAGTTCCTCCTGCGCCTGCATTGCCGCAACGTCAAACAGAGGATGTTCATAATCTATTTCCATAATGACCTTCTTTTTGTCCAGTGAGGCCGGGGGATTAATTGAAACAAAATAGTTTTGTTTTTCAGATACCTGCTGCAGCTTGTTCATCCAGTAGATGGTACTCGCCTGCAACTGTGATCCCTGCTGTTCGACCCGATAATTCCAGCTGCTCCAGGCCAGTCTCTTATTCGGCATCTGGCCGCTGTCTGTATGTAAGACTGCTTTATTCTGATGGTATTTAAACTTCGAAAGCAGCCGTTCTTCATCCGGACTTTTATGCTTCACTATCCGGTAAGCCTGATCTGCATGACAGGCCATGATCACCCGGTCATATAGCCCTTTTGTCCCGTCCGTTGCCAGAACTTTTACTTTTCCTTCCTCCAGACGCTCCACTTTACCCACCTTCTTATTCACCAGAATCCGATCTTTAAAGGGCTTAATCAATAACTCCCGATACGATTGACTCCCATTCTGCAGCGTAAACCATTGGTGCTGCGTATCCAAACCCAGGAACCCATGGTTCTTAAAAAACCGGATCAATGCGACCACAGGAAAATCAAGAATCTGATCCATAGGACTCGACCATACTGCCGAACTCATCGGGATCAGGTATTTATGCAGCATATCCTGACTATAGCCAAACTCAGTGATGTAGCGGGCAAGCGTATAATCTTCATACTTCTTTTGGTCAAGGATGTCCACACTTTCCTTATTAAAGCGGTTGATCTCCATCAGCATCTTTATAAAAGAGGGTTTGAACAGGTTTCTTCGCTGTGCAAACAGGTGGTTCAATCCGGATCCGCAATATTCCAGTCTATCCGGCATGTACTGCACACTAAAAGACATATCTGTCTTTTTTACCGGCGCATTGATCTCTTTAAACAACTGGCTCAGCAGAGGATAGGTTTCATAATTGAACACCATAAATCCGGTATCGATATAGACCGGTTTTCCGTCCTCCTGTACCGTCACCGTATTGGTGTGCCCCCCGATATAGTCCTGTTCTTCATAAAAGGTAAGGTCATATTGTTCATGAAGGAAATGACCACAGGCCATTCCTGCTATTCCGGTTCCTATAATTGCAACTTTCTCCATTAAGTATTTTTTTTAAACAGGTAGTGGCAAACCATCCATTCGTTACCATTTTTATAACCAAACAATTCTGCACATGCCATGTAAAACAGTCGCCAGTAGACCCACCACTTCAAAGCCTGCTCCTGGCCATAAGTGCGGACAAACAAAGGGATAATTTCTGCTTTGTGGGCATCCATACGTTGCAGCCATGCTTCCGACGTTTTAGCATAATGCGTTCCGTTGACCACCCAATGTTCTTCTGCAACCAGGTCATCATTAAAATAAAACAAGAGGTGGTTTGAAGGCATTAGGCCACCCGTAAAAAAATATTTGCTCATCCAATCAGATTCATCTTTGACTTCAAACTTATAGGCGATCTGCTGATGGGTAAAAATATGAACGAAGAGTCTCCCGTCTTCCTTCATAAAGGAAGAGATTTTATGCAGCAGCAACTGATAATTCCTCATATGCTCAAACATCTCTACTGACACTACCCGGTCAAAACGCCGAAGGGTGTCAAAACTGTTGATGTCTGCGGTAATTACCTCAAGATTGGAAAGCTGACGGTCTTTTGCGGTCTGGTCTATAAATTCCTTTTGCGTAGCAGAGTTCGACACCACCGTAAAGTTACTTTCAGGATATTTTTCAGCCATGTATAACGACAAAGAACCCCAGCCGCAACCAAGTTCCAGCACCTCCTGTCCATCCTGCAATTTGGCGCGCAGGCAGGTCAGTTCCAGCATATCTTTCTCTGAAGTATCGAGATCCTTTACCCAGGGATTCCAATATCCGCTGGAATATTTTAAATGTTTGCCCAGGCAATACTGATAAAACTCAGTAGGAACCTCATAATGCTGCTCGTTTGCCTCCGCGGTATGAATGGCAATGGGATTGGTTTTTAATTCGCTGATCAGCTCGTTTAAGCGTTGTTGCTGCGATTCTGCATTGCCGGTATTTTCTTCTCTCAACCGCTGTCTGATCAGTCTCCTGATGCCCGTTCTTAATAAAAAGTCGGGTAATTTATCCTGTTCTGTTAAACTATCGTACCACATTAATTTGTTGATTAAGGTCTCTGGTATTCTCAGGGGCATTACATTTAGTGCTGTTTTGTTCCGACAGGTGATCAGACCTGAAAATCCTCAAACAGGATCGGTTTCATTTACAAACAATTGTAACGCCCAATAGTTTAACTATACGTTATTCAGGAAAGTTTAGATTGTTTTTTTTCTAAGAACTTCTATTTTTAAACCAGGGAATAAATACACTGGTCGTTTTCTGATAGTTACGGTATTTATCGCCTTTGGATCTCAATGCCTGCTCTTCGGTTGCAGGAATCCCGGTAACTTTAAACAACAAATAACCAATGATAAGCGGACTGATTATGGCAATCCAGCCCATTGGAGAACCGAGTGCAAACACAAAATAAGCTGTCCACATCAGGAGCTGAAAAAAATAGTTGGGATGGCGGGAATAGTTCCATAATCCGGACTGACAAACCTCGCCTTTGTTTGCCGGATCTTTTTTAAACTGAGTCAGCTGCCAATCGGCAATTGCTTCGCCGAAAACGGCGATGGCCCAAAGTATAAGCCCCAGGTATTCCGGCGGACTAATTTCCGGGTCTTTATTCACTGCAATTACAAAAAAAGGAATGGCCAGGAATACATTAGAGAAGGCCTGAAATTGAAAAAACCAGAAAAACTTTTTGTTCTCCTGAGGTGCCCATTCTTTCCGAAGCTGCTGATAACGCCCTTCTTCTTCCTTCAGGTAACCGATCACACGCTGCCACAGGTGAATCCCTAACCTTGATCCTGCAATCAGGACCATGCCGCAGATCAGCTGTTTTCGCAGTTCGAGTCCATCCGCAAGGAAAAATAGCAGTACCGCTATTAAAGGAAAATTGAAAGCCCAAAAGACATCAACCACCCCTGCGTTTTTAATCTTAACCGCCCAGCACCAGGCTGCAGTCATCAGCAGGCAACACGCAACTAAACAAACAAGGAATAGATAGGGTGTTGCCATCGTCTTTTTGTTTTAAACTTTTCTTATCCGGATAATGTGAAGCCAATGCATTACCTTCATGATCGGATAGGTTGGATCAAATTCAAACCATCGCGAAGCGAAGTTTGGATTATTGGGTTTTTTATGGTGGTTGTTCTGAAACAATTCGCCCAGCATCAGGAAATCCAATGGTAACGAATTTTTACTATGGTCATCATTATCATGGTTGGAATAGCCATATTTATGTCCGCACCAGTTCACGATAGCACCATGAAGCGGCCCCATTAAGAAATGGATTGGTAACAATAGGAACATCCACCATACGGTAGCGAAAGTGACATAAAACCAGATATAGAAAGAGATGAATACAATTCTGGTGATCCAGGAATCGCCAATCTTGTCAATGAATGGCCATGATGGGTATTTATCTCTGAACTGCTCCTCAGGTTCTACATTATATTTTGAGTAATTGAGGTAGATGTTTTTCGTTTTGATCATCATTCCCCATACATCTTTCACGAAATGCGGAGAGTGCGGATCTTTTTCGGTATCACTAAATGCATGGTGCATGCGGTGTAAAATGGCATAGGCCCTTGGATTTAAAAAAGAGGAGCCCTGCGACAAGAAAGTAATGGCATAGAAAAACTTCTCCCAAAAACCATTCATTTTGAACATCTTATGAGAAGCATATCGGTGCAAAAAGAAAGTTTGTGAAAATAGAGAGAGGAACCAGTGTAAAAGAAAGAAAACTAAAATGATCATATTTGTTATTATACGTACGGCTATTAGATTTATACGGATGTTTGGGCTGTAAAAATAGCAAAAAAAATCCCGTAAAAGTTTTACCAATACGGGATTATATCTTAGATAACCTGGTTTTATCTGCCAAAGTCGTCCTGAACCCTTACGATATCACTTTCATCAGAAGGATTTGAAGGATCAGTATGTTGCCAGATTTCAGAAACGATTCCCCAATCATCCAGACCGATCAGACGGTGTCTTTCGCCTTGTTTTAACCTGATTGTTTGTGCTGGTGCCAATTGCTGAACATCACCTTGTTCATCAGTTTCGCTGGTGCTCACGCCTACTGTACCATTTACCACTCTCCATATTTCTGCACGACGGTGGTGATATTGCCACGAAAGACGTGTTTTAGGAGCTACAATTAATATTTTAGGACTCAGTTTACCTGAGATCTTTAGTTCATCAACATTTAATCCATCAAAATAAACATTGGCAAACTGCTGCGCCTGGTCTTCATCGATCACAAAAAATCCTCCCCATGGGCGGGTTTCATCACGATTAACCACATTAAATCCTTCAATTTTTAAGCGTTGAGCTACGCCATCGAATATTTCTTTTTTCTGATCTGACATTTTGTTCTGATATTTTACACGCCAAATATAATAATATCGCTGTAAAATGAAACTCCGGTCAGGGGATTAAGACAGCCGGCTGATTTCCAGCAGGTCTTCGTTCAGATCTACGATCAGGTCATAGAGCAGTGCGACATTCTTATCCGCACTATTTATTTTTTGATCGAGAATCTCATAATAACGTTCATGAAACTCCTCATAAGTTTCATCAGGAACATCAATCACCATCAGTTCAAGCTGACAACTTGTGTGGTACAGCATCTGTGCCATGGACAGATAAACGCCTGGCAGGTTATCCAGCAGATCAGCGTAAGTCTGGCTGCCCCAGTCCATCAGGTAGCAATAATAATTATCGGAGGCGAGTAAGTTGTATTCCTCATTGCCCAGGACCTCTATTTCATCCAGGTTATTGATCAGAAAATAGGTGCTTAAGCACTGAAGAGTCTTATCCACGGAGGCAAGCAACAGCTTCACGACCTCATCATCTACTGACCTGAGCAATTCATAATCAGTATCAGAATTCGAATCTGCGTCTACCAATCCTTTCAGGTCCGAAAGCTCTTTCTCATGAGCAAGAAGAAAACCATTTTTACAAAACTCATTGATCGCAAAGCTCAGTACATGCGGTACGATCCCTTTAATTGCATCTTCCAAAATTCCCCCCTTTCGAATATTTAAGTTTTTAAAGCTAAAAAATCTAACGTCATAACAAAACAGAAATGAGAAGAATTAATTTTTTCATGATACCTTTAATCATGGAATATGAAATCTCAGATATTGTAATCATCTACATCAGAAATCAGTTCAACCCTTTTCTGAATATTGGAGATCGGATTTATTATAAAGTAGAGACAGGCCTCCCACATCCCGTAGCAGATTGTTTAATTACGCACCTCGATCTATATTATCAATATGAGCTAAAAGAAGATCCCGATATGACAAATAGATTTTATTACGAAATACAGGACCTCAATTGTCATAGTAATGTTTAATTTCAATTCATTAAAACTTTCTTATAATGAAGTCCGTTATAGTCATAGTTTGTTTGGTTTAGGTTGGTCTGTGGTGGGCCAACCATCAATTAACAGGGATACCTCTCCAAGGTTTATCCCTGTTTCCTTTTTACAGCTTTTGTAAATAAAAAAGCCCTTTCCGGGCATACATTTAAGTCTGCTCAAAAAGGGTCTTTTTCCATTCGTGAAAGCTGATTATTTTTCCAGCAGCTTTTTAATTCTTTTAACAATATAATCAATATCGAATGGTTTGCTGATGTAATCATCGGCTCCCGCAGTAATACTGATTTCTTTATTCTGGTCATTTGCAGACATCACAATAATTGGAATATGTTTGGTAAAAAGGTCTGATTTCAGATCCTTACAAATCTCTGCACCATCACCATCCGGCAACATAACATCTAAAATGAAAAGATCAGGCACAGAATCTTTCAATTTCTCTTTTAATTCTGTAAAAGTAGACGAAAGCTGTAATTCATATCCCTCATCTTTAAGTAAAACACCAATTATATATCGGATATCTTCATCATCTTCAAGTACATGTATTCTTTTGATCATTTTTAATTGTTTTTAAATGGAACTTCAACGGAGTACTAGCAACAATTTTGCCATAGATTGCAAAAGGGAGTGTAATTGTTACGATAATCTCATTAACATAAAAAACAAGATTAGTTTTTCAAGTCAACATTCTTTGTTGAAACATTTATCTTAGTGATGATTTCATCCAGTTCTATCGCAGACTGTTCCAGCACTTCCAGAAGGGAGACATCTGTCTGATTGCGTTCAGCATCAGCTTTCAGCAAATTAAGAATACCAACAATGTTACTTACCGGCCTTCGAAGTTCATGTGAATTGTTCCAGGCAATATCTTTAAGCATCTGATTTTTACGCAGCAAACGTTGCTCATAATTCTTCCGCAGGGTGATGTCCCTTAATGCTCCCACCATTTTTTCTGCCTGTCCGTTTTTGTCCAATAAAATAAACGCCTGATTGGAAACATACTTATAAGTTCCATCAGCACACTTCAGCTGATACTCACAGCGCCAGGAATTGCTGAGCTCCGCCAGGGAGTCTTCCATGCTCTGCTCCACCCTCGCTCTGTCGTCGGGATGGATTTTACTCAGGATCCATTCTATTGTATTTTCACGGGCTTCGGCCGCATATCCAAAAATTTCTGTAAAACCATTCATCCAGTCGATCTGATCTTTCCCGGGGGAATATTCCCAGATCACATCATTTGTGACACTCGTTACGGTCTCATAGACATCCAACAGCTCTTTAATGCGTTCTTCTGCTTTAACATGTCTTTCTATGTCAACCGCAATTACGGTATAAGCCGGCTTACCCCGGAACACGGTTTTGTGGTGGGAGATCAACATATGAAAAACATCTCCGTTTTTCTTTTTGTGGAGCCAAACGCCCGATGCCCGCCCTTCCGGATGTTCGGAATTCAGGTATTCTTCCAGTTTAGTGCGTTCTTCTGTTGGCCGCAGGTCAAGTACGGTCATTTCTAAAAGCTCTCTTCTGCTATATCCATATTTTCTGACCATCACCTCGTTCACCTCCACAAGCCGGTAACTGCTCCGGTCCAGGACATAAATAGCTGCGATAGAGCCTTCAAAAAGCTGCTTATAGCTTCTCTCTACACTGGAAAGATTTCGGCGGTGCATTTCGATCAGCAAAAACAGGATCAGGCCGGAAACAACCAGAAAAATGATGTTCTTATAATCATACAAAAAGCTCATGTCCTCCCCTGGAGTACGCTCATCCAGTCTTTCTATCCAGTTACTGCCCAGATTTAGCCAGGCCGCCCCCAGGGCAATGTAGATGATTGTAATAAGGGCTGATTTTTTCCGCATGTTGAATTCCGCTTAACTTCTTTCGATCAAGGTCAGGTCATGATACATTTCTTCCAGCATCTCTGCCGGCTTTACATTAATTGCCAGCGCAATCAAATAAAGTTCTTCCGCCCTGAGCTTCGAAGTCTCCGTCAGGGTAAGCTCATTCATTCTTGCCCTGGTTAGCCCTGTCCTTCTTGCCACCTCCGCCTTATTTACAGAACGCTGTCCTAAATAATATCCCAGTTTAGTCATAAAATGTATAGATTTTTTTAACACTAATACAGATAAATATATAAATGACAAAGATAATCTATACTATAATTGGTTAAATTGACGCATTATCTATACGTTTGTATAGATAATACATACAACCCTCAATTCTTAACCCTTAAATATGAAAGAAGAAAACAAAAAACCGGTCAGTCTGACCTTTAGTGCACGCATGTCCGCTTTACACCTGGCCATGCTGTATAGCTTTATGATTAAGAGAATCGCCAAAGGCTATTCCACAGCAGAGGTATCCTTTTTAATGGGCTATCACATAGATTTCATCAAACAAAAGGAAGAGCTTAAAAGTATAGGCTTCTCTTTTGAAGACATGCATTGTTTCAGGTATGCGATGGAAGAGATTTCTTTAAGAGCGATGACACCCGGATTTGAACGCCAGAATTACACAAGGGATTACCTCCTGAAAAAGCATATTGAAGGGACCAGGATCGAACATCAGATGTTCCGTATAGAAGAGGACCAGTCTGAGCGGCTCATTTTCCAGCTCATGGAAGAGAACCCCGGCTACATCAGGTATCAGACTGCAGAGAAGGAAAATGCAGCAGAAGTGAAGGCCATCTTAAATGTTCTTTTTGAAGGCCGCCTGTTTTTCAGCCCTCAAACTCCTTTGGTGATCTATCAGCGTTGTCGCAGTGTGATTGGCAATGAAAGTATTGAACCGCGGTATGTACAGGCAGCACTTTTAGAACTCACAAAAAAAAGCGGTTTCCCAAAACTTAAAAGAACAAGATCAAACGAATACGGTTGCAGGTATGAAAAAGTATTTGAATAACCATAACGCATCACTCATGAAAAAAGATAAACCAGAACTAACCATTCCCCTGGAATTTAAAATTGCCTGTGCCACCTATCATTTAGCAATTCCTGAAGTATTACAGCTGTTTATAGATCACATTTCCTTTTACGATTCCCTAAGTCATAAATCTAAGGACTGTTACCGCTTTGCCACAAATACCCTGCTAAGTCATCCTCATCCACCGATCGAAGGCATCAGCCCTGCTTTTCAAACCAACAGGGATGCCATTATAAAATATGTAAGGGAGATTGTTCAAATGAGTGTAAGGCCCCGGACCCCCGAAATTAAAAGAAGAAAGATGTGCATTCCCATTGTAAAAAAGATTTTCAACCTCATGGAACCTAAAGTAACCACCTCCCGGACCCTGCAGCTTGACGAAGCAAATACCCTGCAGCTGGGGATTGACTTTTCCATTATGTGCGAAACACACAATTGCCGGCCCGAAGTATACATTCAACATTTTATGGATCAGGTTTCCCTGCCGGAGACGCATGCACGGATTGGATTACATCATCTGTTGGAAAACCATGCCATGGCATTTTTTTACCAGGCCATTAGCAAATGTAATGCCCTCCTTAGTCCCCCTTCCCATAAAGCTTTACAGGTCGAATTTATTGACCGGATCCAGGAACTGCACCTCCGCTTATTTATTGTTCGTAACCTGGAGAAAAGACGCGAAAAGTACTACGAATTATATGACAATTATTACCACAAGCTTATTCACTCCGTTTAAAATAAATCAGAAATTATGGACCTTAATTTAAAAGTCAGTCTCCCGCAAGACTTCAGTATGCTGTGCGACTTGTTTCAGGTTGCCCCTGAAGTAATCATTCAGAAATTCATCAACAGGGTCTCCTTCCCTTTTTACTACAGCAGGCCGGATGGCAATGAACGCTGGGCAACGTTATTCTTTCTGAACGAGATCATGGAGGGCAGCCCCCAGATTCAGGCAGAGCTTCCCCTCCATGAACCTTTTATGGACGCACTTGCAGAAGTGGTCTTTAAATACCTCGATGGTGGGAACAAAAACGTAGAAAAAGCAGAGGTTGCCGGGAGAAAAGTCATGAAGAAATGGCACAAACACATCTTAGCCGAAAGAAAGAAATAACATTTCCCGTCTTCCTGCTTTAATCCCGGGATGACGGGAAACAATTGTTGCTTCCAGGCTTTATAATTATGCTAGATTTGTACAATGGAGCCTTCAACTCAAAATTCAGGAAGCGCAAAAACAATCAGGTCCTGGGTACTCTTATACTTTGACAGTTTATATTCCTGGGCTTTTTACAAAACCTCAAGCAAAGAATCTGCGGAAGACCTTGTTCAGGAAACTTTCTTGGTGGCCTTGAAATCATTTGATCAATTTGAAGGAAAATCAACGCCAAAATCATGGCTATTCGGAATTTTAAGAAATAAAATCGCAGATCATCACCGTCAAAAATATAGGAATCCCGGCATTGCGATGCAACAACAAAGCGAAAATAGTGCGGATGCACTCTTCGGTACGCTATTCAATGTCCACGGAGAATGGAATGTAGCGGAAAGCCCTCAGCCATGGCAGGAAGAGCGGAGTCATCTTTTAGACAATCCGGATTTCAATAAAACACTTCAGGACTGCCTGGGAAAATTACCCCTAAACTGGTTTTCTGCAATTCAGTTAAAATTTATGGAAGAAAAAAAACCGGAACAGGTGTGTCAGGAATTGGGCGTTACGCCGACTAATTACTGGCAAATCATCCACAGGGCAAAATTACAACTCAGAAAATGTTTACAGATCAATTGGTTTAACGGATAACGAAAATGAAGAAAAAAATCATTCACCTGATCTTACTGTCCTGCACAAGGGCAACAGAACTGATAGAGAAAAAATCCCTGTTTGGTTTATCCTGGATAGAAAGGCTGCAACTTCGGCTTCATACCAATGTCTGTGATGGCTGCACCATTTATCAGCAGCAAAGCATATTACTCGACAAAGTTCTTCGCAGTCAAGCGATCAATTTTGACGAATTAAGCCTCCTTCCCCAGGTTAAAAATGAGCCGCTAAAACAAAGCATTCTTTTAAGCCTGGATAAAGCGTCCAATTAATTTCACTACTGCAAAAAAGCCCTGATGACTCATCAGATCACCAGAGCTCTTCATTTATTTTGCCTTTATCCAGGTGGCAATATCATTTACCAATATTCCTGAGACACTGACTGGTATTCCATACTGCGTCATATTTCCCTTTTCTTTTTGAGGGCTCAATAAATGGTTCAGGTCCGGATATAGTTTCAGTGTTACGTTCTTTTTCTTACCTAAAGCCGCATTCCAGATTTGATAATCCTGCGGAGATACCTGGAAATCGAATCCGCCCTGAACAATCATAATGTTTTGTTTGATCAGCTTTTTTGCTGTTGCCACCTGATCATAAAGGTTTAAGTCAACCCAATAAGCCGCCGGTATGCCCAACAGCAAGGAATCAGGTTTAACCAAACCAAGTTTAGTAATTCTGGTTTTTGCCGTTTCCTTTAAGGCTTCTTCCAGCTGCTTCTTTATTGCACCTGTAGTATCCTTTACCTGCGATACCGAATACCTGTTTTGATCATCAATCACATCCGTCAGTTTTCTTGCCGGAGCTGCTGCCAGGATCAGGCCATTGAGGTCCGGAGCCAGTGTAGCCAGCTTTGGCGCAAGCATGCCTCCCATGCTGTGTCCAAACAGGTAAATTTTCTTTTTATCTGCTCCGGGAATTGTCCTCGCCAAAGCGATTGCCGCCAGGGCATCATCTACTACTTCTTCCTTAACAGTAAATGCTTTAGTAAACTCCCCTGAATAGGCAAGCGTTCTTTTCACATAGCGAATGCTCGCGATACCTTTTGTTGCCAAACCTGCAGCAAGATCTTTGAAGGGTTTATTTGGCCCTACAGTTTCATCCATATCACTTGGACCGGAACCATGCAGCAAAACAACAATCGGGAAGTTGGCCCCTTTTGCAGGAATAGTTAATAAGCCTACCAGGCTATGACCAGCGGTCTTAATATAAATCTCTTTTTCTTTGTAAGCATTTGTATCGGCGTAAGCGGGTCTCAAATAGGACTGCTGATTAGACTTCTGTCTTGGGAAAAGCCCAACCAATTTTTCACTTTTATTAAAGACCAGCAAAAAACCCTGAGTTTCTTTTTCGAATTTAACATCCACAGAAACGGCAAAAAACTCGCCTTCCGCTTTACTTTGAATGACATCAGTACTCAATACCTTTCCATAATTTGTATGCAGGGATTTCCAAATCGTCTCCAGATTTTCAGGCGTAATTTTAGACTGGACACTTTCGTCAAAAAAAGCCTGTGCTTCAGTAAACTTCTCCTCTTCCATCAGTTTAAAGAAATCGTCTGAGCGGTTAAACAAGGACAGTACGCCTTGAGAAAACCCTGTTATGCTGAGAAACAGGGCAAAAAACAATAAAATAACTTTCTTCATGTAATTGCGGTCGTAATTATAGATTATTATGGTTGCTAATACACCAAAGTTAGCATTATTTGGTTCCCTTTCGGAGATTTCGCTGCAACAAAAAAAGGGTCATAAAGACCCTTTTTCAATATCATACCACCCGCTTAATTGTATCCGGAGTTTTGCTTTAGTATTCCCTGGCTACGATCAATCTGATTTTGCGGAATCGGGAAATATTCGTCCCGGTCTTCCATCACCACTGGCTTCAGGTAAGGAAAATAATCTCCTTCAAACTGGAAGTAACTATCCAGTGTTCGTTTCGCAATTCCCCAGCGCACCAGGTCATAGAAACGATGTCCTTCCAGAGCGAGCTCCAGCCTGCGTTCCATGCGCACGGCATTCCGCGCATAATCCTGACCCGGGAATGAAAGGTATGGGCTCACCTGATAGACCGCTACGTTTACTCCTCCTACCTGTTTTGCCGGTAACTTTGCAGCTCTGGCACGCACCTGGTTCACCAGAACTAAGGCATTTGGTATACTTCCTGCTTCGACTTCACATTCAGCAGCCATCAGGTAAACATCCGCCAAACGGATGATATTTACATTCAAGCCTGTCACATTTGTATTTCCGGGACCTGTTCCACTGGAAACCTGCGAAGCATCTATTACATTCTTATAAGCGACAAAAGGTCCTCCATTAGAAGGTTCACGGATCCAGGAATCGCCTTGCATCACTCCCCAGTCATGGAAAGGAACACCCCTTCTTCCCATGGTATAGTCCATGCGGGGATCGATCCTCAGGGTTTTATCCAGCTCATATGCTTTTTTCTCTGCATCGCTAAGACCGAAATCAGACTTATAGGGCTGAGCTCTGTAGTCTCCCTCCAGAAGGTAAGGTAATCCATCCGGATTTACCTTAAAGGCATTGGCCAGGTCAATAGAGGGCTGGAAAAATCCACAGCAGGTAATGGGCAGGCCATTCCCGTAAGGAAAGTTCAGGATGTCGCCAACATTACCATTGTCGCCCCCTGTACCATCTGCACCAACCGAATGCTGGACAGCAAAGATCGACTCCGGTCCATTCTCTTTAGTGATGTCGAAATTATCGGTGTAAGGTAAAGTTTCGAGCTGTGGTCTTGCAGCGATTACAGCTTTCAGCAATGGCAAAGCATCCAGATATTTCTTTTGATACAAATAAACCTTTCCTAAATACGCCTGTGCGACCACTTTGTTGACCCTTGTGACCGGATCTTTTGAGGTTACCATTCCCAGGTTATCTACTCCAAACTTCAGGTCGTTCACAATGGCCGGGTAAATGTCAGGCGTATTGTCTACTGCTACGGTCGTCGTTGTTTCCGTAATCAGCGGTACATTTTTAAAAATCCTGGCCAGAAAGAAATAATAGTGCGCCCTTAGAACCCTTGCTTCTGCCTGAATTTCAATGGCCCTTGCTTCCGGAAACTTTTTATCTCCGGCCTGCACTATACTTAAAAATTTCAAGGTATTGTTACAACGCAGGATTCCTTCGAAACAGCGGACCCAAACGTTCTCCAGGTTATCATTGGTACTTGTTGGCGAATGTCTTTCCAGTAAATTCATATTTGGCTGATCACCATTATCACTTCCTTTATGTGCATTATCGGAGGTCACCTCTCCCAACAGCCACTGACTTGGTGCCGCGCCATAATTTCCGAAAGTACCGTTCACATTTCCATTCAAAAGAGAATAGGCACCTGTTAGAAATCCATCGACTCCTTCCTGGGTGTCCAACTGTCCACCAATCAATTCTCCCTGGGGATTTTTTTCCAGAAAGGACTTACTGCAACCCATTGCGGTAAGCAGCAATATGCTATATAATATATAATTAATCTTTTTCATCTTTTCTTATTTTAATCGTTAAAAACCTACACTTAATCCCAATAGAAACTGACGCGGACTTGGGTAAATACCACGATCTACACCAAGGGCAGAAAACGTTTCCGTTTCCTGGCTCACTTCAGGATCCAGTCCTGTATAGTTGGTTAGTGTAAAAATATTGGTAGCACTCGCATAAATCCTCAGTTTACTCACTCCCCATTTAGGTCCGAAGACCTTTTCTGTGGGCAGTGAATAACCAATCTGTAAGTTTTTCATGCGTAAAAAGCTTCCGTCCTGAACATAATAACTGGAAGATGCATACTCCAGATCCGAAGCCCGGATATTTGCCGAAGGAATTTTACTGCCTGTATTTGTTGGACTCCAGGCATTCAGAAGCCGGGTACTTTTGGCTCCGTTAAAAGTAGAAAAATCTGTAAAATACCGTGTTGCCTCATACAAATCGATGCCCTGGACCCCATTGAAAAACATGGAAATATCAAAATTCTTATAAGAAGCATTGAAATTCAGGGAATATAAAAAATCAGGATTTGGATTTCCGATAATCGTGCGATCTCCCGGATCTATTTTATTGTCGCCGTTAACATCTCTGAATTTAAAGCCGCCAACGCGCGCTCCGGTATAAGAAGCACTTCCGGCAATCTCTGCCGCATTCTGGTAAATCCCCAGGATGTCGTAACCATAGAAGGAACCGAAAGGTTGGCCCTCCTGCAGGATACTCGTTTGTAAAGTCCGGAAGGTACCATAAGGCTGTTTTGTAATTCCCGGGGCCAGCTTAACAATCTTGTTCACATTTTTAGAGAAGTTAACGCCTACATCAAATTTGAATGGTTTATCGTCATTCTTTCCATAATGATAAGCCAGTGTCAGCTCAACCCCTTTATTGCTCATATCGCCCACGTTCACAAAAGGCGGGGCACCCAGCCCTACTCCTGTTGCAGGTAAGGGAATCGGGTAAAGCATATCACTCGTCTTTTTATTGTACCAGTCGAATGAGCCGTCAATTGTTGATTTGAAAAGGGTAAAATCAATCCCCACATTGATGGAACTTAAAGACTCCCATTTAATGGCAGGGTTTGCATAGTTATTTTGCCATACTCCGGGCGTAACATTGTTATTTCCATCAAAGCTATAGGCAGAATTGATGATGGAAGACTGGAACCTGTTGGCGTATTGAAAGCCTGGGATCCTTTGATTTCCAGTTTCACCATAGCCTACGCGCAGTTTAACATCATCAATCCATTTGGCATTATCCTTAATAAAGCTTTCTTCGGAAAGTCTCCAGGCCACACTTGCAGCAGGGAAATAACCGTATTTATTCTCCGGTCCGAAGTTAGAAGAGCCGTCACGACGAACGGTTACACTGGCCAGATAGCGATCATTATAAGAATAATCAGCACGGCCAAACAGGGAGAACAATGAACCAAGCGTTCCGATACTCATGTTGCTGATATTTTTAGAACCTCCCCCAAGGTAATAGTAATCGGGATCGCCCAAAAGAAAGAACTCATTTCTTCCTGCATCTAAGCGGCGTGTATTAGAGCGGATCGCCTCGGTACCAGCCAGGAGGTTTAAGCGGTGTTTGTCGGCAAAGACCTTGGCATAGGTCAGCGTATTTGTCCAGGTCCACTCCGTATTGTATCCCTGATATTCATTCAGGTTATTTGAATTGTTACCTTCAGAAAACTCCAGATTCGGATAACGCATGCTCAATCCATTAAAATTTTCATAGCGCATTCCAAAGCTTGTTCTGGCGGTAAGACCATCAACAATATCAAGCTCACTGAAAACATTCCCAAAGAAGAAATTGCTTTTATTCAGGTTATCCTTCGCCCGGAAGAGAAAGGCCAGGGGATTTTCCGAATTTCCCAGCTGACTTCCCCGGCTACCTGCAAAATTACCTTTGATGTCATAAACAGGAATAATCGTGTTCATGCGGTAAGCCCAGCTAATGGCGCTCCCTTCATCCTGGTACTCCCCTGAAACGTTTGGATTAACCCCAAAACCAAAGCCTTCGGAATAACTGTACTGTATATTTTCTCCGAAACGAAGTTTTTTATTCAGGGCAGAAAAAGTGGTGTTTGCCCTGACGTTATATCGTTTAAAGCCTGTGTAGTCAATCGTACCTTTTTGATTCAAATGTCCGAGGGCAAAGCTATAGGTGGCATTTTCACCGCCACCTGAAGCCGCTAGCTGATAATTTTGTACGGGGGCATTTTTTGTAATTTCATCAAACCAGTTGGTTCCCTCCTGGTTGGCCTTTGTAATCTGATAGAATGTGGCCGGGTCACGGCTATAATTATATTTTGAAGGATCTGCATCTGCGGCAGTAATTTTCTGTCCGGCGATCTTTCCTGCCACGAGGTATTCCGGAAGTGTTGGCGTAGGTCCGTTTCCATAATTATCGCCTGTGGCGGGAGCTTCATTTGCATTTCTGTAAGCAGAGAAGAGGTATTCGGCATACTGCAGCGGATTTAGCATTTTTGGGAAAGTACCCTTCCTTGGCCGCTGGGTACCATAATAGGTATCAAACGTCACCTTTGGCGCACCAAGGGTCCCCTTTTTTGTCGTAATGATCACCACCCCGTTATTGGCTCTGGCCCCGTAAATAGAAGCAGAAGAAGCATCTTTTAACACCTGCATGCTCTCAATATCGTTTTGATTGAACCAACTGAGCTTTCCTTCATAGGGTACTCCATCGATCACATATAAAGGATCATTATTATTGATGGTCGTTACCCCCCGGACCCGGATTTGGGGAGTAGATCCCGGAGCACCATCATTTACGATCTGCACCCCCGGGGCTTTTCCCTGAAGTGCTTCTACCGCACTTGCCGCGGGTTGCGACTTGAGCTGGGTGATGTTAACAACTGCAACGGAACCGGTGAGGTCTTTTTTCCGCTGACTGGTATAACCGGTCACCACAATTTCACTTAAACTGTTGGCATCAGGCTGAAGCACCACATCAATGCTGCTCTGTGTTCCAACTGTAATTTCCCGTGTTCCATAGCCTACAAAGGAAATGGAAAGCACATCGCCGGATTTTGCGATGATGGCAAAAACGCCGTTAGGGTCGGTTAGCGTGCCAACCTTCGTGTTCTTGACTTTTACTGAAGCACCGATAATGGGTAGTTTGTCGTCACTGCTGGTTACTTTACCAGAGATTTTGACCTGGGCACTGACTCCAAAATATAGGAATAGACAGGCCAGCAAAAGGAGAGACCTCCTTCTGAGATTTGGGATGATTTTAAACATAAGATATTTGGTTAGGATAGTTAATAGTTTCGGTTAGTTAGGCTTACGTTACATAGGCATGGGGATTAAGGTTTATAATTTTGGTTATTTGTAACTTATCTGATATACAATATAAGCATAGTGTAACTAATACACAAGTACTTATTGTTTTTTTAAGAAAATTAGTAAAACAGGCGATTTTATAGAAATGAAGGCACATTTTAGCGAACTTATGTCCGGTCTGCAATACAAATACACCTGTAGTCAGTACAACAACAACCGTCATATTCACGTTTTTTTTTACCAGTCCTGACTTTTGTTATTCAATTGCTTACCCTACTCGATCAGAATGGCTTAGGTTGCTTCATGAAGATTTATTTTCCACAATTACCTGGTGTTTTTACTAAAAACACTGAACAGGCTTTAGGATTGCTCTCAACTGGACTAATTGTTGCTCTGTGAAGGAGCTGCAATCAAAAAAAGGAATAAAGAATTTTTATTTTCCAATGTGAAATAATTTATTCAAATTAACCAGCGTTGTTTAACAAAAAAAGCGATCCGGTATAAATATTGTTTTCATAATAACCATATAAGATAATGAGCCTTAAAACCACTTACACTACTTTCCAGCAAAACGCACAGCATAGCGATCTCCCGATACTTCAGAACCTGCAAAAATATACAAAAAATGACCTAAAAAAACCGGAAGTCTGGCACCAGGCATTTGCTGTTCTGGAGCATGCCACAGGGCTTCTTCCCGCAAACAGCCAGCAGGTGTTTACGCTTTATGAAATGCTTTTTATGGGCGGCCTTGATTTCAAAGCGAGTGTCTATCTGGACGAAGCCGATTATAATTTTCATCTGGACACCGTAATCAGCGTCCTTGAACAGGTGGCAACTCATTTTCCCATTGCTTATTCACAAATTGCTTTTCAATACCGCGAAGCAAGAGGCACACGTAGAGATGCAGAAAAGATAGCTTTCTATTTAGATAAGGCAATTGAAAATAAGGTGGAACTTGCAGTAGCAGTAAAAGGTTACCTCCTTTATTACGGTGTCATTTTAGAAAAAGATGAAGAGACCGGACTTCGCCTGCTGAACAGTTCAGAAGCAATATGGAATAAACTATACCGGGGTTATATTTCCATAAACAAAGGTGAGATGGATGGCATTCCGGCGTTAATTACGGAGCTGAAAGAAACCAACGATCCTTTATTGAAGAAAAATGTATTGCTGTTTGAAGGAAATTATTTAGACCATACAGAGCAGATAGAAGCAGCAAAGACCCTCTACCAGCAGCTTGTTGACACCGATGAAGCTGATTTTGCAATGTTCAGACTCGGGACCATTATTTTTTCTCAATCTGAGGAGCCTGCGGCAAAAGAAGCCGCTTTTGAATTGTGGAAAGGAGCGTTTGAGCGTGGAACAATAGAAGCAGCCAACCACTTAGGTTACCATTCCCTTCCCGGAGAGGAAGATCCTGATGCGGTAGGGCAGGCGATTTATTGGTTTGAACTTGGAAATTTATACCATAGTAATTTTTCGGCTTATCGCCTGGCATTGCTTTACCTATATGCCCCATCAGTTCTTGATGCCCAAAAAGGCATTTATTACCTGGATGAAGCCATCAGAAACGGATCTTTAGATGCCATGATCGAAAAGGCCGAAATCCTGATCGAAGGTGCACTTGCGGAAAAGAATGAACAGGAAGCGGCAGAACTGTTAAAAAAAGCGGCAGAAAAGAAACTGCCTTATGCTTTAAACAGACTAGGGTATCTTTATGAGACTGGTATTGTGGTAACCGATACTCCAGACCTGGCCGCAGCCCTGGCTCACTATGAACAGGCGGCAGCATTGAATTTTCCTACCGCAATAAATAATGCCGCCCGTTTCTACCGTTATGGCATCTCCACAGAACCGGATCAAAAAAAAGCACAGGAATACTTTGAAAAAGGAGTAGCCCTGAATTCTCCCTATTCCATGACTGAACTCGGCTTCATGTATGAGGATGGTACCATTGAAGAGAATTACCAAAAAGCATTTGACCTGTTTAATCAGGCCGCCGATTTGGACTATCCTTTTGCCATTCACACCGCAGGAACTTACCTCGAGAATGGTTACCACAACCAGAAGCCTGATCCGGAAACCGCTTTTTCTTATTACCTGAGAGCTGCGGAGCTGAATTATCCCAACTGCCAGTTTGAAGTTGGCCGCTGCTACCGTTTTGGAACAGGAATAGCAGAAAACCCCGATAAAGCACTGGAGTATTACCTGCTGGCAGCTGAAGGCGGCAATGCAAAAGCAATGGTAGAGCTGGGTTTATGTTATGAACATGAATATGCGGTTGCTTTTGATGCACAGAAAGCTTTCGACTACATGCAGCAGGCGGCAGATCTGGGCTATTATTATGGTGCCTACAAACTAGGCTATTATTACATGCACGGTTTAATAGAAAAGGACACAGAGAAAGCCCTTCAATGGCTTGAAAAAGCTACTGAAGCAGGATATCCTCATGCCATGCTTGAAATCGGCGATTATTATATGTATGATTACGATCAGATCGATCAGGCTGATAAAGCTTTTGGTTATTATCAGAAAGCACTGGAGGGAGAAACTGTTCATGAGGGCCTGGGTCTATGTTATGAATACGGAATTGGCATAGAGGTCAATAATTCGGAAGCATTTAAATATTATGAGATGGCTGCAAACAACAATTATGTTGTTGCGATGTACCATACCGGACGTTGTTACCTGAATGGCATTGGTGTAAAAGAAAACCATGAAGAAGCTTTCCGTTGGTTCAATGAAGCAGCACAGAGTGATAATACATCCGCACAATACTATGCAGGCTCCTTATTGCTGAACGGTAAAGGCGTAACGATGAACAAGGAACAAGGCATTGAATGGCTCAATAAAGCTGCTGCGGAGGAACATGCTACTGCACAATTTGACCTTGGCAATTGCTACCTTATGGGAGATGGTGTAGAGGAGAGTGAAGATACCGCCATGTACTGGTTTGAAAAAGCGGCAGACAATGGCCATGAAAGAGCAATGAAATTAACAGGTAGAAAAAAAGGAAAATAACATGGATGAAAATCAGCAATACTTGTTTCAGGTAAACCTAAAAGGGATGATCTCCCTGTTATCCGAACATTTGTATAGCAATCCGAACACGTTTGTAAGAGAGCTTCTTCAGAATGGTGTCGATGCGATCACCGCTTTAAGAACGATGGATGAACACCATGAAGGCTGCATCAGAATTCACCTGCCGGACAGCAAGCGGGCCGAACTGATCTTCGAAGACAATGGCATCGGACTTAAAGAAAATGAGATTCATAAATTTCTGGCCGTTATCGGCGAGAGCTCCAAACGCGAGGCCTTTGAAGCGAAAGATTATATCGGCAAATTTGGCATTGGCCTGCTTTCCTGTTTTGTGGTGAGCAATGAGATCATTGTGGAATCCAGATCAGCGCTTAGTGAGACTGCCGTAAGATGGACCGGAAAATCTGACGGCACTTACCACATCAGCCCCATCGAAGAGGAACGCCCCATCGGATCAAAGGTGATCCTTTATCCTAAAGAAGAGTTTAAATACCTGTTCAAGGCCGACGTGTTCCGCAAGAACCTCGAGTATTACGGAGAGGCATTGCCTATGCCGATCTACCTCCATTACGAAGAAACTGTTCATTGGATAAATGAAGCCGGTGCACTTTGGCTGGAATCATCGACGACTAAGGAAGCGCTGCTGGCCATTGGCAGGAAAGCCTTTAATACCGGGTTTTTAGATGCCTTTCCAATTTCAACTTCCGATGGCGAAGTTAAAGGCGTTGCCTATATCCTGCCTTATAAAACACAATTTAGCGGAAAACAAACCCATAAATTGTTTTTAAAAAGGATGTTTCTGAGCGATGATGATTGCCGCTTACTTCCGAAATGGGCGTTTTTTATCCGTTGTATCCTCAATGCAGATGGATTGGATGCCATCGCTTCCAGAGAGGCACTGGTTTACAATGACGCTTTAAAAGGAGCGAAAAAAGAAATCGGAAACATCATTAAGGACTACCTTAAATCTATCGGCCTGATTGACCATAACATTTATCAGAAGCTGATCAGTACCCACTACCTCCACCTGAAAGCAATTGCAGCGGAAGACAACGAGCTTTTACAGGTGTTTATCGATGACCTTCCATTTGAGACGAACAAAGGAATCCGGAGCTTTAGAAACATCAGAGAATTGGAGCATACCATTTTCTACACCCCAAATATTGACGATTTCAAACAGGTCCGCCGGATTGCCGGTGCTCAGGGAACCCTGATCATCAATGCCGCTTACACTTTTGAAGAGGAGCTGCTGAAAAAAATTCAACGTCTGGACAGCAGTCTCAAGATCGAACAAATCTCTCCGGGCAGCTTATTGAATAGCTTTCATGCCGTTGACACTTCCCTGGACCCTGCACTGGCTGATTTTGAAATCCGCGCTGCTGAAGTATTAAAAAAATTAAACTGCAGCTGTAGCCTGAAGATATTTAGCCCTGAAGATACCCCTGCAATATATGTTGCCCCACAGGACGAAATCAATGCAAAACAACCGGTGTCCCCGAGCAATCCGCTCACAGCCACGCTGAGTGCCTTTGCACCCAAAAAGAAAGCGGTACAACCGGTGCTGTGTTTCAATGCAGACAATAAACTGGTTAAAAGTATGATTGGAATTAAAGACCCTTATGTTTTTCCTTCCATTGTTCACATTTTATACGTGCAATCCCTGCTCCTGGGAAAGTATCCTGTAAGTGATACAGAAATGAATTTATTTAACGAGGCACTCCATAGCCTGATCATTATGGGAATGGAGCATTTTATTAATATTTAATTACACCATGAGGTATACATTAGAAGTACAGAAATTATTAAACCGTGCAAACCAGGAAAACATCCATCCAAAGGATGCAGGAAAACTACTGGTTCAGGCGATCCAGATTGCAGATGCGAACGAAGATGTAGAGTTGGGCTACGAACTGCGGTCGGATTTAATGGATAAAGAATGGGGGCTATCCGACAGAACGGAGTTTGTAAGCATTTTCAGCTGGATGTTAAATGCATATGATGCCGATCCTGAAAACTACGAGATAGAAGACCTGCTTTGGAAATACAAATGGATTATCAATGAATTGTATTCCAATCCTGATGTTCCATTGGAACAAATCGAGCTCGTTCTTGAGGATTATAAGCGCAGGCTGGAAGAAAAAGGTCTGGGCATTCGTTCTTACTATTCCAAACAACTGAACGAAGCCTTGTATCAGCAGGATGCTGCTAAAAGCACCATCTTTCTTGACCTCGTTAATGCGGTACCCAGGGATGAATTGAGCGATTGCAACGCTTGTGAAATGGATACAGAAGTAACCTATCTCATCAATGAAGGTGAATTTAGCAAGGCTTATACCAAAGCCCTTCCCCTACTTCAAAAACAGTTTACCTGTGCCCATGTACCGGTGATCACTTTCTGTCAGCTATGCTACATGGCCATCAGAAACAATGAACTGGAAAAGGCAGCAGAATTGTTCCATCAGGCGGAAGAAGGATTGCAGGAAGTGGAAGACGACAGCTCCCTGATCACTTCTATTGGTGCGCTGATCGTTTATCTGTTTCATACCGATAAAGATAAAGGCTGGCAATATATCGGGAAATACCTTCCATGGGCCGACTCTACAAAAACAAGCCGCCGTTTCTTCTTCTCTCTAAATATGGCAGAAGCCTTAAAACAGGAAGATCAGGAGAAAGAGGTCAATATAGAATTACCGCATGAGCATCCGCTATATACCACATCAAACACCTATACAGTAAAGGATCTATACGACTATTATTACACAGAGGCGCAGCAATATGCCCTTGAGTTTGATGAACGCAACAGAAACTCAAACTTTTCCCTTCAAATAGAAAAAGCGCTTAATTAAGCGCTTTTTCTATTTATTTCTTCAGAATATTCAGTTCATCAAGAATATCATAGACGATATTCAGACGTGCATCGGCAAAATCGGCACCACGGTTTTCAGTCTGCATGCAGTTAGAGAAATAATACACATTGTCTTTAGTCGTCACATACCCCACATACCATCCAATCGTTTGCTGCCCCTGTTTTCCTGAACCTGTTTTTGCCCTGATCACTACACCGGCACTATCTTTAACAATCATTATCTTTTTTACCAGATCTATAGTACGTTGCGAGACAGGAAGTTTATCGCCCTGCAGTCTCCTTAAAAAATCAATCTGCCCCTCCGGCGTTACCCTCAATCCGCCACGGAGCCAAAAGCCATCTATTCCTCCTGAGATATCCGCATTACCGTAATTCAGCTTCTCCAGCCAGAATTTCATTTTTTTCTCACCGACCTTTCTCGCCAGCTCCTGATAAAACCACACGGTGGAATTTTTGAAGGCAGCCTTCATATCCGTATCGGCATTCCAGGCAGGCATTGGCCGTGCCTTCCCATCCCATTTAAACACCACATTTTCACCTGCTACCGCTCCTGTCTCCAATGAAATCAGTGAGTTACAAATTTTAAAAGTGGAAGCTGGTGTAAAAGGCATCTTTGACTGTTCCTTATTGTAATAGAGATACTTATTGTTCTTCTGATCGTAAAGGATAAAAGAACCATTCACTTTGTACCGATCGTAAAACTTTTTAAGGTCCCTGGTTTCAGCAGGATCTGTTGACTTAAAAGCGCTCAGTCCTGAAATTACCAACAGCATCAGAACGGCAAACAGCGGGGTATAGAATTTCATATGATATTTGGTTACTTATTCAGTTCAATCTGGTAAATATTGGCCCATAGCTTCCCGGTAATATATATTTTATCAGAAGCAGGGTCGTAAGCAATTCCATTCATTTCTAATGCGCCTGGATTGTTGTTTTTCTCCTTAACTGCCAAAGCATTAAAATCCAGTTTACCTACCACTTTAGCCGTAGCCGGATCAATTTTAACGATGTCATTGGTTCCCCAGACATTGGCGTAGATAAACCCTTTAATAAACTCCAGTTCATTCAGTTTAGCTAAAGGCTGCCCGTTTTCTGTCACAGAAATGGTCTTCACCGGCGACAATTTTTCGGGATCAAGAAAAGTTAATTGATCCGTACCATCACTCATGATCAGGGAAATGCTATCCGTTGTTAGTCCCCAGCCTTCTGCATTGGCATATTTAAATTCTTTGAGCTTTTTAAAGGTTGTCGCATCATAGACGAATCCCAGCTGATTTTTATAAGTAAGCTGGTAAAGCTTATTTTTCAGGATCACTATGCCCTCTCCAAAGTATTTTGATCGGTCCAGCTCTACCTTGACATCAAGCTTACCGGTTTTCAAATCCTGAATGCCAATTAAGGAACGCGTGCTTGTCATATCAAGCGGGGAACCTGTGCTTTCAAAAAGTTTTCCCTGATGAAATAAAAATCCTTCGATGAATAAAGTGGTATCATGAGGGAAATTGTTCGTCACATAATAACTGAGTACAGGAGTTGAAGGCACTTCCACTGCAACAGCGTTTTTCTCCTGATGATTACTGTTTTGGCAGCTTTGCAAACCCAGCAATATAAGAATCGGGCAAATAATTTTTCTTTTCATATGATCTGAAAGCAAATAAAAGAAAATCATCTTATTCTTTACCTATAATGGGGCAACTAATTCTAAAAAAACATCTTGTATTCAAATGCTCATAAAAAACTGCTCTTTCTGCCAGGTAATCCATTTCAACTATTTGCATGAGACTCCAAATCCCTGATCATTTCGATGAGATGACCTTGAATAGAAATTATTAAGGGATAAAGCTTATTCCAAAAATACCTTTAGCCGGCTGTTAAATTCAGCAACGATCTCCACCGGAGCGTAGTGCGTTGCTCCCTTAAAGATGACCAATTGAGAAGAAGGAATATTTGCTGCAATATATTTGGTATGTTTTTCCAGTACCATATCCTTTTCTCCCGCCATCACCAATACCGGGGCCTTGATCTGCTTTAGATTTTCAACAGTGATATGAGGTTCATTCAGGAGCATGCTAAACAATCTGGCCTGTTTTTTTGACTGAACATCTGATTTTGCTTCCAGACCGTGGATAGACTTCTTAACTTCAGTCAGGATACTTCTTGGTATCGCTTCTTCTGTTGCAAACATCACAGCTCCCATCACCGCCAGCTTGTTCACATATGAGGGGTATTTATAGGCCATGATTAATCCCGTATTCCCTCCATCACTCCAACCATAGATACTGGCTTTTGGAATGTACAGCGAGTCAAGAAGTGTTTTCATATCTTCCGCAAACAAATCGTAGTTAAGAGGATCAGTACTCAGATCTGTACTTTTACCCTGGCCACGGGTATCTACTGCAATAACTTTATAATATTTAGAAAACTCCAGGATCTGTTTCTTTAGGGCATAGATAGACTGACTGTTTCCATGCAGCAACAACAACGGTGCTCCTTGTCCATAAGTTTCGTAATAAATATTCGCATCATTCACCTTAACATAGGCTCCCGCAGCCGGGTTATTTCCGTATGGAACATACGCTTTGGGAACAGCATTAAAATCAGGCTTTAATTTAGCCTGACTGATGTCCTTTCCATCGATAAGAATCCGGACATCGTCTACCCATAATTTACCTGTACCAGCCAGTCCAGGCCATATTCTAATATACTGTCCATCTTTTGGCAAAGGGATTTTAACACTATATTCTTTCCAGTCTGCAGTTCCTTTAAGCTTTCTGGAATCCAGTCCGGCATACTTTATCCTGTCATAATCCGCATCATCAACCGCTACTCCCAGGGATGCAAAACCAGAAACCGATTCAAACTTCATAAAGGCTTTGATCTCCATTTCCTTACCCTCATATTTTGCAGGGATTGTTCCCAGTGATTGCCCCATAGATGAAGGATCCAGTGCATCTGTTTTTTCGATTAGTAAGGAACGCTTTCCGCTATGTTTTTCCGCGGTATCTGTGACGATCTTATACCCTTTCCTTTGTTGGTGTCCCAGCCAGAAATAAGGCAGGTTACCATTCTCCGTAAGTTCAAAACCCAGGTTAAATTCGTCGGGCTTCTGACTTGCAGGAAGTGTGCTTTGCGCCTGAGCAAGAGCGATACTGAACGAGACTAAAATGAAAGTAAAAATTCGGGTCATATTATTTTATTTCCCACTAATCTATTGTTTTAACAGATCAACTTCAATATTTTAACAACAGTTAACATTTACATCAATTCAATATCATTTTCATATCTGAAAATTTGATTATACTTTTTTAACTAACTTACCACCAATACTTTTATTAACCTGCCCCAACTATTTACCTCTTAGAATGACAATACCCAGAGTAATCACGCCAATGACTCCCAAAATTAGTCCGCCAACAAATATCGTTGTATTAATTGGATGAGGCATCTTTATGGTAAAGCCGATTCCTAAACAAAACCATCCGCAAATCATTAATGCAATACCTGTTATTTTAAAAATATTTCTCATAAGAAGCAAGCCTGTTTTTTTATCCATCCCTGCTTCAAAATTCCGGAAAATAAAACAGCCTTTCAGCATTAACTGAAAGGCTGTTGAGGATCTTGATAAATTAGAAACCCTAAACTATCTCTGACCTGATTTAATTGGGATATTCAAATCAGTTCTTATACAATTAGCGGGGAAACAACTGAACAAGGTCATAAAACTCTCCATAAGTCTGTCCACCGCCCGCTGCTTTCCGGTTAAAATAGAAACTCTGAACTTTGCCTGGCGAGACTCCATCGTAGGGGATTTCCAGGTTAATGATACTATCGTCTCTTTTCTTATTGATGTAATAATCCTTGGTCTTTGCATCCCTGATCACTACAATCGGATATAATTCAGTGCCACTTTGCTGCGGGTTGACCATTGGTACCTGAACTTTCAGGTAAGGCGTCCATTTTCCGGGTTGAACATTTTCCGCTATTGGAATAATAGTGGTATTTACGACGATGAGCGGGTCGGGCCTGGTATCATCATAATAGTACTCCAGCACCTCAATGTTGATATTGGCCGGCGTAGCACCGCCTGTGGGTTCCAAATAAAAATTCGCAGTATACTCATCTCCCTGGGGTTCCGGATAGGTATACCCCTTACTGAATTTCAGTCCGTCGAAATAGAAAGCGGGAACAATATTTTGCTTGTCGTTGATCTTGAATTTTTGCTGATAAATCGTCTCTCCTGTACTTTTCCTTTTCAGCTCCATATTGATCTCATCCCTGGTAAAAGCAAGCTGGGTTTGTGTACCGGTAACCCGCACCCGTCCGTAATATTCCCGCAATTTAACCCCATCAAAATACTGTTCAACGGTATCGCCCAGCACAAATCCTTTGATACTGAATTCTTTGTTAATTGCTTTTATTTCCGGAAATACCGGGATTCCGTCCTTTTCACATGCACTAAACAGGAATACGAGCGCTGCCAGGTAAATTATTTTAAATGTCTTAATCATGATCTGTTTAAATTAGAAGTTATAAGAAAAAGAGAGACTGAACGTACGGCCAACATAGCGGGTAGAAGTTTGGCGGTCGCCAACTTGCCGGTTCGTTACCGGATCTACATAGCCTTCTTCAAATTTCTCTGAGAAACCGAATTTATATTTGTACTTGTCGTTCCATTCCAAATCCATCAAATGTTCTGTACCCGGCTTTTGTTCATAGGTACTCTGGTCATTGATAAAATAACGGAAAGGGGCATCGAGCAGGTTACTCATGTTGAGCTTGGTTTCCATTTTTCCCTTCAGGAATTTATAGCTGATCTGCGCATCCATTTGTGAACGCGGTCTTTCATACTCCACCAGGCCAGGTTCAATTCCGGTAATGAATGTCTTGTACCCGGCATGGTTATAGGTAAGGTTTAAGCCCAGCTTTTTGCCCACATATTGGATCCCCGCATTGTACAGCAGTGGAACCTGTCCATACAAAGCACGCGGATATTTCATGTATTTATAATACATTGTATCCACTCCATTAGCCGTCTTTTCGTACTGTACGTCCCTTGCCCTGACCTCCGATTTCTGCAGCGTCAGGTTACCACTCAGGTAAATGTCTTTAAGAAAAGGAAGCCCCTGGTATAGAAACCCCAGATTTTTACGCAGTTCAAATTCCCAGCCCCTTACTTTCGCCCAGTCGGAATTGGAAACGGTGATGTAACCTCTTCCATTATTTTCCCTGTCGATCCTGTAATATTCCGCTGGTTTATCAAAATACTTATAGAAATAGGCTACCGACAACAACTCTCCTGCTCCGGGAAACAACTCGATCTTGGCATCGTAATTATCAATCAGGGTACTGCTCACTCCGGAGCTTCTCACATCTGAACCGTAGTTCGGGTTGAAACGGGAGAACCTCGAACTTTCCATCAACCCCGGCCTGACCGCAGCTTTGGCATAAGATGCACGTAGGTTCAGGTCCTTTAAAGGGGAATAAGTAAGGTTGGCTGAAGGCAGAAAATACCAGTCTTTCTTTTCCTCAAAAAATATTTTGCTGTTTAAGTCCTTTAGCAAACTGGCAGAATTCACCAGGGTATCCAGCTTGAAATATTCAGCTCTGACTCCCCATACCACCCGCAGGTTGGGTAGCAATTTATGGTCTAACATGGCAAATGCACCACTGTTTACACTTTTCGCCTCGAATTTATTCGAGCCATAGTCCTGCTTAAAATAAAACAGGTTGTTGCCGGCATTTTCCATGCCCATATATTTGCCCCAGTCCTGAATGGAAATCAGCTCCGTTGGAACTGTAGAACTCGCCGATTTTACGATGGGCAGGATTTCCCAGTCATAGTAGGCATGTTTTTTCAGATAGTTTCCGCCAGCCTTAAAGATGTGCTGAGTCCTGCCCAGCTTAAAATCGTAAGCAGCACTCAGGGTCGCATCAAAATTTCGTTCCTTGTAAATGTATTCACCACGGAACAGGGTACCAGCACCAGGATCAGTTGTACTACCAGGTGTGTAGCTATACAGCACACCGTTTCCGATTTCTGCACCTCCCAATGAAGCAGATATGGCATCCTGCTCCAGGGCTTTCAAAGATGTCCTGGCCAGGCTCCATTCTATCTTGAAGGGCTGCAGGCGATGAACACCGCTGACCTTATTCTGTAGCAGGTCTGTGAATTTCGGCCGGTCATCTTCCTCTATGTCCGGAAATTTCCTGTTGTCCTCATTCTTTGGATTGTTATGGTCCCAGCCCGTATAACGGCTAAACCGGTTGTCAAAAATCCGGGTGTATAAGTTGTAAGTGTTGATCTGGTGCTTTTCCGTTTTAAAACCTCCGTTCAACATTAAACCCAAGGTGGTATTAAACCCATATATATTTCCAGTATTGATGTCGGTGGGATCGTCTCCCCGCGTAGGTGCCTGCGTCCAGTCTCCACGACGCATGGTAGACACGTAATCATTGGTTTGCGTATTCCGGTAACTCAGCGAGCCCACAAATCCAAGCTTACGCTCTTTGTTACTGCTCAATGCATAAGACCTTCCTAAACTTAACAGATAATTTTGCGAAGGCATAGATTGGAAAGTACGTGCGCCCAAACGTTCTGTACCGCCGATACGTTTGTTTTGTTCAGCCACCTGTGCAGCCTTGATTTCATTCTTACTGTCGTCCTGAGCGGGATTGAACTTTCCAACCAGATTTAGCAGGCCATCCGGAAAATGGGACCTTCCACCGTCGTCAAAACCCAGATAATCATATTTGCCGCGGCCATAACTCAAAAAATCTTTCCCCGTAGTCCGGCTGTTAAAAGAACTTCCTGCACTCAGGGAAAGGAAATTGCTTTCCGGTACAGATTTCGTGGTGATTTGAACCAGACCTCCTGCAAATCCATAAGGCATATCTGCGGTGATGGACTTGGCCACCACGATGTTTTCAACCAGATTTGTAGGAATCAGGTTAAACTCAAAATCACGCTCCTGTACATCTGTGCTGGGCAAGGTACTTCCGTTTAGCAGTGATACATTGTAACGCTCTGCAATGCCACGGATCACTACCTTTTTATTTTCATTGGTAGATACCCCGGTAATCCGTTTCAGCGTTTCCCCCACATGCTTGTCCGGTGTGGCGCTGATCTGCTCTGAGGAGATCCCGTCTGAGAAGTTGGAGGTATTCTTTTGTAATGCATATAACCCCGCTGCCGATGCTTTTTTATAGCTGGAAGTGATGACTACCTCCGATAAACCTTTGGCATCAGGTTTCATGGAAATATCCAGCGCCGTAATTTCCCCTTCGCGAACCACAATATCGGTAATCCGCTGTTTCAAATAAGAGATATAACTGACCTCCAATGTATAAGTACCCGGCTTCAGGCTGATGCTATATCTACCATCTACCGTACTTTGCACTGCCTGTCCGGTCTCTATAATCTTCACAGTGGTACTCGGCATCACCTCGCCCCTGTTGTCCGTAATCTTTCCGGTAATCCGCCCCGGCTGTTGCGGAACAGGCCTGGCATCAATAATGATGTAATTCTTAAAAAGCCGGTATTTGAGATTTGTTTTCTCAAGAATACTACGCAGTACAGCGCCTGCGGTAATGTCATTGCTGTTTAAAGTGATCTTTTTACTTTCCTTTTGAAGTAATTCATCCTCATAGGATATCCTGATACCACTTTTTTGCGAAAGCGTGATCAGTCCTTCTTCTATAGAAGCGTTATTCAGTTTAATCCCGATCTTCAGCTTGTCGAGGTTTTGGCCCCGTACATTACCGGCAACCAAAACCCCGATAAAGCTGAGCTGGAGGGTGACAAACATCAGGGATAATTTCATGATAAATGGAATTGTTGGGCGTAGTTTTCCTACATTATGCATATTTTTGAATGTTAATGTTGTTTGATAAAAGCACTTTAATTGTATCCGGGCCTGGCCCGGAGCATTTCACCTGCAGTACAGCGTCTTGGTAAACTTGATACTGCATGTGATCACATCTTCCGTTTCCGGATTTCCGGGGACGGATTTTTTGTTTTTAGTAAAGATTAATTGTCCATTTTTCTCCTTTCTGTTTTTGTCTTATTTGCTGCCGGAAATCATGATTTTCTGCTTTCCCTTAAAATGGTATTTCAGCTGAGCGGTATTACAGATGATATCCAGCGCATCTGTCAGGGCTGCAGTACCGTCTACATTTAAGGAGAAACGTTTGTGAACAGGTGCTGATTTTTCAAAACGAATATCTACACCATACCAGTTGCCCAGCTCGTCGGCAATTTGCGCAAGCGAACGGTTTCTGAAGGAAATCTCTCCTGTTGCCCAGCCTTTAACCGAGGAGATATCGGGAGCTGTTGCTGATGCCTTTCCCGTCTTTTCCTCCCAGCTGATTCCCTCTCCCGGAGTCAGCACTGCGAGTTCAGACCTTATTTTTGTATCTTCCAGTCTGGAAACCTGAACTTTCCCGGTCGCCACTTCCACAGTCAGCGGATTGTCCTTAAATGCGGTGATTTTGAATGAAGTACCTAAAACCCTGGTTTGTATTTTACCCGTATGAATCACAAAAGGTCGTTTTGCATCTTTTGTAATTTCAAAAAATGCTTCCCCGATCAGGGTTAATGTTCGTTCTTGTGCCGCAAATTGCTCAGGGAACCTGATGCTGCTACCCGCGCCAAGGTAAACCATCGAGCTGTCCGGCAAGGTGATCCTGGAACGGACACCTCTTGGATTCGCCTTTTCTATCATGGCAATGGGGGCCACATGTTCTGCTCCTGGTTTGCTGAAAAAATATCCGACAATCCCCAACACCAGCACACAGGCTGCAGCATAACCGATCCATGGTGTCTGCCAGAATTTAACTACCGGCTTTTTAAAATATTTATCACGGAACTCCTGGTTCCATTCTTCCAGTTTTTTTTCATCGGACGATACCTGCTCCATCGCAGAAAAGTCGGCCTCCAGCAACGCTTCCAATGCTTGTTGCCACGCTGGATCCTGAAGAAACTGCTGCACCCGGAGCAGATCCTCAGCGCTGCAGCGGTCATTGATATAGCGGATTAAAAGTTCCTTGTCAATTTCGTTCTTCATGCTTATGGTATAGGGCAAACTGCCCTAACCATACATACCGTAAGAAACAGAATTTATACCCAAGGGAAATGAGGATCTTTTTTAAAAAACCACATAAACAACTGATAATGAACTACAAAAAAATTAATTAAAACCAGAGATTCCGATAGTGGACAGAAAAAACAAGGCCATCTCTCCGTTTTTGCGCATGAAGTTTCTAACGGTATGAAAAGAATCCGTAAGGTGACGGTTGACCGTTTTGGAAGAAATCTCAAGTTCAGCAGCTATTTCCTGATAGCTCATTCCTTGCTGCTGACGCATTTCAAATACCAACCTTCTCTGAGGGCTCAGGCGGTTCAGGCTTTCCTGATATAAGGTATTAAGTTCACGGTACTGAACCAGGTCATCAGCCTGCTCAACAGAAACGGGCTCGCTGGACATTTGCTCAATCGGCAATAAAGGGAGGGTTTTCTTTCGGAACTGATCCACTATCGCTGCTTTCAGCAAGTGAAAAAGAAAGGGTTCCAGACTTTGTCGATCTTCGGCCAGGTCTTCTTTTTTTTGCCAGGTCCTGAACATCACGTCCATGGCAATTTCCTTAGCCAGTTCAGCGTCAGAAGTATAACGGGAAGCAAAGCGGAGCAGTTTATGAAAATGAAGTTTAAATAACTGGTTGAATGCACTTTCGTCTCCATTTTTCCAAAGGCTAATCAATTCACGTTCGTCTTTCGGAGGTGGGAGCATTTCGACCAATTTCATTTCCACCAAAAGTACGGCACGGGTAAATAACGGCAGATTAAATGTATGTTAACGATTTGTTAGCCATAACCTGAACGGCATCAATATTAATAAGCAGAATTGCATTCACAAACGCTTTTTTTTTGAAAAGAAAAATAAACTACCCTCTGCTCAGGTATCCAGAATGATGCCGGAGCATAACAAAATAGCGATGAACGCAAACGCCCCTATACTGATAAGAAATGGAGGAGGATTTTACCGCATTTACAGGCAAAGCAAATCTTAGGAAAGAGAACAAAAAATAAAAACCAAATTCAACAAAAAAGCCTTTCAGAATGAACTGAAAGGCTTTTGAAGGGTGGAGAATAGCGGAGTCGAACCGCTGACCTCTTGCCTGCCAGGCAAGCGCTCTAGCCAGCTGAGCTAATCCCCCTCGTGACTTGTGGGTGGCAAAAATAGCAATTAGTTTGTTGATTCCAAATTATTATTGAAATAGGCTTTTTTCTTTAGATTTTATCTCCTCAAAAGATCAGTTATCTTCCTTGTTAAATCGCGCTTTATCCCTGGCGCCTTTTTGTTTGAGATCTCTTCATAACCTCCTCCTAAACATACTTTTAACCGCATTATAATTGAAAGCAAAGCTTGAAAAGCACTGATAATTTTGTATGTTTGGGAAAGCCCCATTTTACTTAAAAAAATCTGCACTATAATTAAAAGCGTATGAATAAACCATTAAATCATCTATCCGACCAGGAGCTTTTAAACAGGTGCAGGTTAAATGACGAAAAAGCATTCAATCTCTTGTTTGACCGCTACTTCAAACTCCTTTATAATTTCGGATATGGTTTAATTCAGGATGAAGATATTGCCAAAGAATTAGCGATGGATGTGATGCTGCGCTTATGGCAGAAAAAAGGGGACATCGTGATAGAAAACGAACTGTTGCCTTATCTTTTCAGGTCTGTAAAAAATGCGGTTTATAACCATTGGAGAAAGGCCCGGATCATTACCCAGCCTTTAGAGCTATTTGAAGACAATCTGGAAAACTCACATCCTTCCGCAGACAGCAACCTCGTCTTTAAAGAACTGGAGAAAAGCTATAATGACATCCTCAATAATTTGCCGGAGCAAAGAAGAAAAATTTTCCATTTAAGCAGGAATGAAAACCTGTCTTATGCGGAAATTGCAGAAAAGATGAACCTCTCCGTGCATACCGTACGCAATCAGATGAGTTCCTCAGTACGGTATTTCCGCAAGCATTTTGGCGATATTTCTAAAATTCTGTTTATCATGTACTTTAAATGGTGACACAAATTAAATGGTGAAACAAAGCTGTCTCACCATTTAAAGCGCATCAATTAATTCACCATACTTCCAATCACACCCGTAAAATACATATCCGGGTCGTCCTGACTGATAAACTGTCCTAAAAGACCATTTGGCGTATCATAGTAGTCGAGCTTAAAGCGGTGGTTGCCCACAACTCTGACCAGAATTTCCACATAGGTTTTGATCACATCGGCGTTGGCCTGAACCGGATCTTTCAGGTTCAGCGGCAATGCCTTGAATGTAAAAGTCCCATCCGTTGTCTTTGTGTAAGCGAAAGGGAATGCCCCTTTGTAGAGCGTGCCATTTATATCGAAATAAACATTGAAGTTCATTACATTCTTTTTGTCAGAGAAATCAAAATCAGTGACCAGCAAAAATCCCTGGTACGGACTGTAATTTAATTCAGAGGTCGCGATCGCCCAGGCATAATAGTAAGATTCCGACCAGCCCGGAAGTTGGGTCACATAAAAGGGAGAAGGTATCGACAATTCAGAAGGGAAACCATTTCCCATAAAAAGATGTAGGGGGATGACCGGCATATTAGAACCCACAAAAGAGATCCGCTCCGATCCATCTTCCAGATAAAACACCGCCTTAACCGGATCAAAAAACAATTCATAAACCCATTTATTCCCTAAACGGATCGGTTTTTTAAACTGAATTTTATTGATGCCATAAGCAAAATCTGCGGAGGTCGACTGGACTTGATTTTTATCGACATAACTCGCAATCACAGACCGGTTCAACTGGTTAACGGCAAATTGAACCGCATAACCACCGGCAGTAATGACAGAATAGAAGGGCTTATTGTAAAAGAACTGACTTACAGACCGTAATGATTTCCCCAGCTCACCTGCATTAAAGTCATTGCGTTCCTGAACATTTGCAGTCGTCAATTTCAATTCATCACCATACCTGTTTCCAACGAGCATAATCGTATCCCCTTTTTTATAACTGAAGGAATAGCTGGTATCCGCAGCAATCACATCCCTTCCTTTCTTCACATAAATAGAATCCAGATAAGTTCCTTCAGAAAAACTGATGATCGCATTTGTCTTTTCCGACCTTAAACTAAACTTTGAGGTTTTGGGAACAGATCCGCTTTCGGGACTCAGATCGGCCATCATACTCACTACCCCTTTAGCCGTCAGGTTGATGTACAAGCTATATACTTTGCCGGATTTCGGTCTTAAAGTACCCTTCCATACCGATTGTCCGTTTACTATTGCCTTTTTAAAGTCGTTAAATACTTCCTCGGAATTTGGAAATACCTTTTCTACCGCATAGGCCTCCTTGCTGTCTTTCTTACAAGAGCTGAATAATAAGCTCCCTAAAAAGATGATGATCCATATATTTTTCATTTGTATACTGTTTTTTTGTTAGCGTAAATAACCGATAAACTTAAATCCAGGCTTTATAGAATTCGTCCCTGAACCCATTAAATTGGCCTGTCCATGTTCGTAGTCAAATTTGAAAGTTCCTCCGGTCATACCCGTAATGAAAGGTTTAAATACCGTTTCCAGATAAATTGCATTTCCATCAATGGCGCCTACATATTCAAAGGCATAGGATTCTCCCTTTTTGGTATAGTAAAAAGCATACCTCGCATGAAACACCTCAGCGCCCTGGACAATGATTAAATCCAGCACCATGGTCTTATCAACCGTATTAAATGAAATTCTCAGCTCCGGAAATGTACTGCCCGGCGACAATGAATTTCTGGCGTTCAGGAGCACGCTGTTCCTTATCGTATTGTAATCTGATCCCGTGCCGGCCACCGTTTCTTCAAACGGAAGCACAATACTGCTGAATTGTACGCCAAGCATCTGATCAAAAGAAAATAAAGGAGCATTGGAAACCTGTACCGGTATGACCTGATCTTTATGAACCAGCGATAAAGAACCCTTATCCTCAGCAATCCGGACCTTATTGAACACCAGGTTTTCAATATTCACAGTTGTTGACAACACCAGATCGTTCAATCCTGAAAATGCAAATCCAATATTTTTCGTTTTCAAGATACCCGAACTGTCGTAACTCAGGATGAGTTTTTTGCTGTTCAGGTTCAGGTTGAATGCAATGGTATTGTGCTTCGCCGTTTCGATGTAATTAAAGGAATTGGCATTCAGATAATCGGCGATATTCTTTTTAAGCACATTTAAATGACCTGCTTTATAAGCCGCAGCTTCAGTTGCAGATGCTTTCACCAGAACCAAGGTACTTCCATTCAAATTCCCCTTCAATTTGATCGTATCTGCGCTGCTTTCAAGAATTGAAAATTCAAAATCAGAATACAGTCCCCATCCTGGCTGACCACCATTTACTCCGGGATCAGGGTCTGCCAGTAAATGCAGGTAAGAATAAGTATCGAAATAAATGGATGGCAATGTGGTTGCCTTCAGGCGATAAGAGCTTTCAAAAAGCTTGAGTCCGCTCTCTTCATCAATATCGGCCAGCATCTCGACCCTATTCTTTCCGTTAAAATTAAACAGAAATCCGTATCCCCCACCGCCAGCAGGGAAAAGATGCCCCTTCCAGCCATTGGCCGATCCACTCAAAAGGTCATTGTATTTAGTCAGCGCCTCTGTTAATCTGTAATCAGGGCGCTGTTCGTCTGCGATTTCATCCTTTTTGCAAGAAAAAATCAAAGGAAACAGCAGCAGGTATAAAAGTATTTTTTTCATAATCAGTAATTGCGCTATTTGGTGAAATTGATAATGGCCAGCCTGGTCGCCTCCTGTAGTTTTCTAAAGTCAATGTTGTACACGCGCTTATAATAATCTACAATAATGGCCTCCTTTTGTCTGAGGATCTTTTTTGATGATTCAGGAACAAAGAAATCGTTCACGATGTCATCAAAATATGCCTGTCCATAAACCAAAAGTATGGCTGCTGTTTCTACAAAATCTTCATCCGGACTTGCCTTTGCATAGGCAGTTACCAGTCCCTGTGTATTGGCTTCCAGGTCTGTCGTGTTGAACCAGGTTGCCGTAATCCTGTCGGGATTTAATCCTTTCCACTCCACCGGATATGCCCGGATCTGGTGAAGAATGTGGGCAAACTCATGGTGAATGGTGTGGAGCATCCTTTTGACCTCAGCTACATTCTTTTTATCGAATTGATTCACCACCATCAGCACGATTTTCCGTCCTCCCTCTGCCTGTCCGAGTACGATGGTCCCGTCGCTGTTGTACTCTGCACTTCCGGCCAGCTGAAACAATTTGGGCGAATATTTTTTAATAAAATCTGCACCGGCAACGGCCTCATAAGGTTTGATATAAATGTCCCTCACTGCCGACATCACCGGTTCTACCCTGCTCTCCAATACCGGAACCAGGTTCTTCGCATAGTTTAATTCATAGGGGTCCCATTTGTATTTCACCTCTATATTGTAGGGTTCCACAAAGTTCTTGTCTACCCAAAAATCTAAAGGGCCTTTTGTCCAGGTTTCCCCGCCCAGACCAACAATAGGTGTGGTTGGTAAGGCCTCGTCTTTTTTACAACTCAACACACACAAAATGAGAACAATAAAGGGTGTGTATATATACATTAGTTTCATATTGATTTCTTTTTTATCGTGGATTCAGTTCCAGGCCAGAGCTTTGTGCTTCTTCAGGAATTTGAAATACCCTTTGCGGGTGTTGCGGGCCTAAGATTAAAATTTCTCCTTTTGAGGTTTTATGTTCTACAGGGAGTCCATGTCTGATGATGTCAAACCAGCGTTGTCCCTCAAAGAGGAAATTCACCCGTTTAAATTCAAGGATACAATTGATCAGTACCTGCTCGCGGTCGGCCGAATTATAAAATGTGATCAGTTTATCCATGGTAATGGCCATTCCGGGATCATACACAGGATTGCTGAAACTGATGATAAAACGACTGGCGATGTAATCATTGAGGTCTGCCAGGGCAGCTTCATAATTGCCCATCATCGCATTGGCTTCTGCCCTGTTGAACAGCACTTCCTCTGTACTGAAAACAGGGATCATGTTATAAGGAATTCCGCTTTCTGCGTTTAAGGTCAGGCGGACAAAATGCTCCCTGAATTTTGGAATATTGAGGCTCGTTTCATTTCCATAAATGTTATAGGCCCAGGTTCCTCCGGTCACATTTGTACCACCGGTAAGTTTATTCATCAGATCAGAAGTAAAGCCATAGCGGAAAGAGGGATAACTTCTTCCCCATGCAGAAGGAGTTTCAATCAATAAAATATTTGCCGGATTGTCTGCTCTGGTGTATTGGGCTTCCAGTTCCCGATATTGAAAGCTACGGTAGGCAGTACTGTTTACCGGCCTTAAATAGGCACTCAGACTGGCACTGGAAAATACAGCGTTCGCATGTTTAACCGCATTTGCCGCATCCTTTTTAAAGAGATAAAAACGGGAAGCGAAAGCATTTGCCGCAGCACGTGTAAAGTGGTATTTAGGAACCTTATACTTCGCATCATTGATGAGTGGCAAACCTTCTTTAAGGTCTTTTTCAATCATCTCATACACATAGGCTACGGTTTTACGCTGGTAATGTCCCAGTACAATCTTTTCGGTGGCCGTTACGTAAGGAATCCCCGGATCAACAGCGGAAGTCTGTGGCGAATAGGGTTTTGAAAACAGGGTCACCAACATAAAATGTGCATAAGCCCTGGCGACCAAAGCCTCGCCTTTATAGGCTTTGTACCTATCATCGTTAGCTTGTTTGTCAATCACCTCCAAAGCATGATTTGCCGCTGAGATCGCTTTATAGGAAGCGTTCCAATACCCGATGGGGGCATCCGCGTCCGGACTTTTATCGTCTTTAAAGAAATATGGAGAACTATTCGCCAGGTCGACATTACCGGAGCCTTTATCCGCTACATTGTCCGACATCGATTCTGTAAAAGAGATATAACTCGCCTGAGGATAAGCAGTGGCCAGCAACTCTCCGATCTTTTCCGGAGAATTCAGTTCTGTCCGCATGTCCGGACTTTCATCCAGGAATTTATTGCAGCCGGAGAACAGGCATACACCTGCAATTCCCAGTACAATGCTGTTTTTGAATTTAATCTTGATCATTTTAATAATTTTATAGTCCGACTTTTAAGGATAAGGTAAACTGCTTGGGAATAGGCATAGCGACCCCTCCGGAGCTGAAAAATTCCGGATCCTGACCATTTAATGCCTTATCTGAATAGATCAGCCACAGGTTATTCGCCACCAGACTTAAGGAACAATTGGACAGCTTTAACTTTGAGTTCAGCTTCGCAGGGAGGTTATAGGAAAGGTTCACCTGTTTCAGTCTGATAAAATCCCCCTTAGCTACACGTTCTGTGGAATAGTTATAATTATTATAAGGGAATGAATTGATCAGCTGGGCTTCACCTCTTTTGTCTAAAACCGAAGGCGTGGCATGATCTCCATACAGGATCCATCTGTTGATAAACTCTTCCGGAGTAGCATTCAACTCAGAATAGGCACTGCTGAACGCCGGGTTTAAGCGAATCACATTTCCCGCACTGAAGGTCATCAGGACAGAAAGTTTGAAATCTTTATAGCTGATGTTGTTGAAAAAACCTCCCGTAAGCTTAGGGTCAATCGAACCTTGATAAACCAAATGGCTTGTTTTTAGACTTTGCAGATACACCGCATCGCTTACCACTCCATCTTCATTTAAAAATCTCGGCACTCCTGTTTCTTTATTCAGGCCTTCATACTTTAAGGAGAATAGCCCCCTTTGCGGATACCCTTCTTTCGCCCCTCCATCAGGTCCGATCAAAGACCAGATATTCGGTTCATTTCTCAGGTTGGTAATAACCGATTTATTATAGCCAAAATTCAGCTGCGCATTCCATTTCAGCGCAGCGTGGTCCAGTATTTTTGTCCCCAACGTAAACTCTACGCCATGTGCATCCATATCTGCATAATTGGCCACCTTAACCGCTTCACCACCAACACCGCCATTCCGGATCAGACCAATCAGATCGTAACTTTTGTGGTTGTAATAGTCCATCCCGAGGGTCACAACGTTATTAGCCATGCTGACATCAAACCCAATATTCGTTTTATAGAGTTTTTCCCAGGTTAATTCTGAGTTCTCCAGGTTGATGATGTTGATGGCCGATTCCCGTTCACTTAAATAGGGACGGTTTGTTGCTGCGTTCAGCAACACCACACTGGAGTTTGTGGCCGGGCCACTGCTCGCGGTAAGGCCATAACTGGCCCTTAAAGTGGCCCGGGTCAGGAAACTTTGTTTCTGAAAGAAAGGCTCACCATCGATATTCCATGATCCGCTAATGTTCCAGGTGGGCAGCCAACGGGCAGTTCTCGTTTTTCCCATCAGGTTGGAACCGTCATACCGGAGTGTTCCGGCAACATTGTAACGGTCCTTAAACGTATATCCTGCATTCAAACCATAGGCTAAAAAGCGGTCTTTCCTGCGCTCCATTCCATAATAATCGGAATTGCCTTCTACGATCATCTTTACAAAATTGGGGTCTAAATAAGGAATTCCGCCTTTGTCAAACTGATAGCCGTAACCGCTAAAATTTTTAAACTGTCTGTCCGCATACCTCAGTTCAGAAAAGCCATACACCCTGAGCTGATGGAGTTCATTAAAGCGTTCATTAAATTCCAGGGAATTTCTAAGGTTATAGCTTTTTAAATAAGTGTCATTCGTGTTGTAAAACCCTCCATAAGGCAATACAACAATCGGTTCAGCCTCCGGATTTTCCGGGTTCCTGTATAAAAACTTATTTGCCGCACGAATGGTGGCATCCCCATCAGCACGATAAGCCATTGGCATATTTGAGTTTTCAGTGATGCTGTGTTCCTGATTCGTTTTCGCATACCGGTAAGCCCCCTCAAAAGCATACTTCAGATTTTTCAGCAGGTTATATTTCAAATCTCCCTGAACTTTAAAATCCAGGAAATTCAGGTTGATGCTGTTATTTTCCAGTTCATTTAGAATGTTGAAAGGAGCAAAATTTCTCCTGAAATATTCCCGGTTGCCGTTTTCATCAAAAGCCGTTAAAGCGCGACTGGTATTCAGGGCATAACTAAAAGGGTTGATGTCAAAATCCCGGTTGAACTGTCCGGATACAGGATCACTCACCCGTCCTAAACTTCCCGGCGCCCGTTGATTTCGAACAGAACCCTGTGTAATTAACCCATAACTGAGCTTGTCGTTGGGCGTAAATGTGGCCCTCACGTTGCCGGTGAAGCGCTCCACTTTATCCCCAACAGTCCATCCATTGTCTTTCAGGTAACTTGTCGAGATGTACAGTTGGGCTTTATCTGTACCATTAGACACACTTACCGCATGTTCCTGCATCATGGAGTTTTTAAAAAGCACATCAAACCAGTTCGTATTCGCATTTGCATACCTTTCTAAAAAAGACCTTCTGCTTACAGGATCATTTTTAAGTCCGAACTGCCCGTTTGATTCGTCATACTGATTGATCAAATCGGCCATCTTTACATAAATCCCCCCATTGGCAATTCTTGATGTTGCCCCGAAATTCAACCATCCTTTACGTTCCATCTCCGCATACATGGAAACCTGGTCATAGGAATTCATAATGTTAAACTGGTCGTAGGAAGGTTTTAAATACATAGAAAGGTTCCCGGTATAAGAAACTTTTGAGGTACCGATCTTTCCTTTTTTTGTTGTGATGACAATAACGCCATTCATCGCCCTTGCGCCATACAATGAAGTTGCCGCCGCATCTTTAAGGATTTCAAAACTCTCAATGTCGTCCGGATTGAGGCCGGCAACAGAGGACCCGATTAGGGTGGAAGGGTCTCCGGTCGACAACTGCTCATTGGACACATTGACCACATCTTCCAGGATGATGCCATCGACTACCCACAAAGGTTTGTTATCCCCGCTGATGGAAGTCGCACCGCGGATCCTGATCTTAGGTGCAGCACCAAATGTTCCGGAAACGTTTTGTACCGATACTCCGGCAACCTGCCCTTCGAGCATCCTGCTGACATCCGTTATTCCTTCCCGTTTGGCATCCGCAGCTTTAATGGTAGTCGAAGCTCCGGTAAACTGCCTTTTCTTTACCGTTTGATAACCGGTTACGACCACCTCCCCGAGCTTACCGACTTCTTCCGCCAGCGTGACATTTATAGTGGTCCTGGCACCTACCTGAATTTCCTGGGTAATAAAACCGATAGAACGGATCATAAGTACGGAATTGCCGGATGCCTGAATACTGTAAACACCATCTTTATCGGTAATGGCATATACATTTGAGCCTTTGACGTTAACCGTTGCACCAATTACGGGCAATCCCTGTGCATCGGTCACCTTTCCCCTGATGTTTTGCTGTATCAATTTTGCCGGGTATCCCTTGAGGCCGGCCTGCACTTCCTGCCGGCAAACCCCAAGAAGGGCAAGCAAAAAACAGCTTCGGATCATCCCCCTGAACAGCTGATCTCTGATTAAATTAATTTTCATGTTGTTTTATGGTTTATAAGTATTAATTCTAAAATTTTGGACAAAGGGATCCCCAACCCCTTGATTTTTTGTCAAAATCAAGGGGGAAAATCCGCTATATGTGGGTGCTTATTTTAAATAGACTTTTCTGATCGCGTTATTCCAGTTATCGAGTATATAGAGGACTCCCTCTTTATCAATCGCCAGATCCTGGAGTGAGATGAACCTGGCCACATCAAGGTTTCCATCCTGATAACCTCTGACCGGTTTCATGACCGTAACCACTTCTCCGGTTTGCAAATTTGCCTCGCGAACCGAGATGTTGAATGCATTATCAGAATCCAGAATGAAGAGCTTTTGATCTGCCACCTGCATCCCCCTCAGCCAGGTAAACTTCACTTCCCTTCCTTTCCCGTCAGCATAACCGGTTTCAGCAGGATTTCCGGCCCAATATTTTACGGGTGGCTGAGGTACGGTTCCATCGGTCCGGTAAAGATATTTGCTGATATAGACCTCAAAATCATCAGGATTCAGATATAAATTACCCTCCTGATCGAAGGCAGGACGATGGGTATAATTTCTGGAAGAAACATTTAAAGAGGATAAATCTCCTTGCGGCGTCATTCTCATGGCATTCTGGGTCCCCCTCATGGCATAGATATTACCGGAAGCATCAGTGGTCATGGCAAAAACATTCCCTACACCCGTCATAAAAGTAGAAACCAATCCCTGAGGACTTATTTTTCTGATCAGCTGATTTCCATAATCTGCGACATATAAGTTCTGATTTTTATCGATGGTAAGGGAACCAAAATTCTCAAACCTGAAGCGGGCTTCTGTTCCGGTTCCATTTTGTAAACCTGCCTGTCCGCCTGAACTCCCTGCAAAAACAGCAACCTGTCCGGAAGGAGATATTTTAAGCACCCTGTTTTTGGTATTTTCAATGGCAAAAACATTCCCTGAGGCATCTACAACAATGCTTCCATTTGTGGAGAGGTCGATATTGGTACTTCCGGGACCACCAACCAGGGTGATCACCCCTGCCCGTCTGAATGGTTTTGGCGCAATGGCTTCGAGGTTACCCACCTTTACTTTCAGCGTTCCGGTCAGTACATTTGCCGGTGCTTTAATGGTTATTTTCGTTTCTGTGGCCGAGAGTACCGTTGCCGTCATGTTGTTAAAGGTCACGATGTTTTCCGAAGGATTGCTGCTGAAGCCTGTTCCCGTAAGCGTAACTTCTGTACCTGAAAGCCCGTTATCAGGAGTCATACTTTTTATTCCCAGGCTCTGGTCAAAGAATTTCGGCCCGGTTACTTCCTGATCATTTACGGATAACCTCACTTCGCCAGTCCCCGTATTGCCAGGAATAATCAACTTTAACTCTTTATTTGTGGCCGATGTTACGGGTACAGGCACCCCATTGATCAAGACTTTGTTCTCTTCCTTGTTTGGGCTAAAGGTCAGTCCTTTGATCACCATCTCTGTTCCTCCGGGCCCACTCAGGGGGCTGACAAATTCTATCGTTGGTAAAGGAACGACCGTAAAATCAGGCCCCGATGTTCTTTGTTTATTGACCGTTAACGAAACCGGCCCCGTTTCTACGCCCTCAGGCGCAATCACAACGATCTCATTTTCTTTCGCAGAAAGGACGGTTGCCGGTTTTCCGTTAAAATCTATGGTATTTCCCGCAGCCTCCGCAGCAAAACCTGATCCGCTAATGGTCACATGTGTCCCCTTGCCTCCTGTTAATGGCTTAATGCCCGTTATCGTTTGATAATGAAACACAGGACCTGTGGATTCAAATCCATTTACCTTAACCTGAACAGGTCCGGTCCCTGCATTTTCCGGTACTTCAACCACCAATACCGTATCACTTACACTCACCACAATGGATTCTTTTCCATTGATGAGAACTACTGCCGGACTACTGATGCTGCTGAATCCTTCGCCCATTATCCGGATGTGTGATCCTGCGGAACCATTGGTAGGGAAAATTTCCTTTAAGCTCAGCTGCTGATATTTATACGATCCGATATCCGAATGATTGGATCCGCTCTTCATCTGTATCATTCCCGACTTGCCTCCTTTAGGGGCCCTTACGATCATTTTGTCTTCATGAAGAGCAATCACATCTGCCTGCTGACCTGAAAAGGTGATGGAAACATTTTCAGCTTTAGTATCAAATCCGGTTCCTAAAATCGTCACCAGTGTTCCTTCATTCCCACTGTTTGGGTAATAACTGTCCACTTTAAAAGGTATTTGTTCCCCTTTCAGTTCTTTGTCTTTTTTACAGGAAAAGGTAAATAACACGATCATAAAAATAACTGTGCTAAAACTCATTAGGTATAATGAGGAATAAGTTCGCTTCTGAATCATTATCTGATAATTTTAAATACGCCGTTAATAATGTGCAATACACCATTTCCACTGAGCAGGTCTGCCCGGTCAACCAGTACCGGAACCGTATTTCCCGGCCCCTGCAAGCTGATCTTGCTGAACACACCCGGAGGATCCTGAGCAGCGCTGATGAGGTTGACATTCACCGAGTAACCGTTCAGCATGGTTTGCTTACTGGAATTGGACTTTCCTGCAGTTAGGATATAATCGTACACGAATTTCCGGTCGGTCACGATGTGGTAACTGATCAAATCTTCCAGCACTTTATTGTCCGCATTATTGACGTCCTGAATGCTCCGAAAACCGATAGCGGCCATCGCCGCATTGGAAGGCGCGAAAACAGTATATGACCCGTTTTTCTGAAGAAGGCTGGTCAACCCTGTTTTACGAAGCGCATGAGAAAATAAAGTGATGGAATTTTCTGAGGCGATCGCATCGTTGAGTTCGTCGAACTGATAAGGCTCCAGCACCTTATCGATCACCTGGATCAATCCATTTGATCCGGGAATATTATTTAAGATCAGCTTCGCACCATTGATGGTGATGACCGTATCTGTACCTTTAATCCAATGCGTGACAAACAATTTCCCGCCCAGGGATTCGATTTGCTGATTGAACAGGTATGGAAGCTTGTCCAGTTCAAACTTTCCTTCCAGAATATGGTAGGTGGCAATTTTGCTCATCCTGCTGAGGCTTTCGGTCTTTACTGCAGTAGTGGTGGAATAACCAAAATACTGAAAGGCCAGATTTGATGGCGCTAAAACCGTGAAGGGACCAGGTTGCAATAATTTCTTATCATTACTGCTCCTGCTCAGTGCAGCACTGAACAGCGACAGATTGAAATTGTCTGATATTTTATAACCAAGCGTATTGTAATCTACCGGGGTAATAAAATCAGCCTCTTTTATGCAAGACTGTAAACAGATTCCTGTCAGTAAAATCGCAAATAGTTCTTTTCTTTTAATCATGAGATCTTGAATAAAATAGGTTAAAATTTAAACCCCTTAGGAATCAACAGGCGGTCTACTACATGAATGGTTCCGTTGAAAGTCTGGATATCAGAAGCGATCACAGTGGCAGGTTCTGCATCTGAGCCTTTAACCCTGACCTTAAGGCTGGTCCCGTTCCTGATAAAATCCAGGTTATTTAAATGAACCACACGGGAACGTTCACTGTTATACAAGGTGACATAGGAACCAAGGATTTCATTTTTAAGGTCATTTGAAAAGAAGCAAATCGGATTCGGTTCCGGGGAAATGTACCTGCTGTTATAGGATAAGTCTGTATTTTTTACATAAATCCCGCTGTATTGCCAGAAATGATTGTTCAATACCGAGTCGACAGGCAGGTAATTCGATACGGTAAAATAATCCTCCAGGATGTAGGGAACACTCCGGCTGTTTAGCTTTTCAACATCAGCCAGCGAATGGATCCCTGCTTTATGGAAAGCCTCATCCGTAGGTGCAAAAACAGAAGAGAAGCTGACATAAGGTTCTCTATTGAAAAACCGATCCAGCTGATTGCCCGGAAAGCTGGAAATTTCTTTATAAAACTCGTCATCATGCGCCAGGATACTCAGGTATAAACCGAACCTTCCATCTTCTTCGAGCGTTTGTCGCATGTCCTTAACCGGTCTGCTCAGCACTTTATTGATCGGAATCAAAGTACCATTAGTGCCGATCATAATGTCAGCGGCTTTGCCGGACACTTTACCATTGATCAGTACGTTATTATTTTCTATATTAAAGTAGTGGCGATAGAGGTAATAACGCATTTCCCCATTCATCATCCCATACCGTTCGATGTACTTTTTATTCTCCAGCAAGCTCAGAAAGAGGTAATTTGCCGATTGTGGATCCAGTGTTTCCGGTAAGATCTGATTTTTAGCGGTATGGAACAGCAATAAGCTGTCTAAAACAGCAGCCGGCGTCCTGTTAATCGTGGCGATATTGTATCCTAAAGCCTCAAATGCTTTATTGTCCGGAACAAAAACAGTAACAGCGATCTTCGGATTTAAGGCTTTCAGGATTTTATCCATATTGCTTTTTCTCCATGCTGTATAAAAACAGGTATAGGCAGAACTTTCCAGGTTCTCCTGAATTGTCATTTTAGTTTCATGATAAGGGATATTCTCTCCCTCTGGTGCCGGCATAAATTCCTTTTTTGAACAGGAAGATAACAACAGCACCATCATTGAAATGATCAGTAAATGTAGTTTCATATTCAATATTTTAAATCGTGTTTAGGGTCTGATGAATGCTTCTTCGGGATAAATGACCAGCTCTCCGGCTTCATGTATGATCCCATTCTTAAATAATAAATCAATCCTGTCGGCGGGACCTGTCGTGGTTTCCCTGACAATCGGATCATTTCCATATTCCGTTTTAATGACAAACAGGTTATAGCCCGCCATGCCATGACTGTATTCTTCATCCCCGGGAATCGGAACACGAACCGCAGCACCGGAAGGGTCATAACCTCCTGAACCTCCGCTTTTCGTTAAAATGAGCAGATCGGAACGGAAGAACTGAAGCTTGAAAATGTAAGTGCCAAAAAGCCGCGTTTTAAAAGAAGCCGGATTTAATTTTTCAATATCATCCTTACTGATGCTCAGCTTTTCAAATGCAGAATTTGGCAAAGCCAGTACCGTCCACGGACCTTGTGTATCCAATTGATCCAGCAGGCCGAATTTCTTTAAGGCGGCAGTGAAAATGCGGTACCTTTCCTGACTCTCGAGATACTTTTTAACCGTAACAGGCTGGTATTTAATCACCTTATCTACCGTATTTAATGTCCCATTAGCGAGGTCAATGTCTTTTCTGATGATTTTGGAACCATTGATATAAAAATCATAATCGATATCGTTACCAAGGCTTAATAAGACCGGATGGCCTAACAGGGTGTTAAATGGATTGTCTACTGTTTTCTTAGCCACATCCATACTGCTCATTCTTTGCACAACAATATGATATTTCATCACATCCCGCAGGCTGTCCAGGTTCATTTTCTGAAAATCAGCGGGTGTCCTGATGCCCATATTGTTAAATGCCAGATCGCTTGGTGCAAAAACGGTGAATGGCCCGGGACCATTCAGCACTTCTGATAATCCGGTGATTTTCAGGGCAGCATTAAATAGTTTGAACTCATAATTGTTGTTGATAAATTCTCCTGCGGGCCTTAAGTTAAGATTGGGCGCAAAAAGGACTACCCTTTCATGTTTACAGGCCAGGTTCAATACCAGCAGCAGAAAAACCATAAATTTTAGGCTATATTGTTTCATCATCATTTCGTGTTTTAATATACAGGAGGTGCGTATTTCCGCTGTACCGTGGTTAAGAAAACCTTTCCATTTACAATTTCCAGGGTATTGACTGTTCCAAATGTCCTGGGGTTATAAGTTCCTGAATGAACATTGACCAGCAGATTGGGTAACATGGCTGCGCCTCCCCAGTCCGCAAATGGCCTTACCAGTCCATTTTCAAAGCAATTGACGATCGCAAAATTCCCTTCATTGTCATTATAAAGCTCATAGTGCAGGTAGTTCTCCAAAGAGTTTCCCGGAGGCAGGAAAAAGAAACGCTGCCAGATTTTAGTGGAGATGTTATTGCTTCCTGCATCCGCAAAGACCGGAAAACTAAAATAAGGATGCACCTTACCCGATTCGGTATCCCGGTGGATGGTGCCCATGAACGCTTTATTATGTCCGTTGATCGCCCGGTCAAACCATTGCCCTTGTCCCTGGTCATAATTTACCAGTGAATAGTAAACATTCATCACATCCTTAATCCCAAAATTCATCATCCCCATTCGCTCGAATTTATCTTTAAACCCTGCGTTTGCACTCCAGAACCCTTTGGAACTCATGTTATAGATATTGACGTATACCAGGGAATCTGATAACGGCATTTTATGAAATTGTTCCTGTCTCAGGATCATCCCGTTCTCGCGGGTATTAAAATCTTTCTGCAGCAGGTGCAGGGTAAAGACTTCTCCCTTTTCCAGGTTCAGCACCGTATCGATCAGCACTTTGCTCCTCAACTGTTTAGGCAATTGCAGAAAGGGCACTTCACTTTTGGGGCGGTAAACAAACATCACCCTTCTTTTTCCTGAGGGCACCTGTGCCCAGCTGCTCAGGTCATAGCCATTCAGTACCGGCCCAACGAGTACATTTTCTTTTCCCGGATACTCCGGGTTAAATACCGAAGTGCTGTTCCCGATATGGGAAGGATAAGGTGGCGCATAATAATCTCTTTTGTCCAGAAAATCCCCGAGAACTTCCGCGCCTGTGACTGTTCCTTCCCCATCAAACTTAGGTTCGATGAGCATGGTGAAAATCGGAAATTGTTCGTTTTTATTCTCTACCGTCAGGTTATAGGTAAAGTTATTGAACACCCTGAGGTAAGCCGGGGAGTCCATTTTGGTATATTCGATCTTACCACAGGCAGTCAGGCAGAACAATAAGATGATCAGGTAATTTATGCTTATTTTTTTCATTTAGTTGTGGTTTAGGTTCTTTGATATGGAGGCCCTGGTTAATGGCCCGGTGTGTGCATCATTTCTTGTCAGAGGTTATGTTTAACCACAATCATCTTTGCTTTGAATGCCTCCGGAACCTGAGCCCCGGTTCTTCCGATCAGGGCAACGCTGTAAATGCCCGGTTCATGAAAAGGCATTGTCTTGGAGCCCGAGGTGTAGAGTTCTTTACGGGCAATGAAGTTTTCATTGGTCAGGATTTTGATGTCGCTTGCCCATACTCCCGGCGTTACCTGAGGGGTAGACCGGTAAGCGAGGATTTCATATTCCCTGCTTGACCAGTCTCCCCAAGTATAAGGAAAGCGCTCAGGTGCCTGCCCCGGTCTGAGGTTATAGACTGCGGGATTGTCTTTTTTATCGCCTAAAACCTGTCCGTTTTTTGCTGTTACCGTCAGATAAGGAATATCCGGACAGAGGTTCAGGAAGCGTTTGCTGAATGGCATGGCAAAATACCGGTAATCATAGGAAGCATCTTCTTCACTGGTTCCGGCATGGATCACTCCGCTCAGGTCGTTATTGGTGACCACTATTCTGGCAGGCCCTTCCGCTGTCGGATACAGCCATAAAGTATAATTCATTCCCGGATCAAGCGTTCGTTCCATTTGTGCCAGCACTTTTCCCGTTTGATCCAGCGCTTCAATCTGTTGTTTACCTGTTGATTTTGTCTGATAGACGCTTGCTGTTGCATATTTTAAATTTTCAGCAAGTGTTTCGCCATTCAGGCGGAAACTGACCGTTTGTTCCGGCAAGGCATTTACCGCCTGTACCCGGGCAAAAGACTGGTTGACCTCCGGTTTTTTATCGACAATAATTTTAAAGGAATTCTGGTATTTAAAATCGGTATAGTTCAGTTCATTTTTGAAAAACTCACAGCCAAATGGGTTGACTACGATGGTATACACCCCTCCTGGCTGATAAGTTTGTATCGGTGCATAGACTATGTACGAAGGGTCGAAAATAGTGCGGGGCATGGATGAACTCGGCGGATCAATAATTCTATTGGGCGTATTGCCTGTCGCCCCTGCGATTTCTCTTCCTTTTTCATTTAACACTTTAAACTGATAGGTCCCATATGGAATTTCCACATAGTCGGAAACCTTTTTCAGCGGATCAACATTGCTCGTGGCATTGCTTACCGGGCGGCCATCCGCATAGGCCAATGAAATTTTCCCGTAATGTTCTTCAAATGGTCCGTTAAAATTAGAGCGGGGGCCCAGTTTGAAGGAAAGGTTAATGACCCTGATCTTAAAATAACCCTTTTTAGGTTCCGTTTCATCGCGTTCTGTCATCAGGTAATCCGCTTTTCCCCCCATTACTGCGCTGTTGACCACATAATAATCCATGGGTTTATTGTTTTCCATGCCGATGGAAAAGTTAGCCATCTCATAAGGATTCCCATCGGTGTCCAGGTTCTGCAAAGTTAGGTTCAGGATATGATCGGTACCAAACAAGGCAGCAGGAACCTGCCAGATCGCCCCGACTTTTGCATCTGTATTTTCGACACTCCACCAGCTGTTGCCCATACGTCCATCCTGAGGGAAATATTTGGTACCGGGAAATTTATAATGATTTTCCTTATAAGCAGGGTCACTGGGATGAATTGGAATCACAAAATTGGTCAGGCTGTCGCCATTCGCGATCACATGGTCATAGCCAAACAGATCAACAATCCTTGTTCCCGATAAATTTCCAGTGACGCGTTCTATAGCCGTATCCCTTTGAAAATTGATTTTTTCTTTCTTACAGGAGTAAGACAGCAATAAGCTGATGACAGCTGCATAAACCCATTTCCGGGAATACCGGCTGCTGACTTTGTGCTTTACTTCTTTAAACATGACTAAAATAAATTATAGGTAAAACCAAGCATGACTTCCATTCCTCTTTTAAAACTGCGGTTCAGGTATTCGTTGCCATACCATTTGCCTCCGGTACCCGGATTGGCATACACCGTCTGGATGTTGGGGTTTAAGATGTTTTTTGCATAGCCTTTAAAGAGGACTTTCTTCGCTAACCGCTGACTGAATACAAAATCCAGCATTGGTACCGGGCGTGTGTATAAATCCGGTTCTCCGGTCAGGTTGATCTGCACCAGTCTTTCTCCTACCATATTGAAAGAGGTGGTCAGGTCTGTACCCGTCTTTTTATTGGTATAGTTGAGCCAGGAATTGATAGAGTAAGGTGCCTGTTCAAACAAGGGGCTATTTTTTGGCGTATGCCGGTCTAAAGATTTACCGGCATTGTAACGTGCTGTTGATTTATTGATGAGGCTTCTTGCCAGCATCATGTTGGAGCCGACAAAGAAATTTTTCAATGGATACCAGATTCTTTCCAGGTCTTTGACGATCTCCATTTCTATTCCCCAGACTTTACCGGTATTCTCATCGTTCTGATACTGTATCGTAGGAAACTCAGGATAAGTAGCCGCCAGTCCGTCTGTTTTTAAATTGAATACCCTGACCAGTTGGTTATCAATTTGTTTTCCAAATACCGAGAAAGCCAGTACTTCACCTGAATTCGGGAACCATTCCCACCTGAAATCCAGATTTTGTGTGTGCTGGTTCACCAGCTTTGGATTTCCGATCACAAGTCCCATCTGAAAGGCATCAAATTCAAAAACATTGGTGATTTCTCTCAGCTCCGGCCTCGCTAAAGTCGTGTTGAAGGCCGCCCTGAAATTCATATTTTTATGAAGGGAATAATTCAGGTTCAAGGAGTAATAAGGTTTATAATTGACATTGTGAACAGAGTTGGGCTCCACCAGGATCAATGGAATCTTTGATCCGTCTGCTGTAGGTGCAGACAATGCAGGGTCCAGAAAGACATTCGAGGTATCGACCACAGACCCTATGCTGGTCATCTCAAAGCGGACCCCGCCTGCCAGCCGGATCTTTTCAGAAAGACGGACATCCAGCATGGTGTATACCGCATTTGTTTCATAGTATCCTTTATAGTTGTTCGGCGATTTCTGGCTGTTGTATAAAAAGCCACCTATGGGCATCATTCCCTCCCCTTGTCCGGACAAAGGCGCATGAACTCCGATCACCTCATTGCTCACCAAACGGTTCAGGTCTCCTTCCACATCATACAGTGGCAATGCCCCGTTTCTGTTGAAATTTGAACCCGGCAGCAACAAATGGTTCTCTGTAAAACTTCTTTCCCGGAAGAGGTAATTGACCCCTGTTTTAAATTCCTGTTTTTGTCCGAAGAGGTTAAAGGGAATGCTTAAGTCGGCTTTATAATTGTAATTCTTTTCCTCCAGTTTACGCCACCTCCGTCCGTTAGGTTCTGCCTGGATAATTCCATAGGCACCAAATCCATTGACGTATCCGGAACTCAGTGCATATAAATGTTTGGAATAAGTTCTGATACCTCCCACACCTGATTCTGCAATCTGGGGCCTCATGTACCAGCCACCACCTGTTGGGGTATAATTGGCAAGGGTTACAAAACGATAATCCGGCTCATTCTGACTGGAATTTGAAGAAGCGATATTATAGCTGAGCTGTGGCGAATTTAGGCCCTTAGTAATTTTATGCTCTCCCTGAATGTTGAAGATATTTAAGGTCCGGTAAGATTGTTTAATCGAATAGATGTCGCTGGACACCGCTCCCGGCAGTCCTGAATATTGATATCCACCAGCTAAATTTGTCGCCGTATTTTCACCACCCCAGCTTCCCATATACTGGGCACTGATTTCATGGCGCTCATTGAAGCGGTAAGCCAGGCCGCCAAGCACCCCATAGTTTAAAATTTCAGCACCGGTATTTTCTTTATAGGTCTGATATTTACCCATATACAAACCATTTGGTGTCACATAATTGGGAATGTTCCGAAAGCTATATACATCCTTATTTCCGGTAATTACCCCCTGATAAATACTGTACTGTGTCAAATCCCCCTGATAGGTATCCGTAATGCGGCGGTAATAATTCCCTCCGAGGATCAATCCGATTTTATGTTTTTTAAAGACCTTAAAATTATTTCCATAGGTCATGGAATACAATTGATTTAAGGGTGCTTTTTGATAACCCGTTTTCAGGGCAGGATCGAAGCTCTGCATAATGGAATTGATGCGGTTGACTTCCTTTTGGGTTTCCAGGCTATAATTGGTATTGGCAATCAGCTTCTGGACCGAGCCCAATCCATCGGGATACTTTTCAGAAAGCGCCAGGAAATCAGGTCTCAGGTTTTTATCGTTGATTCTGGTTCCCAAAATCCCCATATCACTGTTGTAGAAGCTATTGTAGTTTCCTCTGAAACCTACATTGGAATTGAATCCCGATTGTGCAACCACTTCAAATGTCTGAGACTCGGGAATAGATTTGGTCTTTAATTCAATAATTCCCGATGCTGCATCAGCCGGCTTATCCGGAGTTACAGTTTTATATACGGTAATGTTATCCAGCAGGGACGCCGGAACAAGGTCTAAGGGAATAGAAGTACGGTCCGGATCCGAAGATGCCAATCGCACGCCATTTAGCTGTGCGATGACACTTCGTTCACCTAATCCCCTGATGGCCACAAACTTTTCATCGGTCACCGTTACCCCTGTTACCCGTTGCAAGGCCTGCGTGGTTGTGATACTTGCTGTTCTTTCTATTTGCTGTGCAGAAATTGCGTCCTGTACAATTCCGGATAACCTTCTTTCATCAAGTACCGCAGCTTCTGTATTCGCCTTTCTCCTGGCATGTACCGTTACTTCTTTTAAGGCGGTACTCAAAATTTTCAAACCCACATTTTGTACAGACCTCGCATCATCTACACGTACTTCTGCCGACTGGTAGCCTATGGATTGAAATTGCAGGGTCACCCCATAACCCGGAATCTTCAAAGAAAAATTGCCCTGATTGTCGGTGAATGTCGAAGCCTGCGCCCCCTTTATCCTTACGGAAACCCCTATTAATGATTCTTTCGTCTTTTCGTCGATCACCCTCCCTGTAATCAGAAATTGCGCAGATCTGGTCACTACAGATACAAAGCCGTTCAGCTCCACATAGGTAAGCGGCGTCCCCGATAATACCTGTTCCAAAGCATGTCTGACGGTAATTTTTGGAGAAGAGATCGTTAACTTCTTTTCATAACCTTTGATGAGGTCGTCCCGCATCAAAAAACGAATCCCGCTTTCTTTTTCAATGGCAAGTATGCTTTCTTTCATACCCGCATTTTTAATAGATAGCCTGATCGCCTGATCTAAACCCTGACTATGCCCTTCCCGGGCAAACAAGAGACTCACAAATATTAATGTCGTTACCGTTAAAACAAATGAAAATCTCATTAGAAACTTGATTCTATCATTTTTAATTAAAAAAAATCTTACGGATGGATAAGGAATAAATCCTTTTTGCATACTTTTATAGAATTAGAAGGTTACTCTCGGATTTCCGAAAGAATCGTGTTAATTAAAATAACCAATGTGACGTCCAAATCTTTTGGTTATTGACCCATTTGAAATCGTTCTCCTTTGATGGAGGGCGATTTTTATGTTTTAGTGTAGCATTTTTACATAGTTTTCCGGTTTTAGGTTAATAGATGGTGATGACCTTGTCTTTTACTTTATAGTTGAACCCAAACGAAGCGCTTAAACCATCCAGGAATTGATACACAGGCATATTGCCGTCCAATGTTACCGTAATGGGAATTTGCTTTAAGGTTTCTGAGCTGATATTTATCGATACATTGTACCACCTGCTGATTTGGTTGGTAAGTTCTAAAAGTGGCGTCCCATTAAAAACCAGCTGGCCTTGTTTCCAGTTTTTTACATTTTCAATATTGAAACTGGATTTTTGTGCTCCCGAATGCTGGTTATAGGATACCTGTTCGCCGGGATTCAGGATCGCCAGTTCCTGGGGCTCTTCATCGGTAAGCCGGTCGACCCGGACTTTACCACTCGTTACAGAAACCAGAATCGGGCTTCCCTGAAATGAACTGACCTTAAAGGTGGTTCCCAATACCTGAGTCCTTAAGTTTTCGGTATAAATCATGAATGGCTTTTCACTATCCTTTGTGACTTCAAAATAGGCTTCGCCTTTTAATATCACTTCTCTTTTATTTCCGGAGAAATCTTTAGAATAAGACAGTGCACTGCCAGGGCCAAGATACACCTTGGTTCCATCGGCCAGACTGAAAGTCGAACGGCGGCCCAGAGGATTTTTTTGAACCAGGGCCAGGGACTCCGGCTGAGCTGATTTATTTTTCCTGTTGGAAATGCTATAAATTCCAACACCCAAAATTAAAGTAGTCAGGACCGCAGCATAACGCAACATCACATTTAGCTTTATTCTTTTGCCTCCGGGATTGATGGTATCGCTTGTTGCAGGAACAGCTTCAACTACGGTACTGAACTTTGCACTCCATTCCTTTTTCCATTCCGAGAGTTTATCCGGATCGATCTCTCCTTCGCTTGCAAAGTCCAGATGTTCATTCAGCAGCTCATCCAATAAATGTTGTCCCGCAGCAGTCTCCAGGAATTGGTTGATCCTTAAAGAAGCTTCAGCGGAACATTGTCCATTTAAAAATTGTAATAACTCGGTTTTATTGATACGTTGCTCCATTTTTCCTTAAATGTCCGGTGGTATACTAAGCTAAACACCGATTTGAAGCGGCAGTACTATCGTTGATGAAAATATATTTTTATCCGTCCGGAATTTATCGCATCCGCCCAGCATTTTCAACGCCTTTATCCGGAGATAAAATGAACGAAAAGAACGATATTTTTTCTTTGTGAACCGAGTGATCGAATTTACATTTAACACCATCAAATGCCAGCCGAGCCCTATTTAAAGATGATACCTGCCCTTACTTTGAACAAAGACTGATCATTTTCAGCACTGAGAAAACTGCTGGTTTGATGAAGCATTTAAAACGCTATAAAAAATAGAATACAAGAATCTGAATAATACAGTAACTAAACTTAAATGTGATTCAGGGTAACGTAAGGACTTACCATCCAGGGTCGGAAATGCGGAATAACGACATCCATATTAAACACAAAATCCGCAACAATAAATTATTCATATAAAAACCTAATCATCAAAAAAATGGAACTAAAAAGTGAAAATGCAAAGTCATTCTTTGCCAGTCTGTATGCCGCAAAACATGTAGACACCGACGGACATTTCGATTCAATGGTTACTTCTCTTGTTGCTAAACATGGCGATAAAGTGATCACCGGGGACCAGGCCTTACAGGGCTTAATGTTTAACTACGTCCTTTCAGATCCTAAAAACGTAGCAGAAGGCAAAAAAATCTCTGCTGCTTTGGCTGGAATCAAACAACGTTCGGTGGATGCCTTCCTTAAATCTTTTCCAAAATCAGACCTCAACACTTTGATTGATGCGGCAAAAAATGCCGGTTATTCGGTCGATATCTTAAAAAAATAGACACCAATATGCAGGGAGCGGTTTTTTAACCGTCCCCTGCTGCTTAAAACTCATTTCAAATGAAATCATAAAAACCTACGCTCATGAAAGACAGCTTAGCAACTATCCATGAATTAAGAATTGAAAATAACTGGAGAATTGATAACGGAGAGGATTCATTCGTTGTTCCCTTTCCTTCAACCTATCCCTTTACTTTAGTTTTTCATGGTCATTCTAAATTTGAATACGGGCATTATGGCATTCACCTTGGCCAGGAAGACAGGCTGACTTTTCTGGGTGATCCTGAACAGGAAATCAAGGCTTATTTTATAGACTGCAGACTAAATTCTCCGACCAAAGGGAAAAGGCTGATTTATACCTTACATCCTTCCAGTGAGTTTTGTCTCTGCATTCCGCCAGGTGTGGCGCATGCATTTGACGGTCTGGAAAACATCTATACCTTAAACACCTACAAGTTGTATCTCCCGGATCCGGATAAATGGTTAAGTGGAGAAACCAACTGGAATTTAGAAAATGATGTCATCAATTTACCGATGGATGTATCAGATGATCAGCTTAATTTCTTTGAACCCAACAGCTGTGAGGCATCAGCGGTATTCTACGAACTGATCAGGACTCACCAAAAGGAAAATTTACCTAAAATAGACTCTGAATATCCTTTTACCGAGGACCTTGAATTTAATGATGGTTCTTCTGCCCGCCTGATGTTCAGAAAGACAGAGCTTAGAAAAAATGTCTTTCCTGAATGGGAATCGATAGAGGGCATTCGTGATCTGGGATGGCAGCGGCATCTGATTTACTGGAGTGGCGATGAATCTGGTTTTATCCCTTTTCTGGACAGCTCGGCCTTTTATGTCGTAGACCATGGTGTTGCTTCTTATACCCATGACGCTTTTGGGATTCACCTTTCACAACAGGACAGGCTGACCTTTGTTGGCGATCCTGACCAAACGGTTACCCTATATCTGGTCGACTGCCGGGAAAATTCCCCAACAAAGCATAAGGAAGTCAAAATTGAATTTAAACCCTCTCCATTAAGATTTTTGGTGATTCCTACAGGAGTTGCCCATAGATTTGAAAATTTGCATAAGGTATATACCATCAACCGCCCGAACATTTATTCGGATAACATTGAAGAATATGAACCTGGAAACGATGTCATTGACTGGGACATTGACAATAAAAACTATCCCGTTTATCAGGTTTCCGAACAAGCGGCAAATGAAGATTTTTATAGATTACAGGCGCAGTCACAACAATCGTTGATGTCTCAACCGCCAACACATTCTACGCCAATCGTAATTTCAACCATAGACGAAGATGGCAATGATGTCAAAGTTGCCTTCAGAAAAAGCGAATGATAAGGGATCAGCTGGTTTGTTTTCAACCGATCAAAACTGAATTCAGATCAGCTGATGCTCCTGCCGGTTATGTCATTGCGATATCAGGGCAAAGGGGCCTGCATATACGACTTCAAAGCCCTGATGCGCTGATTTCAATTTAATACACAGACCTTTTTCAAAGTTTTCAGTGATCAGATTTGCTGCAATACCATATAAGTCCAGCCCGGGTGGCTTTACGATTAGCGTCAACTGATAACTCAGGACCTCGTCGTTTTTTTCCGGCACAGGATAGAATTCCAGTTTGCTGTTCTTAATATATGCTCCGGCCTGATCGAGTGCATCATTGATCAGATACATCAGGTTATCGTCCCAGGTCACATCCAAATCAGAGGGACCATTATAAGCACAAAGGACAGAGACAGGGAATTCTACCCTGATCTCAATTGCCTGCTCATATAAAACGTTGACTTGTGTCTTTTCCATATCATCCTTACGATTCAACCCACCTGAAATATTTCAGACCTCTTCGTCTTCAACAGGACGAACCCAGCTTTTCGTTTTCATGATTGCCTTCACTTCCTCGTAAGACAAGGGATAAAAGTCCTGCGCATCCACTCCGACATCAAAAGAAAGCCGATGAGCCAGGTCAGGGAGATTTCCATGAGAATGTCCATATAGATGCCATGTCCCCCTTGAATCTCCTCTCCATACCCTCATGGCATAATGAAAAAGAACAATGCGCTGAACACCGTTTCCACGTTCCTCATCTTTAATTTTAACTTCGTGGTATTCTTTTATCCATTTGAATCTTTTCCGATAACCTAAAGCCGAACCTTCATGGTTTCCAACAATAAGGTAAATAATACCGTTCAGCCTGTTGACGATCTGTTGAAAATCTTCCGGACTGGTAATTCCAAAGTCTCCCAGATGATAGACCTCATCAGTTGGTCCAATCTTTTCATTCCACTTCGCAATCATGACCTCATTCATCTCCTCCACATTTAGAAATGGCCGATTGCTAAACTTAATAATATTGGCATGACCGAAATGATGGTCAGAAGTAAAAAATATTTTGCTCATTAACTTGTAATCTTAGGGTATCCAGACATTTTTCCGGTTTATAAAAAAACAGGGGCATACAGATCCGGTCTGATCCTAAGCTAAGATAGCTTTCTTTAGTAAAAAATGCTGTTTTCATTGACAATTAACCAGGTTTCACGGGAAGATGCTCCAGTTTGTTCTTCAGCACCTCATATTCTTTTTCCAGATTCCGAAAAGCTTTGGTATTGACGGGGTTTCCGGAATTATCTGCCATTTGTTTTAAATAATCGGCTTTTATGGCATCAAACTGCTGTTTTACCAGGGCATATTTTTCCTTCTGCTCCTGTTCTTTCTTACTTTCCACTTCTCCGTTCAGGTTCCCGATGTAAACACTGTCTGAAATCGCCTTGCCATTTGCAGATTTAAAACAGATATAAGCTTCAATCGGTTCGTCGAGCAGCTGCTCATTTAAACCAACAAAGTAGGCCCCTGCATCTCTCCTGCAGGCATTAATCACTGGCGTTGCCTGTTTTCTCAGGGGATGATAAAGCAGGATCATCACGGTGTCGTTGTATTTACCATTAGGGTCCCAGCTTACCAATACGCCTTTTTCCTGCTTTTCGATTTTCAGGTCATCTGCAGCGGGTAAATTGCCATTGCTGAGTATGACCTTACTGTAGTCCACAGAAATATTGGGATATTCCCGTTTTAAAGCATGTTTTTTTAATATAAGAAGTAGCGAGGTTAGCAAAATTGATTAATAATATTAATATAAGTAACACCAAGATAAGCAATAAGTTCTATTAAAGTCAACCTCCAGCTTATAATATCGTTCCAATTGCTTTTATTCTACCGCTAATTTTCATCCGACGATAATACAGGTTGATTGGGCTCGAGGCCCTCTTTGGCCCTAGCAACCTATGATTAATAAAGCGCTAAAATAAAAGGAACCGGAAGCATGACACAAGCTATTTCAAGACGATGATCCCATGCAGGCAGGACCAAATGTCTTTTTTACAACACGATAACAGGTTGTAACAAAACATTTAAAGTTTTTCCTATCTTCAAATTCTCAACAATAACAAATAGGGACGGATATATTTATTATAATGAAACCAAGGGAATTAATCATCAATAGCATTGAACAGACCTTAGTTGAACCTCTAAGTAAACTGGGATTTACATTTTCGAAAAGTACACTGACGTTTAAACGAAAACTTAAGGAATTCGTTCAGACCATTAGCTTTCAACTGAACAGGCACAATGAAGAAAATACATGTGCCGAATTCTGGACCTCCTACAGCGTATCCTCAAAGGAATATTCCCGCTGGTACAAAGCAGAATTCGGTACAGAGGACACCAATGATCATTTGAGCAGCGAAATGGACTGGAACATCAAAGGCATGGCATTTCCTGTCATTGACAATATACAGGAGTTACATTTTCAAATCATAGCGGAATCACATCGTGAAAAAGTACTGGGTATTTTAAAAGAAAACGTGATTAACGTAGGCATTCCCTATCTGGACCGCCTTTCTAACTGGGAGAATGCGGCGCACGATTTGGTGGATAAAGATTGGTTTCATGATAAAGCCGCTGATTTTTTCCTGATTGCAAGCAACAAAGAGAAAGCACGGTGGGCATTGCAGCAAGGGCTTGATTACTGGGACCGGCACCCAAAAGCTTCCTTTCCTGAAAGCAAAGACGAACTTCATAAAAGAATTGTCAAATACTTTTCATAGGATTGTCGTAGCTAGCACAATTATTTCTTATCTTTAAGTTAGATAAAACAATTTACTATCACTTAGAAATGCTTTTACCTACTGTCGGTATTGAACAAATTTTCAATCTTCCTTATACCAAGGAGGACTTTAAAGTAGTTCATCATCAGCCAATTAACATGCCGTCTATTCCTCATGCCCATAAGCATGATTTTTATATGATCTTACTCATTGAAAAGGGAAGCGGCACGCATACGATAGATTTTAAAGCGCATGAAGTAGAGGATAAAATGGTGTTTTTTCTTGCCCCCGGGCAGGCGCATCAATGGGAACTTTCAAAAGATACCTCAGGTTATCAACTGATGTTTTCCCTAAAATTCCTGTTGCCGGGAAGCCAGCGCTTCCCTTATTTTAACCTATCCGCCTCTCCATTTCTTCCCCTCACAGACGAGCAGTACCTGGCCCTGATTCAGGAGCTCGAAAAAATGGAAAAAGAGGTACATCATGCTGAAGAACTCTACATCGACATCCTTCAATCCCGCTTGCAGGTCGTCTTGTTATTGATCAAAAGATGGTACAGTGATAATTTTTCGGTACAGGAATTCGCTCCGGATCACCGCATTATCAACAGCTTCCTGACACTTTTGGAAACGCATTATGCCACACATAGTGAGGTTTCCTTTTATGCCAATGAGATGAGTGTCACGGCAAATTACCTGAATCAGGTCTGCAGAAAAAAATCCGGAATTACTGCCGGTGATTACATCAGGGAGCGGATTTTACTGGAAGCAAAGCGAATGCTTACCTTCAGCACACTCGACATTAAAGAGATTGCCTATACCCTTGGCTTTAATGATACTTCCTATTTTTCCCGCTTTTTCAGGAAATATACCAACAGCAGCCCCCAGGAATTTCGCAAAATGAATAATTAGTACCCTTGATGTGCTAAACAGTCCTACTCTGGTGTTTTAGGGAAATTTACATTTGCATATGAATTACCGCATTACCTATTTAGTGGCTTTGCTGATCTCCAGCCTATGCACTTTAACCGCATGTTCACAAGAAAAAACTATGGAACCTACGAAAACCGGGGTCTTCGATATCATCGCAGCACAAAACCCCAACAAACTTAAAGAATGGATTTCCAGTCATAAAGACCTGGAAGTACGGAATGAAAAAGGAGAAACGCCACTTATGGCCGCGACCTATTTAAACCATATTCCCATGGCCAGCCTCCTGATCGATGCCGGGGCCAGCGTAAATGCGCAGGACAAAATGCTAAACAGCCCTTTCCTTTATGCCGGAGCTTCCGGATACCTGGATATTGTTAAACTTTGCTTAAAAGCAGGTGCAGATTATAAGATCTTTAACCGATACAATGGTACGGCATTGATTCCTGCCTGCGAAAAAGGACATGTGGCCGTAGTTGCAGAATTGTTAAAAGACAAATCCTTCCCCATTGACCACATTAACAGGTTGGGATGGACTGCCTTACTGGAAGCCGTGATCTTGAGTGATGGTAACAGCAAACAAGTCCAGATTGTACAAATGCTGGTAGATGCAGGAGCCGATGTCAATATTGCCGACAAGGATGGTCTGAGCTCATTGACGCATGCACGTCAGAAAAACTTCAAAGAAATCGTCAGCATTTTAGAAAAAGCTGGCGCAAAGAAATAATAAATACTGCTGAAATCCTCATCAGCATACTGCTAAAAAATAAATTCCAATGAAGCCCTCATCAGCATACCGCTTACAAAAAGCAAAGAACCTGCTTATGATCGCTTCATTACCATTAAAAAACAATGATGTACTCATGAAAAAAATAACATTTCTATTGCTTGGCATGCTCTTCGTTCAGGTGTCATTTGCCCAGAAGAAAGCAGCAGACCTTTTGATCAAGTCGGCCACAATTATTGATGTAAACACAGGAAAAATTATTCCTAAACAGATGATTGCGATTAAAAACGGGCTGATCATCGCTGTATTACCGGAAAGCCAGCTTACAAAATATACAGCAGCAAAAACCCTGGATGCCCGGGGTAAATATGTGATGCCCGGTCTTTGGGACATGCACATGCATTTTGGTGGTGGAACGGAAATCATTGAAGAAAATAAGAACCTGCTCCCTTTATATCTTGCTTACGGGATTACCACCATTCGCGATGCAGCGGCCGATATTAGTCCGAGTGTATTGCAATGGAGGGCGGAAATTGCTGCAAGAAAACTTCAGGGACCAACCATTTTCACTTCCGGACCTAAACTGGAAGGCTACAAATCGGTATGGAAAGGAGATATCGAGGTAGGCAATACCCGGGAGATCAAAGAGGCCCTGGATTCCCTGCAAAAGATGAAAGTCGATTTTGTGAAGATCACAGACAATACCCTGAGCCCGGAGCTTTTCTTAGAGAGCATCAGAATGGCCCGCCAGCGCGGGTATCAGGTATCTGCCCATATTCCAAATGCGCTGACGATGGAACAGATCGTAGCGGCTGGTCTAAGTTCGGTAGAACACCTTGGTTACGCGCTCAAAGCAGGCTCTAAAATAGAGAAAGAGATTTCTGCAGAGGTGGCCGCAGGAACTTTAAAAGGTAAGGCATTTAACCAAAAGGTGATGGATACTTTTGATGAAACCGCAGCAATGGCCACCTACAGAAATATGGCCCGCCATGGCATGTACATTACGCCGACCTTATCACTGAATTACATCCTGGCTTATTTCGAAAAAGACAACCACAAGCATGATGCTTACCTTCAGTACATCGGAAAAGGGCTTCAAAAAACTTATGAAGGAAGGGTAAAAAGAGTGGAGCAGGATGATGCTGAAGCCATTGAATTCAGGCATCAGTTGTTTGAGAAAACCGTTAAAACCTTGCCATTATTGCAAAAAGCAGGTGTTAAAATAATGGCAGGAACAGATGCGGGGTACCTTAATTCTTATGCTTATCCCGGAATCGGCCTGCATAAAGAACTGGAGTTATTGGTGAAATATGGATTAACGCCCCTTCAGGCCTTACAGGCATCAGTGGTCAACTCCCCCGCTTTTCTGAATCAGAAAGCTTACGGAAGCCTGGGTACCGGAAAAAAAGCGGATCTCCTGTTGTTGAATGAAAATCCAATAAAAAATATCAGTGCTACCCAAAAAATATATGCTGTAATTACAAAAGGAGAATTACTGGACAGGACAAGTCTGGACCAGATGCTGGAAAATGTTAAAAAGAAAAACAATTTATAACCATAAAATAAGCCCGATTAAGTAATTTAGAGGTCAATTAACGATCAACTCAACCCTATGAAAGTCTCCATTATTCTTGCAGACGATCATCCGGCAATTCTGGAAGGCATAGAAGCTTACCTCAGCAAAGATGATCAGTTTAACATTGTTGACCGTGTATGCAATGGGCTGGCTCTTTTACAATCCGAAGCCATCCACCGGGCTGATTTGATCTTACTTGATCTGAATATGCCTGGTGTGGATGGATTAAAAACACTTGATGAGCTGAAAAGCAGATCGCTGAAAGCAAAGATCATCATCATGACCAATTACAATTCTCCCGAACTGATTAAAGATTGCAGGTCAAAGGGAGCGAGTGGATATGTCATTAAATCAGGTAAACTGGAGCTGCTTTCCGGGATCATTTTGCAGGTATTGGCGGGTAAGCCCTATTTCCCAATCCTGGAAGAGGCTCAGATAGGGCAGGATTCTTTTTCCTATTTTGATGATTTCCTGAAAAAACATAAGCTCACGAAACGTGAGGTAGAAATCATCAGACTGGTTTGTCAGCATATGAGGACCAGGGAAATCGCGGAACGGTTATACCTTTCAGAATTCACCATTCATACCCACAGAAAAAACATCATGCGAAAATTGGAGATCGGGGATTCTACCGTTGCGCTTTATGATTTCGCGATCAGGAATAAACTAATTATGAGTTCTTAAAAAAAGCCTGCCGATGATGTTCCGGCAGGCTTTTTTCATTGGTATCTTCGCTTAATACCCAGGATTTTGAGGTCTAAGGTTTGGATTGTTTTTAATCTCTACACTTGGCAGTGGGAAAAGTAAGTGTTTTTCTGCCAGTACCGTTGAAGGACTTTCAGCAAATGCATGTCCGACAAAATTATCGAAGCCGTTAGTGGTTTCATTGTACACTTTTCTTAAGCGTACCATATCAAACCAGGTGATGCCTTCGTAACATAACTCATGCCAGCGCTCACGCCATACAGCTTCCTCAAAAGCGGTCTGAGACAGACCTGAAAGCTCCGGGATCAATGCACGTCTTCTGATCTTATTCAGCGCCTCATAGGCAGCGGTATTTGGTGCCCCATCTGCACGGTTTTGTGCCTCGGCATAAGTCAGCAATACTTCCGCGAAGCGGATCTGTGGCCAGTTCAAATCACTTTGTGTGGTTCCTGCAGTCCCCAGTGTTCCGTTGGCAACCACGTCAAAATGTTTAAAGATATAAGGAGCATTCAAGGCTTTCAGTTCCCCGTTACCTCCTGTATAATAGGAAGTATAAAAGAATCCTTCCCTGTCTTTGGTCCTTAAATCTCCCGCCTCAAAAGACTGATAAAATTTGGTGGTTGGAACCGTACTTCCAATTTCATCGCTATAGGCAGAAACGTTCTTAAAATTGGGCAATAGCAATTGCTGCATTGGGTTTCCCGTAACCGTAGCCAGGTACTGGATCTGAAAAACATGTTCTCCTTTGTTTTCCTGGCTCAGGCTATGAAGGTCTGCATAAGAAGGGAAAAGGCCATAACCGCTGCTGGTAATTACTTCCAGAGATTTATCTGCCGCAAGCTTATAATAAGCAGCACCTTTATTTAAAGGTTGTCCGGCCATCGTAAGGTAAACTTTAGACAACAATGATTTTACCGCTCCTTTACTCACCTTTCCACTGGCATCCTGCCATGGAAGCCCTGCTTCTTCTGCAGCGGTCAGGTCATCTGTAATTTGCTTATAAACCAATTCCGTTCCGGTTCTTGTCGGATAAAAATCCGGAGATGCAGCAGTCTGAGGAGTGGTAATCAATGGCACATCTCCATATAATCTCACCAGGTAGAAATAAGCCCAGGCACGAAGGAACTTTGCTTCACCCAGGATCTGGGCTTTTCTTACCGCATCCATCGGAGTGATGGCAGGCACCTTTTCAATCACCAGATTGGTTTGTGCAATCACATTGTACAAACCCGCCCACCAGTTTCTAACCAATAAATTTTCTCCGTTAAAAGATAAACCAAGCAGGTTGTTCAAATCGGAATTCTGCCCGGTTTCTGTTCTTGCAGTACCGGTAACCATTTCCAGCATTGAAAAATTTGCGACAAAAATGCCGGCACCGTTTCCGATAAAGCGTGTTTGCGCATAAGCTGCAGCTACAGCAGCCTCTGCATGCTCAGGAATGGTATAATAGGTTTCCGGAGTTAAATTTGAAGGATCTTTTTCTTCGAGGAATTTTTTACATCCTGTTCCAAGTACGACTAAGGCAACAAGAAGGATTTTACCTGTATATTTTATATTTAATTTCATGATATATTTAATTAAAGTAGAAGCGATCAAAACTATAAACCAACATTTAAGCCGACCATATATGTTGTTGGCTTAGGGTAATCAAAGAAGGTTTGTCCTTGTGCAAATGCATTGGAATAAGTTGTTACCTCAGGATCATTTCCGGAGAATTTAGTCGCCAGGAAGAAGTTCTGCACACTGGTATAAATTCTCAGGCGGTTTAATTTCAACTTTTTGGTAATCTCTGCCGGGAAATTATAACCCAGCAAAAGGTTTCTTCCACGAATGAATGAACCATCTTCTACCCAACGGGTATCCACATTCGTTACATATCCGGCCCTGGTATCGCGAATTGCTGCGATCGGGGTATTTTGATTCTGAGGGGTCCAGGCATTGAGTACGGAACTGTAACTGTTGGCCAGTCCGACGCGGTCTTCTGCAGAGTGTTTCGTCATGTTGAGGACATCATTTCCTGCAGAGTACTGAAGCTCAACAGTCAGATCGACATTTTTATATTTGAAGGTATTTGAAAATGAACCCCATGCTTTCGGGCTTCCGTTACCGATGATCATACGATCTGCATCGTTAATCTGGTAGTCGCCGTTTACATCCAGGTACTTGATATCACCCGGTAATATTGTTTTTCCCCTGTAGTTGTATTTTGCAGCTTCTGCGCGTTCACTTTCGCTCCAGGTTCCCAGACGGGTAAGGCCCCAAAATGAACCTACTGCTTCACCTACACGAATGATTCCGGTTTCATTGGTAAAACCAGGATTTCCAACGCCAAAAATGTCGGCCGGAGTAGCAAGGGAAAGTACCTTATTTCTATTCATGGAAATGTTAAATGCAGTATTCCAGGTAAAATTCTCTGTACTGATATTGACCGTATTGATGGCAAACTCTAAACCTTTGTTTTCCATACTACCAACGTTTCTTGTGATAAAGCTATATCCACTCGTTAGCGGTACCGGCGCGTCCAGTAGCATATCGGTCGTTTTACGGTAGTATACATCGGCTTCAATGCTGATCCTGTTGTTAAACAAGCCCAGCTCTACACCAAAATCAGACTGGCCTGTTTTCTCCCATTTCAGGTTTGGATTGGCAAGACGGTTCGTTCCCACACCACCAAACCGGGTATTGTTAAAAATTGCCGCATATCCTGTTCCCAGCACACCTAATGAAGAAAAACTCGGGATCTCAGAGTTTCCGGTCAAGCCATAACTTGCACGCAGTTTCAGGTTAGAGATCACCGGACTTCCTTTGATAAAATCTTCTTCAGAAACTTTCCATGCTACTGCTCCTGAAGGGAAGAAAGCATATTTATTGTTCGATCCGAATTTAGAGGAACCGTCCATACGTCCGGTTGCAGTAAACAGATACTTGTCTTTAAAGCTATAATTGAGACGTCCAAAATAAGAGTTAAAGGCAAAACGGTCCGCTCTTGAACTTCCCGGAATTGGTTTACTTGCGCCATTGAGGTTATTGTACTCTAAATAATCTGTTGAAAAGTTCTCTCCTCCTACCGCAAAGCCGAAGATGTTTGTTTTTTGCCATGATAAACCCAGTAAGCCCGTGATCGCGTGATCTTTGGCAAAACGTTTATTATAGGTCAGGTAATTTTCAAAAGACCAATACGTTTCCCTGTTGTTGTCTAAAGTAGCAGATCCTTTCTGATCGAAAGAGATGCCATATAAACTGCGTCCGTTGTATTCAGAGCGTCCGCGGGTGACAATATTTGCACCGATCACACTTCTGAATTCCAGGCCTTCGGCAAGGTTAATATTGGCATAAGCGTTTCCAAGTGTATTTTGTGTTTGTAAAATGTATTTACGGTCTGTCAGGATATGTACCGGATTAGATCCTCCTTCAGCACCCGGGTAATTCTGGTTATCTGCCCAGGTTCCATCAGGATATTTAACCGGTAAAAAAGGGAAACTTTCGGTGATCATCCTAACCGAATTCAATCCTCCTGTACCTATATCTACCAGGTTTTCCGTTTGATTGGTATAGTTTAAACTTCCCCCTACTTTCATCCATTTCTTGATCTGAGTATCCATTGTAAACCTTCCGGAATAGCGTTTCAGGTAAGAATTTTTTAACAAGCCGTTATCATCACGGTAGTTTAAGAATAAGCCATAGGTACTTTCTGCGTTACCACCTGTAAAGCCAAGCTGATGGTTTTGAGAAAGTTTATTTTGCGTGGCTTCTTTAAACCAATCGGTATCGTATAAAGGATTTCCATTGGAATCGAAAAGCAAAGGCAGGTTTTTTCTTTTAATTCGGGGATCTACATAAGTTCCTTTTGCAAAACCTTCAGGATCGTAGATTTTGGCATTTTCGAAAGCCAGGTTTTCGACCTCAATAAATTCTTTGGCATTGAGCATTTCCACTCTTTTCGGACCTATTGTAGGCACACTAAAATCAGCATCATAACTGATTTTACCGCCGGTAGCAGAACCTTTCTTGGTGGTCACTAAAATTACCCCGTTTGCACCCCTTGCACCATAAATGGCAACTGAGGAAGCATCTTTAAGCACTTCCACAGAGGCGATGTCTCCAGGGTTTAAGAAATCGATGGCATTGCTGTTCTGCGTTTGTGAACCTACAGGAAGAATCACCCCATCAATAACGTACAAAGGGTTATTGGTTGTTTTGATGGAACTGAAACCACGGATTCTGATATTGGTCTGACCGCCGGGGCGACCAGAATTTGAATTCACCTGTACCCCTGAAATACGTCCGGACAAGGCTTGGTTTAAAGAAGCGGCAGGGCGTTCCTTCAGTTGCTCTTCTTTTACAGATCCCACCGCACCGGTTACATCAGATTTCTTTCTGGTTCCGTAACCAACCACCACCACATCATCCAGGTTTACTCCTTCTGCAGGAACCAGTTTAATGCTCAGCGGGCTGGCACCAGATCCTGCTGCACGTGTTTGTGTGGCATAGCCGATATAGCTGAAGGACAGTTGCTCTGCGGCGCTTTCTACTTCAATGCTGAAACGGCCCGAAGCATCTGTCACGGTTGATTTATTTGATTTTAAAGCTTTAACACCCACACCCGGTACAGGCTGTGAGTTTTCATCCAGCACTGTTCCGCTGATGGTTATTTTTTGTGATACCCCCTGAAAGAAAAAAGAAGCATGAGAATTGGCACCGGAGCGGCTTACCGCTGATGTCCCGGCAAAGGCCTCGATTCCCGTTAGGCAGAGGATAGGGAGCCCTGCCAGAACTAAGTGTTTGATTTTCATTTTTGTTGTTTTTAGGTTAGTAAATTTTGGGTTGGGCATTTGGGAATGCCCGCTGCTTCAACATCAATGGTTCTTGATGGCGGATGTCAAAGCAGGGATTGGCACTGAGTGATACTAAACCGTTTTAATAATTTAGTATCAATGTTGAGTTGGCTTATTTATTCATGGGCTTTGCGTTAGGGGTGAATACTCGGGTTGATTATCTGATGCTAGTAATACGTTTTATCAATTCCACAAAAAAAAGGGTGCAGGGTTGGATATGCCATTAATTTCAGAAATGCCGGTGAGATTGGATTGCCCATATCCCGGCCCTCCTTTGAAGGCCAAAGGCTGTAAATCATTGAAAATTAAAAGCTAATACGTTTTATAGTTCCGCTAACGGTATTCTATTAGAAATAGTAAAGACATTCATATTTGGTTATATTTAGGTTAGTTAATGATTCCGGTAAAGTATCAGGCTCGAACTAATACGTTTTACTAAATCAATATTAAAGAATAAATCCTAAATTTCAAACAATATCTGAAACTAAATGTAATTCAGGGTTTTGGAGGATTTAAAGCCCTTTAAGGAAGCGCATGATCAGCTTCGCGGTTCTTTCTGATGCTCCTGCTGTTCCCATTTTTCCAGACAATTCGGCATAATCCTTCAGCATTTGCTCCCGCTCAGCGCCTTCCAGCAGGTTTTTCAGGTTCGAACTGATCTGTAAAGTATTGCAATCTTCCTGAATAAGTTCTGTAACGACTTTTCGGTCCATGATCAGGTTGACCAGGGAAATGAAACGAATCTTGACCAGCATTCTGGCAATGGCGACAGAGATTGCGCCTCCTCTATAAACCACAACCTGCGGCACATGAAACAGCGCGGTTTCCAGGGTAGCCGTACCAGAGGCCACCACAGCGGCTTTTGCCACGTGGAGCAGCTGGTAAGTTTGTCCGAAAACAAGGGTCACGTTTGCCGAGTTGATAAACTGCCGGTAATAGGCCTCTTCAAAGCTTGGCGCTGCTGCCACCACAAATTGCTGTTCCGGGAAATCCGCAGTAACGCTTAACATATCCGGCAACAGGCGTTCGATCTCCTGTTTCCTGCTTCCCGGCAGGAGTGCGATGATGTCTTTATCAAGCTGATATTTACTGCGAAAACCGGCATCAGGGATAAATTGTGCGATCTCATCCAGCAATGGATTTCCTACATAATCGACTTCCATTCCCCAGGTCTTGTAAAAGTCTACTTCAAAAGGCAGAATGCAAAAGAGCTTATCCACAATCCGCTTTATTTTAAGCACCCTTTTCTGATTCCAGGCCCATACCTTGGGAGAAATATAATAACATACCCTGAGACCGTTTGCCTTTGCAAATTCAGCGATTTTTAAGTTAAAACCAGGAAAATCGATCAGGATCAATACATCAGGATGGTAAGCAAGCACATCTTCTTTACAGGCTTTCATGTTTTTGAAGATCGTACGAAGGTTGAGCAGGACTTCAGTAAAGCCCATAAAGGCCATTTCTGAGTAATGCTTTTTCAATTTCCCGCCTTCTGCCTGCATCTTATCCCCACCATAGTAACGAAAATCAGCAGACTCGTCTTCCGCTTTGATGGCCTTCATTAAATTAGCGCCGTGCAGATCTCCGGAAGCCTCTCCCGCTACTAGATAGTATTTCATAGTTTATTGATTAATTTTATAGAAAAAGAAGACGAAAGCCCACATGAACGTGGCACTGATAATGCCTCTTCCAAGGTTTTCCTTATTCAATTTAAAGAAATAATGGAGCAATCCGGCATTTACCGCAATACAGGCAATCAGCAGCAGGTCTGCTTTCGCAAGAAAAGCGTAACGGTGCATGAGGAACCAAACGATGCTGCCCAGGATTCCGGGAACCAGAATTCCGATTCCCAGACCTATAAATACCGAATCTTTAATCTTTTTTAACATCAAATGTCCAGGAGTTTAAAATAGGGATGGCATGGTGTGCGGTCAGGTCAAACTGCACCGGAACCACAGATACAAAGCCATTTTCCAAAGCCCAGACATCCGTATCCTCCCCTTTATCATTGTTCTGGAATACACCTGTTAACCAGTAATAAGGGCGTTGATAGGGATCTTTACGCTCATCAAACTCTTCTGCCCATTTTGCATTTGCCTGTCTGCATATTTTGATGCCTTTCAGCTCTGCTCCTCTTGGGAAATTGACGTTCAGAAGTGTCGCCTGTGGCAAACCATGTTTCAATACCTCTTCGGAAATGGATTTAATGAATTTTTTGCAGTGACTGAAGTCTGCGCCTTCAGAAAAATCGTCCAGGGAGAAACCGATAGAAGGAATTCCTTCAATCGCCCCTTCTACCGCAGCAGACATCGTTCCTGAATAAATCACATTGATTGAATTGTTCAGGCCATGGTTGATACCGGAGACACATAAATCAGGTTTTTTGCCTTTAAAAATTTTGTTGACCGCCAGCTTTACACAATCCACAGGAGTGCCTGAGCATTTGTACATTTCTACGCCTTCGTAAAGATCAACACGATCAAAACGCAATGGTTTTCCGATGGTAATGGCATGCCCCATTCCGGATTGCGGACCATCAGGTGCAACGACAACTACATTGCCCAGCTCCTTCATCACATCAATCAGGTTCTTTATACCTGGCGCAGTGATTCCATCATCATTTACCACTAAAATATTAGGTTTAGATTTTTGCTTCATCATGTCTGTAAAAATACAAGATTTCGAGAGAATGTTCAGGAATAATGCACATTCCCGAGTATATTTGAATTATAACTTATTAAACATGAAGAAGAAATTATTACTGCTCGCCTGTTTTCTGATTGCAGGAACGAGTATGATGGCCCAATCCGGTTTTCAATGGAAAACGGCCAGTTCGGGTGGGTACACGTATAAATACGTGACCAATGACCCTACTCAATCCCGGTTTTACACTTTAAAAAACGGATTGACGGTTATTTTATCCGCTAATACAAAAGAACCTAAGATTGAATACCGCATGAGTGTCAGAGCGGGTAGTAATACAGATCCCCGTACTGCAACAGGACTGGCCCATTACCTGGAACACCTTCTTTTTAAAGGAACCGATAAATTCGGAACATTGGATTTTGCAAAGGAAAAACCTTTGCTGGATAAAATTGACGGTCTTTATGAACAGTATAACAAAACGACTGATCCTGCCAAACGTAAAGCAATCTATGCGCAGATTGACAAAACTTCCGGTGAAGCTTCCAATTATTCTATCGCCAATGAGTACGATAAAATGATGAAAGCGATTGGTGGTCAATCGACCAATGCCCATACCTGGTATGAAGAAACCGTTTACAATGAAGATTTTCCTTCCAATGCAACTGATAAGTTTCTGGCTTTGCAGGCAGAACGTTTCCGCAACCCGATTTTCCGTATTTTTCATACAGAGTTAGAGGCTGTTTATGAAGAAAAGAACCGCGGACTGGATGAAGATGCCTGGAAAGTAGAAGAGAAAACAGCAGAATTGCTTTTCCCTACTCATAATTATGGTCAGCAGACTACGATCGGAACCGTAGAACACCTCAAAAACCCTTCACTGGTAGAAATCAGAAAATATTACAATAAATACTATGTTCCGAACAATATGGCATTGGCCATGGCGGGGGATTTTAATCCGGATGAAATGATTAAGAAAGTAGACCAGTCTTTCTCTTTCATGCAGAACAAGCCGGTAGTACTTTATAATCCTGCTCCGGAAAAACCTTTGACAAAAATTCAGAAACTGGACATTTATGGTCCAAGTGCGGAAAGTGTCAGGTTATCTTACAGGGGATATGCAGAGAACAGCAGCCAAAGTTTATTATTGGATCTGATCTCCAGTATCCTTGCCAATGGTAAAGCGGGTTTAATCGACATCAACCTGAACAAACAGCAAAAAGTACTTCGCGCAGGTGCAGGTTATCAGCAAATGAAAGACTATGGTGTCTTTACTTTAAATGCCCAGCCTAAACAGGGACAGACCCTGGAACAGGCAAAACAATTGCTGTTAGACCAGATCAATATCCTTAAAAAAGGAGAATTTGATGAAAGTCTGATTAAAGCTACTGTAGCAAATCAAAAGTTAAGCTTATTGCAGTCTTTTGATAACAATGGTTTTCGTGTAGAGGCAGTAACGAATGAATTTATCCTGAACCGTGCCAATAAATGGGACAAGTCTCTAAGCGGACAGGACGCCATGGCAAAGCTGACGAAGAAACAGGTAACAGACTTCGCCAATCAGTTCTTCAAAGACAATTATGTGGTGACCTACAAACATAAAGGAGAAGACAAGAGCATTGCGAAAGTGGAGAAACCGACCATCACGCCGGTAAAGACAAATGCGACAGAAACCTCCCCTTTTGCAAAAAAACTATTGGCGATGCCTTCCGCAGAGATTGTACCTAAATTCCTGGATTACCAGAAAGACCTTTCTTTCGGTAAAGCGGGGATCGCAGACGTGATTGAAGTGCAAAATAAAGAAAACCCTATTTTCCGTTTGTCTTACCGCTTTGAAATGGGCGCATGGAACAACAAACTGATGCCTTATGCAGCACAATACCTTGCATTTCTGGCTACAGATAAATATACCGCAGAAGAGATCAGCAAGGAGTTTTATAACATTGCCTGTAACTATACCTTCACGGTAAGCAACGAGGTGGCGACCATCAATATCAGCGGACTACAGGAAAACTTCGATAAGGCGGTGACTTTAGTAGAGCATATCTTAGCGCACTGTAAGCCTAATGAAACAGCTTTGGCAGGACTGAAAAGCAGAATCCTGAAGTCGAGAGAAAACAATAAGTTAAATAAAGCGATGATTCTGAATGGACTAATGAGCTATGCACAGTATGGCGCAAGTAATCCTTCGAACTATATCCTGACCAATAATGAGGTGAACAACATCACTTCGGCAGACCTGCTGGCCATTCTTCACAATGTGAATAACTATGAGCATACGATTACGTATTATGGTCCGCAAAGCTTACCTGAATTTACAGCAAACATCAGCAAGCTGCACAAACTTCCGGCGACCTTTACACCTGAGCCTCCGGTAAAAAAATTCGTTTACACTAATAATGCAACCAATCAGGTTTATTTTGCCGATTACGACATGGTGCAGTCGGAAATCAGATGGGTAAGAAATGCGGGTAAATACGAAGCAGACCTTGCAGGTAAAGTAAACCTTTTCAACAGTTATTTTGGTGGTGGAATGGGCTCTATCGTTTTCCAGACCATCAGGGAATCTAAAGCATTGGCCTATTCTACTTTTGCCGTTTATTCTGCACCAGACAGAGCTGACAAGCAATACGCGATGGTGGCTTATGTGGGTAGTCAGGCGGATAAAATGAACGATGCCGTAAAAGGGATGAATGAATTGTTAAACGATCTTCCTGAATCTGCAAAATCATTTGAAGCCTCCAAGTACAATGCGATGAATGCAATTGAAACCGATAGAATTACCAAAGATGACATCATTGCCAGCTACTTTGCGAATAAAAAACTGGGATTGGATCATGATTCAAGAATCGATGAATACAATGAACTGAAACCTCTAACCTTTACAGATATCAAAGCTTTCCATACCAATAATGTGGCCAATAAGCCTTACAATTATTGTATTGTTGCCTCTGAGAAAAATGTAAAATTAGACGACATGCAGAAATTTGGAACGGTGAACAAACTGACCTTAGAACAGATATTTGGTTACTAAGCACTGCTGCAGGGTCTGAGAATGACCTTTTAAATAAAAAAGCCCTTCCTGCAGGAAGGGCTTTTTTATGATCATAATTATAGTCTTATGATCAATTATTACAACGATTTGATCCAGGTAACCAGCTCATCACGGGTTTTGCCTGTTTTCTGTTGTAATTTTCCATACAACTCATCATCTTTCCCCTCTTCATATTTCAAATCATCATCGGTGAGATCCGCATAAGCTTGTTTTACTTTACCCTTGATCTCATTCCATTTTCCTTTTAATTCTAACTTATCCATGATCCGTTTTTTTAATGTTTAACAATAAATAGATACCATAATAACAGGTTTTTAAAATATTTGTTTGGTTCCATGTAACCTTTGGCCTGTTTTGTTCATCTGGTATATAGGAGAGATTCTTGATTTTCAACCTATAAAACCAACAGAACCGATATGAAAAAACTATTTTACGCCTCCCTTATTTTGCTTTCGCTGTCCCAAAGTTCCTGTACCATGATGGTCAAGGGCCTGGTCAAAGCAGTCGTGAAAGGATACAATGACCATACCGACATGAATGTCTCTTCGTTTCAGCTGATAGATCAGCAAGGGAAGAAACAGACTTTTGCCAGTTTATATGAAGGTAAAACTGTCTATTTCTATGTATGGACCAGCCCTTCAAGCCGTCCGCCGGGAGAAAAAGACAAGGATTACACCGCCTTAAAGAAACGTTTTGAAAAGTATCCGGATGTGGTATTTGCCGATTTGTTTATTGGTACAGATCAGGCAGCCTGGACTGCTGATGAGCAAAAGAACACTGGTCAGGGCAATTATTTTCTCGTTCATGACGAGGCCTCCAAAAAGTTTCTTTCCGCATTAAAAGAATCCACGAAGGTTCCATTTATTGTTGGAAAAGATGGAACGATGCTCGCTTTTAAGGGGCCAAAGCCTTATGACCATACCCTGGTTGATTATGTACTTTACGAAGCGAGAAATGGCATAGACGGTACTGCTTCTGCAAAAGCACTGGTCAGAGGGGTAAACAGCAATGAGAAGTTTAAGACACAATTGTTAAAGGATTGGTATCAGGGACATTTCAATAAAAGCCCTGACAAAGTCAATTTCAGTGTTTCTTCTACACAATAGTACTTCTTCTACCTAATAGTGCTTCTTCTATGTAATAAAAAAGCAGCGCATCCTGGTTTTCATAAGATGAACCAGTCATTAGTCAACTGTTTCCAGGATATGACCGCATATTAAAAATCCCCTGATAAGTCTGCTTATCAGGGGATTTTTAGCATTGAAGGCTTCTTTCTGAACTACAGGAAACCTATTTCTGAGATTTTTCGATGATCTCTTCTACTACCGCAGGATCTAACAAAGTGGTAATGTCGCCCAGGTTTGAGGTATCTCCCTCAGCAATTTTTCTTAAAATACGTCTCATAATTTTACCGGAACGTGTTTTAGGCAATCCTGTAACAAAAAGGATTTTATCCGGTTTGGCGATGGCACCAATCACACGGGTTACCGTTTGCAGGATATCCTTACGGGTAAGGTCTGCGTCTTCATGATGGTTCGGGAAGATGACAAAAGCATAGATTCCCTGGCCTTTTACTTCATGAGGGAAGCCGACTACAGCACTTTCCACTACTCCGGCATGCATGTTAATGGCATTTTCCACTTCTGCAGTACCGATGCGGTGTCCGGATACATTGATCACATCATCTACCCTTCCGGTGATTCTGTAGTAACCATCCTCATCTCTCAGACAGCCATCACCGGTAAAGTAAAGGTTCTCGTAAGTAGAGAAATAGGTCAGCTTGCAACGCTCATGATCTCCATAAGTGGTGCGGATCATTCCCGGCCATGGAAACTTAATACAAAGGTTTCCGTTTACGCCATTTCCTTCAATTTCATTACCGTTTTCATCAACCAGGATCGGTTGAATACCCGGTAAAGGTAAAGTTGCATAACTTGGCTTGGTAGGGGTTACAAATGCGATCGGGGAAATCATGATTCCACCGGTTTCCGTTTGCCACCAGGTATCCACAATCGGACATTTACTTTTTCCGATGTTTTCATCGAACCAATGCCATGCTTCTTCATTGATCGGTTCACCAACAGAGCCCAACACCCTAAGGGAGCTCATATCGATGCCATTTAAAGGCTCTTCTCCAAAGCTCATCAAAGAACGGATCGCTGTTGGTGCGGTATATAAGATGTTTACTTTATGTTTTTCTACCACCTGCCACATTCTGGAAGCATCCGGATAGGTTGGAATTCCTTCGAACATTAAGGTTGTTGCGCCCTGAGAAAGCGGACCGTATACGATATAAGAATGCCCTGTGATCCAGCCGATATCTGCGGTACAGAAAAACACTTCGTCTTTCTGGTAGTTAAATACGTTGGAGAAGGTATATCCGGCATAGACCATATATCCTCCTATGGTATGTACCACACCTTTAGGTTTACCGGTAGAACCGGAGGTATATAATATAAACAACAGGTCTTCGGCATCCATTTCTTCTGCCGGACAGTTGGTATCTACTAATTTTATTTCATCTTCCCACCAGATGTCACGGCCTTTGAGCATGGATACCGGGGTACGGGTATGGGTCAATACGATTACACGTTCCACTGTCGGGCAACCGATCAGGGCATCGTCAATCACTTCTTTCAGTTGAATCTGTTTGTTACCCCTAAAGGCACCATCGGCAGTGATGACTACCTTACATTCGGCATCATTAATCCTGTCGGCAATAGATTTGGCAGAAAATCCACCGAAAACTACGGAATGGACGGCACCAATTCTTGCACAAGCCAATACAGCTACGGCAAGTTCGGGAACCATAGGCATATATATACATACGCGATCTCCTTTTTTGACGCCGTTTTTCTTTAACACGTTGGCAAAGCGGCATACCTGCTCGTGTAAAATTTTATAACTTAAAGTGATGCTATCTTTCTGAGGGTCATTAGGCTCCCAGATAATGGCTGGTTTATCTCCATTTTCAGCAAGGTGACGATCAAGGCAGTTCTCAGTAATGTTTAACTTTGCCCCTTCAAACCATTTAATGTTTGGCTCGGAGAAATTCCAGGACAATACCTTGTCCCACTTTTTTCTCCACAAAAATTTGTCTGCTATACCAGCCCAGAACTGTTCGGGCTGCTCAACGCTCAGTTTATACGTTTCCTGATACTCTTCAAAAGAATTAATTTGCATGATTTGGTTTAGGTCAATAACTAAAACTCAAATATACCTTTATTAGAAAGCTAACAAAATTTTAATCACAGGTTTTAGGTCCTTTCCTGATTTTCTTTTTAAACCAAATGCCCGGTTGAACTGTCTATTGTTTTACCTGACATACCTATCTATGAATAAACAATTATTCGACCAGATTTCGGAAACCTTAAGACGGGCAGAACTGGCCAACCAGCATTACCGTACAGATTCCTTAAAGTGGAATCTTGATGCCCATAAGGCTCAGCATCAACACCTCCGCTCTTTACTCAAGGAAATTTATGAGGTGCTCCTTCCCATTACCATTGTTTCGATGATGAAGGCCATTTCCCTTCCGGGGATTCCCGAGCTGGGCCTCCATGAGGTTTTGCACCCTCAACTGAAGACACTGCAAAAGGCATACGGAGTAACCGCTACACTGTACCATTTACAAGCGCATAAACAGGTCTGGTTACAGCAACTGGGTAAGGAAGAAAGGCCGGAACTGGTGCATTATATTAACGAAGCGAGGCGTTATGTCCTTCAATTTGAGAATCTTTTAGGTGATTTGGAAGAGGCGGTGATCGTTTAATCCGTTTAAATGTTGTATATTGCGCCCCGGGAGCGTCCTCAACGGGAATCTAAGCTACAGTTCGCAACGTGCTGTAAATAAATTGAAAATATTTTAGATACCTACTTGATGATTACAAATATTTTATTGATATTTGCACACTCTTAAAAAATTAAGAAAGAACAATTAACACACTATATTTAAAGGCATGTCTAGAGTTTGTGATTTAACCGGAAAAATGGCAATGACAGGTTTTAATGTTTCTCACTCAAACGTTAAAACTAAGCGTAAGTTTTATCCCAACTTACAACTTCAGAAATTTTATATTCCTGATGAGGATCGTTGGATAACACTGAAAGTTTCTACTTCAGCTATCAAAACCATTAATAAAATTGGTATTACTGAGGCGATTAATCGCTTCATGAAAAAAGGATATTTGTAAATAACAATGGTTGATGTGAATCGACCTTAAGATTAATAAAATGGCAAAAAAAGGTAACAGAGTACAAGTTATTCTAGAGTGTACGGAGCATAAAACTAGTGGCATGCCTGGTATGTCTAGATATATCTCTACTAAAAACCGTAAAAACACTACTGAGAGATTAGAATTGAAAAAATTCAATCCAGTTTTGAAAAAGGTAACTGTACATAAAGAAATTAAGTAATACATTTAGTATTTAACTAAATACAATCTATTTAGATCATGGCAAAAAAGGTAGTTGCAACCCTTAAAACGGGAAAAGGAAAAGAATATTCAAAAGTTATTACAATGACTAAATCACCAAAAGGTGCTTATTCTTTCAAAGAAGTTATTGTTCACAACGATCACGTTCAAGATGCTATTTCTGCATCTAAAAAATAATTTTAATATTTAATTATATTAAAGCCGTCCCTTTTAAATGGGAGGGCTTTTTTTGTTTAGTTATACATTCGTATGGGTTTATTCGATTTTTTCAAGAAAAAGGAAACCGCTCCGGAAGCGCAGGAAGCTCTAGACAAGGGATTAGAGAAAACTAAAGAAGGCTTTCTGAGTAAGATCACCAAAGCAGTTGCAGGTAAGTCGACTGTGGATGATGATGTACTCGATAACCTGGAAGAAGTTTTGGTTACTTCCGATGTTGGAGTAAGTACTACCTTAAAAATTATCGACCGTATTCAGAGCCGTGTAGCTAAGGACAAGTATTTATCTACATCAGAATTGCATCGCCTGTTGCGTGATGAGATTCAATTGATGCTTTCCGAAAACAACAGCAATGACTTCCGTAAATTTGAATACGGCCAACATAAGCCCTATGTAATTATGGTGGTTGGCGTAAACGGAGTTGGTAAGACAACGACGATCGGAAAGCTGGCGCATAAGCTGAAGGCAGAAAACCTGAAGGTAGTTTTAGGTGCAGCAGATACTTTCAGAGCAGCCGCTGTAGAGCAGATTAAACTCTGGGGTGAGCGTGTTGGGGTCCGTGTAGTTGCACAGGCCATGGGTTCAGATCCAGCCTCTGTAGCCTTCGATACTTTACAATCTGCGGTAGCCAATGGCGAGGATGTTGTGATTATCGATACTGCCGGGCGTCTGCACAATAAGATCGGTCTGATGAACGAATTGGGCAAGATCAAAAATGTGATGGAAAAGGTAATCCCTAATGCACCACATGAAATACTATTGGTACTGGACGGTTCGACCGGGCAAAATGCCTTTGAACAATGCAAGCAATTTACAGAGGCGACCGATGTAAATGCTTTGGCCATTACCAAACTGGATGGCACTGCCAAGGGTGGTGTCGTGATCGGAATTTCTGATCAGTTTAAAATTCCGGTAAAATACATAGGCGTTGGCGAAAGCGTAAACGACCTGCAATTATTTGACAAAAAAGCTTTTGTGGACAGTTTATTTAATTAAACATTATTTAAAGATCCGCTGCAAGATAAAAAACACACATGAATACAAAAACCACATCTAAGATTATCCCTGTTAAAAAACCTAAAATCAATGTAATTACTTTGGGTTGTTCCAAAAACCTTTACGATTCAGAAGTTTTAATGGGGCAGCTTCGCGGCAACAGCATGGATGTGGTTCATGAATCCGATAAAATGGGTAAGGATGACATCGTAGTGATCAATACCTGCGGTTTTATCGACAATGCAAAACAGGAATCTATCGATACGATCCTGCAATACAGCGAACTTAAAGAGGCTGGAAAAATAGGAAAAGTAATCGTGACCGGTTGTTTGTCTGAAAGGTACAAACCAGAGCTGGAAGCAGAGATTACCAATGTAGATGCTTTCTTTGGTACCAATGATTTAAATAACATCTTACATTCCTTAGGTGCGAATTATAAACACGAACTGATCGGAGAAAGATTATTGACCACTCCTTCTCATTTCGCCTATTTCAAAATTGCGGAAGGCTGTAACCGCCCCTGCTCTTTCTGTGCCATTCCTTTAATGCGTGGAAAACACGTTTCCCGCGACATGCAGGAATTGGTAAATGAAGCAAAGATCCTGGCTGCCAATGGTACAAAGGAGCTGATCCTGATCGCTCAGGACCTGACCTATTACGGTCTGGATATCTATGGAAAACGTAACCTTGATGAATTGTTAAGACGTCTTTCTGATGTTCCTGGAATTGAATGGATCAGGTTACAATATGCTTACCCTTCCGGCTTCCCTATGGAAATCCTGGATGCGATGAACGAACGTGAAAACATCTGTAAATACCTGGACATGCCTTTACAGCACATCACAGACAACATGCTGAAGTCGATGCGTCGTGGAATCACGAAACAGAAAACAATAGACATTGTAAACCAGATCAGGGATAAAGTACCTAACATCGCCATGCGTACCACTTTAATCTGTGGATATCCTGGTGAAACAGAGCAGGATTTTGAAGAAATGCTGAGCTGGGTAGAAGAAACAAGATTCGACAGACTGGGATGTTTCACTTATTCTCATGAAGAAAAAACCCATGCGCATAACCTTGTAGATGATGTACCGGATGAAGTGAAACAGGAACGTGTGGATGCCATCATGGAATTACAACAAGGGATCTCATTTGATATCAATCAGGAAAAAGTAGGAAAAACCTATAAAGTTCTGGTCGACAGAAAAGAAGGTGATTTCTTTATAGGACGTACAGAATTTGACTCTCCGGAGGTTGATAATGAGGTTTTAATTGATGCTGCGACAGGTTATGCAGCCAATGGAAGCTTCGTTAATGTGAAGATTGACAGGGCCGAAGACTTCGATCTATATGGACAAATTGTAAAATAAAAGCGGGATGTAAGGAGTTCTGGTTTATTAACTTAAATTCGTGGCAATGCAGGCCAAATACATCTCTTACCAGGAAACAAATGCCTTCTCCTCCGCTGTACTGGATTACATCAGTGGGAAGGATCAGTTAAGTGCTTTTTATAAGTATATACCGGATTTTGAAGGCTTTGCAAAGGCCATCGCCAACCGCAACTTTAAAGGAAACAGGTCTACACTGACCCGGATCCTCAAAAAGCAATATTCGTCTATTGAACCATCGGCTTTAGTAGCACAAAACATTAACCTTCTGGCTGATGACCGGACTTTTACCATTACCACCGGTCATCAGCTCAATATATTTACCGGACCCCTTTATTTTATATATAAGATCGTTACTGCCATCAATCTTGCAAAAGAGCTGAAGGAGAAATTTCCGGATTATAATTTCGTGCCCGTTTACTGGATGGCGACCGAAGATCATGATTTTGAAGAAATCAATCATGTGAAGATCGAAGACAGAATGCTGACCTGGAACAAAAAGGCAGCAGGTGCGACCGGAAGATTGAGTACAAAAGATATCACAGAGGTTTTGATCGCCTATAAAGGTTATCTGGGCATTACTGAAAATGGCCTGCAATTATCTGAAATTGTAGATCATGCTTATTCCCATCATGAAAAACTTTCTGATGCAACACGTGAGCTGGTAGATGCTTTATTTGGAAAGTATGGATTGGTTTGCGTAGATGCAGATGAACATGAGCTTAAAAAGCAATTTGCGCCTGTTATTGAAGCAGATATTACCGGGCAACACAGCTTTAAACACATTTCTTCCAGCAATGCTTTACTGGAAGAAAAAGGATATAAAACACAGGTCAATCCGAGAGAAATCAATTTCTTCTATATGACCGATCAGCTTCGCGAAAGAATCATTGAAGAAGATCAGGTTTATAAGGTCATGAATACGGACATCCGTTTTACGGAAGCTGAGCTGCAACAGGAGATTCTTGATTTTCCGGAACGGTTTAGTCCGAATGTAGTGATGCGTCCGGTATATCAGGAAATCATCCTTCCTAACCTTGCGTACATTGGAGGTGGTGCCGAACTCACTTATTGGCTGCAATTGAAAGCTAATTTCGATTATTATCAAATAGATTTTCCGGTATTGCTGCTCCGTAATTCGGCCCTGGTGATTGATAAACGGAGTCAGACGAGGATGCAAATTCTGGGAATTAACCACACCAATCTATTTAAGGATCCGTTGACCTTAAAGAATGACTGGATTAAGGCACATGTGACCTTACAGTTGTCGCTGGACGACGAGCAGCGTGCCATCAGTGCTGTTTTTGATCAGATCAAGCTCAATGCCTACAAGATCGACAAGACCTTGTCTCAATCCGCCGATGCGGCTAAAACAAGAGCCTTAAAGCTCATCGCCAATCTGGAGAAAAAAATGCTGAGGGCAGAAAAGCGCAAGCACGATACCTCACTTACACAGATTGACAATTTAAAAGAAAAGTTATTCCCTACCGGAGTTCTACAGGAGCGTGTACTGAACATTGCCCCTATGTATGTACAGTATGGAGATGACTTTATCAATTCGCTGATCCTTAATTTCAAACCACTGGACCATCAGTTTACGGTTCTCTTTGCTTCATCATAATGATTTTTCACACTTTTACCGAACAAAAACTACGTCAGTTTACAGAAAACGTATTCCTTAAAATGGGATGCCCTGTTCCTGACGCACAACTGGCTGCAGATGTCTTGTTAAAATCTGACCTGAGGGGAATAGATTCCCATGGGGTAGCCCGTCTGAGCGGCTATGTGAGGTTATGGGAAAAAGAACGGATCAATGCGACACCAGAGGTCAGGATCGTCCATGAAACAGCTACTACTGCTACCGTAGACGGAGATGCAGGTCTGGGCTTAGTCGTTGCTCCCTTTGCGATGAAAGTGGCGATTGAAAAAGCTAAAATTTATGGAAGCGGATGGGTGGCCGTTAAAAATTCCAATCATTTCGGGATTGCCGGATACCATGCCCTAATGGCGGTAGAACAGGATATGATTGGGATCAGCATGACCAATGCAAGTCCGCTTGTAGCTCCTACTTATGCCAATGAAAGGTTATTGGGAACCAATCCGATGTGTTATGCTTTTCCTGCAGGAAAGTATCCTCCTTTAGTGGTGGATATGGCTACCGCAGCGGCTGCAAACGGGAAACTGGAAATCGCCCAAAGGGCAAACCAACCAATTCCTGAGGGTTGGGTGCAGGACAAAGATGGAAATCCTTCTACGAGCGCACATCAGCTAAAAGATGGGGGTTCCCTCCTGCCCTTAGGTAGTGATAAAGACCATGGAAGTCATAAGGGTTATGGCCTGAGTGCTACGGTGGATATTTTGTCTGCAGTGCTTTCCGGTGCCAATTATGGGCCCTGGGTACCGCCATTTGTTGCTTTTCTGGAACCTTCAGCAAATCCTGTTGGCGCAGGTATCGGCCATTTCTTTGGTGCCATGCGAATAGATGGTTTCCGTCCGGCTGATGATTTTAAACAACACCTGGACAACTGGATTGAACGGTTTAAATCTGCCGGGACGGTTGACCCGGATAAAAAGGTGATCATTCCCGGAGAGCCGGAATATGCGTTTGAGCAGGAACGGAAAATTCAGGGCATTCCTTTGATTGATGTCGTAGTGAATGACCTGAATGAACTCGCTGTAAAACTTGGGATCGAAGGACTTTAGTTCTTACTTGTCCAGTTCGAGATTTTCATCCCCTTCTTCATATTTAAGGAAGACCATGAGCATGGTCATCATCTCATCTGTTGTTTTCATATCGTTGGCAGAGAAGACCATTTTTGGAGGATGATTGGGATTGTTTGGATTCTCTTTGGTATTGTCGTAGAGTGCTTCGATCGTTAAAATTGATCCTTTTGGAACCTTAATCAGTTTTTTATACCTGTAAATTTCCTGCCATTTGAAATCCCATGAAGGAATAGAAACCAATTTAATGGTATCGCCCTGCGGAGTTACTGCATATGCTTTAAAAGTCTTACCCAGCAAATGCATGTGTGGCCATACATATAACAGGGATTGATCCTGAGGTGTTACAATTTTAAGGTTGAAGGCTTTGGTCGTGTCTGCAGGAATCATAAAATAAGGTTCAATGGAACTTTCTCCAACTCCTGCTGAGCCCAGGCTAATCACGTCTACTTTTCTTTTCACCGGAGATTTGGTGAAGAAAAAGTTGATTCCAGACATTTCTTCCTCATCTTTACCTGTAGGGGCATAGTGGATAGTGACTAAAATTACGCCACGTTTTGGCATTATCCAACCAAAATCCTTGGGATAGGATTCAAATGAGGTTCCTGGAATCCAGCCTCCATAATAGTCCATTTTCTTTTTGAAGGGCAGGTATTGATCATAGCTGCTCCGGTCTGAACCACTAAGGTCAACATAATCTGCTCCCTGAAGGATGTCCACATCGCTCTCCACCGGATGAACAGCAAAGTTTGCATGGTGAATCACCTTTTTATTACTGGAAACAAATTCTACGGCTTCTACATTTTGCGCTTTAGCCAGGTCAAAAGGAATTTTAAAGACCAGGAACCTTTCTTCATTATCGCCCTTAATAAAAAAGGGCTTAGTCACTTTCAGCACGGTATCCGGCTTTCTATGATATTGGGTCCCTTTGACAAATGCGGTTGAGCGCTCTGTCGTTGATTTCTTTGCTAAACCTTCAGGCATTTTACTGTCGACCCATTTCACAATGAGCTCTTTTTCGGCTTTACTCAGCGAGCGGTCATTATGAAATGTGCGGTAATTGTTGTCCGGTTTCCACGGTGGCATATAACCAGATTGTACGACATCCTTAATAAAGGTTCCTCTTTTAGCCACATCCTGATAGGTGAGCAGGGAGAAAGGCGCTGCTTCTCCAGGTCGGTGACAAGGCGCACATTTTTGTTGAATAATGGGCGCAATATGCGTCGAAAAGGTAACTTTTTGAGCGATGATTTGATTGCAAAAAAAGAAGGAAAGAAAAGTAAAAATCAGGATTCTCATAGCTATAAGAAATGTAGGAATTATATATCGTTTATCAAACAGCCTACAGGCTTGGTTTGTGAAGTGGCGGGTATTCTTTGATTTAAAACATCATCAATGGCATTTTCAAGAAACTTCTCAGTGGTTACCTTTCTTTTTTGTCCCAGGCCACTTGCCCAGTTGTCGATCAGCCCTCTATAGGGTATCGCACCCAGTTTAGATATTAAAATGCATTCCGGTGTTGTGGTGGCTTTCAAATGATGTGTAAGTTCTTTTTTGCGGTCGATCAGCATGTTAAAACTGACCTTATACTCGTTTTGGAAATCGCTAATCTGTTTTGCAGTATATGCAGCACCGGGAAATATTCCGAAGATCCGTACCTCTGTGTATTTTTTTTGAAGGGCATTGAGTACCGGAATATAGTTTCGGCAAAGGGGGCATTCAGGAGATAGAAATACGAGTACAGTTAGTCCTGTAGGAGCTATATTTTGATTTTTCCCATTCTTATTTTGCAAAGTGATGCCACTTATTTTTTTCCAGGAAACAGCTTTTAACTGTCCCTTTACGGAGCTGGTAAACAGCAGCAGGAGCATCAGGCTTAGTATTTTTAAATCAGATGATTTCATTTCCGTATCGGTCTTTAATAAATAAGGGTGCCACAATGGGCACCCTTAATATAATTATTATAATGTTATTTTTTATCCCACCATACACGGCCGAAGATGTCACTTGGGCCCTGTCCGAAGTCAGGATCTTTTTTCATGTCGTTATAAGCATCAATGATGTTTTGATAATTCAGGTTTGAAACTGTAGGGAAAGGTAAAGCAGCTCTTCTTGGAATTACCTGCTCTGTACCCTGAGCAATTAATTTTTCTAAAGGAAGTACACTTGTGGCATTTGGATAACCTGTTCTTTTATACAATGCCCAAGCTTCACTTGGTTGCTTAAAGAAGTGCAGGTAGGCCTGACAAGCAATCTGATCGATTCCTTTAGCAGGGTTGTAAACTACTGAAGGCTTTGCCAGATAGGCTGTAATTTCTGAAGGCGTAGCCGCTACATAGTTACTTTTGTTTTCTCTATCTACAATCTTAGCTCTGTTTGCCATATCATCATACATCATGATGGAAGCCGTAACTCCTTTATCGTACCAATCTTTTGCCGATTCACCGGTGATTGCACGTGCAGCAAGTTCAGCTCTCATGAAACAAAAGTCAGCATAAGTAACCATTGGGAAAAAGTTAACACCTGTACCGCTATTTTCACCTGCAGCGAACAATTTAGGCTGAAGATTAGACAATGTATCTAAAACAAGAGTTCCCGGAAGACCGTTTGCCTGCGTAACGTTAATCGTTACGCTATTGAAAAATTTCGCAAAATCAGGGGCAGCAGAAGCGTCAGGGCTGGTTGCTACACCATAATAACGTTTAGCGTCATATACCGCATTTGAAGCGATTTTTCCTTGTGCTTTAGCAGCGTCAAAATTGGCTTGAGAAAAGTAGTTAGGCTGATAGAAAAACCTGATCCTTGGATCTGCATTGGTATACATAAAATCTACTACCGGTCTTGGGGCCCTGATGCTCAATACTGACCAGTCACCACCATCAGCGATATTTGAATTAGCTTCAAATGTCCAGCTGTCTGTATTGTCAACCATAAGGTTAGCAGGGGTAGCTAAAACTTCCTGAACCCTTGTTGTCATTTTTGTTGGGTTTCTTTTCATTAAACGCATCGCCATTCTCAAACGGATTGCATTTGCCGTTTTTACCCATTTACTGCTCGATCCTTTGAAGAACAAGTCCTGAGCTCCAAGAGAGGTCTGACCAGCTTCAGGAGTACTGGTTAATTTCAGAATTGCATCTTTTAGCTGTGTATCCAATACATCAAATAACACTTCCTGGGTATCATACTTAGGGGTAAATGTACCTCCATATTTACCTTGAAAAGCCTCATTATAAGCAATACTACCATTGATATCAGAAACATAAAATGCGTAATATGCTTTGACAATAGATGCAATTGCCACCTGATGTACACGTTTTGCCTGTTCTTCAGCCGACATTTGTGAAATGATATGCAATACGTCGGTGAAAGAAGCGCCTATTCCAGGATAGAACATGTTGTACCTTGTGTTCTTCAGGTTACCTGACTCCGTCACAAATGAGACACCATTTCCTGTTAGCGGCGTTGCCATCTGCATCCATGGCATAATTCCACGCACGTTATCATAATACCATTCTGAACGTTCATTGTTCATCCGGATGGAAGCATTCATGAATTGTTGTTCAGGAGTAATCTTGTCAAGCAATGAAGGATCTGTATTCAGTTCCACAAATTTCTCCTTTTTACAGGATGATATTGAGATGCATGCAAAGGCTACTATCCCTATCCATGCTTTATATTTTGTTTTCATCTTAATTTCTTTTAAAAAATATTTTACAAACTCAGGTTCTATAGACTTGCTTTAATTGAAAGCGCAAATGTGCGGGTATACGGAGCACCTCCATATTCAGCAAATGCACCCGGGCTATTTGAGAATAACGATTCCGGATTGATATGATCTGGAAGACTGTTATAAATATAAGTCAGGTTTCTTGCGATAAAGCTTAGATTCACTCTGTTGAATTTCATTTTATCTGTAAATCTTTTTGGCAAGGTATAGCCTACTGAAACTTCTCTTAATGCCACCCAGTTGTTCTCGAACGTAGAGTATTCCCTGATTCCTGTAGCCCACTGCGTTAATCTTGCATAGTGAACACGTGCACTAACTGGTTGAATTAATCCTTTTCCAACTGCGTCAGCAAAGGTAGTACCACCTACATTTACATTATTGATGATTGTTCCGTCAGCAAAAATACCTTCAGGAATGATACCATCATTAAATGAATTTCCAGCAGCATCTTTTCTTAGTACGCCTCCATGATCTGCAGAACGGCCAGGTAGCGTGCTTTGGAATACTCCAAAGTTAGAGCCATACTGGTGAGTTCCTGAAGCCATCATACCACCTACTTTTGCATCAATCTGGAAACCAAGGTTAAAGTCTTTATATCTGAAACTGTTGATGGAACTTGCAGTAAATTTCTCCATCATACTACCTAATTTTTTATTTCCCTGACCTGCGTCACCACTTCTCCAGTAGCTACCATTGGCTTTTAACATCTTTTGTCCATTACGTGGATCATCGATATTATTACCTTGTGCATCTTTAGCCTGATAAGAAGCAAAACCGTATCCTGTATAAATGGTTCCGTATTCTTCTCCTTCGATGGCCACAGAAGACATATCAGCACCAAAAGCATTCGCTAATGTTACACTTGTTACACCTGGTGCAAGTTTAATGACCTTATTTCTGTTGCGGGCAAAATTTAATGTACTGTTCCACTCAAAATCTTTCGTCTTAATAGGTGAACCATTGATCAAAATCTCGATACCTTGATTCTGTATATTTCCGGCATTAATCAACTGTTTGTCTACACCACTTTCTCCAGGAACCTGTAGCGCAAGGACTTGATTGAATGTGTTTTTTCTGTAAAATGATGCGTCAATACCAATACGGTCATTCAGGAAACGCATTTCTGTACCAATTTCAAATTCTTTGGTCAGCTCATTCTTAAGGTTAGGATTTCCTTTAACAAATTCACTGTAGCCATAGCGTGGCATTTCAATATCCTTCGCATCTTTATAAGTACCGATGAATTTATATAAGCCTCTGCTCGTTTCATAAGGATTGGTTCCAAGGCCGGTATGACCATAGTTGGCTCTCAGCTTTCCATAAGAAAGGAATCCTAATCCCGGTACATTTTTCAATGACTCGGAGAAAATATAAGCCAAACCTACTGAAGGATAAAGGTAACCATAGCTACCTGTACCATTTGGATAGGTTAACGTTGAAGACCAATCGTTACGAAGACTTACATTCAATGTCAACATGTTTTTATAGGAAATATCACCATAAGCATATACCGCGTCAGTACGCTGACTACCGTCAAGTGAGTTCTCGGTGATTAGTGTCTTTACAGAATTACCCAAGAAGAATTTACCTGGATCTTTTAAACCGCCATCGGTTCTGGTATAGGTTGTATTCTTTCCAAAATCACTTGTGGTTTCTCCACCCAAGCTAAGGTTAAAATCAAAATTGTCATTGATCTTACGACTTGCATTCAGCAAAAACTGTAATCTGGTGCTTCTCTGATCAGATTGCCCCGATCCATATTCGCCGCCTGTGAATCCTACTCCATCACCGATATTTTTCACTTCTCTTATGGTATTCACCTGATTAAGTGTTCCCCTAACCATCGCGTTCAACCAAGGTGTGATGTTAGCCGTAACTTCCACATTCCCCCTGAAATTGTTCTCTTTTTGTCTGTTCTTTTTAGTATATAAATCATACCAGAAAGACGACAATCCATAAGGATCCGCAGCATCTCTTAAGCGGCCGCCATTTACTTCATCTCTGTAATGGTTCATCCAGTATTTTGTATCATAGCTTCTTGGATTCGCATAAGTTAAAGCAAATAAAGGACTGCTATTGTTAGACTGGTTAATTGGATTCAAAACATTACTAACGGTATAGTTTACACCTGCATCAATAGTAAAGATTTTACCGATTTTTCTTGACCCTCTAAAATCTACCGCATCACGGTCAAACTTATTATTAGGTAAGATTCCTTTGTTAGCCATCTTGGTATAAGACAATCTAAAGTTTCCATCTTCATTGGCACCTTGAAATGCCAAATTTGAATTGCTATAGATTCCGTTATTATAAGCATCTAAAATATTATTCGGCTGAGCATTCCATTTGATGATACGTCCATCAATATCTTTAACCTCTGAGCCGTCATATTTTGGACCAAAGCTCCAGAAATAATTGGCTTTATCCACTTGCTGCATTCCACTTGCATCCTTGGTAAAAGTTGGGGTTATACCACCTCCGAATTCATTTTGAAGATCGAAAGTACGGTAAACTTCTTCCACAGTTTGTGTATGAGAAAATGAAATTCCCAGACCTTGTCCTGATTTACCTTTCTTTGAAGTAATTAAAAGCACACCGTTCTGAGCTCTAGAACCATATAGTGAACTTGCCGCAGCACCTTTTAATACGGTAATGCTTTCATAATCATCCGCATTTAAGTTTTTCATAATGTTACCAAAATCCTGAGGACTGTTTCCATAAGAGTCTGCACCAGTTACACCTGGCTGAATCAATACTCCGTCAATCACAACCAATGGTTGTGTATTCTGGCTTAGAGAAGCATTTCCTCTGATCCTGATTCTTGAAGAAGACTGAGGTCCACCGGCACCCATGTTAATCACCACACCCGCAACTTTACCATTTAGTGCATTCACCAAATTCGGCTCATTTGCACGGGTAAGGTCATCACCTTTAACTTCCTGAATTGAATAACTTAGTTTTCTTGTTTGTTTTCTAACACCAAAACCCGTTGTTACCACCACTTCATTTAAGGTTTGGTTGTCTTCTTCCAAAGTAACATTGATACTCTTCTTATCCCCTACGGTAATTTCCTGAGTAACATAACCAATCAGTGATATTCTCAAAACACTTGCAGGTCCCACAGCAATAGAGAAATTTCCGATTTCGTTAGTTGCGGTTCCATTTTTGGTACCTTTTTCATTCACAGAGACCCCTGGCAATGCCTGTCCCCGATTATCTTTCACTGTCCCCGTAAAAGATTTTTGAGCGTAAGACCCTATTGCAGAACAAGTCAGCAACAGCATCCAAAAACACTTCAGGTAAAATTGTTTCATCTTTTTTGATTTAATTGTTAGAATTTAAGTTAATTGATTGGTTTGCGTGTATTCTTTAAAAGGTTTTAGCATATCCCTAAACTAAAACACTTTGCTATATTTTAATTAAAATTACAATTCTCGACAACCAGTGTTGCTGCCCCTAACAGCCCTGATTCTGTAGATATCTCCGAAACCTGAATATCGGTGTATTCTGCCAGTCTTGGAATACAAAACTCATTGATTGCCTGCTGAATAGGAGCCATTAATATCTTCCCTGCAGTAGCCCCCCTGCCACTCAAAACAATCAGTTTTGGATTAATAATATGGATCAGCGTCGCCAGTCCTTTTCCAATCAAAAAAGCGGCATCCGCAAGAATTGAAACTGCTAAAGGATCCCCCGCTTTTGCTGCTTCCAGAAAATGATCACCTGGCAACCTTGTTTCATCAAGGAACAGATGCTCGAGACTTGAGCTTACTCCTGAAGCAATTTGCGATTTTGCCCTTTCGACCAAAATCAACAAGGAAGTATCTACCTCCAAACAGCCTCTTTTACCACATGAACACAATTTGTTACTTTGAGAAAGCGGTATATGGCTGAATTCACCAGCATATCCACTATGTCCTCTGAACAAACTACCATTGATCACCATTCCAAGTCCGATTCCCCAGCCGATATTGACTACCATTACGTCTTTAAGTCCTTTTCCAGCACCGAATTTCAACTCGGCTAAGGCGATGATACTGGAATCATTGTCAATGAATACCGGAAGGCCAAGTTCTTTGGTCAGGTGGTTTTTCAGGTTGCCATCTCCTTTTATCTTAAAAAAAGTATGGTTTATTCCATGTTCAGCGTTGACGAATCCAGGCATTCCTATACCGACGCCTAAAATTTCCTCGTTTGAAATCCCTGAACTTAAGATATACTCCTTCAAGAATTCTACCAGCGCTTTCGTACTTTCCTGGTCATCCTTAAGTGATAATCGTCGAATTTCTGGTTCAGTTTTCACCTGATTCAGTAAGTCATAGATCACCACCTGAGTAACCAGCTGGTCCATTGCGACTGCAATTATGTATCTTTGTTTTTGTTGATTTAAAAGGAAGGTAAGCGCCCTTCGACCTCCTGTGGAAGGGGCAAGACCATGCTCAAGGACATAGCCTTCAGCCATCAGGTCATTTACGGTCGTCGTCACTAAAGGCAAGCTCTTATGAGTGAGCTTACTTAACTCCATTAAGGTGAGCATATCATTATAATACAGATGCTTAATCACCTCTCTACGGAGTTGATGGTATTTTTTCTTTGTGGCGGTCACATGATTAGGTTTGTTGATCAAACTTAAAATATTTTTATGACAAATGCGAGTAACTTATTAATTTTTTTTTAAGTACACCAAAGAAACATTAAATAATAAAAATCGAAGCATACCTAAAAGAGGATTAAAAACCCCGGATCGTCTATTCAGATCCAGGGCTTTTAAGATAAGGCTAAGGCATCCAGTATACCTTATTTAGCGCCTGGGCATTTTGATCTGCCCCACCAGTTGCATTTTTCCAATTTGCATTGTTGTTCACACTTTCTTCATTTGGATATGGAAGTTTATTGACCCTGTAAGTAGGATTAAAAGAAGGATCTTTTGGTGTTAGCCCTGTCCGTCTTACAATTGACCAGGCCTCTGCAGGCTGGAACATGGTAGCCAGCCAGGCCTGGGTTGCAATCTTAGTCAATGCATCATTATCATTCCCACCGTTATAGAGTACTGCAGGATTACTTAAAAGAGCGGTCATTTGTAAAGCTGTTGGTGGTATTGGTTTGATCAACCATGCTTTAGAATTATTTGCATAAGCATACCAGAAATTAACGGAGGAAGTAATCCCTGCTTCATACTCTGTTTTAGCTAAACTCGTATTTTTGCCCACCCCCATTCCTCTTTGATAGATTTCTGCTTTCAGGAAATGAACATCAGCCTCTGTAATGATCAGGTAAGGAAAGTAAATCTGATCATAGATCGTAAAGAAATTAAAGCTGGCAAATTTGTTCCCGGGATCCGATCCAATTGGCCTTCGGCTCGGACTTCCGTCATTTTTATAAGGTTCACCACCTTCACTTTCCGAACCATTCTGAAGCTGTGGAACCCACTGATCAGCATTATTGGTTTGAAAGAAAATAAAACATCTTGGATCATAAATACCCGCTCCGGAGGGTGCATCAGAACTTGACATCTTATTCCAAACATTTTTGCTCATCCGGATATTGGAAACAGAGGTCTCTCTGAAAGTGTACCACTGGCGTTCTGTTGAAATTCCAGGAGAAACAGAACCTGGCCAGAAACCAAAATTACTTTTTTCCAGTTTAGCAACATCCTGATTGTTGGGTAAAAGCTGATTTCCTCCTATAATATCATTGATAATCTCTGAAGCCAGAGCTTGCTCTTTATTATACAAACGGACAGCGTAGCGCAATCTCAATGAATTTCCAAATTTCTTCCAGGCATCAAAATCACTATTTAAAAAAGATTCAGAAGCGCCAATACTCGTTTGGCCCCCAGCGCTGTTAATTCCGTTCACTGCAGTCTTCAGATCTGCCAGGACACTCTTATAAATGTCAGCTTCTTTGTCGTAAACAGGACGATAGAATTCTATACCGGTATCTCCTAAACCTGCTTGAGTATAAGGAATACTTCCATAATAGTCGAGCATATGTAAAGTCTTCGAAGCGATCAGAATCGTAGCCATGTGTTTCACATTATCAAATTCTGCCGGATTGGCCTCTTGTGTGATTCGCTTTAGCAAAGAGCGATAATTTTTTAAACTTGGATAATATTTATTCCAGAAGCTGGAACTATAATTTAAATATGGTGTAATCTTATTTTGCACTGCCTGTTGATTCGTAGAGGAGTAAAACAGGCTGATGTAAAGCGTATTGTCCTCATCTGTCACAGATTTCGCTAATCCATTAAATAGTCCCGCTACAGTTTGGGTTTCGACACCTGCTTCATTATATGGCCTGTTGATTTCTTCAAATCCTTTTTTACAGGCCAGGCTACCAGTAATCGTCCAGAAAACCAGCATACCATATATTATTTTTTGATTAAGTTTCATTTTGAATAAGTTTAAGACTAGAATGATGATTTAACAGATAATCCAAATGACCTCACGCGTGGAATAGATGAGAACTCAATTCCCTGCATATTACCAATCCCATTTACGCCTTCCGGATTTAATCCTTTAGGGATGCTGGTATAGATGTAAAACAAATCGCGACCAATTAATGACACGCTCAGGTTCTGAATAAACTTTGTTTTTTGGATCACTGTTTTCGGCACCTGATAAGTCAGGGCTACCTCTCTCAATTTAACCCAGGTATTTTCGAAAACTGAAGCTGAACGCGGCACCCCAATATGGTTCCATGAGGCATAAGTTCCCAGATAATACCATGCCGGATTCACTACATTTGTATTTGGTGTTCCGTCAGCATATACCCCTCCAAAGCTAATTCCTGTGTTCGCGGTTGTGCCATCCGGATATGTCAACGGCAAACCTCCGCCATTACGCTCTTTTACTGTTTCTTCGAGCAATCCATTCCCCATTGCTGCAGCATAAGTTCCAAAAAAGGTATCTCCGCCAATTTTTGCATCAATCATTGCATATAATGAAAGGTTCTTATAACGAAAAGTATTACTGATTCCACCTGTTAAAAATGCCTGAGAATTACCAATCGGAACCTGATCTGGGGTCAGGACCCATTGTGTTCCCGCCACTCTTTCGACACCATTAACTGTGTAAGTCAGCTTTTGTCCATTTGCCCCTATTGCATCCTTCACCACTTTCTGTCCATTCAGATAGGTAAAGTCTTTGCCATAGAGTGTTCCATAATTGTCTCCCACATTCACTCTTTGAGAAATCCCGTTTCCTTCAAAAAATGTACCCAGTTGGAGGTTGTCATTCCCGGGATCCAGCGCAAGTACCTTAGTACTTGAATGCGCACCATTCACGGCTACGCTCCAGGAGAAATCTCTGTTCGCTATAGGCCTTGCATTAATGATGAATTCCAGTCCTTTATTCCCCAATGAGCCTCTGTTGATCTGAACTTCATTAAAACCCGAGGAAATAGGTAAGGCATTGGTTAAGATCTGATTAAACGTTTTCATGCTGTAAGCAGAAAGCTCTACATTAATCCGGTTCTTTAAAAAGCCTAAATTTAAGCCCAATTCGTATGCCCTGGAGCGTTGAGGCTCTATATTATTCGCTTTTAATTTCAATGGATAGGTCTGTGCAGCCTGTCCGTTATAGGCTTCAGTCGTGATAATGTTATGAATGGAATAAGGATCAGTATCACTGCCAGTCTCTGCATAAGAAAAGGTAATTTTACCCAGACTCAACCAAGGTGCAGCGGTATCCAAACCTTTAATACCCTCTGAAAAGACATAACTTAAATTTGCGGAAGGATAAAAATAAGAATTCGAGCCATCCTGGAGTGTAGAAGACCAGTCATTACGTCCTGTTACCTGTAAGAAAAGATAATCTTTGTAAGACAGGTCAAGGAAGCCAAATGCGGAATTTATTTTTCTTCTATATCTCACTTCAGGAACATAATTATCAAAGGATTCTATTTTAGATCCATTGTTAATGGCAAAAACAAAAGGTTTAATAAAATCCCCATTGGTACGGCTGCTGACCATATAATCGTTTCTATAGTAAGATTCAACTCCTCCGGTTAAACTTCCATTGATAGACTTGTCGAATAAGTTTTCCTTATGCAATCTGAAAAGCGCACTTAAATTCCTGTTCAGACTCTTGGCAAGTGATTCTTTATATGCACCAACCGTACCCTGAATATTCTTAGGGTATTCTCTGATTTCAGTCACATCATTGGAGTTATCCACACCACCCTGAGCAGTAAGGTTAAGCCAATCAGTAAGATCAGCTGTTATTTTCATTCCGCCTATTAACTGATTTCTATTAAAATTGGTATTGTTCTTATAAATGTTCCAGAAGGAATTGGCCATATAAGAATAATAAGGGTACTGAACGGTACTTCCGGGAAAATTAGCCTTGGAATTCACATCTCTTTGAGAGCCATTTAAAGCGAAGTCATTCATTTCTTCTACATCTGATCTGAAATCACGGGTAGCAGCATAGGAAAATCCAGCAAGGTAATTACCTGAGCCAATCGGCGGCGTATTTAAGCGTTCAAAATTCACATAGCTTCCGGTAACTTCTGCGGAGACTTTTTTACTCACTTTGATGGTTGAACCAATATTGAAGGTATTCGATCCAAAATTACTATTGAGGGTATTTGCTTTGGTATAATCGCGGGTATAGGAGAACCGCGCTGTTCCAAAATCCCCGCCGCCTGAGATTGCCACGTTATGCTGAGACACGTTTCCGTCTGGAAAATAAGGTTTCCAATTGTCTGGTTGCGCAGAGTATGGCCTTAGCACACCATCGTACCACAAAACCGGCTGGTTATCAAATTTTGGTCCCCAGGATAATCCGCTGGGAAACGAAAACAGGTCCCAGGCCTGAACACTGTTGTTGTATGGCAACATGCCATATGCACCTGTTTTATAATCTCCCGCTGCATAGGTTCCGGTATAGGTTCCAATCTGGTAGCGCTGTCCTGCCCCGTTGGTTGGAAACTGCTTTCCCTGATCGGCAGTCCACAATGAACCCACAAGACCAGAACCATATTCGTTTTGAAAATTCAGGAATTCGTAGGCTTTAGTTGACCTTACAGCATAAGAATAATCTACTCCGAGTCCATCTCTTTTTTCCCCTTTTTTCCTGGTGATCAGAATCACACCATTGGCACCCCGCGCGCCGTAAAGTGCCGCCGCTGCCGGTCCTTTCAATACAGTAATGTCTTCGATATCTTCAGGATTAATAAAATTCATTCCTGTGCCCCAGTCGTTATAAGCAGCGACATCGGCCCCCTGCTTCGTTCCTGAAGCGCCACCGCCTCCATTATTTGGACCACTGTTCAGCGGATCATTATTAATTGCAACTCCATCTACGATAATTAAAGCACGGTTTTCTCCTGTAAGGGAGGTGTTTCCACGAACAACAATTCTTGAGGAACCACCTTCAACTCCACCTGAAGCCTGGCTAATATTTAGACCAGCTACTTTACCCATTAAACCCTGCGCTATAGTTGGTGCCTGAGCGACATTCAGATCTTTGCCCTTTACACTCTGTGCAGAATAGCCCAGAGATTTTTTATCTTTTTTTAGCCCTAATGCGGTCGTAATGGTAACTTCTGTCAACGTAGTTTCGTCATTTGCAAGTGTTACGGTCACCGTTCCCGAGTTACCTACCGTGATTTGTTTCGTCACCAGTCCGATTGAACTGAAACTTAAAACCTCTCCGGCAGTGGCAGTAATCGCAAAATTACCACCTCCATCTGTAGAAGTTCTGATTTGGGTTCCTTTGACAGTAACTGTTACCCCTGGTAAGGGCTGGCCCTGCTGATCAATTACCTTACCGGTAATCTTAGTCTGGGCATAAGTTGTCGCTGCCATGAGGCAACACAACAAAATGCTAAAGCATTTTAAGTACAATTGTTTCATAATGGTTTAGGTTAGTTGAAAGACTGCGTTTTAAATAGTTGATACTCTATGTTTATTAATTGAATTCACAATTTCCTAAATACAAGCATACCGACCTGTCGGCAACATTTTTTTCAAACTCCACACATTAATGCTTGTAGTTCCCTTAATCTGTTCAATGTGGTAAGTGTCAGCGCCCTACCTTCCCCCGAAAAAGATGAGATTCCCTGTTCTCATCCTAACATTGTAACACGATTGTAATATTTGGTTATATAAACTTAATTTTATTTTTTCAAAAAAAATAGAACTTTTTAATTTTATTTTTAAGTTACACCAACTTTTATTTTAAAAAATCAAATAATAGCCATTTTATATAGCGATAACGAGGTTATTTGCTGAAATTTTTATCAAAAAAAAAAGCGGATGATGCTACTGCATCATCCGCTTTTAACCTGATAATTAGAGGTTAATGTATTCCTTTAAGTAATCTGTTCCACCTGATTTTACTGAAGAAAGATCCATTAGTATCATAACTCATCCAGATAAATAACGCTTTTCCAACAATATGATCTTCAGGAACAAAGCCCCAATAGCGCGAATCTGCAGATTTATGGCGATTATCTCCCATCATCCAATAGTAATTCATTTTAAAAGTATAGCTATCGGCAGCAACGCCGTTAATCAACCAGCCTTTACCTGATTTCTCTACCTTATTTCCTTCGTAAATACGGATACTTCTTTCATAAAGAGGCATTGTCGCACTATCCAGTTTCACCGTCCAACCTCTCTTAGGAAGAATGATCGGACCAAAATTATCTACATTCCAATTTCTGTTCGGATCATAAGGAAAAATATCTCCATCTCTTTTCTGATCAACTTCTGTCAATTCTTTTACTGATTGGACAAAGTCCAGTTTGCGAACTTTTTCCATCATCGGTTCTGTACCGGTAAACTGGTAAGAATTCTGGCTCATTGGAGAGATCTCTTCAGAAACATTAAAGCCCATATCCTCAAAAACGCTAAAATTAACATCCTGAGTTTTAAACACGACTTCGTATCCGATTTGCCCGGTATTTTTTAACTTCTCCGGTTTTCCATTCAGGTACACCAATCCGTTTTTCATACTTACCGTGTCACCTGCTATTCCGATGCATCGTTTAATATAATTCTCTCTTTTATCTACCGGGCGACTAACAATCGTAAACTGACTGTTAACCTGTTTCCAGCCCAATGATCTAACCATTTGGTAATAATCCTGGTCCTGATATTCCAGTGCTACGGTATCTCCCTGAGGGTAGTTAAACACGACAACATCATTTCTTTTAATATCAGATAGTCCTGGTAATCTACGGTATTTCCATTCTACGCCATCCCAGTAAGCTTTTGTACCGGTGATCGGCATGGTATGGTGTGCAAAAGGAAAAGCAACCGGAGTCATAGGAATTCTCGCTCCGTAATTCACTTTACTGACAAACAAAAAGTCGCCCACCAACAATGACCGCTCCATAGAAGCCGTTGGTATGGTATAGGCTTCAATAAAAAACACCCTGATGATCGTCGCTGCTATTACCGCAAATAAGATGGCATCAAACCATTCCCGGCTTTTAGTTTTTTTCTTTCTTGGCTTGGCATCATTGTTCTTTTGCCAGAATTTCCAATTCATAATCTTTATTTAAAATTAAATATATCGGCTATATTATAAAAGCCTTGTTTATTTTGCAACCACTCCGCTGCAACTATAGCACCCAAAGCAAAACCTGCACGACTATGTGCGGTATGTTTCAATTCAATATCATCCACCTCAGAACTATACACGACGGTATGTGTTCCCGGCACATTTTCAATTCGATGTGATTCTATCAGCACCTGTTCTTTTTTGATGACATCTTCAAAAGGACTTCCGACCAATTCGTTCACCCATTCTGTCTTGCCATCCAGCTCTTCAATGATTCCTTCAGCAATTGTCATTGCAGTCCCACTGGGAGAGTCCAGTTTTTGGGTATGGTGAATTTCTTCCACCTGCACATCATAAGCAGGGAAGTTACTCATCAGTTTTGCCAAGACTTTATTCACATGAAAGAAGATATTCACTCCTATGCTAAAGTTTGATCCATATAACAAGGTATTGTTACTGCTCAAACATTCATTTTTCACCTCCTGTAGTTGTCCATACCAACCTGTAGTTCCCACAACAATTGGAAGGTTAGCCTCAAAACAGGCATAAATATTACCTATAGCCGCATCGGGAGCACTAAAGTCAATCGCGACATCAGCCTTAGAGAGATTAGCCTTATTCAGATCATCGAGGTTATCTGCGCTAATTTTTAAAACGACTTCATGACCTCTTTCCAGTGCAAAACGTTCAATAATTTGCCCCATTTTACCATAACCCAATAATGCTACTTTCATCGTTGCTTCTATTTGTATTTTCGTCTTTATTTAATAAAATCTGTTTTAAAAACTGAGCGTAACCTTGAATCCGGGTGCCGCTGTATTTAAGCCATACATCGTATTGGTATTCATATTGATCACCGTTGGTGAAAATTTAACCGCTACATCCCCCACATCAAAATATTTTAATCTTGCATCAATATATGCCTCTACCACATTCAGAAGGTACAGGCCAACAAAAGAGAAGATAATGATTTGCTTGTTTCTCTTGTAAAGATCTTTGGCATTCACCAGGCCTTGTTCCTCGACTGATCTATAGAGTTGATTCTGACGCAGGCCTTTATTTTCCAAACGGTAATTCAGCTCATCGAGGACCTCATGATAACTCTTATTATTATCGATAAAAGAAATGGTGAGTAATGTTGCACCAGTATAGATTCCGGCTACTTTTAATCCTCTATAGAAGGTGAATCCATTTCTGATCTGCCCAAGCCCCGGGAGCATTGCAGAACGGAGCATTGCCCGGCGACCGGCTATTTTACCAGGATTTATATATTTTGGTTTTAAGGTGTCTACCTTTTTTTCGACCGGCTTTAAGGCCGTGCTGTCTTTCTTATTGACCAATACTTCCTGCGATTTAACCGCAAAAGAAGTAAGCATCAATAACACCGACAACAGGAAAATCTTTGACATTACCAATCCAATAATTCTAAAATTCTGCTCAGGTCATCCTCAGACATAAAAGGAATTTCAATTGCTCCCTTACCATTCTCTCCTACTTTGAGTTTCACTTTAGTTGCAAATTTAGATGCCAGATCCTTCTGTAATTTCTGATATTCGAAAGACACCCCTTTAGGTTGTCGTTGAAACTTAGATTTGACTTCAACACTGTTGATGCTTCTTACCAATTCTTCAACCTTTCTAACGGAAAGCCCTTTATCAATAATTTCCTGATGGATAAAAAGTTGTTTATCGACTTCTTCAACATTGATCAATGCACGGGCATGTCCCATGGAGATCTTTTGATCGCGGATCGAGATCTGAATTACTGGTGGCAGTTTCAGCAGGCGAAGGTAATTGGTTACCGTAGTTCGGTTTTTACCTACACGTTCTCCTAATTGCTCCTGTTTCAAATTACACTCCTCCAGCATTCTTTGAAAACTCAGTGCTACCTCAATGGCATTCAGGTTTTCACGCTGGATATTTTCGATAAGCGCCATCTCCAGCATTTGCTGGTCATTGGCACTCCGTACATAGGCGGGAATTTCAGTCAACCCAGCCAATTTGGAAGCGCGTAATCTTCGTTCACCTGAGATCAGCTGGTATCTGTTTCCAGTCTGTTTCCGCACGGTAATCGGCTGGATCAGTCCCTGAATTTTGATGGATTCTGAAAGTTCAATTAAAGCAACCTGATCAAACTCCGTGCGCGGCTGGAAAGGGTTGGTATCAATATCAGAGATTTTGATATTCCCAATAGCACTATTATTGCCGGTTTCCTGCCTGGTTTCGCTTACAGGGTTAACTCCATTTTTTGGTGGATTAACCGAGTCGCTGTCATCTAAAAGCGCACTCAACCCTTTACCTAAACCTGTTTTTCGCTGAAAAGATGTCATTAAGATAATTTTATATAATTGCTGTATTTACATCCTGCACTTCTTTTACCAATCCGTTTTTACGGACGATTTCCCGTGCCAGGTTCAGATAGTTAATCGCCCCTTTACAATTTGCATCGTGCATAATTACAGAAATCCCATAACTAGGCGCTTCACTCAGACGGGTATTTCTTTGGATGATCGTTTCAAATACCAGGTCTTGAAAATGGGTTCTTACTTCCTCTACTACCTGATTTGACAAACGTAAACGAACGTCATACATCGTCAGTAAAATACCTTCGATTTCCAATGCAGTATTTAAACGGTTTTGAACAATTTTAATTGTATTCAATAATTTCCCCAGTCCTTCAAGAGCGAAGTATTCACACTGAACAGGGATAATCACTGAATCTGCCGCAGTAAGCGCATTGATGGTGATTAAACCCAGAGAGGGTGAGCAATCAATGATGATAAAATCATACTGATCTTTAATTTTCTCCAGAACGGCCTTCATTTTATATTCCCTGTTGTTCAGATTGATCATCTCAATCTCTGCACCGACCAGGTCGATGTGAGCAGGCAAAAGATCTAAATTGGGAGTTTCGGTTTTCTGTATGGCATCCATCGGCTCGATATCATTAATGATACACTCGTAGATGCTGTTTTTTATACTTCTTGGATCAAAGCCAATACCAGAGGTAGAGTTTGCCTGAGGATCTGCGTCAACCAATAAAGTTCTGTATTCCAGTACGGCTAAACTTGCGGCTAAGTTTATAGATGAAGTAGTTTTACCCACACCACCTTTTTGATTTGCCAATGCAATAATTTTACTCATTTATCTTTTTAATAATTACCAATTATTTACTGAAGGCTTGCTGTTTACTTGATTTAAGTCTATAAAAAATGCTATTTTTGTATTGATTCAGGCACATTTTAATGATTAGCTAAGATACAAACAATTTGACACATACGGCATATAGGTCATAAGTGTTTTACACATCTTATTAACAATTTATACATGGTAACTATCATCTCAGGAACAAACAGACCTGGAAGTAATACGCTTAAAGTAGCAAAATATTATCAGAAAGTACTGTCAGAAAAAGGATTGCAAGCAAATATATTTAGTCTGGAGCAGTTACCTGAGACCTTGATTTCTTCAGATTTGTATGGAAAAAGAAGCCAGGAATTCGAGCCGATTCAGGAATTAATGACCAAAACAAGTAAATTTTTATTCATCATTCCAGAATACAACGGGAGTTTCCCCGGAGTACTTAAAACTTTTATTGATGCCTGTCAGTTTCCGGAGAGTTTTTACGATAAAAAGGCTGCTTTGGTAGGCATTTCTTCCGGAAAATACGGCAATATAAGAGGAATTGACCATTTTGGTGGAGTCTGCAGCTATCTACATTTGAATGTTTTGCCGCTAAGAATTCATGTTTCCGCCATTAAAATGGAGCTGAACGAACTGGAAGACTTTTTCAAGGAAGACACCTTAAAGTTCACGAATCAGCAAATGGATAAATTTATCGCATTCTAAAATGCGCTAAACCCCAAAGCTGCTCCAGTTTTTACCTTCATTTCCAAAAACAAAATATCCCGGATATAACATCTCTGCGATATCTTCCAGTAAGGAGACCATTTCCTGAGGGTTTTTAGCTGCAACGGCCTGATCATCCAAAATATATACCCTGTTGTATTCTACCGCAGGCCATTCTTTACTCAATAGAGAAGGTAAAAGTCCCATCATTTCCAGCATACTGGCATCCTTTTCTGCGTAAATCAAAACTCTTGCCTGATTAACATCCTCCTGTAAAATACCTCCTGCATCATTAATGATTCCTTCAAATTCGCGGTTTAAATGGTTCTCCGTATCCAGGCAAGCAACGGTTACTGGTTCCATAAATTTTATTTTATGCTGAATAAGATCCACACGCTCCTGAAGTTCTTCACTCAACACTTCATTCTCCACCTTATTTATAACCGCATTTAAAAAAGACATATTGATTTATTTATTACTTTGTGCAAAATTAGTATTCCTACACTGATGCATCGTATTATAACACATATTTTTTGCGGATTATTACTTCTGGGCATTATATCTTGTACAAACAGCGGCTCTGACAAAGAGAAAAAGGTGTTTAACATGAATCTTGATCAAAACCTTACTTCTCTTGATCCGGCATTTGCAAGGAATCAGAACGCGCTCTGGATGGTCAACCAGATTTTCAATGGATTGGTACAGATAGACAGTAATTTAAATACGCTTCCCTGTATTGCAAAAAGCTGGAAAATATCTGATGATGGTATGGACTACACCTTTAACCTCAGGACTGATGTTTATTTCCACGATGACCCTACTTTTCCCGGTGGAAAGGGAAGAAAAGTAATCGCTTCGGATTTTGTATACAGTTTTAACCGGCTGATAGACCCTAAAGTTGCCTCTTCAGGAAGCTGGATCTTTAGTGATAAGGTAAAAGACATTCATAACTTTATCGCCATAGACGATACGACCTTTCGCATTAAACTAATTAAACCTTTTCCCCCATTTCTCAGTTTACTGACGGCGCAATACTGCTCGGTAGTCCCGGAAGAGGTGGTAAGTCATTATGGAAAGGATTTCCGCAGCCATCCAATAGGTACCGGTCCTTTCAAATTCAGGTACTGGAAAGAAGATGAGGTCCTGGTAATGGTAAAAAATGAAAAGTACTGGGAGAAAGAAGCAGGTCAGACTTTACCCTTTCTGGATGCAGTGAAAGTCACTTTCATCAGCGATAAGCAAAGTGCATTCATGAATTTCATCAAAAAAGAACTTGATTTCTTTGACAAAGTTGACGGCAGTTACCGTGACGACATTTTAACCAAAAGCGGGAATATGACCAGCAAATACAAGGGGAAATTCAAGCTCCGGAAGGGCGCTTACCTCTGCACCGAATACGCTGGATTCCTGGTAGATACATCTAAATCTATCGCTAAGAATTCGCCGTTAAAATATAAAAAAATACGACACGCGATTAATTATGCCATCGACAAACCTAAGTTGATTAAATACCTTAGAAACAGCATCGGAATTCCTGCGACTTCAGGTTTTATCCCTCAGGGGATGCCTGGTTTTGACAGCACCGCAGTAAAAGGATATCACTACGAGCCAGAAAAGGCAGCAAGATTATTGACTGAGGCTGGATTTCCAAATGGAAAAGGAATGCCGCAGATCACCCTGAGTACTTCTACAACTTATAAAGACCTCATGGAGTTTATTCAGGGAGAACTGAACGCGATTGGAATAAAAGTAAAAGTCGATGTGAGCCCTAATGCGAGTTTAAGAGATATGATGTCTAAAAATGCAGTAAACTTCTTCAGGGGTTCCTGGATTGCAGATTATGGTGATGCAGAGAACTACCTTGCAATGTTTTACTCCAAGAATAAGGTTCCGGATGGCCCTAACTATACGGGATATTTCAACAAAGATTTTGACCGCTTGTTTGAAAGCAGTTATTATGAAAATGATCCAAAGAAGCGCTTCCTTTTGAATCAGAAAATGGACAGAATGGTGATCGAATATGCGAATATTGTTCCTATACTATACGATCAGTCGATTGTCATGACCCAAAACAACATCAGCGGATATCCGCTAAATCCATTAAATCTGATGATTCTGAAAACGGTAAAGAAGAAATAATAAAGGCCTTTATTATTTCAGACAGGTTATTCTTTAGTTCTGAACACCTCCCATTCCACCTTGATCTTCTTTTTTCAAATCGTCGTTCTTAACACCTTTCTTAGGCTGTGTGAATTTCAATTTACCAAAGTTATAGCTCAGGTTGATTCCGAAAGAACGTAATGGGTAATGGATGTTTGTTTTTTGCTCGTAAGTATCTCCCTGGGCGTTCTTTCCTTTATTTACAGTATTGATCACCAGGTCACGGCTGAATGGATTCAACACGTTCAAACCAATTGTAGCTTTTTTCTTCCAGATTTCTTTCTTCAATGCTCCTCCGTAAAAATACATTGCATCCGTTTTCCCCTGGAATGTACGGCGTGGAGAATTGATGACTCCCCAGATCTCAGTATTCCAACCACCTGGGAACGCATAGGCAGAACGCGCAAATGCGGTATAGTTCAGGAATGTACCTGTATTTACGGCATTGGTTGAACTGTTATTATTTACATTATAGGTATTTAAACCAATATTTGCCATTAAAGTCCATTTTGGCTTTGGATTATAACTTCCAAAAATGTTCATCCCATAAGACTCACTTCTTCCAACATTGGTATAACTGGTTAGAAATGCCTGTGGCGCTCCCGGAGCAACAGGAAGAGGGGTAATGATGCTCTCAATCACATCTTTAGTTGAACGATAGAATACTGATGCATTGATAACCGATCCTTTGATAAAAGTAGAGTATCCCATTTCAATGTTATCACTTAATTCAGGATTTAAACCAGGATTACCTTTCAGGATGCTAAACTGATCGCTTTTATTTTCAAATGGATTTAAGTAGAACAAACTTGGACGCTGAATCCTTCTGTTATAGCTGACTTTAATGGTACTAGCCCCTTTTAAAGATTGAGAAAGGATCAAACTTGGAAATAAGTTAAAATAGTCGTTCCCGAACGGCACTTTTGTACTAGACAACCAGTTGATCTTCGTATACTCCGCCCTTAGCCCTGCTTTGGCCGTAATTTTCTTAGTCAATTTAAAACCTAATACCCCATAAGCAGCACCCACATTTTGATCATAATCAAAATCCTGATTGACATCACTATAGGTACTAATGATATTTCTGAAGATCCCTTTTACACCTGTTTCAAGTGTGGTTGTCTTGCTGAATGGATACACATAATCCGTTTGTACAGTATATTCATTGTTCTTTCCTGTATTTGAATCAAACACCTCAACCGGAAGCTCCTGAATAACAGTTTTATTTGAATAATCACTGGTGTTTCTTCCTGTAGATAACTGAGCAGAGATACTAAACTCCTCTCCCTCCTTTTTGCTGGTTTTTCTATAATCCACACTCCAGTCCAGATTATTAAATCCCATATCCATATCTCTGGTGATAACAGAACCCAGATTTCCGTTCACCTTGCTGGTGGTAGTCCCCGGACCTCCATTAGAGAATCTATTGATTTTCAAATTGGTACTGATATTATGATAGTTATTAAAATCATAATCTATTCCAGTACTACCATTATAGCCCACTCTTGACCAGTCAGAAAATCCATTCTGCTCCAAACTTGTCCCCCCTCCTGTCTGTAAGGCAACCATATTTGAAGAGACTACTTTTGAATTTTGAGGATAAGCGTGATTTACACCCAGACTACCCGTTAAAGACAAACGTCCAGTTTTGGCATTTAAGTTAAAAGCACCGTTATTTGAACGCGTTCCAACTGAAGTATTTACACTGCCACTGGTACCTTCAGCAGATTTCTTTTTAGTAATGATATTGACAATCCCACCTGAGCCTTCTGCATCGTATTTTGCCGAAGGACTCGTAATCACCTCCACACTCTTAATCTGTTCTGCAGGAATCATTTTAAGCGCATCGGCAACACTATTGGCCATCGTTCCTGAAGGCTTTCCATTGATCAAAACCCGTACAGAACTTCCTCTCATTTGAAGATTGCCATTTACGTCAACAGACAACATTGGCACCTTACGCATCACATCAGTAGCATCACCACCTGCATTGGTAATGTCCTGTTCTGCATTATAGACCAATTTATCTACTTTATTTTCTATCAACGCTTTTTGTCCGCTGATTTCAACTTCTTTCAGATTACCTGCTGTTGCGCTCAGGTAAATGGTTCCTGCATTTAAATCAGGTTTTTCAGGAGTAGTTTTTACGACCATCACTTTCGTTTTATAGCCCATAAAACCAATCGACAATTTATATTCTTCAGGACTTACATTAGCTAATGTCACCTTTCCACGTTCATCAGTTACGGCTCCATTTACAGACTTATTATCTTTAGATTTGATTAAGGACACTGTTGCATAATCGATTGGTTTTTTGCTCGCCGAATCCAGGATTATTGCGGTAATCCTCCCTGTAACCATCTTTTTTGCCGGTCCTCCCATGGGAAACTGTGCTTTCGCCCCGAGCATCAAGATAATACCGGCAAATAATAGTATAGATTTTTTCATAATAGTTTTCATTTCTTCAATTAGTCTACGCAAGGTAAATTTTGTTACACGTTTAGACTATAGATTTTGGGCTTCGTCCAATTATTTAACGGCGAACTGCTCTTTTTGATCGGTGAAAGGAGTTGCGGACCTTTTCGTAAAAAAATCGATACAAGTCTTGGGCATCTTTGATTTTACCGAACCGTAAAATCGCCTTTCAACCGAACGTCATCAGATGAGCTACCCAACATTAAGCTGAAATCCCCGGGCTCAAGCACCCAATTCATCTGCTGGTTAAACAGCTTTAAGTCTTCTGCATTTAATTCAAATTCCAGCTCTTTTTGGGCACCAGATTTTAAGAAGAACCGCTTGAATTTCTTCAGCTGTTTCACTGGAGTCACGACAGAACTCACTTTATCTACCAGATATAGCTGAGTCACCTCATCCCCATCTCTTTCTCCGGTATTCTTAACATTCAGTTTTACTTTAACCGACAAGTTATCCTGTGCTCCGGAAACCAAAATATTCAAATTGCTGTATTCAAAAGTGGTATAGCTTAACCCATATCCAAAAGGGTATAAAGGTCGGTTATTCACTTCTACATAGCTATGACTTGCAGGCTTCTTAAGATTATAATATACCGGAAGCTGTCCCACAGATTTTGGGATAGAAAGGGGCAATCTTCCGGAAGGATTATAAGCGCCGAACAAAACATCAGCAATGGCATTTCCGCCTTCCTGCCCGGGATACCAGGCATCAACAATGGCATCCACATGATCGGCAGCCCAATTCAGGTTTAAAGGCCTGCCTTTGATCAGTACCAGTACTACAGGAGTTCCGGTCTTTACAATGCGTTGAAGCAGTTCCATTTGCCTCCCCATAAGATCCAGGGTAGATCGGTCGAATCCTTCTCCGCTTTCCATGTCACTTACCCCTGTATCGGCAGCCTTTACCTGTGCCGCACCCGTATTCAGGTATTCTGTTTTAAAATCTCTCGCACTTGATCCACCCAAAACGACAACCGCAACCTCCGCATTCTTCGCCAGTTCAATTGCTTCGGCCATACCAGCTGATGTTGTATCTCTAATTGCACAACCTTTAGCATAATCGACTTTTACTCCCTTTCCTGCCTGCGATTTGATACCTTCCAGAACGGTGACTACTGCATTTTCATCCTGAGGAGCAGTGTAATCGCCCAACTGGTTATATATATTATCGGCATTAGGCCCGATTACCGCAATCCTCTTCAGCTTATGGCTCAATGGAAGGATATTATTCTTGTTTTTGAGTAAGACCAGAGATGCACTTGCAACATTTCTTGCTAATGCCACATGTGCCTCACTTCTCACTATTTTTGCTGCCTTCTGAACATTCACATAAGGATTTTCGAAAAGCCCCATCTCAAATTTAATGCGAAGTACCCGAGCTACTGCAGTGTCCAAAACGCTTTCTGGAACCTGTCCTTTACGCAAGGCGTCTATTAATGCCGGCCCATAGCCATAGCCACTCAGATCAGCATCCAATCCGGCATTAATCGCCATAGCCGCTCCTTCTGTTGCATTTGCAGCGACGTGATGACTGCTCACCAAGCCAGATATACTTCCTAAATCGGAAACGACAAAACCATTAAAGCCCCATTGTTTCCTCAAAACATCGGTAAGGAGAAAATGATTTGCAGAACAAGGAATTCCATCTATAGAGTTGTAGGCTGTCATCACTGACTGTGCACCTGCCTTAACCGCAGCCCTAAATGGCGGTAAATAAGACTGAAACAGTTCTCTTGTACCTACTGCTACACTGCCACCATTATGACCTCCTTCAGGAACGCCATAAGCTGTAAAATGCTTCAGTGTAGCAGCGATATTGATTCCACTCTTCAAATCATTACCCTGAAAGCCCTTCACCATTGCTTCTCCCATTCGGCTATTGAGCACAGGATCTTCTCCATAGGTCTCTTCTACTCTTGACCAGCGTGGTTCGCGGGCCAGGTCCAGAACTGGACCATAGCCAATATGAGCGCCCTGAAGACGTGCTTCTAATGCTATGGCAGCAGCCATTTCCTGAATCAAATCAGGATTCCAGGTACTGCTTTGACCTATAGAAGTAGGGAAAACAGTAGTCCCGATGGCCATATGTCCATGTGGACATTCTTCAGCTAGCAGCATCGGAATATTTAGCCGACTGTTTTCTATCGTATATTTCTGAATAGCATTGGTTGCTTTCGCTGCCAATCCGGGATTTAATCCAGTTAGCAGCGTCTTTTTCGTCCATGGGTCAGCCCGTAATGTCGCCCATAGCATTCCGGTATGCTGCACCGCTAATGCTTTTTTAAACTCGTCACTCACTGTTACGGTATTTCCGGTCTTACTGTACATATCCCAGCCAAGCAATACCGATATCTGGCCTACCTTCTCTTCAAGACTCATCCTACCTAGAAGGTCTTTAATTCTTAATGCCGTCGGAACTGCTGCGTCCTTATAGACTGGCTTTTTTTGAGCAATACCGGATTCATAACAGGTTATTATCAGGACTACAGACAGCAGTCCTATTCTGGAAAACTTGTTCATGTGTCTAAGGTTTGCTGGAAAAAGAAAAGGCAAGCGCCGGTAATCCCGCAGGAATACCTTTCGGTAGGAATACTCTTATTGTCGCATTCTCTTTTACCCATTTCACATTTTCACCCGTTTGTAAAAATTTAACCTTACTTCCTTTTACAGGTTCATTACCAGTCCAGGAAACAGTGGAGGGCAAAGATTCGCCTTCCTTTATGCAAACCAATGCGTATTTTGTTTTAGCATCCTTGCTCTGTGTAAACCAGGTATTGTCATTGTGATAATCTTTAGTGATTCTCGTTTCATAAATTGCCTTGCCATTTTTGCTGACCCAGTTTCCGATTTCTCCCAAACGGTTAACCACCTCATCGGGCATCGTACCATCTGGTTTCGGCCCTACACCAAGCAACAGACTTCCTCCTTTGGCAGTAATTTCAATCAGGGAATGAATGACCGTTGCTACAGACTTGTACTGATCATTTGCAACAAATCCCCAGGCACCTCCCAGCGTCATACAACTTTCCCATGGATGATCCAGCTGTTGTTCCGGAATCCGCTGCTCGGGAGTCTGATAGTTTTCATAAGGACCATGAACAGTCCGGTCTACGATCAACAATCCAGGTTGTGCCTTACGCCCCATTTCTGCGATCTTCGGCATGTCGATGTCCTGACTCCAGGCTGGAATTGCAGCTCCCCAGGCCCGCACTTCATCATTTACGGTTTCTAATGGACGCACCCATCCCCCATCAAGCCATAAGATATCAACTGAACCATAATTGTTCATCAATTCAGAAATCTGATTAAAGGTTTGTGTTTTGAATTTATTCCATCTCCATGGGTTCTTTTTAATATCGTAATTATTATTACGATCTGCGGTCGCATATTTAGACCACCAATAGTATTGGGAATGCCAGTCTGGTTTAGAGAAATAAGCGCCGATCATAAAGTCCTGCTTTCTGAAGGCATCAAAAACAAATTTTGCGGCGTCAGCTTTTGGATTTCCTTTAAAAGGACCATTGGAAATTTTGAAATCACTCTCTTTTGTATCAAACATATTGAAACCATCATGGTGTTTTGTAGTAAACACGAGATATTTCATACCTGCAGATTTACCTGCTTTTGCCCATTGATCAGGATTAAAATTGACCGGATTAAATTTCTCACTTAAGCCCCAGTACCATTTCTTATAATCTTCATAAGCAATGGTACTATCTCTGGAGATCCAATCTTCTGAACACAGATTCCATGACTCCATGATTCCGGGTACGGCATATAATCCCCAATGGATGATCATTCCAAACTTCTGGTCCTGCCATTTTTCAAGTTTTTTCTTGACCAAAGGATCCGAAGGCCATTCATAGGTGCTGGATTGGCCATGTACATTAGGTTGGCCAAAAGCAGTCATTTTTAATAAAAAAATGATTGCAATAAGTAAGATAGGTTTATTCATTTTGTGTGGTTGTATCTGGTTTAAGATTGATTACCGGAAAAATTCGGCTTCATAACGATTGCGATATAGCATTGAGATAAACCCTTTTAGTCGTCCATTACTAAGCTGTCCGGGAAACAAAAGTCCTAAGATATGTAAATTTATTATACATCTGAACAATCAAAACAGCAGTTCTGAAAGGATAAATTTGTCCAGATAAAAGAAAAGCTCCGAACAAATTGTCCGAAGCTTTTCTCTATATCAAAATGATCCGTTTTTAAGGCTAGATCACAATGTTTACAATACGGCCTTTCACCACGATTACTTTTTTAGGTGTTTTTCCTTCCAGGTATTTTTGAACCTGTTCATCAGCCAAAACTGTTTCTTCAATTTCTTTGGGCTCTAAGGTCAAACTTAAGTTCAGATTTAAACGCGTTTTACCGTTCACAGATACCGGATAACTAAATTCATCTTCGACCATATAAGCTGGGTTGAATTCAGGGTATTTGATGTAGGATAAACTACCCGCTTCATGTCCCAGGTTCTCCCAAAGTTCTTCACAAATGTGAGGAGCATAAGGTGACAACACAATTACAAGGTCTTCCAATACCTGACGGTTCTTACATTTCAGTTCAGTCAGCTCATTTACAGCAATCATAAAGCTGGAAACAGAAGTATTAAAAGAGAACCTTTCCACATCATCCTGTACCTTTTTAATGATCTTATGTAGGGCTTTCAATTCGGCTTTTGAAGGTACAGAATCACTCACATTAAAGACCCATTCTTCATTATGGAACAAACGCCAGAATTTACGAAGGAACTTAAATACACCTTCGATTCCATTGGTATTCCAAGGCTTACTTTGCTCAAGCGGCCCCAGGAACATTTCATACATTCTTAAGGTATCTGCGCCATAGCTAGAGATCAACACATCCGGGTTCACTACATTGAACTTGGATTTTGACATCTTCTCTACTTCTACTCCGCAAATGTATTTCCCATTTTCCAGGATAAATTCCGCATCTGTAAATTCAGGTCTGAAAACTTTAAATTTTTCAATATTTAAAATTTCATTCTCCACAATGTTTACGTCTACATGCAGTGCAGATGTTTTATATTCTTTCCTAAGCCCATAAGACACCAAAGTATTTGTTCCTCTTCCTTCTTCGTCTACCACGCGGTATACAAAATTACTTCTGCCCTGGATCATTCCCTGATTGATCAGCTTTTTGAAAGGTTCTTCCTCAGTTACATGACCAAGGTCTTTCAGGAATTTATTCCAGAAACGGCTATACAATAAATGGCCGGTAGCATGCTCTGCCCCACCGATATATAAATCAACATCTTTCCAGTACTCAATAGCCTCTTTGGAAGCGAAAGCGGATTTGTTTTTTGCATCCATATAACGATACCAATACCAGCTCGATCCTGCCCAACCCGGCATAGTACTCAATTCATACTCATATTGATCATCATAGCTCCAGTCTTCAGCTCTTCCCAATGGTGGTTCGCCACTTTCGGTAGGCAGGTATTTATCAATTTCAGGAAGCATTAAAGGCAATTCCTCTTCGTTGATCAGGTATGGCAACCCGTCTTTAAAATAAACCGGAATTGGCTCTCCCCAATAACGCTGGCGTCCAAAAATAGCATCCCGCATGCGGTAATTCACTTTCGCCTTGCCTACTTCCTGTTCTTCCAGCCAGGCATTTAAAGTCTGTGTTGCTTCGGCGTAGTTCATTCCGTTAATGAACCCGGAATTAATGTATTTACCCTCTTTCGTTGAATCCGCCTGGGTATCGATGTCTTTTTGACTATCCAGGATCTGTACGATCGGTAATTTAAAATTAGTTGCAAATAACCAGTCGCGCTGATCACCGCTAGGAACTCCCATTACTGCACCAGTTCCATACCCTGCCAATACATAATCAGCGATCCACAATTGAATTCGTTCTCCACTCACCGGATTAATCACATAACTTCCAGTGAAAGCACCAGAAACAGCTTTCACATCCGCCATGCGGTCGAGTTCAGATTTCTTCTTTGTTTGAGCAATGTAATGATTCACTTCATCCAATTGTTCAGGAGTAGTCAAACCGATTACCAGCTCATGTTCAGGAGCAAGCACGAGGTAAGAAACGCCGAATATCGTATCCACACGGGTGGTGAAAACTTCAATATAATCCTGACTAAGCGAAGCTATCTTTTCAGAAGGCTCAATCTTGAAACGAACGCTGGCGCCAACACTTTTGCCGATCCAGTTGCGCTGCATTTCTTTTACCGGCTCTGGCCAGTCTATGGTATTTAAGCCCTGCAACAGTCGTTCTGCATAAGCAGAAATCCGCATGCTCCATTGCATCATTTTCTTTTGCTCTACCGGATGACCACCACGTTCCGAGTAGCCATCTTTCACCTCATCGTTCGCCAATACTGTTCCCAATGCAGGGCACCAGTTGACGGTACTTTCTCTTAAATAGGTTAAGCGGTATTTTAATAACTCTTCCTGTTTTTCTTCCTGGGTCATTGTTGCCCAGTCGGTCGGCAGGAAAGATTTGGTATCTTCATCACAAACGGCTTTTACATCCGCACTTCCGGAAGCATTAAACTTTTCCAACAAGCTGGTGATGTCTTCTGCACGATCCGTTTCCAAATTATACCAGGAATTGAAAAGCTGCATAAAGATCCATTGTGTCCATTTATAATATTCAGGATCACTGGTTCTTACTTCCTTAGACCAGTCGAATGAGAAACCGATCTGATCTAATTGTCTTCTGTAAGTATTGATGTTTACCTCTGTAGTAAGGGCCGGATGTTGTCCTGTTTGTATCGCATATTGCTCTGCAGGCAAACCAAATGAGTCGTATCCCATTGGATGCAATACATTATATCCTTTTAATCTTTTATATCTGGTAAATATATCGGAAGCAATATAACCTAGTGGGTGACCAACATGTAAACCTGCTCCAGATGGGTAAGGAAACATATCCAGTACGTAAAACTTAGGTTTAGAAGATTGTTCTTCTGCTTTAAACGTTTGATTTTGAGCCCAAAACTCTTGCCACTTTTGTTCTATTTCTTTAAATTGATAATCCATTACAGCTATGCCTTATATATAGCGCGAAAATAAGGAAATAAAGGTTGGATCAGAAACCCTTTCTTAAATACCTAATTTACCGAACAAAAAATGGCGTGGCGATTTGTTTTCAGGGGCATTATAAATGCTATGATGACCGGAGATCAGGAAAGCAACCACACAGGCAATGCTTACGTAAACCCAGCAGGAAATACCGAACAACTCAAAAGCCATTATGCAACAGGCGAGAGGTGTTTTTGCTGCTCCGGCAAATACCGCAACAAAACCCATTCCCGCAAGTAAACCTATCGGCAAAGGCAGAAAAACAGACAATGCACTTCCCAATGTTGCACCAATAAAAAACAATGGCGTCACTTCTCCTCCTTTAAAGCCCGCTCCCAGGGTAATTGCTGTAAATAAAATTTTCAAAGCAAAATCCTCTGTCCCGGAGGCCTGACTGAAAGCATCGACAATTACCGGAATCCCTAATCCGATATATTGGTGTGTTCCCAATAAAAGCACAAGAAAAAGTACGATTAAGCCGCCGATAAACGGGCGTAAGGGCGGGTATTTTAGTTTCTTGAAGATGGCAGAAAACAAATGTGTAAGTCTGACAAATAAAATCGCAGCAATGCTAAAAGCAAGCCCCGACAAGATGCTATAGACCACATCCATCAATGAAACTGAAGGTATACTGTTAATTTGATAATGTGTATGCCCTACTCCCCATATTTCCGTTACATAGGCACCCATAAAGGCTGCTGAGAGCGCCGGAAATAAGGCCTTCTGAGGAATTTTACCGAGCAACAACACCTCAATTCCAAACACTGCCCCTGCCCATGGTGTTCCAAAAACAGACGCAAAGCCTGCACTCAGCCCTGCAATTAGTAAAATGCTACGGTCATCAGGGCTCAGCTGAAAAGGTTTATACAATTGATCGGCCGTTGATGCAGCCATTTGTAAAGCCGTTCCCTCTCTGCCAGCCGATCCCCCAAATAAGTGGGTAATGATGGTGCCTAATAAAACAAAGGGAGTCATTTTAAAGGGAACAATATCTTTGGGGTTATGAATCGTATCGAATATGAGGTTATTTCCCCGTTCCACATCTTTTCCGCGATGGTGGTACAGTAAACCAACCAGCAGTCCGGCAAGTGGAAGAAAATAAAGCAGGTAAGAATGAGTCTCCCTAAAATCTGTGGCCAGGTTCAATAAAGTCAGGAACAGTGCAGATAATGTACCTGCAGCTAAGCCAACCAATAGACTAAGAATCGTCCATTTCAGGAGATAATGCCATATTGAATTTCTGTTGAGAAACGCAGGTATAGTCGTCAAAAAATTAGAATTAAGATCTTTTTCTCCCATAAAAAAGCCTGAAACGATTAAAGCCGCACAGGCTGAAGGCAAATATAAAAAAGGCTGTCCATAATGTTATGGAAACATTTGAACAGCCTTTTTAGATGGATTATCTAGTCAGAAAATATTTCCTGGTTTGCTTTGGGTTAGCGCCGTTTACTGTTGCTGTAAATTCAAATTTATTATCAGTAATGGTATTCGTGGTACAATTCAATACTTCTCCTGATAAAGAAATATTGAAATCGTCGGTGGCCAACACACCATAGGTCCCCAAAGTACGCTTTCCTCTCAGGCTCACATCTAACTGATCATTTTCATCATTTCTAAATTCAAAAAAATCTTCTGCAACGCCTGTATAAGGAACCATAGCACTGCCTGCAATGGTCACTTCTTCTCTTGCTACCTGCCATTTTCCTTCTATTTTCTTTTTTAATGGTCTTGCTGCTCCTGTTTCTTTCTTACATCCGGTTCCTGCGATGATTAATAAGACCATCGCAACTAAAGTAACTTGTTTTTTCATAGGTGAATTTTGTTTTTTATTAGGTTTTTGTGCGCGCCCGTTCCCAAAACTCACTATACCTCCCCCCTGAACACCTGCGCTTTCATTCAAAAATAACGCCCAAAATCTCCTTTTGGTACAAAAATGTTACACAACACTTACAAAAACAAGACTATCCAGCCTGATAAATTAGCCTTAAAACATCTCCAACAAACTATTTTTAACGATAATGCGTTGTAGCTTTAAAGATTAAAAAAGGATAAAGGGCTATAATTTTAAATTAGTTGCTTATATTTTTTTATTTTCGCAAAACATAAAAACAAATACATGGAAGAATTTGAAGTTAGCGATGCTTCTAAGAAGACAAAAACCATTTATATTTCTACTATTTTCAGCATAGCATTGGTACTACTGATGTTGGGCATGTTGGGCCTGATATTAGTACACGCTAAAAATCTTTCTAACTATGTTAAAGAAAATATTGTGTTAAACATTATTGTAGATGAAGGCGCGAAGGAAGCAGATGTGTTGGCTTTTCAAAAAGAGCTGAATGCCACCCCTTCCATCAAGACCACACAATATGTGAACAAGGAAATGGCGGCGAGAAACCTGACGACAGACCTCGGTGAGGATTTCGTAAACTTCTTAGGTTATAACCCCTTACTTTCAACCATCGATGTTTATCTAAAAGCGGATTACGCCAATAATAAAAGTATAGACGCCCTTAAAGCCAATATCAGTAAAAACCCGGTAGTAAAAGAAGTCATTTATCAGAGTTCTTTAATCGACATGGTGAATAAGAACATTAATACCATTGGCCTGATCATTTTAGCTTTTGCAGCAATTTTATTGATCATTTCTATTGCACTGATTAACAACACTATCCGCCTCGCTATTTACTCGCAACGCTTCCTAATCAAGAGCATGCAGCTGGTAGGTGCTACCCGGAACTTTATCCGCAAGCCTTTCATTTTGCTTGCAGCATTACATGGCCTGATCGCTGCCTTTATTGCCATCTTAATCCTTTTGGCGATCTTATACTATGCACAAAGAGAGATTCCTGAAATCGTCATCTTAAGAAATTACACTGAATTTGGCATCGTTTTACTGGGTTTGGTAGGTGTAGGAATCTTTATTACAGCCATCAGTACCTCCTTTGCTGTCAGCAAATATTTACGTCTAAAAATTTACGACCTTTACAGATAATGATAGAGAAAAAAAACACTCCTGTAAATCAGGAAAGCAAATCGGAATTAGTATTTACTAAAAAGAACTATCAATTGCTATTGATTAGCATTGCGATCGTCGTACTTGGTTTTATCCTGATGATGGGTACAACAGACATTTACGATTTCAGAAAAACCTTATTGGCACCAATGACCGTTCTCTTTGGATTCGGATTTGGTGTTTATGCTATTCTAAAAAAATAAAGCTTTAATGAATTATTTACAAGCCTTTATTCTCGCTATAATTGAGGGAATAACTGAATTTCTACCGGTTTCATCAACCGGCCATATGGTTATTGCAAGTGCGATCATGGGGATTGGAAAAGATGAGTTCGTTAAATTGTTTGAAATCGCAATTCAGCTAGGTGCAATCCTTGCGGTTGTTGTCCTTTACTGGAAAAAGTTTTTCGACTTCAGTAAATGGCAATTTTATGTAAAATTGATTATTGCAGTAATTCCAGCCCTCGTTTTCGGAAAATTGTTAAATGATTTCATTGATGAAAAATTGGGCAATCCCATATTTATAGCTGTTATTTTATTAGTGGGAGGTATTATTCTACTATTTATTGATAAAGTATTCACGAAGCCCGAAGTTCATCATGAAGCAGAAATCAGCAATATGTCTGCTTTCAAGATTGGCTGTTTCCAGGTTCTGGCAGTTGTATTTCCAGGATTAAGCAGAAGTGCCGCTACGATTATCGGAGGGATGCAGCAGAAGTTAAGCAGACATGCTGCTGCTGAATTCTCTTTCTTTCTCGCTGTACCTACAATGTGTGCAGCAACAGGGTATAAGTTGCTTAAAGGATATCATTTACTAAATGCAGAGAATGTGAAACTCCTTCTTTTCGGTAACCTGATTGCCTTTATCGTTGCAATTATTGCGATCAAATCATTTATCGGATTCTTATCCAAGCATGGCTTTCGTGTTTTTGGCTGGTATAGAATCATTATAGGTGTGGTGATCCTTGCTTTATATTTTTCAAATATTCCGCTGCACGTATCCTAGCACAAAAACCATTAATTTCCCCGGTTCCCATTAAATCTTACAAAGAAAACGTATTAAAAAGCGTGTACTGAAATGACAGAGAGTGAAAACATATTAAATACGAAAACCTTTCCGGACTTTAATTTTGCTGAAGGCGAATTATTACTCATCAATAAGCCCTATAAATGGACCAGTTTTGATGTAGTAGGAAAAATTAGAAACTCCCTAAAACCACTGAAACTTAAAGTGGGACATGCGGGGACTTTAGATCCTTTGGCTACCGGCCTTCTGATCCTCTGCACAGGTAAGCTGACCAAGCAAATTGACACTTTTCAGGCAGAAGAAAAAGAATATACAGGAACCATGATCCTCGGTGCTTCAACCCCTTCCTTCGATATGGAAACTGTTGTTGATCAGGAATATCCTCTGGATGGTATTACAGAAGAAGCCATCTACGCGGCTACTGCACCTTTTACAGGTGACATCCAGCAATATCCACCAGCACATTCTGCAGTAAAAGTAAACGGAGAGCGTTTATATGTTAAAGCGCGTCGTGGAGAAGAAACAGAACTACGCTTAAGGTTTGTATCAGTGCCCTGCTTTGAAATTACCAGAATTGCACTTCCTGAAGTAGATTTCAGGATCGTTTGCAGCAAAGGAACTTATATCAGGTCCCTAATTTCAGACTTTGGAAAACACTTAAACAATGGCGCATACCTGTCGAAATTAACCCGTACCCGAAGTGGAAGTTTTCTTCTTGAAAATGCATTTGAAGTAACAGACTTAGTCAGCTATCTTCGCAATAAAAGAGAACTGGCAAACCCGACGGACCCTCAATCTTAATTCATATGCAAAGCCACTTCAAAAGCAAAAATGCAAGGTCGGTAAAAGACTTCCTTTTGATTACATGTGGCATTGTTTCGGCCTGTTTTGGTTTGAAAAGCTTTTTAATTCCAAATCATTTTATAGATGGGGGCGTTACGGGCATTTCACTACTGATCAGTAGTCTGACCGGATTAAAACTATCCTATTTGATCATCCTGATCAATATTCCGTTTATTATACTTGGCTTTAGACAGATTGGTAAAGGTTTTGCCATTAAGACCGCCATTGCTATTTTAGCGCTTGCTGTATTCTTAATCGTATTGCCTTTCAAACCGGTTACCGACGTTCCCTTATTGATTGCCTTTTTTGGTGGTTTTTTCCTTGGCGGAGGCATTGGCCTGGCCATGCGTGGCGGCTGTGTTATTGACGGAACGGAAGTACTTGCGCTGTATATCAGTAGAAAAAGCATGCTTACAGTAGGGAATATCATCCTGATATTAAATATCATTATCTTCTCTTTTGCTGCCATTTTTCTTGGAGTAGAAACTGCGATGTATGCGATTCTAACCTATCTATCCGCTTCCAATACCATAGATTTTGTGGTGAATGGACTGGAGCAATACACCGGGGTAACGATCATATCTGACAAGAACGCAGAAATAAAGGAATACATCATCGAAACGATGAAACGCGGTGTCACCATTTACAAGGGAGAAGGTGGTTATGGGGTAAAGAAAGATATTGACATTTTATATACAGTATTGACCAAGCTGGAAATGGGGAAACTACAAACTGAGATCAGAAATATTGATCCTGATGCTTTTGTAGTCCAGCAACAAATTGCAGACATAAAAGGTGGGGTGGTATTAAAACGCCAGTCCTTGCATTAGTCAAATTTTAAAACTGATAAGGTTAACGCTAAAAGAATTAACAGCTCAAATCAATTGCTCATCTAAATGGGGAAATGGTCTGGGTATATTTACGAAATATTGATTTTCTAATGAAAACATATCACCATTTTTCTGAGTTTAAAAAACTAGACAATGCCGTTGCTACCATAGGAACCTTTGACGGGGTTCATTTCGGACATCAGAAGATCATTAAAAGGCTTTGTGAGTTAGCAAAATCGACCGGAGGAGAAAGTGTGATCCTCACTTTTTTTCCCCATCCAAGGATGATCATCGATCCTGAGAACCAAGACCTGAAACTGATCAATACCATTGCAGAGAAAATAGAAATTCTGGCGGAACTGGGCGTCGATCATTTGATTATTACCCCATTTACCAGGGATTTTTCTAACCTCAGCCCCGCTGAATATATAAAAAATATCCTGGTAGACACAATCGGCATTAAACAACTGATCGTTGGGTACGACCACCGCTTTGGGAAAGACCGCAAAGGAGGAATGCAGGAACTGGAAATGTATGCCAAACAGTTTGACTACCAAATCGAGGAAATCGCCAAACAGGATGTCGATGATGTGGCTGTCAGCTCCACCAAAATCCGGAAAGCATTACTCAATGGAGAAGTTGCTTTAGCGGCCAGCTATCTGGGCTATCATTTTTCTTTACACGGGAGAGTGATCAAAGGAGATAAAATCGGAAGAACGATTGGATTTCCTACCGCAAATATCTTTTTAGAGGAAACCTATAAGCTGATTCCTTCAGATGGTATCTATGCCGTTACGGTGGATATGGGAACAGAATCGTACAAGGGGATGGCTTATATCGGACAAAGGCCAACAATCAATGGCATGACCAGAAATATTGAGGTCAACATCTTTGATTTCAATAAAGAAATCTATGGTCAGTACATCACCATGACCTTCCTTGAATTTCTACGGCATGACGTTAAATTTACCGGATTGGAAGCACTGAAAATTCAGCTGCAAAAAGACAAAGAGGATACCCTCAGCTATTTCAGCAAAATAGGCTAAACCACATTTAAATGCCTTTTTTCTCTAAAAAAAGGCATTTTTTTGTTATATTTACCTCAATGAGGTTTCTATTATCTGCTATTCTTTTCTTTTTCAGTCAGGTAATTTCCTTACAAAATGTACAGGGAAAGGTGGCAGATACGGTTAGCCCCTATGTCAGTAAATCCAATTTCAATACTAAAAAGCTTTATTTCAATCCTCCTTCGAAAGACCGCACTTCTTTAAAAAAAGCCTTTTTAGAAGACCTGACTTTCATCAGTCATGCGACGAACAAACAGGGGAGTAACCCCTGGTTCTTTCTGCGTGGCCCCGAAAGAGCACCATACGTTCCACTTCTACTGATCCGATATTATCAGATATTCGAAAACTTCGGATATGCCTATATATTCGACTTCCTGTATCCAAAACACGTTTTCTGGTAGTTATAAATAATCGAAATCCGATGAATACAATTTTATAACTTTAAAAAAACGCATTTTCTATGATACATTTACCCGTATTAATCACTGATTTAGGTTTAATACTTGCCGCCGGGGCAATCACCACATTACTATTTAAAAAAATAAAACAACCATTAGTTTTAGGCTATATCCTTGCCGGGCTACTTGTTGGTCCTCATATTAAATTTCTCCCAACGGTAACAGACAATGCCAGTATCCATATCTGGGCAGAAATTGGCGTAATCTTCTTACTGTTCAGCCTGGGTCTGGAATTCAGTTTCAAAAAACTTGTTAAAGTAGGAGGCTCAGCCTCCATCACCGCAATTGTAGAGGTCGTATTTATGCTCATTATCGGCTTTGTTGCCGGTTTAGCCATGGGCTGGTCTACAATGGATAGTATTTTCCTGGGCGGAATCCTCTCCGTTTCCTCCACAACGATTATCATCAGAGCCTTTGAAGAGCTTGGTGTAAAGCATAAAAAGTTTGCCGGACTGGTTTTCGGCGTACTCATCGTTGAAGATCTCGTAGCCATCTTATTGCTGGTATTGCTTTCCACCCTCGCGGTGAGCCAGCAGTTTGCGGGTGCCGATATGCTGATTTCCATTCTTAAGCTTTGTTTCTTTCTCGTTTTATGGTTCATTGGGGGAATATTTCTGGTACCAACCTTCTTAAAGGCGACAAAAAAACTCATGAATGATGAGACCATGCTGATCGTATCCATCGCTTTATGCCTGCTAATGGTATTGCTGGCTGTAAAAGTTGGATTTTCCCCGGCTTTAGGCGCCTTTATCATGGGTTCCATCCTGGCGGAGACTACTCAGGCTGAACGGATCGAGCATCTGACCAAATCTGTCAAGGACCTCTTTGCAGCCATCTTCTTTGTTTCAGTCGGAATGATGATCAATCCGAGCATTTTAATCGATTATGCCATTCCTATCCTGGTCATCACCATCGCAACCGTCTTAGGTAAATTCCTAAGTTCCGGAATGGGTGCATTATTGTCTGGACAGCCCTTAAAAACATCTGTTCAGACAGGTTTAAGTCTGGCACAAATCGGAGAGTTTTCTTTTATCATTGCAACACTCGGTTTAACGCTAAAAGTAACCAGCGATTTCCTCTACCCGATTGCGGTAGCCGTATCTGCCATCACCACCTTTACCACTCCATATTTGATTAAGGCCTCAGAGCCCTTTTACCTCTTCCTGGAGCGTACTTTACCAAAACGATGGGTTGAGGCCATCAACAGATACAGTTCCAGTACAGCGGGCATTACAACGCTTAGCGACTGGAAGATTCTATTGAAATCCTATACCTTCAATACGATCATCCACTCAGTGATCATTATTGCTATTGTTTTTCTGGGTTCCAGATACCTGCAGCCCTTTATGACGAAAAATATCATCAACGGGAATAATGGAATTATCATCAGCTTAATTCTGACCCTGATTTTCATGACTCCTTTCTTATGGGCATTGGCCATTAGAAAAATAGAAAAGAAGGCGTATTCTCATTTATGGTTAAATAAGAAATATACCCGTGGACCATTGGTTGCGCTGGAAGTTTTAAGAATTTCCCTGGCACTTTTCTTTGTTGGCTTCCTCATTTATCAATTTTACAGTAACTGGATAGCAGTTGTCATCGCCATTGTCCTGATGATTGTGGGAATGTTCATCTTCTCCAGAAAACTTCAGGGTTTTTATAACAAGATGGAAAGCCGCTTCCTGCTTAACCTTAACGCCCGTGAAGCTCAGAATGCCCAGCCGGAAATACTTCCATGGGACACTCACCTTGCTGAACTGGTAGTCGCACCGGAATCTTCCCTTGTTGGAAAAACACTGATTGAGCTCTCGGTAAGAGAAAAGTATGGCGTAAATATTGCCCTGATTGAACGTGGAAAAATCATGATTCCTACTCCGGGCAGGGATGAAAGACTGTATCCGAACGACAAGGTATTGGTGATCGGTACAGACAATCAGCTGGCTGCAATTAAGGAGTTATTTGAAGGTGCCAAGGAGGAAATTCCCGAAGAATCCAACTTCCCTAAAAAAGACATGACACTTCAAAAAATCGTCATCAACAGCAGTTCTCCGGTTTATTTACAAAGCATCCGCAGTTCCGGAATCCGGGAAAAAACTCAGGGTCTCGTAGTAGGGATTGAACGAAGGGGAGAACGCATCCTGAATCCAGACTCCAACCTCATTTTTGAGAACGAAGATGTGGTATGGATCGTGGGCAATAGTAAAAAAGTACCTGATCTATTGAAATAATTCCAGAAAAATATCTAATCTTAGCATTGTAACTGAACCCTGCCGACAAGCTTGTTGGCAGGGTTTTATCTCCAAACAAACATATACCAAACGCCACCAGCCAAAGAAAAATGAAGATAGATTCGGAAAAAAGTGAATTTTTAGACGAAATGCTCGAGCATTGGCAGGAAGAAAAATTGCTTACCGAAGCAGATGTTCAACGTTTACGCGGGAGCTATGAGACTAAAAATTTCGACTGGCGAAGGTTGGCTCAATACTCTTTCTGGATCGCCATGGCCTGTGGTGTAATTTCTCTTGGCGCCTTACTCATAGATGATACCATTCTAAAATACCTGGAACGTCTTTATGATACTTCCGACGGAGTGATCAGCATTCTTTCGATGTCTGCAGCAACTTACCTCTTTTACCTGAGCTTTAAAAGAAAGCAAACCAAATCACATCAGGTCTTCAGTAATGAAGCATTGATCTTTACAGCAGTGATGCTCACCGCAAACGCCATCGCTTATCTGGGTAAGGCTATCGGCACCAGTACTGGTCATTTTTCTTTGCTCCTGCTCCTCGCTGTCGTCATCTACGGAATTCTGGCTTATGCCTTCAAGTCAAGGCTGATTTGGGTCTTCGCTTTAATTTCGCTGGGTGCCTGGTTTGGAACAGAAACGGGCTATCTGTCGAGATGGAACTGGTATTTCGCAGGGATGAATTATCCTTTACGCTTTGTCTGCTTTGGAGCAGTCCTCACCGGATTGTCTTTCTTTATGAAAAGACATAAAAAGGTGGATCACTTTTTCCCCGTAACCTATATCAGTGGAATGGCGTATTTATTTGTATCGCTCTGGCTGCTTTCGGTATTTGGGAATTTCGGCACCTTGGAAGCATGGTACGGCGTAAGACAAATCAGTTTGTTCTACTGGGCTATTATCTCTGCACTGGCCTGCATCATCAGCATCTTTGCCGGCTTAAAATACAGGGACGACATTGCACGGGAGTTCGGGATCACTTTTCTTTTCATCAACCTTTACACCCGTTATTTCGAGTATTTCTGGGACAACTGGCATAAAGCACTTTTCTTCTGCGTCCTTGCAGCCTCCTTCTGGATTATCGGACGAAGGGCAGAAAAGATCTGGAATATAGAGTTCCTAAAGAAATAACCCGCCTACTTAATAAAATGGATGTAAACGATTTTACAGATGTGATAGCCTGACAAAGCAAAAAACAAGAGTGCAATCCCTTTATTCACCAGATAACTGCTCAGCGCAAATTTTTCCTGTATATACTGTGCAAAACGCGCAAAACCGTATAATGCAACCGCTGCCCCGATACCTGAACCTATACTAAAAATCGTCAGGGAAAGGTAGCCGATATCTATCCACTCATGAGAAATCAGATAAGTACCTACAAATAACCAGTAAGGGATTTGCATGGGATTAATTACCCCCAAAAGCATTCCATATCTGATGCTGTCCTTTTTAGAATAATCTGCTTTTGGCATTTCTTTCCTGGACCTCCAGGTGATGAAACCTAAAACCCCAAACATCAGTACCATGATCACATCAATGATGTCTCCCAATTTGATCTCACTGGAAAGCCATTGCACAAAGCGCATCACGCCAAAAGTGAAAAGTATCTCAATTGCCGAGAAGGCGCCTATAAAATATAGCGCCTGCCTGATTCCCCTGGTGATGGTAATCTGAACCACAGTAAGGTTAATATTTCCCGGAGGGATATATCCCACCATATTTAGTATTACCCCTAAAAAGAGTGTTAAAAAAAGCATTTGCGAAGATACAATTATTTCATGTGTGCAGTTAAATACTTCGCAGTATAAGAAGAATTTGAGGAAACCAGGTCTTCCGGTGTTCCTTCAAAAACGACATTACCGCCTTTATCTCCACCTTCGGGACCGATATCGATGATCCAGTCGGCAGATTTTATCATGTCCATATTGTGCTCAATCACCAGAATCGTATTTCCTTGCTCAATCAGCGTATTCAGCGCTATTAGTAACTTTTTGATATCGTGGAAATGTAAACCTGTAGTAGGCTCATCAAAAATGAACATCGTTTTATTGGCATTATTCCCCTTAATCAGAAACGAAGCCAGCTTGATCCGTTGTGCTTCTCCGCCCGACAAAGTATTGGAAGACTGGCCAAGATGTACATAGCCCAGACCAACATCTACCAATGGCTGAAGCTTAGCCATAATTTTAGGCTCGCCCTTAAAGAACTCAACCGCCTCATCGATGGTTAAATCCAAAATATCGGCTACATTCTTATCCTGATAGGTGATATCAAGTACCTGCTGCTTAAATCTTCGGCCTCCGCATGCTTCACATGGCAGGTAAATGTCCGCCATAAACTGCATTTCGATTTTCACTTCTCCCTCACCCTGACAAACATCGCATCGTCCGCCTTCTACGTTGAACGAAAATGCAGCTGGCTTTAGTCCGGCAGCCTTTGCACTTGGCAAAGCCGAGAAGAGCGCCCTCACATCATCCCAGGCCTTCACATAAGTCACAGGATTAGACCTCGACGACCGTCCTATCGGATTTTGATCTACCATCTCTACCTGGCTTACCAAATCGTAGTTCCCATAAATTCCGTCGTAAGCCCCGGTTTGTTCTCCGGCATAGTTTCCTATCGCCTTTTGCAAAGCGGGATAAAGAATCTTCTTGATTAAACTGGTTTTTCCACTTCCTGAAACACCACTTACCACAGTGAATACACCCAAAGGGAATTTCACGTCAATATTTTTAAGGTTATTCTCCCTTGCCCCTTTGATGAGTACATGGTCTTTCCATCCCCTTCTTTTGGTTGGTATCGCTATCTTTTCCGATCCGGAAAGATAACGGCCGGTAAGGCTTTTTTTGTCTTTTATGATCTGATCATAAGTACCACTGAATACCAGGTTACCCCCATGTGTTCCAGCCTCCGGACCAATATCAATAATATGATCAGCAGCCTTCATCATCTCTTCTTCATGCTCCACGACAAGCACAGTATTTCCTACATTACGAAGCGAAAGCAATACCTCGATCAGTTTATTGGTATCCCTTGGGTGTAAACCAATACTCGGCTCATCCAGTACATATACAGAACCTACAAGACTGCTTCCTAATGAAGTTGCCAGATTAATTCTCTGTGATTCCCCACCGGATAAAGTATTAGAAAGCCTGTTTAACGTCAGGTATCCCAATCCTACATTATTAAGGTACAGCACCCGGTTGACAATCTCCGCAAGCAATCTTTTCGCAATCTTTTCATCATTTGGAGAAAGTTTCAGGTGCTCAAAGAAATCCAGGATTGTCGCCAGTGGCATCAATACCACATCTATAATTGATTTGTCATTGATCTTCACATAAGAAGCATCTTTGCGAAGTCTGGAGCCTTTACAATCCGGACAAATGGTTTTTCCTCTGTACCTGGACAACATCACCCGATATTGAATCTTGAAGGTCTGCTCTTCCAATTCTTTGAAAAAAGCATCTAAGCCTTCGAAATATTTATTCCCTGTCCAGATCAGTCTTTGTTCTTTCTCTGTCAGTTCGTTATATGGCCGGTGAATAGGGAAATTAAACTTATCTGCATTTTTGATGAGCTTATTTAACCATTCCCGCATTTTTTCCCCACGCCATGGCGCGATGGCGTTATCATATAAGCTTTTACTCTTATCAGGAACGACAAGATCTTCATCTATTCCAATCACATTTCCATATCCTTCGCATCTTTTACATGCTCCATAAGGATTATTAAAGCTGAAAAAGTTTGGAGTAGGTTCATCAAATCGGATGTCATCCAATTCAAAACGATCACAGAAATGAGTTGATTTCCCTTCCTGTTCAACATAGAGGTCACCCTTACCCTCAAAAAATGCCGTTTGTACAGAATCCGCAATGCGGCTCAGTGTTTCCTCCTCATTGTTCACTACAATTCTGTCGATTAAAATCCTTACGGTATCCGAATCGGCCAGTTCAAAGTCAACAAAGGACTCATCTTCCAGAATATTTTCAATTTTCAGAATTTCTTCCTTATAGAAAATCCGAAGAAATCCTTTCTGAAGTAAAACCGCCAGTTCTTCTTTGATAGACCTGTTGTTATGAGGAAATAAAGGACAGAATATCGTTACCACACTCTCTGGTTCAAGTTCCGAAATGAAATCCACCACAGTACTTACCGTATCCTTCTTAACAATCTTTCCGGATACAGGAGAATAGGTTTTTCCTATTCTGGAGAATAGAAGCTTCAGATAATCATAAATCTCGGTAGAGGTTCCTACGGTAGATCTCGGATTAGAGGTAATTACTTTTTGTTCTATGGCAATCGCCGGTGCAATTCCTTTGATATAATCTACATCCGGTTTATTCATTCTTCCCATAAACTGTCTCGCATAGGACGACAAACTCTCTACATAGCGTCGCTGACCTTCTGCATATAAAGTATCAAAAGCTAAAGAAGATTTGCCGGATCCAGACATTCCGGTAATGACTACCAGTTTATTTTTCGGAATTGCGACATCTATATTCTTCAGATTATGGACTCTGGCACCTTTTATGATTATATGTCTATGTGGATCTTTATTGATTTCGTTATTCATTGACTTCTGGATAGAATAGTGCTAATATAACCCAAAAAATGCAATATTACCGTTTTTGGGAGGATGCAAAAATAAGGCTCTCAGCGCAGTTTTAATTTTTTTTAACACTTTTTATATTGTATTGTAATAAAAAAATGCTTCTTTTGGAGATTCAACAGACAAACTAAACCACTAACTAACAGGAGAAATATATCGAAAAAAACATCTACTAAGTATTTTATAGCAATTAGCAGGGAACTTTTTAGTACGGATACTCCTATGAAATTAGAATTATATAGTGACCAAGACTTGGTGAAGTTATATCTTACCGGTGATGAATCGGTTTTGGAAGAACTTTTGAGAAGACATAAGTCGAAAATATACACATCTATCTATTTATTAGTAAAGGATCAATACCTCGCAGAGGATATTTTCCAGGATGCATTTATAAAAGTCATCAATACGCTCAGGTCTGGGCGCTACAATGAAGAAGGTAAATTTTTACCCTGGGTGATGCGGATTGCGCACAATCTTGTAATCGATTATTTCAGACGTGAGAAACGGGCCCCGGTCATTACCAGTGCTGACGGAACAGACATCTTTAACCTCCTTCAGATCCATGAAGAAAGTGCAGAAGAAAAAATGCTGAGAGAACAAACGCATTTTGACCTTCGTGCAATGATTCATTTATTGCCCGACGACCAGAAGGAAGTTTTAATCATGCGTCATTATGCGGACCTCAGTTTTAAAGAAATCGCAGACCTGACCGATGTGAGTATAAACACGGCATTGGGAAGAATGCGTTACGCCTTAAGTAATCTTCGTAAGATGATGAAAGTGAAGGAAATCTCCTGATTTTTAGTTGGATAAAATGTCCACAAAAAATTGTAGTTTAGGTTAAAATAAATTTATAACAATAACGTTTACATTAGTAAACATATACTTTTTTATTGCTTATGATGGAAACCTCTACTTCACTTAACAGACTAAATTGCACACAGCCAAAGCAGGAAAAACCTGCAGTTGATGCAGTTATAGAACTCGATATGATGTTCTATGACCACATCAGGCCGCAACTGGACCGCTTAACAAGAAATCCTTCCGATGAAACCATCGAGAAAATTTTAGCTTACTCCAGAGCGAAGTAATTTAAAAAACGAATTGAAGCTGCCCCCAAAGGGCAGCTTTTTTATGCCCTTTTTTTCCGGTTAACTTCTGATCATTTGAACTTTAGCACTTCTTTTCTTTTTTTCCTGCCGTTTTTTTTAACCTTGTGTTAGTTCTTCTCTTTATATTTGCCTATGCTCAAAAAAGACAGATACAAACTTTTTGTTGCCCACTTTTCTGCAAAACAGCCTGACGCTGAAACAGAATTACATTATAATAATCCATATCAATTACTGGTCGCAGTGATCCTGTCCGCACAGTGCACGGACAAGCGCATTAACCAGGTCACTCCGGCCTTGTTTCAACGTTTTCCAAATGCAAAAGCACTGGCTGATGTTACGCCCGATATTGTTTTTGATTATATCAAAAGCGTAAGCTATCCCAATAATAAAGCGAAGCACCTGGTTGGAATGGCGAAGATGTTATTGAACGACTTCAACAACGAGGTGCCTTCCGATATTGACCAGCTGCAAAAGATGCCAGGTGTTGGACGAAAGACAGCAAATGTGATCGCATCAGTGATTTACAATGCTCCGGCAATGGCAGTGGATACCCATGTGTTCCGGGTCTCCAGAAGAATTGGTTTATCCTCCGGAAAGACACCTTTGGCAGTCGAGAAAGAATTGGTAAAGAACCTTCCGGAAGAGACGATTCATGTGGCACACCATTGGCTGATCCTTCACGGCCGCTATGTGTGCCTGGCCAGATCGCCAAAATGCAACATTTGTGAAATAACCAATATTTGTAAATATTTTCAACAAAACAACAAAATAACTAAAATAATTAGCGAAAAACAGGGCTAGTCAAAAAAAATACTTTTATTTCTTGCATTAGAATAAACATTAGTTATATTTGCTAATATAATTAGCATGTAAGTAGAAGTTATTGATTCTTCCAACGGTAATATTTTATCTTACTCCCAGAATTTAATAATATGAGCGTAAACGCAGACAAATTAAAAGCATTACAACTTACTTTAGATAAGTTAGAGAAATCGTATGGTAAAGGTACCGTAATGAAATTAGGTGACAATGCTGTAGAGCCTATTGAATCGATTTCTACAGGATCAATTAGTTTAGATATTGCCTTAGGCATTGGTGGTGTTCCAAAAGGAAGGGTGATAGAGATCTACGGTCCTGAATCCTCCGGTAAAACGACTTTAGCCACTCATATTATTGCAGAAGCACAAAAACAGGGTGGAATTGCAGCATTCATAGATGCGGAGCATGCTTTCGATAAAAATTATGCAAAAAAACTGGGTGTTGATGTAGATAACTTATTAATCTCTCAACCAGATAATGGAGAACAGGCACTGGAAATTGCAGATAACCTGATCAGATCGGGAGCGATAGACGTGATTGTTATTGACTCCGTTGCCGCACTTGTTCCTAAAGCAGAGATTGAAGGTGAGATGGGCGATTCCAAAATGGGATTACAAGCCCGCTTAATGTCACAAGCCCTTCGTAAATTAACAGGAACCATTGCTAAAACAGGATGCTGCTGTATCTTCATCAACCAGTTACGTGAAAAGATTGGTGTGATGTTTGGAAACCCTGAAACAACTACCGGTGGAAATGCTTTGAAATTCTATGCTTCCGTACGTTTAGATATCCGTAGAACCTCTCAGATTAAAGATTCTGATGAAGTTTCAGGAAACAGAGTAAAAGTAAAAATCGTAAAGAATAAAGTTGCCCCTCCATTCCGAATTGCAGAATTCGACATCATGTTTGGTGAAGGTATTTCTAAAACCGGAGAGATCATCGATTTAGGTGTAGATTTCAATATCATCAAAAAAGCAGGTTCGTGGTTCTCTTATGGAGAGACCAAACTTGGTCAGGGAAGAGATGCCGTTAAACAATTGTTATTGGATAACCCGGAACTTTCTGAAGAAATTGAAGCTAAAATCAGAGCTGAAGTAACCGGCGAAAAATTAGAAGAAAGAGCTTAATTCTTATTCTTAATATAAGGAAAAGGCCTTTTCCTTATATTGTCATGTCCTAAAAACAGCGGGCTAATAAATAGTTGACATGCTTAAATTTTGTGCGATTACATCTTCATATATTTTGCATCTACATAGATAGCCACAATAACTGCAACGATAATCGCAGCAAGCAATACTGCTAACCCAAGATAATTTCGTTTCTTATCCTGTTTGATCAACCAAACGATAAAAACGATAAAAGGAATCAGCATTAAACCGAAAAAAATAAAACTCGTTGCACTCATAATTCGCTGTTATTATATTAAAAATTCATCCTGGATATCGGAGCAACATCCTGTTCTACAAAATCTCCGTTTAAATACTTCTGATATCCCGCAATGGCAATCATTGCTGCATTATCCGTACAGTATTCAAAAGCAGGGATATATACATTCCAGCCAGATTCCTCTGCCCTTTCCTGCAATGCCGCTCTCAGGCCACTATTGGCCGAAACTCCACCGGCAATGGCAATCTCCTTAATTCCGTAGGCTTTTGCCGCCTTTCTCAACTTATTGAGCAGAATATGCACAATACTATATTGAACAGAGGCACAAATATCATTCAAATGTTCCGATATAAAGTCAGGATTTTCCTTTTCTTGCTTTCTGATGAAATACAGTATTGAAGTCTTTAATCCGCTAAAACTATAATTCAAATCTTTGATCTGAGGTTCCGGAAATTTAAATGCCAATGGATTTCCCAGTTTCGCATGTTTATCGATCAACGGACCACCCGGATAAGGAAGATTGAGGATTTTGGCCGTTTTGTCGAAAGCCTCTCCCGCTGCATCATCCAGTGTTTCTCCAACGATCTCCATATCAAAGTAATCCCTGACCAGGACAATCTGCGTATGACCACCGGAAACTGTCAGGCATAAAAAAGGGAAAGCAGGCTTCGGTTCATCAATAAAATGAGCCAAAATATGCGCGTGCATATGATTTACAGATATCAATGGCAGATCCAGTGCCAGGGCAAAAGATTTTGCAAAGGAGACCCCAACCAACAAAGAACCTAATAAGCCCGGTCCCCGGGTAAAAGCAACTGCATTTAGCTCCTTTTTGTCTACATTAGCGTCTATTAAGGCCTGCTGTATAACAGGCACTATATTTTGTTGATGTACCCTTGAAGCTAGTTCAGGAATTACACCACCATAATTTTCATGAATTGTTTGGTTTGCAATAACATTGGCAGTAATTTTGCCGTTGTTACAGATAGCAACCGAAGTTTCATCACAAGAAGATTCAATAGCGAGTATTACTGGCACAATGATTATAATTAAGCTACAAAACTATTAAAAAACTATTAAAAATACTTCTTTGGTTTGTTGCATCAGTGTTATTACTAGTTGCGATCCTGTTATTCGCGCTTCAATTCAAGCCTGTGCAGACTTTTGTAGCAAAAAAAGCGGCAGCATATTTATCTAAAGAACTCAATACCACCATCTCCTTAACCGGAATATACATCAAACCTTTCAAATCTGTGGTTCTGGAAAATCTGCTCGTCCTCGACCAGCAGAAGGATACGCTTTTAAATACTCCCAAACTTCTGGTAGACATCAATCAGCTCTCGCTGGAGAAGAGGATTATCGACGTGAATACCGTTCAGCTCAACGACGGAACCTTTTTCCTAAAATCTTATAAAGACGAATCAACCAATCTCGATTTCATTATTGATTACTTTGATTCAGGAAAACCAACGGTAAAGAAGAAGAAAAAACCTTATAAACTTACCTTTGACCGCGTCATTCTGAACAATATCAATTTCAAATATAAAAACCTTAAAATTGACACGGTCATGAAGGGGGTAAATTTTGAGGACGTTCACCTGAGTAATCTTAATGGAATCTTCGAGAAACTCAACACTACTGATCACATCATTCAGGCAGACATCAAGAACCTGACCTTTAAAGAAAAAAGTGGTTTTTACCTTAAAAACTTAACCGCCTTTACCACCGTCGACACCAACAAAATTGAACTTCAAAGATTGCTATTGGAAACAAACCATAGCAGGCTTAAGGATTATTTCAAAATGAGCTTCAATAAGTTCAGGGATTTTAATGATTATGTGAATAAAATAAGAATGAAGGCCAATTTTAAAGATAGCCATATCGCTTCCCGCGATGTTTCATTCTTTACATCCGAACTGGATCAAATGAATTTGAACCTGGATGTTGACGGACAAATCACTGGTCTGGTAAATAACCTCAGGGCAAAAAAATTAGCCATAAAAGCTGGAAAAGCAACCCATATCAAAGGAGACTTCATCCTCAAAGGACTGCCGGTTTTAAAAGAAACTTTCATGGACCTCAAGATTGAGATGGCGGGAACCAATAAGAAAGACCTTGACCAATTATTAACAAGCATTACCGGAAAAAAAGCAAAGACCATACCTGAGGTTGTTTCCAAATTTGGAAATGTAAATTTTAACGGCTCCTTTACTGGCTTCCAAAATGACTTTATTGCCTATGGAGAATTCAAAACCCAGCTGGGGCGCGTGGTTTCCGATGTAAACATGAAAATCGATAAGAAAGGGGTCCCTTCTTATTCCGGAAATGTAAAGACATACGACTTCAACCTGGGTAACCTGATTGACGAAAAAACGCTCGGAAGAATTACCGCCTCTTTAAATGTGAAAGGCCGTGGCACAGAAATCAAAAGCCTTTACGAAAAGCTAAATGGTAATATTGACTATATTGATTTCAACAATTACAGATATACAAATGTTAACATTGATGGAACTTTTGAAAAAAAGTATTTTGACGGGAGTTTAAAAATAGACGATAAAAATCTGAAGCTCAACTTTGATGGCGGAGTAAATCTAAATGGCAAGCTTCCCGAATTCAACTTTAAGGCCGACATAAAGAAAGCAAGACTGAGGGCACTTAAATTATACAAAGATTCCCTTCAGGTAGATGCCGTGTTCAGTACGAATTTCTCGGGAACCAATCTGGATAACATTCAGGGAAACCTGTTGGTACAACACGTACAACTGAACAACGTAAAAGGAATTTACCATATTGATTCCATACAGCTGAATGCCAGCGGCATCGGGAGAGACAGAAGTTTAACGATCAATTCAGACATCTTGGATGCCAGTATAAAAGGCCAGTATGACCTGAATACATTGCCTTCTTACTTCAAGGCACTCGCCAAGACCTATATTCCTTCACTAAAGGCGGAAATCATCAACTATAAGGAGCAGATTTTCCAGTTTAATTTAAAAATTAAAAAGTTTGAGCCTGTAGCCCAGCTCCTTGTTCCAGGGCTGGAGATTGAAGACCAGGCCATTTTCATTGGGAATTTTGACTCCCAAAAGAAGACGGCTACTGTAAACGGTTTTGTAAAAAAACTCAAGTATGATGGAATTGTAGTCAACAACATTATTGTCGATGAAAACACTTCCCTCAACCAGCTTCAGGCCATCATCACCTCAGACCGTGTAGACATCAATGATAGTTTATATATCAAAAATGTCAACATTTCAAATATTCTAAGGAATGACAGCCTGACGTTAAACGTTAAGCTTGCGAATTCTGATGATGCCAACTCACTCGATTTAAATGGTCTTGTTGAATTTGCTACTGACACTGTAGGACGGATCACCATCCTTCCATCCATTCTGAAAATCAATAATGAAGACTGGAAAATTCAGGAAAAAGTAAGCATTAGCTTTCATGAGGGCAAGACACAGATCAGCAACTTCGACCTGAGTAACGGCCATCAGCTCCTCAAGATCGATGGGATTCTTTCCAAAGACCCGGACGACCTGATTCTTGTTGGCTTTGAAAAATTTGACCTGGAAACCTTAAATCCTTTTGTAAAAGGCCTTGGCGTCAAATTATCCGGACACCTGAATGGAGAAACAAAGCTTTATCAGGTACTAAAATCACCCAGAATTTCTGATAACATTACGATAGATTCCCTCAGCTTCAACAACACTTACATTGGAAGTTTAACCGATACCTCTTCCTACCATAAAGCCAACAATGTGGCCAACATCTACACCACCATCGTCGCGCATGACAAGGAAACACTGAGAGCGAGAGGAAGCCTTGATCTGGAGAAAAAAGAATTAGACGTCCACGTGAAACTGGATGAAACAGAACTGGCTGTTCTGGAGCCTTTCGTGAAAAAACTTGTCTCCAAATTAAAGGGAAATATCTCGGCAGACCTGACCGTCAAGGGGCCTTTTGAAAAACCGGAAATCAATGGAGAAGTCGCATTTGACAAAGGTAAAATGACCATCAACTACCTTCAGACCGCTTATACCCTCAATGATCAGGTGGTGATTGACAATAGTGTCATTAGAATCCATGACCTTAAGTTAGTTGACGTAGACAACAACCAGGCAGTGGCAAACGGAACTGTTGACCTGAATGATATTGACAATCCAACAATTGATGTCATTGTGAAGGCCAAAAATTTCATGGCACTCAACACGACCGAGAAGGACAACCCGGTTTACTACGGGCAGGCCTACGGAACCGGAACATTTATATTCAAAGGGCCTACAAACCGTATGTTCATTGATATTGATGCAAAAACAGAGAAAGGAACCGTATTTAACCTTCCGCTAAATAGTTCTGAAACGGTCTCAAGTAAGGACTTCATCACATTCGTAAGTAAAGACACGACTAAAACAGTGAAAAAGCAAACCAGTTTCGACGGACTTACCATGAACCTGAAACTGGATGTAGACGCTAACAGCGTGGCCAATATTTTCACCAGTTTAGGAAACCTTAGTGGAAGAGGAAATGCAACTGACCTCACCTTAAAAATCAATAGCCTGGGCGATTTCGACATGTCGGGAGATTACATCATTGAAAATGGCAGTTTCGATTTCACCGCACAGGAGGTAATCAACAAGAAATTCAATATCAGACAGGGTGGCACCATCCGCTGGACAGGCAACCCTACTGCTGCCCAAATACAATTAAAGGCGATATACGCGCTTAGAACGAGTCTGAGAGATCTTTATACTGCAGCCAATAGAGATCCAGGCAGCAGTAAAGATGAGCGGGTACTAACCGAAGTGGAAATGGGACTCTCAGGGCTATTGTTAAAGCCTGATATTAAACTGGACATCTTCTTCCCATCGAATCCTGCAATCAAGGAAGAAATGCAGGCCTACTTCAACGATTCCAATAACCTGAATTTGCAGGCATTGAGTTTAATCATCAGAAGAAGCTTTGCGCCGGGTACAGGAAATGAGGACTTAGGAAAACAATTAACCAACGGCGTAACCAGTACCGCAACGGAACTGTTATTTAATCAGCTGAATAATGTTCTTTCTTCGTTAAACCTGGATTTTGTAGACTTCAATGTTCGTTCATTAACGGAAGCCAATGCTTCATTCAGGCTGTTTAACGACCGCGTGATTCTGAATGCAGGAATTGTAAACAGAGGCAGTACGAATGATTTATCGCTTTCAGGCTTTACAAGAAATAATGTCGGAGGTGAGGTGGAGATTCTTGGATTGATTAAAAAGGATGGAACTTTGATCGGTAAAGTATCCAATAAACCACCCACACAACAAACGATCTTTACGACTTCCGGCATCAATCAGAATAACAATGTAACCTCTTTAGGACTGGTTTATACCCAGCAGTTCGACAGCTTCAGGGAATTCCTCCGGAAAATAACAGGGCAGTACAAAAGAGATCAAAAGAAAAAAGCCCAGCATGGAGAAATCCCCAAAACCAGGCAGTTAATTAACAAAGAGGCCATTCTTAACGAACAGCAAAAAAATAACCCTAAGAAATAGGGCTATTTCTTATCCCTTCATGATCTGATGTCCCATTTTATCACGTTTGGTTCTCAGGTATTGTTCATTGTGAACATTGCTTTCAATTTCGATAGAGATATTTTCTAAAATCTCCAACCCGTATCCGATCAGACCGGCACGTTTTGTCGGGTTGTTGGACATCAATCTCATTTTAGAAATCCCCTGAGCCCTTAAAATCTGGGCACCCACTCCATAATCTCTCTCATCACCTTTAAAGCCCAGTTTAATATTGGCTTCAACGGTATCTAAACCGGCATCCTGAAGATTATAAGAACGTAACTTATTAACCAGTCCGATACCTCTGCCTTCCTGGTTCATATATACAATAAGACCTTTACCTTCTTTATCGATCATCTCCATTGCTTTATGCAATTGCGGTCCGCAATCACAGCGGCAGGAGCCAAAAATATCACCGGTCACACAAGAGCTGTGTACCCTGACCATTACCGGTTCATCCGGAAGCCATTCCCCCTTGCTGATCGCCAGGTGGGTTGCTCCGGTATCCAGCTGTGTATAAGCCGTCATTTTAAAATCTCCCCAATCTGTTGGAAGATTAACGGTTACTTCTTCTTTTATCAGACTTTCCTTGCTCAACCTGTAAGCAATGAGGTCTTTTATAGAAACAATTTTCAATTGATGCTGAGCTGCAATTTTAATCAAATCAGGCAACCTCGCCATTTCTCCATCATCTTTCATGATTTCGACTAAAACCCCTGCAGGTTCCATTCCAGCCAATCTGGCTAAGTCTACAGAAGCTTCCGTATGTCCGGATCTTCTTAAAACCCCTCCATCTTTGGACCTTAGCGGAAAAATATGTCCGGGTCTGCCCAATTCAGCAGGATCAATGTTAGGATTAATCAATGCCTGAATAGTTTTAGACCTGTCAGATGCAGAGATTCCGGTAGTACATCCATAACCGATTAAATCAACAGAAACGGTAAAGTTTGTTTCATAAGCTGCAGTATTCTTTCCTACCATCAGCTCTAACCCAAGTTCATCACAGCGCTGTTCCGTTAAAGCGGCACAAATTAACCCTCTGCCATAAGTGGCCATAAAGTTAATCACTTCAGGTGTTGCATTTGCAGCAGCCGTCAGGAAGTCCCCTTCATTTTCTCTATCTTCATCATCAACAACAATAACTACTTTACCAGCTTGTATTTCAGCAATAGCTTCTTCTATTGCATTTAGTTTGATTTCCATTTTTTGAAATATATCGATAAACAAACACTAGGATCAGCTGCTTGTTCAGCTATTAAGATTAAGTACAAAGTTACAACCTTCCCATTCAAATCCATGTGTTCAAATATCATAAATAAGTAAGGAATAATTGTCTATATCAGTCCTGCTTCTTACCTGATTAAAGCTTTGACGGCAGGTTCTTTTTTTTCTTTTTAAATAGGTTTACCATCATTTGCTTCAGGTTATTCACATCAAATAAGGCGGAATCAACCGTAGCTTTATAAGTAAGGAATGCCCCTACGGGAGATAAGATAATGATCGCCAGCCAGGGTCCGAAAAATGGCGCAAGCGTCCCGGTGATGGCTGATTTCTCCGCAACAGTAGCAATAATGTGATAGATTAGAAAGAAAACAATTGCCATGACTACGGGCAAGCCCAACCCTCCTTTTCTAATGATGGCTCCCAATGGGGCCCCAATGAAAAATAAAAGAAGACAAGATGCGGCGAGTGTAAACTTTTTCTGGTATTCGATCTGAACCTTTATGATATTTCTTACCCTGTCGCCATAATCTGCCATTCTTCCCGACGTCGTTTGCTTGATAGAATTTGCCTGATCTAAGGCGCTTTGGATGATGCTCATCTTTTGTTTCACAGGCAAAAGGCTCAGTACAGGCTTATTGATCACTTTTTCTGCGACTTTAATCTTAGTATAACCTTTCGCATAGTTATTCTGTTTAAAGTAACTTGAAACCGTCATGGCAGCGAATTTGTTCACACTATCCAGCTCTTTACTTAAAGAGTCTTCCTTTTTAACAAGCCCTTTAAGGTTGAGCATTTGGGTATTGTTTCTAAAACCCTGCTCATCCGTCCTGTTCATCTTGAAACTGGAAATATCGAATTTTTGATCTGTTTCCTTAAACCTCATCCGCGTGAACTGCTGTCTGGGGTTATAAGAGGAATTCTGCCCGCTGGATTCTTCATACCGGACTCCATTCTTCAGTTTCAAAAGAAGGTTTTTCTCATCACTGGCCATTTTGCCTTCTTTGGCAATAATGATCTTTGCAATTCCATTGTTACTGGTATGGTCATAGATCATAACCCCTTCAAGGGATACGCCGTCTGAACCTTTCTTATCCACCCTGATCGAGTATCCAGGAATACTGTTATTGAATACCCCTTCTTTAATCAGAAAGGACAGTTTTTTATTTCTGATATCCCAGAGCAGAGAGCCGAACTTTAGGTTGGCCTTTGGCAACATCACATCCGAGAATAAAAAAGAACCAATTGAAATGAAGCAGATCAGCACCAGCAATGGCATCATCGCCTTTTGGAGCGATACCCCAGCCGATTTTATGGCCACGAGCTCATAGTTTTCCCCTAATGTCCCAAAGGTCATAATGGAGGACAGCAAAATAGAAAGTGGAAGGGCCATGGAAACATTTGCAGCCGATGCATAATACATCAGTTCCAGGATCACATACCATTCAAAGCCCTTTCCTATTAAATCATCCACGTATTTAAACAGGAAAAACATCAACAAGATGAACATCACAATAAAAAATGTGACGAAGAAGGGCCTAATAAATGCTTTGAGCAGAAGTAAATGAAGCTTTTTCAATATACAAAGGTAATCAAAGCAAGCGAAAAACTATGCGCCAAGTACACTATGCAAATAGGTAATCTGATTATCCCAAATCAAAGTACGTTCTGCAAGTGTATCCTCAGTAGCAAAATCTGTAATAGATAAGGCTACATCATTTGTTAATTCGTCCTGAACGATTTCCATCTCAAAATAACAATGAGGTTCATCATCAATCCATTTAAACTTTACCAGTTTATTCTCTTTAATACTTAAAAGCTTCGCTTTTTGTATTTCGTCGTCCCATGTAAATGTATACAGCTGATCACGGAAAATCACATCATCAGCAAACCATTGAGATAAGCCATTAGGCTCACTAATGAAGCTAAACAAAATACGTGGAGACGATCTCAATTCATATTCTAACGTAAACTTTTTCTTTTCTGACATCGATGGATCCTTATATTTTGAACTATTAGACTATTTTTTTTTAATATTTATTTCTAAAGAAAAGTAATTTATTCTATATTTGCAACTCTTTAGAAAAAAGACGCCCGGCGGGGTAGCTCAGATGGTTAGAGCGCAGGATTCATAACCCTGAGGTCGGCAGTTCGATCCTGCTCCCCGCTACTTGGTAAAAGCTCATCTTCGGATGGGCTTTTTTACGTTTACGGGGTTATTAATCAGCATCTTATGATACTACGCAGCAAGCCGCTGCTCCATCCAAATATAATCCCCTCCCTTTGCATTTCTCTAAGAAGCTGTCTCAAAGTTCAGACATCTCGCCTATTTATTGGCGCAGATTTTCTGCCTCCATATTCCTTATCAAACGATGATACACGGAACACACCCCCCATTTTTAATCCCAATTTGAACATTTTAGAATAAAAAATCACAGTTTCAATATACAATTTTTAAACTGTTCTACTAAAAATAATCAAATCGATTGTAAACGCAGGATTACTGATCATGGCAAAAGGATCAGGTGGAATAATTGGAGAATAAATTCTTTTGAATTTGTAAACTAAGCGGGGATTTACATTTCGCTTCAAACCGCAGAAAGTCTAATCAGCTGATACCTAAGCGCCAGTAAAATCCATTAGCGATATCTTCCATTTTTTTGGTTTGACAAAAGTAAATCCATGTTTAATTCCGACAGAAATCCTAAATTATTTACGTGCCGAAGTTTCTATGTCTTATTTTTACAGGGCGGAAACCACATAAAGAAATGTACCAGTCAATATTTTCTGATTACGACGCTTAAAATGTTTCTTTTTGTAACTAACATCCAAAACCCATTTATGAAATCCATATTCTGCCTTTTATTACTCGCATCAACACTCTTTAACAACTGCTATGCTCAAAATGACGACGAGGATCTCAAAAAGATTACCGTTAGCGACACCATACTAAAGGCCCGAAATCTTATCATTCCCGGGCCTTTTAACGCGCAAAAAGCGCTGTTAAAATTGTTCCCGGGTAAATACTATAACATTACAAAAAGGTCCGGGTACCAAAATGAGCTGATCAACTGGGACATCAAAACACCTGACAGGAAATCTTATATCGATGTAAATGGATACCAGGGCGACCTTCTCTTTCCATTTGAAAGAGGCGTAGCCACCCGCTTAATGAATGTAATGGACTTTAAGGATTCTACAGGATTACAATATAAGGTCATCAGCTTCAATCATTCCGAATATGATGAGGAGGGGCTTCAGACCTCCAGATTTACCGGTGGGTTATTAGGACTGGCAAAATTTGCCCTCACAAAAGAAGGATGGAAATTAAGAATATTTCAACCGGCTATCGGAGGATATGGCGCATTTTCAAATTCTCCGACTCCCAAGCCTGTATTGATTGGCGAAGATCAATATGCTTTCATGATTGAACATATGAATGGCGGAGGAGGAGGGCCCTTTTTTAGCGCATTATTCCTCATTGCCGGAACAAATGGTACTTATCAGCAAATCATGTCCGCATATGGCGTTAAAAAGACAACAGGAGCAGATGAGGAAGTGCCTACTTCCTGGTCAAGCGAGTATTCAGTTCCTCTGAGTAAGAAAAAATATTTTCGGGATATCATCATTACCACTAAGGGAACCTACGCTTCATCAAACCTGGAAGGCCTCCCTGAATCAGTTTCTGCCAGGATCAAACCAGGCAAAAAAGGGAAATACAGCATTACCACGCGATATGTCTACAAAGGCAGCAAGGGCTATGAAGCGCAAGTCCCCGCTGCTATTGTTCTGAATTGAGCCTGAGCTTTATTTCTTTTTAGAATAGGTTGCTGCTAATTTCAGGGCTTCGTATGCATTCACAATACCGCCACTGACACAAAGTTCGGAGAATGCCGCACGGGTGTTCTCTCCTTTTTCATTGGTTAATTTCACCTTCTGTACAACTTTAGTAACAGATTTCATGATGATCTCCCGTACTTGCGGAGCGGTTAATTCCGGATAATAACTTAAAATCAATGCCGCCAGGCCAGAAACGACAGGAGCAGCCATACTTGTTCCATCCAATTCTTCATATTTAGAGTCAGGAACCGTAGAATTGATCATGAATCCCGGAGCAAAAACATCGACATTATATTTTCCGTAGTTCGAGAAAGAGGCTTTCAATGTGGCATCATTCTTATAAGCACTTGCACCTACTTCAATCCAGTTTTTTGCGTGAGGAAGGTTAAATTTAGCAGAGTCAAGAACCGGTTTTACATTTGTCCGTGCCGCGGGACGTCCCATTCCCTGATTTTGCATTTGGCTATTCAAAGGTCTGAAGGGAATGGGCTTGGGTGCTGTCTTTTCCATTTTCTTCTTATGCGCAACCGCTTCAGGACTATCATAATATTTATTAGGATAGTTCTCTTCCACATCCACGTTTAAGTTGTCATTGCCTGCGGCATGAACCAAGAGTACGCCCTTCTCTTCTGCGTATTTTACAGCTTCATCTACGACTTCTTTGTTCCATTTATAACTTTTGCCAAAACTCATGTTAATAACTTTGGCTCCATTGTCAACAGCATATCGAATGCCGTTGGCAACATCTTTATCTCTTTCATCTCCCTCAGGAACTACCCGAACGCCCATTATACTGATATAATCAGCAACCCCGTTGATACCAATCGTATTTTTCCTGTTGGCACCTATAATCCCCGACACATGCGAGCCATGCTCCGCATTTGGACCCATGATGTCGTTATTTCCGTAGAATTTCTCCCGGGCATTTGAATAGTCATCCCCTACGAGTTCCGCACGCTGGTCATATTTAGGGTTAAGGTTGTATTTCAACATGACATCATACTGCTTATAAGCATCTTTTATTTCCTTATGAAATTTCTCGATACCTCCACTTTCTTTAGCTCCGGACCTGATGATCTTTTTTACCTGTTCCTCCATTTCATCGTCCGCTTTATATCCGTCTATGTCTTCCATTGAAGGAATCGTCTTTTTATGAATAAAGGCAACAGAATCCAATAATTTATTGATTGCAAACACGACTCTAAATGTCTGATCTGCTTCATCATATTTTTTACCAAACTCTGTCGTTACTTTGGTATACAATTCAAATTCTTTCTTTTGCGTACTGTCAAGGACAGTTGATTTTATAGTAGAGCGGTATTTCGGTAGATATTCTCTATAGATCCTCACCAATTCCAGGTTATCATAAGCCAGATTCCCTTTCTTAGATCCAATAAAATTCCATCCATGTACATCATCAATGTAGCCGTTTCCGTCGTCGTCAATGCCATTTCCGGGAATCTCTTTTTTATTCGTCCATAAAATATCCTTCAGATCCTCATGGTTCACATCAATACCGCCATCTATTACGGCTACAATAATCTTCTGTTTAGGTTTTTTATCCTTAAGTAACTCCTTATATGCTTTTTCAGTGCTGATTCCAAAGTAACCATCCTGAACCAGGTCCAGATTGAACCAATTGGCAGGAAGCTTAACGTCTTTACTCTGAGCATAAACAGAAACATTAGCTGATAAAAGTAGTGCTATAAAAAATAATTGCCTGAATCTCATTTGAAATTGCTTTTATAAATTAACGTAAAATACAATAATACGGTTTTATTGTATCAGGGATCAAGTTTTAGCATATTTTAACAATAAATAAGGATCAGGTCCAGGCCCTGGCAGGTCTGATAAGATATTTCCTTCCTGTGAAATTCTTCTATTAAAGGCCATTGAAAGCTAAAGGGCAGCAAGAGGCTCCGCTTTCCGGAGCTACTAAAGAAATAGGAAACGCTGATCGTATCAGGGGAGTCGTTGATTAAGAAACCAGGGTCACAATGTTGCTGACAGTCC